>NZ_CM147918.1:1837500-2275000 GCF_055809635.1 Roseibium sp. 10G30-5
GGTGATCAGGCCCCTCTGATCATCCGGGAAGAAGGGCGCATGCTGCCTGACCGTCGGCAAGTCTCCTTGCGGTGGCTGACCGGCACTGTCTTGACGGGACTGACGTCCATCGCATTGATGGGTGGCGCTCTCACGGTCGCAATGAATGGACAGTATAGCGTCGCTGCGGCGACGAACCTCGCAGGCGAGCGTCTCGACGATCAGGGCATGCCCGGTCAGGAAGTCGGCGCCAAGGGTGACAAGTTCGTTCGCGAGACAGCCTATTACGCCAACAAGCAGACAATTCCAGTCAGTGTGATGACCAAGGTCGGCGACCGCGAACACATCAAGGTGCGCCCTTACATTCTCGTCACGTCAACATTGTCTATGCGCAAGGACCCGGATCTCAAGGCCGATATTCCGCCGTTTGACCCAGTCAAGATGTATGCCAATGCCAAAAGTGGCGCAGCGCCTGAAAAGCCGACAACCGAGCCCGGCGCCTTTTCAGACTCCATCTACAGTGCCAATGTGCAAGGCGAAGTCAGCATCTCACTGAAGCCTTTCCCCGCTGATGCCAGCGACATCGACGTGAAGGCGACGCCGGATGAAACCGCAATTGAAAAGCGGGTTCGCGGATCCGCTCGTTTTCTCGGAGCAAGCCAGGCCGACGCGGGCACAGGTGCGGAAGCGCCCCTGATCGACCCGGCCCGCTTCAGCTTCAAACTCGCAAGCACCCCGGATCTTGCCCGACTATCGGTGAGGATCACGCCGGAGAACGTTTCTTTCGTTTCCAAGAACGAGAGCGCACAGGACGACCCATCCGAGAAGATTATCCCGATCTCTCAAGACAGCGACCTCACCGAAGTGCTCGGTACAAATCTGGACAGCAAGCAGGACGCTGCCAAAGTGGCTAAAGCGTTCGCTGAAAATTACGACATCGACTCTTTGGAAAAAGGCCAACGGCTGCGCATTGCCTATGCCCCGGATGCCGATGGCGAGGATGTGCACCATCCTGAGCGCGTCAGCCTCTATTCGGGCCGCGATCATGATGCGACGGTGGCCCTGTCTGATCACGGCGACTACGTGAAAGCCAAAGCGCCCGCGAATTTCTTGCCTGACGCATTCGCCGAGGCCGATCGCATGTCCTATACGGGACAATCTGCCGACCTTTACGACAGCATTTATCAAACGGCGCTTGAACAGGCGATCCCGAAGCCTCTCATTGATCAGTTGATCCGGGTGTTTGCCCCTAATGTTGACTATAAGTCGCATGCCAAGCCGGGCGACTCCCTCGATGTCTTCTATTCCAGCGATGACGAAGGGGAAAAGTCCGAGATCCTATTCGCTTCGCTGACCACCGGCTCAGGCGAGCACCGCTACTATCGCTTCCGGACACCGGATGATGGTCAGGTCGAATACTATGATGAAGAAGGCCGCACGGGGAAAAAATTCCTTCTGAGAAAGCCTGTAGCGCATGCCCGCTTCTCTTCCGGGTTCGGCATGCGGATGCATCCGATCAAGCATTATGAATATATGCATACTGGCGTCGACTGGGCCGCGCCACGCGGTACGCCAATCATGGCAGCAGGCGATGGAACCATTGAATACATGCGCTGGCGGTCAGGCTATGGCCGCAGCATCGGCCTGAAACATGCCAATGGCTATGAAACGACCTACAATCACATGAGCGGGTATCAGTCGAACCTCAAGGTCGGCGATACGGTGAAGCAGGGTCAGATCGTCGGTTTCGTCGGCTCGACCGGCCTGTCGACCGGTCCGCATTGCCACTTTGAAGTCAAGGTCAATGGCCGCTTTGTAGATCCGATGCGCGTCCGCCTGCCGCGCGGTCGGGTGCTGGAAGGGGAAGAACTGGCGATGTTCGAGGCCGAACGCGAGCGCATCGACTCCCTCGTCAACCGAGCCCATCCGCCGTCGCATCTGGCCATGGCAGACGAATAAACGCACCAGCCTTTCTGGCATTCACCTGCAAAGTGACCACCACAAGACAAAAGCCGCCGCTTCCAAATCAGAGGCGGCGGCTTTTTTACCTAGTCAACCAATCAGCCATTCTGCTGAATGGGGCATCAGGCAGCGGCAGCATCGCTGTGCTTGACCTGAAACAGCAGACGATCAGACCCGGCTGAAATTTCAACAGTCTGACCATCCAGAATTTGCCCCGACAGCAAGCGCTCGGCTAAAGGATCCTGCACTTCCTTCTGGATTGCACGCTTCAGAGGTCGTGCGCCATAAGCCGGATCATAGCCTTTGTCGGCAAGCCAGTCCCGAGCACCACCATCCAGGTCCAGCGTGATCTTGCGATCCTCCAGGAGTTTGTGCAGACGCTCCATCTGGATGTCCACAATCGTTCCCATCTGAGCCCGTTGCAAACGGTGGAATAGAACGATTTCATCCAACCGATTGAGAAACTCCGGCCGGAAGTGACCCCGCACGACGTCCATCACATGGCCTTCAACATCCTTGCTGTCTGCCCCATCGGCCTGATTGACCAGGAATTCAGCCCCAAGGTTAGAGGTCATGATGATCAGCGTATTGCGGAAATCGACCGTCCGCCCCTGTCCATCAGTCAACCGACCGTCATCCAGAACCTGCAACAGAACGTTGAAGACATCTGTATGAGCTTTTTCGATCTCGTCGAACAGGATCACCTGATACGGACGGCGACGGACCGCCTCCGTCAAGGCTCCCCCTTCTTCGTAGCCGACGTAGCCGGGAGGCGAACCGATCAGCCGAGCAACCGAATGCTTCTCCATGTATTCCGACATATCCATACGCACCATGGCGCTGTCATCATCGAAGAGAAAGCGGGCCAAAGCCTTGGTCAACTCCGTCTTGCCAACACCCGTTGGCCCAAGGAACATGAATGAGCCAATCGGTCGGTTGGGATCCTGCAACCCCGCCCGCGCACGGCGGACGGCTGTTGCAACTGCATGAATAGCTTCACTCTGTCCGACGACCCTGTCGGCCAGCACATCTTCCATTCGCAGCAGTTTTTCCCTTTCACCTTCCAACATCCGATCAACGGGAATGCCCGTCCACTTGGACACAACACGGGCAACATCTGCGGCGGTCACCGCCTCATCAACCATATTGCCTGAACCGGCACCTTTTTCATGGGTCTCCGCCTCGGTGAGCTGGCGTTCCAGATCCGGGATCGTGCCATAAGCGAGTTCACCAGCTTTTGCCAGATCACCACGCCGCTGTGCAATCTCCAGATCAATGCGGGCATGATCCAATTGCTCCTTCAGCTTATGCGCCAGGTTCAGTCGGTCTTTTTCCGCATGCCAGCGCTGCGTCAGCGCAGAGGCTTCCTCTTCAAGATCCGCAAGCTCGTGTCCCAGACGCTCCAGCCGATCCTTGGCTGCCTCATCCGTTTCAGTCTTCAAGGCTTCCCGCTCGATCTTCAACTGAATGATCCGGCGGTCGAGCTCGTCCAACCGTTCCGGCTTGGAATCCACCTGCATCCGCAGGCGGCTGGCAGCCTCGTCAACCAGATCGATTGCCTTGTCCGGCAAGAACCGATCCGTAATGTAACGATCTGACAGAGTAGCGGCCGACACAACTGCTGAATCAGTAATGCGAACGCCGTGATGCAACTCGTATTTTTCCTTGATGCCGCGCAGGATGGACACCGTATCTTCCACCGTCGGTTCACTGACGAACACTGGCTGAAAACGACGAGCCAACGCCGCATCCTTCTCAACATACTTACGGTATTCATCCAGCGTGGTCGCGCCAATGCAGTGCAATTCACCACGCGCCAGAGCTGGTTTCAGCAAATTGGACGCATCCATGGCGCCATCGCTTTTACCTGCCCCGACAAGCGTGTGCATCTCGTCGATGAACAGCACAATCTCACCAGCCGCCGCCTGAACTTCGGACAGAACGCTCTTCAGGCGTTCCTCGAATTCGCCGCGATATTTGGCACCAGCAATCAAAGATCCCATGTCGAGTGCCAGAAGACGCTTATTCTTCAAGGACTCCGGTACGTCGCCGTTGACAATGCGCAGCGCCAGACCTTCGGCAATGGCTGTCTTGCCAACCCCCGGCTCGCCAATCAGCACCGGATTGTTCTTGGTACGGCGCGAAAGAACCTGGATTGTGCGGCGAATTTCTTCGTCTCTGCCAATCACCGGATCCAGCTTGCCGTCCCGCGCCACTTCCGTGAGATCACGAGCAAATTTTTTCAAGGCGTCATAGGTGTTTTCAGCCGTGGCACTGTCCGCCGTCCGACCCTGACGCAGGGCGTTGATCGCCTCATTCAGAGCGTTCGGCGTTGCACCTGCCTTTTTCAGGATCTTGCCAGCATCGCCGTCCGTATCCATGGCCAGCGCCAAAAGAAGACGCTCGACGGTGACAAAACTGTCCCCGGCCTTTTGGGCAATCTTTTCAACCTGATCGAAAAGGCGCGCCATGGCTGGCGACAGATACAACTGGCCATTGCCACCCGACACTTTCGGAAGACGTTGCAAATGGGCTTCAAGTTCAGCCCGAGCCAGTTTTGAATTTGCGCCGGCAGCGTCAATCAGTCCGGACGATAGACCTTCCGGATCATCGAGCAAAACCTTCAAGAGATGCTCGGGCGTGAATTGCTGATGGCCCTGCCCAAGCGCAAAGGTCTGAGCGGACTGAATAAATCCGCGAGACCGTTCAGTATATTGTTCCAAGTTCATGTTTGTCCTCCAAACAGCCCAGCTACCCGAAGCATAGCTGGCATCTTTGAAATCGAGCCTTTTTAGAAAGCACCCGCGAGACCGAACATCGTCTCTGGATGAGATATAGTGTTGCAAAATGACAACAAAAGGGGCTGCGACAAATTTATACAGCACCGATAAAGCCGACTGCAAAAATGCCTGCGCACAAACAAAAACCGGCACCCTAAGGCGCCGGTTTCAACATTTCTCTGAGGGTGCGAACCCATAAACCAGTCCGCGTGCGCAAATAGGTTATTCGCCAGCAGGAACCGTTTCTTTGCTGTCAGAAGCGTCCGCCTTCTCAGCAGCAGGCGCACGCGGCTTGCGTGCACGTGGAACCCGCTTTGGCTTCGGCTTTTCATCTGTGCCCCCCGATGCGGCAGAGGCCTCTGTCGGGGCGGCCTCTGCGGCAGACCCTTCGCTGGTTTCGCTGCGCTTGGGAGCACGGGCGCGTGCAACGCGCGGCCTCCGGCGCGGCTTCTCGCCATCATCGGACGCATCCGACTTGCCAGAAGCAGCTTCGCCAGACCCTTTGACCTGGCCGGATTCATCGATCACCGGCATGTCGTCAATAAAGGGCTGAGGCGCATCCTCATCCACAGACGTGTCGGACTGAGCCGACGACTGATTGCGGTTGTAACGCTCACGACGACCACTATTTGCAGCGACCGGAGCATTTTCCGTCTCGTTGTTCATGCCCGTATCGTCGCCATCGTCGGCGTTGTCACCGCGACCGGACGACTGAGCAGGCTGCACACTGCCCTGAGCGGCTGCGATGATACGCAGGTAATGCTCGGCGTGCTGGAAATAGTTCTCGGACATGACACGGTCACCAGACACCTGGGCATCTCGTGCCAGTTGCTGATACTTCTCCGCGACATGTTGAGCGGTTCCTCGAATTTTGACATCCGGACCATTCGATTCGTAAGTCCGGCTCAGCGGGTTCGGACCTTTGCGGCCACGACCACGCATACGCTTGTTGCTTTGATTTCCATAGTCTCATCCTGCCGTTTTCTCTTAAGTAACGGCGGCCGGCAAAACGCCAGCCCAAAATCGGAATTGCCTAAATACCGATGCGAAAGTAACACCGAAACCAACCGTGACGGCCAGCGGCTGTCGTCCATTGAGAGACATCACGAGTCTTCAGGGCGCAAAAAGCATCCACTCATTCGTGATTTTCGGCGACAGTCCGAAAAGTCCGGAGATCCGTAAAACAACAGGGTTTAAAGCATCTTTATGAAAGCTTGCCCCGTTGCCGGATAGGCATGTGCCGCTTAGCAGTAATCACATTATCCGGTCTCGGCGAAACTGAAACTAACCGGTTCCCTCATGATTTCCAAGCGATTTCTCCGATAAAGCGCAAAAGAATACGCGTTAACCCCATTGGCCGGTAACGACGCGCTCGTTGCCACCAAGATCACGCAAAACCTCAAGTCCGCGAAAGCCCGCATCACTCAAAAGTCGCGACACCGCCTCGGCTTGATCAAAGCCGATTTCAAGAGCGATGCGCCCGCCAAAGGCGACAGCCTGTCGCGCCTCGGAAACAATCACCCGGTAGGCCAGAAGTCCATCCGCACCACCATCAAGCGCAAGACGCGGATCATTGTCCCGCACCTCGGGTGACAAAGTCTCGATGACATCGCTGACGATATACGGCGGATTGCTGATGACCCAGTCATAACTGCGGCCCAATGCCGCACCGAAATCTCCCAACACCGGAAAGAAGCGCTGCCCAACCCCAAGCCTGTCAGCATTTTGCTGCGCGCAGGACAGAGCCTCGGGCGCAATATCGACTGCGGTACAAGTGGCTTGCGGCATTTCACTCAAAAGCGCGATAGCAATCGCTCCGGTGCCTGTACCGATGTCCGCCAGACGCAACGCGCCCTCGGGAGCAGAGCGTGCAAGCACAGCCTCGACCAGGCATTCGGTATCTGCACGGGGCTCCAGCGTCGCTGCATTCAAGGCAAACTCCATGCCCCAAAAATCGCGCCGTCCCAAGAGCCGGCCAACCGGCTCATGTGCGATACGCCGCATGATCAGATCTTCAAGGGGCCCGACCATCTCAGCCGGGAACGTCTCCTCAAAGCGCAAGAACAAGTCAGAGGGAGACACCCCCAGAACCCCGGTTAGAAGAAGGCGGGCATCACTTGCACAATTCTCAAGTCCCGCCGCTTCGAAACGTTGGGTCATATCACGACAAACGGTGCGCAAAGATCTGGGGCCGCTCATGGCTCAGACCTCTTCGCTGGCAAGCAGCGTTGCCTGATAGTCCAGCGTCAGCGCTTCAATCACTTCGCCCAACGCCTCCCCCGCCACGATCTGCTCCAGCTTGTAGAGCGTCAGGCCAATGCGGTGATCCGTAACCCGACCTTGCGGAAAGTTGTAAGTGCGGATGCGCTCAGAACGATCACCGGACCCAACCTGCACACGACGCGCTTCGGTGCGCTCATTGGCGGTTCGCTCGCGTTCAGCATCATAGATGCGGGCGCGCAACAACTGCATGGCACGCGCCTTGTTCTTGTGCTGCGAGCGCTCATCCTGAACCGCCACAACAATGCCGGTCGGTTCATGCGTGATACGCACGGCAGAATCCGTTGTATTAACGTGCTGTCCCCCAGCACCGGAGGCACGGTAGGTGTCAATGCGCAAATCACTGTCGTTGATTTCAATATCAACGTTTTCGGCCTGCGGCAGCACCGCAACGGTGGCTGCCGAAGTATGAATACGGCCACCGGATTCGGTCGCTGGAACCCGCTGCACACGATGGACCCCGGACTCGAACTTCAACCGTGCAAAGACATTTTCGCCAGACACCGCGGCGATCACTTCCTTGAAGCCGCCAACCTCACCTTCGCTGGCCGAGACCACCTCGATCTTCCAGCCCTGAAGTTCAGCAAAACGCTGGTACATGCGAAACAGGTCCCCGGCAAACAGCGCCGCTTCATCGCCACCCGTTCCGGCACGCACTTCCAGAATGGCGTCGTTGGCGTCGGCCTCGTCCTTGGGCAGTAGCCCAATGCGAACAGCTTGCGCCAGCGTTTCAAGCTGCTCGCCAAGATCTTCGCGCTCCAACTCGGCCAGTTCACGCATATCCGCATCGGTGGACGGGTCCTTCAGCAAGGTCTCCGCATCAGCAAGCCCCTGCTCCACCTTCTTGTACGCCCTGATTTCATGAACCAGCGGCTCCAGCGCCGCATATTCCCGAGACAAACGCACATAGGTTTCAGGGTCCGCGCCCGACGACATCTGGTGCTCGATTTCGGCAAAACGATCCAGCAGGGTATCAAGCTTGTTTCGCGCGAGCATCGGCGCACGTCTCCTTCAAGGAAAGACAATTGGGAACGGGGCAGGCTCGCCAGATCAGGGATCTCGCTAGACGAGAACCCCATTTTCACGGGCAAACGCTTTCAGGAAACCGCGGATATCACCATCACGATAACCGGTTTCAAGCCGCGGCAAAAGCTGCGAGGACAATTGCTGCGCATCAAGTGACCGCAGCATTGTCTTCACCGGCCCCAAGGCTGCCGGAGACATGGACAGATCGCGGAACCCGAGAGCGATCAACGCCATCGCCTCCAACGGACGCCCGGCCAGTTCACCGCACAAGGTCACCGGCACATGGGCCTCTGTTGCCGCACACACGATCTTGCGCAAAGCCCGCAAGAACCCGACGCTCAAAGTATCAAACCGTTCGGCAACACGAATATTGCCGCGATCCGCCGCACAGAAGAACTGAAACAGGTCATTTGACCCGACCGACACGAAATTCACATGTTCCAGCAGTTCTTCCAACTGGAACAAAAGCGATGGCACCTCGATCATGACGCCAAGCTTGATGACCTCGGGCACGTCGTGACCATGCCGCCGCAGATGACGCAGCTCCTGATCGACCAACCCACGCGCTTGCAGAAATTCATCCACTTCTGCAACCATCGGGAACATCAGCTTGAGTTCACGGCCTGCCGCAGCCTTCAAAAGTGCGCGCACCTGCATACGCAGCAACCCCGGACGATCCAGCCCAAGGCGCAACGCCCGCCAGCCCATCGCCGGGTTCTCTTCCTGAATGGAGCGCAGATACGGCAGCACCTTGTCGCCACCAATATCCAACGAGCGGAACGTCACGGGGCGATCACCAGCAGCTTCCAACACCTGTTCATATTGGGCTTGCTGTTCCCGCAACTTCGGGAAGGACGAGGCGACCATGAACTGAAGCTCTGTGCGAAACAGTCCAACGCCAGACGCCCCGGCTTCAATCAGATGCGGCATGTCAACCAACAGTCCAGCATTCATCTGCAAGGTGATGTTGACGCCGTCCTTGGTGACGGACGCCTTAGACCGCAAACGACGGTACTGCGCCTGCCGCTTGGCACGGAACCGGATCTTCTCGCCGTAAGCGTGCTCAACATCTTGTGCCGGACGCAGGTGAACTTCACCTGCATCACCGTCTACAATGATCGCATCACCGACATCCGCCAGGCTAACGATATCCTCAACCTGTCCGACAATCGGAATGTTCAACGCCCGCCCGACAATCGCGACATGACTCGTCGGACCACCCTCTTCGAGAACCAACGCGCGTATACGGTCGCGGCCATAGTCCAGCAATTCGGCAGCACCCATGGTCCGAGCCACAAGGACAGCGTCATTGGGCAACTCGCCGCCTGCCGTCGGATGACTGCCTGTCAATTCACGGATCAACCGATGCGCAAGGTCATCGAGGTCGTGCAAGCGCTCACGCAAATACGGGTCGGTCTGCCGCAACATGCGGGCGCGCATATCACTCTGAACCTTTTCCACCGCAGCTTCTGCGGTCAGTCCATTGCGGATCGCCTCGTCGATCTTGCGGATCCAGCCGCGATCATAGGCAAACATGCGATACGCTTCGAGAACATCACGGTGCTCGCCCAGCGCGGCCATGTCGCCACGCGACAACAAATCATCAATGGACAGGCGCAATCGACTGATCGCCTCATCCAGACGTTTCTTTTCGCTGTCACTGTCTTCGGCGATCAGATTGGTCACAACGACGCGCGGCTCATGCAGAACCACCTGACCAAGGCCAACGCCCTCGGCAAGCGGAGCGCCTACGACATGGATTGGACGCGACATGTCGAGGCCGGTCGCCTTTTGCGAAATAGCCTCCAGCTCACCGGCAGCAACCATTTCTGCAATGACCATTGCCGTGGTCTGTAAGGCCTCAACTTCGTCTTCCAGATAGGTGCGATGCGCCTTGTTCTGCACAACAAGCACGCCAAGAGTTCGCCCGGCGCGCAAGATCGGCACACCCAGAAACGAGTTATAGACCTCTTCGCCAGTCTCCGGCAGATAGGTAAATCCGGGATGCGCCTGTGCGTTGGGCAAATTGAGGGGGCGCGCCTCTGCGGCAATCAGGCCGACAAGGCCCTGCCCCACGCGCAAGGATGCATTATGCACGGCGCCCGCGTTCAGGCCTTCCGTTGCATAAAGTTCGAGCACTCCGTCCGCACGCAGAATGTAGACCGAGCACACCTCGGCAACCACATTCGCGGCAATCAGAACCACGATCTTATCGAGCCGTTCCTGCGCCTTGATCGGCTCGGCCATGACTTCGCGAAGCTGGCGGAGCAGCAGGCGAGGTCCGGCGAGGTTGCTGCGCATGGGCTACCCCGTCATCCTTGTCGGATCACACTCAAATGGGCACGCACGCCCACCTGTTGCGAGTCAAAGTTGCTATCCGTCTAATCCGTATAGCGAATGGAGTGTTCTCACTGCAAGTTCCGTGTATGCGGAATCAATCAGAACCGAGATCTTGATTTCTGAAGTTGTAATGGCACGGATGTTGATACTTTTCTCCGCGAGGCCGCGGAAACACTGGGCTGCGATGCCCGCATGAGACCGCATTCCAATGCCGATCACCGACACCTTGACCACGTTGCGCTCGCCTTCCAGATTCTGGAAACCGATGGCCTCGCGATTGTCATGTAACACCTTGTTGGCACGGTCGAAATCGGTTTCAGGAACCGTGAAGGTAATGTCCGTCGTCTTGCCATCTGGCGAAATGTTCTGGACAATCATGTCAACATTGATGTTGGCGTCGGCCAAAGGCCCAAAGACAGACTGGGCCACGCCCGGCTTGTCGGCAACATCGCGGAGAGAAATCTGTGCTTCGTCCTTGGAAAAGGCGATGCCGGTGACAACCTGCTGTTCCACGAGTTCGTCCTCGTCGCAAATAAGAGTGCTCTGGGGAAGATCGCCAACGCCGATCTGCGGGGCGTCGGGATCATCAAAACTGGATCGCACGAACGTGCGGACGCCATAAATCATGGCCATCTCGACAGAGCGCACCTGAAGCACTTTCGCACCCAGGGACGCCATTTCGAGCATCTCCTCGAACGACACACGGTCGAGACGACGCGCACGCGGCACGATGCGCGGGTCTGTCGTATAAACCCCGTCAACATCGGTGTAGATATCACAGCGATCCGCCTTAATGGCGGCGGCGATAGCGACGGCGCTTGTGTCGGATCCACCGCGACCCAGCGTCGAAATGCGATTGTCCGGTGCAATGCCCTGAAGCCGGCCAAAACAGCGACCTGCTTCTGTGACAGCCGCTCATTCAAAAGGCTTCCGTCGATGTCCATGATGCGAGCAGCGCCATGGTTCTCATCTGTGCGGATCGGCACCTGCCACCCCTGCCAGGAACGAGCATCGACACCCATGTCCTGCAACACGATGGATAGCAAGCCCGATGTCACTTGCTCACCGGACGCCACAACGGCGTCATATTCGCGCGCATCATGCATCAGGGATGCCTGACGGCAAAATTCAACGAGCTTGTTCGTCTGTCCAGCCATGGCCGACACGACGACTGCAACTTCGTTTCCTGCATCGACCTCGCGCTTCACATGACGCGCCACGTTGCGGATGCGATCAAGGTCTGCGACGGACGTGCCGCCAAATTTCATAACCAGTCGCGCCATTGGTACCGTATTCTCTCGTAAAAGGACATGAGCGCCAGTCGCGCCCGGCGGATCGGGCGCCATCCTTACAACCCCAACGCGGGACCTGCAAGGTTGCACCTTGACAAAAGCGTCAGATCCTCCAAGGACACAAGATGAATGCCATGTTCCAACGGCAAGGGAAAGGACGCAAATGGCTGACAATGAAAAGACAACCATCGGAACGGTCGACTCGTCGGAGGTTGCCCGCTTTTCCGCAATGGCTGCCGAGTGGTGGGACCCGAAAGGCAAGTTCAAGCCATTGCACAAGTTCCATCCGGTGCGCCTTGGCTACATCAAGGAACACGTCTGCGCTAACTTTGACCGCTCGCCCAATGACCCGCAGGCTTTCAAGGGCTTGCGCTTCCTTGACATTGGCTGCGGTGGCGGTCTGCTCAGTGAGCCCATGGCACGGGTGGGAGCAGAGGTGGTCGGGGCCGACCCTTCGGACATCAACATCGAGATTGCCCGCACGCACATGAAGCTTTCGGGCCTCGACATTGACTACCGCGCCGAGACGGCGGAAGCGCTGGCAGAGGCTGGAGAGACCTTCGACGTTGTGCTGAACATGGAAGTCATCGAACACGTTGCAGATGTGCCGCTGTTCCTGAAGGAAACATCACGCATGGTGCGACCGGGTGGGCTGATGTTCGTCGCGACCATCAACCGCACGCTCAAAGCCTATGCGTTGGCGATCGTCGGGGCCGAGCGCGTGCTGCGTTGGCTGCCCAAAGGCACGCACTCCTACGACAAACTGGTGCGTCCGGAGGAAATTACGAGCCCACTCAAAGGCCACGGCATGCAGATAATGGATCGTTGCGGGGTGACGTTCAACCCTCTGCAGGACATCTGGAAACAGTCGTCCGACATGGACGTCAACTACATGATTCTGGCAAAACGTCCGTCAGACTAACGCTAAAATTGTCACGATAATATGACAAATACTTGCAAGAAATACGGTGGCAACATTCGTAATCTTGCAAGTATCTCATTCCATTCAGATAAATTTGAAAAATTTTATCCATTGTAAGTATTTACGAGATTGAGAGTCATTCCAAACTAAATATTTTATCCAAAATTTCTTGCAATCAACGCTCCATGGATCGAAAATATACCCGTGCACGGTGCAAAATCCCCGCATCTCCCACAGGTGCTTCACGAAAAGGAGTGTCAGATGTCCAAAACAGATAAAATTGCAAATGCCGAAAACCAGACCCTGTCCATGTTCCCAGGCTGGGATTGGTTGATGGGATCCCACGCGCGTGACAAGCGCCCGGAAGCTCTTCTGGACGGCTGGCAACAGACGCAACAACAGTTTGCTCATGCTGCCGAAACCATGATGAAAAACAATATGGATTTCATGAGCCGACGTCTTCAGACGTACCGTGACTGTCTTGACGAAACCGCTCAAGCACGTTGCCCGGAAGACATGGCGGAAACCTTTCAGGATTTCATCAGCAGAACAGCAAAAGATTATCAGGCTTTCTCGTATCTGATGCGTGAACAGCTTGAAACCACCGCAAACGCACAGGCCGACAAGGCAGAAGCTACGGCGGACGATATGGCTGACACAGCTGAAGAGCTGACGGATCAGGCTGCTGAAACGGCTGAAAAAGTATCAAAGCTGTCCCAAAAGGCGGCCTGACCGCAAAAGCCGAGGCGGGCTGCCGAAAACGGCCTGCCACCTGCTGCTCCATCTTGGTGCGGCTATCAGAGACTGACACGAAATCGCAGAGAGTTTGCGCGACGAACCGCCATCTGTTTGGCGTCGCAGTGGGCGCAAACCAATTTTGAAGAGGCTTCGGCCCTAGGCACGCAACGGTACATCGCGGCCAAAGGACAATATCGTCTCTTCAGCACGCCCATAGGCTGTCGGTAGCCTCAAAGCTCCAGAGGCGATGGAAAGCGTATGGGTCACAAGAAGCGTAAAACACAGCAAGGCTCCTTGGACGGCCAGCCGAGGACCTTCAGGGCTCTTGGCGCTCGTGTTTTGATGCGTTTCTGGACGAAAGCCGGGGCAAACTTCTGCTCCGGCTTTCTCGTCAAAACATAAACGAATAAAGCGGACCGCGCACACCAACGGCACCCCATTTCACGCTGGCGACTCGCCGTCAGTTCTTGTCGCCGGGCAAGCTGGGCAATGGCAGGATCGAGACGCCTTCTTCAATCAGATCTTTTGCCTCTTCAAGCGTGGTCTCGCCGTAAATGTTACGTTCTTCCGCCTCGCCGTAGTGCATCTTGCGGGCCTCCTCTGCGAAGGCCTTGCCAACATTGTCAGACGTCGCAAGAACTTGCTTGCGCACCTCCTGAAGGGCGGAGAGCACTTCTTTCTGACGCTCTGTCAAAGCCGGTGCAAAAACAGTCGCCGCTGCATCTGACGCAGGACATTCTCCATGTGACTGCGTCTCAGCCTCCACATCCACAACAAGAGCCTGCTTGTGAGCCGTGCTCTGAACAGGCGCTTCAGACGGCACAACGTCTTGCTTATCTCGACGACGCACGGTCGAAACGGCAGGCGCCATCAGAGCCTTGCGCACATCAGACGAGCCACACAGCGGACACGTAACCAACGCGCCCGCAACCTGGATGTCATAATCATCGGAATTCCGAAACTAAGGCCTCAAAAAGGTGTGAGGCCTCACACGAAAGAGCATATCGGATCAAGCACGTGTCTCCGCCGGACGCGGATCACCGCTGATAGAGGCACCCAAAGTGTTGAAATCACGCTCATTGGCGAGCGCCGGAATACGCTGACGCGCCTTGCGAACATCCTCAAGGCTGATCTTCGCGGTCAAGACCCCCGGTTCAGCATGGGCCAGTTCCGCTATAATCTCTCCCCAAGGGCCAACGATCACGCTGTGGCCATAGGTTTCACGACCATCTTCATGCACACCGCCCTGCGCAGCCGAAACCATATAGGCCCCGTTTTCGATAGCGCGGCAGCGCTGAAGGATATGCCAATGCGCTTCACCTGTCTGACGCGTAAAGGCGGCAGGTGCCGTCAACACCTCGGCCCCAGAATGGGCCTGCTGGCGGAAGACGGAAGGAAAGCGCACATCATAGCACACGGCAAGCCCCAGCCGTGTCCACGGCATTTCCGCCAGAGCGCTGGAGTGACCCGGCTCATAAGTCGCGGATTCTCGCCAGCTTTCACCGTTTTCAAGATCAACATCGAACATATGGATCTTGTCGTAGGTGACGGTGATCTGCCCATCCGGAGCGATCAGAAATGCCCGATTGGCAGCCTTGCCGTCTTCACGCAGGATCGCCAGTGATCCCAAGTGCAGCCAGATCCCCAACTCCTGCGCAAGGGCGCGGTAAGCGGCAACTGACGTGTCTTCCTCTTGCAAGCGGATCCGCTCTTTCAACTCATCAAAGCTACGGACCAGAAGATTGGTCATTTCCGGCGTCTGGACATATTGCGCGCCTTCGCTCGCCGCCTGCCGGATCAGTCCGGTTGCGATTTCAAGATTGGATTCAACATCCTTGCCGCTGCGCAACTGAATACAGGCTGCCAGAAAATCACTCATTTCAGTCCTCCAATCTTGGTTTCACGCTGTGCTCGCAACAATCTGTCGCTCACATCGGGCCCACAGTCCGAGACACGACACCATCGCCGTGTACTCTCTTGAGGCTGGTCAAGCAGCAAGCAAACCATCCAGCTTGCCCTGACGTTCCAGCGCATGCAGTTCGTCGCAGCCGCCCACATGCACGTCACCAATAAAGATCTGCGGAAAGGTTGCCCGCCCGTTGGCTTTCTGGATCATCTCCTGCTTCAATGCCGGATCGCCGGAGGCGTCGATTTCCCGAAAGGAAATGCCCTTCTTGTGCAGAAGAGATTTGGCTGCGGTGCAAAACCCGCAAAGCTGGCGTGTGTAGATAAGAACGTTGGCCATGATGCCCTCATACTAGCGGGTGCGTCTGTCTTGGGGGCACCCGAAAATCCCCCATAGTCTCCCCTGTATATGTTTTCTCGACGCAAAAGAACAAGCGTTGAGCCCGACTGCCGTTTTCGAGCAGTAGTCAAAACGCAGCAAGACGGTGCGTCACAGGGCGAGCGAAAACGTCAAAACATCAACGGAAGAGGCGCCCGCCTTGAGCAGAACGCTTGCACAAGCTGTCGCCGTTGCACCCGTGGTCAAGACATCGTCAACCAGAACGATTGATCGTCCCTCGACCTTCATCTGCGCGTCCGGTCGAAGCGCAAATGCACCGCGAACATTCTTATGACGCGCGCCCGCATCCAGACCGACCTGCTGGTGGGTGCGCCGCACCCGCGCCAGCACAAAAGCATCACTGAGAAGATCGTGACGGCGAGCCACCTCTTGCGCCAGCAAGGCCGCCTGATTGAAACGACGATGCCAAAGCCGGGTGCGATGCAAGGGAATGGGCACCAAAAGAGGTCGTGAGGCAAGAAGCTCCTGACCCGCTATAGCCATCCAGCCGCCCATCGCGCGGGCCAACTCGCGCCGCGCACCAAATTTGAAGCGGGTAACGAGATCTTGCGCCGGTCCCTCATGCCGCGCTGCCGCACGCGCGCGGCCAAACACCGGCGGGTCACTGATGGCACGTGCACTCCAAGCCCCTGCACCAAGATCGTGACTGAAAGGGATTCCCAACCTGTCGCACACCGGTTGGGCGATGAACGGCATGGTCGCCCAACAGCGCCCGCACACACCGTCCGCCATGCCCATGCGCGCATCACATGCCAGACAACGGGGCGGCAGCAAGCCATCCAGCATCATGCGGGTGAGATTTCCACCTGCCTGAGCCGCAAAGCGCCGCAGCGATTGCACGTGCCTGGATTGTCCTGCGAGAAATCCGCCCATCACGCCCCCTCTGTAGGAGACTAGGCCACTACATCGACAAAGGAAAGACGGGACCGCGCTGCGTGATCATCAGTGCCCCACTCGTGCGCGACGCAGCAGAGCGTTTTGCCCTTGCAGGACAACGCGACCATATGGGATAGCATCAAAACCTCTTGCGGTGTCACCCCCTGCCCTCGCCTCTGGCCGACTGGACCACGCCATGACCCACCCAAACCTCTTCGACCGCTCCGTCTTGAAACGGCACCGCCAACGAGCGCTCATGCAGGCGACGAAAGGCGCAGACTTTCTTCTCGCGACAGCCGCGGAAGACCTGACCTTCCGGTTGCAGATGGTGGCGCGCGACTTTGACATCGGCATCGATCTTGGTGGACATACAGGCCGGATTGCGGACGTGCTTTCAGAAAGCGGCAAGGTGGCGCGCGTGCTCCGCGGCGATCTGTTTCTGCCAGATCCACATCTGGCAGAAACCCCGGACTTTGTGTTCGACGACGAGTTGACCCCATTGCGAACCGAAAGCGTCAACCTGATCGCCTCCGCCCTGACCCTGCATTGGGTAAACGATCTGCCGGGCGCCCTCATCCAGATCCGCCAGGCCCTGAAACCAGACGGCCTGTTCATGGGGTCGCTGCTTGGCGGAGATACGCTGCTGGAATTGCGGGATGTGATGATGCGAGCCGAACTTGATGTGACCGGCGGTGCGTCGCCGCGTGTCTCGCCTTTTGCCGACACACGCGATCTTGGTGCCCTGCTGCAACGCGCAGGCTTCGCCTTGCCCGTAACCGATATGGATCGGCTGATAGTGCGCTATGACACGCTGTTTGCACTTTTACAGGACCTGCGTGCCATGGGGGCCACCAGCGTTTTGAGCGAGCGTAGCCGAACGCCCTTGTCTCGAGCGGTGCTTCTGCGCGCTGCAGAGCTTTACGCACAAGACTACAGTGATCCCGATGGCCGCCTCAGAGCAACGTTTTCAATAGTCACTCTGTCGGGCTGGGCACCGCATGAAAGCCAGCAGAAACCGTTGCAGCCCGGCTCTGCAAAAAGCAGGCTCGCAGATGCACTCGGCGCTCAGGAAGTCAGATTGAAGAAAGATTAGGGTACGGGTCACAGGCTGACAGCCCGTTGAACCTCGCAGAAGCACTGGCGACCTGCATGATTGAATTACCCGGAGATGTTGTTCAACGTTGTGGCGATCACCGAAAAGACATCATCACGCATTGTCACGGCGATGGCGGACAGGGTCGAGACGATAGCAAGGGCAATCAGTCCAACCATGATGCTGTATTCAACCGCGGTCGAACCGGACTCGTCAGCAGCAAACTTTTTGCAAACGGATCCTGCCTTGGCGGCAACCGAACGAATATGCGTTCCGAATGACTGCATGACTGGACCTCAACGCTTTCCCCGCAAACGGGGGCCATTATCAGGACGCCAGCAGATCCTGAAGAATGGGGATCAGTGGCTCATCTGCCGGCGGCATGGGGAACGACCGAAGCGCATTGGCCCGCACCCATTTGAGCGCCTGACCTTCGCGACCGGACGGGATATTCTCCCATCGCCGACAAATGAATAATGGCATCAGAAGGTGAAAATCCTCATAAGCGTAGCTTGCAAAGGTCAAAGGTGACAGGCACGCTTCGTTAACCACCACCCCCAGCTCTTCGTTAAGTTCCCGGATCAAGGTTTCTTCCGGCCGCTCGCCGGCTTCCACCTTGCCCCCTGGAAACTCCCACAATCCCGCCAGAGATTTTCCTTCCGGGCGCTGCGCCAGCAAAATCCGGTCATCGGAATCTATTAACGCACACGCGGAGACGAGGACCAGACGGCTCATGACAGGTGTTCCATGCTCTGACAGCTTAAAAAGGTTTGATTCACCGTATTGGATAAATCTCGAATAGAAAGCGGCTCAACTGCGATAGTCGCCGTTAATTTCGATATACGCCTTGGTCAGATCGCAAGTCCACACGCGGGCTTCACCAGACCCGAGACCCATTTCGACGCGAATGACGATGTCCTGCTGCTTCATCACCTCTGAGGCCGCCTCTTCGCTGTAGTCGGGATCCCGCTCGCCTTCGACTGCCACCCGGATATCGCCGAACCAGATCGCCAGCTTGTCCCGGTCTGCTGGCTCGCCTGCCTTGCCGACAGCCATGACGACACGACCCCAATTGGCATCCTCCCCGGCAACCGCTGTCTTCACCAGCGGCGAATTGGCGATCGCCATGGCGATCTTATGCGCAGACGCATCGCTGTCTGCGCCCCCGATCTGCACTTCGACGAACTTGCGTGCACCTTCCCCATCACGAACGATCTGCTGCGCCAGATTGGTCATGACATCGGCAAGAGCCGCCCGCAGCGTCGGAACGCGCGGATCGTCAAGGCTGGCAACAGGCTCGACGCCCACTGCTTTGCCCGTTGCAAAGACCAACACCGTGTCAGAGGTCGATGTATCGCTGTCAACAGTGATCGAATTGAAACTCTGATCGGTTTCGCCTGACAGCATGGTCTGCAAAACATCGGCAGCAATCGGCGCATCGGTAAAGATGAACGACAGCATGGTCGCCATATCCGGCGCGATCATGCCTGCACCCTTGGCAATCCCGTTGATAGAGACAGTCACCCCATCCAGATCCACCGTTGCGGTGGCCACCTTCGGATAGGTGTCCGTTGTCATGATGGCACGCGCAGCGTCCATCCAGGAGGCTGGATTTTCAGCGGACGCCAGTTCACCGATCACACCCTCGAAACGATCCGCAGGCAGCGGCTCGCCAATCACGCCTGTGGACGCAAGGTAAATCTCATCCTGCGAACAGCCAACCGCATCAGCCACGATCTTTGCCGACAGATTGACCGCAGCCTTACCCTTCTTGCCAGTAAAGGCATTGGCATTGCCCGAGTTTACCAGAAGCGCACGGGCCCCTCCGCTCTGGAGAACGGACTTGCACCAATCAACCGGAGCCGATGGGCATTTGGAGCGAGTAAACACGCCCGCAACTGTCGTGCCCTCAGCGATGTTTGCAAGAAGAACATCCGTCCGCCCTTTGTACTTGATGCCAGCAGCGGCTGTGGCAAAGACGACGCCGTCGATTTCAGGCATCTCCGGATAGGTTGCGGGAGCGAGCGGCGAAACTTGGGAGGACATGATTTTCATCCAGCATAAAGAGATCAGTGAGCGAGCCTTGCCCCAACCAACGGTATGGTGCAAGCCCTTATGCTTGTGAAGGGGAACCATCAGGCATCCGTTTGTGGATCGTAGACGACCCTGACTGGCTCGGCCGCTCGCCCGAACAAAAAAGGGGACAGCCAGTGGCCGTCCCCTCATCAGAGTACCAACAAAAATCAGATCAGTTCGACGAGCTGTCGTCCTGATCCTTCTTCATGTCGTCGGCCTTCTTTTCATCAGCCTTTTTCTCTTCGGTCTGCTCGATCTGGTCAAAGCTCTTCTTCAGCTCAGGATCCGTGATCTCAACCTTGGCATCAGACTTCAGTGCCTGGAGCTTTTCCTGATATTTCTCGCGCATCAGGCCCTGACGGATCTGATCGGAGACATCTTTCATGGCGGGCTTCGGCTCGGTACGCTTGTCTTCAAGCTTGATGATGTGCCAGCCGAACTGGGTCTTTACCGGAGTCTTGGTGTAAGATCCGACCTTCATCTTTTCGACGGCCTGCGAGAACGGCTTGACCATCTGATCCGGCGTGAAATAGCCGAGATCGCCACCGTTTCCAGCGGAAGGGCCGGTGGAGTTCTTCTTTGCTAAGGTCGGCAAAGTCAGCACCCCCATCCAGCTTCTTGATCAGAGCCTTGGCCTTGTCTTCAGTTTTGACGAGGATGTGGGCTGCCTTGAACTGTTCAGGGCCTTTATAGTCGGCATACTTTGCGTCGTAAGCCTTCTTCACATCAGCGTCTGTCACAGACGCATTGATCGTCTTGGACAGATATTCCCCGCGCAGAGCCTGCAGTTTCATGAAAGCAAGCTGCTTCTGGAAGTCCGGATCCTTATCCAGACCGTCCTTGACCGCTGCATTGCCGACTAAGGTGCATGTCGACAAGATAGTCGACCAAAAGGCCGCGCCACTGTGCAGGAGGAAACTGACGGAGCTGTTGACCAAGGGTCTGGGCTGCAAATGCCAGATCACCTTCTGTAATAGTACTATCTCCGACCTTGGCCACGACGTGATCCTTGTCGGTCGTGTCGGCGGCCATTGCCGTGCTGCAGCCGATCGTCAGGGCGATGGCCGAAACAGCCAAGGCACGAACAGGTTGGCGCATTGAAAAACGGAACATCAGTTGTCCTTTACACATAGAAACAGGAATCTCGAAAAGCCCAGAAGTGATCCGGCTGCCGCAACTTTGCTCAAACCAGCGGCGTTGACAAGCATTGGGGTCCCTCTTATCTGTCATTCGTCCTGGGAACTCTCGCTGGATATCACCTTCGCTTCGGGCTTTATACATGCGTATGTCATACGCACTGTGAAGAACTTGGACAGTAAATTAGACGATTTCATGGGCATGGGGTATCACACGGTGAATAGCCTGCTCACAATAAGAAGGACCGCCACATGGCTGGCCTCGGCGCTCTAGCACGTAAGATTTTCGGTTCTGCCAACGACCGAAGGGTAAAAGCATTCCGGGCAAATGTAGAAGCGATCAATGCGCTCGAGCCCGAATTGCAAAAATTGACAGATGATGAGCTTCGTGCTCGCACGGCGGAATTCAAGCAGCAGCTCGCCAGTGGCGCAAAGCTGGAAGATCTTCTCGTTCCAGCTTTTGCGACAGTGCGTGAGGCAGCGAGACGGACGATCGGACTGCGCCACTATGATGTCCAGCTCATTGGCGGCATGGTGTTGAATTCCAATCAGATCGCCGAGATGCGGACGGGCGAGGGCAAGACGCTTGTCGCAACCGCCGCCGGCTATCTGAACGCCCTGACCGGCAAAGGTGTTCATGTCGTCACCGTCAACGACTATCTCGCACAGCGCGATAGTGAGTGGATGGGCCGCGTTTATCGGTTCATGGGCCTGACGACCTCCTGCATCCTGCACGACATGGACGATGACCAGCGTCGTGAAGCCTACGCAGCAGATGTCACCTACGGTACGAACAACGAATTCGGCTTCGACTATCTGCGCGACAACATGAAACATGAACGCGAACAGATGGTTCAGCGCGGGCATTTCTATGCCATCGTCGATGAAGTGGATTCCATCCTGGTGGATGAAGCCCGCACACCGCTCATCATTTCCGGCCCGCTCGAAGATCGCTCCGACTTTTACAACACGGTCGATGCCTTCATTCCGCATCTGGAAGAAGACGATTACGAACTGGATGAAAAGCAACGCTCCGCCAATTTTACCGACAGCGGCAACGAAAAGCTGGAAACCCTGCTGACCGAAGCCGGTCTGCTCAAGGGTGAATCGCTCTACGATCTGGAAAACGTGTCCGTCGTCCATCACCTGCAGCAGGCGCTCAAGGCGCATAAACTGTTCCAGCGTGACAAAGACTACATCGTCCGCAACGGCGAAGTCGTCATCATTGACGAGTTTACCGGTCGGATGATGCCGGGTCGTCGCTTCTCCGAAGGTCTGCATCAGGCTCTCGAAGCGCGCGAGCACGTGCAAATTCAGCCGGAAAACCAGACGCTTGCGTCCATCACCTTCCAGAATTACTTCCGCATGTACGAAAAGCTTTCGGGCATGACGGGGACGGCAGATACCGAGGCGGAGGAGTTCGCCGACATCTATGGTCTGGAAGTTGTCACGATCCCGACCAACGTGCCAATCCAACGCAAAGACGAGCACGACGAAGTCTATCGCACCGTACAGGAAAAGTTCGAAGCCATCGTCGGTCTTATCGATGATTGCAAGACACGCGGACAGCCGATCCTTGTCGGCACGACCTCGATTGAAAAGTCTGAACTTCTTGCCGAATTGCTGAAGCGTCATGGCTACAAGCAGATCGACGTGACCGACGCCCAGGGCTTTACCGAAGCCCAGATGCAAGAAGGCGGCAAGTCCAAGGTCTTTGCCGTGTTGAACGCCCGCTACCATGAACAGGAAGCGCTGATCATCGGCCAGGCAGGTCTGCCGGGCGCCGTGACAGTAGCCACCAACATGGCAGGTCGCGGAACCGACATCCAGCTTGGCGGGAACGCCGAGATGCGTGTCGACATGGAACTCGACGGTCTGCCGGAAGGTCCCGAGCGCACTGCACGCATCGAGACCATCGAAGCGGAAGTCGAGGAGAACAAACAGCGCGCCCTGGAGGCCGGTGGCCTTTATGTTGTAGGCACAGAACGCCATGAAAGCCGCCGTATCGACAACCAGTTGCGGGGTCGTTCCGGTCGTCAGGGCGATCCCGGCCGGTCGAAGTTCTTCCTGTCTCTGGAAGATGACCTGATGCGCATCTTCGGCTCCGAGCGCATGGATTCCATGCTGCAGAAGCTCGGGCTGGAAGAAGGTGAAGCCATCACGCACCCGTGGATCAACCGGGCGCTTGAAAAAGCACAGCAGAAGGTCGAAGCTCGGAACTTCGACATCCGCAAGAACCTGCTCAAATACGACGATGTCATGAACGATCAGCGCAAGGTGGTGTTTGAGCAGCGCCTTGAACTGATGGACGGCGAGACCACGCTGGAAGCCGTAACCGACATGCGTCACGACGTGGTAGAAGACCTAGTGTCACGCCACATTCCTGAGCGGGCCTATCCTGAACAATGGGATATGGAAGGGCTTGAACGCGAAGTCGTCGAGACGCTGAACCTGGAACTCCCGGTCAAGGCTTGGGCCGAGGAAGAAGGTATTGCCGACGAGGAAGTGCGCGAACGCCTGTTGAAGGCCGCCAACGAAAATATGGCACAAAAGGTAGCCCGCTATTCGCCAGAGGTCATGCGTCAGGTGGAAAAAGCCATTCTGTTGCAAACCCTCGACAATCTGTGGCGCGAGCATCTGGCCAACCTTGACCACTTGCGCTCTGTTGTCGGCTTCCGCGGCTACGCCCAGCGTGATCCGCTGCAGGAATATAAGACCGAGGCGTTCACGCTGTTCGAGACCATGTTGCAACAGCTGCGCCATATCACCACATCGCAACTCATGCGTGTCGAGCTCATCCAGCAAGAAGACGAGCCAGACTATCCGCAGTTTCCAGAGTATCCGGAAGGCGTTGCTCATCACTACAACCCGGACACGGGCGAAGATGAGATGGCATCTAAGCGTGACCCGAACGATCCCTCGACCTGGGGCAAGGTCGGTCGGAACGAAGCCTGCCCATGCGGCTCTGGCAAGAAGTACAAGCATTGCCATGGCGCCCTCGTCTGATTTGAAAACATCAGCGTGGACTGGAACTCAAAAAGGGCAGCCACTTGGCTGCCCTTTTTTAATATCCCGCATTATGGACGGCCGATGATATCGGCCGCAACCGCCTGAAGTACTGGACCAGCCGCAGGTTTCTTGAATAGAAAAACTGTGGATAAAAATTTCACTTACCGATACCCCCTGCTCAAGGCCGCTGTGGCGCGCCGGTCACCGCTTTATCACGTCTCGAAACCCATTTTATACTGGCCCCGCCTCCCCTCGAAAGACCTACTGGGCCGGACCTTCGACCGTCCTGAAAGCCGTTGGTTTATTCTCAGAAATGAGCTGAAATAAGCCGTTCCAGGCAATCTTGTGGCGAGAAACGCCTCACAAGTTTGACGCTGAACCACACGCTCAAATCTGGCCTTTCAGAAACACTCGGCCATCAACGGGCGCATTTTCTGACTGACAGACCAGAGAACAAAGGCAAGGTTCTCGCGTTCAAACCCTTGTGAAATCCCGCAAGGGTCGGCTAACAAGCAAACAGCGCAAGCGAAATTCTGCTGCCTGCACCCCATCAGTGCCCCTGGAGCCCAGATGATTGACCTGACGCCAAACCCGCCACGCCATCTGCCCTATTTTGAGCAGCCACTCGAAACGGAAACGCCACTGGCGGAACCTATCGTCTTTTTGCATGGGTTTGGTGCAGATCGGCAGAACTGGTTCATGCTGCAATCCGCCTTCGCGCGCACGGCACGCACACTGGCGTTTGATCTGCCCGGACATGGCCAAGCGCTGGACTGGCCAGTAATCGGCAATGCATCTGTCTCCGCCAAGGCCGTTCTGCAATCCCTTGATGCGCTTGAGTTGACGAAGGTCCACCTTGTTGGCCACTCAATGGGCGGTGCTGCGGCAACACTCCTCGCACTGCACGCTCCTGAACGCATTGCAAGCCTGACATTGCTGTCCCCCGGCGGGTTTGGCCCCGAGGTCAACCAAACGCTGCTTGAAGGCTACGCACTCACCCGCGATGCCGACACGCTCACACCCTTTCTTGCCGATTTCTTCGGACCGGAGTTTCGCTTGCCCCGAGCCTTGCCGCAGCATGTTGCAGCCAGCCGCTCCAAACCCGGAACCGTAGAGACCCTGGAAGAGATCCTAGGGTCTATCATCATCGACGGAGAGCAAACTCTGGTGCCAGTAGACGCGCTGGAACAGTCCCCCTTTCCAATTGCACTTGCCTGGGGGCTTGAGGACAAGGTGGTGCCCCACACACAGGCACACCGCCTTGCCAGTCTCACGCCGCTGTTGTTGAAGGGGGTTGGTCATATGCCCCATGTGGAAGCACAACGCGCCACCCTCGACCTGATCCGGCGGACAATCGCTCGTGCGGAATAATCTCGGAGCCAATTGTGCAGGTTACACCACCACCACCGACGAAATGTGTCTGCGTGTTGCTTTGATCATCTCGCCAAAATGGCAGGCCCGGTTGAGCCGTCTGTGTCGTTACGACGTCTTGAACCCAAAGAGTTTACTGCGCATCCACGCCGAACAGGCAGGAAAATCTGCTCGACCATTTGAAACGCATTTATGGGTCCACACCCTAGGCGTCAGGCAGAAGGCCCTCGCGCCAGACCTCACCAATCACGCGACGCGCCGTCATGTGCGAACGTGGAGAGTTGATGCTATCGACAGCAATCAGCCTGCCCTCCAGAAGATAAGCCACATAGAACTTGTCATCCTCCGGTGAGCCAACCAAATGGGTTTCGTCGTAGCCTTCGGACAGACCCGCGATCTGCAACTTGACGTGATACTGATCGGACCAGAACCACGGCAGCGGATCATAGACCAGCTCTTCGCCCAGGATTGCCCGAGCGACAGCCTTGGCCTGATCAATGGCGTTTTGTACGCTTTCCAGCCGGATGCGACGGCCATACCGCCCGGAATCGAAGCATGTGCAATCACCCGCCGCAAACACCTTTGGTGCACTCGTATGGCCGCTTCCATCGACAAGGATGCCATCGCTCACCTCAAGTCCCGCCTCAACGGCCAACTCCATATTCGGGACTGCCCCGACGGCCAGCAACACCAGATCAGCAGGCACGATTTCGCCGGTCGCCAACCGCACACCATCCACATGCCCATCACCGACAAGTTCAGTGATGCCCGTGTTGAGCCGCAAATGAATGCCATTCTCGGTGTGAAGGTCACGGTAATAATTGGAAATTGCAGGCGACACGACCCGCTTCATCGGACGATCCTGTGCCTCGATAACCGAGACATTGGCACCGAGTTTGCGCGCAACAGCCGCGACTTCCAGACCGATGTACCCTGCCCCCACCACGGCCATATTTTCACGGCCTGACAGCGTGTCACGCAAACGGTCAACATCTGCCATCGAGCGCAAAGTGATGACGCCGTCCAGCTCTGTGCCCGGCAATGGAATGTGCCGAGCCCGTGTCCCCGTTGCCAGCACAAGATAGTCGTATTCAAAGGAAGCACCACTTTCCATATGGACCGTCTGCGCTTCCGGATCGACATAAGAAACTCGCTCACCGCACATCAGATCGATGCCCTGCATCTTGTAGAAAGCAGGTGGGCGTAACAACAGGCCTTCCGCATCCATCTCACCGGAAAGGTATTTTTTCGATAAAGGTGGCCGTTGATAAGGAGCGCTTGCCTCTTCACCGATCAGCCGAATGGATCCCGTGAACCCACCCTGACGCAGACTGTGCGCCACCTGTGCCCCGGCCTGCCCGGCTCCGACAATCACCACAGCCTCGCCCATCAACGTCCATCCTCTTGATTTGAAACGAATTCGATTGGACGAACCGTAGCGTCGAAGGCGTAACGAAAAAAGGCGGTATCTGGGTTTTCTCACGACAAGACTAAAACACCGGCACGATTTTGCGCGCCTGCACGCCAAAACCACCATACCCGCAAAACTTCAAAGCGCTGGAGGCAGCAATCCCCGCCTCAGGCAGCCCGGACATTGGACAGGAAGGAGGAGATCTCACGACGGATCAACCCGGCCTGCTGAGCCAGATCACTGGCTAGTTCTTCCACCTGACTGCCCGTGGAACGGGAGTGCTCTGTTGCCTGCCCTACCGACACCATGCTGTCGCGACCTTCCTGAGCCCGGCTTGCTGCATCAGAGACATTCTCCGCGATCCCTCGTACTGCCGCATCCTGCTGCACCACGGCAGACGCAACACTGGACGCCAAGTTTTCCATTTCCGAAATAATGTCAGAAACATCCTGAATGGCCAGCGACGCCGTCGAGGACGATGCCTGAATGGCTTGAACCTGATTGGAAATATCTTCCGTGGCACGGGACGTTTGTTCCGCAAGCTGCTTTACTTCCGCCGCCACGACCGCAAACCCCTTGCCGCTTTCCCCGGCACGGGCCGCCTCAATGGTCGCGTTCAGCGCCAGAAGGTTCGTTTGATTGGCAATATCACGGATCAGCCCCATAACCTCGCCGATACGATCTGCCGCCGCCGAAAGTTCGCCCATTGTCGAGGATGTCTCTTCCGCGCTTGCGACTGCTTTCTTGGCAACGTCCGTCGACTTGTTGGCCTGACTTGAAATTTCGGCGATAGAGGCTGCCAGTTCTTCACTGGCTGAAGAGGCCGAACTGACGTTCTCCGCCGCCACTTCCACAGCCCTCGTTGCGCGCTGGGACTGATCCAGCACATCATCGGCCGCAGCCTCAACGGCGGCAGATGTCTGCGACAACTCGTTGGTCGCCTGATCCAGGCTGGTGAGCGCAGCATCTACCGTTTGCTCAAAGTTGGAAATGTAGCCCTCAAGTCGTTTGACACGCTCATCCCGCTGCGCATTCTGCTCTTCGGAAACAGTCTGCAAGTGTTGCCGTTCAATTGCGTTATCCCGGAAAATACCGACAGTTCCTGTCATCGCAGCAATTTCGGATTTGCCCTGAGCATCCGGCAGATCGACATCCGTATCCCCGGCGGCAAGCTTCTGCATGGCCTTTTGCAAGACAGCGAGGGGGCGTGTGATCGAGCCGCCGATCACCACTGCAAGACCAGAGAGGATCAGCAGAACGGAGATGATGACTGCGGAGGACACAAGAGAGGAAAACTCCCGAATACGATTGAATTCCTGCTTCGCCTTGTCTTGCAGGACATGCGCTGCATCATTCAGGGCTTTGATATGCGGGGGGACCAGGTCGAAGAGATTTTCCATCAGCTCGACGTTCTTGGTCTTGTCGTCAATCAATGTCCCGTAGCTGTCGAAGGCCTGGCGATAATCCGCCATGGCCTGTGTCACTTTCGTGGTCGTCGCAGCATCCAGCTTGGCGCGCTTCACATAGCGAGTGAAACGACCATATGCGACCTCGAAACTGCCCAGTGACAAATCGTCTTGTCGAACAATGTATTCCTTCTCGGCCAAGGCGCAATTCCAGCACGGCGAGATAAAGCTTCTTGACCATTTCGGAGCCGCCAAAATTGACCATCTTCTTCAAATCGCGCTGCACCGCCCCAGCTGTCGCTGACAGTGTGCCGCGCACACCGTCCTGTTCACTGAAACCGATCTGCTTCTGTACATCGTTGATCTTGGTGAAGGCAGCCGTCGCGGCGACAAGGCTCTTGCTCACATCGGCGATTTCAGATTTGAGCCGAGCGCCGGCATTGGATGTCTTCAGCGCATCGATTTGAAGTTGAGCTTGAGCCAGTTGCGTCTTGAAATTGCCAAGCGAAGAATCCTTCGGCACGGCCAGATAGCCTTTCTCCGTGGCATGCATCTCACCCGACAGGGTTGAAAGCTCTCCGACGTGCCGGACGATGGTATTGCTGTCACTCAAGCGGTTGAACGCGCGCCCGGTCTCGATCTGGTTCCACCAGAAAACACCCCCGACAAGCAGCATACCGAATGCTGACAAGAGGCACAGGGACAGAATGCGGGCCTTGACCGAAAGACGCTCAAGTCTTCCCTTCAAGAAGTTCGCTTTCAGACGCATATTCATAGACCCTCGACCACGACTGTATTTGGTCAGTCAGCGTGAGAGCAAGTGGTTAACAAATATCCTTGTTTTCAAAGAACCTTTTATAATTAACTGACCTTCTTTTAAGCAATCAGTGTAAAAATTGACCATTCTACAAGGATCTGTCTTTTCTTACCTAACGTCAGGAACACCCTCCGGCTCAGGTTCCGGCAAATCTTCCGGCGTCGATGCCGACACCTGATGACGTTCGCGATAGATCCGTTTTTGCCGAATAATTGAGGCGTTCAACTCCCCCCGATAATAAAGGCGGCCGAGCACATATAGAGGAAGACAATTGCCGACATGATACCTGCCAGGCCGCCGTAGGTGGAGACGTAGTTGGCGAAACGCGCCAGATAAGCGCCGAAAGCCACACCGGCAATCATCCACATAAACAGCGTTGCAATAATCCCCGGAAGAAGCTCAGTGATCTGACGCCGAACAGCGGGCAAGAACCAGTGCACCGCGGTCAACCCGACGAAAAGCAGAGACCCAGCGACAATGTAGCGGGTACAGGTTGAGCGAGGTCAGTGCGCTGCCAATCCGTGGTGAAAAATCGGAAATAGCCGAAATGAGCAACGGCCCGAGGATCACCAGAAACGTGAAAGACACCAGAACCGTGCCGCCCAGCAAGACAAGACCAAGAGATTGCAGACGCAAGAATATGAAAGAGCGCGTATCAGGCACCCGGTAAGCACGATTGAGAGCAACGCGCAGAGCCTCAACGCCATTGGACGCAAACCAGATGGCGCCAATCACACCGACAGTCAGCAAATCACCGCGACGCACCGTCAGCACGTTGTGTATTTCTCTCACCATTGGTGCAGCCACCTGGTCCGGCCACGTCTGGAAGATAAGATCGGAGACCTGATCCGTTGCCCCCTGAACGCCAATAAAGCCCGCCAGTGACGAAATGAAAATCAACATGGGAAAGAGCGCGAGCAGCCCGGATAGCGCCACATGACTGGCCATTGCTGAGCCATCGTCTCTGAAAAAATGGCCGATCGCATTTTTGAGAACGCGATAGGCGAACAAGGCTGCATGTGTCAATTTCATCAAGAAGTGCCTGCGGCGTCAGGGGTGAGTGACAAAAAATGTCTCTATTATGTCAAAGCATGAAAGCGCAATTGGTTCGATCATCACAGGCAATGATCTTCACTTTCTCGACAAACCTCCCACATGATGGAGATCACGTCACCTTTCACGGAACAAGGATTTGGGCACAGGTGTTTACGTACCAACGCACACCCTTGATGAAATGCTCGATGGAGACACACGATGGCATCGCCATTTGACGACATGGACTTCGACACAGATACACTTGGCTCGGAAGCTCATCAAAAGAAGACCGTGCGTGAAAAACTGATCGGCACGGCCCGCAAGGCCGTCGGACAAATCCCTTTTGTCGAGGATGTCGTCGCCGGGTATTACTGTGCACTCGACAGCGACACTCCCCTTCGGGTGCGCGCTGCAACCTTTGCGGCCCTTGCCTATTTCGTCATGCCGTTTGATCTGGTGCCAGATTTCATCGTAGGCATTGGTTTTGGCGACGATGCCACGATCCTGATTTCAGCGCTCTCGCTTCTCAGCGGTCATATCAAGGATGAACATCGCGCAGCAGCCAAAGCCGCCCTCAAGACGGGCAAGTTCCGTCCATCAGTCTGACGGGAGGTTGGAACTGTCGTCGCGTGACCAACCAGAGTGCCAAGTGCCTGAAAAGCGCCCGGCGATGACCCAATAGACGATACCGGCAAAGAAACCTGCCGCCAGGACGACAACCGTACCCGGACGCATCATCTCGCCTTGGGGTGACAGAGGCCCGAACGACCAGAGCCCACAGGCAATAAGCCCACAAACCGCCAGATGATAAATCCAGCTTCGCAGGCCCGCGAGTTCTGCCAGAAGAATGGCAGCACCAGCCGGCAGGAAGGCTTGTGCACCCAGTTGACTGGCAACAATGAAGCTTGTGCCCACGCCTGCGCTGATCGCAAACCACTGCGGCGTCTCCGGCTCCAACTGGAATCCACCCCACACGAGAAACCCTGCAGCAGCCATCAACGCACAGACGTACCCGAAAACCACCAGCACCGCCTGACCGCAAAATCGTAGACCATTCATGATGCCGCCTCTTTCTTCACTTTTCGTCGCTTTTGGAGCCGATCTGCCTGTCAGACCGGGAAAACACCCCAAATGCCCCCTGATGCCGGTGTCTTGATGCAGTTAGATAGCTTTGAAATACGGTTTCAGGTTGACATTTTGGCCGTTTCACCCAATTTTCAGGGCGATCCCCCAGTCTCTGGAGCTTTCGGCAGAAACTTTTTTCTGAACCGGGCGTTCTATCAGAGATAGGGTACAGAAATCCGAATGTTTAACAATATGGGAGATAGCGACCATTCGCCGTCCGTTCCGCGCCCCGCCTCCTACCAAGGATGGCCCACGCACCAACCAAGAAATTCGCGTTCGCGAAGTTCAGTTGATTGATCACGAAGGTAGCAACCGCGGGATCATATCGACAGATGAGGCTATGCAAATCGCAGGAGATGCTGGCCTTGATCTCGTAGAAATTCAACCGAACGCACAGCCCCCGGTTTGCAAGATTCTGGACTATGGCCGGTACAAGTACCAGGCTCAGAAGAAAGCTGCCGAGACGCGCAAGAAGCAGAAGACTGTCGAGATCAAAGAGATCAAGATGCGTCCGAACATCGACACCCACGATTACGAGGTGAAGATGAAGAACATGCTTCGCTTCTTCAACGAAGGCGACAAGGTTAAAGTCACCTTGCGTTTTCGTGGGCGTGAAATGGCCCACCAGAACCTCGGCATGGAGTTGCTCAACCGGGTCAAGGACGAAACGTCCGAGATCGCCAAGGTTGAATCCAATCCGAAACTGGAAGGCCGTCAGATGGTCATGGTTCTTTCGCCGATCAAAGCCTGATCGACGGAGACCACTGAAACGCGAAACCCCGCTTCAAGCGGGGTTTTTTGTGTCTGCCCTGCCAGAAGGCCGCCCCCAAGCCTTCACTGCTATAAAACGCGCCTGAAGCCGCGTCGCCATAACACCGCAGCTAGTCGACCGATGCCCAGCCGCCGGACGTTTCCGACGCAAAAAGTGCATCCAGTGCCTTCATATTGGCAACGGCGTCCTCGATGCCGAAGGGCAACGGGCTTTCACCGCGCACCGCCCGGGCAAACACATCGGCCTGTTCTGCATATTGATCACTTGCAGCAATGATCTCCGGACGCGCTGACAGATCCGAGTGGCAGGTTCCTGCATCAATCGAAATTGCCACTTCTTCGCCCTGAGGGGCATTGAAGGGAATATTGATTTCCAGACGCGCCTTGGTGCCAAAGAGATGCAGGCGTTGATACGGCACCAACTGGGTCGACACGGTGAAATCCAGACGCCGCCCCTGCCCGAAGTCCAGCAACGCACTGGTCAGCCGATCTGTCTGAAACGCAGGATCGCGCTCGATCAAGCTCATGACACGCTGCGGCTCGGCCTCGAAGAAATAACGCCCGGCGACCAACGGATAACAGCCGATGTCCAGCAAGGCCCCGCCGCCGATGTCCGGGTTGTTGCGAATATTGTCCGACGCGTCATTGTAATAGCTGAAGAACGACTGGATCGCGCGCAGGTCGCCAAGACCACCACTGCGCACAATTTCGCGAGCCCGCAGCCACTGTGGGTGCGCCCGCACCATGAAAGCTTCCGCAACCAACCGGTCTTTCGGCAATTCCAGCAAGGCGCTGGCGTCTGCCGCCGTCAGCCCGATAGGTTTTTCGCACAGCACATGCTTGCCTGCCTTCACGGCCTGAATGGTCAGCGGCACGTGCATATGGTTTGGCAAGGGATTGTAGATCGCATCGATCTCCGGATCTGCCAAAAGCTCCTCATAAGAGCCGTAAGCCGTGTCGATGCTGCATGTCGATGCCGCTTGCCGCGCCCGCTCCAGATCGCGCGAGGCGATCGCAACCACCTTGCCGGTCGTGGACCTATTGATGCCCGGGATCACCTTCTCAAGCCCGATCCCTAGCAGTTGAGAGCACTCCCCAGCGCAACGGTTCACTTCCGGCCATGATCATTCTCCGTCTGTTGAAATCGCGTCGTTCTCACCGGGCCTGGCGACCCGAAAGCCGAGCAGGCTCTCCGACAAATCATTGAATGAGAATGCAGATCCGTGAAACAGAGGCAAGGGGGCAGCAGTCAAACAAATGTGTGCAGGCCCAACAAAGCACACTTTTGCCGGGCATTCCGCGGGAGATGACCGAGAATTCAGTAACTTTCAGGCACATACAGCTCGTCAGGCAGTACCTTACGCTCGTAATCCGGGTTGGACACCCGCTCAGGTAACTGGATCTTGGTGTGCGGTATGTCCTCATATGGCAGCAATGACAGGAAGTGGTTGATGCAATTCAACCGCGCACGCTTCTTGTCATTGCCCGGAACAATGAACCACGGAGCTTCTGGAATATTTGTGCGCTCGAACATGGCTTCCTTCGCCAGGGTATAATCTTCCCAGCGCACCCGCGATTCCAGATCCATGGCACTGAGCTTCCACTGCTTCAAAGGATCGTGAATCCGCATCAGAAAGCGCAGTTGCTGCTCTTCATCCGTGATCGAAAACCAGTATTTCACCAGTCGCACGCCAGAGCGTACCAACATCCGCTCAAACTCGGGCACATCATGAAAAAATTCTTCGACCTGTCCATCGTTGGCAAACCCCATGACCCGCTCCACCCCGGCGCGGTTGTACATAGAGAGCGGTCAAAAAGCACGATCTCTCCGGCAGCAGGCAGATGCGGCACATACCGCTGAAAATACCATTGGGTTTTTTCGCGCTCACTGGGGGCAGACAGGGCCACGACCCGGCAAACACGTGGATTGAGCCGCTGTGTGATACGCTTGATGACACCGCCCTTGCCTGCGGCATCACGCCCTTCGAAAAGCACCACGATTTTCTCGCCGGTGTGCTGCACCCAGTCTTGCAGCTTCACCAGCTCTGCCTGCAACCGCAGCAGTTCGTGAAAATAGACCTTGCGATCAAGCGTGGACGTGTGGCGCTTGTGCGAAATGAAAGCAAGCTCGCGGGAGATGAGATCATCGTCGATCTCCATTTCCAGCTCTTCATCCAAACCGTCGAGCCACTCCTCCTCGACCCAGCTCCGCTCACCATCTTTCGTCATTCGCCCAAGCTCCTTCAGATACAAACACGCTCATTCGCCGTGCAAAACCCCGAAGGTGCCTGCAAGCGACATATCGCGCAAGACGCGACTGTCCCCTGATCGTTTGACAGATGAATGACATCGGCGAGATTATGCGAACCGGCACAGATCCAAGATCCGGAAAACAAAACTTTCTCTTGGGTCTTCAGGCGATCTGCTGTCGATACTTGCGGACAGTTTCTGCAATCCGGGCCACATCTGCGCCATTTCCGCCGGTGGTCGCTTTCTTGCTGTCGAGCTTGCCGTACATACGCTCGCGCAACTTGCGGATCTTCTGCTTTTGGCGCTCGCTGAGGCCTTCTGGCAATTTCAAACCTGCCCGGTCAATCTCCACCAGCACCCGTTGCAGGTTGGGAATAGCCTCACAGGACACCGCCAGCTCAGAGCGATCTCTGGCAGTAAAGATCAACGTCGTGGTCTCTTCACGGCTGCTGAGAAGCGCCACGCGCTTGCGATGTGCCGGGGTAAGGAGCCCCGCCAGAGATCCCAATGGCCCAGCTGCTTTCAACTTGCAAACGCGCACCTCCAGAAGTTCAGTGTACCGGAATCGCCCTCGCAATCCGAATTCGCTGATCTCGAAGCCATTGCCGAAAAATCGGATCCACGATGTCTCGTAATGCGCCGCAACCATGAAGGCCAGCAAACTGATGCTGGCAGGCACCAGCAGGCACAAGAAGGAAAGCCCCGCCAGGCCATCGCCATTGGCGGCTCCCAGAAAGGACACGATGATCAACGGAATGGCGATCATGAAGCCAATCGCATCAATCACCAGAACCGGGAACATCCCGTCAGGACGCAGCGCGCCCTTCGGCAAGCGCGGCTTTGGGATCAGCACGTAAATGGCAACGGCCGCAGCAAGACAGAAAAAGCCACTGAACAGGGACATGAACGTAAAGACCCCCACGCTCCCCAGAACCACAAGTCCAGTCGGCACCAGACGCCTTACCAACTCAAGACGAGCTGCTTTTCCCAACTGCCCCTCCTCGGTTCCACGCAGATCGAACCCACACAGTGATTCGTCTATCAGAATGCGAACTTGAAAAATGGTCAAGCACTGTCACTTTCCACGTGACAAACGATCCCCCACGAAAGCTGTTCCGACTTTTCTTTTCGCTTGGTAAGCAAGCAGTTAACGAGCAGATGCTGATAGGCACCAACATCGAACTCGGCATAAAACGGGGAACTGACCATCCGTCAAAAATGTCAGGAATATTTGAGAGCAACATGCAGTTGGACGCAGTTGCCACGTATGGAACAAGACAATGGTATGTCGCCTACACAAGCCGCGTCCGGAGCATTTGTGGACTTTTTAAAAAGCACGCATTTGGCGTGACGGTTCATCGACAAGACTATTGTTAGAAATGCAGAGGCTGATTGAGACGCTTCAGCGCAACTTATTCTTGACCCACACCTGACGCACATCGCGACCTGAAACACACGCCACTCTTATGGGCAGAGGCGGTCGTGCGCGAGGCAGCGGGCGAATCCATCGTCTTGTCTGAACATTTGTGGGAAGCAGCGGCAGAACTGACCGACGTGCGGCTGATCGAGGATGCCTTCGCGGCGGCCCTGGGCGACTGGTTCGCGGATAAGGCCGGGTGCCGTCTCAATGGATAGCCTGAATCTCCTTCTCAGCTTCGATGGGGGAGGCGCCTGTCGCCTATCGAGGTGTAGCAGATCAAGGCAGAAATGGATCGCTTGGGATGGGAAGAAAAAACCCACCGACTGCATGATCTGTCGCAGCGCGAAAAGACACAGCGGCGGGGATTCGCAAGGGGCCACCTGACGAGCGCAAAACGGAATGGCTTGCTCGGCGCGTCGAGCACGGCGTTATCACACTGTTCCGCATCGATGACCCTGCACGATGCGCTTGCGTATGTAACCTGTAACCCCAACACAAGCCCGGCAACCTATTGCGGCCTGCGCTCGGCAGGGGCAGTACACCACTCCTCCTACCCACTTCGAAGCTTTTCGACCTTAAGTTACAGTTACAAGCTACAGCTCCGGCAAGCTCCCGCTGGCGCTGCACTTGGGTGTGGTGTATGCCAGCGGTGCAGCGATGCCCCTCCGAGCCGCCTCAGACGCCCGAGGAGGGCGGTTTGGCAACTTGTCGGCTTTGCGGTTTTATGCCTGCTTGCCGTGATAGTGTGCCTCAGACGTGCTCTGAGCGCCAGCGCAGTGGGGTTATGTACGACGGGCTGGGTTTTGCGGCGCGTGACGGTCGCGGTGGATCGAGTAGACCAGTTTTCCGGTGAAGCCGTGGGCGGCTTACTTCAAGTCAATCCGCATGCACATTAACAGCGCGATCAGACCGAGGACGGAGGCGGGCGGGACGATCAGCCAAAGCATTTTCATCCAGTCCGATAGCGACTGGTATGTGTCGAAGAAATCCTGCCAGAAGTTGTAGGGTTCCATTGCTCTGACGCTCAAATATCCAACTAGATTGTGACTTATAGTGTGCATTCAAATGCAAGATAACGCCAGCACATTCTTGGCGTTGTTACTTATAGTATGTAGACTAAAAAGTCACATCACCCATCTTATGCCGCCATGGACTCGCGGCAGGTGGTTGGCAGAAACGTAAGACGTATTCGGGAGGAGCTAGGCTTATCCCTGGAACAGCTTGCTTTTGAGACTGAGCTGCACCGGACCTATATCAGCGGTGTCGAACGTGGGGTCAGGAATCCGACTGTCCTAGTGATCGATCGCTTGGCAAAGGCGCTGAAGGTTCCATCTCACATACTTCTTATGGTCGGGGATGAATCGCGCTAGCCTTCCTGCCCGAGTATTGCATTTATGGGCAAATTTATAATGAGCCACAACAGAATACCACCTCAATTTATTCAGTACGCGGCTGACATATTGGCCGAAACGGATGGTGGGCTGACCGGTCCAAATATCGTGAAAGCTACGACGGCCTATGCCGTGGAGTATGACGTTGATATTCCCCACGCTTCGTATCCACTTGACGCGCCGAACAAGAGAACGGCTCTTTATGAAAACGTCATGCGCTTTGAACCGGCTCAACAATATCGAATAATCAAAGAACTATGTGATCATCACGCATTTAAGGGGCAAAACGAAAAAGCCCGTAGGGAACTTAAAATAAAGCTAGTCACCCGCTATCGACATCTGGCGGATGAGGATCAATTGTCGGAAATCAGTGAAACTCTCATTGAGGAAACACGACATTGGTTGGATGACCATCAAAGTGTATTGTCACTCTATAATGATGCGCTTCAAAAATATGACGCGGGCATCTTCCACCGCAATTTGCTGGATGATTTGAGGCTAGCGCTAGAGAAACTGCTGCAATCGGTTTTCGGTAACTCAAAGTCTCTTGAAAACCAAATTAGTTTCATCGGCGCATACATAAAGCAGCGAGCTGGATCGAAGGAGCTCTCAAATATGTTTGTGAAGCTAGTCGACTACTACGCGAGCTATCAGAATAGCTACGTGAAGCATGACGATGCGATAATTGAGGAAGAAATCGAATTTGTATTCGAGATCACCTCATCGTTCATGAAGCATCTGATCAGGCTAAGTTCTGTAGAGGTTCCAGATGGCTAAAGCTTGGAAACTCAGAGACTAATATGCTGGTTGTTCAAAGATTTGGTGGTGCCGCCTACGTGACTCGAACACGTGACCCCCGCATTACGAATGCGATGCTCTACCAACTGAGCTAAGGCGGCATATTGCAGGTCGACAGGATCGACCGCATTCACAAAATCAGTTGTGATGCGCCGCTTGATAACCGACGCCTCGCTTTGATGCAAGCCCCTTGTTGCCATCCTGTTGATGACTTTGCGCGGCGCCTTGCCGACAGCCCGGCATTCCTGCGAAACCAGCGCTGTCGGCAAAGCGGAACAGAGCAATGCTCCGGGTGGTCAGTTCAGAAATCGCGGGCGCGGCGGCCCCTCTCCTGCGTCCTGATCATCTTCTGCCTGATCCTCAACGCCCGGATCATCCGGCATCCGGGGCAGATTGAAGGAAATCGGCCCTTTCAGACTGCTCTTGTGAACGCCTGTGCCGCCATCCTCATGGACGGCAGTCGCCTCATCATCTTCACTGAAATCAGTCTCATCGACGGTGACGGAATAGACCGGTTTCTTTGGCATATCAGGGGTTGTCTTGCCACCCGCCTGCGCTGCATCGGTCTTTGAGGACGCTGTGGTCTTCGCAGAGCGTTCGGCCTCGGCGGCATCCTTCGCGGCCACGGCACGCGCGGCGGGTGCCGGATCAGCAGCAGGGTCAACCGTCACTGGCTTCGCCTTTGACACGACCTTGGCTTCCCCCACGATGTCGGTCTTTTCAGCCCCTTTCGATGGCGTAGCAGCGGTTTGCGCATTTGGCATAGGCGTTGATGTCGACGCAGAAGACGCAGCAGCGCCAGAAGGCATGGACAGAGACACGCCCTGATCCGCCATCGGCGCCGTATCCCATTCGCCCGCAACATCCGGTCCAATATCAACAACCGTCAAGACAGGCACATCAAACATGGCCTCATCCAGAACGACGGCGTCTCCACGCTCAAGACCAACCGGGGTAACCCATTCGAAGGCATCAAGACGCCCGGAGACGGGCGACACAGGCTGCCAGTCGCGCGACAGAATACCATCGGCAACCCAAGCCTTGTCTTGCGGCGAGTTGACAGCTCTCGCCAGCCACTCCTGCATCCGGCCCCGATCATCGTATTCAGCCTCTTCCAATTCAGCCATCATCAGAAAAGCACTTTGCACAGGCTCGGTCTTGAGAACGGCCTTCAGCTCCTCGCGTGCCAGTCCGAATTCCTTGGCATCCAGCGCAGCGCGGGCCACACCAAGTCCACCGACCTGCACGTCCTTGCGCAGGCTGACAAGATAGCGCACGCGCTTCAAACGCTCCGTTGCGCTGTCGCCAATGCGGGCATGGGCATAAGTTTCGATGAGATCGGGGTGCGAGGTCATCTTCCAGGTGGTTTCAAGGACCTTGGACGCCTTGCGATACTCGCTATGGCGGGTGGCCAGACGCGAGGCCACGACGGCTGCCGGCACAAGATCCCGCGCAAGTCCATGCGCTTCCTTGGCCAGACCGTAGGCGCGATCCGGATCCGTGTTTTCGATCTGCTGCGCCAGCGCAGTCAGCACAACGGCACGCTGGCGGCGATAGGTCTTCTTGTCCAGAAGTTTGGCCGTATAGTTTCGTTCAAGCGTGCGAAGCGCTTCCTCCCACTTGTCATAGACCGCCTGATAGCCGAGCAATGCCCGACCCGCCCATTCCAGACCGGGTCGTTCGCGCAGGGCCTCTTCTGCATAATGATGTGCGGCAACCGGCTCTTCGAGACGCTCTGCTTCGATGAACAGCCCATGCAGACCAACACTGCGGGTCGCATCATCCGACAACATCGCTTCGAACCGCTCACGCGCCTCCTCATCCCGCCCGGCCAATTGCGCCGATTGGGCAAGCAGCAACTTCGTCGCAGGCTCGCTTCTGAGAAGCTTGTCGGCATCCTGACCATAGCGCCGTGCTAGCCCGGCATCGCCGCTGCCCAGCGCCAGAAGCCCTTGCGACAAGGCCTTATACCCCCTGTCCTTACGGCGCTTTTGAAAGAACCGGCTGGTCAGCCCCGGCGACTTGACGATGGCCACCAACAGCCAGATGGCCGCGAGAAAGACCAAAAGTGCCAGACCAACCAGAACGACAAGCACGATGGGAGGTTTTTCCCAAATGTACCCCTGCCAGCTTATGGTCACGACACCCGGAATATCCGCGAGCCAGGAAAAGCCCAGCGCGACCAGGAAAAGAACACCAAAAAAGATCAGGACACGGATCATTCCGCCAGCTCCCAACAGATCACGACCGAAATCGGACAAAAGGTCTGTTCGATTTTCGGCACCATGCACCGAGCCTTCGAACACAAGATCAAACTTGCCGGCACCCCGGCAAACACGACCTGAATGATGATCTTCAGAGAAAGGTCATCATTCGATGAAAATTCATTTCTGCTTGCGAGACAACTCGCTCAACACTTCGTCAGAAGCCTGCTGCATCAATTGGTTGGCCTCCACACGCGCTTTTGCCTGACGCGCCCAATCCGCCCCGGCATCCTGAGCGGCTTGCGGCAATTGATCATAGGCTTGCAGAGCGGCTGCAAGGTCACCTTTGCCGACAGCATTTTCCATACGGCGCAACACGGCCTGAGGGCTCTTGCCATCCGAAGAGCCTGGACCGCGCACAGCCACCATGGACCGCGCGCCAGACACCAGACTGTGCCAGACATCGCCGTCCGATTTGGGCTGCGAGAAGGCCGAGAACATCTTGTCTGCCACCTTGGGGAATTCGGCAATCAGAACGGAATCCGGCACAAGTCCCGTTTTGGCGTGAGATTCCAGCGCCGACATATCGAGATTGTCCGGCAAGCCTGCCTTCACCGCCGTCAGTTCGTTCTCATAGGAGCGACCAGAATCCACCGCCGACTTCAATGCGGATACGGACAGAGCGCGCGCAGCGACTTCACGCGCCGTCGCATCCCCCATGGTCGCCTCAACCTTTGCCAGACGCGTCGACAGGCTGTCCATCTTGGACTTGACCGACTGCAATCCGTTCTGCGTGGTACTCATATCCGAAGAAATGGTCTGCAAAGTCTGGCTTTCGCGGGCCTGCGCATCCGTCAGGGTTTTCAGGGATGCATTGGACGCCGCCAGTGCCGATTGCGCTCCCTCGCTCTGGGTTTTCAGATCCGCGACCTGCCCTTTCAAAGCGCTCAGATCGTTTTTGAGATCATCAGACACACTGGCGTTGGCGGCCGTCTTCTCCACGGCGCTCACACGGTTCGAGAGAGCAGCAAACTTGTCTTGCAATTGAGAGATCTGCTGATCTGAGGCCCCATCGGTCGCAGCGTCACCACTGTCCGTCGTCGAGGTCATCTTTTGATCGAGAGCTGCGAGTTGCGATTTCAAATCCGCATTGCTGGCAGACAAATCCGATAGCTTCTGCTGAAGACTGCTGATCTGCGCCGCATCTCCCGCACCCGTTGATTGCGACACGGTGAAAGGTCCCAGAAGCTTGGCGGAGTAAAGACCATATCCGCCCCCAAGCACGACAAGCCCACCGAAAATCGCCGCAGCAAGAACCCCCACCGGGCCAATGCCACCCGAAGGGGCAGGGTCCGAATTGGAGAACGCACTGGAGCGCTGATCTTTCGATCCGCCCCCATTGCCGCTGCCCCCGGATGACGGGGAAGACGTGCCCGCCGACGTTTTGCCACCGGCACTTGAGGCAGAGGCTCCCCCGGTTGTGACTTTTGGATCTGCGGCAGCTGTCGATTTTGACGCCGCAGACGAGGATGGCACAGAGGCAGACGCCTTACTTGGCTCCCGGTCTCGATTGGCCGCTGTCGCAGACAACCGTTCGACAGACTTTGCCGCATCTTCTGAAAGCTGGCCCGCAGTCTTGCGCTCTGACTTGGAGCCTGACGAATCGGAGGAGGCTTTTGCAGTAGACGCAGCCGCGGGAGAGGCCGAAGACGGCGACGCTGAAGATGAACCTTTTGCGTCATTGCCAGTCAGATCAGACCCTGCCGTCTTGGCACTTGCGGTCGCCGATGCGGAGGAATTGGGCGACGCGCCAGCCTGTGCAGTGCCGGACGACGCCGCACTGCTCGAGCCTGCCTTGGTGGCAGACTCCTTCGGCGGCACTTTATCGGCCTTTAAATCAATTGTCACAGACCGCTTGGCCTTGGGATTGGCTGTTGAGGGGGCCGCAGGAGACGCCTTTTCACGGGCATCCTTGGCGCCATTGCCAGATGCCGATGCCTGCGATCCGGATTGTGTGCTCCCAGGCTTGTCGTTTTCGGTCGCCATCAAAATTCCCTCAATTTGTAAAACCGGAATGACCCGAAACCTGCGGTCAGACAGCATCCACTATACACGTTTGACCGCCGTGCAGAACCCGTCACACCATCGACGCTGCCCTGCCGCGTCTGCTGCCTCACCCGCACTTTGACAGAAGCGACAAGAGGCTTCGTTCGCTCGGGTGATCACTGACATGCTGCTCGCCAAGACCGGACAGAGGCTCAAGACATCTTTCAGACATGCCAAAAAGGCGCAGATATGGCCAGCGATGCTGCAAGCCACTGTTTTCCATCAACGTTCGAAACACCCTTGCGGTTCTGCGCGAATACAAAAGAATATCGCAAAGCTGCCCGGATCGCAGGTCGTCAACGATAGCCTCTGGCAACACCGTCACCGCTTGCATGGCATAAACGTCCCAAGTGACGCAGCCTATAGCGCGGCTTTCCAACGCGCCCGCCAGATCTCCGGAGCGATCTCGTGCAGCAACATAGGCAACTTTCGCTATGTTTTGATCATGCGCAATGAGCTGTGCCAAGGCGTTCACATCTGCGTTAGCGGATATCACCCTCTCAAAGCCTGCTGCCTCCATTGCGGCGGCCGTCCGCGCGCCCACCGCAAAGACCGGCAAGCGTCGAAGATCATTGATCTGAGAATGCACCAGCAAGGGCCGCACGACCCTCTGGCTCGTCACCGCAAGGGCTGACACGCCATCAAGGTCAAATCGGTCTGGCGCAATGTCTTTCAAGGTCAGCAATGGAGCCTGACGCGCCTCAATACCCAGCCCAAGCAATTCCTTGCAGGTCTGCTCGGCCTCAGGCAGCGGGCGCGTCACCAGAACCCTCAACGCTATCCCTCCAGAAAATTTGGCCCTGCCAGATCCTTGAGTGCCACACCGGCGTCGTGGCCAATGGCCTCAGCATCCTGCGCAAGGCCATGTCGCTCGATCTCGTGAGCCACCGATCCATCTGGCTTCAAGACGATACCGCGAAAATGCAGCTTATCGCCGTCCACCTCGGCAAGCCCGCCGATTGGCGTTTTGCAGGAGCCATCCAGCACCGCCAGAAAAGCCCGCTCCGCGCTCAACTGAAATTCGGTTTCTCTGTCGCTGATGGCTCTGAGCAGCTTGAGCGTCGCCTCATCATCAACGCGACTTTCAATGCCAATAGCTCCTTGGCCGACAGCGGGAAGAAAGGTCTCGGTATCGAGCAGACACGTGACTTCCCCTTCCATTCCCAACCGTTTCAGCCCGGCAAAGGCCAACAACGTTGCATCGACCTCGCCTTCAGCCAGCTTGCGCAAACGGGTTTGCAGGTTTCCGCGATACGTCACCACCTCAATGTCCGGGCGCAAGCGCTTGATCATCGCCTGTCGACGCAGCGAGGCCGACCCCACCACCGCATTGAGCGGCAGATCCAGCAATGTGTTGGCTTTAGGCGAGATGAACGCATCGCGCGCATCTTCGCGCGGCAGAAAAGCTGTCAGCGCCAGTCCATCCGGCAAAACCGTTGGCATGTCCTTGGAGGAATGCACGGCAATATCCAGACTGCCATCCAGCAGCCCGTCCTCAATTTCCTTGGTGAAGAGCCCCTTGCCCCCAACCTCGGACAAGGCCCGGTCCTGAATGCGATCTCCCGATGTCCTGATGACAACAATTTCGAAAGCCTCTTCGGCCAGCCCATGCGCCTGCATCAGGCGATTGCGGGTTTCCTGTGCCTGTGCCAGCGCAAGAGGACTGCCACGGGTTCCGATTCGCAAAGGTTCCGATTGCAACAAACAAGCTCCTGATGTTAGGCCGCAGACCACTGAAGAAACAGGGGACATATTCTGTCCCAGATGATAGGTACTTATGCAGCTTTGGCCAGTGCAGCAAATAAAATGACCTCAGAAAAATGCGAAAGCGACAGTTTGTCGCTCACGGTCTTAGGGATCGAAACCAGTTGTGACGAGACCGCTGCAGCCGTGGTCCGCACAGCTGCAAAGCCTCAAATCCTGTCGAATGTCGTTCACTCGCAAATCGATGAGCACACCGAATTCGGCGGCGTGGTTCCTGAGATTGCGGCACGCGCGCACATTGAGGTTCTGGACCGGATCGTACGCGAGGCAATGGGACAGGCAAATTGCACCTGGGACGACATTGATGCCGTTGCTGCAACTGCCGGACCCGGCCTGATCGGCGGCGTGATCGTGGGACTGATGACAGCAAAGGCAATCGCCTTGGCTGCCAACAAGCCACTGATTGCCGTCAATCATCTGGAAGGCCATGCGCTGACTGCCCGCCTCACCGATGATCTCGATTTTCCCTATCTATTACTGCTGGTATCCGGTGGTCACAGCCAGTTCCTGTTGGTCGAAGGCGTTGGGCGCTATGAGCGTCTCGGCTCTACAATTGATGATGCCATCGGCGAGGCCTTCGACAAGACCGCCAAGCTGCTCGGCCTGCCCTATCCCGGCGGCCCGGCGGTGGAACGTATGGCGGCAAAAGGCGACCCCAGCCGGTTCAAGATGCCACGTCCGCTGATGGATCGGCCCGGTCTGGATATGTCCTTCGCCGGTCTCAAAACCGCGCTGAGAACCTAGGCCAAGAAAATGGAACCAGTGGACGAACAGACCATTGCCGACCTCTGCGCCGGATTTCAGCTTGCCGTGACCGATGTTCTTGCTCGACGCACCAGGACGGCCTTTGACGTCTTTCAGGCTCGTTTTCCCGGCCTCAAACCGACCATCGTGGTGGCTGGGGGCGTGGCCGCCAACAGCCAGATCCGGGCCGCACTGACCTAGGCCGCAGAGGCTGCCAACGCGCGGTTTGTCGCTCCACCAATGGCACTGTGCACCGACAACGCCGCCATGATCGCGTGGGCAGGCATCGAGCGCATGGCGCTTGGCCCGATCGACGATCAACACGTCGCACCGCGCCCCCGCTGGCCGCTGGACGAACGCGCCGGCCAACTGCTTGGCGCGGGAAAAAAGGGGGCCAAGGTCTGACGACCGGCACTGCACAACGAGAGCCATGCGTTTGACGACAGGGCGGTTTCCCATGGCCCTCAGACTTGCTACTGAAGAAGCACCAGTTAAACGGATTCGAGGAGTTCCGATGATCAAGCACAAAGCCTACGTCTACCTGACGTGTGGATCTGAGCTGCTCGTTTTTGACGAACCGGAGACCCCGAACAGCCAGTTTCAGGTGCCCGGTGGAACAATCGATCCCGGTGAAAGCTACCTGATCGGTGCAAGGCGTGAATTTGAGGAAGAAACCGGCATTGCCCCGACATTCGCCCTCGATCTGTTTGCAGAGTTCAATCTTGATTTCGACCGCATGATCCGGGATGGCGAGTTGGTCAACCTGCCCGCCCGCCCCTTGGAAGGGCGTCATTTGCGCAAGTGTTATCATGTTCAACTGGCCGAGAAGCCCGCCGACACCTTGGCAGCACTATGAAATGACCCCCAGCAGCGGTGGTGATCCAATTCTCTTTCGCTTCTTCTGGATCGACCTTCTGAATGATGCCTTGCACCACGACCGGAATTTCAGCAGTTTCTTCGAAAAGCCTCTGGATACCTTGCGCCAACGGATCAGGGAAACAGCATGACCAAATTGCAAAATATCTGGGTTCTTGGCAGCGGCGCATGGGGCACGGCCCTGGCGTTAACCGCAGCCCGTGCTGGCCATAGCGTCACCCTGTGGGGCCGCGACCAGACAATCATTTCCGAGATCCGCTCCAAACAACGCAACACGCGCTATCTGCCCTCCATCACCTTCGACGAGCAATTGGACGCAACCGCCGATCTGAGCGGCGTGCGCGGTGCCGATATGGTGTTGCTGGTCACACCAGCCCAGACCACACGTGATATCGCCCGGAGCCTTGCCGGAGCCTTGCGCGAAGATGCCATCGTTGTTCTGTGCGCCAAGGGGCTGGAACAAGGCACAGCCCGCACTCTGTCGGACGTGGTACGGGATGAATTGCCAAACAATCGGGTGGCTGTCCTTTCCGGCCCGAGTTTTGCGGCCGATGTGGCAAAGGGGCTACCAACGGCCGTGACTGTAGCCGCAGACACGGCAGATCTCGCCCAAGACGTTTGCGCCAGCCTCGCAGGCCCCGCTTTTCGCCCCTATGCCTCCGACGACATGACCGGCGTGCAGATTGGCGGCTCCTTGAAGAATGTCCTCGCCATCGCCTGCGGGGCCGTCAATGGCCGCAGTCTTGGCGCCAGTGCTCAGGCGGCCCTGATCGCACGCGGGTTTGCCGAATTGCAGCGTGTTGGACTAGCTCTTGGTGCCCAGCCAGACACGCTGGCGGGGCTTTCCGGCCTGGGCGACCTGACGTTGACCTGCTCGTCGCCCCAGTCTCGTAACTTTTCCTTCGGCGTACAGCTTGGCAAAGGCAAAACCGCCAGCGAATTGATCGAAGACGGCATCAAGCTGGCCGAAGGCGTCTTCACCGCCGATGTTGCCGTGCAGACGGCAGAAACACATAATATTGATGTTCCGATTTGCGCTGCCGTGGCCAAGGTCATTCGCGGCGAACAATCAATTGACGCAGCCCTTGCCGATCTTATGTCGCGCCCGCTAAAAAAAGAAACAACGCGCTGAATTCTTCTCAGCCCACGCCCAAAGGAAACCCGGATGCTTTACGCAATTCTTTGCACAGACAAGCCAGGCGCTTTGCAACTGCGCATGGACACACGCGAGGCTCACCTCGCCTTTCTTGAGCCCTTGAAACAGAACATCAAGTTCGCGGGCCCCTTCCTTGATGATGATGGGGGCATGACCGGCTCGATGATTGTCATTGAGGCAAGCAACCGCGAGGAAGCCCTCGCCATTTCGCAGGAAGATCCTTACGCAAAGGCCGGCCTGTTCGAAAGCGTCGAGATTCGCCCGTGGCGCTGGCTGATCAACAACCCGGAGACCGCATAAGTGCAGTACTGGCTGATCAAGTCCGAACCCAATAAATGGTCCTGGGAACAGCAGAAAGCCAAGGGCGACGAGGGCGAACCCTGGGACGGTATCCGAAATTATCAGGCCCGCAATCATATGCGTCAGATGGAAATTGGCGACCGCGCCTTTTTCTATCATTCCAACATCGGCAAGGAAGTTGTCGGGATCGTTGAGGTCTGTAGCGGAATTCATCCGGATCCCATGACCGACGATCCACGTTGGGAGTGTGTGGACTTCAAGGCCCTGCGTGACATGCCCAAGCCTGTGACACTGGCCGACGTGAAAGCCGAACCCCAATTAGCGGACATGTCGCTGGTCACATCCATGCGCTTATCGGTGCAACCGGTGAAACCAGACGAATGGAAACTTGTTTGTAAAATGGGTGGCTTGACCGACGACATCTGACCGAAAGGCGAACAACCAAGTGGCACGCAGCTCCGATCCCGAGATCTTTATCAAGACAGAAACGCGGATCGACCGCGTGCCGCATGTTCCAGAAATCGAACTCTATCTTGCCGGCGAAGCCATGGGACTTTGGCAGAAGACCGAGGATGAGCTGGAAGCTATTGGTCTTGCTCCTCCCTTCTGGGCGTTTGCCTGGGCTGGGGGGCAAGCGCTGGCACGCTATATCCTCGACACTCCCGATCTGGTCAAGGGCCGCAAGGTGCTGGACTTCGCCTGCGGATCGGCCCTTGTTGGCATTGCCGCAATGAAAGCGGGCGCGGCGCAATGCACCAGCATTGATATTGACCCGTTTGCCATCACGGCGGCACGGATGAATGCACACCACAATGGTGTTGCGCTTGACCTCATCTGTGCCGACATCACCAGCGATCCCATCGACGACTATGAGGTCGTCTTTCTGGGCGATGTCTTTTACGAATTGCCGATGTCCAATCGTGTTCTGGGCATGGCTGATCGGTTTTTGACAACTGGTGTGCCTGTATTCATCGGCGACCCCAACCGCTCCTATCTGCCAAAGCAACGCTTGCAGACGCTGGCGACCTATACAGTGCAGGTCAGCGGCAATCTGGAAGATGCGGACACCAAGGAAACCAGCGCGTTCCGTCTGCTGCCTTTGCCAGATACACCTTTGCCTGACACGCTGACCGGGTAACCCACGTCACCCCGGCTGAACACGCATGTGCATCACACCTTGCATAGGCTGGCACTTTTTTGCGGCATGACTATAGTGCAGGCAAAATGGTGACCCACACTCTGGTGTCACCTTGCAGGACCTACAGGAGACCCTCATGCCAATCGTCAATCGTCTCGCCGATTTTCACGACGAGATCACGGCACTAGCGCCGCGATATTCACGAGAATCCGGAACTGTCTTTCGACACGCACCGGACCTCCGGCAAGGTCGCCGAGCTTCTGAAGGAATTCGGCGTTGATGATATTACGACAGGCGTTGGTCGCACCGGCGTTGTCGGCGTGATCAAGGGGCGTAATGGCGGCACAGGCAAGACACTTGGCCTGCGCGCCGACATGGATGCACTGCCGATCCACGAGACCACCGACCTCGACTACGCCTCCAAAACCGCAGGCAAAATGCACGCCTGTGGTCACGATGGGCATACCGCCATGCTGCTGGGTGCCGCAAAATATCTGGCCGAGACCCGCAACTTTGATGGCACCGTTGTCGTGATCTTCCAGCCGGCTGAGGAAAAGGGCGGCGGCGGAGAAGCCATGTGCAAGGACGGCCTGATGGACCGCTGGAACATCGACGAAGTCTACGCCATGCACAACCTGCCAGAACTGCCGCTGGGTGAATTCTGCCTGCGCCGTGGTCCGATCATGGCCGCCGTTGATGACTTTGAGATCCATATTACCGGCAAGGGGGGCCATGCCGCACATCCCAATGTCACAATCGATCCGATCATCGTCGGTTCGCAGATGGTCATGGCGCTTCAAACCATCGCCAGCCGCAACATCGATCCGCTGGAATCAATCGTCGTGTCTATTACGGCATTCCAGTCGGGCGAAGCCTTCAACGTTATCCCGCAGGAAGCGATGCTGCGCGGCACCATTCGTGTGTTGGACCCGCAGGTGCGCGAACAAGCTGCAGAGCGCTTGCGCCAGATTGTTCAGTCAACCGCAGCCACCTTTGGCGCAACAGCCGAGATCAAGTACGAAGACGGCTATCCGGTGGTGATCAACAATCCGGAAAAGGCAGAATTCCTCGCCTCCATCGCCGAGAATGTCTCCGGCCCCGGCAAAGTGGACCTGGATATTGCCCCCACCATGGGCGCAGAAGATTTCGCCTACATGCTGGAAGAGCGCCCGGGCGCCTTCATTTATTGCGGTAATGGCGACAGCGCTCCGTTGCACCACCCGGACTACAACTTCAACGACGATGCCATTCCGGTCGGGTGTTCCTTTTGGGTCAACCTGGTGGAAACAGCTCTGCCCGCGGCCAAATAAGGCCACACAGACAAACGGCCGGGCCGAAGATTTCGGCCCGTGGGGCAACTTGCCTCCGGGGCACCCAACCCTTGCTGGAAACCCTCTTTGCTCCACAGGACGAAGAGGGTTTTCTTTTTCGTGACATCATTGTATACGTTTGCACACAATATAAAAACAAGACAGAGACCACACGTGACCCTTTCCCTCTTTGCTCAAAACCTGCTGCCCGACCAGATCAGCCAGGGTGCCAGCCTGCTGCTGATCGTCATCAGCTTTTTCACCTCAGCCCTGACCGCCAGCTTCGGCCTTGGAGGTGGTATTGCATTAATTGCGGTGATGGCCTCCATCGTACCTGTCAGCGCGCTCGTGCCCGTGCACGGCGCGGTTCAGATCGGATCCAACACTGGCCGGGCGCTGCTGATGCTGCGCGAAGTAGACTGGCTGATTGTGCTGTGGTTTGCAGGAGGCGCGATTTTGGGCGCGTTGCTCGGTGGCAGCATCGCCGTCGCCCTGCCTGCAGAGATACTGCGCCTTGGCCTCGCCCTCTTTATTCTCTGGACGCTTTACGGTCGGATGCCAAAGATCAAGGGTACGGGGCGTCCGTTGATGGGCTTTGCCGGGACCTTTGCAACCTGTCTGTCGATGTTCTTCGGCGCCGGTGGCCCCATCTCAGGTACCATCCTCAACACCCTCAATCTGCCGCGCCGCGTCTTCGTTGCCACCAACGGCGCAATGGGCGTCATCATGCACACCTTCAAGATCATCACTTTTGCCGCGCTGGGATTTGCCTTTGCTCCCTGGCTCGGTTTGATCATCCTCATGGTCATCAGCGGCTTCATCGGCACGATCTTCGGTCGCAAGCTTCTTGGGCGTATGCAGGAACGCACATTCCGCGTCGGTTTTCGGATCATCCTAACGCTTCTGGCTCTGAACCTGCATCTGGGAAGGCGCGCGCCCGCTGCTCTTCAGTTGAGTTTTCTTGGCTAAAGAGTTGAGCTCTTCACAAGATAGGTTATCTTGCCAGAGACCGAACCAAACGGTACGCCAAAATTCGTAATTTCATTCTTCAGTTCGAGACAGGCAGTCATGGCAACACACAATCTGCTCCTTCTTCCCGGTGACGGCATTGGCCCCGAGATCATGACCGAAGTCAAAAAGGTCATTTCCTGGTTCAACGCCCAGAGCGAAGACACCTTTGAAACCGACGAAGGCCTTGTCGGCGGTTCCGCCTATGACGCGCATGGCGTTGCCATTTCCGAAGAAGACATGGGCAAGGCCATGAACGCCGATGCTGTCATCTTCGGTGCTGTGGGTGGCCCCAAATGGGATGATGTGCCCTATGAGGTGCGCCCGGAAGCTGGTCTTCTGCGTCTGCGCAAGGATCTCAAGCTCTTCGCCAATCTGCGCCCTGCCATCTGCTATCCGGCGCTGGCCGATGCGTCTTCGCTCAAGAAGGATATTATTGAAGGTCTCGATATTCTGATCGTGCGAGAGTTGACGGGCGGCGTCTATTTTGGCGAGCCCAAAGAGGTTACAGATCTGGGCAATGGTCAGCAGCGCGCCGTCGATACACAGGTTTACGAAACCTACGAAATCGAGCGCATCGCCAAGGTGGCTTTTGAGCTGGCACGGACCCGCAACAACAAGGTCACGTCCATGGAAAAGCGCAACGTGATGAAGTCTGGTGTATTGTGGAATCAGGTTGTTACCGCCACGCACAAGGCAGGCTATGACGATGTGAAGCTGGACCACATGCTGGCCGATGCGGGCGGAATGCAACTTGTGCGCTGGCCGAAGCAGTTCGACGTTGTCGTCACGGATAACCTTTTCGGCGACATGCTCTCCGACGTGGCTGCCATGCTGACCGGCTCGCTCGGCATGTTGCCATCAGCCTCCCTTGGTGCACCGGATGAAGCCACCGGCAAGCGCAAGGCGCTGTATGAGCCGGTTCATGGCTCGGCGCCCGATATTGCAGGCACAGGGGCAGCCAACCCGATCGCCATGATCGCCTCCTTTGCCATGTGCCTACGCTACTCCTTCGAAAAGGTAGCCGAGGCCGATATGCTGGACAAGGCCATCGCCAACACCCTCGAAAAGGGGCTGCGCACAAAGGATATCGCAGGCGACGCCGACAAGACGATCAGCACGACCGAAATGGGCGATGCGATCCTTGCAGAGCTGTCCGCCTTGAGCGCCTGAGGCACGAAAAACCGGCCTTATACGTTTTTTTCGGCCGTCGAGGCTTGCCCCCCGACGGCCTTCTTCTTTTATAAGCAACAAGCGAACTCACATTCCAACCCTGGACGAGAACCATGAGCGACAAGCTGGCCCCTTTTCTGGGCACCTGGATCCTGGACGCTGACGAAAGCGAATACGATCAGGGCGACCCGCCCAAGAGCGCAACGCTGAAGATCGAAGATAATTTCGGTATGGTCGTCTTCACCATCAATCAGGTGGCCGCCGACGGCGAAGTAACCAATGACACGTTTGAAGCCATCCCGGATGGCCCGGAAGTCAAACTGGGCAAGAGCGGTCTCGTTGACGCAATGCGTCTGGTCTACGACGGGGACCGCAAGCTGGTGTCCGAAGCCCGCCGCGGTGGCCTGACGATCATGAAGGCAGAGCGTGAGCTCTCCGAAGATGGTCGGACGCTGACCGTAACGCAGACCGTGCATCTGATAGACGTTGACAGCTTCGTCAATGCCTCCGTCTATCACCGGGCACAGTAGACGATAGGCACGAGCACACGCCTTGCTTGTCTCACCCTCGTCGTGCCGGATTACGATGCGCCATCGCTTTGTTCACTGGCGCGCTGTATTTTATCACGTCACAGGAAGGCCGGACCTTGGCCACGGCAAGCGATGGGTGCGCGTGGCCCCTGCTGGCGGTGCAGAACCTTCAACCACATTCCTGTTGGCGAAGGCAGCAAACCCCAGACAGAAGGATGCAATCGCTAACCAGACTGGCGGGCGGGTGTTTCCGTTTCTGGAAACCGAGGATTTTGAGCGGGACCGCGCTCTTTTTGCCAACCGCGGAATGACAAAAACCAATAATTGAACGAAAGCGTGACTGCTCAAACGCTCTCAGTTTAGAGCGTGATCGATGAAACTGCATCACATCACGATAGTATAAGGCGGACATTCGTCATCTGTTGACATAACTGCGGATCCGCGCCAAAAGAATGCGTTCGCGACGAATGGATGGATCAGGAATGGCGTTTCGCCTTGCCAAAATCGCAGACCTGAAACCGACGGCTTTTGCTGGCGGGTTTCCTGCGTGCGCGCATCCAACCCGAACAATCACCGTCACCACGACGACGACCAAAACCACCGCATAACGGTGCCGCTCGTCCCGCGCTCCCCGGGGATGGGGGGTGCCAGGAAGCTGGCTGATCTCCTCAGAGACCGGACCGGCGACCAGCGGGGAGACGGACGAGGAAATTCAAGACATGGGCTACAAGATCGCAATCGCAGGCGCTACCGGAAACGTGGGCCGCGAAATGTTGGAAATCCTGTCGGAGCGTGGCTTTCCGGCAGACGAAGTCGTGGCGTTGGCATCGCGCCGCTCACAGGGCACAGAGGTCTCTTTCGGCGACAAGACGCTGAAGGTGAAGGCCATGGAAAACTATGACTTCTCCGACACCGATATTTGCCTTATGTCCGCTGGCGGCGACGTGGCCAAGGAGTGGGCGCCGAAGATCGCGGCCAAGGGCTGTGTTGTCATCGACAATTCTTCCGCATGGCGCTACGATTCTGATGTTCCGCTGATCGTGCCGGAAGTGAACCCGGATGCGATCACCGGCTTCAGCAAGAAGAACATCATTGCCAACCCGAACTGCTCCACAGCACAGCTTGTCGTAGCACTGAAGCCGCTTCATGACGCTGCCAAGATCAAGCGCATCGTTGTGTCCACCTACCAGTCGGTCTCCGGCGGTGGCAAAGACGCGATGGAAGAGCTGTTCAACCAGACCCGCGCCATCTTCGTGAACGACCCGGTCGAACCGCAAAAATTCACCAAGCGCATTGCCTTCAACGTCATTCCGCACATCGACAGCTTTATGGAAGACGGCTACACCAAGGAAGAATGGAAGGTTCTGGCCGAAACCAAAAAGATGCTGGACCCGAAGATCAAGGTCACCTGTACCGCCGTGCGCGTGCCTGTCTTCATTGGCCATGCCGAAAGCGTCAACATAGAGTTTGAAAACGAGATCACCGCAGATGAAGCCCGCGCAATCCTGCGTGAAGCGCCCGGTTGCCTGGTCATCGACAAGCAGGAAGACGGCGGCTACATCACCCCATACGAAAGCGCCGGTGAAGATGCCACCTTCATCTCGCGCATTCGCGAAGATGCAACAGTCGAAAATGGCCTCAACCTGTGGGTCGTCTCCGACAATCTGCGCAAGGGTGCTGCACTCAACACCGTGCAGATCGCAGAAGTTCTGATCAACCGCGGTCTGATCAAGCCAAAGTCCGAAGCGGCCTGATCCAAAACCGGCACTGTGACAGATCAAACCCCGGCCAGTTCATCTGCTGACCGGGGTTTTTCTTTGGCTCAGCGCCCCTACGGCCACAAAGGCCGGTTTCACCAAAAAAGACCCGGCTCGCAGTCAAGCAAGCCGGGTCAAATTTCGGTCAAGAAGGCCTGAGACGTTAGAACTTCAGCGAGAAGGTCGCCTGACCACCATGCGACTGGCTGCTGTCGCTGAGGGTTCCCTCATAGCTGACATCCAGCGTTGCGTTTTGTGCAATCCCAAGCGTCACGCCCGCAGACAAGGCCAGCCTGGCTGCGGTCCAGTGTTGCGCCAGACACCTTGAACGCATCGCCGGAGTTGAAGCGCATGGTCGAGGACGGATCGAGATTGCCCTCGGTGTACTGCCAGGCAGCGGAGCCTTGGAGCGCAACAGTCACACCCATGGCATTGCCAAGGCTTTGGCTGCCGCGGAGGCCCAATGTGGTGACCCCGACCGTCTGATCCTGAGAGCTGACCGTCAGCGCTGCGGACCCGCCCGTTTCGGTAAATCCATCCGTTGACTGATAGACAATTGCCTGGTTCAGGAAAGGCTCAAAGCGCGTCGCACCAAAGCCGATCTCATACCCAACTTCGGCAAATCCTTGCAGATTGCTGCCATCATAATCGGCCGACAGGGTTTGCCCCAGAACGCCTCGGTCTGCGTCGATGTCGTTCCAAGTGTAACCCGCCCCAAGACGCAAGCCCAGCGCCCCGAATTGACGCCCGGCATAAAGACCGATGCTGTAATTGTTGCTCTTGCTCGAGGATGGGAGGCCTTCTGCCTGACTGTAGGTATAGCCATACCCCGCGTAGATCCCCAAACGCAGGGCCGGAGCAACTTCTGCATCCGCACCAACAACGAAGCCGCCGTTCAGGCTCTGCATACCTGTGGTGTTGGCGCTGCCATTCAGCTTGGACCAAGACCCGTAGCCTTTACCCCAGACAACCGGGCCACCGGTTGCGGTGACGGCGTCTTCCATGCCGTCGCCATGCGTGCCAACCGTCGCTGACTGCGATGCCGCAACGCCAGAAAAAGCACCGCGAATACGGTTACCGACAATATTGCGTGAGGATGCTGTGCCAGCCAGCAAGGCACTGTTCGTGCCGCCATAAGTCTCGCCAGAAAGGGCCTGTGCGGCTTGCTGGGTCTCCGAGGTCTGCAAGCTGGTGACCTGATTGTAAAGATCCCCTGATCCTGACGACTGCACGGCGGCCAAGGCCCCCTTGGCATTGCCGCCGGACACACTGTCCGCATAACTGTCGGAGGTGCCAGAGAACGTCACAACCACATTGCTGCCGCCAGAGACACTGGTATCTGCCTCCAGAAATGAATATCCAGATGTCACGATTGATGTATCGACACTATCAACCGATGCCGTACCGGAGCCTTTCAGAATAACATATTCGGTCCCAACGGTCGGGGATCCGGTCAACGTGATCGCTACGCTCGACGAATTGCTAAACGTGATGTCGTTGGTTGCAACGATACCGTAGCTTCCATTCGCAGGCGTTGCGCTTGGGTCAATGGTCACTGCATATGTGCCATTGGTACCAACCTCCACATCATAGGCCGTGCCCGTCCCCGTCAAGGTTCCTGCTGAAACAGACAGGCTTCCCCCTGTGGGGCCGTTGGTTCCGTTGGCAAGGTTCAACGTGCCGCCATCAACATTGATTGCAGCAGAGTAGCCCGACAAATCGCTGGTCAGCGTTGTGTAGCCGTTCTCAAAGAACATCGCACCGACCGACCCGGTGACTGTCGTCCCGAACGTAAAATCATCCGTTTGGGTGCCAGTGTGGTTAAAGATGATCGAGCTTCCATCATAGGTCAGGTCGACTGAAGTTGCACTTAATGAGCCTGCCGCTGCAGCATCCAGCCCTGTGGAGGCCCCAAACGCCAACTGGCCGGTGTATGCCGACCCATCACCTAAGGTGACCACCTGCCCGACGGATGCGGCGAGTTGGCCAGCATTTGTCAAAACAAGCACGCCGTTACCATTGGGGCCACCAACGGCGACCTCATCCGTCGATGTCACCGTGGTGCCATCAATCGTGTAGGTCGAATTGTCGACCTGAATACCGGCATAGGTTTGAGGCGTTGTCTCAGTGCGATCCGATGTGACAATTTCCTGAGCCGATGCCCCGAGGAAGCCGCCGGACGCGGAAACAATCGCGGTTGACGACAAGGCGAGCACCGCGAATCGGCGTATCTTGAGAGATCTTGTCGGAAAATAGCTTGTCGGGCTCACTCATCAATCTCCATGTTTGAAATATCGTCAACACGCCACTACGCATCTTGAAATCAGTCACACCAGCAAAGACCAAGAGGCAGGCGTCGTGTTTTCTCTTGCCCATTTTGATTTTCTAAATGTTTCCAAGAAGATAATTTCCGTAAAATAAAGACATTTTCAGCAATAAAAAAATAACCAAGATCAATATTGCATAGATTAACACTGCAAAAGAGACGCACTTGCTCCGCACGCCAGACGTAACTGGCAACAAAAAAACCCGGAGCCTGTCACCAGGATCCGGGTCTTCACGTCACACAAGAGCTGAAGTTCAGCTGACAGGCGGAATCTCGAAACGTTCGGTTTCGGTGTCCATGACCCGCAACTCGCCAGAGCCGATGTCGAACCAGGCTCCGTGCAAATTCAAGTTTCCGGCACTAACGGCAGCATCCACAAACGGGAATGTCCGAAGGTTTTTCAGAGACTGACGCACGCCTGCATATTCCAGCGCACGCTGCGGATCGTCGAAACCATCAATCGGAAGGCATGCCATTGCAATGGCCGCAGGTTCGAGCAGCTTGATCCAGCGGCCGATGAAATCAACGCCCTCCAGCTCTGCATTCGGCGTGGCCCGGAAAGCCTGAACGCCACCACATTGGCCATGCCCCAGCACCACAACATGCTCAACCTGAAGCGACCGCACCGCATATTCCAGCGCAGCACTGGTGCCGTGCTGTGCATTGTCCACCTCGTAGGGAGGCACAAGGTTGGCGACGTTGCGGCTGACAAAGAGCTCACCTTAGCCCCACATTAAAGATCGCTTCCGGCGTGACCCGACTGTCGCAACACGAAATCACCATCACCTTCGGCTCTTGGCCGTAAATGGCCAGATGCTCGTGTTCAGAGCGGTAGCGCGCAAACCCCTGTTGGAGATAGGTTTTATAGCCGTTTGTCAGCTCTATCGGAAAGGACTGGCCCATGTGACACACCTCACTTCGCGACCACGACGGGCGGTCCCGAGCGCGATCTTTTTGAACAATTACAATGTTCCCGAAAATAGTGGCTTCAAGCGCAGCTGTATAGCTCCGTTTGCAAGATGCCCCGCGACACCGACGAGGAACCGTTAAAGTCTGCCGGAATGCTGCAGACACCTGAAAGCTCTGTCAGGTTTCAAGATCAACTTCGTGCGCAGGATCATCGTCAACTGTGTGATCTTCATAAGCGTGCCGCAATGCCGCCTGATCGATCTGTTCAGCTGGAGGCTCCTGCCATTGCGCGGCGGGAACGACGGGGGTGGAAAAAACAGGCTGCGATGGACGGGCTGTTTCGCTCTCGGCTCCAGGATCTGGCGAAGAGCCAGACTCAGCACCAAGCGTGAGACCGGCCTCCGCCTGCTCAGGGGATGGGCGTTGGTCACCGTCCGAAGCGCGCAGAGAAGATGTCTCCGTGACCGCATTGACTTCCGCCACCTCGGCCTCGACGAAGGCATCCAATGCACTCAGGATCTCGTCGGAAGTATCACTGCTGGCATCTTCAGGGCCGGGGCCGCTGCCCACAGCGTCGCCAGCCGCGCGCTGGTCATGCCTTTGTTGATATTGCTGAACATCAGTCACCACAGCCTGATAGGCGGTGACCCCATCCAGGCTGATGGTCTTCGATATGCGCAATATCAATCAGGACGGACCTGTTTTCATTGGGCTGCGGCGCGGTCTCCTCAGATCCTTTTTGATCCTGTGAAGAGCTTCGTCCGCCACCGTCGTGCGAAGACCCCTGACGCTTGTCCCGGTCACGCATTTCCAGCCGATAGGGATAAGCCGTCGCATCTGCCGGACGGGCCACAACATCGCCTCTGATGATCCTGTCTGACATGGCCGCGTCTCACTGAAAGAGAATGGCTGCAAGCGCCCTGCAAGTTCTAAAGATCAGTCTACATGCATTCGACCGAAACAGAAACAAAACGAAACAAGAAAACCCGGACAGAAGACCTGCCCGGGTTCACATTTTCTCTATCTCCACGCGATCATCACTTGCGGCAACTTGCCAAGCACTTGATGAAAGGCTCTATCGGTGCTCTTAGCCCTTGGCCTTGGCACGGTCGGCGCGCTTGCGGTCATTCGGGTCGAGCAGGAACTTGCGCAGACGGATCGATTCCGGCGTGACTTCTACCAGCTCATCATCAGCAATATAGGACAGAGCTCCCTCAAGGCTGAGTTTGATCGGCGTTGTCAGCTTTACGGCGTCGTCCTTGCCGGACGACCGCATGTTGGTGAGCTGCTTGCCCTTCAACACGTTCACTTCCAGATCGTTGCCGCGGGTATGCTCGCCAACGATCATGCCCTGATACACCTTGGTGCCCGGCTCGATCATCATCGGACCACGGTCTTCCAGATTGTACAACGCAAACGCGACCGCTTCCCCGGATCCGTTGGACAGAAGCACACCAGTGTGGCGCCCCTGAATATGACCACGGTAAGGCTCATAGCCATGGAACACACGGTTGAAGATGGCTGATCCGCGGGTATCGGACATCAGTTCAGACTGATACCCGATCAGACCACGGGTCGGTGCATTGAACAGAAGGCGCGTACGGCCACCACCGGAAGGCTTCATTTCCAAAAGATCGCCTTTGCGCTCCTGCAACTTCTGCACGACCGCGCCGGAGAATTCTTCATCAACGTCGATAATGACTTCCTCGATCGGCTCAAGACGGTTGCCGTTTTCGTCCTGCTGCAGCACGACGCGCGGACGACCGACACCCAGTTCGAAGCCTTCACGGCGCATGTTTTCGATCAGGATGGCAAGCAGCAATTCACCACGACCCGAAACGATAAACGCATCCGGCTCATCGGTGTCCTCGATCTTCAGCGCAACGTTGCCTTCAGCTTCCTTGGCCAAACGCTCACGAATGACGCGCGACTGAACCTTGGTGCCTTCGTTCCCGGCCAGCGGGCTGTTGTTAACGCGGAAGGTCATCGACAGTGTCGGCGGATCAATCGGCTGCGCCTGCATGGCTTCCGTGACATCCGGCGAACACAGCGTGTCTGCAACGGTTGCCTTGGTCATGCCGGCGATCGAGACGATATCGCCTGCTTCACCCACTTCAATGGCCTGACGCTCCAGGCCGCGAAAAGCGAGGATCTTTGAAACACGGCCGTTTTCAACAACCTTACCATCGCGCGACAGGGCCTTGAGCGGCATGTTCGGGACTGCCTGACCAGCAACGATACGACCTGTCAGGATGCGGCCCAGGAACGGATCGGATTCGATCGTCGTCGCCAGCATCTTGAAGGAGCCTTCTTCGGCCTTCGGCGGGCTGACCTTGTCCAGAACCATGTCGAACAGGGCGTCCATGTTGTCCTGAGGGCCGTCCGGCTCCGTCGACATCCACTCCTGTTTGGCAGAGCCGTAAAGGACCGGAAAGTCGAGCTGTTCTTCATTGGCGTCAAGGGCTGCGAACAGGTCAAAGACCTCATCAAGCACTTCGTCGGCGCGCTGTTCTGGCTTGTCGATCTTGTTGATCGCAACAATCGGCTTCAGGCCAAGCTTCAGAGCCTTGCCAAGAACGAACTTCGTCTGCGGCATCGGGCCTTCAGCAGCATCAACCAGCAGAATAACGCCGTCGACCATGTGCAGGATACGCTCCACTTCACCACCGAAGTCGGCGTGGCCCGGAGTGTCAACGATGTTGATCCGCGTGTCTTTCCACTCCAGCGACGTGACCTTGGCAAGGATGGTAATCCCGCGCTCACGCTCGATGTCGTTGGAATCCATCATGCGGTCTTCTGTCCGCTGATTGTCACGGAAAACACCCGATTGCTTCAACAAAACGTCGATAAGCGTTGTCTTGCCGTGGTCAACGTGGGCGATAATGGCGATATTTCGCAAGTTCATGTAGCAGGCTCCAAAAGACAATGCGGGCCCGGCGTGGACCCGCAACCATGTCTTGGCTCTCAATTGTGCAGATTTCGATCAGGATCGAGTTTGGCGACCTTATACGCTGCAAGCCGCTTTTGTGCAATGCGCCAAAATAGTCAAAAATGCGATGAATTCTTGAAATGACTAACGCTCTCGCGGTTTTCTTCTTTCTGTTCGCCATCAACTATGACATTTTCCGCCAACAGAATTTGACAAGCTCCTGATTTTCAGGGGTTTAGACCCGCCAAAAACCACTTCACCGGCAGGAGCGGCTCGGCCATTCGCTGACCGGATGCGGTTCACGACTGGCAACCACATGGAGACTTTCACGTGAGTTCGGCCCCAGACGCCGCGCCAAACGCGCAAATGACGCCGCTGCGAACCGCTGTACTCGGTGCCGCGCTGATCGCCATCGGGCCGATCTCCATGGCGCTTTACACTCCGGCCATGCCACAACTGGCCGTGGATTTTGTCACCAGTGAAGCCATGATCAAGCTCACGTTGGCCTCCTATCTGGGCGGCTTTGCCGTCACCCAGCTGATCTGCGGCCCACTGACAGATGCCTTTGGCCGCAAGCCGATGGCCATTATCTTCTTATGCATCTATCTGGTGTCGACGGTCTACGCGAGCCTTGCTCCCTCCATCGACCAGATGATCATTGCCCGCGCGCTGCAAGGGATTGGCGCCGCGATCGGCATTGCCGTTTCCCGCTCCATCGTGCGCGACCAATTCGTCGGTCAGCAGTCGGCGCGTGTCATGAATACCATCAGCATGATGCTGGCCATCGGGCCGGCCATCTCACCCACCATCGGCGGAATTATTCTGGAGCATTTCGGCTGGCGCGAAATCTTCTATTGCATGATCGCCTATGGCGCTGTGCTTCTCGCCGCCGTGATCCTGTTTCAGCATGAGACCAATCATTATATTTCGCTGGCCAATCTGCGTCCAACCCGGCTGCTGATCAACTACACGCGGCTTGCCCGAGATCCGAGGTTTTTGCAACCCGCCGGGCTGTTGTGCTTTTGCATGGGGGCGCTTTATTCTCTGGCCACCGTCCTACCCTTCGTCCTGATCCATAATGTGCATCTCACGCCACTGCAATTCGGCTTTGGCATGTTGCTGCAAACGGGCAGTTTCATTATCGGATCAATCACCGCCGGACGGTTGCTGAAGACTATTGACGCGCACAGACTCACGCCCTTCGGCATCGTCGGAACACTCATCGCGGGCGCTCTCATTGCTGTGCTGATGCATCTGTTCGCCCCAACCTATCTGCTGGTGATGAGCCCGATCGGCCTTTATGCCTTTTCACTGGCCTTCATCCTGCCCGGAGCCTTCACACAGGCCCTGCGCGACTTTCCCGATATTGCCGGAGCCGCCTCCTCAATGCTGGGCTTTCTGCAATTTGCCGGCGGCATTGTCGGCACGATCCTGATTGCCGGGATGGGAGACCCGCTCCTTGGACTGGCAACAGTCATTCCGGTCATGCCCCTGATCGGCGCGGCCTGCTACGCGACCGTTGGCCTCTATCTGCGTCGTCATCCGGTTTACGCTGCCCCTTTGAAGAGCTAAATGCAGGTTGAAAGCCACTATGGCGCCACAAGACAGGATCTCCCTGATGCCTTGGCCCGATCTGGAGTTGTTCCGATGACGTCCGCAGTCCCTGCCTATCACCCCCCTTCCCGCGTCAGCCTTGCTCGGCCGCATGTGATGGGCATTCTGAATGTGACACCGGACAGTTTTTCCGACGGCGGACACCATCACACCGGCAAGCGAGCGTTGGACCATGCCCAACAGATGATCGCAAACGGGGCGGACATTCTGGATATTGGCGCGGAAAGCACCCGCCCCGGTGCCACGCCCGTGACGCAAGACGAAGAATGGGCGCGGCTTGATCCGCTCTTGGATGAGCTTGTCGCACTTGGGACACCGCTTTCAATCGACACCTACAAGGCAGAGATCGCACGACGCGCCTGTGCCCGCGGCGTCGGTATTATCAACGACATCTGGGGCCTGCAAAAAGATCCGAGAATGGCGCAAGTTGCCGCAGACACTGGCGCGCACGTCATCATGATGCACAACCGCGATCAGGTCGACGCCGAGTTGGACATAATGAGCGACCTTCATCGCTTCTTCGAACGCTCACAGACCATTGCCCAATCGGCCGGCATCTCAAGAAACAAGTTGATTCTTGATCCGGGCTTTGGCTTCGGCAAGACGATGGATCAGAATTTTCAGGTTCTGAACCGGCTCGAAGAACTTTCCCAACATGGGTTGCCCGTCCTGGCTGGTGCGTCCCGAAAACGCATGATCGCCGCCGTGCTGCATGCAGATATGGACGGCCGCCTGTTTGGCTCTCTGTCGGTTCATCTTCTCGCCCTTCAGAAAGGCGCGGTCATCGTTCGGGTACACGACGTAAAGGCACATGCAGACGCCGCCATGGGATTTTCAACGCCATGCAGAAAGAACGTGCAGAATGAGCCTTGCGGTGCGTGCAGCCCTTGGACTGGGATCCAATCTTGGCGACAAACGCCACTATCTAGACGCGGCTCTTGCCGCGCTGGACGCAACCAACGGCATTCAGTTGGTGGCACGATCTTCCAATTACCGCACACCTCCCTGGGGCCCTGTGCCACAGGATGACTATATCAATCTGTGCGTCACGCTGGATACGACCCTTGCGCCGCACGCTTTGCTGGAACGTTGTCTCGAAATCGAAAAATCACTGGGTCGCGAAAGACTGGTCCGCTGGGGCCCGCGCACCATTGATATAGATGTGCTGATCTACGGCGGTGAGACGATTAACACGGCCGACCTGCAAGTGCCGCATCCGCGCATTGCAGACCGCGCGTTCGTGCTGATTCCCTTAGCAGAGATCTGGGCAGATGCACCAGTGAGCTCAGGTCGAACTGCGACGCAGGCGCTGAAAATCTGCCCCGATCAGGATAACATCCGACTGATCCCCTGATTAGCGCTCCAGCTCGCAAACACTACGGCGGGCTGTTTCAGTTCAGAGCCAGCAATCCGGCGTTCAAGTAGGTCGCAAAGCAAACCCAAAGCAGATATGGCACAAACAATCAGGCCGAAGTCCTGTCCTGCCGCACGGCAACGCCGATAAAACTGGCAATGCAAATCACCATCGCTGAAATCGTAACCAGACCCAGCGTCAGGCTGTGCAGCGTGAAGACCGTTGGGCTCCAGGCAAAATTCAACAGCATCTGCACACTCCAGACCGGCAACAAACGGTTCTGACCACGTTGTGCGAAAGCGCGCGCGCCTGCGATACCAATCAGAATATAGAGCAGCGTCCAGGCGAGGCCCGAATAACCAGTCCGGCGGCGTCAACGGCGGTTTGGCCAGCGCCGCATACCAGGCACCGGGCAAATTGGTGGTTCCGATCAACAAACCACCACCAACACTGATGATCAAAAAGACGAGAAGATGTGACTAAGGACGGGCGTTGCATGAGAAATATCCGGAGTTCCACAAGGAAAGAATTCAGAGTCGTAACGGCAAAGGGCCCCAACTGAACCAGCCGGAGCCCTTGACCACTTCATTACGCAGGGCTGTGTTCAGCCCGGCTCACCTCAGCCGCGCTGGTTGCGCTTGGCCAATGTCCGCAGGCGCAGCGAGTTCAGCTTGATAAAGCCGGCTGCATCCTTCTGATCATAAGCGCCGTGATCGTCTTCAAAGGTCACCAGCTCTTCGGAATACAGCGACTTGTCGCTCTCACGACCCGTAACAATGACGTTGCCCTTGTAGAGCTTCAGCGTGACTTCACCGTCGACGTGCTCCTGGCTCTTGTCAATCAAGGCCTGAAGCATGTCGCGTTCGGGTGAGAACCAGAAGCCATTGTAGATCAACTCTGCATACCGTGGCATGATCTCATCCTTCAGATGGGCCGCTCCGCGGTCCAGCGTGATGGATTCGATTGCCCGGTGCGCTGCCAGCAGAATGGTGCCGCTGCTGGCGTTTCATAAACACCACGGCTTTTCATGCCAACAAAACGGTTTTCGACCAGATCCAGACGGCCAATGCCGTTGTCACGACCATAATCGTTCAGATGGGCAAGAATGGTTGCAGGAGACAGGCGTTCGCCATTGATGGAGACCGCGTCGCCACGCTCAAACCCAACCTTGATGATCGTTGGCGTATCCGGCGCAGCTTCGGGAGAGATCGTGCGCATGTGCACATATTCCGGCGGCTCAATCGCAGGATCTTCCAGAACCTTGCCCTCTGACGAGGAGTGCAGCAGGTTGGCATCGACAGAGAACGGCGCTTCGCCCTGCTTATCCTTGGCAACCGGAATCTGGTTTTTTTCGGCGAATTCCATCAGATCAGTGCGCGATTTGAACGACCAGTCGCGCCACGGCGCAACGATCTTGATGTCCGGGTTCAGCGCATAGGCCGACATTTCGAAACGGACCTGATCGTTGCCCTTACCGGTCGCGCCATGGGCGATCGCATCGGCACCTGTTTCACGGGCAATCTCGATCAGGCGCTTGGAGATCAGCGGGCGGGCAATGGACGTGCCCAGCAGATAGACGCCTTCATAAACCGCATTGGCACGGAACATCGGGAACACGAAGTCGCGAACGAACTCTTCGCGCAGATCCTCAATGTAGATTTCCTTGATGCCGAGCATCTCGGCTTTCTTGCGGGCAGGCTCCAGCTCTTCGCCCTGACCAAGGTCAGCGGTGAAGGTTACAACCTCTGCGCCAAATTCGCTTTGAAGCCACTTCAAAATGATCGATGTATCAAGACCACCAGAGTAGCCGAGCACGACCTTCTTAATGTCACCATGCGCCATGTAGATGCATATCCGTTCGAGTTAGACAGGCCCGCGCACTCGGGGCCAGATAAAAATGTTCGGGCGCAATTTAGCGGGTTGTCTGCGCCACGCAAGTGCAGTCAACGTGAATGCTGCCGAAAAGGCAGGCAGACACTGGCATTCCAATGCTCTGACTGGCTTTCAAGCCATCAGCTACGCCGCAAGCGCACCACGAGCGCGACAACCTCGCCAAACAGCAAGTGCCCGACAAGCGAGGCCCAGGCCAATTGCCCGAAGCCCAGAAAGGCTGGAAGACCGGCAAAAATATGTGCCATGACGTAAAGCGCAAAGATCCACAGCCCAACACCAAACCCGAGCCCGACGATCCACCAGGGCAGAAACGGCAAGACCAGACGCGCAAGCGGACGGGCGATGAAGAGATAGCCGATCGGGTAGAAAACAACACCGACAACACCATGGATCACTTCAGCCAGTAGCCTGTCGTTAAATCCGAACACGGATTGGACCAAAGCCGCAGGCTCCAGCGGACCGCCGACCCAAAGCGGGGTGAGAAGACGTGCCCAGACTTCCCAAGTTGCATCGGCAGCAACGCCAGCCAGCAAAAGTGTGACTAGCGTCGTCATGCTCAAAGACGGAAACACCCTGGTTTCCCGCGCAGTCATTCTACCCATTCCCCCTCCCATTTTCATCTCGCTGACACGGTGCAAATTCACCAATGCGTGTCCACATAGGATCGCGAAGGTTGATTCTGTTGTTGCATCGCAACCAGATCAGGCTTCAAAACATACGTCTGATGCGAGGCTTCATTCTTATCAGGTCCGTGGAAGTCTGCGCTAAAAAATCTCCTCGTGAACGGCTCTGTGTCCTGTTTCTGCCAAGAACTTGCATCAGATAGAGAGCGGCTCGGCCCATACCCGCATATCAGGCAGGGCAAAAGAGCCACAGAATATAAAATTCCGCCCGCCAGATGGCGAGACATATGAAAGTCGGGGTTCCATGAAGCGTATTGTTCTCGTGATTTTCAGCATGATGATGCTGACAAGCCTTTCAAGAGCCTTTGCGGCCGATAACGCCAGCGCCGAATACGGCCCTCCCGCAAAATTCGACTTTCAGGTTTTAACCGAAAAGGCCAAGGCCCTCGGCAATGCTCCTTATCAGGCGCCCGTGGTCAAGGATCCCAAGATCTTGCAAAGCATCGACTACGATGCGCATTGGAAAATCGCCTTCCGCAAAGACAAGACCGTCAAGATCGGTGGCAAAGTGCCACTGCAATTTTTCTATCTTGGCCGCTATTTCCAGCATCCCATCAAGGTCTACAAGGTCGCCGACGGCAAGGCACGCGAACTGCTCTACCATCGCAACTACTTCAAGATGCCTGCAGACAGTCCGGGGCGTGATTTGCCCGATGACGCAGGCTTCGCCGGTTTCCGTATCATGCGCCCTGATATGAAGAGTGACTGGATTTCATTCCTTGGCGCGTCTTATTTTCGCACCGACGGCCAGTCTCACCAATACGGACAGTCGGCACGCGGTCTCGCACTCGACACAGGCCTGTCGACCGGCGAGGAATTTCCAAATTTCACCAAGTTCTGGTTTGAAGCACCGGACAAGGGTGACAGCGACACCGTCGTAATCTACGCCTTGCTGGACTCTCCCAGCGTGGCCGGCGCTTACAAGTTTGATATCACCAACACCGAAGGCAAAGGGCAGGTGATGGACGTCACAAGCCACCTGTTCTTCCGCAAATCGGTCGAGCGTGTCGGCATCGCTCCATTGACCAGCATGTACTGGTACTCTGAAACAAACCGCTCGACGGGTCTGGATTGGCGCCCTGAAATCCATGACACCGACGGACTGGCGATGGTCACCGCCAACGGCGAACACATCTGGCGCCCGCTAAACAACCCGACCATTATCCGCACGTCGACCTTCGAGGCAAATAACGTCAAGGGGTTCGGGCTGGCGCAGCGAGACCGCAATTTCGATCATTATCAAGATGATGGCGTATTCTACAACAAGCGTCCCTCTGTCTGGATCGAGCCGCTGAAACCCTTTGGCGAGGGCAGCGTGCAATTGGTCGAGCTGCCCACAGACGACGAGATTTATGACAATATCGTCGCCTACTTCAAACCGGCAACAGCACCCAAGCCGGGACAGGAAGAAGACTTCAGCTATCGCATGCATTGGCAGGATCAGGTTCCGGACCAGGGAGACGGCGCCAATGTCATCGCGACGCGCATTGGTCAGGGTGGTCAACCGGGACAGGTGCCCCGCCCCAAGGGACAGATCAAGGTTGTTATCGACTTTCAGGGGAAGGCGCTGGATGGCCTGACCGACAAGGACAAACCGGATCCGGAAATCACCCTGTCCAAGGGCGAACCGATCAACGCCCATGTCTACAAGGTCGTCGGAACCCAGATCTGGCGTGTCGTGTTTGATGCCAAAGTAAACGATACCGACCCGGTTGAAGGTCGTGTCTATCTGAAACACGGTGATGACACTATCAGCGAAACATGGCTTGGTCAGTTGACGCAAAGCCTCGTTGCGACCCGCCAGCGCTGACATTGCGGGGCGAACGGGCGGCCTCAAGCCCCTCGCTACACACAACGCACACACACATGCAAAAAGGCCGGTCTGCTGAACAGGCCGGCCTTTTTGCATGTGTGTGTGCGTTTTTCGCTGGTGCAGACTTACCCTTGTGCACCGGCTGCGAGCGCATCACGATCCTTCTTGCGCATACGCTCCGAGGCCGACTTGAGCTGGCCGCAGGCGAGCAAAAATATCGCGCCCACGCGGTGTCCGGATCGGCGACGCATAGCCCGCCCGATTGACAATGTCTGCAAATTCTTCAATCCGCTCCCAATCCGAACACTCATGCTCGGACCCCGGCCACGGGTTGAATGGAATCAAATTGATCTTTGCCGGAATGCCTCTGAGCAGGCGCACCAGTTCACGAGCATCCGCATCACTGTCATTGACGCCTTTCAGCATCACATATTCGAAGGTGATACGCTTGGCATTCGACAAACCCGGATAAGCCCGGCATGCGTCCAGAAGCTCCTTCAGGTTCCATTTCTTGTTGATCGGGACCAGCTCATTGCGCAAGTCATCGCGCACCGCGTGCAGCGAAATTGCCAACATACAGCCGATCTCATCCCCGGTGCGGTAGATCTCCGGCACGACACCCGAGGTCGACAGGGTGATGCGGCGCTTGGACAGCGACAGGCCATCGCCATCCGAGGCAATCAGAAGTGCTTTCTTGACGTTCTCGAAATTATACAGTGGCTCGCCCATGCCCATCATGACGATATTGGTCACCAGGCGCCCCTCAGACGGCACGATGGCTCCCTGCGGCGTGTCAATGTCTGGAAAATCCCCCAGCCGATCACGCGCCATCATCACCTGTGACAGGACTTCTTCCGCCGTCAGATTGCGTACCAACTTCTGTGTACCGGTGTGACAGAATGTGCAGGTCAATGTGCACCCTACCTGCGACGACACACAAAGAGTACCGCGCCCCTCTTCAGGAATATAAACCGTCTCCACCTCGACTGGGCGCCCTGCGCCGCGTGGCGGAAACCGGAACAGCCACTTGCGTGTGCCATCGACCGAAATCTGCTCGTCGACAATTTCCGGCCGGGCGATGGTGAAGACCTCATCCAGCTTGATGCGCAGTTCCTTGGCCACATTGGTCATCCGCGAAAAATCGGACACGCCGCGCACGTAGAGCCAGTGCCACAACTGCGAGGCCCGCATCCGGCGCTGTTTCTCCGGCACCCCCACCTCGGCCATGGCCGCAGCCAGCTCTTCACGGTTGAGGCCGATCAAAGACGGCTTGTCCGGGTCAATCTGCGTGTTTGCCGCGACAGAAGACGGGATCGTTTGCGCATTTGAATTTTCGCGCGCGATGTCGAGCGTAATCGCCATGTCTTGGTCCGTTCATGCTGAAACGTAAATCATGCCCATGACGGAAACCCGACCGAATTTCGGCGGTCTCAACAGGTGCCACGTCCGTTGCAGGTCATTCCACGACAGGGGTAACCCGCTCCGCTTTTCGGAGCGCCGGACTTGGGCACTGATCACAAGCGCAAGTTTGGCTGCAGTCAAAACCATATTTTCAGCCAGAAATCAAGCATTCCCCGCAATGCCGGGCAACGGCGGCAGTACACGTACGACCTGAAATAGAAAAAGGGGACCGGTCAGAACCGATCCCCTTTTTGAACCACCATCGGGACAAAAGTCTTACTTACAGGCAGACTGAGCCGTCTCGATGGACGCCGTCACACCGGACAGCGAGAATTTGTAGGACGTATTGGTGCCCCGACTGGACACCGCACTGACGCCCATTTCATGGCCGGCGCGCATAGCGGCGACAAGCTGAGCTTCTTGCGCAGCGTTCTCGACCTGAGCCCCGTCGTTCTTGGTGAACATGTTGAACTTCTTGCCGTCAACATCCACCGTAACCTGCGACCCATCCTTGAGCGGATATCCAACGAGCAGGCTGGGCTCTGCCTTCACACCTTCGCTCGGGCGAACCGAAACGAAGAAGAAGACGTCACCGTGATCGCGGTCCGTCGGCAACATCTGCGTCGGCTTGGTCAAGGCATAACATACCTTGCCATTGCTGCCTGTATGCGAATAGGCGGCCCAGTCCGAATGCTGTTTCAGCAAGGTCGGGGTCTGTGCGAATGCCGCTGCAGTCGAAAAAACTAGCCCGACAAAGGCCATTACCAGCGTTTTTGCTTGCATCATCTCCACACCGTTTGTGCTTACGAATGTGTTACACATTCCTGTCAAAAGCCAGAAGGCTTGTAAATCGTCCTTTAAGGATAGCTTAAAGCGAGTTACGAAAGGGTTTAGGCCATCAGGGTTTTTACCGTCCCTGTTGCGCCGATCCATTTCCCCCACGCTGGCCGGATAAATCAGGCGACAGTGTGACGTAGAGGCTTTCGATTTTCTGACAAAATGTTAAGACATGGATCAGCGAAACCAGACAGGTGAACACGTGGGGCAAGCGCAAGAATATTCGGACCTGATCCTTCAGGTGGCCGACACGCGCGACAAGGCAGCCTTCACAAAGCTGTTCGATCATTATGCGCCCCGCCTCAAAGGCTACCTGCTTCAGCAGGGCTGTGATGAAGGCTTGGCAGAGGAGATCGCACAGGAGGTCATGGTGACCTTGTGGCGTAAGGCCAACCAGTTCGACCCTCAAAAAGCCTCTGCGGGAACATGGCTTTACCGGATCGCGCGAAACAGACGCATCGATCATGCACGCCGTCTGAAAACCGCCGAACTCGATGCTGACGAACCCTTGCTGCGCCCTGTCCCTCTGCCCGACATTCAGGTTGAAATGGATGCACGGCTGCGCGAGGAACGTGTGCGCGCTGCCATGGCAACTTTGCCAGAGGAGCAGATCGGCATCATCCGCATGGCTTATTTTCAGGGTCTGTCACATAGTGAAATCGCGGCTCGAACCGACTTGCCGCTCGGCACTGTGAAGTCCCGCATTCGACTTGCCTTCGGTCATTTGCGTCGAAAACTTGAAGCAGACAATGCTGTGGATGCCAGTTGAAAACCACCGAGACACTCCTGGAAACCTGATTTTCGTCGCCGCACTCTCTCGATCCTCGCGTTCAAAAAGTACCACCAAACGCATATTCCACTCTGTATTTCAGGTGGTACCCGGCACAATTCGCCCGCTACGCAGGACAGGCCCACCGCTGACGTGACGTGGTTTTTCCACACTGGGTCCTCCCGCCGTCAAGGAGCGCTCCCGGTATCGGCCCAGCACCCTATGCCGGTCATACATGACAATTGCGCCTGCCATGGCCACATTGATGCAGAAGCTTGTCGGAATCTTGATGACGTGATCGCAGCGCGCCAACATCTGCGGCGACAACGAACCGCGTTCCGGGCCCAGAACATAAGCGGCCTGAAGCGGATGTCCGAAACTTGGCAGATCAATAGCGTCGTCGGTCAGCTCGACACCGACCAGCTGGCATCCGCGCGGCAGATCCATAGTATCCACAGACGGCCACGAAAACAGCGGCAAATGCCCCGGCGATTTGGAGGTGTCCGTTCTGGGAGCCTTGCGCAAGCGCGTATCGGCATCGACCGTAAAAAAGAAATTCGCGCCAAAGGCATGTGCCGAGCGCATTAGATTACCCAAATTGAGCTGCTTCGAGAGCCCTTCGGCCCCAACTGCAAAATAGCCGCGCATGTTCCCAACCCTCAAGCCGCTTTTCTCGTGTCGAAGATGTATCCGCGCCACGAGAGAGCGGCAAGACTGTGCATGCCAGACGTGTCAGGAGATCCCCTCTAGTCGATCACGAACTCAGCAATGACGGGCGCATGGTCAGACGGCTTTTCCCAGCCCCGCGCGTCGCGCAACACGCGGGTCGAGCGGATAGCATCGGTGAGTGTCTGCGACACCCACACATGATCAAGGCGGCGTCCCTTGTCGGCAGCCGACCAATCCTTGGCCCGGTAGCTCCACCAGGAATAAAGCTTTTCATCCATATCGGTGAAGCGACGCATGGCATCGATCCACTTACCCGTCTCCCGCACGGCTTCGAACAGCTCAACCTCGACCGGCGTGTGCGACACCACCTTGAGCAGCTTCTTGTGCGACCAGACATCATGTTCATAAGGGGCGACATTGAGATCCCCCACCAGCACGGCCGCCTTGTCGGTCTCTGCACCATGCAGCCAGTCTTTCATTTCATTGAAAAACTTGAGTTTGTGATCAAACTTCGGGTTGATGGCCGTATCCGGCTCGTCGCCACCGGCCGGCACATAAAAATTATGCAACCTCAGGGCGCCATCACCAAAAGGCACATCCGTTGCGATATGACGGCTGTCGCCCATCTCGCAAAATTCGCGCTTTTCGATATTGGTCAGCGGGCGACGTGCAACAGTTGCAACCCCATGGTATCCCTTCTGACCATTGAATTCGACATGCTCATACCCGGCTTTGCGAAACGCCCCGACAGGAAAATTTGCATCCGGACATTTGGTTTCCTGCAAACACAGGACATCAGGCTGAAACTCTTCAAGAAATCGCTCGACGATCGGCATGCGCAGCCGCACAGAATTGATGTTGCAGGTGGCAATGGTCAGACGATCGGACATGAGGCCTCTTTATAAATATACGTGCGAGGGATCCCGCAGCAGGATCTGCCGTTCCTTGAAGGGAGACTGGGTGTTGCATACCCCGTTCTTCGGGCCGAGGTCCAGTGCCCTTTGACCGGAAATCAATCGCCAGCGTGACGCAAAAGTGATGCTTTTTCCTCCAAACTCCACACTTGTGCACATGGGTGCGCGGCAAATCTCCATAATCCGTTAGGAAAACATATGCATTTTGGCAGCCAGTATTTGCTTCTTGTTTACCAAATGGGATCCACCGTGATCGATCTGTTGCGCCATATATGTTCCATAGCAGGCTTTCTGATGCTGTCGTCCTGCGCGATCTATTCCTTCGATAGCCCTCAAGGACAGGACTTCCCCATCCAGGGCATCGATATCTCCAAATATCAGGGAGACATTGACTGGAACCGTGTCCGCAAGGCAGGCATTTCCTTTGCCTATATCAAGGCAACGGAAGGGGGAGACCACGCCGACGAGCGCTTCATCGACAACTGGTATGCGGCGAAGGCTGCCGGCGTGCTGCGCGGGGCCTACCACTTCTACTATTTCTGCCGCCCGGTTGAAGAGCAGGTCAGCCTGGGTCATGCGCAATGTGCCGAAGGATCCAACCGCACTGCCCATGGTACTGGATATGGAATGGAACGCTCACTCCAAGACGTGCCGCATCCGCCCGTCGCGTGAAAAGGTGCTGCGCGACATCCAATATTTCCTGGACGAAATGCAGGCCTATTACGGCAAGCGCCCGGTCATCTATTCATCGGTCGATTTTCACCGCGACCGGTTGCGCGGCGTCATGCGCAACGAACAGTTCTGGTTGCGATCCGTCGCAGACTATCCCAACAACGTCTATAAAGACCGCAACAACTGGGTGCTGTGGCAGTACACCGCAGAGGGCAAAGTGCCCGGCATCAACGGCTTTGTTGACCGCAATGCTTTCTTCGGCACGTCAAGCCAGTTCAGTGACTGGCTCAGCGGCAAACCGGTTCAGGATCGCTGATCGATCAAGGCGTTGATATAAAAGAACGTCAGACCTCGTTGCGGGAGGTCTGACGACTTGCCAGCGGATGAGCGTTTTCCACGAGTTCACGCAGGCGCTCGTCCAGAACATGCGTATAAATCTGTGTCGTCGAAATATCCGAATGACCCAGCAATTGCTGCACCACTCGCAAATCAGCCCCGTTTTGCAAGAGATGCGAGGCGAACGCATGTCGCAGAACATGCGGTGACACTTTCTCCCGATCAATACCGACCCGTGCGGCCAGAGCCTTCAGATCGCGCCCGAACGCCTGACGGGTAAAATGGCCACTGTCGCCGTGTGAAGGAAACAGCCAGGGCTGCTTGCAAAAGCGCCCTCCTCCGCCCGCAAGCCGACGTAGCGACGCATGGCGTTCTGAGCTGCTTTCGACAGGGGCACCAGACGTTCCTTGTCCCCCTTGCCGCGAATGGCAATCAGGCGTTCATCGCGTTTTGCGGCAACAACCGGCAAAGACACAAGTTCCGACACCCGCAAGCCGGACGCATAGAGCACTTCGATCAACGTATAGAGGCGCGTGGCACGAAGACGCGCTGCCGCACTGTCATGCTCATGCGTCGCATCTGCCTGCGCTGACAGAATAAGGCGATCAACCTCCGCCTCGGATAGAACTTTCGGCAAGGACTGGCGCTTTTTCGGCGCAGAGACCACCCGCGTGGGATCATCTTCACGCTGCCCTTCTGCATAAAGAAATTTGTAGAATTGCTTCAGCACCGAGAGCTTGCGCGCCTGCGATGTCACCGCATAGCCGCGCCCGGACAGGTCTCCCATATAACTGCGAATGTCGTCGCTGGTGGCGGAAACAGGCGGAGAACTGCCAAGCCAGCCACAGAAATCCTCCAGGTCGCGGCGATAGCTCGCCAGCGTATTTTCCGCAGCACCTCGCTCGGCAGCCTGCATTTCCAGAAAACTTTCACATGCGTAATCAACGCTCACGTCTGTCTCAGCGGCCGAAGCCGTCCTTCTGTATCTTGATCGTGATCTGCTGCTCGCGTGGATGCACCAGATTGGCAAGCGCATAGAACACACCGTACCCGACACAGGCCAGCAGCAAGAGCACAAGGATGAGGCGTGTCAGTGTCGGCACGTCAGACAGTCTCCGGTTCGGGGCACTCAATCGGCCCTGGATTCGCGTGCCGATTGTTCCCTGACACGTTCGCCAAGGCAAGCAGCTTGACGCGCTTGTGCAAGGAGCAAATATCCTGACAGTTCTTGGCCTCAATGGCGGTGCCTTTTTTTGCGAATGTGCTAAAACCGAACTCATGAAACAACAACGCACTTCGAATAAAAGCGGCGACGAGCCGCGCAGCCCGACACCGCAGGGCGAAAAACTGGAGCGGCTGCGGGGTGCCCTGGGTAAGCGCTCTATTGTGCTCGTTGGCATCATGGGGTGTGGCAAGTCCACCGTTGGGCGCCGTCTGGCACAACGGATTGGCAAGCCTTTCGTCGACGCGGATACAGAGATTGAAAAAGCCGCGAACATGACGATCGCGGAGATCTTCAAGACCCACGGCGAACCCTATTTCCGCAGTGGCGAAGAGCGTGTCATCGCACGTATTCTTGCACAAGGCGGGCGCGTTCTGGCAACCGGCGGCGGTGCTTTCATGAGCGAGCCGACACGTGTCGAGATTTCACAACACGCGGTCTCCGTGTGGCTCAATGCAGATTTCAAGACTGTCATGGCGCGGGTCCGCAAGCGCTCGACACGGCCGTTGCTGCAAAATCCCGATCCGGAGGGCACCATGCGGCGCCTGATGAAGGAACGGTATCCCGTTTATGGCACCGCGGATCTGACCGTGGATTCCCGCGATGTGCCGCATGAAGCTGTGGTCGACGACATTCTTCGCGCACTGGAAGGCTTCCTGCTGAAAGAGCACGCGGTGGAAGATCGTCAAACGTCCTGAACAGAAGTCAACGAAGGCCTTGTCCCGACATGAGTATTGACACTGCAACACACGCCGGAGCGCAGGCTGGCTTGAAAACGGTCCGCGTCGATCTGGGGGCCCGCAGTTACGACATCGTCATTGGGCGTAATGTCATTGACAGCACAGGCGAACGCCTGACAACTCTGCTGCCCGGAGCTCGCGTCGCCATCATCACCGACGAAACAGTCGCACAATTGCACCTGAAAACACTTCAAAGATCGCTCGACGCGGCCAACATCGACCACGTGGCCCTGACGGTGCCGGCAGGCGAGAAATCCAAACGCTTTGCGGAATTCGAACGCTTGTGCGATGAAGTGCTTGAGGCCCGTTTGGAGCGCGGTGACGCTATCATCGCCTTGGGCGGCGGCGTTGTTGGTGATCTGGCCGGGTTTGTTGCTGCCTCCGTGCGTCGTGGCATGGCCTTCGTACAGATCCCCACAACCTTGCTTGCGCAGGTCGACAGTTCGGTTGGTGGCAAAACCGGCATCAATGCACGTCATGGCAAGAACCTGATCGGCGCGTTCTATCAGCCGACGCTGGTGCTGGCCGACACAGCTTTGCTCGATACACTGCCAATCCGCGACTTCCGCTCGGGCTATGCCGAAGTGGCAAAATATGGACTGCTGGGCGACGAGCCGTTCTTCACCTGGCTGGAAGCCAACTGGCAGGCCGTTTTCGATGGCGGAGCGGAGCGCGATGAAGCCGTCGCCCGCTCCTGTCAGGCCAAGGCTGATGTCGTAGCCGCCGATGAGTTTGAAAGCGGTCGTCGGGCGCTGTTGAACCTCGGCCATACCTTCGGCCACGCTCTGGAATCTGCCGTTTCTTACGAAACCGAGCGTCTGGTGCATGGCGAAGGTGTCGCCATTGGCTGCATTTTGGCACATGCGTTCTCGCATCAACTTGATCTGATCGGGTCAGACGAAGTAGACCGTGTCCTCAAGCATTTTCAAGACATCGGCTTGCCGACGAAAATGTCAGATATTCCGGGCCAACTGCCTCCCGCGCAGACCCTTTTGGACATCATCGCGCAGGACAAAAAGGTCAGTCGCGGCCAGTTGACCTTTATCCTGACGCGTGGAATCGGTCAGGCGTTCGTGGAAAAGGGCGTTGACCCGACCACGGTTCTGAATTTCCTTGTCGAGCAACTGGAGCACTGAGACCCATGACGCTTTGGTTTGCCATTGTCGCAATCTTGATCCTGCTGCTCCTGTCAGCCTTCTTTTCAGGCTCCGAGACGGCCCTGACCGCCGCCTCCCGCGCCCGCATACATCAGATGGCCAAGAACGGTGACAAGCGCGCTCGTCTGGCCGCCGACCTGATGTCAGCCCGTGAACGGCTGATCGGGGCGTTGTTGCTCGGCAACAACATGGTCAACATCCTGGCTTCGTCGCTTGCGACCAGCGTTTTCCTGTCGCTGTTCGGCAATGCCGGTGTGGTGATCGCCACCATCGTCATGACCTTCCTCGTGCTGATCTTTGCCGAAGTTCTGCCAAAGACCTGGGCAATTTCCGACCCGGAACGCTTTGGACTGGTCGTGGCTCCGATCCTCAAAGTCGTTGTCATTGCGTTCACCCCCTTTGTCGTGGCCGTCGAAGCCATTGTGCGCCTCGTCTTGCGGCTGATCGGCGCTCGCCCGGATGAAAACACGTCGCTGCTGTCACCGCATGAAGAATTGCGCGGCGCTGTCGATCTGCAACATCAGGAAGGCGGGTTGGTGAAGGCCGAACGCGACCGCATCGGCGGATTGCTGGATCTGGCTGATCTTGAAGTCTCCGACGTCATGGTTCACCGCACCAACATGGAAGCGTTGAACGCCGATGATGATGTTGGCGAGTTGGTGCAGAAGGCCCTGTCATCGCCCTATACCCGCATTCCGCTGTGGCGCGGGGAAAGCGATAATTTTGTCGGCGTATTGCATGCCAAGGATCTGTTGCGCGCGGTTTATGCTTCCGGCGGACAATCGGACCAGATTGACATTGCGCAGATCACGGCACCGCCCTGGTTCGTGCCCGACACAACGACCCTGCAAGATCAGCTCAACGCCTTCCTCAAGCACAAATTCCATTTCGCCCTCGTTGTGGACGAATATGGAGAAGTGATGGGGCTGGTCACGCTGGAAGACATTCTGGAAGAAATCGTCGGCGAAATCGCTGATGAGCACGATGTGGAGCTGGAAGGCGTGCGACCGCAGGCTGATGGGTCCGTCATCGTTGACGGCTCCGTGCCGATCCGCGATCTCAACCGCGCAACGGACTGGTCACTGCCCGATGATGAGGCCACAACAATCGCCGGACTGGTCATTCATGAAGCGCGCATGATCCCGGAAGAACGGCAGATTTTCACCTTCCACGGTTTCCGTTTCACGGTGCTGAGACGTGAGAAAAACCGTGTCACACGCTTGCGAATCATGCCGCTTGGCTTGCAAAAATTGCAGGCGCCGATTACATCGGCCCCTGTACAGCCCGCTGCAGCGCAATCCGCTCCGGTGGACAGCATGTAAATTAAACTGCCCTGCCGTGCGTGCCTTGTTTTTGCCAAGGCGTGCAGGCATTCAATCGACAGGGTTGTGCACTCTCGCCGCGCGAGGATCCGGATCATCCGGAGTGCGCACTTCAATTGCCAGTGCGTGAACACCGCCTTCGAGTTCGTCCCGCAAGACCTCATTGATCTTGCGGTGGCGCTGAACGCGGGTCACGCCTGCGAAGGCCGAGCTGACGATACGCACACGAAAGTGCGTCTCGCCCCCCTCGCGCCATCCACCATGACCGCGATGGCGGTCGGATTCGTCGATGACATCAAGCGCTTCGGGAGCAAACGCATCCGTGAGCTTGGAAATAATGTGATCTTTGATCGTCATACTTCGGTTGTGACCGCGTTGCCGTTCTCCGTCAAGCCTGTCAATGGTTGAGGGAAAAGACAAAAATTTGGGCAGACAAACCCGGTTTTGTAACCCAGAATGCGCGACCAGCAACCGTTTGTTCCAACCGCAGCGCCGCACCATAATTGAGCCTATGAAACTGGATTCAAAACTCTTCGACAGCATCCGCGTGAAGTCTGGCAAGCAACGCACCCAAGAAGATAAGCACCCGACGTGCGATCATCCCGGCTGCAATCGCCCAGGCTCTCATCGTGCACCAAAGGGGCGTGATCACGAGGGTGAATATTACCGTTTCTGCGTTGACCACGTGCGCGAGTACAACAAGTCGTACAACTATTTCACCGGAATGGGTGACGACGACGTGCGCAGTTACCAGAAGGACAGCCTGACCGGGCACCGTCCAACCTGGAAAATGGGCGTCAACAAGCAGGCTGCGGCAGGACCCGATGGTCAGGACCCGCGCGAGAATATGCGCGCCCGCGCCCAACAACGCTCACAAACTGCGCAAAGACCACGTCAGAGGAAGCTTCTGGCACTTGAAAAACGTTCTCTGGATGTGCTCAATTTAGGTCCATCAGCGCGTGGCGAGGATATCAAGGCGCGCTACAAAGAACTTGTTAAACTCAACCACCCGGATGCCAATGGCGGCGACCGCTCCAGCGAAGACCGCCTCAGGGAAATCATTCAGGCATACAACGTCCTGAAGAAAGCCGGTTTCTGTTAGCCCGCAGTTTCTTGCGGGCCTTTTTCCGATCATTGCGCCCGGCACGGCCGAGGTAGCGGAGGACTGATGACTGATATGACGCACGCGGCTGCAAATTTGCCGGATATCGAAATTTCCGTTCAAGAAACATTCGGTTTCGAATCTGACCTGAAAGTGCCGGCATTTTCAGTTGCTTCGGAACATGTGCCGGAAGCCGACGAAGACTATCTTTTCGACCGCCCGACGACGCTAGCCATTCTGGCTGGCTTTGCACACAACCGTCGCGTCATGGTCACCGGCTATCACGGCACGGGGAAGTCCACACACATCGAGCAGGTTGCAGCACGCCTCAACTGGCCTTGCGTACGTGTGAACCTCGACAGCCATATTTCGCGTATCGACCTGGTCGGCAAGGACGCCATTGTCGTGCGCGACGGCCACCAGATCACCGAATTCCGCGATGGCATTCTGCCTTGGGCCTATCAGAACAACATCGCGCTGGTGTTCGACGAATATGATGCCGGTCGCCCGGATGTGATGTTCGTCATCCAGCGTATTCTGGAATCGTCCGGCCGTCTGACGCTGCTTGATCAGTCGCGTGTGCTGCACCCGCACCCCGCGTTCCGCCTGTTTGCCACGGCCAACACGGTTGGTCTGGGCGACACATCAGGCCTGTATCATGGCACTCAGCAAATCAACCAGGCACAGATGGACCGCTGGTCCATCGTCGCGACCTTGAACTATCTACCGCATGACAACGAAGTTGAAATTGTGCAGTCCAAGGCCAAGCAGTTCCAGACGGCAGAAGGGCGCGAAAAGGTCTCCAAGATGGTGCGCCTTGCCGACCTGACGCGAAACGCTTTCATCAATGGCGATCTGTCGACCGTCATGAGCCCGCGAACCGTTATCACCTGGGCTGAAAACGCGTCAATCTTCAACGATATTGGCATGGCGTTCCGCCTCACCTTCCTGAACAAGTGCGACGATACGGAACAGGCTCTCGTGGCCGAGTTCTATCAGCGCTGCTTTGGCGAAGAATTGCCGGAATCCTCCGTCAACATCGTGATGAGCTGAGGTAGCCATGGTCAGGCCGGGCAGTAACTCCACACCAGGCAAAATGCCCCTACCCTCGACAGAACCGTTCAAGGAAGCTGTCACGGGGACGGTGCGCGCAATGTCCTTACAAGGCGACCTGGAGGTCATCTTCTCCGGCGACCGTCCAGGCCTCGTCCGGCACAACGGTACGGCTTCCAGAACCTTCGCGTCGTCCGACGAAGAAGGAAATGGCGGTCGCCCGCGGCCTTGGCGATTCCATGGCGCTGCGCCTGCATGTGTCATGACACAAAGGTCCACGCCAAGCGCGCGCCAGATGGCGCCGATGCACGTGCCATCTACGATGCGGTCGAGCAGGCGCGTTGCGAGGCCCTCGGGTCCCGGCGCATGGCTGGCGTTGCCGACAATCTGACGGCCATGCTGGATGATCGCTATGAGAAATCCAAGGCGGCTGACATTTCCTCGCGCGACGAAGCGCCTTTGAAAGATGCCATCTCTCTTATGGTCCGCGAGCGCCTGACCGGAGCCAAGCCGCCGGAAAGCGCTACACGGATGGTGGATCTTTGGCGTGGTTGGGTCGAAGCACGGGCTGGCGCCAAACTGGACCAACTGACTGACACCATCGACAATCAGGACCAATTCGCCAACAGTATCTACGATCTTCTGGTGTCTCTCGACATGGCCGATGAAATGGCCAATCAGGACGAGAGTGAAGATCCGGAACAAAGTGAAGACCAGGGCAAGAGCGACGAGGCCGAAACCGGCGCAGACAACGACGAAGCCGAAGGCGAACAGGAAGCCTCTCCGCAAGACAGCGAAATGTCCGGCGACCAGGAAGACGCAGGCGAGCAGGAAGCCGCCGACGGCGAGATGGACGAAATGTCCGAAGACCAGATGGCTGATGCCGCCGAAGATGCCAATGAAGGCGATAGCCGCGAATTGCCCTTCAGCAACCGCCCGCCTGTCTCCGACTATCATGTTTTCTCGACACAGTTCGACGAGACGATTGCAGCGGAAGACATGTGCGACGCAGCCGAACTTGATCGCCTCCGCGGCTTTCTCGACAAGCAGCTTGTCCATCTGCAAGGCGCCGTCTCACGCTTGGCCAACCGCCTGCAACGCAAGCTGATGGCGCAGCAAAACCGCTCCTGGGACTTCGATCTGGAAGAAGGTTTGCTGGATTCCGCCCGCCTGACCCGTGCCGTTACCGACCCTATGGCGGCTCTGGCTTTCAAGCAGGAACGCGACACCGAATTCCGCGACACAGTGGTCACACTGCTGCTCGACAATTCCGGGTCCATGCGCGGTCGCCCGATCACGGTTGCAGCAACATGCGCCGATATTCTGGCCCGCACGCTGGAACGTTGCGGCGTCAAGGTCGAGATCCTTGGCTTCACAACCAAGGCCTGGAAAGGCGGACAGTCGCGGGAGGCCTGGCTTGGAGCTGGCAAGCCCCCATCGCCCGGCCGCCTGAATGACCTGCGCCACATTATCTACAAATCAGCAGATGCTCATTGGCGTCGATCACGCCGCAATCTCGGCCTGATGATGCGCGAAGGCCTTTTGAAAGAAAACATCGACGGCGAAGCTCTGGCCTAGGCACACCAGCGCCTCTTGGCCCGCCCGGAACAGCGCCGTATTCTGATGATGATTTCGGATGGAGCGCCGGTGGACGATTGCACCTTGTCGGTCAATCCCGGCAACTATCTTGAACGGCATTTGCGTCATGTCATCGAGGACATTGAAACGCGCTCGCCTGTCGAGTTGCTGGCCATTGGCATCGGCCATGATGTCACACGCTACTACCGCCGTGCCGTGACGATAATGGATGCGGAAGAGTTGGCCGGCGCAATCACCGACCAACTTGCCAACCTGTTTGATGACGAGCAGAACACACCACGCAGCGCCCGTGCCGCTCGGCGCAATCGGGCAGCAGGCCCCCGCGTGCGTCGGTGAAAAAACACATCGACATGCCAGGGGGCGCTATGAACGCCCTCTGGTCGTTCCGCACAGGATATACACAGAGCGCCCCACGACTGGGGAAAAACATCCTTTTAACGGCTGTTCTGGCAGGACTGGCGTCGATTTGCATTAACGCAAGCGCGCTTTCAGCCCCCCAAACCACGGCCCTCGCCGTCCCCGCGCTTTTAAAAAACGCGCCCCAGGGCAAAGTCACTGTCAGCCGCATCAAGCATTTTCAGATCGGCAGTGACCAGAAGGTCTTCGGTGATTTAACATTTCTCGGCGGCCTCGACATTATCGCGCACCCGAGCGAAATCGGCAGCTTTTCCAATCTGATCGTGCTGGACCACGGACAACGCATCCTGACGGCCTCGGATGAGGGCGTCTGGATCACCGCAACCGTCAAACAGCAGGACGATGGCACACCGCTGGATCTGACCGATGTCCGCTATGCTCTTTTACGGGATGGAAAAGGACATATCCTGCGCGGCAAGCGGCATCATGACATTGAAAGCATCACCCATGATGAGCGCTGGCTTTATGCTGCGACCGAGGGTGACAACAAGATCTATAAATACGCCTGTACCGCTGACAAATCGTAAGGCGCCTTTGCGCGGCACTGTGCCGGTTTCGAAATTCATTCGATCGCTCCCCCGCAATACTGGCCTGGAAGCCATGAGAATGGCACCGGACAACTCGCCCCTAGCTGGAACACTGGTGGCGGTTGCCGAACACGGAAACGGTAAAAAGGCAGATCTACCCGGCTTTCTGATCCATCCGGGTCATAAGGAACAATCGTTCCGCATCACACGCAGCGACGATTTCAGTGCAACGGATCTGGATTTCCTGCCCGACGGTGACATGCTTTTGCTGGAACGCCGCTTCAACCTGCGCGATCTGATTGGCATGCGGTTGCGGCGTTTCAAGGCGAAAAACCTGAAGGCCGGGGCAAGATTGAGCGGAAAAGTACTGCTAACGGCAGATTTTGGCGATCAGATCGACAATATGGAAGGCCTTGCCATCACGCAGGCGCCCTCTGGCGACACGATCCTGACGCTGGTGTCCGACGACAATGGTTCGATCCTCGAGCGCACCTTGCTATTGCGCTTCAAGATCACAACGGCCTCTGTCCCTGCCAAGTGACACGGAAAGCCCAAACGCAAACGGGCCGCCTACAAGTGGACGACCTGTGGGCAGCCTGTTGATCAACTGTGAGCAAAATGTGGGAAAGGTCAGACTTTAAACAGCCTGTGCAGTCGGACTCGGACGCAGGGTCGCCATGAGAATGCGATAAGGAGCAAGCATGACCAGCGCGACGATCAATTTGACGGAAAAATCACCCAATGCCCAGTAAACCCAGCGCGGAACTTCGACGGCAAAGGCTCCAAAGAGCGGCGCATTCTGAACGGCAAAATCATCATGCCCACCAAACAGCGGAGCCAGAAAAGCTGAAAAACACAGAGTGAAGAAAATCACGGTATCCACAACAGAGCCCATCACCGATGAAATCACCGGAGCTTTCCACCAGCTCATCAGGCGCAGCTTGTTAAAAACCGTCACATCCAGCAGCTGTCCGCATAGAAATGCACAGCCCGACGCAATCGCAATGCGTGGGGTGGACAACCAGATGGACAAAACCACGGCAAAAACAAACCCAACCAACACCACCCGGCGTGCCATCGTGGCCCCAAGCTTGCGGTTGGTCAGGTCGGTAACCAGAAAGGCAACCGGATAGGTAAAGGCCCCGAACGTCAAAAGGTTCGAAAGATCCACGGCACCAAGATGCCCCTGAATGGGAAACTGGACCAGATAATTCGATGCAATAACGACAGTCGCCATCGCGAGGCTCGCGATGGCGACTGAAATTGCAGACGTGTTCGAAGAACCCATCATGTCATATCAACCCTAGCGCGCTATTGCCTGATCAGGCAGCAGCAACAGCGGCTTCAGCCTGCTGACGACGGATCGAAGACTTGATCTGACGGGCTTTCTGGGAAAGCTGTGCGTCAGTTGCCTTGGCAAGATACGCATCCAGACCACCGCGGTGCTCAACAGAGCGCAGTGCGTGTGCGCTGATGCGCAGCTGGAAAGTCTGGCCGAGAGCGTCGCTCATCAGAGAAACGACGCAGAGGTTCGGCAGGAACCGGCGGCGGGAGCGGTTGTTTGCGTGAGAGACGTTATTGCCCGTCATCACGTCTTTGCCGGAGAGTTCGCAACGGCGTGCCATGATATCACCTTTTATCTTTTGGCCGGCCCAACAAACGGACCCGGCAGTTGCAACCGGAAGGGAGCGGACCGAGGTCCGACTACAGCGTCTCCGGCTTCTGTACGGAAAAATCAGGCTTGCTATACTCACCAAGCGGCTGATCGTCAAGGGCAGAGGATGCGAGAATCTGTTTCTGCTGCACAATGAGCAGAATTCAGAGCCTCGTTAACGCCCGAGTTACCATAACCGCCAACAATCAGCAAATTGCAAAACCGCCACCAAGAGAAATACGATTGGTGGTCGAAGATCTCGAAATGCCCGGCGATGCACATGAAAGCCTGCATGCAGGCAGTACTCTGGAGTGGCGAAATTGAAGACATGCGTTGGCGCACTGCTGCTGTCAATCTGTGCCTGCCCGCTCATGGCTGTTCCAGCCACTGCGGCGACCACGAGCGTGGGAGGCCTTTATGCCATTAGCCTGGCGGGCTTCACCATCGGCCAGGGAACACTGTCGCTTGTCGTGCAGGGCAACGCCTATTCCGCCAAGGTCGGCTTGAAGCCTGCGGGCGTTGGCACGTTGTTTTCAACCGGCAAGGGGGGCGCGGAAGCTTCGGGCTGGGTTTTGAACTCCAAGGTCATGCCGTCCAAGTACCAGATGGCGTCGCATGCTTCGGGCATCGACTTCTATGTCGGCCTGAAACAGGGGTCGGGCAGCGTTCGCCAGATGGAAGTCATTCCGCACTTCAAGCCCAACAAGGAACGCATCAAGGTCACGGAAAAAGATCGTCACAACGCAATGGATCCCTTGAGCGCCGCGCTGATGCCCGTGAAGGCAGGCAAGGACGCCATGGGGCCAGCTGCCTGCGACCGGACTTTGCCGATCTTTGATGGCTGGACGCGCTTCGACGTTAAATTAAGCTACGACAAGATGGGCGAGGTTTCCGGCCACGGCTACGATGGCCCCGTTGTTATCTGCAAGGCCAAATGGATTCCCATCGCAGGCCATCGCCCGTCCAAACCGTCCGTCAAATATATGGAGGACGCCCAGATGGAAACATGGCTTGCCCCGCTGGCTGGCAAGAACGCACTCATCCCCTACCGGATCTCCATCCAGACGACGACAGGTCAGTTGGTCGTGGAAGCCACCAAACTCACGCTGGATGATGCGGTCTCCAAGCAGGCTGCCCGCTAGGCCCGGCTGAGCCGTCTGACGCAGACGGATCGCCACGGTTTTGACGTCCAAAAAGGATCGGGCAGATTCTCCTGTCTGTGTCGTTGCGACATCTTGAAACCGGACAGTTTACTGCGCATCCGCGCCTAACAGGCAGGAAAATCTACTCGACTATTTGAAACACACGTATGGGGCCACACCCCAGGATACGGGGTCAGCTCTTGCTAATCCGTCCGTCTCTTGGTACAGCCACCTGATGATTTGGTTCCGGAGCGCCCGCAAGGGCAGACTCCGACCAACGAACATATCTCAAGTTCGGGCCTCGCAAACGAGGCCTTTATCCTCGGCTTGTTTCAGGTTTACGAGTACATGCACAGCTATTTGGATTTCGAAAAGCCAGTCGCCGACATTGAAGGCAAGATCCAGGAATTGCGCGCCTTGGCCGCAGGCGGAGAAGCCGTAGACGTTGATGACGAGATCCAGCGTTTGAAGGCCAAGTCGTCGCAGACCTTGCAGGACCTTTACACCCGATTGACGCCTTGGCAGAAAACTCAGGTCGCGCGCCATCCGGACCGCCCGCATGGTGTCGATTACGTCAAGGGTCTGATCACTGACTTCACCGCTCTTGCTGGCGACCGCAACTACGCAGAAGACCACGCCATCCTTGCAGGCCTTGGACGCTTTCAGGGTCAGCCGGTGGCTATTCTCGCGCAGGAAAAAGGCGCGGATACCAAAAGCCGTCTGAAACACAATTTCGGCATGGCTCGCCCGGAAGGCTACCGCAAGGCTGTCCGCATCATGGATATGGCCGAGCGCTTCGGCCTGCCTGTTGTTTCCATCGTCGACACCACCGGTGCATATCCGGGACGGGGCGCAGAAGAACGTGGCTAAGGCAGAAGCCATTGCCCGCTCGACGGACAAGGGCTTGGGCCTGAGCACACCGACCGTCTCCATCATCATCGGCGAAGGTGGATCCGGCGGCGCGATCGCTCTAGCCACGACAAACAAGGTCATGATGCTGGAACATGCCATTTATTCGGTGATTTCGCCGGAAGGCGCCGCCTCCATTCTGTGGCGTGACAGTGGCCGCGCAGAAGACGCTGCGACCAACATGAAAGTGACCGCGCAGGATCTGTTGCATCTTGGCGTTATCGACAACATCATCAAGGAGCCGACAGGTGGCGCACACCGCGACCGTGGCATGGCTCTTAAAAACGTCGAGAATGCGCTTCACACAGCGCTGAGCGAACTGGGCGAACTGGATGCAGCAGCCTTGCGCAAGCAACGCCGCGAAAAGTTCATCAATATTGGCCGCACACTCGCCTAAGGCAAGAATGCATGGCCGGTTGAACTTTCCACTCTCGTCCACAGAGCCTGTAAACATTGCAAAAAGACAGAGCGGGCGCCTTCATGGGCGCTCTTTGTCATATTTGGGCATCCTGCGATTTCGGTGCAAGGCAAGAATGCTCACACAGGGTTTTATTGCCTGCCGAACACAAGCCTTGTAACGTTCCGTCAACCATATCGCGAATAGTGTCGATGACCGTTAAACGCGCAATACCGGGCGACCGCGTGTCCTCCTGGATGAGAGCCGCCGCCCCTTTGACTGACGCTGAACTGGAAATTCCACATGGCTAATCGGCATCCGATGAAAGCTGGCTGGCTCGCTAAGTGCCTTTCCGGCCTGAAACGATCCTCTCTCAAGACATTGGCCGTTATTCTGGTCGCAAGTCTGGCAGGCTCCCTGCTTGCGGGCTGTCAGGTCGACGACCTGGGCTCGGGACCGAAAGCCAAACGCCCGGTCTCGCCTTCCCTGATCCGCAAGATGAGCGATCTCAACATGGATCGTGAATCGCCGATCATGGTCCAGATCTTCAAGGAAGACGCTACCCGCAAGTCTGGAAACAGACACGCTCCGGTCGCTACGCGCTCCTGACCAGTTTTACGATCTGCTCTTATTCGGGCAAGCTCGGACCGAAGAAAAAGAAGGGGATCGTCAGGCACCTGAAGGTTTCTATGAGATTACCCCGGGCCTGATGAACCCGCATTCGAACTACTATCTGGCCTTTAACATGGGCTATCCGAACAAGTTCGATCGGGCGTATGGACGCACCGGCTCTAACATCATGGTGCATGGCGCATGTTCCTCACGCGGTTGCTATGCCATGACCGATGAACAGGTTCAGGACATCTACGCCCTCGCCCGTGACGCCTTCAGTGGTGGCCAGCGCACATTCCAGGTCGAAGCTTTCCCGTTCCGCATGACGCCAGAAAACATGGCCAAACATCACGACAACGAGAACATGCCTTTCTGGCGCATGCTCAAGGTTGGCTATGACCATTTTGAAGTGTCGAAAGTGCCGCCGAAGATTGACGTCTGCGAGAAAAAATACGTTTTTGATGCAGATCTGACCACGCCGGGCACATCCTTCAACGCCACTGCAAAATGCCCTGCCTACACGGTTCCAGAGCCGCTCCAGAGCCTCGTTCAGCGCAAGGAACTGAAAGACAAGGCCGAGTTCGACAAACTGGTGGCCCGCGATATTGCTGACAAGGAACGTCAGGCGCGTTGGGAAGAGCGGCAAAAGAAGATTGCCAATATGTTTTCCTTCGACAAGAAAGACGGCAAGCCCAAGGCCGCAACCGATGACGAAATGACACCCATTCCAACGGATGCGATGAAGGCTGCGGATACTTCAACGGCGGCTCAGGCAACCACCACCGCCACACCACCAACAACGGTGGCAGTTGCGCCGGATGCCAAGCCGGCGACGGCAAGTGGGTCCGCTTATCAGGAACCCGCCGGGGGCAAGCCGAAATCCGGAGGGTTCTTCAAGCGTCTGTTCGGGAGCGGTGACACATCACAAACACCCGTCGCTCCGCCCCCCGTCGCCACAGCCGCAGGCGATGCGCCTGCCAAGAGTGAAACAACATCTGATAGCAACAGCGCTTCGGCGGCCACCGCCTCGGTTGACGTCACTCCGCAAGCCAAACCCTGATCCACAACTTCAGGCCTTAATCAAGCCTAAGACCCAAACCAGTCCAGACACACCGGCACATCCTCGCGCTGCGCTGCGCGGGGACAACCTGTTGAAACATTGTGGAGGGAGCGTGTTTGGCCTACGCCCAGATCGCGATGCGCAGGCCCCGCTTATCGCGCTCAAAGGGCTGAGGAAACGGCCGCGCCTTACCTAACAAGATCCGATTTGCGATCAGCAGGCATACGGCAGCGTCCACCACATCATCAGCACCAACCCCGCTCACGCGGGACTGTTCAAACACGGAAATTGGAACCCCTTCCGCTGTCAGCAGTCGTCGACGTTCAGCCAACCCCGCTTCATTGGCACGCCCTTTGATTTTCTTGGGCAAGGGCATTTCCTGCTCGCCGTTCAATCGCCAGAAGCCAAGTTCAGGATGCACCTCAAAGATCCGATCTTCCAGATCCGGTGACATCAGCTTATCCAATTCCCGCACCTTGGGAAAAAGGTGAAAGCCCTGACGCGACACCTTGCGGGCCGGATCCGAGGTTTCCAGCGCTGACTGGCAGGACTGCTCGTAGCTTTCGGCAAAGACGGCAGAACGGGAAGGCATTGAAAAAACAGAGGATTGGCGCGCGCCAAGACACGCACGAGCCGCGGCATCGGCGGAACGACCGGCGTTGCTGATCATTTCAGGCAACCCGATGGGCATGTCCACGGCAAACACCGCCACATCCGCAAACCGTTCCAGCAGTTCGGCGAACGTCTCGACAACAACGGTTTCGCAGCTGTTGAAATCATCCGGGTCCGCAACAATGCAAACCCAACCTGCCTTGCAGCCGTCTACTCCTGCAATGCGCATACTCATTCCTGTCCGCCAGTCTTGGCTGGCTTACGGACTTCCATGACACGACGGCTTGCGATCAGCGTCATCGGCTTTTCAATGGAAATCTGCTCCGCTGCCAAAAGCATCTCGTCCGATCCCTGCTTAAGACTGCGAGCGACCATTTCGAATGTTCCCGCTGCAGCCTTTTCGACACTGGTTTCAGGGCTTTGCCCAGCCAGAAGACGCGCCAGTAACATGGCGGAAAACATATCTCCGGTTCCCTGCGGCGGATTGACCAACGCGGCATGTTCAAACGCGGTGACCGTCTTGTCATGGACCAGAACATTAGAGATCGAATTGCGCCGCATGGCAGGCGCCGATGTGACAATCAAACCCTGCCGGGGTGTCTTCTGCTCCAGCAGGAGACGGGCCGCCGATACGGCATCTGTTTCCGTCTCGATGTCGCGACCGCTCAACCAGCCCAATTCAAAACGATTTGGAGTGGCCCAATCGCCAAGTGGCAGCAATTCATCCCGCACGGCTTCCGCCGTTGCCTGCGGCACGTAGAGCCCGTGGTGGCTTTCCTTCATATTGTCGCCCAGCACAGGGTCACACAGGAAAACAGCCTCTGGCGACCTCTCCTTGACGGCCCCGACCAGTCGCGCAATCTCTGCAGCCTGCGCCGGATGGCCGAGGTAGCCGCTCATCACGGCTCCAACCTCGGACAATTTGTCAGAGCCGCATAGATCATCAACAAATGCGGAAAATACATCCGGGTCAATCGTCTGCCGCGTCCCGGGACCCTGCCCCGGATGCCAAGGCAGAAGAACCGTCGGCATAAACCAGACCGGATAACCGAGCCGTTGCAATGCAAAAGTCTGCGCGCGGCCACTCAGGCCACCGCGCACGACTTGCGACGTAAGAACAAGGATAGCCGGTTTTTTTCCAGCTTGAGGAGCGGCACCATTCGGGCTCATTTTTCTTTGGTCTTCACTTCATATTTTAGGACGACTTCAAAAAAGACGCCTTAATAGAACACCATCCCGAACAACGCTCGAGATGCTTGATAATACGTTCAAGCCAAGCGACTGGCTCACTCTGCATCAACTTTTTCACTCGGCTGTGCGGCATTTCCGATACCGAAGCGTTGCTCGATGTAAGTCAGAACCATGCCCTTGAACTCGTCGGCAATGCCAGCGCCGCGTAGCGTTGTGACCTTCTCACCATCAATAAAGACCGGAGCCGAGGGAACTTCGCCAGTTCCCGGCAGAGAAATACCGATGTCGGCGTGTTTGGATTCACTATAGCCCGTTGACGATACAGCCCATCACCGCCACGTTCAGCCCTTCAACTCCCGGATATTTCTCGCGCCACACCGGCATTGACTGCCGCAAATGGTTTTGAATGTCGCTTGCCAGTTCCTGAAATACCGTCGAGGTGGTGCGTCCGCACCCCGGACAGGCTGCGACGACCGGTACAAACGAGCGGAAGCCCATCACCTGTAACAGCTCTTGCGCCACCTGAACTTCCCGCGTGCGATCACCGCCGGGCTCAGGTGTCAGCGAAACACGGATCGTGTCACCAATCCCCTGCTGCAACAGCATCCCCATAGACGCCGCCGACGAGACAATGCCCTTGGTGCCCATCCCGGCCTCGGTCAGCCCCAGATGCAAGGCATAATCGCAGCGCTCCGCCAGATCGGCATAGACAGCAATCAGATCCTGAACCTGAGACACTTTGGCGGACAGAATGATCTTGTCACGCCCCATCCCCAGATCCTCAGCCCGTTGCGCCGACAACAGACCGGATTGAATAATCGCCTCACGCATCACGGCTGCGGCAGAAATCGGAGTGGCACTGGCGGAGTTTTCATCCATCAACCGGGTCAACAACTCCTGATCGAGCGACCCCCAGTTAACACCAATACGCACCGGCTTGTCGTATTTCTGCGCAAGATCAATGATCTGCGAGAATTGCGTGTCCCGCTTCGCCTTGAAACCAACGTTGCCGGGATTGATGCGATACTTGTCAAGCGCAGCGGCACAATCGGGATAATCGGTCAAAAGCTTGTGACCAATATAATGGAAATCGCCCACCAGTGGCACAGTGACGCCGATCCGGTCCAGTCGCTCACGAATGCGGGCCACCTGTGCTGCGGCTTCCGGCCGGTCCACCGTAATGCGCACGATTTCAGACCCGGCCTGAGCCAGCGCTGCAACCTGCGCTACGGTCGCATCCGCATCGGCCGTGTCCGTGTTCGTCATCGACTGCACGACGACCGGCGCATCGCCGCCAACGGTGACCGACCCAACCTTCACCGGAACCGAGTATCTCCGGGGGCGTGGCTTTGCAAAATTATCGATCATTGAGAATTGACCAGTCCAGATTGAAGTCTTGCTAGGACACATAAGCCGAAAGGCGGGCAAGTTCAAACCCGTTACAACACGTGCCTGCACGTTCTTCGAGCACAAGCGTTTCGGAAAGAGGCAACGCCCCAGCCCTTTGCCAGCTTTCTGCTCCTGTCCAAAACCCTTGTTCCACTGATCCGACCCAACCGCTGCACGGTCACTCCTTTTCTGCGTTCATCACAGCAGCCCAAAAGCGCGCACCCAACCAGAAAATTGTCGGCTTCGCCTTGCGACACAGTTTTGCCCGAGATCTGCTGCTTCTTTCTTAGCCGATCTCGTTTGCCCCGCAAAAGGCTTGAACCTTTGCAGTGCAACAGCGTTCTGCGTGAGACTGAAGGTCGCCTAAAACGTGAATTTTTGGAAAGATCATTCAAAGGTTGTGTTGCAATGCATATATCATGGCAAGGACACACCAAAAGGGAGAATGGAAGATGTTGAAAGGCAAGACTGCACTTATCACGGGCTCAACGTCCGGCATCGGGCTGGCTTACGCCCGCGCCTTTGCTGCTCAGGGAGCCAACATCGTCATCAACGGACTTGGCGACGCGGACGAGATCGAAAAGACGCGACGGTCGATCGAGACCGACTTTTCCGTCAATTGCCATTACTCCCCCGCCAACATGCTAAAGCCCGAAGAGATTAAGGCGATGATCCTGGAAGCCGCCGAAAAATTTGGCAGCCTGGATGTGCTCGTGAACAACGCCGGTATTCAATACGTGGCGCCGATTGAAGAGTTCCCCGTCGAAAAATGGGACGCCATCATCGGGATCAACCTATCCTCGGCCTTCCACACCATGCACACGGCCGTGCCTATCATGAAAAAACAGGGTTGGGGTCGCATCATCAATACTGCATCAGCCCATGCCCTTGTTGCCTCGCCGTTCAAGTCGGCCTATGTCGCCGCCAAACACGGCATTGCCGGACTGACAAAAACCATCGCGCTGGAAGTCGCCGAGAACAACATCACCGTCAATGCGATTTGCCCGGGCTACGTCTGGACACCGCTTGTTGAAGCACAGATCCCCGACACCATGAAATCCCGCAACATGACCGAAGAAGAGGTCAAGCGCGACGTGCTGTTGGATGCTCAGCCGACCAAGAAGTTCGTCACTGTTGAACAGGTCGCAGATTTCGCTGTGTTCCTGTGTTCGGATGCCGCCGCCTCCATCACAGGCGCAGCCCTCCCCATGGACGGGGGCTGGACCGCGCACTGACGCAGTCCCTCTCCTGTCCTATGCAATCGCCCGTGCCGTTTTCATGCGGTGCGGCGATTGTCGCTTTCTCCTGCATACGGAGTATCTGACGTGGCTGCATCCAAGGCGAAACGCATCAATCTTGCCCTTCAGGGCGGAGGCGCTCACGGCGCTTTCACATGGGGTGTTCTCGACTGGCTTCTGGAGGACGACCGCTTCCTCATCGACGGTGTTTCCGGGACGTCAGCCGGTGCCATGAATGCCGTTGTCCTTGAGACATGGATTTCAAGAAGGTGGGGCGGAAGGCGCGCGCCAACAGCTTGAGAATTTCTGGCGGTCCATCAGCTTCAATTCCTTTCTGAACCCAGTCAAGCGGTCTCCTGCCGACATGGCATTGGGGCAATGGAGTCTCGATTTCTCGCCGAGTTATCTGATGTTCGATCTGATCTCGCGCTTTGCATCGCCCTATGAGTTCAATCCGCTCAATATCAATCCACTTAAAGACATCGTCGACAAGGTTGTGGACTTCGACAAGGTTCAAGCGTGTGATGGCATCAAGCTTTTCATCTCTGCCACCAATGTCTACACTGGCAAGATCAAGGTCTTTGAGGGCGAGGAAATCACGCTGGACGCCGTGATGGCATCCGCCTGCCTGCCACATCTCTATCACGCTGTTGAGATCGACGGCGAGGCCTACTGGGATGGCGGGTATATGGGCAACCCGCCAATTTACCCGCTGTTTTACGAGACCGAAACCAAGGATGTTCTGCTGATCCAGATCAATCCGGTAGAACGTCGCGAGTTGCCACGCTCTGCCCGTGAGATCCTTAATCGGCTGAATGAGATCACTTTCAATTCGACCCTTCTGCGCGAGTTGCGTTCGATCAACTTCGTCAGCCGCCTCATCGAACAAGGCCTCTTGCCGGAAAGCGACTACAGCAAGGTGCACATGCACCGGATCGCCGCCGACGGTCTGAAACCGCTCATGGCATCTTCTAAAATGAATGCGGAATGGTCGTTCCTGTGCGAGCTCAAGGAAATTGGCCGCAGGGCGGCCAGCGCTTGGGTTGAAGAAAATTATGACGCGGTTGGGGAACGCTCGACACTCGACTCTAAGCTGAATTCGAATGACCAGAGCGCTTGCCATGTCAGGCAAAGACCAAGCCGTCGCTTCTTTAATAAAGCCTTCGCCCAAACTCGCAATTTGCAACAGTTCGACTTCAATATCCTAATGAAATCAAAACATTGAAGAATAAAAAATCAAACTTCAGACATAAAAAGCTTGTTTTGAAAACCAATTGGCAAGGCTTTTGGACCAGGATCAACCTTGCTGATTGTTAGGTTGTGCGTCGTCAGCAAATAGTGGATGGAAGAAGCTTGGCATCTGCGACTTGCCGCTTCTTCCATGCCACTTTTCTTGATTTAATAGACAAATGCCTTGGCTTCTCTTGCAAGATGCGGTTTACAAGAACACATCTTGTAGGAAGATCGTCTGATCAGTAGCCGAGTTGCGCAAATGGTTTTCGTCAGTAACCCATTTCAGGACGTACGAAAAAGCCGAGGTCAAAAGGCTATGCGCGCACGATACAAGGAACCAGATAAGCCAAGTCCTTTCGGAAAGGCTCAATTCCTTGCCGCCGCAGTGATCCTTATCATGCTGTTGTTGGGCGTTGTGCTCATCCTGTGGTGCTACATGCACCCTGTCTCGATGATGCAGCCGATTTCCAAGACCCCCATCTCGCAGATCATTGCGAAAGGCGGATGCCCCGGTTGCAATCTGCGCTTGCGCGAATTGCGGAAACTCTCGCTTTCGGGCGGCAATTTCAATGGCACCAACTTCCGTGAAGCCGATTTGAAAGGCACCCGAATTGTCAATTCCAATCTGCACGGCTCCGATCTACGCCGCACAGAACTGGAGAAAGGCAACTTCTCGGGGAGCGATCTGTCAAACAGCCAGATGCGCGGTGCAGATTTTGAAAAAGCTGACCTGTCCAACGCAACTCTGCGCAATGCAGACATGCGGGACAGTGACCTGAACGAAACAGCACTGCTCAAAGCCGATTTTTCCCACGCGGACATGCGCCATTCCTATTTTGTGCGGGCCAATGCCAAAGGCGCTCAATTCATCGGTACGAAATTGAGCCATAGCAGCATGGAACGCACGACACTGGAAAACGCCAATCTGTCGGGCGCACAGCTTGAGAGCTCCAATCTTGACCGCGTCAATGCGCGGAATGCAATTTTCTCCGGCGCAGATTTGAGCAACGTGCGCCTCTCCAGCGCAGATTTTTCCGGCGCAAATCTGAGGAATGTCAACTTCTCCGGCGCCCTCCTTAGACACACCAATCTGACCGGAGCCGATCTAACCGGCGCGACGGGTCTGGACCCGAGACGCGTTATTGGAGCCTGCGGCGATTCTACCACGCGCCTGCCAAGCAATATCAAGCTGGAAGCCTGCTCGTCTGAAGACCAGAGCGACATCATCGACAACGCGGATTACTGAAGCGGCTCAAAAGATAGCCGTAAGGCTCCAACTGTATTTCTTAGCGCGACCCCCAAGGCAGATACGTACACGGATTGTACACGGTCGCCTTCATAGAACTCTCCCACTCCCACACCTGTCGCGGCAGCCTGTCTCCCCTTGCAAAGGAAATAAGGGGGTGGATCATGCGTTTCGTGCAGCATTAAAAACACAAAAAACCGCCCGACAGCAGGACTGCGGGCGGTCATTTTCAAGAACCTGTTTGCAAAGCTCTGCGGCGCCCAAGGATCAGGCGCCAGACTTCACCTTTAAAACAGATCAAACGAGAAGCGGTATGTCAGGCCTGTTTGAACGCTGAAAGCGTTCTTGCTGCCTGCATCGGCAATCGGGCTGTCAGCCGCATCGCCAACAAGACGATCATAGCGTCCAGTGAGATGAACTTTCCAGCTGTCAGACAGGTCATAGGTCCCTGTCGCCGCCAACCCGACAGACTTGAAGCCCCCGTCAGGATGATATTCACGCAGGCGACCACCACTTGCCGCAGCTTCCGACGCAGAGACGCCGAAGTAGGTATCCATGTAATTTTCAGAGGCAAGTGCCAAACGCGGGCCAACGCTCAGAGAGAAGCGGTCCGTCACAGGCCAGATACCGTCAAAACCGAGTTCACCGACCTGCCCGGTATGGCCGTTGATGCCCTGACGCAGGGTTGCGAACGCAAGGAAATGCTCTGTGCGGAAGCCAGCTCCCAAGCCGAGTTCAAGTGCCCAGTCGACCTTATGCGTGCCGGTCAGAGACGCATCATCCGATGCGCTGCGCGAGCCAACGAAATTAAAGGACGGGAACAGGAAAAAACCGCTTGGTGTCGAACCATCTGCCACCTGTCCGAAGATCGGCAGATAGAAGCGGCTAACCAAAAACAGAGGAACAGGCGAGACCTGATAGGATTTTGCAGCCGGGTACTTTGGCGAAATCGATGCACCAAGCCCCAGATCAATGGTGTACTGGTGGCTGGCAGTCGGCGTCGCATGGGTCACACCGTCCTGGGCCATTGCCACGCCAGATCCGGCGAGAGCGGCCAGCCCAAAGCTAACACCGCAGATCAGCCATTTTTTCATCACGCTTTGTCCCATCCGTCAAAACCCTGAATTTATTCGCTCCACTCTAGAATATCAGAGAAACCTTTTAAACATGTAACGCACGCATGAGGCCTTTACCGCAACGCAATAGCGCTCGGGTGCGCGCAAAAAGTCACACATCGCCATAGGTCAAGCTGGTAACCCTGTCGGCAATCACTCAACTGTGTTGCCGACCCTTTTCACGGTTATGCTTGCGAAGCACCGCCATGAAAGCTACATGATAGCTCACACTTAACGACAGGTCCTGGACGAACTTATGCAAGCAATTCTCGACGTTGTACTGCTGGTGCTGCGCCTTTACACCTACGTGATCATCGCAAGCGCCATCTTCTCGTGGCTCTACACCTTGAACATCGTCAACGGCCACAACCAGGTTGTCGCCATGATTGGCCAGACCCTCTACAATCTGACAGAACCGTTGCTGCGGCCCATCCGCCGCGTCCTGCCAAGCATGGGCGGTCTTGATCTGTCACCAATCGTTCTGTTGCTGATTATCTTCCTGATCCAGAACATCATCATCAAGTACATCTATTTCAACGTCCCCTGACCGCAACCGCGCAGAGAATCTCGTCGCCCTGGCTGACGAGGTCACGCAACTGGAGATGTGAGATCAGGCAAAAAAGCCCGGTGGACGTTGTCCCCGGGCTTTTTGTCATTCAGGTCTCGATCTCGCGGGCCTCGTCGACCAACATGATCGGAATGCCATTGCGGATTGGATAGGCCAGCTTGGCTGCGTGGGAGATCAGCTCCTGCCGGTCGGCATCATATTCGAGGGTCGTCTTGGTCAACGGACAGACCAACAATTCCAGCAGCTTGCGATCCACTTGACGCTCCGACGCCTTTTCATCTTCCAAAGACATTCCAACTCCCACTCTCCGACACGCGGCGTTATTGCAAAACAGTTCCGCCGCTGCCACTGTTGGAGCGGGCCAGATCCATTTCCGTAATTGCGATCAATGTTTCCGAGCGCGCGCTAAGGCTTTGCGCTTCAAGCAGAGCCTGCTTTTCCTGCGCTCCAAACGGGCACATGATGCACAGCGCATTGACGAGAACTTCCGTTTCCGCCTCACAGACGCTTTCCCAATCTGTTTCCAGATTGTTCGCATCCAGATAGTTTCGCAGGGTTTGCAAGAGCTTGTTGCGATCAACATCATCTTCTCCGACCCCGAGCAACAGGTCATTCGCATAGTCAGAGAAGTCGCATTCGACCTGGCGAAATGCTGTCCCGTCACGCACTTCTTCAACGACGGAAAACCGGCTGATACCCTGCAAAGTCAGCAGATAACGACCGTCTCCGCTTTCCTGAAGCCCTGTGATCCGGCCAACGCAGCCAACATTCGCAAGACGCGGAAATGCAGTCTGATCGTCTTCCTGGCCGGATGCCGGCTGGATCATGCCAATCAGGCGATTGCCCCCCAACGCCACATCGACCATGTCGATATAGCGTGGTTCAAAAATGTTCAGCGGCAACTGAGCGCGCGGCAAAAGCAGCGCCCCTTGCAACGGAAACACCGGGATGACCTTCGGCAGATCAGCAATGCTTTCGTAAACAGCGTTTCCGGCTTGCATGTCTCAGCCCTCCATCTCGGTTCGCAAAAAGGTCCATGTCCACATTCATCTAATTTGGGACACGGACCCTAAAGATCAAGCGAACAGAACGGCAGACAGCTTGCGCCGACCATAATTCGCGGCTGGATCCTTGAAACCCCAGCGCTTCAAAGAACTGTAAAAGCTGCTGACGGGCTTCGCCATCACGCCAATCGCGATCACGACTGACAATTTCGATCAACTGATCGACCGCAGCCTCCTTTTGCCCGATGCCATTGAGGCCCAGCGCCAGGTCGAACCGCGCGGTAAAATCATTGGGGTCCGCATCGACGCGCGCCTGAACATCAGCCAGATCCCCCAGTTCGCCAGCCTGTTCTGCCAATTCAACAGCCGCCTTGGCGGCAAGATAGGCCTGATCCTGCTGCTTGTCCGCAGGCACCATGTCCAGCACCTGCTTGGCATGCTCCAGATCGTCATGACCGACATAACAATGTGCCAGCCCGGACAAGGCCGCCACATTGGTCGGCTCCATCTGCACCACACCACCAAAGAACTGCATCGCCTGGGTGTAGTCCTTGGCTTCCAACAATGCGGTTGCCTGCTCCAGGAACTGATCCACCTGGCTAACAGGAACCGTGCCACCAAGACCGTCAATAAACGCCTTGATCTTGCTCTCCGGCTGCACACCCATGAAAGCATCCGCCGGCCGACCGTCCTTGAACGCCACCACCGCCGGAATGGATTGAATCCCCATCTGGCCTGCGACTTCCGGATAGTCTTCAATATTCATTTTCGCAAGACGCACGGCACCGCCCGCAGCTTTTACAGCCGCTTCAAGAACGGGGGTCAACTGTTTGCAAGGACCGCACCACGGCGCCCAGAAGTCCACCAGAACGGGATTGCTCTGCGAGGCTTCCATCACGTCCTGCATGAAGGTTTCCGTCGTCACGTCGAAAATCAGTTCACCTGCCGGGGCTGCGCTTGCACCAGACGGCGATCCACCACCTGCCGGAGCACCACCGCCACCGCCGAGAGAACTGCCGCCGCCCATGCCACTGCCGTAACCGCCACCCATTGTGCCGCCAAACTGGCCTCCAACCGAGTAGTTTCCAGTGCTCATAATCTTTGCCTCAAGCTTGCTTTCCGCATTCGCTGCGGAGTGTTCCTTTATGATTGCCCATAACATGGATGAGCGATTGCCAAATTACAAACCCGCGTCATCCGACTGGCGACTTACAGCCAGAATTTTCGGCTCTGCGCCACATGCCTCAAGGAACCGTAGCAGATCATCACGAGCGATGGTCGTTGTCGCATCATTCGCCAAGGGGTGATAATTCAACAAAGTATGCTGCATCATCCGAGCATCCAGAATGATCTGGACTGCGTGCGCTTCCCGATCATTGATCATCGAAAACGGTGTAACTGAACCTGGACGCACACCCAGCGTGTCCACCAGAAGGTCCGCACTGCCAAATGAGAGTCGCCCGCTTGCTCCGATTTTGCTGTGTAAGTGCTTGAGGTCAATCTCGGCATCGGACAGCGCAACGACTAGGAACAGTTTCTTTTTCTTGTCTTTCAAGAACAAGTTCTTGGTCTGCCCGCCCTCGATCTTCCGATCCAACGCACCAGATTCCGCCACGGTGAAGACCGGCTCATGATCCAGCGTTTCAACCGCAATGCCGTTTGTAGCAAAGAAGGCCATCAGCTCATCTCGGGTTGCTGCCATCATCATCTCCCGGGCAATCAGTTTCACACCAGTTTTTAACGTGGTTTCAGCGGTATGGACAAGAGCGACGCTCTTGAATTGACGGTTCGCAGACCTGCGCGATCACCCACTTAACCCACCGATTGTCCACAACCGACGGGGAAACAATCGCGCGCTAAAATTGGCTGTTGCATTCATTTCCAGCTTGGTCCATATACTGCGCACCTCGCTGGCGCTGGGCGGCTTCGCCCCGTGACAGTTGAATGCGGGCGTAGCTCAGGGGTAGAGCACAACCTTGCCAAGGTTGGGGTCGTGGGTTCGAATCCCATCGCCCGCTCCAATCTGCTTCAGGCAGACGAGCGGGACCGAGAAGTTCAAGGCTGAACATCGGTCATGATATGAAACTGAATGCGGGCGTAGCTCAGGGGTAGAGCACAACCTTGCCAAGGTTGGGGTCGTGGGTTCGAATCCCATCGCCCGCTCCAGTTTCAACCACAAGCTGAACGACATTTCTGAAGTACAAAAACCCGCGCAAGCGGGCTTTGGCGTTTAAAGCCGGGCGCCGGGCGGTCTAGTCTGATTGAGGTCACCTTTATGAGCCTGCCAGACAGCCCATGAAGGCCTTTCTTCAAAACACCAATGGTCACGCCGCCGTCACACGCGCCAGCGCGACCCTTTGCTGTGCTCACCCGAGTTACATAGGCGGCATGACCCCATTCTTGCCAACAGCCACAAGGCGAGCATTCAGCTTGCCATCCGCCTTCAGGGCCACGACAAAAACCCCTGCCCCTTTTGCCAGATCGTCGACTTTGCCCGGTTTCAGCGATACGACGGGAGCGGATGCAGGAACCTCGATGGTTTGCTTGCCGCCCTTGTAGGTTACGACGATGGTTTTAGTGCCGTTCTTGGACATGTTCGACGAAACGGAGCCATTGGTCATAGCGCTGGAAACCATCTTGCCTGGCTTGGCAACCATGCTGACATTGCCGTTGGTCATCGCACTTTTCGTGTCATGCTTACCGCCCGCCGTGGTGTCCGGAACCATATCCCAAGGCCTGTGGCCCTCGCCAGCGCCCCGCATGACCGGTGGGAAGATCGCCACTTCCAACGCAATCACCCGAGACCCCTCCGTCTTCGTGGCCGTACCGATATAGCTGTCTTTCTTGATCATTCCGAGGGTGGCCTTATGCACGGCGGCATAATGCGTGTCCTTGCTGATCTGAAAGATTTTCTTGCTGCCAGAGCGCGTCATCACGGTGAAACGATCACTATGAACGGCAACAATCTTGCCTCGGAAATGCTCCGGCATGGCCGCCGCGTGTGCACCGCCACTCGCCAGGGTCAAGGCGACCAGCGTTGTCGTAATCATGGTCTTCATATCGAAATTCCCTCAAGAAATAACAGTGCCAGACCCAGCCAACTCCCAGTACTCACATAGCCCGCGCTGTGTGGCAATCAAGAGACCAACCTCTGATGTTCTTCAAGAATGCGACGACCCGCATAAATTGACAGATGAAATTCCACAACCAACCGCGTAGTCTTGAAAATGCACGGCGTCGTCATTTCTGATTTGCGCCCTACGAAAAGACCGATCAACAGCGGACTTTGCCTGACATGCCGACCTCTCCCTGCCCTTGCGGATCCGGCAGCGCTTTCGAGGAGTGTTGCAATCTATATCTCTCCGGATCAGACATCCCTCCCACCGCAGAAAGTCTGATGCGTTCTCGCTACACTGCGTACACCTTGCAAAACATCGACTACCTGAAAGAGACACTCTGGCCGCCCCAGCAATCGACCTTCGACGCGGTCGCCACAGCGGCCTGGGCCCGTGAAACCCAATGGCTTTCCTTGACGATCATTGCAGCCGAAGACGGGTTGGAGGCCGACCGCGTAGGGTCTGTCCGGTTTGAGGCCAGCTATCTGTCAGGCAGCGCCCTGAAGAAGCATCACGAACACAGCTATTTCAAAAAGAAAAAGGGCGTCTGGTACTACGTGCGGGCTTTGGAGGACTAACAAGGACCTCAGAGGTTGGCCAACACGGCACTTTAAGATTTTGCAAAATACAATATGCGTAATTTGTGATGGTCGTAAAATGACCAGTGTCCATCTCCAGCAGTCCGGATATCCTGAGGGTGACCCCATCATACCGATCTATCGGCCGTCGCCTCGGCGATCGGCTTGGTCCGCTTCTTGATCGCCTGATTTGCAAGGCACGCGCTCTGCTTGGCAACGCATCTGGCCGCATGGCCCTGACGACCTTTGCCATTCGTATCTTCGGTGCCGGTTTTGCGTATGTCCTGCAGGTAGCGTTAGCGCGTCTGATGGGCGCGCATGAATATGGCATCTACTCGGTCGCCTGGACCAGCATCGTCATTCTGGGAATCTTTGCCTGCATCGGCTTTTCATCATCTGCTGTCCGCTTCATTCCGCAGTACCGGGAAACCGGCGACATGAACCGCCTGCGTGGCTTTCTCAAAGCCAGCACACTTATTGTTTTTAGCGCCGGTGTCCTGCTGGCTATTCTCTCCTGCGGTGCAGTTCTGGCTCTGCACTCCATGATCGACCCGATGTATGTCATCCCCACGGTGCTCCTGCTCTGCACCTTGCCGGTCTACGCGCTGACAGTGCACCTGAGCAGCATCGCGCGGTGTCATGACTGGTCAACCATCACCCTGACACCGACATACGTCTGGCGGCCATTGCTGATTCTGGCAGGTGCCCTCGCGCTGGCTGCCATGAATCCCCCTGTTACAGCCAGCCGACTGGCCCTGATTGCAATGATTGCCACCGTTGCTGTTGTCGCTGTTCAGGCCTTCGTCCTGACAGGAAAGTTACGCAAGGCTGTTCCAGCCGGTGCCCGAACTTATGATCTGCCCCTTTGGTTCAAAGTCTCCGCTCCGATGCTGCTAATTGAAGGCTTTCTTCAAAGCCTGACCAGCGCCGATGTGCTTATGGTCAGCTTTTGGCACCCTCCTGCAGATGTCGCGGTCTATTTCGCCGCTTCCAAGACGCTGGCGATCATCCACTTCGTTTATTACGCCGTCCGCCTCGCCACCGGTCACCGCTTCAGCGCGCTGATCCACTCCGGCCAGACCGATCAGTTGCAAGGCTACGTCAGCCGGTCAACACGCTGGACCTTTTGGCCCTCCCTTGGAGCGGCCGTATGCCTGCTGGCCGTGTCGCCGCTGCTGATGGACCTGTTCGGACATGGGTTTCAGGCCGGCATACCGGTTCTCGCCTGCCTGACTATCGGTGTCCTAGCCCGTGCCTCTGTCGGGCCCGCAGAAATTCTCCTGAGCATCAGCGGCGAACAAAAGCGCTGCGCATGGATCTTTGGTCTGACATTTGGCTTGAACATACTTCTCAATGCGGCCCTTATCCCCACGGTCGGACTGACGGGTGCCGCCCTTGGCAGCAGTCTTGCGATCATCTTCGAAACAATCATGCTGTGCCGGATGGCAAAAAAGCGTCTCGGCCTTCAGACCTTTATTTTTTCAACGCATAAGCCCGTAAATGAACCCGGTGGGACGAGCGCATGACCCCGCCCAACTCACACCCTTCCACCTCGCACACAGGACCGTATGTCCCTGTCATTGCCGATCTGACCGCATTAACACCGGGTCTCGTGGCAGACTGGCGCAATCTGGCTATGATCGCGCAAGATGCAAATCCGTTTTTCAGTCCAGATTTTGTGCTGCCTTACCTTGAGACGCTGGGCCGAAGCGGCCCACCCACCCGCGCCAAACTCTGCGCCGTCCGAGACCGGGCATCAGGCCGGTTGATTGTCGCTGCTCCCGTTGTGCGCCGGCGTCTTGGCCGTCTCGTGCCTGCCGCCTGCACATTGACGACGCCGTTCAGCCCTCTCGGCGTACCGCTTTCCGCCGCGGATATCGCCCCCCAATGTCTTCACCTGTTTCTTGATCTGATGAAACAAGCCGCAGGGTGTACATTGCTGTCGTTTGACTATCTGCCCCGGACAAGCGCCTTTTACGACAGCTTGATGCACCAGCAGGATTGGAACGTGCAGTCCACCGCGCCGCGAGAGCGGGCAGCTCATACCTGTGGCGACATCGCCCAAGCACACCTCAAACGCGCGCAATCCGGCAAGCATGGCAAAGAACTGCGCCGCCTGCTTAACCGCCTGAGCGATCAGGGACCTGTCACCTTCGACAGCATCGACACGCCCGAGGCCGTCCCAGCCGCCCTGGCTCAATTTCTGGCATTGGAGAAGCGCGGTTGGAAGGGAGTAGCTCACACAGCCCTTGCCAGCCACGCAGACAGCGAAGCTTTCGCCGTGAAAGTGACTTCGGCACTCTCGCAGCAGGCGGCCATACGGATCGACCGGCTTTGCGTTGCAAACACGCCCATTGCCATGCTGGTCAATCTCAAGATGAGCGGCGTCGCTTTTTCCTGAAAATAACTTTTGACGAGACGTATGGCCGATTTTCACCCGGCAAGCATCTGGTGCTCTACACCATGGCGACCAACCTGCAGGATGACACTGTCAAACGCGCGGATTCCCTCGCTATCCCGAACCACCCGCTGATCAATGCCCTCTGGCGTGAGACCCTGCCTTACGACCACATGCTGGCCCACATGGGAGGATGGCGCGGCGAATGGATGGCAGGCACCGCACAACGCGCCCTGAGTCTTGAGGCAAGAGCAAAGGCCATCCTGCGGCGCAGGCGCGGGTGAAGCCGAAATTTTCTGCAAGCCTCGCGACCTTTTTCACTCTCCCAACGTTTTCTGAAACTTAGACGGCAAATGGGCCTTCTTCGAAGGTATTCGGAGCCCCCATCCTCTCGAACTAGTCAATTCCCCTCTTTTCTTTTTTTGATTTCTTGCTAGAACGCGCCATCTGCGGTCTCCGCAGGCACCGGTCGCAGCCTACCCGGTTCCAACGAAAACAAGGGTCTCGTTTTGAAAACACTCGTTATCTGCTCCGGCGGACTCGACTCCGTGACTCTCGCGCATAAAGTTGCGCGCGAAAACGAGTTGATCGGCCTTGTGTCCTTTGATTACGGTCAGCGACACAAGAAAGAGCTCAGCTACGCAGCGCAATGCGCCAAAGACCTTGGCGCGCCGCACCAGATCGTCAACATCGCCTCCGTTGGAGCGCTTTTGAGCGGCTCCGCGTTAACCGACGACGTCGATGTGCCTGATGGGCATTATGCCGAAGAAACGATGAAGATTACCGTTGTTCCCAACCGCAACGCAATCATGATGTCAATAGCGTTTGGCATCGCAGCAGCCCGCAATGCGGATGCCGTTGCCGCGGCTGTCCATGGTGGCGATCACTTCATCTATCCGGATTGTCGGCCGGGCTTTGTCGAAAGCTTCGAGACCATGCAGCGTCACGCGCTGGAAGGTCTGAACGATATTCGATTCTACGCTCCCTTCATCCACACCTCAAAGGCAGAAATCGCCGCCGAAAGCGCCCGCCTTGGCGTCGACCACACTAAGAGCTGGTCGTGCTACAAGGGCGGAGATGTGCATTGTGGCCGCTGTGGCACCTGCGTCGAACGCCGTGAGGCCTTTCATCTGGCAGGCGTTGAAGATCCGACCACCTATGCAGATCCGGACTATTGGCGAACGGTCTGCGATGTATAGGATCTCCAAGGAATTTCATTTCTCCGCCTCGCACCAGCTTTTCGGCTTGCCCGAAGATCACCCTTGCGCACGGCTGCATGGACACAACTATGTGGTGGAAGTGGAACTGACCTCGGACACACTGAACACTGTCGGCTTCGTGCGCGACTACCGCGAGCTTGGTCCGCTGAAAAGCTACATCGACGATACGCTCGACCACCGTCATCTGAACGATATTCTTGGTGACGACGGCGTGACCGCCGAACGCATGGCCAAGCACTTCTATGATTGGTGCAAAGCCCGCTGGCCGGAGACCACCGCCGCGCGGGTGAAAGAAACACCGAAGACCGTGGCGGAGTACCGCCCATGACCGTGTCTCCCGATACAAAAGCGTTCGAGACCAGACCGACTGAGACCAAAGGTGCGATCCGCATCAGTGAAATCTTCGGCCCCACTATTCAAGGCGAAGGCGCGCTGATCGGCAAACCAACCGTTTTCGTCCGCACAGGCGGATGTGACTATCGCTGCTCGTGGTGCGACACGCTGCATGCTGTCGACAGCGAGCATCGCAGCGACTGGGCCCCGATGGCCGCAGACGCTATCATGCGCGAAGTCGAACGCCTGTCATCCTATGTTCCGTTGACCGTTTCTCTGTCAGGCGGCAACCCGGCCATTCAACCACTGGCCGACCTGATCCGGTTAGGCCGGTCCAAGGGCTATGGATTTGCTCTGGAAACGCAAGGTTCGATTGCGCGTGACTGGTTTGCCGACCTCTCGGTTCTGACACTCAGCCCGAAACCACCTTCAAGCGACATGACGACGGACTGGGATAAATTGCGTGACTGCATCGAGGCAGCAGGCCCCGGCCCGCAGATTGCGCTGAAAATAGTGGTCTTTGATGAAACTGATTACCAGTTCGCCCGACTGACCGCACAGCGCTTTTCCCAGCTTGCCGTCTATCTGCAACCGGGCAACCACACCCCGCCACCTGCCACCGAGGCCGATGCGCGGATCGACACGGACGGCATCATGACACGGATGCGCTGGCTGGTGGATCGGGTGGTCGAAGACCACTGGTTCGACGCCACCGTCCTGCCTCAGCTACACACCCTTCTGTGGGGCAACCTGCGCGGAGTTTGAACGATGAGCGACAAAAGCATCTACGAAAACCTGACCCAGCTCGGCACCAACACCGGTTTGCCCAATTCGCCGGAGGAGGCGGTTCTGGAAAAGGTACCGAACCCGCAGGAGGGCACCGGCTATCTGGTGCGGTTCACGGCACCTGAGTTCACTTCGCTGTGCCCAATCACCAGCCAGCCCGATTTCGCTCACCTGATGATCGATTATGTGCCGGACAAGTGGTTGGTGGAAAGCAAGTCGCTCAAGCTGTTCCTGGGCTCTTTTCGCAACCATGGCGCATTCCACGAGGATTGCACGGTGTCGATCGGCAAACGCATCACAGAGCTGCTGGAGCCCAAATGGCTTCGGATCGGTGGCTACTGGTACCCACGCGGCGGCATTCCGATCGACGTCTTTTATCAGACCGGCGCACAGCCGGACGATGTTTGGATCCCTGAACAAGGGGTTCCACCTTATCGCGGACGAGGGTAACAGCCCCGACCGCGGAGGCGCCCCATCGCCTGAGACCATCGGACAGCCCTGAAATGGCAGGGCTTGCAAGGCACACGATAAAAACAAAATCTGCCCTGCCCCTTTCCCACTGAAAGGTCCTGATGATTGATCTGCCAGAACAGCGGATCCAACTTCAAAACAAAAACAAGAAAAGCATAATAAAAAAATAACAAGCCGTCGGGAAACCGGCGGCTTTTTTTTGAAATCCCGCGCCCTGCACCCTTGCTATTTCAGCTAGGGCACGGTTTCATCACAAGGTCTAAAAAGGAAAGATCGGTGCGGTTAGCCCGATCCTTGTAAGGTCAAAAGCCACAACAAGCCCTGACCACTGTCTGACAGCGAGCCCCATGACCTTCAACACCGATACACCCCCGTGTCGGTGAAAAGAGAGGTCTTGGAATGCAACAGCAGATTTCTGTTATCACGCTCGGCGTCGCTGATCTCGACAGATCACGCCATTTCTACATAGACGGCTTTGGCTGGACTCCTGTGTTTCAGAACGACAACATCGTCTTCTATCAAATGAATGGTCTGGTTCTGGGAACCTTCCTGAAAGACGACCTGGCGGAGGATATGCAGCGCTCTACTCTGGGCACGAGCGGTGCCTTTGCATTGGCGCACAACGTTTCAGAGAAAGCCGGGGTCACGCCTTTGATGCAGACGCTTGCTGCTTCCGGAGGGAGCATTCTGCGTGCGGCAGACGCGCCGCCCCACGGCGGTTATCGCGGCTATGTCGCAGATCCGGACAATCATGCCTTGGGAGATCGCCTGGAACCCGGCATGGACCATCAGTGCCGATGGCCACGTTACTTTCCATCTGTGACGAAACACGAAAAAGGCAGAGGTCACGGCGACCTCTGCCTTTCTCAAATCGCATTGATGCGAACTGATCGATCACGTGTTCCAAGGCACCCGTTTCAACAGCAGCGCAAGACCGCACCAACCGGTGATCCCCGCTATCATCAAGGCGAATGCCAAGACGGCAGCGACGTAGGACACCAAAGGCACCCCCGCCAGCCCTGCGACCACAAGCACACCGATCACGCCTCCCATGATGATCTGCACCTGCCGGAAAATCGACACGCCGTGTCCAGACTTCGCCCCCACGAGCGGGAGACCCTCCGCCTGCCAGGCGGGGAGACCTCCGCTAAGACTGAAGATCTGATCTGCCGCAACCCCGGATGCTGTGAGTATCGCACAGGCCTGTTCGCTTCGCAGCCCTTTGACACAATGCAGAACGACCCTCTTGCCAAGGGGCATCTGCGGCAAGGCGGATTGCGACACGCCCTCGGATAACGGTAAGGAGAAGGCGAATGGAATACGCTTTTCCGCAAATTCGTCCGGCTCGCGCACATCAAGCAGAATGGCGTCTCCAGCCTGCAACCAGTCATAAGCCTCGCGTGCTGTCACTGTCTGTGTCACGTCCGTCCCTTCCCGCAAAATGTGTCGTAAAGCACAGCCATGATCTGGCGCACTGCATCATTGGTAATCCGGTAGTAAAGGATGCGATGTTCCCGTCGAAAGGACACGATCCCCTCCTCCTTCAACTTGCCAAGATGTTGAGACATCGATGTCTGAGGAAGTCCTGTCTCCTCAACAAGTTGGCTGACACTCTTTTCATCTTCACCAAGTCGACAAAGAATGAGCAATCGATGCGGACTGGCCATGCCTTTCAGGAACCCGGCAACCTCCTCAGCACGCTCCGCCATATCCTGCATGGCACCCTGATCCGGACTTACATCTGCCATGACACTCCGCCTCGTTTAAATATTATATTTTCCTAATATCATATTTTTATAATATGTGAAAGTCCCGCGAGATGAAAGAGACGCATCGCCAAATAAGAAAGCCGCTCCGGTAGCCCGGAGCGGCTTCATGATGAACCTGACATGATCCCCGAAACGACGCATCACGCAGCTTCGGACAGATCAATCAATTAGCTGGCAACCAGGTTGCGGAGCACATAGTGCAGGATACCGCCAGCCTTGATGTATTCCAGCTCGTCCAGCGTATCGACGCGGCAGAGGCACTCGATGGTCTTTTTCGTTCCATCTTCGTACGTGACTTCCACATCCATCATCTGACGCGGCTTGATGTCGGCAATGCCCTTGATGGTCACACGTTCCTTGCCGGTAATGCCATGCGACTGCCAGCTTTCACCTTCCTTGAACACAAGCGGGATAACGCCCATGCCAACGAGGTTGGAACGGTGAATACGCTCGAACGACTGCGCGATAACAGCGCGAACGCCGAGCAGCTTCGTGCCCTTTGCCGCCCAATCACGAGAAGAGCCCGTGCCGTATTCCTTGCCTGCAAAGACAACCAGCGGCGTGCCAGCTTCCTGGTATTCCATGCAAGCGTCGTAAATCCACTCGCGCTTGCCGTCCTTCATCGTGACGCCGCCTTCGACGCCTTCAACCATCTGGTTCTTGATGCGGATGTTAGCGAATGTGCCACGCATCATGACTTCGTGGTTGCCACGGCGTGAGCCGTAGGAGTTGAAGTCCTTCTTGGCGACCTGGTGCTGCGCCAGGCATTCCCCTGCCGGGCTGTCGGCCTTGATGTTGCCGGCCGGAGAGATGTGGTCCGTCGTGATGCTGTCGAGGAAGAGACCCATGACAGCAGCGTCGTTCACATCTTCCAGAGCCTTCGGCTCCATCGTCATGCCTTCGAAGTACGGCGGATTCTGAACATAGGTCGAACCCGATGGCCAGGAGTAGGTCATGCCGCCTTCAACCTTGATCGACTGCCAATGCTCGTCGCCCTTGAAAACGTCGCCATAGCGCTCGCGGAACATGCCTTCATTGATGGAAGAGCGAATAAGACCCGCGATTTCTTCTGTCGTCGGCCAGATGTCCTTGAGATAGACCGGATTGCCATCCTTGTCATCGCCGAGGGAATCTTTGGTAATGTCGATGTTCAGGTTACCAGCCAGCGCATAAGCCACAACGAGGGGCGGCGATGCGAGGTAGTTGGCCCGCACGTCCGGGTTCACACGACCTTCAAAGTTCCGGTTGCCCGAGAGAACCGAACAAGCGATCAGGTCGTTGTCGTTGATGGCCTTGGAAAGCTCATCCGCCAGCGGACCGGAGTTGCCGATACAAGTGGTGCAACCATATCCGGCCAGCGTGAAGCCCAACGCATCGAGATCAGCCTGAACACCGGCTTTTTCCAGATAGTCGGTCACAACCTGAGAGCCCGGAGCGAGCGATGTCTTGACCCAAGGCTTGACCTTGAGGCCCTTTTCATGCGCCTTGCGCGCCACCAGACCAGCACCGATCAGAACGCTCGGGTTGGACGTATTGGTGCACGAGGTGATCGCGGCGATGACAACGTCGCCATTGCCCAGATCATGATCACGACCTTCGACAGCAACGCGCTTGTGCACGTCGGCAGCCTTTTTGAATTCCGTGTCCATCGTCTTGGCGAAGCCTTCGGCAGCATCGGCCAGGTTGATGCGATCCTGAGGACGCTTCGGACCCGAGATCGCAGGCACGACGGTGGAGATGTCGAGATCCAGCGTGTCGGTGAATTCCGGCTCTTCGCCGCCCACGCGGAACATGCCCTGTTCCTTGGCATAGGCTTCAACCAGAGCAACACGGTCCGCATCACGGCCGGTCGACTTCAGGTAGTTCAGCGTGTCCTTGTCGATCGGGAAGATGCCGCATGTCGCACCATATTCCGGTGCCATATTGGCGATCGTTGCCTGATCTTCAAGGCTCATGTTGTCAAGGCCAGGTCCGTAGAACTCAACGAACTTGCCGACAACGCCCTTCTGGCGCAGCATTTCAACAACACGCAGCACAAGGTCTGTTGCAGTGATGCCGTCATTCAGCTTGCCGGTCAGTTTGAAGCCAATGACTTCCGGGATCAGCATGGAGATCGGCTGGCCGAGCATGGCTGCTTCAGCTTCAATACCGCCAACACCCCAGCCAAGAACGGACAGGCCGTTGACCATGGTCGTGTGGCTGTCGGTGCCAACCAGCGTATCCGGATAGGCAACGGTCTCGCCGTCTTCTTCCTTGGTCCAGACTGTCTGGGCCAGATATTCCAGGTTCACCTGGTGACAGATCCCGGTTCCCGGAGGAACGGCACGGAAGTTGTCAAAGGCCGACTGCCCCCAGCGCAGGAATTCGTAGCGCTCGCGGTTGCGCTCATATTCCAGCTCAACGTTCTTCTTGAACGCGTCCTGTGTGCCGAAATAATCGATCATGACCGAATGGTCGATGACAAGATCGACAGGAACCAGCGGGTTCACCTTCTCCGGATCACCGCCGAGGCTGACCGCAGCGTCACGCATGGCTGCCAGGTCGACCACGGCAGGTACGCCGGTGAAATCCTGCATCAGCACACGGGCTGGACGATAGGAAATCTCGTGATCGGACTTGCGCTCGGTGAGCCATTCGGCAACAGCACGAATGTCTTCAGCAGTTACCGTGCGACCGTCTTCGTGGCGCAGAAGGTTTTCAAGAACAACCTTCAGCGAGAAAGGCAGCTTCGAGACGCCCTTGAGGCCGTTCTTCTCAGCTTCCGGAATGGAGAAATACGTGTAGGTCTTGTCACCGACCTGCATTGTCTTTTTGGACTTGAATGTATCAAGGGACTGGGTCACGACTGGCGTTCTCCTCGTTGTCCTGTCTTGCAGTTCGGCGGGGGAGCCGGCTGCGGGTCTAGAATCTCTGGCTGCCCCCGTTTCCGGGAACAAGTGAGCCTCTTTCGGGCATGCTTTCAAGACGCAAGATCCCTCAAGAGGCATCTTCCATCCAAACGCTTCGACGATCTTATAACGAGATTTGCATACACTTGCCAATGCATCCGGCAACAAGACGTCAAACACGCCCCATTGCGCGCCACTGGACACGCAAAAACTCGATCATCACCGCCTTTATATACAAGCGTATACAAAAGTCAGCCCCCTTTTAATAAGGGGATTTTTCTATTCACGACCTAACGGAAACTTGAAATAACAATAAATTACTTTCTATTTATAATAAATAAAATAACTATACATAGGTATTATTATAAATACGCAGATTTAATCAGAATAAAAATATATTCCTCGAACCTAATCAATTTTTTCGTAGTAAAAAACTTCATTAATCTTTTAGTGAAATATACGTATGTGACTGGGCTTGGTCCCGGCCCCTCTCTTCAACAGGAAAGAGCCGTCGCGTGTCGCTAAAGAATTTGTCTATCGTCCAGAAGGTCATCTGCATCGTTGCTGTCATGGCGGTTGCCGCAGCCGGGATCGCAACCGCCGCGTTCGTCAAGATCGAATCCCTGAACGCCGCTTTCAATGAAGTTTCCGCCCTTGATGCCAAGATGCATGATGCCATGGTGCTTCGCGTCGATACGATAACGCTCAGCCGTATGGCCTATCAGATGGCAATCGGCGAGTTGGCCTCAGACACCTATCGCGACGAAGTCAAGGCACGCACTGTCAAGATGACGAACCTTCTCCCCGCTCCGGAAACAGCCAACACCGCAGAGCGCCAGAAGGACTTAAAAGACATTCATGCCGAGCTGCAAACTTATGCCAGCACTCTGTCGCAACTGATTGACCAGGTCGACACGTCCAAGGGCGATACAAGCAAAAGTATTTCAGCGCTCATCCGCGCTCAAGCCATTCAAGTCCAGCTTGATACGGCCTTGAAACATTACGCTGACAGCTCCGAAAGCCTGATGACGGACACACGGTTGAAAGCAGAACAACAGGCCTCATCCGCCGGGATCACGATCTTGATGCTTGCCTTCTTCGTCACCCTTCTGGCCCTCGGCATCGGCATTTTGATTGCCCGTCGGGACATTGCCACTCCGATCCGCATGATCGTCAGCACATTGAAGAGTTTGGCAACCGGTGATACCGCCATCGCCATCGCAGGCATTGAACGTAAGGATGAAGTCGGAGAGCTTGCCAGGGCCGCTACTTATTTTCAGCAGAAAATGGATGAAAATCAGCACCTGACGATGGAAAGCGCCGAACGCACCAAGCTGGAAGAAAGAGAAAAGCGCGCCATGATGGCAGCGCTCGCCGAAGACTTCGAGAACTCTGTTGGCAATATTGTTCACACGGTGATGGCAGCTTCAGCCCAGCTTTCAGGGTTCGCCTCACAGATGTATGAAAGTGCGTCTTCAACAGCGCGGGAATCCACTGCCGTGTCAATTGCCGCCCACACAGCCACGGCCAATGTGGAAACAGTCGCCGCTGCAACGGAAGAACTCACTGCGTCAGTTCGTGAAATCACCGAGCAGGTCGATCGGTCCAACACCATGTCTCTGCGTGCAGCCGACGATGCGAACAGCGCCGCACATACTGTCCAGGGACTGTCGTCTTCGGCACAGAAAATCGGCGACATCGTTGAGCTGATTACCGGTATTGCCGCCCAGACCAACCTGCTCGCCCTGAACGCGACGATCGAAGCCGCACGCGCAGGAGAAGCCGGCAAGGGATTTGCGGTTGTGGCCGCAGAAGTCAAGCAGCTTGCAGACCAGACAGCCAAAGCGACCACGGAGATTGCAGCTCAGATCACCGAGATCCAGTCCTCCACGAGCAACTCCGCCGCCGCCATTGACGGCGTTGCCGAGATCATCGACCAAATGAAAAAAGTGTCGTCCGCCGTTGCTGCTTCCGTTGAGGAGCAAGCTGCCGCGACAGCAGAAATTTCCCGAAATATTCAGGAAGCCGCCGCCGGCACCGTAGAGGTCTCCAACGCCATCTCCAACGTCACTTCGCAAGCAGATACATCAAGCCATACCGCGAATGAACTGCTCAGCTCCTCTGGCGGACTGGCAACTCAGGCAGAATGCCTGCAAGCAGAGGTCACCAAATTTCTGAACAGCATCCGCGCCGCCTGACGGCGCGGTTTCACCCCTCTCAAGCACGTCGGCGCGACCCATTTATTTTCGCTAACAGATTGATCCTGACTGCGGATGTCGCGTGACACAATCCAGCCGCTCGTTTAAACTGGGGTCTCATTATTGGGGACCCCATTGCAACACGACTTTCAACAAGACCTCGATCTGATAAAAGAGATCGCTGCCGTTCCCACCATCCTCGATGTGGTGTGCCGAACGACAGGAATGGGATTCGCCGCCATCGCCCGCGTCACTCCGGACCGGTGGATTGCCTGTGAAGTTCTCGACAAAATCGACTTCGGCCTGAAGCCCGGCGGGGAGCTTGATGTGGGAACCACGCTCTGCCACGAAGTACGGCAGAGTACGACGGCCGTCGTTATCGACAATGTCGCCCAAGACGAAACCTATTGCACCCACCCGACACCATCCATGTATGGCTTCCAAAGCTATATATCTGTACCGATCATTTTATCGGATGGCAGTTTCTTCGGAACACTTTGCGCGATTGACCCCCGTCCGGCCCGTCTGAACAGCCCAGAGACAATCAGCATCTTCAAGCTTTTTGCCGAGTTGGTTGCCTCGCATATCAACGCACGTCAAAGCGTTCACCAGTACCGATGACTCGTTGAAAGACGAACGCGAAACCGCCCTTTTGCGGGAACAATTCATTGCCGTATTAGGACATGATTTGCGTAATCCGGTGGCATCTATTTCCTCAGGTGCACGCATGCTGAAAAACACGCCGCTGGACGAGCGCGCCACGAACATCGTCACCCTCATTCAGGGCAGCGTCGTTCGCATGAGCGGGCTGATCGACAATGTCATGGATTTTGCCCGAGGGCGTCTGGGGGGCGGTCTGCAATTGTCACGCAATGCAGATCTTCCCGTCGCCGACACGATCCGACAGGTGGTCGATGAGCTACAAACTGTACATCCAGACCGGGAAATCAAAACGGACATCAGATTAGCAAGCAACATCGATTGCGACCGTCTGCGCATCGCACAGCTCTTGTCGAACCTGTTGGCAAACGCCCTGACACACGGCAAGCCCTCCGACCCCGTGCTGCTGCAAGCCAGCGATCAGGGTTCTCTCTTCAAGTTGTCCGTGAGCAATACGGGTGCCCCCATTCCTGAAGAAGCCATTGAACGCCTTTTCACGCCCTTTAATCGAGGCAAAACCAACCTGCCCGCGCAAGGACTTGGCCTTGGTCTTTATATCTCCAGCGAGATTGCCAAAGCTCATGGCGGCACGCTGACAGCAGAGTCCTCGTTCGAGGAAACGCGCTTCACATTCCAGATGCGAAAGCCCTATCTCTGAACGACCGCAAACACTGCCTGCATTTGAGGCAGCATCGGTCTTCAGGCGTATTTCGTCCAAATCCCACACTTATGCTGCCGCCCCAGCATTCTGAAGGCTTCCGTCATCGCAGCACAAACGCCTGCCGCAATGACGATAATACCTGATCCGGCATATTTGTGGCTGCGGTTGTCACGTGCACGCATGACAATTCACTGTCACACTCTGAGCAACGCAATGCGACCCGTGGCCTGCCTCTTGCCAACGGCTGCCATTTCCTGCAATCGAAGAGGATGAGATTTGCATCAGGCGGATGCGACCAACCAGAGCCGGAAGCGCTGCACCCATGCTGCACCTCAGTGCCGACACCCTGACTGTCACCCGCGGCGAGCGACTGGTGCTCACGGAGTTGTCTTTCACAGTCGCCAGTGGGCAGGCGCTGCTCGTTACCGGCAACAATGGCAGCGGCAAGACCTCTTTGCTGCTCGCCCTCGCCGGGCTGATCCCACTGGATTCAGGTTCGTTACGTCTTTTTGAAAGCCCTGACGGGGAAGCCATGGTTGGCGAGCAGGCGCATTTCATTTCCTACAAAACGGCCACCAAAGGCGCATTGAGCGCTTTGGAAAACCTGTACCTTCTGGCAAGCGATGACCCGTGAGGCGTCCGCCGGTGGCGACTTTGAACCAAGAACAATGACGCCACAAACGGCGCTGGCGCATCTGGACCTGGCTGATCTGGCGCGCCTGCCTGCACGATATCTGTCCTCAGGCCAATTGCGCCGCCTGTCGCTCGCCCGTCTATTGGTGTCACCACGGCCGGTGTGGTTGATGGATGAGCCGATGGCAGCTCTTGACACATCCTCACAAGCGGTCCTGGAAAACATGATCCGCGCACATCTCGACTGCGGCGGACTGGTGGTCATGGCAACCCATCAATTGCCCGACATCACCGGGGCCTTGGAATTGCGTCTGACCGCAAGTGCCACACAGCCGGGAGATCTGGTATGAGCGGCTGGATAGGAGCGTTTTTCTGGCGTGAATTGCGTTTGACGCTGAAGTCCGGAGGCGGTGCGCCCATCGGCGTGCTGTTCTTCCTTGCCGTCATCAGCATCGTTCCCTTCGGCATCGGGCCCGATCTGAAACTGTTGGCGCAGATCGGCCCGGCACTTCTCTGGATCGGGGCCCTTCTGGCAACGCTGCTCGGATTGGACCGGCTGTTTCAGGAAGATCGGGAGGACGGCACGCTGGAACTTCTTATGCTGTCTGGCCGCCCCTTCGAAATCATTGTCCTGTTGAAGGCCCTGGCCCATTGGTTGGGCTCAGGATTGCCACTTGTCATTGCCACACCACTTCTGGGACTGCTTCTCAATCTGCCCGCAGCGACGCTTCTGGCGACCACGGCAACGTTGTTTGTCGGCACACCCGCATTGACCCTGATCGGCACCGCGGCGGCGGCCGTGACCGTGTCGCTGCGGCGTGGCGGTTTGCTTCTGTCCATTCTGGTCGTACCCTTGAGCGTGCCGGTGCTGATCTTTGGTGTCAGTGCCGCGGCCTCGCCCGCATCGCCTTTTATCGGCTTTACGAAACCCTTTCTCGCTATGACCGCGCTCACCCTGTTTGCGGCCGTCATCGGCCCGTTCGCCGCTGCGGCTGCGCTGCGCCAAAGTCATTGAGCGGACAATGCTGGTCACAGAACAAATGATTTGCTGCCCCAACCGCCTTTGGTTAAAAAAACTCTCATGGCACTGATGGACTACGCAAATCCGACCAGGTTCTCGCGTTTGGCGCGCCGCTTGATTCCATGGATCAGCGTTGCCTGTGGCGTGGTAATGGCTGTAGGCCTGTATTTCAGCCTCAGCGCGCCGGACGACTATCAGCAAGGCGACACAGTGCGCATCATGTTCATTCATGTGCCCGCCGCTTGGCTGGCGATGTTGTGCTATGTTGTCATGACACTTTCAGCACTGGGAACGCTCGTCTGGCGACATCCTCTTGCTGATGTCTCGGCCAAGGCCGCTACCCCCATCGGAGCAACCTTCACCCTGATGGCGCTTGTCACCGGGTCCCTTTGGGGACGTCCCATGTGGGGGACCTATTGGGTCTGGGATGCCCGGCTAACATCGGTTTTGGTGCTGTTTCTGATCTATCTGGGCTTACTGGCCTTGTGGCATGCGATGGATGATCAGATTCGAGCCGCGAAAGCCGCCGCCATTGTCACACTGGTAGGCGCATTGAACCTGCCGCTGATCAAGTTTTCCGTCGACTGGTTCAACACGCTCCATCAGGGTGAGAGCATTTTTCGCGCCGACGGACCGGCCATGCCGCCGGTGTATTTATGGCCGCTGTGCCTCATGGCATTTGCCTTCACCCTGTTGTTCATCGCGCTTCATTGGGCCGCAATGCTCAACGAAATCCGTCGACGCCAGTTGAATGGTATGCGGCGGCGAGCAGCACACACCGCACGACCGGCAAGCACCGCCACGGCTCCCACCCCTGTGGCGGAGACCTTCTGAATGAACGATGGCCGCTACACCGACTTCATCCTTGCAGCTTATGGTCTGTGCGCCGCCCTGATCCTTGTATTACTCGCGTGGATCCTCATCGATCGCTTGCGCCTCGACCGCAAGATCGCAGAGCTGGAGCGCGCAGGCATTCAACGGCGTCCTCGCAGCGGATCCTCTCAACCAATGACGCCAGACAATTCGGACAGCGCGACATGAGTGAGACACCCAGTCCGTCGGGACGCAGGAAGTTTCCGGTTCTGGTGCTCTTGCCGCTTGTGGTGTTTCTGGCCCTCGCCACCCTCTTCACGCTGCAACTGTTTTCCGGGCGCGACATTTCCGCAATCCCTTCCGCTCTGATCGGCAAACCCGCCCCGACAGACGCGCTGCCACCCGTTGCTGGCGTAATGCGTGATGGTGCTCAAGTTCCCGGATTTTCAGGAGATGTCTTCAAGGGCAAGGTAACGATCGTCAACGTCTTCGCCTCTTGGTGTGTACCCTGCCGACTGGAGCACCCCGTGCTTGAAGACCTGCGGGCGCGGATTGCCGACAACCGCCATATCCAGCTCATAGGAATAAATTATAAGGATAAGGCCACAAACGTGAGGGCCTTCCTAAAGGAGCTTGGCAATCCCTACGCCCGCATTGGCGCTGATCGCCGTGGCCGCGTTGCCATCGACTGGGGCGTCTACGGTGTACCGGAAACCTATATCGTCGATAGAGAAGGCCAGATCAGGTTCAAATTCACCGGCCCCATGACACCCGCGTCGATGACGGCAACCCTACTGCCACAACTTGAGGCTGTATTGACCAAAGGTGCGCTGATCAAAAACTGAAAAATTCAATTGTATCAGATATATCACCGCCACGTGATTAGCGCTTGACCGCAGCGCAATGTAAAAAACCGTGTCGTGCCGCAACTGGCATTCAGCAGGAACCAACGGTCTATGGCGCTCCGGCATTTCATGCAGGTCTGCTTTGTCTTCAGCCTACTCGCCTTGACAGCGTTTCGGGCCAACGCCGAACCTGTCGCTGTTGCTGAATTGTTCACAAGTCAGGGCTGTGCCTCCTGCCCAAAGGCCGACGGCCTTTTGCAGACCATTGCCAGGGACCACCACGTTCTGGCCCTCTCGATGCCTGTAGATTACTGGGACATGCTGGGCTGGGCCGACACATTGGCCAAGCCGGTTCACGCAACACGGCAATATGCTTATGCCGAACAACGCGGTGACAACAACGTCTATACACCACAGCTTATCCTCAATGGACATGAAGAGCTGATCGGCCACGACACCAAGACCATCCTGAGCGCCTTGAAAAAACTGCCCCCCTGTCGGTCAGCGTTGATCTGACCATCCGCGACATGGCTGTCGAGGCGAAAATTTTCGGGCAATTGCCAAAAGGCATACACGGCGCGACAGTGTTTTTTCTCACGCTGACCCCAAAAGAAGAGGTCTCTGTAAGCGCTGGTGACAATGCTGGCGAAGAGCTGTCCTATATCAATGTGGTTGAGAGCCTGCTTCCAATCGGTCTGTGGAGTGGCAACGAAGCGAGCTTTCTCATGCCCCTGACAGAAATCCGGCGCACGCACACCAGGCGATGTGCCGTGCTGGTGCAGCTTGAAACCGAGACCGGTCCATCGCGCATCATCGGCGCAGGCGTTCTGGACTTACCAACACTCGACGAAGCCTCCCGTTAAGGGGTTTTTGCCACAGGCATGGTAGAGATGGCATTGCTGCACCGAATATCGGTCTGGGGGCAGTGCTGCTTGAGCCTTGCGTTGTGGTCAAAACCTGCTACCCCTGCGCCAGTTCCTGCGAGCCAGAAAAAAGACGGAGACTGCAAATGACCTTGAGAATGAAGGTGGCATTTGGCAGCATTGGTGTTGGGCTGGTCGTGCTTGCGCTGAAGGCCGCTGCCTACAGTTTGACTGGCTCCCTTGCACTTTATTCCGATGCACTGGAAACATTGGTTAATCTGGCCTCAGCATTGGCAACAATCATTGCCATCTGGTTCGCCAACAAACCTGCCGATTCAAACCACCCTTACGGTCATGACAAGGCTGAATATTTCGCTGCCGTTCTGGTTGGAGTGATGATTGTGCTGGCCGCCTTGTCCATCTTCAAGATGGCATGGATGGGCTATGTGTCTCAGGATCCAGTGCATTATTCGCCTCTTGGCCTTGCAGTCAACGCACTGGCCGGCGTCTTCAATGCCGGCTGGGCTGTCGTTCTGATCCGTGTGGGGCGCAGCTCGCGCTCGCCTGCGCTCATTGCGGATGGCAAGCATCTTGTAACCGACGTTATCACCTCACTTGGTGTACTGGTCGGCGTGATTCTGGTGATCCTCACGGGCTGGCAGCCGCTTGATTCTCTCCTCGCAGCCCTTGTTGGACTGAACGTGCTGTGGAGCGGCTGGGAGGTTATGAAAGAATCCATTTCCGGATTGATGGACGAGGCCGCGTCCGAAAAGGATCAGACAATCATTCGTCAGTTGATCTCCGATCATGGCGATGGTGCCCTTGAGGCGCATGATCTGAGAACCCGCAACGCTGGTCGCACGACCTTCGTCGATTTTCACCTGGTCGTCCCAGGCGATATGACAGTCGATCAGGCCCATGACATCTGCGACCGAATTGAAAAAGCGATCGGCCAGAAGATCGTTGGCGCCCACGTGACGATCCATGTCGAGCCGGACTACAAGGCCAAGCACGCAGGCATCGTCGTTCTCTGAGATGAGCTCGCTGGTCTCGGCGACCACGCATCTTCAAAACACCGAAACGACAGCCAGACAAAAAAGCCCCGAAGCGCTCGGCTCCGGGGCTTTTCATCTTGCCAGAAGCGACCAAATTCAAGGCCTCTTCTTTCATAGTCGAAATGTTAGATCAGACGCGCTGTGAACCAACCCCGAATTCCGGATAAGCTTCCACACCAACTTCGACCTTGTCGAGACCCAGTGCTTCTTCTTCTTCCGAAACACGCAAGCCAACAACAGCCTTCAGGATCAGCCAGACAATGCCGCTGACGATGAAGGTAAAGGCGCCGATGGAAACGATCCCGACGATCTGAACACCGAAGGACGTGTCTGCGTTGGACCACGGCACAATGAAGGTGCCCCAGATACCGGCCAGCAGGTGAACCGGGATTGCGCCGACAACGTCATCGATCTTCAGCTTGTCGAGCAGCGGCACAGCGAACACAACAATCGCAGCCCCAACCCCACCAATGACAACGGCCTGCCAGATGCTTGGTGCCAGCGGCTCTGCCGTGATGGCAACCAGACCGGCAAGAGCACCGTTCAGCGCCATCGTCACATCGACCTTCTTGTAGAGGATCTGGGTGAGAACCATTGCGACGACGACACCCGCTGCAGCAGCCATGTTGGTATTGCCGAAGATGCGCGAGATGTCAGATGCATCCGAGATGGTGCCCATGGCAAGCTGCGATGCGCCGTTGAAGCCGAACCAGCCGAGCCACAGAATGAACGTGCCAAGCGTTGCAAGCGGCATGGACGACCCCGGGAACGGTGTGACCTGACCGTTCGGGCCATATTTGCCCTTACGTGCACCCAGAATGATGGCACCGGCAAGAGCCGCCCAGCCACCAACCGAGTGAACCAGCGTCGACCCGGCGAAATCGGAAAAGCCCATGACCGACAACCAGCCTGCGCCCCACTGCCAGGACCCGGTAATCGGATACAGGAAGCCGGTGAGAATGACCGTAAAGATCATGAAAGGCCACAGCTTGATCCGCTCGGCCAGAGTGCCGGAAACAACCGACGCTGCCGTTGCGCAGAACACCATCTGGTAAAACCAGTCAGACGCCGTGGAATAGCCGGTGTCCAGAAGCGCTTTCGTGTCAGCGCCCTTGAGGCCAACCGCATCGAACGCATAGGGGCCAAAGGAGCCGATAAAGCCACCGTCAACGCCCGTGTACATCAGGTTGTAGCCGGTGATCCAGAACAACAGACCTGCCACAGAGAAAATGGCAATGTTCTTCAGACACTGCATCGAAACATTTTTGGTCCGCACGAGGCCTGCTTCAAGCATGGCAAAGCCAGCGGCCATCCACATGACCAGAAAACCACCGATCAGGAAAAGAAGCGTGTTAAAGATATACTGGACTTCCGGGCTGACAGGTGCCGGTGCAGCAGCGGCAGCGTCCTGTGCAAATGCCGGGACAGTCATCAAACCGATGGCCCCAAGCACCGCCGCAGATTTTGCGACAAACTTATTCATAGTCTTCCCCTCAGACATTCAAAGAGCTTCCGCGTCGGTTTCACCGGTCCGGATGCGGACGACCTGATCGATGGAATAGACAAAGATCTTGCCATCCCCAATCTGGCCGGTCTTGGCAGCTGTCGAAATGACCTCGACCACCTTGTCGATCGTCTCAGACGCGACCGCGACTTCGATCTTCAACTTCGGCAGAAAGCTGACAGCGTATTCAGTGCCACGATAGATTTCGGTGTGCCCTTTCTGGCGCCCGTATCCCTTGACTTCCGTAACCGTCAAACCCTGAATTCCAATGCCCGTCAGCGCATCCCGAACTTCATCGAGTTTGAACGGCTTGATGATCGCCATAACGATTTTCATTGCGCGTTCCCGTTCCTTGTGCTTGGGCTCCCTCGGTTCGAGAGAGCTTGGCCGACCGCCCGCAACATGCCCCCTTGGGTCACTGGTTCACCCGTCACAGCCCAACTGGAGCCGAAACGACACGGCGAAACGGGTCGGTGTCGAAACCTTTAGAAACAAGTCTCGTGCCAACTTGAAAAAGAATGCAAAAAAACCCGATTAGACGCAGAATTCTGCGTCTACAGAAAAAAACAGAGATATTAAAAAGGGGAAGGAATACGGCCAGATACTCTAAATTGCCTAAAAATTAGGTGAAATATAATTTTATGCGCAATAAATTTGCAATCTTGTGGCAAAAACGTGGTGCCGTCTATTTTTCAGGCACACGCTCCCTCATGTCGCTCAAGACAGGCTTACAGGAAACAAAGACTTGCCTCAGCCCCCTGGACGCAGACAATGTGACCAAGGCCTTTCACAATGCAGTCGGACCCTTGCCGCTATGCCGCCCACCCCACCTTCAGATGCAGCAAAACCGCCAGAACAACTTGATCTCAGAGGGCTGAAATGCCCTCAACCTGCTCTTCGCACCCGCAAGAAGCTGGCAACAATGACAGCAGGCACCGAACTCCTTGTGCTGACGAGCGATCCGATGGCGTTCCTGGACATTCCGCATCTGTGTCAGGAGCAGGGCCATTATCTCGTCCAGCAGGCTCGCACAGATATAAACGTGGGGCATTTCCTCATTCGCTGCGGTGACCGCGCCGCACCACGGCAGGACACAGACACCGCAGCGTCAACCTGAGACAGGCCGCCGGCGCATGATGCATGGCTTACGAATACGTCGTAGCCACCGCATTAATTGCTTGCGCCATGTCCAGATCTTTTTGGCTGATGCCGCCAACATCATGCGTGGATAGGGTAATGACCACACGATTATAGACATTCGACCACTCAGGGTGGTGATCAGCTTTCTCAGCAATCATCGCAACACGCGTCATGAACCCGAAAGCTTCTGAAAAATCGTTGAACTTGAACTGCCTCTGCAACGCAGACGTGTTTTCCAACAACATCCAGTTAGGAACACGACCAAGAGCCTTGCGAACGTCTTCGTTCTTCATGGCATCAGACATATCGATACTCCCGTTTTAGTATTTCCATGTAACTATTCGATCCAAGCTTCCATCACGCATCGCGATCAAAGCAGACGTCGCATCTTTCATAAGGGCTTCCGAATGACCTCACTTCTCTTCGTGTGTCTTGGCAACATCTGCCGATCCCCTTTGGCTGAGGGAATCTTCAGGCAGGCCGCCGCCGCCGAGGGCGAAGAAGAAGTTTACGAGATCGATTCCGCAGGAACGGGTGCCTTGGCACATCGGCGCACCGCCCGACCCCCGCTCCATCGACGTTGCCCAACAACATGGGATCGACCTTACCCGGTTGAAAGGCCGACAGGTTGAGAGCAACGATTTTCACCGATTTGATATCATCCTGGCGATGGATAAAAAAAATCTCGATGAGCTGCAAAGCCTCGCGCCGGTGGATGGCAAGGCAAAGCTACGCCTGTTTCTTGAGAACCCACCACAGGACGTTCCTGACCCGTATTACGGCGAGGATCACGGATTTGAGAGCGTCTACGATCTGATCGTGCAGGGCGCCAACCAGTTGTTGGCTGAACTGCGTCAGGAGGCCGGACGGCAGCCACGAGACACGGTGCCGGGCTGACCCCGCTCTCTTGAAACCCGGCCCTCAATGCCCACGTTCTCTTAAGGTCAAGCGTCTGCAACAGAGGCTCGGCCGAGGCAAAAATAAGAAAAGAGGAGCTTCCTCATGAGTGGCCTGAAAATCGAACACAATGCTTGGGTTCTTGTCGGGGACGGCGAGAAGGCCATTGTCTTCCGCAACGAAGGCGATGAAGCCTATCCCAATCTTCAGGTGGTCAACCTTCTGACCCACGACAATCCAAAAACCTCGGAACAAGGCACAGATGCCCCCGGAGCCCGCTCCGGGTCGTACAGTCCTCAACTGGACACGACGGAGCAGACCGATTGGCACGAGCTTGAAAAACATCGCTTCGCCAAGGAAATGGCCGATTTGATTTACAAAGCAGCCCATAAAAACCGCTTCTCTCAATTGGTGGTCGCGGCACCACCCATGACATTGGGTGATCTGCGAAAGGAATTCCATAAGGAAGTGAAATCGCGGATCGTCGCTGAAATTCCCAAAACGCTGACCGGACATCCGGCAGATCAAATCGAGAAGCTGCTTCTGGCCGCCTGAGAGGCGTCAGCAGCGGTTCGACAACCGTCGATCAAATCCTCTGGCGCCAAGCGCCAGAGGGTCAAGCCCCGAGAACATCGCGTTTCCGGGGCTTGAATCTGGACCACTGTCGACTGCGAGACCAGTCAAACGCAACAACGCTGCCGTCGGCAGCGCGAAGCGCCAACCGTTGCAAGCTGCGCCCCCGGCGCGTCAACCACACGTCCAAGGTGCTCTGTCCCCGAGCATCTCAGGCGCACGAACAAACAAGAGCCTGTGCATCAGGACGATGACCAGCAATGTCAGACCCCACGACAACATCGTATCCGACAGGAAATGCCCACCAAAGGCAATGCGGTTCAGGGACCAGCCGAGGACCAATGGCAGAAGACAGCCGAGAACAGCCCGCCGCCAACTCGCCGGTACGCAAAACGCCAGACACAAAAGCCAAACAGCGCCAGATGCCTCTCCGGAAACAAACGAGCAGTTGGTATAGCAAAGGTCGGATGGCATCCAGACCGGCTGATAGGGGAAAGATCCCCCGAACAGATCCACCGAAACTGGGCGCGGGCGCCCCCAGTTGTTCTTGAGCACGAGATTGACCAGAATTCCCGGACCGATGATCAATGTGGACAACAGGAAAAGCGGATAGCGCAATGGCAGCACAGGACGCCGTCCCGGTAGCATCAGCTTCATCACGATAACAGCCAGGCTCCCGCCCGCAATGATCTTGATCAGAAAGGGAAGCAGATGCCTGAAATCGCGCAAGATCTCGGAATGGCGCGCCCAGAATCCCGAAGCGGACTGGTAAAACAACCCCGAGACCCACAGATCAAAACCCTGAAGTTCCAGAAAAAATAACGATACAATCGCCAGATAAAGACAGATGGCTTTAACGGGCTCTGCACACGCCCAACCGGTAGCAGCCTGAAGAAAATAAATGAAGTTTTTCCGCACCGGAAATCCGTCCGACATTGATCAAATGGTACGATCACCCTAAGCCGAAACCACTTTCGGCTCAAGAGAACTTATCCTCAGCAATCAAGCATTCAAGCACAACACTTATGTGAATTTTTCGATAAATAGTCTGGAAACAGTGAAAAACACAAATCAACATGCGTTGATTTACTTAGGAGCCAGTGAGAGTTCTGTCTTTCAAAGCAAGCCTGAGGCGTTAGACTTCTCCACCTGCAATCGGTCTAGAGTTTCAAATAACCGCGATGGCACCATCGGCTTTTCCAAAATTTCCACAAACCCCAATCGCCGGCAGTGATTCATATCGACCTGATCAAAGGCGGCGGTCACCGCAATCAACGGAATTTTCGCCTCCGTCGGCCGAGCCTGCAATCGCTCGGCAACTTCAAAGCCATCCATTTGCGGCATGTTGAGATCCAGCAGTACAGCATCAAAGGTCTCTGCATCCAGGCACCTCAACGCTTCCGGGCCATCCTCCGCCTGTTCGCTGACAACGCCATGAGATTCGAGCAAGGCCGCCAACAAACGGCGGTTGGTGTCATGGTCATCAACGATCAGGACCTTCAGATCAGCATCTCGCATCGTGACCGGTTTCACCGGCACTGACTCTGACGCGACCTCTCGTACCCTCGCATCCAACGGCAGGACGAGCGCAAATGCACTGCCCTTGTCTGCATCCGCGACAGACAGCGTTGCCGCAATACTACGCGCCTGCTCCATCGCCCCCCAAAGCCCGAGCCCCGCTCCCTCTGCTGTGTTGCGGGTATCTGCACCGCGCACCAAAGGAACAAACAGTGCTTCACGGGCATCATCGCTCAAACCCGGCCCGGTATCCCGCACCAGCAGGCGCACCTGTGTCACACCCGTCTCGCTGGTTTCACATGACAGAGAAACCGTGACGCCGCCCTCGGGCGTGTATTTGATGGCATTGTCCAGAAGCACGGTCAAAATACGATAGATCGCCACGGCAACCCGGGGATGAACCGCCACATGCGCTTGCTCTGAGGCGTCGCTGAGTGACAGGAGAAGCGACTTTCGCGCTGCAACCGGCGTAAAGAGTTGGACAAGATCCGCCACAAGTTGCGACAGATCCGATCCGGCAACGCCTTCGATCTGCTCATCCCGACGCGCCTGTTGTTCAGAGGGGCTGCCGCCGGTCAAGGGAACCAACTCGCGCGTCATTTCTCCCAGCGCGTGAACGGCCTGAGACAATAACCGCAAGCGTTCACGTTGCATGTCCGAGAGAGGTTCTTGGCCAATCAGTTCAGCCGTAAGTTGCATCGCAGACAAAGGCGCCCGCAGATCATGTGCCAACAGCGCAAGGCGAGCATCATCGAGTACCGTCTTGTCGATCACCAGCACAGCACCCCCATCGCCTTGATCCAGCCGTCACAACGCGTTCTTCACACGCGAACACGCCCTTATATGCACTCCCCGTTATTAAACAGTCCTGCACGACGAGCGAAAGACCTTTCTCCATCCACAGACTTGCGCCAGAATGCGTATCTCTTCTCGTCAGCCATTCGCGGCAGGCTCCCAGCCTCCGCCCTCTCGCTCCGGAAGCCGCATGTCATTTGCCGTTCTCAATATTGTCCTGCCCGTTTTCATTCTTGTCGGTATCGGCTACCTGATCGCCCGCACTGGCCTCTTAGCTGCCCAGACCGGGGAAGCCCTGGCCCAATACGTCTTCGTGATTGCCATTCCGGTGCTGATCTTCAAAACCCTCGCCCATGCCAACCTCAATCAGGAGCACCCTTGGGGGCTGTGGGCGTCGTTCTTTTCCGGCATCGCCATCACATGGCTTTTGGGAACGCTTACCATCCGCAAAGTATTTGGCCGGGATGCCCGTGCCGGGGTCATAGGCGGCATGTCGGCCGCCTTTACCAACACCGTGATGGTTGCGCTGCCACTGGTCTCCTCGGTTTACGGCGATGACGGGCTGGTGCCGTTTCTCATCATTCTCTCGATCCATCTTCCCATCCTGACAATTGCTATCGCCATCCTGATGGAGCGCGCCGCTGCAATCGACGAGGCGCGCACCCCACCTCCCGTTCATACGCTGGTGCTGACTGTCTTGAAAAACCTGGCAAGCAATCCGATCGTTATCGGCATTTTGTGTTCACTGGTCTGGCGCATGACCGGGATTCCAATTACCGGCATCGCGCAAGACGTGCTCAACCGGATTGCGGCAACCGCCCTTCCCGTCGCGCTGTTCTCGCTGGGCATGAGCATGGTCACCTACGGCATTCGCGGCAATGTTCTGCCAGGGCTGATCCTGAGCCTGCTCAAAGTCGGCGTTATGCCACTGGTCGTGTTTTTCCTCAGTGGCTATGTGTTTCACTTGCCAACACTGTGGACCGTCGTTGCAACCCTGACTGCCTCCTGCCCCACAGGCGTCAACGCCTACATCTTTGCCAATCGCTACGGCACTGGCCATGCCATGTCAGCCAACTCGATCACCTTGACGACCATCGCGGCCGTTGTCACTAGCGGCCTTTGGGTCGCCTTTTTGGAAGCCTGGCGCACCGCAGTTTAAGCCAGAACATAAAAAGCGCAGGCTTTGGCCCGCGCTTTCAAAATGAGATGGAGAACTCGACTGGTCTGGCAAGTCTGCACGCCTTTCCCGGCAAATCATCAGGCGCGCCGAATCACACCCGGAATTGTCGGCTCGACGGATGCCCCACCTTGAGCATCCTGACGCACCAATTCCCGGAATGCCGTCAAATTGACTGGTGGGCTCCACAAGAACCCCTGACCGATGTTGCCCCCCCAATGACGGCTGAAATCCAACTGGGTTTCGGTCTCAATGCCCTCGGCTACGGTTTTCATCCGGAGCTGTTTCGCCATCATCAGGATCAACTGAACAATCGCCCGGCGATCTTCGCTCTCAGACAATTTCATCACGAAAGAACGATCAATCTTGAGCGTGTCGAACGGCATACTGGCAAGCGTGTGCAAGCTGGAATATCCCGTGCCAAAATCGTCGATCGCGAAGCTCACCCCCTCTTCTTTCAAAGGCATGATCTGGCGGCGCACCTCTTCATACGACTGCATGACGCTGGATTCAGTGATTTCCAGCTCAAGCCGGTCCATCGGGAACCCGCTCTCTCCAATAATGCCAAGCATTCTGTCCGAAAAATAAGCGGATTCGAATTGCACCGGCGCGACATTGACGGCCACATTCAGATCAAAACCCTCGCGCTTCATGTCGCTCATGTCCGACAAAGCCTTGGTGCAGCACGAACTCACCAATCGGAGTCATCAACCCACATTCTTCAGCGACCGGAATGAAGAAGAACGGCGACACACTGCCAAGAACCGGATTGTTCCAGCGCAGCAACGCTTCTGATCCAATGATGCGGCTCGTCGTCAAGTCTACCTTTGGCTGATAGAAAACCTCGAATTCCTTGTTTTCGAGCGCTGAAACGATGTGGGTTTCCATATCCTTGCGATGCTTCATGTCACGATCGATATTCTCGTTGAACGTGACAATCTGATTACGGCCGAGTTTCTTGGCTTCGTACATCGCAACGTCGGCGGCGCGGAACACTTCCTCGCTCGATGAGCCATGTTCCGGATAGAGCGCCACACCGATACTGGCGTGCACCTTGAGGTTCAGATTATCCACCTGAAATGGCACCTGCATTGCGTCAAGGATCTCTGCGTTGAACATCTCAATCTGCTCGGAATCGGTAATTACAGGCAGAAGAAAAATGAACTCATCGCCTGCAAGCCGGCCCAAAAAGACGCGTGAGTGGATGCCTTTTTTCTTCTTTTCACCGGGCTTTCGGATCTTCTCTTCAAAAGTCGTCTTGACCCTGGTCAGACGCGCGGCAACAGCCCACAGCAACTTGTCACCAACCGTATGGCCATAAGTGTCGTTGATGGTCTTGAACCGATCCAGATCGACGAACACCAGCGCACCTTTAGACGTCGGAGAAAGATCGACCACCTGCGTGACGACATTGACGTATTTCAAACGGTTCGGCAGTTCGGTGACACTGTCGAAATTCGCAAGGTATTCGATGCGCTTGATTGTCTTGTTGAGGTTGTTCAGCATCGCCTGAAAGGCGATCTGCAGATCCCCGACCTCGCCTTTGGCATCAACTTCAAAGGATTGGTCTAAAAAGCCCTGCGCAGCCTCGTTTGCCGCTTCGGCAACGTGACTGATCCCGCGGGTCGAGTGTCGCAGAAGCAAGGCCACGAGCGGCAGGAGGATCAGGAGCACAATGCCGTTAAGACGGATAACGTCCAGCAGCGCTTCGTGCCGGGCCTGATACGCAATAGACTTGGATTTCTCGATAACAATCACACCGACCGCATGACCCATGTGATTGATCGGCGTGGCCCAGGCCAGAGATGCGCCCATGTCGAGACGACCGGGCTTGCCGCTTTTGACAAGTTGTTGCAAAGCGCCATGTGTCGGATCAGCGGGATCATGCCCAGCCCCGTCCCGACCAGAAAGCAACAGACCCTTGGGATTGAAAATCCGAACCGAAATCACATGTGGCTTCAAGATTAACCCATCAAGAATTGCGGTAAGGCGTGCCCGATTATTTGCAGCAATGTCGTAGCTCGCAAGTTGAGCCAGCCGGTTGGATTCAATGCGAGCATTTCCCGCCAGGTTTTCTTCGATGCGCTGAAGGTCTTCATAAAACTTGACGACTGAGAAGAGCGACACGAACATGACCAACAGCAGTCCGATGTACAGTGTCGAGCGTACAAATACACGCCCCATGGCCTGACGTAGGCGCTCTCGAATTCGCTGGAACTGACGCATTTATCCACCCGCCCTATCATTGCCGAGAAGTGCTCGACGCACTTCGATTTTCCGGTATCAGCGAAAGGGAGAACTGACGCCTGCACCTCGCACATTGAAATGCAGCGCAGCAGAAAACGCCAACAGACGACAGGAGCATCATCTCGATCACGGGGATCCCCTTTTCACAAAAGACACACCCAAAATAAGACGAATCAAGTATACAAAGTCATAATTAGGAAATATAAATTCAAAATCAAAATAACAGCAATTCTTATATAGATAAAATTACCAATACTTCAATACAGATCTTATGATTAATTTTACCGATACGCCTCTTCCCCTCAAAGATCGCAAGCTTTCATCATTCGCCGACTTAGAAAGCTTCTGACCATCCCCTCGGGAAATCAATCGGTGATGCCGATAACGCGGTTCAGGAAGGCACAGAAGCCCTTGCAAAAGGCGATGCACAGAGGTCGCAGCGTAGAGATCCCTCCCGCGCAAGACATCTGTAACGCCTTGAACTGCGTCATCGATCACAACGGCAAGGTGATAACTTGTCGGCGTGTCCTTGCGACGCAAAATGACGTCGCCCACAGGCAGCCGGATCGGCATCCACCCTTTTGCCATCTGTAAGATTTTCGGAAGTGACGCCCTCGGCTTGGCCCTCCCACCAGGTCAGGGACGTACCAAGGGTCGCTATGGCTTTCTTCATATCCAACCGCACAGCAAATGGAGCGCCTGTCCGCACGCGATCAGCCCGTTCTGACGTCGACAACACCCTCTCATCTCCGGGATAAAGCGGCGCACCATCCGGGTCGCGTGGCCACAGTTTGCCATTGGCCTCGTAAGCTGCGACATGGCGCTGTATCTCAGCGCGAGTCAGGTAGGCATTGTAGACAAGCCCTTGCGCATCCAGCCGGTCAAGTGCGGCCTGATACTCGGCAAAACGTTCCGATTGCCGCAAGACCGGCCTCTCATAGCGGACGTCCAGCCAATCCAGATCTTCGTACATGTCACGCACCAATGCGGGCGTGCAGCGGACGACATCAATGTCCTCAAGCCGCAGCAAAAACCGGCCATTCGTTGCCTGCGCGGCCTCGACGTTCAAGAAGGCCGACAAGGCATGGCCCAGATGCAGATGCCCGTTTGGCGAAGGCGCAAAGCGAAAAACCGGACATGAGACGTCCCACATCGGAATATCGTCGTCCTGTGTTGCGTCACAAGAATGCGAAAAAGTCATTGGTTATCCGCGCCGAACATGAGATTTTGAACTTGGCCTCATCCTATCTTCTACCGGAGTAATCATGATTGAACAGCCCGCGCCGACCGTCCTGCGCATTGAGACACAGGACGATCTCGATCAGGCGCTGATCAATCTTTGCCGTCAAGCGCCCGACATTGCCCGATTGAGCATCGGCATGTCCCCTTTACCCCTGCGCCGTCGCAGCGCCGATTTTGCAGGCCTTGCCCAGATTATTGTTGGCCAGCAGGTTTCCGTCGCCAGCGCAAGAGCGATTTTTTCGAGGCTCGAGCAGGCTCTGGATCCTTTAACGGCAGCGGCGGTGCGCGACACCGGCGACGAAATACTCAAAGCCGTTGGGCTGTCGCGGCCTAAAATCCGCACGTTACGCGCCATTTCCGATGCCTGCACGGCAAAAGATGGTCTCGATATTTCAGCGCTCGCCACACAACCCGCCGGTGCCGCGCATGCTGCATTGTGTGCCATCAAGGGCATCGGCCCATGGACCGCCGACATCTTTTTGTTGTTCTGCGTCGGCCATATTGATGTCTTTCCAAGTGGTGATCTGGCCTTGCAGATTGCCATTCAGGAGGCACAGGAGCTTGAAATCCGGCCAAGTGCCAAAGATGTGGCATGCCTCGCAGAGGCCTGGACACCCTATCGCGCTGTCGCCGCACGAGTGCTCTGGGCAGCCTATGCTGCAAAACGACAGGACCGCGCAACTCTGCCGGTCTGAGGAGCAACCATCAAAGGTAGGCCGCAACCGCATCGCACAGTCGACGCAGATCTTGCTCACGCGACAAACGATGATCGCCATCCGGCACCAGAGACATCGTCAGGTCTATATCGGGAAGCGCTTCCGCCAATCGCATCGCATGTTGCTAGGGCACATCAACATCCTTCGCCCCATGCAGGATCGTCACCGGACAAGAGAGCGTGATTTCCCTTTCGAGCAACAGATGCTTGCGGCCATCCTCGATCAAATGTCGTGTGATGACATAAGGATCATCGGAATAGGCCGTTGGCTGCTCCCAGCGCCCCTCGCTCAGAATGGTCTGGCGAATAGCGTCATCAAAGCCCCGCTTCCACATCAGGTCCTCGGTGAAATCAACGGCGGGCGCCACAAGAACGAGGGCCCGCGGACGGGTGGCCTTTTGCCGTGCCAGCGTCACGAGAAGGGCAAGCCAGCACCCCATCGAGGATCCGACCAAAATCGTATTTGGCCCCGCAAACCGATCGAACACCGCCAGAGCTTCTTCCAACCAGTCGGACAGGCAAGCGTCTTCAAAAACGCCCCCGGAAACGCCGTGCCCGGAATAATCGAACCGCGTACAGGCAAGTCCAAAATCGCGTGCAAAGTCATCCAGTGCCAGCGCCTTGATACCCGCCATCGACGAACGAAACCCAGACAACCAGAACAATCCGGCCCGCGGCTCATCCTTTAAAGCCGCCCGGTGATGCACAGCAATGGCGCGCTGCGACGGCCCCTTTCCCACGTCGATCATTTGCGGTTCGGCTGCACTCATATTATGGCTCTTTGAAACATGGGTCGGTGTCGTCGCCTCTGCTTGACACAGACAACAGGGAAAGAGAAGCAAGAGCCATGACCACACCCGGCAAAAAACCCACTATCCTGCAGGTCATCCCCGACCTCAAGACAGGCGGCGCCGAGCGCACCACCATCGACATGGCGGCTGCGGTGCGTGAGATTGGCTGGCACCCCCTTGTGGTCAGTCAGGGCGGCCCGATGGTGCGCGAACTTGAAGCTCTGGGCATTGAGCATCTGATCCTGCCGGTCAAATCCAAGAACCCGCTGACGCTTTGGCGAAATCGCGCCCGACTGATCAAAGTCATCCGCGACCACGATGTGTCTTTGATCCATGCGCGCAGCCGGGCGCCTGCATGGTCCTGCCTGTGGGCCGCCCGCTCAACCGGCATTCCGTTCGTCACGACATATCATGGCATCTACAAGCAGACAGGCAAGTTGAAGGCGCTCTACAACTCCGTCATGGCACGCGGCGACAGGGTGATCGCCAATTCAGGATACACCGCCAATCTGATTGAAGAACGTCATCCCTTCGCCAAGGACGCTCTGACGGTGATTTACCGTGGTTCAGATCTGAACGACCTGGATCCTGCCACCATCGCCGCAACGCGCATCGAGACCTTGCGCCAGAACTGGAACCTGCCGGAGAACTGCAAAGTTATTTTGAATGTGGCTCGTCTCACCGCCTGGAAGGGCCAGAAAGTCGTGATCGAAGCCATTGCCGATTTGGCCCAGCAGGGCGACACCTCGACGATTGCCGTTCTGGCTGGAGATGCACAGGGACGCGAAGGGTATCTGCAAGAGTTGAAAGACCTGATTGCGGCGCACGCGCTTCAAGAGCGGGTGTTTCTCGTAGGGCATTGCGACGATATAGCCGCCGCCCACGCACTCGCCGACGTGGCCGTCGTTGCATCGACCGAACCAGAAGCGTTTGGCCGTGCAGCCGTTGAAGCACAGGCTGCCAACGTGCCCGTGATCGTCTCAAATCTGGGCGCGGTGCCGGAAACCGTTCTCGCTCCGCCCGAAGTCAGCGACGCAGAGCGCACCGGCTGGCGCGTTCCTGCAGGTGACGCGAAGGCTCTCAGCCAATGCATTCGCGCTGTTCTGGCACTTTCAGAAGACCAGAGAACCGCTCTGACACACCGCGCCAAGGCCCATGTCAGTGCGCATTTTTCGCTCGCCAGAATGTGTGAGGACACGCTGACGGTCTACCGCCAGGCCCTGCAAAGCTCTAATGTGCGGCCTCACACGTAGGCGTAAGCATCCAGCGGATAAGCCTCTTCAACAAGATACGGCCCGCCGCCAATGCTTGAGCGAGAGGAGAAAAGAACAAAGCGCCCCGCTGTAAACGAAGGCGCTTGAAAATTTCCCCGCTCGGAGAGCCATTTGGCAACGTCTTCGTTGCTGGAAGTTCGACATCTGCCAAGCGTGACATGCGGCAAATACTTGCGCCGCTCAGGCGTCAGATGCAGCCTCTGGAGAAGCCGCTCCTGCTCGGCCTGCATCTCCTGCAATTCCGGTGTCGGCTCCACCCTGCTCCAGACGCAGTGTGGCTTGCCATTGCCGAAAGCCCCCAACCCGGTCAGACGGATATTGACTGGGCGCCGATCGACCCGATCAAGCATGCCTGCAATCTCATCGGCGGTGCGGTCGTCGACATCGCCAATGAAGCGTAAGGTTATATGGTAATTCTCGGGATCAATCCAACGAGTCCCGCGCAAACCTCCACGTACCATGGAGAGCATGAGAGCCGTTTGAGCTGGGATCTCTAGGCCGGTGAAAAGCCGTGGCATCGGGTGCCTCCCCTGCAAAGTCTCGATAGAGACCATGAGGAATCAATCCGTTCGCACACGCAAGAAGAAACAGCAATACCTTGAAATGGCACTCGAAATAGTAGCGTCAATCGGGACGGCCTGCAGCACGTCGCGTTATTTTTGAAAAGTGATTCGATTTCAAAGCCTGCTGCGGAAGAGACCAATCTTTCCCGCAGCAGGCGAATTTGACTTACGGACAGGTGCTGCCGTGAAGTTGATACAAAGCATCAATCCGGTCCATAACGTCGTCCGACAGAACCATGTCAGCAACGTCGAGATCCGTTTCAAGCTGGTCAAGCTTTGTCGCCCCGAGAATGACCGAGGTCATGAACGACTTTTGCTGTGCAAAGGCCAACGCCATTTGTGAAGGGTCGAGCTTCAACTCCGCCGCCAAGTCGAGATAAGCGTTGATCGATTCTTCCGCACCCGGCTTTTCATAGCGGCTCAAGCGGTTGAACAGCGTCTTGCGTGCGCCCGCTGGCAACGCGCCATCGCGGTATTTGCCCGTCAGATAGCCTTGTGCCAGCGCCGAATAAGCCAGAAGCCCCACATCTTCGCGCAGCGCAACTTCCGCAAGGTTCACTTCGAACGTGCGATTGACCAGCGAATAAGCGTTCTGAATGGACACAGGGCGCGGCAGTCCCTTCGCGTCTGCATGTTGAACGAATTTCATCGTGCCCCAGGCACTTTCGTTCGACAGACCGAAATGGCGGATCTTGCCTGCCTTGATCAGCTCGGCCATCACATCCAGCGTGCTTTCGATGCTATTTTCGTCGTCAGCGTGATCCATATCCTTCCAGATCGTCGGATTGGAACCGAACTGTGAGACGACCCGGTCGGGCCAATGGATCTGATAAAGGTCCAGATAATCCGTCTGCAAGTTGGTCAGGCTCTGATCAATGGCTTCCATGATCTGTGCGCGGGTCAGACGGCCAGCACTGCCATCCTTGCGAAAATACGTGCTGTCGGTGCGACCAACGACCTTCGAGGCCATGATCACCTTGTCGCGTGCGCCGCGCTCCTTGAACCATGACCCAATAATGCGCTCTGTGCGGCCCTGAGTTTCAGCTTTCGGCGGGATCGGATAAAGTTCAGCGGCATCAAAGAAATTGACGCCCCGGTCAAGCGACAGATCCATCTGCGCGTGACCTTCCGCTTCCGTATTCTGTTCGCCAAAGGTCATCGTCCCCAGGCACAGGGCACTGACCTTGATATCCGTACGTCCAAGACGGCGGTATTGCATATTTCTTCGTCCTCTACATGAAGAGACTTATGTTTATTTTGGGAAAAGGCGCGGCTCAGGAAGGTGAAACGCGCGCAAGAAGCTCTTCGACCTTAGGTATCATATCGGTGACGATAACCGAAACCCCTTTGGCCGTCGGATGCATGCCATCTGCCTGATTCAGGTCAGGTTTCAGGGCAACACCCTTCAGAAAGAATGGATAGAACAGCGCATGATACTTGTTAGCAAGCTGTCCGAACATCGGATCGAATGCTTTGACATAGTCATCGCCAAGATTTCGCTGCGCCATCATTCCCGTCAAGAGAACCGGAAGCTTGCGTTGCGTCAACTTTTGCAAAATCATAGAAAGATTGGCGCGTGTCTGCTTGGGATCAATACCACGCAACATGTCGTTGGCCCCAAGTTCGACGATCACCGCATCAGTGTCTGGCGCGACCGACCAGTCGAGCCGCGCCAGACCACCGGATGATGTATCGCCCGAAACACCTGCATTGATAACGATGACATCATGCCCGCGCTTGCGCAGGGCTTTTTGAAGTTGCGCCGGAAAAGCTGCGTCATGAGCAACCCCATATCCGGCACTCAGGCTGTCGCCCAGAACCACCAGTTTGACAGGGGCGGCCTGACCCGGCGCGGATATAGCCAGCAGAGCGAAAAGGGCAATCACGAAGATGCGCAGCAATTTTATCTCCTGAAACTGGATGCAGGTCTTGTTGCGCACCATATGGACAGACGAAGACGCCTTGGCAAGGCTCACACCTGCCAAACACCAGAGACGCAGGGCGCATTGGAAAGTGATTTTACCGGCAGGCACTCTGACCATCTGACGCTCCGTATTCCCGTTCCACGATACAAAGGCCGTACATGACCGACACCCCGGCGATTGCCCTGACCGATGTCCACCTTCATCTCGGCGAAGGTGCCGGACGTGTTCACATCCTGAAGGGAATTGATCTGGAAATTCCCGTCGGCCAGTCTGTCGGGCTCATCGGCCCCTCCGGATCTGGCAAATCGACGCTGTTGATGGTTATGGCCGGGTTGGAGCGTGTCGAACAAGGCACCGTCTCTGTCGCCGACACGGATCTAGGTCAATTAAGCGAAGACCAGCTTGCAAAGTTTCGAGGCCAGCACATTGGCATCGTCTTCCAGTCCTTCCACCTGATCCCCAACATGACAGCCCTGGAAAATGTCGCGGTGCCGCTGGAACTGGCGGGCGAGAGCAAGGCTTTCGAGCGAGCACAAGAAGAGCTGTCCGCCGTTGGACTGGCCGACCGTATGTCACATTATCCAGCACAAATGTCAGGCGGCGAACAACAGCGCGTTGCCATTGCCCGGGCGCTTGCCGTCGACCCTGCCATTCTGATCGCGGATGAGCCCACCGGCAATCTGGACGAAACAACCGGCGCACAAATTGTCTCCGTGATGTTTACTGCCCAGAAGCGCCGCAACATGACCCTCGTGCTGGTCACGCATGACCCGGCGCTTGCAGAACAGTGCGATCAGGTGGTCCGGGTTCGTTCCGGTCACATCGAGGCAGCGCAAGAAAACGCCACGCTTCACGCCACCACCCTGACATCTGACGAGGCATAAGCGTGACATCTACTTCTTCAAGGTTCCCGCTCAGCCTCCGCTTTGCTGCACGAGAACTGCGCGGCGGCCTGCGCGGCTTCTACATTTTCATTGCCTGCATCGCACTGGGCGTCGCCGCCATTGCGGGCGTTTCCTCGTTGGCGAAATCTCTCACCGACGGAATTGACGCGCAAGGCCAAAGCATTCTGGGTGGCGACCTGTCGTTCTCTCTGATCCACCGCGAGGCAGACCCCAAGGAGCTTGCCTACCTCAAGGGACTGGGGCAAGTCTCGCGTGACCTGACCATGCGCGCCATGGCGCGCAATCCAACCTCGGGCGATCAGGCTCTCGTCGAACTCAAGGCCATTGATAACGCCTATCCGCTGTTCGGCCAGATGACGTTGAAAGGCCCACAGCAGAATGTCCACGCACTTCTGACGCGTAAGGACGGCGTCTATGGCGCGGTGGCGGAAACCGCGTTAATGGCCCGGCTTGGTATCAAGATCGGCGATACGATATCGCTCGGCAATGCGAAATTTGTCTTGCGTGGCGAAATCGACAATGAACCTGACAAACTCGCTGGGGGTCTTGAATTCGGCCCGCGACTGATGATTTCGCAAGCGGGCATCCAGTCCACAGGCCTCGTTCAGCCCGGCAGTCTTGTACGTTGGAGCTACAAGATCAAACTGCCGAAGACCGCGAGTGAAGTCGGACTTCGCCAGATCATCGACCAGGCCAATACGGCTTTCCCCAAGGCAGGCTGGCGGGCGCGGGCTCGCACCAATGCGGCACCGGGCCTCAAGCGCAATATCGATACCTTCGCTCAGTTTCTAACGTTGGTAGGCCTGACAGCGCTGGTGGTAGGTGGGGTCGGCGTGGCCAACGCCATACGCGCCTTTCTGCAAACCAAGCAGGGCGTCATTGCCACGTTCAAATGCCTCGGCGCGTCTGGCGGCTTCACCTTCCGCGTCTATCTCTTGCAGGTCATAGCACTGGCTTTTGTTGGCATCATCATCGGGCTCTGCATCGGGGCTGTTCTTCCGTTTATTGCCGCCTATTTGCTGAAGGGCCTGCTGCCGATCACCATTGATGCCAGCCTGTATCCGGCACAGCTTGCCCTTGGCGCGCTCTACGGTGTGCTGACAGCCTTGGCCTTTGCGCTATGGCCACTGGGGCAGGCGCATGATGTACCTCCAACCGCTTTGTTCCGGGATGTTGCAGGAGCGGTAAAAGACTGGCCGCGCAAGCGCTATCTCTTGGCCAGCCTTGCAGTTGTGGTGCTTCTGGCAGCCACGGTTCTCGCACTGTCAGACAATCGCCGCATCGCGCTGATCTATATTGTCGCCGCGGGCCTCAGTTTCCTGCTGCTTTTCGGCGTGTCACGTCTGGTGATCTTTATTGCCCGCAAGGTGCCCACAACCCGTCTGACGGAGTTACGGTTGGCCATCGGCAACATTCATCGCCCCGGCACATTAACCCCCTCCGTCGTCCTGTCGCTCGGCCTCGGGCTGACCCTTGTGGTGGCCCTGACGCTGATCGACACCAATTTGCGCCGCGAATTGACCTCAACCATTGCAGACGAGGCTCCGTCCTTCTTCTTCATCGACATTCAAGGCCCTCAGAAAGACCCGTTCGAGACGTTTCTGAGCACAAATGCCCCGAAGGCTACGATTTCGGCAGTTCCGATGTTGCGCGGGCGGATCGCCAGCCTCGCCGGCACCCCCAGCGACAAGATCAACCCGCCCTCCGACGTGGCGTGGATTCTGCGTGGTGATCGCGGCATCACTTATTCCGCCACGAAACCCAAAAATGGCACCCTGACAGAGGGCAAATGGTGGCCGAAGGATTATAACGGCGAACCGCTGGTGTCTTTCGAGGATGAGGCCGCCCGGAAATTCGGTCTGAAGATCGGCGACAAGGTCACCGTCAATGTGCTGGGGCGGGAAATCACCGCTGGGATTGCCAATTTCCGCAAGGTGAATTGGCAATCTCTGTCAATTAACTTCGTCATGGTGTTTTCGCCCAATACGTTTGCCGGAGCGCCACACAGTTTCCTGATGACACTGGGCTGGAAAGAGGCCGTCAGCACACAGCAGGAGGTCGGCCTTCTGCGCAAGATCGCAGCGCAATTCCCAACCGTGACCGCCATCCGGGTGAAAGATGCCATCGCCCAGGTCAATACACTGGTGGCGCAAGTGGCCTGGGCCATCCGCGGGGCCTCGTCCATCACCCTGATCAGCAGCATTCTGGTTTTGGCAGGCGCTCTCGCGGCCGGTCATCGCAACCGGATCTATGATGCCGTTATCCTGAAAACACTGGGTGCGACACGATGGCGCCTGATTGCGGCCTATAGTCTGGAGTATGCTCTGCTCGGACTGGCGACATCCCTGTTCGCAGTGGTTGCAGGTAGTCTGGCGGCCTGGTTCGTACTGTCACAGATCATGCATACAGCATTCACTCTGTATCCCGGCACTGCCCTCATGGCCTCTACCATTGCATTGGTGCTGACGGTCGGCTTTGGCCTGATCGGGACCTGGAGAGTGTTGGGTGAGCGACCTGCCGCGATTTTGCGAAATCTTTGAGCAGCTTTTCGCTAAGATCCGTTAACTCTTTGAACGATGACCTGAAATGACAAAAATGTAATCACGTCGTGTCCGAATAAACCTTGTTCTGACCAAAGTGAATAATCATATTCAGGTGGAATTCCATGTTGGTCACAGATCCTGTGGCCGGAAGTAACCGAAAGGGAAGTCTCGCAATGTCGACCTTCAACCGAAATTCAAATTCGACATATTCGGTGGCCGGCAGCCGCGCCGACGCAGCCATCGATCAGGGGCTCCGCTCCTATATGCTCGGTGTCTACAACTACATGACGTTCGGCCTGGCTCTCACGGGCCTGTTTGCCATCGGCACCTTCATGCTCGCCGTAACAACAGATCCGAGCGCTGGCGTTGCTCAGATGCGCAGTGGCGTATTCCTGACCCAGACAGGCTACTACCTCTACGCCAGCCCGCTGAAGTGGGTTGTGATGCTTGCTCCACTGGCAATGGTCATGTTCCTGTCGTTCCGCATCCAGTCAATGAGTGCGAGCACTGCCCGCAATGCTTTCCTGGTGTATGCAGCTCTGATGGGCCTGTCGCTGTCCTCGATCTTCCTTGTCTACACAGGAACGTCGATTGCACGCGTGTTCTTCATCTCCGCCGCCACCTTTGGTGCAACGAGCCTCTACGGCTACACCACCAAGCGTGACCTGTCGGGCATGGGCTCGTTCCTGTTCATGGGTCTGATCGGCATCGTGATCGCATCGCTCGTCAACATGTTCATTGGTTCCTCGGCTCTGCAATTCGCCATTTCGGTGATCGGCGTTCTGGTCTTCACGGGCCTCACAGCCTTTGACACTCAGCAGATCAAGTCGATGTACTACGAAGGCGATGGTCATGAAGTGGCTGCCAAGAAGTCCATCATGGGTGCCCTGCGCCTGTACCTCGACTTCATCAACCTCTTCATCATGCTGCTGCAGCTGATGGGCAACCGCAACTAACAGCGGCTCCACGGCTCACGCAGAGCCTGAACAACACAACATTAAAACCCGGCCTCGTTGGCCGGGTTTTTTATACCTGTAACGTTGATTGAGAAGAGAAACCTGTGTCGATGCAGGGTCATTGGCCTATCGATCTCGCTCAGGACAAAGCAGACATCAGCCCGGACTTACGCCCGCAAAGACTGCTTTGAAGAGGAAAGAGATTGCGGCGGATATGCTGCGGGTCAGATCAGATGCAGATGATGGCGCTTCTTCTTCTCCAGAACCTTGATCACCTGGGCCAGCTCGTGCCCGCGCTTCATGATCATGCCCCCGGCCGCCACGACCGAAAACGCACCTTGTCGTTTGGCCATCTTTGGATCTTTCTCGATCCGGTAAAGCGGCATTTCCGACGTGCGACGGAAAACCGAAAACACGGCCTTGTCCTGCAACAAATCAATGGCATAATCGCGCCATTCACCATCAGCAACCATCCGGCCATACAGGCGCAACAATGTATCCAGCTCGCGCCGGTCAAACGAGACGAAGCTCTTCGCGCCCGCACTGCCAGTGGTCGTCGAGCCTGACGTGCGAACCGTAAAGCTGCTCTGATTGACATAGCCCTTGGACGATTTGCCCTTACCGTCTTTACCGGGACGACTAACGGAAGCGCTGGACTTGGAGGACGTTGCAGACACAGCCGACACAGAAGCGTCAGAGACGACTGCCCTGGGCGACACAGCAACTGTTTTTGTCTCAGTGACTGTCGTTGTCGTTGCGCGCTCGTCGTTGACCTGCGTCATATGCTGCTGAGATGGATCCTCAGGGCCTTCTGTCATATGGTCTTCGCTCCTGATCCTTGCTGCGCTGCATCTGAAAAGGCCTGTCAGATATAAGTCTGACAGGGACAAGACATGGGGTCTGGCGCCAAGCCTTGCCAAGAGACATCGCCGCAGCCAACCAAGCTCGCCCTGATCAACAACAGCCTTGATTTGAGAAGCTGTTGCCCAAGCCTCCATGATGGCGGACGAAACACCTTTCTGGCAAGCCTGTCTCTGCCGAAAAACAAGCCCGGTTTCAAGCCCGCAACAACGCTCTCAGCCCCCCTTCAAAAATCACGGTTTTGCCTTATTCCAGCCTTTGGCGAGCCAAATTGAGTAAGCATATTGTGATCATACCCTGATGGGCTACGAAGAGCCCGGCCTTGGAACGCATCAGCCCCCCAGCCCCCCAAGGTTCGTGGCATCTGGTCATATTTTTTGAGTATCAAACATCAGGGAACTGGAAGGGCCGACCACGCGTCGGCCCTTTTCATTTGTCCGACGACATCTCCCCCATCGTTCATGGCGTCTTTGACCATTCTGCCCTTTCATGCGCGGCAAAAAGCGCTATAAACCTCGGCAACGACGGTGCCTGCCCGCACTTAGGGACACGCACGGTCTGGGTCTGTGTGCAACAGACCTCCCCTCGTTCAAAGGAGTCGAACTCACATGCGCATTGAAGCCGTGCCGATCGGAAAAAACCCGCCAGAAGAAATTAACGTCATCATCGAAGTCTCGGTTGGCGGCGAGCCAATCAAGTATGAAATGGACAAGGATTCCGGCGCGCTGTTCGTGGACCGTTTCCTCTATACGCCCATGCGCTATCCGGGCAACTACGGCTTCGTACCCCACACATTGTGTGGCGACGGCGACCCAATTGACGTGATCGTCATGAACCAGCGCCCGCTGATGCTGGGCTGCGTCATCCGCTGCCGTCCGGTTGGTGTGCTGATCATGGAAGACGAATCCGGTCAGGACGAAAAGATCCTCGCCGTGCCGGTCACCAAGCTGACGCGCCGCTATGAAGACGTCAACGACGTCTCCGATCTGCCGACCATCGCCGTTGAACAGGTGAAGCACTTCTTCGAGCACTACAAGGATCTGGAACCCGGCAAGTGGGTCAAGGTCACCGGCATTGAAGGTGTCGATACAGCCAAGAAGCTGATCGTCGACTCGATCGACCGCGCCAAGGGCTGATCCTGAGCACGACCTGTCTCAAACAGGCAAAGATTACGGGCCGTACGGAGTGTCAATCGTCTCCTGCGGCCCGCATTGTTTCCAGCTCAGCGTCCGAGAGATCGAAATGCTGCGCGATCTCCTGCAACAGCGCATAAGTGACGATCTCACCAAGCGTTTCGCTTTGCGAACTCCAGAAATCCAGAATTGGGCGACGAAACAGCCACATGCGATTGGGCACCATGCCGCCAAGCGCAGACGCCGCACCTTCGGTCAGATGGCTGCCTTCGAAAAAACCGAGGAGATCGTTCTCATCTTCAACGCCCAGCGCATCCAGAAGTCGATCTTCCGGGTACTCGGCGAGACAAATTCTCAAATCACCGCATTTGCGCAGGATATCATCTGGCATTCTGGCCATGGCAGCAGTTGCCAATTCCTCGAAAACCGCAATATCGGGTGCAAATCTGTTTCCCCAGTCTGTTGACCGAGGAGGATGGATGGACGCCATCAGTGGCTCCTGTCGTGTTATTTCATCAGTCCAGGGGGGAACCCATCGCCTCGGATTGTCTCCCGCCCTGCCCGAATAATCGTTCAGCCTGTGCGGCTGATCATAGGTACGTCGTGACAAGCTGGGCGATCAGGATCAGCGCAACGATGAGAGCCAGTACGCGCGCAATGCGCACGCCCAGCACCTCAATCTTGTCATCACTGTTCTTGTCTGCCGCAGAGAAGTGATCACCCGCGCGCCTGGCCATGCGTGCAAGCGATGAACTGCCAATGGTCTCACTTTCCCGGCTGACCCGGTCGAGAGAGGCCTTGGCATCGCGAATGCGCTCCTCATCGTCTTGCTGGCGCTTGTCCGCCATCAGCTTATCCGACGCATGCGAGAGGTAAACCAGGCTCCGAGCAGCGCAAACAGTGCCAGACCAGCAGCTGCAACCACATTCCACCCGGCGAACGACAGCCCCAGAAAGCGGAAGCTGGCCTCGGTGCAACTGACAACGCGCGTGTGCTGCAGGGCTGACAACATGCTGCTGGCGCTGGTTGGCGCGGCATTACCGCCGCCGCAATCCGTGGGTCCGGCCCAGAAATGCCATTGCGCACCCGCCTGATAAGCCCCAATACCGCCGCCATAAATCATCAAAGCAGCAACCACAACCAATAGCAGCACACACAACATTCGCGCCCGCCCCGTAACCATCAGCCCAAGCGCGATCAAAAGCAAAGGCAAACTGACATAATAGGGGACGCGCTGCTCAAGACACAGCTTGCAAGGCACATAACCGCCAAAGATCTGGAAACCACAGGCCGTCGCAATGGCCGCAAGGCCGCCGACAAATGTCAGCGCGGAAAAGGCGCGTGCCTTTGTATCATTCGTCATCATTTCAAGTTTTCCATCACCGCTCCGTGCGCCCCATCTCCCCTTTTAGAGCAATTTGATAAATAGGAAACCGCCAACCACCAAAACCATGACTAGGGTAAACATCAGCGCCAGTCGTTTTTCGATGAAAGTGCGGATGGGCGGGCCGAACAAATAGAGCAAAGCGGCAAGCACGAAGAACTTCAACCCGCGCGACAACAGGCTGGCAAAAAAGAAAACGGGAAAGGCCAGACCAGCCGCGCCGCTGGCCAACGTGATCACCTTGTAAGGAAATGGTGTCAGCCCGGCAAAAAGCACGAACCACCACCCCCACGTATGGAAAACCTCTTTGAAGGACTCGAATTTGTCTGTGTAGCCGTAGACCGTCAGGATCGGCTCAGCGATCTGCACAAAGAGGAAGTGACCGATCAGATAGCCAGCAACACCCCCCAGCACGGATCCGATGGTGCAGATCAGCGCATAGCGCCATGCCGCCTCGCGCCGGGACAGAACCATGGCCAGAAGCAGGAGATCAGGAGGGATGGGAAAGAACGAACTTTCCACAAAGGCGACGCCAAAAAGGGCGTAACCAGCTCGCGGACCGGCTGCCAGCCTTAGGGTCCAGTCGTAAAGGCGTCTCAACATGCAAATTGCTTAACTTTTCAAGGCCACAAAGTCATCCGCTTTCAACCCAGCATCCAAAAACATATCGGTGAAACAGGGTACTTTTCATCCCAGGCCACCCCACGAACGGCCCGGCATACACACTGTGCAATCATTCTGTGATCTGACGGCCAGAAAGGATTGACGCCACTCCAACTATAGCTATTATCGCGCCTGCCTTTCACGCTGCCCCTCTGGCGGAACTGGTAGACGCGCGGGATTCAAAATCCCGTTTCTTCGGAAGTGCCGGTTCGATTCCGGCGGGGGGCACCATCTACCCTTTTACAAGGGCTTTTCGACAAGGCAGGCGCATTCTCCGTGCCGTTTTCCGAATCTGTTTACGTTTATTTTTTGGCGGAAAATCTGCCCTTTATCTGGCCCCAAACCAGAATTCTGTTTTAGCCTTCCGCGAACGGTCGAAGATACTCAAGACCATTCAATGTTCGCAGTCACAGGGCTCCTCCGCACTGCGTCACTTCAGGGAACCCCCAGCATGACACACCTCCTCTCCGCCAACCGCCCGGACACGCGCCTTGCAACGCGGCTGGCTTTACTAGGTGGCAGGCTTCGGTGTCGCCTGCTGGTCGCCGCTCGTTCCCTTCGCCAAAGAGCGACTGGGTGTTGAAGACGGAATGCTGGGCGCACTGCTCCTGTGTCTTGGTATTGGATCGGGACTGACCATGCTTGGTGCCGGAATTCTAAGTGCACGCTTCGGCAGCAAACCAATCATCCTGTTCGGCGGCCTCGGTCTGGCTGTGTTACTGCCCTTTCTGGCGCTGGTCAGCACGCCTCTGGCACTGGCCGTTGCATTGCTGGCCTTCGGAACCGCGCTTGGTTCCATTGATGTGGCCATGAACATCCATGCCATCGAGGTCGAAAAAGCCTCTGACACACCGCTTTTATCTGGCTTTCACGGGCTTTTCAGTGTCGGCGGGTTTCTCGGCGCGCTGGTCATGACGGTGCTGCTGTCTGCCAGAATTTCTCCGTTGATCTCAACGCTGTTGTGTTCGCTGATGATGATCATTGCCATGCTGTTCGCTTGGCCACGCTTGTTGCGGCGGGTGCCTGAGACCGACAATGGGCCGCTCTTCGCCGCCCCCCATGGCATCGTGCTGCTGCTTGCAGCACTTGCTGCAATTGCCTTTCTGGTTGAAGGCGCCATTCTCGATTGGGGAGCTTTGCTTCTCACTTCGCAAGACATCGTTGATGCCAGCAAAGGCGGCCTCGCCTACATGATGTTTTCCATTGCCATGACTCTTGGCCGCCTCACGGGTGACCGCATCATTGCACGCTTTGGCGACCGGGCTGTGCTCATTTGGGGATCAGGGCTGGCCATTCTTGGCTTGGCGCTTCTCCTCCTCTGGCCGGTCATGATCCTCGCTTCACTCGGGTTTTTGCTGATAGGCTTTGGCGCGTCAAACATCGTGCCGGTTCTCTTCCGCAAGGCTGGCTCACAAACACTGATGCCATCGGGCCTCGCCGTCGCCTCCATCACAACGGCAGGCTATGCAGGCATCCTGATCGGGCCCGCTGCCATTGGCGGCATTTCGCATTTTCTAAGTCTGCCGGCAGCGTTCTGGATCCTGGCACTCTTGATGGCCATCATTCCATTGTGCGCCAGCAGGGTTACTCGCAGCACGACGTAGGGTGCCCCCCTTGAGCGCGGACGTCGCTGCGTTGTCCAGAATATGCCGCATCCCATGGATCATACTTTTCCGCCCCCGGCCTACACATAGGTCTTTCTGGCGTCATGGTGCTGATGCTATGGTTTCTCAATGAGTAGCCATGACAAGGAAATCGAGCTCAAGCTCGACGTCTCCCCGCACGACATCGGACGCATCCGGAAAAAGAGCCGGATCAACGGGTTCACCACAGAACGTCCCGTTACGCAGCCGCTGCGGTCGATCTACTACGACACGCCGGACCATCGGTTGAGAAAGGCGCGTATTGCCTTGCGCACGCGTGACACCGGCAAGGGCTGGGTGCAGACGTTGAAGATCGGCACGGGTCTCGTCGGCGGCCTGTCCTCTGCCGTGGAGCTGGAGCACCCGATCAACGGGCCCACCTTTGATCTCGACCAGGTGAGTGATGCCAAACTGGCAACAGCCGTGCGTGAGACCATTGGTGATGCCAATGTTCTTGCGATCTTCGAAACGCACATAGAACGCACCACCCGCTTGCTGAAACCAGACGATGCCACTGACGAGACCGTCATTGAGGTTGCGTTTGATGGCGGCACTATTCTGGCTGATGACCAAAAACTGCCAATTTCCGAAATCGAGCTGGAATTGAAGAGCGGCAGCAACACCTCGCTGCTGTTTGAGGCCGCCGCCGGCCTCTTAGGCGCCGCCCCCTTTGCACTTGCCCGACACAGCAAGGCAGCCCGCGGCTTCATGCTGTGCGACGGCAAACTGGCAGCGCTGCACACACCAACGCGCACAGGAAATCTTCGACTGAAGCCCACGCAAAGCGTCCTGGAAGCCCTGCAGCAGACCAGTTTCGGCTGTATCAGCCAGATCACAGAAAATCGTCGCGCCTTTCTGGAAGAGCGATCCAGCGAATCCCTTCGCCAGATCCGCATCGGCCTGCGGCGACTGCGCAGCACTCTGACCTATTTCGAGCAAGTGCTGCCAAGCGAAACCGCACATGCCCTGAGCCGAACAGCCGCCACCTTGGGCAGATCCCTGTCTGGCCTGCGGGATATCGATGTGTTGCTGGAACAGATCTTGCCTGCAACCCGACCCCATCTACCCTCCGGTCTGGAGCTGGACCCTTTGTACGCTCATCTGACTGCAGAGCGTGAAACAGCGCTCGCAGGCGTGGTCAAAACGGTTTCCGGCCCTCAGTTCAACGCCCTGCTCTTTGCGGTCGCAGCCTTTGTTCAGGATGCTGGCACCCTCGACAAAAAAGAAAAAAACGTGCCAAAGCATTGGAAGCGCCAGTCAGAGACTACATCGCCACAGCTCTGAAACAACATTGGAAGGTGGTCAAGACCTACGGACGTGGGTTGGAACGCCTGAGCGTCTCCGAGCGTCACGACATGCGCAAGGCCGTCAAAAAATTACTCTTTGCAGTGAGGCTCTCACAAGAGCTCTATCCAAGTGAGGCAACCAAGGCGATGCGGCGCAAGCTTCGCGCCATGCAAGACACATTCGGCTACATGAATGATGCGGTCACAGCAGAAGAAACATTATCTCTGACCCACCCCACAGTTGCCTCCGCTCCTGATCTTGCCGCCGTTTCCGGCTTTGTTGTCGGCTGGCACAAAGCCAATGCAGAGCAACTCCGCGCCAACGTACGGGATATATGGACCAGCCTGAGAGACAGCCCCAAGTTCTGGAAATAGACCGGCGCAGCCGGATAAGCACCCGCCGGTGGCAAGGATGATCTTTCCTGAACAACAGAAGAGGGGAGAGAGCCTTCAGGCTATTGAATGGATTTGGGCACCACCGGCTCTCAATATAGGCTCCATGTGTCCGACCGCGCACTCATGGAGCGGTCTCAACCCTATCTGTCGCTTCCGAAGGCACGAGAATTTCGGTGCTTTCGATGACCAACTCGACGCGGCTGGCGACGACCTTGGTCCTGTTGTACATAAGCGCTGAACCATCACGGTCGACGTCCACGCTTTTGATGAACAACAGAGGCTGTCCGGACGCCACACGCAGAAGACCTGCGTCCTTCCCATCGGCGACTGTTGCACTCACACGTGTGTTCTTGCGCATGTAGCGTTCGATCCCGAAAGCCCGCAAGGCACCAGTCATGGTTCCCGCAACCTCAACCTTTGCAGATAGATTCGGGAAACGCCGTGCCGGAACCCAGGTATTGGCCAACATCACCGGAATATTATTTGCATCGCGCAATGCAACAATATGGAACACTTTAGCGCCCACGTTGAGCCCGAGCTGTGCTGCAATATCCTCGTCGGCCGTTTCCTCGCTCCAGTCCAGCACACGCCCACCCGGGATGGCGCCACTGGCCGAGACCAGATCGCTAAACCGCACCCTGTTCTGGATCGGGTAAGCTATTGGCGCGGCAGACACAAAGGTTCCACGTCCCTGATCGGCATAAAGCAGTCCCTCTCGGGTCAGCTCTGAAATGGCACGTCGCAGGGTATGGCGATTGACACCAAGAGATTCCGACAAGGCGGCCTCCGTCGGCAAACGACTGCCCTGCTCCAGCAAGCCACTGCGAATGCTTGAGCGAAGCCACTCCGCGATCTGCTTCCAGACAGCAGTCTTGGCGTGTCTATCTATCTTAACGAGCTGTGTCATACGCTGTGTTTTCAAGAATCCAACCCAACCATAAAACTCTCTATTTATCTATACAAAAAAATACCTTGGGCTTATGAAAACGTTAATCTGATTACACACGCCAAGCAATATTTTTTGCTTCAAGACACCTTCTCAAGTCTGAGTAACTACTGTCAAAATTGACTAAAAACTCCGACAAATTAGAACCATCTTCCGACTGACATGCACCCGGTCACGTCACTTGCGAACCGCGGAGCGTTTTAAATGCAAAAAGGCGCCGCCACCCGTCGTCGGGCGGTCAGCGCCTTTTCGTCACACATCAAATAAAAAATTTGAGGCGATAAAGGTTCCGGTTAGTTATCTTTTTTCTTCTGCTTGATGAGCCCGTTCAACATTCCATCAGGCAACCCAAGACCCTTTTCGACCGACCGCAGAACCTGATCGTCATTGGCTTTTCCGTCCAGAACCTTGTCGACATCAATGCTGCCATCCCCTTGCGCAGCATCCTTCAGGGCGCCCTTCGCGGCATCCGCCAAACCCTTGCGTACATCGGCCTTGCCAAGCGACTTGAAAATGCCGCCCCCCATCTGCCGAAGTTTGGCGTAGGCATCTTGCGGATTGTCGAGAATTCCCTTGATGTCCGGGTAGATCCGCGGGTTATCCCAGGAGCCTTTGACGATCACCGGCACGCCGAGACCATCCAGTTTTTCGGTCGCTCCCTTTTCGCGAGGCACCGGAACGCCACCGGCCTGATCTTCGCCGATACGCGGTTCCAGACGCCAATCAAGTTGGTGCGTAGAAAGGTTTGTCGTGCCCTTGCCGGTGACCTGAACCAAAGGCCCGGTCAAGCGCAGGTCCTTGTTGGTCGCAACACCGTTTTTCAGATCAAAGCTGGCATTCAGCGAGGTAACGTCAGTGCTCCCGGAAACGCTGTTGTCGAGCCCAAGCAATGTTTGCAGCGACAGTTTCTGGATCACCTTGGCGATATCGATCTTGGTGATCTCACCATCGGTGAGGCTCACTTGTGTCGTTCCGTTCAGGCTCTTCAGGAAATTCGTGCCGTTAACGCCGTTCGAGGTCAGATCCAGTTGAGCGCCCAACTTGCCATCCAACCAGTCAAAGTCGAACGCCTGTGTCAGCAATGGCTTTGCCTGTGCGCCTGCCACTTTCGCCTTGAATATCACACGCGGTGTGACGCCGGATGGCTGCAAGACAAACTGCCCGGTCGCTGTTCCACCGTAAAGTGCCGTCTTTTGCAACGTTGCGGTCGCCTTACCCTGATCCAGCGTTACATCGGCCATGGTGCTGTTGAGCGTGATCTTGTTCCAGGTGGTCTCATCCGAGGACAAGGCGAAATGCGCTTTCAGATCGCTGGACGACGCGGTTTTATTCGCCCCCCCTTATCTGACCCGCTGGATGTTGCAGGCTGCGCCGTTACAGAAGGGGCTGGTGAGCTGGAGGCACCATTTGCGGCCTCAAGAAAAGGATCAAGCGCCAGATGCTTGAAGTGGACCTTGGCGTCGAGTTGCGGCACCGAACCGGAGACGATTTTACCCTCGGCAGTTCCCTGCGTTGCGCCCCAGACGAACTGCGCATTACGAAAAGTCAGCGTGTTATCGCCCAGACCAAGCTGCGCCTGAGATGAAAAGCTCTGCAAGCTGTCGGGCAAGGCGCGGTCTACGCCAAGTCTTTTCAAAACCTGCGAAAGCTGTTTGGTGGAAATAGAAAGTGTTCCAGCCTCGGCACCGGAGGCTGCCGGATTGCCAACATACCCGACCGTGAGGGGCAACGCTTTGTCACCCGTCAGCGAAACCGTGGCTTTCGCGGTCTTTCCAGACAGCGCGACGGCCCCCTTGCCCGACAGGGCCAGATCGCCACTGGCAATCTTCAAGGCCTGAAACGACACTTCGTGTGGTTTTGCCAGAACCTGAGTGGAGAACGACACAGGCTGCCCCGCAAGTGATCGTTCGCCGGTCGCATTGGCGAGTGCTTGCGGGTCGCTGACCTGCCCCGTCAATGCCAGCTTGGCCGTCAAAGGTTTCGTGCCCAGCAGACCATTCGCTTTCAGGTCCACACCGCCCGCAGTCCCCGTCAGTTGTACCGACGTCGCATCACCCGCCGCAAACTTGGTCAGCTCGGACACTTTGCCCGAAACACTGACCGGAAGCCCGTTCCAAGCCAGCTTCCCGTCAAACTGTGCTTCCTTTTCCGGATCAGGCGCTGCAAACGAGACATTGATACCGGAGAGTTTTACATCTGTGCCCGAACGTGCATCCTTGTAGACGAGCGTCCCGTCCGTCACCGTGAGATTGTCGATACCAGGCGTGCTGCCCGGCTGACCACCGCCGCGGTCGCCCGATCCCATCGTTTCGTCGCCATCAGAAGCACTGACGTCAGAAGATTTCTTTGCGCCGGAAGAGGACCTCGTCGTGGCGTCGGTCGCATCGCCGCGCAAAGGAACACGCGCCGCCCGGGACGTCGCGCCGCTTTTGTCGACGCTCAGGAAAAACGCTGGCTGGGTGAGAGTGACACCGCTGATATGAAAATCGCCGCCCAACAAACTGTCCCAGGTCACCCCGAAGGACACCTGCTTTGCCTGCGCGAAATTCACGCCGTCCGCGCCAGCTGCTCCCGACAGCGACACATCATCGACCACCAGAGACGGCTCCGGCCACACAGCCACATGCACAGGCCCGTCAATGGCAAGCTTCCAGCCAAGAGAGGCATCCAACCGCGCCACGACCTGCTGTTTTAAAGCGCCGGTCGGCAACAGATAAGGCACGGCAAACACGGCGACCACCAGCAACAGGACGATCACGCCCAATGCAATCAGAATACGGCGCATGCAGTGCTCCTCTCAGCGTCAGCATAAGGTGAAGATCCACCTTATTTTGAGAGAAAGCGCAGCCTACGCCAGTCTGTCAACCACCACAGAGCGATCAGACGGTCAAATGCGCGCGCACTTGTTGTTCATCAAGATCTGCACGCGCGCCCGACAGGATCACTTCACCACGGTCCATGACGGCAAAATCATCCGCCAGATCCCGGGCAAACTCGAAGTACTGTTCAACCAGCACGATCGCCATGGTTCCCTGATCTCTCAGCCATTCGATGGCGCGGCCAATGTCCTTGATGATGGACGGTTGAATGCCCTCCGTTGGCTCGTCCAAAACAAGCAAGCGCGGCTGCGTGACAAGCGCACGGGCGATCGCAAGTTGCTGTTGCTGTCCACCGGAAAGATCGCCCCCCCGACGGCCAAGCATGGATTTGAGCACCGGAAACAATTCGAAAACAGCCTCCGGAATCTTCCGCTCTCGTCTTGGCAGACAGGCATAGCCGGTCTCCAGATTTTCCTTCACGCTCAACAGCGAAAAGATTTCACGACCCTGTGGCACCATGGCAATGCCACGTTTGGCGCGGGCATGAGGGGCCAGACGAGACACATCCTCGCCTTCCCAGGTGATACTGCCACCACTGATGGCGTGCTGACCGGTGATCGCCCGCAAGGTCGACGTTTTGCCGACACCATTGCGGCCCATGAGGCAGGTCACTTTGCCGATTTCGGCATTCAGCGACACCTGCTTCAGCGCCTGCGCTGCTCCATAATGCAGATTGATTGCGTTGACACTCAGCATGTTCTTCCCCGATTCCGGCGCGGTTCAACGGCCCAGATAGACTTCGACAACCCGTTCGTTCGCCGAGACATGGTCCAATGACCCTTCTGCCAGCACAGCCCCCTCGTGCAAAACGGTGACCCGAACCCCGAGCGCGCGCACAAAAGTCATGTCATGTTCAACCACGACAACGGAATGCTCGCGGGCAATATCGCGCAACAGATCGGCGGTCTCGGCGGTTTCGGCATCCGTCATCCCCGCTGCCGGTTCATCCACCAGCAGCAGTTTCGGGTCCTGCGCCAGCAACATGCCGATTTCCAGCCATTGTTTCTGGCCATGTGACAGGTTGGCCGCCAGCGTGTTGCGCTTGTCACCCAGACGGATCAGCTCAAGCAGCTCTTCAATGCGTATCCGCTCACGGTTCTTAAGGACGTGAAACAAGGTGGCAAACGGCCCGCGCGGTGCCTTGAGCGCCAGCTCCAGATTGTCCCACACCGTGTGACTCTCAAAGACAGTGGGTTTCTGGAACTTGCGTCCAACACCCAGCTCGGCAATCGACGCCTCGTCCTCTCCGGTCAGGTCAATGGTGCCATCAAAGAACACCTCGCCGCTGTCCGGTCGGGTCTTGCCGGTGATGACATCCATCATCGTGGTTTTCCCCGCCCCGTTAGGGCCGATGATGGCGCGCATTTCGCCCGGAGCAATATGCAGCGACAAATTGTTGAGCGCCTTGAAGCCATCGAAAGAGACGGAGACGCCATCGAGATAAAGGAGACTGTTGTTTCGCGCCATGGTCGTTACTCCGCCGCCTCGGCCTGTGGGGGATCCGGTGACGGGACCGGACGGCCCCCCGTCTTGCCCGCGTTCAGCATTGCGCGCTGCGCGCCTGTCCCGCAGAGCGGTCCAGCCACTCCCAAGGGTGCCAAGAATGCCCTTGGGCAAAAACAGCGTCACCAGCAGGAACAATGCGCCCAGAACAAACAGCCAGACATCCGGCAAGGCCGCGGTAAACCAGCTCTTACCAAAGTTGACGAGAATGGCCCCGATGATCGGTCCAGCCAGTGTGGCGCGCCCGCCAACGGCCACCCAGATCACCACCTCAATGGAATTGGTCGGCGAGAACTCCCCCGGATTGATGATGCCAACCTGCGGCACAAACAGCGCCCCTGCGACACCGGCCATCATGGCAGACAGCGTCCAGACGAACAGTTTGTAATGCTCAACACGGTAACCGAAGAAACGGGTACGACTTTCCGCATCCCGCACCGCCACCAGAACCTTGCCTAATTTCGACCGGGTGATCGCCCGGCAAATCAGGAAGCCCGCAATCAGCGCCAACCCAGAGGCAATGAAAAGGCCGGACCGGGTTGCATCCGACTGGACGTCGAAGCCGAGAATATCCTTGAAATCCGTCAGGCCGTTGTTGCCACCAAACCCCATGTCATTGCGGAAGAAGGCCAGCATCAGCGCATAGGTCAGCGCCTGAGTGATGATCGACAAATAGACGCCGGTGACCCGCGACCGAAAAGCGAACCAGCCAAAGATGAATGCCAGAACGCCGGGAACCAGCACCACCATGACGGCGGCAAACCAGAACATGTCGAAGCCAGACCAATACCATGGCAATTCCTTCCAGTTGAGGAACACCATGAAGTCCGGCAGAACCGGGTTTCCATAGACACCGCGGGAACCGATCTGGCGCATCAGATACATGCCCATGGCATATCCGCCCAGCGCAAAAAAAGCGCCATGGCCAAGAGACAGGATACCGCAATAGCCCCACACCAGATCGACCGACAGCGCCAGCAGCGCATAGGTCAGATACTTGCCCATCAGCGTCAGCGCATAGGTCGAGATGTGAAATGGACTGCTGACCGACGTCAAAAGATTCAAGGCGGGAAAGGCAAAAGTCACCACCAGCATGAGACCCAGAAAGGCACTGAAGCGGGCATCAAGCGTCTTGAAAAGATAGGATGTCATCATGCTTCCACTGCCCGGCCCTTGAGGGCAAACAACCCGCGCGGACGCTTCTGGATAAAGAGAATGATAAAGACGAGCACCAGGATTTTGCCAAGCACAGCCCCGGCGTATGGCTCCAGGAACTTGTTCAGGACCCCAAGCGACATGGCTCCGACAAGCGTGCCCCAAAGATTGCCGACACCGCCAAAGACCACGACCATAAAGCTGTCGATGATGTAGTTCTGGCCCAGGTTGGGCGAAACGTTGTCGATTTGCGACAGCGCCACACCGGCAATCCCGGCAATCCCGGACCCCAAGCCAAAGGTGAGAGCGTCAATCCATGGCGTGCGTATACCCATGGAAGCGGCCATACGCCGGTTCTGCGTTACCGCTCGGGTGAAAAGGCCAAACGACGACTGCTTGAGCAGGATCATCAGACCGGCAAACACCAGAAACGCGAAGATCAGGATGTAGAGACGATTGTAGGTGATCGTCATTTGGCCAAGTTGAAAGGCCCCGGACATCCAGTCCGGCGAGCCAACCTCCCGGTTGGTTGGACCAAAGATCGTGCGTGTCGCTTGCTGCAAGATCAAGGAGATCCCCCAGGTTGCGAGCAGGGTTTCAAGCGGACGTCCGTATAGAAAGCGGATAACACACCGCTCAATGATGACACCGATGACCCCTGCGGCCAAAAAAGCCAGCGGCAAGGCAATAAAAAGAGAATAATCAAAAAGCCAAGGGGCAGACCCACGAATGGCATCCTGCACCATGTAGGTGACGTAAGCGCCGATCATCACCATTTCGCCATGCGCCATGTTGATGACACCCATCACGCCGAATGTGATGGCAAGACCGATAGCTGCCAGCAGCAAAACCGAGCCAAGTGACAGGCCGTACCAAACATTCTGCGCCCCATCCCACAGCGCCAGCGTGTCTTGAATGCCACTGGCAGCCTTCGCTGCTGCATCATGCACAGCACCTTTTGTCTGATGAGTCGCGCCAAGCAGCAGTGACAAAGCCTGTCGACTGCCCATGGACTTGAGTTCGGCGACAGCGCTCAGTTTCTGCTCATCGCCCATGTCCGATTGTAAAACGGCGGCTGCGCGCGCCTGCTGCATATCGGCCCTGATGCCAGCATCTTTTTCCCGCGCAATCGCCTTGTCGAGAGCCGGAATGGTGTCCGGATCCTTGGATTGAAACATGGCGTGAGCGGCCTGACGGCGCACCTCAGCATCTGGTGAATGAAGCGTCAGTTCGCCGACGGCCGAACGCAAGGCCCGGCGCACACCGTTGTTGACGCGGATCTTGCTGACATCACGCCGACCGGCGTCTCCCGCCGATTTCATGGTGATCGGGTCGATCAGCGCATACCCCTTTGGCGCGCGTTCAACGATGAAAACCTGCTTGTCTTTCTTGCGGAAATACAACTTGCCGTGGCTCAAAGCCTCCAACGCAGCGGCCGCATGTGCATCGCCGGTCTCGACGATGGTGCCAATCTGCTTTTCCGTGTCCTGAAAGCTGCCCAGAGCCAACGCGTTGATCAGGGGACGCAACTGCTCGCCGGTCTCCTGCGCAAAAGCGCCTGCCCCCGACGACAGAATGGCGAGCAGAACGATGCCAGCGAGAACAAGAAGAGAGCGTACAGAAGGCATGCCGACACCCGCGTTGAGATGACAAGGGATCTCTGCCGCGACCCTCCCACCCCTCCAAAGAGAGCTGATCCAGAGCCGCGACAGAGAAGAAGAAAAAAGAAAGGAGAGGCACGAAGCCATCTCCTTTCAGGCTGCATGGGACTTTTAAGAACCAGAACCGCCACACTTACCGGTCTTCACATTGAAGTTGCCGCAGGACATCGGCTTGCGCCAATCCGAGATCAGATCCTTGGAACCCGGCAGATAGTCCGACCAGGCATCGCCTGCGACTTCGCCCGGAGTCTGCCAAACAGTTTCGAACTGGCCATCATCCTGAATTTCACCAATCAGCACCGGTTTGGTGATGTGGTGGTTTGGCATCATGGTTGCCGTGCCGCCCGAGAGGTTGGGAACGGAAACGCCGACCATGGCATTGATGACCTTGTCCGGATCAGTGGATCCGGCCTTCTGAACCGCCTTCACCCACATGTTGAAGCCAATGTAACTTGCTTCCATCGGATCGTTGGTAACGCGCTCTTCGTCCTTGGTGTAGGCGTGCCATTCATCAATGAACTTGGCATTGGCATCCGTATCAACGGATTCAAAGTAGTTCCAGGCGGCAAGGTGTCCGACCAGTGGCTTGGTATCGAGACCCGCCAGCTCTTCTTCACCAACGGAGAAGGCGATAACCGGAATGTCTTCTGCTTTCACGCCCTGATTGGCCAGTTCCTTATAGAAAGGTACGTTGGCATCGCCGTTGATGGTGGAGACCACAGCGGTCTTTTTGCCTGCCGAGCCAAAGTCCTTGATGGCGGCCACTTCCGTCTGCCAGTCAGAGAAGCTGAAAGGCGTGTAGTTGACCTTGATGTCCTCCGGCTTGACGCCCTTGGATTCCAGATAAGCCTTCAGGATCTTGTTGGTCGTACGCGGGTAGACATAGTCGGTGCCTTCCAGCACCCAGCGCTTCACGCCTTCCTGGTTCATCAGGTAGTCAACAGCCGGAATGGCCTGCTGGTTGGGGGCCGCACCGGTGTAGAAAACGTTACGCTCACTTTCTTCGCCTTCGTACTGAACCGGATAGAAGAGGATTGAATCCAGCTCCTTGAACACCGGAAGTACGGCTTTGCGCGATGCAGAGGTCCAACATCCAAAGACGGCAGAGACCTTGTCGGTCGAAATCAGTTCACGGGCTTTTTCCGCAAAGGTCGGCCAATCGGAAGCAGGATCGACGACAACTGGCTCAAGCTTCTTGCCGAGCAGACCGCCCTTTTCATTCTGCTCCTTGATCAGCATCAACATGGCATCTTTCAGGGTCGTTTCCGAAATAGCCATGGTGCCGGACAGGGAGTGCAGAATACCAACCTTGATCGTGTCGTCAGCAGCATAGGCACCCGTGATCATGGTGGAGGCCATGAGGCCGGCGATCACCAAGGCCGGACAGTCGGGCATTAAGTCTTGCAGTCATCATTTGTCCCCTCTTGTTGACCGCCAGGCGCTCCGTAAAAGCGGGAGGGCAGCGGCAGGACGACGCATCAATTTCGTCGCTGGGTAAATCGTGACTGCAATGTGGCGCGATCCCTATACGTCAATTGACGTAGACCGCTTGCGCATTTTACGCAGATGGCGCTGGGCAAACTGACAGGTCAGTGCAAACCGGCATGAAACCTGCTTTAACCAACGCAAAGATGAGGTACATGCCGCACAACCCGTCAGGACTGTGCGGTACAAGTGCTTGGCTGCGCACAGAAACACATCAATCGGGGGTGAGATGATAGCTTTTAGGGCAATTTGCCAATGACAGCGCGCCAACGCATCCTGCCGGTTCGGCGCAAATACAACCAGTGGGTCAACAATCAAACGCTGGAAGACTATGCCCTGCGCTTCACGGCCAAGAAAGCGCGGCGGTTCTCATCGCAGCGAATTTCTCAGACGGCCATCGGAGCGATCTCGTTTCTGGCGCTGGAAGCCATCGGCGGTGCCGTAACCCTGTCACACGGCACGCTGAACGCCATAGCCGCGATCATGATGGGCAGCTTGACTTTGTTGATCGTGGGGCTTCCTATTGCCCGCTACGCCATGCGTCACGGGGTCGATATTGACCTTCTGACACGCGGTGCAGGCTTCGGCTATATCGGCTCGACCATCACGTCGCTGATCTATGCCAGCTTTACCTTCATCCTGTTTGCCATCGAGGCCTCCATCATGTCGGGGGCGCTGGAATACGCTTTTGGCGTGCCGATCTGGATAGGCTACATCCTCAGTGCCGTCGCTGTCATACCGCTGGTGACCCATGGCATCACCTGGATCAGCCGATTTCAATTGCTGACGCAGCCGTTCTGGATCTGCCTCAACGTTCTGCCGTTCATCTTCATCGCCTTTTCCAGCAATCACAGTTTCTCCACCTGGCTCACCTTTGCCGGTCTCGACCGGGCCACCGGACTGGTCCGTGAGGGCGGTGCGCCCTTTAGCCTGATCAGTGCCTGCGCCGCCTCTACCGTCATTCTGGCGCTGATGGCGCAGATCGGCGAGCAGGTTGATTTTCTTCGCTTTACGCCACCGCAGAAAACGGCGCAGCGGCGTCATTGGCTGGCGCTGTTTCTTGCCGGCCCCGGCTGGGTGGTGATGGGCGCGCCGAAAATGCTGGCCGGGTCATTTCTTGCCGTCCTCGCCCTTAGCACCGGCATCCCGGTGGAACATGCAGCAGAACCCTCGCGCATGTACGCTGTGGCCTTTGGCTACATGTTGCCCTGGCACAGCCTCGTCATTCTGCTGATGGCCGCCTTCGTGGTGGTCTCACAGCTCAAGATCAACGTCATGAACGCCTATGCCGGGTCGCTTGCCTGGTCGAACTTCTTTTCCCGCCTGACTCACTCACATCCCGGTCGCGTCGTCTGGCTTGTCTTCAACGTGCTGATCGCGCTGTTGTTGATGGAGCTTGGCATCTACCGCGTTCTGGAGCAGGCGCTGGGTGCGTTCTCCATTGTTACCATGGCCTGGCTCGCGACGATTTCCGCCGACCTCTTCATCAATAAGCCACTGGGACTTGCGCCGAAGGAGATCGAATTCAAGCGCGCGCATCTCTATGACATCAATCCGGTGGGGACCGGCGCCATGTTGCTGGCGACAATCTGTGGCCTCGCAGCGCATTCCGGCACCTTCGGGCCAATCGGGGTGGCCGTCTCCTCCTATCTTGCCATGCTCGTCGCCTTTATCGCTGCGCCGACCATCGCATGGGCCACGAAGGGACGCTATTATCTGGCCCGCAAGCCGCGCCGTGCCTGGCAGAACAAGGAAACGCTGACTTGCTCGATTTGCGAAAACCCCTTCGAGCCGGAAGACATGGCGTATTGCCCCGCCTATCAGGCCCCGATCTGTTCGCTCTGTTGTACGCTTGACGCCCGCTGTCACGATCTGTGCAAGCCCAAGGCGCGGCTGTCCTATCAGGTCGGCACAATTGCCGCAGCAACCTTGCCGCAAAAGGTCGTTGACCTTCTGAACACCCGGCTTGGGCGTTATGTCATCACCACGACCACGTCCATCATAGCCATCGGTCTGGTGCTTCTGGCCATCTCATCGCAAGCCAGCGTGCATTACCCTGAAAGCGCTGCGATCGTCGCCCAGACAAGCCTGTTCATTTTCGTGATCTTTTCGATCGTCACGGGTATCGCATGCTGGTTTCTTGTGCTGGCCCATGACACACGCCGCGTGGCAGAAGAAGAATCCGCTCGCCAGAACACCTTGCTGCTCAATGAAATCAACGCCCATCGCAAGACAGATGCCGAATTGCAAAAGGCCAAGGACTTTGCCGAATCCGCCAATCATGCAAAGAGCCGCTATGTGGTCGGCCTCTCACATGAATTGCGCACACCCCTGAACGCGGTTCTTGGCTATGCCCAGTTGCTGGAGCGGGATTCACATCTGCCGACGAAAGCGCTGACGAACATCCACACCATCCGCCGCAATGCCGAACACCTTTCCGGCCTGATTGACGGCCTGCTTGATATTTCGCGCATCGAATCCGGACGATTGCAGCTTTATTCCAATGAAATCGACATTCACGAGTGCCTTGACCAGATCGTCGATATGTTCCGCATGCAGGCGGAGACCAAGGGGCTGGAATTTCGCCACAAGCGGGTCGCCCATCTTCCCCGCATTGTCCGCACCGACGAAAAACGGCTCCGCCAAATCCTTGTCAATCTGCTGTCGAATGCGGTGAAATTCACCCACGAAGGCGCCGTCACCTTTTCCGTCGACTATCGCTCGCAAGTGGCTCATTTCAGTGTGGTCGACGACGGCCCTGGCATCGCGCTGGAAGACCAGACAGTGATCTTCGAGCCCTTCGGGCGCGGCTCCAGTGAAACCGCTCTCAGCACGCCAGGTCTCGGACTGGGCCTGACGATCACCAAGCTTTTGACCGAAACACTGGGCGGAGCCATTGCCTTGTCCAGCGAGCCGGGCAAAGGCGCAAGGTTCGATGTGCGCCTGATGCTGGGAGCCGTCAGCAACCCGACCATCATCCCCTCGCATCTGACCCAACAGGTTACCGGCTATCAGGGAGCGCGTCGCACGATCCTCATTATAGACGACAATGCCGAGCATCGGGGTTTGCTGCGTGAGATCCTCGTGCCGCTGGGGTTCGACCTTTTGGAAGCTGAAAACGGCAAGCAATGTCTGGCGCTGACCCGGGCAGGCATTGAGGCCGACCTTTATCTCATCGACATTCTGATGCCGGACATCAACGGTTGGGACTTGCTGCAGAGCCTGAGGGAAAGTGGCGACAACACCCCGGCGCTGATGCTGTCGGCCAACATCAATGATCACACACTCAAACCGCAAGGCCCGGACCTGCACAATGGCGCAATCGCCAAACCGTTTGATCTCGACAAGCTGCTGGAAGCGCTGAAGCGGCATTTGCGCATCGATTGGATCACGGCAAAAGCTGTCGCGCAGCGCGCGCCAATCCTCACCCCGGCAGCGCCGATACAGCCCCAGTCCCGGTCTCATTCCTCGGCAGACGGAACTGCTCCGCCGATCGTTTCCGGAGACACTGCTGCGACCTTGCCGCCTGCACAGGTGCAAGACCTGATAAACCTTGGAGCTATTGGCTACATTCAGGGCATCGAGGCAAAATTAAAGGAGTTGGAGCAATTGCCCGACCATGCGCCGCTGATTGCCGCGTTGCGCGTGCACCTCATCCAGTTTGATCTGGATGGATACCGAAAAACTCTGGAGGATATCGCGGCCAATGGCTGACAGCTACAAGAGTATTGTCCTGATTGTCGATGATTCCCCCGACACTCTGGGGCTGCTGACGCAGGCGCTGGAAGATGCCGGCCTGACCTTGCTGGTGGCCACCAGCGGCAAGGCTGCGCTGTCGGTGGTCGAGCGCGTCACGCCGGACATGATCCTGATGGATGCCGTGATGCCGGGATTGTCAGGCTTTGATACGTGCCGCGAAATCAAAAGCCGACCGAACCTGCAGCATGTGCCCGTCATTTTCATGACCGGATTGAGTGAAACAGAGCACGTGGTGCATGCACTGGAGAGCGGCGGCGTCGACTTTCTCACCAAGCCGATCAATCTGGACGAATTGCAGGCGCGCATCCGGGTGCATCTGGCCAATGCCCGCTCGGTGCAAAGCGCCCGTGTCGCCCTTGATGCCGCGGGCCGTCACCTGTTGGCGCTGACCGCGACAGGGCAGATGCGGTGGGCCACGCCACAAACCTACGAACTGGCCGCAACGGCTGGCAACGGCGAGGCCATCCTGACAGAGATTGCCGCACAGCTTGGTTCGCTGCTGCGTGCCGGGCTTGACCGAACGAGCCCTGAAGCGATCCGGCTTGAGCCTGCCCCTGGCCTGTCACTGCATCTGAACTACATTGGCTCCATCGGCACCGATGAGGTGCTGTTCCGGCTGACGAGCGACGCCCATCCCAATGAGGACGAGATCCTCAAGCAGCATTTCGGCCTGACCAGCCGCGAAGCGGAAGTGTTGCGCTGGATTGCGAAAGGCAAGGCCAACAAGGACATTGGCGAGATTCTGGGCTTATCACCACGCACAGTGAACAAGCATCTGGAGCAGATCTACGAAAAGCTCGGCGTCGAAAATCGCGCCTCTGCCGCCGTCCGTGCCGCTCAGGCGCTGCATTCCTTGTGAAACCAGCCTTCAGCACATACCGCTGCGAAAATGCGTCCTCTTTTTACCGGGCTCCCCCTTGCACTCTGCCCGGCTTTTCCCTATAAGCGCTCGGTCCAGAGTCGTCCGGCCTCTTCGGGAGCCGTTCTTTTATTGTCTTTCTTTCAGCTTTGCCTGCGATGAGACATGAAGTGCTCCTGATATTTTCAGGGCATGCCGTGGCGACGTCTCGATGCACCACAAAAGACTGCGTCCGGGTCACCGGATGCGCCAATGAAAGGATGCAAAATGCCCAAGCTGAAAACGAAGTCTGGAGCCAAAAAGCGCTTCAAGCTGACTGCAACCGGCAAGGTGAAAACTGCTCAGGCCGGCAAGCGCCATGGCATGATCAAACGCACGACCAAGTTCATCCGCAGCGCACGTGGCACCACCACGCTGTGCGAACAGGATGCAAAGATCGTGAAAAAGTTCCTGCCCTACGGCTAAGCCAAGCACCTGTTTTAAAGGAGTTATCACATGTCGCGCGTAAAACGGGGCGTCACAGCCCATGCACGTCACAAAAAGGTTCTCAAGGCTGCCAAAGGTTACTATGGCCGTCGCAAGAACACGATCCGCATCGCCAAGCAGGCCGTCGAAAAGGCAGGCCAATATGCTTACCGCGACCGGAAAAGCCGCAAGCGCAATTTCCGCTCGCTCTGGATCCAGCGCATCAACGCTGCTGCACGCCAGCACGAGCTGACCTATGGCAGCTTCATCAACGGCCTGAACAAGGCTGGCATTGAAGTCGACCGTAAGGTTCTCTCTGATCTCGCCATCAACCAGCCGGACGCATTTGGCGCCCTGGTTGCACAGGCAAAGGCTGCTCTGGCCGCTTAAGTCGAAAGACAGCCAGACGGACGAACAAAAAACAAAAAGCGCGCCTCGCGAGAGACGCGCTTTTTTTGTGTCGCGGGTCGCGGTCTAACCCCCATTCAGGGCAGACACTTCATGGCCCGCAGTGTCCGTGTAAGCGCTTCGTCCGTCGATGTATGCGGCTCTTCTCCCAGAAAGCCAACGAGCTTGGCATTGTCGAGACGCATAGACCGCTTCCAGAGATAAGCAATTTCCGTCACCTCCCGAAAAAACGGCACGACCGGAGACAAGAGCCGCACGGCCCACCAGGGAAATCCGCGTCTTTGCAAGTGTGGCTGCCCGCTCACTTTGGCCAGATGCCGCACAAGCTCATCGCCCGGATCAAACCAGTGCCCCTGCATGTGAAATACTTCGAAAGCATCAAGGTCGGACCGCCGTACAACCAGACGCAACGCAGTCTCCGCGAAATCCGGCAGATACGTCCATGTGTGCCCGACACCTGATTTTCCAGGATAGCGAACGGAGCGCACTGGCTTTCCCGGGGGCACCACAAGCTGAGAAAACCACGAATTGCCAACGTGGGACCCAAAGAAATCTCCCGCCCGCACGATGATCACCTGAACACCTTCTTCTTTCTCAGCGACATCTCGCAGACGCTTTTCCAGAGCAATGCGGATCTTGCCCTTACGACTATCAGCACTCTGCCGTGTGTCTTCACTTAGAAGCGGGCCATCCTCTGCTGCGAAATTATACAGCGTTCCGGGAAAGACGATGGTGGCACCGTTTTGTCGAGCCGCCGCGATCGTGCTTTCCAGCATGACAGGCACAACCTCAGGCCAATTGCGATATCCCGGCGGATTGACGCCATGAAAGATGACGTCCACGCCGTCCGCTGCGCGCACAACGCTCTCCCTCTCCATCGCGTCGCCACGAAGCCACGTTACTTGCGGCAGCAACGCTTGCCCGGCCTCCGGTCTCCGACTAAGAGCGCGCACCGCCCAGCCCTCAGCCAGAAAGCGTTGTGCCATCGCATGCCCACTGCCCCCAGTCGCCCCCAATATCAAAGCCGTTTTCGATCCCATGTCAGTCCCCCTTCTGTGTCGATGACATCGAGACCGTGACAGAGCTGCGACCTAAAAAGAATTCCAATAATCTCGATCTCTGCTATACGAAAATAGATGAGCACACTCGCCCCTACCTGGGATCACTACCGCTCCTTTCTTGCGGTTCTGAAGGAAGGCAGCCTGTCCGCGGCGGCCAGAACGCTGGGTCTGACCCAGCCGACGGTTGCCCGACATATCGATCAGTTACAGGACGCTCTCGGAAACGTCAGCCTTTTCACCCGCTCCCCGCGCGGCTTGGAGCCAACCTCTGTCGCGCAACGTCTGGCACCTCACGCCCGGGCCATGGCAGAGGCAGAACAGGCCTTGGTGCGCACCGCAAGCAGCGATCCTCAAACCATGCAGGGAACGGTTCGTCTGTCCGTCAGCGACGTCATCGGTGCGGAAATTCTGCCGGCCATGATCCGCCGCTTTCAGGAACTCCACCCCGAGATTTATTTTGAAGTTTCGCTGTCTAACCGCACGGCGGATCTCTTGTTGCGAGAAGCCGACATCGCCGTGCGCATGACACAGCCACGTCAAAAGGCTCTTGTCACGCGTCACGCCGGATCAATTCCTTTGGCATTTTACGGCCATGAAGACTATCTGGCATCCCACGGCACGCCAAACAGTCTCGCGGACCTGGCCCATCACAAGGTGATCGGATTTGATCGCGATCACTCCTCGGCCAAAGCGCTTGGTGATATCGGCATTCCACTCACAGCCGCCCTGTTCAGCTATCGCACCGACAGCCAGATCGCTCAAGTTGCTGCCGTGCGCGCCGGGTGTGGTATTGGCATCTGCCAACGCCCGATTGGCGACGCAGCCCCTGCGCTCAAACGCATTCTGGAAGACGTCTTTGACGTACCCATGAACGTCTGGATCACCATGCACGAGGACCTGAAGCACGACGCGCGCATGCGCGCTGTCTTTGACCATCTGCATCAGGAATTCAGCCACTACTGCAAGTAACCACTGAACGGCCGTAGTGCCGCCTTGCGTTAACCATTTTCTCGACAAATTGCAAAAAATAGCCAACAAAAGTTAACAACTCAGCAGATTTCACAGGATCTGGCATGCAGGTTGCGGCGTTGATGTCAGGTACGGAACAGCCCGTACCGTTCTGGCACACGTAGAGGCGAAACCGTTGCGAGTTGAACCAATCAAGGCTCTAGTCTGTACCGATACGAACCGGCACTCCCGCTCAGATGATGAGCGACCCCGGCAGCGCCGCCGTCATGCCTTCTCAGCAGACACGGTCATTCTCGAGGGCCGACTTGAAGAAGAGCACACGGTCTACCTGGCCCGCTACCGGCCAAATTCAACGTTTCTAGCCCACCTGATTGCAACGCGCGACGGCGATCCGCAAACTCGCAACAAACGTCGCATCGACCAACAGACCGGCGTCGACACCTACCGCGAGACCGCATCTCGCCCGCGCCAGCGCGCCGCCGGACACGTCATCTCGCGAGAGTACTGAGAGCAAAAGAGGCAACAACGGTGATGAGCTGGGTCGTCGCCGCAGAGATCGCATTGCCAGCCTCAATAACCGCCCGCCTGACCATCCTTGCGTGGGTCGGAGCCCCCGATGAGCCGACCACCTTTGCGATCCACCTGAATGGCCTGCCCGCCACCAATGGGGGATGGCGCACGGCGCACCTCGTGCCCAAGCCGCCGCAACCCCTCAACGGAAGTGTCGGGAACGCCGCCTTCGACATCCACCCGGTGCGTTTTCAGATCGAAGAAAACGCGCGGGCAATCAATCGCCTCCTGCACATCCATGCCATAGTCAACGATGTTCGAAATCAGATGCGCATGGCCGCAGGCCTGATAGTGGCCTCCCATAACACCAAAAGAAAGCCACGGCTTGCCGTCGATCAGGCCCATCGCCGGGATGATGGTATGCAGAGGCCGCTTTCCCCCTGCGACCGAATTGACATGGCCGGGCTTTGCCTCGAACACCAGTCCCCGATTGTGCAACAGCAGGCCGGACTTTGGCGTGGCAATACCTGTGCCGAACGCGCCGAAAATCGAGTTGATCAACGACACGCATAGACCATCCTTGTCAACGACTGTCAGATAGACGGTGTCCGTTTGCGGTGCCATTTCAATACGCGGAGCCGTTGCCAGGCGCTCGGTATGAGAAAACTGACCGGCAAGCTGATCCAGATAAGTCGGATCCAGAAGCTGTACAACACCGACATCCATGTGTTTAGGATCGCTCAAAAAGCGGGACCTGGCCGCATAGGCGATACGAGCCGCTTCGACCTCCAGATGCAGTCGCTCGGCGGAAAGAGGGCCATGGGCAGCGACATCAAAGCGCTCCAAAAGCCCCAGGATCATGAGTGCGATAATCCCCTGTCCGTTGGGCGGCAGTTCGGCGATGGTATATCCACGATAGTCGCGCGTTACCGGACAAACTGCCGTAGTCCGGCAAGCCGCCAGATCGGCCAGGGTCATCACGCCGCCCTGCTTTGTGATCGTGGCAACGATATCCTTCGCAATTGCACCGGTATAAAAGCCTTCGGCTCCGTACTCGGCAACGGTTTTCAATGTTTCAGCCAGAAGCGGAAACCGCATGACATCGCCAACTTGTGGGGCGCTGCCGTCTTTCAGATATATCCGCGCAGCGACAGGATCAGCCTTCAGTTTGGCAATGTTTTCCGGCAGCGCCCAATCGCGCGCAACGCGAGGGGCCACCAGAAACCCATCCTCTGCATAAGAAATCGCTCTTGTGAACAGGGATGAGAACGGCTTGGAACCATGTGCTTTATGCAAGGTTTCCAAGGCTCGCACAGCACCTAGGCACTGTCACCGCATGTACCGAGTCGCCGGCGATTTCGTCGATGCCCTGCTGGGCCAGAAACTCAGGCGTCAATGCCATGGGCGCAGCGCCGGACCCGTTGAATCCCTCCATTTCCCCAGTCGGCTCGCAAATGATGGCGAAACAGTCACCACCAAGACCCGTCATCTGAGGCTCAACCACACATTGCACGCTCACAGCCGCCAAGGCAGCATCGACAGCGTTGCCGCCCGCCTGCAACACTTCCAGCGCAGCACTTGTCGCCAGCGGATGCGACGTGGCGGCCATCGCCTCACGCGCATAGACCGGCGAGCGGCCCGGCCTTTCGAAGTCTCTGCTCACCTTGACAGTTCTCCAAGTCAATCTTCCGATCCGGCAGACTGCACACCCCTGACACGTCACCGCTCAAAGACGGCATGACCGATCTTCTGCGAGAAACGCGGGGGACACATCAGTCCTGCGCCTCAGGCCCGCGCATCTGACAGACTTGAAATCAGGATTTCTCGGACAGGGCGTTGATCTTCTCCTGCATGTCCGCCAATTGGCGCTTCATGTCAGAGAGGTCGTCATTGGTGGCTGGCGCCTGAGGCTGCTGTTGGGATGTTTGCCCTGCGGCGCCAGCCGATCCGGCTGGAAATGGCATGAACATGCCCATCGCCCGCTCAAACATTTCGGCGTTGCGCTTGACCTGCTCCTCAATGGCATCCAGTGCCGTTGCGCCAAAGGCATCGCTCATCTGAGCGCGCAATTTATCCTGTTCCTGCGTCAGAGACGTCATGGAATATTGCAGAAGCTGGGAACCAGCCCTTGCATGCTATCGCCATAAAAACGGATCAATTGTCGCAGGAACGTGACCGGCAGCAAATTCTGCCCCTTACCTTCCTGCTCAAAGATGATCTGCGTCAGGACCGATCGCGTAATCTCATCGCCGGACTTTGCGTCAAAGACAACGAAGTCCTCCTCCCCCTTCACCATGACTGCCAGATCTTCAAGCGTCACATAGGTGCTGGTTCCGGTGTTGTACAAACGCCGGTTCGCGTATTTCTTGATAACTATTGGTTTATTGGTCTTTGCCATTCACGTCTTCCATTTTCAGGAACCTCGCGGCAAGGTCCGTTTGACAACGCTCATCCTCCAACGTTGCCGGTTCCTCCAGCCCTCAGACTAGCCATGACAGGCACGTGACGCCAGAATTTTCTACCACGCGGACAACAAAGATCTTTTTGAACACATTCGATCGCCAGATTCACTTTCAGGCCGCTGGACCAGAAAGCGGATCAATGCAATGCGGTTGACTTCACCTTTCGCAACCGCTCTAGTTTCAAATGCAGGATGCTTAATGGTTACTGAACAGGTGGCTGGATTTGAGAGGATCTTGCTGGAGGAAAGCAGTCGGAGTCTATGATGAGTAATTCAAAAGATATTGTCATCGTCAGTGCCCTCAGAACCGCCGTTGGCAGCTTCAACGGAAGTCTGGCAAGTGTCGCCGCGCATGATTTGGGCGCGACGGTCATGAAGGCCGTTCTGGAGCAGACAGGCGTTTCCGGGTCCGAGGTTGATGAAGTCGTCTTCGGCCAGGTTCTCACAGCCGGTCAAGGGCAGAACCCGGCGCGGCAGGCAAGCATTGCCGCCGGACTTTCCGAAAACACAACCGCATGGACGCTGAACCAGGTGTGCGGCTCCGGCCTGCGCACCGTGGCCATTGCCGCCCAGCAGATCATGTGCGGCGACGCCACCATCATGATGGCTGGCGGTCAGGAAAACATGTCGCTCTCGCCGCATTGCGCGCATATGCGCTCCGGCTACAAGATGGGCGACTTCAAGATGATCGACACGATGATCAAGGATGGTCTCTGGGATGCCTTCAACGGCTATCACATGGGCCAGACTGCTGAGAACGTCGCCGACAAGTGGGAGATCAACCGCGACCAGCAGGATACCTTCGCTGTCGCCTCTCAGAACAAAGCCGAGAGCGCCCAGAAAGCTGGCAAATTCAAGGACGAAATCGTTCCTGTGACCATCAAGGGACGCAAGGGGGATACCATCGTCTCCGAAGACGAATACATCCGCCACGGCGCAACGCTTGAAAGCCTTGCCAAACTGCGTCCCGCCTTCAACAAGGAAGGCTCCGTAACCGCGGGCAACGCCTCGGGCATCAACGACGGCGCTGCGGCCATCCTTGTCATGACCGCAGAAGAAGCCGAAAAGCGCGGTCTCAAGCCACTGGCCCGCATCGCCTCCTGGGCGACCGCCGGTGTCGACCCCGCCGTCATGGGGTCCGGGCCAATTCCGGCCTCACGCAAGGCGCTCGAAAAAGCAGGCTGGACTGTCAACGACCTCGATCTCATCGAGGCCAATGAAGCTTTTGCCGCGCAGGCTTGCGCCGTGAACAAGGACCTGGGTTGGAACACCGACATCGTCAACGTCAATGGCGGTGCCATTGCCATCGGCCACCCCATCGGTGCATCGGGTGCCCGCATTCTCACGACCCTGCTGCATGAAATGGGCCGTCGCGACGCGAAGAAAGGCCTCGCCACACTGTGCATCGGCGGTGGCATGGGCGTTGCCATGTGCCTGGAGCGTTAATGCCCCGCAGCCAACGCATGTGGACCAAGGCATCTTCAAAGATAATCTGCTCCACGTGAAGACGTGCGGCGCCGTGTGAAAACCACGGCGTCCTTCCGACAAATATTACAAACCCCGGAGCAATCCAGGGAAAGGTCAGTTCAGTTTTGGGAGGATAGTATGGCGAAGGTAGCTCTTGTAACGGGGGGAACGCGCGGCATTGGGCGGGCAATCTCCATCGCCCTGCAAGATGCAGGATATGCAGTGGCCGCAACCTATGCAGGCAATCAGGAAAAGGCTGAGGCCTTCCATGAGGAAACCGGCATCCACGTTTACAAATGGGACGTGTCTGATCCGGACGACTGCGCAGACGGCATAGCCTCCGTCGAAAGAGACTTGGGTCCGGTAGAGGTGCTGGTCAACAATGCCGGGATCACCCGCGATTCCATGTTTCACAAGATGACATTCGATCAGTGGCGCGAAGTGATGTCGACCAATCTGGATTCGATGTTCACCATGACCCAGCCGGTTCTTGGAGGAATGCGTAGCCGAGGCAGCGGTCGGATCATTAACATCTCGTCGATCAACGGACAGAAAGGCCAGTTCGGTCAAGCCAACTACTCCGCCGCCAAGGCGGGCGTCATCGGTTTTACCAAGGCGCTGGCACAGGAAAGTGCCTTCAAGGGCATCACCGTCAATGCGATCTGCCCAGGCTACATCAATACCGAAATGGTTGCAGTGATGCCGGAAAAGGTTCTGCAGTCCATTGTCGAAGATATTCCCATGCGCCGTCTTGGCAAGCCGGAGGAAGTCGCCGAGAGCGTCGTGTTCCTGGCGTCCGATGCCGCAGCCTTTATGACGGGCGCGGTCATGACCATGAACGGCGGCCAATACATCGCCAATGGCTGATTCGACGCCCGCTGATTTGATGAAAATATTCAGCGTGATGAGCCTGCGAAACACCCTTTCCTTGCAAAGCTTCACTTGACCTTGCAGGGGAAGGGCCTCTATCTCCGAGAAGAGGCGCAATGCCTCTGCCCCTGTGCAATCGGAGTAGGACGCTGATGGAATTCGAACGAGATCCGAACGACCCCGCCAGAGCCGAGCTCTCCCCCGTGATGAAGCTGGTGCTTGAACTGGGCCCTCTGGGCGTCTTCTTCCTGTTCAACGCTCGTGGCGAACAGATCGCCGACCTGTTTCCAGCCCTCGCCGTTCTCGGCAAGCCGATCTTCATGGCGACGGCCGCTTTTATGGTGGCCATTGCCTTGTCGCTGGCAGTGTCACTGTGGCTGACACGACGCCTGCCCGTCATGCCGCTGGTGACAGGCGTTGTCGTGCTGATCTTCGGCGCCCTGACCCTGTGGCTGCACGACGACATCTTCATTAAGCTGAAGCCAACCATCGTCAATTGCCTGTTCGGTGGAACACTTCTAGGCGGTCTTCTGTTCGGCAAATCATTTCTGGGCTACGTCTTCGATAGCGCCTTCAGCCTGACGGAAGAAGGTTGGCGCATTTTGACGTTGCGCTGGGGCATCTTCTTCTTCGTTCTCGCCATCCTGAACGAAGTTGTCTGGCGCAATTTCTCGACTGATACCTGGGTCAACTTCAAGGTCTTCGGCATCATGCCGATCACCATCGTCTTCACCCTGTCTCAGTTGCCGCTCATCCAACGCCATGCTCTGAACGATGAAACTCCAGACAACCAAGAGGGTTGATGCCCCCCTATCGTCAGAAAAGATCTAAATCTTGAAAACATCCGCGCGCGGCAGGTGGCTCAAAAAGCCTGTCACGCGCGGTTTTCTTTGCAGCAGTGTGTCTCTCGGCCCCCACGTTTTCCTCAATCACCATGCCCGAACGACACATCACGACGCGCACCGGTGATGGAAATCGAGAATCCTGCGATCACGTCGATCAGTGAAATCGCCATCAGGACGAAAAACAGCGACGTTGCGGCCGCAGGCCACACCAGAAACTCAACACAGGTAAAGCACGAAAACCAGCACTGACAGGATATGATCCGTCAAGGCTGCCGAGCCGATGCGCGTTGCCTTGAGGATCTCAAAGAACAGCAGTAACAGCGCAAAAGTGATCACCAGATCCGCCAGCTTAAGCTCGAAGACTGCGCCAGAGACCATCGGCAACGTGAACAATTCACTCTGAAACGACGCGTCGGATCCCCCCAGAAGTGCAAGTGCATTGTAGATCAGAAACGGGATCACGGTGAGCGGCAGGGCAGCAAAAACTCTCATGGAAGTATCCTCAGACAAACAGACAGCCCCCACGCGGGACGGAGACGGCTGCGAAAAAATCACTCTACCCGTAAACCCGTTGCATCGCAGTCCGTTTCCTCGCCCCCGGCCGTTTCTGCGGAAAGGCGTCGAAATCACACAGCAGACAAAGAAAAAGGCCAACCCTTTCGGATTGGCCTTGATCTGAGTGCCTAACGGCGACCTGACCTCAAACGTCTTCTTTCGGGGTCAGGATTTGACGGCCCCGGTACATGCCGGTCTTCAGATCAACGTGATGCGGACGACGCAGTTCGCCCGAATCCTTGTCTTCAACGTAAGTCGGCTGTTTCAGGGCGTCCGCAGAACGGCGAAAACCGCGCTTCATGCGCGAGGTTTTTCTCTTCGGAACGGCCATTTTGTATTCTCCGTGGTCATATGTCGCGCGGCCCGGACCGGGATAGCCCGGGGCGTGGCATCACGCAGCATGTTTGAATGGGCGGCGTTATACAGGCAACGCACAGCTTTTGCCAGCCCAAGGGGTGAATTTTCTTGACCCCACCTCCTAGAGATAAAAATCGGCTGCGTCAAGGATTGATAACACACTTGAAAATCGGCCCCGCGCCGCGGACCCTCGCCATATTCGTGCGCGTCAAACTGCGCTGATTGGCTGTGGGTTTTGTTGGATTACGCTCAATCGGATTGGGCAAAGAGGTCGCAAGCCGCGATGACTGAAGTCGCGTCAGGTCTTTGGCAGGCCGTTTGAACCAGTGCTTCGCCGCAGCTTCCGCCCCAAACACACCATCCGGGCCCCACTCCGCAATATTAAGATAGATCTCCATGATCCGGCGCTTGGTCAGAACCGCATCAATCAGCAGCGCCAACGGCAATTCCAGAACCTTGCGCATATAACTGCGCCCATCCCACAGAAACAGGTTCTTGGCCACCTGCATGGTCAGCGTACTGGCCCCGCGCGGACGGCCATCATCCTTCACCAGCACGTCAATTTGGCGGCCCAGCGCGTCCCAGGCCACACCATCATGCTGACAAAAGCCGCTGTCTTCCGAGGTAATGACGGATTTTATGAGGTTTGGCGAAATATCATCGATAGACCGCCAATGCCGATCCACCGGCTGCAATTGTACATAACGCACCAACATCAAGGTGCTGACCGGTGGCACAATGGCATAAATGATGGTGAGACAGATCGGCAGCACAACCAGAGCAAGAAGAAACCGCAGAGCATAAACCCTCAGTCGCCCGGGGAATATCCAGTCGAACCTCGTCTTCATGTTGCGATTGCGGTTTTTACGGCCCGCTCCCCGTGAAGCATGCAGTGTTCCGTTTCCGATAAGTTGTTTTCATCCAGCAGGAGACAAAGGACAAATGACGGCAACGACAAAACCTGCAAAGCCCGCCATGGAAATGAGATTTAGCCCGTCATCAAACGTCTGGCATGATGATCATCAACACGAAACACACCTGCCCCTGAAACGTTAACGTCACAGAGACCAGAAAGTTTCACCGCGTCGTCAACCCAGACAAGAAATCTGACCTGACGGCGCGGCACAAAATGGAAGCAGACTTATTCAGCAGCTTCTTCGTGTTCAGGCCGCTGCGTGAACGCCTTTTCCTCAAGCGCATTGGCGATGGCATCATCCTTGTCACCACGAATGACGCGCTCGTTGTCGGTAATAAAATCACGCGTCAACGGAACGGCATCACGTGTGCGCGCCAGCATGACCTGAGCCACCATCATAACGCCGTGCAGGAAGGTCATTTCCACACCGGCGAGGTAGAACTCCCACATGCGGCAGAAGCGCTCGTCATAAAGCTTGGCCGCTTTATCCCATTGCGCTTCAAACCGCAGGCGCCAGTCGCGGATCGTGTAGTAGTAGTGCAACCGCAGCATTTCGCAGTCGGCGCTCCACAGGTCCTAGTTCTCGATGGCACGGAAGGTTTCCGACAGCGATGGACAATACCCACCCGGGAAGATGTATTTCAGCACAAAGGGGCCGGTCATGCCGGGAGGCGACATACGCACGATCGAATGGATCATGGCAAAGCCGTCCGGTGTCAGACATTCCCGGACCTTGCCGAAGTAGGTTTCAGGCTGCGTTGGCCAACGTGTTCCATCATGCCGACAGACACAACCCGATCAAACTCGCCCTTGAACTCGCGGTAGTCCTGCGCCACGAACCGGACGCGATCCTGGAGACCTTTTTCCGCAACCCGCTTTTCTGCGATGGCAATCTGCTCACCGGAAACATTAAGCGAGGTCACATCGGCCCCCGCCTCACCCATGCGAATTGCAAGAGATCCCCAGCCACCACCAATTTCAAGAACACGCATGCCGGGTTTCAGATCGAGCTTGGCCACGATGTGGTCAAGCTTGGCGTCTTGTGCCTGCTCTAGGGTGTAGTCTGGCGACTTGTAATACGCACAGCTGTAATTCAGGCCTTCATCGAGAAACAGACGATAAAGCTCGGTCGACAGGTCATAGTGATGTTGAACCTGCTGCTTCGTCTTGGAGACAGCGAACTTTTCGTTGAGACCGCCGATCTTGTCAAAGATGCGCCCCAACTGTTCCTGCAGTTTAGCCAATCCCAGCGGCGCCGGATTGATGAAGAAAAGCTCGATAAAGTCAACGCACGTTGAGCCTTCTTCCAAAGTCAGCGTTCCGTCCATATAGGCCTCGGCAACGGCCAACTCAGGATTGAAGAGAATCTTACGGTGCAACGCACTGTCATGAACTCGAATGGTCACGGTTGGGCCATTCAAACCCGTCCCGAATTCGGAAAATGTTCCGTCTGCGTCGTATAGTCGCAACTTCCCGTTTTTCACGCTGTTTGATAAGAGGCGAGAAAGTGTACTCATCTGGACTGCTCCTTATTTTTGAATATGTTAAAATATTGTCAGCACATTTATCAATATGAACCTTCAAATTCGTGTGACGTTGCATCACCACTTGACGAGGTGAGGTTTTTCGGTACCACCCTCAACACCGCACCTGCACAAAATATTGGAGAATCAGAGGCGTGACCGCCTTTGACCCCTCCTGAAAATTGAGGCCACCGTGAATTCTCCTTTTGAGACCCGTCTGAAAGATCAAGCAAATCGCACCGAAGCGGCGCTGACCCGATTGCTTGACAGCGCCCTGGAAGAGGGAGAGCAGGCTCGCCCCGAGCGCCTCTTGCAGGCCATGCGGCATGCAGCGTTAGGCGGCGGAAAACGTCTGCGACCCGTGCTGCTTCATGAAACAGCGGCCTTGTTCGGGCGCACCGACGATGGTGTTGTGCAAGCTGGGGCCGCACTGGAGCTGATCCATTGCTATTCGCTGGTCCATGACGATCTGCCTGCAATGGATGACGACGACCTGCGCCGTGGCCAGCCGACCGTGCATAAGGCGTATGACGAAGCGACCGCCATTCTGGCCGGTGACGCTCTGCTCACGCTGGCTTTCGACGTGATTGCTGCGCCGGAAGTTCACAACAGCGCCGAAGTACGGCTGACCCTGTCGCGCGACCTCGCACGCGCTGCCGGGATCGGCGGCATGGCAGGCGGACAGATGCTGGATCTTGAATCTGAAAACCGTGCCCGCAGCGAACCTGAAATCAGAAAACTGCAATCCATGAAAACAGGCGCACTGTTGCGCTATGCCTGTCGTGCCGGAGCTTTGGTTGGCAATACATCCCCACAGGATCTGAATACCATGACCCGTTTCGGCGAGGTCATCGGTTTGGCCTTCCAGCTCGCCGACGATCTTCTGGATGTGTTTTCAACCCCGGAAGCGCTTGGCAAGGCAACCGGCAAGGATGCTGACGCGGGCAAGGCAACTCTGGTGAGGCTGCTGGGCGTTGAAACCACCCACACCGAACTGAACAACCTGCTGGCAGAAGCCCGCGCACTGCTCGCCCCCTATGGTGCGAAGGCACAGACGCTTATGGACATCGCGGACTATATCGTTCAGCGCGACCGCTAAAGACAAAAGGCGGCGGCGCTACCAGATGCCGCGCCACCGCCTGAACTCGGCTATCCCGGCAAGAAACCCGGATTTTTAGCGGTGCGTTCGACCACGTCCGAAGTCCGGGGCATCGGTTTCCTGCCCCGCTGCCACAATGGAGCGGCGAATACTGCGCGTGCGCGTGAAGAGATCGAACAGCTGCTCGCCGTCGCCCCAACGAATTGCCCGCTGCAAGGCCGACAGATCTTCCGAGAAACGCGCCAGCATTTCCAGAATGGCATCCTTGTTGTTCAGACACACATCCCGCCACATCGTTGGGTCCGAAGCAGCCAGTCGGGTAAAGTCACGAAAGCCCGAGGCAGAATATTTGATGACTTCGGACTGTGTCACCATTTCAAGATCATCGGCCGTGCCCACAATGTTGTAGGCAATCAGGTGCGGCAGATGCGACACAATCGCCAAAACCTTATCGTGATGATCTGCATCCATCAGATCGACATTCGCCCCGGCCTCTTCCCAGAAGCGCGTGAAGGTCTTGAGCGCAGCTTCATCACAAGCCCCTTCTTCCGGAGTCAGAATGCACCAGCGATTGTCAAACAACGTGGCGAAACCGGCATCCGGACCGGATTGCTCCGTTCCGGCAATCGGGTGTCCGGGAATGAAGTGAACCCCGTCCGGCACATGCGGACGAACTTGTGCGATGACAGAACCCTTGGTGGAGCCCACGTCGGACAAAATGGCACCGGGACGCAAATGCGCTGAAATCTGTTCTGCGACCGCCCCGTTGGCACCAACCGGCACACACAGAATAACAAGATCCGCTCCTTCAACCGCCTCGCCTGCGTCAAGATAATATCGGTCCGCCAGCTCAAGCTCTTCGGCACGCTTCAGCGTGTCAGGAGAGCGGGTGGAGACGACAATTTCCTTGGCAAGCCCACGCTCGCGCACAACGCGAGCAAGAGACGATCCGATAAGCCCGATCCCAATGAGGGTCAGGCGTTCAAAAAGCGGGTCTTTCATGAGATCAACAAAACTTTCCTCAAGCTAGAAATTCGCGCAGGAGCGAGACGACCGTCTCATTCGCCTCTTGCGAGCCGATGGACATGCGCAGCGCATTCGGCAGACCATAATTGCCGACCTGACGCAAGACACATCCACGCTCCAGCAAGAACGCATCCGCTTCCGACGCAGACTTGCCCGGATCGTCCGGGAAATGGATAAGAATGAAATTACATACGCTGGGCGTGACCGTCAGACCAAGCTTTTCCAATTCGCCGGTCACCCACGGCAACCACTGATCGTTGTGATCAATGGCCTTTTCCGTAAAGCTCCGGTCCTGGACAGCCTCAACAGCCGCAGCAATGCCAACGCCTGAAACATTGAAAGGGCCACGGACACGATTGAGAATGTCAATGACATGCGCCGGACCAAAACACCAGCCGACCCGCAGGTTGGCCAGACCGTAGATCTTGGAGAAGGTACGGGCCATGACGACATTATCGGACGACCCGGCCAACTCGACACCACTTTCATAGTCGTTCTTGCGCACATATTCCGCATACGCCGCATCCAGAACAAGCAGTACATGCTTGGGCAGTCCTGCATGCAAACGCCGCACTTCGTCAAACGGCAGATAGGTGCCGGTGGGGTTGTTCGGATTGGCCAGAAAGACGATTCTGGTGCGCGCGGTCACTCGCTCCAGAATAGCATCGACATCGGTGGTGAGGTTTTTCTCAGGCGCAATGACCGGCGTTGCCCCTGCCGCACGGATCGCGATGTCATACATCAGAAAGCCATGCTCACTATAGATCGCCTCGTCCTCAGGCCCCAGATAGGCTTGCGCCAGCAGCGACAAGATTTCATCCGACCCCGCACCGCAGACGATGCGGTCCGGATTGAGGCCATAGACCTCGGCAATTGCCCCACGCAGTTTCGAAGCCGAAGGATCGGGGTAAAGTTCAAGCGCCTGCAAGGCACTGGCAACAGCGGCAATAGCCTTTGGGCTGGCACCAAGCGGCGTTTCATTAGACGACAGCTTGAAGCGCGTAACACCTCCCGCACCGGAAGATTTCCCAAGGCACATAAGCGGCAATATCCAGCACACCGGCTCTTGGCTGCGGACGCACCACAGCCAAATCGGCTGCATCATTTGCTTGAACTTCACTCATTCTTCAGGCTCCAAACCGCAGGCCATCCCACAGGCATGGCTGCACCATCTCTCTTGCCTTCGCACATTCCGGGCGCGCGCAATCACGATTTTCCAAACCGGAGAGCAATCCTGCGCAAGCGTTCCCGACCGGGAGACCCCACCCTTTTGACGAACGAAAGGCGGTTCGGTTTCGTGCACCAAAATCAGCCGTCTGGCAACCATTTCCACTTGCCGACCGCCCGATACAGACCCGTTCCACCGACGCATCCACCGCCTGAACTTTTGCGATCGCAGGGAGGCTGCCGCGTGAGAGAGCCTTCTATCGCAGGTTCAGAATGAAAAGAAAGATTGACACCAGTCCCAAGTCTTCACTAGGTCGAAGAGCCAGTGCCAACAGATCGTACCAAAAACACAGGATCGCAGTGGTTACGCGCGCGAAAGATTGACCTGCAAGGGTGTAGCCCACAAGAGACAAAAGACCAAAGCCCATGGCAGATGCCCCCTCCGTGACCCCATCCAGCGCAATTCCCCTTCAGGAGGCCAACCGCCCCAGCAGCAAGCTCGCGACCTTTGGACCAGAAACCCCGCTTGAGCTTGACTGTGGCCAGACGCTGACCAGCTGGCAGATCGCCTACGAAACGTATGGCGAACTGAATGCCGACAAAAGCAATGCCATTCTGGTATGCCACGCGCTGACCGGCGATCAGTATGTCGCCTCGATAAACCCCATCACCGGCAAAACCGGTTGGTGGTCCTTGATGGTTGGCCCCGGGCGTCCGATTGATACGGATCAGTATTTTGTCATCTGCGCCAATGTTCTGGGGGGCTGTCAGGGCACGACAGGGCCAGCCACGATCAATCCGGAAACAGGTCACTATTACGGCCTTGAAATGCCAGTTGTGACGATCCGTGACATGGTGCGTGCGCAAGCCAAGCTAGTGGATCACTTTGGCATCGACACGCTGTTTGCCGTTGTCGGCGGCTCCATGGGCGGCATGCAAGTGCTGCAATGGGCAGTTACCTATCCTGAGCGTGTTTTTGCAGCCGTGCCGATTGCCACCGGCGCGCGACACTCATCGCAGAACATTGCCTTCCATGAAGTTGGCCGTCAGGCAATCATGGCTGATCCGCACTGGGTCAATGGCGACTATATTGCTCAGGAGTTACGCCCCACCAAGGGTCTGGCCGTTGCCCGCATGACTGCACATATCACCTATATGTCGGACGAATCCTTGCAGCATAAATTTGGCCGCAAGCTGCAAGACCGCAGCGACCTGACGTTCGGCTTCGATGCAGATTTTCAGGTCGAGAGCTACTTGCGCCATCAGGGCATGACCTTTGTCGACCGCTTCGATGCCAACTCTTATCTGTATGTCACACGCGCCATGGATTATTTTGACCTCGGCAAGGAACATGGCTCACTGCCACTGGCCTTTCAGGGAACCAAAACCCGCTTCTGTATCATGTCCTTTACGTCTGACTGGCTGTTTCCCACCAGTGAGAGCCGCCTTGTGGTCAAGGCCCTGAACGCGGCAGCAGCCAACGTGTCCTTTGTCGAAGTGGAAAGCGATCGCGGCCATGATGCTTTCTTGTTGAACGTACCGGAAATGTTCTCCACCATTCGCGGTTTCATGACCGGAGCCGCCATCGCGCGCGGTATTCCCGGTCCGGGAGGGAGCGTCTGACATGACCACTGACGTCAATCTGAATTTCAGCGGCACGGCTCTGCGCGGTGATCACCACGTCATGGCGCAGCTTGTACCGGAAGGCTCTCGCGTATTGGACATCGGCTGCGGTGACGGAGCACTGCTCGGCCTCTTAGCCGAAACCCGTGGCGTCGACGGTCGCGGCATTGAACTCTCCCAGGCAGGCGTGAACAAATGCGTCGCACGTGGTCTCTCGGTGATCCAAGGCAATGCCGACACGGATCTGGCAGACTATCCCGAGCAGGCTTTCGACGTGGTCATCATGAGCCAGACATTGCAGGCGACACGAGAGCCGGACAAGGTGTTGGGCCAACTCGTGCGCATCGGCAAGACAGTAATCATCTCGATCCCGAACTTCGCGCATTGGCGCAACCGGGCACAGCTTTTGATGCGCGGCCGCATGCCCGTGACCAAATATCTGGCCTATGAATGGTACGATACGCCCAACATTCATTTCTGTTCGCTGCGAGATTTCATGCAACTCTGCCATCAGAAAAATGCGGACATCGCTGAGTTTTTCCCGCTGACCGCCTCTGGCGACAAGATCGCGTTCCCGGCTCCCCTGGCGATCTGGAATCTCTTGGCCGAGCAAGCGGTTTTCGTGCTCAAACGCGCGTCTTGATCCGGACCTTTGCCGCACGGTAAGGCTTGATGCCAGCCGTTGGTGCACCTTCTGGAACGAACAGAGGCCGCAGAACCCTCAGGCCTTTTTTCTCATCCTTGGCCGGAATGCCCCGAAACAGCTTCTTTTCTGCCTCCACCAGCAGCAGTCCGCTGAAGGCAGGCCACAGACGGCGCCCCACCCCTTCCCAGGTTCGGGCCGACCCAAGAATGAAATTGCGATGCAGCGGTGGCAGAAACAGCGCATCGTCCTGAGCGGTAACCTCAAAAGAGGCACTGCGCAAAACGGCTCGTAACTGCGACCCGGAATAGGGCCGCCCATAGCCAAAGGGTGAAATTTCCGATTGCGCCCAAAGCCCGCGCCGGTTTGGCACGATGACGATCATCCGTCCGTGCCGGCGTCAAAACCCGCCAGAGTTCCTCCAGCAACGCACGCGAATCCGCCGTATGCTCCAATGCATGCACCACGATCACGCGGTCGAAAAAGGAATCCGAAAACGGCAGCTGCGTATCCTGTACCAGCGTCGCCGCATTGTCGCGCTCGCGCGGCCAGCCGACAGCACCCTGCTGCGCGGGCATTGCGGCGATACAGCGCTCGGCATTGCCCATGTAAGGCCGCATGAAAGGCCCGGCATAGCCAAACCCGAGCAGGCTTTCACCTTTGATATCAGGCCATAGGGTGCGCACCCGTCCGCCAACGAGAACCCGCATCAGCCGTCCGAGCGGCAGATCGTAAAACGTTCGCAAATCGGCAACGTCAAGATACATGCAAAATCCGCTTCACGCTGGCGGGATCCATTTGTCATCCCTATGTTGAGCACGGTCAGACATAGTGCCTGCGCACTGCCCCCCTGTCACCTTCACCGCATTTTGCATTTGCCGGGAATCCAAAGGAAAGACACATGCCGACAGCCGAAAACTTCGAAGTCCGTCACTTCACCTGTCTCTCCGACAACTTCGGTCTTCTCATCCATATGAAAGACACGGACACCACCATCGCCATCGACGTGCCCGAAGCGTCTCCCTATCTTGCGGTTCTGGAAGAGACAGGCTGGAAGCTAACGCATATTCTGGTGACGCACCATCATCATGATCATATCGGCGGGCTGGCCGACCTCAAGACGCGCACCGGTGCAACCGTGATCGGACCGGCACGCGACCGCCAGAAAATCGCGACACTCGACAGCTTTGTCGAGGGAGACGATTCCGTCCTTCTGGGCGAAGTGGAAGCCAGAGCACTTTACACACCGGGCCACACGGTCGACCATATCAGCTGGTATCTCAAAGAGCTGAAAATAGCCCATACCGGGGACTGCCTGTTTTCCGCTGGCTGCGGTCGTCTTTTGGAAGGTGATGCCGAAATGATGTGGGCCTCGCTGAATGATCTGAAAGAGCAGCTCCCTGACGACACAACGATTTACTGCGGCCACGAATATACGCAGGCCAATATCAAGTTCGCTCTCACCATCGAGCCGGATAATGAAGCACTGAAACAGCGGGCCGAAGAGGTTGATGTCCTGCGAGCCGATGGCAAGCCGACACTGCCCACTACAATGAAGCAAGAGCTGGCGACCAATCCGTTTCTCCGCGCCAGTGAAACCTCCGTCAAGGCCGCACTCGGGATGAACGATAAATCCGACGCGGATGTCTTTGCAGAACTCCGCAAGCGCAAGGACAATGCTTAACCGACCGCACTTTCTTCTGAGGCTCAACCAATGACAGAGACCCACCCTTCAACGGGGACCACGGCAATGCCGGTCCCCATGAGCGCGGATGACGTGATCCATCGCCTCGACCTGGCTCCACACCCGGAGGGTGGGTTCTTTCGGGAAACGTTCCGCGACAGTGCGACAGATGCGAGTGGGCGCGCCCACTCGACGATCATCTATTTCCTGCTGCCCGGCGGGGTCACCTCGCGCTGGCACCGTGTGGATGCAGTCGAAGCCTTGGCATTGGTATGCAGGCGCGCCGCTGGAATTGTCCATCAGCGAAGACGGCACATCGGCTCAGGCGCTTCGTCTGGGGTCCAATCTTGCATCCGGAGACCGCCCGCAAGCCATCGTGCCCCGGCACGGCTGGCAACAGGCCAAAAGCCTTGGCGACTGGACGCTGGTGGGCTGCACCGTTGCGCCTGCTTTCGAGTTTGCAGGGTTCGAAATGGCCCCGACTGATTGGGAGCCGGGAGCCTGAACGGCAGTCTGTGAATAAGGCGTCAAGCGCGCCCGGCAATCGCGTCGGCGAAATCCTTGGCTGAGAAAGGCTCAAGATCCTCAACGCCTTCGCCAACGCCGATAAAATGCACTGGTAGATTATACTTGGCTGCAATCGCCACAAGAATGCCACCCCGCGCCGTGCCATCCAGCTTGGTCATCACCAGGCCCGTGACGCCAGCAACACGCCCGAAAATCTCAACCTGATTAAGCGCGTTCTGTCCCGTGGTCGCATCCAGTGTCAAAAGCACATCATGCGGTGCATCCGGATCATGCTTCTTGATCACGCGAATGACCTTTTCCAACTCGTCCATCAATTCGGCACGGTTCTGCAACCTCCCTGCCGTATCAATGAGAAGCACGTCAACGCCCTTTTCCTTGGCTTCTTTCATTGCGTCGAAGGCAAGACCCGCCGCATCGGCACCGGTTGGTCGCGAAACGACATGCGCGCCCGTACGGTCGCCCCAGATCTTGAGCTGCTCAACGGCTGCGGCACGAAATGTATCGCCCGCCGCCAACATGACAGACTTGCCTTCACGCGCCAGTTTCTGAGACAGCTTGCCAATTGTCGTTGTCTTGCCCGTGCCATTCACACCAACCATCAAAACGACATGCGGCTTGTGCCCTTTGTCGAGATCAAGCGGCAGAGCAACGGGCTGCAAAACCCGCTCAACTTCTTCAGACAAAATGGCGCGCACTTCTTCCGGGGCAATTTCCTTGTCATACCGACCTTTCGAAACGCGATCAGTGATAGCCACCGCTGTATCGAGGCCCAGGTCGGCCTGAATAAGCACGTCTTCCAGATCCTCCACCATGGAAGCATCCAGCTTGCGCTTGGTGAAGATCGACGAGATTCCATCCGTTAGCGCGGAAGACGAGCGGGACAGACCAGCCCTGAGCCGCTGAAACCAGCTCAGACGCGGCGTCGCGTCCACCGTTTCCGGCGCAAATGCAGGAACCGAAACAACGGCATCATCAAGACGGTCGGTCTCCGGCGCAAGAAGCGAAGAGTCTGGAATAACCGGCTGCGTCGACGGCACCGGTTCGACCGGCTCAGTCACGGCGGCAGGTTCATCACCCAACACCGGAGCGACCGTCGCAGCAGAAGCGCTAACCTCCGCCTTGCGTTCCTCTTCCTGCTCGTCGGTCTCTGTTGCTTTGCGCTCCGACTTGTCTTTTTCTTCTTCCTCTTCCGCCTCTTCATAGGCGTCAGGCTCCTCAACGGCGACGTCTGGCGGAACCTTAAAGGGCTCCCCCTTCTCGCCGCCATCGTCCTGCGAGGTCTCGTGGGCAGCCTGGATTTCATCCACCACAGACGGTTCATCAGCCGCCGGCGTATCAATGACCGGCGCATCCGTTGACGGCTCACCTTCGGTCTGCTCGAGACCCCGTGTCTCGGTCTCCTGCTCGCCGTCGGCCTCCTTGCCACCAAAGAGACGTCCGAAGAACCCGCGCTTTTTATCGCTCATGAAACTGCCTTGTCGCCCTTATACGGGAAAATAGAGTGCCTTGCTCAGGCTTGGTTCGTCACAACATCTCCAAGAAGATGTCGCCCTGTGTGCCCCGTGATGAGAACCTGAATAATCTCGCCCGGTTCGCCGCCTGCAATTTCCGTCTGGGTAAATTGCTCAGTCCGTCCCAGACCCTGCTTTTCGATCAGGATAGGCCGGACGTTGCCGACTTCACCTGCCAGATGCGCGGTGAGAACCTCTTCTCCCTTGGCGCGCAGTCGGGCGCCGCGCTCTTTGACCAGCCCGCGGTCCAGCTGTGGCATCCGCGCGGCTGGCGTGCCGGGGCGAGCCGAAAACGGGAAGACGTGCAGATGTGTCAGGCCGCATTCATCAACGATGCGCAGCGAGTTCTGGAACATCTCTTCCGTTTCAGTCGGAAAGCCAGCGATAATATCCGCTCCGAACACCACATCCGGGCGCATACGACGCACATCCTCGCAAAAGCGGATCGTGTCGGCACGCAGGTGACGGCGCTTCATCCGCTTCAGGATCATGTCATCGCCCGCCTGCAACGACAGGTGAAAATGTGGCATCAGCCGTTCATCCTCTGCAATCACCCGCATCAGATCGTCGTCTGCTTCGATGGAATCGATGGATGACAAACGCAGGCGCTTCAGATCAGGCACCATTTTCAGGATTTTCGCCGTCAACGTGCCAAGCTTCGGCGTGCCGGGGAGATCCGCGCCATAAGAGGTGATGTCAACGCCGGTCAGCACGATTTCATTGTAGCCATTGTCGACCAGACGCTTGATCTGATCGATCACAACACCCATTGGCACCGAGCGTGAGTTGCCCCGACCATAGGGAATAATGCAAAATGTGCAGCGGTGATCACAGCCGTTTTGAACCTGAACGAAGGCACGAGCCCGGCCCTCCAGGCCATCGATCAGGTGGCCTGCGGTCTCTTCGACACTCATGATGTCGTTGACGCGAACCTTCTCGCTCTCTTCAATCCCGAAAGCGGCCACCTGGCTCGTAGGATTTACGCTCCAGCTTCTCCGTGTTGCCAAGCACCAGATCGACTTCTTCCATCTCGGAAAACGTCGAGGCCTCGGTCTGGGCCGCGCAGCCGGTGACGATGATCCGGCTTGCCGGGTTGTCACGGCGCGCCTTACGCACCGCCTGCCGCGCCTGCCGCACGGCCTCATTGGTAACGGCGCAGGTGTTGATCAGAATGGCATTTTCAAGCCCGGCGGATTCCGCTTCGCGCTTCATCACTTCGGATTCATAGGCGTTCAGACGGCAGCCAAAGGTTAAAACATCAACGCTCATGCAGATGCCCCCAGTTCCGTGGTGCCCTCGGTACTCTCCAGTGGATCCCCTGGCTCGGTGCGTGTCCAGGCCAGCGTGTCCAGCTCGACCTCTCCTTCAAACTCAACCTGTGTCCCACCGGTCATCAGCACATGATCGTCGCTTTCGCGCCATTCAATCTTGAGCGCTCCGCCCGGCAGATGAATGGTCGAGATGCGCCCGGCCTTGCTGTCACGCGCCGCAGCAACGGCAACAGCACAGGCAGCCGTACCGCAGGCTTGTGTCAAGCCGACGCCGCGTTCCCATACCTTCACCCGAATTTCATCGTCGCCAATGATCTGAGCCAGAGAGATATTCGCAGCTTCCGGGAAAACCGGATGCAGTTCCAGCAAGGGGCCAACCCGCGCCAGATCATAGGCTTCGATGTCCTTGACCCAGAAAATCGCATGAGGGTTACCCATGTTGACAACGGCTGGTGTATGCAGGATCGGATCGTCAATCGGACCGATCTGCAATTCGATGGCGCGCGTGTCGGCAAATTCTTCAGCCAGCGGTATTTCATCCCAGCGCACACGAGGTACACCCATGTCGACCGTGACCGTACGCGGATCTTCGTTGGCAAACGCATGCAACAACCCGGCATTGGTCTGAATGGTCACGGCTTGCTTGCCGGTTTCTTCCAGCAGCAACCGACCAACACAGCGCGTGGCATTGCCGCAAGCATCCACCTGCGACCCATCCCGGTTGTGAATGCGCATGAAAGCCTCCGCGCCATAAGGCGAGCGCTCAACGGTGATCATCTGATCGAAACCGATGCCCTGTTCGCGATCGCCAAGCGAAGCAATGGCATCCGGCTTCAGCGACAACGCATCGACGCGCGCATCCCAGACCACAAAGTCATTGCCAAGGCCATTCATCTTCAAAAAAGGACGCCGCATCGTCGCGAACCCAGTCTTAGTAATTGATCGGAGTTGAAAGGCTGGCCGTCACCACGGCAGCGCAGGCTTATTCTGACACTATATGGCCGAAACAACCCGCAATTACCAGACCACAGCTTGCCGGATGCCCGTGAAGGCAAGGACTATTACCCAAGTCAGTAAACTCGCAAGGCATCTCCCGGCCCCAGTTTTTCGAGAAGACAGCGCATGTGCTTGTCAGCAATGGCGACACAGCCTTCGGTCGGTGCATAGCCCGCCCGCGCCACATGAAAAAAGATCGCACTGCCACGACCCGGCACAGCCGGGAACATGTTTTGATCCAGAACAACAATTATATCGTATAGATTGTCTGAGCGCCAAAGATGCTCATGCCCAAACGTAAACGGCAATTTAACAGGACGATTATAGCGTGGCGACAAGGGATCATCACACCACCCATCATCGGGCTCAAGCGCAGACACCGGCAATCCGGTTCTGGGCCGCAAACCGCGATCTGCGCGATAATAGACCTGCAACACCGGAAAAACGCCTATGGGCGTTGCGCCATCTCCTTCCTGCTTGCAAGATGTTGTTCCTGAACGCCCAAGGGCGCAAGGAAACTGCAAATTGCCCAGACAAATTATTCCTCGTTTCGCATCCCGCCTGAGGGATCGAACGCCCAGCACCCTCGTTATTTTCGACGAGACACCCCTTGAAGTGATCACTTTCCGCATGATTTCCGTCCATCCAGCCCGAAAAATCCCATTCTGACCTACATATCAGATGAAGAACTTGTGATTTATCATGAGGTAATTGACGTTGCACAACTTGCGGTGAACACTGATGCTCGCAAGGATTTGATCAGCGTGCATGCATAGCGCTAAGATAGACCGAAATGGCGCCAAACCGACTGAGGAGCCGACAATGACTGCCCGTACCATCCTGATTGTTGACGATGATAACGAGCTCCGTGAGGCCTTGGTCGAACAGCTATCGCTTTACGACGAATTCGCCACCATCCAAGCGGACACTGCAACCAAGGCGATCGAACGAGCAAAGCAGGGCCAAGTTGACCTGTTGCTCATGGATGTTGGCCTGCCAGACGTGGACGGTCGTGAAGCGGTGAAGCTGCTGCGCAAAAGCGGCTTCAATGCGCCGATCCTGATGTTGACCGGCCACGACGGCGACAGTGACACCATCCCGAGCCTGGAAGCCGGAGCGAACGACTATATTCCCAAGCCGTTCAAATTCTCCGTGCTGCTGGCGCGCATTCGCGCGCATTTGCGCCAGCACGAACAGAGCGAAGACGCGACCTTCACCATTGGTCCCTTCTCGTTCCGCCCAGCCGCAAAGGTGATGCAGGATTCCAATGGCGACAAGATCCGGCTGACGGAAAAGGAAACCTCAATTCTGAAGTTCCTTTATCGCGCAGGCGAAAAACCTGTCACGCGTGATGTGTTGCTGCACGAAGTGTGGGGCTACAATTCGGGTGTTACGACGCACACTCTGGAAACGCATATCTATCGTCTGCGTCAGAAGATCGAGCATGACCCGTCCAATGCGCGTCTTCTCGTGACTGAAGCTGGTGGCTACAAGCTGGTTCCGTAAACAAGGATTGCGGTTGTGCTGCAACCGCAATCTGGACCCGGCGCAAAAAGCAGCGTAAAGCTTACATCATGAGCTTGGCCCAAGACATTGCGATCCTGAAAGACATACCGATCCTTTCCGATTTCGAAGAGGATCAGTTGCGTCTGCTCGCGTTCAGCGCCGAGAGCCTCGATTACCTGAATGGCAGTGTGCTTTTTGATCAGGGCGAACGCTCCGACGGCGCTCTGATCGTGGCCGAGGGTGAAATCGCTCTGCTTCAGCGCTCTGGTGGCGAGATGACCCGTGTCGATGTTGTCGGCGTCGGCACGCTTCTGGGCGAGACCGCGATGCTCGTCGACACGCGCCGCCCCTGCCGGGCAGTGGCTGAAGGCAGTGTCCGCGTCATCCGGATCCGCCGTGCGCTCTTCAAGCGCATGATCCAGGAATATCCGGAAACCGCACGTCGTCTTTATGAAATGCACGCCCTGCGCTATCAGCGCACGGCTGAAGCCATCGCACCCATTGGCGTTCGCATGGCCGAGCTGGAAATTCTCAACGCCAGCCGATCGCAGAAGAAACCTGCGCCGAGCGAGTAACCAGACGCGTATAAATCCGATCAGAGTCTCGCCCACTGCGATCCTCATGGAAAAGGCGAACCGTTTCCGGCTCGCCCTCTCGTTTCCACCCGCTCTCAATATGCTGGACCTGATACACGCAGCAATTACGCCCTTCGCCCAATCGGCAGTTGCGGCACGAAACGCTTGTACAACCTGAAGAGCAGAGCCGCGATCGCGACCGCAACACCGATGATGCCGACCCAGACGGACGGACGGATGGTATAGGCAAACTGAAAATTGGCCAGAAACACGCGGTAGGCGGGAATATTGGTACCAAGCGCATACCAGACATACTCAATGCCCGCCGACAGCGCTGCGCCTGCAATGGCACAGCCCAGAAGAACCAGCGGATTGGTCAGCGGAATTTTGAAGCGCTGCGCCAGCCGGTAGATCATCAGCAGTCCAAACAGACCCGCCATCAACGTCGGCTCAGTAACATCCGATTTCGATTGCAGGAAGTAGTGCCACAGCCCCAGCGCCATGATCGGGTAGATCAATTTATGCAACTGGGTCCAACGCTTGCCCAGCTTTCGGATGGCACTGTCGAAAGACGTCAGCCCGAGAACCACCAATCCCAACAGCGCCACAAAGCCAATGGTCAGATAGAAACGCAGCACGATCTCGCTGATGACCGTGCCAACCTTCCAGTTTTGCTGCACGATATAAAGCATCAGATGCAGCAACGCATAGGCCATCGCCGACACGCCAATCAGGCGGCGGTATTGGATCACCTTGTTCCAGTGAAAGATCCGCCGAATGGGCGTGATCGCAAGGGTGAGGACAAGCAGACGGATCGTCCATTCACCACATTCGTGCAAAGCGTCCTCATAGGGCTCGGCATGCACCGGACCGAAGAAAAGCTCGGCAAAGATAAAGACGCCCGGCGCGAGAAGCGCCAGTAAGACAAGCAGTCTGGGCCATGGACAGGTTCCCGCGCCGATCAAGCCAGGGTGCGTATTGCTGATAGATCTTCATGGTTTGGATAGTAGGTCAGAAAATGTCCAAAACCAGACAAAGCACCAGAAACAAACGTACATAAATAAAATTTAATAAAACGCCTCGGCCTTCCAAGAAGGCCGAGGCACAGAAACCGCAGGAGAAGGCAACACCTGAAGATCTTTAAGCCCAGGGACGGCTGTCTTCTGTCTTGCTCTCATAAGTCTGAATGTCAGACCCTTTCTCTAGCGTCAGGGCAATGTCATCCAGGCCGTTTAACAAGCAATGTTTACGCCAGGATCAATTTCAAACCCAAGCTCACCACCATCCGGCCCCTTGATCGTCTGGGCTTCCAGATCAATCGACAAGGTGGAGTTCGAGCCGCGTGAGGCATCATCCATCAGTTTGTCGAGATCTTCTTCTGACACCTTGATCGGCAAAATACCGTTCTTGAAGCAGTTATTGTAAAAAATATCAGCGAAGGACGTAGAGATCACGCAGCGAATACCGAAGTCGAGCAGCGCCCACGGGGCATGTTCACGCGACGATCCACAACCGAAATTGTCGCCCGCAACCAAGATTTTGGAATTGCGGTAGGCTGGCTTGTTGAGCACGAAATCCGGATTTTCCGAGCCATCGTCATGGGTGCGCATTTCGTGGAACAGAGCGCTGCCCAAACCGGTGCGCTTGATCGTTTTCAAGAACTGCTTCGGGATGATCATGTCCGTATCGACATTGATGATCGGCATCGGAGCCGCCACACCCGTTAGCGTGTCAAATTTTTCCAAGACGTTTCTCCTCTCCAGAGATCTTCCAAGTAATGATGAGGCCCGGGCTCAGGCGGCAAGACTTGTTGCCGCATCCACTCCAAGCATCAGGTTCAGGTTCTGGACAGCCGCACCTGAAGCGCCCTTGCCCAGATTGTCATAGACAGCCACCAGCGCGACCTGATGTCTGTCATCATTGCCAAAAACATGCAGGCGCATGGCATTGGTGCCCTTGAGCGCCTGAGGATCGAGCGCAGCAGGGGACGCATCCCCAAGACTTGCCACTTCAACAAATCCACCAGGGATGGCGCTGTAGTGATCGCTCAAGGCTTCATGCACGTCACGCAAACTCGGCGTGCGTGCAAGGGAGGCCAGGTTCAGCGGGATTGACGTCAGCATTCCCTGATAGAAATCGCCAACTGCAGGCGTGAACAACGGCGCCTGAGCAAGACCTGCATAGGCCTGCATCTCGGGAAGATGCTTGTGATTGAAAGTCAGACCATAGGGCGCAAACGGATTGGCAGAATTGCCTGCGGCTTCATAGTCGGCAATCATCGACTTGCCACCGCCGGAATATCCCGAAATCCCGTTGATGGAGATCGGCAGATCGGCAGGCAAAATTCCAGCGGCAATCAGAGGGCGCAGAAAAGCAATCAGCCCCTGTGGCCAGCACCCGGGATTGGCGACGCGCTTCGACGCGGCAATCCGATTGCCCTGCCCCTTGTCCATCTCCGCAAAGCCATAGTCCCAACAATCCGCAACACGGTGCGCGGTCGAAGCATCAATCACCTTGGTGGTGTCGCTGGTAATCAGCGCCACACTTTCAATGGCAGCCGCATCCGGCAGGCAAAGAATGGCAACATCGGCCTCATTAAGCAAATCCGCCTTGGCCTGGGTATCCTTGCGCAGATGATCAGGGATCGACAGAAGCTCGATATCTCGACGCACGATCAGACGCTCGCGGATCTGCAATCCCGTTGTGCCTGCTTCGCCATCAATAAATACACGCGCGACCATCGCTCTGGTTCCTCTCACGTTGCCGGTAAAACCCGCAGCTATCTAACCTGATTTCGCTAAAAAGTCATCTTCTTGCATGAGATTCAAACTCAATCGCTTGTTGAGTCAAACTCATCTCTCGTCAAACGGAGCAAAAGAAGATGCCGAGCGGTCGAACTATCGCCCGGGGAGTGCATTAATCAACTTTGGGCCTGAGAAACCCGACCATGAATGCTGTGAGCCTTTTGGGGTCCAGTCACAACAGGACAGCCTCGAATTCGCGCGTGCCTGTGCGGTCAAACGAGCAGGAAGAAACCCGGATCTTTATTAAAAACGTAAGCGTTCCCTTCACAGTCTAGCGCTAGCATAACCGAAAATGTTGCCTCCATCGTGAGCAGAAAGGGTGGAAAATGCCTGACCGTAAAGACGTTGAGAAAACCGAGCTCATCGCCAAACTGCATGCCCAGCTTGAGCCGGAAGGAGAAGCCTTCGCGGATTTTGCCCGGGAATTTTATATGCGCGGTGCAGCCGAAGACGTCATCGGGTACACTCTTGAAGAACTTGTCGGCTTTGCCCGGCAAGCCCTGGCAGGAATTCGGCCGCCACCCCAAGGGTACACACCGCATCAGCGTTCAGAACCCTGCATTCCGCGCCACAGGCAACCGGTTTTCAGAAATCACGGTCGTCGAGATCGTCAATGACAACATGCCGTTTCTGGTCGATTCCGTCATGTCGGAGCTTCAGGAAAGCCGGGTGGAAGTCCACCTCATCCTGCACCCGATCTTTGATGTCGAGCGCGACGCAGATGGCACTCTGCTCAAGGCATCCGGCAAGAAGCGCGGCGCCCCCCGCGAAGACAATCAGGAAAGCCTGATTCATATCCACATTTCGCGGATCGATTCCGAGGAAGAACGCGACAAGCTGACCGATCGGCTGAACATCGTCCTGAACGACGTGCGCGCCTCCGTCACCGACTGGAAGCCAATGCAGAAACGTCTGCTTCAGGCAATCAACACCTACAAGACGACGCAGGCCAACAGCGGTGGTGACGAACTGTGGGAAGCCATCCACTTCCTCGAATGGCTGGCCGCTGACAACTTCATCCTGCTCGGGATGCGTGAATACAAGTTCGAAGGCGGAATAGAAGAAGGCGAATTGTCGCCTTATGAGAACACCGGCCTCGGGGTTCTTTCCGATCCGGACGTCCGTGTGCTGCGCCGAGGCAAGGAATTCGTTCAGATCACGCCGGAAATCCGCGAATTTCTGAAGAAGCCGGAAGCCCTGATCATTGCCAAGGCCAATGTGAAAAGCCACGTTCACCGGCGTGTCTACATGGATTACGTCGGTGCCAAATTGTACGACGACGACGGCAATATGGTGGGTGAATTGCGCATTGTCGGGCTGTTCGCGTCCACCGCCTACACCGAGCCAACCAGCACCATTCCATTCATTCGCCGCAAGGTCGCCAGCGTTCTGGCCCGCGCCGGATACGATGCTGACAGCCACTCGGGTCGTGCTCTGAACAATGTGCTGGAAAGTTATCCGCGCGATGAACTTTTCCAGATCGAGCGCGAAACCCTGTTCGATTTTGCCATCACCATTCTGCAACTCGACGAGCACCCGCGCATTCGTGTGCTGGCGCGCGCCGACAAATTTGATCGCTATGTCTCCATTCTCGTCTTTGTACCCCGGGATCGCTACAAAACTGAAATCCGGCTGAACATCGGCACCTATCTGGCTTCCGTTTTCGATGGGCGCCTCTCCGCCTGAGTACGTCAGCTACATGGAAGCGCCGTTGACCCGGCTGCATTTCATTGTCGGTCGCGATACAAGCCCGACACCAACGCCGGATCGTGACGAACTGGAAAAGGCCATTGCCTCAATCATTCGCACATGGCCGGACAATCTGCGCGATGCGCTGCGCGAAAAATTTGATCCGGTAACGGCCCGCAGTCTGGCAGACCGATACGCACTCGCTTTCCATGGCGGCTACAAAGAGGTCTATAACGCCTCCAGCGCCCTGAGTGACATCATCACCATCAAGTCGCTGCACGGCGAGGAAAACACGGCCACACTGTTCCAGAACGGCAGTGCATCCAGTGCAAAACGCGTCTCTTTGAAAGTCATTCACCGGGATGAGCCCATTCCATTGTCGGCCCGCGTGCCACTGCTGGAAAACATGGGTTTCCGCGTCATCAACGAGCGGACCTATCGCATCACTCCTGCCGATAGCCCCTTGTTCTATCTGCACGAAATGACGCTCGAAGCCGCTCGTGGCGGCACGATTTCGCTGGACGAAAACGACCTTCAGAAGCGGCTGGAAGATCTGTTCATGGCCGTCTGGAAGGGAAATGCAGACAATGATGGCTACAACGCGCTTGCCGTTACGGCGCACCTGCCCTGGCTGGGACATTGCCGCGTTGCGTGCCATCTCCAAATATCTGCGGCAGGCTGGCATCCCATTCTCCGAAGACTATATGTGGACGACACTCAACAACTATCCGGACATTTCCCGGGCGTTGGTGCAACTCTTCAACACCCGTTTCAGCCCTGTGCTGGCAGATGGCGATCGCACAAAGCGTGTCGAAGACATCGAAGCGGACATCGCCGGCAGTCTTGACGCGGTTTCGAGCCTGGATGACGACCGCATCCTGCGGCGGTTTCAGAATGCCGTCGACAGCATCCTGCGCACCAACTTCTTCCAACGGGATGGAGCCGGCGCACCCAAGGAAACGATTTCTTTCAAGATCAATTCACGTGAGATCGAGGATCTGCCACGGCCGCGTCCCTTCCGCGAGATCTTCGTCTACAGCCCGCGTGTCGAGGGCGTCCATCTGCGGTTCGGCATGGTCGCCCGCGGCGGCTTGCGCTGGTCAGACCGCCCGCAGGATTTCCGCACCGAAGTGCTGGGGCTGGTGAAGGCACAGCAGGTCAAGAACGCCGTGATCGTGCCGGTTGGCGCCAAGGGCGGCTTTGTACCCAAACGCCTGCCTGACGCGAGTGACCGCGAAGCCTTCTTCAAGGAAGGCACGGAAAGCTACAAGATTTTCATCAACGCCTTGCTGGACGTGACGGATAACCTGATCAACGATACGGTTGCCCCGCCCGTGGACGTCAAGCGCTACGATCAGGACGATCCCTATCTGGTTGTCGCAGCCGACAAGGGCACAGCAACCTTTTCCGATACCGCCAACGGCATTTCGCAGTCGCGCGATTTCTGGCTGGATGACGCCTTCGCCTCTGGCGGATCTGCCGGTTATGATCACAAGAAGATGGCCATCACCGCGCGTGGGGCCTGGGAAGCCGTCAAGCGTCACTTCCGTGAAGTCAACCGGGACATCCAGAGCGAGCCTTTCACAGTGGCCGGCGTTGGCGACATGTCCGGAGACGTCTTCGGCAACGGTATGTTGCTGTCAAAGCAGATCCGTCTGGTCGCCGCCTTCGACCATCGCGACATCTTTATCGATCCGGATCCCGACACAGCCACAAGCTGGGATGAGCGCAAGCGCGTCTTTGATCTGGGGCGCTCGTCTTGGCGCGACTATAACTCCGAGCTGATCTCCAGGGGCGGCGGTATCTTCTCACGTCAGGACAAGTCGATCCCGCTGTCGCAGGAAATTCAGGATCTGTTGGGCATTGCCAAGAAGCGCGCAACGCCGCAGGAAGTCATGTCGGCCATTTTACGCATGGAAGTCGACCTGTTGTGGTTCGGCGGCATTGGCACTTACATCCGCTCCACCTCAGAAACAGATGCCGAGGCCGGGGACCGCGCCAATGATGCCATCCGCATCACAGCCAATCAGGTTGGAGCAAAGGTTATTGGCGAAGGCGCAAACCTTGGCCTGACGCAACTTGCGCGCATTGAGTTTCTCCAGTGCGGCGGCCGATGCAACTCCGATGCTATAGACAACTCTGCTGGCGTGAACTCCTCCGACATGGAGGTTAACATCAAGATCGCGCTTGGAGCAGCCGTCAAGGCTGACAAGCTGACGATCCCGGACCGGAATACGCTTCTGGCCGAAATGACCGATGAGGTGGCAGGGCTTGTGCTGCGCAACAACTACCTGCAAACGCTGTCCCTGTCGCTGACCGAGCGGCGCGGCATGGAAGACTTTGGCTTTCAGGTCCGGATGATGCGCCAGCAAGAGCAGGCCGGACATCTGGACAGGCAGGTCGAACAACTGCCCGATGACACCAGGACTGGCTGATATGTCCAAGGCCGGTCAGCCGCTGACCCGTGCCGAACTTGGTGTCCTTCTGGCTTATGCCAAGATCTCGCTGTTTGATGCACTGCTGGAAAGCCCCGTGCCGGACGATAGCTATCTGGGTCGAGAATTGTTCCGCTACTTCCCGCAACAAATGGCCTCCACCTATAGCGACGAAATCAAGTCACATCGATTGCGCCGTGAGATCATCGCCACCATGCTGGCCAACTCGATCATCAACCGTGGCGGGCTGACCTTCATCACCCGTCTGATGGATCAGACCGGCGCCAAGGCCTCTGAGATTGCGCAGGGTTATGCAGCCGTCCGCAACAGCTATGGCCTGACGGAACTGCATAGCGAGATCGACGTGCTGGACACCAAGATTGATGGCACGTTGCAGTTGGAACTGTACCGGCGTCTTCAGGATCTGCTGCTCGAACAGGTGGTTTGGTTCAAGCGCAACATTGCCTTCGAGAAGGGCATCTCGGACATCGTCGAGCGCTTCGGCACAGGCATAAATGATCTGCGCCCGCGTCTGGCAACCTTGATCGGCGATCAGGGGGCAAGTGAAATCCAGGCGGATCAGGATCGCTATGTCGCTGCCGGAGTGCCTGAAAAACTAGCCAAGCGCATTGCCTGTATTGCCTCTGGAAGCTGCCATCCCCAACATTGTTCTGATTGCAGAATCCACCAGTTCCGACATGGAAACGGCAGCCCTCGCCTTTTTCGATGTGGCAAAGCATTTCCGGATTGGTGCCATGGACGCACTGACCCGCGAACTGCGCATTTCCGACTATTATGACGGCCTGGCGCTGGATCGCGCCCGCTCCACCTTGGAAGCCGCCCATCGAGAATTGGCCGAAGGGGCAATCCGCGCAGGCAGCTTCCAGAGCTGGCTTGGCACCCACGAAGATGACGTTCACCGCACAACGCGCACCGTGAACGAGATCCTCGACGGAGACCTGACCGTGTCGAAATTCGCCGTCGCCGCCAGCTTGCTGGCCGAGATTGCAAAATACCGGTAAAGCCCAACGACAAGAAAGAGGCCGGGGCCCCCCGGCCCTTCACCTGCAAATAAAAAAAGCCGCAGCGAGAAAACCCGTTGCGGCTTTTTATTTACAACGCTGCCAACAACAACGCGGTGGGCTCTGCGTCAGCTGCCACTCAGCCACATCGACGCATATTGAAAGGCCGCAACTGCGGTTCCTGCACAAAAGCCGATAAAGGTCAGCGTCATGAATCCCAAAAGCAACTTGGTCTTCAGCGGAGTGTCTTCCAGCATCATTTTCTCCAGCGCCTGACCCTGTTCTCACAGTCAGGCTTCGGTTCGGCGGACCATGCCGCAGGCCATTTCAGGACGTGAGAAACAGTATCCTCCCGAACGCCCCATCAGTTCAAGACACTCAGTGACGGAAATGACGCATACCCGTCATGACCATGGCGAGACCAGCTTCATCCGCTGCTGCAATCACTTCATCGTCGCGCATAGACCCGCCCGGTTGAATAACAGCCGTAGCACCAGCTTCAGCGGCCGACAAAAGCCCATCCGCGAACGGGAAGAACGCATCGGAGGCCACAACGCAGCCCTTGGTCAGCGCTTCGCTCAATCCGGCGGCGTCCGTAGCATCCAGCGCCTTGCGGGCTGCGATGCGAGCGGAATCGATCCGGCTCATCTGGCCCGCACCCACGCCAACCGTTGCCCCATCCTTGGCGTAGACGATGGCGTTCGACTTGACGTGCTTGGCAACGCGGAAGGCAAACTTGAGATCAACAAGCTCCTGCTCGCTCGGAGCACGCTTTGTCACGACCTTGAGATCGAGATCCTCGACAATGCCATTGTCGCGCGACTGCACAAGCAGCCCCCCGGCAACGGTTTTGGCGAAAAGCCCCGGTGCTCGCGCATCGGCCAGACCTCCGGTTAGAAGCAGGCGAAGGTTCTTTTTGGCTGCAATGATTTCCATTGCCGCATCATCGGCATCTGGCGCAATAATCACTTCCGTGAAGATCTTGACGATTTCCTGAGCGGCGGCGACATCCAGCTTCTGGTTCAGCGCGACGATGCCGCCAAACGCGGAGACCGGATCGCAGCGCAGCGCCAGCTCATAGGCCGCCTTGAGGCTGGTCGCCTCAGCCACTCCACAAGGGTTGGCATGCTTGATGATGGCCACTGCGGCAGTGCGGGCCGGGTCAAACTCGCTGACCAGCTCAAACGCAGCATCCGTATCATTGATGTTGTTGTAGGACAGTGTCTTGCCCTGAATCTGGCGAGCTGTCGCAACGCCTGGGCGCTGTTCGCCAGTCTTGTAGAAGCCAGCAGACTGATGTGGGTTTTCACCATAGCGCATGACTTCTGCAAGGCTGCCACCCAGCGCACGGTGCGCCGGTGTTGCTTCATCAAGTTGCGCCGCAAGCCAGTTAGAGACAGCCGCATCATAGGCTGCTGTCCGGGCAAACGCCTTGAGCGCCAGCGTCTTGCGCAATTCGATCGGGGCCTGACCGTCATTCTTGTCGAGTTCGGCAATGACCTTGTCATAGTCAGCCGGATCGGTCACGACAGTGACATAGGCATGGTTCTTGGCAGCGGCGCGTGTCATGGCGGGGCCACCGATGTCGATGTTCTCGATGCCGGTCGCATAGTCTGCGCCCTTGGCCACCACATCTTCAAACGGATAGAGATTGCCACAAAACAGATCGATGCCCTTGATGCCGTGGGTTTCCATCGCGGCCTGATGATCAGCATCGTCGCGGATCGACAAAAGACCACCATGCACATTCGGGTGCAACGTCTTGACGCGACCATCCATGATTTCCGGGAAGTTCGTGACTTCCGAGATATCCAGAACGTCCAGGCCAGCATCCTTCAAGGCCTTATAGGAACCGCCTGTGGACACCAGCTCGACACCGCGCGCGGCCAGTGCCTTGGCGAATTCGACAAGTCCTGTCTTGTCATACACCGACAGAAGAGCCCGCTTGACGGGAACAAGGGAAGGGACCGGAATGCTCTTGGAGACAATGGCCATGACGACGCCTCTTGAATTGGACAGCTTACATTGGATTGGTGATGGCCTGGGAAGAGGCCTCATGAATGCGCTTCAAATGACCGGAACACAGGTGCCTGCGCCTTGCCTGATCAGGACGTCAACACCGTTTCGCTCTGATTAGGCGGCTCACCCGGGCGACAACCCGCCTGGAGACCCCGTCCTCGCAGCTTCTTGCGGTTTATGACGCCATTTAAAATGCATTAATTGCGCCACTCCCTAGCATGAAAGCTTGCCAACCGGAAGGTGGTCTGGCGGCCGCTTTGCGCTAAAAAGAGTGCGCGTGGACGGCTTTTGCGACCGCCCTGCGAAATTTGCATATTCTTTTTGCAGTCAGGCGTCGTCGTCCGGATGCCAGTCAAACAACGAGGTGTCCTCGAACGCAGGCTCCCGACTGCGCCGCCCGCCGCGTGCTGCGGTCGATGTCCGCCGGAACTGCCAAACGAACGAAATACTTTCCGGCGTCCGCCCGTAGATAACAATCTGCTCTGTCTTGCGATGCCCATAGACATCCGACAGGTAGATGCTCTCTTCCAGTCCCAACTCAAACCCCGGAGCATCAAACTCCCATGCCTCGCCATCAGGAGACACCAGCAACACAACCGACCCGTCACGCATCAGACTGGCACGAATGGAGGGATGCAAATGAAAGCGCGCGGCGAACTCGGTCATCGGACCGATGCGATTTTGAAAATGCAGGCTATCGACGCCGTCCAGCACCGTCCCATCCGAGGACAGGCGGATGTCGCGAACATGAATGATGCCCAGCGCTTCGGCATAGCCATTGTGCGACGCTGTCAGATGCGTGCCCATATCACCGTCCGTTCGCTCCACCGGAACCACAGTCTGACCCGACAGGATCGGCGACCCCATCCACTGGCCGAACCGGGTCTCAGGCAAGAAACGGCACGATGACATGTCGTTGAGCGTAACAGTAGAATGCGCTGGGGTGGAGCGGCTAACGCGACGCCACATTGGGCTGACCCGATTTGACACTCCGCAATTGACGATCCAACGCTGAACGCCGCTGGAGAACTCAAACGACAGGCAACTTGCATGTGCCTCCGTGCTCAAATGTGGCACTGGCGGGCGGCCCGTATCAACGATCACAACTGCATCGCCACCGACAAGACGCTGATAACCGGAATGCGGCGCGTTGACCGGAGCCTGCCCACGCGCATCGTCGTAGGCCAGGATCGTGGCAATCAGATCTGATGGAGTCGACCCCATGCCGTTGAAATGCGCAAGCGCACCGTCGCCATGCCGAAAGAAGCGCAACATCGGGATCATCCGGTCGACGGACCGCAGAATGGCTTCGGGAATTTCCAGCCCTTGCACGATGAAGGCCTCACGCAGAGGCAGGAGGTCGGCGAGGATTTCCACCACGGCACGGGGATTGCGCGAGATATGCCCGCCATCCGGATAGATCTGCCGCGTCAGTTCCAGATTCAGGCGTCGCACCGCGCTGCGTGCGATTTTCGAAGACCCGGTCATGGAAATGCAGCCAGCTGCAATCGCCATTGAGGACTGCAAACGCTCGAGACCATCTTCCGTGTCGTTGATATTGCGTCTTAGAAACCGGATCTGCCGGCCCAGGGACCGCATGAAGCGCGCATAAAATTCATGGTCGCACCCTTCCAGAATGAAGGGCGAATGTGCCAGCCATGACCGCACCCGGCGACTGGTCACGTCGACTTCCCAGCCAATCCGGTGCCAACGACCGCAATGCTTCATCCAATCGTCGACCAGAGCCCGGGCATTCTGGCGGGAAATCTGCGTGTCGGCCGCACGCAAGTCGCGCAACCAACCGAATGTATGCAGCTCACGCTGCCAGTCTGCATTGGCGTTTTCAACTTCGAACGGAGTATCGCCATGCGTCTCGACCAACTGACCGGAAAACAGGAACCGGCCGCCGTAGATATCGGCTGCATTGGCCTTAGTCAGCGGTGCGCAAATCCCAGGGGGCGATGAGAAGGCGTTCAGGCGTCGTGCCGGACGGCGAAAACCGAAACATCGGCCCACTGTGCAGCCAGCGCAGCCAACGTCGCCAGGCGACGCGTCATCGCCAGGCGCGCAATACGGCTCTGTTCTGGCACCAGTCCCATGGTCATGGAACCTTCTGCAGGTCAGCTAGCACGGTCACAGTAATTGCGAGGCCTTTCGAAACGCGTCTTTTCAAATCGGGAATATGGTTAGCAAGATCTCACCATAAAACCCGAAAATTGGTTTCTTTCTCGTTAAATCCGCGCAATTCGCGCTGCGAAGAAACCATCAAGACCACGCACCAAAGGCAAATCATCTTGTTGAATAGATTGCGTTTCTGCCACCGCAAGTTGATCTGGACGGCTGCGCAGACACCCCTCCGGTGTGACCAGATGCGCAAGGCCGCCAAGGTCACCGGCCGTAATCGGCACCAGAGCAAAGCCGCTGTTTTCTGCCAGGAAGCTGTTGATCTGGTCTTCCCCTTCCTGCCGCTCCAACGAACAGGTGCAATAAACAAGCTGTCCGCCCGGCTTCAACCAAGAGGTAGCGCGACGCAAAAGTTCTGCCTGAACGCCAGACAAAGTTTCCACATCATACATTTGCTTGATCCAGGGCAGATCAGGGTGCCGGCGGATGGTGCCTGTCGCACTGCAGGGCGCGTCAAGCAAGATCGCATCGAAAGGAGCGTCCGGCTCCCACTTGCGCAGATCCTCAGTCACCACGTTGGCGCTCAGGTTCAGCCGCTTGAGGTTTTCAGTCAGGCGCTTCAAGCGGCTGCCGGAAATATCGACGGCCGTGACATCGGCCCCGCCCGCAGCAAGCTGCAACGTCTTGCCGCCATGGAGCCGCGCACAAATCGGCCACACGCTTACCGCTTACATCGCCCAAAAGACGCGCGGGCAGTGCTGCTGCGGCATCCTGCACCCACCAGTCGCCCGTTTCGAACCCTTGGATGCGCTCGATCTGAAGCCGCTCACGCACACGCACAGAGCCGTTGCCCACAACGACGCCGCCGAGCCGTTCTGCCCAGCCCGCCGGGTCGATCTTGACGCTGATATCGAGTGCCGCCTCGGAGGCATGTGACGCTGCAATGCTGCGCGCCTGCGGTTCGCCGTAAATCTCGACCCAATTTTCAAACAGCCAGTCAGGTGTGTTCAGACGTTCCGCATCAAGATCGGACTTCATAACCTTCAGCTCGCGTCCCAGACGACGCAGCACGCCATTCACAAGGCCTTTGTATGGCTTGGCACGACGATCAAACCCAGCATGTTCCACAGCCAGAGACACGGCGGCGCGGTCCGGTACATCCATGAACAGCATTTGCGTGATGGCCACATGCAGAATGTCCATGACACGGCCGGTTTTTTCCGGAATGCGACGATCGAGCAAACGATCCAGAATGGCATTGATCTCGCCTCGACGTCGCAAACTGGTGCCGATGATAGCGCGCACCAACTGGCGATCGTTGCCGGGCAATTCGCGAAAACCGGGATGGCCGTTCACCACATCCAGCTCACCATCCAGCGGGCGCCGCTTGAAAACGACGTTGCCCAGCATATCGGCAGCGGCTTTGCGCGCCTGAAAACCGGGAGGGAACGTCAGCTTCGGAGCTTCTGCCGGAGGGGTCTTGCTGGAACGGGGACGCTTGTGGTCTGCCAAATCAGAAGGCTTTCACTGTGAGGAATTAAACGCAGCGCCTCGACATTCGGTCGGACGGCAATGTGAAGCGGCTTTTACGCGTCTTCTGCGGCTGAAGAAAGAGATTTCTCAGTCGCAGACATCAGCCGTGACAAGCGCCAGCATCACACAAAGCAACAATCCCGCCCTCAATTGGCAGCAAAACAGCGGCGGACGTCAGCCCCAAGGGCCGCGCGGCTTGTCATTGCCACGATCATTCAACCGTCTTCCCCAAGGCCCGCGCTTTGCCTGTCGCCCTTCGGAGGGGCGCAGCGGTTCCGCAGGTGAAGGCTCATTTGATGATCGGTTGGAGCGGCCCCAGGGTCCCCGCGACGGGGCTGGCTGATCGCTACGACCAAACCGCGACTTAGCACGCCGAGCCTCTCGCCCCCACGGACCGACGACAGCGCCGTCGTCGTCAAAGGAAGGCTGCTCAAATTGTGTCGGGGCAGCTGCGTGATAGCTTTTGTTGCCCAAGCCGCCTTGCGCCAGTTTCTGCAACGCGGCAATCCGATTGCCGGTGTCCGGATGGGTCGAAAACAGACCATCCATCTTCTCACCCGATAGCGGATTGATGATAAACATATGGGCGGTCGCCGGATGCTGTTCGGCGGCCGGATTATGCACCCGCTGCACGCCACCGGCGATCTTTTCCAGAGCGGAGGCAAGCCACATCGGCTGCCCGCAAATCTCGGCGCCTGCCCGGTCGGCGGCATATTCCCGTGTCCGCGACACGGCCATCTGCACGATCATAGCCGCCAGCGGCGCAACGATCATCGCCAGCAACACGCCAACAAAGCCCAGCGGATTGTTGTTATTGCGGTTTCCACCAAAGAAAAAAGCAAAGTTCGCCAGCATGGAAATCGCCCCGGCCAGCGTCGCCGTGATGGTCATCGTCAGAATATCACGGTTCTTGATGTGGCCCAGTTCATGTGCCATGACCCCGGCAACTTCCTCATTCGACAGCATCGACAGAAGCCCGCTGGAAGCTGCGACGGCAGCATGCTCGGGATTGCGCCCGGTGGCAAAGGCATTCGGCTGCGGTGTGTCGATGATATAGACCCGAGGCATCGGCAGACCGGCATTTTGCGCCAGTTGTCGCACAATTCCGTAATACTCAGGCGCGCTGCGGGCGTCCACTTCATGCGCATTATGCATACGCAGGACCATCTGGTCCGAATTCCAATAGCTGAAGACATTCATGCCGAGCGCGAAAACAAGCGCAATCATCATGCCCATCTGACCGCCAATAAAGAAGCCGATGGCCATGAACAGTGCCGTCATTGCGGCCAGAAGCATTCCAGTACGCAGGTAATTCATGCTCTTAATCGCCCTGAAGACCTTTTCCAACGTGTGCCGCCTCCCTTATATAGGGGGTGGGTAAGGCAGAAATGGGAATGCCACCAGCTTTCTGCAAGCTGGCGGACTGGCAAGAAAGAACAGGCATGAGCGATCAGAACAACACCCCGACGCCCCCGGCAGCGGACAATTCCAACGAGCGCCCGACCTACAAAGTCGCCACAGATGCGCCATCGCTGGCACCTGAGACCGTGGACGTGCCGCGACGCGCGTTTGAGGACCTGCCCCCCGCTGCCCAGCGCGCCCTTGAGGAAGCCGAAGCCCGGCGTCAGGAAATCGACGCGCGTAAAAGCGCACTTCCCAAGGAAATCAATGGCCGCGACGGTCCCGAGCCAACCCGCTACAACGATTGGGAACACAAAGGCCTGACGTCCGACTTTTAAAGTCGGACACCCAAATTAAGGCGTCACACGAGGAGCCAACAACACTGTCTCTACAGAGCACCTCAGCGACCGGACAGATCCCGCACCTTGGCCGCCACGGCCTGCGCAAGCGGTCCCTGCATCTCAGCGTCCAGATGAATGGCATCCAGCGCACTGCATTCAACATGTTGTGAGGTATCCAGAAACGCGCATCTCGTTGCTGCCGCTAACGCGGCATAGGCGATCCTGAGATCGCCGGAGATCTTCACTGTCGCCTGTGCCACCTGACGCTCGAACTCATTCTCGTAAGGCGACCCGGCGAATGGCCGCACGACCGGTGGCGCCATCAGCAGAATTTGCGGTGCCTGCGTCATTCCCGGTCCTGCATCAACCGTCTGGGCCAATCGGATAAGACGCCCCATACTGCGGGCGATTTCCTGGGCACTCAGGCCAAAACGGGCTTTGAGATCATTCGTACCCAGCATCAACACCAGCAAATCGATCGGGCGATGTGTGGCAAGAACGGTCTCCAGATGCACCAGACCGTTGCGGTTGCCCATGACCGGATCATCAAAAACGGTGGTGCGCCCGTTCAACCCCTCTTCAGTCACATCAAAGCCCGGTCCCAACTGCGACTGAAGCAGCTTCGTCCAGCGAACGGCGCTCGAATAGCGGGAACCATCGGCTGGATTAAAGCCCCAGATCAAAGAATCCCCGAAACACACGATAGAAAAGGGTTCGATAATTTCCGCCATCTTTTCAATACCTTTGCCTGCCACAAGCCCTGTGGGAAAAGTTGAGAGATCCGCCAGCGTGACGACCGGCACACCAAAATTGCCCTGAAAGCCATACGGTTAATCGAGGCTTTACCAAGGTCAGAGTAACCTAGCCGTTAAAATTGCGTAGTAAATGCGTAGGGCATTTTAGATAATGACGAGTACAGCTTATCGGCGTGGGGCCTCCCTGCCGAGTTCCAATCCGTTTCAGCGTTTGTCTGCCCTTTTGGCCGAAATCGAGCCTGGGCAGGATCCGATCGCCATGACCATCGGCGAGCCGCAACACGCGATTCCAGAGTTCACCGCCAGTGTTCTGGCCGAAAATATCGGAGACTTCCGCCGCTATCCACCCATCGGCGGGACACCTGCCTTTCGGGAGGCGGTCGCAAGCTGGCTGGAAAACCGCTACGGTCTGAAGACGCAAATCGACCGCGCCCATGGGGTGCTGCCACTCAATGGATCTCGTGAAGGCTTGTCGTTTGGCGCAATCGCGGCCCGTGATGTGCTCGGCAAGACTGTCGATGTACCAGCCGTGTTGCTGCCCAATCCATTTTATCAGACCTATGCCGCCGCCGCCCACATCGCAGATGCGCAGGCGGTGCTGCTGAACGCCGAAGCCGATGCAGGCTTTCTGCCGGATCTCGACCAGCTCGATGAAACGTTGCTGGACCGCACGATTGCGTTTTACATCGCCTCGCCGACCAACCCGGAAGGCTCGGTGGCGACGCTGGACTATTGGTGCAAACTGATTTCTCTCGCCCGCAAGCATCGCTTCTATATCTTCGCTGATGAATGCTATTCGGAGATCTACCGCGACACCCCACCTGCAGGCATTCTGGAAGCCGCCGAAACCCTCGGCGTCAGCTTTGGTCAGATCATCGTCCTGAATTCCTTGTCGAAACGGTCAAACCTCGCAGGCCTACGCTGTGGATTTGCCGCAGGCGACCCTGTGTTTCTGGCGCGCTGGCTCAATTTCCGCGGTCTCAGCTGCTCCGCAGGTGCCATTGCCCAATCAGGCCGTCGCCGTAGCAGCTTATAGCGACGAAGCACACGTGATCGACAATCGGCGCCTCTACAATACCAAGTTCGAGATCGCCGAACGGCTTCTCTCACCGTTGATGGGCCCCGTTACCCCTGACGCCGGCTTCTTTCTCTGGCTGAACATTGCTCGCTGGGGTGACGCCGTCGCGGTGACTGAACGCCTGTGGCGGGACACAGGCGTCAAGGTTCTACCGGGCAGCTATCTGGCCTCGACACAAGACGATGGCAGCAATCCCGGCGACGCCTATATCCGCGTCGGCCTGTGCGCGCCTGAAGACATCACCGAAACAGCCCTCACACGCCTTAGCAACCTGGTTGGGAGACAATGCATGAGACGCGCAAGTGCGGTTCGTAACAGTCATAGCCGTCCCTCGGTCGATCTGCTGGACACTCAAAGTCCGTTCAAACGCTTCCTCCGGCGCAATCTGATTGCGCTTGGCGGCCTGTGCATCATTGCCGTGGCCGCGGCAGCCGCAGCGAGCCTCGCCACTTGGTCGGTCAATGACCCGAGCCTGAACCATGCCACCTCCGGACCGGCCCACAATGCACTTGGACGTGTTGGTGCGATGACGGCTGACTTGCTGATGCAATCTGTCGGTCTGGCGACAGCGGTGTTTCTGATTCCGGTCGTCTTCTGGGGCTGGACACTGCTGTCAGGCACCCGCACGTTCGTTGAAAGAAAGCGCATCGCCTATTGGGTTCTGGGCACCATTCTGGCTGCTGGCGCACTGGCTTCCATTCCCGTTCCGCAGACCTGGCCCTTGCCGACAGGCCTTGGCGGCTTCATCGGCGACACGGTACATCAGGTGCCGGGCCTTCTGACCAACCATCTGACCCGCGGCGCAGCCGTGATCATCGGCGCGCTGGTACTTGGCGTTCCGGCGCTGCTTCTGCTTGTGGGTGCCAGTGGCGCCATGGCCAAAGCCGCGCCAGCCAGTCCGCCGACCCGCGACGCCTATGACGACGACGAGGAGGATTACGGCGAAACGGTTCAGGATTATATTGACGCTGATGAAGAGACCAACGGCAGTCGTCTGGCAAATTTTGTCAGTTCCAGCATCGGCATGGTCGAGCACATGTCCTTGCTGGGTCTGGCCCTTTTACGCCGTGCAACCGGTCGCACCCGCAAGCATCATGAGGCATGGGACGATGAAGAACCGCAAACCGTCTATGAGCCGGAAGATCCACGGCACGGCGGCGCGCTGCGCGCTTTCCGCAAGACCATCGCCAACCGGCTGATGCCCGAAGCCGAAGACGATGGCCTCGATGTCTTCTATGAAAGACCGACAGCCCAACCAGCCCCCCGCGCTGCCCCTTGGGATCCGGACCATGGTGATGCCGGACTGAACGATTACGAACCCTATGAAGATGCCTTTGAAGGGGCTGAAGCCGGCTACGACGAAGAAGAGGGGGAAGAATTTTCTCCTGATGAGTTGCTGTCCAACAAGGGACCGGTGCGCGAAGCTCCACCGCGCCCTGTCGGCATTGCGGCCCCTGCCTCCCCTCCCCCGCAGGAGGAGGTAGAAGGTGGTCAACGCAAACGCGTCGTGCCGCAGGCACAGGTCATGCCGTCACGCGGACCTGCTGCCCGTGGTGTACCGATGGAACCGCCGGCAGGTGCCCCCGAAACCTATGAGATGCCGCCACTGGATCTCCTCACCGAGGCCAATTCAAAAGACCGCATTCGCGGCCTGACACAAGACGAACTGGAACAGAACGCCCATATTCTGGAAGGTGTTCTGGAAGACTTTGGCGTGCGTGGCGAAATCATCGAAGTGCGCCCCGGCCCTGTTGTCACACTGTATGAGCTGGAACCTGCACCGGGTATCAAGTCATCTCGCGTCATCAACCTTGCTCGACGATGTGGCTCGCTCGATGAGCGCTATCTCTGCCCGCGTCGCGGTGATCCCGGGCAAGAACGCCATTGGCATTGAGTTGCCGAATGCGCAGCGCGAAACCGTGTATCTGCGCGAATTGTTCGACGCACAGGATTTCTCAAAGTCGAAAGCCAAGCTGGCTCTGGCGCTGGGCAAGACAATTAACGGTGAATCCGTTGTCGCCGATCTGGCCCGCATGCCGCATCTGCTCGTCGCTGGAACGACCGGGTCGGGCAAGTCGGTGTCGATCAACACCATGATCCTGTCATTGCTCTACCGGATGTCTCCAAATGACTGCAAACTGATCATGATTGATCCGAAGATGCTCGAACTGTCGATCTATGACGGCATTCCGCATCTTCTCACACCGGTCGTCACCGATCCCAAGAAGGCCGTTGTCGCCCTCAAGTGGACGGTCCGCGAGATGGAAGACCGCTACAAGAAGATGTCCAAGGTCGGTGTCCGTAACATCGATGGCTACAACACTCGCATCAAACAGGCGATGAAAAAGGGGGAGAAATTCACCCGCACCGTGCAGACGGGCTTTGAACCTGAGACCGGCCAGCCGATCTACGAGGAAGAAGAACTGCCGTTGGAAACCATGCCGTATATCGTCGTGGTGGTCGATGAAATGGCCGACCTGATGATGGTCGCGGGCAAGGACATCGAAGGTGCAATCCAGCGTCTGGCACAGATGGCGCGTGCCGCAGGTATCCACCTGATCATGGCAACGCAGCGTCCATCCGTTGATGTGATCACCGGCACGATCAAGGCAAACTTCCCGACCCGTATTTCCTTCCAAGTGACGTCGAAGATCGACAGCCGCACGATCCTGGGCGAAATGGGAGCCGAGCAGCTCCTCGGTATGGGAGACATGCTGTTCATGGCCGGTGGCGGTCGCATTCAGCGTGTTCATGGCCCCTTCGTCTCGGATGAAGAAGTCGAGGACATCGTCTCCCATCTGAAGGATCAAGGCACCCCGCAATATCTGGAAGCGGTGACGCAGGATGAAGATGAAGGCGGTTCCGCTCCTTATGACGGTGGTGGCAGCGCCTCAGGCAGTGGCGATGGTGACGGAAACGAGCTTTATGACAAGGCCGTCAACATCGTACTGCGCGACAAGAAGGCGTCGACCTCTTACATCCAGCGCCGCCTGTCGATCGGCTACAATCGTGCCGCAACCTTGATTGAGCGTATGGAAGATGAAGGCGTCATCAGCGCTGCCAACCATGCGGGAAAACGCGAGGTTCTGGTCCAAAACGGATTGGACGACGACATATAGAGCGTGATGCAAGCCTCGTCGGGGCCGTCATCTTGAGAACAGGTGCGGATTTTTGTCTGACAAAGACAAAAATCCGCACCCCTCTTTGAAATTCAATTATGTTGACACGTGACGGTCGCAAAATGCCTCACACTTGCCACATCCGACACCTAGGTGAAGGATAAGCGTCAGTGACTTGCAGACTGACATTTTTGACTTTCAAGCAGATACAGGATCAGACACCGTGCAGCAGACAGCCCTCGCTTCCATCAAATGCCTGGTTCTGGCGGCGCTTCTTGCCGTTTCTGCCGTGCTTCCTGCCCAGAGCAGCTCTGTCCGCAGATCAGCAAAAAACGCTGGCGGAAGTCAATCAGTACTTCAACAAAGTCAAGACGATGGACGGTGACTTCACCCAGTTCGGTCCGCATGGCAACCAGACCGATGGCAAGTTCTATCTGGCGCGTCCAGGACGTGTTCGGTTTTATTACAATGCCCCCGCACAGCTCGATATCATCGCCGATGGAAAGTCCGTCTCGGTCAAAAACCGCAAGATGAACACGCAGGACATCTGGCCCCTGAGCCAAACACCACTGCGGTTTCTGCTCGCCAGCCACGTCGATCTGACCAAAGATACCAAGGTCACGGACGTCAAGGTTGAGCCGGATCTGGTCACCGTCGTCATCACCGACAAGACAACCTTCAACTCCGGTAAGCTGACCCTTGTCTTCGATGCCAAGGACTATGCACTCAAGCAGTGGACTGTGACCGACCAGCAGGGCCTCGACACAACTGTCGCGATCTACAACGTCAAGGTGAATGGCCCGACCAACCCGAAGCTGTTCAAAATCGACTATCTGGCCAATGCACGCCAGAGGCGCGGATAATCATGGCGCCGGAAGCCGCCGCCCCGACGCGCCCCCCGGGTCCGCTGGTCCAGCGGCTTCTAAGTGCTTTTTGCAAGAAACATGGCCTGAAACTGGTGCTTGATGGCGAGCGCGGCCACGCCGGCTATATTGAAGCGCCCAACGGCAAGCGCTCGTTTTTTGTCGGCACACGCTTCGACCTCAACGGCCAAGGCGCCAGCCAACTAGCCGGGGACAAGGCCTATAGCCTGGAGTTTCTGAAGCGCGACGGCGTGCGTGTCCCGGACACCCGCTTGCTTTACTGGCCAGACTATCTCACAAAGCCCGTTCAACGCGCAGCCTGCCAGCAAGAGGCGCTTGAATTTGTCCGCCAGACCGGCTATCCGGTCTTTCTCAAGCCCAATGATGGCTATGGCGGGCGCGATGTCCATCGTGTCGTGAGCCGGGACGCTCTGATCCAATCGCTCGACGCCCTGTTTGAACGCCACGAAAAACTCCTGATTCAGAAAGCGCTTACAGGACACGAAATTCGGGCCGTCGTTCTGGATGGCAAGGTCGAACTCGCCATCCTGCGCTCCCCTCCCGAAGTGACAGGAGATGGCGTCACCGCCATTCGCGTTCTCATGACGGAGCACGTTCGCCTCGACAGTGCTTCAGGCGACATTGCCCGCACTCTCGCCTCGCAAAAACTGACCCTAGGCAGCATCCCGGACGCGGGTCGTATCATTCGGCTCCTCGACACCAGCAATCTGTCAAAAGGCGGCCACGCCAGCGAACTGGCTCAGCCATTGCCAAAATCTGTCGCCAAATTTGCAATTTCCGTCGCTGAAAAGCTATCCTTACGTCATGCAGGGATTGACTTGGTCATCGACAGTCTTTTCACAGATGATCCTATGGTGACACTTCTGGAAGCAAACTCAGCTCCAGTACCTGTCTGAACTCTATCGCGCAGCGCCTAGGTTGAGGGCAAAAATAGAGACCTTTTACGGCGAATTGTTCAGCCGAATTCTGAATTCAATTTCTTGATCTTATCGCCTCCCTAGCGACGAATTACGCATTTTTGAGGCGAGATGTGGAACCCGATGCGGGTTTCGGCGTTAATCTACCGAATCTCTATGTCATATAGACGAAATGTGGCAACCGGAATCCTGCACGACAACAAGAAAACATGATTTTGCCTTTTTCTGATTTGCTTTTGTCAATGAATGAAATACGCAATATTGATGTATATCTTCTCTACTAGGAGCAATTTTTAAGTCGTTTTGAAGTATTGAAAATGAGATATGTCATCAAATTGAAACGAATGACAGCTTATTGAAAATATGTATTTTGCTCCTAGGGTTTCAATTATCGGCAATCCACGTTAAGAAGCACACATGACAACAAAATTGAACGTAAAACGTGTCTCTAAGCTCTTCAACGATGATCGTGGAGAAGGGCTTAAACGTCTGAAAAACGGCGAGAGCAAAGAACAGATCTTCCGTGAGACGGGAGTGACCGTTGGCGTCAATGACGTCAGCTTCGAAGTCGAAGAAGGCGAGATCTTCGTGATCATGGGCCTCTCCGGCTCTGGGAAATCGACGCTGGTCAGAACCTTGAATGGTCTTATTCCGTCGACATCCGGCGAGATTCTGATCGACAACGATGACGTCGCTTCGATCAGCAAGGATAAACTCCGGGATGTACGGCGCAAGAAGATCACCATGGTCTTCCAACATTTCGCCTTGTTCCCGCATCGGACCGTCGCTGAAAACGTTGCCTTCGGCCTGAAGGTCAAGGGTGTCGGCAAGGAAGAACGTCGCGAAGCAGCCTTGAAGGCATTGGCGAAAGTTGGCCTGGACGCCCATGCGGATGTGTTGCCGAGCTCGCTTTCGGGCGGTATGCAACAGCGCGTCGGACTGGCTCGCGGTCTGGCGACCGATCCCGAGATCCTGCTGATGGATGAGCCCTTCGGTGCACTTGATCCGTTGATCCGCCGCGAAATGCAGGATGAGCTGATCGTCCTTCAACGCGAGTTGAAGAAGACCATCATCTTCATTACGCATGACCTCAACGAGGCTCTGCTGCTTGGCGACCGCATCGCCATCATGAAGGATGGGTCTTTCGTTCAGGTCGGTACGGCACAGGACATCGTCTCCCATCCGGCTGATGATTACGTCCGTGCCTTTGTGGCCGACATCGACCGCAGCCGGGTCTTCACCGCATCCGACATCGCTCAGGATCCGACAAAGGTCACCGAGGATGCAACGGCGGGCGAAGCGCTCGCCGCAATGGATCGGGCTGAAACGGACTTCGTCCATGTGGTGAAGGGCAATGAACTCACCGGTGTCGTCAAGCGCAGTGATGCATTTGCAGCCGGCCCGCAAACGAAGGTGTCCAAGTTCATGTATCCCGAGCCGCCCTCGGTACAGAACGAAGCCTTCATCAACGAAATCTACTCCGAAGCGACCTCGGGCGTTCCGGTTGCCGTGACCAATGACGAAGGCGAACTTGTTGGCGTTGTTTCTCCGGAAGCCATCTTCTCGCACCTCTCCCCGGAAGAGGAAGAGATTCCTAACGACGCATCCGAGTCTTCGGCCGCATCTGACACCAACCCGGCAAAACGATAAAATAGGAGACCGAGTTGATCAGTCCTTCAGATCTTTACATCATTCCGTTCGACGACTGGGTCAATACCTTCGTCCGCGGCTTCCTTGTTCCGAACTTCCGCCCGTTCTTCCGCGCTCTTCAGGTGCCGGTGAATGAAGTGCTGATGTTGCTGGACAACTTCTTCAACTGGGTTCCGATGCTGGTGACGACCTTGGTCTTCACATTCCTGTCCTGGCGCATCGTCGGTCGCACGATGACCATTGTAACCTTCGTCGGGTTCTGTTTCATCGACATGATCGGCCTGTGGGGCGACACCATGACAACCCTGTCGATGATCATAACCTCGGTGTTCTTCTGTTCGATTATCGGAATTCCAGTCGGAATTGCGGTGGCGCGCAGTGACATCGGCTGGAAGATTGTCCGCCCAATCCTTGATGTGATGCAGACTGTCCCAAGCTTTGTGTATCTGGTGCCGATTGTCATGCTCTTTGGTGTCGGTATGGCACCAGGCATCATCGCAACGATCATCTTTGCGTTGCCGCCCATCGTGCGCATGACCAACCTTGGTATCCGCAACGTTCGTGGCGACCTGATCGAGGCCAGTGAAGCATTCGGTGCAACCGGTCGTCAGACACTTCTTGAAGTGCAGTTACCGCTTGCCATCCGCACCATCATGGCTGGTCTGAACCAGACACTCATGCTGGCACTGTCGATGGTCGTCATTGCAGCCTTGATTGGCGCTGGCGGGCTTGGCCTGGTCGTGAACACCGGTCTTGGCCGTCTTGATGTTGGGGGAGCGACAGCAGGCGGTGTCGGCATCGTCATCCTTGCCATCGTGCTTGATCGCCTGACACAGGGTTTGATCGAACCACGTCAGGATCTCATGACGCTGCGTGATGCCTTCAAAACGTTTTTCGCCGGTCAAAAGACCGAAGCGGCGAACAAGGCAGGCTGATCAGCTTGTCTGCGCCGGGCGGTACATCATTGCCCGGCTTCACTATGTTCCGCCCACGAGGGTGGACCTGTCCACACACACGTGAATCGGAGAGACCGTATGGCTCATAAGTTCCGTAAGCTCGCGGCGACCGCAGCATTTGCCCTTGGGGCTTTTGCCGTTGCCACGCTTGGCGCTTCCGCAGCAGACATGCCCGGCAAGGGCAAGACCATCAAAATGGCTCAGGCAACCTGGGACACCGGCTGGTTCCACGCCGAGATCTACAGCGAGTTGTTCCAGAAGCTTGGCTACACCGTCAAAGGCCCGACCACGCTTGATGCACCTGCCTTCTATCAGGCCCTTTCCCAGGGTGATATGGACCTGTGGGTGAATGGTTGGTTCCCGCTGCACGACACCTTCAAGCCTGCCTTCGAGGGGTCGGCTGAAATCGTCGGTGCCGTTGCCAAGGCTGGCGCGCTTCAGGGTTTCCTTGTCGACAAGAAGGCCGTCGAAAAATACCACATCAAGACGTTGAACGATTTCAAGCGTCCTGAAGTCAGAAAAGCTTTTGACCGCAATGGCGATGGCAAGGCTGACCTTGGTTGCTTGTCCTCCAGGCTCGGGGCTGCGAAATCCGCATTTCCAAAATCCTCAAAGCCTACGATCTGAACAAGGACATCAACCCAATCAAGGCCGGTTATTCGGCTTCGATGGCTGATGCGATTGCGTCCTATCAGAACGGCGAACACATTCTGTTCTACACTTGGACTCCGAACTGGACTGTAAACCAGCTCAAGCCGGGCAAGGACGTTGAGTGGATTCAGATCCCGTCCAAGGTCGTCAAGGGCAACTTCAAGGCTCCGCCTGCAGCCAAGAACGTCAAGGATTGCGTTTCCAATCCATGTCGTATGGGCTTCAAGGCCAATGACATTACTCCGGTTGCCAACACCGCATTCCTGAAAAAGAACCCGGCAATCAAGAAGCTGTTGCTGGAAGTGAAGATCCCACTGTCCGACATTTATGCGCAGAATTCTGCCATGAACAAGGGCGACAAGGACATCAAGGGACAGGCTGCTGCCTGGATCAAAAAGCATCAGGATGAAGTCAACAAGTGGCTCTCCGATGCGCGGGCTGCCGCCAAGTAATTGACAACATGAATACGGGCCGTTTCCATGGAGACGGCCCGTATTCTATCTCAAGACAAAGACACTTGTACGCTCGATGCGTGCCAATAAAACCATGATCGCAATGCTTGACCGACGTTCCAAGACAAGAGCGCAGACGACTTTGTGGCGCAGTGCAATCCCATTGCAAGGGATACACGCTGACGGTTTTCGGTTCCCCATCCAGCAGGACCGAAACGGCAAGGACATCCCCTGCAGCAGCCCTCATGGGCAGCGCACGTCCGCGAAACACATGGGCACAGGCCCGTTTCTCCGATGGCTTTAGGCCAGTCTCGCCGGTTGCAGAGAGCGATGTAAGAAAGTTTCGAGGGGTTGATGGAAAGCAAAGACGGACATGCGTATCCGGGCATGCCGACCACTGACCCGAAAGTCGGTGAACCTGATCCCGCGGGACACGCTCACCAATTGGTAGAAGACGGAATTGACATGTCCAACGTCGTTCGCAATCTCGCCGCCGCCATCGGCATCGCAGCCACCTGCATCTGCCTCGCATTGGGCACAGCCAACGCGGCAGAAACGCCGCCCGGCAACGGAAAGGCCGTCAAAATGGTCTTCCCCAACTACAATTCCGGACTGTTTACCGCCGAAATCTATCGTCAGATGATCGAAAAGCTGGGTTACAAGATCGACAAGCCGATCACTTTGGCTGGTTCCGCTTTTTACCTGGCCGTCGCACAGGGCGATGTTGACCTCTGGGTCAACGGCTGGTTCCCGCTCAACAACAACTACAAGCCAGCCATCAAAGGCAAGGCCGAAATCGTCGGCGAAGTGGCCCACAAAGGCGCTGTGCAGGGTTTCATGATCGACAAGGCTGCCGCCGATAAATATCACATCAAGACATTGGCAGACTTCAAACGCCCAGAAGTCGCCAAGGCATTTGATCGCAACGGCGATGGCAAGGCCGATCTCATCGGCTGCCAGATTGGCTGGACATGCGAAAAGACAATCAAGGACCTGATCAAGGGCCTGGGGTTGTCCGATACCTTCAATATCGTTGGCGCCCAGTATGTTGCAGCGTTCGCGCAGGCGGAAGCTGACTATCAGGCAGGCGAACACATTTTGTATTACGCTTGGACCCCGAACTGGACCTCGAACGAACTCAAGGCTGGCAAGGACGTTGTCTGGATTCAAGTGCCGAAGAGCGACAAGATCAAGTTGCCCCGGGCAACGCCTGACGTAAAGGCCTGCGTCTCTGATCCCTGCCGCCTGGGCTTTGAGGCCAACACCATCTCGGCCGTTGCCAACAGCGCCTTCCTCAAAAAGAACCCTGCGGTCCGCAAGCTTCTTGAAGAAGCGCATGTGCCGGTGGCCGACATTAGCCGCCAGAACGCCGAAATGCATGCTGGTGACGATCATGTCGACAAGCATGCGGCCGCTTGGATCAAAGCTCACCAGTCAGAAGTTGACGGCTGGTTGAAAGATGCCCGCGCAGCCGCGGCCAAAAACTAACCCCAAGCAATTGCCCGTGGGCAGGGCCTTTCTGCTCCACGGGCGTTGAAAGAGTAAATCGGCGACGCAGACCTCTTTCACTTCACTGTTCACTTGCTGCCCCCAAAGGACTGCAAGCTGAAGCATAACCAAAGAAGAACAAGAAACTCTCCGCGAGAGAATTCGAAAATAAGATCACCTTCTACAAACTGGAGAAGCATATGACATTCAACATTCGCAAGCTGGGCGCTGTCGCGGCGCTGGTTCTGGGCACCGCAGGGATTGCACAGATGCCGGCCCATGCTGCCGACATGCCAGGCAAGGGCACGACGATCAAGCTGGCGCGCGCTGACTGGGATACGGGCTGGTTCCAGACCGAAATCTACCAGCAGTTGTTCAAGAAGCTTGGCTACACTATCGACGGCCCAACGACGCTGAACGTTCCGTCCTTCTATTCCGCAGTTTCCACCGGCGATGTTGATCTTTGGGTCAACGGCTGGTTCCCGACGCAGGACCCCTTCATCAAGCAGATCAAGGACCAGGCGCAAATCGTTGGCAACAGCATGCCGCACGGTGGGATCATGGGCTTGATGGTCGACAAGGCCGCAGCCGACAAGTACCACATCAAGACGCTGAACGATTTCAAGAAGCCGGAAATCCGCAAAGCGTTTGACCGCAACGGCGACGGCAAAGCCGATCTCGTGAGCTGTCAGCTTGGCTGGAAGTGCGAAGAGCGCATTGCCAACATGGTCAAGAGCCTTGGTCTGAACAAGGATATCAACATCATCCACGCCAAGTACACGGCTGCCTTTGCAGACGCGCTGGCTGCTTATAAGGGTGGCGAACACATCCTGTTCTACGCCTGGACCCCGAACTGGACGTTCCAGGAACTGAAGCCGGGCAAAGACGTTGTCTGGATCGGCCTGCCGAAGAACGACGAGTTCAAGAAGCCTTTCATGGCCAAGGGCATCAAGGGCTGCGTCTCCGACCCTTGCGAGCTTGGCTTCAAGGCATCTGACATTCGCCCGGTTGCCAACAAGGCATTCCTGAAAAAGAACCCAGCCGCCAAGAAGCTTCTCGAAGAAGTTCAGATCCCGGTTGCCGACGTGAACGCTCAGAACTCTGCGATGCACAACGGCAACAAGGACATCAAGAAGCAGGCTACCGACTGGATCAAGAAGAACCATGGACAAGGTCAACGGCTGGTTGGACGACGCACGCAAGGCGGCTTCCTGATCCCAATTTGACTGGATCATGAAAGCTTACATTGAAACGGAAAAGGCCGGGCACATCAGCCCGGCCTTTTTCATATCAAGCAATGGCAAATACGCGCGCCCTCTACCCGTGGCGCAAGCGTCTGATACAGTGCTGACAAGAGGACACGCAGGAGACGGACCATGGCCGATATGCAACGCACAGCAGAAACCCTTGTCGATGAGCTGACACTTGACGAACAGATCGCGCTGCTGTCCGGACAGGACGACTGGAGCGTTCCAACCATCGACCGCCTGAAGGTCGGCTCATTGGTTGTGACCGATGGCCCAAACGGCGCACGCGGTGGCGGCAGTATCATCGGCAACAACAAATCCACGGCCTTTCCCGCCGGTATTGCCATCGGCGCAAGCTGGAACACCGACCTGGCGCGGCGTATTGGCGCCGCAATTGCGCAGGAGACTCATGACAAGGGCGCGCATGTGCTGCTGGGACCGACAATCAACCTGCACCGCGGCCCGCTGAACGGACGCAATTTCGAGTGCTATTCGGAAGACCCCATCCTTAGTGGCCAACTTGCCGTGGCCTACGTTCAAGGACTGCAATCCCTTGGCATTGCAGCCACCCTGAAGCATTTCGTCGCCAATGAGAGCGAAATCCGGCGCACGACCGTCTCTTCAGACATGGACGAACGCACCTTGCGAGAAATGTATCTGGTGCCCTTCGAACAGGCAGTGAAGCACGGCGAAGCATGGGCTGTCATGTCCAGCTACAATCGTCTGAATGATACCTACACCTCCGAAAATCCATGGCTGCTCACGGACATCCTGCGCAAGGATTGGGATTTCGACGGAGTGGTCATGAGCGACTGGTTTGGCTCGCACACGACAGTGGAGAGCGTTGCTGCCGGTCTGGATCTGGAGATGCCCGGCCCAACCCGGGACCGTGGCGCAAAGCTGGTGGACGCTGTCGAGCGGGGCGATATTCCGGCAGATCTTATCCGTAAGGCTGCACTCAATATCCTGCGTCTTTTGATCCGCACCGGTGCCATCGACAACTTTTCAAAGCGCACTGAGAAGGCCATCGAACGCGAGGACGTTCGCAAGCTTATCCGCACAGCGGGCGCAGAAGGGATGGTCTTGCTAAAAAATGATACAACCACCCTGCCGCTTGAAGGCCCGCGAACCATCGCGGTCATCGGACCTAATGCAAAGGAGGCTCGCGTAATGGGTGGCGGCTCGGCGCAGCTGAATGCCCATCGCCTCGTCTCTCCGTGGGACGGCCTGTGTGCCGCGCTTGGAGAAGACCGCCTGACCTTTGCGCAAGGCTGTCGCAATCTGCGCTTTGAGCCGGTTCTGGAAGGCGACATCACTGTCGACTGGTTCAACAATCTGACGCTTGAGGGGGAGCCTGTGTTCCGCTCTGTCGGCGAACAGGCAACACAGTTCTTCTACCAGGACGGCGTTGCCAGCGAGGCCGTGAATCTGAAACATTTCTCCGTCCGCATCACCGGGCATTTTACGCCTGACACAAGTGGTCGTTACCGCATCGGTATGCATTGCGCCGGTCGCGCCAAGGTGTTTCTGGATGGCAAGGAAATCATCGACGGCTGGGACACATGGCAGCGCGGCGCGACCTTCTTCGAGGAAGGCAGCGATCACATGACCACCGATGTCACGCTGGAAGCAGGCAAGACCCATGAACTGGTGCTAACCTTCAAGCGTGGTGATTTTTTCAATCTTGAGGTCGCCGGTTATTATCTCGGTATCGGACGCCCCACAGACACTGCCGACATCACTCATGCAGCAGACATTGCAGCGCAAGCCGATGTCGCCGTGGTGTGCGTCGGACGCAATGCGGAATGGGATACGGAAGGCTGGGACTTGCCGGACATGAACTTGCCCGGCGATCAGGATGACCTGATCCGACAAGTCTCCGCCCGCGCTAAAAAAACAGTGGTCCTGCTGCAAACAGGCGGTCCCGTTGAAATGCCCTGGCTGGACGAAGTCGATGCCGTCCTGCAAGCGTGGTATCCGGGGCAGGAAGCAGGCCATGCCATCGCCGATGTACTGCTGGGCAAGGCAGAGCCGTCCGGACGTCTGCCGCAGACGTTTCCGGCCAGCTTATCCGATACGCCAATACTGACGGACGACCCCGCCACCTATCCGGGCAAAGACGGACATATGGTCTATACGGAAGGCCTTCTGACCGGGTATCGCCACCATGACAGTCACGACCTTCGCCCCTTGTTCCCCTTTGGTTTCGGACTTGGCTACACGTCTTTCACAATTTCCACTGTCAGTGTTGACGAGAGCCAGTTTGACCAGACCCATCGCATCACAGTGTCCGGACTCGTGGAAAACACCGGTCCTCGTGATGGCCAGGCCGGTCTTGCAACTCTATGTGGCTCCTCTCAAGGCCACCGTGGCCCGCCCAGAGAAGGAATTGAAAGCTTTTGTCAAAGTGAACGTCCCCGAAGGTGGTCGGACGAGCTTCAGCCTGACACTGGATGCGCGTGCTTTCGCCTTGGTTTTCAAGCAAAGCCCAGACCTGGATCATCGATGCGACAGACTATGAATTACGGCTCGGGTTCTCAGCCGCAGATGCCGCAACGGTGGCAACCGTCAGCCGGGCTCAGGCAATGAAACTGGACAAATAAATCAATACCTGCCCCGACCCGGGACCGAAATATTTTGGTGCGTGACCTGGTCTCAGGTCACGGAAAAGCAAAAGATCCAAATCGGCGCAAAAGCACTGCTTGTGAAAGGGAACTATGGCCATATCGCGTAAGGCACCAGCAGAAGGAACTCCGCAAACCCTCAAGCGTGGCGCGGGGGCAACCCATGTCTACGACACCTTGAAGGCTGAGATCATTGAGTTGACGCTGCAACCCGGAAGTCCCATCGATGAGGTGCTCTTATCGGAGCGTTTCTCGCTCTCCCGCACACCGATCCGCGAAGCGTTGGTCCGGCTCGCGGCCGAAGGGCTGATCACAACCTTGCCGAACCGGGCAACCGTCGTCTCCAGCATCGACTTTCTGCATCTGTCGGATTTCTTCGATGCGCTGACCCTGCTTTACCGGGTGACAACACGCGAAGCGGCTTTGAAGCACACAGCCGCAGACATCGAGACCATCCGCGCGCATCAGAGCGCTTTCGCCGAAGCTGTTGCGCAGCAGGACGCGCTGGCGATGATCGCCAGCAACCGCGAGTTTCACGTCGCCATCGCCAAGGCTGGCGGCAACCGCTACTACATCGAGCCTTTCACTCGCCTGCTGGACGAGGGGCGCCGGCTCCTGCGGCTGTATTATTCCTCGTTCAACGACAAGCTGCCGCGCCAATATGTGCAGGAGCACGATGAAATGATCGAGGCCATTCTGACAGGCAATGTCGAAGCCGCCGACCGGCTGGCGCGCGCCCATGCAGACCAGATTGTCCAACAGGTACAGTCCTATATCGCGGCAGACAATCGCACCAACCACGACTTGGCGCTTTGAGAGGCGCGATACCCTGAATCAGGACAACAAACTTGGCACAACATTTTGTATTTTTTTTGTCGACAAGATGAGATTTAGGCATGATGATTATTAGAATGCCGTTCCACAGCGCTCTTTCCAGTCTTGATGAAGGACATTGCCATGCCGTCGACCATTTTTTCCGGCTGTATTCCAGCCCTGATGACGCCCTGCACGACAGAGCGCAAACCCGACTTTACCGCCCTTGCCCGCAAAGGCCGTGAACTGATCGACGCAGGCATGTCGGCCGTCGTCTATTGCGGCTCCATGGGGGACTGGCCCCTCCTGAGCGATGAACAGCGGATGCAGGGCGTTCAGGCGTTGGTTGAGGCAGGCGTCCCAACCATTGTCGGCACAGGGGCCATCAACACCAAATCGGCGATGGCGCTCGCCGCCCATGCGGCAAAGGTCGGCGCACATGGATTGATGGTCATCCCGCGCGTGCTGTCCCGTGGCAGTTCGGCTAGCGCACAGAAAGCGCATTTTTCCGCCGTTCTGGAAGCCGGGAACGGTCTGCCTGCGGTGATTTACAACAGCCCATATTATGGCTTCGCCACCCGGGCCGACCTGTTTTTCGAACTGCGCGCCAGCTATCCCAACCTGATTGGCTTCAAGGAATTTGGCGGGTCTTCTGATCTCAGCTATGCGGCCGAAAACATCACCGCAGGTGAGGATGATCTGACATTGATGATCGGCGTCGATACCAATGTCTACCACGGCTATGTCAATTGCGGAGCCGGCGGAGCCATCACAGGCATCGGCAACGCCTTGCCAGCAGAAGTGCTGCATCTCGTCTCCCTGTGCCAGAAAGCCGCTGCCGGAGATGCAACCGCCCGCGCCAAGGCGAAAGAGCTGGAAGAAGCGCTGATGGTTCTGTCGATTTTCGACGAAGGCCCCGATCTCGTGCTCTTCTACAAATACCTGATGGTGCTGAATGGCGACACTGAATACAGCTTGCATTTCAACGAGAGCGATGCACTGACCGCCTCACAGGCCGCGTTTGCGAAAATGCACTACGACCAGTTTCGCACCTGGTATGCCAACTGGAGCAAGAGCGCCTGACGGCCCCATCTGGGTCGACCGAATAAAAAAGGCCAGCGTCAAGGCGCTGGCCTTTTTTACACGTAGAGGCGCACAGTTGCATGAGTGCGGATCATCGTCAGACGATGATGCCCTTGCGCAGGATAAAGTTGCCGTAGGAGCGCGCTTCAAGAGTACGAACCACGGCAAAGCTGCGCTTGGAACGCTCATAAAAGGCAAAGCGCTCGATACCGACCGACTGGAAGCCCTCGGCTTTCAGGAGCGGAGCGGCTTCCGCGATCACCGGAGGCACGTCATCCGGGCTGCCAACGACCTGCATGGTCAAAACCGGATCCTCGCCAAAAGTGTCCAGCGGAAACAGGGACAGAACCGCTTGCAAAGCCCGTAGCACATCGCAATCCATATGCAACTCGTGCCCAAGCACAGTTTCTGCACCAACCGAAGCGCATGGAAAATTGGCGTCCGTCAGAACAATTTCGTCGCCATGACCCATGCTTGCCAGAACATGCAGCAAATCCGGTCCGATGAATGGATCTATTCCCTTGAGCATGTCCGATACCTCCCTGAACATTACGTCACTTGTTTAGAAGTGCGGCACCACGTGCACAAACCAAGTTTGCCACCTCAGACACACTCCTCCCGCCTCAAGCCTTGCCACGGATCACCCTGCAACTGCAAGCATCGCAATAAAGCGTTATGCGCAGCACAACCGGATGACAGCCTGCAGCATCAAATTGGCCCCCTTCTCGATATCATCCCAGCCACTCTGCTCTTCCGGCGCATGACTGATCCCCTTATGGCTAGGGATGAAAATAAGCCCGGATGGACATAAACCCTGCATGGTCTGGGCGTCGTGGCCGGCCCCTGAGGGCATCCGCCGGGCAGCAAGACCGGCCGCATTTGCCGTGTCCTCCAGAAGCCCAACGAGATCCGGATCCAGCGCAACCGGAGGCAGCCAACTGCGCTCCTCGATGGTCAGCGACAGCGCCTGCGTTGCCGCAATCTGTGCTGCGCGTGTTTCCACGGCCTGTCGCAATCTGCGCATGACGGCTTCACTGGTATCGCGCAAGATGATCGAAAACACTGCGACACCCGGAATAGTGTGCGGATGATTGGGAGTCAGGCTGACATGACCAATCGTCAAACGGCTCTCGACAGTCCCCTGCTCAGCAATGATCTGCGGGAAGCTCTGTGCCAGAGCGCTGAGGCCGACGAAAGCGTCCTGGCGCAGAGCCATGGGTGTGGTGCCAGAATGATTGGCAACGCCTTTGAGCATGATCTCAAGATAGCAAACGCCTGAGATTTGCTCGACAATGCCGATGGACAGTCCTGCTGCCTCCAGCACCGGTCCCTGCTCAATGTGAAGTTCCAGAAAGGCTCGAATGTCCTCCCCCTGCGACTGGCCTGCAACAAGGTTTGCGGATCAAGCGACTGCGCCCGCATGGCCTCGGTCAGTCTCACGCCCTGCTCATCCACCGCCCCGGCGATGCCCTCGGGGGTCAAATCGCCGGCAATTGCCTGGGAGCCAAGCATCCCGCCGAAGCGACCCTCTTCTTCCGAGGTCGCGACAACCTCCAGCGCCGCTTTCAAAGGAAGGCCAGAATCTCTTACCGTGCGCGCGCATTCCAGCGCCACGCAGGCCCCCAGAGCCCCATCGAAGGCACCGCCTTCTGCTACCGTATCCAGATGCGACCCGGCCAGCACAACCGGCCCTTCACCTAGCCCCAACCGCGCAAAAAGATTGGCCGCACCATCCCGTCGGACACACAACCCGTCGGCACGCATCTGCTCGGCAAACCAGGCTCGGCACGCCATATCCGCTTCTGAGAACCCAATCCGGTTGAATCCGCCCGTATCCGGGTTATGGCCGAAGCGGTTCACCCCCCAGAAGGGACTTGAGCCGCATGAGATCAATCTTGTGGTCCTGCGGCCGCATTCAAATTTCTCCCGTTTTTTGAAGCAATTGGCGCGGAATGAACCGCGCGGTGGCTGGCTTTAGGGAAATCAATATGAATTAATTATTGCCATATTTCAATTTATCATGATTAATAAGATGAAGAATAATAGGGGAACGTAAGATGAAACGATTACTCGCTGCGGCTTTTGCCACGGCGCTTTTCGCTCTGTCTCCCGGAGCGCAGGCGCAAACACCACCCAATGTCCTTATCGTGGGGCAGATTGCCGAGCCGAAATCGCTCGATCCGCAGGCTGATACCGCGGTCAATGACTTTCGCATTCTCGTCAATATGTACGATGGTCTGGTGCGCTATAAGGATGGCACGCTTCAGGTCGAGCCAGCCCTAGCAACGAGCTGGACAATCTCCGACGATGGCAAGACCTACACCTTCAAGCTGCGCAAGGGCGTGCAGTTCCACGATGGCTCGCCCTTCAACGCTGAGGCCGTCAAGTTCGACTTTGACCGCATACTGAAGAAGGACAGCCCCTATCACGACACCGGCCCCTTCCCGCTCGCGTTCTTCTTCTCATCCGTTCAGGACGTTGTGGTGGACGACGATTACACCGTCACCTTCAAGCTGAAGACACCCTATGCACCTTTCCTCTCTAATTTGGCTTACCCAACCGGATTGATCGCCTCGCCCACCGCGATCAAGAAATATGGTAAGGACTATGGCCGTCATCCTTCTGGCACTGGCGCTTACAAGTTTGAAGAATGGGATGCCAACAAGAAGGTTGTCCTCGTCAAGAACCCGGATTATTGGGACGGCGCACCGAAGCTGGATGCAGTTGTCTTCCGTCCGATCACCGATGCCAACACCCGCAATGCCGAGATGTTGTCCGGTGGTCTGGATGTGATGGTGGAAGTGCCGCCCGACAGCCTTCAGCAGTTCAAGTCTGACAACCAGTTCACAGTTCATCAGCAGGCAGGCCCGCACGTCTGGTTCCTGATCCTGAATGAAAAGCAGCCTCCATTTGACAAGAAGGCAGCACGTCAGGCCGTCAACTACGCCATCAACAAGAAAGCGATCGTCGACAATATCCTTCAGGGCACGGCCGAAGTGGCTGCTGGTCCCACGCCTCCGGCATTTGCTCGGGCACATGACGACAGCCTGAAGCCCTATCCGTATGACCCGGAAAAGGCGAAGAAACTGCTGAAGGAAGCCGGCTACAAGGGTGAACCTCTGACGCTCTATGTCACCGAAGGTGGCTCGGGCATGCTGGATCCGGTTGCCATGGGAACGGCCATTCAGGCGGACCTGAAGAAGGTCGGCATGAACGTCAAGATCGAGAGCTACGAGTGGAACACCTTCCTGGGCAAGGTCAACCCGGGGCTGAAGGGCAAGGCCGCCATGGCCGAAATGGCCTGGATGACCAATGATCCCGATACGCTGCCGTTCCTGACACTACGCACCGGCGCCTTCCCGGACAAAGGCGGCTTCAACTCGGGTTATTACTCCAATCCGAAGGTGGACAAGCTTCTGGAAGAAGCGCGTCAGGAAACCGATCAGTCCAAGCGTGCCGAGCTCTACAAGAAGATGCAACAGATCGTGCATGATGATGCGCCCTGGGCTTTCATCGCCAACTGGAAACAGAACGCGGTGACCAAGGCTTCGGTCAAGGGCTTCAAACTGCAACCGTCGTTCTTCCTGATGCTGCAGCACGTCTCCAAAGGCCAATAATGCAAATGGAAGCGTGAAAACTGGCGAGGCCGCAAGCGGCCTCGACCTTTGCCCCACACGGGCAGAAAGTGCGGGGCCTCACCCCAAAACGAGTATCCGGCAGGCCCTCAGACTTCAGACTTCACCCAAGAAAGTCAGCCTGCCGGAGCGTTTCATCTCCAGTGCCAGCCACAGGGGCATTTGTCTTGGCCAGCTACATCGTCAAACGCCTGCTGATTGTCGTGCCCATCCTTTTCGGGCTGACACTCATCGTCTTCCTGATCATGGCAATGATCCCCGGAGATCCGGCGACAGCCATTCTGGGGGCTTATGCAACGCCGGAAAACGTCGCAAGGCTCAACGCCCAGCTCGGTCTCGACAAAAGCCTGCCTCAGCAATATTTCATCTGGCTCGGCAATCTCCTGCATGGCGATCTGGGACGATCTTACAGTCTCAATCGACCGGTCCTGAACGAAGTGCTGGAACGGTTTTCCGCCACGCTGCTTCTCGCCGGAGCCGCGCTCGTCATCTGTTCTATACTGGGACTTCTCGCAGGTGTCGTCTCCGCCGTGCGCCAATATGGCTGGGCAGACAAACTGATCACGCTTCTGGTGCTGATCGGCATTTCAACGCCCTCCTTCTGGCTCGGGCTGATCATGATCCTGTGCTTCGCCGTCAAATTGCACTGGTTCCCGGTCTCCGGCATGTACGCCATCTATGGCGGCGGTGGCTGGCCAGATCTGCTGCACCATCTGGCCCTGCCCGCCATCACACTGTCTGTGGTGGCAACGGGCGTCATCGCCCGCCTGACCCGCACCGCCATGTTGGAAGTGCTGAGGCAGGACTATATTCGCACCGCCCGCGCCAAAGGTCTGTCGGAGCGTAAAGTCATCTACAAACACGCTTTCAAATCGGCGCTGGTCAACGTTGTTCCGGTGATTGGCATTCAAGCCGGGTTCGTCATCGGAGGGGCTGTCTACATCGAAACTGTGTTCCAGTGGCCGGGCATCGGCTCCATGCTGGTCAATGCCATTGCAACGCGAGATCTTCTGCTGGTGCAGGGCGGTGTGCTCATCGTCGCGGCGGCTTATGTTCTCTTTAATCTGGTGGCCGACGTCATCCAGACGATGCTTGATCCGAGGTTGCGCTCATGAGCCAGACCGCCACGACCACACCGTCTTCCGCACCCGCTCAAGAGTCTAGGGGCAAATCCTCCCGCCCCGGTACGCTGCGCCTGCTGATGAACAACACATTGGCTGCCGCCGGATTGATCGTCTTCGCCCTCATTGTGCTGCTGGCACTGGCCGCCCCCATTCTGCCTTTGCCCGATCCTGATGCCACGGCTCCGGCTCAACGCCTGCTCTCTGCGTTTCAAACCGGACATTGGCTTGGCACAGATCAGCTTGGCCGCGATATTCTGTCTCGCCTGTTATGGGGCACCCGCGTCTCGCTGACCGTCGGCATTTCCGCCACGCTGATCGCAGCGTTGTTTGGCTCGCTTTTCGGTCTGGTGGCCGGCTATGCTGGCGGGCGTACAGATTCCATCATCATGCGCGCCATCGACATGGTCATGGCCTTTCCTTACATCCTGCTGGCGCTGGCGATCGTTGCCGTACTGGGCGCAGGGCTTTTGAACGCGCTCTACGCCATTGCATTGGTCAATATTCCTTTCTTTGCGCGGAATATTCGCGGCCTTACTCTCGGCCTGTCGCGACGCGAGTTTGTCGATGCGGCCCGGTTGACCGGCAAATCTCCGGTCCAGATCCTGTTCATCGAGATCCTGCCAAATGTATTGCCGGTCATCGTCATCACCATGTCCACCACTGTCGGCTGGATGATCCTTGAAACCGCAGGCCTGTCATTTTTGGGACTGGGCGCACAGCCCCCGCAAGCCGATCTCGGGTCCATGCTCGGCGAAGGGCGCAAGATCCTTTTCACCGCACCGCATGTTTCTATCATCCCCGGCCTGATGATCTTCGCGCTGGTGATGAGCATCAATTTGCTGGGCGATGGCCTGCGCGATGTGCTGGACCCACGTCTACGCTCCGGATCTTTGAACCGTCCGCATGCCCGCACAGCGGTGGAGCGCGCGCCTGCCGACATTCCGCCCCCATCCCAAACGCCGGGTGTGCTGGACATTCAGGGCATGAAAACCGAATTCACCATTGGCGGGTCGGTGTATAAGGCAGTCGGTGGTGTGGACCTGCATCTGAGCGACGGCGAATGTCTTGGTATCGTCGGGGAATCCGGGTCTGGAAAATCTGTCACCGCCATGTCGATCATGGGACTGGTGCCCACACCTCCGGGCAAGATAGCCGGGGGCGCTGCCTATCTGGAAGGAGAAGATCTCTTTGCCATCTCTGACCGACGGGTGCGCGACCTGCGGGGACGCTCGGTCGCCTATGTGTTTCAGGATCCACTTTCCACACTGCATCCACTTTTCACGGTGGGCGATCAGGTGATCGAGGCGATTACCGCCCACCAGCCCTTGTCAAAAAGACAGGCCCGCGACAAGGCAATTGAGCTTCTTTCCCTGGTGCGCATTCCCAATCCAAAAGAACGCCTTTCAGCCTACCCGCACGAGTTGTCTGGCGGCATGCGTCAGCGTGTGTGCATTGCCATGGCGCTGGCCAATGACACGCGGGTGTTGATTGCCGACGAACCGACCACGGCGCTGGACGTAACGGTTCAGGCTCAAATTCTCACCTTGATGAATAGCCTGCGCCGCGAGCGCAATGCGGCCATCCTCTTCATCACGCATGACTTCGGTGTTGTCTCCGCCCTCTGCGACCGTGTCGCTGTGATGTATGCCGGACGCATCGTGGAAACCGGCCCAACGCGAGAGCTTCTGGAAAACCCACAACATCCCTACACCGCCAAGCTGATCGACTGCGTACCGGTTCTAGGCGAACCGGATCGACGCATGGATGCCATTCAGGGGCGGCCGCCAGTCGTCAATGCGTTGCCCCAAGGCTGTGCCTTTGCGCCTCGCTGCCCGAAGGCACGGTCCGAATGCCGCATAGGCGACATCCCGCTTGAAATGAGCTCACCACAGCGCGGCGTGCGCTGCCTGTTTCCCATAACCGAAGGAGGTTTCGATGACCCGTCAGCAGCCTGAGGGCCCGGTGGGGCAACCGGACGACGGCGCAAAGCCATTGCTCACGGTCCGCGGCGTCGGAAAAGTGTTTGGCGGAGAGCGCAAGCTGTTTGGCGGTCACGCGCCTGCCGTTCATGCTGTACAGAGCATGACCCTGGATGTTCGCCGTGGGGAAACCCTCGGCGTGGTTGGTGAGTCCGGCTGCGGCAAGTCCACACTTGCCCGCCTGCTTGTGGGGTTGGACCTGCCAACCTCCGGCAGCATCACCTTTGATGGTGAAAACCTCACGACTCTGGCCCGCAAAGATCGACGTGCTCTTTCCCGCAAAGTGCAATATGTCTTTCAGGATCCGGTATCATCACTCAATCCGCGCAAAACCATCCGCACCATTCTGGAAGCGCCCCTGAAACATCTGACGTCGCTGGACAAGGCAGGTCGCGCGGCGCGACTGGATGAACTGTTGGACGCCGTCAATCTGGCGCCAGAGTTTCTGGAGCGCTACCCCCACGAGTTTTCCGGCGGACAGGCCCAGCGCATAGGCATCGCCCGCGCCCTCGCCGCCAATCCGGAACTGATTGTGCTGGACGAACCTGTTTCGGCGCTGGATGTCTCCGTTCAAGCACAGGTCCTCAATCTGCTGGACGACCTTAAAGGCCACTTTGGCCTGACCTATCTGTTCATCAGCCACGACTTGTCAGTGGTAGAGAGCGTCAGTGACCGGGTGGCTGTCATGTACTTCGGTCGAATGGCCGAGCTTGGCCCGGCCAATCAGGTTTTCGCCCGGCCGTTGCATCCTTATACGGACTTGTTGATGCGGTCGGCCCCAGCGCCCGGTCGCGATACACTGCTCGCAGAAGATGGCACTGCCGAATTGCCCGATCCCTATCACCCGCCAAAGGGATGCGCCTTTGCGGCACGTTGCGCACGCGCGACAGACAGATGCCGTGCCGCACAACCTGAAGAAACGCAAACAGTTGGCCAAACATCCCGCCATATCGCCGCTTGCTATCATCCCCACGCACAGGCATAGCACTGCGGACCTTCAGCCCCAGCAACACAGAAGACAAGAATGAAAATTCCCGCCGGCGCAACCAACCCGACAACGCAGAAAAAGCTTCGCCGCTCCGATCTGGTGGCCCGCCAAATTCGCGAGCAAATCATCGAGGCGAACCTGTTGCCCGGCGAGCGCGTGCCGAACGAATGGCTTCTGACAGAAACCGTGAAGGTTTCGCGTGGCACCTTGCGAGAGGCTCTGAAGGTTCTGGAATATCAGGGGCTGATCACCACCAAAAGCGGTCCCGGTGGCGGTGTCTTTGTCTCTTCAGTCAAACCGTCAGAAGCAATCCGCTTGCTGGACAATCTGTTCTTGTTCGATCAGCCAACGATTTCCGATATTTACACCATGCGCAAGCTGCTGGAGCCGGAACTGGCCGCAGCCGTCGCCGGAAACCTGAACGACGAAGGCTTTCAGGCACTGCAAAATTGCATTCGTCTGTATGAAGATGAACCGCAGACAGCAGAGGAAGAATACAACCAGCGGCTGGCCGAACTGGATTTCCACGAAGAGCTCGCGCGCCACTGCGGCAATCCTCTTCTCGCGTTCACCTGTTCCTTTCTGTTGTCGCTGCTGCGCGACATGACGGTATGTCGGGCGATCTACCGCGCCCCCAACCCGGCCATGCGCGAAACCGGGCTACACTATCAAGTCCGCCTGTTGCGGGCGATCCGATCCGGCGACCGGGAATTGTGCCGGATGATCATGCGTGGACACATGATGGAAGCCGAGAAATACATGTTGGAGACAGCGGCCATGCACAGCCCGCTCAAAGCGCGCACTGACGACACCGCACCACACCAGGAGACCGGATCCGCATGAGCCATTTCCATCCACCGCACGAGCACATGGGCCACACGATCCACAAACACCAGACACATCTGGGCTGGGATCGGACCATTGCCCCTGTTCAGGTTGTGAAGAGCGGCGTGGAAATTCTGTTTCAGTGCAAGGATGCAGCAGGAGGGCACTTCAGTCCGTCCAGCACCGTAGAAGACATTGCGCGGATGGCGAACGCCGAGGCCAATCCGGTCAGCGGTCCAGTGTTCGTGGAAGGAGCCGAGCCGGGCGACGCTCTCAAGGTGGACATTATCGCCTTCAATCCCTCCGGTTTCGGCTGGACAGCCGTTTTGCCCGGCTTTGGTCTTCTGGCCAACCAGTTCACCGAACCGGCCTTGAAACTCTGGTCCTATGACAGGGTCAATCTTCATCCCGTCGCCTTTTCCGATCAGGCCTTCGTGCCGCTTAAACCCTTTCCCGGCACAATCGGTTTGGCACCGGCCGCCAGCGGGCGACATTCCGTTATTCCACCACGTCGCGTTGGAGGAAATCTCGACATCAGAGATCTTTCAGCAGGAACAACACTTTATCTACCGGTCGAAGTACCGGGTGCATTGCTGTCCATCGGCGACACCCACGCCGCGCAAGGCGACGGTGAGGTCTGCGGAACAGCGCTGGAAAGTGCCATGGATGTCGTGGTTCGGGTCGAAGTTGTCAAACACGCAGCCCCAAAGACCCCACGTTTTGTCACGTCTGGCCCGGTAACAAACCATCTGGATGGCAAAGGCTATATGGTCACCACCGGCATTGGCAGTGATCTCATGCAGGCCTCCCGCGACAGCGTCAGCGCCATGATCGATCTTTTGACGGCCATGACACAGATGACGGCGCATGAGGCCTATATGCTGTGCTCAGTCTGCGGCGATCTGCGGATTTCCGAAGTGGTCGACGCGCCCAACTGGGTCGTGTCCTTCTATTTTCCGCAGATCGTGCTGGGCTGACATCGAGATCAGCCGCCCTGCTGCAATTTCTTGATCAGGACAGAGGCCAGCTTGCCATCATATTGGCCCGCACGTTCAGACTTCAGCGCGCCCATGATCTGGCCGATATTGGCACCGCTGTCCAATTGCCCTTGAATATAGCTTTCCAGCTCGGCTTCACTCATCTGCTTTGGCAGATAGGCATCCAGAGCCCTACGTTCGACAGCGATCTTCTCGCGCACATCTGGTGCTTCGGCGCCCCCGAGTGCGGCTTCGGTTTCAGCAATGCCCTTCAGGAACTTCTTCACTTCCGCCACAACCTCTTCATCGGTCATGTCGCGCGGCGGGCTAAAAGTCTTGCTCTTGGTCTGAATGGCCCCCTTCAACGTCACGAGAACGGACGCCTCCGGCGCTCGCGCTTTCCGAGCGGTCAAAGCATCTGCGCTAATCTGGTCAACCAGGTCATTCATCTCTTCCTTGTTCTTGTCGACAACACTGTCGTTGCGGGCAAGATTCGTCTTTCGGCAAGCGAATGCAAGCCCGAAGACATTCTTCACGACAGTTTGGCATCTTCCCCCTGAATCATATGCACCTGAACCCCATCACCACAGACCTGTTTGGCAATATCAACCACATGGCGATGGTGGGTCAGGTAGATCGCCTGTCCGGTCTGGCCGATCCGGCTCATCAAACGACAGGCCGCGCGGGTCCGGTCCTCGTCGAATGTTTCAAAGATATCATCACAGAAGAAGGGGAGCACCGAGCCCCCTGCAGCTCGTTCTTCATAGGCTGCGGCTCGCAGAGCCAGATAAAGCTGAAAGCGCGTCCCTTTGGACATATCTTGTTCACGCGCCTGCTTGACCGTGCCTTGCGCATCGACGACTTGCAAAATTTCCTTGTCGCCATCCGGCACGGTGCGCAAGCCGGTGTAGACCCCGTTGGTCAGGTCGGAGAAAGCATGCTCCGTCGCCGTCAACATGCCTGAGCGGTGCTTGTCACGGTAGCGCCGTAGGGCTTCCTCTGCCAGCCGATGCCCCAACTTCAATTCAAGATAATTACGGGCAATTTCCTGCAATTCAAGCTCAAGCGTCTGCCGAGAGGCTGTCAAACGAGCAACATCCTCCTCCCCTGTGACCTTGTCATAAGCAATCTGTGCCGTGATGCGTGCCTCCGTCGCAGCTTTGCTCAACACTTCCGCAGCCTCCAGACGCTGGTTCATCTCGATAAGCTCTGCCTTGACCTCAGAGACGTCCAGATCGGCACACAGCGTTCGTACGTCCTCAAGCGACATGCATCCAAGCCGGTCACAGATCTGAACACTCTGATCGTCAACCCGTTGCCGCTCTGCAATCGTCCTCTGCGTCTCGGCAACTGCGGTCCTCAGATCTTCCAGCGTTTCGGTGACGATGCGAGCATCAAACCGGGTCGCAAGCGTTCGCACCTTTTGCTCAAGGTCCGACAAGACCTCCTGTTCTTCTGCAAGCTGTTTCACCAGCCCATTGCGCTCTTCAGTCTTTGTTGCCCATGCATCCGCGATCTTGCGCGCCTCCGCATAGCGCTGATCCAGCGTTTCATAAAGGCTCAACAGCGCGGCGCCATGCGCCCGGTCGCTTGTGATCGGTTGCATACTCAGATCTTCAAGGCCCTGCCGGAGAGCTGCCGTATCCGCTGTCATGACATCAAGCTGCTGCTGCGCGCGGGTCGCCTCCTGCGCCGCCTCACGCAGGTTGCGCAAGGGTTCCAGCGAAGACAACACGCGTTCCGCAGACACCGCATCTGGCAAATTCTGGCGCACCAAGACATGCCATGCGGCATCCGCATCCGCAGCCCTTTTGCGCGCTTCAGCAAGACGAGCGGTCTTGATCTCAAGTGCCTTGCGATCACGCGCAATGTCTCGTTCAAGTTCCTGACATCGCCTGCGCACCTCACAGAATTCTTTAACCCGAGCTTCGGCGCGCACCAACATATCCGGCAAGGGCACATCTGTAGCAAGGCCCAGCGCGTCAGCCAGCTCGGCCTGCAAACGACTGGCCCGCACCACCGTCTCGCGGTGCTCCTCTTCCACGGCCTCAAACTGTGCAACCTTCGAATGCGCGAGGTCCAGATCACGCAGCCAGTCGACCAGCTCGGCAGGCTCCAGCGCGACGGTTACCCCCATATCGCGCAAAGCCATGTCTTTTCTCCCCTCAAGAGCGACAAGCGCCTCACCGAGACGGACCTGCTTGCGTCCGGCCTCGTCCCGGCTCACCTGCAACTGCGCAAGGTCATGCTGAAGCTGACGCAACTGGCCAAGATCACTGGCCTGCACAGCACGCGCATCCCCCTTGAGGTCAGCCTCGCTTAAAAGGACTTCAAAGCGCGCTGCACTGTCACGCCCCAACTCCGCTTTATGTGCCTGCCAAGCCGTGTCCCGGGTCTGCCGCACCCGCACCAGTTCCTCATCTGAAACAAGTCCCGGCCGATTTTGCAAAGCGGCAATATCGGTCTCTTTTCCCGCAATCTGACTTTCCAGCCGGTCCGTCTCGTCCCTCAGGCTTTCCCCCTGTTGGCGCAACGCCAACAGGTCTTCCTGCATCTGGCTGGCTTCGGACACAAGCAAGCAAAGCGGCGGCAAAATATCAAAGATCTGTCCCTTGCGCGCCACCGCATCACGCGCGCGGCGAGCCTCCTTCGCAGCCTGTTTCAGCGCAACCGCTGCCAGCGCGTAATCCGCGGCCAGACGTGGCGCAGCACGGGCATCCAATAGAGTTTCAAGGGCTTCATCAGCGCTGGACAAAGTCGCCCTCTGCTCTGCCAGGGCGTCATCCTGCCTGCGTTGAAGCCCTTCTGTCTCAGCAATCTGGCTTTCCTGCTCGCTGACTGCTGTTCGCGCCTGCGCCAGCGCGTTGCGCGTTTCTTCCATGTCCGCCAAAACGGTTGCAGGCAACATCAGGCTGTACAGATCATCCAGAGCACAACTGCGAGTATTTTCCAGGCCCAGCTCTGCCGCCGCCCGACGCATCTCATCTGTTGCAATAACCAGCGAGTGCTCGTGGTTAGGCCGGTCTCCCTGATGCATTGCGACGCGTTGCTGCAGGGGACGCAGATGGTCCAGAACGGCCTTCAAACTCAGATCGGCAGGCCTTTCCTCAAGAGCGGAAAGCGTGTCCTCCAGCGCAGTGAGATCCGCGGTCAATCTTGTCACGCCGCGCCGCGCCGCCGCCTGTCTGTTCGACCAGTCGACCAATTCTTCCGCGTCAATTTCAAGGTGCTCGGGATAATGTGACACAGAGGACAGCGCACTCAAGCGGCGATCAATCTCAAGCAGCATCGGCAAGGCTTCATTCAGCGCCCGTAGCCGCTCAAACGCCTTGCGCGTCTCAAGTTTTCCCGCTTCCGCTGCGTCCTCCCGGGCCTTTGCACCAGCCAGTTCTTTCTGCAGGGTCTTGTATTGATGGGCAGACACATCAAGAGCGCGGATCTGCGTATTGACTTCTTTCAGGTGGCGATTGACCTCGGCAAACCGCGATTTCTTCCCGTTTTTCAGATACAAATCCCGTGCCGTCGCATCGATTGCATCCAGCCGCTCGGACAGCGCACTGACCCCGGCGCTTGCCGAAAACAACAACCGCCCGATGTCGCCCTTGCTCGCAACAATTTCCTCCCCCCCTTTTCAAGGGTGGCGTCATCCAGACAGAGCAACTGGCGATAATCATCTTCACTCATGCCGCCCAAACGCGCACTCAGGAAGGTTTCGGGCACCGGCGCGTCATGTTCATTGACAAGGGAAGCTGCGCGGGTCGGCAGACGCGTCAGATGATGCAAGCCCTCACGCGTCTCCAGAATCCCCGAGACGCGCAGATTCTTGCGCTGGTGCTGAAAGTCATAAGGCTCGCGCGCATGAAACCCATAAAGAAGGCGCAGATACCCTTCCATCGTGGTGGTCTTGCCCGCTTCATTGGGACCATAAATGATATGAAAATCCGGCGCATCGGCGCGGGATGCGCCAAAGTCATAGGTCTTGTCGGTAAACTGGCCAAAGACATCAAGGGAGAAACGGCGCAACCGCATCAGCCAATCTCCCCGCCACGCAACATGGCACTGACACGGGCAGCCCCCTCCAGGCTCAAATCCGCGCGCAATCGTTCAAAATCTGTTTCGTGCGGGATCATCTCCTGGCGACCGCCAGCGGGGAGCTGCGCAAAAACCGTTTCCATTTCGTTGCGAGCGTCTTGCTCAAATCCCGGTTCTTGTCGGATCTCATCCATCAGACGAACAAGCTCGGCCATGGCTTCCACCTCGTCTGCCATGCCTGTCCCATCCCGAGAGGCGCTGATCGACAGGCTGAGTTTTTCCAGCCAAAGCCGGCCTGTTGCCTGCGCCTTAGCCAGCCAGCGTCTCACGCCAGAAATCCTGAGTCACGGCGCAAGTGCCAGCCAAGATCCGTTGCCCCCATCAACCGGACCCGCAAGATCCCACTGTCCGAGACGAGAGCCTCAGCCGTCCCCGCGATCCGCTGACCGGTCAAACTGCGCAGATCATCCAGTGTTTCCAGACCAGTGACATCAATATCAAGCTGCACAAATTCGACAGAGGACGTCGCGACTTCGTCCAGGGTGATCACGCCTGCCTCGATGGTCAGCAGCGTGGCCGATTTTGGCCCGGCCTCCCCAATGTCGCGCCCTTGTGGAATGCCCGGCATGACCACCCAGGGGGCATCCGCATGGACCTGCCGCTTGTGTACATGACCCAGCGCCCAATAATCGAAGCCGCAGCCGGTCAACTCTGTCAGATGGCACGGGGCGTAGGTATCATGTCCCTCCGCCCCTGCCAATGATGTGTGCAGCATGGCAATATTGACCGCATGAGGAACGGGCGCATGAAACTTGGGCAGCAGACTTTCCGGCGCATGGCGATTGTTGAAACTGACCCCATGCACCCAAATGCCCGTCTCACCGATCTGAACCTTGCCACCGCGCCCGTCAAACACATGCACGTTGTCTGGGAACGGTACGTCTCCGGTAAGTGGATTTTCGGCATCGTGATTGCCCTTGATGTAGAACACCGCAATTCCAGCGTCGCGCAATCGGTCAAGCTCATTCACAAGGAAGGCTGCCGTTTTGGCGCTGCGCTCTGTGTTGTCGAACAGGTCCCCGGCAATCAGCACAGCGCAAACGTCTTCTGCCACGGCGATATCAATAATCCGCGTCAGGGCAAGACGACTGGCAGCCGACACCTTTTTTTGAAGGTCCTCATTGCGCAGAGCAAGGGATTTGAGCGGTGAGTCCAAGTGGACATCAGCGGTGTGGAGAATTTTGTACAAAATCAGCCAGCCAGAATTCAAACATCTTTTGAAAAGCCTAGCGGATCTGTCTCAAGGATGCGAGAGCCGATCCCGGCATCGCGCTGACACCTAAGGTCATGCTATACTTCAGACGGCACGTGGCGACAGTCCGGAAAGTGGTGATCCCGACGCGATTCGAACGCGTGACCCTCAGATTAGGAATCTGATTCCAGGCAAGTCACGCGAGATCACCCACGATCACGCTACATCATTAAACTGTTGAAACTAATGCCTTTCTAGACGACCTACAGATCAAGGCATGTCACGCTGCATCACGCTCAATCACGTTCTGCCGCTTACATTGCGCTTACATATGTCGACATCGATCAAGATCACCAAACGCTTCGTCGACCAGTGCCGAAGCCCCCACCTACAAGAACCAGACCTTCTTCTGGGACAGCACCACCACCGGCTTCGGCCTGCGCGTCACGGAGGCTGGCACCAAGAGCTACGTCTTCAGGTATCGAGATCACGCCGGACGCGAGCACCGCGGGACAATTGGCAAACACGGCGCCCTGACGCCTGAGCAGGCCCGTGAGGAAGCCCGCGATCTTTATGCCAAAGTCCGGCGCGGTGACGACCCTTTTGCGGAGAGAAAGGCCCTGAAGGCAGCTCCGGATGTCTCGAAGCTCTGCGACGACTATATTGAGCGCCACGCCAAGCCGAACAAGCGCCCACGCTCACTCGAAGGTGACGAATCCCTCATCCGCCGGATCATCAAGCCGCAGCTCGGCAAGAAGAAGGTTCAGGATGTCACCCTTCGAGACATCGAGCGCGTGGCCGCCTCGATGAGCGACACGCCGACTACAGCCAATCGCCTAGTCGCTCTCCTAAGCAAGATGTTCAACCTGGGCAAGCGCTGGGGATGGTGCCTCCAGAACCCGACAGAAGGCTGGAAGAAGCATCATGAGGAACGTCGCGAACGCCCGCTTAGCCCGAAAGAGCTAAGTCGTCTCTTTGAGCTAATGGACGACCATCCCAACCAGAAGGCGTGCGATGTCATCCGCTTCCTGCTGCTCACCGGCGCCCGATGCGGCGAGGTCTTCAACATGACCTTGAAGCACGTCGATTTGGAAGCCGGCATCTGGGTGAAGCCCTCCCACAACACAAAACAGAAGCGCACGGAGAGGCTGCCGCTATCCAAACCGGCGATCGCCTTGCTGAAGCAACGTCATAAGCGGCGCTCTGAGGAGGATACCCACGTGTTCCCTAGCAAGGAACCGGGAAAGCCTCTTACGACGCTCAAGACGTTCTGGGGGCGCATCAGGATCGAGGCGGGCATTCCCGATGCACGTCTCCATGACCTGCGCCACACGACAGCAACTGTGCTCGCAAGCTTGGGAGCATCCCTGCCAATGATCGGCCGGCAGCTCGGGCATACACAGCACCAAACGACCATGCGCTACGCCCATCTCTACGATGATGGCGTCCGCGAATACGCAAACAAGTTATCAGACGCTCTTAGCACAGCGACCCATGGCCCGAAGAATGAAGATTGATTACAAGATCCTCACTGACGAGGAAATGCGGAGCCTGCCGGAAGACGCCCATCCTATCATACGCGTCCGTATCACCGGCGTCGAGGATCACGCCGCTAAACGCTATCTATTCGAAGAGCTGGGACCGCTGTCGGAAGAACGACTGGATGAATGCATCACGGACATTGAACGCATACTCCACATGTACCTCTACTGGAACAGGCGCCTAAATCTCTACAGCGGCTTCGACATGTTCGAGTCGCGAGCAGCGAAACAAGCCTTCGCAGCGCTGGCAAAGCACCTTAACGCTGCGCATAAGCTACTTATGGACATGGACGACCTCACCCTAGATCAGATCAGCATGGGTGTTGAAGAAGAAGATGCGAATGAAGCCGAGCATTTCGAACCGGTATATTTTCGATATCATACCCGCCTCGTCGCAAAAGCTGCAGAAGGCATTGAACGCGCGATTGAGCCAACGCGTGGTCGCCCCGCTCGTGATGACCTAATTGACGCTTTGCAGCAACTTGGGATCTTGTTTGAGGATATGACCGGTCAGAAGCCCGGCTACTCAAGCGCACCTGAGCTGAAGCCAGGATCGGCGGGACAGGGGCGTCATGGCCCCTTCGTTCGCTTCGCAATGCGCATCCTGGGGATCGTGGAACGCTCCGAAAGCGCCATCGACAACGCCATCCGTCGTTATGTTGAACAGGAAAACCGGCGGGAAACGGCCCGTCACGGATCAGTGGAAGAATATGGCCTGATCAACCCTCAATAATCCTCTGCAAAGCACGATCTACAATTCGGCACCTTCTGCTCATCGAAGACAACGAGCGCAGGAGGCTCCCATGCAAGATACCGAAATTCATACCGCCATTGAGTTCCTCAAGAAGGAAATCCTACCGCAGCACCGTTCTAATTCGCGCCTGCTATCTGCTGAAGACATGCCACCGTTTCTGTCTGAAGTCGATTTGGCGGCATGGCTGGACATCAGTGCCGGAACACTACGAAACTGGCGCGTGAAAGGAAAAGGGCCAACTTATTGTAAAATCTCAGGCTCCAGAGTTCGATACCCGCGTCAGGCGGTCGTCGATTGGCTCACGAAACGATGCTTTCGAAACACCTCGGAGGCAGGTCAATGAACGGCGCTGATTTCAATGAAACTGCACACTCGGGCCTCACTGAAAGCGAAATAGCGGAGCCTTCAGAAACTAGTTCCTATGCGCCACATCCTATAGTCCCTATTAAATTTCATACGGGAAAAGAAAAGAGAAGCTACGTTCGAAAGACATATAACAATCAACTCCCTTTCTTTGGTGGCACACGATCCAGAAGAAGGGTGGCCATGTACACCGATGCATGGCGCAACTCAAATAAGCCCTCACCTAACATGGGCCTTACCATTGATCTTCCTGAGTCCTTCAAAGCGGATGCCTTGAGGCATGGTCTGTCTGTCACGGGAGCTGTCGACAGATGGATCAATGCAACAGTTAGGAAGCGGATGAAAGACGCTTCTCATCCATGCATGATGATCAGTGTAGTGGAGACTGATAAGCTGCATCATCTTCACAGTATGATGTACCTCGAAAGCCATGAGGCATTCTTGAACGCGTTCTACGGCGCCTGTAAAAGGCTCGCAGATAGTGGCTTCCGAGGCTGGCATAGCTACGAAAGCCTTTGCACGCTTGATCGAAGCGGAACTCGAATCCATGTCCAGCCTTTGTCAGATACATTTGTCTACAAGGCGACTGGCCGCAGAGGCGCCTTGGGCTGGCACGACTACATGACGAAGTCGCTAGATCAAACATTAGCGAGCCGCAGCCAATGGCCGGTTGGCGGAGCGATTGGTATCTCTCAACCGATCAAAGACCTCGTTTCAGACTATTCGCTTGGCCGGAACACGATCAGATACAATTTAGCTTGAAAATTCAAGATGCGCCAACAATGGCGCATCTCCTTGATTTTTGTGCTGTCCCCAGACTTCGATTTTGACTGAGCGCTGGGCCCGTCATTCCCGACGAGATTGCCAAAGCGCAAAAACGCTCACTGAGAGTCAATACAAGTCGGCACGCATCATCCCAACTCAGAAACGACGAACGCTCGCAGAGCCCTGCTCAGAACCCGTTCTAGAGTCGCTCTTGCCGGTAGCCTCCCCCATCGCGATTGGAAGCGAATAAAAAATGGTGGTCCCGCCATAGCCGGACCATGGTGGCTTCATTTTGCAGCGGGGGTACAGGGGGCCCTTTTGTGTCTTCTGACGACGGAGACGAGCTACGCTAGATTGACCATGGCAAAAGTGGCCGGCGCTGCGTCATCTGTCGGAAGAGGTCTTATCAAGCGATAAGGATGCTCGGACGGATCAGGACATTTTCGATCGCTCCGGCCAGATCGAACTTATCATGATAAGGCTTTTGATTAGTTTTTCCTTATCATGATAAGTCAGAAATGGCTGATTTCTGCCATTCGAGATGCGAGAACTTATCAAGTTGATAAGGCCAATGGAGCATCTTGATAAGAGTAAATATTCAACAATATCAATTAGTTATGTTGTAAACCCTTATAAAAACTAATCAGAAAATCACAAATCTGGCTCTGTAGACGGTCCTGATCCTCTCTGATTTCACACGGCGGCAATAGGGCCCCTAAGCGTCTCTGAATAATCGGATGCGGCTTTTGGGTTAAAAACATCCGGTTGAAGCCGGAAGTTCATCGTCGATATCGATACGTTGGAACGATTGTCAGCCCCGGCGATCGAGCGTGGCAGTCTCGATAATTGAACCGTGCCTGCAGTCTACGAGCGGTGAAAAAGTCATCGCCCAAACGTTCACTCAAAGTGTCGAGATTGAGAGATGTGTCACGACCACAACTCATGCAGGCCACGTAAGCATGCAAATATATGGGGAGATGCGTGTTTTTCCAATAATTCGCCCCCCCTTTAAGCTTGGCAGTTGTATTTATTAGCGACCACACTACCACTTTATTTTCACGAACATTTGTCGGATCTAATGCTTGAACCTGATTTCGGTGGTGCGCGCGGCGCAAATGCGGGGGACGAGTTCCACGAATTATGGGCGTTGCGACAAGCGCTTGCCATGCTTGACTTTGACACCGAGCTCAAGGCGGTTGCTGTCGAAGGGCTTCGTACATCTGACGAAGCAGGCACGAGTGGCGGCACTTGGGACGGCGTCGATTGCACCTTCTATTTCGGTGGTGACCGGGTCGAAAGTGCCAATCGTATCGTCGTGGACCAACTCAAGTACTCCTCTTCGGATCCGCAGGCTCCTTGGACCGTTTCACGTTTCTGCAAATCGACGAACAAAGCTAAAAATAATTCGCTGATTGCTAGGCTCGCCGCGGCATTCCGCGAACTCCACTCTCGCCGACCAGATCTTGAGCCTGGGCTCGATCTCGTGGCCCGTCTAATCAGTAACCAGCCTGTTCACGCCAACGTCATCGCTGCCATCGCCGACAAGGCGGGTTCCGAAGAGGACCGCGTTTTGCTGCGGCGGGCGAGCCAGCTCGACGAAGACACTTTTCTAAAATTCTTGAAGGCAATTGACCTTTCTCAGACAGGAGACAGCTCTCGATACGCCATAGACGATGCAGTTCTGGAGGTGCTTACTGAACTAACGGGAGACGATGCGCGGCCGATTAGCGACGAGCTTATGCGATGGATACGCCGGGATTTCATGATGCCCGACAGGCCACGCGATCCGATCACACGCGCGAGCCTCCTGATCAAGTTTGGTGTGTCAGACCCTGCGGCCCTATTTCCTTGCGAGCCTGAAATCAAATCGGTGGTAAATCCGGTACCTCGGAAGGCTGCGAAGGATATCCTTGCCAAGATGCTAGAAGGTAACCAAACGCTTCTTCTTGTTGGCGAAGGGGGGTGCGGAAAGACTACGGCTCTGAAGGAAATCGAAGCAGGTTTACCTACCGGCTCGGCGATGATCATCTTTGACTGCTACGGAGGGGGGCGTTATCTCGATTCCGATGCGCAACGCCATCGACCACAGGACGCCTTCCTACAACTCGCAAACGACCTAGCCCGGCACTTACGCACGCCACTTCTGATCCCGCGCAACGATCGCCAGGACTGGCCGCGTACATTCAAACGCAGGTTGGAGCAGACGGCAGCAGTGGTAGCTGCACGCGACCCGATGGCGCTGTTGGTCGTTGCCGTTGATGCTGCGGACAATGCCGTTACAGCGGCAGAGCAGAATCCGATCGCGGGTCAAAGCTTCATTCCCGACTTCGTCAAGCTCGGTGCGCTACCAAAAAACGTTCGCCTTTTGGTTACTGCACGTCCTGGTCGTCTTGAAGGACTGGAACTTCCGCCCCGTTTCAAGCGCAAAGAAATTGGTGGCTTTCGCCCCGAGGAAACCGCAATCAACGTGCGACGCCTTTGGCCAACGGCGACGGATGCATGGATTCAGGATTTCCATATCCTCTCCGGCGGGAACCCACGAGTGCAGACCTACGCGCTTGAGCAAGCCGGTGAAGATATCGCGCGAGCACTGGACTTCTTACGTCCTCACGGGAAGGCACTCGACCAGATCTTTTTTGACAGTTTTGAGCTCGCCCTAGCAAAGGCGGGGCGGCCTGACCACCTTCAGGCGCTATGCGCTAGTTTGATCGGCCTACCTCGTCCGGCGCCCGTATCGCACGTAGCCACCGTAGCCGGTCTCTCTGAAGCCCAAGTTCGTGACCTTGTCGCCGATTTGCGACCCGGACTCAGACTCGACGACGATGCTATAGGATCTCGCCGACGAGGACATTGAAGCTTTCGTCCGCAACGAGGCAGGCGTCTCTCTCTTAGAGACAGAGAGGCGCATAGCACAGAGGCTATACGACCTCCGAGGCAAAGACCCCTACGCCGCCGCGCATGTCGCGGCAGCCTTGCTCATTGCGGGACAACGCAGTGAGATCGTGGATCTTGTAAAGACAGAGAAAGAGCCAGTCGCTATCTCCGATCCTGTTCTCCGTCGGAGTGTCCAACTGCAACGGTTGCGAACAACAATGAAGGTTTGTCGCGAGGTCGGCAATACGGTCGATGCCGCCATGACAATACTCATTGGCGCCGAGGCAGTTCGCACTGACGCCGCGCTGAGAGAGTTGCTGTGCGAGAATCCCGATCTAGCAGTAAAGTTTGCAGGCGATGCCGCATCCCGCCTGATCTTGCGTGATCCGGAGGAGATTGAACACCATGGGCCATTCATAATGCATCGAATGTCCATCGACGCGCGTGATGGACAATGGAGTGACGTAAGGGAGGGCTTTCGAAGGCTTCAGGCGTGGTATCGGCGCCGGCAGGAGGAGGTTGAGGCTGACGATCGAGGCGTTGAAGATGAATGGCGGACGGACCTCACTGATAATGCGGCCGTTGCCGAGGCGTTGGCGCGTACTGAAGGACCTGCGAGCCTCATGTGGCGCTTGCGCCGTTGGGGTTCCAGGTATTTGCTAAACCTCGCTATCTCTGTTTGCGAAGGCATGACAGCTCGCGGCGAATCCGACCGCCTTGCGGACTGGTTTTCTGCCGACAAACCAACGCGCGTGTTTCAGTTCATCCCGCTTACTTACCTTGCTCTCGCTGGCCACGAGATCGATGTGGACGCTTTGCTCCTATCTCTCGAACGGACTGCTCGGGTTGGCTTGGTGGATCAGACGGCTTTAGATCGTAGTTCCGATAAGGATGACGCGGCTGCCGACCTTATTGATCTGTTCCTAACTGGGTGCGAAGTCGCGTTGGCACGCGGAGTGCCGCATGAACGCATGATGCCGCTTATCACCGCATTCCGACCAGCCTCTATCCGGAAGCCGGGGCACATCTATCAAGCCGATAAATTCGCTCTGGCACTGCGCGCGCACTCTCTGTGTGAAGTGCTTTCGGGTAGCCGTGACATCCGTAGAAGCTTCTTTCTACCCGATGAGACGAAGGACGACGACGGCCGAGGACGGCGCAGAACTACGCGCCGTGATGAAAACGCCGAATTAATGGTTGGAGCCTTCGCCGCGACATACGAACAAAGGGCACTGTTTCTAATCGGTAAAGCACCTCAAGAAAACATACCGGTACCAAGCACTCATGAGGAGTATAGGCTCGATCCGTTTGACCGAATATCCACATTTCCTCGGATGCGAGCTCGGGCTGCTGTTTCGGTTGCTAGATTATGCCATTTACCCAGTGTGGTTCTGCAAGAGCTCGCGAGACAGGTTGTCAGTATCGGAGAATCTGAGAGGACATACCTTCCTCCCGGCGAGATCCTGTACCTTCGGTCTCTAACTGCGCGACCGGAATGGCACGATCTCCTTTCGGACAGGATCGCGAAACGTTCTGAGAATGTTCGTCGGCAACGAACGAGCGCCGAGGAAAAATCAGGGGCGCTTGTTCAGTTTGCTCGCATACTCGCTCCGTCCAACCAAGCGGACGCCCGTGAGATATTCAATTGGGCAGTAGATGCCGCAGGAGAAGTCGACCGAGACTTAGCCCACGGCCTCGTCCTTTTCGCACCATTGGTTCGTCGCGGCCTCCCGCACATGGATTTGGCTGCACGTCGAAATTTGGCAGGGTGTCTTGCAGTCGTGGCGAGCGACGTGGGGATCTCGACTCGACGGCACTGAAACGTTCCCATGGGTGCAAATGATCGAAGCTCTCTTAGAGCTCGATCTTGGTATTGCGCTGGCAGCTATTTCACGTTGGGATGATGAGGACGTAGTTCGCCGTTATACGTCTTTGCCAGCGGCTCTTCGAGCAGGTGTCGCGAGCGGAGCTCTCACTCCTGAGTTCGCGACATCGCTACTGCCCCTGCTTCAACATGCCGAAGAGGATATTTTCATCTCCATCGCAGGTGGAGCTCAGGCGAGCAAGGAGAAGCGCAAGCTATCAGAGGAGCTTGCGAGAGACGAATGCCTGTACTTCGGACGCGGGGAACGGCCCAACATTCCTGCAGCTCTTGAGAACCTCGTCGGGGGAGAAGCGACCGAAGGTTGGATGTGCGAGCTCCGGGCATTGACGACGTTTCACGAGAAAGCACTGCCAATCCCAAAAATCGAGGAACGGTGGACATCCCGTAGGCCAACGAGAGAGGAGAAAGTCGACCCTCGAGATACCTTTGAGTGGTCTGCCACACGTTACAACAGCCCCGAGGCTATCGATCGGACGCTGAGTAAGTTGCTCGAGATGCGGAAAGAAGCGGGGGCATATTTCTCCGCAGGGAACGTACTCGATCGTATGGCAGAAACGGTCAGTCCTAGTGATCGCAGAGCTCACTTGGAGGCGCTCGCAGCCTGCAATGCTGAAGATGCAACCGACGGAGAAATTGGCGAAACAATCGCCCGTCGGATTGCAGAATGGAAAGACCGGCCCGCGGTTCGCGGCTGGTGCCGAGAACACTTGCTGAGTGTCGTTGCGGCAAAGCTTCCCGCTTTCAGCCGTGGTTTATCATACCGATATTCCCCACTCGCGGATGTACTTACCGCCACCGAGGCCGAACCGGCTCAAATTATCGAGGCGCTCATATCGGGCATTGAGCAGAACGTGGACTATCTAGATGCGACAACGCTTTATGCCCTCGTCGGGGTTATAGCTAGCTACGCTCAGCCGGCGGTGTCCGCTGACGTGGCTATTGGGTTCGCTGAGCGCCTCGAGGTCGCAGTGCCGGTAGAGGATAGGGAGTCACGACGTCTCAATCTGATTCCGGCCGGACACTCCGAGGCAAAAGCTCGATTTCTCTATGCGATGATGAGCGACGTCGAAGTTCCTCTACGGTGGCGCGCGGCTCATGCCGTTCGACGTCTTGCCCGCCTTGGCGAAACGCCGACTATCGATGCGCTCGTAGACCTCATCGACTTGCGAACTGAAGAAGCCTTTCGCGATCCTAAAGCCCCTTTTTACTGGCTTTCTGCAAGGCTTTGGCTCCTAATTGCGCTCGATAAGATTGCCGATGAGGTACCAGAGGCTGTCCGTCCGCACGCACGTACGCTCCTGACGATAGCTAGGGACGTAGAGCTTCCACATGTTTTAATGCGAGAGTTTGCCGCATCAGCTGTCCGCAAGTTGGTTAGAGCCGGAATAGTGTCTTTTAACGAGGAAGAACTCGCAGTATTGGCCGAGGTGAATAGCTCATCTCTGCCGCCATCCCATTCTTCCGATGGGTGGAACCGCGGTTTCGGACACGTAAGTTACGAAATGATCAAGGGCCGACGGTTCCATTTCGACAGCATGGATACGATTCCGTATTGGTACGGCCCTGCGTCACGGATGTTCGCCGATGTGTCGCAGGAAGTCTTTCTGGATACAGCCGAGACGTTCATCGTAGATCAATGGGCCGCCGGCGATGCCGAGTGGGCTTGGGATGCGCAACCGCGGCTGGCACGCATGAATAGGGGCAGCATGTCCACCTTGAACAGGCATGGGTCACTCCCGTCTCTGGAGCGCCATACTACGCACCTTGAGTGGCACGCCATGTTCTGTGTCATTGGCGCTCTCCTGCGTAGCCATCCCCTCGCTCAACCAGACGACGAAGAAGATGACTATTATACGCTTCCGCGTTGGTTGCGTGCGGAGGGCCTTTCGGCGCCGCCGTCCTGGCTTTCCGATGATGTAGCACCCAAGCCGACCAAACCCGAACTCTGGCAGGAGCCATCGGATCCTGAGGCTTGGTTGGCCCAGATCGAGGAGGAGGAGTTTCGTTCCGCAGCGGGTTTGACATCCGGCCAGGACTTCGTCATTGCCGCTGATTGGGACGCGCGGTCTACTAAGATTGGCTTCGACGCCGATGTTGTGAGCGCGTTGGTATCCCCTCAAACTGCCTCGGCACTTCTGCGGGCGATTCAACTAGCTCCAAGTCGCCATGACTACATCATACCGCATGAAGAAGGAGGCGAGTTTGCAATCGATGAGCAGAATTTTCGTCTTCTGGGCTGGCTTCGCCTAAACGATGGCGATCTTGGGATAGATGAACTCGATCCACTTCGAAACGGCCGGCGCAAAGTTGTCTACTTTCCCGGGCGGTCCGCAAGTGAACTCCTCCAGATTACACAGACGACGCTCAATGGCAGGCCGACATGGCATCGCCCGGATGGTTCTCGAGCATTTACTTACGAGGCATGGGGGGATCTAACCGGCGATCAAGACGATCGGAGAATGGCTTATGGTGGTCGCATCCATTCAGAGGGATATCGGCTCCTGATGGCCGCCGCGGCTCTACGAGACGTGCTGAACGCGAAGGATCTTGACCTTCTAATTGCGGTAACGCTCACAAAGCGGAAAACCGATGATCGTGGAACCGTGAGCTACGACGATAAAACCTCGGTCACGCAAACCCGACCGTATTTACTTCGCCGCGACGGGTCTCTCGAAACTATTGAAGGAAAAGTCGGCCTTTGGCTGCCAAGTCATCTAGTGGTGCAATGTGATGGATCATCAAATTAACGACGAGTTGCCTAGCACACCCTCGGCAGGATCTGAAGGTGCGGCGTCTAGCGAACGCATAATTGCACTCGGCCGAAAGCTCGTCGGCGAGTTGGGACAGGAGAATTCGAGCGATACACTCGGGCTTTGGATGGCGCACTACATTGCAGAGCTAATTACGAGAGCGGAGACGGTGTCTGCCGACAAAAAGGACGCCGCCAATCAAGAGTGTTTCGCCGCAATCTTAGCACTGTGGAAGCACCGAGCAGGGATGAGGAACGGCACAAGACCTTTCGAGGAGTTGGAACCCATCACGCGCACGATCGAAAGTCTCGATCCAGAAAATAGCATACCGCGATATTTTCGCCCGGCTCGCCCGCCGATCGACGAAGCGCCAGATTCACCAGAGCAAGCCAAGTGGTTGGATTTAGCTGATAGACTGGACCATGAGGCAAAGGTTCTTATTGGCTACTGCCTCGCTGAAGCTGCGGATACCACGCTCGACAAATCAAAGGAATGGGTGGAACTGGCGAGCGGGATCGAAGACAATACCGTACCTGATGTCGTAGTGCGCTACATTTCGAAAACTGCGGAGGAAATTAAAGATCCTGACCCAAGCGAGCCAATACGTTCGCTTCTCAATGATAGAATTAGCAGTCTGCGCGGTTTCATTGATACCGCCGAAATCGTCGCAGACCACCTCGAGCAACGCCTCCAAACGCTTTCTCCGAAAGATGACACTGACCGGCAGGGGTAATTCAGAAAAGTCGAAATTGCTTCTCGGAACAACCTCACCATTCTCTTGCTGCATTTTCTTGATGCACACCTCGATCATACGTGATCAAAAATCAAATAATAGGATTCCTCTACTTGTCGAAACCTTGTACAAGACTGATCAACGCTCGTTGATCAGTCTTGTACAGGCATGAATACCGTGAAACCTTTCCGCTTTGTCGCTTATTACCGTGTCTCCACCAAACAGCAGGGTGCGTCCGGCCTCGGTCTTGAGGCCCAGCAAGCTGCGGTGAGCCGGCACCTCCTGTCGACGCCAGACGCACACATCACAGAGTTCGTGGAAGTCGAGAGCGGCAAGCGGAAGGATCGTCCTGAGCTGGAAAAGGCCCTCACTCTGTGTCGCCAGACTGGCGCAACACTGATCATTGCGAAGCTCGACCGGCTCGCCCGCAATGTGGCATTCGTCTCGGCACTCATGGACAGCGGCATCGATTTCAGCGCCTGTGACAATCCGCAGGCGAACCGGCTGACCCTTCACATCCTCGCCGCGGTCGCGGAAGACGAGGCCCGCCGGATCAGTGAGCGCACAAAGGCCGCTCTTGCGGCCGCCAAGGCGCGCGGGACGAAGCTGGGAGGTGATCGCGGCTACAGGCCCAACGGCCGGCCGGATCACGCTTTGAAGGCGCTTCAGACGAAGACGGACGATTTCATGCTCTCGGTCGCGCCGATCATCGAAGACATCAAGGCCCTCGGGCACGTATCTCTTGGTGCAACTGCAGCTGAATTGAACGCTAGAAGCATCCGCACTACCCGTGGTGGCAGATGGCACGCATCGACGGTTAGGAATTTATTGCTCAGGCTACAGGCTGCAGGCTGCAAAATTACGCAGCAATAAGATCTCGCTGCGCTTCTTTCATCATACGCGACTTAATCAGGTCCGCAGTTTGCCGGTTAACATTTCTGACCGCGACAAACTTTTTGAACGTGTCGAAACTGAAGTCGCTAAGAAGCTCAACAAACGCTGTGTTTACGAAAGAAGACGTGGTGTTCGGTACGCCGGTAAAGTCGAGTGTAACCTTGATGCGATCACTAATGTGTTGGCGCACTACAGCTTGCACGATCGCGCCTTGTGCGTTCGTGTCGCAATTATCTACCAAATTTCGTATGAAGATTACCATTCGATATTCTCCATTTCTCCATTCGTTGGAACGATCAAGTTAGTACTAAACTCTAACTCAATCAACGTCCCTGGGCACAATCCAGTTCCAACGTCGCTCATAGTATTTAAAGAATCGTTGCGCAACTCAAATGTTACGGCGCCATTACCTGAATGGATTTTAAGCTTTCCGTTTAGCCGTTCCACCACATTCTGACGCAAGTAAAACAATCCCGCTCCTCTGTTTCTGGGGGTGCTATGTGAAGAGAAACCATCTTCAAAAGCTTGGATTATCGCTTGATCGTCAGGCAATCCTTCTACTATCCGGCCTACCGTTTCTGGAATTCCGCAGCCGAAGTCTGCGATGCAAACTTCTAATCTATTAGTGGTCGGATACCACTGAGCAAAAATGCTCCCAACCTCAAGCTCCGTATGATCTGATATGTTGTTGAATAATTCGGATAGGCAGCTAGCGAGTTCCATCAGATCGTGTTCAGGCACGTTGGAGCTTGCCGAAAGCCACGGAATGAAATTCTGTCTTATCCAATTGTGACTATTTTCGTGCCGAACCTCAAGAAGAGGTCGGGTCGTATTTCGTGGTGTACTGGAAGCGTCTAGCTTACTCCCAAGATGTTGCTCAAAAAACAGTGAATCATCTAGAAATTTTATACATTGATTCTGAATATCGTGCCCTGTGAAGTAGACTTCACAGCCATTTCTCAGAAGAAATTTTGAAATGTTGCTTAGAAAGACGATGCCGGAAGGTCGAACAAATCCCATTGTTGAAAAATTAAAAGACACCTTTTTTGGGATTTCAGTAAAGTCGCCAAAAATTTCTCGCATAAGCGGGAATAGTCTCTGAGCTCGAAATTCCCAAGGTAAATTAATTACTTGTACCATATCCACTGGCCGGTTCGCGAATCTTCTGCTGGCGATAATTACCAAGACTCGCGCCAGCGTAGTAAGGGGGAAAATTGCATTTCCAACATAGAATCGACCAATCAGCAATTAGAAAGCTTGCGCTTACATTGCGCTTACATGATCCAATTCGATGCAGTGGCAAATTCTTCTAAGATATTGAAAAGATTGGTGATCCCGACGCGATTCGAACGCGTGACCCTCAGATTAGGAATTCGGCACGAAGTCGTTGATCCATAACGAGTTATTGCGGATTAATGGTTCGCGGACAGCCACTTGCGCGACATCATCGTCGATGTACGCTGATCCGTAAAGGTCTCCGTACGGTGCTCCACACAGTGCTCCGGAGAAGACGAAAATGGCTGTCATCAACCTCACCGAGGCCCGCATCCGGGACCTCGAATTTGGCTCAGGCATCTGGCGCGACGAACAGGTCAAGGGCCTGATGGTCGTCTGCCATGCCACCACCAAGACCTACGCCGTTCAAGGCGATGTCCGCCGCAACGGCCGGCACGTCCGCACCGTGCGGGTCAAGATTGACCGCGTGGACCGCATCGGCCTGCGCGAGGCCCGCAACCGGGCCAAGGCGATCATGTCGCAAATCCAGTCCGGCGTCGATCCGACCGCGGGACCGGAAGAAAGCGGCGTCACGGTCGCCAAGGCCCTTGAAATACATCTCGGCGAGAAGCCTTTCCGAAAAGCGACAGAGGAGAGTTATCGCTACCACGTCGACCACTATCTCGCCCGCTATCGCAACCGGGCAGTGGCCGATCTCGGTCGCTCCGAGGTGCGCGACATCTACGACCGGCTTCGCGAGAAGAGTGGTCAGACGACCGCGAGCGGCGTCATGCGCACCCTGCGCGCCGTCATCAACACTGCCATGCGGATGGACGAGTCGATCACGTCCAATCAGGTTTCCGCCATCCGCATTCCAATGCCGAAGCGGCGCGAGGTCGACGGCCTTGATCTTGCGGCGTGGTGGCGGGCGAGCGAGAGCCTGTCGCCCATTCGGCGTGACCTGCACCGCGCTATGCTTCTGACCGGCGCTCGAAGGTCGTCGATCCTTCAGGTGCGCCGGGCCGACATCGATCTCGAGAAGAACGTGCTGACCTTCGACCACATGAAGACCGGCAGCCGGATGCTGTTTCCGATGGGAACGTGGCTTGCCGGCATGATCCGCGATCGCCTTGCCGAGGACGAGCCCTTGAACAATCCCTGACTCTGGCCGTCGCCCTTGAGCAGTTGCGGTCATGTGACGGAGCCGCGCGAGGATGGTCCGGACCTGCCGAGCCCGCATGAGTATCGTCACCATGCCCGCACATTGTTTATTGCATCCGGCGTGCCCTATGCCGAAAGCGCTTTGCTTCTCGGTCAGCGGCTTCCGGGCGCATCGGGCGGATACGTCCATGCCGAACATCTTGTCGAGCACCTGCGGCCGCATGCGCAGGCGCTGGAAGACAAGGTTCTTGCCGGCCGCCATCCGACGCTCGCTGTCGTCGAACCGGAGGATGCCCGCCATGCCGCATGAACCGGCAACCCCGGAAATTGCCAGCCCCTGGCTCGACACCTCAGCGGCCGCCCGGCATCTCGGAAGGGAGCCGGGCACGCTGCGGGGGTGGCGCTCGACCGGCAAGGGTCCGGCCTTTCACCTCGTGAGCGGACGCTTCGTCCGCTATCACATCGTCGATCTGGAAGCCTTCGAAGGGCGGCAACCGGCAAAAAACCTCCAGCCGACGATGCCGCCTCACGAGAAATCAACGACTTAGGCACTGTAAACGTTGATGTCTGCCGATCCTGATCGGTGATTATTAGACGACGCGCGCTCTCGAGGAGCCGAAGGGCCAAGCGCGTGACCGGGGCGATCCCGGTCCTCCTCAGACAGAAAATCAATGTCTGAAACCAGCCGGCAGAAATGCCGGCTCAACGGAGGTCTATGCCATGTCGGCAACTCTCACCAAGAACGACATCGAGGACGCGGTGCGCCGCGTTCTCGACACCCACTCGCGCAGTCCCTGGTACGATACCGAAGCGGCGGCGGTCTATCTCTCCTCGACGCCCGGCACCCTGCGCTCCTAGCGCGGCAGCGGCGCCGGGCCGCGTTACCATGTCTTTCACGGCAAGACGGTTCGCTACAACGTCGCCGACCTCGACGCCTTCATTCGCGGGGAGGATGGTCGATGAGCAGGCTCTTGGAAAATGAAGAAGGGCGCGCCGAGGGGATCGGCGCGCCCGCAGGAGCATTGGAGAAGACCGTCGCGTTCGACTTCGACAAGGCTGAGGATATCGCCGCCAAGGCATCCGACACGCCGTCGAAGCACGATCCCGACGCGCTCGATGCTCATGCTTCTGCCGGTCACGACCTGATTCCGATCAACGGCAAGGCGCCTACTGAGAAGGGATGGCGCCGTGCCTCGCCTTTGTCTTTCGAAAGGGCCAAGTCCAGGATGACGCGGGGCGGCAATATCGGCGTTCGTCTGCGTGGCACCGACCTGGTCGTCGATGTCGATCCTCGGCACTTTGCGGCGGGCGACGATCCGCTCGCTCGGTTGACGGCGGATTTCGGTCTGCCCGAGGCTCCCTTCGTCAGGACCGGCGGCGGGGGTCTGCACCTCTATCTGCGCAAGCCGGCCGATGCCGAGATCGTCAACGGCCTGCCGAACTATGAGGGGATCGAATTCAAGTCGTTCGGCCGACAGGTCGTGGCGGCAGGCTCGATCCATCCCGAAACCGGCAAGCCATACGGCCTCGATGACGATCCGCTTGCTCTGTCGCTCTCGGAATCGCCCGAGGCTCCTACGGCCTTCCTGGACGCGATTGCGAAGCGTTCCGTCGAGCTGTCGGCCGATGCGCACGGCGAGATCACGCCCGAGCAGTTGGAACGGCTTCTCTCCAGGCTGGACGCGACGGCCTATAACGGCCGTCACGACGATTGGCTGGCGATCATGATGGCGAGCCATCGCGGCACGGGCGGCGCGGGTATGGACGAGTTCGTCGCCTGGTCGATGTCGGACGCAGCCTATGCCGATGACGAGGCCGACATTCGAAGGCGGTGGGCATCGTTCAAGCCGAGGCCGGGCGGTGTCACGCTTGGCAGCTTGCTGAAGGCATTGTCCGACGCGGGACACGGCGCCTTCATCGAGGAGGTTTTGCGCGCGCCTGCCGTCGAGGACTTTCCCGACGACATCGGCGATGCACCTCGGGCAGAGCCGAAGGAGCGGAAGCGGCGCACGCTTCGCATGACCGGCGTCTGGGACGAATGGGTCTGGGTCGTCGAGCCTTACCAGTTCGTCAGGCGCTCGGATACGCGCAAGTACCGCACCGAACAGTGGAAGTCGGTCCATGCCAATCTCAAGCCTGACGGCGACGTGCTCAACGCCATCTGGAAGGGCAATTTGCCGATGCGCAAGTTCGAGACGCTGGTCTATCTGCCGGAGGCGGACGAATTTCCCGATGGCGAGGATGGCGGCCGCTACAACATCTGGCGGAAGTCTGGCGTCGAGCCGAAGGCGGGCGATGTGGCGATCTTCCTCGATCACATGGCGCATCTGTTTCCCGATGAGGACGACCGCAACCATGTGCTCGACTATCTGGCGCTGCTGGTCCAGCGGCCTGCCGACAAGATCCATTTCGCGCTGCTGATCCGCGGCGTGCAGGGGACCGGCAAGAGCTGGATCGGCAATCTGATGGAGGCGATCGTCGGCTCGCGCAACACCGTGCGGCCTTCGAATGACGAGGTCACGTCGCGCTGGACGGCATGGATGGAGGGCGCGCAGCTCGCCGTTATCGAGGAACTGATGACGCTCGGGCGGCGGGAGGTGGCGAACCGGCTCAAGCCGGCGATCACCGACCCGACGCTTCGGATCGAGGAGAAGAATTGCTCCATCTATTCGATCCCGAACTGCCTGAACTTCCTCTGCTTCACGAATCACGACGACGCTCTGCCGATCGAGCATGGCGACCGGCGCTGGCTGGTGGTCTTCTCGCCTGCGCAAAAGCGGGACGAAGATTATTATCGGCGGCTGTTCGGCTATCTTGCCGATGGCGGCGCGGCGTTCGTCAAGCACTGGCTGCTTGAAAGGCGCGTATCACTCAACCCTCACGGCGTGGCGCCGGCCACAGTCGGCAAGGAGGCCATGCGGCGGCTCGGCATGGGAGACGCAGAGTCCTATCTGCTCGACCTTTTCGAAGCCGGCGAACAGCCTTTCGACTTCGACCTCGTGCGCGTGGACGATCTGGTCGATGCGGTGCCTTCGGCGTTGCGTGGACGCTCGAACCTGCGCGCCCGCGTGTCGAAGGTCCTGAAGGGCGAACTCGGCGCCGTCGAGCACACCCGTTACACCAAGGGAGACGGCAAGCGGCCGGCGTTTCATCTTTGGTCGGTGCGCAACCACGACCATTGGCAGGACGTCGGGGCGGCTGGACGGATCGATGCCTATCTGGCGTTTCGTACGCTCGAAGGGCTCGATCTTGCGCCTTTGCGGTAGACCGGTGGACAATCGGTGGACCGGGAGACTTGTCCACCGATTGTCGCAGCAAATTCAGCGCCTTGAGTGCCTTAGTGGACCGGTAGACAAGCAATTTACAGATTTCAGCAGAATGGACTATGACGGCGAATGAGGGGCCGAAGGGGATCGCCGCGGCGGCTCGGCACCGATCCTTTTAGAACTCGAACCGAGCGAAACCTTTGTCTACCGGTCTACCGCCACGCTTGCCGCGTCGGACCTGAGGTCGGCCGGATCGGCCCTGCTCCATGATGGCAGCATGGCTTTCGGAGGCGAATTTCGCGCAGACCCCGTAGTCCTCGCGCGTGAGACCCAGGCAGTCAGCCGGGCGGAAGGCGGCGGCAAGAGGCACCACGGCGTGGCCGTTGGTGGCTTCCACGACATCGGCGCGGGGGTCGGACAGGCTGGAAATCGTCAAAGCCGCCAGGGCCTGCCGAGAGGGCCACAACCTCAGACCCTTGAATTGATGATCGGGCGCTTCATGCCTGAAAGGTGAGTCGAAACAAGGGCATGGTCGGCGACACCACCCAAAGCACCGGACCAGGCACCGGCACGGCGGCTCGGGCCAACAACCGACTTCCCTTGGAGATGTAGCCGGCGCCCTGGGGCGTCCGTATGCCTGATGGGTGCCCTCCGATGGAAAACGGCGCCGGCAGGCTGTTTCCCAAAATTTTGAAGGTCGCTTCAGCAGGGGCTAGAAAACTATAGGGTACGCCTATTCCAAGGATATGATTTTGGGTTGAAAGCACCCCTAATATAAGTTGTCACTGCGTTGTCCGTTTCAATGGCCGATAGGCATATGTTGGGCTTATACACGTCACGAAGTTTGGAAATTTTTATGTAGCCTGAGTCGCTGCCACGGTGCGCCACGTCACCTCTTGCTTCCACAAAGTCATTGATCGCCACCGGCCCTTTTGACCAACAGCTTGATAGTTCGGAAATTCCAACATGATTGAGAAAAAGCTGATCAATGTTGTGTTTCTTCGGAGTGTTGAGGCTGACAACTGCCTCGTTGGCGATTTCAAGGTACATTGCCTTCCAGCCGTCACCAGCAAGAGCAAGTGCTTTCAACTCGTGTTTCGAATCAGCAACGTGCTTGGCAATCGCTTTCTGTACAGTCTTTGGCAAATCGTCTGGCCCGCTTGCCTTATCTCTGCATGCGGAAACAGCCTCAATCAGAACCTCCTCAATGTACAATTCCCAAGCGGCGCAAAGGAGCAAAACTCCTGCGCGAGTGAGGTGCCCAAGCGCCTTTTTTCCCTTATCGCCAGTCAGCAGACCGGTATGAGTGTCGATGATACGATCGACATCCTTCATCATTGAATGTTCAAATTTTGCCAGTGCTTTGCTTGGCATACCGCGCCCCCTGCATTTATTTTGTGCGACTAGAGTATCCTGCCATTGGGCGACCGCCTAGCTATTCGACTTCAATGGCTCCCCGCAAACTCCGCACATCGCATGGTCGCGGCAGATCACGCGAGGAGTTGCACCATGTCGGACAGGTCATTGGAAAAACGCGAGGTCCGCCGTCCCGAGAAGGATCGCAGGTGGACGCCTGCCATAGAGACGAAAGTCCTGGACATCGTCGCGAGGACCGGCTCGCCGAAAATAGCGGCAGAGCAGATCGGCATCTCGGTCGCCACCATCCACGATCACCGGCGGCGCGACGCCGAGTTCGGTTCAAGGTATGGCGCCGCTATGGATACTGCTTTCCATCAGGTGCTGAGCAAGGCGTTCGAGCGCTCCATGGCCGATGTCGAGCCTTCGGATCGGCTGATCGAGGTATTGCTCAAGTTTCGGTGGCCCGAACGCCTCAACGGCTTCCTTGGCATTCACAGCGGAAGGCGGATCGGCCGCCACGGCGCCAGCCGGCCTTAATCCGCGTGTTATCGCCAGAATGGAGCCGGCTGATCGCGCAGCCCTGATTGAACTGCTTGGGCGCTATCTCGTGGCCGAAACCGAGGCGAAGACGCATGGCACAATCATCCCAATCAACTGAGATCGTACAGCGGATGTTGCGCGACCTGATGGCCGTCGAAGTCTTGGCGGCATCGCTCACCGCTACGGCGCCAATTGCCGTCGCGACAGCAGGCGGCGCGCATCAGCTTGTCGCCAGGTATGGCCAGCCGACCGGGGCCTGGTTCTGGGCGATCAAGCCGATGCCCGAATCCTTGTGGGTCGCAATGGCCGAGGAACATCAGGCGTCGCACCGGTCGAATTCGGGCGACGCCTGATGTTCTTGGTCGATCAGTCGGGGATTCTACTGATGCCGTCACCGCACCAGTCGAGCTCCGAAACGGTCGGCCAGGCGCCTACGGATTCGACACCGAGGTTAGGTGCCGTTCGCCGACATTCGCCTCGACGTGTCGACGGATATCGATGGCTCATGTCAGGGGCGAAGTGCTCGCACGAGAAACACATGACGGGCGGAACATAGTTCTTGTACTTTGCGATATCGATCTTTTCCATCTTCTCTTCTCCTTTTGCAGCCGAGTTCAAAAAATGGCTGCGGGGAGAGGGAACAGGAAAGCGCGCCCCTTTGGCATCAACATTAACATCTGCTGGCTCTGCGGCCTTGACCTCCACGACATCCTGATCATGTCCGGGCGGCCGATGGGCCGTCCGTACCGCGATGGCGGTGAACAACACGACGGCTGAGCCCGCGCCTGTTTGCTCCCCGGACCGTCGCGTGACGTGACGCGAAGGGAGATGAACATGGCGGTCAATAAAGTGACCCTCGCGAACCGGTGGATGTCCGTGACGGACGTCATCGACCGGCTGCGCCGGGCCCGAGAAAATCGTGAGCAGCAATCCAGGCTGCTTGATGGACTTGAAGGGCGAGCGAAGCAGCGCCGCGATGATGTGGAGCGCTCGCTCGCCGATCTTCCCCACAACCAGCGCAGCCAAGTCGTGACCCGCGCCGTCAACAGCTTCCGGTCCGAGTTGAAGCGCCAGTCCCTCGACAGTCGAGTGGCCTATCTCAAGGCGATCGGTGCCTTGCGCGAGGACGCGAACTCGGCCCGCGCGCATTATCAGAGTCCTGTGCAGATGCTGGCCCGCGAAGGTCTCGGCTCGGAGCGCCGCAGCCGCCTGCTTCACCAGATCGAAAAGTCCGGTCAGATCGAACTGGCCTCGCTTGCCGCTTTGGCCGCATCGACCGGCGACAAGGAACTAGCGGCGGCGCTCCTCACCCGCAATTCCGGCCTGCCGGTCAACGACCGGGCTTTCTCCTCGCAGGAACTGGCCGACGCGCTCGTCGGTGACGAATGGCGCAAGGTCAATCAGGCGATTGCCGAGGTTGATCGGCTCGCCGTCGAGGCGGTTCATGCCGATAGCGCCTTCGAGACGGGAAAGCCGAACGCCACCCGCGCCGTGAACATCGCCCTGATGCGGCGTGATGAGCAGGCCATGGGTGCCGACCTCACCGACCTTGAAGACGAAGACGCCGAAGAAACCCAGGAGGACTGAGTTATGACTACTTTCGCTTTCTACCCCGCTCGTGAGGAGCAGCGCCGCGCTGACGGGCTCAATTTCGCTGTTGCGGTGGGCGCTTCCGCATCCACCGCCCGCGTCGTTGCCGAAACCTTGCTTGGCGAGCCGAATGCGCTCGTCGGCTGGTCGTCCGTCGATCTCACTGCGGCGCCTGCCGCCTTCGTCGCCGGTCTGCCGGTCGGTGCGCGGGCGCAATCCACGTGGCCGAACCTTGACCGGGGCGGTTCGTTCATGCGCGGGACCTGATCATGGCCAGACCGCGCACCGCCTATAAGGAAAAGCTCTTGTGGCTTCTGGCCGGAAGGTCGGTCATCCAAGTCAGGGACTTGTGGGGCGGGGCCGGTCTTGACCGCGATTGCTATGCCGATACGCCGCTGGAACGCTACCACCTCGCGCGGCTGATCGAGGCGGGCTATCGGCCCGTGTCGGTTCCGGTGCTGTCCGGTACGCATTCGACATTCATACTCGTCCGCGATCCGTGGGCCTTGGACAGTTTCGCGGGCGCAGTCGATCCCGGCTTTCGGCCTTACTGCAAGACGGTGATCCGCTCATGACACTTCTTGTTCATCGGGCACAAAGGGAGAGCGGCCATGGCCGGACTTGATGATTTTGCCAACCGCATGAGCCGGATTTCGGTCGAGGTCGAAGACGGCGTCGAGCAGACTGTGAAGGACTGCGCAGTCGCCGTCACCCGCACCGTGATCAATGCCACCCCGGTCGATACCGGCAGGGCTCGATCGAACTGGACGGCCGAGTTGGATCAGGCGCTTCAAAAGCTGTTTCCGGCTCATGTCCCAGGCGAGAAGGGCAGCACGGCAACGGCAAATGCCGAAATCGCCATCGGGAAGGCCGAAGCCGTAATCGAACAATTCGACATCGGCAAGAACGGCTCGATCCATATCTCGAACAGCCTGCCGTATATCGGTGCACTCAATGATGGGCATTCAGCGCAGGCGCCGGCCGACTTCGTGAAACTGGCCGTCATGGATGGTCTGGCTACCGTCCGCGGAGCCAAAATCCTGAAAGACTGAGGGCCGCCCCACGCTCCCGAGGATCTATATGCACGATAGCGTTCAACGGTAACCCGAGCCGGTGGACGCCTTTGGACTTGATCTCGACCGTCACGACCTGGATTTATGCGGGCATCGCGACCTGGTACGGGGCGGCGATCGTCGGCGGCGTGCTGATCTTGATCGCCGAGCGATTCGACCGCAGGCGCGAGCCGTCCGACGCAGACGTTAGCCACGCCGCTGTTCGCTATCGCCAGCATTATGGCGAACAGGCATTCATGGTGATCGGCGACCACATGCTGGCTGCGTCCTTCGCGCCTGACGGTCGGCACAGGCAATTCCTCAAGCGGGTTTCGGCCGAGCTGCTGGCAACCAGCGTCTCCGACGAGGACCGATCCCGCGCCATCGAGCCCTGAAGATTCTCCCTTCCGGCAGGGTTCGCGGACGCCCTCATCCGCGACAGCATGGTCCCAGCGGCATCCCGCCGTTGGAAGACATCACCATGAAGAAGCCGAACGCGAGAGAGTTGCCGCTGGTCAAGCGGCGCGTCGGGGCATTGCTGGACAAGACCGAGGCCAACGGCTGCACGCCGGGCGAGGCTGCGGCGGTCTTCGAGAAGGCCGAGGAACTGATCGCCAAATACAAGCTCGATCCGGGCGCGTTCCGGTGGCCGCCGAGGCCTTCGACGACGTTCGGCTCGGCGACATCGGCGCCGAAGCCTTCGAAGCAGCCACGGGCCGCCGCATCGGGCCGTGGACGCGGCATCGGCAAGCTCGCCGAGCAACTGATCGCGGAGCATCAGGATTGGACCTACCGTCGCATCGCCGAGGAGGTGAATACCCGGATCGACGGGGCGAAAACTAGCGAGAAATCTGTCAGGTGGTATGCAAGCAAGATGCAGAGGCGTTCGTCGTAATTCACCTAGTGGGTCACGTTCCAATTTGGATGCGCAATCGCGAGCTATCGACATGCAGCCGCCAAATCCCGCTAGAAGTTATAACTTGCGATGGTGTCGAGGAATAAGCTCTCACCATCGGCCAGCTCGTCAAGCATATGAAAATTAATGGGCTGCGGAGCGTCGACAATCAGCAGCCCTTTCACCTCGGGCGTCTTCGGCAACTTCAGGTTTTTAGCTATCGCTTCTGCTCGGTCCCGCAGATATTGAACTCTGCGGATATGGCGAAGCATCTTATCCGGCTTCTCGCGTCCCTTTGAATCTCGATTCGTTCGACCTCGATATTCCGACATTCGGGCCGCTGCCTCGGTTTCCGTGCGGCAAAGCCTTACATCTTTTGCCTCGACCACGTAGACGCGGTCGCGAGCTTCGGTGACGGCAAAAACATCGACATCGCCCAGCTCCGGCGGCACCTTCTGATTCAGGATGGCGGACAATTTTGACCGCGCCGTAGCATCCAGTCCAAGTTCACGCAGGCGTTGCGCCACAGACTCCTCGAACGCCTCCCCGGCAAGACGCCCTTGCTCTCCGGCATAGCTCCGTGCCCGGTCCGACTGCCAGAAAGCATTATTCAGATTTCCTTCCATAAGCCCGGAAATGGAATACATGGCCGAATCCGAGATCAGGATCGGAGACATCAGTACGAGCGGATCGTCCTTACGGTCGTCCATCATCAGAAGAGGGCGATTGATAAGTGAAAACGGCCTATCGAAACGCCCTAGATCAATATCGGCTTCTGGCAGTCCCGCCGTCCAGCAACTCCGTCTTTGAAGAGTCAGACGCGTCAGGATCGGTTGCGGGTCAATGTCTTTGAACGACGGGTGCTTTGCCAAAATCCCGGCAAGTTCCGAGTGCCTCGCCGCAATTATACTGAGCTCGCTCGCTTCAGCGAACTCCGTAAGCGCGAACTGCAGATCGATAAACGCGTCGGCCGAAACTCCGTACTCAGCCTCAATCGCCCGTTTCAAGTCCGCGTTCCATCCGGACCGTTTTTCCAGCGGCTGCCACTCGCGTCGCTCTTTTTTGACGTACTCGTCGGAAGCAAAGTCGAGACTTTTGTTTGTCGCCCAAAGGGCTCCAGGTTCTAGGAGCTTGCTGAGCATCGCCCGTTCCGTAAGCACATCACCGGCAGGACTTAGCTTGATTTTTGGCGGGATAAGTCCGGCGCGTATGGTGGCGAAAAGCTGGCTGTTTCCGATCAGCAGGAGTATTTTGGCGTAGAGTTCTTCCACGTCGGCACGGCCGGGTTCAAGACCGCCATCTTCGGGCGCTTCACATGCGGCGATTTCCAGGATCGCTTTTGCCGCGCGCTGTACAGCGTTGATCTCGTTCTGCCGCTCAAAGGCCGTTTGATTTGCTTGATCACCACGGATAGCGCGCAAAGCGCGGATCGTTCCCCGCCACCTTGCCTGCTCACGCCTCCCTGCCTTGGTAGTCGTGTGCAACTGTTGTTGCCAGCGCTATGCGATTGAAGCTGCGGATATCGCGGACAATCGAGGCCAACATTTCCTGCTTGTATCTTGCAAGGAATTCCCGGCACTGATCTTCACCTTTGATATCTATTCCCTCAGCCCTGCTCCGAAAGGACCAGACCGACTGACATTTGACGAGCGACGAAGCGGAGAGAGGAACACGCTTGAATAATCGGATCAGTTGATGGCCCGCAAGACGTTCAAGCGGTATCTTGGCCTCAAAAGCGTGGAGCCAGCGCCAATCCTTTGTGCCGATGGTAGCTGCAACGATTTCAGCAATTTCTGTCCTCGATAGTGGGTTGTCGCCGGTTTCGCTCAAAAGCTCTACCGCCGCTGCGGCCAACTCAATCTCTGCAATATTCTCTGCCGATTGCAGGAAGGGCAGCCAGCGATCCTGGATAACAATGGCCCCACCTGCGCCATCGTCAGAGCGGCGGATCTCGACGGTATCGCGGATCGACCCTGCTGCCCTTCCGGCTGAAATTCGCTCGAAGGCCTGTGTTTTGGGGATCTCCAAGGTGATACGCATGGCCCGCGTAGGAAACCGGTCGGGACAGCGCTCTACGATGGTGGCGCCGATTGTTCCCAGCCATTGCAGAGTTGCGTTCCATATCTGGTAGCGCCACTCCCTGCTTTCGCCCTCGTTGGCTTGGGACTCTATCCACCAAGCGCGCCCAGCGATCGCAACTGCTCCGGACAAGCGGCCCTCGTTGATATCATCAACGCTCGCATAGATCGGCGGCGAGCCGTCCTTTCCCCACTCGGTCCTTTGAACCACTTTGTGCTCGTTTCCAAGTGCTTCAAGGGCTCGATAATTACGCCGGGTAATTCCCTCGATCCGAGGCTCCAGGAGTTCGTTGGTGCCCATGCCAATCATGGTGGGAGGCACGATTTCTGTTAGATGTTCCGGAATAAGATTGCCGTCAGTGGACCGAAAAAATCCGAACAGGTTCAGCAGGCCATTCGCGTTCACAAACTCGAAGCCTTCGGTATTCAATCTGTCATGCTGTTTCAGCAGTCTGACAATGTCCGTGAAATTGCCGCCGTCACACGCCCCGAGTTGGGTAGCGTCTGCGAAGGCTAACGGGATGAATTGCCAACTCTGAGGGGCTTCTTCGTGCCTAACAGGTGGTGCGAAGCTGTGGGGCACACCCCATCCCGTGAGGAGCAGCACCGTCGCGCTTTCCCGACAATCCCCCTGACTTTCGAGAAAGCGCCAGAAGCGCGAAATGTCATCAGCGATAAACTGATTGGTCTCCTGTGAGAGAGGACGAACCGTTGCAAATCCGGCCTGCGGAAAATCCTCGAAGCTGGTTGGTATCTGCAAGACATGGAGATACCGGCCATAGTCATATTGGGTAACCATGCCTCGCAGCGAATGTTTGACTGGCTCGGAAAGGTTTAGTCTTGGTACAGGCCAAAAGCCAGTTGCTTCCGCGTGAATCTCTTGCCTGCGCATAAGCTCATACTGCAATCGGTTGGTCATACCGCCGTTGATTGCGGTGTTGGCGAGGACGCTCCGAACAGCAATTGAAATGTTGTTGGGGCTGACGACCAGAACTTCGCCGCGAAGCGAGAGAAGCGGATAAAATTCAAGAGGTGTGTCCCCTATGGCGCTGGTGCTGACGAACGGAAGTGCCTCCGCATCCAATACAAAGGGGATGAGCGAAGCAGGCTGGACACCAAGCATCTCCAAATCTCCGTGGGTAAATCGAACCCGTTGAGCGAGCTGGGAGAGCACGGAATCGTCCGGCAGCGCTATGCTCCCGAACGTGTCGCCTCCAGAAGGCGTGCCCCGATCTACTTGCGCTCTCTGCGCAATTGCATCGCTCAGGATCAGAAGCGAACGCGTGGCACGCAATGCGTCGCGCTTGAGTGATGCGTCGGGCAGCATTTCAAATGCTTCGATGAGCGTTTGCGTGTAGGCGGTTGCCTGCTCCCATTGGCCCGGAAAGATTCGAAAGTTGCCTTGTCTCGTAGCGATGAGGTCGCAAAGCAAATCTTCGTTCGGGTCCTCCAGCCGGTTTACGCCCGCTTGCGACAAGCCCTCATTCAAAGCCCGCTGTAAATCTTGAGAGGTTGGTTTATGAGCACCTTCCGACTTGCTCAACACGAGTCTCAGGAGCCAATCGAGCCTAATGCCGTTCGCATGGAATTCGGGAACAGTGCAGAGACCGGACAACACAGCGGCGGCATATTGCTTGTCCCATCCGCTGATCTTCGACAACTCGGCATTCTCCGCGACAAATACCTTCTCAGGAATGTCCGGCGGCATCATGCGTGCAAAAATTTCTTCTAGATTGTTCTCTCCGTCTTCAATTTCCATCTTCGATTCATTTCTCTAACGCTGGTCGCGCTATTTCTATCGGTGCTAGCAGATTGCATGTCGCACGATCCAGGGTGGAAGCCAATACGCTCAAGGCTTTCAGAAGCGTTTTCAGGTTTCTGACCCCAACGTCGCGTCACGAAAGAAGAAACTGTCTACTGTCCTTTCACGAACAGGCCCGAACAGTGAGGTTGTTGCAAGGAGATCCTCCATCTTGGCATCAGTCGCCCAAGGTTCGTCGACGAGACACCAGTCGAGCTGAAAGTACTCACCGTCCTTCGAGATCAGAAGCCCGACCCCCACTCGAGTTTTCAGATCGTACTTCGCCGCTTGGGTGAACATCGTAACGGCACTCATTCTCATCCTGGAGCCGTCCGCTCCCGTTGCTGGCCAATCCGGATCCATGCTCGCGACCATGAACGTACAGTCAGTTCTCGGGAAGGCGAATCTGAACGGCCGACGAGGTTCTCCAACCTTACTGGCCTCAAGGGATCTGACGAGCCTGGTTTTGAACTCGCGCCAGATAGATCGGGGAACGCGAGCGAACTCCTCCATGATCCGGTAGTATTCCGAGCTCCCGTCCGGATTAACAATATGATCTTGAAGGTCACGCATTATGTTTGACAGATCGAACGCATCGAAGTCCTGCACGAATGCGCCCAGCCGTTTAATCGATCCCGGCTCTGGGAGGTCCTTACCTGAAAGGAATCCGACCATGATGTCGGCTTCCTCCACGACAGCGCCAGCCTCTCGTAGTCGCGGCAGGACAGCTTCCCGATATTTAAAATAAAGCCGCACGTCGTCAGGGACACGTAACTTGTCTAAAACGCCGAGATAGTCATTCGCGGCTAGGGATATGGACGAAGCCGGCGGTAGCCGAAATGTGGAACTTGGTTGCCCAACATTCCTCTGGCAGCGACCGTCCGGGGAGGAATACAACTATCTTTTTGACGTCTTCGAGGTCGGCTCCTCGAATCGCGACTTCATAGCCATGCCCATTGGCAAGGCGGATCTCCTCATTCTCGGCCAGGTAGCGCATGGAGGCCTTGATTTGATCTGTCGCCTTGCGGAGCACCTTCCTCTGAAACCAATGACGCTCAGCCTCTGGGTCCGACGTCTCTTCAGCCCGCTCTTTAAGCTGGAAAATGAAGGCCAACGAGCCGATTTTGACAATCCCGTCTGCCAGTTCGACTTGCTGCTTTGGACGAGGGAAAAACCGCGTCTCGGAGAAGGTGAATTCCCTCCAGAACGTGGTGGCGTTGAGCTGAGCGGTGAATTCTTCGAGCGTCATACGGCGCAGGATAGGCGTCTGCTGGCGAACTTTGAAGGGCTTGTCCCGGAAATGGTGCCGGCGGAGAGGATCGAACTCCCGACCTTCGGTTTACAAATTGAAGCGGCAAATCGTTTCGTGAGGTAGGCTAAGGACCTGACTTCGCGTTAAGGTAGCGTTGCGCTGGAAATGGTGATCCCGACTGGATTCGAACCAGTGACCCCGAGATTAGGAATCTCGTGCTCTATCCTGCTGAGCTACGGGACCAATTTGGCAGTTTTCGGTGCCTATTCGGTACTTGGTCGATACCGAAGCGACTTATGGTTATGATCCGATTAGCCTTTTCGTCTCAAGAGCGTCGAATTAGGAATCTGATGCTCTATCCTGCTGAGCTACGGGACCACGGGGTCGGTGCATAGCACGAATTCTTGAGGTGTGCGAGCCTCTTTGCGGCACTTTACAGCAACGGACATGGCTCTGAAACATCACCAGACAACCCGGCTCGACAGACCTTCACAGATGCGAGACCATGGCACTGCCGCAATTGCCCATCAGGCTTGCCGCACAGCGAGAGAGGCTTTGATCCTGCACCCGGCAAGCACCTGCAAAAACCTGAAAGACCGACTGCATGCGTTTACCTCATGCGACGGCGGCCAGCGAGAAATCCGATGCGGTGCGCGGGTTTTTTATGCGAAGACTTTCGCATGCGAACAACCCGATCGCCGCGGTCTTTTCCGAAAGGGTATCAGATTGGCGCCGGTGATCGCCTGCCTTATGGGGATGCCACTGACTGCGCGTGCGGATATACTTGCAGATTGCCTGCCTTCAAAGCAGACCCTATCGCAGGGCGACATGCCTGTCAGCCACCAGACGTCCGCGATCCGCGTCGTCGGACCAAGCCGCGGCGGGCTCTATTTCGGACCCAACGGGCACCGGTTTATCGCCACCGATCTGCATCCTCCAAAGACCGGCATACAAAACAGAGTACAGCCAGATGTGACCAGATGGATGGCCTATCCTTCCGGCCCCGAAAACCGCTGGGGACTGACGCCAGCCTTGGCTTGTTCGAGACACGCAAGGTCCTCGTGACAAAACAGATGCACTCAGTGATATAAAAGTCACTTTGATGCAGGCGGAAGCTGTAGAACAAGGGCGCGCGCTCTTTGCACCCCATGCTGCAAGTGCTTCATGTGCCAGAGATTTTCTGCAACTTGAAGCTCAAGCACGTGCGCACGGTCAAGGACTATGGCGCAACTATAAACCGCTTCCCGCGTTGCACTTGAGGCAACTTTCGACCCGATCTGGCCACTTTGTTCTGATCGAAGGGACCATAGTTTCTCTTGGAAAAACTCCCAAGACGCTTTATCTGAATTTTGGTGAGGACTGGAATACGGATCTGACCGCAACACTGGACCGAACGGCAGAATTACGTGTCAGCAAATGGCTGACGCAACAAGGTTTGAGATTGACCGATCTGCCGGGAAGGCACGTGCTGTTGCGAGGTTTGATAACGAATAAAAAAGGTCCCCTGATGCACGTAACCCACCCCGGGCAGCTCTGGCTTTTGGAAGGCAAAAAGGACAAAGAGTGACACAGCACTTGCGCCCTGCTCCGACCACACGAAACGCGCGCTTCTCTTCGACTGATTTTCTTCGCAAGCTGATGGTTGTGGCCATGGCTGCAAGCCTTGACCGGGTGTCAACTTTTTTCCGACACCACTCCCGAGGGCCGCGTCATTGCGCCCGGCACGCTGCGCCCTGCCAGTTCCAACAGCGATATTGGCGCACGCGAGCATCCCCGCGTCGTTGCCACCTATGGCGGTGTCTACAAGGACCCTGGCGCGGAACGCGCTGTCGCAGGCATCGTCGGTCGCTTGGTGGAAGCCTCCGAGGACCCCTCTCAGTCCTACCACGTTACCATTTTGAACTCGCCCGCCATCAATGCCTTTGCCTTGCCGGGCGGCTATCTTTATGTCACACGCGGCCTGCTGGCTTTGGCCAATGACACATCAGAGCTGGCCGCCGTTCTGGCGCACGAAATGGCACATGTCACCTCTCGTCATGCCATTGCCCGCCAAAAACGTGCAGAAGCCCGCGATCTGGCTAACCGGATCGTCACCAATGTGGTCGACGACAAGGAGAAAGCGCGCGCGGCCATCATGTCGTCCGAGCTGTCCTTTGCCCGCTTCTCGCAAGCGCAGGAACTTCAGGCCGATTCCATCGGCGTGAAAACGCTCGCAAAGGCTGGCTATGATCCTTTTGCCGCTGCGCGGTTCCTGAAAGCCATGGCTGCCTATTCCGACTTCGAATCCGCTCAGGAAAAGAAGAGTAGCGCGCCGGACTTCCTTTCGTCGCACCCCTCAACGCCGGAACGCGTGAGTCTGGCCATTCAGGAAGCCCGTCACTACGGCGCACCGGACGTCTACAAGGCAGATCGGGACACCTATCTGAGCGAAATCAACGGCATGCTTTATGGCGATGATCCCCTGGAAGGGTTCGTGCGTGGCCGCTCGTTCCTGCACAAGGCGCTGGCCATCAGTTTCACCGTCCCCAAGGGCTATGTGCTGGAAAACTCACCGGAAGCAGTACTTGCCAGCGATGGTGATGGTGTGGCGGTGCGCTTTGATGGCGCTGACATCAGCGGGTTCCCGACGCTGGACGCTTACATGCGCTCCGGGTGGGTCAACGGCTTGTTGCCAGACAGCATTCAAAGCAAGACAGTCAATGGTATTCCAGGCGTCACAGCCGCCGCAATCACCCAAGGATGGTCGTTCCGCATCGCCGTTTTCCGCATCGGCGGCACTGGCTATCGCTTCATCTTTGCAACACGCCAGCCGCAAAGCCAATTTGAGCAGGCGTTCAGTGATACACTTCAAACCTTCCGGCAGTTGAGCCCAACCGAGCAGGCACGCTTGCGTTCCCTGCGCATCAAGGTGATCCGGTCCAAGCCGGGAGATACCCCGCGCAGTCTGGCAATTGGCATGAGCGGGATAGAGCCCTCCCGACGCCTGACGTTCTTCTCGGTGCTCAATGCAATCGAACCGAACGACAGCATCAGGCCGGGGACGGCGATCAAGCTGGTGGTCGACTAATCAGAAGTTCTCTGGACGTGACGAAATCGAAGCGAGATACACGAAGGGCGGGACTGCACCTGGCAAATCCCGCCCCTTTCACGAATTTTTCTATCTACGGCTTACGCGCGATAGACGCTCACATCACTGTTTCGCCTGACAAGTGCCGCCCGTAACTTTTCAATGGCGCGCCCTTCAATCTGGCGCACACGTTCCTTTGAAATGCCAAGCGACTTGCCAAGCACCTCCAGCGTAGCACCGTGGTCGGTCAGGCGACGCTCTGTCACGATCTGCTTTTCACGCTCAGACAGACCCTGCAACGCCTGTTGCAGCCAACGGGTTCGCCGTTCGCCGTCAATCGCACCAGAGACGAGCTGATCTGGACCTGGCATTTCGCTGACGAGAAAGTCCTGACGCTCTGCGCCATTGCCATCCTCATCATCCGATTGCGGGGCATTCAAAGACATGTCCGGAGCGGACAGCCGCGCGCTCATCAACGCAACATCCTTCGGCTTGACGTGCAGAGCATCCGCGATTTTCTGGTGCATCTCCACGCTCGTCAGATTGTCTTGCGTTCGGGACAGACGAAAGCGCAAGCGGCGCAGACTGAAAAACAAGGCTTTCTGTGCCGAGGACGTCCCACCGCGCACGATAGACCAATTTCGCAGAATGAAGTCCTGAATGGAGGCCCGGATCCACCAACTCGCATAGGTCGAAAACCGAACTTCACGGTCGGGATCATAACGCGCGGCCGCTTCCATCAAGCCGATATGGCCTTCCTGGATCAGGTCGCTGAGCGATAATCCATATTTTCGAAAACGGCTGGCAATGGCGATAACGAGGCGCGTGTGCGCCATCGTCAAAGTGTCGAGCGCCTTCTTGTCTCGGTCTGCCTTCCAACGCGTCGCAAGCGATTGCTCTTCTTCACGCGTCAGATAAGGCGCCTTGCGCGCGACGTGCATGAGATGACTGTTTGTATCCGGCTCAAAGATCTTGATGGACATTGCATATCTCCAGATCAATCTTAGCCATAATTACGCAACAGAACTGACTCTGGATCACCACGAATGCCTGAAAGCTACACCACCCTCGAACATGGTTGACCATATCTTAGCCCGGCATGCGATACTTTGAGCATGCAAACAAAAAGCCCCCGGCTGCAACACCAGGGGCTTCCAAAAGGTCTCGCCGTCACACCACAGGCTGACGGATCAATTAAGAGGATCAGGCAGCAGCTTCTTCTTCCTTAGTCATCTTCATCGCTTTCTTCACCGGCAGCAGCCTTGGCGGCAGCCTTGATACGGCTCGGGGATTTCTCGAGATTCTGCTCGATCTGCTTAACAGCTTCCGTTTCGGTGCACTTGTTTACGGCCGCAATTTCACGAGCCATGCGGTCAAGAGCAGCTTCATAAAGCTGGCGCTCGGAGTAAGACTGTTCAGGCTGACTGTCGGAGCGATACAGGTCACGCACAACTTCAGAAATGGCGCTCAGATCACCAGAGTTGATCTTTGCTTCATATTCCTGAGCGCGGCGGCTCCACATGGTGCGCTTGACGCGCGGACGACCACGAACCGTTTCCAGAGCCTGCGTTACAGCTTCCGGATCTCCCAGCTTGCGCATTCCCACCGAAGCAATTTTCGCAACGGGGACGCGAAGCGTCATCTTGTCTTTTTCGAACTCGATCACCAGCAGTTCAAGCGACATACCAGCCACCTGCTGCTCTTCGATCGCGGTGATCTGGCCAACACCGTGAGCCGGATACACGATATACTCGCCGGTTTTGAAACCCTGACGCTGCGCGGCTTTTTTGATACCTGTCGCCATGCTCTTTTCTACTCCTGCGCAGTTGCCGGTCTAAAAGACCGTTCGAGAGCCACACAAAAGCGGCTCTTTATAATTTTTAATGACGCGCACAAAACCAACCTGCGATCCTTTTTCGGGAACGCCTGTTGATATTGGGCGTATCTGGGTGGTCAGCCGTTCAAATCCACTTTAGAAAGTCCCTATCAGGTGACGCAGCAAAACAAGATCGTTCACAAACCATCTTGGCATGCGACTGCATTGGGGCCTCCTTTAGGGGGGACTTGGGTACGTCCAAACGACTATCCAGCAAATATAGCACAAGTTTCTGAAAAATTAAAGTGTAACGATAGGTGGTTTCATTTATCGCAAACACATTGCCAATAATGACAGGCTTTTTCGCAGCGCGTGTTTACCGCTTTTTAAGAGCACAAAATTTGGCTTTGAACTCAACGACGCTTTTGCCCTGATCCACGCTCATCGCGATATTGTTTGCCAAAGACAGACAAAAGGCGCGCCCCGAAGACGCGCCTGTCTGATTTTAATGCAGAAAAGTGATCTGCGGGCCCTGCCTCAGACGCCGGTGCCTCAGCTCTGCGGAGAAATATTCCTCAAGCTTGTTCTTCTTGCCGTCGAATTCTTCCGCTTCAGGAAGCGCTTCCTTCTTCTCGGCAAGGTTCGGCCACTTCTCGGAATATTCAGCGTTCAGCTCGATCCACTTGTCGAGACCCGGCTCGGTATCCGGCAAAATAGCCTCGGCCGGGCACTCAGGCTCACAAACGCCGCAGTCAATACATTCATCAGGATTGATGACGAGCATGTTCTCGCCCTCGTAGAAGCAGTCCACGGGGCAGACTTCGACACAATCGGTGTACTTGCACTTGATGCAGTTATCTGTGACGACGTAGGTCATCGAAATCCTCTATCGCGGCTATGGTCTCGTAACTGGCGGTCTTGATCGCAGTCTTGAATAGGCAAGCACGATCTTATTTTATTTATGTGTTGGGTATCCTTTTTAAAGACAGCGCGCAAGCTTCGTTGGCCGTGCAAAACAGGCCGTCTCTGAAAAGGCTTTTCGGGAAATGCGACAAGGTGGAAAACTGGTTTCAACCCTTGTCCATAAAGGCGTCCAGACGCCGTCGGTCACGTTTTGTGGGCCGTCCGGCACCGAAATCACGGCGTGGCGTGGCCTCCTCGGCAGCGGCAGATTTCGTCGGAGCTTCGGGAGACAGATCTTCATAAAGCAAGCGCGCTTCTTCATAAGGGCCGCGCCGTGTTCCAAGACCGAGAACCGTCAGAACAAGCACCCTACGCTCCAGCGTAATCGTCAGCGTATCGCCAACCTTCACGGTCTTGCTCGGCGACGAGATCTTGTCCTTGTTGAGCCGAACGTGACCGCCGGCCGCAAGTTTCTGCGCCAAAGTGCGCGACTTCGTGACCCTGGCGTACCAGAGCCACTTGTCTATCCGCAGGGCCCCACCGCCCCCATGATCAGCTGCACTGGAAATCAGGATTTATCCTTCGTCTCCAGCCCTTCCTTCAATGCAAGAAGAGCTGCAAAAGGCGAATCCGGATCCACCGGCTTGTCGCGCTTGGGCGGCCGCGGTGTCTGGGACTTGGAGCCAGCGTTTCCACCCCGACCCGACGCACCATTTGGACGATTACCGCGACCCTTGTGGGGCGCGCCACCGCGTGGCCCGTCTTTCTGATCCCGGTCGCGAGACAGGTTCTGAGACCGGCCTTGCCCTTGCTTGCGGGCGGCGTCACCTGTCGCGCGACCGCGCGCGCGGCGCTCCGGGCGACCCGGCCGCCAAATCTCGATGGTCACGGTTTCCGTGTCCGTCGCATCTCCAGGAGCAACCACATCGCCAGTGGCGGTTGTGTCAGCAGCAACCTCCGAAGCACCGTCATTCGATGGACCAGCATCTGCATCAGCAGTCGCAGTCTCAGCCACAGGCGTCTCGCTCGATGCGGCATCCCCCGCACCAGTAGATTCAACGGGAGAGACCTCGGTCGCCGCCGCATCTGCGGCCTCCGCAGCAACAGCAACGGGTCGCTCCACCTCACGGGTTTCAACACGGTAGCCAAGAGACTTGAGCACTGACGAGAAATCCTCGCCCGCACAGCCCAGAAGGGATGTCATCGCAACGGTAACGGTGAAACCGCCGCCTTGCTGAATAGCGCCCTCCGGTGGCGACACAGTTTCGTCCAGTGGCTTCCAGGCGATCAAAGGACGGATCAGGTCAGCCAGACGCTCCAGAATATCCACGCGCACGGCACGAGCACCACACACACGGAAGCCGACGACTTTGTAAAGCGCCTTGTCGATGGACGGATCCACCGGGATCGACGTGCGACCAGAGGCCGAAAGCTGCGGCAACTCTTCAAGACCTTCCATGTCCATCGAGCCATGCCTGAGTGCCCAGAGCTGCGCCAGAAGCTGACTCGGCGCGGGCTTCAACAGAGCCGGAATAAAAATCGTATAGGCACCGAAACGAACGCCCATCTTGCGTAGCGATGCGCGCATATCCTGATCAAGCTGACGAATTTCTTCAGCAGCCTTCTGGCGTTCCAATGTGCCAAGATCTTCAGCCAACTGGAACCCGACACCTCGCGCCAGACCATCAAGGCCTTCGCCGTCGCGCAGATCGACCAGAGGTTTCAACAAGGTGTCGATCTGAGCCTTGAGCCACAAATCAATGCGATGTTGCACTGTTTCGCGAGCCGGCCCCGTCAGGGTCTCGTCGGCCAGCAACATCGCTGTTGGGGTCAGGACAGCTTCGCCTGCAACGATCTTTGCCACTGGCTCGCCGCGCCAGCGGATCGTTCCATCAGACGACAGGATGAAGTCGCCATTCTCCGCACGCCCAAGCTTGTCTGCCCGGCTCTCGATTTCGACAGCCAGGGCCTTTTGGGCCGCAGCCCGCAGGGTTTTACCATCAGGACCGTCGGCAGCCGCATCGGGGGCAAAACGGAACCCAAGCAAATTCCCGATGTGCTGACCTTCTACGAGCACATCCCCGCCCGGTGAAATTTCCGCTTCCAGCATGGCGTTCTCTCTCAAACGTCTCATCAATACACTCGTCCGGCGGTCCACGAAACGCTGAGTAAGGCGCTCGTGCAGTGCGTCGGACAGCTTGTCTTCTATCTCACGCGTCACGCCCTGCCAGTGAGCCGGATCGGCCAGCCAGTCAGAGCGATTTGCAACAAATGTCCATGTCCGGATATGGGCTATCCGGTTTGCCAGTGTGTCGATATCACCATCAACGCGGTCTGCGAAGTCCAATTGACGCCGAAACCAACTATCTTCGACCCTGCCGTCTTTGATCAAGTGGGTATAGATATGACCCAAAATGTCGGCATGATTGGCGGGGGCGATTTTCCGATAGTCCGGGACCTGACAAACATCCCATAACAGTTGAAGTGCGGCACGACCGTTTGCCATCGCGGAGACGGCACTATCTCGTGTCAAATGTTCAAGAGCTGTAACATCGTCCCCAGCAGGAGCCCGCGCAAGCCCCTGTTCCTTCGGGACGTCGTCCAAACTGCCTCTTAATGCAGCCAGAGAGGTAAAATCCAGCTGGGTGTTGCGCCATTGCAGCACTTTCAAGCCATTGAACTCATGGCTTTCAATTTGGGCAACCAGATGATCGTCCAGCGGATCGACCCGCCCTGTCACGCCAAAAGTGCCGTCCCGCATGTGACGCCCGGCACGTCCCGCAATCTGCCCCATCTCGCCCGCAGTCAGGTGACGATACTGAAATCCGTCATATTTCCTGTTTCCCGCAAAGGCAACATGGTCAACGTCCAGATTCAAGCCCATGCCGATGGCATCTGTTGCCACCAGATGTTCAACGTCGCCATTCTGGAACAATTCGACCTGAGCGTTGCGCGTTCGCGGGCTGAGAGACCCGAGCACCACCGCCGCACCGCCACGTTGACGCCGGATCAATTCGGCAATGCCGTACACTTCTTCTGCGGAGAAGGCGACAATCGCCGAACGGGCAGGAAGGCGCGAGACCTTCTTCGACCCGGCATACGTCAGCACAGACATACGCGGCCGAGTAATGACGTTCAGGCCGGGGATCAGCCTTTCCAGCAATCCGCGTACCGTACTGGCGCCCAGCAACAGGGTTTCAGACTGGCCCCGAAAATTCAGAATGCGGTCGGTAAACACATGACCACGGCCAAAATCTCCCGCCAACTGCACTTCGTCGATCGCGACAAAGTCTGTCTGCAAATCGAGCGGCATAGCCTCAACGGTCGACACCCAATACCTGGGAGCTTTGGGAATGATTTTCTCTTCGCCGGTGATCAACGCGACCTTGTCTTTCCCGACACGTTCGAGAATACGGCCATAGACCTCACGCGCCAGCAGCCGCAGGGGAAGTCCGATCAATCCACTGGAGTGGCCCAGCATCCGTTCAATGGCGAGGTGGGTCTTGCCTGTATTCGTGGGACCCAGCACAGCCGTCACAGTGCGTGAACGAGCGGCGGGTGGAAGCGGCATTTTCAAAGGACGGGACATCAATAACTGATACGAACTCTGGCTTCTACAAACAAGGCAAAGCTGACTAGGCTCCGAGATTGCGATTCTCTAGCACAGGGTCTGTAGGCTGTCGCCTCTTTCTTCGGAAATGTATCTGAATTGGTCCTGCGCCCGCACAAATAGACGCCCAAACACAAGAACAACGGGGAGAACGCGGGTCAGCCAAACCGTCATTTTCGCCACAAATTCGGCCAAATGACGCCCAACCGTGCGTCAAATCAATCAAATCGCGACGCGAGGCAGCAAAAGCGGCAGAGACGTCCGGAAAGTTAACGTCTATTGAAATTTGTGTTCCGCATAAGGCCAGAAAAACATTAAGCAATACGGCGCATTCCTGCGTCAAACAGCGTTTTGGCACAAATAGAGAACAAATATCGTCCGAATCGGGATTCCAGAAAAATCCGCTTTTGTTCTATACAAAATATGGAAAAATCGCCAATTTGACCACACGATCTTGATCAGACTACGGCTCGTTTTCCGCGCAAGACATTCTGGCAACAATCTTACTTTTTGTCTGTCAACTGACCTTTTTACGTAGTGCAATTTTAATTCAAAACGTTCACATCTAAGAGACTGGGTCGGAACGTAACCGGCAAAATCCGGCCTCATTGCGCGCGCGTTGGACAACGTCGCCCTCAGCATTTTTAACGAGATACTTTATACCAAGACTTTCAAAAATAAATTTCACAGGCACCCCATGAACCGACGTATTCCAAAAGTTCTGGATCTCATCGACGCAAGCGCCGAGCGGCAGACAGTTGAAGCCGTTCAGGACGATATTCGCGGCCTTTGCGAGGTCTATCAGTTTTCATTTCACAACATCGCCAAGCTCAAGAAACCCGGCCGCATGGGACCGTATATTTCGCTGGCGAGTGACCTCAATCCAAAGTTACATGACAGCTACATCAACGGCCAGTACCACCTCGACAATCCCATTGTCGACATGGCACGCCGCAAGGGAGCACCCTTGTTGCTCTCGGAAGCAGCAAGCTCAGGCGCCCTGCCTCCACGCGGACGCAAGCTTGTCTCGATCATCCGGGCGGCGGATGTAACCGAAGCTGTTCTCGTGCCCAATTTCGGCGAAAACGGGATGGACGGGTTCGCGATCTACTCCGGCAAGCAGCCGGAACTGGATTCCAAGGACCTCAAAGTGCTGGAGCTCGCCAGCCACACGTTTTTACGCCAGCTTATCAAATTGAGCACGCCCGCTGCCAATGACGACAAGCTCATGCCCCGGCTCACAGCCCGCGAACGCGAATGTCTGTCCTACACTGCCGCCGGCCTGACCAGCCTCGACATTGCCGACGATCTGGGCATTTCCCACCACACCGTCGATTGGTACCTAAAGGAAGCCGTCAAGAAACTGAAGGCAAAGAACCGGATTCACGCCGTTGTTCTGGCGATGGAAATGCATCTGCTGGACTGATCGTCGCTGCTCTGCACCATTTCTGGCGAACCCTTGGTTAACAGGCCTCTTTCTTTCTTTGACAGGGACAAGTAAAAATCCCTAGGGTAGTTCACCTGCCACAGCATTTTGTTATCGGCACGCCTTGGGAGACGCTTTTGGGAATTCGCAAGATACTGGTCGCCAACCGCTCGGAAATCGCAATCCGCGTGTTTCGCGCTGCAAACGAACTGGGCCTGAAAACGGTCGCCATCTATGCCGAACAGGACAAGCTGGCCCTGCACCGTTTCAAAGCCGACGAGGCTTATCAAGTTGGCGCCGGGCTTGGTCCAATCGAGGCCTATCTGGCCATTGACGAAGTCATCCGGGTCGCCAAGGCGGCAGAGGTTGACGCAATCCACCCAGGCTATGGCCTGCTGTCGGAAAGTCCTGAATTTGCCGAAGCATGTGATGCTGCCGGCATCATCTTCATTGGCCCGCGCCCCGAGACGATGCGCAGCCTCGGCAACAAGGTTGCCGCGCGTAACCTGGCCATTGAGGCTGGCGTTCCGGTGATGCCTGCGACCGATCCATTGCCTGATGACATGGACGAAATTCGCAAGCTCGCCAAACAAGTTGGCTATCCGGTGATGCTGAAGGCATCGCGGGTGGCGGCGGACGCGGCATGCGTGTCATTCCGGACGAAGAAACACTGAACCGTGAAGTCGTTTCAGCCAAGCGCGAAGCCCGCGCGGCCTTCGGCAAGGACGAAATCTATCTGGAAAAGCTGGTCCAGCGCGCGCGCCACGTTGAGGTTCAGATCCTCGGCGACGGCGACGGCGGCCTGGTCTCATCTGTTCGAACGTGACTGCTCTATCCAGCGCCGACACCAGAAAGTCGTGGAGCGGGCGCCCGCCCCTTATCTGGACCCAGCCAAGCGCGAAGAGCTGTGCAACTACGGTCTCAAGATCGGTCGCACGGTCAACTATCGCGGTGCGGGAACAATTGAGTTCCTGATGGATGCCGACACCGGTGACGTTTACTTCATCGAAGTCAATCCGCGCGTTCAGGTTGAACACACGGTGACGGAAGAAGTCACCGGCATCGACATCGTCAAGGCACAGATCCAGATCGCCGATGGACATAAGATCGGCTCCGCAGAAAGCGGCGTTCCGCTTCAGGAAAACATCCGTTTGAACGGCAATGCGTTGCAGTGCCGCATCACAACGGAAGACCCGGAACAGAACTTTATTCCCGACTATGGCCGCATCACAGCCTATCGTGGTGCAACCGGATTCGGCATTCGTCTGGATGGCGGTACAGCCTACTCCGGCGCAGTGATTACCCGGTTTTACGATCCGCTTCTGGAAAAGGTCACAGCCTGAGCCCCGACCTGCGACGAGGCTCGTAAACGCATGAAACGCGCCCTGCGCGAGTTTCGTATCCGCGGCGTGGCAACCAACCTGGTATTCCTTGAGAACATCATCTCTCACCCCTCGTTTGAAGCGAACACCTACACCACCCGCTTCATCGACGACACGCCGGAACTGTTCGATCTCGATACCCGCCGGGACCGAGCCACCAAACTCTTGACCTATATCGCGGATGTCACCGTCAATGGTCACCCGGAAGCCCGCTCGCGTGCCAAACCGAGCAAGGATATTGCTCTGCCGCAGGTGCCTGAGTTTGGCAATGAAAAGCCCGCTGGCAGCAAACAATTGCTGGATGAACTGGGTCCAAAAGGTCTCGCCAAGTGGATGCGCGAGCAATCTCGTACCCTGATCACCGACACCACCATGCGCGACGGGCACCAGTCGCTTCTGGCGACCCGCATCCGCACGCATGATATAGTCAAAATCGCTGATGCTTACGCGTCAGGCCTGCCGAACCTGTTCTCGCTGGAGTGCTGGGGCGGCGCAACGTTCGACGTCTCTATGCGCTTTCTGACGGAAAGCCCCTGGAACGTCTGCAATTGCTGCGTGAACGTGCGCCAAACATTCTGTTGCAGATGCTGCTGCGCGGCTCCAACGGCGTTGGCTACACCAACTATCCCGACAATGCGGTGCGGTTCTTCGTCAAACAGGCGGCAGAGAATGGCGTCGATCTCTTCCGCGTCTTCGACTGCCTCAACTGGGTCGAGAACATGCGCGTCTCCATGGACGCCGTTCTGGAAGCCAACAAACTGTGCGAAGGCACCTTGTGTTACACCGGCGACCTGTTGAACAGCGCCCGGCCGAAATACGATCTCAAATATTATGTCGGCTTGGTGAAAGAACTCGAAAATGCGGGCGCGCACATCATCGGCATCAAGGACATGGCCGGGCTGATGAAGCCACAGGCAGCCCGGATGCTGGTCTCTGCATTGCGCGATGAAACCGATCTGCCGCTGCATTTCCATACGCATGACACCTCCGGCATTGCCGCATCCAGCATTCTGGCGGCGGTTGAGGCCGGTGTGGATGCCGTGGATCTGGCAATGGACGCCCTGTCCGGCATGACAAGCCAGCCGTGCCTCGGCTCGGTTGTTGAAGCACTTGGCGACGGTGAACGGGAAACCGGCCTCGATCCAAAGGTAATCCGTCAGATCTCCTTCTATTGGGAAGCCGTGCGCAATCAGTACAAGGCCTTTGAAAACGATCTCAAGGCGGGCGCGTCTGAAGTCTATTTGCACGAGATGCCGGGTGGCCAGTTCACCAATCTGAAAGAGCAGGCTCGCTCGCTTGGACTGGAAACCCGCTGGCACGAAGTAGCGCAGACCTATGCCGATGTGAACATGATGTTCGGTGATATCGTCAAGGTCACGCCGTCCTCCAAGGTGGTGGGCGACATGGCCCTGATGATGGTCAGTCAGGGCCTCACCGTTAGCGACGTCACGAACCCGGCGAAGGATGTTGTCTTCCCGGATTCAGTGATCAGCATGTTGCGGGGCGATCTTGGGCAACCGCCCAACGGCTGGCCGGTTGATTTGCAAAAGAAGGTCTTGAAAGGCGATAAGCCGATCATGGTTCGCCCGGGCTCACTGCTGGATGATGCGGATCTGGATGCCGAACGAAAAACGGCAGCCGATGGTGCCCAGAAAGACATCAACGACAAGGATCTCGCCTCCTATCTGATGTACCCGAAGGTCTATCTCGACTTCGAAAAGACGCAGAAGCAGTATGGACCGACATCCGTTCTGCCAACGCCTGTGTATTTCTACGGGCTGAGTGTCGATGAAGAGATCTTCATCGATCTCGAACCTGGCAAGACAATGGTGGTGCGCTGTGTCGCAGTTTCTGAAACTGATGAAAACGGTGACAAGAAGGTCTTCTTCGAGCTGAACGGGCAGCCACGCGGCGTCAAGGTTCCAGATCGCCTGCATGGCGACGCGGCCAAGGTCGTCAAGCACAAGAGCGATCCAGAAAACGCCAATCATGTAGGGGCACCAATGCTCTGGCGTAATCTCCACCGTTGCGGTGAAAGCCGGTCAGGATGTTGCCGCAGGCGATGTTCTGTTGTCTATCGAAGCAATGAAGATGGAAACCTCGCTGCATGCCGAGCGCGACGGCAAGATCGCCGAAGTGCTGGTCGCACCGGGCGCTCAGATTGATGCCAAGGACCTATTGGTTGTCTTCGAAGAAGCTTAAAAGCCGAGCAGAACCATAGACGCAAGAAAAAAGGGTGGCCCAACCGCGACGAGGAGGCCACCCTTTTTAATGTCTCGTCCCTAGCTCCAGGTTATTTTAGCACCCCGGATGACGCTTTCCCGGGCCGGACAAACTCGCCGCCAATCAACCAAACTGCAACAGAGCTGAGAGCCTCAGACAGCCAGTTCCGGGGCAGTCGCTGTGCCGATCCACCGGTCAAGAAAGCGGTCAAGCCAAGCCTTCACAGACGGATCATGCACAAACCGACCCTCAAAGTGATCATGACGGTGTTGGGCATTGGGCGCGCCCATCTTCGGCGCACCAAGTGTTGTCCAGCGCACCATCATCGCATGGGTCAATTCCGGGTGGAATTGAATGCCGAAAGCGTTTTCACCAAACTTGATCGCTTGATTGGGGTAGGTTTTACCGGTCGCCAGAAGGTCGCAGCCAGTCGGCAGATCGAAGCCTTCATTGTGCCATTGATAGACCTTGGACGGCCAATCCATGATTTCTTCACCGAGCTCCGTCGGCATCAGATCATAATAACCGATCTCGACACGTCCACCGCGATCCGGTTTCACACTTCCACCGAGCTGCTTCACCATCATCTGAGCACCAAGGCAGATGCCCAGAAACGGCTTGTCCTCGCGCAGAGGAATATCAATCCAGTCGATCTCGCGGCGAATGAACGCATCCGGATCGTTGGAACTCATCGGGCCACCAAAAACGATGGCTCCCGCATGATCATTCATATTCTCGGGGAGAGCGTCGCCAAAGCGAGGTTTGCGGATATCCAGCGTGAATCCACGCTTGAGCAATTCCTGCCCCACACGCCCCGGCGTCGAGTTTTCCTGATGCAAGATCACAAGAAGCCTATTCTCGCCCGTTTCCGGAAATTCATCTCGTTTCATAAGCATTGTAGTCGCGCAGCCTTTTTTGCGTTACTCCTGCCCTTATCAGGACGCGTCCTCCCCGGACGACACGATGACCGACTGTCCCTCGGCAACCCGTTTGCGCAACAACACACGATCGCGCGTAGAAATCCCGAGCAGTTCGGCTGCTCGCCAGATCATGTTATCTTCAAATTCGTGGACGTGACCGTCAGAATAAACGATTTCCCACATCATCTCCACGATGGCGAGACGCTCTGCTTCATCGCAGCTGTTTTTCAGGACGGACGTAAAGCCGTACAGGTCAACTGCTTCTTCGTCTTTCTGCTGCGCCGCCTTGATCAGTTTGGTCGTCTCGGCATCCGTCAGATTGAAATGCGCCTTGAGGATTTCGCGAAGCTTCTTGCGTTCGGCTTCGTCGACCACCCCATCAACATCGGACAGATGAAACAGCAGGGCGGCCGCGGCCAGCCTTTTCTCATGAACTTCCAGCTTCGAGCGCTCTTCAGCCGGATGAGCAAGTTCATTGAGGAACTGCCTCAAGGTATCAAACATTCAGCGGTCCAATCTGTATGTGCGCAGTGACGTCTATCAACGTCAGTGTAAAAAAATATGTTGCGTTGCGTCAAATGAACCTTTGTCCAGAATGACATTGCATTTTAGATTTATTCTAAATTTATCAATATGCTGCGTCAAGAAGCAGGCCTAGAAAAACAGCATTCGCCGCTTAAAACGGTCCTCAAGGTCACTCGAACTGCCTCATCGTCCATATCCAACACAAACTATGCCAGCAGCCTATGAAAAACCGCTTAAACTCGCTGCGTGGCTAGCGGCAAACGGGTGCAGCGCCCACATCTTTGACGTTCTGCTTACCAGCTCATTGCATCCGTCCATTTAGACGTGTTCTGAATGTTGCGTGCTTTTATAATATGAGTATTAAACTCATATTTATTGACTTCACAGGTTAAAAGATGCGACAAAAGATCATGGAAACCGTAGATCTGCAGGAAAATCATGTCGCAAATGCAGACATTGACATCCCCGCCCGGACAGGCCGAACACCTTGTTGTCGAAGGTGTCCGTCGCTGGATGGCGGGATATGCCACGGGTGACGTGCACTGCTGGGAGATGGCCTGGAGCCTTTATTCCAAGACGCTGGGGAGCAAAGGGCGCGCCGACCTGTTGGCGATCTGGCCTGCTTCACCCGCATTCTCAACGCCAACGGCACACGCCATCTCTGCCTGTTCCCCTATGACTGCCCCCGACTTTGCAAGGATGAATGCCTTGTCAGCAGTCTGATTGCCGCTGCCCAAAGCGAAGATATGGCTACCAGCCGGGTAATCGGCTCCGCCCTCGTCTCAGAGGACGCGCAAGACGCCTTTCTTTTCTCCGCCTTTGAGTTCGCAAAGTCCCTTTTGCAGTGCGATATCCGGCTTGCCCCCGTTCAACTGGACACCTTGTCACTGGACGAATGTCCTCTCAAAGCCGTCCTGCTTCACGCGAAACCGCACTGACATCAATCCCGTCTCAGGATCTCGACGCGAGCGCATGCGATAAAAAATCCGGCCCACGCGGACCGGTCTGAAGCGCCTGACGACGTCTCACGCGGCACTCGCATGACCCTCTTTTGACCTGAAACGCCGGACAGTGCGTGCCACGTGTCCGGCGTTTCAGGTTCAGTCAGATCCAGCAAACGGGATCAGTAGGCCCCGAGCTTGGTGTCCGGCGTGTAGTCTTCGCCCGGCACTTCCTTGGTGACGGCCTGACCACACATGGTCAGCCCCTGTTTGGCATCATAGGAAAGCTGTGGCGACCCCGACAGCTCCCATCCCTTATTCAAGGCCTGCGTGACACGATGGCAGAATGCGCTGTCATCCGGGCCGGTGATAAAACGATAGAGTTTCATCGACTTAATCCTTTGTCTTCAAATCATTGCCAGACGCCGACCGTCTGGCAATTGCCTCTGTCAGGCCAAGCGTGCGCCACGCCATATCGGCGTGCAGGCGCTCCACCATGATGCCTTCAATCTGGATGACACCTTTATCCCGGTTTTCAGCCAGATCAAAGGCGCTCGTTACCTTCTGCGCCCAAGCAACAGCGTCTTCGGTCGGTGAAAATACCGCATGACAGGCCGCAAGCTGGCTCGGGTGAATAACGGTCTTGCCATCCATCCCCATATCGGCACCCTGACGGCATTCTGCAAGGAACCCGACCTCGTCTCGAAATGCATTGAAAACGCCATCAACAAGATCGCAGCCGTTGGCCCGTGCCGCGGCCACACAGGTCATCAGCCAAGGCACCAGCACCGCACGGCCCGGTGCAAGGACCGCCCGCGTGTCCTTGGCAAGGTCATTGGTCCCCATGACAAGGCAGGTCAGACCAACAGCTTCATCGCGCGCGCAAGCGGCGATCTCCGCCGCATTCACCATCGCCAGCGGTGTTTCCATCATGGCCCACAGACCAATATCATGACGGCCGCCACAGGCGAGGCGCAGACGTGTTGCCGCCAATTGCAGATCGGCAGCGCAGCCAACCTTGGGCAGCAAAACTGCATCCGGTCGACTGGCTTCAACCATCGCCAGATCGCCTGCACACCAAGGCGTATCCAGCCCATTCACCCGAATGACCAGTTCGCGCTCGCCGTAACCTCCTTGAGAAAGTGCTGCAAGAATATTGGCCCGCGCCGTATCCTTCTGCGTCGGCGCAACAGCATCTTCCAGATCAAGGATCAGACAATCCGCATCCAGATCCCGAGCCTTTTGCAAGGCTCGCACGTTGGTGCCGGGAATATAAAGCGCGGATCGCCGCGGCCTGACGGACATCGTCATTGCGGCGCCACCGGGTCACTGGCATCCGGCAGGTCCAACGGTTCAGGTGCCTCGTGCGTCTTGCCTCGCAAGATCATATCCTTGGAGGCCCAGACCGCTCCCACTGTAATGGCAACACAGGCAACGCCGATTTGCCAGGTGAACGCACCAAACCCAAAGGCCAAAAGCAACAAGGTCGACAAGAGCGGCGCGGAATAGGCCGCCGCGCCGAGGATCTGAATATCTCCGTTCTTCACCCCCACATCCCAAGTGAAGAAAGCAAGCCCAACGGGAAACAGCCCCAGCCCGACGACACTAGCCCACTGGATCAGGCCAGACGGCCAGACGGTTTCTTCCAAGGAGATATGACACAGCGCCGAGAGCAGCGCCGCCAAAAGACAGAACCCGGTGACAACTTCTGTTTGAACCGCACCGAGACGCCGTGACAGCACGGAATAGGACGCCCAGAACAGGCAGGACAGAACCGCAGCACCATATCCGAGCAAGGTCCCGGTTCCCGCGTCGCCCGTGGCAGCACCGGTGATCAGGACGATGGTTCCTGCAAGTCCGATCAATGCACCGAACACATGGTGTGGCTTCAGTTTTTCACCGGGTAGCAGCGCCGAAAAAATGACAATCAGCAGGGGCCACATGTAATTGATCAAATTGGCATCAAGCGGTGGCGCGTTGCGAATGGCGGTGAAATAGAAAAAATGATAGCCAAACAGGCCAACTGCGCCAAAGGCCCAGACTTTCCAGCGATTGCCGCAGCACTCCAAGACGTCCCCGCGCGATCAGCCAGATCAGCGCCAGAGATCCGGACAAGCCAAAGCACAACGCATTCAGCAGAAACGGCGGGACCGCGCCGGACGCGGCACCGAACAGGCCCAACGTGGCCCACATCACAATGGCAGTCAGCCCGACCAGCGTGGCCCGGACGCGCTTGTCGATCACGCTATTCGCGTTCTGACCTGTCTTTTGTGTCCCCAAAGCGCCACCTATTCACGCATTTACGCCTAACAAAGCAACAAGGTATCAGCCGCTCCTTGATTGTCGACATGTTTTGGAGAAAATGCGCAACAGTGGATCTCAACCGAAGCGGGGCCTGCCATGAGCAGCGTGACGATCAAATTCCTGGGTCTGGACGATGCGACCCAACTGTCGCCCTTGATCGCGGAAAACGCACAGGCCCTGAAGCGTGGCGCGCCGCGCAACCCCGACGACTATTACGCCGAGCTGATCCTGAGCGACAAGGCAGCGGAAGTGATCGGGGCATTTGTCGAGGATCAATTGATCGGCTTTGCCGTCTTCATTGACCTGCCGGACGTCATCACCGGACTGCGCATCGGCCAGATCGACGATATTTACGTTCATCCCGGTCATCGCCACAACGGATACGGCAAGCAGATCATCGAAGCCCTGCGCCAGGAAGGCGAGAGCCGCGGCTGGCAGCACTTGCGCTGGCTGATCCACAGCGACAACAAACCCACATTCGGGCTGCATGAAAAGATTGCCTCTCCCGACAGGCGCGAAAGCTATATCATCCCGATCGGACGGAGCTGACAGTCAACTTCCTGCAACGATCGCAGGCCATGGAAATGCCAGCGGCGGCACTTTGCCCAAAGGTATGAAACCGAGAGAGACCTTCCCCTTGTGGAGCGTCAACGGCACGTGCATTCCGCCCTTGCCATCGCCGTTGGCCGAGCCTTGGCTAAGAGACACCATCAGATCATGGATCGAGTTGATGTCTTTGGCCTTATCTGGAAAAGCCTTGACCAGCCGGTCGCGCAGCGCGTCAAATCCAGTAACAGACAGGCTCATCTTGCCAGACATCAGTCCCTGTCTGTCCAGCGTGACGTTGCCAGTCAGCTTGAGAGAGAACTGCCCGTCGTAGACCGTCAGATCGTTGATCTGGATTGGAAAAGCCGTCTTGTCCTCAACCGTCTGTCCCGGCGCGAAGAATGCCTTCACCTTCGGCGCTGTGACATGCACGGAGAGGTTCACCGGCGTTTCCAGCGCCGGAAACTTCTGCAAGGAAACGCCCTTGAGCGAGATCACCGCCTCGCGAGACGGCACCTGTGCCTTGACGTCGCGCACATGCAATTGCGCGTCATCAGCCATCAACGCCCCTTGCTCGGGGAAGGCCTGCGCCGTCAAAAGCAGAGACTTTATCTCCGCATCCAGCACCCGCACGCCGGATGAGGTGAACCCAACACTGGTGCGCGCGCTCTGCCAGTTGGCGCGCCCCTGCCCCAACTGTGCCGGCATCGAGAACCAGGCAGGCCCCGTCAGACTGGCAATTGCCTGCCACGGTGAATAGACCAGATAGACTGCATCCAGACGCTCGGCATGAATACGCTCCAGAAAAGGCCCCTGCAAATCCGGCCCGACACACCCAACCTCATACCGAAACGGATAACCGCCAATCGTCCGGTCGTTGCAGGTCAACTGGATAGAGCCCTTGCGATTAACCCGGTCAAAGGCGCGCGACAGGCGTTCATCTAATGCATGACGTCCGTAAAACCAGACAGCGGTCCAGCCTGCGATCACCAGGAGAACCCCTCCCAGAAGCAGGATATATTTGCGGCGCCCCGCCGGTTTCCCGGTTTGATCCGACACGAAACTCTCCGTTCAAATTGAGGATTGGCGACGACAATCCGCAGGAATGCAAAGACATGCCATTGAAAACCGCCATACGCAATTGCTATTGGCTTGTGAGTGCGGCGAAACAAGGGAAACGAGATGAGCGATTTTTGGGTTTTCGGCTACGGCTCTCTGATGTGGAAGCCGGGATTTCCCTATCAGCGCAAAGACGAAGCACTGCTGCGCGGCGCGCATCGCTCACTTTGCGTCTATTCCTGAGTGCATCGTGGCACACAAGATCATCCCGGCCTGGTCTTCGGTCTGGACCGAGGTGGATCCTGCCGCGGCATGGCATTTGAGGTGTCTGCCAGTGACCGGGAGGCGACCATCCAGTATCTGCGCGAGCGCGAGCAGACGACGATGGTGTACCGCGAAGCCTGGCGCAACATCGTGCTGCAAAGCGGCGAAACGGTTCCCGCCCTTTGCTATCTGGTGGATCGTCACCACACCCAATACGCTGGCGCTCTTCCACTGGAAAAGCAGTTTGAAATCGTACAGTCCGCGGTGGGGAAATCCGGCAAGAACCCCGAATATGTGCTCAACACTGCCGATCATCTGGCCGAACTGAACATCCGCGATCAAAACATTGCCCGACTGGCAAAGGCCCTGCGCGAAAACCCCTCCCTTAGCGCCTGATGGAGGTCACCTTAGAGGCCTGACGAAAGTCATCGTCTTCCTTGTTGCGGTTCTGATCATAAACCTTGAGCATCGGTGACGGATTTGGCTCGTTGCGAGCCTCTTCGCAAAGATCGGTCACAGCGGCCTCGATTTCGGCCACCAGCTTGCGATGAAACGTACCCATATTCAGCCCCGGATCAATTGGCGGCAGAAACTGAACCAGCACTGTGCCCGGATAGAGCAGGAAGGATTTGCGCGGCCAATATAGTCCGGCATTCAGCGCCACCGGCACAACAGGACATTTGATGTCCTTGTAGAGATGAGCAACGCCATACTTATAGGCCGGATCGACACCAACCGGGCGGCGCGTGCCTTCCGGAAAGATCATGATCTGCCTCCCATCGGCAATTGCCTGCTTTGCCGAGATCGACAGATCCGCCAAGGCCGCCGCCCGCTTACCACGGTTCAACGTGATCTGACGGAACTTGTAGATGTACCAGCCAAAAATCGGGATCCAGCACAATTCACGCTTCAAAATGAAAGTCGGATCTGGAAACTCCGGGATCAACGCCACGGTTTCCCAAGCAGATTGATGCTTGGAACTGACGATGTACCCGCCATCGGGAAGGTTCTCCCGGCCCCTGACGTCAACCTTCACACCCGCAATCCACTTCAACATGAAAAGCGTGGTACGCGCCCAGAAGGGCACCATCCACCATCCCACAAGTGCGAGGCAGCAGAAAAACCGGAGAGAAGATCACCATCAAGACAAACGTCACGAGATGAAACAGGATCTGAAACAGGGCCGAGCGTATATAGATCATGGAAGCCGGTCTCGAAATGGGCGGTTTGCTTCAACCGCTCGCGATGAAAAGCCAAGGCATATCCCACCAGCGGACACCTGCACTATATCGTCTTCGGGCAACACTCAAGACCCCGAAGGCAGTGTATCCAGATGCGTCAGATGGTGCAGGACAATCCTGAGCCTAGCAGCGGTATACTTGACATATTCGCGCATGAGAAGCTGAATCGTCTTGGGTTGTCGATACCATGCATGTAAATCCAGATCCCGTGAGTAGACGGGGTAAAGCTTGAGCTGAACATCCGGCAGCATTTCTCGAATTTCTGCGGTTGCCCGCGGAAGATGATAGGCGCTTGTCACAACAAGAAGCGTTTTGAAATCATGTTTACGCACCCAATGTGCCGTAGACATTGCGTTGCCTTCTGTATTGAGCGCAATGCGGTCAAGATCGACGCAGCACTTCAGCAAGCGCAACCGCGACGAGGTCAGCGCGGCGATCTGCCGACGGGTTGTCCCTGGATGCACCCCTGAAATCAGCAAGCGCTTTGCATGACCGCCTGCCAACAGAGTGATTGCGTGAGCCACGCGATCCTTGCCGCCGGTCAACACGACAATCCCATCGGTCTTGGGGTCCTGAGGCACCTCCAGCGTGGCGATCCGATGCGCAAATATCAGGAAATGACCAACAAGACAGATCAGCAGCGCAGCCGGAATCACCAGGGCCCAATAGAACCGCCCTGTCTGCTTGATTGTCCGCTCTTCCTTCGTCGGTTCCAGGGCACTTCTTCCAGCTGGCCCTTATTCAAACTCATCCGGCATCCGGTTTTCAGTCCACACAGCAAATCGATTTGAGGAGTGTCTCAAAGCAACAAGGAAAAATCGCGGCAAGACCGCCAATGTATCACTCAGTCAACATGCCTGAGATGCGCCTTCACCGCCAGCCCCGAGGTCACCGCGGTGAGCACCGCCACCAGGGCCACAACGCCCAGAATACCGATATAGCCACCAAGGCTGACCGATACACTGCCGAACATCGCAGACAATTGATCGGTCCCGGCGCGCCCCGGTGTTTCACGTGTCACCAAATCGATCAAGAGAAAAGACAAGGAGGCCAAGACACCCCCAAAAATGCCGCCCTTAAGCCCAAGCATCAGAAAGTGCCGCTGAAATTCGCGCGCGATGAAGCTATCCTCCGCCCCCACAAGGTGCAGGACGGACACCACGTCCTTGTTGCCAGCCATGGCTGCTTGCGTTGCAAAGACAACGCTCAACACCATCGACCCAAGCATCAACAGCATGATCGTCACCCCCCCGAGAACGACCGCGCCCGCCATCGCAGACAGGCGAGAGGTCCAGATCGAATGGTCATCAAGGGTGGCGCCGCGCACCTGGGTCTCCAGCGCTGATCGTAACTTGTTGAAATCAACCTTGGACGGATCGGACAATGTTACCTTGATCAAGCGCGGCACAGGCAGATCATCAAGATCGACCCCATCTCCTAGCCAGGGTTTCAACAGCGCCTTGGTCTCATCATCAGACAGGGCACGCACCGTTCCCACGCCTTCAAATTCCTGTGCCAGCGCCACCGCCTTGTCGACCTCGCGCATGACATCAATGCCATCAATCGGGCGGATCTGAATGGTCACCTCGCGCACAATGTCATTCTGCCAGTCATGTGCTGCATCCCAGACCACAGACACTCCGCCAATGGTCAGGCAGGCCAGAAAGCTCATGATGGCCACGACGAGCGTCAATGCACGCCCGGCAACAGATTGCGGCGGGACGATCGCGGCTGACGAACGGATCTTGTCGGTGGACGTCTTGGCGGCCGACTTGCCCTGTCCGCTCTTGCGACGCGGCAATCGCGGTTTGGTCGCACGGGGCCCCTTGATGGCAGGGGCCTTGCGCAGGGGCCGACCCGGAGCTGACTTGCTGTTTTGCGACATGAAGGATCCGCTAGTCGAAAATGGTCAGACCACCATCACCAAGCACCATACGGCGTGCATCAATCTGTTCAAGCAGAGTGATGTCATGCGTGGCGATGATAACGGATGTGCCAAGCTTGTTGAGTTCAATGAAAAGTCGCAAGAGACGTCGGGCCAGAGGCGGATCCACGTTCCCGGTCGGCTCGTCTGCGAGAAGCAATTCGGGCCGCGTGATGAGGGCCCGGGCAATAGCAGCGCGCTGCTTTTCTCCCCCGGACAACACCGGCGGCATCACATGCATGCGCTCGCCAAGTCCCACCCACTTCAGCAATTCCACCACATCAGAGCGATATCCCGCCTCGTCGCGCCCCGCAACGCGCAGCGGCAAGGCAACGTTTTCATAGGTAGTCAGATGATCAAGCAGGCGAAAATCCTGAAACACCACACCGATCTTGCGGCGCAGGGCCGGCAATTCATTCTTGGCAATCATCGACAGGTCCCGGTCGAACACCCGGATCAGGCCGCGCGTCGGCTTGAGAGACATGAATAACATTCGAATGAGGCTGGTTTTACCCGCTCCTGACGGCCCGGTCAGAAACTGGAAGGACTGTGGTTCGATCCGAAAAGTCAGATCCCGCAGCACTTCTGGCCCCATTCCATATCTCAGGCCGACATTTTCAAAGCGGATCACTCTCGACAACTCCCGTGAAAACGCCAAAACTAGAGGCTGCGAATTAACGCTTCATTAAACATATAAATGTCCTCTATGGAGGTCATTCTCCGATTTGACCAAAGGCGGTAAAACGCTGCGTCATGAAGCCGGGTTTCCTCCTATTGGAGAAATGTTTTGCAGGATCCTCTCTCACAAGGGCAGGTATCTTCCTTGGTGAAGATCAAATGTCCGGCTTGCAGTACCTCTTACGAGATCAAGCCGAAAGCCTTGGGAGCAAATGGGCGGAACGTCAAGTGCGCCCGCTGTGGAAATCATTGGTTTGCCGAGCCGCAGGCGCCTGACGACGAGCAGCCTGCCTCGACAGACGAAGAGGAATGGCTGCGCGATACTCTTGCCGAAGAAGAAGGCGTCAGCGAGGCGGAAGACGATGACAAGGCGAGCGAAGACGAGCCCGTTATCGACGACGAAACCGACCCGATGCTCAACACCCCTGAAGAAACAGAAGACCCTATCGTCGATGACGAGGGGATAACTCAAGCCGGATTTGGCCTCTCTGGCATGAACGATCCTGTGGATGAACCGATATTTGGCGGGACGGATGAGGCGGATGGCGAACTGGACGACATCGAAACGCTCGCCAAGAAGACAAAGACTCCAAAAGTCAGTCGGGCACGCGGATTTGCACCCGGCTCTGGACATGCTGGAGCCACCATGTTCTGGCGGTTTCGCCGCCGTATGAGGCGCGTTTCCGGCGTCGTCCTCTTTCTGTGTGCCGTCGGGTTATGCGCTCTGATGATCACCATGCGCGTGGAAATCGTGAAGGCCGCGCCTGACCTCGCCAGTCTTTATGCATCCATCGGCTTTGACGTAAATTTAAGAGGTCTCGAGTTTCATGACCTGCGGACCTTCAACGAGGTCGAGGACGGGCAACCCGTCCTTGTGATCGAAGGCTCCATTCACAATATAGAAAAAGTCGACAATCCAGTTCCCAATGTCCGCCTGACACTCAGAGATAACGACCTTCAGGAGATCTATTCCTGGAGGGTGGAACCCCGGACCAAAATCTTGAAGGCAATGGACGAAACTCGCTTCAGAACCATTTTGCGGGATCCACCACGCGGGGCCAGCGATGTTCAGGTGCGCTTTGTCGATCGATAATTGAAATTAGGCAGATCCGACTTCATGACCGTTCAAATCAACACGCTCTTCGACGAGGAGACGATCGCAACGCGCGTGGCTTCAATCGCTGGCGAAATCGCCGAGGCCAAACCGCATGATCTTCTTGTCGTGGCGGTGCTGAAAGGCAGCTTCATTTTTGCAGCCGATCTGGTGCGCGCAATGCATCGCGTCGGCTTGGAACCCGAAATGGAGTTCATGCATTTATCCAGTTACGGGGCAGGAACTGTCGGATCTGAAAATATCCGAATTTTACGCGATGTCGAAAGTGACGTTAACGACCGGGACATAATATTGGTCGATGATATCCTTGAATCAGGCCGCACACTGACATTTGCACGGGAGAGACTCCTGGAACGCGGTGCCAGATCTGTTCGCATCACTGCTTTGCTCGACAAACCCGAGCGCCGCACTGCTGCCATTTCTGCGGATTACGTTGGATTTGCGTGTCCGGATAAATTTGTTGTCGGCTACGGCATGGACATGGGCCATGCCTGCAGCGCCAATTGCCATTCATTGGCTACGTCGTTCCCGAGAAAACCGGGGATGTGACGGAGATCGGAGGAGACTGACCATGGCTCGCATTCTTCTGACAGAAGATGATGAAGCAGTGCGCAGCTTTGTAAGGCGCGCTCTTGAGCTTGACGGTCACACAGTCAGCACGGCAGAAGATGGCGCCGAAGCCATTGATGTCCTGTCTCGTGAGCAGGGTCAGTTTGACTTGCTTCTGACAGACATCAAAATGCCGATCATGGATGGAATTGCACTGGCCCTGAAAACGGCCAAGGACTATCCCGATGTTCCAATTTTGCTGATGACCGGATTTGCTGACCAGCGCGAGCGGGCCAATGGCCTCGACAAGCTGGTGCATGACGTGATTACCAAGCCATTTTCTCTGGCCGACATTCGCTCGGCCGTGAAAAATGCGGTTTACGGGTTTTTTCCTGAGCAGACGAAACGCTACGCCTGTTAAAGCGTCTGCTTGCCCGCTGGCCTGAGATGTGCCCGCACGGGACGGACCCCGTCTGCCCGAAGACTCATATGGAAACTTTCAGAAACCCCCGCTCATACGGCATGAGCGGGGGTTGTTTACTGAGATGCATCAAACACGAACGACGCAGAAAGACCTGATGTCAAAGCCTTGACCGTATCTGTGTCCGTCCTTCCGGCAGGCCAGCGGTTACCTCAATAACGCTTCAGCAGACGCTCAAGATAATCCAGCTCCAGCTTGGGCCGGTCCGGATCTGAAAACCGCTTGCGCAACTCATTGAGAATACGGCGAGCCCGCTGCGTGTCGATTTCATCCGGCACTTTGACCTGCGATCCCAGATCATTTCCCGGGCGCCGACGCGGACGCCCCAGCGGGTCTTCATCCATCGCACCGCGGCGACTTTGGGCATATCCCTGCCCTTGCTGACCTTGCTTGAACATCTGCTCCGCCATCCCGCGGGCGCCCTTGCGCAAGGCCTCCAAAGCTTCGCCCTGCTGGCCCATTGCCTGACCCGTATCACCTTGCCCGAGCGACTTGCCAGCCCCTTGCATGGACTTTCCAGCCTGCCCCAATTGCTTGTTCTGCTGGCCTTTTCCCTGTTTTGTCAGGCGATCCATCAATTTTTGCAGTTGCTGGGCCAAGTCGCCCTGCCCTTGCTGCAATTGTTTCAAAGCCTGTTCAAGTTGCTGTTGGGTCAGCGACCCGTCCTGTTGTTGTCCTTGACCATCTTGCTGCTGATCTTCGTCCTGCGGTTCCTGTCGGTCCCATTTGTTCGTCTGATCCATCAAGCGGCGCTGTTTCTGGATCATCTGCCCAAGCTCGTTGAGCATTTTCATCATTTCACTATTTTGCTGGGCACCCTGTTGCCCCTGCTGTTGCTGCATCTTGCCGGTCTGCAAGTTTTCCAGCATCTGCTGCATCTGCGCCAACAACTCACGCGCCGCATCCCGCGATCCGGTTTTGGCCAGATCCTCGATCCGGTCCAGCATCTTGTCGAGATCTTGAGGATTAAGCGACTGCGCCTGATTGTTCATCGACTGCATGTTTTGCGGATTGCGCTGCATCTGCTCGGCCAGTGCGCGCATATGGTCCTGCAACGCCTGACGCAGCTTGTTGGTCAGGCGTTCGATGTCCTGATCACTCGCGCCGTTTTCCAGAGCTTTGCGCAAGGCTTCCTGTGCGTCTCGCAAGGCACGTTGGGTTTGCGAGAGATCGCCATTCTCGATGGTCAGAGCCACCGTCCACAGCAACGGCAGAACCTCGCGCAACCCGTCGTCACTCGTAGCCGCATTCAACTGGTCATGCGCAAACTGCAGACCAAGATAGGTCTTGGGGCTCATGCCAAACACATCCGGCGCCAGCAGCAAACCATCAAGCGCCGTCAACACTTGCACCTGCCGATTGGCATCCAGAGCAAGATCGCGACGCTGTTCCACAACCGCCCGCGCCAAAGGCTTGGTGAACCGGCGCTGTGGCAGTGTTATTTCCATCGGGGCGGAGTGGCCGATCTGTCCCGCCTGATCCCGCGCCTCAAGGGTGACAAGAACCTTTGCTCCCGACCATGGATGCGACGTGAGGTCACGAATCGTCGAGGCCTTGACCGCCCCTTCACGTCTGGAGGGCAAGGACAAAGACACTTCCGGCGGCTTGACCAACGGCCGCCGCTTCCTCGCGTCGGCACTCAGTTCACTGGCAACCGGCTCAAAATGAGCCTCTGCTGCCACAACTCCATAATCATCCCGGATCGAATAGGAAAATTTCAGCGCACCGCTCAATTGCTCTTCCGGCTTGCCATCAAAAGCAATCGTTGGCGGAGTGTCGGCGATGACGTGAAACACCCAGCTCTTGACTACAGATTCGCCATTGACCAGTTCGATCCGTCCCGAACGCATCAACTCCAGACCCGGCTTTTCTGCCGTATCTGGACCATTTGGCGCATTTTCCGCAGACCTCCCCTGCGGAGGGCTTCTCGGCTTATCGCCCGATGGTTTTTCAAGGTCAGTGCCGTCGTCGCCAACAAGACGAGCCGTCATCTTACCCGCCCCCTCGCTGCGGAAGATGAAGCGTGAGCCCTGTGGAACACTGATCGTGGCATCAGGCTGGCGCAACGCGGCTGTTTCGCCCGTCAAATAAATCGGCGGCTGCCCTGTATAAAGCGGCGGCGTTACCCAGAGCATCAAGCCGGGTCGCAATCACCGGTGCGCTTGGCCAGAGATCGAATGCAGATCCAATACGGCGCAGTGGATCCTGCGCACCGGTCGCTACTCCGACCAGCAGCAAAGTTCCCACCACAACACGCAGGGCATAAGGATCAAGGCGGTAGGCATCCGGACGCGGCATTCGCGTGCGCAAGGCCTCAATGGCTGCCATCATGCGTTGCTGATGCAAGCGCCAAAGTGTGAGGGTCAGCGGATCATCGCTACCGAACGAAAGGTCGTCCTCAACCGCACTCAGCGGGCGGTGCAACCCGGCAGACGCACTTTCTGTCCGCGATAAACCCTCAGAACGCGACGGCCAACGCACTTTGCACAATGGCAGTGCGCACCAGACCAGCGCCACAAGAAAGGCAAGAAGACCGATTGCCCGTGCCCAGAGTGGCAGCACAAGCCAGCCGCCCAAAAGCGAGAAGCCGAAAAAAGCACCAAGGACAAGGGATGGGCGGAAAGCCGCAAGCCAGACCCGTTCAACAAAAAGCGCTGCTTGATTTCGCCACACCAGACGAGACCACTGCCGCTTCAGCGCACCCTCTTGCCTGCGCAGACGTTCTGTCTCGACGTCCGTGTCCGTGTCACGTTTCTGGATCAAGTCAGAGCTCTCCGTTCGCACCTGCAAACGCTATCGTGCGCCACCAGAACAGGGACGGCAACTGTCAGCCGCCTCATCGCCCGTGAAAAGGGGTCACGTCTCCTTGAGCCAGTCTGGAACCTGGTCAAGTTGCAGTAGATCATCGAAGGTCAAGCGCGGCCGCACGACCGCATACCTGTCTTCATTGACAAGGACTTCCGGCACCAGCAACCGACTGTTATAGGTGCCTGACTGCGTGGCACCATAGGCGCCGGCAGAATAGACCGCCAGCAGATCACCGGCAGAGACGTTCGGCAACTCCCGATCAAGACCGAGATAATCGCCAGTCTCGCACACGGGACCAACCACATCGGCTCGAATGCGAGGATGATTATCCGGCGTTTGCCGCACGGGCCCGATCTCATGATAGGCCTCATACAAAGTCGGTCGAATAAGGTCGTTCATTGCCGCATCGACGATGACGAAATTCTTGTTTTCGCCCGGCTTGACGTAAATCACCTTGGTCACAAGGATGCCCGCATTGCCCGCAATCAGACGTCCAGGCTCAAAAATCACTTTGCACTGAAGGCGTTCGACGTGCTTGCGCACCACGGCGGCATAAGCGTCCGGCAAGGGCGGCGGCGTGTTGTCTTGCGTGTAGGGAATGCCCAATCCACCGCCAAGATCGATATGCTCAATGGCATGGCCATCAAGGCGCAAGGCTTCGACCAGTTCGCCGAGACGGGCAAAGGCATCGTCAAACGGCTCCAGCTCGGTGATTTGCGATCCGATGTGCATGTCGATACCAGACACCTGAATGCCCGGCAGTTCAGCGGCTTCCGCATAGACCCGACGTGCATCCTGTAAGGCGATACCGAATTTGTTTTCCTTCTTGCCCGTCGAAATCTTGGCATGGGTCTTGGCATCAACATCCGGATTGATGCGCAAGGAAACCTGGCTGGCGTGCCAAGACGGCTGGCAACCCGTGACAACTGATGCAATTCAGGCTCGGATTCCACGTTGAAACACAGAATGCCTTCCTTCAGCGCGTATTCCTGCTCGGCCTCGGTCTTGCCCACACCGGAAAACAGGATTTTGTTGGCGGGCACACCAGCGGCACGGGCACGCCGCAACTCGCCTTCTGAGACCACATCCATGCCAGCGCCAAGCGCCGCGAGTGTTTTCAGAACCGCCTGATTGGAGTTCGCTTTCATCGCGTAGCAAACAAGCGAGTCCAAGCCATCCAAAGCCTTTGAAAAAACTTGGAAATGACGCTTCAGTGTCGCTGTCGAATAAACATAGAATGGCGTTCCGACAGCCTCGGCAATCTCGCGAATAGAGACGCCTTCCGCATAGAGTTCACCCTCACGGTGGTCAAAGTGGTGCACGGGAAGACCTTTTACACAATGAAACAGAGATGAAATCTGGCACGGGGAAGCGACAAGTCGCGCCTACAGCAAGCTGTCCAGAAAGAAATGCTTGCGCAGTGGTTTTGCCTTGTCATCGTCGCGAGCATCCCCGTATCGGGATGGCAGACCTGCCGCAGACGAAGCCGGCGCAGGATCCTGTTTCCGGGTTGTCGGAGCCGGAGTGTTCGGTGCCTCCAGATTGCCGTAACGCCCACATCCAGACACAAGAACAGCCAGACTGAGACACACGCCCACTGCAATGATGGTGCTTTTGCCCGGACGCATCCGATCCGCCATATCAATGCCCTTTCACATCTCTCACACGTGAGAGCCATGCCTGCCGACGCCAGCGCCTGACGCGCCAGAGTTGTTCTCAATCTTCCTCGCATGCCAGCCCCACATCTGCAAGACGTGAAGCTGGCATACGCGTAGAAATTAGCCCGCGAGCGCGTCGAGCCAGCGTTGTGCCTGCTCGCGCACGTTGACGGGCGAGGTGCCACCGTAGCTGACTCGCGATTGAACCGAGTTTTCAACGGTTAGAACCGAATAGATCTCTTGCGTGATCTTCGGCTCAATGGCCTGCATCGCCTCAAGTGAGACCTCATGCAGCTCTATGCCCTGCTCCACGGCGAGTGCAACGACACGACCAGTCACATGATGCGCATCGCGGAACGGCATACCGAGCACCCGAACCAGCCAGTCCGCCAGATCGGTTGCGGTCGAATAGCCAGATCCCGCAGCCGTCTTCAGATTATCCGTCAGCGGCGTCAGGTCACGGATCATGCCGGTCATGGCGGCCAGCGCCAGCGACAGACTGGCAAGCCCGTCGAAAGTCTGCTCCTTGTCTTCCTGCATGTCCTTTGAATAGGTCATCGGCAGACCCTTCATCACCACCAGAAGACCCTGCAAGGCACCATAGATCCGGCCAGCCTTGGCCCGAACCAATTCAGCCGCATCCGGGTTTTTCTTTTGCGGCATGATCGAGGAGCCTGTCGAGAACTTGTCCGACAGCTGCACGAACTTGAATTGAGCCGAACACCAAATGACAATTTCTTCAGCCAGACGTGACAAATGCATCGCTGCAATTGAAGCGCAGGACAGCGCTTCCAGAGCAAAATCGCGATCCGACACGCCATCGAGAGAATTTGCCGTTGGGCGGTCGAAGCCAAGCGCCTTCGCCGTGGCAACCCGGTCAATCGGGAAAGATGTACCGGCCAGTGCCGCACACCCAAGCGGGCTTTCATTCATACGGACGCGAGCGTCCCGCACACGGGACCGGTCACGCGCGAACATTTCCACATATGCCAGCATGTGGTGCCCGAAGGTGACAGGCTGCGCAGATTGAAGATGCGTAAAGCCGGGCATAACATCACCGGCATGCAGCTTGCCCTTTTCCGCCAGCGCCGACATCAGATCGGAGAACTGCTCGTCCAGCGTATCCATCGTCTCGCGCACCCAGAGGCGAAAATCGGTCGCCACCTGATCATTGCGGGAGCGCCCGGTATGCAAGCGTCCAGCCGCTGGGCCGATCAGCTCAGCCAACCGGGCTTCGATGTTCATATGGATGTCTTCAAGCGCCCGCGAGAACGTGAACGTGCCTTCTTCGATCTCCTTGCGGATCGTATCCAGACCGTCCGAAATCTGCTTCGCATCGTCAGCCGTCACAACACCTTGTTTGGCCAGCATGCTGACATGGGCCTTGGAGCCCGCTATGTCCTGCTTGTAAAGCTTGCGATCATAGTCGATGGAGGCGTTGATTTCCTCCATAATGGCATCAGGCCCTTCGGCGAAGCGGCCGCCCCACATCCGATTGCTCATACGCTTTCCCCTGAAGGTCCCCTTTGAGAGGTCTTGAAGAATGAATGAACCGACAAGTCGACGCAAAAAAGCAAAAAGGCAGGCTTTCGCCTTCGGTCTCGCCGGTCTCGTGATAATCCTTGCTGGGGTATACGTGATCCTGGGTCCGAATGGCAACTCGCCGGGCACGCAAAGCTGCCCCTTCACGCAAAAGACCGCTGATAAAATCGCGCCTTATGCCAAGGGAGACGTTGCCGCCTTCGTCCCCGCACAGGAACCGTTGTCACTGGCGAACCTGACGTTCAAGGGACCGAAAGGCGATGACATGAGCGTCGCTGATTTTCATGGCAAGACGATCCTGATGAACCTCTGGGCAACCTGGTGTGCGCCTTGCCGTAAAGAAATGCCAACGCTTGACCAGTTGGCGCAAGAAAAAAACAGCGACGATTTCAAGGTCGTACCCGTCAATGTTGACCGGGGCGGCACCGAGAAACCCAAGGCATTCCTCAAGCAGATCGGCGTTCAGGACCTGCCCGTCTATCATGAGGGAACAAACACACTGCTGACCGATCTGCGCGCCCATGGCAAGGCCCGTGGCCTTCCGACCACCATCCTGATCGGACCAGACGGCTGTGAAATCGGCACAATGTATGGCCCGGCGGAGTGGGCTGGAAAAGAAGCCAAGGACCTGGTCCACGCCGCCATGTCGACGATGAAAGACATCACGGCCAACTGAGCCATATTGCTTTAAAGGCCCTCCAGACAAACAAAAGGCGCGTCTTCCATTTTTGGAACCGCGCCTTTTCAATTTTGAAAACCCCGGATCAGGCGTTGAGACTCTTCATGCCCGCTTCCGGATATCGCTCTCCGGTAATCTGTGTGGTTTCAATCAGGCCATCGAGAGCGGTCAGTTCGGTCCCGGACAGTTCCACATCAAGCGCGCCAATATTATCCTGCAGATACTTGAGCTGTTTGGTGCCCGGGATCGGTACGATGTCCTCACCCTTGGACAAGACCCAGGCGAGTGCCAGCTGTGCCGGGGTACAGCCCTTGTCACCTGCCAGCGTCTCGACCATCGACACCAGCTTGAAGTTGGTCTCAAAGGCCTCACCGCTCATCCGAGGCAAATTGCTTCGGAAATCCCCCTTGGCAAAATCATCGGTCGACCGGAAGCGCCCCGTCAGAAAGCCGCGACCCAGCGGAGAGTAAGGCACGAAGCCAATACCCAATTCCCGACACGTCGGCAGCACACTTTGCTCCGGCTCGCGGGCCCAGAGCGAATATTCTGTTTGCACCGCCGTCACCGGATGGACCGCATGGGCCCGGCGCAAGGTCTCTGCACTGACTTCAGACAAGCCAATCCGCGCGATCTTGCCTTCATTTTTCAACACGACCAAAGCCTGCATTGTATCTTCGATAGGCTGATCGGGATTGATCCGATGAACATAATACAAGTCAATCTGCTCGATGCCCAAGCGGTGCAGAGAGGCTTCACAGCAGGCCCGCGCATAAGCCGGGCTGTTGTCGATGGACCGGTTATATTGGCACTTGGCTCACGCTTGATGCCAAACTTCGTCGCAATCTTCACATCAGCCTTGCTGTCTTTCAGAAAACGACCGATCAGCTCTTCATTGTGATGTGGGCCATACATGTCAGATGTATCGAAAAAGTCGATCCCCTCCTCAACAGCCTTGGCCAGAACCTTCAAAGACTGAGCATCATCGCGTTGCCCATAAAATTCGCTCATCCCCATACAGCCGAGCCCCAGCGCGGAGACAGACAGATCGGATCCCAGAATTCTCTTTTTCATCAAATGGCTCCTTGTGGTGTACCGCTTTCAAATGGCAAGCTCGCGGGAGTGAAAAAAGCCCTCAAAAAAGGGAAGCAGTTTTTTCAAAAATGAAAAACAAATCTAACACACTTGTCTGGGACGACCTGAAGCCCTTTCTGGCGCTGGCCCGTTCCGGCACATTAACAGCTGCCGCCCACCAGCTTGACACCAGCATTGCCACGCTTTCACGCCGCATCACCCGACTGGAAACAGCGCTTGGACAGCCGCTTTTCATCCGCCATCAGTCTGGCTATCACCTCACCGAAGACGGCGAAGCCTTTCTGCAACGGGCAGAGGCTGTCGAGGACGCCGCATTGGCGCTTCAGTCCTCAACCGCAATCGCCGAAAGTGCCCTCGTCGGTCCAATCAGACTCGCCACGGCAGAAAATTTCGCCACACGCCTCATCGCTCCCGCCCTGCCGCAATTCCTGAAGCAGCATCCCTAGCATCACGATTGAACTGATAACCCATGTCAATGCGCTCAACATGCATCGACACGACGCAGATCTGGCCATTCGCATGGTCCGCCCTGAACGCGGCCATCTGACAATCCGGCAACTCGGCAATCTCGGATACGGGCTTTACGACACACGAGACCTGGTGAGCAAAGCAAGACAGCATTCTGTATCGGAGTGGATCCGCGATGAGACAGGACAGGAGCGCGGCATTCTCATCGGTTGGGAACGGGAATTTGATCATTTGGTCAGCGCACAATGGATCAACCATCGGCTGGGACGCCTGCGACCTGTCCTGCGCACTTCGACGCTGGTGACCCAACTTGCCAGCGCCGAAGCAGGTGTCGGACTGGCTCTGCTGCCGCACTTGCTGGCGCGGCCGGCAAATCTGTCCTGCCTCATGCGGGTAGAAGAGGTAACGCAGTCGATCTACCTCATCATGCAGTCGGATATGGCGGCTGCCGCCAGAGTGCGCGCTTTTGCAGAATTCCTGGGCGAATTGTTTCACAAAAACAGGGCGCACCTTGCCGGTACGCCCTGATCATCCTTCTTCGCAAACCTCAATCAGCCCGTTTGTCAGACCGAGATGTCAACCGCATCGCCAAGACCGGCAATCTTGCGAACATCGCGCTCCTCACGAGAGCTTTCTGTGGTCTGCTGACTGTCTTGCAACTGTTGCGCCACGCGCTGATCCTGCTGCGCAGACTCTCGCACGGCATTCGTCGCAAGCTCGCTGCGCACGTTAGCATTGCTGTAGGCAGCAGCCGTACTGTCAGAAATTGATGCCATCTTTCCTCTCCTGTTTCCAGGGGCTATTTCGGCGTCAAACCGAAATATCCAGTTGTCCTCCAAGTCCGGCACCACGCCCCGTTCCATCGTCTGTGCGATCAGCCAGTTGTTCGGCCTGACGTTCCAGATTCTCGGTTCGGTTGCCACTGATGCGGGCCCGAAGCTCGACTGTCTCGGCCACGGCCTTATCCTGTTTTGCCTCAACCTGCTCCAGCTTCTGAGCAGTCTCGCGAGGTGCGGATAAAGGTTGATAGCCGTATTGGGAAATCAAGGATGTTGCCGTCTCTATCATGACGAACTCCTGTTACGACCCAATTTTCTTTAATATAAGAGATCGTACGCAGAATAAAATAGAAATACAGGCAAGTTTTTCATCGAATAAAACTACCTAAAAACAAGATGTAATACGCCAAGTAGCATTTAATTCAAATTTTAATTAAATGGATAAAGAGAGTGAATATTACAACATTCTCATTTTTAGCCGAAAAATCGCAGTATAAATGTTGTATCAGGCCGAAATATCGACCGATGCGCCCATGCCCGCGGGAGCCGATGACAGGCCTTTCAGGTTTTGCGCACCCTCTTGCAACATTGCCACAATACCGGCATCACTCGAAAGCGCCATCTTCATCATCGCAGCCTGAAGCTGCTGTCCGGTCTGCGCCTGCTGACTGGCGACATAACTCAGAGCAATCGAAGTCGAATCCATAGCGTTCATCTCCCTTTCTGGGGTCAAATGAACGCTACGGAACCGCGCGTAAACAAACCGTAAAAATCAGCGGGTCGGAACCGGTGTTTCGCCGCGATAATCGTAAAAACCACGCTTGGCCTTGCGACCGAGCCAACCGGCCTCGACATATTTGACGAGGAGCGGACAGGGACGATATTTGGAGTCAGCCAGCCCTTCATAAAGCACCTGCATGATTGAAAGGCAGGTATCCAGACCAATGAAATCGGCGAGTTGAAGCGGCCCCATCGGGTGGTTGGCCCCCAAACGCATGGCGGTGTCGATGGATTCCACCGAGCCGACGCCTTCATACAGCGTGTAGATGGCCTCGTTGATCATCGGCAACAGAATGCGATTGACGATGAACGCCGGGAAATCCTCTGCCACCGTTATAGCTTTGCCAATGTCAGCAACGAATTTCTTTGCAGCCTCGAAGGTCTCTTCTTCGGTGGCAATGCCGCGCACCAGTTCGACCAGTTCCATCACCGGAACCGGGTTCATGAAATGGATGCCGATGAACCGCTCAGGTCGATCTGTCGACGCTGCAAGGCGGGTGATTGAGATCGACGAAGTGTTGGTCGCCAGCATGGCTTCCGGCTTCAGGATAGGGCAAAGCTGCGCGTAGATCTTCTTTTTGACCTGCTCGTTTTCCGTAGCCGATTCAACCACAAGATCAGCATTTTCCAGGCTCTTCAGGTCAGGTGCCGCAGTGATGCGCTTCAAGGCCGCGGTCCGATCCGCATCGGAAACCAGTTCCTTTTGAACCTGGCTGATCCAGGTTCTTCCCGATCCCTTCGATCGCCTTGGTGATATTGTCCGGAGAGACGTCACTCAACAGAACGTCGAAGCCCGCCAAGGCGCAGACATGCGCAATGCCGCTGCCCATCTGACCTGCTCCAACGACGCCCACTTGCCTGATTTCTACAGTCATTGATCAGTTCCTTATGAGTTCGCGCCTTCATGCCGTGAAGGGAGCGAGGCTGCCCCTGTGACCACACCTGCTGTTTCAATCCACCAACGGACCAGCGGTGCCCGATCCAAATCGGCCCCTCAGGCATTAGGCACCTGAAAGGCCGATCCGGGAATGCTTATTCGACCGCAGACTTGAGTTGCGGCAGGATCTCGAAGAGATCGCCCACCAGACCGTAATCCGCGACCTGGAAGATCGGGGCTTCGTCGTCCTTGTTAATGGCGACGATGACCTTGGAATCCTTCATGCCCGCCAGATGCTGGATCGCACCCGAAATGCCGCAGGCAATATAGAGGTCCGGTGCCACGACCTTGCCGGTCTGACCGACCTGCCAGTCATTCGGGGCATAGCCCGCATCCACTGCGGCGCGTGACGCGCCAACCGCGGCACCCAGCGCATCCGCCACAGGCATGATGACTTCCTGAAACTTCTCTTCCGAGCCAAGCGCACGACCACCGGAAATAATGATCTTGGCACTGGTCAGCTCCGGACGATCAGACTTGGAAATCTCTTCCCCGACAAACTGCGATTTCGATGCACCGGCCTCAAAGCTCACTGCTTCGATAGCGGCAGACCCGCCCTCTTCCGCCGATGCGAAGGACGAAGTGCGCACGGTGATGACCTTTTTGGCATCTGACGATTTCACCGTCTGAAGCGCATTGCCTGCATAGATCGGACGTTCAAAGGTCTCAGCGTCAATCACTGCCGTGATGTCAGACACCTGCATGACGTCCAGCAACGCGGCAACACGTGGCAAGGTGTTCTTGCCGTTGGCCGTTGCCGGAGCGACAATGGCATCATAGCCATCAGCCAGCGACAGGATCAAATCGGTCATCGGCTCGGCAAGTTGAGCGGCGAATGCATCGCTGTCAGCGCTCAACACCTTGGCCACGCCAGACAATTTTGCAGCCGCTTCGGCCACAGCGGCAATATTCTTGCCCGCCACAAGCACATGGACGTCGCCGCCCAGTTGCGCGGCAGCGGTCAGGGTCTTGGCGGTCGCGTCATTCAGCGCACCACCGGCATGTTCTGCCACAAGAAGCGTGGTCATGTTTCAATTCTCCTGTGCAGACGCGTTAAAGAACACCAGCTTCGTTCTTCAGCTTGTCGACCAGCTCGGCCACGGTCGTCACCTTGACGCCAGCCTTGCGAACCGGCGGCTCACTTGTCTTGATGACGCTGAGGCGCGGCGACACATCGACACCGAAATCATCGGCGGTCTTCATGTCGATCGGCTTCTTCTTGGCCTTCATGATATTGGGAAGCGAAGCGTAACGCGGCTCGTTGAGGCGCAGATCCGTCGTGACGATGGCGGGCAGTGCCAACTTCACGGTCTGCAAGCCACCATCGACCTCACGCGTCACGTCAACACTGTCGTCACCCAGTTCAATCTTGGACGCAAACGTCCCCTGCCCCCAACCCAGCAGCGCGCCAAGCATCTGGCCTGTCTGGTTGCAGTCGTCGTCGATGGCCTGCTTGCCAAGGATCACAAGACCCGGCTCTTCCGCCTCGACAATACCCTTGAGGATCTTGGCAACCGCGAGCGGCTCGACGATCTCGTCCGTCTTGACAAGGATGCCGCGATCAGCGCCCATTGCAAGACCAGTGCGGATGGTTTCCTGAGCCTGCTGCGGCCCAATGGACACAACAATAACTTCGCTTGCCTTGCCAGCTTCCTTCAGACGCAGCGCTTCTTCAACTGCAATCTCGTCGAAAGGGTTCATCGACATCTTGACGTTGGCAAGATCGACGCCGGTGCCATCATCCTTGACGCGGACCTTGACATTGTAGTCGATGACCCGCTTGACGGGCACAAGAATTTTCATAGAGCATAACCTCCATTGAACCAGCCCGAGCGGGCCGATTTCACTTCCGAAACCAAGGAAACCGTCAGCTGTGTGCGTCGGTTGTCTCTGGGCCTAAATTTCCGTTTGGACGGCGACGGTAAAGGACCGCTGCCATACCTGTCAACGATCCCGCCACCTGCATGCCAACGCACCTGCAAAAACGAAAAATTCGCCTAGTTTTGCGAGGCTTCAGACAATCGTGACCCGCCAGAGTGCTGCGCTGCCTAACGATTTTTCCCGGGCACCCACAACACGTCGCGCCCGCCCTTGTCGTTTACGTACCGCGAGGCAACAAAAAGGTAATCTGACAGGCGGTTCAGATAGACGACGACATGTTCATTGATGGGCTCACGCCCCTTGAGCGTCACCACAAGCCGCTCCGCCCGCCGGGTCAGTGTGCGCGCAAGATGCAGATAGGCTGCCGCAGACGTGCCGCGCAGGCAACACGAAGGACCGCAGTGGCGCCAGGTCCGCGTTCAGACCGTCGATCGCATGCTCCAGCGCCGCAACCTGTGTCTCGGTGATACGCAGCGGCTCATAGCCAAGCGGCTGGTCACTTTCCGGCGTTGCCAGATCGGCGCCCAGATCAAAAAGATCGTTCTGAATACGAAACAGAACCTCATCGATCTCCGAAATATTTCCGGAAAACTGCCGCACCAGACCGAGTGCTGCGTTGGCTTCGTCGACCGTACCATAGGCTTCAACACGCAGATCATCCTTTGATCGACGTTCGCCGTTGCCCAGCGCGGTCGTACCGTCATCACCGGTCTTGGTATAGATCTTGTTCAATACGACCATGCTGCCTCAGCCTTCTGCTGTTTCATTTCGCCTCTTGTGACCTAACCTGAGCCAAAGAGATAGAGGCTTGCCATCACCAGACAGATGGCCAGCAGTTGCAGAAGAACTCGCCAGCGCATGAAAGTTTGCGAACGGTTGGCCGGCCCTGGCGCATCATGTTGAAGATCCCGAGTGCCAGAACCACCACGACCGCCAGCAATGCAATTGGTATCAAGCCTTCAAAAACCGTCTCCATGGCATTTCCTCCCCCTGCATGGACACACTGCTTTGATCCGCCTCTGCTCTGGTCTTTTGTTCTATTCCTCCCCATCGGCGGCTCTGATCAAGAACCTGTCGAGCCACCGGGTTGGCAGAATACGGCGCAAAGTGCCCACCACATAGGTCGGCACCGTCACATAGTAGCGCTCTTTTGGGCGCGGCGCTTCAAGTGCATGGACAAGTTTTTCGACGACGGCCTCCGCTGGCAATTTGAAACGGCCCGGTTCGCCATTTTCCATGCGCACCCGTCGCCGCGCATAGGCGTCGCGATGAGGCGACTTTTCCATCACCCCAGGTCCGAGCCAGTAATCAAAATTCGCCAGCGCATTGGCCGTAAACCGTGTCTCGATTGGCCCCGGTTCAATCAAACCCACATGAATGTTGGTGCCATTCAGTTCGTGACGCAGGGTGTCCGTGTAGCCTTCAAGCGCGAATTTCGACGCCGTGTAGGCACCTCGATATTTCATCGCGATCAAGCCAAGCACAGATGAACACTGCACAATACGCCCTTCGCCTTGCGCACGCATGATGGGCACAAGGCGTCGGATCACCTGATGCCAGCCAAAGAAATTGGCCTGAAACAGCGCTTGCAGGGCTTCCGTTGGCACATCTTCGATGGCCCCCGGGATCGCATAGGCTCCATTGTTGAAGACGGCATGCAGCCGATCGCCGGTTTTGTCCAAGACCGTATCCAGCGCAAGATCAATGGAGGCGGGATCTTCATAATCGAGCCGCAACGCGTCGAAACCTTCCTCCGACAGCCGGGCCACATCTTCCGCGCGCCGCACAGTGGCAAAGACCCGCCAGCCGCGTCGACGCAGTGTATGGGCCGCGCACAAACCAATCCCGGAGGAACAGCCGGTGACAAGGATGGTTTTTCCCGTCTTGTTCATCGTGCCTCATTCACCATGCGCACATCCAAATCCCTTCAGATGTCGTGGCCCTCTAGCAGTTTGGGCACCGGGCCCATAAAGCCCGATGCCTGCTTGATAAAGCGCGACTTGAGGCTCGGCAGCCGGTCGACAACCCCCAGCCCAAAATCACGCGCTACCCGAAACAGATCCCGATCATTGGAAAACAGACGGTTGAGCACATCGGTCACCACGCCCATCTGCCAGGTGTCATAACGCCGCCAGCGCTGATAGCGCTCCAGCACATCCAATCCGCCCAAATCCTGACCAAGCCGATGAGCATCGACCAGGACTTCGGCCAGCGCCGCAACATCCTTGAACCCCAGATTGAGGCCTTGCCCGGCAATAGGATGAATACCGTGCGCGGCATCTCCGGCAAGCGCAAAGCGAGGGCGGACGAAATCACGCGCCAGACGCAACCCCAAAGGAAACGCATTGCGCCCACCTGCCAACTCAAGCTTGCCCAGATGATGGCCAAACCGACGCTCTAATTCGATCTCGAAAGTAAAATCGTCGCTGCCGACCAGCCGCGCCGCTTCCTCCGTCTTTTCCGTCCACACCAGCGACGACCGATTGCCCGGCAGCGGCAGGATCGCAAACGGACCCGACGGCATGAAATGCTCTTCCGCACGGCCATTGTGGGGGCGTTCGTGTTTCACCGTGGTGACAATGCCCGACTGGCCGTAGTCCCAATAAACCGTGCGAATGCCCGCCAGATCACGCAAGCGTGAGCGAACGCCATCGGCTGCCACCAGAACGCGGGCAGACAATTTGCGTCCCGAGGCAAGGTCCAGATCCACTTGCGAGCCCCGATTGCGGAAACTCGATGCGGTGTCCGGTGCGGCAAATTCAACACCCAGATCTCGGGCCGCACCATATAATGCCGGCAACATCGCCCCATTGGGGACCATATGCGCAAAGGGTTCGTCGGTTTCAGAAGTCGTGACAGTTCTGGACCCGTCATTGGTCTGAGTGCCAAAGGTGAGGAAAACAGGCCGCACTGCATCGCGTAACTTGCTATCAGTCACAATCATTTCGTTGATCGGCTGGGTATGCTCACGAATGTCGGACCAGACGCCCAACTGATCCAGCATACGACAGGCTGCCGCGGCAACAGCGGAGGCGCGTGGATCCTTGTCCAGCATTGTCATCGGCTTGGGGTCGATGACAATGACACGCATCGTCGCGCTTGCCTTTTTCAGCGCAAGGGCCAAAGACAATCCGACATACCCACCACCCGCAATGGCCACATCGTAAACGTCCTGCTTCTTTGTATCTGCGCTTTCAGCCATTTGGCTCTCCCTGGCTTTTCAGTCCCTCTTTGTCGCGGCAACTTGACTTAAGTGCAAGCCCACGGTCACAAATCAGGTTCGGCCCTTTATGGGGCATCTGCCCCGGGTCCTATCGCTTTAACATTTTTTTGCCGCAAGGATCACGCCCATGAAAACGGCCATCGACAGCCTTCTTGACATCCTTGACCTTGAACCTCTTGAACAGAACCTGTTCCGCGGCCGTAGCCCTCAAGTCGGCTGGCAGCGGGTTTTCGGCGGTCAGGTCATCGGGCAAGCCTTGATGGCAGCCTCACGGACTGTTGTCGAAGATCGACATGCTCACTCGCTGCATGGATATTTTCTAAGGCCGGGCGATCCGTCCGTGCCGATTATCTATGACGTTGATCGTATCCGCGATGGCGGCAGCTTTACGACGCGGCGTGTCGTCGCAATTCAACATGGCCAACCCATTTTCTCCATGTCCTGTTCCTTCCAGATCGAAGAAAAAGGGCTGGAGCACCGGCTCGACATGCCTGAAGACCTGCCACAACCCGAAGACCTGCCGAGCGAACAGGAACTGCGCAACAAGTTTCTGAAAGTCGCGCCTCCTCATGTCCGCCGCTATTGGGAACGCGACCGGCCCATCGAGTTGCGCCCTGTCGATCTGACCCATTACTTTTCCGAAAAGCCCTTACCCCCCAAACAATATGTCTGGGTGCGGGCCACACAAGCGCTTCCCGAGACCCTCTCCATCCATCAATGCGTTCTGGCTTATGCCTCAGACATGACCCTGTTGGACACGGCCCTGTTCCCACATGGAAAATCGGTCTTTAGCCCGGATATTCAAGCGGCAAGCCTGGATCACGCCATGTGGTTTCACCGGCCATTCCGGGCCGATGACTGGCTGCTCTACGCCGAAGACAGCCCGTCCGCGACGGGATCGCGTGGCATGAACCGCGGTTCGCTCTATACCCGAGACGGCGAAATCGTCGCCTCGACCGCCCAGGAAGGCCTGATCCGACAGGTCACACCGCGCGAAAAGTAAGCGCGTTTACAACGAACTGGTGAAGCCGGAAATCGCCAAAGGGTTTTCGGTCATCGCCTTGGCATCGGGCGTATCGGTCTGCAAGGCGCTGGTAAAGGCATCGAACAATTTGCGCACGAAACTTTCCGGCAGGTCATTGGTGATGAACACCAACCGCGTGCGATGATCCGCGTCCGGCCACTGCTCCAGCACCAAAGGCGGATGAAACACATGCTGGACGCCGTGGATCACCACAGGATGCTCAGGATCTTCGACCACCTGCACGATGCCCTTCATCCTGAGGAGTTTCGGGCCATGCGCCGAACTCAGGAGATCCATGAACATCTCAAGACCCGCCCGCGGGATCGGCCGGTCGCTGGCCAATGTGAAGGCCCTGATCTTGTCGCTGTGCCGATTAACGTCATGCGTGTGGCCATGGCCGTGTGAATGGCCATGATCATGATGCTTCTCACTTTCTGGGTCGCCTGAAGGGTCCGCTTGCTCATGTGTGTGAACGTGCCCGGAGCCATGCTCTGCATGGGGATGTGCGGCATGTGCTGCGGCCTGAGCGTCTTCAACCGCTTGCGCGTTGAGCCACTTAGTCACATCCGGCACCTTGGTCGCCGGATCATACAATCCTGTATCAAATAGATGCGACGGCGTAGCCTCACCGGCCTGCGCATCAAGTACACGCGCAGCCGGGTTCAACGTTTTAAGACGCGAAATCAATGACGTACGGAGATATCCCGCATCAGGCGCTGCCAGATCCGTCTTGGTCAGCACCAGACGATCAGCCACCGCCGCCTGACGGCGCGCTTCTTCATGAGTATCAAGCGTCTCCAGACCATTGATCGTGTCAACGAGTGTCACGACACTTTCCAGCCGGTAGCGCAACTTGAGATAGGGATGCAACATGACAGTGTGCAAAATGGGGGCAGGATCGGCCAAACCGGTTGTCTCTATGACCACGCGCGACAAGTGGTCCAGCCGGCCATTGTCGATATCCCGCAACAGCTTCTCCAGCGTCGTCACCAGATCACCGCGAATGGTGCAGCACAGGCAGCCCGACGCCAGTTCCAGAATGCCATCACTCGACTGATCGACCAACAGGTGATCCAGACCGATTTCACCAAACTCATTGATGATCACAGCCGTATCCGCCATCGCCGGATCTTTCAACAGACCGTTGAGCAGCGTCGTCTTTCCCGAGCCCAGAAACCCGGTGATGATGGAAAGGGGGATAAGAGGCTTGCGCGGGCGCGGTGCCCTATCAGATGTTTCAGCCATGTCGTGAGTGCTTGCCTGACCAGAAGAAGGGAATTTCATCCCACTACGTAATCCTGTAACAGGTCAAATTCCAGCACTCACCAGTCAAAAGCATCACATGGCTGCAATGCGCCTGCGTCATCAGGCAGAAACGTCGGCCAGTGTTTTTTCGTCCGCATCGTCTTCAAGAGAGCTTTCGGCCAGATCATTGGACGCCTTGTCATCATCAGAAATGACCTTGCGAACTGCGACCGCCGCGCTGCGCAGCGTTGCAATCACATCCTCGATTGACGATCCCTCTTCCAACTGGCTGGCAGACAGCTCTGCCAAATCAGCCAGAGCCAGAATAGTTGCAGAGCTTCTCGGTTCGACCAACATCCAGATCATGACCTCTATCAAGTCGGGGCCCAAAGGATCGTCCCGACGTCCACCCAGCGTTCCTACGCATTGGCTACGATCATTGGCGGGTATCGTTAATTTTTACTTAAAAGATATTATCAAATAATACGAAAGACATGTCTGCATCAGGCGGAAATTTTAAGATATTTTTCACCAATACATCGAGATTCGACCTCAAACATGCAAAAAGGGCGGAGGACCGCCCTTTTTGCATGTCAAATTGCATCACGTGGCCCAGCCAAGCCACACGCTAGTTATGCGGACTGGCCACAGGCAAGGGACCCATCGCGGTTGTACCGCTTGTCGAAACTGCCGCAGCCGTCTTGATCACTCCGTCAGGACCAGGACGCTTTTGAAACAGAGCAAAGCGATCACTCTTTCCGTTCGCCAGACCTGTATCAAAGAAGCTTGCTTGTTTGATCGCGCCAGCCTTGTTGGTCATCGGAATCTCACCCGGCGCAGCGACAGCAGAATGCTTTTCATCAAGAGAAGCCCTGGCGCCGCGGGTTTGCCTGAGGCACCGGTGCATCAGCGGCTGACACGGGCGCGTCCGCTGCAACAGCCTCCGCTCGGGCCTTCGTCATCGTCGCATTGGCTGGAACACCAACATTCACCCGCAGCGGATCAAAAGCCTTTCGGCGCGGTCCCAGGATGCGGTTCATCAACTTGCGCCAATCGGTCTTGCCATTGGCCAGTTTGATACTGTCGCCACCAGACGTCACGATATTGGCCGCTTGTGTGCTAGGACGCACGATACCGCCCTTGCTGCCAGTCGAGGCATAGGCCGAAACCGCGCTGGAATCAGACTTCTTCATGTCGTACCGCGCCATGAGTTGATCTGGAGTCATATGCGGATGGCGTTTGCAATAATCGCTCGGCGGCGGCGGCGCAGACGGGCCACGCAACTGACGCACAGTGGTCGGACCCGGGCGCTCGGCGAAACCACGATCAACCAGTTCGCGAGCCAGGGCGGCACGCTCCAGTCCGGAAGATGCGCCAAACATCACCGCCAGAATCGTACGGCCCCTGCGGGTTGCCGTCGCCGCAATATTATAGCCAGCGTCGCAGATATACCCGGTTTTCATGCCATTGGCTCCCGGCACACGCAGCAGATATTCACGATCCGGCGAGTTGTAGACGCGTTTGCCAAACCGAATGCCGGAAAAATCATAGAACTTGCGTGATTCGGGAAAGTCATTGCGCAGCGCCATGGCGAGAATGGCAATGTCGCGTGCTGTTGAATAATTCCGCGGATCCGGCAGACCATGCGGATTGTCAAAGGACGTGTCGGTCATGCCGAGCTGACGCGCCTGAGCATTCATCATCGCCACGAAATTAGGTCCCGTGCCACCAATGGCCTCGGCCAGCGCATAGGCGACATCATTGGCGGATTTCACCAGCATGATATGCAGCGCGGTATTGACCGTCAGCTTCGTGCCAACCGGAAAGCCCATACGGCTCGGCGGTTCCTTGATGGACCGTGCAGACTGCATGACAATGGTGTTGAGGCTGGCACGTCCTTCACGAATAGCCTTGAAGGTCAGATAGGCCGTCATCATCTTGGTCAACGACGCTGGATACCACTTGTGCAGGGCATTCTTCTGGTCAATGACCTTGCCCGACTTGGCATCGACGATGAGATAGGCAGCAGGATCAGCTCTGGATGCGACCGTTGCTGTAACAAAACAGAACGACGCGGCGAGCGCTGTCAAAAAGACGCGCCGAAATCCAGGCCGGAGACGGTGAAACAAATTGCCGGACACGGATACCCCCGATACGATGTAAGCCCCCGCACAAGCGCCACACCGCTTGCCCGGTCGTCATACCTCAATTGACAGGACAGATGCAAAGCATTCGCACTGCACCTGATAAGTCTGCTTATAAAATTTGCACGCTGCGTTCAAAAACATTGCAGATCCGGGACAGCAGGCTATCCGCCTGCACAAGCTGCATGAAAAGCACCTCGGAAAATGCCTCGCCCAAGCAGGCCAGTTCCCTCGCTCTCAAGCTGATTTTGCAGCCTGCGGCGTCACTCTTACATGACCGATCACAAATGCAAATGACCAATCACCGACGTCTATTTTATTGACCTTGCGGAAAACGTCAAAGCCTGATGATGTGCTTGGTAGATTTTGACATGCCAATCATTGCAAGCCGCCACGGACTGATGCCACGATCCGGCCGGCCTGAAACCGGCAGCTTCGGGGAGATGATGCTGACGCGTCGAGGAAATTGGGTTTGAGTGCATCCTTGCAAATCGCTGAGACATCTCTGAAGCCACCGCAGATGCAACGGGCCAACGGCCACGCTCGCGTCGGGTTCAAGCATCAAGACGGCAAAACCAGGGCTCGACACTCTGTATCAGAGCGGCTGCGCCAAGATCCGCCTTCCCAAGGTTTATGATACGCCGGAAACCGCCGTGCTGATCAACACCTCTGGCGGCATCACCGGCGGCGACCGTCTGCGCTACGAGGCCTGGGCCGAAGACCGGGCGCATGCGGTCATCACCACGCAAACCGCCGAACGCGCCTACCGCAAATCGCATGACATCGGCGTACTCGATACGCATTTCATGGTCGGCCAGGACGCCTGTCTGGAATGGCTGCCGCAAGAAACCATTCTTTTCGATCATTCGGCGCTGCGACGCTCCATGACCGTGGAACTTTCAGAAAACAGCCGGTTCTTGGGTCTGGAAACCGTGATCCTGGGCCGAACCGCCATGCAGGAGACCATCGAGCAGGTTCTCTTCAAGGATCGTTGGCGCATCCGTCGCGGCAAAGCGCTGGTCTTTGCCGACGATGTTCGTATCGTAGGCGATCCTCGTGACATCCTCAAAGGCTTTGCCACCACCGCGACCGCGATCGTTTTTGCCACATTGATCGACGTTGATCCCACGGCTGAAAGCCGTCTGGACCTTGCACGACACGCCCTCGCAGGCTGTGAGGAGAAAGCCGGCGTGCAAGCAGCCGTAAGCGCATGGAATGGGCTCCTGAGTGCGCGCTTCGTTGCCCCCAGCGGTCGTGCTCTGCGCGATGTGCTGATGCCTTTTCTGGAAACCTATCGCTCCGCCCCGCTGCCAAGAGTGTGGCATTGCTAGACCATTCAATACGTCCTTGAGGACCAAAAAGCCGGGAGGCCCCCTTGAATCTCACGCCCCGTGAAAAAGACAAGCTCTTGATCGCCACAGCCGCCATGGTCGCTCGGCGACGTCTGGAGCGCGGCGTCAAGCTGAACTACCCGGAAGCCATTGCTTTGATTTCAGACTTCGTCGTTGAAGGTGCGCGCGATGGCCGCACTGTTGCCGACCTCATGGAGGCAGGCGCCAGGGTTCTGACGCGTGATCAGGTAATGGACGGCATTTCCGAAATGATCCACGACGTGCAGGTGGAGGCCACTTTTCCCGATGGCACCAAGCTTGTCACCGTTCACACACCGATCCGCTGACATGCGGACCCGGCCGCACCTTGGACCGGATTGAACAGGAGAATGCCATGATCCCGGGAGAACTTTTCCCAGCCGACGGTGAGATCGAATTGAACGCCGGTCTCGCCACTGTCGTCCTTGACGTCGCCAACACAGGCGATCGCCCGATTCAGGTGGGTAGCCACTATCATTTTGCCGAAACCAACGCCGGTCTTTCGTTCGACCGCGACGCCGCACGCGGTATGCGGCTGGATATTCCGGCGGGAACCGCCGTGCGGTTCGAGCCTGGACAAAGCCGCTCTGTCACGCTGGTGCCTTATCGTGGTGACCGCAAGGTCTACGGCTTCAATCAGGCTGTCATGGGCGACCTCTGACCCACGACGGAAAGGACAAAAGGTCATGCGCTCTCACACCAGTCTCGCGTTTCTCGCACTCGCTTTCATGACTCTCTCAGCGTCTGCGGCAATGGCTCAGGACCGCAAAGTCGACTGCGACAATGCGATGACCCAGAGCGACATGACCTATTGCGCCTCCAAGGAGTGGGAGGCTGCCGATGCAGAGCTGAACAAAGCCTATACCAAGGCGATGGCGCGAATGCGCGACACCGACAAGTCATCGCAAGAATTCACGCCGCATCTTGTGGGCGCCGTCAAAGCTTTGCGAGAAGCCCAGCGCGCCTGGATTCCGTATCGTGACAAAGCCTGTTCATCCTACGGCTACATTGCCGTTGGCGGCAGCATTCAGCCCATGCTGGTTTACAATTGCCTGACGAACATGACGCAGCAAAGAACCAAAGAATTGAAAGACCTCGTCCAGGGTCTGGGAAACTGATCATCGTGTTGCGGGCGCAGACACCTGCCGCCGGCAGCCCAGAGGAGGATTGAAATGCCTTACAAAATGTCCCGCGCCGCCTATGCAGACATGTTCGGACCGACCACCGGCGACCGTCTTCGACTAGCTGACACGGATCTCATCATTGAGGTTGAACGTGACCTGACAGCGGAAGGCACTGGCACGCTGCTGTACGGCGAAGAAGTGAAATTCGGTGGTGGCAAAGTCATCCGCGACGGCATGGGGCAAAGTCAGGCACCCCGATCGGCAGGGACGGCAGACACCGTCATCACCAATGCCCTGATTGTCGATCACTGGGGCATCGTAAAGGCTGATGTTGGCCTCAAGGATGGCCGCATCATTGGCCTTGGCAAAGCTGGAAACCCCGATGTTCAGCCCGGCGTCAACATAATCATTGGTCCGGGCACCGAAATCATCGCCGGCGAAGGCAAGATCCTCACTGCGGGCGCACTTGATGTCCATATCCACTTCATCTGCCCGCAGCAGATTGATGATGCCTTGATGTCCGGAGTCACCACCATGCTTGGCGGCGGGACGGGGCCGGCAACCGGCACCAACGCAACCACCTGCACGCCTCAGCTCTTGGCACATCACGCGCATGCTACAATCCGCCGACAGCTTTCCGATGAATCTGGCTTTCGCAGGCAAGGGCAACGCATCGCTTCCCGCAGCCCGCAAGAACAAATTCTCGCAGGCGCATCCGCCCTCAAGCTGCATGAAGACTGGGGCACCACACCTGCGACTATCGACAATTGTCTGGCTGTTGCCGATGCCTATGACATTCAGGTCATGATCCATACGGACACGCTGAACGAAAGCGGCTTCGTCGAGAATACCACGTCCGCATTCAAGAACCGCACCATCCACGCCTTTCACACCGAAGGGGCTGGCGGTGGTCATGCGCCGGACATCATCAAGGTCTGCGGCGAGTTGAACGTGATACCTTCCTCGACGAACCCGACGCGACCTTATACGGCCAACACCATCGACGAGCATCTCGACATGCTGATGGTTTGCCATCATCTCGATAAATCCATCCCTGAGGACGTTGCCTTCGCCGAAAGCCGCATTCGCAAGGAAACCATTGCGGCGGAAGACATTTTGCATGACATGGGCGCCTTTTCGATCATCGCGTCAGACAGTCAGGCCATGGGCCGGGTGGGCGAAGTTCTCATCCGCACGCTGCAAACAGCGCACAAGATGAAGGTACAGCGCGGACGCCTGGTGGAAGAAACCGGCGAAAACGACAACTTCCGCGTCAAGCGTTACATATCCAAGGTCACCATCAATCCGGCAATTGCACATGGTCTTGATGAGCACATCGGCTCGATCGAAGTCGGCAAGCTGGCGGATCTGGTGCTCTGGGATCCGGCATTCTTCGGTGTGAAGCCGGATATGGTGCTGAAGCTCGGGACGATCACCGCGGCGCCGATGGGGGATCCCAATGCCTCCATTCCAACGCCGCAACCGGTTCATTACCGCCCAATGTTCGGCGCCTTCGGCAAAGCACGCACCCACAGCCGCGTGACCTTTGTCTCGCAGGCAGCCTATGACAACAACGTCAAGCAAAAAGCCGGTCTCGACAGCCTTGTCTTGCCCGTGCGCAATGTGCGCAGTGGCATTTCGAAAAAGTCGATGATCCATAACGATCTGACGCCTCAAATCGAAGTCCATCCGGAAACCTATGAAGTGCGAGCCAACGGTGAACTGCTCACCTGCGAACCCGCAACCGAATTGCCGATGGCGCAGCGCTATTTCCTGTTCTGAGGACACATTCCCTGCCCGGGCCACACTTTAGTTGGATCGGGCAGGAGTGCATCAGCAACGAATTCAAAGGAAACCTTCATGCAACGTGTTGTCGAAATCTGCGCCGCCGGAAGCTGGCAGGCAACGCCGGTGGACACCATCACGCTGGACCGGGAAGACCGGCACCGCCGCCGTGCCGTTCTCACCAGTGATGCAACACGCCGCTCCGTCTTGCTGGACGAGCCAGTTGCAGTGCATCTGCGCCACGGCGATGCCTTGAAACTGGAAGATGGCAGCCTGATCGAGGTCCGGGCTGAACCGGAAGATCTCATTGAGATCGAGGCCGATGACATGGGCCATCTCGTCAAGATCGCCTAGCATCTGGGCAACCGTCACTTGCCCACGCAACTGATGGGCACCACCTTGCGCATCCGCAAGGATCACGTCATCGAAGACATGGTGACCCGACTTGGTGGCAAATTGACCGCTCTTCGGGCGTCCTTCGATCCGGAAGGCGGTGCCTATGGCCATGGCCAGACGCACGGACATGACCATCCACCACATGATCACGCCCACGGCCATTCTCATGACCACTGATGTCTCCATGTCGTCACAGGCAGCGCTTTATCGGCTCATGACTTTTCTCTCTCCGGCCTTTCCGGTGGGCGCTTTCACCTATTCACACGGTCTTGAGCAACTCATCGAAGACGATATTGTAAGCAATGCCGATACGCTGACCGACTGGATCGCCGATATCCTGACTTATGGAGCGGGGCGCAGTGACGCAATCTTGCTGACGCACGCCATGAGATACACCTCCTCTGGCGATGGACACGCATTGAGCGAACTGATCGACCTTGGCCTTGCCCTTCAGCCTTCAAAAGAGCGGTTCCTTGAGAGCAATGCGCAAGGCACCGCCTTTCTTCGCACGGTGGCACAAGCCTGGTTGCCGGATCCTGTAACGCCCGCAGCCCGCCTGCTTGGCGATCTCGGTGCGGCCCATGCCGATTCCCACAAAGCAGGGCCTGACTGGCCCTATCCTGTAGCTGTTGCTGCAACCGCCGCCGCTTGGAAGTTGCCTGAAAGCGACACGCTGCTCGCCTTTCTGCACGCCTTTGCCGCCAACCTGGTATCGGTTGCGGTTCGCGTCATCCCGCTGGGCCAGACAGAGGGGCAGCGCGTGCTGGCGCGGCTCGAACCCCTCGTCCACGCAACAGCCGCAACCGCACTGACATCTGATCTTGATGATCTCGGCACCTGCACCTTCCTGACAGACATTGCCTCCATGGCCCACGAAACGAAATACACAAGGTTGTTCCGCTCATGACAGCATCTCAAAACGGTCCTTTGCGTGTTGGCATCGGCGGTCCGGTCGGCTCTGGCAAAACAACCCTGACAGACCGGCTGTGCAAAGCCCTGCGCGACCGCTATTCACTCGCGGTGATCACCAACGACATCTACACCAGCGAGGATGCAGAGGCGCTGATGCGCTCGCAAGCCCTGCCGAGCGCCCGTATTCGCGGCGTTGAAACGGGCGGCTGCCCACATACGGCCATCCGTGAAGATGCCTCGATCAATCTGGCTGCGGTTCATGATCTCAACGAGGCCTTTCCAGATCTCGACATGATCCTGATCGAATCCGGCGGAGACAATCTGGCCGCAACATTCTCACCGGAACTTGCCGACCTGACGCTCTACGTCATTGACGTCGCCGCGGGAGAGGAAATCCCACGCAAAGGCGGCCCCGGGATCACCCGCTCCGATCTTTTGATCATCAACAAAACCGACCTCGCCCCCCATGTGGATGCGGATCTGTCAGTGATGGACCGCGATTCCAAAATTATGCGCAAGCAGCGCCCTTATGTTTTTGCAAACTTGAAGAATGATAAGGGCGTCGAAGAAATCTGTACCTTCATCATCGAAAAAGGAGGGCTTTAAGCCCAACGCACAAGAGACCGACGCCCGACTGGGAACACCGCGCGACATTTTGGGTCTTGCATCGTGCCTCCATTCGGCAGCATCATCCTTATCAAGGAAGATCCAGGTTCAACGGCCAAGGATCATGATGTCATTGGGAGGACACTATGTCGGATACCTCGTACCCCGTTTCGGCGGCGGTCGCAGACCACGCATTGATTGATAACGCAAAATATCAGGAAATGTATGATCGCTCGGTTGCTGATCCCGCCGGGTTCTGGGAGGAACACGGCAAGCGTGTTGACTGGATCAAGCCTTACAGCACAGTCAAGAACACGTCGTATGACCACGACAACGTGTCGATCAAATGGTTCGAAGACGGGACACTCAATGTCTCTGCGAACTGCATCGACCGCCATCTTGAAACACGTGGCGATCAAGTTGCAATCATCTGGGAGGGTGATGATCCCTCCGAGAGCCGCACCTACACCTACCGTGATCTGCATGAGCACGTATGTCGCTTCGCCAATGTCTTGAAAAATCAAGGCGTTCAGAAGGGTGACCGGGTCACCATCTATATGCCGATGATCCCGGAAGCCGCTTTCGCCATGCTGGCCTGCACCCGCATTGGCGCGGTGCATTCGGTCGTCTTCGGTGGTTTCTCGCCAGACAGTCTGGCGCAGCGTATCAAGGATTGTGCCAGCACCTGCGTCATCACTGCCGATGAAGGCTTGCGTGGCGGGCGTCGTACTCCATTGAAAATCAATGTCGACAAGGCAGCCGAACGCGCCCCGGTCGACAGCGTGATCGTTGTGAAGCGCACCGGCGGCGACATCGCCATGAAGGATGGACGCGACGTCTGGTATCACGACATTGCCGACACGGTCTCCACCGACTGCCCGCCGGAAGAAATGAACGCGGAAGATCCGCTGTTCATTCTCTATACCTCCGGCTCGACGGGCAGTCCCAAAGGCGTGTTGCACACCTCGGGTGGCTATCTCGTCTATGCGTCCATGACGCATCAATATGTGTTCGATTACCACGACAACGACGTCTATTGGTGCACTGCTGACGTGGGCTGGGTCACAGGCCACAGCTACATTGTCTACGGTCCCCTGGCCAATGGCGCCACAACACTGATGTTCGAAGGGGTTCCCACCTATCCGGACGCCAGCCGCTTCTGGCAGGTAATCGACAAGCATAACGTCAATATCTTTTACACAGCGCCGACAGCCATCCGTGCTCTGATGGGAGCTGGCGACGATTTTGTCACCAAAGCCTCACGCAAGAGCTTGCGGGTTCTGGGGTCCGTTGGCGAACCGATCAACCCGGAAGCCTGGACGTGGTTTTACAATGTCGTGGGCGACGCGCGCTGCCCCATTGTCGACACCTGGTGGCAGACCGAGACCGGCGGTATCATGATCACGCCCCTGCCCGGCGCAACGTCCCTCAAACCCGGCTCGGCCACCCGTCCCTTCTTCGGCATCAAGCCTGCCATTGTCGATGCACAGGGCAAGATCCTGAAGGGTGCCGCAGATGGCAATCTGGTCATCACCGACAGTTGGCCCGGACAGATGCGTTCAGTCTACGGCGATCATGACCGCTTCGTGCAGACATATTTCTCAACCTACAAGGGATACTATTTCTCCGGCGACGGGTGCCGCCGTGATGAGGATGGCTACTATTGGATCACTGGGCGTGTTGATGATGTCATCAATGTTTCCGGACACCGCATGGGCACGGCAGAGGTCGAAAGCGCCCTTGTTGCACATCCAAAGGTATCGGAAGCGGCTGTCGTCGGCTATCCGCACGATATCAAGGGCCAGGGCATCTATGCCTATGTCACCTTGATGGAAGGCGAAGAGCCCTCCGAAGAGTTGCGCAAGGAACTGGTGAAGCATGTCCGCAGCGAGATCGGGCCGATTGCCTCTCCCGATCTCATCCAGTTTGCACCAGGCCTGCCGAAAACCCGCTCTGGCAAGATCATGCGCCGCATTCTACGCAAGATCGCCGAGGACAGCTTTGAGAATCTCGGCGACACCTCGACACTGGCTGACCCGGGCGTCGTCGACGACCTGATCGACAATCGCCAGAACAAAATGTCAGCCTGATCCCATAGAAAGCCCATCGGCGGCGCATCGTCTCGTAGACTGTGCCGCCGACGGAACTGCCACCCGGAAAATCAGCTGTGACGTGCAGGGCATTCTGTCCAGTTGAACCCGCTCACACGCCATGTCCTACAGATGCAGGATCTCGTTGATGACGCGCGGGTGATGCGCATATGAGATCTTCCCTTTTCGCTCATTTTTGGAAGCCCCATCATGACCCGTCTTGCCAACAAGCTTCTTGTCGCCGGTGCCCTGTCTCTTGTTCTGTCAGGCACCGCATTTGCTCACGCTCACCTGAAATCGGCACTGCCGTCCGCAAACAGCAAGGTCACTATTGCACCGACAAAGCTCGTTCTGAAATTCACTGAGGGTCTCAACATCCATTTCAGCAAGGTGACGCTGTCCGGGCCGAAGCATATGACCGTTGCAACCGGCAAGCAGATGCTCAAAAAGGGCGACGACACCATCTTGAATGTCATGCTGCCCAAACCGCTCAAGGCCGGAAAATATACCGTTTCCTGGAAGGCACTGGCCAAGGACGGACATAAGTCCAATGGCAACTACACGTTCACCGTTACGGCCAAATAGGACGATCTGACAGTCGTGACGCCTGATCTTGCGCTGATCATCTGCCGCTTCTTGCAGGAAGCTTCCGCCTGTCTACTCTGGGGCAGTTTGCTGTTCTGGCTCATCTGTCTGCCCAGAGGATCGGTCGACAGATACACGCAAGTCACCCTGCGCCACATGGCGCAGGGCTTTGGCCTTGTCGCCACTTTTGCGTCGTTGGCCCTGCTTCCGATCAATGGAGCACGACTGGGTAACGGCTGGCCGGACGCGCTGTCGGCGTCACTTCTGCAAGACGTTGTGCACTACACCTCGGCTGGGTCCTCCTAGTTGCTCGCGATGTTGGGTGTGCTGTGTCTCCTAGCAAGCCTGACTGGCCGGCAGAGGCTCTCCGGCGCATTCGCGCTTCTTGGCGCGGGGACTATTCTCACGAGCCTTGCCTTGACGGGACATGCCCGCCTCAATGAGGGGTGGATCGGTGCATTACATCAGATCAGCGATGTCCTGCATGCATTGGCCGCAGCATCCTGGGTTGGCGCTCTTCTGCCCTTTGCACTGATCTTCACCAGACGCCCATTGATCAGTGACAGCCCCCTCTATGCGGCACGCTTGCGTCTCAGCATTGAGCGTTTTTCGCGGCTGGGTATGATTGCCGTCGGGATTATCCTTTCAAGCGGATTAGCCAATACGCTGCTGACCCTCGGAACACTGCCTCTCGATTGGCATGTTCCCTATCAGGCACTTCTGTCGGCGAAAATCAGCGTTGTCCTTGGTCATGCTGGTGCTGGCGGGCCGCAACAAGGCGATCCTGAGCCGACGGCTTTCGTCCCGCAGCACACAGGCGCTTGCCATTCATGCTTTGCGCAATGCAGCTTGGGTAGAATTGGGGCTTGGTTTGGTCGTCATCGGACTGGTTGCCATTCTCGGCACACTCGACCCTTCAGGCGGGATGATGATGCATTGATCCGCGCGACCCAACCAAGATTGGATGCGGTTCCCATCTGCAAATCAAGAGAGCTAATGACGCGCACTGCATGGCTATTGCGCCAGATAGATTGACTGGATCTTGCCCGCAATGCCCGAAAACGCTGACAAAAGCGCACTGTCGTTCTCTGCAAGATAATAGTTCTGTGTTCCGCTGGAACAATACTGCATTTCGGCAGGGCCCAGTGCAGAACCACCTGTATTAAAATAAATACCAAATATTGTTATATCTTTTTGCTTCATCGCATCGCAAAACTTACGCCCACGCGTCGCGGATGGATCATCATAACTTGCATATGTTTGATAATATTCCGTCCAAAAAGACTGCGTGTAAGGTTTATAACAATAATTACCAAATTGAAAGGTACAGGCAGTTTCCGTTCGCGTGTCGTAATAATCATTGAAATCGCCATCTGTCATGACGATGGCAAACTTCAAAACCTTATCGTCATCATAATCTGCCGGTTTGCTGCTAATCGGCCAGAGAGGTGCCCAGTTGGGCGACAACGTATACCAACCAAAAGAAATTCCCACCTGTACCTGCAGTCCCCCCACTGGCCTCAAGACTGTTGATCTTGTTGATCAGCGTCGTGCGATCAGACGTCAATGGCAGAATCTGCGCCTCAGGACATTTGTCTCCCTGCGCGTACCCATTCAGGCTGCCATTTAAATAATAGCGTTCTGCTGTGCCATTAAAGTGCTCGGAAGACCAGCGATCATCGGTAAACTGCGAACTTCCCGTTCGCTCCGTAATACAGCCGCGCCCGGTGATATTTCCGGTGGTAATGACCTTTGCCAAGGTGCCCATATTGACGCCTTGTGAATACGGGATGATAGAGATACGCACCTTGCTGTCGGAAACCGAGGTCCCGTCTGACGACAACAGCGTATTGATCAGCGATTTGGCCGCACTCTTCAGGCCACCAATATCGCTGGCCATAGAGCCCGTCACATCAAGAATAAGCGCAACTTCGACATCGGAACGCGAATAAGTCGCCTTGGCCGTAACCGCCATGTCGATGGACTTGGGTCCAATCCCAGCGAGACTGATGAAATATGTCTTCACCTTCGCCTCAACAGAGGCTGAAATCGTTCCATCAGTGGAAGAAACCTTATACGTCAGATCATTGATATTGACGTTCTCGATTCCAAGCATGGTCATGTTGCCATCGAAGGAATCCTGCAAGGCCGCTTTGACCTCACTGTCAGTCATCACGCTGGTCGATAACTTCTTCGCCACAAACAGAACGGCAGCGTCAAGCGCGTTGGCCACAGACTCCCGGGTGGTCAATGCCCGTGCGTAGTCAACACTGGACCCGCCAACCACGAGCACGATAATTACCATCAGCGCAAAAATCGGCAGAATAGAGCCCGAAGTATCCCTCCGGAACCGCTTTGAATGTGATTTGAGCTTGCTGACCAAATTGGCAATCATGTGCCGCGACCCTTTGATGTCATTGTCAAAAGGTCTAAGGCAAATGTCTTTACCCCCGGTTAACACCCGGTATTTCATTTTAACCGGTTGCAGCAAAACCGCTGAAATCCGGCCCCTGCCCCTCACGGTTCCAGCTCGGTGTCCCAATAGAGAAAGTCGAGCCAGCTCTCATGCAGATAATTGGGCGGAAACGCCCGACCATTGTTGTGAAGGTCCTGAATGTCGGGCTGGAAGGGCATATGCATGGGCCACATGTTGAGCTGCGCGCAACTCTTGTTGGCCTTTTTCAAATTGCAGGGCGAACATGCGGTAATCACATTCTGCCAGGTGGTTTGCCCACCCTTGGACCGAGGCACAAGATGATCAAAGGTCAGTTCGTCGCGTGAGCCGCAATATTGGCACTGAAATTTGTCGCGAAGGAAGACGTTGAAACGTGTAAAGGCGGGAAAGCGATTTGGTTTTACGAAAGTCTTGAGACATACAACGCTTGGAAGCTGGAACTTGAAGCTCGGACTTCGAACAATCGCGTCGTATTCCGCCACAATATTCACCCGCTCCAGGAAGACGGCTTTGATGGTATCTTGCCATCCCCAGAGGGATAAGGGGTAGTAGCTGAGAGGCCTGTAATCTGCATTCAGAACCAATGCAGGATAGGCACCCGATGAAACTCCTATCGTCACCGTCCGCTCCTTATGCCTGTCATTCGGTTCGCAAAGCAGCGCAGCAAGCAAACCGGATTTTTTCAGACAGAAGTATTGTAGAGCGCAGGTGACACTCTTGTGAAGCCTATTACATCTATTTGACTTGGCTGACACTTTTGCGCTGGGCGACAAATATTTCCGTGCATCGTCTTTCTAAAATGCGTTAATTTACAATCGTTTCCGGCCCGGCTGACAACCGCAATCCGCCACAACGAAAAACGGGCGCCCAATGGACGCCCGTCGTTTTCCACTCAAAATTGCAAATCAGCCTTTCGGCCACTCGCGAATGTCGATGAAATGGCCCTTGATAGCCGCCGCAGCCGCCATTGTCGGCGACACCAGATGCGTGCGACCCTTGAAGCCCTGACGACCTTCGAAATTACGGTTCGAGGTCGAGGCACAGCGCTCACCCGGCTTCAATTTGTCAGCGTTCATTGCCAGACACATGGAACAGCCCGGCTCACGCCAGTCAAACCCGGCATCCTTGAAGATCTTGTCGAGGCCCTCGGCTTCCGCCTGTTCCTTGACGAGACCGGACCCCGGCACAACCATTGCGTCAACGGTTGAAGCGACCTTATGACCCTGGACGATAGCCGCAGCAGCACGCAGATCTTCAATGCGACCATTGGTGCAGGAGCCGATGAAAACGCGGTCCAGCTTGATGTCGGTAATCTTGGTTCCGGCTGTCAGACCCATGTACTCAAGTGCACGGATCTTGGAGACCCGGCGGTTTTCTTCCGGGATGTCATCCGGGTTCGGCACAACGCCCGTAACCGCAATGACGTCCTCTGGCGACGAGCCCCAACTGACGATCGGCGGCAAGTTAGCGGCATCAAGACGCACAACCTTGTCGAACTCGGCACCTTCATCCGTGTGAAGGGTCTTCCAATAGTCGATAGCCTTCTCAAGCTGCTCACCGGCAGGAGCCTTCGGACGACCCGTGATATACTCAAAGGTCTTTTCATCCGGTGCAATCAACCCAGCGCGCGCACCCGCTTCAATGGACATGTTGCAGATCGTCATGCGACCTTCCATAGTCAGCGCACGAATGGCTTCGCCTGCATATTCCATGACATAACCTGTGCCGCCAGCGGTGCCGATCTCGCCGATGATGGCTAGGATGATGTCCTTCGCCGACACACCATCCGGCAACGTGCCATCCACCTGGATGAGCATATTTTTCGCCTTGGACTGGATCAACGTCTGGGTTGCCAGAACGTGCTCCACTTCAGACGTTCCAATGCCATGCGCCAGCGAGCCGAAGGCACCATGCGTCGACGTGTGACTGTCGCCACACACAATGGTCATGCCCGGTAAGGTAAAGCCCTGCTCCGGTCCGACGATGTGGACAATGCCCTGACGCAAATCCAGCTCGTTGTAATATTCAACGCCAAACTCGGCGGCATTCTTCGCCAGCGTTGCGACCTGCAACGCAGAATCCGGATCGTCGATGCCATGCGTGCGATCGCTGGTCGGCACGTTATGATCCACAACGGCAAGCGTGCGCTTCGGTTGACGAACCTTGCGATTGGTCATCCGCAGACCTTCGAACGCCTGAGGGCTGGTCACTTCGTGAACAAGGTGACGATCAATGTAGATGAGCGCCGTGCCGTCCTCTTGGACATCAACCAGATGATCATCCCAAATCTTGTCGTAAAGCGTCCTGGCCTTGGCCATCTCTCTCTCCTCAAATCAGCATGGACCCTGGCCCTTTTCAGGGTGCTCCGGCTCTGCGCCGAACCGAAGCGTCTGATCCATCAGGCGACCAGCCGGAATGCCGACATCGGCTTTCCACGGTGATCGGATATGTCCGCGCCAAAATGCCTGAACAGGCCTCTCCCGGTCAAGTGAAACGACTTGAGCTTTTTTCAAGTACCATTGACTCTGGAACAGCTATTGCGTGGGACGAAACCAAAAAAGGCAGGCCACATGGACCCGCCTTTCAAAATCTTGAAGTTGAGTTTTAAACTCTTATTCTGCCGCGTCGTCGGACTTTGCAGCTTCTTTTTCGGCAACCTTCGCAGCGCGAACACTTGCGGCCTGCGCACGAGCTTCATCGTTGAGGCGCTTGGCGCGCGCGTTGGTTGCTTCCACGATACGTGCAGACTTGCCGCGACGATCGCGCAGATAGTAGAGCTTCGCACGACGAACCTTACCGCGACGAACCACCTCAACGCCTTCCAGCATCGGGGAGAAAATCGGGAACACACGTTCAACGCCTTCGCCGTAGGAAATCTTGCGAACCGTGAAGCTTTCGTTGATGCCACCGCCAGAACGGGCAATGCAGACGCCTTCGTAAGCCTGGGTACGAGTACGTGTTCCTTCCGTCACGCGAACGTTGACGCGAACCGTGTCACCAGGAGAAAATTCCGGAAGCTTACGAGCTTCTTCAATGCGAGCCATTTCTTCGGCATTGATCTGTTCGATAATGTTCATGGCAATTATCCTTTTCAATTTCAAAGCGGCCAGAGCGTCCAACGCATACGCAAAGGACGACTTCACCGCCTTGGGCCATGCTTCATTGATTTGCAATCGGCATCAAAGACAGACGACCGGACACCAAAAAGGCATCGGTATCCTACAGTGACCGACTTGCTAGCGCAGGTTGTTACAGGAAGAGACTACCCTTGTCACCCTCTTTTCGACTGTTTCGTGCCAGAAAAACTGATCAATTTTGGTCAGACTGACCCGTTTCGCGCAAATAAGCTTGCCAAAGGTCAGGACGCCTCGTCCGAGTCAGCTGTTCTGCCTGCTCCTGACGCCAGTTGGCTATCTTTCCGTGATTGCCACTGGTGAGCACACCAGGGATGCTCAGGCCTTCAAACTCAGTGGGGCGGGTATAATGCGGATGCTCCAGGAGGCCTGTCTCGAAGCTCTCCGTCTCAGCACTTTCCATATTGCCCATGACGCCCGGAATAAGCCGAATCACCGCGTCCAGAAGTGTGAATGCGCCGATCTCGCCACCCGAGAGAATGTAATCGCCAATGGAGACTTCCTCCAACTCACGCGTGTCGATAACCCGCTGGTCGACCCCTTCGAACCGACCGCAGACAACAATGGCGCCCGGCCCTTCAGCCAGGGCATGTGCACGCTTCTGAGTCAAAGGCTTGCCGCGCGGGCTCATCAACAGTCGCGGGCGCCGATCTCCCTCTTGCGTTGCCGCATCGATCGCCTTGGCCAAGATGTCGGATCGCAGCACCATTCCCGCGCCACCGCCTGCCGGTGTGTCATCGACAGAACGATGTTTATCTTCAGCGTAATCCCGGATCTGGCGGGTTTCCAATTCCCATAATCCCTTGTCGAGAGCCCGACCGGACAGGCTGTGGCCGAGCGGGCCAGGAAACATATCCGGATAAAGGGTCAGAATACTCGCTCTAAAGGCCATTGTTACTCCGCACTACTGCCTGAATTGACAGCCTCTCTATTCATTTACCTTGTTTTCCGTTTTCTCGGAAAAGCGAAGGAAGAAAGTCGTTTCCTAAAACGGCGTTAATCATTACCGCCAAAACTGCAAGGATCCCCATCGGAGGTGATCCTGTGCCTGTTCTGCGTTACAAAGTGCCAAGTTTCATGCGCCCTGTCATGCGTCAGCCTTATCTCGAAGTGACAGTCTGGCGTCTGATGCCGCTCGCCCTGCTGCTGGTTTTTGGACTGTTCGCGGGTCTCATCTTCTCGACAGGCTTATCGCACCCTTACGACAAGATCGTTCACGTCACTTTCTATGGCCTGTTGACGCTCTCCATCCACTCGGTGCTGGGCTGCCGCCTGCGGTTTTCCGGATCGGTGTCCTTCTTCCTGGGCGTGATGGGTGAAGTTCTGCAGAATTACATGCCACACCATGATGCATCTTTCGACGATGCGATCGCCAATGGCATCGGTGTTATCCTGGTGTCTGCCGCCATCGCCCTGTATCGCTCGGAAACGCGACAAGCGCTGCGCGACGATCCCATCGACATGGATTTGGAAACAATGGGGCTTCACCGGGTCAACCGGGATCAATCTTCCGTCCCTGCCGAGAAATAATCCTCCGGCAAATCAACAATGACGCGTCCAGCATCAAGATCGACCTCAGGAACAAAGACCTGGGTAAAAGGAATGTAGAACGTTGCGCCCCGGGACGGACGGACTTCCAGCAGATCGCCAGCGCCAAAATCCTGGACAGCCGCAATTTTTCCGAGAGATTTACCAGTCTTGTCCTCGACAGCGACACCGGCCAGATCGGAATAATAGAATTCGTCTTCTTCAGGCTCGGGAAAAGCAGATCGCTCGATATAGAGCTCAATACCATTCAGTGCTTCGGCCGCGTTGCGATCGGCAATGCCCTTGAACTGGGCAACTGCAACGGTTTTTTGAACCCGTGCTCGGATCACTTCGAAAGTACGTGAACCGTCTTTGGTCTGCAAGGGACCATAGTCTGTAAAGGAGAGCGGATCATCCCCAAAGGGTTTGACCCGCACTTCCCCACGAATTCCATGGGCTGCGCCAATGCGCGCCATGAGAACCAGAGTGTCTGACGTATCCGCCATCTTGTTCACCCAAGGTTATGGTGCGCGCCGCGCAGCCCATTGCAATTCATTATTCGGCAGCAGCGTCTGCTTCGCTGGATTCGGATGCAGCAGCGGCGGCGGCAGCTTCTTCTTCAGCCTGACGCTTCGCAGCAAGACGTTCCTGAGCCTTCTGACCCGGAACAGCCTTTTGCGGATTGTTGCGTGAATCACGCTTCAGCAGACCGGCTGCATCGAGAAAACGATGAACGCGATCGGTCGGTTTTGCTCCGTTTGCCAGCCAATGCTGGATACGCTCAACGTCGAGCTGGATGCGCTCTTCGGAATCTTTCGGCAGCAACGGGTTGTAAGACCCAACCTTTTCGATGAAGCGGCCATCGCGCGGTGCGCGGATGTCGGCGATCACGATACGGTAAAACGGACGCTTTTTGGAACCGCCACGTGCAAGGCGAATTTTCGTAGCCATATTTCAAGTCTCCAATAGGTTATTTGCCGGTGTTCGCGGCGATGGCTTCATGATGCCGAATAACTTCCTTCACGATAAAGTTCAGGAATTTTTCAGCGAAATCTGGATCCAGATGGGCATCTTCCGCAAGTTGCCGCAATCTTTCGATCTGGACCTTTTCCCGCGCCGGATCGGCCGGCGGAAGATCGTGTTCGGCCTTGAGAACGCCCACCTTCTGAGTGCATTTAAAGCGTTCGGCCAGCATGTGAACGAGAGCTGCATCGATGTTGTCGATGGAGGAGCGCAAGAGCCGCAAATCGGCCAGTGCGTCGTTCGTTGTTTTCTGAGAAGAGGATACTCCGCTCGTCATCGCTTTTTCCCCTTGCCAAGGCCCGGCAGACCACCCAGTCCGCCCGGCATTTTAGGACCACCTAGCCCCGGCAATCCGCCAGCACCGCCAAATCCGGGAGGTAATCCTCCAGACAGGCCGCTCGACAGATCTTTCGGCATTTCGCCGCCACCGGGCAACTGGCCTGACTTGGCCATTTCTTCCAGCTGCTTGGGATCAACGTTCGGCATACCCCCCATACCGAGGCCGCCCATCATCTTGCCAAGCATGCCCTTGTTCTTGCCAACTTTCTTCATCATGTCCGCCATCTGGCGATGCATCTTGAGAAGCTTGTTCACTTCCGCAACATCGACACCGGACCCGGCAGCGATACGCTTCTTGCGACTGGCCTTGAGCACATCTGGCTTGCGCTTTTCCTGCGGTGTCATCGACTGGATGATCGCAACCTGACGCTTGAACATCTTGTCATCGATATTGGCCGACGCCATCTGCTTCTTGATCTTGCCGACGCCCGGAAGCATGCCCATCATTCCGGACATACCGCCAAGCTTTTCCATCTGCTTGAGCTGATCTGCCAGATCATTCAGGTCAAAATGACCCTTCTGCATCTTACGGGCCATTTCCGCGGCTTTTTCCGCATCAATGGCTTCAGACGCCTTCTCAACCAGCGAAACAATATCGCCCATGCCAAGAATACGATCGGCGATCCGCTTGGGATGAAAATCCTCAAGAGCATCAGACTTTTCGCCTGTCCCGATGAGCTTGACCGGCTTACCAGTCACAGCCTGCATCGACAGCGCAGCACCGCCACGGCCGTCACCATCCATACGGGTCAACGCGATCCCGGTAATGCCGACGCGCTCATTAAAGTTCTGCGCCAGATTGACGGCGTCCTGACCCGTCATGGAATCTGCCACCAGCAGAATTTCATGCGGCTGGGCAGCGGCCTTGACGTCTGCCATTTCGACCATCAAAGGCTCGTCGATATGCGTCCGACCAGCCGTATCAAGCAGAACCACATCATAGCCGCCGAGCCGCGCTGCCGTCATGGCGCGCTTGGCAATCTCGACTGGCCCCTGCCCTTCGATGATCGGCAATGTGTCGACATCGTTTTGCTCGCCCAGCACCTTGAGCTGCTCTTGCGCTGCCGGACGGCGCGTATCGAGAGACGCCATCAGAACCTTGCGCTTGTCGCGCTGGGTCAGGCGGCGAGCAATCTTGCCCGTCGTCGTGGTTTTACCGGAGCCCTGCAGACCAACCATCATGATCGCCACAGGAGCCGGTGCATTCAAATCAACGCCCTGACTTTCGGAGCCAAGCATTTCAATCAGCTGGTCATGGACGATCTTGACGACCATCTGACCCGGTGTGATCGACTTGACCACTTCGGCACCAACGGCCCGGTTACGGACCTTGTCGGTGAACGAGCGCACAACAGGCAGCGCCACGTCCGCCTCGATCAGCGCACGCCGGATTTCCCGCAGCGCTTCACTGACGTCGTTTTCCGACAAAGCCCCGCGACCGGTCAGCTTGTCGAAAATTCCACTCAGTCGATCTGACAGGCTTTCGAACATGAAAAGATCCTTACCACAGCAATTCTGGCCCGAGAGCCTGTTCCAAACAAACGCAAGACGGCCTTGCCCGAAGTGCCAAACGCAAAGCAAAACGACACCCGAGGGCGCATCGCGCTGTCGGATGTTTACCTCCAGGAACTCTTTACACCTTTACGGGTCCTGGTCGGCGAGTTTGGTTGTCTTACACTCAATTGGAGTTGGATTGGCTTATTGCAGCATTCAAGGTGCCAAGTCAAGGAAAAGCAGGAAAGCCATGCATCTCACTGCATTGATCGACATTTTGGGGCCCTCACCAACAAATAAAAAAATGCGCAGGACCATGTGATCTGGGAAATGCGCACCATAAAATCGCATGTCCGCCAGCACCGAATTACAGGTCTTGCCTGTTTGCACGAGTGACATGAGATACCAGGCTTTGCCGTTTAGCACTTGCATTGCAGCCGTCGTTAAGAGAAGAAGCAAGGACCTGCACTGTCGGCTCTGGCCGCTTTGACACGTCCACCCTCTGAAACATCAAGGGAAAAGCGGGACATGGATTTTCGCGCTGTCGCGCTGCCAATTGGCCGTCTGATGATCGTCATTGCGACCATCATGATTGTTCCAGCCATGGCCGATTTGTCCGCAAACAATCCGGATTGGATTGTTTTTCTGACCTGTGCAGCGGTTTTCGGCTGTCTCGGTGGGCTGACGACAACGGCCCTGTCCGGGCGCAAGTTACAGTTCAAGCGACGCGAAACCTTCCTGTTCGTCAACGCCGCCTTGGTTCACGTTCGTCATTGCCGGAGCAGTGCCGCTTTATGCCAGTGGCCTGCACATCTCTTTTGTCGATGCTTTCTTTGAGGCTGCGTCTGGCCTGACCACCACCGGATCCACCATTCTCAGCGGTCTCGACAAGATGCCCCCGGGCATTCTCTTGTGGCGCTCGCTGCTGCAATGGATGGGAGGTGTGGGAATTGTCGTGATCGGCATTTGGCTGCTCCCCGGTCTGCGCGTCGGAGGAAGCCAGCTCTTTCAGATCGAATCCTCTGAGAACACCGCCAAGCCTTATGGTCGCGTCGAGCCCTTCATGAAACGCCTCGTATTGATGTATTGCGTTCTCACGCTGAGCTGCACGATGCTCTATTACATCTTCGGCATGACTTTTTTTCAGGCGATCAATCACGCCATGACCACCGTTTCCAGCGGTGGATTTTCAACATCGGACCTGTCCTTCACCCAGTTCGACAACAAGCCGATTGCCATCTATTGGGTCTCTATCTTCTTCATGCTGTGTTCGGGTCTGCCGTTCCTTTTCATGATCCGCCTGACAGAAGGCCGCAAGATAGATCACATGCAGCAGATCCGCGTGTATCTTGGTCTAATCCTTGTCATCAGCGTTGGCTTGTTCCTGTCGCAGCGCTGGAGCCAGAACGACACCCCATTTCACCTTTTTACGATCTGCGTCTTTGATGTTGTCTCGATCATCACCACCACCGGATTTGGCGCCGGCGATTATCTGAAATGGGGCGCATTCGCCACGGCTCTGTTCTTCATCATCACCTTCATCGGCGGATGCAGCGGATCGACCTCAGGTGGCTTCAAGATCTTCCGCATTGCCATTCTGGCGAGCTATATCCGCTCACTCCTGCGCAAGATGGTACGGCCTCACCGCGTTGCCCCACCTCTTTACGAAGGCAGACCACTGACACCCGCCGTTATCGAAGGGGTTCTGATCTTCGGATTGGTCTATGCATTTACCTTCGCGCTGTTTGGAACCGTCTACAGCTTCTTCGGGCTGGATCTGGTCACGGCCCTCAGTGCCTCCATAACCGCGCTCGCCAATGTTGGCCCAGGAGCGTCGGAGGCCATCGGCCCAAGTGGCAACTTCGGCGGCCTGCCGGATGCTGTCAAATGGATGTTGAGCATCGAGATGATCCTCGGCCGCCTGGAGATCATCGCCACACTGGTGATTTTCCTGCCGGACTTCTGGTCAGAAACGTAAAATCAGGCATCAAGGGTCTGCCTGACGGCTCAGGTGGGATAGTCGCGCTTGCCAAAAATGGCAGATCCCACCCGTACATACGTAGCGCCGAACCCGACCGCGGTTTCGTAATCCGCCGACATGCCCATGGACAGTTCAGCCAATCCATTTCGCTTGGCAATCTTTTCCAGCAAAGCAAAATGCGGCCCCGGCGCTTCCTCGACCGGTGGGATGCACATCAACCCGATAACATTGAGACCAACCTCGTCGCGGCAAAACGCGACAAAAGCATCGGTTTCCTCTGGCGCAATCCCCGCCTTCTGTGGCTCCGCTCCCGTATTGACCTGCACGAAGCACGAAAGCTGGCGATCTTGCCGGTCCATTTCGTCCTTCAGTGCCTTGGCAATCTTGGCGCGATCAATGGTATGGATCACATCAAACGTCGCCACAGCCTCTTTCGACTTGTTCGACTGCAACGGTCCGATGAGGTGCAACTCGACACCCGGGTAGTCGCCGCGCAACTCCGGCCATTTGCCCATGGCTTCCTGAACACGGTTTTCACCGAAAACCGTGTGTCCTGCCTCCAGGACAGGGCGAATATCATCCGCCTCAAAAGTCTTGGACACTGCAATCAGAGTGACAGAGTCCTCAGGACGGCCGTAAGTCTTTTCGCTCTCGCGAATATCACTTTGGACCTGCTTCAGCCGCTCGTCTGCTGTCCCGCTCATGACCACACTCCTCATGTTCACTGCATGCTGATTATGTGGCCACTGATAGGGTTTCAAGGCTATAAAAAGCAAGGGGCAGATCAAGGCAACGGAAAATACGCACTTTTGAGGTCATGACTGTTGACCGGATAGCGGATTTCTGGTGACAGTCCGCCAAACACTCCAATCAGAAGCGCCTTAGCCAACAGGCAGTATGAAACGGCAAGATTTATGGTAACGGAACGATATAACGCGCGCGAAGTTGAAGCCCGCTGGCAAACTGTCTGGAACGACAAGGACGTCTTCGTCACTTCAAACGAAGATCCCCGCGAGAAATACTACGTTCTGGAGATGTTCCCCTACCCGTCTGGCCGAATTCACATGGGCCACGTTCGCAATTATGCGATGGGTGACGTGGTTGCACGCTTCAAGCGCGCCAAGGGCTTCAATGTTCTGCATCCGATGGGCTGGGACGCCTTCGGGATGCCGGCTGAAAACGCAGCCATGCAGAACAATGTCCATCCACGCGACTGGACCTACGAAAACATTGCCACAATGCGCTCCCAGTTGAAGATCATGGGTCTTTCGCTGGACTGGAGCCGTGAATTCGCAACCTGTGATGTGGAATATTACACGCAGCAGCAGCGCCTTTTCTTGCAGTTTCTTGAGGCTGGCCTCGTCTATCGCAAGAAATCCAAGGTCAACTGGGATCCCGTCGACATGACCGTACTTGCCAATGAGCAGGTTATCGACGGTCGTGGATGGCGCTCTGGCGCTCTGGTTGAACAGCAAGAACTGACACAATGGTTTTTCCGCATCTCGGATTATTCCAACGACCTGCTGGAAGCCCTGGACGATCTCGACCGCTGGCCGGAAAAAGTTCGCCTGATGCAGAAGAACTGGATCGGCAAATCCGAAGGCCTGCGGGTGCGCTTTGAATTCATCAGCCAACCACCGACCGGCGACAAAACACTCGAAATTTTCACGACCCGTCCGGACACTCTGTTCGGTGCTTCCTTCATGGGCCTGTCCCCGGACCACCCGATTGCATCGGAACTGGCCAAGACCAATGCCCAATTGAAGGATTTCATTGACGAGTGTCACCGCATCGGTACATCGGAAGAAGCCATCGAAAAAGCTGAGAAGCGTGGTTTTGATACGGGTCTCACGGTCAAGCACCCGCTGGACGACAGCATCGAGCTGCCCGTCTATGTCGCCAATTTCATCCTGATGGATTACGGCACGGGTGCAATCTTCGGCTGTCCGGCTCATGATCAGCGCGATCTGGACTTTGCCCGCAAGTACACTCTTTCGGTCAATCCGGTTGTTATCCCGGCTGGGACCGATGCTGCGTCCTTCGAGATCGGAGATGAGGCTTATACCGACGATGGCGTGATCGCCAATTCAGATTTTCTCGATGGCCTGAGCATTGCAGAGGCGAAATCGGCCGTCGCCAACAAACTCGAGACCACGAATATTGACGGGGCACCGCAAGCGGCACGTCAGGTCAACTTCCGCCTGCGCGATTGGGGCATCTCCCGTCAGCGCTACTGGGGTTGCCCGATCCCTGTCATCCACTGCGACGACTGTGGTGTGGTGCCAGAAAAGGATGAAAACCTGCCGGTGGAGCTGCCTGCCGACATCAATTTCGACAAGCCGGGCAATCCCCTTGATCGGCATCCGACGTGGCGCAACTGCACCTGCCCGAAATGCGGCAAGGATGCACGCCGCGAGAGCGACACGATGGACACTTTCGTCGACAGCTCCTGGTATTATACCCGCTTTACGTCTCCACGCGCAGAGACACCAACCGAACCTGCCGTGGCCGATGCCTGGCTGCCGGTTGACCAATATATCGGTGGCATTGAGCACGCGATCTTGCACCTGCTCTATTCGCGCTTCTTCACCCGTGCCATGAAAAAGATCGGTGCTGTTGCCGTCGACGAGCCTTTCAAGGGGCTCTTCACCCAAGGCATGGTCACGCATGAGACCTACAAATCCGAAGATGGTATCTGGCTGAGTCCAACCGATGTGTCCTTCAGCGAGACCGATGGAAAACGCATGGCAATCCATGCTGAAACCGGCGCACCTGTGACCATCGGGTCCATCGAGAAGATGTCGAAGTCAAAGAAGAATGTCGTTGATCCAACTGACATCATCGATACATATGGTGCCGACACCGCGCGTTGGTTCATGCTGTCGGATTCCCCGCCCGAGCGCGATGTGATCTGGACCGAAGAAGGCGTTCAGGGCGCATGGCGTTTCGTGCAGCGCGTCTGGCGCCTCATAAACGACATTGCCGAACAGACCGAGCCGCGTGGCAACATTGTGCCATCCCTTTCCACACCTGCCGAAGACTTGCGCCGCGCAACCCACAAGACGTGCGCCGCCATTTCAACAGATCTGGATGGCCTTGGGTTCAACCGTGCTGTCGCTCGCATCTATGAATTCGTCAACCAGATCAGCAAGACCATCAACGGCCAGATGGATCAGGATGGGATGCACTTCGCGGTGCGCGAAGCAGCAGAATACCTCTGCTTTGTGATGAGCCCGATGATGCCGCATCTGTCCGAAGAATGCTGGGCGGCACTTTCCATGGACGGTCTGATCTCACAGTCGCCATGGCCGGATGTCGATGATAGTCTCCTGGTAGAAGACAGCATTACCCTGCCGATTCAGATCAATGGAAAGCGTCGCGGTGAAATAACTGTTTCACGTGAAGCTTCCAAAGAGGAGGTTGAAGCGGCTACTCTGGAACTTGAATTCGTTCAGCGTGTGCTGGATGGCAAGCCGCCTCGCAAGATCATCGTTGTGCCGCAAAGGATCGTGAATGTCGTCGCTTAGGTTTTCAAGACAAGGCCGATCCGCCTGGATAGCCGTCGCTGCCATCCTGCTGGGAGGTGCTACGCTCGCTGGCTGCCAGACCCGCCCGTTGTATGCCACGATGAACAGCTACACACCCGCGTCGCAATCCGTACAGGCGCAGTTGGCGGCTATCCAGATCGAGCCGATCACAGATACGGGATCCACCGGCGTTGCAAATCGTGCGCTGTTCAACGAACTCACGTTCCGCTTTGAGCGCGGTGCCCCCTCGGCAGACAAGCGGTATCGCTTGAAGATCATCACAAGTATCAACGAGGCTGAAGTCGGCGTTGAACAGCTTGCTGATGTTCCCGCTGCCTACACCCGCACAATGAACACGACGTTTGTCCTCACCAACATCATCACCAACAAGACGGTGATGACAGGCCATTCCTTCGCAACCTCGTCCTATGACTTCTCAAACCAGCGCTATGCCAACATCCGCGCTCAGCGAGATGCCGACGAACGCGTGGCAAAAGTTGTTGCAAATGACATTCAGGCCCGCATCGCCGGCCGCTTTGCCATGCGCAACCAGGACTGACTGACCCATGACAGCACTGAAGGCAGGTGACATTGAGCGATTTCTCTCGGCGCCACCTGCCTCTGCTGCGCTTGTTCTGATCTATGGTCCAGACAGTGGTCTCGTGACCGAACGCGCTGGCGTTCTCGTTGCCAAGGTCAGTGAAGGTGATAACGATCCCTTCAACCTCATCAAACTTGATGCTTCGGATGTCGCTTCGGACCCGAATCGATTGATCGATGAGGCCCTGACCATCCCACTTTTTGGGGGCCGGAGGATCATCTGGGTCAAGGATGCCGGCGGCAAAAACTTGTCGAACGCTCTTACCCCTATTCTCAAGCTGCCAGATTGCCCCTCCCTGATCGTTATTGAAGCCGGTGACCTGAAGAAAGGCACTGGCCTGCGTAAACTGTTCGAGCAGGACCGGCAGGCGATCGCCATTCCGTGTTATGCTGACACTGAACGAGATATTGACCAGCTCATCGACTATGAAACCCGCGCGCTTGAGTTGACGATCACCCGCGAAGCCCGCGCTTCCCTGCACTCGCTGCTTGGAGCGGACCGGATGGCCAGCCGTGGCGAAGTCAAGAAACTCTGTCTCTACGCTCTCGGCAAAGGCCGCATCGAAGCCTCGGATGTTGAAGACATCATCGGCGATACATCTGCATTCGAAATGTCGGAACTGATCGACAGCACCGCGCTTGGCGATCTGATTGACCTCGATCGCGGTCTTGAACGGCTTTCAGCCACCGGCTCCAACGCCTCTGTTATTGCAGGCCAAGCCTTGAAGCACTTTCAATGGCTGCATCGTATGCGCGCCGATCTTGAGCGGGGCATCAATGCCAAGGATATTGTCGATGGACAGAGACCACCGGTCTTTTTCAAGCGGCGACCGGGGATCACCCGTCAACTTCAGATATGGTCGCTGGATGACCTGTCGCGGGCCACAGAACGCCTTCATGAGGCCATGAAGGTCTCGCGCCTGAATGCCGTTCTCGGCGTTCCTGTGCTGTCTGAGGAGCTTCTGACGCTCGCAAGGGTGGCAGCCACACGCAAGATCCAACGCCGGCGCTAAGACAAGCGCCTATGGGCTGATCTAGCCCTGACATACCGAAGCCTTTGCACAAGCTTTACACACGATTTCAACATTTAGTTCCGTAACTCACGAGAAAACTGCCAGCCCAATAAATAGGCTCGCGATTGCTCTTGCGAAGCAGATCCGGCGTGAGCGACATCTTAGTCAACAGTTTTCCAACAGCCTTTCCAATGAACTGTCACAGGTTCATGCGCATCATTTCAACAGGATGCACAACGCAAAAAAGCCGACCCTTGAACAGATCGGCTTAAGCTATTTTCTAAACAAAACCAGATCAGAAAAGTCTAACTGGTCTCAAGACCGAGCAGGCGGCAAATTTCGTCGAGCTGCTCAAGCGATGAGTATTTGATCTTCAGATCACCGCTTTCCTTGCCGGCCTTATGCCCGACGCTGACCTTCAAACCAAGCTTGTCGGTCAAACGTTTTTCCAGTGACAGTGTATCTGCATCCTTGCGCGGCCGTGTACCTGCATCAGCCTTATTGGCCCCCTTGGCAAACTTCTCAAGAAGCTCCGGATTTTGTGCCAGCTTCTCTGCTTCGCGAACCGTAAGCCCTTTTTCGACAATAATCTCGGCAAGAGCACCCGGATTATCAACTGTGATCAGTGCCCTTGCGTGCCCCGCCGTCAGCAAGCCCTCAGACAGATAGTCTTTCACCGCATTGGGCAATTTCAACAAGCGCATTGTATTGGCAACATGACTGCGACTCTTGCCAATCGCCTTTGCCAGTTCCCCCTGAGAATAGCTGAATTCCGCCGTCAGTTGGTCGTAGCCGAGCGCCTCTTCAATCGGATTCAAATCGGAGCGTTGAACGTTCTCAATGATCGCAAGCTCAAGTGCTTCCTGATCTGTCACCTCGCGGATGATCACCGGCGCTTCGTGAAGGCCAGCCTGTTGAGCCGCCCGCCAACGTCGCTCACCAGCAATGATTTCAAATCGATTGGCCTGCCCGGTCAATGGCCTCACCAGGATCGGCTGCACAATTCCCTTGGTCCGCAAGGACTCCGTCAGATCGGCAAGATCTTTTTCGGTGAATGTCTTGCGCGGATTGCGCGGATTGGGAACGATATGCTCAATCGGAACTTTGCGGCTGTCACGCTGCGTCCGGACCTGGCTGTTCGTATCCTGAACAGTTGCATCCCCGATCAGAGCCGCAAGTCCGCGTCCAAGCCGCTTGTTCTTGTTCCCATCGTCCGCCATAGCGTACCTATTTCTTCTTATATATTAATTACTTATAGAATTTCTGAGATTTCAGAGATCTCATGTGGCACCTGCTTCAAGAGCGGATGCACCACAACACGCCCCCTACTCTATCCGCAAAACTGCTGCAACGCTTCCATTCCGGCAGGACTTTCCTCAGGAAACCGTACCGGAGCCGAATCCAGTTGGATCAAGCGGCCACGGTTCGCAACTCGCGCTCCCGCTGGATGATCTCGGAGGCCAAACGCAGATAAGCCTGACTGCCAGTGCATTTAAGATCATACAACAGCGCTGGCTTGCCATAAGACGGCGCCTCAGAGATGCGAACATTACGCGGGATAACCGTCTCATAGACCGCATCGCCCATCGTCTCACGAACATCGGCAACAACCTATGGCTCGAAAGATTGTTTCGGCTGTCGTACATCGTCAGAACGATGCCATGAATGGTCAACTCCGGGTTCAAAGCAGTCCGCACCTGCTCTACCGTGCTCAACAACTGACTCAACCCTTCAAGCGCGAAAAACTCGCATTGCAGAGGTACAAGAATGGAATGGGAGGCAGACAGAGCATTGATGGTCAACAGGTTCAGCGACGGCGGACAATCAACAAGCACATAGCTAAAACCGATTTCACGGAACAGGGCGCTTTGCGTCAAATCCGCGATGGCAGCCCTCAACCGGAAGGCCCGATCCGAGGACGAAGCAATTTCCAACTCAAGTCCGAGCAAATCCATCGTCGAAGGCGCTACCCAAAGCCGGGATACCGCCGTTTCCTTGATAGATTCATCAAGCGAACAATCATTGCTCAACACGTCATACGTCGAAAGACCGCGGTCCTGACGCCCAATGCCAAGACCCGTCGAAGCATTGCCCTGAGGATCGAGATCAATCACCAGAACTCGCTCGCCGATGGCGGCCAGAGCCGTGCCGAGATTAATGGCAGTCGTAGTCTTGCCGACACCGCCCTTTTGGTTGGCCAGAGCCAAAACGCGAGGACTTTCCGGAAGCATTGTCATGAGGCACATGCCCCTTCCTAAATCGGCCGATATGCAATACCCGACAGGAGGAGCATTCGGCTTGAGGGATCAATGAGACTCTTCTTTTCTACCAGATCAAACGTCCAAGTGTGAGACGCTTCGTTAACCTCTCGTTGAAAATCTTGTCCTTTGTGGAAAACACAGGTTGCACCTGCACGAGTGAAGGGTTCCGCAAGGGTTAGAAGTTTATCCAGAGAAGCCAATGCCCGGCCTGAGACTGCATCTATAGGCCCATGGTCCCAAGTCTCGGCCACGGCTTCTATACGCGCTGCATGTACCGTTCCCTTAGCGCCTGTCTCTCGCAGTGCAGCGCGCAGAAAACTTGCTTTGCGTTGATTGCTTTCGATCATGTGAACATGTGCGTCAGGATCGTCGGCCTGCAAGATTGCAGTCACAACCCCGGGAAACCCGGCCCCACTGCCGATATCAACCCAGGTATTTGCCTTTGGAAGCGACCATTTGGTCTGAAGGCTATCCGCAACATGGCGCACCCATATATCCGCCAGGGTAGACGGCGCAATCAAGGTTCTGGACTGGCTGCCACTTCAAAACAAGATCGACATAAATCTGGAGACGTTCGATTGTTTCACGTGAAACATCCCCATACTTATAAACAGCTTGTGCACTGGTTGTGAGTTTTGAATCGGGCTTAGACATCAAGCAGCTCCGCGGCGTGATTGACGTTTGACATGCGACAAAAGCAGCGTCAGTGCGGCGGGAGTCATTCCGTCCATGCGCGACGCTTGCCCAAGAGTTTGAGGCCGAGCGATTTCCAGCTTTTGTTTCACTTCATTGGACAAGCCCGTCACGGTATCGAATCGAAATTGATCTGGAAAGATCAGCGCCTCATCCCGCTTCAAAGCTTCAATATCTGCGCTCTGCCGCTGCAAGTAGACAGCATAGAGAGCATCCGTCGACACCTGCTCCGCAATCGCAGGATCAATTGCAGCGAGTTCCGGCCAGACGCCCTGCAACATCGCATAGGTCATATTGGGATAGGCGAGAAGATCGAATGCGGATCGCCGAATGCCATCCTGGTTCACCGGCAGGCCGTTTTTCAAGGCCTCAGCTGGTGTGATTGTCAGTGACTTCAAAAGATCGCCAACCCGAGCGATTTCCAAAAGCTTCGTTTCGAAAGCGACTCGACGGGTTTCAGAGACACACCCAATCGCTACACCCAAAGGAGTGAGCCGTTGATCGGCGTTATCAGCCCGCAGCGACAAGCGGTATTCAGCTCGGGACGTAAACATGCGATAGGGCTCAGAGATACCGCGTGTGACAAGATCATCTACCATCACGCCGATATAGCCCTGACTGCGGTCCACAACGAAGCTGTCAGCGCCCTTCGACTGCAAGGCTGCATTCAGGCCCGCCAAAAGCCCTTGTGCACCGGCTTCCTCGTAGCCAGTCGTACCATTGATCTGACCGGCAAGATACAGCCCGGAACATCGCTTGGTTTGCGGGTCAACTTCAGCTCGCGAGGATCAACATGATCGTATTCAATCGCATAACCTGGTTGAATGACGCGAACGTTTTCAAGACCGGGGATGGTCCTGAGGAACGCCATCTGCACATCTTCCGGGAGAGATGTTGAAATGCCATTTGGGTAGATTGTATCGTCGTCCAGGCCTTCGGGCTCCAGGAAGATCTGATGGCTATCCTTATCGGAGAACCGGACGACCTTATCCTCGACCGACGGGCAATAGCGCGGACCAACGCCTTTGATGTTGCCCGAATACATGGCCGAGAGATGCAGATTATCACGAATGATCTGGTGCGTTTCCACCGTCGTTCGGGTGATGTGGCACGGCACCTGAGGCACGTCAATCTTGCTGGTCAGTGTCGAAAATGGAACAAGCTCATCATCACCAGGTTGTTCTTCGGTCTTCGACCAATCAATCGTCTTGCCATCAAGACGCGCCGGAGTACCGGTCTTCAACCGCCCCAGCTCGAAGCCGATCTCCTCAAGAGACACCGACAATCCCACAGCCGGGCCTTCACCCTGACGGCCAGCCGGGATACGGCGATCACCAATATGAATCAGACCGCGCAGAAAGGTCCCCGAGGTCAACACGACAGCGGCAGCAGCAATCTCCCGGCCATCCGCAAGGCGCACACCTGTGATGCGGCCTTCCGAAAGAAGGAACCGATCCGCCTCCCCTTCGACAACATCAAGCCCCTCAATCGATGAGATTTCGGCTTGCATTGCTTCCCGGTACAGCTTGCGGTCCGCCTGAGCTCTGAGTCCTCGAACAGCCGGCCCCTTACGCCGGTTGAGCATTCGAAATTGAATGCCAGCCTTATCGGCCACCCGGCCCATCAACCCATCCAACGCATCGATCTCACGCACCAGATGGCCCTTGCCCAACCCTCCAATGGCAGGGTTGCAGGACATCACGCCAATCGTATCGAAGCGATGTGTCACCAGCGCAGTCCTTGCGCCAACACGCGCAGACGCCGCTGCCGCTTCACAGCCGGCATGACCGCCGCCAATGACAATCACATCATAGTCCGAGACCAAGTCGCTCATCTTCATTCTCATCGTGTAAAGATTACGCCCAGCTGTTCAGGGCGTCTGTCTATCCCAAAACAGGGATCCACGCCGGTCTATCAGAAGACCCAAGCGTCGGCTGGTCGTGAGCACTTACTCGGTGACCGCCTTTAAAACTGTGATGATCTTATAGGTTGAAGCTCCGGATCGGTCAAAGAAAACCTTCAGCCGGCCCCTCTCCCAAGAGCCAACAGATCGTAAAGCTTTCGATCTCGCAGCCCTCAGTCTTTCAGAAAATCCCACCGCTTCACGTGAAACAGTTTCGCTTTGGAATCGAGATGGAATCGGAATCTGAAACGGTGCTTATTTTCCTATGCAAAAGTCTCGAAAAATCACATCCAGAAGATCTTCCACATCAATGCGCCCCGTGATGCGCCCCAACGCATTGGCAGCGATGCGCAAGTCTTCAGCCCTCAGTTCGGAAGGCAAATGATCCCCCGTACGTGCGGCGTTCAACGCTTTCAGGCACTCTTCGAGAGCGTAACGATGTCTCGCGCGGGTCGCCAATGGTGCTTCGCCAACGGAAATACTTTCGCTTGCGAAATTGGCCAAAGACGCAATGAGGTCGCCAACCCCATCTGGTCGCTCAACCGATGTTCCCAAACGATGCATGGCCAATACCGAGTGAGGTGAATGGCTCTGCGCCAAATCCTGTTTGGTCTCGACAAGCCACAGCGGCGCGGAGGTCGCGACGTCGCGCAAGAGAGAGGCGGGATCATCCGGCAGCACGCCACCAGGTTCACACGCCCAGACAATCAGGTCCGCGCCCTGCGCCCGCTCGACGGCTCGGCGGATCCCCTCTTTCTCGACCCGACCTTCAGTTTCCCGCAGGCCGGCTGTATCAACCAGTGTCACTGGATAGCCGCCAAGATCCAAATGAACCTCCAACGCGTCGCGCGTCGTCCCCGCTTCCTCTGTGACAATGGCAATGTCCCGCCCGGCAATGGCATTCAACAAACTGGACTTGCCAGCATTAGGCGCCCCCATAAGCACCACCTGCAATCCATTGCGCAGTCGCTCGCCATTCGTCGAGCGTAACAGATGACTTCCGATCTGATCAGCAAGCCTCCCCGCATCTGACCAGACACCCTCGGCGACGCTGCCAGGAACATCATCTTCATCCGCGAAATCAAAATCAGCTTCAATCATCGCCCGCATCTTGATCAACTGATGCCGCCAGTCTTCGTAGAGAGTACCGAGGTCACCCCGCATCTGACGAAAGGCCTGTTTGCGCTGGCCTTCCGTTTCCGCCGCAATCAGATCCGCCAGACCTTCCACCTCAGTCAGATCCATACGACCTGCTTCAAAGGCTCGGCGAGTGAACTCTCCTGCCTCGGCCGGACGCAAGCCTTCCTGTGCAGAGAGTGCGGAAAGTATTGCAGCGACCACCGCACGGCCACCATGACAATGAAATTCCGCGACATCTTCACCCGTGAAGCTATTTGGTCCCTTGAAAAAGAGCACCAGTGCTTCATCCAGTTTGTCTCCCGTAACCGGATCGACCAGTTGCCGCAAAGCCGTTGTCCGAGGTGCTGGCACCGTACCGCAAAAATCGCGCAGAACCTGTTCCACCTGCCGCCCTGAAAGGCGTATGATCGCAACACCAGAGGGCAAAGCCCCACTCGACAAGGCAAAGATGGTAGCTGACATGAAATGGTCCGACTTCTTTTCGTTTCGATCAGGAACCTTGTGCCTGACCGAAGCGTCTTTCTTATGAGATAGCGTTTCGCGGTTGTCTTTTTGCCCGCCACTTCAACAGGAATTGACGTCATATGGCTGAAAACCAGCTCGCCTCCTCGACCAGCCCCTATCTTCTACAACACAAAGACAACCCGGTGCACTGGTATATGTGGGGGGCAGACGCTCTGGAAGCTGCCAAAAAGCAGGACAAGCCGATCCTTTTGTCAATTGGTTACGCTGCTTGTCACTGGTGCCATGTGATGGCCCATGAGAGCTTCGAAAACCCTGAGACGGCTGATGTGATGAACGAGCTGTTCATCAATGTAAAGGTGGATCGGGAAGAACGACCCGACATTGACCTGATTTATATGCGGGCCCTGCATGCGCTTGGACAACAAGGCGGATGGCCTCTGACAATGTTTATCACCCCAGAGGGGCAACCCTTTTGGGGTGGCACCTATTTTCCGCCTGCTGCGCGCTGGGGTCAGCCGTCATTCACTGACGTGCTGCATACGATTTCAGAGACCTATAAAACGGATCGAAGCCGAATCGAAAGCAACACAAAGGGCCTTATGGAAGTGCTTCGTCGGCACACCAGTGCTCAAAGCGACCTCACCGATGATCTGGTTGCTGAAAGCGCCCGGCTGTTGCTCGATCTGTGCGACAAAGAACATGGCGGCATTCAAGGGGCACCCAAGTTCCCCATGGCCTCCGTCCAGGACCTTTTGTGGCGAGCGAGCCACCGCACTGGCAATACCGCCTACGCAGACGCGGTTGAGTTAGCGCTTTCTCGCATCAGCAACGGCGGCATTTATGACCACCTGAAGGGCGGCATCGCTCGCTACTGCGTCGACCATATGTGGCTCGTACCACACTTTGAGAAAATGCTTTACGACAATGCTCAGTACCTTCTGCAAATAGCTCGACTGTGGGTGCAGACAGGCGATGCCCTGTTTCGCAGGCGAATCGACGAGACCATGGACTGGCTTCGCGACGAGATGTTGCAACCTCATGGCGCCTTTGCCTCCAGCATAGACGCCGACAGCGAAGGCGAGGAAGGCCGCTATTACGTCTGGACATCAGAAGAGGTCAAGAAAGTTCTGGGAAAGGAAGATGTGTTGTTCTTCTCGCAGGTCTATGATGTCCACGCCTCGGGAAACTGGGATGGGGTCACCATTTTGAACCGTCTGCATTTTCCCGAGTTGGACGAAAAAGACGAGCAGCGCCTTGAAACTCTCCGTCAGAAACTTCTGGATGCGCGTAAGAAGCGCAAGCGTCCTGCCCTTGATGACAAAATCCTGACGGACTGGAACGGCATGATGATCGCGTCTCTGGCGCGCGCTGGACGGATTGTTTCACGTGAATCTTGTGTCGATATGGCGGAGACCGCCTATCGCTTCTTACGTGAGACCATGATCAAGGACGGACATCCTTGCCACTCCTAGCGAGATGGAAAGCTGCAGCCGGTCGGTTTCCTGTCGGACGCAGCCAGCATGCTTTGCGCGTCATTGGTGTTGTCTGAGGTTATTCCAGAACACTCCGACACATATCTCTCTCATGCCCGCGAATACGCCGAGGTAATGGAAGCTGACTTCGTTCGAGAAGATGGCGCTTATTATCAAACCTCCAGTTCTTCCGAAGAAGAATTGATCGTTCGCCCGTTCTCCACGACAGATGAGGCTATGCCGAGTGGCAATGGTCTTGCCGCAGTCGGGCTCGCCAAGCTTGCGCTGCTTACCGGAGATGAAACATATCGGCAGCGCCTCGATCGACTGTTCGCGGCTTGCAGCTATGATATGAAGAAAAACGTTTTTGCGACTGCATCGCTGATTTCAGCGTTTGACACACATGTGAATGGCCAACTTGCGGTCCTTGTCATTCCGGATGGAACGGATCCGAATCCACTTCTCGAGGCTTTATGCCGATTTTCCGATCCAACCGTCTGTATCCGGCCGGTTCGAGATGGCGACGAAATACTTCCCAAAACGCACCCGGCGTTCGGAAAGAAAGCGCTCAATGGACAACCGACCGTCTATCTCTGCAAGAAAACCACATGTCAGGCACCAGTGACAGACGTTAAGGAACTCGACGGACTCCTTGCGCGCAGTTGTCGATCAGAACCCAACATCGCGTAAAATCAGGTCTGCTCAGCCTGCCGTATCCAAGGCCGCGCGGGATGCTGCCCATTGGGTGCGCGTCAAACGATACAGCTTATGCTTTTGCAGAGGGTGTCTGTCTGGGATTTTGGGAAACAAAAAGTCCCCCTCCTCGTCACGGCTCATACCGAGACGTTGCATGACCTTTTTCGACGGCACATTGGGATAGGCTGTGAAGGCAACAATCTCATCGAGATGCCTCTCTTCATAACCGAACCGAATCCATTCCCGTGCCGCTTCGCTAGCGTAACCCTTACCCCAGAATGCACGACATAAGCGCCAGCCTGTTTCAACACATGGGCCGAAAGGCAATTCGGCATTGTACGACGGCATGTTCAGACCAATGCATCCAGCAAACAGGCCCGTCTCCCGTTCAATCACCGGCTGAAAGCAAAACCCGTCCCGCACTGCCCGTTCCCGACAAGTCTGGACCATTGCTGCACTTTCCTCGAAGCTCAAGCAGGCCGGGTAATAACGCATAACTTCCGGATCTGCGTTCATCGCGGCAAAGGCGGCAATGTCATCCTCTTCCCAGGGGCGCAAGATCAACCGCGAAGTTTCGAGATAGGGAGCAGTGGTCGACATTTTGCTTCGGATCCGAATCGAGGCCTGATTCACGTGAAACAGGGTTTATGAAAAGTTAAGGGCGCTTTGGTTTCCACCAAAACGCCCCTCACGATATCCGACAAACATGAAACCTGAAACCTGATCAGGTGTTCATACTGTCAAAGAATTCTTCGTTCGACTTTGTCTGTTTCAACTTGTCGAGAATAAATTCCACAGCGTCGATCGTCCCCATTGGGTTGAGGATACGGCGCAGAACGAATGTCTTCTTGAGACGCTCTGGCGTTGCCAGCAATTCTTCCTTACGCGTGCCCGACCGCTGAATGTCGATGGCCGGGTAGATGCGCTTGTCAGAGATCTTGCGGTCCAGGATAATTTCGGAGTTCCCCGTTCCCTTGAACTCTTCGAAGATGACTTCGTCCATGCGGCTGCCGGTATCAATCAAGGCAGTTGCGATGATGGTCAAAGACCCGCCTTCTTCGATATTACGAGCTGCACCAAAGAAGCGCTTCGGACGTTGCAGCGCATTGGCATCCACACCACCGGTCAGCACCTTGCCCGAAGACGGCACCACGGTGTTGTAAGCACGACCCAGACGAGTGATTGAATCCAGCAGAATGACAACATCGCGTCCATGCTCGGTCAGGCGTTTTGCCTTTTCGATGACCATCTCGGCAACCTGAACGTGGCGCGAAGCCGGCTCGTCGAACGTGGAGGACACCACTTCGCCGTTCACCGTGCGCTGCATGTCGGTCACTTCTTCCGGACGCTCGTCGATCAAAAGAACGATCAGGTAGCACTCTGGATGGTTGGTCGTGATGGACTGGGCGATGTTTTGCAGAAAGACTGTCTTACCGGTCCGCGGCGGCGCAGTGATCAGCGCACGCTGTCCCTTGCCAAGTGGCGTAACCAGATCGATCAGACGTGAGGACAAATCCTTGCGGGTCGGGTCCTGAATTTCCATCTTGAACCGCTCGTTCGGATAAAGCGGTGTCAAATTATCGAAGTGAACCTTGTGACGGGCCTTGTCGGGATCCTCAAAGTTGATGAGGTTCACCTTGAGCAAGGCAAAATAGCGCTCGCCATCCTTGGGACTGCGAATTTCGCCTTCAACAGTATCGCCTGTGCGAAGCTGGAAGCGGCGAATTTGCGAGGGCGACACGTAAATGTCGTCAGGTCCAGGCAGATAGTTCGCATCAGGAGACCGCAAGAAGCCGAAGCCATCCTGCAACACTTCAACGACGCCCTCACCAATGATCTCCTCATCCCGAGCCGCAAGGCTCTTGAGGATCGCAAACATGAGTTCCTGTTTGCGCATGGTGCTCGCGTTTTCGACCTCGAGCTCTTCAGCAAACTGAAGCAGCTCAGTCGGTGTTTTTTCTTTAAGGTCTTTGAGTTTCATTTCCCGGATCAATTTGGGTTTGGTGATGCTTCAGAATACACTTGGATAGGTCTGCTGATGGGTAAACCTAAGACAGAACAAATCACCAAAAGTTAAGCTGAGATAGTGCCAGAATGTCTAGAGTAAGACTTGGCGGCCGATCTGGACGAGAGAATAATCAATGCTCGGCTCGGTTGTCACAAGGGAACTTATGAAAACCGGATAGATAATGCAAGTGGGCATTTTTCCTAATGAGCAGAAAAGCCGCTCAATAGGGGCGAATATTAAAAAGGTTTAACAATCACAAGTATCACGATGAAGATCATCAACAGCGTCGGAACTTCATTCAGAACACGATAAAACTTTGCACTCTTTTGATTTTCATCTCTGGCAAACCGTTTTACGCATCCGGCCAGATAACCATGCACGCCGGAGAGAATAATCACAAGGGCCAGTTTTGCCTGCAGCCAAGGCATCGCCAAATGCGTTGATCTCATAAGCGGTCCACACTCCGAAGATCCAGGTCGACACCATCGCCGGATTGATGATCGCCTTGAGCAATCGTCGTTCCATGATTTTGAAGGTCTCCGACATCTCAGAGCCTGTCTCGACATTGGCATGGTACACAAACAAACGCGGCAGATACAGCATTCCGGCCATCCAGGCGATGACCGAAATGACATGCAGGGCTTTCACCCAGGAATAGATATCCATGGATCAGCCTCGTTTTACACGCTCGATCATTTGCGCAACATGGTCCGGATTGGCATCCGGTGTCACACCATGACCGAGATTGAAAATCAGTGGGCCTTGATCGAAGGTTTGCAGAATATGATCAATCCCTTCATCCAAGGCCCTGCCGCCAGCAACAAGCCGCATCGGATCAAGATTGCCTTGCACCGTGTGGTTTTCTTGAACTGTCCGGACAATCTCATCCGGCGCACTCCAATCAAATCCAATTGCATTCACCCCAGTCTGCGCGATGAACCGCTGCGCCCGCGCCGAAGAGGCTTTCGGAAATCCGATGATCTTGGCATCCGGGTAAACCGCCCGGACCCCTTCGATAATCTTGCGCGTTGGCGCAATACACCAACGGTCAAAACCTGCTTCATCAAGAACGCCGGCCCAAGTGTCGAAAATCTGGATGGCATCGGCACCCGCATCAAGCTGACGGATGAGATAGCGGATCGATGCAGTAACGAGTTGATCAACAAACCTTTGCATCAGATCAGGCTCGCGATAGGCGCCCAGACGCGCTGCAATCTGATCTTGCGTGGTGTGACCAGCAACGGAATAGCACGCAACAGTCCAGGGAGCTCCGCAGAAGCCCAGCAAGGTGGTTTCATCAGGGAGTTTAGCTCGAAGTCGTGAAACCGTCTCCATGACCGGTTTAAGATGATCCTCGGCTCGGTCTTGTTCCAGTCGATCGACAAGATCCGCTGACAGAGGTTCCAGAACCGGTCCCTTGCCTTCAACGAACTTGACCGGATAGCCGATAGCATCTGGCACGACGAAGATGTCCGAAAACAGAATGCTTGCATCAAAGCCAAATCGACGGATTGGCTGGAGAGTGACTTCTGTTGTCAGATCCGGGTCATAACAAAACGATAGGAAGTCTGGAGCCGTTTTGCGGATCTCTCGATACTCGGGGAGGTAGCGACCGGCCTGACGCATCATCCAGATGGGGGAGGCCAGAGTTTTTCTCCTGCGAGAACTCGCATCACGGCACGCTCTTCGGATCTCATCAGGCAGAGCCCCTTTCACACATTCCCAATAAATAAGATTCTTAATTTTGAATCTGTTTTTTATATTAGTGAGTGGATTACCGGGATCCTTCTAGATCCACAATCACTCACATGCACAGTCGTGGTGGGAGAAATTGACGCAGGTTCTGGACAAGTTATCCTCCACAGGAGTCAATAAGTCAGAAATCTTTTATGAAACAAGACATTAAAGGAATGTTTACACTTTATTAACTAATTTGGCGAGCGTGGAAAACCTGTCCATGATCTTGCCTAACATGTTAATCCACATGGTTGCGGACTCGTTTCGGGGGAGTCGTTTAACAACTCGGCGCTGTTCATAAAATCATGTCAGCGGGTATAATTTCCACGCATCCGGTGGCCCACCCCCAAGTGTTAAGAAAACATCAACATGGCTGGGGATGACAGAGGGCATAAACACATTAAACAACTGAATTTATTGATCATTGTCAAAATTTACGAGACAATTTCGATGATTTTTGACCAAACCTCACGGGGCTGAAATATTCAGCATTGTCGAGAGTGACAGGGCTTCGCTTCTTATTTGCTGGCCCTTGGTTCAAATGCCTGTTGAACGCCGCTGTCTCGCCCGTTATCGAATGCGGCAAGATCGACATTCAGAACAACACTGCAGTTAACCCGCCTTGGACCGGATTGTTCCTAAAGTTCGAGATTGTCCGCAAAAAGGAGACCTCATGTCCTTGGTTCTAGCCAGTGGCAGCCGTATTCGCCGAACACTTCTCGAGAACGCGGGTGTTGAAATCTTGGTTTGCCCCTCGACCCTTGATGAACGATTGGTCGAAGCACCTTTATTGCAACAGGGAATTGCGCCCGACAAGCTTGCCCGGGTTTTGGCAGAAGCTAAGGCCAATGATGTCAGTGCCGCGCGACCGGATGATTATGTCATTGGAACCGATCAGATTTTGGCATTTGAGGGCAAGCGCTATACAAAGCCGGAAACTCTTGAAGACGCGCGCAATCAGCTTTTGTCTTTTGCAGGCAAAACACATGAATTGCTTTCAGCGGTCGCCATTTCACGTGGGGGCAGCATTAAATGGCACCATGTGTCGGCGGCGCGTCTGACAATGCGGGCGTTTTCTGCTGATTTCATAGATAGTTATCTTGCACAGACGGGTGACGATATTCTGCAAAGTGTTGGTGGCTATCAACTGGAGGGCGCTGGCATCCAACTGTTCGAAAAGGTCGAAGGTGATTATTTCACCGTTTTGGGTTTGCCGCTTCTACCGCTTTTGCAACACCTTCGTGAGCTTGGGATACTTGATCAATGACAGCCCCTAAACAAATCGCAATCACTGGGTGGCCGGTGACCCATTCTCGTTCGCCGGTCGTGCATGGCTACTGGCTGAAGAAATACGGCATCGATGGGTCTTATGGGCGTTGTGGTGTTGAGCCAGACAAAGCCCAGGATTTTTTCGACAACTTCGCCAGGTCAGGTCTTTCGGGGGCGAATGTCACTGCCCCGCACAAACAGACAGCCGCTCAGGCTTGTGTGTGGCTGGATGATGCTGCGAAGGCAATGATGGCGGCAAACACCCTGTGGCTCGATGACAAGGGGCAGCTTTGCGGTGCCAATACCGATGGTCTCGGCTTTCTGGGCAATCTGGATCAACTCGCGCCCGGATGGGACGAGAGACAAGAAAACGCTGTCGTTCTGGGCGCAGGAGGGGCCTCTCGGGCCATCGTTCACTCATTACGTGCGCGTGGGTTCAAGACTGTGCATATCGTCAATCGGACTGTCGAAAAAGCGCAAGCCATTGTCGATGATTTCGGGACAGGAATTATTGCTCATCCGTGGGATAAGCTGGAGGAATTTCTGGGGACAGCCGATCTTCTGGTCAATTCCACATCCTTGGGTATGACGGGCAAGGATGCTTTGAAAATCGACCTGTCGCCCCTTCCCGATCATGCTGTTGTGACAGATGCTGTTTATGCGCCGCTCAAGACCGAATTGTTGAAACAGGCAGATGAGTGTGGTCACCGCACCGTCGATGGTTTGGGCATGTTGTTGCATCAGGCGGTGTTCGGGTTTGAGCGCTGGTTTGGTGTTCGCCCCGAGGTTGACGAAGACTTGCGCGTCTTTGTGCTGGCAGACATGGCCAAAAACGCATGATCAAACTTGGCCTGACAGGCTCCATTGGCATGGGAAAGTCCACCACGGCGAAGCTTTTTGCCGCGCAAGGTATTCCTTGTCATGACGCCGATGCAGTGGTTCACGCCTTGTATCAGGGGAAGGCTGTTTCTGAGATTGCCAAGGTTTTTCCCGAGGCTGTTGTCAGCGCTCAGGTGGATCGCAAGGTTCTGTCGACACTGGTCGTTGGAAAACCGGAGGCAATGCGCCAGCTTGAAGACATCGTGCACCCGTTGGTGCAGCAGGAAGAGCAGGCATTCTTGAGGCAGGCGCAGGAGAGCGGACATCGCGTTGTTCTGCTGGATATTCCCTTGTTGTTTGAGAGTGGTGCCGATGCACGTGTCGATGTCTGCGTTGTGGTTTCGGCCTCATCAGAAACCCAGAAACAGCGCGTCCTGAAAAGAGATGGGATGACACAAGAGCGTTTGGATCACATTCTGGCGCGTCAGATGCCAGATCAGCAAAAACGCCGGCTGGCGCATTTCATCATTGAGACCGGCCGTGGTATTGAGGCCGCGACCCGGTCGGTTGACGCCCTGCTCAGGGCAATTGCCCCGATCCAGAAGTAAGCTTGTCCTTCGCCACACCGTGGAAAGCGCTGGTTGCGGTCTTGGCCAAGACGGTGTTGCAAGGCAAACTGAAGCCAATTGGGCCAATGTCATTCAAGGACCTGAAACAGTATGCGTGAGATCTCCTTCGATACGGAAACAACCGGACTGAACCCGCGTACGGGTGACCGGCTTGTTGAAATTGGCGGCGTAGAGCTGATCAATCATGTGGCGACGGGCAACACCTATCACGTCTATATCAACCCAGAACGGGACATGCCTGAAGAGGCGTTTCGTGTTCATGGTCTGTCGGAAGAATTTCTCAGAGACAAGCCGAAGTTTGCCGAGGTCGCTCAGGAGTTTCTGGATTTCGTAGGTGATGCCACGCTTGTCATTCACAACGCGCCCTTCGATATGGGCTTTATCAACACCGAGTTGAAAAAGGTCGGGCTTCCGACAATTCCGAACACGCAGGTTATCGATACCTTGCAGATCGCGCGGCGCAAGCATCCGACTGGGGCTGCCTCTCTTGATGCGCTATGCTCGCGTTATGGCATCGACAATTCACGCCGGACGATGCACGGCGCATTGCTTGATGCTGAATTGCTGGCTGAAGTGTATCTGGAGCTTATCGGCGGCAAGCAGACGGCACTTAGTCTTTATGCCCGGGGGGAAGAAGCCGACGACAGCGACGACAAGGATTGGGATCCGGATGCAGGGCTTGGGCCGTTCAATGCCCGCAGTCGTCCAGAGCCATTGCAGCGCCCGTTCCAAAGAGCGGAATACGAAGCGCATCTGGCTTTTCTGGATGGGCTGGGTGATAAGGCGCTTTGGAAAAAATACGAATAGGCAATGCTTTATCGGTCCACACCCGAAGCCACCTAATCGGTCAAAGGCAGCACGCGATCTGGTGGGCGGTGACCATCCATGAAGGCGCGGATATTGATCAGCACCTTTTCTCCCATCTCGATGCGGCCTTCGATCGTTGCTGACCCCATATGCGGCAGCAGCACAACGTTGGGATGTCCTGACAGCCGAGGATCGACAGCAGGTTCGTGCTGAAAAACGTCGAGAGCGGCCCCTGCGAGCTTGCCGGTTTCCAGCAAGTCGATCAAAGCACTTTCATCAATGATTTCACCGCGCGCTGTGTTGACGAGATAGGCATCTGGTTTCATCAGCTTGAGACGACGGGCGGACAAGAGATGATAGGTTGCCGGCGTATAGGGACAATGCACGGAAACGACATCCATGCGCGCCAGCATCTGGTCGAGGCTGTCCCAATAGGTTGCCTCCAGCTTGTCTTCCATTTCCCCGGAAACAGGGCGACGACTATGATAATGGATCGACATGCCAAAGGCCTTTGCGCGTCGCGCAACAGCCTGCCCGATGCGGCCCATGCCGACAATGCCCAGTCGTTTGCCCCAGATCCGGTGTCCAAGCATCCAGGTTGGTGACCAACCTGTCCAGGAGCCATCTTCCAGCGCCTTGATGCCAGCAGTCAGCCTGCGAGGGACGGCAAGCATCAACGCCATCGTCATGTCGGCAGTGTCTTCGGTCAGAACGCCTGGTGTATTGGTGACGATGATGCCCTTCTCACGGGCAGCGACAAGATCAATGTTATCGACACCATTGCCGAAGTTGGCGATGAGCTTCAGATCGGGTCCAGCCTGAGAGATGACGGCGCGATCTATCCGGTCTGTGACGGCAGGGACAAGAACATCTGCCGATTTCACGGCCGAAACCAGTTCGGCCTGGGTAAAGGCTTCGTCAACTTCGTTCAGACGCGCATCAAACAATTCGCGCATCCGTGTTTCTACAACATCGGGCAGCTTTCTCGTAAGAACGACCAGTGGCCTTTTTTTTGCCATTCCTGTTGCCTTTTGATTGTTCGAAGCATTTCCAGACGGGTTGAGTGTCGGCGTCCTGAGTGTCGGTGGCGATCCCCAGCCCTTTCAATATCTCAACCTTGAAGTCATGCACAAGAGGCTGTGGAGGAACTGCTTTGGTTGGAGATTGATTGGCGAAGTCTGGCCTTTATTGTCCATCTTCGCTAGAGCATTGAAAGAAAATGGCGGTTGAAGCCGGTCGGCAGGGAGTTTGAATGGCTTTTCTTTCCAAGAAATTGATGCGCGGTGTTTTGGCGGCAGTCGCGGCATTGGTCCTGTGCTTGTCGGTGCAACAGGGTTTTGCCCAGACCAGTAATGTTGGCCCCAGCGGGCTGCCGTTGCCACGCTTTGTCAGTTTGAAGTCGGATCGCGTCAATGTTCGTATTGGCCCATCGCGCGATTATGATGTGTCCTGGACGTATGTCAAAGCAGGTCTTCCTGTTGAAATTATTCAGGAATATGTAAATTGGCGTCGTATTCGTGATTGGCAGGGCAAGGAAGGCTGGGTGTTTCACACGCTGTTGTCGAGCCGCAGAACCGGCCTTAGTCACCCCATGGGAAGACACGATAACGCCGATGCGTGCGTCAGCCAGTTCCACTGCGACGGTGGTCGCAAAGCTGAAGAAAGATGTTCTTCTGGATGTCGACAGTTGCGATGGCTCGTGGTGCCGCGCCCACAACAAGCAATGCGAAGGCTATATTCTGCAGAGCCGCTTGTTTGGTATCTACTCGGACGAAAAAATCAGCGAATAGAACTCGTTGAGATTTGGCAATTGCAGATATGAAAAAAGGGGAGCCAGTTGGCCCCCCTTTGTCGTTTCAGATCGAAATCACCTGATCCCTCAGGACTTGGCTTCCTCTTCGACCTTCAATTCGGTCAGGCTCGGCATGGCCATGATGTTATAGCCGCTGTCGACGTAATGGACTTCGCCGGTCACGCCACTGGACAGATCGGAGAGTAGATAAACGCCCGTGCCGCCGAGATCATCGAGTGTAACGGTCCGACGCAGCGGAGAATTGCGTTTCTGGTAGGAAAACATCAGACGTGCATCCGATACGCCAGAGCCTGCCAGTGTGCGAACCGGTCCAGCCGACAAGGCGTTGATGCGGATGTTCTGTTCGCCGTAGTCAGCAGCCAGATAGCGCACGGAGGATTCCAGCGCTGCTTTGGCCACGCCCATGACGTTGTAGTTCGGCATCACCTTGTTGGATCCACCATAAGTCAGTGTCAGGATAGACCCGCCGTCGCTCATCAACGGTGCCGCCCGCTTGACGATTTCGGTGAAAGAGAAGCAGGATATGACCATTGTGCGGGAAAAATTCTCGCGTGATGTGTCAGCGTATTTGCCGCGCAATTCAGACTTGTCGGAAAACGCGATAGCGTGAACGACGAAGTCAATGCTGCCCCACTCTTCCTTGAGACGATCGAAAACGGCATCGACGGTTGTCGTGTCTTCCACATCGCACGGCATGAGAAGAGAAGAGCCCACGCTTTCGGCCAAAGGCTTGATACGACGGCCGAAAGCGTCACCCTGATATGTAAACGCCAGCTCGGCACCTTGTTTGTGCAAAGCCTGAGCGATCCCCCAAGCGATGGAGTGATCGTTCGCGACGCCCATGATCAGGCCACGCTTTCCCTTCATAAAATCGGACATTCTAAGTTCTTCCTCAGCCGTGATAACGCGACAGCGCCAGCGTTGCGTTTGTGCCCCCGAAGCCGAAACTGTTGGACAAGACCGTATCCAGGCCTGCGTTGTCCACGCGCTTCAGTGCGATCTCGCTCTCGTTGAGCTTGGGGTCCAGTTCAGTGATGTTTGCAGATGCAGTGATGAAATCGTTCTGGAGCATCAGCAGACAGTAGATGGCTTCCTGAACCCCGGTCGCGCCAAGGCTGTGACCGGTGAGGGATTTGGTCGATGACACGGGCGGCTGGTTGCCTTCGGTAAAGATGCGACGGATCGCTTCGATTTCGCCGATGTCGCCAACCGGGGTCGATGTCCCGTGGGTATTGATATAGTCGATCTTGCGGTCGCCGAGTGTCTGCATGGCGAGACGCATGCACCGTTCGCCACCTTCACCGGAGGGAGCGACCATGTCATAGCCATCTGAATTTGCAGCATAGCCGGTGACTTCCGCCAGAATGTTGGCACCGCGTGCCTTGGCATGTTCCAGCTCTTCCAGAACCACAACACCACCACCACCAGCAATGACGAAGCCATCACGGGTCGCATCATAGGCTCGCGACGCGGTCTGAGGTGTGTCGTTGTACTTGGAGGACATGGCGCCCATGGCATCGAACAGACAGGACAAGGTCCAGTCGAGTTCTTCACCGCCACCTGCAAACATCACATCCTGTTTGCCGAATTGAATCTGTTCGACGGCATTGCCGATGCAGTGAGCCGAGGTCGAACAGGCCGAGGTGATGGAATAGTTGATGCCTTTGATCTTGAAGGGGGTCGCAAGGCAGGCCGAGTTGGTAGAGCTCATGCCGCGTGTCACCATGAAAGGTCCCATACGCTTGGGCGCGCCCTTTTCGATGACGATCTTGTGCGCCTGGAACAGGTTCTTGGTGGATGGACCACCCGACCCCATGATCAGACCGGTGCGCTCATTGGAAACGTCGCTCTCTTCCAGGCTCGCTGTGTTCAATGGCCTGTTGCATGGCGATGTAGTTATAGGCTGCGCCATCACCCATGAAGCGGAGTTGACGCTTGTCGACGTATTCGCTGACATCAAGGTTTGGCATGCCATGGATCTGGCTGCGGAACCCGTGTTCAGCATAATCGGGAGCAAAACTGATCCCGGACTTTCCTTCACGAAGACTTTCGAGAACCTCTTGAGTGTTGTTGCCGATAGAGGAAACAATACCCATTCCGGTGATAACCACCCGCCTCATCGCGGTCTCCTATTCGTTCAAAATCGGTCTGTGCTGCCGGTTTGGCGCACGGGCGACTTGTGAAATACCACAACCGGCGCCTGTTCAGGCGCCGGCAAGTTTCGATTGACTGATTGTGTGACCAGCAGGGTCGTTTACTTGTTGGCCAGACCGACCCGCAGATCGGTTGCCTTGTAGATGGGTTCGTCATCGGCTTTTAGCCAGCCGTCTGCGATCCCGAGAACAAGACGACCCTTCATGACGCGCTTGAAGTCTATGCCGTATTCGACTTTCTTGACCTCGGGCGTCACCATGCCCTTGAACTTCACTTCGCCAGTTGACAGTGCCATGCCCTTGCCCGGCAGGCCAAGCCAGCCAAGGAAAAAGCCTGTCAGTTGCCACATGGCATCAAGACCGAGGCAGCCCGGCATCACCGGATTGCCCTGAAAGTGGCACGGGAAGAACCAGAGACCCGGATTGATGTCGAATTCGGCGCGTACATAGCCCTTGTCGAATTCTCCACCCGTCTCGGAAATGTCCGTGATCCGGTCGAACATCAACATAGGGGGCAATGGCAACTGCGCGTTTCAGGTCCGAATAGTTCGCCCCTCGCACAGGCCAGAAGATCCTCGTAGGTGAAGCTTGAGCGTCGCTCGGTCATCAGATGTCCGTTCTTTGTCCCTGCCTGTTCGTTCTCGACGAAATCTCCAAGCCGGGAGTGGTTATGTCTACTTGTTTGGCGCTTTTCCTATCACAGGGCAAAGACCTAAGGAAGGTCGTCTCTTCAGGAACTTTAGCGCAAAAAAGCTTAAAACCTAGGAAATCTGTCTATTTTATGATTGGCAGGATGGTCGGTGTCAAAGCGTCGCAGAGTAAAAACTTGCAAGTCAGGCCCCAGATAAGGCACATATAGAATAAGTTCAGTTAAAAGACGTGAACGTCTTGCAGTGCAGCGATCAGCAATTTGGATCCCGCGCATGATCAAGGACCTTAAATTGGAATGGCAGACATGACGACACTCCATCATGGCGATCATGACCACGACGTGACGGATATGTTGCGCGGTGCAGGTTTGCGCCCAACGCGCCAGCGGGTTTCTCTTGCCGAATTGCTCTTCTCTAAGGGCGAGCGTCACATCTCTGCCGAGGTGCTTCACGAAGAAGCGACCACCGCAAGCGTGCCTGTTTCACTGGCGACAGTTTACAATACGCTGCACCAGTTCACGGAAGCCGGGTTGCTGCGCGAAGTCGCCATTGATGGCAACAAGACATATTTTGACACCAATGTCGGTGATCATCACCATATGTTTATCGAGAGCGAGAACCGTGTTGTCGATATCCCCGCCAAGAGTGTGCATATCGATCAGATCCCGGATGCACCTGAAGGTATGGAAGTTGTTCGCGTTGATGTGATCGTCCGCGTTCGTCCCAAGGCCTGACCTGTCGCTGGGGCCAATTTTCAGCGCAGAATAGCGACCGCGTGTGATGCGGAGGCTGTTCAGGCTCCGTTTTCATTTGTCCATTCGTGGATGTCGATTATGGTGCCTGTTCCCGGATAAGGTCGTCGGGCAAACCAGCGAAAACCCAGGGTGCCTGCCAGGCGTGCCGATTTCTGATTTTCCGGATCCATGATGGCGTAAAGGCCATTCATTTCAAGCGTCTCTGTGGCAAATCGCATCAGCGCAAGGGCAGCCTCTTGCGCGTAGCCTTGACCGGTATGCCGGTTAAGGAAAGCATAGCCCAGATCGGGGAGCGGAAACCCTTGGCGTCGATAGATCCCGACGTATCCTAAAGGCACGTCGTCTTCCTGCCGGATGACCATGTAAGACCCGAAGCCGTTCTGCTTGTAGCCGCGTTCAATCACCTGCACGATGTAGCCAATTGCGTGTTTTTGCGACGCAATGCCGCGATCTCCGATGAAACGCAGATAGTCTGGCTCATTCATCAGTTCGACAAGAAAAGCACTGTCGTGACGTTCGACCGTGCGAAATCGCAATCGCGGCGTTGCCTGCGGGCACTGTATCAAAGGTCCAGCCTTGTCTTGTTGTCGGCCACGAGCTTTGCCGTTTTCACGGCAATTTCTGGAACAGCATCAAACGGCTCACGCTCGGGGCTCTTGCACAGATCGTAAATCAGGCAGCGTTTGCAGTCTGGTTTGCGTGCCTTGCAGATGTAGCGTCCATGCAGGATCAGCCAGTGGTGGGCGTGCAGGGAATATTGCGGCGGAACAGCTTTTTCCATCGCCTTTTCGACCTCAAGCGGTGTCTTGCCTGGCGCAAGGCCGATGCGATTGCCAAGCCGGAACAGATGTGTATCGACCGCAATTGTCGGATGACCGAAGAAGATGTTCAGCACCACATTGGCGGTCTTGCGACCGACGCCGGGAAGCCGTTCCAGGGCTTCCCTGTCTTCTGGTACTTCGCCGTTGTGTTCGTTGACAAGCAGGGTCGATAGAAGAATGACGTTTTTGGCCTTGGTCTTGTAAAGTCCGATGGTGCGGATTTCCTCACGCACGTGGTCCTCGCCAAGTGCCAGCATCTTTTCCGGTGTATCGGCAATCTGGAAAAGATGCTTGGTGGCGCGGTTGACTCCAATATCGGTGGCCTGGGCCGATAGCACCACGGCAACCAGCAGCGTGTAGGCGTTTACGTAGTCCAGTTCGCCTTCCGGTTCTGGATTGTCGGCATGAAACCGTTTGAAAACCTCAAGCGCCTCAACGCGAGAATAGCGCGATCGTTTCAGGGTCTTGCCTTGGTTCGGCGACAGAAATTGTCTTGCGTTTCTTGGCGGCGGGCTTGGTTTTGCTGGCGGGGTTTGTGCTGCTTGGCATGATCCGTCTCGAGCTGGCAATATTCCAGGAAGCATTCTTCCTCTATACTCATCATCCATGATGGACAACCATGATGCCAGCGCGAGGACGTTTGAGGAGCCGTTAAGCCGCGAACAGGGCTGTTTTTGCGTTGTGTTGACGCCTTTTAGATCGCTCGGACCGAATGGCTTCATTCTGGTGATGGCATTGGTCTGGGGGGTCAGCTTTTCGGCAGGAGTGGGCTTCTTTCTTCTCGGGGCCTTGCCTGTTGTGGGGTTTTTCGGGCTTGATGCGCTGCTGATCTATGTGGCTTTTCGCCTGAATTATGCGTCAGCGCGGATGCGTGAAGAAATTTATGTCGATAATACCCACCTGACGATACGTCGATGCGGCCCCGGATCCCGCGAGCAGCGTCATACGTTCAATCCGTTTTATGTCCGCTTGCAGATCGACGAAGACGTGGACGACGGCGTCACTCGTGTCGCTGTAGAAGCGCGGCAGACCGTGGTTGTGGTTGGAGCGTTTCTCAATCCGCTAGATCGAACCAGTTTTGCCCGGGCCTTTGCACAGGCTCTGGCAACAGCGAAAGCCGGAGCTTTTTGACTTCCTGTTATGGCGAAGCAGTAGAGGCATCATCGGGACCGCCGGCGCATGGGCATATAACGCGGACGACTGGTTGCAACCATCAATACGACTGAGGAGATGGCGGTTATTGCCGCTGCAATAACGACGGCACGATAGTCGAGGACACTGGCGATCATGCCCATGCCGACGCTGCCGATCATGCCGCCCAATGTCATTCCATTGACGAAGATGGCTGTGGCCTTGCCGGGTCTGTCTGGCATGAAACTCTGGATGTATGTGATGCCGACGCCAGCAAAAAATCCGTAATAGATCCCTTCAAGGCAGGCAAAGGGCACCAACTCCCACACTGTGCTGATCTGTGCCATCAAGACATAGACGATCACGGCCAGAAATGCAGAGAGGATCAGGATATTTCGCGCGCCATGGCGTTCTGCAAGCCGAACAGACCAATAAATTCCGATGATCTCCATGAAGCACTTCAGCGTCAGAGCGAGGCCTGGAGAATAGGCCGGTAATCCGACTTCGTTGACGAAATACAGCGATTCTGCAGAGACGAAGAGGGCATTGCCAAGATTGATGAATATACACGAGGTGATGGCGACCAGAAGTGGCCAGTGAAATCGTGGCAGGACCACGCCCGGGCTGGTGCTTGATGCGTCAGGTGCCCGAAAATCCTTCGGAACCGTGTAGGCCCACATGATCAGCCACGCGATCCCGAGGGCGGTGCCGGTCAAAAAAGTCCAACGGAAACCGATCAGGCCAAACAGGATGAAAGTTATTGCAGGGCCGACCATCCAGGAAAACGATGCTCCTGCCCGTAACAAGGCGTTGTACCTTGGCAATGTTGAGTCCGACCTCGACGGCGTAAAGACGCCCAAAGGTCAAAGAGGTCGAGATGGCGGAGTTGGCGACGCCAAGCAGCAGTGAGCCGAAGATGGTGAGCACGATTATGCCAGCACCACTGGCCAGCAGCAGACTGAACAGCAGAAACGAGATGCAGGCCGAGCCGATAAGCCAGCGCACAGGCACCGAGCGGTCGAGCATCGCTCCGAACCAGCGATTGACCAGTATTGCGGCTGGTGCCTCGATGGCGATGAAAATGCTTATTTTCCAAGGCGTTTCATGCAGGCCATTGACGATGTAATAGCCAAGCGCGGACAGAACCATGGCGGTACATGTCGAGCCAAGGGTCAACAGCACCAGAATTCGGTAGCCTTGCGGTGGGATGCCAAAGCGTTTCAGCATGGCTTGTGGTCCATTCACACATGCGACCGCAGCCTTGATCAGGCGACGGCGGGAGCGATCAGAGGTGCTCCATTGGCAGGGTTTTGCAGTTCGTGAGAGGCCCAGACAAGCGCGATCAGGATATTTTGGCCTGATGGGCCTGCATTTTCAAACTGTAGAGAGCTTCGAGGGCTTCTCTTGGTGTCATATCATCCGGATTGATCTTGGCAAGAGCTTCCTTGAGTAAATCCGGCTGGCTTTCTGCTGTTTTTGCAGGCACGGTTGCCTGCTTGATGCTGGCGAAAAGCGGTAATTCATCAATCAGTGACTGAGAAGAGCCGCCTTTGCGGTCCTGTTCTTCAAGCTGGGTTAGCACGTGTTGTGAGCGGGCAACCACACTCGCCGGGAGACCGGCAAGCTTGGCCACCTGAATACCGTAGGAGCGGTCAGCGGCTCCCGCAATGATCTCGTGTAGAAAGACAACCTCGCCATCCCACTCCTTCACGGAAACGGTGGCGTTGGACAGCCGCTCCAGCTTTTGTGCCAGTGTGGTCAGTTCATGATAGTGCGTAGCAAAGAGGGCGCGTGACTTGTTGACTTCGTGCAGATGCTCGATGGTTGCCCAGGCAATTGACAGGCCGTCGAATGTCGCGGTTCCCCGGCCGATTTCATCGAGAATAACCAGAGATCGATCGCCTGCCTGATTGAGGATAGCGGCGGTTTCAACCATTTCCACCATGAATGTGGAGCGACCCCGGGCCAGATCGTCAGCAGCGCCGACGCGGGAAAACAGGCGATCAACCACACCGATATGCGCCGCCTGAGCAGGCACGAAGGATCCCATCTGCGCCAAAATCGCGATGAGCGCATTTTGCCGCAAGAAGGTTGATTTACCCGCCATGTTGGGACCGGTGATCAACCAGATGCGGCCCGTTCCATTAACTTCATCCTGTTCCGGACCAAGGTTTGCGCTGTTGGCAACGAAGCTGTCGCCGCCATTGGCTTTCAAGGCATTTTCAACGACCGGATGGCGGCCATTTTGAATATCAAAGGCGCGGGTTCCGTCAACTTGCGGACGTACATAGCCATTTTCCTGTGCCAGTTTTGCCAATGCAGACGAGACATCCAGGACGCTGAGGCCCAAGGCCGCAGTCTTGATACTGGTCTCTGCCGCAACGATTTGCGCGCAAAGCCGGTCAAAAATCTCCATTTCGATGGCCATGGCACGTTCGCCAGCGCTGGCGATCTTGGATTCCAGGTCGGCGAGTTCCGTTGTGGTGAAGCGCATTGCGCCTGCCATCGTCTGCCGGTGAATGAAACGACCGGGATCTGCCTGTAACTTGTCGGCTTGCGCGGTCGGCGCTTCGATAAACCAGCCCAGAACATTGTTGTGTTTGATTTTCAACGAGCGGATGCCAAGGTCTTCGGCATAGTCGGCCTGAAGACGGGCAATGACCTTGCGTGACGCATCGCGCAGACTGCGCAACTCATCAAGCGTTTCGTCATACCCGGGCGCAACAAAGCCGCCGTCCCGCTTCATCAGCGGTGGTTCTTCCTTGATGGCGCGGCGCAACTCGTCACCCAACGCATGCGGTGCTTGCGACAGGCTCGCGGCAGCCTCTTTGACTTCATTGGGAAGGTCGTGCCCGCCTGCCGCCATCTTCGCGTCAATTTCAAGGGAGCGGGTCAGTCCTTCCGTTACGGCAAGTATATCGCGTGGCCCTCCCCGATTGAGGGCAATGCGCGACAATGCCCGTGCCATATCAGGCGCCCCTTTGAGAATCTGCCGAACGCCTTCGCGCATGATTTCATTGTCGTGAAAGAAAGACACGGCATCATGGCGAGCCTGAATGGCGACGGGATCGATCAAGGGTCCGGCCAGACGGCTTGCCAGCAATCGTGAGCCGCCTCCGGTCACGGTGGTGTCGATCGTAGCCAACAGGCTGCCTTGTCGTTCGCCTGACAGAGTACGCGACAGTTCCAGATTGGCGCGTGTGGCGGGATCAATGAGCATACGCCCTGCCCCGGCTTCGCGCGTCGGAGGATCCAGTGGTGGCCTTTGGCCTAACTGGGTTTTTTCGATATAGGAGAGAATACCGGCGGCGGCGGACAGTTCGGCGCGTGAAAAGGTGCCAAAGCCGTCCAGGGTCTTGACGCCGAAATAATGCGACAACCGGTCGGTCGCGGTGGCGCCGTCAAAGAAGGCGCGGGGCACCGGTGACAAGGCACCTGTTGTCTGTTCAGCGATCTGACGCACGTCTGCTTCCTGCAACAATGTGTCGGGCAGAATGAGTTCGCGTGGGCTGATCTGCGCCAGGTCGGCGGAAAGTCTCTGGTCGTCTGTCTCGGAGACCTGAAATGAGCCGGTGGATATGTCAATCCAAGCCAGACCATAGGTGCTGTCGCCTGCAAGAGAGCCCCCTTAAGGCGCGTCATGGCACAGAGATAATTGTTGGAGCCAGCATCGAGAAGCCGCTCTTCCGTCAGCGTGCCGGGGGTCACCAGCCGAATGACATCGCGTTGTACAACTGATTTTGCGCCGCGTTTCTTGGCTTCAGCGGGATCTTCCATCTGTTCGCAGACGGCGACACGGTGGCCAAGGCCGATCAGCTTTTGCAGATAATCATCGGCCGCGTGCACTGGAACGCCGCACATGGGGATGTCTTCGCCCAGATGTTTGCCACGCTTGGTCAGTGTAATGCCGAGGGCGCGCGAGGCGATTTCGGCATCCTCGAAAAACAGCTCGTAAAAATCCCCCATCCGGTAAAACAGCAAGCTGTCCGGGTTGGCGGTCTTGATCTCGATAAACTGGGCCATCATGGGCGTGACCCGGGTATCGGCTGCTTTGGCTTGGGATGCTGAAACGTCTGACATGGCGACAACCTATCAAACCCCTCGTTGGCTTTCACGAGGGTTGCGCGTTAGAAGCTGTGCCACCATGTCAGTTTTCCGGGGAAAACAAGGGCTTGAATCATGCTTCAATGTGGTTGATCAGATCTGTGGGCTTTTCGGTTTGCAACTGCTGAAGAGTGTTGGCTGCTGCTGGCATGTTCATCCGTTCTCGGCAATGAAGCTTGCGGTGCCATAAAGATGTTGCAAGTCATAGAGCGATGGATTGTTATAGGCGCCTTCTGGCCACAGCTGAAATCCTTGAGGGTTTCAAGGCCTCCCAGCGCTTTTCAGCGCACTATCAGATGTGATCTCAGGGATGACCGACAACAAGATCAAGATTTGCGGCCTTACAACCGAGGCCACCGTCGAGGCGGCGCTGGAGGCAGGTGCCGACATGATTGGTCTTGTCTTCTTTCCGAAGAGCCCGCGCCATGTATCCTTGTCACAAGCCTGCAAGCTGGCCGATATGATCCGTGGCAAGGCTGAAATCGTGGCGCTGACCGTGGATATGGATTTTGACAGCCTGTCGCGCATCAACGAACTGGTCGGGCCTGACATGTTTCAGATGCACGGCAAGGAAACGCCGGAAGCCTGTGCCGTGGTCAAGATCATGCAGGGGCCGAAGATCATGAAGGCCATTGGTGTGTCGGAAGCCGCCGACTGGAAAAAGCGCAAGAGTATCGCACTGTCGCCGACCGCATTTTGTTTGACGCCAAACCGCCTAAAAACTCTGATGTTCCAGGCGGAAATGGCATTTCTTACGATTGGGGATTGTTGAAGGGGTTGACCTCAAAAAGCCCTTCATGCTTTCCGGGGGTGACGCCGGACAACGTGGCCGAAGCCATTGCGCAAAGCGGTGTCACCAGCGTTGATGTCTCATCTGGGGTCGAAACGGAACGAGGCGTTAAGAGCGCCGATCTTATTCGCAGGTTTGTGATTGCCGCGCGGGCTGCTCAATCTGCCATGAATGAAGCATAATCAGGGAGTCTCTCGCGTTGACCAAGATCGCTAACAGCATGAGATCAGGACCGGACGACCGGGGGCATTTTGGTATCTTCGGTGGACGCTATGTCGCCGAAACCCTGATGCCGCTGATCCCGGAACTTGAACAAGCCTATAAAGATGCCAAGGCAGATCCGGCGTTTGCAGCTGAAATCGAGACGCTGAACACGCATTACACCGGGCGTCCTTCGCCGCTGTATTACGCAGAGCGGCTGACGGAGCACCTTGGAGGTGCCAAGATCTATTTCAAGCGCGATGAGCTGAATCACACCGGGTCGCACAAGATCAACAATTGCCTTGGCCAGATTCTTCTGGCCAAGCGCATGGGCAAGACGCGGATCATAGCGGAAACCGGCGCGGGGCAGCACGGCGTGGCAACGGCAACGGTCTGTGCCCGCTTTGGCCTGCCTTGTGTCGTTTATATGGGTGCCACCGATGTGGAGCGGCAGAAGCCCAACGTCTTCCGCATGAAGTTGCTGGGGGCGGAAATCATTCCGGTCACGGCGGGTGCTGGCACCTTGAAGGATGCTATGAACGAAGCCCTGCGCGACTGGGTGACCAATGTCGATGACACTTATTACCTGATCGGAACGGCTGCCGGGCCGCATCCCTATCCCGAAATTGTGCGTGATCTTCAATCCGTTATTGGTCAGGAAACCAAGGAACAGATGCAGGAGGCCGAAGGCCGTCTGCCGGATGTTCTGGTCGCGGCCGTCGGTGGTGGCTCCAATGCCATCGGCCTGTTTCACCCGTTCCTCGATGACGCGGATGTGCGCATCATCGGTGTTGAGGCTGGTGGACATGGCCTTGAAGGCCAGGAGCATTGTGCGTCGATCACGGCAGGTAAGCCGGGAGTTCTGCACGGCAATCGCACCTATCTCTTGCAGGATGATGACGGCCAGATCTTCGAAGGGCATTCGATTTCGGCAGGTCTTGATTACCCTGGCATCGGGCCAGAGCACTCGTGGCTAAAAGACATTGGACGCGTTGAGTATGTGCCAATCATGGATACGGAAGCGCTGGAGGCGTTTCAGCTTCTGACCAAGATCGAAGGTATTATTCCCGCTCTCGAGCCGTCGCACGCACTGGCGCATGTCATGAAGCTGGCGCCGACCATGGACAAGGACCAGATTATTGTCATGAACCTTTGCGGGCGTGGCGACAAGGATGTCTTTGCCGTTGGCGCAATGCTGGGCTACGACCTCTGACGCAAGGCGACTTAACTTGTGGCTGCTTGCTCCAACGGGGCATGCAGTCACTTCAAACTGGCTTTCTGGTCGATTTTCACGCCGAATGAGCTGAGATTCTTGCCGGTAAGCCGTATTTCTCCTTCCTTTGATCGTTTCGTTGACAGGTAGGGACACACGCCCCTACACAGCGAAGGTCTGAAGGCATGTTTGATTTTCTGACGGACGTTCAGGCTGAGATTGGGACGATTGCATGACCGAAACGCGTATTGACCGCCGCTTCAAGGCCTGTGCCGACCAGGGCCGACCAGCACTGGTGACTTTCATCACTGCCGGAGATCCGGATCTCGAAACCTCGCTTGAGATCCTCAAGGCACTGCCTGCGGCTGGAGCTGATGTGATTGAACTGGGTATGCCCTTTTCTGATCCTATGGCGGAAGGCGTTCCGATCCAACTTGCAACGCAACGCGCGCTCAAAGCCGGTCAGACGATGAACAAGACCTTGGATATGGTGCGTGAATTTCGCAAGTCGGACGAGGACACGCCGATCATTCTGATGGGCTATTACAATCCGATTTACATTCGCGACCCCAAGGCATTCGTTCAGGAGGCCAAAAGCGCAGGCGTTGACGGGCTCATCGTGGTCGACATCCCGCCGGAAGCCGATGATGAACTCTGCATTCCGGCACTGGATGCCGGTATCAACTTTATCCGTCTTGCAACACCGACCACAGATGACAAGCGTTTGCCACAGGTCCTCGCCAACACCTCCGGATTTGTCTATTATGTCTCTGTCGCTGGCGTGACCGGGGCAGGCAACTTGAACACAACCAATGTTGCAAAAGCTGTAGAACGCATTAAAAGCCACACCAAGCTTCCCGTTGCGGTGGGATTTGGTGTAAAAACGGCAGCAGATGCAGAAGCCATTGGCCGGGATGCTGATGGTGTGGTCGTCGGATCGGTTCTGGTCAATGCCATTCAAGGTAGCCTTGACCCCGCCGGAAAGGCAACCGATATGACGGTAAGCGCTGTCACAGATATCGTGACGTCCCTGGCAGAAGGTGCTGCCCGCGCCCGCCGCGCGTAAAACGAAATTCGACGGGTTGGCTCCTGATGAGTTCGGCTCCAGTCAATATTTGTGTAAGAAAACGGACACACCCTCGTGAATTGGATCAATTCTCTCGTTCGGCCGAAGATCCGCGATTTGTTGAAAAAGCGCGAAGTGCCGGAGAACCTTTGGATCAAATGCCCGGAAACGGGCGAAATGGTCTTCCATCGTGATCTGGAGGCCAATCTCTGGGTCGTGCCGAATTCTGGCCATCACATGCGTATGCCGTCGAAGCGGCGTCTTGAGACGTTCTTTGATGACGGCCAGTATGAGCGTGTTGAAACGCCCGATGTGGCACTGGATCCCCTGAAGTTCCGGGACACCAAGCGTTATGTTGATCGTCTCAAGGATTATCGCGCACGCACGGGTGAAACGGATGCTGTCAGCGTTGCCACCGGCAAGGTCAATGAGACTGACATGACCGTTGCGGTGCAGGATTTCGCCTTTATGGGCGGTTCTCTTGGGATGGCTGCCGGCGAAGCCATTCTGACCGGCATGCAGAAAGCCGTCGCAACGATGACACCTTTCGTCTTGTTTGTTGCCTCTGGTGGGGCGCGCATGCAGGAAGGCATTCTGTCGTTGATGCAGATGCCGCGCACCACGGCCGGTATCCAGATGCTGCGCGAAGAAGGTCTGCCCTACATTGTGGTTCTGACCAATCCGACCACAGGTGGGGTTTCCGCGTCTTATGCTATGCTGGGCGATGTGCATATCTCTGAGCCGGGTGCGCAGATCGGCTTTGCCGGTCGCCGTGTCATCGAACAGACGATCCGCGAAAAACTGCCGGAAGGCTTTCAGAGTGCCGAGTTCCTGTTGGAGCACGGTATGGTCGATATGGTTGTCCCGCGGCATGATCTGAAAGACACGATTTCCAATATCTGCAACATTCTGATGAAGCGTCCGGCAGCAACTCCGGTTGCCATTCCGTCGCTTGAAGATATGGCAGAGCCTACGGAAACCGCTGCTGAGAAGCCGTCAGGCCAGGCTCAGTCCGTCGACTAGGGACGTGAAGAGGCGCGGCATCCAACAGGCGAGCCGTGCCCTTTGTCCAGTTTTGTGTGATCGGCTCAGGCTTCCGCGTTTCGGCGCAGAAGCTTGTGCTGGCCGCATGTTACTTGATCCGTGAGGATGCCGTGGATCAGATTGCTGCAATTCTTGATCGTCTTCTTGCTCTGCACCCCAGAGAGATAGACCTCTCCCTTGAACGCATACATCGCTTGTTGAAGGCGTTGGGATCTCCTGACACCCGTCTGCCGCCGGTCATTCATGTTGCCGGGACAAACGGCAAGGGATCTGTGACGGCAACCATGCGATCTATTTTGACGGCCGCGGGGAAGCGCTGTCACGTTTATACATCGCCCCACTTGTGCCGTTTCAACGAGCGCATTCGCTTGGGAGATGAGGATCGTTTCGTCTCCGACTCAGAGCTTTACCACGCGCTTGAACGTTGCGAACACGCCAATGGTGGCGAGGAAATAACCTTCTTTGAAATCACCACCGCAGCGGCCTTCGTGTTGTTTGCAGAACATCCAGCCGATGTGCTGATTCTTGAAGTGGGCCTTGGCGGTTTGCTGGATGCGACCAATGTCATTGATAAACCCCTGGCGACGGTGATCACGTCGATTTCGATGGATCATGAAAAGTTTCTCGGCAACACGCTGGCTGAAATCGCGGTCGAGAAGGCTGGAATTCTCAAACGCAATGTACCTGCGGTCTCCGCGCCGCAGGAGGATGAGGCGCGTCGCGTGATCGAGCGCGCTGCGGCCCGCCTCAAAGTACCTTTGCAGTTCTTTGGTGAGGATTTTTCAGGATCAGAAGATCAGGGACGACTGGCGTTTCAGGATGAAGACGCCTTTCATGATCTGCCCTTGTCAATTCTTCCGGGACAGCATCAGATCGTCAATGCCTCGGTGGCCATCGCGGCCCTCAAGGTGGCGAAACTCTGGCCGGGTGAAGAGGCCGCAGCGCGTGGACTGAAACACGTCAATTGGCTAAGGTCGGTTGCAAGCGCTGATCAAGGGACCGATTGCGAATTTGTGCCCGAAAGGCTCCGAGATCTGGCTGGATGGCGGGCACAATCCCGGTGCAGGCGTGACGATTTCAGCCTTTATGGCAGAACAGGAAGAGCGCTCATCGCGTCCTTTGTATCTGATTACCGGCATGTTGATGACCAAGGACCCGACGGGTTTCTTTCGTTCGTTCAAGGGCTTGGCACGTCATGTGACGACGGTGCCCATCACCACGACGACGACGGGGCGCTCGCCTGAAACTCTGGCCGATTGTGCCCGAGATGCGGGGCTTCCGGTCTCGGTTGCGCAAAATCTTGATGCTGCTCTGGCCAACGTGCTGGAACTGGCCGAGAAGGATGGCGAGCCTCCGAGAATTCTGATTTGCGGATCACTATATCTGGTCGGTGAAGTGCTGATGCGCAATGGAACTTTGCCACAATAATCAAGCCCCGGCCTGATCGATCTTTTGTATCATTCAGGTGGCGTGAGTGTTGCTCGCAACACGCCTTGTTCCCAGACCAGCATAGCGCGTTTGCGTGGCAGGCCGGAGTGATAGCCGGTCAGCGCTCCGCCTTGACCGAGGACCCGGTGGCACGGCAGAACGAAGGACACGGGATTGCGCCCAACCGCAGCGCCAACCGCTTGTGCCCCTTTCGGTTTTCCAACGCTGCGAGCAATATCCGAATAGAGGACGGCGCGGTCGAAGGGAATTTCTGCCAGTGCTCGCCAGACGTCGATTTCAAAGGCGCTGCCGCAGAGCATAATTTTCAGCGGCGCGGTGCGCGACCAATGGTCCGTCTGGAAAACTCTTTTTACGAAGGGCACTGTCATCTGTTGATTTTCGGTAAAAGCAGCGGCAGGCAGGCGCTTTTTCATCTCATCCAGAGCGTCCATCGGCCGGTGCCGTGTTGGAAACCCAAGAGCCACCAAGTGCTGGTTCATGACGATGAAAAGTCCCGGGCCGAAAGGCGTTGGGTGAATGCCATAGGCAATGTTCAACCCGTTGCCCTGCACGCCTTCGATTTCGGGTGAAATCGTGTCGATCTGCAGCCCCGGATCGGGAAGCGTTGTTTGGGACGCCTGTGTCTTTGGCTCCGGTTGACCGAAAAACATCTCCTCTCCGCGCAGCAGGTGCAAAGTATGTTGTCGTGTGGCCGCCCGCAGAAGCATGTCTGTGGTCAGGTTGCCCCAGCGGGCAAGGACAGCTTCAAATGCGCTCGGTGGTATTCCGAGGTGGCGGATCACCTCTGATTTGTCCGGTCGGCTGAGACTGTCCGGCGACACGATAGCCAAGGCGCGGCAGACAAGATCATAGTCTTGTCCTGACGATCGCGCCTGCCCATCTTGAGCGTCCGTTGCGCTGTGCGACATGAGGCAAATCCTCCAGAAATGTCAGGGCTTTGTCAGGTGCGCAGGGCAAATCTGTCGGGCCTGCACACCTGATGATGCGCCTCACTCTTGTCAGGCTTTGGGCAGTGCTTCGATTTCTGCGGCGACGGAACGGGCGACGGCGCGAGGATCATCCGCCTGATTCAATGGCCGCCCGATGACGAGATAGTCGCTTCCGGCGGCCACGGCTTCGCCCGGTGTCATGACGCGCTTCTGATCACCGGCAGGACTTCCAGCCGGGCGAATGCCCGGCGTCACCATGACCAGCTTGTCACCGATGACACTGCGCAGTTGGGAGGCTTCCGTTGCGGCGCAGACAATGCCGCCCATGCCAATGTCACGTGCCTGTGCCGCCCGCTTTGCGACAACCTCGTTCACTGTGCCAGCATATCCAGCCTCGGTCAGATCTGCGTCATCCATCGAGGTAAGAACGGTCACACCCAGCAGACAGAGAGCGGGATTACCTTCTTCGGTCAGCGCCTGCACTGCGGCCTTCATCGTTTTGGGATAGGCGTGCAGGGTCATGAAAGTGACGCCCATCTTGGCGACATTCTTGACGGCGCGCAAAATCGTGTTGTCGATGTCGTGCAACTTGACGTCGAGAAAGACCTTGTGACCGTCTTCAGCCAATTCGCGGGCGAATTCCAGTCCACCGGCAAATTGCAATTCCATGCCAACTTTGTAGACGCCGATGTCACCAGTTGTAATCTCGACAAGCTTTTCGGCCTGTTTCACGGTGGGCACATCAAGGCCCATGATGATGCGGTCTTTGGCGGTCGCGGGCGTGAGCAGATTGGCAGGCATGACAAGGGCTCCAAAAAGATGGCGGCAGGAATGATTTTCAGGCTGGATGAAGGCAAATTGAGTTCTTATGTCTTGGTGGCGCGATCAAGTCAATCTTGCGGACTGCTGCAATGTCGTGCACCGCACATTCTGTCTCGATATATTGTTCCCTTGCGCAAGGCAGGCTGCTAAAAGGGGGCGAAAACAGCCGAAAAGCATCCGGCGTCAGGGAAGGAGCCTATATGCGCACTGCAAAAACCGCGCGATCCACCAAGGAAACGAGCATTTCCCTTGAACTCAATCTTGATGGCACAGGCACTTACGACATCAAAACCGGTGTCGGCTTCTTCGATCATATGCTTGAGCAGCTCTCCCGACATTCCCTGATAGATCTGACGGTGCGCGCTGACGGTGATCTGCATGTCGATGATCATCACACGGTTGAAGATACTGGCATTGCCCTTGGTCAGGCATTCCGCGAGGCGCTGGGCGATATGGCGGGCATCACGCGTTACGCTGATACGCATCTGGCTATGGATGAAGCCCTGACCCGCTGTGCGCTGGATGTGTCCGGTCGTGCATATCTTGTCTGGGATGTGACCTTCGAGCGTGACAAGATCGGTACGTTCGATACTGAATTGCTGGAGGAGTTTTTCCGCGCCTTTACCATGAATGCCGGAATCACGCTGCACGTAACCAATCTTTACGGCTCTAACAGCCATCATATTTCGGAAACCTGCTTCAAGGCAGTCGCACGGACGCTGCGCAAGGCGATTGAGATCGATCCTCGTCAGGCGAACCGTCTTCCGACGACCAAAGGCCAATTGGGGGGCTGAGGACGCATAATATGACAAGCTACTATGTGATGGCTCCGAAGGAGCTGAAGGAACCGATCACCAGTCCGCATGATCTGGACAGTCTCGTGTTCATTCCTGATGCCTTTTCGTGGGGCGCATTCGTGATCTCGATTGTCTGGATGACCTGGCACCGCATGTGGGCCATTCTGGTGGTCTTTCTGGTCGCCTGCATTGCTGCGGAATCTGCTGCGCAATTGATTGGTGCTCCAGCGCCGCTGCTGGCAGCACTGGCGATTGCGTTTCTCTTCGGGCTGGAAGCCAACGGTCTGCGTCGCTGGAGCCTTGAGCGAGCTGGCTGGCGCGTCATGGGTGTCGCACTTGGCGACAATCAGACCGAAGCCGAACTGCGGTTCTTTGACAGCTTGCAGAAATCGGCCATCGGGACAGGCCCTTATGCAGAAGAAAAACCGGCTCCGATTGTCCGTCCGTCCGGTATCATTCCTAAAATCGGCCGCCAGCGTGTGGTTGGGCTCAGTCTGGGACGGGAGGCGCCTCGGTGAGTCTGGCGATTATTGATTATGGCTCCGGAAACCTGCGTTCCGCGGCCAAGGCATTTGAGCGGGTCGCGCAGGAAAATGGCGTGAAGGTGGATATTCTGGTCACCTCTGATCCAGATGACATTCGTAAGGCGGATCGCATCGTTCTGCCCGGTGTGGGGGCCTTTGCCGATTGCAAACGCGGCTTGAGCAGTCTCGACGGTATGATCGAGGCGATGGACGAAGCGGTCAGCCGTGATGCGAAGCCGTTTCTCGGTGTCTGTGTTGGCATGCAGCTTCTCGCCTCCCGTGGGCTCGAGTTTGAGACGGCAGATGAGCCTGGGCTGGATTGCAGGCGACATCGTGCGCATGGAGCCGGACGACAAGACGTTGAAGATCCCGCATATGGGCTGGAACACGATTGAGGTCAGTGAGGAGACCCATCCAGTTCTGAAGGGTTTGCCGACCGGGTCGAACGGCCTTCATGCCTATTTCGTGCATTCCTATCATTTCCTGCCCGCGCAGCGAGGAACATCGTCTGGCGACATTCGATTATGCAGGGCCCTTCACGGCCATGGTGGCGCGCGACACGATTGTCGGCACGCAGTTTCATCCGGAAAAAAGCCAGAAACTCGGCCTTGGCCTGATTGCAAATTTTCTGACCATGGGCGCCCTGAGCGGCAGCACACGTCATCCAACCAAAATGGTATTCTGACATCATGATCCTTTTTCCCGCCATCGACCTGAAAGATGGCCAGTGCGTTCGTCTGAAACTGGGCGACATGGACCAGGCCACCGTCTTCAACGACAATCCTGCAAAACAAGCGCGGATCTTTCAGAACCAGGGCTTCGAGTGGCTGCATGTCGTGGATCTGAACGGGGCGTTCAAGGGAGAGAGCGTCAATGGCGAAGCTGTCGAGGCAATCTTGGCTGCGACCACCAATCCCGTACAATTGGGTGGTGGTATCCGCAGTCTTGAACACATTGAGACCTGGCTGCAAAAAGGCATCGCTCGCGTGATTCTGGGGACCGTCGCCGTGCGCGATCCGCAACTCGTCAAGGAAGCCTGCAAGGCTTTTCCGGGCAAGATTGCCGTCGGCATTGACGCCAAGAGCGGTCGCGTCGCTGTTGAAGGCTGGGCCGAAACCTCTGAGCTGACCGCCGTGGATCTGGCGAAGCAGTTCGAAGATGCGGGTGTCTCTGCCATCATCTACACGGATATTGACCGGGATGGTATTCTCAAGGGCTTGAACTTGCCGTCGACACTGGAGTTGGCGCGCGCCGTATCCATTCCGGTGATTGCGTCGGGCGGATTGGCGTCAATGGATGATATTCATCAGCTTCTTGCACCGGAGTGTGCCCTTCTTGAAGGGGCTATTACTGGGCGCGCGCTGTATGATGGTCGTCTTGATCCGGCAGAAGCCATGGCCGCGATCCGCCGGGCGGGTGCAACTTCGAAGAGCTGAGACCGCTGAAGCGTCAGGCCAAACTGGAAATGAAGGGCAGATCATGCTGAAGGCTCGTGTAATCCCCTGTCTGGATGTGAAGAACGGACGTGTCGTCAAGGGGATCAACTTTGTTGATCTGATTGACGCAGGTGATCCGGTGGAAGCGGCCAAGGCTTATGATGCTGCTGGCGCAGATGAATTGTGCTTTCTTGACATTTCCGCCAGTCACGAAGGTCGTGATACGATTTACGATGTCGTGCGACGAACCGCAGAGGCTTGCTTCATGCCGCTGACTGTCGGCGGAGGCGTGCGCACCGTCGAGGATATTCGTAAGCTGCTTCTGGCGGGTGCCGACAAGGTGTCGATCAATACGGCTGCGGTTACGAACCCGGACTTTGTGCGTGAGGCTGCTGAGAAATTCGGCTCACAGTGCATTGTTGTTTCGATTGATGCCAAGCAGGTGAATGAAGAGGGAGAGCCCGAGCGGTTCGAGATTTTCACGCATGGTGGGCGCACGGCGACCGGAATTAATGCCATAGAGTTTGCCATTCGCATGGTGGATCTGGGCGCGGGCGAGTTGCTCGTCACCTCGATGGACCGGGACGGCACCAAATCCGGTTATAATATCGCGCTGACCAGTGCGATTGCCGATGCCGTGCATGTGCCGGTGATTGCGTCTGGTGGTGTCGGTAATCTGGACCATCTTGTCGAAGGCATTCGCGATGGCCATGCCACGGCCGTTCTGGCTGCCTCTATCTTTCATTTTGGCGATCACACCATTCAGGAAGCCAAAGCCTATATGAGTGCCGCAGGCATCCCCATGCGGATGGATGTTTGAGGGCACACTGACTTGAAGCGCCGGGCGGAGACCTTGGTGAGAAACGGAAATTGATGACCGATTTTACGCTCGATGATCTTGCCAAGATCGTTGCAAAGCGCGCGGAAAGCGACGACGAAAACTCTTACACCCGCAAGCTGATGGGCAAAGGGCTTGCAAAATGCGCCCAGAAACTGGGAGAAGAGGCCGTGGAGGCCGTGATCGCCGCCGTCACACGGGATCGTCAGGAACTTACGGCAGAGGCCGCAGACGTCCTGTATCACCTGCTCGTCGTGCTTCATGCATCGGATGTGTCGCTGGATGACGTGATGAGCGAACTTGAAAGCCGGACCGGACAGACCGGGCTGGAAGAAAAGGCTTCACGGCCGAATGCCTAATCACGCTCCTGCAAGCGCGCCGCCACGACGCCGGTCGAACAAGGCGTTTGCCCGCGAGATCAGGCTTTGCATGTAGTGGACTATTGTCTGATATGGATCAGCAGTTGAAAACCAGACGGGGCATGGATTTGTCCCCCTACCGCGTTTTTGATGAACGCGAATGGTCGCGCCTGCGCATGGATACGCCCATGACGCTGACAGGCATCGAGGTCTCAGAGTTGCAAGGGTTGAATGACCCCATGTCGATTGCCGAGGTGGAGCGGATTTATTTGCCGCTGTCACGTCTGCTTGCCTATTACGTTGAAGCGACGATGGGCCTCAATCTGGCAACGCAGAATTTCCTCGGTGTGCATGATGGCAAGACGCCGTTCATCATCGGCATTGCAGGGTCTGTTTCTGCTGGAAAATCCACGACGGCGCGCGTGCTTCAGGCCCTGCTTGCGCGTTGGCCGGCCAGCCCAAAGGTGGATCTGGTGACGACCGACGGGTTCCTCTATCCTAATGCGGTTCTGGAATCGCAAGGTCTGATGCAGAAAAAGGGCTTTCCCGAGAGCTTTGACCGCACGCGGTTGCTGGAGTTTCTGTCGGACATCAAGGCTGGTAAACGTAATGTTCGGGCTCCAATCTATTCGCACTTCTATTATGATGTGCAGCCGGGGCATTCGGTTGTCGTCGACAATCCGGATATTCTGATCGTTGAAGGCCTGAATGTTCTGCAAACACCGGACCTGCCCAAGGATGGCCGTGCGGTGCCGTTTGTGTCGGATTTCTTCGACTTCTCTCTCTATATCGATGCGGACGAAGACCTGCTGCTGGAATGGTATGTCTCGCGCTTCAAGCGCCTGCGGGAAACAGCTTTCCGTGACCCCAGCTCCTACTTTCACAAGTACTCGCATATCACCGATGAGGAAGCGGAAACAACGGCGCGGCGGATCTGGAAAGACATCAATCTGGTGAACCTGCGAGAGAATATTCTGCCAACACGCCCGCGCGCGGATTTGATCCTGACCAAGGCCCCGACCCATCGCATCATGGAAGTGGCTTTGCGGCGGATTTGATGATCGCGCGGGTGCCGTAGGATTGGAGATACAAAAAAGGCCCGGTCATTTGCCGGGCCTTTTTCATGTGTCGTTCTCAAAAGAGGCGCAAGCACTATTGTGCCCGGCAGAAAACCTCCTGCAGCCCGGGGCGGCGCCAGCTGACGTTGGAAGGGCCACCTTGAAGCGACATGCCATTGGCGGCGTAAAGGAAGCCCGCGCCTGCTGCCGCTTGAATCCGCGGCAAGGTGTATGAGCCATACCGGGCTTCGGCGATTGTTGCCTGCTGGCCATTGCGTGCAAATTCCACCTGCAGGTCGACGTTCTGGCTGCAGATGTAATTGACCATGCGGCCGGCAGGAACATTGCCCGGCCCGCGTTGCTGAGGCTGCTGCGGGCCGTTGAAAGACTGTTGCCCCCCACCGCCAACGCTTGCCGGGGGAAGAGGCTGATTCAAGCCGCCGCCAAACCCGCCGCCGTTGTTGTCAAAGCCATTGTCGTTGCGGTCGGCTGGTCTGATCGTATCATCATCCTGTTCGTCATAGGGGGCGGCTCCGGGCTGGTTGAAGCCCTGATTTCCGCCATCGCCCTGATATGCGCTGCCATCCACGATGCTGACTTCACGATAGGTGGAATCGACCACATAGATGCCCATACATTGGCCTGTTACAGCGTTTTTGATGGCCCAGGCATGTGACACGGATGTTGGTTGTTTCAACGTTTGCCCAGAGTTCAGGCTCGAATATTGACGGGTGCTGCCGTCATAGCTGATCCAGTCAACCTCGATGGCAAGATTGCTGTTGTTGTGGAACAGCATCACACTGGGCTGGCCGCCACGTTGGGACAGGACACGACCGAGCTGTGAACAGCCAACGTCAAAGCCGTTGTCGTTGGGCCCCATTTGTCCGGACCCATCCTGTGCGCCATTCATCTCTGCGACATCGTCATGTCCAGCGCCACGGTAGTCGCCTGAGGCATCATAATCGCCATTATTGCGACTGTTTGCGCCGAGGTCACGCGGGCCCATGCCTTGCTGATCGCCAAAGCGGCCGTTTTCTCCGCCGTTGTCGTAACCCGATTGGCCGGATCCGTAATCCTGCGAAGATCCCATTGCCGTGGCATCCTGGCCGTTGCCGGACCCACCGCACTGTTGCAGGAAAGTCTTCACGGGAGTGGCGCTGCCCTTGAGGGAAACCGTATAAGCGGGAACCCCTTCAATATCGATCTTGAGCTGTGATTCCGCAATCAGGACCTGCCAGATCGGATCATGCACTGACAGCTTCAATTCCGGCATCGACACGGCAAACTGCTGTGTCGGCGGAGAGCCGACCGCCTGATAGGTGAGAGAGAAGGTGCCGCCTGACAGGGTCACATCTTCTTCTTTGCCCTGCGCGGTGGAGGCAGATGTGGCGTAGAACATGATCGTGGCATTGCCAGAATGCGGGCGACAGAAAGCCTGAAAGTCGTTGTTGTCCGTCTCGGGGATACCATGCAGCAACTGTGCAACCTGTCCATCGGGTGTGCCCGGCATAAAGGACCAGGCACGACCGGCCGCCGGGTGCACGAGGATGTCATGCTGGGCGCGCTGCCCCGGTGACAGATGCTTTTGCAGACTTTGGCTGACAATGTCCGGCAAGCCCGTGGTGGCACGAGATGGCTTGGGCTGGCGGGAGGCCGGCGTTTGCACGGTTTCCAGCGGCTTCATCTTGGCATCATTGCCAGAGGACTTTTGATCGGAGGAGGCCTGTTGAGCGCTGTTGTGAGATGATTTCTTGTCCGCCGATCCTTGGCTGTTGTCCTGCGTTGGCATCTTGTCGCGGGGCGTTGCGTCTTTGCCACCGGATCCCGCGATTTCCTTCATGCCGGATGTCTTGGACGCAGGAACGTCCTTCTTCGCCTCGATAGGATTGCCGACGGGACCTTCCACACGGACCTGATCCATGTGGTCTTCCTTCGTCACTTCAATGATCACCGTGCTGCCTTTGCAAATATCGGCGCGACGGTTCAGCACACGGCTGTTCTCCAGCGTGACGGCAAGGCGGATCTGACAGCCCTGGGGGCTGGGATCATTGCCTTGTGTGTCGATCATCACGCCTTTGTCGTCGCGGCTGATCGCCGGGCGATAGTGGTCGTTCAACATGATCGAGCGGATTTCAGGCTTGGCCGGGTCCACCTGGATGCGCAAATTCTGCGGCACGGTGTCTTGCGCAAGTGAAGGGCTGGCCAGAAGCGTCAGTATGCCAAGCGCCCCCAGGCTCGTGGACAGGAAAATATGCGCGTGTCTGGCTGCCTTGAAGGGCATAAGGAAGATCTCCGTGAAGTGGCGGACGACAAGGCCCCTGCCTTCTTGTTTCACCAAATCGACAGCATTGCGGCAAAAGCACCCAATGGATGATGAAGTTTATGTAATCTTGCTCAACGCGGAGCCCGTTTTGCCAGAATCCGTTGCAAGGTCCTGCGGTGCATGTTGAGCCTGCGGGCGGTTTCCGAAACATTGCGATCGCACATTTCGAAGACGCGCTGGATGTGTTCCCAGCGTACCCGGTCGGCCGACATCGGGTTTTCCGGTGGCTCGACCTTGTCGTTCGGACCATGCAGTAGGGCGGTCAGAATGTCGTCCGGGTCGGCAGGTTTGGAAAGATAGTCGACGGCCCCGAGCTTTACCGCTGTAACGGCCGTGGCAATATTGCCATAGCCCGTCAGGATGACTGCGCGTGTGTCAGGTCGTGCTTCATGAATGGATTCAATGACTTCAAGACCATTTCCATCGTCAAGACGCATGTCGACAATGGCGTAGGCCGGAGCATGAAGCGCGAGCTTTGCCTTGGCTTCATTGACGCCACCAGCGGTTTCGGTGGCAAATCCGTGCCGCTCCATGGTTCGCGCCAAGCGTGTGAGGAAGACCTGATCATCATCAACGATGAGCAAGCTCATGTCTTGTGGCGTGTCTACTGCGTCCGTCATTCAATCGAGCCTGTGTTGGTCCGGGCAGATGGGCGGTTGCCCATTATCGGGTCTGCACCCCATGGTGCTGACCCTAAGTCTCAGATCTCGTTTATGGAACGAATTTCAGCCCTCGTCCAGTTTGTCGGAGCTTTCAAACGAGGTTCTGTGCCATTTGATACGGATTTCGGCACCGGTTTCCGGCTGTGTTCTATTGCCGATGAAGAGTTTCGCGCCGCTGCGTTCCAGAAGCGTCTTGGCAATGAAGAAGCCAAGGCCCAGTCCGCCGCCAGTCATTGAGCGGTCGTTCTGCCGATGTCGCATGGAAATATAGGGATCGCCAAGGCGCGCCAGCACATCGGGTGCAAAGCCGGGACCATCATCGCGCACCAGCACAACGGCTTCCTTTTCATTCCAGGTGGCGCGGATTTCGACCTTGGACGACGCAAAATCCACTGCGTTTTCGACGATGTTGCCAAGGCCATACTGGATGGCGGCATCGCGATTGCCGACAGGCTCTTCGCCTGTGCCTGCAAATTGCATGTCGATCTCGACGCCAAAGCCTCGGTGGGGCGCGGCAACATCTTCCAGAATTTGTGAGATCGCCAGGTACCGGAAGGTGTTGTCCTGATCGCTCGACAGGCTGGTCAGGCGTTTGAGAATACCGCGGCAGCGCTCCGCTTGTTGGCTGATCAGTTGCAAATCTTCGCGGTGCGGATCGTCGTCGCCAACATCTTCGCTCAATTCCTTGGCGGCCAGATAGATCGTCGCCAACGGCGTGCCAAGTTCATGGGCTGCTGCTGTCGCCAGTCCGTCGAGCGCGTTGAGGTGCTGTTCACGGGCCAGAACCAGCTCAGTGGCGGACAAGGCGGTGCCAAGCTGACGTCCTTCTTCGGCGATGCGGAATGAGTAGACAGCCATGAACCCGAGCGTCAGCACCAGCGAGATCCAGACACCGAGGGAGTAGGTGTGCGGCAGGGTGAAGATCTCGTTCGAGGACCACGGCAGCGGCAGGTGCCAGATCGCCAGGAACGAAGCACAAAATGCTGCCCCTATGCCCAGAAATACGGTGTGGCGCGATGACAAGGCTGTGGCGGACACAACGACTGGCGCAATCAGCAGAATGGCGAAGGGATTGCCCAATCCTCCGGTGAGGAACAGTAAGCCGGTGAGTTGGCACAGGTCATATGTGAGCTGGAAAATCGCCTCCCGCTCGGAAATCCGATAAGACATCGGGTAGCGAATGTTGAGGACAATGTTCAGCCAGTGCCGAAAAGGCGACCAGACCGAAGGCCCAGTAAATCGGCAATGAATAATTGAGCCCAACCTCGACATAGATCAGGGCAACTGTCTGACCGACAATGGCAAGCCAGCGCAGCCGAACCAGAGTGGCAAGGCGCAGGCGCTGGATGGAGAGCGAAATCTGGGCTTCAGGATTATTTATCATGTCATCTTTTTGCCGGGCTTTGTCGTTCAAGACAAGTTTGGCGGTCTTGTATGCTTGCAAACTAAATGATAGCCACCATAAACGAGATGTTAAGCAGCTTTGCTTGCACTGGGAGGACACGTGAGCTTTAACGGCAGCGCGCTGTCTCTAATTGCGAAACGGAATGGAAAAAATGACCGATACGAATGACAGCGGCGCACAGCCGCAGGCAGCAGAAGCCGGCGACGCACCGGGCATGAACGTCCTTGGACAGTACATCAAGGATCTGTCTTTCGAAAACCCCAACGCGCCGCAGTCCTTGCAGCAGGGTGATCAGCCGCAGCTTGACATCAACGTCAATGTTGGCGCGCAGCCTTTGGGGGATGGCCAGTTCGAAGTTGTGCTGACGCTGAACGCCAAAGCCGAACGTCCTGACCATGTGATGTTTGCTGTTGAGCTGGTTTATGCAGGCGTTTTCCGCATCACCGGCGTGCCGGATGAGCACATGCACCCATTCGTCATGATTGAATGCCCGCGCATGCTGTTCCCGTTCGCTCGCAACATTCTGGCCGAAGCGACCCGCAACGGTGGCTTCCCGCCGCTGCTGCTTGATCCGATCGATTTCGCCCAGCTCTATCGCCAGAACATGGCCGAGCAGGCACCGACAAATATGCCGAACTGATTTCAGTCAGTTTGAGCGACTTTTCAAAAGGCCGATGTTTTTGCATCGGCCTTTTTCGTGTCTTGGGTTCCGTTGAGGTGATGCGCCCTTTTGAAGGGGTGGTCTGCAAAAGTGATCAGTCCAGTTCCAGAACTTGCTCCCATGTCAGCGGCATGTCGCCGTTGAGAGGATTTTTCGCGGACCGTCGATAGCGGATTGTCTCCATGCGAAAGCTTTTGGCATCGAAGAGAACATGCCGTCCAACCAGCCCATCGCCTGCCCCGGTGATTTCCTTGATCGCTTCCATGGCCTGCATTGAGCCCATGATCCCGGTGATCGCGCCGAGAATTCCGGCTTCCGCGCAAGTCGGCAACATGCCCGGCGCCGGTTTCTTGGGAAACAGGCATCGGTAAGTGGGATTGGCGAGGCCCTCTGCATTTGTTTCAAAGGGCCTAAGCGTCGTGATGCTGCCGGAGAACTGATTGACGGCGGCGCTGACCAAAGGTTTTTTTGCAAAAAAACAGGCATCTGAAACCAGATAGCGAGTATCGAAATTGTCCGACCCGTCAATCACCAGATCATATTGACTGATGAGCTGCATGACATTGTGGCCGCCAAGGCGGGTGGGGTGCGGCTTGACATGAACATTGGGGTTGAGCCGGGCGATGGCATCGGCGGCGCTGGCGACCTTCGGCTCGCCCAGCATCTCGGTCTGATGGATCACCTGGCGTTGCAGGTTGGACAGAGACACTGTGTCATCATCGACAATGCCAAGGGTTCCGACGCCAGCCGCTGCAAGATATTGCAGGACAGGAGCACCCAAGCCTCCAGCCCCAACCACCAGAACCTTGGCCGCCTTGAGCTTCTGCTGGCCCGGACCGCCAATATCCCGCAGGACAATATGCCGGGCGTAGCGTTCGAGTTCTGCATCTGACAGCATTGTATCGTCCATTTTTGTGGGCCTCCCGGGGAGAAATCAAAGGCGTCTTCTCACCCAAGGATATGGCTGAGAAGACGCGCGGTGTAGTCGACCATCGGAATGATGCGACCGTAGTTGAGGCGTGTGGGGCCGATGACGCCCAGCACGCCGACAATGCGCTGATCGCGGTCTCTATAGGGCGAAATGACAAGCGAAGACCCGGACAGCGAGAAGAGGTTATTCTCGGAGCCGATGAAAATACGCACGCCATCCCCCTGCTCTGCCAGGCCAAGAAGCTGGATCAGATCGCGCTTGCTCTCCAGATCATCGAACAGCAGGCGGATGCGTTCCAGATCTTCGGCGGCCTCCAGATCTGTTAGCAGGTTGGATCTGCCACGGATGATGAGTTGCCCAGTGTCGTGGCTGCTGGCGCCCCCCCAAACCGCAAGCCCGGCATCAATGATCTTGCGCGATAACTGATCCAGCTCTGCCTGATGCACATCTTTCAGCCGTTCAAGCTCGACCCGCACCTCAGAAAGGGTTCTGCCCTGAAGCTGGGCATTGAGGTAGTTGCCCGCCTCAATCAGTGCCGACGCCGGCAGGCCGATCGGCAGATCAATGATGCGGTTTTCCACCGACCCATCTTCCCCGACCAGGACAGTCAGCGCCTTGAGAGGCTCAATGCGGACAAACTCGATGTGCTTGAGGCGCATGTCGGACTTGTGTGTCATCACCACGCCTGCAGCGCTCGACAGACCGGACAACATTTGTGTGGCTTCGGTCAGCACTTGTTCAGGTGAGCGGGCCTGTTGCGAGGCGCGCACCTGAATTTCAATCTGACGCCGTTCGTCTTGTGTCAGATCGCCAACTTCCAGCAAGGCGTCGACGAAAAAGCGCAAGCCTGCTTCCGTCGGCAAGCGACCGGCGCTGGTGTGCGGCGAATACAGCAACCCCATATGTTCGAGATCCGACATCACGTTGCGGATGGATGCCGGAGACAACGACATGGCCAATGCGCGCGAAACATTACGGGAGCCGACAGGAATGCCGGTCTCCAGATAGTTTTCAACGATGGAACGGAAAATCTCGCGCGATCGCTTGTCGAGGTCCATCAGGCTCACGTCAAACACTCCTTGGCTCACCCTTCAAGGCGAGCGTGTTGCAGGTCAGTGCTGGCAACCAGGAAGGACAAGGCCTTCTCGGAGCGGCTCAAGACTATTTGGGCTGTTTTGTCCGTCAGTTCAATTTCATTTATGGGGACACACCCTAGTTACAGGCGCAAAATGGGACAAGTGAGAAACGGGGTCTTTACGCCTTCCGCTTTCAAGCGCTACAACCCGCAGCACTTGTTTGTTTCGTGCTTCTGTTCGCATGAAGTCGAAGAAAAGATAGGAAATGATATGCGTCCGTCCAAGCGCACTGCCGATGAACTGCGTCCCGTGACCTTGGAACGAGGCGTCTCCAAGCACGCCGAAGGTTCCTGCCTCGTCAAGTTTGGCGATACGCATGTTCTGTGTACGGCAAGCTTGGAAGAGCGTGTACCGCCCTGGTTGCGCGGCCAGCAGCGCGGCTGGGTAACGGCGGAATACGGCATGTTGCCGCGGGCCACCGGCGACCGGATGCGCCGTGAGGCGAGCATGGGCAAGCAGTCCGGTCGTACGCAGGAAATTCAGCGTCTGATTGGCCGTTCTCTGCGTGCGGTCGTCGATCTTGAAGCGCTGGGCGAGTGCCAGATTTCGGTCGATTGTGATGTGATTCAGGCAGATGGGGGCACCCGCACGGCCAGTGTCACCGGTGCCTGGGTGGCTCTGCATGATTGCATCGAATGGATGCGCGCCCGCGACATGGTCAAGAAGCAGGTGCTCAAGGACCAGATCGCAGCGATTTCTTGTGGCATCTATAATGGTACGCCGGTCCTTGATCTCGATTACGCGGAAGACAGTGCGGCGGAAACGGATGCCAACTTCGTGCTGACGGGGTCTGGCGGCATTGTCGAAATTCAGGGTACTGCGGAAGGTGCCCCGTTCTCGGAAGAGGAATTCACGCAGCTTCTAGGATTGGCTAAATCGGGGATTGCTCGTCTGGTTGATCTTCAGAAAATGGCGATCCTCTAAGTTCGGGCGATCAGAAGGGTATGACAATGAGCAAGAAGCTTGAACCGGGCAAACTGGTTGTTGCCAGTCACAATGCAGGCAAGATCCGCGAAATGCGCGAGCTTTTGGGGCCATACGGCTTCGATGTGGTGTCTGCCGGGGATCTGAACCTGCCCGAGCCGGAAGAGACGGGTACGACGTTTGAAGCCAATGCGGAATTGAAGGCTGTGGCATCTGCCAAGGCCTCCGGGCTGGTGTCGCTTGCTGATGACAGCGGGTTCTGCGTTGCCGCTCTTGACGGTGATCCTGGCATCTACTCGGCGCGCTGGGCGGGGCCTGAGAAGGATTTCCAGATGGCGATGCAGACCATCGAGGAAAAGCTGCAAGCCAAGGGCGCTGTAAGCGATATCGAACGCGCCGGATCATTTGTCTGCGTGCTCTGTCTGGCGTGGCCAGATGGCGAGACGGCCTTTTTCCGGGGCGAGATTGACGGGACAATCGTGTGGCCGCCGCGTGGTGACATGGGTTTTGGCTATGACCCCATGTTTCAGCCTGCCGATCGTGACCGGACGTTCGGCGAAATGACATCTGAAGAAAAACACGGTTGGTCGAAAACCGGTGATGCGCTGTCGCATCGCGCTCGCGCATTCCAGCTCTTCTCGAAGAGCTGTCTGGAGGATTGATGGGTTCTGCCCCTGAAGGTGGTTTTGGCATTTATGTTCACTGGCCGTTTTGCGCCGCCAAATGCCCGTATTGCGATTTCAACTCGCATGTCCGGCACATGGGCGTTGATCAGGTGCGTTTTGCTGCCGGGCTGGAGCGTGAGCTGAAGCACTTCGCAGAACTGACTAGGGGAAAGACTGTTCAGTCGATCTTTCTGGGCGGTGGCACGCCATCGCTGATGGACCCTTCGACCGTTGGGCGGGTACTGGATTGTATTGCGCGCGAATGGACTGTCGCGCCGAATGCTGAAATCTCCATGGAAGCCAATCCGACCAGCGTTGAAGCAGACCGCTTCAAGGGCTACCGGGCGGCCGGCGTCAACCGGGTGTCACTTGGCGTCCAGTCGCTGCATGATCATGACTTGAAATTGCTCGGTCGGCTGCACACGGCAGAGACTGCGATCAAAGCAATTGAAACCGCACGCTCAACATTTCCACGTCTGTCCTTTGATCTGATCTATGCCCGTCCCGGCCAGACTGTGGCCTCCTGGCGCGAAGAGCTTGAACGCGCCATTGCGTTGGCGGCGGACCATTTGTCGCTCTATCAGTTGACGATCGAAGAAGGCACGCCCTTCTACAATCTCTATCAGGCAGGCAAGTTGAAGATGCCGGATCCCGATCTGGGTGCCGAGTTTTATGAACTGACCCAGTCGGTGACAGAAGCGCATGGTATGCCGGCCTATGAGGTTTCCAATCACGCCAAGCCGGGTGCAGAGTGTCGGCATAATCTGGTGTATTGGCGATACGGTGAATACGTTGGCGTTGGCCCCGGTGCGCACGGCCGTCTCAAGGTGGGGGTGAACCGACTGGCAACAGCCACCGAATTGCATCCGGAGACCTGGCTGGAAGCCGTCGAAACGCATGGCCATGGACAGGTCCAGCAAGAAGGCCTGAGTGATGAAGAGCAGGGCGATGAATTTCTGCTCATGGGCCTGAGACTGGTGGAAGGCATCGACCTGAAACGCTTCGAAAGTCTGGCTCATCGTCAGGTCGATCCGCGCCGTCTGGCGCTTTTGATCGAGCATGGCATGGTTGAACAGCTCGGAAATGATCACATTCGCGCCACCCCGGAAGGTTTTTCGGTGCTTGACGCCGTCGTTGCAGATCTCGCAGCCTGATCTGAATTCAATTAAATAAATCAATGTTTAGACCTGCGGGAGAAGATGATTTTCCCGCAGATGTTACCTGCTGCCCTAAAGCTCGATCCTGATGCTATCGGTCTTTGCATGATTTTAGAACGAACGGTTCTTGCAGCATCCTTGGCCTCGGCCTAATATGGTGCGATGCAATACGCGGTTTTACGACACATCTGTCTCGCGCGCGCAATAAACGTTGCATGAGACCATAGGGAGACTTGGTCGTGGCCTTTTACCAGCTTTACGAATTCAATCACGCTGCGATGGCGCCTTTTCGGGCCGTAGCCGATATGACGAAGCTTTATTTCCAGAACCCGCTCAACCCGCTGAGCCACACCGAATATGGGCGTGTGGTTGCGGCTGGCTGCGAAGTTCTCGAGAGGACAACGCGCCGCTATGGCAAGCCTGCGTTTGGTCTGAACGAAACCATGGTCAGTGGCGTCACGGTGCCGGTACGCGAGAAGACAGTTTGGTCTGCACCTTTCTGTAACCTGCTGCATTTTGAGCGTCGTTTGCCGAAGGCGCGCAAGGATCCCAGGATCCTGTTGGTTGCACCGATGTCCGGCCATTATGCGACGCTGCTGCGTGGAACGGTTGAAACCTTGCTGCCGTCTGCCGACGTTTACGTTACTGATTGGGTCGACGCCCGCATGGTGCCGCTCAGTGATGGTCGCTTTGATCTCGATGATTTCATCGACTACATCATGGATATGCTGCATTTTCTCGGTCCGGACACGCATGTCATTGGGGTGTGCCAGCCGTCCGTTCCTGTTCTGGCGGCAGCGGCGCTGATGAACGAGCGCGAGGATCCCAATAGCCCGGCCAGCATGACGCTGATGGGCGGGCCGGTCGATACCCGTGTCAATCCGACTGCGGTGAACGAACTGGCTGTTTCAAACGGGATCGAGTGGTTCCAGAACAACGTCATCATGCCGGTGCCCTTCCCGCATCCAGGCTGTCATGCGCAAAGTTTATCCTGGTTTTCTGCAGTTGAGCGGCTTTATGAGCATGAATCTTGATCGCCATGTCACGGCGCATCGGGATTTTTTCCATCTTCTGGTCGATGGTGATGGCGACGGCGCCGACAAGCATCGCGATTTTTATGATGAGTATCTCGCGGTGATGGATTTGACCGCCGAGTTCTATCTCCAGACCATCGAAGCCGTGTTCATTGATTTCTCACTGCCGCGCGGCACGATGACCCATCGTGGGGTCAAGATTGATTGCTCCAAGATCACGCATACGGCACTTCTGACCGTAGAAGGTGAAAAGGACGACATCACCGGACGTGGTCAGACCAAGGCGGCGCATGCCTTGTGTACGGGCTTGGCCGATGAAGACAAGGCCCATTACGAGCAGCCGCGCGTTGGCCATTACGGCGTCTTCAACGGGTCGCGGTGGCGCTCGGAAATCGCCCCGCGGATCATGGATTTCATCAATTCGCACCGCCATGATCTGAAAGGTACCGCCAGTTCTGATGCGAAAGAGGCAAAGTCCCCCGATCAGAAGGTGGCAGAGCCGAAACCAGCAGAGGCAAAAGCCGCATCAAGCGAAACCAGGACTGTTTCGTCTGATGCCAAGACTCCAACCGCTGCAAAGAAAGCGTCTGAGGCTCCTAAAGACAAGACTGAGCTGAAGGCCAAGGCGATTGAAGCTGTTGCGCCAAGTCCGGAAAAAGCAAAGGCCACTGCCAAGCCGAAAGCTTCTTCCCCGGCCTCTGATCCGTTGGCACAGATCCTTTTGTCCAGCCCGCAGGGCGTGGCCGATGATCTGAAGGCGCTCAAGGGCGTTGGGGTCAAGCTTGAAACGGTGTTGAACGAGGCTGGCATCTTCCATTTCTGGCAGATCGCCGGATTGACCGATGACCAGATCGAAGCACTGGATTCAAAATTGGATTTCCGCGGGCGGATCTCGCGTGAAAACTGGATTGAGCAAGCGCGCAAACTGTCTGAAACGGTCAACTGATCCAACAGGTTTGCACGAAGGCCACCTGTGATGGTATCTTCGTGCAAACTCTTGGCTTCTTCATATCGCCTGACTAGAATACAGCTCTGAGCTGTTTGGCTGAGCCGACCTGCTCCGGTCTTGTCTGCCTTATCCTTGAGTTGAGAAACGTCTGAATGCTGTTCGGCAAAGACCGGAAGAGCCGTCTTCCCGACCATATTGATCTGGAGACCAGCCGCGGTCTCTTGCGCATTCGCCTGAAGACCAACGCAAGGGCGCGACGGTATTTGTTGCGTCTTCCGGCAGATAACTCCGGTCCGATTCTCACCCTTCCCAAAAATGGCACTCTTGCGCGGGCAGAACGCTTTGCCCGTCAACATGTTGACTGGTTGCATGAGCGAATGGACTTGCGGCCGACGCCGGTTGAGCTGATGCCCGGCGACCTGGTGCCATTGCGCGGCGTAGATCATCGCATCGTGGCGACAGGCACCCTGAGGGGTCTTGTTCGGCCCTGTCTTGTGGACGGTGTTGCCTCACTTGAGGTGCCGGGTGAAGTGGCACATGTGCCGCGCAAGTTGACGATGTGGTTGCGCAAACAGGCGCGCCTTGATCTTGAAGTAGCTTGCGCGCGATATGCTGCGCAACTGGGCGTCACAGTGGCGGCCTTGTCCATTCGGGATACGCGCAGCCGCTGGGGTTCTTGTGCTTCTGACGGGCGGCTGTCATTTTCCTGGCGTCTGGTGCTGGCACCACCGGATGTTCTGGATTACGTCGCAGCGCATGAGGTCGCACACCTGCGGCAGATGAACCATTCCCCCGCTTTCTGGAAGATCTGCAACACGCTTGCTCCGCATACTCCAACCGCGAAAGCCTGGCTCAAAGCCAATGGCGCACGCCTTCATGTCTTCGGCTAACGGGCGCTTATTTACCTGCCGAAGAGACGCTCGAGCAGCGACTTGTGATGTCTGGAGGGTTGCGGTCGAATAACGGCACTCCCCGAGCCAACATTGGCGGGCGGCACGAAGCTGCTTGTCTTCGGGCTTGGTACGACGGTTGCTCCGAAGTGGGAGACACCCGGCAGATTGACGATGGGCAGGTCCTTGTTTTCCTGTCGCATTGCCTGTTGCCAGATGATGGCCGGAACGGTTCCGCCCGTCACGCGCCGGGTGGGAGAATTGTCGTCATTGCCAACCCAAACTGCGGTCGTCAGTTGGGCCGTGTAGCCGATGAACCACGCATCCCTGAAATCCTGACTGGTGCCGGTTTTGCCTGCTTCCGGGCGGTTGTTGGGCAGGCGCGCGTTATGTCCCGTGCCGCGCAGAACGGTTTGTTGCAGCATTTCGTTCATTTCAGCCACATGCGTTCGCGTCACCACACGGCCCGGACCGGATCCGCTGCGCGAATAGAGTACCTTGCCCTCTGTTGTGACGATCTCACGGATGACATGCGGAATAACGCCATAGCCGCCATTAGAGAACGGCACATAGGCCGAGGCAATCTCCAGTGGTGTGACCTCAGATGTGCCAAGAGCGATAGACAGATTGGGTTGTAAATCCGAGGTGATGCCAAGTTGGTGTGCGGTTTTGATGACATTCTTCGGGCCAACCTCATAGGCAAGGCGGGCGGCAACTGTATTGAGGGAATCCGCAAGCGCGGTTGTCAGCGTGACCGGGCCACGGTTGGTTTTCTCATAGTTTTGTGGTGACCATCCGTTGATCGTAATAGGCTCATCCTGACGTACGGTGTCAGGCGTCAGGCCGCTGCGCAGGGCTGTCAGATAGACAAATGGTTTGAACGATGAGCCTGGCTGACGCTTGGCGTAGATCGCACGATTGTACTGGCTCTTGGAATAATCAACACCGCCGACCATGGCCTTGACTGCACCCGTTGTATCCAGCGTGACAACAGCCCCTTGGCTGACCTTGCGCTTCTTGCCGTATTTGCTCAGTCCGTCGCGCAACGCGGTTTCTGCGTCCTGCTGCATGGACTTGTCTATAGTTGTGCGAACGACAATGTCGCTGTCGACAGAGCTAATATATTGCGGCAGACGGTCCATCACCCAGTCGGCAACATAATTTTCGCTGGACCGGATCTCGTTACGCTGCGCCTTCGCGGGGTGCGCGATAGCCTGTTGCTCTTCCTTTTTGGTGATGTAACCCTGATCGGCCATAGCGCGCAGCACGACTTTGGCACGCGCTTGCGCAAGCTTTGGATTGCGGGCTGGTGAATAGCGGCTCGGGGCTTTCAGCAGGCCAGCCAGGGTCGCAGCCTCTGCAATGGTAACGAAACGGGCCGAGTGGCCAAAGTAGCGCCGCGCCGCTGCATCCACGCCATAAGCGCCCGCCCCCAGATAAACGCGGTTGAGGTACATCTCCAGGACCTGATCCTTGGAAAAATTGGCTTCGAGCCAAAAGGCCAGCACGAGCTCCTGGATCTTGCGTTTGAATGTTCTGTTTTGCTCCAGAAACAAGTTCTTGGCGAGCTGTTGGGTCAGGGTTGAGCCCCCTGCACCACGCCGCCGGATGTCAGATTGACGACGACAGCACGCGCCAGGCCAATTGGATCGATGGCGAAATGAGACCGGAACCGCTTGTCCTCAATGGCAATCACGGCATTGGGCAGGTAGGCTGGCAATTGTTCCAGACGCACTGCTTCACCGCCTGTCTTTCCCCGGTTGGCAAGCAGCGTTCCATTGTCCGAAACGATCTTGATGTTGGGCGGTCGATCCGGCACTTTCCACTCGGACGTGGGCGGTAGATAGGCGGCATAATAGCCGACGATCCCGGTGACCAGAATGATACACCAGATACCCATGACGCAGGACCAGTAGACGCCTTTTTTCAAAAACCACATCGAAGAGTACCGGCGGGGTCCGCCGCCGTTCTTTCTGGATGCTTTACGGGGAGGCTTGCGATTGCCGCCACCGCCTCCGCCGCCCTGCTTTGCTGCGGTCGGTGTTTTTTTGGCTGGTGCTGGGCGCGCTGGAGCAACAGCGGGTGCCTTGCGGATTTTTGGAGCGCCACCGCCCGAGCCGACATTTGTGCTGGAGCGCTCGCGGTCCGGCTTCGCCGGTCCACGGGACTTTGCAGCCTTGGAGGAAAAGCTGGGCTCTATCCTTTTGGGGCGGGATGTCCTCTTTTGCGGCATGCGTCGGTTGGGTCCTCAAAGAGCTGAAGGATGCTCTGATCAAGCGCTTTTCAATCTAGATTGAGGCAATTTAAAGGGTCGTTAAGTTTTGTTTTTGGTTAAGTTCAAAAGGCGTATTTGAGGTATTTCTGCACAAGACAGAGATGCAAATGGAGAGAAAAATGCCGAAAGCATATTGGATTGCCCGGATGGATGTTGAAAACGCCGAGCCCTATGGACGCTACGTGGCGGGAACGAAGGCGGCTTTTGAAAAATACGGTGCGGTGTTTCTGGCGCGCGGTGGTCGCGCTGAGACCCTTGAAGGGCAAGGGCGTTCGCGCAATGTGGTGATCGAATTCAAGGATATGGACACGGCGCTTGCTTGCTACCATTCACCGGAATATCAGGCCGCCCGTGCCTATCGGTTGGAAGCATCTGAAGGCGAATTGCTGATCGTTGACGGCGTCGAATAAGATCGAATTGGGCTCTGCTGCCCTGACATCATTGCCTCTCGGAATAAAAACCGACGTGTTTCACGGGAAACACGTCGGTTTGAAAACTCAGATTTTCCCAGTGGACTGGGCCTGTGTGCTTATGTCATCAGGGAAATTTCGGCAACACAAGGTCAACTCGCGTAGCGGCTGGCTTCTTCGCCGTAGTGCTTCACATATCTGCTGCTGAGACTGTCGACTGGCAGCACGATCAGGACGTCGGTGGTACCGAACTGATGATCGATCACCGCGCCTTGGCCAATTTGCGCACCAAGGCGCAGGTAGCCCTTGATCAATGGCGGCAATGCGCGCAAGGCCCGCTTCGGTTCCAGCTCTTCTTTGGCAACACGATTCATCTCGGTGTAGCGGTCTGGCAGCGCATTGACATGCCATTCCGGCGTCGTGCTGGAAAAGTGATGCAGGAATGAAAGCTGTTCCGACAAGAGGTCAGCGTTGGTGCCTTCCATAGAGGCGCAGCCGATCATGACGTCAATCTTGTGTATCGTCACATAAGACCAGATGCCTTGCCACAGCAGGTCGAGCGCCTTCTTGTTGCGGTAGGGTTGCAGCACGCAGGAGCGGCCAAGTTCAAGAAAGTTCTTGTCGGGGTGGGCGTCGATCATCGGCTGAAGGTCAAATTCGCCTGAGGTGTAGAAGCCGCTATGCTGCTCGGCAACGGCCTGGCGCAGAAGGCGATAGGTGCCAACAATCTGCGGCTTCAATCGGCCCAGCTTGTTGCGCTTGAGCGACGCATGGTCGATGACAAGGAGGTGGTCGCAGATCGCGTCATAGGGATCGGCATCGCGACGGCTTGTGATGGTCTCCGCATCGGCAATCGCCGACATTTCTTCGTAGAAGACTTCGTAGCGAAGGCGCTGCGCCTGCCGGATTTCCTTGACGTTGCGCGCCAGTCGGACTTCCAGAGCGCCAACACGGCCCAAGCTGCCTTTTTTGGACAGAAGATCGAGGGCGTCAGGACGGGCTTTCTGGATCCATCCCCGCGCCAGAGGAAGCTTGCCACCGTGAGGTGAGATTTTCTGAACAAGTTTCTTGGGTGAAAAAATGTCCGAACGTAATGCCAAGACGAGGCCCCTATTTCCAAACAAAATCAAGATCTTATTAGATCTCGAAACGAAAGCAGTCCGGGGAGGAGTATATTTGACCCCATCATCGCAAGACTGTTTCGCTGTCTTAAAGCATACCTTTCCAACAAGATAATGACAAATTTGAATTTTTTAATTTATCGGGAACACGTTTGAGTGCGCGCTTCATAGCCTCGTTTACGCCCCGGTTTCTGAGCACAATGGTTGCACATCGTCCAGACGCGAAGGTGCCGTGTCCGGGACCGGAGCAGGTCTCGCCCGCGGGGTCGCTATTTCCGTCTGTAAGATTTCAATTCGCAGCCAACTGATGAGTTTTAACAGGTCGCACCAGCACTCGTCGGCGATGGTGTCGCGCATCCTGACGCCAAAAGCGCAAGCAATTTGACAAGGAGAATAGATGCCGTCGCGCTCATGCGCTCTTCAATGCCCCTTCAAGAGAGCCAAGGCGTCACGGGTTAGCAGTGCTTGGTCAGTCTTTGGCTTTGATGAGTGCACTGAGCGTCTCTTCAATGGCGTGGTGGGTCAATGGTTTGGTCAAGAAGCCATTGACCCCGGCACTTTCCGCTTTTTCGCGAGCATCCGGCATGACGTCGGCAGTGACGATGATCACGGGCACTGTGGCACGTCCTTCGCGCTCTTCCAGATCCCGAATGCGCTTCAATGCCTCAATACCATCCAACTGTGGCATATGAAGATCCATCAGGATGGCATCGAAACGTGTGCGTGCAGCAGCCTCTACAGCCGCCATTCCGTCGCTGACCATGATCGGGCTGTGACCTAGCTTGCGCAAAAGTGCATCACTGAGCAACCTGTTGATATCATTGTCTTCTGCAACAAGAAGACGCAACGTGTTGGGTCCCGAGGTCGCCGTCTTGTCTTTTCGGTTTTCGCACGTCGTGTCGAGCGCTTCCCAGGATTTGGTTGGGCTAACGCCCGCCAACGTATCGGATACGACACGTGTGAGGCTCTCCATGCGCACCGGCCGGATCAGATAGCTGGCATACCCCGCGTCTCTCAGATCGGTCAGGCGGTCCCGCTTGGACGGGTCAATCAGAATGACGGCGGGTGTCGTGCAACCAGCAAGGCGGGCGGAGGCAAGCCAGCCACCGCTTTCGTTCACGGCGGCATGATCGACCATCAGCAGGTCCGCTGTATTGAGCTGGTCTTCAAGGTCACTGGCACCTGGCTCGCGAACCTCAGTGTGAGCGCCTTCCTGACGCAGGCGGTGAGCAATTAATTCGGCCTCGACTGTGCCTTGACTGACAAGCAAGACGGACTTGCCGAGATAGGTCAAAGGCGCAGCGCGCAGATTTTCTGGCAGTGGCAGCGACAGACGGAAGCAAGCCCCTTCATTCTCGCGGGATTCAGCAGAGATTTGCCCCCCATCAAGCGGGCGAGGTTTTGCGCGATCGCCAGTCCCAGACCGGTGCCGCCGAAACGGCGGGCAGTGCCATGATCGGCCTGTTCGAACTCCTGAAACAGGCGGGCCGCTTCCTGATGATCGAAGCCGATGCCGGTATCGCGTACGGAAATGTCAACGATGCAACCCAAAGCATCCGGGTTGTCATGCCCGTCTATCTCGATGGAGATGCCACCCGTGTCAGTAAACTTTATGCCATTGCCTGCCAGGTTGAACAGGATCTGGCGCAGCCGTGTTCCATCCACCGTGATGTGATCAGGCAGACGTGGATCGATGCGACTGCCGATCTCAAGGCCTTTGCCCTGCGCCTTGGGAGCCAGCAGTTCCACAACGCTTTCCACCAAAGGCGCCAGATCTGTTGATGTTGGTTGCAGGACCAGTTTGCCAGCTTCCACCTTGGAAAAATCAAGGACTTCGTCGATGAGCAGCAACAATGTATCGCCGGACGTTTCCAGCGCGTCGATATAGGCCACCTGCTCCTTGGTCAGTCGAGTGTCGCGCAGCAACGTTGACATGCCCAAAATGCCGTTCAACGGGGTGCGGATTTCATGGCTGACGGTGGCAAGAAAGCGCGATTTTGCTTCGTTGGAGGTTTCCGCTGCCTGTCGGGCGGAGACAAGTTCCTGCTCGATCTTGTGGCGGTCGGTGACATCGCGCAGCACAGTTTGGAGTACGGATTGGTCGGTAATTGTGTCGCGTACGCTGGCATCCAGACGCGAGAACCAGCGCGGGCCGTTGTTGGTTTGCAGCAACACGTCATTGAGCGCCACACCATCCGATTTGCGCGCAAGGGTTTGTTCCTGCTCGTCCTTGTAAAGGCGCGGCAACGTCAGGCGGCTGCCGATCAACGGCAATTGGTTTGCATCGCCGAAGGCGGCTTGCGCAGCAGGGTTGCTGTAGATGACGGTGTTGTTGGCATCGCGCCGGATCACGATGTCGCCCAGAGCGCCCAGAATGCTGGACAGCCGCTCGTCGCTTTCGCGCAATTCCCAGGCCTTGTCTTCCAGAGTTTCGCAGAGGGAGCGCAACCGTGTAACTTCGCGGCGCTTGAAGGCAAGACGGGCTTCAAACCGGGTACGGTCGTCACTGGCAATCAGCCACATGGCAAGCGTTCCGGCGAAGAAACTCAAAGGCAACGCAAGAAGACGGGTTTCCGGCATCTCAAGCAATAAAATGGCAGCAACAATTCCGACAAGACATCCCGCAATGGCAAGAACGTTCAGAACTTTGGGCGATTGGGTTTCATCGGCGCCGGGGACTTCCTTGTGGGCCTGAGACGGGGCGCCCGGGCTATCGATGCCAGATGAGGCTGTGTCCGCTTCGTCAGACAAGCGGTCGCCCGGCGCTCCGGGATGTTGATCATCCAAGTGCGTCACGCCCAACAGCTCTGCGGAATTTGAAGCATTTTTGACCAATAAACTGGTCCCCATCTTCTCGTTTGAGACATCTCAGCCTCGTCCATAAGCATTGAGAAAGAGTTTCGCCGACCGTTCAAATGGCGGAAAGGCTCTTCAGGTTCTCAAACTATTTGGGCTTCATGCGGTTTGCTTGAGGCGTTCTTCTTTTCGGTAACTGAGGGCTTCAGCAAAATGCAGCCGTCGTACACAGTCATCGCCGTCCAGATCGGCAAGAGTGCGGGCGACTTTGAGAACCCGGTGATACCCGCGTGCGCTGAGGGTCAAAGTGGTGGCAGCCTGATGCAGCAGGGCAAGGCCGTCCGCATCGGGCCGCGCCAATTCTTCAATCAGGGAGGCGGGAACTTTGGCGTTGGTGCGGCTGGTAACACCAAGACTGGCGAAACGTTGCAACTGGATCTGGCGGGCCTGTGCGACGCGGGTCGCAACCGTGGCAGATGGCTCCGAACTGGCCGGGCCTATCAGGTCCATCGCGGTCACAGCAGGAACCTCGATCCGCAGGTCTATGCGATCAAGCAGGGGCCCGGATACGCGCGCCTGATAGTCCTGGGCGCAGCGAATTCCCTTTTTGCAGGTATGTCCGGGTTCTCCCGCATGGCCGCAACGACAGGGGTTCATGGCCGCAATGAGCTGCACCTGAGCCGGATAGGTGACGCGGTGATTGGCGCGGGCAATGATCGCTTCCCCGCTTTCCAGTGGTTGGCGCAAACTGTCGAGAACTTGCGGGTTGAATTCCGGCAGTTCATCAAGAAAGAGCACACCGTGATGAGCCATCGACACCTCGCCCGGGCGGGCGCGGAAGCCGCCACCGACGAGAGCGGCCATGCTGGCGGAGTGATGCGGTGCGCGAAACGGACGTCGGTCGCTCAGGCGCCCCTCTTCAAGTTCGCCGGCCAGCGAGGCGATCATCGAGACTTCCAGCAATTCCTCCGGCCGCAAGGGCGGAAGAATGGAGGGAAGACGGCTGGCCAGCATGGACTTTCCCGCGCCCGGTGGTCCGACCATCAGCAGGTTGTGACCGCCTGCGGCGGCAATTTCGAGCGCCCGTTTCGCACTTTCCTGGCCGCGCACGTCGGCCAGGTCCGGCAATGTGCCTTCTTGCCGGTGCAGCTTGGCCTTGGGTCGCGACAGGATTTGCGTTCCCTTGAAATGATTGGCCAGTTGGATGAGGGAGTGCGGTGCGAGAATATCCATCTCCGCATCTGCCCAGGCCGCCTCACCGCCACAGGCTGCGGGGCAGATCAACCCCTTGCCCAGTGTGTTTGCGCCAATGGCAGCTGGCAACACACCAGCGACAGGGGCAATGCTGCCATCAAGCCCAAGTTCGCCCAGCACGGCATAGTCGGCAATGAGGTCGGAGGGAATGGCACCGATGGCGGACATAATGCCCAGCGCAATTGGCAAGTCGTAGTGTGACCCCTCTTTGGGCAGGTCCGCCGGAGCCAGATTGACGGTAACCCGTTTTGCCGGCAGGGCCAGCCCGCATGCCTGCAACGCTGCCCTCACCCGTTCCCGGCTTTCGGCCACGGCTTTGTCTGGCAGTCCGACAATGGTGAAGGCGACCAGACCGGAACCAATCTGCACCTGCACATCGACCGGTCTGGCGTCTATTCCCTGAAAGGCAAGTGTTGTAACGCGGCTGACCATCGCACTCTCCTCAACGCTCAACTGACGTTAAGGAAGTTTTAATATTTGCACAAGAACAAAAAAAGAACTTTCTGTTGTGCGCAATGCCTGTCGAGCCGCAAGGCGTTTGCCCGCAGGGTCTGGATTTGAAATCGGTGTTGCATGTCACGCCTTCCCAAGCTGTCAGTTCTGCGTAGGGACCGTGAATGAGATCGCTATGAAAAAGGCCTGATCGTTTTCCACGTCGGGCCTTTTTCAATGATAGCAGGCGCAGCAGTCAGTGCGCGTCATCCCAGTTGTCGGCGGCACGTGCGTCCACCTTGAGCGGCACGGAGAGCTGCAGAACGGGCTCTGTGGCCTTTTCCATGCCTTCGACAATCACTGGAATGGTCTTGTCGACCTGATCTTCGGGCACTTCAAAAATCAATTCATCGTGGACCTGCAAAAGCATCTGCGCATCCAGACTGGAAGCGGTCAGGCGATCTTCCATACGGATCATGGCACGGCGCAGAATATCGGCAGCCGATCCCTGGATTGGCGCATTGATTGCGGCGCGTTCATAGAAAGAGCGCATGTTGGGGTTCTTGGTATTGACGTCCGGATAATGCGCCTTGCGGCCGAAAATCGTTGTCACATAGCCGTTCGCATGGACGGCCTTCTTGGTTGCCTCCATGTAGTCCTTGATGCCGGGGAAGCGCTCGAAATAGGTTTTGATGTAGTCGCTCGCTTCACCGCGCGAAATGCCAAGCTGAGCCGCCAGTCCAAAGGCGGAAATGCCGTAAATGATGCCGAAGTTGATGGCCTTCGCACGTCGGCGCACCATCGGGTCCATGTCCTTGATCGGCACGCCGAACATCTCGCTTGCGGTCATGGCGTGAATATCCAGTCCGTCCTCGAAGGCTTGTTTCAGCTGCCCGATATCGGCCATATGCGCCAGAACACGCAATTCAATCTGGCTGTAATCGGCGGAAATAAGTTTGCAGCCTTTCTGAGCGACGAAAGCCTTGCGGATCTTGCGACCGGATTCCGTGCGCACCGGGATATTCTGCAAGTTCGGCTCTGAGGACGACAGGCGGCCTGTGGTGGTGGACGCCAGGGAATAAGAGGTGTGCACCCGGTTGGTTTCTTCGTTTATGAAGCCGGGCAAGGCGTCAGAATAGGTGGACTTGAGTTTGGAAAGCTGACGCCAGGACACGATTTTTTCAGGCAGTTCATGACCTTCAGCAGCAAGGTCCTCCAGCACGGATGCTGAGGTGGACTACAGGCACCGGTTTTTGTCTTCTTGCCACCGGGCAAACCCATCTTGTCAAAAAGAATGTCGCCAAGCTGCTTGGGCGAGCCGATGTTGAAGGTTTCGCCTGCCAGAGTATGGATCGTGTCTTCCAGCCCGGCCATACCCTGCGCGAAGTCGCCGGAGAGGCGCGACAGCATCTGCCGATCAATGGAAATACCGCGCCTTTCCATCCGGCCCAGCACAGGCACCATGGGGCGTTCCAGCGTTTCGTAGAGGCTCGCCATCTTTTCGGCCGCGATGCGTGGTTTCAGCACTTGCCACAGGCGCAGAGTGACGTCCGCATCCTCGGCGGCGTATGCCGTGGCCTTGTCGATGGCAACCTTGTCGAAGGTGATCATCGACTTGCCGGAGCCACAGACTTCCTTGAACGGAATGGGCTTGTGGCCCAGCCAACGCTCAGACAGCTCGTCCATGCCGTTGCCGCCGATGCCCGCATCCAGCGTATAGGACAGCAGCATCGTGTCATCAGCAGGGGCAACATCAATGTCGTAGCGGCTGAGCACCAGCCAGTCGTATTTCAGGTTCTGTGCGATCTTGAGCACAGCGCGGTCTTCAAGCAGAGGCTTCAGCAGATCCAGCGCGTCGCGCAAGGGGATCTGGCCCTCGGCAAGGTCTCCGCCACCCAACAGGTCCCCCTCTCCTTCGACATGCGCCAGCGGAATATAGCAGGCCTTGCCAGCGGCAGTGGCCAGCGATACGCCCACCAGATCAGCCCGCATGGCATTGAGAGACGTGGTTTCCGTGTCAAAGGCGACATACCCGGTTTCACGAGCATCTGCGATCCACTCCTTCAGACGAGTGGCATCCTTGATGGTTTCATAGGTTGAGGCGTCAATGGGCACATTGGTAGCAGAGGCGCGGCGTACGTCGGCCAGCGTTTGAGGCATCATCAGCCCGTCAGGCGCTGGAGATCCTGCGGTTGTCGAACTGGAGGACGTTACGCTCGTGGCATCATCGGGCGCACTGCTGCCGGATGACGCCGCCGGGCCGCGTTCTGTGATCCGGCCCTTGGCATCAGGCACATCCCAGCCTGGCACATCGAAATCGTCTGCATCGATATTCGCAAGCTCTGCCCCGGTGACCTCGGCCACCCGTTTGGTGAGGGTGCTGAACCCCATCGCCTTGAGGAATCCGACAGCCTTCGGGCCGTCCAGATCGGTGACGGCCAGATGGCCAACGGGCGCTTCCACCGGTACGTCCTGTTTCAAGGTGACAAGCTTCTTGGAAACCCGCGCCTGTTCGGCAAACTCGATCAGGTTTTCCCGACGCTTTTTCTGCTTGATGGTATCGGCCTGCGCAAGCAGGGTTTCCAGATCGCCGAATTCATTGATCAGCAGGGCTGCCGTTTTCAGGCCGATGCCGGGTACGCCCGGGACATTGTCAACACTGTCACCCGCAAGTGACTGCACCTCAATCACTTTGTCTGGTCCAACGCCAAACTTCTCGAACACTTCATCCGTGGTGAAGATCTTGTTCTTCATCGTGTCGATCATCGAGATATTTGGCCCGATGAGCTGCATCAGATCCTTGTCACCTGAGACGATGGTGACCTTGGCCCCGGCCTTTGCGGCTTGCGTTGCATAAGTGGCGATCAGGTCGTCTGCCTCAAAGCCTTCCTGCTCGATGCTGTGCACACTGAAGGCTCGGGTTGCCTTGGCGGATCAGGCCGAATTGCGGGATGAGGTCTTCAGGTGGATCTGGCCGATGCGCCTTGTATTCCGGGTAGAGGTCGGAGCGAAAGGTCTTCGATGAATGATCGAAAATCACGGCCAGATGCGTTGGCTCATCGTGCTTGTCCGGATTGGGGCCGTCCTGCAACAGCTTCCACAACATGTTGCAGAACCCGGCTACGGCGCCCACGGGCAGCCCGTCAGGCTTGCGGGTCAGAGGCGGAAGCGCGTGATAGGCCCGGAAAATGAAGGTGGAGCCATCGACCAGGATCAGGTGGTCATCGCCGGTGAGTTCGGAAAAGGAAGCAAGCTTGGACATGGCGCGGATCATGCCTTCGACCGGCCCGCTAGGAAAGCCCCTATCGTCGAGTTTCCGCAGCCAAGCGCAGTTTTGTGAAGAGCATTCCTACTCGGCTGGTTGAGGCGCCCGGGGTGCAGGCGTGATGTGAGCCCACTGAGGCCGGAAGAACAGAAACCGTCCCTTCCCCGTTCGCAAGATGATCCAGTACAGAATGAGCGGCGAAATTACGCTGGCCGCGGTCACCAGAACGCTGGTTGTACCGATGTCGAGGCTGCCGATTTTCAAGAGCAGTGTGCGCGACACGACCATTGGAAAGAAGAACGAGAGATAGACGACAATGGAGTTCTTGCCCAGATAACTCAGAAAGCCCATGACCGGCAGCTTTTGCAGCAATGAACTGATCTGGATGATGGCAAGCGCTCCGGCGGCACCCAGCGCCAGCGACACGAACGGTAACGCTGCCCAGTCGAGAGCCACAAGCGTGCCGTTGATCATGCCCCAACCAAGCAGAAGCATCAGGCTCTGCCGCACATGAGCGCGGGCCCAGTCTGACAGAGCAAAGATGCTCGGGGCAAACAAGACGCCGATGTAAAAGAACACGAAGCGCTGGGCAAACTCGTCAATGATGACCGACCCGGTGTTGATGTGAGCGATTTCCAGTGCCATGGCGGCAACAAGGACAACACTGCGCGGAATGCGGCTTTCGTGCACCAGCTTGGCAACAACGCAGAAAACAGGAAGCAGATAGATGAACCAGAGAGTGCCAAAAGGTTGAATGAATGTCAGGAAATAGAAGCCGACAGCATCTGTCGTTCCCATCTCCTGAGCAAAATTCGGCCCTTTGAACAGGAACTGGATGGCCACCCAAAGGATATAGAAATAGGCGAAATGGACCACCTTGCGGTCCAAATACAGCCGCCAGTCCCGCGCAATAACATTGCTGATGAAGAGACCGGAAATCATGAAGAAATCCGGCATCCTGAAGGGGCGGGCAAAGTCGGTGACAACATGCATCCAGCCGGTTTGACCGGCGGCCGCCTCTACGCCCAGAACTGAATGCATCATGACAACAAAGATGATGCAAATGCCCTTTGCTGTGTCAACCCAAGGGACGCGTGTGTCAGCCATAAGAGGATATCCCTGCGCGAAAGCTCAATCTTGTCTAAAATAACTCGTAAAAGTTACTAAGGCTTCCGCAGGGATATGTCGCGTCAAAATGGCAGAAACGGTTAATTGCCATCTTTGGGTTTATCGGTCCATGGGCTGATACGCTGTGGTCCGCTGGGCGGTGTGCCATCCGAATGAGAGGGATGCGACCAGTCACTTTCATCCAGATCGACAACATGTTCGTCGCGGGTGAAGCCCGGACCAGACCGCACAACCGTAACGTTCGACCGTGTGACGATCCAACGCGCAATCCGGTCGCGCAACGGTGGGATGAACAGCAACAGCCCAATTATGTCGGTCACAAAGCCTGGAATAAGCAACAGGAAGCCTGCCAGCACGATCATCGCACCATGCATCAATTCCGTGCCAGGAACGCGCTTGGCATTCAACTCGGATTGCATTTGCCGCAAGAGTGAAACGCCTTGCTGGCGCAACAGCATGGATCCGATGACGGCGGTCAGAACAGTCAAGCCGATGGTGGGCAAGGCTCCGATGGCGCTGCCAACTTCGACAAAGACGAAGATTTCGATAAGTGGCACCAGTATGATGGCAGCCAGAATATAAAGTCCCACGATTGTACTCTCGCTATACCTTTGCAGGATCAGGAGGGGCGTTTGTCAGATCATTAATGATCCGCTGCTGCGCTTGGTTCGACCGTCTCATGCACTTTTTTACATCGGCATAGCCGTGCAGACCCTTAAAATGCTTGTCTTGTTTAATGATTTCAAGATTACAGACCGGTCACAAGAGTGTGCAAGCTCTGGTCTGTTTTCGCAAGTCGTGCCACTGGCTTATGATCGATGAATGGTCTAGGCATGTTCAAAGATGCAGAGAATTTCTCTGCGCTATGTCATGTTTCAGACAGGCTGTTCGGCTCGGGGGCTGGATGCTGACGGTTTGGTAGACTACATATTGGACAAGACATAACGACACATTCAGCGCTCTGCGACCATTTTGGTCGGGTGCGGCCAAAGCGGTCAGACAACAAAGCCGGTAAGACGAGATGAACGAGTTTTTCGACGTTTACACGATCATTTTCCTAGCATTGGCGGTGTTTATCATCTTCCGTCTGAGGTCGGTTCTTGGCCGGCGCACGGGCAATGAGCGGCCTCCGTTTGATCCCTACTCCAAGCCGCAAACCCCGGATCAGGACGGACGTGACGATGTTGAGCGCGACCAGCAGGGCAATGTCGTGACGCTGCCCGGTCAGTCCGTCGAGCGTCCTCAAAACGAGGTCTCTGCTGAGACCGATGCAGAGGTGATCGACCGGTTTGTTCCCGCGGACACCCCGTTGAATGCTCAACTGCGTCAGATCCGCGCAGTCGACCATGGTTTCGATCCTGCGGAGTTCCTGCAGGGTGTGCGTGGTGCTTACGAGATGATTGTCGTGTCGTTTGCCGAGGGGGATCGCAAGACCTTGAAGCCACTTCTGGCGACGGATGTTTATGATGGCTTTGTCGCCGCGATTGACGAGCGTGAGAAGCAGGGGCAGACCAGCGAAATGACCTTTATCGGCATCGACAAACTGTCAATTGCCAAGGCCGAATTGAAGAATGACGTCGCCAGCCTGACCGTTAAAATCCACAGCCAGCTGATTTCGGCGATCCGCGACAAGGATGGCGGTGTGGTCGATGGGGACGCCAATAAGGTGACTGATGTTGTGGACATCTGGACGTTCGCACGTGATGCAACGTCGCGGGATCCGAACTGGCAACTGGTGGCGACTGAAAACGCGGAATGAGACACGGGCTTGCGAAGACCCGGACAGGTGCAATCGGTTTCCTTTTTTGTCTGTCCCTGCTGGTATCCGTCGCCAAAGTCACGGCAGCATCGGGGCACATGATGGATGGTCTGACCCAAACCGGATTTTCTCACGTCAGCGGATGGGATCAGGATGATCACAAGGCGGCTCTGGCCGCCTTTCTGCGTTTTTGCAGAACAACGACGCACAGGCCGTTTTCGTCGGGTCCGGCCCGTCTGAGCACCGCGCAGGCGCAGGACCTTTGTCATGCGGCCGAAGCTGCCTTTGCAACCGGCGCAGAAACGTCAGCAAAAGCCTTTTTTGAACAGAATTTCACGCCCTTCAGCGTGTCGGGAAGCGCGTTTCTGACCGGCTATTATGAGCCTGAGATTGACGCGGCGCGGACGCGTCACGGATCGTTTCAATACCCGCTGCTGCGTGCGCCCAAGGGACTGGTTCATGTCACGGCATCCAATCGTCCAGAAGGCTGGCCACAGGATGTGAGCTATGCGCTGAAGACCGATCATGGGCTGGTGCAGCTGCCTGATCGGGGTCAGATCATGGATGGGGCGCTGACGTCTTTGAACTTGCCTCTTGTTTATCTCAAGAGCCGAATCGATGCGTTTTTTGTTCATGTGCAAGGATCGGCCCGCTTGCATCTTGCCGATGGACAGAGCATGCGCGTCGGCTTTGCAGGCAAGAACGGCTACCCCTACACGTCCATCGCCAAGGTGCTGGTCGAGCGCGGGGCGGGCAGTCCGAAGGATTTCACCATGTCGGGACTGCGACACTGGCTGGAAACGCACCCGAATCAGCGCGATGCCCTGTTTCGGGAAAATCGCTCGTTCATCTTCTTTCGGGACATTCCCATTCGTCATGCCGACGAGGGGCCGACAGGCGCGGCGGGATTGCCGCTTGTGGCGGGGCGCAGTCTGGCTGTCGATCTGCATCATTTTTCGCTCGGCACGCCGGTATTTGTGCAAAGCCATCTTGCCGGAACGGGGCTTGCAAAGGCCGAGTTTGATCGCCTGTTGATCGCTGACGATACCGGGTCCGCTATCAAGGGTCCGGCACGCGGCGACATTTTCGTGGGTTCAGGAGACCGGGCAGGCGAAGTTGCCGGAGAAATTCGCCACCGCGGAACGATGACGCTGCTTCTGCCCAACGGGGCCGGGAGACCGGCGCAATGAGCTCGCGCAAGCGCGGCCGCAAGTCGCTTCTATCCCCGGAAGACATTGAACTCTGGGGCAAGGTCACCAAGACCCTGACCCCTTTGCACCCTGAGCGCGCGCCTGCTTCTGCAACGGAAGATCTGGATGCCCTGATGCGAGCAGAAATGGGCGAGGCAGCCCCCAGTCCCTCTAACGAGACACTGAAAAAGGCGAAGCGCAATTCGACTGCCATGCGCGTCCCCAAGCCGGACGTGCCACGCAAGCCGGCTGACCCGCCCCTGTATCGTCTGGAAGATCGCTATCGACGCAAAGTCGTTCGTGGTATCAAGCCGATAGATGCTCGCATTGACCTGCATGGTTTGAATCAGGCGCAGGCTCTCAGCCGATTGGGCGGCTTTCTGCAACAGGCGCAATCCAATGGCAGCAAAGTCGTTCTGGTGATCACGGGCAAGGGCAAGCGTGATGAGCGCGGCCAGCGGGAAGACGAGCGCGGTATTCTGCGTCGCATGGTGCCGCAGTGGTTGTCGATGCCTCACATGAGATCGCTGGTCATCGGTTATGAGGAAGCGCACGCGTCGCACGGCGGGTCGGGTGCGCTTTATGTGCGCATTCGCAAACGAAGGTAGACAGACGTGACGCCGCTTGGTGCAAAAATTCGCGAGTTGCGCAAGAAGCGTGGCGTATCGCTGAAGGAAATGGCCGATGCCCTGTCGGTGTCCAGCGCCTATCTTTCCGCGTTGGAGCACGGCAAGCGCGGCACCCCGGCCTGGTTTCTGGTTCACCGCATCATCACCTATTTCAATGTCATCTGGGATGAGGCGGAAGAGATCCAGCGTTTGGCGGAACTCTCCGATCCACGGGTGGTTATCGATACAGCGGGTCTGGATCCCAAGGCGACGGAACTGGCCAACCGACTGGCCCAGTCGATTGAGACCCTGTCACCGGACGCAATCTCGCATCTTTTGTTGCAGCTCCGGGTCGCGGCTGCGAAAAGTGGCAGTTGATATGCGGTTGTAGTGCCCGTTTTCACATCTTTACGTCACATTATCTCCCAACGGTGTATAGCGCTCGCTTGTCGTTGTCCGTGTGTCGTCCCGACTTTCAAGAAAACTGATAGATCCATGAAACTGACCTCTGAAGACCACTCTGAATTGATCGAAACCGACGCTCTTCTTGTGGAGTTGACGGAGCTTGTGGCTGCCAGCGGAAAATCCGGGGCGGACCCGGAAACGCGCAATCAGGTCATGATGCGTCTGAAGACGGTGATGAAGAAGGGGCGTGAGGTCGCGGAAAAGCGGCTGGGCGAGGACGGCGGCGGAATGCAATGCGCCAAGCGTCTGTCGTATCTTCAGGACGAATTGATCCAGGTGATTTACCAGTTTGCTCTGACGCATGTGTATCAAGTTCAGAACCCTTCGGCAGCCGAGCGCATGTCGTTTCTAGCGGTCGGTGGCTATGGTCGTGGCACGCTGGCTCCAGGCTCCGATGTGGATCTGCTGTGCCTGCTTCCTTACAAGCAGACACCGTGGAGCGAGCAGGTGGTGGAGTATATCCTCTACATGCTGTGGGATCTGGGCCTGAAGGTTGGCCATGCCACGCGCACCATCACTGAGTGTATTCGTCTGTCCAAGAGCGACATGACGATCCGGACCGCCATTCTGGAAGCGCGCCATATCTGCGGCGAGAAAGCGCTGTCCGATGAGTTGATCGAGAAATTCGATAATGAAGTGGTACAGGGCACAAGCTCCGAGTTCATTGCCGCCAAGTTGCAAGAGCGTGACGAGCGTCACCGGCGGCAGGGATCGACGCGCTATCTGGTCGAGCCGAACATCAAGGAAAGCAAGGGTGGGTTGCGCGATCTGAACACGTTGTTCTGGATCGCCAAGTATCATTATCGGGTTCGGCGTCAGTCCGAACTGGTCAAAAAAGGTGTGCTGTCGCGCTCCGAGTACAATCGTTTCGTCAAATCGGAGGACTTTCTCTGGGCGGTGCGTTGCCACTTGCATTTTTTGACCGGGCGGGCCGAAGAGCGTCTGTCGTTTGACGTCCAGCGCGAGATTGCCATCCGCCTTGGCTATACGCAGCACCCGGGCATGCGCGATGTCGAGCGCTTCATGAAGCACTATTTCCTTGTTGCAAAGCAGGTGGGCGATCTGACCCGTATTCTGTGTGCCGGTCTTGAGGACCAGCATGTCAAGGAGCCGCGCAATCAGGGCTTTACCGGCCTGATGCGGCGCATCGCATCGGCGGGCTTTTCGGGCACGGCCCAAAAGGTCGAGGGCCTCCCGGGCTTTGAAGTGGAGCATAACCGGCTGAACGCGCTTTCGCCGGACGTGTTTGTGAAAACACCGGAAAATCTCATTCGCGTCTTCCATATTGCCAATCGCAACGGGTTTTTCTTTCATCCCGAGTTGACCAAGCTGATGCGCCGGTCGCTGAAATTGGTGGACCGCAATTTACGCCACAATCCGGAAGCGAACCGGTTGTTCCTGTCGATTCTGACAAGCCGCATCAACCCGGAAACCACTCTGCGTCTGATGAATGAAATCGGCGTTTTGGGCCGCTTTGTGCCGGAATTCGGCAAAGTTGTCGCGATGATGCAGTTCAACATGTATCACCACTATACGGTTGATGAGCACCTGATCCGGTCCATGGGCGTACTGGCGGAAATCGAGCGCGGCGATGCGCAGGAAGACCATCCGCTCTCGAATGATCTGATCAAGACTTTGCAAAATCGCAAGGTGCTCTATGTCGCGACGTTCCTGCATGATGTCGCCAAGGGGCGGCCGGAGGACCATTCCATCGCAGGTGCGCGCGTTGCGCGCAAAGTGTGTCCGCGCTTTGGTTTGAGTAAGTCGGAAACGGATACGGTGGCACTGGCTGATCGAGCATCATTTGGATATGAGCACCACGGCGCAGTCGCGTGATTTGTCGGATCGCAAGACGATCAAGGACTTCGCCGATATGGTGCAGTCGGCTGAACGGCTGAAGTTGCTGCTTGTGTTGACTGTGGCGGACATTCGAGCGGTCGGGCCGGGTGTGTTCAATGGCTGGAAAGGCCAGTTGCTGCGCACGTTATATTACGAATGCGAGCCTCATTTGACCGGCGGGCATACGCATATCTCGCATCGCTAGGAAATTGGCCGCGCAATGGACGATCTCATGGTGGATCTTAATGATGTGCCGGACACCTTCAAGCGGGACTACGTCAAGCGGCATTATGATGCCTATTGGTTGCGGGTGCCGCCAGAGCGTCGTCTTGCTCATGCACGGATGATCCATGAGGCTGATACCGGTGGCGAGCAATTGTCCTTTGATGTGCAGACCGACGCTTTTCGTGGTGTAACGGAAATCAGTGTTCTGGCCCCTGATCATCCGCGCTTGCTGTCGCTGATTGCCGGGGCGTGTTTCAACACGGGTTCTAACATTCTGGATGCTCAGATTGACACCACCAAAGACGGTTTTGCGCTCGACACGATCTCTATCGGTCGGGAGTTGCCCAATGATGCCGACGAATTGCGCCGTGGCGAACGAGTGACGGCCCTGATCAGCCAGAGTTTGCGTGGCGAGAACCGTATTTCGGACCCGGCGCCGAAGAAGAAGGCGGTCAAGGGTCGCATGAAGGCGTTCAAGGTGGAGCCGGAAGTTCTCGTCAACAATTCCTGGTCTGACGATTACACCGTTCTCGAAGTGTCAGGTCTTGATCGTCCGGGGCTTTTGTACGATCTGACGCGGACCATCGCGGCCTTGAATCTCAACATTGGCTCGGCCCATATCTCAACGTTTGGTGAGCGTGTGGTGGATGTTTTCTATGTCACGGATCTGACCGGACAAAAGATTGCCAATGTCGGGCGTCAGGAAGTGATCAGGGAGCGTCTTGAGGCGGCTGTCGAAGGGCATATTGACGTCAGTGCCTCGGCACCGATTGCCCGACAGGCCTCCTGAAGCGTATATATTTGCGGGGGTCTCACCCCCAAGATATCAACAGCATTCCGCAGCTCTTGCGGAGGGAACCGCTGATCCATGAGCCTCTTGAAAAACTTCGCAACCGTTGGCGGGGCGACAATGGTAAGCCGTGTTCTCGGCTTTGTGCGTGATACATTGCTGGCAGCTGCGGTTGGCACATCGCCGGTGGCCGACGCCTTTGTAGTGGCTTTTCGCTTGCCAAACCTGTTTCGGCGTCTTTTTGCCGAAGGGGCGTTCAATTCCGCCTTCATTCCGCTGTTTGCCCGTTCTGTTGAAGAAGACGGCGAGGCGGGCGCGCGCAAGTTTGCCGGTGAGGTGGCCTCTTCGCTGCTGGCAACGCTGTTGGTGTTGTTGGCGCTGGCGCAGATTTTCATGCCACTTGTGGTCTGGTGTCTGGCTCCCGGTTTCGTTGACAACATAATGAAGTTCGATCTGACCGTGCTGATGGCGCGAGTTGCCTTTCCTTATCTGGTATTCATGTCCTTTCTCGCGTTCATCGGCGGTATTTTGAACACCTATGATCGCTTTGGCGCCGCGGCGCTGGCCCCCGTCATGCTGAATGTGGTGATGTCACTGGTGCTGGCTTGCGTGCTGTATGTCGGGGTGAAAGATTCCACGACACTGGGTATTATTCTCGCCAGCGGCGTGACCTTTGCCGGTCTTTGCCAGTTGGGTGTTGTCTTGTGGGACATGAAGCGGTTGGGGTTTCGTATTTCCTTCCCGCGTCCCCGCTTTACGCCGGGCGTCAAGCGCTTGTTGATCCTTGGTGTTCCCGGAGTGATTTCAGGCGGTGTCACGCAGATCAATGTGGCCGTGGGGCAGGTCGTGGCCTCCATGCAGGCCGGCGCAAATGCGTTGCTTTATTACGCCGACCGTCTGTACCAGTTGCCGCTCGGCGTGATCGGCATTGCCGTTGGCGTGGTGCTGTTGCCCAGCCTGACGCGGCAATTGCGGGCCGGTCAGGAAGATGCCTATCAAAACAGTCTCAACAATGCGCTTGAGTTTTCGCTTGTGCTGACGCTGCCCGCAGCTGTGGCACTGGCAATAATCCCTCATGAAATCGTCAGTGTTCTGTTCGAGCGGGGGGCGTTCGGCGATGCCGCCACCAATGGCACAGCTACAGCCCTTGCCGCCTTCGCCATCGGTTTGCCGGCCTTCGTGCTGAACAAGGTGTTTTCACCCGGTTATTTCGCCCGTGAAGACACCAAGACGCCGATGTATTTCGCCGCTGTTGGCATGGTCATTAATGTGGTCATGTCGCTGGCGTTGTTTCCTGTCCTCCAGCATGTCGGCATTGCTTTGGCTACGACGATTGCAGGCTGGGTCAATACGGGGTTGCTGGTTGTCGTTCTCTGGCGGCGTGGGCACTTCAAGCCGGATGCGAAGGTTTTGAAGAACTTGCTCCTCATCCTGGGGTGCAGCGCGGTGATGGGCGTCGTCATCAAGGCACTGTCGCACGTCCTGCACGCCTGGTTTGCCGATCCGCATTTCGCCGTCAAGGCATCGGCGCTTCTGATGGTTGTGATTGCGGGCATGGTGTCCTTCGGTATTCTGGTGCAGGTCAGCGGTGCGAGCAATCTTCTTGGCTATGCCAAGCGCTTTTCGCGGCACAGTTAGTGTCTGGCAGCTTCGAAACACGCTAATTTCCGGTTCTTCCTCGGACTTTTCTTGCATGGCAAAGGTTGTGCTTCTAAGAGCTTGGGGACTCATTACTCAAGAGAGCCATTCCAACCGGCCTCTCCAGCAATAGGATGTTTTGATATGACGGCGTTCCAGCCCCGTGTCTTTTCCGGTGTTCAGCCGACAGGCAATCTTCATCTGGGCAATTATCTTGGCGCCGTTTCGCGCTGGGTGCCGTTGCAGGATCAGATGGAAAGTATTTTCTGTGTGGTTGATCTGCATGCCATCACGGCCGGGTTTCCCGACCCGCAAGAGCTTCAGAATGCCACGCGTGAAGTGACGGCTGCCTATATCGCTGCCGGGATCGATCCCAAGCGTGCTACGATTTTCAACCAGTCGCAGGTTCGCGCACACGCACAGCTAGCCTGGGTGTTCAATTGCGTCGCACGCATGGGTTGGCTCAATCGTATGACCCAGTTCAAGGACAAGGCAGGCAAGAATCGTGAAAATGCTTCTGTCGGGTTGTTTGCTTATCCTGATCTGATGGCCGCTGATATTCTGGCCTATAAGGCTACGCATGTTCCCGTCGGCGATGATCAGAAGCAGCACCTTGAATTGACCCGCGACATTGCGGCCAAATTCAACAATGATTTCGCGTCTCGTATCAAGGAGTTGGGCGTTGGTGTTCCCAATCCAACCCCGTCGCCGGAGCTGCCGGAAGAGCTGTTCTTCCCGATGACCGAGCCAATGATTGCCGGACCTGCGACCCGCATCATGTCGCTGCGCGATGGCACCAAGAAGATGTCCAAGTCGGATGCTTCCGATCTGTCACGTATCAATCTGAAGGATGATGCCGACACGATCGCCAAGAAGATCCGCAAGGCAAAGACCGATCCGGATGCCTTGCCGAGCGAGACGGACGGTCTGGAAGGACGGCCGGAAGCCGACAACCTGGTTGGCATCTATGCAGCGCTCTCCGGAGTGACCAAGGCAGACGTGCTGACAGACTTCGGCGGCCAGCAGTTCTCGGCCTTCAAGCCGGCATTGGCTGAGTTGGCGGTTGAAAAGCTGTCGCCTATGACGGGCGAAATGCGCCGTCTGACGGATGAACCAGGCGAGATTGACGCCATCCTCAAGGCGGGGGCCGAACGCGCCTCGGAGATTTCCGAGCCGATCATGGATGATCTCAGCCGGATTATCGGATTTCTGAAGGTGGTGTGAGCTGTAAGGCCTGCAAAACCAACAAACGCTTGAGCGCCCGGTCCTGCCGGGCGTTTTTTATTGCACTGTGTGTGGACAAGCGGTGGATTGTCTGTGAGCAATGAGGGGGCGCGCCAGACGCAGACCACCCGGCGCGCCAGCCTTTTGACCGTGGGAGGAAATATCATGCTGGTGACGACAACACCGACGTTACAGGGCCGCGAAATCCTGGAATATCAAGGGCTTGTGACTGGTGAAGCCATTCTCGGAGCCAACATCTTCAAGGACCTGTTCGCAGGTTTGCGCGATATTGTCGGCGGCCGTTCCGGTGCGTATGAGCAGGAACTGGGTCGGGCTCGCGAGATTGCGCTGTCTGAAATGCAGGCGAAAGCGCGGGACCTTGGCGGTAATGCCGTTGTCGGAGTTGATATTGATTATGAAACCGTCGGCAATCGCGGGTCTATGCTGATGGTCAGCGTCACGGGTACATCCGTTCTTATTCGCTGATCATTGGGGGCCGCCGAATAAAACACAACGGCGCGCCGCAGTGTGGGGGCGCGCCGTCTGTTTGAAAGTCTGAAAGAGCGGCTGCTCAAAGGTCTTACAGGCCTTCGAAAAGTGCCGTTGACAGATAGCGTTCGGCAAAGGAGGGAATGATGACGACGATCTGCTTGCCGCCCATACCATCCCGCTGACCAACCTTGATGGCGGCCGTCAGTGCTGCACCTGAGGAAATGCCCACCGGAACACCTTCCATTTTGGCCACTTCGCGGGCCATTGAAATGGCCTCATCGTTGGTGACTGTGGCGATCTCGTCGTAGGATTCCGTGTTGAGGATACCCGGAACGAAGCCTGCGCCAATGCCTTGAATCTTGTGCGGACCGCCCTGACCGCCAGACAGAACCGGACTGTCAGCAGGTTCTACGGCAACGACATGCAGGTCAGGATTGCGCTTTTTCAGGACGTCTGAAACGCCCGTGATCGTGCCGCCGGTGCCGATGCCCGCGACAAAAACATCAACATTGCCATCGGTGTCGTTCCAGATTTCCTCTGCGGTGGTCTGGCGGTGAATTTCCGGGTTGGCCGGGTTCTCAAACTGCTGTGGTACAACGGCGTTTGGAATTTCCTTGACCATTTCCTCAGCCCGCGCAATAGCGCCCTTCATGCCCTTGGCCGCTTCTGTCAGCTCCAGCTCTGCGCCGAGGATCTTGAACATCTTGCGGCGTTCCACCGACATGCTTTCCGGCATGACAAGGATCAGGCGGTAGCCCTTGGAAGCCGCCGTGAAGGCCAGCCCGATGCCGGTGTTGCCCGACGTCGGTTCGATCAGAACGGATTGGCCCGGCGTGATTTTGCCATCACGTTCCATGGTTTCGATCATGGCGACGCCGATGCGGTCTTTGACGCTGGAGATCGGATTGAAGAATTCAAGCTTGGCAAGCAGGGTCGCCTTGACGTTATGCGCCTTGGCCAATCGGTCGAGGCGAACCAGCGGCGTATCCCCGATCGTCTCGGTGATTGAGCCGTAAACACGTCCGCGTCCTGGTTTCTTCTCACTCATGACGAACTCCCTATCCTGTCAGACCTTGCAGTCGATTTTATCTCTTCTGAAAGCTAGGATTGATCGAGCACAATTGCGAGTCCCTGCAGACCAAAAGAAGATCGCAAAAGGAACGTAAATCTAAAATGGCGGTCTTTTTTAGAATGCAGTCTTGCGCAGCGGGGCTGCGGCTCTGGCGGGATCTTGATGATCGGAACTTCGGAGGGATGTGTTCACAAATCGCGTTTCGCAAAATGCAAAAAAAGCCCGGCAAATTTTGCCGAGCTTGCTTGCATAGGAGTTCTCACGGATTGCAGAGTTAGCCGTGGCCGGTGGACCCGAAGCCGCCCGTGCCGCGGGTGGTGTCATCCACATCTCCCGTTTCAACAAGGGTGGCCTGTCCGACCGGAGCGATGATCATTTGCGCAATGCGCATGCCACGGGTGATCGCCAGCGGCTCGTGACCATGATTGATCAGGATCACTTTCACTTCGCCGCGATAGTCGGAATCCACTGTGCCGGGACTGTTCAAAACCGTGACGCCATGTCTGGCAGCCAGACCCGAGCGAGGTCGCACCTGGCCCTCGTAACCGCGTGGGATCGCCATTGCGAGACCGGTCGGAATCATCATCTGGTGTCCTGGCTGCAACAGCAACTCGGTCTCGGTGGCGGCCAGAAGATCAAAGCCAGCGGCATCGGTGCTCTGATACTGGGGCAGGGGAAGGTCCGGATTATGAGCAAGGCGTTTGAGTTTGACTTCGACGCTCATGACGGCTCCATTTTCAGGGGTTCAAAGGTCATCTTTCGATTGAAGCCTAGCTGACAGCCTTCGTCAGAAATGGCAAGCCAAAGTTGATTGTTCAGGATTGCCTGACAATTCGTCGCCATCTGTGATGTTTGTCATTGGCCCATTCGGGGGCATCTTTTCTGCAGGGTAGGCAGGTCGGTCTGCCACGGCTAAGGAAAGAAACGATGTCACAAAATGAGCAACATCATCGAGAGCGCCAACCTGTGCTTTTTCTGGCGCATGGCGCACCGACGCTGGTGTTGGAAGATAGTCCGGCCAACGCGTTTCTGCGGCAGCTCGGGCAGGATCTGAAGCGCCCGAAGGCCGTGGTAATCATGTCGCCTCATTGGGAAACCGACAGCCTGAAGATCACAGCCTCCGGTCCGCTTACGACCATTCATGATTTCAATGGCTTTGCCGATGAGCTCCATCAGATACAATACCCTGCGGTAGCAGAAGACTGGCTGGTGCAACGGGTCTGCGGTGCATTTCAAGCGGCGGGGCAGAAGATTGACATCAGTTCCGAATGGGGGCTGGACCACGGTGCATGGGCGCCCTTGTCACTGGTGTTTCCAAAACCGGATTTCCCGATTGTTGAAGTGTCCCTGCCCATATCAGCAAGTCCGGCGCAGCTCGTTGAGATCGGGCGGGCGCTTGTGCCATTGGCGGACGAGGATATTCTGGTGATCGGCTCTGGAAGTACTACCCACAATCTGCGGCGCCTGTCACGGCATGGCGATGTGCCCGCCTGGGCCACCGCCTTTGACGGGTGGTTGGATGAAGGATTGGCGAGTGGCGATCTGGAACGCTTGACGCACCCTGAGGCAGTCGAGGAATTTCGACTGGCTCACCCGCGCGAAGAGCATTTGATGCCACTGTATTTTGCCTATGGCGCCGCGGGGCAAGATGCGGATGTGGAGTTGATGCACCGCAGCTACAGCTTTGGATCGCTGTCGATGTCGTATTTCCGCTTTGTCGCCAAGGAATTGACACCGCCGGTCGTAATCTAGTCGCTCTGCTGTCTTACTGCTGATCGACCTTCAACGCTTCGGCAGCTCGGGCGATGAGGCGGCGGGCCACTTCGGTCTTGTCGAGCTCGGGCCAGTCGTCCACGCCGCTCGCGCTTACGATGCGCACGGTGTTGGAAGTTCCGCCCATGATACCCGTTTCCGGGCTGACGTCATTGGCGACGATCCAGTCGGCTCCCTTGCGCGCCAGTTTGGTGGTGGCATTTTCGATCAGGTTTTGCGTTTCTGCGGCAAAACCGATCAGCAGGGTCGGGCGCAAAGTCGGATGATGGCCGATGGTGGCAAGAATGTCGGGGTTTTCGATCAACGACAGAGCTGGAGGCTGGCCCGTCCCATCCTTCTTGATCTTGTGTTGTGCGTCGCCATCGACGCGCCAATCGGCCACAGCTGCTGCCATGATGGCAATATCGGCGGGCAGTGCCTGGGTTACCGCTTGCAGCATATCGCGAGCGCTTTCCACGGGCAGCAGGTGAATGCCTTCGGGCGGCGACAGGTCCACTGGGCCGCTGACGAGCGTGACGTCAGCGCCTGCATTGCGGGCAGCGATGGCCAACGCATAGCCTTGACGCCCGGAGGAGCGGTTGGCGAGATAACGCACTGGATCAATCGGTTCGTGCGTCGGGCCTGCGGTGATGACCACCTTTTTCCCCTGCAAGGGCAGTGTACCGTCATCCGGCGCCGGTGCGCTGAAAAAGGTCTTTACCGCGGCGACGATGTCGGCGGGCTCTGTCAGGCGACCAAGCCCGGCCTCTCCGCTTTCGGCCATTTCGCCGCGCTGCGGACCGAGAAAGGTCACACCATCTGCTCTGAGCAGAGCAACATTGCGCTGCGTCGCGGCGGCATCCCACATTTTCGGGTTCATGGCAGGGGCAATCAGGATTGGCATGTCGGTCGCCAGCAGAACTGTCGAGGCCAGATCATCGGCAAGCCCCTGTGCCATTTTGGCCATCAGGTTGGCTGTCGCAGGAGCAACGAGAACCATATCCGTGTCGCGCGCAAGACGGATATGGCCGATATCATGTTCGGCCTCGCGGTCGAAAAGGTCAGTAAAAACCTTGTCGGCGCACAGGGCCCCAACCGTAAGCGGGGTAATGAATTTCTGTGCTCCCGCCGTCATGATCGGGCGTACAGAAGCTCCTTCAGCACGAAGGCGCCGGATAAGATCCAGCGCCTTGTAACAGGCAATTCCGCCTGAAATGATCAGCAGAATACGCTTTTGGCTTAGTGACACAGTGGCCCGCTCCCCGGTCAACCTTGCGGGCCGGTAAAGCTGCGCGGGGCAGGTGACACAACCCGAGATCCGGAGCCGGTCAACTGGTAGATGGCAAGACCGCGCTGGTTTTCGCCATTCTGATTGAAGCGGAAGAGACCGTCGATGCCGATGAAACCATCGCGGTTGGTCAGCACGCTTTCGGAGAACCGATTAGCCCCGGCGGAGCGCACCAACCCGGCCGCCAGTGTGACGCCGTCATAGGCAAGTGTCGCATTGCGTGGCGGCACAGAATTATAAGTGCTCTGGTAGCGCTGGGCAAACCCGCGATACCCCTTGTTGTCCGGGCCAGGATACAGGCCGCTGGCGACGATCGGGTTCTGCTTCATGTCGGATGTGTCCCACTGCCCACTGCCCAGAAGCTGGATATTGCCCAGATTGACACCCTTTTGTGCCAGCGTCTGCGCCACCAGCGGGGCAACGCCGCCGCCGGCCGGAATATAGAGTGCATCAGCATTCTTTAGGGAGCCGGCAAGACTGTCGATCTTGGCCATCAGGTCGGCAGTGTTGCCAGAACTGAGAGAATAATGCTCGATGTCCATCAAGCGCGCGCCCATGGCACCGACTTCCTGACGGAAAGCTGCTTCCACAATTGTGCCATAGCTGCCATCGGGGATGATCGCGGCGAAGGACCGCTTTTTCTTTTCCGTTGTCGCATAGTCGATCAGGCGTTTGACGCCGTTTTGTGGCAGAAAGGATAGTAGGTAGACCCCACGCTGGGCGACGGAGGAATCTGTCGAGAAGGCGACAATCGGCACACCGGCCGGGCGCGCAACGGTGGCGGCCCCCGCGACAGCCTGCGAGAAGATCGGTCCGAGGATCAACTCCGCGCCATCGTTGACGGCAGCTTGAGCGGCAGCCTGACCGCCAGCCTGTGTGCCTCCGGTATCCTTGACCAGTAACTGAATGTCGGCATTCGGGAAATTGCTCAAGGCAAGTTTGGCGGAATTTTCAAAGACAGTGGCGATCTGCGCCGATGGCCCGGATTTCGGCAAAAGCAACGCCACGCGTACCTTGCCGGATCCAACGACTTCGCCGGTGGCAAGCGGGGTAGGTGTCTGGGCAATCGACTGGTCCGTATAGGACCCCATCGTGGAATTGAGACAGCCTGCCAGAGTCATGGCGCTGACGCCCACAAACGCGGCGCGCAATCCAGTGGCGAGCGCCTGTCGGCGGCTCAGGCCGCCCATCGCTTTTTGCATGCGAGCAGCGTATCTTCCGAGTGAAGTCCGGGACTTGGAACAAGTCCGCGAGATGAGCCAAGCCGTGCCGATCACATTCGCCTCCTTGAAAAGCATCTCAAACTCTTACGGATTTGCCGTGGCGCTGTCCAGAGCAACGCCCGGTTTCGCCGGGAGAAACTGAGGTGTTCTCGATTGCGGGTCGGATTACGGTGTGGCCTGTGCTAGGGCGGGAAGCGATAAATGCTTTCAAATCGGCGGAGCAGATTTTTCTGCGTCAGGTGGCTTCTTACGCTTTATAACGCCATTTATAGCGCATTTTGGGGTTCACACCTTGTGCGCAGGCTCCAGATGGTGCTTTGACAGCGCCTCAAACTGTACAGAATTTCAAGGCGCACCCCCGCTTGGGCTCTGGTGTGCTCGACAAAGCAGGACCAGCCTCATGACGAGTGAAACCACCTCTTCGGAGCGACGCTATATCCTTTCGGAACATGCGTTTTCTGCACCGCGTCAGGAGCCGGGTCTTTATATCGTCTCCACGCCGATTGGAAACCTTGGCGACATCACCGTCCGGGCACTGGAAGTGTTGGCGGCGGCTTCTGTCATTGCCTGCGAAGACACGCGGGTGACCAGCACTCTGGTTCATCGGTTTGGCCTGAAAGCCAAACTGATCCCCTATCATGAGCATAATGCCGACAAGCAACGTCCGAGATTGCTGGACGCGCTGGAAAATGGCGAAGTGATTGCGCTGGTCTCTGACGCCGGCACGCCGCTGATTTCAGACCCGGGCTTTCGGCTTGTGCGCGATGTGGTGGCCGAAGGGCATCGCGTCTTTCCGATTCCGGGCGCCTCGGCCTTGCTGGCCGGACTGGTCGCCTCGGGCTTGCCCAGTGACACGGTGCTGTTTGCAGGCTTTCTGCCGCATAAAACAGGTGCCAAGGAAACGCGCATGATGGAATTGGCCAAAATTCGGGCGACCTTGATCTTTTACGACAGTCCTCGCCGATTGTCGGCAACGTTGACGTCAATGGAGAAGGTCTTTGGTGGCGCGCGTCAGGCCGTTGTGGCGCGCGAGTTGACCAAGCGCTTCGAGACATTTGAGCGCGGAACGATTGCCGAACTGATCGAAACCTTTTCAGGGGATGCACCCAAGGGTGAAATTGTTATACTGGTCGAACCGCCAGCGGAAGATGAGGCGGCAAGCGCTGCTGATGCGGAAACCCTGTTGAGTGAAGCGCTGGCCTCCATGCCGGTCAGCGCAGCTGCCAAAACGGTGGCCAAGCAGACGGGACGAGATCGCGGCGAACTGTACAAGATGGCCCTGTCTCTTCGCGACTCTGATGCCAACAGCGAAGGCTGACACACCGCCATGCAGCCCGATGAGACCCAGCGCAAACACCTCAGGACGCAGGCGTATCGTTGGGGGCACATTGCGGAAGGGCTGGCGATGGCATCACTCCGGCTCAAAGGCTGGCGTATTCTCAAGTGGCGGTACAAAACACGCGTGGGTGAAATCGACCTCATTGCCAAGCGGGGCAAGACCCTTGCCTTCATAGAGGTGAAAGCGCGCCAGAGCCGTGAAGATGCCTTGCTGGCGGTCTCGCCAAAATCGCAGCAGCGCATTGTCAACGCGGCGCGTCATTTCATCAGTGCGCACCCCAAGGCTGTTTTCTTTGACATGCGTTTTGACGTCATTGTCGTGCGTCCCTGGCACTGGCCGGAACACATTGTGCGAGCGTTCGATCCGCGCCAGTGACGGCTGTTTGAGGTCTGCTTCTGGACATTTACGGTTTCGGGTCGCATATGAGGAGCGAAACGCCTTTCTCATTTCCGACAACTCAAGGCGCACTTGCGGAGAATTTCCATGGCCCTGAAGGTCGCGGTCCAGATGGACCATATTTCCACCATCAATATCGCTGGCGACAGTGCCTTTGCGCTGATGCTTGAAGCTCAGGCGCGCGGGCACGAGTTGTTCCATTATACGCCGGATCGCCTGGCTATGATCGGTGATGACGTGTTTTGTGCGCTGGAGCCGGTGACAGTGCGCGATGAGCCGGGCAATCATTTCACGCTGGGCGAAAAACAGCGCATCAATATGGCTGATGTCGATGTGGTGCTGATGCGTCAGGATCCGCCATTCGATCTGGCGTATATTGCCGCAACTCATATCCTGGAAAAGGTGCACCCGAAAACCTTTGTGGTGAACAATCCGGCAGAGGTGCGCAACGCGCCGGAAAAGCTGTTCGTGACGGAGTTCGCGGATCTCATGCCGCCGACGCTCATCACCCGCGATCGCGACGAGATCGATCGTTTCCGGGCTGAATATGGCGACATCGTCATGAAGCCGCTTTTTGGTCACGGCGGTGCAGCGGTGTTCCGTATTACCGAAGATGATCTCAACTACGGCTCATTGTATGATTTCTTTGCCGCAACCTTCCGCGAGCCCTGGGTCATTCAGCAGTTTCTGCCGAACGTAAAACACGGCGACAAGCGTATTCTGTTGGTGGACGGCGAATTTGCCGGTGCCGTCAATCGTGTGCCTGCGGCAGGTGATCTTCGCTCCAACATGGTGCGCGGCGGTGCGCCAACTGAATCCGAGCTGACCGACAAGGAACGCGAAATCTGTGCTCGCCTTGGACCGGCTCTGAAGGACCGTGGCCTGCTGCTCGTCGGCATTGATGTCATTGATGGCAAGCTGACCGAAATCAACGTGACAGCCCCAACGGGCATTCGTGCCGTCAAGAAACTGGGAGGCGATGACATCGCTGCCATCGTCTGGGATGCAGTCGAGAAAAAGATAGCTGGCTGACACATGCCACAATCAAGCCCTTAAGACAGCCCCTGGTCCGGACACGGACCGGGGGCTTTTTTGACCTGATCGCTGGGCGGTAACTGTTTGGATCGTTTGACAAATATTCAAAAAACCAAGCCGTTATAGCTGCTGATCTTGTTTGTGCCCTGAATGGTGATTACCCCTTGAGGCAGATGCTTTCAAAAAAGGTGATCGAGATGAGAAAATGGATCAAGGGTACGACACGAGCCTGCGCGTTGATCATGCCGGTGTGCGTCGGCCTGTCCGTTGCGGCACCCGCCCAGGCCGCTGACAAGATTACGGTTTTCGCGGCGGCCAGCATGACCAACGCGCTTCAGCAGATTGGGAAGCAGTACCAGCAGAAGACCGGAACTGATGTGGTGTTTTCCTTTGCCAGCAGTGGCACGGTTGCGCGCCAGATAGAGGCGGGAGCACCTGCGGATGTCTTCGTGTCAGCGGATCAGGCCTGGATGAGTGATGTCGTCAAGAAAGGCGCGGTTGATCCGAAGTCGGTTGAAATCATGGCCCGCAACAGTCTGGTGCTGATCGGTCCGGATTCGGCCCGGCCGATTGCCATGACCAAGGATGCGTTTCTGCAACGCCTTGGCTCGCAGGGACGTCTCGCGGTGGGGGACGTCAAGTCGGTGCCTGCCGGCCGCTATGCACGCGAAGCTCTGATGAAGACGCAAATGTGGCCGGCACTGAAAGGCAAACTGGCGCAGCAGAACAATGTGCGGGTCGTCCTGGCCACGGTTGCCAGAGGCGACGCCCCGCTTGGCATCGTCTATGGCTCCGATGCACATATCGAAAAGCGCGTCCGTATTCTCGGGACGTTTCCAGCCGACACGCACAAGAAAGTGGTCTATCCGGCGGGTTTGACGAAGAAAGCTCGACCAGCGGCCGCCAAGTTCATGAAATTCCTGATGGGACCGAAAGCTCAGGGAATTCTTGAGAACAATGGCTTTGTGCCTGCCAGCGCTCATTGACACGAGCCATCCGAAAGGTGCCAATGAAGACGGTGACTTAAAGAGGTAGATGTGACCGTCTTCACGCTCAGACCAGACGAATGGGATGCCCTGCGGCTGACGCTTCAGGTGGCCGCGGTGGCGCTCGTCTGCTCGCTGCCGCTTGCGGTTTTTGCAGCCTTTGCTTTGGCGCGGTGGCGTTTTCCGGGTCATGGCCTGCTGAATGCTGTCATCCACATGCCACTGGTCCTGCCCCCTGTGGTGACAGGGTTTCTGCTGCTTTTGTTTTTCGGCCCGCATGGTCCCGGCGGTCGGTTTTTAAGCGCTGTCTTCGGTTTTTCGTTCGCCTTCAACTGGAAAGGCGCTGCCCTGGCGGCGGCCTTCATGTCGTTTCCCTTGCTTGTGCGACCGATCCGGCAGGCCTTTGAAGCTGTTGATCCCAAACTCGAGCAGGCGTCAGGGTCGCTCGGCGCGCATGGGCTGGTGACTTTTTTTGCGGTAACGCTGCCGCTGGCCATTCCAGGCATTCTCGGTGGCGCCGTGCTGGGCTTTGCCAAGGCAATGGGCGAATTCGGTGCGACCATGACGTTTGTTTCCAACATTCCCGGGGAAACCCGCACTTTGTCCCTGGCGCTTTATACGGCGATTCAGCAGCCGGACGGCGATCTGGCGGCCTATCGTCTCACGGCGATTTCCGCTCTGGTGGCGATGGTGGCCCTGTTGCTGTCGGAGCTGTGGGCGCGACGACTGAACCGTATCGTGCAGGGAGGGGAGAGATGATCGAGGCGTCTCTGACCAGTCGTGTCGGCACGCTGGATATCGACATTCAGTTTAAGGTCGGCTCTGGTGTAACGGCGCTTTTCGGGCCTTCGGGCGCGGGGAAATCGACCGCGGTCAATATGATCGCAGGCCTTTTGCGCCCGCACTCAGGTCGACTTGTGGTCGACGGAGAGGTTCTGTTCGACGCGCAACAGCGAGATCAACGTCCCCTTGCGCAAGCGACGCATTGGCCAAGTGTTTCAGGACGCAAGACTGTTTCCGCACTTGAGTGTCAAATCCAATCTGACTTACGCGCGCTGGGCTGGGCGTCGTCAGCCAGAGCGGTCGCTTGATGAGGTGGTGCAGCTTCTGGGCATTGATCATCTGCTGGAACGTCGCCCCGGGTCATTGTCCGGGGGGAACGTCAGCGCGTCGCCATTGGCCGAGCACTGTTGTCGTCGCCACGCCTGTTGCTGATGGACGAGCCGCTTTCCGGGCTTGATCAGGATCGCAAGAACGACATTCTGCCCTATCTTGAACGGCTGTGCCGCGAAACGAACCAGCCGATCCTTTATGTCAGCCATTCAATGGCGGAAATCCTGCGGTTGGCTCAGACACTGGTTCTGGTCCGCGATGGTCGGGTCAGCGCGTTCGGTCCGGTGGAAGACGTTTTGCACCATCTGCACCGAGCAGAAGGGTCTGTGGAGGAAAAAGGTCACTTGCTGACGGGAACGTTGTCTTCCCGAGACAAGTTCTGGGGCCTTACACGGGTGGGGCTTGCAGACGGCCAGATCTTTCAGGTGCCGGGTCTGGAAGGCGAACCGGGCAATCCGGTGCGGTTGTGGATCCGCGCTCGTGATGTGTCGCTGGCGACGTCAACTCTGCCCCAAAGCAGCATTCGCAATCAACTGCGAGCGGTGGTGACACAGATCGCCTTCGCCGAGGGGCCGTATTGCGAAGTTGTCTGCGCGCTTGCTGGACAACACATAAGCGCGCGCCTCACGCGCGCCTCAGTCGCGGACCTTGCTCTGTGCGAAGGGCGTGATGTGGTGATGTTCATCAAGAGCGTCTCACTTGATCTGGCCGGTCCATCGCGGACAAGTCCCGAAATCTCTCTCTGAAAATCGCGAAGTCGGCCTTTGATGTGCAGTTTGCCATGAGCTGATACATCACATCTATTTGTTTTTTCATGCCTATGGAAACATTTAGACATGTTTGAGGCAAATATGGCAAACTGAAAAATCCATATAAACCCTAGGTAAAGTTTCGTGAAAAAACGTTCTGGCACAGTGCTATAGGTGATTTTTACTATTCCCCTTTTGATCATATTAAATTTAGAAATCAAATTTAGGTTTTCAATTTGAAATATAATCTGTTTTCTTTAATGCGCGACCTCTTCATCCAAGACGAGCCGCGAGGGAACGATACGTTGGCGATTGCGACCAAAGCAATCGTAGGGAGGAATTCATATGAAGACGATCCTGTTGGCCGCTGCGACGGCAGCCACTTTCGCACTGTCCGGGTTCGCGCACGCTGAAGGTGCCTGCGATCCGGGTGAAACCGTGATCAAGTTCAGCCATGTGGTCGCTGCAACCGGCCACCCCAAGGGAGATGCTGCGACGCTGCTGGCCAAGCGCGTCAATGAGGAGATGAACGGCAAGGTCTGCATGCAGGTCTATCCGAACTCACAGTTGTTTGACGATGACAAGGTCATGGAAGCACTGCTTCTGGGAGATGTGCAGCTTGCAGCGCCTTCGCTGTCTAAGTTCGAAGCTTACACGCTGAAGTACCGGGTTTTCGACCTCCCGTTCCTGTTCAAGGATCTGGATGCCGTTACCAGGTTCACGACCAGCGACAAGGGCAAAGAGTTGCTCGGCGCAATGTCGGATTATGGCTTCCAGGGCCTTGGCTACTGGAGTTCCGGGCTGAAGCAGTTTTCTGCCAACAAGCCTTTGATCAAGCCGACGGATGCCGCTGGCCTTAAGTTCCGTGTGCAGACGTCTGACGTGGCGGTTGCCATGATCGAAGCCCTGAAAGCCAATGCTCAGAAGCTAGCCTTCAAGGAAGTTTATGGCGCATTGCAGACAGGCGTTGTTGATGGACAGGAAAACACCTGGTCGAATATCTACACTCAGAAGTTCTTCGAAGTGCAGGACGGCATCACCGAAACCAACCACCAGCTTCTTGCCTATCTTCTTGTGACATCGCAGGAATTTCTCGACAGCCTGGATCCGGACGTGCGCAAGCAGTTCCTTCAGATCACCGAGGAAGTCACGGCAACGGCGAACAAGGCCGTGGTCGATCAGGAAGCTGCCAACCGTCAGCGCATTCAGGATGCAGGCTCCAAGATCAGGACTCTGTCGCCGGAAGAACGTCAGGCCTGGGTTGATGTGATGAAGCCGGTTTGGGATCAGTTTAAAGACGATATCGGTCAGGATCTGATCGATGCCGCCGTGGCCTCGAACAACTGATCTGCTGGTGCCGTCTGATCTCGCAGGCGGGCACACATGTGACAGAAAGGGATAGAGCCGTTATTGGCTCTGTCCCTTTCGACGGCTCTTGAGCGCGGCCTCTTGGGGCGGTTGCAGAGTAACGGGGCTGCGCGCGGCAATGCCGACCAGCTCTCAATCACGGAAGTTTGGATATGCAGCGCATTGACAGTTGGGTGACTCGCTTCGAGGAGGGTGTGCTTGCCTTCCTGCTGGCGGCCATGACCCTCACGTCCTTCGTTCAAGTGGTGGCGCGCTACGGCTTCAACTCGGGCTGGACCGGAGCGTTGGAATTTACCCGGATCCTGTTTGCTTGGCTCATCTTGTTTGGCATGAGTTATGGCATCAAGAACGGATCGCATCTGGGTGTTGATGCGGTTGTCCGATTGTTTCCAAAGCCCGTCTTTCGTGCGTTGGCGGTTTTCGGTGCGTTGTGTACGCTTGCCTATGCGCTGATCCTGTTTGATTCCACCTGGTTGCACTGGTTTGGACTGAATACCCGGGGCGGTGCGCTCGATTACTGGCAGAAGATGTACAAGATCGGCATCGGTCTTGATGATCTTCGCTATCCGAAATTCATCAGCGAATCCTTGGGTATACGTGAACGTGTACATCGCTGGCTGGCCTACCTCATCCTGCCGGTCGGCTTGCTGTTGCTCGCGTTTCGCGCCCTTCAGGCCATTTGGCAGATCCTGACAGGTCAACGGGAAATGGTCATTGCCGCTCACGAAGCGGAAGACCTGGTTGCTGAAAACAAAGACGCACTGAAGGACTGAAGGCGGGATCATGGAAGCTGGTATTCTCTTCGTCATGGTGATCACCCTGTTGTTTCTCGGGGTGCCGATTGCCATTTCACTTGGCCTGTCCAGCGTGCTGGCCATTGCTTTTTTCTCGAATGACTCGATCTCTTCCGTCGCACTGCAACTCTTCACGGCGTCGCAGAACTACACCCTGTTGGCGATCCCTTTCTTCATTCTGGCATCGGCCTTCATGTCGACGGGAGGCGTTGCCCGACGCATCATTCGGTTTGCGGTTGCCTGTATCGGTCACATTCGCGGCGGTCTGGCGATTGCGGCCGTGTTCTCCTGCATGTTGTTTGCCGCGCTGTCTGGCTCGTCTCCGGCCACGGTTGTCGCCATCGGCACCATTGCCATCGCGGGCATGCGTGAGGTCGGCTACAGCAAGGAGTTTGCGGCAGGTGTGATTGCCAATGCAGGCACATTGGGCATTCTTATTCCCCCGTCCATCGTCATGGTTGTCTATGCCGCGGCCACCGACGTGTCGGTCGGGCGCATGTTCCTGACCGGGGTTATTCCCGGTGCTGTGGCCGGATTGATGCTGATGATTGCCATCTATATCAATGCCCGCATCAAGAAAATGCCGAGCCAGCCCTTTGCTGGTGTTCGCGAAATTCTGCGTGCCGCAGGAGAGGCGGGGTTCGGTCTGCTGCTGATCGTCATCATTCTGGGCGGCATTTATGGCGGCGTGTTTACACCGACGGAAGCTGCGTCTGTGGCTGCGGTCTATGCGTTTTTCATCGCCATCTTCATTTACCGCGACATGGGCCCCTTGAAAGACGTGCCGATGCGCAAGCCCGGTGAAAGCATTATTTCCGCCATTGGCCGCAATAGTGTTCTGACGGTGGTGTATTTTATTCCCGGTTGCTTCCACGCCGACACCAAGAAGGTGCTGGTGGATGCTGCGAAGACGACGATCATGTTAATGTTCATCATCGTCAATGCGCTGCTCTTCGCACATGTGCTCACATCCGAGCGCATCCCGCAGGCCATCACCGATTGGATGATCGGTGCAGGCTTCAACTGGTTCACATTCCTGATTGCCATTAATCTGCTGCTGCTGTTGGGGGGCAGTTCATGGAGCCGTCGGGCTTGCTGCTCATCGTCGCGCCGGTGGTCTTTCCGATTGCCATGCAGCTTGGCGTTGACCCGATCCACCTTGGCATCATCATGGTGGTGAACATGGAAATTGGAATGATCACCCCTCCCATTGGCCTCAATCTCTTTGTGACCTCAGGGATCACGGGGATGAGTCTGGTGCAGGTGGTGCGAGCGGCAGCCCCCTTCGTGATGATCCTGTTCCTGTTCCTTATCCTGGTCACTTATGTTCCGGGCTTGTCCACCTGGCTGCCCTATAGTCTGATGGGACCAGAGCTGATCACCAATCGCTGACACTTAAACATCAGGGATGGTCGGTCTCAGAGAAACACATTCAACCGCCACCGTATGACATCATGCGGTGGCGGTTGGCGTTTCAAGGCTCATGAGAATGACATGGCGTCCGTTGAGATGTTTCTCGCCTGTGCGGCGAAATCCAAGCCGTTCATACCAGATCAGGTTGGATGCCATCAGCACATTGGTGAAGAGCCGGATCTCTGGCTTTTCCAGGATCTGAGCCCGGGCGATGGCGAGGTCAAGCAGAGCGCCTCCGAGTCCGGTTCCCTGTGCCTGCGGATGCACGGCCACGCTCCAGATAAGCAAATGATCATGGCCTGTAACCAGAACGAGCGATCCGGATGGGACGCCGTCTTTTTGCGTGGTTGTCACCCAGATCTCATCATTGGCAAGAAATGTGGAATAATCGCGTTCCATGGGCTGGGGCAACATGCCCATGACGGCGACCCAGGGCTTATAGGCCAGATGGGCTAGGGCTGTAACAGCCTCAATGTCGTCGAGCGTGGCACGCCGTAGGGTCGAAGACATCAGACTTCTTTTTGCCCTGTCAGAAGGTCGTCGAAAGCGGTCATGGTGTCCGGATCATGGAAGGCGGAAAAATTGCCACCGTCCTTGACCAACTTGGCGGCTTGGGTGAAGGCGCCATAGGCCAGACGTGCCAGTCCAGAGCCGACAGATATTCTGGCGACACCAAGATCCGCCAATTCCTTTTGAGTCATTGAAAATCCTGGGCGTCCAGCCAAAATATTGAGCGGACCGTCGAGCACGCTTAAGGCCTGTTCGATCTGGGCGCGCGTTTCAAGTGCCGGGGCATATACGCAATCGGCACCAACCGCTTCGAAGGCTTTCAATCTCTCAACAGTGGTCTTCAGACTGTGATCAGAGGTGATTGGCGCTTCGCTGCGTGCTGTCAGAACGAAGTCGGGCGCCATCTCCTGCTTGACGCGAACGGCAGCCTCAATCCGGGTGATCGCATGATCAAGATTGTAGTAGGGCGTGACGGGATCCGGAGTGAAGTCTTCGATTGAGCAGCCGCTGAGACCTGCGTCGATGGCAGCGCGCACCGTGTCTTCAACATCTTGCACGGTATCGCCGAAGCCATTTTCGAGATCGGCGCTGATCGGCAGTGTTGTTGCATTCAGCAAGAGCCGGGCATGGTCGATGGCCGTCTCTCGGCTTACCATGCCTTCCGCATCTTTGAGGCCATGCGAAAAGGCCAGTCCGGCGCTGGTGGTGGCCAGCGCTTCGAACCTCAGTCCTGCAAGGATATGAGCTGATCCCACATCAAAGGGATTGGGCAGCACAAAGGCATTGCGCTCTTTGTGCATGGCGGAGAAACGTTGACGACGAGCTTCGATGGTAGCCATGATCAGCCTCCAGAAAGATCTGTAGAAAACAGAACGTGATGTCCCCCCCGCTCCGGTCAAAACGACACTAGGTCGCTTTCGTTGCCCAGATGAAGCGAAAAACAGCCCGCCACGGGGTATCGGCCCGCAAATGCTTGTGACAAGGTCAACAAGAGGTTGCGCGCGTTGACCGCTTGCTTAGAGGATGCTGCCCAGTTTCATGGCGACAGACATATCGCCTTCCACTTTGATTTTGCCTGTCATGAAGGCGGCGGTCGGGTTCAGATCACCGTCCAGCAGTGCGTTCAGGTTCTCGGGGGTAATGGCGATGGTGCAATCGGCAGGCGCATCTGCGTTGCTCACCTGTGCCCCTTGCGCCAGGATAACACCGGTGTCGCCACAATCGAACTTCACTGTGTCATTGATCCCGCTATCGACAATCTTGTTGCGGACTTTTTCGGTCAGTTGTTCCAGGCTCATTCTCGGATCTCCTTGAGAGGACAGGCATCTTGGCCTTTACTGCCTATGTTATGCGTCAAAAATGCAGATGAGGTAACAATAACGAAAGCGTGTTGCAGGGATTTTGCGCAAAAAAAGGGCCGAGATAATGTCCCGACCCCAATCTCATCGATTTTGACCCGTCCGCCTCACCGGCTTGCGGGGTGATGGGCGCAGGGGAGATTCCCGACCGCGCCGATCAGGCTTAGTGGTTGTCGCGCGGAATGCCCTTGTGTGCGACGTCCTGATATTTGACGGCAGGTTTCAGCACCATTCCCTTATCAAATTGGTCGATCATAGAGCGCTGAATTTCCTGCCAGGGCGTCTGACTTTCGGGATAGGCAAAGCCGCCTTTGGCTTCCAGATCCTTGCGGCGCTGGGCCAGATCATCGTTCGAGATCAGAATGTTCGCCGTGCATTTGTTCAGATCAATACGCACCCGGTCACCGGTCTGGATCAACGCAAGCCCCCCCATGGCGGCGGCTTCCGGCGAAGCATTGAGGATCGACGGCGACCCGGACGTGCCTGACTGGCGACCGTCGCCAATGCAGGGAAGAGCTGTGATACCCCGCTTGATCAGCGCTGTTGGTGGCTGCATGTTCACAACTTCCGCCCCGCCGGGATAACCGATCGGTCCGGTTCCGCGGATAAAGAGCATGCAATGCTCGTCGATTTTCAGGTCCGGATTGTCGATGTTGTGGTGATAGTCCTCAGGGCCTTCAAAGACGACGGCGCGACCTTCAAAGGCATTGGGATCTTCCGGATTGCTCAGGTAGCGATTGTGGAACTCTTCCGAGATCACGCTTGTCTTCATGATGGCGCTGTCAAACAGATTGCCACTGAGGTTAAGAAACCCTGCCTTGTCTACCAGAGCCGTCTCGTAAGAGCGGATGACATCCGGGAGATCAGTTGTGATGCCTTCGCAGTTTTCGCCAATCGAGCGACCGTTGACCGTTACGGCGTCCGGATTTGGCAATGCCTTGTGGCGCATCAGTTCTGCAACGACGGCCGGAACGCCGCCAGCATGGAAGTAATCTTCGCCCAGATAGGCGCCGGCTGGTTGCAAATTGACCAGCAGAGGGATTTCGTAACCGTGGGTCTGCCAGTCGTCATTGTTCAATTCGACGCCCAGATGACGGGCGATGCCGTTCAAATGGATTGGCGCATTGGTTGACCCGCCAATTGCCGAGTTGATGACAATAGCATTTTCAAAGGCTTCGCGCGTCATGATGTCGGACGGTTTGATGTCCTGTTCGACCATGTCGACAATCCGCAGACCAGTGGCATAAGCGTTCTGTGCCCGCTCGCGGTAGGGCGCAGGGATGGCCGCGCCGCCGGGCAGTTCCATGCCAAGTGCTTCGGCCAAAGAATTCATTGTCGTCGCCGTGCCCATGGTGTTGCAATAGCCAACAGACGGTGCGGATGAGGCCACAAGGTCCATGAAGCCTTCATAGTCGATCTCGCCAGCGGCAAGCATCTGACGAGCCTTCCACACGATGGTGCCGGACCCGGTGCGTTCGCCCTTGTGCCAGCCATTCAGCATTGGGCCGACTGACAAGGCGATGGCGGGAATGTTCACGGTAGCTGCAGCCATCAGGCAGGCCGGTGTGGTCTTGTCGCAACCAATGGTCAGCACGACACCGTCAATCGGATAGCCGTACAGCAATTCGACCAGGCCCAGATAGGCAAGGTTGCGGTCCAGCGTGGCCGTCGGGCGTTTGCCTGTTTCCTGAATCGGATGGACCGGAAATTCGAAAGCAATACCGCCAGCTTCCCGGATGCCTTCGCGGACGCGATTGGCCAGTTCCAGGTGATGTCGGTTGCAGGGAGACAGATCGGAGCCGGTCTGGGCAATACCGATGATCGGTTTTCCGGATTGCAGCTCTTCGCGCGTCAGGCCGTAATTGAGATAGCGCTCAATATAAAGCGCCGTCATTCCGGGGTTGTCAGGATTGTTGAACCAAGTGCTGACGAACGCAGCTTGGGGGCCTTTTGATCGGCCATGGTGATCTCCCTCTCGCTAACAAGGCGTTTCGCGCCTCCTGCCTCTGTAGAAAGCACTCATTTGGGTCGCTGTAAAGTATGACTTTTTGAAATTCGAGCCGCACAGGCCTTGCGGGAAAACAGACCTGCCATTGCCGGGGGTGGCAGCCATTGCCCGTCTTCGTACCTCGAGGAAAAGGACTAGCGCGAAGACAAACAGGCGCGTTTAAAGGCGCGACGCAACAGACCAAGGCAATGAGACTACCGGCGATCAATACAATCGGCAGACCCGCCAGCGGAACGAAGCTTGTCGCGCCGATTACTGCTGCCACCAGCGACAGAGAAAATTGCAGTCGGCGTTGATACCGGCCCAACCTTGCGCTGCGGCTAACGAGGTAGAGCAGCTCGACAAATGTCTCCAGATGGACATCCGGAAACACAGCTATGGGGCTTTGATGACGTTCTGTGGCAGACAGATCCTGAAGCACAAGGCGGCCATGCGGCGTATGGCTGGCGGTGAGGAACAGGCCGCGCTTATCCTGAGTGAGCTTGATAGCGGCGGGCATGCGCTCATTCTGGCGCACGTTTGCCACGAACCGCTGAAATGCCAACGATTGCGCGAAGGCTTGCGCAGTCGGCTCCGGCGCCCCGGTGATAAGCACAGTGTCGAGACCCTTGGTCCGGATCTGGATCAGGTTGGATGGCGTGTTTTCCTGTACCGCTCCCATAATGCCGATCACACCGACGGCGCGGCCCTTTACTGCCACGAAAAGACAGGTCTTGCCCTCGCTCTCCATGGTGCGACACAAGGAGTTGGCGGTGAAGAAGTCGATGTTCATCGCCTTCATGAGATCGCGATTACCAATAGCCACAGGTTGACCGCCGATCATGGCGACGATGCCAAGTCCCGGCGCCTCCTCGCTTTCGTCAGGTGTGCCAATCGGGACTTTCCAGTCTTGTGCAATCTGGCGAATGGCACGGGCAATCGGGTGACGCGCAGACGCCTCGACCGTTGCCGCGACCGACAGCAGTGCATCGGGGCGATTATCGAAGGCCTTGACGTCGGTTACCACGGGAATGGCGCTGTCAAATAAGGCGGTGCGGTCAATCGCGATCACTTCTGCTTCGTGCAGGGCGGGCAGCGCGGCGATGTCCGGTGTTTCAATGTTCTTTTTGCGTACCAATTGCGCAAGGCGTGCCGTCACCACGCTGTTGAACACCTCAGGAATATGGGGCCAACCCAGCAAAAGCGCGCACATGCCAGCGCTGATGGCCGTCGCCACCACGCCCCCCGACAGGGCAAACCAGACCCCAAAGGTGATGCCGGCAACCAGGAACACGGCAATCATCTGCAAGAAAATACGCTTTTCGGGTCGTTCCTGAATTTCGCTCAGTCGTTGCTGTTTGAAAGACAAGGTTCGCGCCAGCACCAGAAGGGCTGCGGTCAGCGGCATTGCCAGGATGTCATCAAGCCGAAGTCCTGCCTGTCGGACCAGCAAAGCCGCAGCCACAACCAAGACCGCAGAGATCGTCAGCGCCAGAACATTCAGACACAGATAGGAACGGCGCATGGCACCATAGGTGACCAGCGCATGAATCACCGAAACTGCCGACAGGCACCACGCTGCACCGCTGAAACCGGCTATGCTTTCGGGGGACAGCAATTGCGGCATATGCGGCACAAGCCGGGTCAGCGTTTCCAACGCGGGCACCAGAACCAGCAACAGGCTGATGAGGGGGAGAATGCGATCGAAGAACTTGATACGAAAAACAGGCATGGAGTTCAATGTGACTGCATTTGAGGATGAAAGCTACAGGATGTGACCGCTGAGCACAGTTTCTGATGATCTGAAGGGTGCCTCGCGCATTCATGCTTGAAGCGCAACCGTCAGCCAAGAATAAGGCGGTTTCAAACTCTTTTTGCGGGAGCTGATTTTTTTGACAATTAGGGGTTTAAAACAGTGAGAAAATTGGTTATCCTTCCCCTGCGTTAATTGAGGTGCCCGCAGATTTTAGGGGCTGGGTTTATCAAAGTATCATTTTTTAAAATTTTCAAGTGGGAGGGGGTTCGCCCCCTCCCATTTTTGTTGGTGCCAGAGAGACCGACACGGGTGCGGTCATCTCTCTCAAGACATTGACAGAAAAGAATTTTAGTCAACCCTGTGCGGCGGCATTCGCCATGCTGTGTAAATGCCATAGTCCGGCTTTTTCCCCGGCCTTTGCCAAACGGGGCTTGAATTGGCGCCGTGGGCAGGCACATTGCGCATGTCTGAAGACTATGCAGCGGAGCGCAAAATGAACGTCTATGGCATTCGAAATTGTGACACGGTCAAGAAAGCGCGGAAGTTTCTTGAGGAAGCCAACGTCGACTATGAGTTTCACGACTATAAGAAGGAAGGCGTCGATGAGGACAAGTTGCGCGCTTTCGTGAAGGAGTTCGGTTGGGACACGGTTCTCAACAAGCGCGGCACTACGTGGCGCAAGCTGGATGATGATTTGAAAGACACGGTTGTGGACGCTGAAAGCGCCATCAATATGATGTGTCAGGAGCCGTCCATGATCAAACGCCCGATCGTGGAATCGGAAGGCCGCAATCTCATTGGGTTTGACGCGGTCGCCTGGGAAATGGCTTTGGAGACTGGCGAACTGAGGTAAGGGCCCCGGTGTGGTTGGATGGCCGCCGTTCTCGTCCCGGTCTAGTCGCTTGTGGCTTTGCCACCGTCACCAAGGTACGGCGTGGGCCTGTGTCTATATGGAAATGCCCGTCGCGGTAATATTTGTAACCACCGACTTCGGGTTGCTGCTTCAGGAAGCGCACAACTGAGCTTGGATTTGCTCTTACGTCGAAGTCCACAGCCTGACAATTCAGGTGATAGGAGCTGCCGGCGCCGCCTTTCCACCAGTTCTCCAGCCACCAACGCTTCGTTGAGGTCACCGTGACATGGCCATACCGGTGGGCGACACGGTTTAGCACATGCTTCAGCTTGCGCGGTACGCACCATTTCGTGTCGTTATAGGTGATGTTTCGGGCCGAAGGTGTCATCCAGCCAAGACCTGTGACGCCGGCAACGGTTCCACATCCGGCCAGCGGAAGAGCCAGCAGAGTGAGCAGGGTGATGGATCTGAGGGTAGACTGCATGTGAGTGAGCGTCCTGACGCAAAACTTTCGGACGAAAAACGGAAGACCGCGCTTGCACGAGGCCTGTTTCGCCAGAGTGCGCGGCTTTGGTTAAAATTGTCATGAAAAACTTGGTTAACGCTTGAGCGTGATGGAGCGTATTTGAGGCCTTGGCCATATCGTGGTGATCCGTCTGCGTCAGGCGGTTCAACCGGGCCATAGCCTGCTCTTCGCCGACTTCCCTGCAGTTCTTTGTACTTTAGACGCCATTCAAAGCACATTTATAAGTCCGCACCCTAAAGGGCTGGTCGGGGCTTGTCGTTTGCGGTACTTCTGCCGCCTTATATGCAGAAGTCAGGAGAACTCCCGGTGTCGACCCGTCGTTTTGTGCTCACACTGTCTTGTGAAGACAGGCCCGGAATTGTTGCTGCCGTCACCACAGAGTTGGCTGACCTTGGTGCCAATATTGCCGAGAGCAATCAGTTTTGGGATCAGGTGACCAACCAGTTCTTCCTGCGCATTGCCTTTTTGGCACCGGCAGAGACCAGCGTTGAGAGCTTGCACAAGCTTCTTGGAGCGGCGGAATCGCGTTTCGACATGAAGCTTCACATCTGGGATATGTCCGAACGCCCCAGGATTATCATCATGGTGTCGCGGTTTGATCACGCCTTGCACCATCTGTTGTATCAGATCCGTGTTGGCTGGATGGACGCCGAGGTGGTGGCCATCGTGTCCAACCACCCGGACAGTGCGGCGACTGCAGAAATCGAAGGCATCCCCTATCATCACTGGGCAGTGAACAAGGAGAACAAGCGCGAGCAGGAAGAAAAGCTCGTGCACTTGTTCAAGGAAACCGGTGCCGACCTCATCGTTCTGGCGCGGTATATGCAGGTGTTGTCGGATACGTTCTCCAGTCGCCTTTTTGGTCGTATCATCAACATTCATCACTCATTTTTGCCAAGCTTCAAGGGGGCCAAACCTTATCAGCAGGCGCATCAGCGCGGAGTGAAGATGATTGGCGCGACGGCCCATTACGTGACACCGGATCTGGATGAGGGTCCGATCATTGAGCAGGATGCAGAGCGTGTCAGCCACTCCCTGTCTGCTGATGACTTTGTTGCTCGCGGGCGTGATATTGAATCCCGTGTTCTTGCACGGGCTGTGAAATACCACGTTGAGAACCGTGTCATGATTGTCGGTAACAAGACGATTGTCTTTACGCAGTAACGGCGTGCGAGGCGGTTTTCAGGTCCAAATCCGTTTGGCCTGTCTATGTCAGCCCGGTCTCTGCAGATTATTGCGCCCTGCCTGTAGGAGTTTGCCCCTTGAGAGGACAGCGTCATGACTGAGCCAGATCCGGACCGGACGTCTCTTATGCGACGTCTTGCCGGTCGTCTTGGCTGGGCGCGGCGGGGGCAGGCGCTTGGGGAGGCACAGGACCAGCCGCTAGACCCGGATGTTCTTCCCTATGCACGGTTCGAGAACGTGTCGTTGCACCTGAGCGATAGGGCCATCCTGCGCGATGTTTCACTCTCCCTGCAGGAAAAGCGTGTTGGCATCATTGGTCTGAATGGCTCGGGTAAGAGCAGCTTCCTGCGCCTTTTTAATGGATTGCGGCAGGCTCACGCGGGCCAGATTCATGTCTTCGGGGCCGAGGTTGTGCAGGTTACGGCGGATCTGCCGCGATATGTCGGCTTTGTTTTTCAAAATCCCGATCATCAGGCAATCTTTCCCACCGTGGGAGAGGAGATCGCCTTCGGACTCACCCAGTTGGGGCATGATGCGAAAACCGCACGCGACGAGGCGCGGCAATTTCTCGATCAGCACCGCGTTGCGCATCTGTTCGAACGGCCTTTTCCTGAATTGTCCGGGGGGCAGAAACAGCTCGTCTGTCTGTTGGCGGTTCTTGTCATGCGTCCGCGCTTGTTGTTGCTGGATGAGCCGACCGCCAGTCTCGATGCCCTGGCCTCTCAAAGCATTCTTCTCAAGATCAACTCGCTGGATCAGCAGGTGGTGATGGCGACTCATCACCTGGAGCTTCTTGAGACCTTTGATCGGGTTATTTGGTTTGAAGATGGACAGGTACGCGCCGATGGCGTGCCAGCCGAGATTCTGGACAGGTACCGTGCCGACATAAAGTCACGTGCCAATATCGCAACCTTGGCAGTCGACGCATGATCTCGATGTATTTGCCCGGGCAAAGTTGGCTGCATCGTCTGCCTGCCGCCCTCAAGCTGGGAGGGCTAGCCGTCACAACTCTCGCAGTGTTTCCTTTGCACGGGGTCTTGCCGCTGGCTGCATGTGCGGCGGGGACAATCGTCTGCTATGGTTCGCTGGGATCTCGAGGCTTGAAAAGCCTTTGGCAACTTCGCTCGCTGTGGTGGATGCTGATAGGCGTCTTCCTGCTGCATGCGGTCTTCGGGGCTTGGGCGCTGGGCGCGGCCATGGCACTGCGGCTGTTTGCGCTGGTGGGGTTGGCGAACCTCGTGTCCTTGACCACCCGCATGGACGAGATGTTAAGCGCGCTGGAACCGCTTTTCTCTCCGGTACGTTTGTTTGGCGGCTCGTCGCGCAAACTGGCGCTCGCCATGTCATTGGTTCTGCGCTTCGCGCCTGTGCTGGTTTCGGTCCTGACCGATCTACAGGAAGCTTACCAGGCGC
>NZ_CM147918.1:2280000-2325000 GCF_055809635.1 Roseibium sp. 10G30-5
CCCGTGAGGGCTCTTGGAGATATCAGAAGTGCGAATGCTGACATGAGTAACGATAAAGGGTGTGAGAGACACCCTCGCCGAAAGTCCAAGGGTTCCTGCGCAACGCTAATCGGCGCAGGGTTAGTCGGCCCCTAAGGCGAGGCCGAAAGGCGTAGTCGATGGGAAACAGGTTAATATTCCTGTACTTGGTGGTAGTGACGGATGCCGTGTATCGTATTCCCTTATTGGATTGGGGATGCGGTGAAGGTGTTCCATGAAATAGCTCCACCGCTATAAACCGTACCCGAAACCGACACAGGTGGACTGGTAGAGCATACCAAGGCGCTTGAGAGAACTGTGCTGAAGGAACTCGGCAAAATGCTCCCGTAAGTTCGCGAGAAGGGAGACCTCATGGTGGGCAACCATTGTGGGGTGGCACAGACCAGGGGGTGGCGACTGTTTATCAAAAACACAGGGCTCTGCGAAGTCGCAAGACGACGTATAGGGTCTGACGCCTGCCCGGTGCCGGAAGGTTAAGAGGAGGTGTGCAAGCTCCGAATTGAAGCCCCGGTAAACGGCGGCCGTAACTATAACGGTCCTAAGGTAGCGAAATTCCTTGTCGGGTAAGTTCCGACCTGCACGAATGGCGTAACGACTTCCCCGCTGTCTCCAGCACAGACTCAGTGAAATTGAATTCCCCGTGAAGATGCGGGGTTCCTGCGGTCAGACGGAAAGACCCCGTGCACCTTTACTACAGCTTCACACTGGTATTCGTGACGACATGTGTAGGATAGGTGGTAGACGTTGAAGCATTGGCGCCAGCTGATGTGGAGTCATCCTTGAAATACCACCCTTGTCGTTATGGATATCTAACCGCGGTACTACAATATCCGGGACCGTGTGTGGCGGGTAGTTTGACTGGGGCGGTCGCCTCCCAAATGGTAACGGAGGCGCGCGAAGGTGGGCTCAGAGCGGTCGGAAATCGCTCGTTGAGTGCAATGGCATAAGCCTGCCTGACTGCGAGACTGACAAGTCGAGCAGAGACGAAAGTCGGCCATAGTGATCCGGTGGTCCCTCGTGGAAGGGCCATCGCTCAACGGATAAAAGGTACGCCGGGGATAACAGGCTGATGATGCCCAAGAGTCCATATCGACGGCATTGTTTGGCACCTCGATGTCGACTCATCACATCCTGTGGCTGGAGCAGGTCCCAAGGGTTTGGCTGTTCGCCAATTAAAGTGGTACGTGAGTTGGGTTCAGAACGTCGCGAGACAGTTCGGTCCCTATCTGCCGTGGGTGTAGGAGAATTGAGAGGATCTGTCCCTAGTACGAGAGGACCGGGATGGACGTACCTCTGGTGGACCTGTTGTGGCGCCAGCCGCATTGCAGGGTAGCTATGTACGGAAGGGATAACCGCTGAAAGCATCTAAGCGGGAAACCCACCTCAAAACGAGTTCTCCCTGAAGAGCCGTGGAAGACCACCACGTCGATAGGAAGCGTGTGGAAGTGTGGCAACGCATGAAGCTTAGCTTTACTAATAGCTCGTTCGGCTTGATCCTCTCATTAGTCAATGTTCATCAAATCAACTGACCAGTTTTGCGAAAGTGCAAGGACAGACACACATCTGTTCAGGCCCTCTCAGGGATCCAGAATCCCAAACGCTCAAACCGCAAAACTCAAAACAGACCAGTTCTCGATATTTTCTGCGCTTCGCCGGCCTGAGTGGCTCTAGCGGGGAGCCCCCACCCGATCCCGTCCCGAACTCGGCCGTGAAACTCCCCAGCGCCAATGGTACTGCATCTCAAGATGTGGGAGAGTAGGTCGCTGCCAGTGCCTGCAAAACGCAGAAAATAATCTCGGATACATAAAATAATAACGCGGGATGGAGCAGCCCGGTAGCTCGTCAGGCTCATAACCTGAAGGTCGCAGGTTCAAATCCTGCTCCCGCAACCAAATTATAACAAATATGATGAAATACACCCGCTACAAAAGCGGGTTGTTTGCGTTCAAAATTAAAAAAAAATCAGAAACGCAGAAACTGTGCCTCCCATCCAAAGGCAAAATCGAAATAAAAATGGCGTCGCTGACGAAGTGTTTGACGGGCGACCTTTAGCGTTCCGACACCCGACCCGCTCAAAAGCGGGTCGGCACGTCCCACGACACGAATTGATATGTCACTGTGGCCTGCCATCCCGAGAAAAACAGGTCAGAACCTGCGGCGGGCGTGTCTGATCGTGCGTTCCCGTTAAGCATTTACCGCCGTCGCGGCTTGAACTTGGATGTCGAGAGGGGGCGCGCCCTTAAAGGTGATCCTGCCGATATCGCCAGAGATGACTTCGTGAATGCCTGTGGTCATGCCGGTCAGGACGATATCACCGGCGGAAAGCCTCCGACCACGCTCTGCGAGATTTTCAGCCAGAAAGCGTACGGCAGCCAATGGACCGCCTGCAATTTTGGCCGCGGATCCATCGCCAACATCTTCGCCATTAATGCTTGTGTGCGATAGAAGAACTTCGAGTTGTGAGGTTCGCCATTCGGGTATCGCTCCGCCGATAACTGCGCCGGCGTTGTTGCCGTGATCGCTCACAACGGCAAGAGGACCAATGGCATTGATCGTTGCCATCGGGCTGGAGGCGATTTCGGAGCCGGCATGAAGATCAGCAATGGCATCCAGAAGGACGTCGTCTGAAAAACCGTTTTCACCGGCAATAAGATCTTTCGCCATGATGACAATAAATTCGGCCTCTAATGCACCGAACCCTTGCGGATAGATTCGTGCTTCGGCTGTGCCACCTGCGCGAAGGTCCTGGATCTTGTCGGCAAAGACGGGACCACAAAGGCGCGGGCTGCCAAGGGCTGCCTGAAGATCGGGATGGACACCGGCCACCTTCCAGCCGCCAACAATCCGACCATCAATGGCCAGAGCACGGTCCTGCACACAGTAGGCCTCTTTGAGCGTCTCAGGCAGGGCGCCTGGAAAGGTATCAAGTGGTGTTGCGGAGCGACGCGCGCTGACCAAAGCCGTGGCAATGCTGTCGATTTCCTTAGTCGGTAAGGCGCATGTTTAAAACTCCAAGAGCGTATCAGTCTGCCCATTAAGGCGCGATCTGCGATTTCAAGACAGGATAAGCTATATTTATCAAGGCCGTCCATGCTTGTGATCGATCGAATGGCAAGAAGCGGTCCTTGCACGTCAAAAACAGATCTGCAAAACTTTAAAAGGCCCCGGAGCATCTGCTTCGGGGCCTTTGTCATTTTACCATCAAACGCCTTCGCGCACATTCGATGTGCCGTGACCAGCTTAACGGCGTCGCGTCACCAGTGCGCGTGTCCTGATAGGCATCGAGAACCTCGGCCCCGCCTTCCGAGCCATAGCCGGAATCGCCAATGCCGCCGAAATGGATTTCCGGCAGGCCAATGCCGAGATGGTTGATCGACAGCATTCCTGCCTGAATTTCGTCGCCAAGCCGGTCGGCTGTTTCCAGACTGCTTGTGAAGGCATAGGCTGCGAGGCCGACATCCAGTCGATTGGCTTCCGAGACGGCATCGTTGATGGATGCGGTGCGGTTGACAATGGCAATCGGCCCAAAGGGTTCTTCGTTCATGATGCGAGCATCGGTCGGAACATCCGTCAGAACGGTTGGCTCGAAGAAGCTGCCATTGTTGCCGATACGGTGCCCCCCGGTGACCAGCCTGGCACCACGATCCAGCGCATCGGCCAAAAGCTCTTCCATGACACCGATGCGACGCGGCCCGACTAGCGGACCCATCTGTGAAGCGTCATCAAGACCGTTGCCAACCGTCAGTGCCTTGCTGTTGGTCGCAAATTGATCAATGAAATCACCCGCTACATTTTCCTCAATCAGAAAGCGGGTCGGGGATACACACACCTGTCCGGCATTGCGGTACTTGTGTTGGGTCATCAGCTTGACCGCTTCGCCTACGTTGGCGTCGGCGGCAACGATCACGGGCGCATGACCGCCCAGCTCCATCGTCGCGCGCTTCATGTGCAGGCCCGCCAGACCAGCAAGCTGTTTGCCCACAGCGGTTGACCCGGTGAAGGAAATCTTGCGAATGGCGGGATGAGGGATGAGGTGCCCGGAGATATCAGCGGGCACGCCGAAGACCAGGTTGACCGCCCCCTTGGGAAGGCCTGCGTCCATGAGACACCGCACCAGTTCTACGGCGGAGGCTGGGGTGTCCTCAGCGGCTTTCAGGACCACGGTGCAGCCTGTTGCCAGAGCCGCCGCCAGTTTGCGGGCCGCCTGATTGACCGGAAAATTCCACGGTGTGAAGGCGGCGACCGGGCCAATTGGTCCTTTTAAGGTCGTCTGTGTGATGCCGCCAGCGCGGGCCGGAGTGACAAATCCGTAGATGCGGCGGGCTTCTTCCGCGCACCAGTCAAACACATCGGCAGCGGTTGCAAGTTCCGCCTTGGCCTCGCGCAAGGGTTTGCCTTGCTCCATCGTCATGATGACAGCGTTCTGGTCAGCGCGCTCGCGAATCAGCTTGGCTGCCGCCCGCAAGAGCTTGCTGCGCTCAAATGCAGAGGTGTCGCGCCAGGCAGGAAAGGCGCGGGCCGCGGCGTCTGCGGCTTCGTCAAGATCGGCAGTCGTGGCGACGCTTACCTGACCTATGGTCTGATCATCGGCGGGATTGATGACGGGGAGTGTGTCCCCACTGGCGCCTGCACGCCATGTGCCGTCGATGAAAAGCAGGCTGTCGGGATACTGGGCCATGAGGGGGTGTCCGCTTGTTCTGGGGTTGGTGTCGTCCGACCTGACGTCTGTGCACAAACAGTGCGGATCGAGATCAGGTGGCGCTGAATTGCTCCAGCCAGTTTGTATAATCACGTTTGCTGTTGGCAATATGTTCGGCAAGCGCTTTTTGAAAATTTCCGCTGTCGCGTGCGCTCACCAGATCCAGCAGCTTTTGATGAAAGCCGAGAGAGCGCTCGATGACTTTGATGACTTCCAGCCCGCGATTGCGCAGCGCATCGATTTTCAGCGACAGAGGGTCATAGGCCTCAAGGATCATCGCATTGTCGGATCCGGCGACGATCGCCTTGTGAAACTCGGAATCGAGCCTCCGATAGGTGCGATAATCCTTTTCCGCTACAGCCACTTCCATCTTCTTGACGACGGAGGCCATGTCATCGCGCGTTTGTTCAAAGCGGCGAGAAAAAAGACGCTCGGCAGAGCCAAGCTCCAACAGCAAGCGCAGATCGAATATATCGGCCAACTCTTTCTCGTTGGGCAAAAAAACGACGGTTCCGCTTTTTGGGGCAATCTGTACCAGGTCCCTGACGGCGCAACTCCTGCAAGGCTTCGCGAACCGGAGTTTTTGACACCCCAAGGCTTTCAGACAGGCGTAGCTCGGACAATTGTGCGCCAAGCTCGATTGTTCCCTCGATAATCGCCTTTCGAATGTCGTGCAGAACGACTTCGGTCAATGATTGTGGGCGTTTCAGGCGATGGATAGGCACTGCGAGTCCTTTTATCAGAGACGGAGAATCTTGCCGAGACCATAGGCGAGAGTGGTGTGTTTGACAACTGATATCTGGCATGCTAGATCTTAAATATCAGTCCGACGCCATCCCTTGACGCGTCGGATGGGAGGAGGAACGTCATGGGTAAATTGCGATTTGGGCGCGGGATCGCCCTGTCGGCGCTGCTCGCTGTCTCGGCGGCGGCACCTGCATCGGCGAAAGACGTCACACTTACGTTTGCAAACTGGGCATCGGCAGAGGCTGCCACCCGGTCAGGCCTTGAGAAGGTCATTGCCGAATTCGAGAAGAAAAATCCTAGCATCAAGATCGACAGTCAGGCCATCGCCTTTCCGGAAATTGGCCGTCAGATGGTCTTGCGCATCCGTTCAGGCAATCCGCCTGATGTCGCGCAGGTTGCGGGAAACGATACCTTTGTTTTGGCGCAGACCGGGGCGCTGCAACCGCTTGATGCGGATGCCAAGGGCGGGCTTTTAAGTTCTCTGAAGGAAGGTTCTTACAAGCCTTTCGAGACCAAAAAGGGGTTGATCGCTCTGCCTTGGAACCAGGCCCCTGCCGGTTTCTGGTTCAACCGCGATATTCTGAAAGGGGCCGGTCTGGATCCTGCAAGTCCGCCGAAGACCATCGATGATCTGAATGCGGTCATGGCCAAGATCAAGGCCAAATATCCCAACATCATCGTTCTTGGCATGGACACGACGAACCGTGCGTTCTCGTTGCAGTCGAACTGGCCCTGGATTCGGGCGTTTGGTGCTTTGCCGATTGGGCCGAATGCCACTGGTGCGAACACACCGCAAATGAAAGCGTATCTGACATGGATGCGGATGTTGGCCCAAAAAGGTTACATCGATCCGGGTCGCAAGATTGGCGAATTCCGGCCGCTCATTGCACAGGGACAAGTTGCGTTTTTGTGGGATCAGGTGTTGGTGCAGGGTGTCATTCAAAATGCCAGCGGTATTGATGACAAGGCCTTCAACGCCAAGTTCGGCGTCGAGCCGATGCCGGCTGGTCCATCTGGCAAGGGCTACAGCTTTGAAGGGGGGCACCAACTCGTGCTCTTCAACAAGAGCGCCCACAAGGATGCGGCCTGGAAATTCATCAAGTTTCTGGCAACGGATGAAGACGCCGCGAAAATCTACACGGTGGGGACCAACAAGTCGATCCCGCCCGCCAAGAGCTTCAAGGATCCGGACCTGTCCAAGATGCTTGATACGCCTGTGATCAACGCGTTCTCCAATGACATCATTCCGACCATCTCGCCCGAGCCTTTCGGGCCGAAATTTTCGGAAGCCGCAACGGCCATCATGGCTGGTGTTCAAGAGGCCGTGACAAGTGACCGGTCGATTGACGACATCGCAGCTGACATCCAGAGCCAGGTCGACCGCTGATGAAATCTGGAGCAGCCCCCGGATGGTCCCTTTCCCGCCGTGCGCGGGGAGGGGTTCCCTTTCTCGACTGGATGGTTCTACCAACGCTTGCGGTGCTGGCGCTGATCATTGGCTATCCGGTCGTCTCGACGCTGACGCTGTCGAGCGAGCACTATAATCTCATCAATGATGTTGTTCCGCGCTTCATTGGAACGCGGAACTTCGAGAACATTGCCACCGACCGGGTGTTCTGGCTGGCTGTGCGCAACACGCTTTATTACACCTTCGGAACAGTCTTCGTGTCAGGTCTGGCAGGAGCTGGAATGGCTTTGCTTCTGGAAAACATGAAGGGGCGTTTTGCTGCTGCGGCGCGGGCCATCGTGGTGTCCCCGTGGGCGGTGCCCTTTGTGGTCGTCGCCTTCCTGTTTCGCTTCATGTACATGCAGAAAGGCGGCATCGTGAATGCCGTTGGTCTGCATACAGGCCTTCTGCATACGCCAATTCCATGGCTGAATGATTCCGATCTGGTTTTGCCGTCGATCATCATCGCCAATATCTGGACCACGACGCCCTTCTTTTTCCTTCTGGTGTCCTCGGCCCTGTCCGGGATTCCCGATGCGGTGCTGGAAAGTGCGCGCGTTGACCGGGCCGGGTTATGGTCAACCTTGTTTCACATCAAGCTGCCGTATCTGCGCAATCCGCTGGTGATCGGATCGCTGTTGATGATCATCGCCAATTTCAACGATTTCGCAAAGGTCTGGGTCATGACCCAGGTGGCCTAGGCTACGCATCCACCACACTGGTGGTCTATGTCTACCGGATGGCCTTCGAGAATTTCCGCATCGGCTATGCCTCTGCATTGGGTGTGATCTGGCTGATGTTGTTGTTGTTGACTGCAGCCTTGTACTTCCGGCTTTTGAGAGGCAAAGACTGATGAGTGTCGACACCGCACAGGGCTTTCAAGCCCGCTCTGGCCGCACCCGCACAATCGGCCGCGTCTTGCAGTATGCCGGACTGGGACTTGCCGTTCTGTGGAGCCTGGCTCCGATGTACTGGATGCTGGCAACCTCGTTGAAAGGCGAGCTGGAGGCAACTCAGCTTGATCCAACGTTCTATCCGCATGTGCCGACGCTCGCCAATTACGCCAGTCTCGCGGGGGGATCCCTGCCGTTCGTGCAGTTTTTCTTCAATTCGGTCGTTAGCTGTTTCCTTGCCGCTCTCGTGGCCGTGGTCATTGCCGTGCCTGCCGCTTATGCTCTGTCTCGCGCCCGGTTTCGCGCGGCCTCCAGCGTCGGCTATCTCATCCTGATCGTACGCATGTTTCCGATGGTGGTGCTTCTGGCACCGCTCTATCTGATCTTGCTGAAAACTGGTCTGCTGAATTCTCAGTTGGGTCTCGTTGTCGGTTACACCACCTTCGGACTGCCCTTCGCCGTGTGGATGATCAAGGGTTTCATTGATGCTGTGCCGATGGAGATCGAAGAAGCTGCGCGCGTGGATGGCTATCCGCGCTGGCAGATTCTGCTGCGCATTATTGTGCCGTTGATCTACCCGGGTCTGATCACCACTGGCATTTTTGTGCTGATGGAAGCCTGGAACAATCTGATTTATCCGCTGACCTTCATTACCAGCCTCGACAAGCAGACCCTGCCTGCGGCTTTGGTGCTGACGTTTACCGGCCAGTTCAAGACGGACTGGGGCGGCATGATGGCGGCGTCTGTCGTCACGACACTGCCGCTCATGGTCGCCTTCTTCTCGGTCCAACGCTCAATGGTGCGTGGGCTGACGGCAGGCTCGGTGACAGGGACCTGACGATGAGCAGCTTTGAAACAGTGTCTGCGCCACCTGCGCCTGTCGCCATTGTTACTGGTGCCGCACGCGGCATAGGTCTTGCGACCGCAACCCGTCTTGCCCGTCTGGGTTATCGCGTCCTTCTGAGTGATGTGACAGAAGGGGAACTGGCTCTGGCAACACAGGACCTCAAAGCGGCGGGCTTTACCGCCGAGTGCCTTGCGGTGGATCTGACCACGCCGGAGGCTGCGCGGCAGATTTCTGCCGCAGCGCTTGCTGCCTGTGGGTCGCATTGATGTGTTGGTCAACAACGCAGCCTTTCACGGTGAACGGCAATCGGTTTTGTCCACGTCTGCTGCGGAGTGGCGGGCAGTCTTTCAGGTCAATGTCTTTGCCGCAGCCGAACTTTCCCGTGTCGTTACGCTCGACATGGCACGTCGAGGGGCCGGTGCAATCGTCAATGTGGGGTCCGTTCAGTTCAGTCTGCCCGCCCTGTCTTATGCGGCCTATGTCGCCAGCAAAGGGGCGATTGTTGGAATGACGCGCGCCTTGGCGGCTGAACTTGGCTCGCTCGGCATTCGCGTTAATGCGGTCGCGCCCGGCGTCATTGCCTCTGAGGCTTATCAGGCCAGTCTTCAGCGCCTTTCTGGAGCGGAGGCGCCCGAGTTGGCCTCCCTTCTTGGCCGTGCTGGCGATCCGGATGAGGTGGCACAAGCTATCTGTTTCCTCGTCAGTGATGCAGCCTCCTTTATCACTGGCGCCGTGGTGCCGGTTGACGGCGGGCGGGCGCTCAGTCGCCGCTCCGATCCGTTCCAGTTTGAATTCGAACATGATCTCTCGCAGGAAGAACAACATGGCTAGAATCCGCGTCGACGGTGTCGAGAAACAATATGGCGCTCTGACTGTGCTGCATGACTGCAATCTTGAGATCAGGGACAATGAATTCATTGTGCTGGTCGGGCCATCCGGATCCGGCAAGACGACGCTCCTGCGACTTATCGCCGGACTTGAGACTATTTCGCGCGGGGACCTCTTCTTCGACAGCACGCGGGTCAATGATCTTGATGTTTCGGATCGTGACATCGCGATGGTGTTTCAGAACTACGGCCTCTATCCGCATATGACGGTCTACAACAACATGGCGTTCAGCTTGCGGCGGCGCGGTCTCGACAAGAAAGAGATCGATGAAAAGGTGCGCAGCGCGGCTGAACTGCTGAACCTGACGCCGTATCTGGAGCGCAAGCCGAAGCAGTTGTCCGGCGGGCAACGACAGCGTGTGGCGTTGGGAAGGGCGATCGTGCGAGATCCGGAAGTGTTCCTGCTTGACGAGCCGCTCTCCAATCTGGATGCCCAATTGCGTGTCCAGATGCGTTACGAAATCCTGCGTGTCCATCAGAGGGTGAAGGCGACAGCGGTTTATGTGACTCATGATCAGGTAGAAGCCATGACCATGGGCGATCGGATTGTCGTCATGAACCACGGTCGCATCCAGCAGGTCGGAACGCCTGAGGATCTGTACGATAATCCGGTGAACAGATTTGTTGCCGGGTTCATCGGCACTCCGGCGATGGGGTTTTTCGAGGCGCAGGTCCACCGGACAGAGACCGGAGCCATGTTGTTGACGAAGGCAGGCGAGCTGCCATTGTCTGCGGCCCAGAGCAGCGAAGATTGCCGACCGGTCCGGGGTGACCGTTGGCGCGCGTCCAGAGCACATTACCCTAGGCGAAACGACAGCGGGGTGGCCGACGCTCGCGGCGACCGTTGAAGTGGTCGAGATGCTGGGAGCGGAGCAATATGTCCATTGCCGGATTGGCGAAAACGAGGTGCTGACCGCCTGCATGCCGCGCACGTCCGGACTCAAGCCGGATCAGCCGGTGCAAATTTCGATCAATGCCGAAGCGCTGCACTTCTTCGATCTGGAAACGGAGGCAACGCTATGAGTACGTCCTCTCCACGTCTCGCCCGGATCGAGGCTTTTCCGGTACCGCCACGCTGGATATTCGTGCGTGTCACGGATGATGCGGGCAACATGGGATGGGGCGAGGCCATTCTGCCCAAGCGGCGTGATGCCGTTCTGGGGGCGATCGAGGATTTTTCCCGCCTGCTGGTCGGACAGGAGGCCGGGCGGATCGAGGATCTTGCCCAGCAGATGCGGAAAGGCGCGTTCTTCCGTCGCGGCCCGGTTTTGTGTTCTGCAGCCGCCGGGATCGAGATTGCTCTCTGGGATTTGAAGGCGCGCCGGGCAGAATTGCCCATCTTCGAATTTCTGGGTGGCTAAGGTGCGCGACAGCATCCGCTCCTACTGCTGGATTGGCGGGGACTCGCCTGCTGACGTGGTGGCCCATGCCCACACGCGGGTTGAGGCCGGGTTCTCCGCCGTCAAGATGAACGCGACATCTGCAGTGCCGGCCCTCGGCTATCATGCGGAAATCGATGCGCTTGTAGAGCGGATGAGCAATTTGCGGGATGCTTTTGGCTCCAGTCTCGACATTGCTCTTGATCTGCATGGTCGGGTGCCGCGGACAGCGCTAAAGGATCTTGTTCGCGAAATCGAACCGTTCCGGCCCATGTGGCTTGAAGAGGCATGGCTGCCGGAGGCTGACGACACGCACGGAATGTTGGCGCGTCTGGCACCTCATATCCCGATTGCCACGGGAGAGCGTTTGTTGGATCGCTGGGACTTCAAGCGTCTGCTGGATCGCGGCGGCGTCGATATTGTGCAGCCGGATGTCTCGATCACCGGCTTGTTCGAGCTGGAAAAAATCGCGCGCATGGCAGAAATCTACGATGTGGCAGTGGCGCCGCATTGCCCCAATGGGCCGGTGTCACTGGCAGCTTCTTTGCAAATCGGCTTCTGCTGCGCCAATGTCGTGATCCAGGAACAAAGCCTCGGCCTGCACTATAATCAGGGGTATCAGGGGCTGCCGCCAGCGGATCTGCTGGATTATCTGAAAGACGCGGCGCCTTTGACAACACAGTCCGGTGCATTCCCGCTGATGCAGGGGCCGGGATTGGGCGTTGAGCTTGATGGCGACAGCATTGCGGCTGCGCGGGACACCTCCCGCATGCGGGATGCTGGGTGGCGACATGCGGATGGGAGCTTTGCCGAATGGTAGGTTTTGACCAGATTCCGCTGGAGGACGCTGACAGAGTGCGGGTCAAGATCCGCAAAGTCGAAGCGTTTGCGTATCGGGAAGACGTTGCGCGCCCCTTGGCATTGTCCTTTGGTATCATGCGTCAACGCTCGGCTGTCTTTGTGCGTCTGGAAGCGGAGGACGGCACTTTTGGGTGGGGCGAAATTTTCGCCAACTGGCCCGCCGCCGGGGCAGAGCACCGCTGTCGACTGGTGATCGAGGATATTGCCGACATTTTTGTCGGCAAGAGCTTTTCACATCCTTCAGACCTGATTGTCTTGCTTGAGCAGCGCACCGAAATCAGGGCTCTGCAATGTGGTGAATGGGGCCCGTTTCGTCAGGCCTTGGCGGGGCTGGACATCGCGTTTTGGGATTTGTTTGCCCGACGCGCAGGCAAGCCGCTCGCCAAATTCCTGAATCCAGATGCGCTGGATTGTGTGGCGGCCTACGCCAGCGGTATTCACCCCGACGGCGCAGATCTGGAAATCGACAAAGCGCGAGCGCTGGGCTTTTCACGGTTCAAGGTCAAGGTCGGCTTTGATCGGCCAGATGAAGCAGGACGTATTGCCGAGCTCTCACAAGGCTTGAGCGCAGCAGAGCGGTTGTGTGTCGATGCCAACCAGTGCCTGGAGCGAGGCGCAGGCGCTGGATTTTCTGCGCAAGACCGACGGACTCAATCTGTCCTGGGTGGAAGAACCTGTGATTGCCACGGCGTCCGGGGCAGTCTGGCGCAATCTTGTGGCCGCAAGCGCCACGCCGATCGCTGGTGGCGAAAATCTGGCTGGTCTTGACGCTTTCGACACTGCGATCCTGGCCGGATATCTCGATGTTGTGCAGCCGGATGTTGCCAAATGGGGGGGATTACGGGATGCTTTTCTGTAGCCCGCCGCGCCATTCGCGCAGGGCGCAATTATTGCCCGCACTTTTTGGGCGGTGGGCTTGGATTGGCCGCTTCCGCGCATGTTCTTGCCGCAGTCGGTGGTCCCGGTGCGCTGGAGGTGGATGTGAACCCCAATGGCTTGCGCCAGACATTCGGTACGCAGCCTGGCGTCATGACCGCGGAGGGCTGGCAATTGAGCATGGCCCCCGGTCTTGGCATAGACGAATTGCCGGAGGCCCTGGGCGATTATCGCACATGCCACCGGGTAAGCCCATCGACATGAGGAGAAGACCTATGGCGGCCCGCGACGTTTCGAGCGACACGCTCTACACCAATGAATTCCGGCAACGCCTTCAGGCGGGGCGACCGCAAGTCGGCGTCTGGGCGATGCTCAATTCGACCTCGGCGATTGAAGGCTTGAGTTGGGCTGGCTTCGACTGGCTGCTGATTGACGGAGAGCATTCGCCAGCAGATCTCGGCGATATCCTGTCCCACCTGCGCGCCATGGAGGCCACACCAACGGTGCCGATTGTTCGCATGCCCGTAAGCGATCCGGTTCTGTTCAAGCGGCATCTGGATATCGGCGCCCGCACGATCATGGTGCCGATGATCCAAAGTGCTGCTGAAGCTGAAGCGGCTGTCCGCGCGATGCAGTACCCGATGGGGGGCATCGAGGCTTTGCGGGCATGCACCGGGCCAGCCGATACGCCCATGTGCCTGATTATGTGACCCGTGCCAGCGAAGGCCTTTTCTTGATTGTTCAGGTGGAAACCCCCGAAGCTCTGGCTCAGGTCGTCGAAATTTCAGCGATCGATGGGGTCGATGGAGTGTTTTTTGGCCCCGGCGACCTTTCTGCCAACATGGGATATCTTGGACAACCGGGGCATCCTGATGTGACCGCGGCCATCATTGATGCCTCCAAGCTGGTGCACGAGGCTGGCAAATATGCTGGCGTTCTGGCCCCCAGCCCGGATCAGGCATCGCATTATATCAAGGCGGGTCTGGATTTCGTTTCAGTGGCAACCGACTGCGGCATTCTGTTTGGCAACGCTGATCATATAGCCAAGGATTTTGGCGCTCAGGCGGATGCTCAGGCGACCCCCAAGGGCTAGTGGCCTCTCATTCCTATGCACACAAAGGCGGGACGCAGGGGGTGTTACCTGTCCCCGCCTTTGGCATATCAGCGTTTCAAAGGTCAGGGCCTGAGTCGGATCAGACCCTTTTCTTGTCCGTTGAAAAAGCAATGTCTTTTTGAGCCTCAAGCGCGGCCAGCCGGTTGGTCAGGGCCATGCGGATGTTCTCGTAAGAACTGCTGCCCAGCGTTAGCCGCAGCGGGGCGGTTTCTGCATCCGCACTGGTTATCATTGCCTCGGCCATGCGCGTGGGGTCGCCGATCAGTTCGAACGAACCGTCGAATATCGCGCGGCGGATGGCTCCGGCCGGGGTGTCTTCATAAACGGGCATAGGGTCCGGGCGGACGAGAGAGGCTCCGAAGTCCGTGCCAGCGGGGCCGGGCTCCACCAGTGTGAAGGTAATGCCGAACGGCGCCACTTCCTGTGCGGTCGCCTCAACGAATCCCTCAATTCCCCATTTTGTGGCGTGATAGAGACTGAAACTGGGGTAGGCAATCTGGCCGCCTTCCGAGGACACTTGCAAGATGCGTCCGCCCTTCTGGGCGCGAAGATGGGGCAAGCTTGCGCGGATCAGCGCAATGGAGCCGGTCAGGTTGGTCGCGATCTGATGGTCAATCTGTTCGTCCATCAGTTCTTCTGCTGCTCCGAAAAGTCCGTAGCCAGCATTGCTGACGATCACATCAATGCGACCGACTTTGGCGAAAGCCTCGTCAACAGTCTTGCGGATGGCATTCGTGTCGGTGAGATCCAGTTTGGCGATAGTCAGGCCGTCGCCATAGGTCGCCTTGAGATCGGTCAATGCGCCGATCCGCCGTGCTGTGGCAACCACCCGGTCGCCGCGCGCCAGCAGCTTTTGCGTCATCAGAAAGCCGAAGCCGGACGAAGTGCCGGTGATGAACCATGTGCGTGTCATTGTGTAAGCCTTTTGATTGCGGGGCAAATTAAGCAGCGTTGGCAAGCATAACGTCTGCCATGCTGCGCGCCCTTGCCGAGAAACCGGGCGGGTTTGCCTGAGGATCCAGCGAATACAGACGCGCCCGACACGGGGCGCAGACAGTATCCTTGCGAGCGCTCTCCTTATCTAGACGCCGAACAATCCTGTAACTATGCTGATCATTTTTGATGGATCAGTGAAAAAACAACAGCAATGACCAAGCCGACCCTGAATGATCTGAGTGCATTTCTGGACGTTGCCGCACATCGCAGTTTTCGCAAGGCCGCCGATGCGCGGGGCACATCGCCCTCGACCCTGAGCCATACCCTGCGATCTCTGGAACAGACCCTCGGCGTGCGGCTGCTGAACCGGACAACGCGCAGCGTGTCTCTGACGGAGGCGGGGGCGGCCTTTCTGGAGCGGATTTCGCCGACGTTAGGAGATCTTGATGCTGCCATTGACGACCTGGGCAGTTTCCGTGATCAGCCAATGGGGACAGTGCGCATCAATGCACCAGAGGTGGCAATCCGCCTGCTTCTGCCCACTGTTCTCCCGGTGATGCAAGCGACATATCCGGGTGTAAAACTGGATCTCGTCAGTGAAGGCCGCTTGGTCGACATTGTTGCCGAAGGCTTTGATGCCGGCATCCGCTTGGGCGAATCCGTGCCGCAGGAGATGATTGCGGTGCGCTTTGGTGGCCCGGTTACCTTTGTAACGGTGGCTTCCCCGGACTATCTCGTCCGCCATGGACGACCGGAAACACCTGATGATCTGGCAAATCACAGATGCATCCGTCAACGCCTGCCCAGTGGCAAACCCTATCGCTGGGAGTACGAACGCAATGGTCAGGAAATTCTGGTGGACGCTCCCGGCTCCTTGATGCTCAACCATCCGGGTCTGATGGCAGAAGCTGCCGCTAACGGTCTTGGCATTGCCTTTGTGCCAGACAACAGTGCGTCGGATTTGATTGCGACGGGGCGGCTTGTTGTCATTCTGTCAGAGTGGTCACCGCCTGTGCCCGGCTTGTTTCTTTATTATCCCGGACGTCGTCGGGTGCCAACGGGGCTGAGGGCTTTCATTGAGGTTTTGCGTCAGGCTTTTCCCTGACCTGTCTCACGCGGACCTTGGCAATAGTCTGCGGCATTTCAGGACTGGGTTTTTCGAATAAATTAAGTCGTACGCGATTAAATCGCATCTTGACATATTTTATGGGTGAACCTATTTAGATCGTGCGCGACTTAATTGGTGATGTCTTGAGACCCGCCCGCACTTTGGGCCAACAGATGGCCCGCACAGATCAAGATGCGACCCGGCCCCGCAAAAAGGAGACCGCCGCTTCGCAAAACCCTGGAGATGAAGCAATGACTACATTCACCACATCAGACGGAACCGAGCTCTTTTACAAGGATTGGGGCACAGGCCAGCCAATCGTCTTTTCGCATGGCTGGCCGCTGAGCGCCGATGCCTGGGATGCCCAGCTTCTGTTCTTTGCTCAGAACGGCTACCGCGTGATTGCGCATGACCGCCGCGGTCATGGCCGCTCTGCTCAGCCCTGGGATGGCAACAACATGGACCGTTATGCAGACGATCTTGCCGAATTGATCGTGCATCTCGATCTGCATGAGGCCATCATGATTGGTCATTCTACCGGTGGCGGCGAAGTGGCGCATTACATTGGACGTCATGGCAATGAGCGCGTGGCGAAAGTGGTTCTGGTTGGCGCTGTTCCGCCGATCATGCTGCAGTCGGACAGCAACCCGAATGGCACACCGCTGGAGGCCTTTGACGGTATACGGCAGGGCACGGCTCTTAATCGCTCGCAGTTCTTCAAAGATCTGACGATGCCGTTTTACGGATTCAACCGAGCAGAGGCGGACGTCAATGAAGGCTTGCGGGACAGTTTCTGGCTGATGGGGATGCAGGGCGGCATCAAGGGACACTATGACTGTATCCGCGAATTCTCCGAAGTCGATTACACCGACGACCTCAAGGCGATCACAGTGCCAACGCTGGTCATTCACGGCGATGACGATCAGATTGTTCCAATTGATGCATCGGGACGGCTGAGTGCGGCTATTGTCGAAGGCGCGGAATTGAAAATCTATCCGGGCGGTGCCCACGGCCTCGCTCAGACGGAGGCTGAAACCTTCAATGCCGATGTGCTGAATTTTATTCGTCGTTAAAGCGCATTTATGGGTCTACACCATAGACAAGCGGCTGAATTTCGATCAAAAATATCGTGCACGATAAAATCTTGTACGATTAAAATTGAACCTTATATGAGGCTAAGACGTTTCAGTCTTGTCAGAACGAACAGGAAAGGAAATAAAATGCCTGTAGATGTCGTTTATAAAACCGCAGCGCGCGCAACCGGCGGCCGTGATGGTCAGTCCGGCACCCTTGATGGCAACGTCAACGTCAAGTTGACCACGCCGAAGGAGATGGGTGGCGCAGGCGGTGAAGGCGTCAATCCGGAACAGCTTTTCGCAACCGGCTATGCTGCTTGTTTCCTTGGCGCCATGAAAGCTGTGGCCAGCCAGAACAAGGCCTATAAGGTTCCCTCGGACGCAACTGTCACGGCCCATGTCGGCATTGGCAAGCGCTCTGAAGGTGGGTTCGGCCTGACGATTGATCTGGAAATTGATCTGCCAGGCGTCGAAAAAGACACGGCACAGGCTCTCGTTGATGAAGCTCATCAGGTCTGCCCGTATTCCAATGCGACGCGTAACAACATCGATGTTGGTCTGACGGTCGTCTGACGCGTGTTGAACAAATGCTTTCCGGGTGATCTTGACGTGTCACCCGGACGTCATCCAAGAGCCCGGTCCCGTGACCGGGCTTTTTGCGTTTCAGGGGGGGACGAACCTATCGGGTGTGTTCACCGATGACGGTCATGTCGAATTTGACCCGATCAGAATACAGCGGCCGTCCGATACCCATTCCATAAGCGGAACGGATCATCTGTCCATTCACATGCAGAGATACCTGCCTGCCTCCAGTTTTCAGCAGGGAGGCGGTGAGTGTCATCGGATGGTGTCTGCCTTTCACGGTGAGAACGCCGGTGATGTGAGCGCTTGTCTTTCCTATCAGATGCACCAAGGTCGAGCGAAAGATGATGTCGGGAAAATGGTGCGCGTCGAAGACAATGCTTGATCGCAAAACATGATCGATGACGGAAGTGCCTGTCGATATGCTTTCAGCTTTGAGATGCAGGATCACTGAAGAATGGACAATATCATCCGGATCGAGATTAAAGGTGCCAGAGTATTGCGTGAATTGTCCCCGCACGGCCCCTCCGGCGAGACTTGAGACGGAAAAGCCGATATGGGACTGCGGTTCAATGTCGTACCGGCCTGCAAGATTGTCGAAACGAGGGCTGGCACTGGCAGCACCAGATATCAGAACGAAAAACACGACTTGAAGGAATGCGGGCAGTTTGCGGAAAGGCATTGATTAAACCCTTGTGTGATGCCACGGACTGAGGACCGCAAACATGACGTTAGAAACCTTTGTGCCCATACCCGAAGGCTCGCCCCTCAGTGTGAGGGACGGGGTACTTACGTAAGCTGTTCATAAATATCGGCGGCGATAGTCTTCAATTCCGCACGACTGAGCGGACCAACCACCGTGCAATCGAGATGAGCATCGGTCCAGTTGAGAGCTTTGAGCGCTCCTGCGTCAGCAAATCTCGGCGCGCGGTCGTCGGAGTAAGACGATGGCGTTACGAATAATGTCATGCGACGGCCATTGCCATCTTCATACATGATCTGAGCCGCGGCGGATTGGCCGACGGGCAGGAGGCTGCCTCCAACGAGCGACCAGCCGGTCCGCTCAAGGTTCGGGATGACCAGCTTGCGATCAAGACGTTTCGACAACCAGACACCCAGGTGTCCGTTGGGGTTGCCACGCACTTCAACCGGGTGCAGAACCTCGCGGCTGTACAGTTTGTGTGCAGCCAATGCGTCGGCGACCAGCATTGAACTGGTTTTCTGTTGTGCGCTGGGCAGGACTTCGCGTGCCATGTAGACACCACCGGTCATTCCAACGGTCAGGGAGACAACCACCGTTGCTGCCATGCGCTGCTAAGGAGCGTATCTGCCGTCGCCGATCCGTTTCAAGACGATGAACAGTCAGCCGATCCGGCACAGGTTGCAAGCCGGTCGGCTGATAGAGGTCGTTGATCAGGTCTGTCTGCCGCCGCCAGTCCGCCAAGCGAGCCTGTGCGTCCGGGTCCTCAGCCAGCAAGACTTCGATTTCCTTGGCGCGGGTAAGATCCAGCTCCTGATCGAGATAGGCCATCAGGTCGGTGTCGGTCAGCTTGTGCGAGGGGGAGGTCATTTCACACTCCGCAATTTATGAAAGGTGGCGCTGGCCGGGGTGCGCAGGCTGTGTCTGGCGCGTGATATACGAGACATCAGGGTTCCTGTCGGGATGCCGAGAATCTCGGAAGCCTCGGCATAGCTCATGCCTTCAAGAGCGACGAGCAGTAGGGCTTCGCGTTGTTCTATGGGCAGTTGCTGTAAGGCTTTTGCCATCTCGGTCAATTCCACTCGGGCATGTTGGTTGCCCGAGGTGGAGGTTTCCATTGATCCATCGTCCGAGAGGGCGATGGTCTCGCCCTGTCGCTTTCGTTTTCGCAGGTCATTGCGATAGATGTTCAAGAGAATACGGAACAGCCAGGCACGCACGGGCCCCTTTGGTTTGAAGAGGCCCTGTTTGCGCAAAGCCCGTTCCAGACAGTCCTGAACGAGATCATCGGCCAGATCCGGGTCATGCGTTACCGCTTTCGCATAGCGCCGCAAGGCCGGAATGCAGGCTTCAATCTCGTTCAGAAACGCGCTCATCGACAGGGGCTCTTTTCCAGTTCACAGGCAGATTAGCAGCTGTCACGTGCTTATTTGGCCGGGATGATGTGCCAGATGCCTTTGATGCCATCACCGCTGATGTCGCCTTTTTTGGTGTCGCCCTGCCAGAAGTACAAAGGCTTCGCATGAAGGGCCCACTGGTGGGAGCCATCCTTGCGCTTGACGAGTGAGTAGGGGGCACTGGCTTTTGCGCCAGCCTTGGCCAAGAAGGGCGGCCATGCCTTGGCGCATCCACCGTAGCACCTGGATGTGTTCTTGGTGTCCATGTCAAAGGTATAGAGGGTCATGCCTTTGGCATTGGCAAGAACATTGCCCTTGGTGGTTGTCACTGTGGCAATTGGCGCAGAAGCGGCAAAGGCTGCCGGCGGCACAAGCAGAAAGGCAGAAACGGCAAGAAGGAGAGGCATTTTCATGGTGTCGATGATCCTGTTTTGCAGTAGCACGATTTGTCGTGTCGATGGGTCAACACCATTGCGGAGACTTTATTCCGCATAGAATTGGCAGACTGCAAAAAAAGATCTTTTCAGGCTCTGCCGCATCGCGCCTTTAACGAGCAGGATATTGCAAAACGCGCACAAAACCCGGCGAAGCGTACGATCCTCGCCGGGTTTTGGGGGACGTCTTGCATCAGCGTTTGCAGTCAGTGATGGGCAAAGCGCTCAAGCGTCGTGGCATGCATTTCAGCTGAAAAGCCCGGTTCAGTTGGCGCGGTGTACCGACCATCGCGGATGATGCAAGGCGCGCGGAAGTGCTCATGCAGATGGTCGACATACTCAACCACGCGGCCCTCCATGGATCCGGAGATCGCCAGATAGTCGATCATCGACAGGTGCTGAACATATTCACAAAGCCCCACGCCACCTGCGTGCGGACAGACGGGTTTTCCATATTTGGCTGCCATCAGCATGATGGCCAGGTTTTCGTTGAGCCCGCCAACACGGGCGGAATCGATCTGCACTACGTCAATGGCTTCTGCCTGAAAGAATTGCTTGAACAGGATGCGGTTCTGACACATCTCGCCGGTGGCGACCTTGATCGGTGCAACACCGCGGCGGATTTCGGCATGGCCCAACACATCATCGGGCGATGTTGGTTCTTCGATGAACCAGGGCTTGAACTCGGCCAGCGCATTGACCCAGCGGATGGCTTCATCTACCTCCCAGACCTGATTGGCGTCGATCATCAGCGTGATGGCCTCGCCGACTTCCTCGCGCATGATGCGGCAGCGGCGGATATCTTCCTCCAGATCCTGCCCGACCTTGAGCTTGATATGGGTCCAGCCGGAACTGACGGCCTCACGCAGCAAGCGGCGCATCTTGTCTTCCGAATAGCCAAGCCATCCAGCGGAGGTGGTGTAGGACGGATAGCCGGCGCTCAGAAGATTTTTCTGACGTTCCGCCTTGCCGGGCTGCGCTCTTTTCAAAATGTCCAGAGCTTCAGTCCGGGTCAGCGCGTTGTTCAGATAGCGGAAGTCGATGCACTGGATGACCTCTTCGGGCGTCATGTCGCCAACCAGTTGCCAGACCGGCTTTTTCTCGGCTTTCGCCCACAGGTCCCACACGGCGTTGATCACGGCAGCTGTCGCCAGATGCATGACGCCTTTGTCCGGGCCCAGCCAGCGAAGTTGTGAATCTCCGGTCACGTGATGCCAGAAAGCGCCCATATCCTCGGAGATCTGTGTCAGTTCGAATCCCACGACCCGGGGCGCCAGAGCTTCGATCGCGGCCACACATAGCTCGTTCCCGCGCCCGATGGTGAAGGTCAGGCCGTGGCCTTCCATGCCAACCACATCTGTTTCAAGAATGACATAGGCGGCGGAATAATCGGGATCCGGGTTCATGGCGTCCGAGCCATCGCGTTGGCTGGACGTGGGAAAGCGGATGTCAGCCGTGCGAAAACCTGTGATCTTCATGTCTGGGAAAACCTCTGAAAGCGCCTCGGAACGCGGATATCAACCGAGCGCGTCTGGAGCGCTTCCGGCCAAGGTGTAGGAGAAAAGAAATGGGGAGCGTCAGATCGTCCAGCCGCCATCAATGACATGCGCCTGACCTGTGGTGTATTCGGCTCCTGCCAGATAGACCGCGAGATTGGCAATTTCGGTGGGTTTGCCAAGTCGACCCTGAGGCTGCCGCGCGATGAAGGCCGCTTTGGCTTTTTCGAGATCGCCAAGCGCCCGCATCCGCTCATCCAACGAGGGGCTTTCCACCGTGCCGGGGCAGATGCAGTTGCAGCGTATACCTTCGCTGACGTAATCGGCAGCGACTGACTTGGTCAGTCCGATCACGGCGGCTTTGGTCGTGCCGTAGATAAACCGGTTTGGAACGCCCTTGAGACTGCTGGCAACCGACGACATGTTGATGATTGCCCCGTTCTTTCTGACGCGCATGCCGGGCAGGACAGCCCGAATGGTACGGATCATCGAGGTCACGTTGAGATCATAGGCGAAGGCCAGTTCGTCATCCGTCATCTCAAGGATTGTGCCGTTGTGGACGAATCCGGCGCAATTGAAGAGAATGTCGATCTCGCCGATGGCTGCCACGGCATCGGCAACCATGGCGGTGTCGCGCACATCCAGCTTGCGGGTGGTGATGTTGGCCTCGCCGGACAGCGTGCCGAGAAGCTCTTCGTTGATGTCTGTTGCAACGACTTTTGCCCCGGCTGCCGCAAATGCCAGCGCCGTGGCGCGGCCAATGCCTTGTGCCGCGGCTGTGATCAGCGCGGTCTTGCCTGAAACATATGTCATGATCTGATGTCCTTCATTGGGTCGGCTGATGGTGCATTGCGATTCAAGGGTTCTGGGGGCGACGTTCGACGACCAGAATGTGGTCTGCCACCAGCACGACGTCCTCTCGTTGGTTGAGCACTTCGCAGCGTTCTGTCACCCGGCCCATATGGTCACGCTTGGGATCGTCGGTCTTGGCGACAATCGTCACCCGCGTGCGGATGGTGTCGCCGATGAAGACGGGACGGACGAAGCGCAGTCGGTCGTAACCGTAGGAAAAAGCGACTGGATTGATGACAGTCGCCGTCTGTCCAACGCCGATGGCGAAGATCATCGTGCCATGGGCGATGCGTTGACCAAACTCAGTCTTGGCGGCAAATTCGGCGTCCATGTGGTGAGGAAAGAAATCGCCGGTATGCCCGGCATGCACCACCACATCCGTTTCGGTGATGGTGCGACCGGTGGAGATGCGCTGATCGTCCAGCGAGTACTCTTCGAAATAAAGCGTTTGTTCGGACATCAGGCAGCTCCGGGGCGGGGGGCAATTGGTGTGGCAGGCGACTGGCTCGACTGATATGCGGCCTCGACCAGCGCCATGGTCAACCATCCGTCTTCGACCGAGCCGATCAAGTCGGTGTCCTCGCCACTGGCGACCCGTTGCAGATTGGCCATGCGCCCGACAAAGGCATCCGGAAACCAGGTGCCGGTAAGGGGGACTTGAACCCAGTCCGACCCATCCTTGGGATAAATCCAGAGTTCGTCCGGCTCTCCTCTGGGGTAGTCGAGATTGACGCCCAGCTTGACGTAGGCGGCCCCTTGTGTGCCGCAGATGCGAAATTCGCAGGCCTGAAATTTACGGCCAAAGGCGTGGTCGTGATTGATCGACAAAGCGCAACGCACTTCATCACCATAATCCAGAATGGCTGTGGTGCGCGTTTGCGCCATGTCGTGATTGGGATGGCCAATGGTCTTGGCATGTACCCCGGACGGATCGCCGAGAAGCTGGCGAATCAGGTCGAGGTAGTGGATTGAATGCATGGCGATTTCGATACGCGGCTGACCTTGCAGAAACGCCCAGAGGCTCCACGGTGTGTCCAGTGCCAGCCAGGCATCGAAATCCACCACCTGTCCCAGCCAGCCCTGGGCAATGGCATCCTTGAGCGCCAGCATCATTGGGGCGAAGCGCAACTGAAAATTGACCGCAGCGGTGAGGTGCTTTTTCCGGCAAACGTCAAGAATGGCGCTGGCCTGATCAAGCGTGCCGCCCATCGGCTTCTGGATCAGCGCAAACGCCCGGTCGGGCAGGGCGCTCATGACCTCGGCATGACGGGTGGGCGGCGTTGCCAGATCATAAATCGCGTTCGGCACGGCAAGCGCGTCGTCCATCGTGGCAAAGGCCTCGACGTTCCATTTTTGTGCCAGCGCGGTGGCCTTGCCGTGGTCCGGATCATAAAGCCCGGCAATCGGGAAACCTGCTTTGGCATACGCGGGGAAATGAGCATCGCCGACGATACTGCCAGCCCCAAATGTGACGATCGGCCGTGGTGCTTTGGGCAAGGGCCAGGCTTGCTCCAAGTTGCCCGGATCGAAGACGTCTCCCGTCATTTGCAAGTTCCTCCCGTTTCTGCCGCTCTTCGCGCCAGCCCATCACAACAACGGTGATGAAACATGCCTGCGACACCTCCCGATGCAGTCGCTGACAGACGACCAAAAGGTCTTTATCGTTTCCCAAAGGTGCGGAAGCACGATCATCGTCCCGAATGAGACATCGCGCTGATAGGCCATGGTCAAAGAGCTCACCCCTCCTCCACAAGGGGCTTTTGGGTATCCTGTCGCCGCGCCTTGTCTTTTTCAAGTAAAAAAGGTCTATTTATATAAAAATAAGTTGCCGTTTTAGGGGGCTCTGATTTACATCCCACACACCCCGCGCGCGGCAAGGACTATGGCATCGGCGCCAGAACTGCTGTGCGGATGGCCGAAAGGACCGAGATGGCTGGCAAGGAAGATGATGACAAGCGCTACCGCGCTCCGGCTCTGGACAAGGGGTTGGACATTCTGGAATTGTTGGCCAGCGTGGATGAGGGCTTGTCACAGGCCGAGATTTCCAAAGCGCTGAACCGCACCGCGAACGAAATCTACCGCATGTTGGACCGCTTGGTGCGGCGCAATTATGTCGCCCGCACCAATGGCGACCGCTATGAACTGACGCTGAAACTGTTTGCGCTCGTCCATCAGCGCCCGCCAATCCGGCGTTTGGTCAACCGCGCCACACCAATCATTCAGCGCATTGCCCGTGTGGCGGAGCAGTCCTGTCATGTCGTGGTGCTGGATCGCGGCTCTCTCGTGGTCGTGGCCCAAGCAGATTCTCCGGGATACTGGGGTGTTTCTATCCGCGTCGGTTCGCGTATCGGGTTGGTGAACACGGGATCCGGCCATGTGCTTCTGGCGTATGCCAGCGATCTTGAACGGCAAATGATGTTGGAAGAGCACGAGCTTGTGGCACAGGAAGTCGCACCCACTGACTTGAGCGAACAGCTTCAGCAGGTGCGGGCGCAGGGCTGTCAGATCATGGACAGCGCCCAGACACAGAGCCTGATGAATCTGTCCGTGCCGATCTTTGGCGCGAATGGCGCGGTGCTGGCGGTATTGACATCGCCGTTTATCAAGCGATCGGACGTTGATACAGCCCCTTCGGTTGACCAGGTCGTTGAGCTTCTCAAGGCAGGCAGTGCAGAGATTTCAGCGCTCTCCGGCTTTGACCCTGATAGGGAAGACGACGCCCGCGAGTGATGTCGCGGTTCGTAGGCTGGTTAAAATTCTCCAGATTCATGACGAGACATGGCGCAGCATTCTCTTGTGCCGTGCCGTGCCGTGCCGTGCCGTGCCGTGCCGTGCCGTGCGCTGTGCCAAATTTCAACATGCTTGAAATGAAAACTCATTTATGAAAAAAGAATTCAAATAAGAATTTCCATGATGTGAGCTGTCTGCGATGGCTGCCGCCGTGGGACATGGGAGGAGGGGGAGAAAACAATGCACCTTCTGGAGAGCCGTTGCTGCTCGCTGATTTCGCAAGGCCGTTTTAGTGCCTTGCCAAAGAGGCGCTGGATCGATCCGAAACGCCTTTGCGGGGCAAGCGGCGAGGGAACATCATGACTGATGCCCAGGATCTTCCGCTGTCGGGTCTGCTTGTCGTGGACATGAGCCAGTTTCTCTCCGGCCCCTATGCTTCTTTGCGCCTTCTTGATCTGGGTGCACGGGTCATCAAGATCGAGCGTCCGGATGGCGGCGACCTGTCGCGGCGGCTATATCTGAGTGATACGGAAATTGGCGGTGACAGCACGATCTTTCACGCTATCAATCGGGGCAAGGAAAGTCTGGCCATAGACCTTAAGGATCCGGCGGATCTGGCCTGCCTGAAGCAATTGCTCGCCAAGGCGGATGTGCTCATTCAGAACTTCCGACCGGGCGTCATTCAGCGGTTGGGGCTGGATTATGAGACCTGCCGTGCGATCAATCCCGGTCTCGTCTATGCCAGCATTACCGGCTATGGCGACAGCGGACCTTGGGAAAAACGCCCGGGTCAGGATTTGTTGGCGCAATCGCGTTCCGGGCTGATGTGGCTCAATGGCGACGAGACGCAGGGACCGGTTCCCTTTGGGCTGGCGATTGGCGACATGCTGGCTGGCGCCGCCATCGTGCAGGGTGTTTTGGCGTCTCTGGTCCGTCGTGGAATATCCGGCAAGGGCGCGCATATTGAGACGAGCTTGCTGGAAAGCCTTGTCGATTTGCAGTTCGAAGTGCTGACAACCTATCTCAACGATGGCAGGCGGCGTCCTAAGCGCAGCGATTTCCGCAGTGCTCATGCCTATCTTGCTGCCCCTTATGGCACCTATCCAACGCGCGATGGCTACCTCTCGATTGCCATGATGCCTCTTGGCAAACTAGCTCCGCTTCTGGAACTGGAGGGGGCTTTGGCTGCCTATGTCGAAGATCCGGCCAGTTGGTTCACCGCTCGCGATGACATCAAGCGCATTATCGCTCTCAAATTGGTGGAAGAAACGACGGAGCATTGGTTGTCCCTTCTGGAACCGGCGGACATCTGGTGTTCCAAGGTGCTGGAATGGCCCGAGCTTCTGGAAAGTGACGGCTTTAAGGCGCTTGATATGCTGCAAAATGTGGTGCGTGCGGATGGCGTCGATATCCAGACAACCCGGTCGCCGCTGACGGTGAATGGTTATCGGCACAAGGTAGACGCCGCCGCACCACGTGTCGGCGAGCATTCCGATCTCATCCGCAAGGAGTTCGGCTTGTGAGTATCCCTCTGAAAGGCATGACCTGGAGCCATCCGCGTGGTTACGACCCTGTCGTGGCCGCATCCGACTTCTGGAAGCGCACACATGACGTATCGATTACCTGTGACAAGCGGTCCTTGCAGGATTTCGAAAGTTTTCCGGTCGACGAACTGGCACGGACTTATGACCTGATCATCATTGATCATCCGCATGTTGGCCAGATCACAGCGGAAGGCTGCCTGCTGCCTCTTGAAAGTGATCACCGCCGTGCCGATTTGGCGTCTCTTGCGACTGGCAGCATCGGCAAGTCTTTCGAAAGCTATGCTTGGCAAGGGCATCAATGGGCCTTTCCGGTTGATGCGGCAACGCAGGTGCAGGCCTATCGCCCGGATCTGCTGGCTGCGCCGCTGGCCCGATGGACAGAGGTCATAGACCTTGCAGCGGCAGATAAGGTCATGTTGCCACTGCGCGCGCCGCATAATCTGATGACGTTCTATTCAATCTGCGGCGGTCTCGGTCAGGGCTGCGCTGCGCAAGGGACAGAACTTGTCGACTATACGGTTGGTCGGCAGGCGCTTGAGATCTTGCAACAAATCGCTGGAGAGGTGGACCCGGTCTGTTTTGAAATGGATCCCATTGCCTGTCTGGAAGCCATGGCGGAGCCGAGGTCAGAGATCGCCTGTGCGCCGTTGATCTACGGGTATGTATCCTATGCGGTTGGCGGGTTCAAAGAGCGACTCATCCGCTTTGCCGATAGCCCGCATCTGGGGGGCGCAGGATCCGCAGGGACAGCGCTGGGCGGCACGGGCATTGCCGTGTCGGCGTATTGTCAGCATCCAGAAGAAGCCATTGATTTTGCTTATTGGCTGGCCGGGGCCACGTGCCAGGCGGGCATTTATGTCGAGGCGGACGGACAAGCGGGCCACGACGCTGCCTGACGGGATGAAGCCATCAACGCGCGGGTGAACGGCTTTTACGCAGACACGCGCAAGACGCTTGAAGGCGCCTGATTGCGACCGCGTTTTGACGGCTACATGGCTTTTCAGCAGGAGGCCTCGGATCTTTTGACGCAGGCGCTGCGCCAAAATCGGGATCCCTTGCAGACGTTAGTGAGCCTGGATGAACTTTTCGTCCGCAGTCAGAGATAGCGCAGCAGGGGGCGCTTTCCTGATCCTGCTTCCAAGAAGGGGTGAACTGTCAGGCGTGGTGAAAAACCTGATCCATCATTGCCCACCATTCGCCTTGCGCGCGTGTTTCAAGCGGTTTCTGACAGGGCATGCAGACGGACCACCATTCCTTGTTGCGCGGGTCATCCGCCATCTTCTGCATGTCGGCGTCAAAGTCATCGCCTGTATATTCCCAATAGCCGAAGAGCAGGTTTTCTGGCTCCTTCAGGAAAATCGAATAATTGGTGATGTTACAGGCTGAAATCAGCTTGAGAATATCCGGCCAGACGTCCGCATGCAGGCGTTTGTAGATGTCGATCTTGTCGGCCTCCAGGCCGATGACCATTCCCATGCGCTGCATCTGTTACGCCTCCTTGGTGAAGCTGCGGGTGTAGTCGGGCCTGCTGCGCGCTGTGAGGATGTCCCAATCCCAGGCAATGCCCAGACCCGGTTCGCTCGGCGCCACGGCATGGCCGTCCTCGATGGCCATCGCCTGCGTGGTCACATCATCAAGTTGCGGAATATATTCGACGTATTTGCCGTTTGGCACGGCGCAGGTCAGGCTGACATGCAATTCCATCAGAAAATGCGGGCACACGGGAATGTCAAAGGCTTCCGCCGCATGTGCCACTTTCAGCCAAGGCGTGATACCGCCGATGCGGCCAACGTCGACCTGCACAACAGAACAGGCACCACGCTGCATGTATTCGCGAAACTGACGGATGGAATAGACCGATTCCCCAATGGCTATCGGCGTCGATGTGCGGGCATTGAGCCGGGTATGTCCGTCAATATCGTCGGCGGGCAGCGGTTCTTCAATCCAGGCAAGATCCAGCTCTTCCAGCACACGGGCCCGGCGAATGGCCTCGTCTACATGAAATCCTTAGTTGCAGTCCGTCATGATCTCGAAGGCAGGGCCGACAGCTTCGCGTACCGCCGTCAGCCGTGCCTTGTCTTCTGCGGCATTCGGGCGCCCGATCTTGATCTTCGATCCGCGAAAGCCTTTGGCTTTTGCTTGCAAGGCATCCTCAACCAGTGCAGGCGTTTCAATATGCAGCCAGCCGCCTTCTGTGGTGTAAAGCGGACAACGGTCTTTGGCCCCGCCTGCCAGCTTCCAAAGTGGCAAGCCCATCTTTTTAGCGCGCAGGTCCCAAAGAGCCGTGTCGATGGCGGCCAGCGCGATCGCGGTGATAGCGCCAATGGTGGTGGCATGGGTGGCAAATTCGAGATCGTGCCAGATCGCTTCGATGCACTCGGCGTCGCGCCCGATCAGACGCGGCACCAGATGGTCGGCCAGAAGGGCCATGACGGAGGAGCCGCCGGTGCCGATGGTATAGCTGTAGCCAATGCCAACAGCACCATCCTCATCGGTGATTGCGACAATCGGCGTCTCCTGCAAGTCGAACGACTGGATCGCATCCGTGCGTTTCACCTTTGGCGGCAAATCCACCATGCGAATATCGATTTTTTCGATCCGCGCCATCTTGAGGCCCTTCTGGCTTGTGTTCGTGTGCTGTCAGCCTTTGTCGGCGACGAAGGTCTGCTGTTGTTCTCCCAGCCCTTCAATGCCGAGGCGGACCACATCACCGTCTTTGAGGAAGGTCGGCGGCTTCATGCCCATGCCCACCCCCGGAGGAGTGCCCGTGGAGATCACATCACCGGTTTTCAGCGTCATGAACTGGCTGAGATAGGAGACAAGAAAGGCCACGCCATAAACCATTGTGGCCGATGAGCCGTCCTGACGGCGGGTGCCGTTGACATCGAGCCACATCTTCAGGTTTTGCGGATCGTCGATTTCATCGCGCGTCACCATCCAGGGCCGAGCGGGCCGAAGGTGTCGCAGGACTTGCCTTTGGTCCACTGGCCGGAGCGTTCTGTCTGGAAGGCGCGCTCGGAAACATCGTTGGTGACGCAATATCCCGCAACGTGTTGCATTGCATCTGCTTCGCTGACGTATTTGGCATCCTTGCCGATGATAACGCCCAGTTCGACTTCCCAATCTGTCTTCTCCGAGCCGCGCGGGATCAGAACATTGTCGTTGGGGCCGACGATGGTGGAGGTCGCTTTCATGAAGATCACCGGCTCAGGTGGCACACTGGCACCGGTTTCAGCTGCATGGTCGGAATAATTCAGGCCGATGCAGATCAATTTGCCAACGCCATTGACGCAGGGACCAAGGCGCGGTTGACCGTCAACCAGTGGCAGGCTTGTCGGATCGATGGCCGCCAACGCAGATGGGTCGCGGAGTACATCCCCTGCGATGTCGGAGACATGGCCGGAGAGGTCGCGGATCTGGCCATCCTTGTCGATCAGACCGGGTTTTTCAGCGCCTGTAGCGCCGTAACGGACAAATTTCACGTGTTTGCTCCATATGTTACGCGGTGCTCTGCTCAGACGTCGGGATCAGACCCGCAGGCTGGCGCCGCTATGTTTGTCAAAGATGTGCAATTGCTGCAATTCCAGCAAGAATTCGAGGGTCTCGCCAAGGGCGACCGGGCGCGGATTGAGCATCCGGCTCTGCACTTCGATGCCGCCAATGTCGGTGTAGAGAATGGTCTCTGTTCCAAGCGGTTCGGCCAGTTTGACCTCGCGCATCAGGCTGACAGTGCGCGCCTCGCCATGCAAGGAGTGTCCCTTGGGTGCGAGGCTTTCCGGACGAAATCCGACCACAATGTCCTGATCAGGACCGAGGGCGGGATCAAATCCAGGTGGAATCGGGAGGATCGTTCCGTCTTCAAGACGTGCAGTCAGACGGCCAGCGGCATCTGATTGCGTACGGGCATCGAGCTGGTTCATCGGCGGTGAGCCGATGAAGCCCGCAACGAACGTGTTCACGGGCCGTGCAAACACTTCGGCCGGTGTTCCGACCTGTTCAATTCGGCCATTGCGCATGATGACGATACGATCGGCCAGCGTCATCGCCTCAATCTGATCGTGGGTGACATAGATGACCGTTGTTTTGACGCGCTGGTGCAGTTTCTTGATCTCGACACGCATCTGGCCACGTAGCTTGGCATCCAGGTTGGACAATGGCTCATCGAACAGGAACACTTGCGGATCCCGCACGATGGCGCGGCCCATGGCAACACGCTGACGTTGACCGCCAGACAGCTTGGCCGGATATCGATCCATGTATGGATCCAACCCCAGGATCTGCGCGGCCTCACTGACGCGGCGATCAATTTCAGCCGGTTCAGTGCTGGCGATCTTCAGACCAAACCCGAGGTTTTCCTGCACGGTCATATGCGGGTACAGTGCATAATTCTGGAAGACCATCGAGATATTGCGCGAGCGTGGTGGCAGACTGTTGACCACGCGGTCACCGATTTCGACGGTGCCGTCGGAGATTTCTTCCAGCCCCGCGATCATCCGCAGAGTCGTGGATTTGCCACAGCCGGAGGGACCGACGAGCACGACGAATTCATTGTGGGCGATATCGAGATCGATGCCGTGGACCACGTCCAGTGCACCGTAACGCTTGACCACTTTTTTGAGACTGACTTCGGCCAATTGTTTACCCCTTTACTCCACCGAACGTGAGCCCGGCGATCAGATGCTTCTGGACGATGTAGGTGAGGATCAGCGCCGGAATGATGATGAGAACGGCCATGGCGCTCATGCCGGCCCAGTTGACAGTGAACTGTGCCGTGAAATCCATCAGCCCCACCGGCATGGTCTTTGAGGCGGTTGTCCGGGTGAGCTGTGCGGCCAGCGCATATTCATTCCAGGACATGAGAAAAGCGAAAATCCCGGCGGAAGCCAGACCCGAGCGGGCCATGGGGAATTCCACTTTCCAAAAGGCTTGCCAGCGGGTGCAGCCGTCAATCTGGGCGGCTTCCGAAAGGTCGACCGGAATTTGCCGGAAAAACCCGTCGGTCAGCCAGATTGTGAAAGGGATATTGATCGCCATATAGACCAGGATCAGGCCGAATTTGGTGTCGATCAGGCCCAAACGGCTCCAGATGATGAACAGCGGCAGCGACAAGGCAATGCCTGGCACGGTGCGCGATAGCATGAAGCCGAGAAACAGCGCACCCTTGAAGCGGAAGCGATAGCGCGCAAAGGCATAGCCGCCCATCATGCCGATGGCGATGGCAACGGCGGTCGAGGTGATCGAGATCACCAGTGAATTACGGAAATACTGGAGGACAGGCAGCCCAAGCTCCTGCTTCGGCAACAGGCCGAAGATCTTGTAGAAGTTCTCCAGTGTCCACTGCTGCGGGATCCAGATTGGCGGGCGTGCCAGAATTTCGACGTTGGGGCGGAAGGCAGATAGAACCACCCAGACGCCAAGCAGACACAGAATCGCCATGGCCACGAAAACGCCGAAGCGGATGGACCAGCGCTGCCAGGGCGTTCGATTGTCATCGCAATGCTCATTGTGCCCCCATGTACCGGTTGGCGCTGACCAGCTTGCGGTAGAAATAGAAGGTGAAGAAGATCGACAGAAGGATGGAGACGTAGCCCATGGCATTGGCCATCCCCATGTTGGAATTCTGGTACCCGGTACGGGCCATCAGCGTCCAGATCAGCTCGGTGCGCCCGGCAGGTCCGCCATTGGTCATGATCTTCACCATGTCATAGGCGCGCGCCACATCCAGTGAGCGGATGGTCATGGCAATGAAGATGAAGGGCATCAGAAACGGCAGTGTGATGTGACGGAACACCTGCCAGGCTGTTGCAGCCATCAACCTTGGCGGCTTCCAGTGGATCGCGTGGCAAGGCCAGAAGTCCAGCCAGCAGAAGGATGGCGAAGATTGACGTCGACATCCAGATTTCGGCGAAGATGATCGAGAAGTTCGCCAGCCAACTGTCCACAAGCCACGGGATCGGCTGAGTGATCAGACCGAACTGGAACAAGGCGTTATTGACCATGCCGACAGCATCGTTGAACAGATATTTGAATTGAAACCCCACCAAAATGGGCGAGAACATCATTGGAAACATCATGATGGTGCGCAAAAGTCGCTGGCCGACGGTGATTTTGTTGATCAGCATGGCGAGGCCGAGGCCCAACAGCATTTCAAGGTTGAGGGCGATCGTGATGAAGACGACGGTGCGGCCAAAGGCCCACCAGAAATCGGCATTGTGGAACAGGCGTCGATAATTTCGAAAGCCGATGTAGTGATACAGCGTGTCGGGCCGAATGAGCTTGTAGGGCGTCAGACTCGACCAGAACGACACAATCAGCGGTAACAGAACAACTGACAAGATGACGATGATGGCCGGCAAGAGCAGCAAGTAAGGCACGGCGCGTGGCGATCTCAGGAGTTTCATCTGGGCCAAGGCGACTTTCCGTCTTTGAGCAATCGGCGCGGGAGATCCTGCGACCGACATGAAGTGAAAGAAGTGAAGGGGAAAGCAACACCGCCCGACAAGAGGCCGGGCGGCGGAGTGGTCTGAGGGCTGATCAGTCGTTCAGCAGACCGGCGTCTTCCATGATCTCAGTCGCCTTGGCGGCAGCATCATCAAGCGCCTCTTGTGGGGTTTTTTCGCCAACGATGGCCGCTTGCAGATCTGGCCAGACAACGTTAGAAACCTCGATCCACTGCGGGATGAGCGGTGGTGTGCGGGCCTGATCAAGCGCCTTGGCGAAGGTCTCGAACATATTTGCCATGAATGGTTTGTTGTTGTTTTTGAACCATTTTTCAACTTCCGGAAAGACGCTGGTGCGGGTTGGCAGGTTGCCTGCCTTGGCTTCCAGCATTTCGGAATCGTGGTTGGTCAGGAAAACGATCAGGCTGACGGCAGCCTTTTTGTTCTGGCACTGCTCAGTGACTGAGAACGAATGCGATCCCGACCAGGACGACCTTGTTTCCCTGAAAGGCCGACAGGGGCCACCGCAACGCCGACATCTCCGGCGATCTTGGATTTGTCAGGGTCGTTGAAAAAGGCAGCAAAGCCCGGCCAGTCCAGATCAAGCGCGAGCTGACCCGCAGCCATCGCATTGCCGATGTCATCCCAGGTGTAATTGACTGTTCCGGCTGGAACGGCCTTGGCCTTGTATAGATCGACGAACCATTGCAGGGCCTTGACGCCTTCCGGCGAATTGAACGTTGGCTTCCAGTTCTTGTCGAACATGTCGCCGCCGTTGGCACGCAGGATTTCCATGAACTGCCCGGTCATGCCTTCGTCTTTGCCGGCGAAGGCCGTTCCGTAGATGTTGGGTGGGTTGGAGAAGAAGATGGCTTGTTGCTTGTATTCTTCGTAGGTTTTGGGCGGAGCCAGCTCTTCGCCGTATTTCTCTTTGTAGCGCGCCTTGTTGTCGGCGTTCTCGTAGAGCTTCTTTTGATAATAGATGTTGGAGACGTCTGTGACGCGTGGCAACTGGACGAGGCGTCCGTCAACTTCCGCGCTCTTCAGCGTGCCGGGAACATATTTGTCGAGTTCCGACTTCGGGATCAGTTTGCTGAGATCGATATAAAGACTGCCATATTGGGGTGCAAAGCTCGTATGGTTGGAGCCGACACACCAATTGATGCTGCCTGTCGCGATGTCCTGCTTGATCTCACGGTCGAGGTCGAAATGATTTTTTGACGAAACGATCTCGACTTTTGCACCCGTCAGCTTCTCCCAGTGCTGGAATGCGTGTGTAGAGTCTTTCGTACTGAGTGCCACCAATCAATTTGGCCTTGATGGTCACACCGGGGAAATGCCCGTAATCGAAGTCCGCTGCGTGGGCAATGCCGCCCATGCCTGCGAGCGTGCCTGTCAGCAGCACGGCGCTTAGTCTTGTCTTCCACGTCATTGTCAATTCCTCCCGATATGACAACTAAGAAAAACTCTTCCATATGTAAAAACTTTTTTCTTATATAATTTTCTAGATATCAAGGATTAAATGTCGTGAAATGCTGAAAAGGCTGAAATCCGTCCTCGAGGAGGGGCCGCGGACGACAGGCGACTAAAATTGGGGGACGCGCCTATGCGCATTTTCGACACGCATCTTCACACCATCTATCTTGAGAAATTCACGTACCCCTGACTAAAGGGCACACCGCTTAACCGCGAAATCCCCATTGCAGCCTATCTGGAGCATGCGAAACTGCTGGGCATCGAAGGATCACTGCACATGGAGGTGGATGTGGTCGAAGCGCAGATCGAGGCGGAAACAGAATTTGCGCTGACCGTCGATCCGCATGTGAAAGGTGCGGTGATCAGCGGTCGTCCGGAGCGCCCGGATTTTGCTTTGTCGCTGGAGCGGGCTGCTGCGATTCCTGTGGTCAAAGGCATGCGCCGCATTCTTCATACGTCGCCGGATGATCTGTCCCAGAGCCAGCTCTTCGCGGAAAACCTGCGTTTGTTGGCAGGGTATGATCTGAGCTTCGACCTCTGTGTTCTTGCGCGGCAATTGCCGGTCGGGGCGCAGCTGGTTGATCGCTGCCCGGATGTACGGTTCATTGTCGATCATTGTGGCGTCCCGGATATTGCGGGAGAGGACTTCAAAACCTGGAGCACGGCGATTGCCGATCTCGCGCAGCGGGAGAACGTGGCGGCGAAAATTTCCGGAATTATTGCCTACGCAGGCGAGAATTGGACGATAGACGCCTTGCGTCCCTATTTTGAGCATGTGATCGAAGTCTTCGGGTGGGACCGGGTTGTCTGGGGGAGTGACTTTCCGGTGTGCACCCTGACTGCCGATCTTGCGGCTTGGGTTGATGTAACGCATCAGCTTCTGGCCGGGACAAGTGCGGAGGAAAAGGCGAAGCTGCTTCACGTCAACGCGGAACGTATTTACCGCATCTGAGTGCCAAAGCAGTCGTAAGGCGGCCTCTACTGGCCGTCCGCGAGTTTTGCTGCCGGATATGATCCGGTGGGAGCAGAAACAAGGGAGGAAGTGTGAGGCATGCGATTAGGGGATTGCTATAATTTCCATGACTTTCGTCGTCTGGCACAGCGTCGGCTGCCCGGGCCGATTTTCAATTATATTGATGGCGCTGCTGACGACGAAGTGACGTATAGGCGCAATACCACCAGCTTCGACAATGTCGATCTGGTGCCCAATATCTTGCGCGGTGTCGAGGATGTCGATCTATCGGTCACGGTGATGGGACAGAAGCTGGCTTTACCGGTGTATTGTTCGCCGACGGCGTTGCAACGGCTGTTTCATCACGATGGCGAGCGAGCTGTAGGCAATGCCGCTGCCAGACACGGCACCATGTTCGGCGTCTCTTCGCTTGGGACGGTCAGTCTGGAAGAAGTGCGCGAGGCGCATTCCACACCGCAGGCCTATCAATTTTATTTCCATAAGGACCGTGGGCTTAACAGCGCCATGATCCAGCGGGCGAAGCAGGCCGGTGTTGATGTGATGATGCTGACTGTCGACAGCATCACCGGCGGCAACCGCGAGCGGGATCTGCGCACCGGCTTTTCCATCCCTTTCAAGCTGACCGTCGGGGGGCTGTTTGAATTTGCCCGCAAACCCATGTGGGGCATCAACTATGTGACGCATGAGAAATTCCGGTTGCCGCAGCTTGATGATCACGTCGACATGGGCGGCGGGGCCATGTCCATCGGCCGCTATTTTACCGAGATGCTCGACCCCTCCCTGAACTGGTCTGATGTCAGCGCCATGGTGCAGGAGTGGGACGGTCAGTTCTGTCTCAAGGGTGTGATGTCAGTGGAAGACGCGCGCCGCGCGGTTGATATCGGGTGCAGCGGAATTGTTTTGTCCAATCACGGCGGGCGTCAGCTTGACGGCTCGCGCTCCGGATTTGATCAGTTGGCCGAGATTGTCGATGCGGTGGGGGACAAGATCGACGTCATGATGGACGGTGGGATTCAGCGCGGATCGCATGTGCTCAAGGCCTTGTCGCTTGGGGCGAAAGCCGTCGGGCTGGGCCGTTACTATCTGTTCCCGCTTGCTGCTGCCGGACAGCCGGGCGTTGAACGGGCGCTGGAGCTCATGAAGGCAGAACTGGTGCGCGATATGAAACTGATGGGCTGTAAATCCGTCAGCGACCTGAACCGTGAAGCCCTGCGCTTCCGTTGAAAGTGCGACATGGCTCTGTGACCAGAAAGTGTGGTCGCAGAGCCTTTGTAAACCTGGGCGTCGAACAAAGAGCCGATGGTCAGGCCGTATCGATCAATGCCTTTAGGTTCGTATCACGGACCGCCAGCACCTCAAACAGTCCCAGTGCATTGAGAGCGGGCAGGGCATCGACGATGTCACATCGTGCTTCGTGTCGGGCGCTGGCAGATGCATTGCCGTCGCAATAAACCCGGGCGTTGGCCAAAAAGGCGCCAACGCTGCCTTTTCGTATGATGACCCCGTTCTGTTCGACCTCATTGATGGTGTCGGGAAGGATGTCTTCAGCACGCATTGTCTATCTCCTTGGTGGCTTGAATTGACAAGACCGATGATAGATGGGCATTTTTGGCTTCACTGCCGCATTTAGGTCAAACGATAGCTGAAAACGGCCACGTCATGACGTCCAGTCTTATTTCTGTTTCTCTGGCGTCCGCGCCCGAAGGCCCTATTCTGATTTCTGCCTCCCGGAAAATGGATCACATTCGGCTGACGCCGCCCCATACTCATGCGCGTGGTCAGATGCTTGGCGCGACGGCGGGCTTGCTGGCGGTTGAGACGTCGGCTGCCCGATGGATCGTTCCGGCGACGCATGGCGTGTGGATACCGCCGTGGCAATTACACGGCTTGCAGTCCTTCGGACCTTTTTCCGGCTGGAGTGTTTATGTACGTGAGGACATTTGTTCCACCTTGGCGCAAACGCCTCGGGTTTTTCAGGTGTCGGGACTGTTGCGGGAGGCACTGGTCCGGGCCTGCACGTGGCAGGACCTGACACGCAGCGCCGCAGCCTTGCGCTTGGAACGTGTTATTCTCGACGAGATTGCGGGACTGCCAGACGTTCCATTGACACTGATGCTGCCTCAGACGCCTGCCTTGCGTCGTATTGCAGACGCTTTGTCATATGATCCGGCAGACGGGCGTCGACTGGAAGAGTGGGCACATTGGGCAGGTCTGGCCCCCAGAAGTCTGTCGCGACGCTTCAAACAGGAAACAGGTGTTGCGCTGGGCGAATGGCGCGCCCGGCTGCGTCTGTTTAAAGCGCTGGAAATGTTAGCAAACGGTACACCGGTCACCACGGTTGCTCTGGATCTGGGATATAGCAATGTCAGTGCATTCATTGCACTGTTTCATAGAGCCTTTGGTGTGACGCCAAGGCAAATATGATGCGGAGACAGGTTCGTTGGATTGGCAAAAGGCTTCCGGCCAATAGTGTATTTGACGAGGCTAGAAAGCTAAACGTCCCGACCCTTGTTGAAGGTCGGAACGTTGATGGTCTTGCATTTGGCCTTCAAGGCCGGGAGATCAGGGAAGGGTATGACCAGCCGCACGCAGCAGACGATACCATTCCTCACGGCTCAGAGTGACCCCCGCACCGACCACGCATTCCAGCACACGCTCGCTCTTGGTGGTGCCCAGCACCACCTGAATATTGGCCGGGTGGCGGGTGATCCAGGCCACGGCGACGCCTGTTGGCGTGATGCCATGCGTTGCGGCAATGTCGTCCAATGCATCATTCAGTTCCGGGCAGTTCTTGCGGTCGCCGACAAAAACGCCATCGAAAAAGCCACGTTGGAACGGGGACTCAGGCCTGAAGCACCATGCCTTCCTTGCGTGAATAATCCAGCAAGCCGTCTGTGCGGTCGATGGACTGGTCCAATCCGCCCATGTTGATCGCCAGTCCTTGCGTGATCAAAGGGGCATGGGTGATCGAGAGTTGGATTTGATTGACGGTCAACGGTTGCTTGACGGCCGTTTTCAGCAGTTCGATCTGACCGGACGTGTGATTGGACACGCCGAAATTCCGAACTTTCCCCGCATGGTGCAATTTGTCGAAGGCGGATGCCACTTCTTCAGGTTCCACCAGAGCGTCGGGCCGGTGCAGCAGGAACATGTCGATGTAATCGGTCTTCAAGGCAGCCAGCGACTCGTCTACCGAGCGCAGGATATGCTCCTCGGAAAAGTCGAAGAAGCCTTTGCGGATGCCAGCCTTTGTCTGGATGATCAACCGCTCGCGCTGGCCGGGAGTCAATTGCATCGCCTCTGCAAAACGTTCTTCGCAGCGGTGGCGCTCGCCACCATAAATGTCGGCATGATCGATCATGTTGATGCCAGCGTCTTGCGCGGTTTCGACCAGCTTGCAAATGTCCGCGTCGCTCATGTCGGCAATGCGCATCAGGCCCAGAATGGCCGAGGACGCCGTTAGATCCGTGCGGGGGATGGTGTGGTGTTTCATCGTGTTCGGCATGGTGTATCTCCTCCCGAGAGTAGGCTTTTGAAAGCCGGTTTATGGGCGCCTTGCAAAATCGTACTGCGCCTTCGATGGTCAAAAACTATTTACAAAGTGAGCGATGGCAAACGGATAAAGCGGTTGCCATCACCTGCGTGTTGTCTTGATCAGAGCGCCCCTGCCTGATCGAGTGCCTGAATGTCGGTTACCTCAAGCTTCAGCGAAACGGCCTTGCGGAAGGTTTCCAGATGATCACGCTTGGTCGCGCTTGCAATCGGCGCAGTGACGCCTCTTTGCGCAAGGATCCAGTGCCAGAGAGATTTCCGCCGGAGTGGCCTCGTGTTTTTCACTGATCGTATCAAGGGTCTCCAGAATGGCGGTGCCCTTGGGCGTCAGATACTTGGCAACACCCTGTCCGCGCTGCGATATTTGCCTGTCAAAAAGCCGGATGCGAGACTGAAATACGTGACGACGCCTGTTTTGGAGCGGGTGCAATGCTCCTGGAGTGGGCCTTCGTAGCTGTCACGATTGTAGAGATTGTATTCCGGCTGGACGACCTGATAATCCGGCAGTTCGTATTTGGTCGCCGCCTCTCCCGCGGATTCCAGCATAGAGGCGTCGTAGTTGGAGGCGCCAAGGGCGCGCACCTTGCCAGCCTTGATCAGCTTGTCATAGGCGCCAAGCGTTTCTTCATGCGCTGTCGAGGCATCTGGCCAATGCGAGAAATAAAGGTCGATGACATCGGTTTTCAAACGGGCGAGAGACTTTTCGGCCGCCTCGATGATCCATTTCTCGGAAAGCCCTTTCTGTCCCGGTCCGCCCATGTCGGAGCCGACTTTGGTAAAGAGAACGATCTTGTCGCGCATACCGGGGCGCGCTTTGAGCCAGTTACCGATGATGGTCTCAGATCTCGCCGCCACTGTTGCCGTCTACCCATGCGGAATACACGTCTGCCGTGTCGATGGCATTGAAACCCATGTCGACGAATGCATCAAGCATATCGAAGCTGGTCTTTTCATCAATGGTCCAGCCGAAAACGTTGCCGCCAAAGACCAGAGGCACGATGTCGAAACCGGTCTTTCCCAATGAGCGGGTCTGCATGTCTGTCTCCTTTATGTGCATTTCCGTAATCGTCTTGCAGCTTTAGTCTGATGGACGGGATCCGTCCGTTTAACGGCGCCTGCGGGCCACTTCGGCTCCTGCGTCGCGTGGCAGGTTGAGTAGATCAATCAGAGCCAGCAGCCCGAAGGCTGCCACGATGACAAAGGCAACGTGGAAGGGAGTGGCCGGATCGCCCCCCGCCCCGATGAAGCCTTCGCCGATCTGCCAGTGCCACGGCTCCCAACGAAATGCCCAGTCCCATTGTTAGTTGCGTGGCCGTTGAAAACAGCGTGTTGGCAGGGTTGATCTGGTCACTTGGCACGTCGGCAAAGGCGAGCGAATTCAAGGCGGTAAATTGCATCGAACGGGTGACGCCGCTGACGTAGAGAATGAGCAGCATAATCCAGACTGGCAGATCGCTGGTGAACAGGGCGATTGCCCCCAGGGCCAGCACATTTATGGCGCCATTGACCAGCAGCACAGTGCGAAAGCCCACCGCCCGGATGATGGGCGTGGTCAATGGCTTGATCGTCAGATTGCCGGCGAAGACAGCCATCAGCATCATGCCGGAGGCAAAGGCACTATATCCGAGGCCAATCTGGAACATCACCGGAACCAGAAACGGGACCGCACTGACTGCCATGCGGAACAGCGAGCCCCCCCAGATGGTGATGGCATAACTCTTGATCGAGAGACTATGCAGATTGACCATGGGATGCGGTGCTTTGTTCAGATGGCGGACCGAGAGCCAGATCAGGGCCATGCCCAGCACGGCGGAGGGCACTGCCCAACTCCACGCAGGGTCGGGACGACTGAGAATTTCTGTCGTCGTCAACAAGAAGAACAGACCGAAGGCTGTGAGCAGAAAACCGGGCCAGTCAAACCGCGCTGCCCTGTGTTCGCGACCTTCCGGCACCAGCTTTAATGATAAAATGAAGGCGATTACACCCAAAGGCAGATTGATGTAGAAGATCCAGCGCCAATCGAAATGATCCGACAGGAGGCCGCCAAGGGGAGGTCCCAAAACCGGAGCCACAAGGGCCGGCCATGTCAGGGCGGCGATGGCGCTGATCAGCTTTTCCTTGGGCGTAACGCGTAAAACCACGAGGCGCCCGACAGGCACCATCATGGCACCGCCTATGCCTTGCAGCACACGGGCCGCAATAAAAAGATTGAGTGAATTGGCCATGCCGCACAGCATGGACGCCAGAGTGAAGATGATGATGGCAAGAGCAAAGACGCGCCGTGCGCCAAAACGATCAGCAATCCAGCCACTGACCGGAATGAAGATGCCAAGCGTCAGCATGTAGGCAGAGACACCGGTGTTCAGGTCGACTGGCGCTGCGCTGAAGCTTTTGGCCATTTGCGGCACCGCAGGCGTGATGATGGTCGAGTCAAGATTTTCCATGAAGAATGTGCCCGCCACCAAAAGGGCAAGTGGCAAGGTTCCGCCTGCGGCTTTGGTGGCAGTCGGGGCGGTTGCACTCGGTGTCGTCACCGTCTTGTCGGCCTGCGACATGGGGTCGGAGCTGGTGGGCGGGGTGCTCATAAGGCGTCCTTGCCATTCGGCTCGGTCATGAAAAGTGTCCATCTGATCGACCCGAGCGAACGCCCGGGCCAGGAGGGGAAGCGCCCCACCGGGCCTTTTGTGGTGCGCTCTGTCATCTTTCGGGAAAATCGGATCAAAGAAAAGGGCTGCCACACCTTTAAGTGGCAGCTGCCGATGCGTGTTACCTCAGAGACTGTCCACCACACCGCCATCGACCCGCAAGGCTGCGCCGGTTGTGGCCGAGGCCTGCGGCGACACGGCATAGACGACCAGGTTGGCCACTTCTTCTGGCGTTGCCGGGCGCTGAATAATCGAGGTTGGACGGTTGGCCATGACAAAGTCGATGCCAGCCTGTTCAAGGGACTTGCCGGTTTCGGCCACATCGTCCTTGAGCATTTCCGCAACGCCTTCGGTCATCGTCGGGCCGGGCAGGACAGAGTTCACGGTTACGCCGGTTCCCGCCATGCGTTTGGCAAGACCGCGCGCCAGGGACAAAATCGCCGTCTTGGTGACGCCGTAGTGGATCATGTCCGCCGGGATGTTCAGGGCTGATTCCGAGGACAGCATGATCACTCGCCCCCATCCGTCTTTTTCCATGCCGGGCAGATAGGCTCGCGACAGACGTACGGCAGACATCACATTGATGTTGAGAAAGCGGTCCCATTCCGTATCGGGAATGTCAAAGAAATCATGGGGTCCGAAAATCCCGACGTTGTTGACGAGAATATCGCAGGCCGGAAATGCCTCGACCAGAGACGCGCTGCCCGAGGCGGTGGCGAGATCTGCCGCAAAGCCGGTCACTTTGGCGTCGGGAACCTTGCCTTTCAGCGTCTTGACTGCGGCGTCGACTGTGTCCTGCTTGCGCCCGTTGATGACAACTTCCGCGCCGCTATCGGCCAGTCCAATCGCCGTTGCCAATCCGATGCCGCCCGTTGAACCTGTGACGATGGCGCGTTTGCCGGTGAGATCAATTTGCATGGGTGTTCTCCTGCTTCATCTGAATGTCGTGGTCGGCAAGCCGCGTGGAAGGTCGTCTTCAGCCCCGTAAATCACGCATACTTCAGATGTATAATTATCGGCGGTGACGATAATGCTTGAAATTCAGCGAGGACTTTTTACTCTCATCGAATAATGGATCAACTCAGCCTTCTTCGTCTTTTTGTCTCCATCGTTGATCAGGGCAGCCTGTCTGGTGCGGCTCGCCAGCAAGCCTTGTCACCGTCCACGGTAACATTGGCCTTGCAGCAGCTTGAGGAACAGGCAGGGACTCGTCTGGTTACACGGACGACCCGTCGTCTGGCGCTGACATCAGAGGGTGAACGTTTTCTGGGCGACAGCCGAAGAATTCTGGCCGACCTGGATCGCGCATTCGAGGCGGTGTCCGATGACGGGCCTTTGCAAGGCACCATTCGTGTGTCGGCCATCAATGACTTCGGCCGAAGTCGCATTGCTCCACTGTTGAATAGTTTCATGCAGCAGCATCCCGGCCTGCGCATTGAACTGACGCTGACAGATGCGGTCGTCGACTTGATGGAAGATGGGTATGATCTGGGGATCCGCACCGGCCCCTTACAGGATTCCGAGTTGCGGGTGCGCTTGCTGCTTCGCGGTCGGCGTCAGATTTGTGCCGCGCCTGCCTATTGGGATCGACAGGGCCGGCCGGGCCATCCGCGCGATCTCTCTGCTCATAATTGCATGGTCTTGTCGCGGCCGGGGTCACCCCAGGCCAAATGGCAGTTCCACGATAGTGGGACTGATTTTGGCGTGCGGGTGTCGGGGGACCGTATGGCGAGTGATGGCGGGACCTTGCGTCAATGGGCTATCGCGGGAGCGGGTGTGGTTCTCAAATCCAGCTTTGATGTGCAAGAGGATATTGCGGCCGGGCGGTTGGAGCCGGTACTGGAGCCTTTCACCACAAGTGCGATCAACCTGTATGCCGTGCGGGCCGCAGGCGACAGGCCTGCGCGCCGTGTGTTGGCGCTGATTGATTTTCTCGCACACCATTTGTGAACGCAGCGTTTCTTGATGTCACAGAGTGACTTAATTTGCATGTCGCCTCAAAGAGGCTCCGGAGTGAGGTGCCTGTCTTTGCAGGAGAGCTCAGGCCGGAGAGGCAGGCTGTCGTTTTGATGTTTCACCGTATAGTGTTGGACGTGTTTTGTGTCTGAAGAGGGAAACTGGGCGTGTCAGAGTGTCGAATTTTGCTGGATGTGGATACGGGAATCGATGATGCGCTGGCCATTGTGTTTGCGCTGGCGCGTCCCGGTATCACGCTGGAAGCTGTGACAACCTGCTATGGCAATATTGATGTTGCAACCGCAACCCGCAACACATTGCAGATCCTGGAGATTGCCGGGCGCAGCGACATTCCGGTAGCGGCCGGTTCATCTCGTCCCTTGACTCGCGCCTTCAACAAGCATGGCAGTCGGATCCATGGTGAAAACGGGCTTGGTGGTGTCGATCTGCCTCCGCCATCTCGTCAGGCGGAGGAAGTCTGGGCGCCGGATTTTCTGATTGAAAGGATCCGCGCCAATCCGGGAGACTTGATCCTTGTGCCCACAGGTCCGATGACCAACGTGGCGCAGGCGTTGATGAAAGCGCCGGATATTGCAGAAAAACTGAAAGCACTGGTGCTCATGGGCGGCACGATCTGGCATCCGGGTGTCCCGAAGATTGCCAGCCCGATGGCGGAAGCCAATTTTTTCAATGATCCGGAGGCCGCTCGTATTGTGCTGCAATCGGGGGCAAATATCACCATGGTTGGTCTGGATGTGACCATGCAAACCCGACTGACCGGCAGCATGATCGAGACGATTTCAAAGGAAGGCGGTCCTGCAGCCCGTGCCTGTGCTGAAGCTGCCCGTTTTTATCTGGCGGCCTATCAGGCGCAATATCCGGACATCACATATTGTGCCCTGCACGACCCTCTTGCGGTTGGCGTTTCTCAGGACGCCAGCCTTGTCGACACGCAGGCGATGCAGGTCGATGTGGAATGTACCGGGGATTTGACCCGCGGCCAGGTGATCCCTGATTTACGCAAGACGGGCGATACGGTGCCAAACGTCAAGGCGGCCCTCAAGGTGGATGCCACACGGTTCGAGGGGCTTTTCGCGGAAGCGCTTCTCTCCGGTATTTGACGGTATTGCGCATGGGAGGGGCATCGGTCTGTGCTGCCCTTCCTGTGGTCTGGTTTGGCAGCACAGACCGGAGGTCAGGCTCAGGTCTGCCAGAGCGCATGAAAATGGTGCAAGGGTCCATGGCCCTGTCCGACATCAAGCTGATCACTGGCCGCCAGCGCCCCTTGCAAATAATCCTTTGCCTGTTGCACTG
>NZ_CM147918.1:2332500-3739428 GCF_055809635.1 Roseibium sp. 10G30-5
GGCTCGCTTTTGCCGATCGTTCGCTTCTTCGCCAAGTCCGCAGACATCTCCATTGGCACCATGGATATTTCGCTCGCTGGCCGTATCCTGGCGAATTTTTCCGACTATCTCACGGATGATCAGAAGCAGTCGGATGATCTGGCCGCTCTCGGCAAACTTGTGACGGCTCCGGAAGCCAATATCATCAAGTTGCCGAACATCTCCGCGTCTCTGTCGCAGTTGAATGCGGCGATCAAGGAGTTGCAGGGACAGGGCTATGCGATCCCGTCCTATCCGAATGATCCGCAGACCGATGAGGAAAAGAAGGTCCAGGCGATTTACAATTCCGTCACTGGATCGGCCGTGAACCCGGTGCTGCGCGAAGGCAACTCCGACCGCCGCGCACCGAAGGCCGTCAAGGATTACGCCAAGAAGCATCCGCATTCGATGGGCGAGTGGCTGCCGACGTCCAAGACCCATGTTGCGACGATGGGAAAAAACGATTTTCGCGACAACGAAAAGTCCCTCACCGTTTCGGCTGACCAGGTTGGTGCAGCCAAGATCGAGTTTCAGAGTGCTGACGGCACCATTCAGGTTCTGAAGAGCAATCTCGATTTGCAGGCGGATGAAGTCATCGACGCCACCATGATGAGTGTAAAGGCGCTGGATCGTTTCCTTCAGAAGGAAATCGCCGATGCCAAGGAACAAGGTGTTCTGTTCTCGGTGCATCTGAAGGCGACGATGATGAAGGTCTCTGACCCGATCCTCTTCGGCCATTGCGTACATGCCTTCCTGAAAGACGTCTTCGACAAGCATGCAGGCGTGTTCGCCAAGCTGGGCGTTAACCCGGACTACGGCATTGCCGATCTGGAAGCCAAGGTTGCGACCCTGCCAGACGCAGAGCGTCAGCAGATCGAGGCTGACATCAAGGCAGCACTCGATGCGGGTCCCGACATGTATATGGTCAACTCGGACAAGGGCATCACCAACCTTCATGTGTCCAGTGACGTGATCATCGATGCATCCCTGCCAGCACTGATCCGTGCCGGTGGCAAGGGTTGGGGCCCCGACAACCAGCAGCATGATGCAAAATGCGTGATCCCCGATTCCAGCTATGCGGGCGTCTATCAGGCTGTGATTGACTTCTGCCGCGAAAACGGCGCACTTGACCCAGCCAAGATGGGTACTGTCCCCAACGTTGGCCTGATGGCGCAAAAGGCGGAAGAATACGGCTCGCATCCGCAAACTTTCAAGGCAGCTTCAAACGGGTTCATCCGCGTTGTTGATGCCAAGGGCGAAACGCTGCTGGAGCATGCTGTTGAAGCGGGTGACATCTGGCGCATGTGCCGCACCAAGGACGCTCCGATCCGCGATTGGGTCAAGCTGGGCGTGACGCGCGCGCGTCTGTCCGGCACACCGGGCATCTTCTGGCTGGATCAAACGCGCGCTCATGACGCAGAGCTGATCAAGAAGGTCAACGCCTATCTGCCCGAGCACGACACCGCTGGCCTTGATCTGAAAATCATGGCTCCGGAAGAGGCTGCGAAGGTTTCTGTCGAGCGTATCGCGCGCGGCGAGGACACGATCTCCATCACCGGCAACGTGCTGCGTGATTATCTGACCGATCTGTTTCCGATCCTGGAAGTGGGCACCTCGGCGAAAATGCTTTCCATCGTTCCGCTGATGGCTGGCGGCGGCCTGTTCGAAACCGGTGCCGGCGGGTCTGCACCGAAACACGTTGAACAGCTGGTGGAGGAAAACCATCTGCGCTGGGATTCGCTTGGCGAGTTCTGCGCGCTCGGGGCCTCGCTTGAGCATATGAGCAACACTCGTGGCAATCAGAAAGCCGCTGTGCTGGCTGACGCGCTCGACAAGGCCATTGGCCAGCTGCTGGATGAAGACAAGTCGCCGCGTCGCAAGACCGGTGACCTGGACAACCGTGGCAGCCATTTCTACCTTGCTCGTTTCTGGGCGGAAGCACTGGTGGCACAGGACGTCGATGCGGATCTGAAGGCGCAGTATGCTCCGATTGCCAAGCAGCTTGCTGACAATACCGACAAAATCCTGGCCGAGCTGAACGGTGTTCAGGGCAAGCCGGTGGATCTTGAGGGCTATTATCATGCGGCCGACGAAAAGGTCTCCGCAGCCATGCGTCCGAGTGCCACGCTCAACAGCATCATCGCCTGAGTGGGCGATTGATCGGAATGACGTTTTGAGGCGGCTTCGGCCGCCTCTTTTCGTTTCGGCGCACAAACTCTGCTGTCGAGTTTGAAAGCAAGGAGTGGAGTGTACGACGACTTGCGCTCTGCCAACTTCGGTTTCAAGATAGTTCCCTTGAAAGGCCGCGACAATGACACCGAAAGAGTCTCTCTCTGACAGACAGCCCTCTGCGATAGAAGCGGATCCGCGATGGGCGCGGGTCGTGGCGCGGGATAAATCCGCCGATGGCACGTTCTGGTTTTCTGTTCTGACCACGGGGGTCTATTGCCGTCCATCTTGTCCTTCGCGCACAGCCAAACCGGAAAACGTGCAGTTGCATGACACGCTGGAAAGCGCGCGCGCAACCGGGTTTCGTCCTTGTCTGCGATGTAAGCCTGAGGGGCCCGGGGCAGATGCTGAACTGGCTCAAATGGTTGCACGGGCTTGCCAGCGTCTGGAGACGAGCGAGACAGAGCCAACACTGGAAGAGCTTGCCAGTTCCGCGGGGCGCAGCCCGGGCTACTTTCACCGTCTTTTCAAATCTCTGACGGGTTTGACCCCAAAAGCTTATGCGCGGGCGCATAGGGCCATCAGGCTGCGGAACGGCCTGCCGGCGAGTGCATCCGTCACTGAGGCGATGTATGAGGCTGGCTTTAATTCCAGCGGCCGCTTTTACGAAAATACCAACGACATGCTGGGCATGACGCCGTCGCGATATCGGCGCGGGGGTCTCGATGAGGAGTTGCGTTTTGCGATTGGCCAAACCACACTTGGCGCACTTCTGGTCGCCTCAAGCGCTCAAGGCGTGGTTGCGATCTTGCTTGGTGATGATCCAGACGTCCTTTTGCGGGATTTGCAGGACCGCTTTCCCAAAGCAACCCTGCTTGGGGCCGATGCCGCCTATGAGCAGCTTGTCGCGCAGGTGGTGGGGTTGGTGGAAGCGCCGAAGCTCGGCCTGAAATTGCCGCTGGATGTGCGCGGCACCGCCTTTCAGCAGCGTGTGTGGCAGGCGCTTCAGGATATTCCAGTCGGAGAAAAAGTGTCTTATTCAGACATTGCCCGGCGTATCGGCGCTCCTTCGTCTGTTCGTGCAGTCGCTGGAGCTTGTGCTGCCAATAAACTGGCAGTTGTCATCCCATGTCATCGAGTGGTGCGAAACGATGGTGCCTTGTCTGGCTACGCCTGTGGGCATCGAGCGCAAGCAGACCCTTCTAGAGCGCGAAGAGAAACAGGCTGTGTGAGAGATCTTGCGAGAAATATTCTGATTTCTGAACGCAGACGGGCGGACAGACGGTATGCAAAAGCCCGGGCGTTGAAGACTGCCCGGGCTCTCGTTTTGTTGTCGATTATAAGGTCTTAGTAGACGGTGACGTCGAAGCCAAACCACTTTTCAGACAGCTTTTTGATGGTGCCGTCCTGCTTGGCTGCGGTGATGGCCTTGTTGAACATGGCCTTCAGATCGTCAGAACCCTTGCGCAGACCGATGGAGCTGCCCATGCCAAGCATGCCGCCCTGGAAGCGGGGGCCCGCCTGGATGAGGCCTTTGTTGGCCGGATCCTTGGCAGCGGTCGAGATGTAGGCCATGGAGGCGACAACGGCGTCAATACGACCGGACAGCAGATCAAGATCGTGCTCCTGGGTCTTGCCGTATTCGCGGATGTCGGCCACATCAGAGAAATACTTTTGCAAGAAGCCTTCTGCGATAGAGGAAGACTGTACGCCGATGACCTTGCCCTTGAAGAAAGGCTTGATTTCGTCGATGGCCTTCTTGGCTTCTTCCGGGTTGGACGCCAGCGGGAATACTTTGCCCTTGAGTGGCATCTTGGCCAGCGAAGAGCCTTCCATCACTCCGAAGGTCTGACCTGTCGAGCCGTAAGGCTGCGTGAAGTCGATGACCTTTTCGCGCTTCTTGGTGTGCGACATGCCTGACATGATGGCGTCGAACTTGCCAGCCTGAAGTGCCGGAATAATGCCCTTCCAGGCCTGAACGACCCAGACGCATTTCACGTCCATGCGCTTGCAGAGATCCTTGCCAAGATCGATTTCAAAGCCTTCGAGAGAGCCGTCAGCCTTGGTCGAGTTCCAGGGAGGGAATGCGCCTTCGGTGCCGATGCGAACGGTTTTCCATTCCTTGGCCGCAGCCGGAACGGTCATGAGAGCGACGGCCGTCAGAGCAGCCCCCACCATACGGGTCCATGTTTTCATTGTGTATTTCCCCTTCTGTTATTCATTCCCGGCGCAATGACCGGGTGTGATCGCCAGCCGTGTTATGCGGCGATGAACTTCTGGAACCGCTCGGTTCCCTTGCCGCCAAAGAGATCGGCGGGGCTTCCTTCCGCATCAATCTGTCCCTGGTGCAGGAAGACAACGCGGTTCGAAACATCGCGGGCAAAGCCCATTTCATGGGTGACGACCAGCATGGTGCGGCCTTCGTCAGCCAGTTTGCGCATGACTTTCAGCACTTCCCCCACCAGCTCCGGGTCGAGCGCTGATGTCGGTTCGTCGAACAGCATGACGTCGGGATGCTGCGCCAGAGCGCGGGCAATGGCGGCACGTTGTTGTTGCCCACCAGAGAGATGCGCGGGATAGAAGTCGCGTTTTTCCGCAATGCCGACCTTGTCGAGAAGGTCTTCGGCTTCCTCGATGCATTCCTGCCTGTTGCGGCCCTGCACATGCACAGGTGCTTCGATGACGTTTTCAAGAATGGTCTTGTGTGACCATAGGTTGAACGACTGGAACACCATGCCGACGCGAGAACGAACTCTGTCGACCTGCTTGCGGTCGGCTGGCTTGACGCGGCCCTTGCGATCTGTTGTCAGGGTGATGCTTTCGTTGCCGACGGTCACCAGACCTGAGGTTGGCGTTTCTAGCATGTTGATGCAGCGAAGCATGGTCGACTTGCCGGAGCCGGAGGCGCCGAGAATGGAGACCACTTCGCCTTCATGGGCTGTCAGATTGACCCCCTTCAGGACTTCCAGTGCGCCAAAGGACTTGTGAAGATCTGTCAGGTTGACCGCGATCTTCGGGGTCGCCGTGCTTGAGTTGGTCACGTGCGTTCTCCCAGAGGTTCTCTTGTTGGCATGATCGTGCCCTCGTTGGGGCGTTCGCGCAGGTGTGGCGTGAGCCAATGTTCGAGCGCAAGGATGATCCGCGTCAGGATGAAGTTGATGGCCAGGTAGATCAGTCCGGCAACGGCAAAGACCTCGATGACCCGATAGGTTTCCGAGACGAGTTTTGCGGCCAGACCGGTGATCTCCATGATGGTAATGATGGAGGCGAGTGAAGTGGCCTTGACCATCAGGATCAGTTCCGTGCCATAGGCAGGCAGAGCCTGACGAATGGCCACGGGCAGTATGATGCGACGGAACAGCAAAATGCCGGACATGCCGCAGGCGCGCGCGGCTTCGATCTGACCATGCGGAACGGACAGAAGGCCACCGCGAATGACTTCGCTGGCATAGGCGCCCGTGTTCAGCGACAGGGCGATGATGGCGCACCAGAAGGGCTCGCGCAAAAGCGGCCAGATGAACGAGGCGCGCACTTCCGGAAACTGGCTGAGGCCATAGTAGATCAGAAAGATCTGCACCAGCAGGGGCGACCCACGAAAGGCAAACAGATAGGCGCGAGCAATCCAGTCCAACGGTTTGATGCCAGACAGCCGCATTATGGCCAGTGTCAGGGCGATCACCGCCCCAATCGCCGTCGACAGCAGGGCCAGCGCCAGTGTCATTGGTACGCCGGGCAGAAGAGTTTTCAAGGCTTCCCAGAGCAAAGGCGAAATCCATCAGCTTCTCCTCACGCCGCGATTATAGTGACCCTCGGCGGTGCGGAAGGTGAGGCTGGAGATGCTGGTGATCACCAGATAGAGCACGGCTGCGGCAAAGTAGAAGTCAAACGGCTGACGGGTTGACCCTGCGCCCACCTGGCTTTGCCGCAGCAATTCCACCACGCCTGTGACGGACACGAGCGCGGATTCCTTCAAGACGATCTGCCAGACATTGCCGAGACCGGGGAGGGCGTGTCGCAAAACGAGCGGTGCGATGATCCGCCGAAACCGCATGAACCGTGGCATGCCGGTGGCAACCGCAGCCTCGATCTCGCCCTTGGAAACCGCTGTGTAGGCACCGCGGAACACTTCCGTGTGCTGCGCGCCGGATGTAATGCCGATGGCGAGGGCGCCTGCAGCAAAACCCGGCAGTCCGATGAAGCCGTCCGAGCCGAACAGACGTCCGATCCAGGTGAGAAAAGCGCTGCCGCCGAAATAGAACAGATAGATGACCAGCAGGTCGGGGATGCCGCGCAAAACGGTGGTGTAGATGTCGGCCGCAATCCTTGCTGGTCGGTTTCCGGCAATCTTGGCATAAGCTGCCGTCGCGCCGAAGACCGAGCCGATGAGGAAGCCGCAGATGGCAAGCACAAGGGTCACGAGGGCCCCCGTGACCATCGCAGGTCCCCAGCCGCCGGGGCCAAAGCTCATCAGTTCATAAAAGCCCGGTTGTTGCATCTCTGGTCCGTGGCTCGTCTCCGGTATGCGGGAGATCGGTGAAAGGTAAGGGTGTCCGGAGGGTACCCCGGACACCGGAAGAATGCAGGTCCATGGGACCCCTGCCTAGTTGGAGGCGGACCCATCAGGTGTCAGGTCCAGCTTGCTCCACTTCAGCGACAATTTGCGGATGGTGCCATCCTTGGCTGCCGCATCGATGGCCTTGTTGAAGAGCGCCTTCAGATCATCGGATCCTTTACGGACCCCAAGCGCCACACGCGTTGCCAGCACCGACCCCTTTACCAGAGGCCCATCCATCTTCAAGTCATCATTGCCAGTTTTCGCCAGCATTGCCTTCTCATAGATGCCGCTGTCAAAGCCAACGTCGATACGGCCAGATTTCAGATCCAGGTCGCGATCACCCGAGCTTTGATAGGTGCGCACGGTAACTTTCTTGCCAAAATAGGCATTGATCAGACGCTCCTGGCTTGTCGAGCCGACGACGCCGACGATCTTGCCATCAATCATCTGCCCGATTTTGTCCATTACGGGGTCAGCTTTGGCCTTGTCGTTGAGGTCGAGTTTTTCACCGGTCATCGGCATTTCCGGGAAGGCTTTCGGCACAAGGAAAGAGGCGACCCCATTGGCATAAGGTGTCGTGAAATCGATGACTTTTTTACGCTTTTCATTGATGCCGATTGTCATGATGACATCGTATTTCCCAGCCTGAAGGCTTGGAACCATACCTTTCCAGGGGCCACTGATCAGTTCGCACTTCAAATCGACGCGTTTGCAAAGGTTCTTGATAAGGTCGACGTCAAAGCCGGCCAGCTTGCCGTTTGCGTCCATGGTGTTCCAGGGCGGAAAGGCGCCTTCGATACCAACCTTGACCGTGGTCCATGTCTTGGCATAGGCGGGGCCTGCGGCACAGCCCAGGACTGCCGTTGCCATTGCAGCCAGAATTCTTGCTGTCTTGTTCATGCTGATACTCTCCGGGTGATCGATGTCTTGTGCATCGTTGGTTTGATCTTTGATTGGATCATGCCGCATCGATCTCCCGACGTGCCTCTTTAAGGGCATGAGTCAGGCGATTGCGGGCACGCCGTGCGGTCACGGCCTGAAAGGGCTCATCAGGAGATCCTTTAGGCAAAGCTGCCAGCGCTTTGATCGGACCAAGGGCTGGCCATGCCGGATGCGGCAGCGCAGCGTCATGCACAAACCGGTCGCCGTGGGTGTAATTCAGCGGCACGAGGTGGCGCCCCGCACGCATCACAGCCTGATTGAACGTACTGGCAGCTTCAATTCCATTGATCTTTTTCGTGCGCTTGGCAAATTCAATCACGCTGGCGTGCAGAGCCTGCAATCTGCTTTGTGCCAAAGACAGGTCGAATCGGTCGCCCAGTGAGGCTTCGAGGTCAGACAGCACGACGCCAAGCGCATCGCAGTAGGGGCTATAATCAATCGGGAGGATCCGCGCGCATAGAAGTTCACGCAGTACGTCAACAACAATGCGCGTGTCACGGGTCAGATTGTCAGGATCGATATGGTCTGCCGTGTCATGTGGGGTGTGCCACCACCAACCAAGCGCGGTCAGCATTTTCACAGGACCCGGGGGCTGATGTGAAAGCGAGCCGAACATGGACGGAATACCAACGCCCCAAAAGGATTGATCCGCGGCGCGCCCTGGCGCCGCCCAGCGTGTAGCTGGCCGGTCTCATCTTTGATGGCGCGATGCGCCAGTGGCTGCAATTCGTCAATGACCCCGGAGTTGGTGAGGATCGTTGCGCCTTTGCCGCCGGTCGAATCGACATTCACGTGGGCGGCGCAATTGCGATCCAACTCGTCGAAATACTCCTCCGCGTACCATGCCGAGCCTGAATAACGACCGTGGGAATGGCCGGACCAGAAGCATAGACGTAGGTTGCGGGTCAACTGCTCCTTGTTGGCGGCGAATATCCGGGCAGCTTCCAGCATCGTTGCGTTGGCGCCGCCGTTGTCCATGACACCATAGTGCCAAGTGTCATGGTGACCAGAAAACAGGATAAACGGTGTTTCTGGATCTGCAACAAGGAGATCTGCTTGCAAGATAGGAGTCTTGCGCCAGCCTGTATCAACGTGGGTGTAAAGTGTTGCCGTGACCGTTTCACCAGCTCGGCAGCGCTGTCGTAAAGGATCACCATCCGCTTTGCGAATGGTGCAGATCGACGTCGTTGGAAGATCCTTTAAGGTTTCACTGGAGGGGCTTCCCCATACCGGTGACACACACATTTCATAGAGGTTTTCATTGGGGCTAATGTGAAGTTCACCAATGGCGCCACGACGGGATGCAAGGTCAGCGACGTCTTCCACAGCGATGCCGTCGACAAGCACGATTTTGCCATGCACATCCGTCGCATCGAAATCGGCTTGCGTGCCTTCTCCCACGTAGACCAAGGTCTGCAGTCAATCCCGCTTCTGGAGTGGGGCGGGCCATGGAGTGGGTGATGCAATCAAGCGGAGTTCCATCAATGGTGACGGAGGCATTGCCTGGAAGGCTGATATAGGCATCATGCAAGATCATGCGGGTTTGAAAGCCGTAGGCCGTCATTTGCTCTTGCAGATAAGCAAAGCTTTCCCGCTCTTCCTCGGTGCCAGACAGTTTGACCCGCTTGGAAAATTCACTGATGTGCGCCATCAGGCGATCACGGTCGACACTGTCTTTCAGGAGAGAAGAGAGGGAAAGGGTCATTATTCGGCAGCGTCCTTGAGGTCTTCTTCCGGCAGTTCCGGGTCGCAGTCGTGGGGGATCGGGTTGACGAAGGGGCGTCCGTTGAGGCGCTCTTTGAAGTCAGCCTTGGCCGCTTCGATCTTGGCCGGATCAAGGAATAATTCGGTAGCGGTTGCCGCCATCACCTTGGCAGCGTGCTCCATACCTTTGTGGGCGGCTGGCATTTTGCCCTGCGCTACAAGCTGCCAGGAGTGCCCCGGTGTGCCGATGGCATAGGTTGCACCGCGCATCTGCACAGTTGGCACCACCCAACTGACGGTGCCCACGTCTGTGGAACCGACATGCGTGCCATCGCCAGCGCCCAGCGGCGTAATGCTGTCGCATAGCGGCACGTCGAGTTTTGGCGTGCGACCAAAGCGTTTGTATGCGGCTTCGATGTCTTCCTGCGACAGGGTGCCTTGAATTTCCTTGGCGAAGGCACGATCCGCATCATCAAACTGTGGCGGGCCGAGGCGTTCCAGACACTGGTGCATCAACTCTTCCAGCGGAGCGTTGCCGATCAGGTTGGCGTCACCGCTGACGATCTTGCTGTCGACGCGGGTTTCTGTCATCAGGGCAGCGCCTGCGGCAACCTTTTCAACGCGCTTGACCAGCGATTGCATGGCAGGCAACTCGCGGTCGCGGACCAGATAGCGCACAACGGCGCGTGGCTGCACCACATTGGGGGCAACTCCACCCGCATCGATGACGGCATAGTGAATGCGTGCGGTCGACGGCATATGCTCGCGCATGTAGTTGACGCCAACGTTCATCAACTCGACGGCATCCAGCGCAGAGCGGCCCAATTCGGGCGATGCTGCCGCGTGAGCTGCGCGGCCATTGAAGGTGAAGAGCAATTCGTTACATGCCAGAGAGATCGGCTTGTTGACGCCAGCGAAAGGGGCCGGGTGCCAGGAAATAGCAATATCGACATCATCGAACACGCCTTCGCGCACCATGAAGCCTTTGGCCGAGCCGCCTTCTTCTGCCGGGCAGCCGTAATAGCGCACACGGCCCTTCATGTCGTTTGCCGCCAGCCAGTCCTTGACAGCTGCCGCTGCCAGCATGGAGGCCGAGCCGAGCAGGTTGTGCCCGCAGCCATGACCATTGCCATTGTCTTCAATCGGGCGCTTTTCGGCAACGCCGTGTTCCTAGCTCAGGCCGGGTAACGCATCATACTCGCCCAAAATGGCAATGACCGGACCGCCTTCGCCAGCTTCGCCCATGACGGCAGTTGGCAACCCGGCAACGCCTGCTTCGGTGCGAAAGCCGTGTTTTTCCAGCATGGCAAGATGTTCGCTGGCCGAGCGCTTTTCGGTGTAATTCAGTTCCGGCATGCCCCAGACACGATCGGCAAGGGCGCAGAAGTCCGGCGACAGAGTGTCGACGTTGGACCAGATCTTTTCGCCATTTTCCATCGGTGGACGTTTCCTCTTAAAACAGCACTGTTATTGTTTTCAGGTGAGTGTGTCGCGCCCCAAGAGGCGATCGCCGAGTGGGGCGAGGGCCTGAAGCAGGACTATACTTTCACCAAAATTGGTACCAATATACTGCACGATTTCTACAGTTGCGCAATCGTTAGGTTGGTCTAAATTTCAGGCAGCAACGCTGAAGGATCAGTCACCAGAGCGTCAGAGTGGAACGGGAAGCCCATGAGAGACAAACAGGACAAGGATGCCGTCGCCGAGCGTCTGGCGGCCGACATTCAGGCGGGACGGTTTTCGCCGGGGTCCTGGCTCAAGCAGATCGATTTGCAAAAAAGATATGACGCGTCGCGCTCAGGCATCCGCAAGGCTCTTGAAAATCTGGCAAGCAAGCGGCTGGTGCAATATGAGCCGAACCGGGGCTATTATGTGCATGAGGAGGATGGCGCGGCCGCGGATGAAATTCGCGATGTCCGCATCATGCTTGAGACGGCCGCCGCAGAATTCATGGTTGCCCATGCCAGTCAGGCGCAGATCCATGACTTGCGTCGTTGCGCTGACGCCTTTCTTGCCCTGCTGCCGGGCGGCACCATCATGGACATCTACGAGGCAAACTTACGGTTTCATACCGCCTTGCTTGCCACAACGGGCAATGCCAGTCTGGTTGAGCTGGTCGCTGATTTACGTTTGCGCACGCCGCCTGCGCCTGCATCGCAGTGGTCGACGCGTGAGCGGATCGAGCAGTCGGGTCAGGAGCATTTGCAAATGGTGGATGCTTTGGAGGCGCGCGATGCACAACGCCTTGAGGCAATCATTCGCCGCCACATCGTGCAGCCATCGGCTGAGGTCAGCCAATCTGCAAGTCGCATGGCGGTTGGCGGATGAGGCTCGATGCCGTGCCGCCTGCTGGGGTGACGCATAAAACCCCGGGCGCAGCAATGCACGTCCAGGGGAGTTGCTTCCGTATGGTCTGACCTGTCCGGAATAGCGTCAAATCGAGCGTGATACGGCTCTAGCTGTTGGCGCGGTAAGCGTCCGGAATGGTGAAAATCTCATCGGCGCGACCGTAGCCGCCGTCCTTGACTTCCTCGATAAGCACCATCGTATGCGGTCTTGCCGCTTCGCTCATGTACTCGACAAGCAGGTCGGTGGTGCGGTGCACGAGTTCTTCTTTCTGTGTTTTGGTAAGGGCGGCTTCCGGTGTCTTGATGTTGACGAACGGCATAAGTATTTCCTTTTGTTTAGGCCGTGGGATGGAGGAGGTCGGCAAGGCCAACCTGCGGCCGAGCGTCTGCTGACATCGCGCGCAAGTCGCTGGACGCGCCCGTAATGAGAACGCTTTTCATCAGACGACACCTCCATTTGCGCGCAGGGTCTGGCCATTGATCCAGGCAGACTGCGGGCTTGCGAGAAAGCGTACGACGTCGGCGATGTCATCTGGCTGGCCAAGACGACCGAAAGGATTCACCCCGGCGATTTTCGCAACCAGCTCGTCGCTTTTGCCGGTCATGAACAGGTCTGTCTGCACAGGGCCTGAGGGCAACGGTGTTGACGCAGATGCCACGAGACCCAAGCTCCTTGGCGAGGATTTTCGACATGGCCTCGATCCCGGCTTTCGTTGCGGCATAAACGCCGTACCCCGGCTGGTAGAGGCCAACCACGGACGACGAAAAATTGATCAGTCGGCCGCCGGCACGCAGACGTTTTGCGCCTTCGCGCATACCGCGAAACACGCCGCCAAGATTGATGGCAATTTGCTGTTCGAAAGCGTCGTCGGATGTCTCTGCAATGGGAGAGAGAGCCATCATGCCGGCGTTATTGACCAGAATGTCGACATCGCCGAAGGCTTCCTCGGCCGCATCGAATAGATGTGGCAAGCTCTCTGGTGTTGAAATGTCCGCTTGGACGGCCCGCGCGCGTCCGCCGAAAGCTTCGATATCGGCGACCAGCGCCTGCGCTGGCGCGACACTGCGCGCATAGTTGACGATGACGGCAATACCGTCCTCTGCGAGTTTGCGGGCAATCGCAGCACCAATGCCCTTGGAGGCGCCAGTCACGATGGCAACGCGAGATGTTTGATCAGTCATGGGGATCTCCTGTGTGTGCTCAGAAGATAGATCTTTGTAAAAATCAAACAATCACATGAAATTTGACATCAGAATTCGATTATGACTAACAATTAGGATGGACCGACTTGATCGCATGCAGTTGTTTGTCAGGATTGTGGAACTGGGGAGCTTCGCTCAGGCCGCCAGCGAATTGACGCTTGCCCGCTCCTCGGCGACGGCGGCCATCAAGGCGCTGGAAGCGGATCTTGGAACGCGGCTTCTGGCGCGGACGACCCGCCACGTCGCCACCACGCTGGACGGGGATGCCTACTACCAGCGCTGCCTGTCGATCCTTGCAGACTTTGACGAAGCGCACAGTGTCTTTCAACAGGATGCGCCACGCGGTCTCTTGCGAATTGATGCGCCCGAACGACTGACACGCACGTTTTTGTTGCCGCGCCTGCCAGCATTTCTGGAGCGCTATCCTGACCTGAGCCTGCACTTCGGACAGACGGACCGGTTGGTGGATCTGGTGCGCGAGGGGATTGATTGTGTCATCCGGGCCGGTCTGCCGGAGGACAGCAGCATGATCCGGCGCACACTGGGAGAGCTTGAGGAAGTGACCTATGCGAGCCCTGCTTATCTCGCGGCCTATGGAACGCCGAAAACACTGGAAGATCTGGAAGGGCACCAGATGATCGGTTTCGTGTCATCGCGCACCGGTCAGGTGATCCCGTTGGAGTTCACCGAGGGAGAGAACGTTGTGACGCGGATGTTGGCACACCGTGTGACGGCGAACAACGCCAATACGGTGGCAGAACTCTGCGCTGCTGGATTTGGCCTGATCCAGGCACCGCGTTATCGGTTTCAAGATGAACTGGCGCGCGGTGAAATGGTTGAGGTCTTGCCGGATATGCCGCCACAGCTAACGCAGCTGAATGCGATCTACCCGCAGAACCGACAATTGTCGCGCAGGCTGCGTGTGTTTCTGGATTGGGTACGCGAGATCTTCGTCGAAGCGTAAAGGGTCATGCGCCACGGTCTGTCTGGGGCTGTCCGGCAGGTTGATCCGCCTGTGATCCAAAACGCTCGCGCAACATGGCGATCAGTTGGCGCAAACCTGAAGGGGGTTGGCGGCGACTGGGGTAATACATCGCAAAGGGCGGGCCTTCGGAGGCCCATTCGGGCAACACCAATTCCAGCTGGCCCGATTTCAGGTCCGCCTCGACACGCCATTTGAGCGTATAGGCCAACCCGACACCGCCGACCGCTGCCGCAATGGTGTAGTCCGTGTCATTGGCGCTGAGGGGGCCGGTAACATCCAGATGCAGCATGTGCGGACCATTGCCCAACTCCCACGGGTAAGCGGTCCGGTCTCCAATGCGCATTTGGATGCAAGGATAGGTCAGCAGGTCTTGCGGCGTTCTCGGGCGACCAAGCCGGTCCAGCAGGGCTGGGGCCCCTACCACCACCCAGTCCAGTGGCGGTGTCAAGTTGGCAGCAATCATGTCGCCGGGGATATAGTCGTGGTAGCGGATGCCCGCATCATAACCGCCAGCGACAATGTCGACTGGATGATCATCAACGATGACATCCAGATGGATCTGCGGATAAAGTGCGGCGAAGTCGGGAAGCACGGGCGCCAGCAGCATGCGGGCCGCGTCATGCGGTACATTGAGACGCAAACGACCGACCGGATAGCGCCGATGGATATCCAGCGTGCCCAGGGCGTCGGCGATGGTCTCAAACCCTTTGGTCAAGCGTTCTGCCAATGCGAGACCCGCATCTGTTGGCACGACGGATCGGCTGGAGCGATTGAGAAGCCGAACCTCCAGCGTGGCTTCCAGCCGACGCATGCGGTGGCTCAGGGCCGAGGCGCTGACACCCAGCTCAATGCCCGCAGCGGTAAACCCACGGTGCCGCACAATGGCAAGAAACGCCTGCAAATCCGCAAGATCCGGACCGGATTGAAATGCCATTGGCTGCTTACTCCTCATCTCTACGTTGAGCAAAAATAAACGAAGAACCCCTTTCGCGGCAAGTTGGATGCAGTATGTTCAATCAAGTAATGATGACAGGACCTTGCAGGTCCTGTCAGAACGGACAATTTACCTCCCTGACACCTCACTTTGGAGGGTTTCATGATGCATCCAGCTATTCAAAAAAATCAGGTCGCAGTGATCACGGGCGGCGCCAGCGGTATTGGCCTTAGCCACTGCGCGTTCCTTGGCGCAGGCAGGTATGATTGTCCTGCTGGCGGACCTTCCGGGCAACAAATTGGATCAAACGTTGGCCGATTTGAATGCCGCGGGTCTCGCGGTGCATGCACAGCCAACCGATGTGTCTGATCGGGATCAGGTCGTCCGCCTCAAGGCCGCGGCGGATGCGTTGGGCCGCGTGTCTGTTGTTATGAGCAACGCGGGACGTGAAGGCGGCGGCTCTCTTTTTGCTGATGAAGACGTCTGGCGGGCCACACTGGACACCAATCTTTGGGGCGCACTGAATTGTATTCAGGCCTTCGTGCCGGACTTGATGGCAGCGGACTATCCCGCAGCGATCATCTGCACGGGGTCCAAGCAGGGTATTACGTTGCCACCGGGCGATACGGCCTACAATGTCAGCAAGGCAGCGTTGAAGGCTCTGACGGAATCCCTATCGCACGATCTGGTGCAGAAGACTGGTGATCGTGTGTCTGCTCATCTTCTCATTCCCGGCTTTACTTATACCGGCCTCACCCGTGCCAACGGTGCGACCGAGAAGCCTGCTGCTGCCTGTAGAGCCGGAGCAGGTTGCGGCCTTCTTGCTGGACGCAATGGCCAAGGGCGATTTCTATGTGCTGTGTCCTGACAATGAGGTCGACCGTGCGACGGATGTGGCACGTATGCGCTGGGCCGTGTCGGATATTGCTGAAAATCGCCCGGCTCTGTCACGCTGGCATCCCGATTATGCAGAGGCCTTCAAGCGCCATATGGACAGTGAGACCTAACATTTAGGAGCCGCCGCCTGATATTTGCATCCGCTATCGTGTCTCGGGCAAGGTGGCGGGTGGCATTTGCTAAGAACACAGAACACCTGGAGGAATTTCAATGAGTTATGTACCCGCCGACACTCGTTACGAAGCGATGCCTTATCGCCGTTGCGGCAATTCCGGTCTCATGCTGCCAGCTATCTCGCTTGGCCTTTGGCACAACTTTGGCCACGACACGCCGCATCAAACCAAGCGTGACATTTTGCACACTGCCTTCGACCATGGCATCACCCATTTCGATCTTGCCAACAACTATGGCCCTCCTGCAGGCAGTGCAGAAGAAGCCTTTGGTGACATTCTGCGCAAGGACTTTGCGGGCTACCGCGATGAACTGGTGATTTCGTCAAAGGCTGGTTACGACATGTGGCCGGGGCCCTATGGCAACTGGGGCAGCCGCAAATATTTGATCGCGTCTTGCGAGCAGTCTCTGAAGCGGATGGGGGTCGACTATGTCGATATTTTCTATTCGCACCGCGTCGACCCGGAGACGCCGCTGGAAGAAACCATGGGCGCACTGGATAGTCTGGTGAAACAGGGCAAGGCGCTTTACGTCGGCATTTCCAGCTATAATTCAGAGCGCACCCGTCAGGCAGCGGCAATCCTGAAGGATCTTGGAACACCGTGCCTGATCCATCAGCCGAGTTACAACATGATCAATCGCTGGGTTGAGCATGACGGTCTGAAGGAAACCCTGAGCGAGCTCGGCGTTGGGTCGATTGCCTTTACGCCCTTGGCGCAAGGCATGCTGACAGGCAAATATCTGAACGGCGTGCCGGAAGGCTCACGTGCGACACAGGGCAAGAGCCTGAAACCGAACATGCTGACGGATGAAGCGATCTCGCGGCTTAACAAGCTGAATGATATCGCCAAGCGTCGTGGCCAGACGCTGGCTCAGATGGCAATTGCCTGGGTGTTGCGCAACAACGGCATCACCACAGCTCTGATCGGTGCATCGCGGGCCGAACAGGTGATTGATTGCGTTGGCGCGACCAAGAACCTGGAGTTCACCGCCGACGAATTGGCCGAAATTGATACACATGCGGTCGATGAAGACATCAACCTTTGGGAACGCTCGTCCAGTTCTTAAGATCAAAAAGCTGCGGCATCTTTCGGTGCCGCAGCTTTTTTGTGTTGCTGACTATCTTGCAACGACGCAGGACGCTAAATCGGCGCGCCTTCTTGGACGTCAAAACCGCTGCGATCTGTGGGCGGCAGGGAGCTTAACCCGGTTAAGCCGCACTGGCAGGGTCGGCCGAGGACTGGTTGAAGAGCGCCATATGCGTGTCCCCCCAGTTTTTGAGAGCGTGCAGAATCGGCTTCAATTCAAGCCCCATGTCGGTCAGCGAGTATTCCACTTTGGGGGGCACCTGAGCGTAGACCTCGCGGTGAATCACGCCGTCAACTTCAAGTTCGCGCAACTGATTGGTCAACATGCGTTGCGTCACGCTGGGCATGCGACGGCGCAATTCGTTGAACCTGAGCGTGCCCTCATTCAGCAAGTGCCACAGAATCACTGATTTCCATTTGCCATCGATCAGACTGATGGCAGCCTCGACAGAACATCCGGGCGAGCAGTCAAAACGGCTGTGCGGCAGCTTGGTCATTTTACAGTATCCTTTTTGATACTATGTGCAATTTTTGTGCGTATTTCATTTTTATGAGAGTACTCTAAGTTATGTCCATCAGCAAATGGAGATGAAAATGAAAGCCGTTGCTTACAAGACACCAGGTGCCATCGAGCGCGATGACGCTCTGGTCGATGTGAACCTGCCAGATCCGACGCCATCTGGACGTGATATTCTGGTTGAAGTCCGCGCTGTGTCGGTCAATCCGGTCGATACCAAGGTCCGTATGCGGGCAGGCGCTGCGGATGGGGACTGGAAGGTGCTGGGCTTTGATGCCTCGGGCATGGTACGGGCCGTTGGCTCCGATGTGTCGGCCTTCAAACCGGGCGATGAAGTCTGGTACGCAGGCACTTTCAACCGTCAGGGCACCAACAGCGAATTGCATCTGGTGGACGAACGTCTCGTCGGTCACAAGCCAAAGAGCATCGGCTTTGCCGAGGCAGCGGCCATGCCTTTGACCACGCTGACCGCCTGGGAAATGCTGTTTGATCGGCTGGACGTGCGCAAGCCTGTAGCGGGAGCGGCCAACGCCGTTGTGATTATCGGCGGTGCGGGGGGCGTTGGGTCCATTGCCATTCAGCTTCTGCGCAAGTTGACGGATCTCACAGTCATTGCCACGGCATCACGCCCTGAAACGCAGGCTTGGGCCAAGGAGCTTGGCGCGCATCATGTGATCGATCACAGCAAGCCGTTGGCCGCCGAAGTCGAGGCCCTTGGCCTTGGAGCGCCGGGTTTCGTGTTTTCGACCACCAATACGGACCAGCATCTTGAGCAGATCGCCGAATTGATCGCGCCGCAGGGCCGTTTTGGTCTGATTGATGATCCTGGTGCCGTTGCAATCAACCCGTTCAAGACCAAATCGGTGTCCGTGCATTGGGAATTCATGTTCACCCGCTCGATTTTCGAGACGGCAGATGTGGCTGAACAGGCTGTGATCCTCAACGAAACTGCGAAGCTGGTCGATGACGGCAGCATTCGCACAACACTGGTCGAGACGATGGGGCGCATTGATGCGGCAACCCTGAAAAAGGCACATACCTTGATCGAAAGCGGCAAAGCGCGCGGTAAGGTCGTTCTTGAGGGGTTCTAAGGGGTATGCATCCTTGACGCTATAATGAGGTCAGAAAGCCGTGCCTTGCAAAACCAAGGCGCGGCCTTTGTCTCTGCGAGATATCGTCAGATCGGAACAGGCGCCACGACCACATTGAGACCCCGCGACAACATTCTGTCGATTTGGAGGGCAGGAAGACCGCTGTCGACCACGATCATGTCGAAGTCGGACAGATCGCCTGCTGCATAAAGTGCGCGATTGTCGAAGGCGGTGTGGTCGACAAGCAAAAAGCGCCGCGTCGCACTTGCCATCATGGCGCGTTTGGTTTCGACCGCTTCTGGTGTCGGCTGGAAGAACCGACCCTCGTAGATGGATTCCGCCGACATGATCACCACATCGGCCTGCAAGTTGGTAATCTCGCGCAGGGTTTCCGGTCCGTAGAAGCTGTCCTGCCAGAGTTGGTAGCGTCCTCCAAGGCCGATCAGGGTGATGTCGCTCAAACCTTTGAGCGTGTTCATCAAGGCCAGCGAATTGGTGATTGCAGTCATCGGAACATGGCTTTCCAGAAAGGTGGCCATCTCTTTCACGATTTCGGTATCATCGAGAAAGAGCGACAGACCGGGAGACAGAAATCCGGCAGCGGTCTCGGCAATGGCTATATGCCGCGTTCTGATATCGCTTGTTGCCGCGGCGGGATCGGCTATGGCGCTCGCCGGACTGGTGGCCGAAATAAGCCCGCGCGCCTTTGAAACCATGTCGCGGGCAACCAGATCGTCAATATCTCGATGTGCCGTCATGAGGCTGATGCCAAAGCGACGTGTAATCTCGTCAATGCGAACGGTTCCGGCGCGTTGCACCATGTCGACGATCAAATGCCGACGCGCAATCTGTCTTGCCTGACGGCTGTCCGTCGAAATGGGCAAGGGGCCCGGTTTGAAAAGGGGATCGTCGCCAGACACGTGAATGCTCGGTCCTTGTGGAAGCTCTTCTTCAGATACCCGTAATTGTCGTGCTTGTAAAAGAGCAAGACGACGGAGGGTGTTCCGGCATCTGCGCATCTCGCGAGACTTCAGCAATGTTTTAAATGACAACAGGGGCGCGATAACCGCGCCCCTGTTGCAGGTTTCCTTATGGGAAAGCTTACTTGGACAGCGTGAACGGTGCTGTGTACTTGTCGACGTTGTCCTTGGTGATCAGCAGGCAGTCGAAGAGCTGCTTTTCTTGATCAACACCGGTCTTGCCGGTCTTGATGAACTCGTCAGCTTCCTTCACGGCCTGGGCGGCAAAAACGGCAACTGGCTGCAAGACAGTGTACTGCAATTCACCCTTCTTGATGGCTGCAACTGCATCCGGTGAGCCGTCAAAGCCACCAACCTTGACCTGGTCGAGCTTGCCAGCTTCCTTCAGCGCGGCGATTGCGCCGAGAGCCATTTCATCGTTACCGGAGATCACGCCTTTGATGTCCGGATGAGCCTGGAGCATGGACTGCATTTTCTGGTAGCCCTTGGTGCGGTCCCAATCGGCCACTTCCTGAGCAACCTTCTTCAGGTCCGGATACTGGCTGAGAACGGTTTCATAGCCGTTGGAGCGGGTGGCCGCGTTGTTGTCCGAAGGATTGCCGAACAATTCGACGTAGTTGCCTTCTTCACCAACCGATTCAACCCACTGCTGTGCCCCGATAGCGGCTCCTTGTGCGTTGTTGGATACGAGCTGTGCCTTGGCCAGACCTTCCTGGTTGATTTCAGCGTTGATCAGGAACACCGGAATGCCGGCTGCAACGGCTTTTTTCACGGCACCAACGGAGCCATCGGCATTGGCTGGGTCAAGGATGATGGCCTTGGACTTGTTGGTGATGGCCGTATCGACCAGTGTGCTTTCGGTGTTGGTGTCGCCCTTGTGGGCGCTGACCTTGGCATCATAGCCGAGCTTTTCTGCCGTTGCCTTGGCCACTTTGCCCTCGGTAAACCAGTAGGGGTTTGCCGGATCGTTGACGATGATCGAAATCAGACCATCGGCAAAGGCAGGTGTCGCAGCCATGGAGCCGGCAATGAGCGGGGTTGCCGCTGCCGCTGCAATCAAGGCTTTTCTTGCAAGTTTAAACATTCAAATTCCTCCCTGGGGTGTTGAAGCCGCCGCTGTGGCGGAGTTTCCCGCTCCCTGTCTCCTCGCGGAGCGGGGAAAGTCTGCGGCATCAGCCCTTGCGAGCCTTGCCGCCGTATTGGATCGAGTTCATCAGCACGGCGAGAACGATGACCGCACCGGTAAAGACGGTTTGCCAGTAAGACGACACGCCAATGATGACGAGGCCGTCCGACAGAAACCCGATGACGAAGGCACCTAGCATCGTGCCGCGAATGGTGCCGCGACCGCCGGTCAGGGCCGCCCCGCCGATGACCACGGCCGCAATGGCGGTCAACTCGTAAGTCATGCCTGCCGTGGGCCCCGCCGATGTGAGCTGGGATGACAGCACCAGACCGGCCACAGCCGAAAGAATGCCTGACAGCGTATAGACGGAGATCTGCACACGCTTGACCGGAACGCCGGACAGTTCGGCAGCATGCGCATTGCCGCCGGAGGCATAGAGCCAGCGACCGTAGGCCGAGCGACTGAGCATCAGCCCCGCAATGATGGCCAGCACGATGAGCACCAAAACGCTGATTGGAATACCGCCGAGGCGATTGAAGCCGAGCCAGTCGAAACCAGTGTTGCCAAGCGCTGGATCACCGGAAAGATTGTTGTAGGTCAGGCCGTTGGTCATCAGCAGCGCGACGCCGCGCGCCACATACATCACCCCTAGCGTGGCAACGAAGGCGGGCACCTTGAACCAGGCGATCAGGACACCGTTGATGGCTCCGACGAATGCGCCAAGGACGCAGGTCAGAACAACAACCGCCCAGACCGGGGGATACAGTGTGTAGCCGAGCGCATCCAGCACGACACCCTGCATCTGAAAGCCCGCGACCACACCGGACAACGCCAGCGTTGATCCGACCGACAGGTCGATGCCGCCATTCAAAATGACCAGCAACATGCCAATGGCCAGGATCCCGTAGATTGCCACATGCGATGACATGATCAGGAAGTTGGACACGGTGAAATAGTGGGGCGACAGAAACGAAAAGACCGCGATGATGACGATCAGCGCAAAGAAGGCGCGGCCTTCCAGCAACAGAAGTCCGATATTGAGACCTTGAGATCGGGCTTTCTTTTCAGCCGGCGGAGTAGTGACGCTAGAATCCGTCATGGTCTGATCTCCATCAGGCGACCACGGCTTCGCCCGAGGCGGCCATGATCTTTTCTTTGGTTGTTGTTGAATCGAACTCCGCAACGATCTTGCCGCGGTGCATGACAAGGATCCGGTGGGCGATCGACAGGCACTCGCCAACTTCGGACGTGGAGTAGATGACGGCCAGGCCGTCGCGGGCACGCTCTGCCAGAATGCGGAACACCTCTGCCTTGGCACCGATGTCGATGCCGCGGCTGGGTTCATCCAGCATGATGACGTGCGGATGGGTCGCCAACACCTTGCCAATCACGACCTTCTGCTGATTGCCTCCGGAGAGTGAGCCTATCGGCGCTTCCGGCCCCGAGGTCTTGACGGTGACCTGACGGATGCTGTCATCAATCAGGTTGCCTTCAAGTTTGCGGGAGGTAAAAATTCCCCGGGTGAAATTCATGATCGAGGCAAGGGACAGGTTCTGGCCAACCGACATGGTTTGCACCAGACCGTCACGCTGGCGGTCTTCCGGGACAAGCGCGAGGCCATCGCGGATGCGCTCGGCGATGGTGTGGGAGGAGACCTCGTTCCCTTCCAGGAAGATCTCGCCGGAAGACTGGCGCAGCCGTCCGGCAACAGTTTCCAGAAGCTCAGTCCGGCCTGCACCCATCAATCCGTAGATACAGACGATTTCACCGGCCTTCACGTCAAGCGACAGCTTGTCGACGACATTATAGTCAGCTCCTGAAGGATCCGGCACCGTGAGATCGCGCACGGAGAGGGCGGTCTCGCCAAAGTCATAGCCGGTCGGTGGTGATCCGAGATCATAGTTGTCGCCCACCATGTTGCGCACGATCCACGCCAGATCAATCTCGGCGCGCGGCGCATAGGCGGTCATGGCTCCATCGCGAAGCACAACCGCATGATCGGTGATCTGCAATGCTTCTTCCAGATGGTGCGAAATATAGACGATCGACACGCCACGGTTGGTCAGGTCGCGGATGACCTTGAACAGCACTTCCACCTCACTGGCTGACAAGGCCGATGTTGGCTCATCCATGATCAGGATACGGCTTTCGTAGGAGATCGCCCGTGCGATTTCAACGATTTGCTGCTGGCCGAGACGCAAGTCCTCAACCGGGGTTCGCGGATCAATGTCTTCTTCGAGTTCGGCCATCAAGGCGCGTGTCTGGCGATCTTCCTCGGCATAATCGACACCGGTCGGCCCGGAGATCTCACGACCCATGAAGATATTGTCGCGCACCGGCAGATTGGGTGCCAGGCTCAATTCCTGATGGATGATCGAGATGCCGCGATCACGGGCCTCAGCGGCAGACGCGAAGGTTACTGGCGCGCCGTCCAGAATGATTTCTCCCGCAGTTGGCGTGGTGACGCCGGACAGAATGCGCATGAGCGTTGATTTGCCAGCGCCATTCTCGCCGAAAAGCGTCGTCACCTGACCACGGTGGATGTGGAAGTTAACACCCCTCAACGCCTTGATCGGACCATAGAACTTGGCAACATCACGGGCAGCAAGGACAACTTCGTCATCTGGTGTGACCGCTGGAATGGGATGGGTCATTGGACGCTCAGCTCCGTCGGCGTGATCAGCCAGTTTTTCGGATTGATCAGGCGGAAGGCTCCAGTGAGCTTGATGGTTTTGCCAGTCAGCGAGGAGCGGTCGAGATCGCTCAGAAGGGCTTTCTTCATGGCGCGATTGATGCCTGATGCAGCGTTCTGATATTCGATCTGGTTCTTGAAATCGCCAAAAGCGATATTGCCCGGGACATCGCGCAGGACCGTACCGTTGATGGCCGGACCCGTCTGGACCCGAATGCGCACCTTGTCTGGAACGCCGTCAACCTTGATGTAAAACAGGCCGGATTTCCCTTCACCGACGACGCCCGTCAATGTGACCGGAATAATCGAGCCGGTCGAAGAAGCGGTGCCATAGGTCTTGGCGAGTTTGGCCTTGTCCTCAAGCGCCAGTGGTCCGATCTTGCTGGCCTCAACCGCGTGGGCAGCAACGTATTTCTGAATGATCGGGAACTGCTTTTCACCATAGGCGTCAGGTGAGAAGCCTTGCTTGGCGACATCTTCCGCCGAACCGATCTTGACGGCGGTCGTGTCCATTGCAATTGCGCCAAGAACGGCGATGACCGCGACAATGCCGACGATCCGACCATATTTCGGGCGGGATTTTTTCGCACCGCCGAACCTGGTATCGGTCTGGGACATGGCTCTTCTCCAACGGCATTTCGGGACGAATGCGCCCGTTCAGGCGACTCGTATTGTTAGATTTGTGATAGAAGGACGGAGCTTTTTCGTCGGCTTGCACAAATGGCTGTCAGCCCACCTCAGGCGACAAAACACGGCAAGTCGGCGCAATGATGCGACCGCCTGTTCTATCGAGACGTGAAGATGGGAAAGGATGATTGTGCGACGCATGCCGCAACTCCGGCTGCGTTGCAATCCGTGTTGCGCAAGGCAAATGGTGTCATATCGATCCTCCCAGAACGCAGTAGCGTCCATTTTGCTTGGTTTTTCAGAGGGAAATGCCATTTGATGGCACCTCTCCCACCCTCTGAAGCAATCGGATTGCTTGGCGCAATCCTTTCGATTGATGTCACCTTATATGAAATAAATTACTGTGTCAGTAAAAAAATACATGCAAATGTGAAATCTATGTTATATATGATGAGGTCATTACCGGGAGCTTGCGCAGAACACGGAGGATGTTTGGCGAAGCCTTCATGGGGTCCGGGCGGCTGCGTCCGGTGGAGGATGAAATGTCAGTTGGTCAGAGCTTCTCAAGTGAAGATCTGACTGGCGATGGGAGGTCTCATGTCGACACCTGATATTGTGATCGGGATTGATTCCGGTACGTCCGTGGTCAAGGCCGTGGCCTTTGATCTGACCGGACAACAGCTTGCTGTTGCTTCGGTGGCCAATGTCTATGACACAGGCGATCAGGGTGCGGTAACGCAGAGTATGGCTCAGACTTGGGACGATTGTGCGGCAGCCTTACGTGCTTTGGCGGGCAAGGTCGACAATCTGGCGCAGCGCACTTCGGCAATCGGCGTCACGGCTCAGGGCGATGGAACGTGGCTGGTTGACGGTGACAACAAGCCTGTCGGGGATGCCTGGCTTTGGCTCGATGCACGCGCCGCGCCGACTGTCTCGCGCCTTGACGCAGGTCCGTTGAGCCGCCAGCGGTTTGAAAAGACCGGCACCGGTTTGAACACTTGCCAGCAGGGCGCGCAACTGGCGCATATGGACCGGCACATGCCAGAGCTTCTGGAACGGGCAAGCGTCGCACTGCATTGCAAAGATTGGCTCTATCTCAACCTGACGGGCGTTCGGGCAACGGATCCGTCGGAGGCGAGCTTCACCTTTGGAGATTTTCGCAAGCGCCAATACGACAGCACAGTCATCGAGGCACTGGGGCTGACGCATCGCCGCGCGCTCCTTCCGGACATCATTGACGGCACGGAGGTTGCTCACTCCTTGAGCGCCGAGGCCGCTGCGCAAACGGGTTTGCTTGCAGGCACTGCCGTGTCGCTGGGCTATGTCGATATGGTTATGACGGCGCTGGGGGCCGGGGTCTATACCGGCAGCACTGGCGTCGCGTGTTCCACCATCGGATCCACGGGTGTGCATATGTATGCGAAGGCCTCTGCCGATGTAACGTTGAATGACGAGGGAACAGGCTATGTCATCGCGCTGCCTGTGGCTGGTGTGGTGACACAGGTACAGACCAACATGGCTGCAACGCTTAATCTGGATTGGGTTCTTGGTCTGGCGGCAGATATTCTGTCACAGGTCGGCCAACCGGTAACGCCTCGCGATCTGCTCGGTCGTGTGGATGAGTGGTTGTCACAAAGCTGCGCTGGGTCTGTTCTCTATCATCCGTATATTTCCGAGGCTGGCGAACGAGGGCCCTTTGTCAACGCCAGCGCGCGCGCCGGCTTCATCGGCCTGTCTGCCGGCCATGGTTATCCTGATATGGTGCGGGCGGTCGTTGAAGGGCTCTGCATGGCGGCGCGGGATTGCTATTCGGCGATGGGCGATCTGCCGCGAGAGATCCGCCTCACTGGCGGCGCTGCGCGCTCCGCAAGCCTGCGCGCCATTCTTGCTGCCTCGATCAATGCCCCGGTGCGAGTGTCCGCCCGAGATGAGGCAGGAGCCGCCGGTGCGGCCATGATGGCTGCGGTCGGTGCCGGTGTTTATCCGGATATGCAAACCTGCATTTCCGACTGGGTGTCGCCGTTGCTGGGAGCTGCTGAAGCGCCTGACCCGGCGCTGGTGCCTCTTTATGACGATCTGTTTTCCGCCTTTTCTGACGCAAGGCATGGCCTTGTGACCACATGGGACCGGCTGGCCGAGCTGCGGCATTCCGCAGATGCCACGCCGTCGATGCCCGACACTGCCGTCCTGGGAGCATGACATGAGCACCGAAACACAGATGATCGACCTTTTGGTGATTGGTGGCGGCATCAATGGTGCCGGGATTGCCCGCGATGCTGCCGGACGCGGGCTCTCGGTCTGGTTGTGCGAGAAAGATGACCTCGCTCAGGGCACATCGTCGCGCTCCGGCAAATTGGTGCATGGCGGATTGCGCTATCTTGAGTACTACGAATTTCGGTTGGTGCGCGAAGCCTTGATCGAGCGCGAAGTGCTCATGAATTCGGCCAGCCACATCATCTGGCCGATGCGTTTCGTGCTGCCGCACAGCCCTGAAGATCGCCCAGCCTGGTTGGTTCGCCTCGGGCTGTTTCTCTACGATCACCTGGGTGGACGCAAGAAGTTGCTCTGGCACGCGCACGCTCGACCTGCGTCGCGACCCGGAAGGCAATCCGATCCTTGATAAATACACCAAGGGCTTCGAATATTCCGATTGCTGGGTGGATGATGCGCGGCTGGTGGTGCTGAATGCGCTGGGCGCAGCCGAGCGTGGCGCGCGCATCCTCACCCGCACAGCAGTTGTCAGCGCAAGGCGCGACGACGGTGCGTGGAGCATCACCATGCAAAATTCCCTGACCGGGGAAACCTCAATGGTGCGGGCAAAGTGTATTGTCAACGCGGCCGGTCCCTGGGTTTCCAATGTCATTCAGAATGTCGCAGGCTCCAATTCCGCGCGCAACGTTCGTCTTGTCAAGGGCAGCCATATCGTCGTGCCGAAGTTCTGGCAGGGTCAGCAGGCCTATCTGGTGCAGAACCATGACAAGCGGGTGATCTTCATCAACCCTTACGAGGGCGACAAGGCGCTGATCGGCACAACCGATATTGCGTATGATGGCAGGGCCGAAGACGTCGTGCCGGACGAGAGCGAGATCGACTATCTGATGACGGCGGTGAACCGTTACTTCAAGGAAAAGCTGCGCCGCGAGGATGTGCTCTACTCCTTTGCAGGTGTGCGTCCACTGTTCGATGATGGCAAGGGCAACCCGTCTGCGGTGACCCGCGATTATACCTTCGATCTGGATGAAACTGGCGACATTCCGCTGATGAACGTCTTTGGCGGCAAGATTACCACTTTCCGGGAACTGGCCGAGCGCTGTATGCACAAGCTGCATAAGGTGTTCCCGCAGATGGGCAAGGACTGGACGGTGAATGCACCGTTGCCGGGAGGTGAAATTCCCGGTGCTGACTTCGAGAGTTTCATCGAGACGGTGCGTGCCGCCTATCCCTGGATGCCGCGTGGCTTGTTGCGTCACTATGGCCGTTGTTATGGTGCGCGCACCGAGCGCGTGGTCGGATCGGCCTCTGGCATCGACCGGCTGGGCCGTCATTTCGGCGGACATCTGTATGAAGCAGAGGTGCGCTATCTGGTGTCGGTCGAGTGGGTCCTGAACGCTGAGGATGTCCTCATGCGCCGCACGAAGCACGGCCTGCATTTGAGTGAGACCGAAAAAGCCGCCTTCACGGCGTGGTTTGACGCCGAATTTGCTCAAACCGCCGCCTGACCCTCGCGCATTCGATCTGACTGGGACCCTGTTGCCATGCCCTTGACGTTATCGCTGAATACCAATCCGCTGGTGAACCGGTTTGCGGATCCCGATGATCTGATCGAGACGGTTGCGCGAGATCTGAAGATCCGCGACCTGCAATTGACGCATGAATTTATCAACCCAAGTTGGCCTGCGCCGGTGATTCGACGCCTGACCCGGCAAATGAACAGCGCTTTGCAGCGCACCGGTGTCAGGGTGACAAGCGGCATGACAGGCCCTTATGGCCGCCTCAACCATTTCGGCCATCCGGACAGGGATGTTCGTCGTTACTACGTCGATTGGTTCAAGACCTTTGCAGATATAACCGCGGACCTGGGCGGCACGTCGGTCGGTACCCAGTTTGCGATCTTCACCTATAAGGATTTTGACGATCCTGCGCGTCGGGAGGACTTGATCAAGATCGCCATCGACTGCTGGGCCGAAGTGGCGGACCATGCCAAGGTGGCCGGGCTGGAGTATGTCTTCTGGGAACCGATGAGCATTGGCCGCGAATTTGGCGAAACCATTGCAGCTGGCATGGCCCTGCAGGATCGCCTGACAGCAGCACGCCTGGCTATCCCCATGTGGATGATGGCGGATATTGATCATGGCGATGTGACGAGTCCCAACGCCGATGATTATGATCCCTTTGCTCTGGGCACGCGCCGTGCCCAGGTCTCGCCGATCATTCATATCAAGCAAAGCCTGCTCGACAAGGGCGGGCATCGCCCGTTTACGGCAGCATTCAATGCAAAGGGGCGCATCCACCCCGAGCCTTTGCTGAGCGCGCTGCATGAAGGCGGGGCGACGGACAACGAGATTTGTCTGGAACTCAGCTTCAAGGAGCGCGAGCCTAACGACCGCGACGTTGTTCCGCAGATTGCGGAAAGTGTTGCCTTCTGGGCCCCGCACATTGACACAGGCGCGCAGGATTTGAATATCTGACGCAAGGCTCTTCACGATCAGGCGCGAGCCGTTGACAGAAGAAATGACAGGCCCGGCAATCGGGTCGGGTGAACAGGATGGCAGGGATGGTGCGAAAAGTGAGGGAGATCGATCCGGAGGAGTCGCTTGCGACTCGTGCGGCGTGGCTTCACTACGCCGGAGGGCTGACACAGGCCGCCGTTGCCAAACGTCTTGGCGTTGCTTCGGTCAAGGCTCATCGTCTGATCCAGCGCGCCGTATCCGATGGCGTGGTCAAAGTGTCCATTGACGGCGCGATCATCGAGTGCGCCGAGCTGGAAGAGCGTTTGTGTGATCGGTTTGGTCTGGATTTTTGTGATGTCGCGCCGGATCTGGGCGAGACGGACATGCCGCTGCGGGCCCTCGGACAATCAGGAGCGGACTTCCTGCGCCGCGAAATCGAGCGCAAGGAACACAAGGTCATTGGTCTTGGTCACGGTCGAACCCTGTCCAACGCAGTGCGCCAGATGGTCCGTGTTGATGCCGGAGAGGGAGTGCAATTCGTTTCGCTGCTGGGGGGCTTACCCGCAACTATGCCGCAAACCCTTATGACGTGATGCACCGACTGGCAGAGAGAACCGCTGCGCGTGCCTACGTCATGCCAGTGCCTTTCTTTGCCAATTCGGCGGAAGATCGCGAAGTGTTGCTGGCCCAGCGTGGGGTGCGGGATGTGTTCGACATGGCGAATGCCGCGAATATCAAACTGGTGGGCATTGGCACGGTCAAGGCGGATGCGCAACTGGTCATGTCTGGCATGATCGAAGTGCGGGAGATTGAGGAAATCAAGGCAAGCGGCGGCGTTGGCGAAATGCTTGGTCATTTCTTCGACGCCAGTGGCCGTATTCTGGAAACGACCCTGACGGCACGCACGCTCGCAGCAGCTCTGGAAAGTTCCAGTGACAGCCATATCATTGCGATTGCTGGAGGCGCGGAAAAAGTTGAGGCGATCCGGGCGGTTTTGCGCAGTGGTCGCTTGCGCGGGTTGATCACCGACGAGGCGACGGCGCAGGCATTAACCTGCGACTGAGCGCCAGACACGGTAGGCAGATATATTTATGAAAAAGGCGGGAGTGATCCCGCCTTTTTTGTTTGATGTTTGGGGTTGGCGGGGGGCTCCTCGGCCTTAGCCTATGAGGGCCTTGGCACGCGCCACGATGGCCTGTTTGGTGATTCCGAATTCCTCATAGAGGCGTTCTGCCGGCGCCGAGGCGCCAAAGCCGTCGAGGCCGATGGCGTTGTCTTCGCTGCCGACATAGCGCGCCCAGCCAAGTTTGCCAGCCGCTTCAACGGAAATACGCGGTGCATCGCCCAGAACCTCGGCACGGTAGCTTTCCGGTTGTGCATCGAAGAGTTCCCACGACGGCATCGATACAACGGCAACTGACAGGCCTTGTCCGGCCAGCTCTTCGGCGGCTTCAATGGCCAGAGAGACTTCGGTGCCCGTGCCGATCAGCGTCACGTCGCGACCTTCGCCGAACTGGCGAATGACATAAGCACCCTTGGCAGTGAGGTTTTCATCACCGCTTTCCAGACGCAGCTGGGGTACGCCCTGACGCGACAACGCCAGCAAGCTGGGAGCTGCGGTTTCGCGCAACGCATAATCCCAGGCTCAGGGTTTCGACCGTATCGGCCGGGCGGAACACCATCAGATTGGGGATTGCTCGCAGAGACAGCATATGTTCGACCGGCTGGTGCGTGGGGCCATCTTCCCCAAGGCCGATGGAATCATGCGTCATCACATAGATCGTGCGGATCCCCATGAGTGCCGACAGGCGAATGGCGTTGCGGGCATAATCTGAAAATACCAGAAAGGTGCCGCCATAGGGGATAAGCCCGCCATGCAGAGCAAGGCCGTTCATGGCGGCGGCCATGCCGAACTCGCGGACACCGTAGCCAATGTATCGGCCCGCTGTTTCACGCGAAAACTGACTGTCCACGGCGGCAACGCGGGTCAGGTTCGATCCAGTCAAGTCAGCGGAGCCACCGATGAGCTCCGGCAGCGCCGGGGCGAGGGCCTCAAGCGCCATCTGGCTGGCCTTGCGGGTTGCGACCTTCTGCGGTTTGGCAAAGAGAGCTGCGCGAGCGGCTTTCACAGCGGCATCATAACCGGTCGGCAGATCACCCTTGATGCGACGGGAGAACGAGGCGCGCGTGTCTTCGCTCGTCTCGCTAAAGGCTGTTTCCCAAGCCTTGCGAGCATCCTGACCTCGTTCACCAATCTTGCGCCACTTAGCTTCAAGCTCCGCCGGGATCTCGAAGGGGGCTGCGGTCCAGCCAAGCGCTGCCTTGGTGGCTGCGGCTTCTTCTGTGCCAAGGGCCGAGCCATGGGCGGCTGCCGTACCAGCCTTATTGGGCGAGCCGAAGCCGATCACCGTCTTGAGGTCGATCAGGGACGGTTTGTCGGTCACTTGCTTTGCGGCGGTCAAAGCGGCATCAACTGCCGATGCATCATGTCCGTCACAACTCTGGACATGCCAGCCACAAGCGGCCAGACGGGCCGGAACATCGTCGGAGAAAGAAATCGAGGTCGGGCCGTCGATGGTAATAGAGTTATCGTCGTAGAGGACGATCAGCTTGCCCAGCCCCAGATGCCCGGCGAGGCTGATGGCTTCCTGACCAATGCCTTCTTCCAGACAGCCGTCACCCAAAAACACATAGGTGTGGTGGTCGACAAGCGTATCGCCAAACTCTGCGGACATGCGGCGCTCTGCCATCGCCATACCAACGGCGGTGGCGACGCCCTGACCCAACGGCCCGGTGGTCGTCTCGATGCCTTTGGCGTGGCCGTATTCCGGGTGGCCTGCGGTGATGGAGCCCCACTGGCGGAAGTTGCGCAACTGATCCGTCGTCATGTCTTCATAACCGGTCAGATGCAGCAAGCTGTAGAGCAGCATGGATGCATGGCCGTTCGACAGGACAAAGCGATCACGGTTGGGCCAGTCCGGGTTGCTCGCATCAAATCTCAGGTGATTGCGAAACAGAACCGTTGCGGCATCCGCCATGCCCATTGGGGCACCGGGATGGCCAACGCCTGCGGCCTCAACAGCGTCAATGGACAAGGCGCGAATGCAGTTGGCAAGAGCGAAGTTCTCAGGGTCGAGCGCCGCTTTCGACGCGACGAATGTGTCAGTGGGCATTGCAGGGTCCTCCACGTTGATGAGAAAGGGGTATCGAAGAATGTCACAAAATGAAATATAAAAATCACATAAAAAATTTGATTTTGTGACTTTTGATGTTAGAAAAATATCGCCCGGATGGGAGCGGGCCTCAAGGAGAAACTCGTGAAGCGCGACGATCGCAGACTGGCAATCATGGACATGCTCGTGGAGCACAGGGCTGTCGACCTCGATGAACTGGCGCAGCGATTTTCTGTTTCCCGGATGACCATCCACCGCGATCTGGATGAGTTGGAGCAGGCTGGTGTCTTGCGCAAGGTGCGCGGCGGTGCAACGGCTGATGCCGGCACCCAGTTCGAGAGTGACTTCCGTATTCGCGCCCGTCAGGATGGCGAACCCAAGGATCGCATGGCGCGTGCGGCGCTGGATCTGGTCGAGCCCGGCATGAGCATCATCGTCAATGATGGTTCGACTGCTGCCGTGCTGGGCGCGCGCCTTGTTGAAAAGCGTCCTCTCACCGTGATTACAAACAACGCCGCCGTGATCGATGCCTTGCGCGGTGAAACCGGCATTACGCTGCTGGCACTGGGCGGTCAGTATTCGGCCAAGTTCAATGCCTTCTTCGGTGTTGTGACGGAAGAAACCCTTGGCCGGCTCAAGGCGGATATTGCTTTTATTTCGACGCCGGCCGTGGCCGGTTTGCAAGCCTTTCATATGGACGACGATGTGGTGCGGGCCAAGCAGGCGATGATGGCTGCGGCCACACGCTGCTGTTTGCTGGTCAATCATGCCCGATTTGGGCGCACCGCGCTGCACCTTCTGTCCGACCTGTCACATTTCAACTGGATCATCACCGATGCGTCCCCCGATGCAGACGCCACGGCGGCGCTCAAGGCGGGGCAGATTGGTGTGACTGTCGCAAGGATCTGACCCATGGCTTCACTGCACACCAGCGCCCCCGACTTTTGGGTTGGGACAAGCTGGAAAATGAACAAGACGCTGGCCGAGGCGCGCCAGTTTGCCGAGCGTCTGGCTGCAACGGATGCGAAGCGTGATCCGCGGATCCAGCGGTTTGTCATTCCGTCTTTCACCGCCGTTCGGGAAGTGAAGGCGTTGCTTGGCGCGGCCTCGGTCAAGGTTGGTGCGCAAAACATGCATTGGGATGATGCGGGGGCACTGGACCGGCGAAGTCTCGCCCTTGATGCTGACCGATTGCAATCTGGATCTCGTGGAATTGGGTCATTCGGAGCGCCGCGAACACTTTGGGGAAACGGATCTCACGGTCGGGCTGAAAACCGAAGCTGCCGTGCGCCACGGTCTGACGCCGCTGATCTGCATTGGTGAAACACTGGCAGAGCGCGAAGCAGGCCGTGCCGCAGAGGTTTTGGAAACGCAGGTGCGCGGCGCGCTCGGAGCTTTGTCGGACGACCAGAAACAGGCCGAGATCCTGTTTGCCTATGAACCTGTCTGGGCCATTGGCGTCAATGGTATTCCGGCCTCGTCCGACTATGCCGATGATCGGCAGGCGGAGATTATCGCGGTGGCGCAAGACGTTCTTGGACGGCGCATTCCCTGCCTGTATGGCGGGTCGGTCAACCCCGGAAACTGTGAGGAATTGGCAGCCTGTCCGCATGTCGATGGCTTGTTCATCGGCCGGTCAGCCTGGGACGTCGAGGGCTATCTCGACATCCTGGCGTTGTGTTCTGCTAAACTTGGAGGAAAGTGACATGAAAATTGCGATTGCTGGCGACAGTGCAGGCGAAGGCCTGGCGAAAATCCTGGCCGATCACCTGAAAGGCACTTATGAGGTCGAGGAGATTTCCCGAACCTCCGAGGGGCCGGATGCATTCTATGCAACCTTGTCCGACCGTGTGGCGTCGCAGGTGGTGGAAGGTAAGTATGACCGTGCCATTCTTGTCTGCGGCACGGGCATTGGTGTTTGCATTTCCGCAAACAAGGTTCCCGGCATCCGTGCGGCCCTGACGCATGACACGTATTCTGCGGAGCGTGCAGCGTTGTCGAACAACGCCCAGATCATCACCATGGGTGCGCGCGTCATTGGGGCGGAAGTTGCCAAGACCATTGCGGACGCTTTCCTGAAAGAAACGTTTGATATCAAAGGTCGCTCGGCTGGAAATGTTGCAGCCATCGACGCCGTCGATGCAAAGTACCACGCAAGCTGACGGAGCCTCACTTCTCCGTAGCCGAAGACAGGGATCAAGGTCTGTTTTCGGCTGCGATCCGTCGGCTGTCTAATTCTGGAAGGCGGTTGCGATGCTGAAACTCCCCAATGATGAACCCTCGTCGGCAGAAACGCTGTCGGACTATCTGAAGCGTCAGACGCAGATGGCCGGTGTGGCCGAAATCGTTGCGGCGATCGCAGCCTCGCTTGGTCCAATTGCCGAACGGCTGGCTGTGGGCGGTCTTCCGGGCGATCCGGCGGCCATCGTTGGAACGAATGAAAGCGGTGACCGGCAAAAAGCGCTCGACCTTCAGACCCATGTCTACATGGTTGAGGTGTTGAAAAAAGCCGGTGTGCGGCAGGTTCTCTCTGAAGAAGCCGAAGACGTTATTCTGCTCAATGCGGATGGGGCCTTTGATGTTGCCATCGACCCGATTGACGGCTCGGGAAGCATTGGTACAGGCGCGCCACTCGGCACGCTGTTTTCCGTTCTGGCGGCAGATGATGCGGGTTTCCTGCGCAATGGGTACAGTGTTCTGGCGGCAGGGTACGCCTCGTTTGGTCATTCAGCTGACTTGGGGTTCAGCCTTGGCGAAGGGCTGTGTCTTGCCGTTTATGATCCGGCTGTTGGTGACTACCGCATGTGGCGGGAAGGGCAGATGTTGAAACCGGCGTCGCGTGCGCTGGCCTACAATGCGTCCAATCAGCGTCGTTGGTCCCCGGCCATGCAGCGTTACATTCAAGACGCACTGGCGGGCAGCGATGGACCGCTCGGCGGTGATTTCAACATGCGCTGGCTTGGCGCTGCCGTGGGCGATTTGCACCGCATTGTCTTGCAAGGCGGCATGTTTCTGTATCCCGGTGATAGCCGCCCCGGCTACGAGAATGGCCATCTGCGACTTGTCTATGAAGCGATTCCAATTGCCTTTCTGATGGCTCAGGCGGGTGGCAAGGCAACCGATGGCACTCAACCGATTCTTGAGCGTGTGCCCACAAGTCTGCATGAAAAAGTGCCGCTGATGTTTGGGTCGGCAGAGACGGTCGATACTTTGATGACTTACCTCGGTGGCGGCGTGTAACAGACTCTGCTCGCGCCTGATGTGCAGGGCACCATCATTGGGTTTCGGAGCAGACCATGATTATGCCGTTCTTGCGCTCGATATTTCACATTGGCTCAGGATCGCGGGTATCTGCTGTACGTGCTGAAAAGGTTGGCGTTGAGCCAAGCCTGCGATGATATTCAATGGGATGGGAGGCCCGCAGATGACGAAAACCCAGAAACTGATCAATGATGGCAATGCGGCCGTGGACGAAATGCTGGACGGTGTTCTGGCTGCTCATGCGGATCATTTGTGGCGACCGGAGGATGCGCCGCGTGCGGTGATCGCAAAGTCGGGTCCGCGGCCCGGCAAAGTGGCTGTGATCATTGGCGGCGGATCCGGTCACGAACCCTCATTCCTGGGGTTTGTCGGCAAGGGGCTTGCTGATGCGGCGGCTGTCGGCAATGTCTTCGCCTCACCACCGCCGCAGCCGATCATTGACGCCGCCAAGGCGGCCAACGGAGATGCCGGTGTGCTGTTCCTGTATGGCAATTACGCTGGCGATGTGATGAATTTTGACATGGCGGCGGAATTTCTCGAAATCGACGGGATTGAAGCCCGCACGGTGCTGACCACGGATGACATCGCCTCAGCGCCGGTCGATCAGGCCGGAAAGCGTCGCGGTGTTGCTGGCAATGTCTTCGTGTTCAAGGTAGCGGGTGCGGCGGCCGACAAGATGTATTCCTTCGACGAGGTCGAGCGTGTGGCGCGTCGTGCCAATGCGCGCACCTTCACGATGGGTGTGGCGCTGTCGCCCTGCTCCCTGCCGCAGACCCGCAAGCCAAATTTCGAATTGCCAGCCGGTGAAATGGAAGTCGGCATGGGCATCCACGGCGAGCCGGGCGTTCGCCGTGGTCCGCTGGGCAGTGCCAATGAGACGGTCGATGAAATGATGGACGCGCTGCTTGCCGAGATGAATCCCGCAAAAGGTGATCGCGTTGCTGTGCTGGTCAATTCGCTGGGCGCAACACCGCTGATGGAACTTTACATTCTTCATGCGCGTGTTGCTGCGCGGCTGAAGGCGGCGGGGCTTGCAGCCCATAAGGTTCTGGTCGGGCCATATTGCACCTCGTTGGAAATGGCAGGTGCGTCCATCACCTTGATGCATCTGGATGACGAGCTGACAGAGCTTCTCGATCATCCGTGTGACTGTGCCATGTTTCGGGAGGGTTGAAATGAGTATGTCTTCAGAGGATGTCAAAGCCTTGTTCGTAGCATTGGCCACGAAGATGAGCGAAGAGCGCGATCACCTGTGCCAGCTTGACGGCGTGATCGGTGACGCGGATCACGGCATTGCCATGGAACAAGGCATGACGGCAGCTTCCAAGGCCGCGTCGGAGGTAACCGAAGGCGGCTTGCAGGGCGTGTTTAATGCTGCCGCCAAGGCGTTTCTCAATGCGGTCGGAGCGTCCTCGGGGCCACTGTATGCAACCGCCATGCTCCGGGCGGGCAAGGTGGCCGGAACAGAAAGCTCTGCCCCCAAGGAACTGGTCGGCGATATGATCATCGCCATGCGCGATGGCATCCAGCAACGCGGCAAGGCGGAGCCTTGGCCAGAAAACCATGTTGGATGCCTGGGCTCCTGCAGCCGAGGCTGCCGCTTCGGGTGCATCTTTGCAAGAGATTGCCACAGCCGCTCAAAAAGGCGCAGACGCGACCACCGACATGGTGGCACAAATGGGTCGGGCGGCTCGTTTGGGAGATCGAAGCCGTGGCAACCCCGATCCGGGTGCCGTTTCCGCCGCCATGATCATCACCTGTATGTGCGAACACTTCGACCGTTGAGCCTTGAAGGGATGGCGGTCGTGGAGTTTGCCTTGGCAGGGACTGGTTCCCTGAAATTGGATGTGCCAATATATGCGCCGCACCATTAGGGAGCGCGTCTGTGCTTGTCCATCCGTTTGATGATCATCCTGATCGAGTTCATATGAAGGCACTGGTCACATTCGGTGGCCTGGTTGCCTGCAATATCGCGGCCTGGGTTTGGGTCTGGACCGCCTTTTCCGGGCATCCGGCCCTGCTGGGAACAGCGCTTCTGGCGTATATGTTCGGCCTGCGTCACGCCGTCGATGCGGATCATATCGCGGCCATCGATAATGTCGTGCGCAAGCTTGTGCAAGAAAAGAAACAGCCGTTTTCAACCGGTCTGTTCTTCTCGCTCGGCCATTCCAGTATTGTTTTCATTGCCTCATTCCTGCTGGCGATCACGGCAACAGCTATGCAGGGCGAACTGGAAGCGTTTCACCAGATCGGCAGCGTGATCGGCACCACGGTGTCCGCCGCTTTCCTCATGCTGATCGGGCTGGTCAACCTCGTCATTCTGATTGGCTTGTGGCGGACTTTTCGGCAGGTGTGCGGCGGTGCCCCTCTGGTGGACGAAGAGCTGGATACGCTGTTGTCTGGCCGGGGCTTTCTGGCGCGTCTGTTCCGGCCCATGTTCCAATTGGTGTCACGCTCCTGGCATATGTATCCAATCGGGTTTTTGTTCGGGCTGGGCTTTGATACGGCAACGGAAATCGGGCTTTTGGGCATTGCGTCCGCGCAGGCCGCGCAAGGCATGTCCTATTGGACAATCATGATCTTCCCGACCTTGTTCACGGTCGGCATGGCATTGGTCGATACGCTCGACAGTGCACTGATGACTGAAGCCTATGGGTGGGCGCGCATCAATCCGGTTCGCAAGCTCTGGTACAATCTGACGATGACCTTCGCCTCGGTCGTTGTGGCGCTTTTCGTGGGCGGCCTGGAAACCTGTGGCTTGTTGATCGACAAGCTGTCGTTGCAGGGCAGTGTCTGGGCGTTCATTGGCCACCTGAACGATGATATGGTCAACATCGGCTATGCCGTCGTTGGCCTGTTTCTGGCCAGTTGGGTGGTGTCTCTGGTCTGGTACAAGGTTCGGCGATATGGTGATCTGGGAACGGCGTCGCCGTCCTGATCGCGACATGCTGTGAGCGTCAGCATTCCACCACATTGACGGCCAACCCGCCGAGGCTGGTTTCCTTGTAGCGCTCATTCATGTCCAGGCCGGTCTGGCGCATGGTTTCAATGCAGGCATCAAGCGAGACAAAATGGCTGCCATCCCCCATGACGGCCAATGAGGCGGCGGTGACGGCTTTGACTGCGGCCAGCGCATTGCGTTCAATGCAGGGCACTTGTACCAGCCCGGCAATCGGGTCGCAGGTCATGCCGAGATGATGTTCCAGCGCAATCTCTGCCGCATTTTCCACCTGGTCCGGTGTGCCGCCAACAACTGCGGCAAAGCCTGCGGCTGCCATAGCCGAAGCTGACCCGACTTCCCCCTGACAGCCGACTTCCGCCCCCGAAATCGAGGCATTTGACTTGATAATCCCGCCGATGGCCGCAGACGTCAGCAAAAAGGTGCGAATGCCCTCGGCGTCGGCCCCCTCGTAAAAGCGACTGTAGTATTCAAGCACTGCTGGCACGACTCCAGCCGCCCCGTTGGTGGGCGCGGTCACGACACGACCACCGCCCGCGTTTTCCTCGTTTACGGCCATGGCAAAGACGGACATCCAGTCGTTGGCAAGCAGCGGATTGGCACGGTTGGAGCCTTCCTGCGCCTGAAGATGCTCTCGCAGCGCTTTGGCGCGGCGTTTGACCTTCAGGCCCCCCGGCATGATCCCGTCTTGCGTCATGCCACGGGCGACACAGTCATGCATTGTTTGCCAGATGCGGTCGATGCGGTCGTTCACGTCCTTGCGCGACAGATGCGCTTCTTCATTGGCGCGCTTCATTGCGGCAATCGACAAGCCGCTGTCGCGCGACATTTGCAGCATTTGTCTGGCGTTGGCGAAGGGAAACGGCACTGTTTCCTTGTCCTGACCGATGGGCAGCGGACCGGGTGCGTTCAGCTCCTCTTCGGAGACGACAAAGCCGCCGCCAACGGAATAATACACGCAGCGCAGGATGATCTCTCCTGTCGCGTCGAGCGCTTCGAAGGCCATGCCATTGGTATGACCTGGCAGCATCGTCTTGCGGTCCAGGAGAAGATCATGGTCGGGATCAAACGCATAAGCTGGATGGCCTGCGGGGTGCACCTGTTTGCTCTCTAAAGCCGTCTGGTAAATTGTCGCCATGTCATCGGGATTGATCGTGTCTGGAGCATAGCCGGACAATCCGAAGATCACGGCACGATCCGTCGCATGGCCGACGCCCGTAAAGGCCAGAGACCCATGCAGGGAGGCTCTCAGCCGTACGGCTTGTTGCGAGCTTGCGTGTTGTTTGATGGCGCTCAGGAACGTTGCGGCTGCGGTCATTGGGCCCATGGTGTGTGAGCTGGAAGGGCCGATACCGATTTTGTAGAGATCGAAGATGGACAGAAACACGTGGTTCTCCGTTCCCGGTAGGTCTCAAGAGGAGGGCTGCCCGCAGGCTTGAGCGTGAAAGAGGAGCCACTGGCGTGACACTAATCGGCCTGTACGTGCAAGAGCTTTCTGATGAAAAGTGGGCGTTTCCATCAGGTAGTGGCAGATTTGGAAACCGTGGTTTCCGAGTTTGCGTCTCTTCATGCCTCCTGCGAACGCATTTCTTGGTAAAACTAACAGTTATTCGTCAGATTCTTGTTTTCTGTGTTTTATGCAAGGAAAAGTGTCACAGGGAACCTTCGTTTTATATAAAGTTGTAAATCTTTTATTTGTAGATTTGGCGCGAGTGAAGGGCCTGTTCTTCAATTCGGCAGGCCGTGATTTAAGTATTTTATCGCGCTTTTTTTCAAGGGGAGTCTGTGAGCGAAATGGGGATGTTCCAGTTTTGCTTTTCTCCCGGCAATCGTCTTTAGCGTCGGGGGAATTATGCGCGCTTCAAGGCTTTCCATGCAAAAACGCATTCTTTTACTGATTATTGCCAGCGTGCTCGTCAGCACAACAGTGATCGGGGGAATGGCTGTTGAGCGAATTTATAATGTAACTTTTGCGTTGCAGCGTGAGAAGCTTGCCAGCCAGACCCGGTTGATGGCCCAGCGGTTTCAATTGTCCTATGATCAGGTCGGCAAAGACCTGAAGACGTTATATGGAACACCGTCCATTCAGGGGTTGATACGCTCAGCTGCGAATGGCGGTGTAGACCCGAAAGATGGTTCGACGACCGAGGAATGGACCCAGCGTCTGGAGACGATTTTTGTTTCTCTCTTGCAGAGCGAAGGCAGTTACTTCCAAATTCGCTTCATCAGTTTTGCCGATAACGGACAGGAGCTCATTCGCGTTGATCGCCGAGGCGAGCGGATCGTTCGCGTTATCACGTCGGATCTGCAGAACAAGGCCGGCGAACCTTATTTTTCACGCGCCCGTATGGCCCCGCCGGGTAAAGTCATTTTTTCTGATCTATCCTACAATCGGGAAGAAGGATCGCGAGACCCGCGCAACATTCCGACGATCCGCGGTATGATGCCTGTCTATACACCCAATGGGCGGGCGTTCGGGTTCCTGGTGATCAATGTGGATGATGAGCGGTTTTTGCAGGAGGCGTTGAAGACGATCTCTCCTGAAAAGAAGACCATCGTGGCGATCGGGGACCAGAGCTACATTGAATATGATCCAGAGGCGACGTCACCAGTCGGTCGGATGAAGTTGTCACAGGATCCTGACTTCAAGTTGCCGCCGGAATTGCAGATGATCGACAGCCAGTCACCTGAAGAAGGTCTGGTGCAAAAAGACGGGGTGACGTCATTTCATGTGCGAGTGAATGGTAACTCGCAAAACAACATCCCAAGCCTGACTGTTTTTTATGAAGAAGCGACGGGTATTTTTTACCGAAGCCTGCAAGAGGCGCGCCGCCTGATTGTCGAAGTCGGGCTCATTATGATCCTGGTGTTCGTGGTCATCGCCTTGATTGTTGCGCGACGCATGATGATGCCGTTCAAGAAGATGGTAGACATCATTCTCACCGCTCCGGACAATCGATTGGTCGACGAGTTGCCGGTGCAGCTCGATGACGAGGTTGGGGATCTGGCAAAATCGTTCAAGCGCCGCACTTTGCAGTTTCTGGAAAGTGAAGAGCGCGCGTTGACCATCGTCAACTCCGTGCATGATGGTCTGATGGTGTTTGATGAAAACGGCGTGATTACCCTGCTCAATCCGAGTTGTGAACGCATGTTCGATTGCAAGGCGGAAGATGTTGCGGGACAACGCTTGTCGGCATTACTGGTGAGTGAGCACATCGAGCAGGCCTTGCTGACGGACATCAGGGTTCTGGGACAGGGGGAAGGATCTTCCTTGCTGCGCGAGCTGGATATGACGACCCGAAGCGGCAATGACATTGCGGTTGAAATATCGGTGTCTCAGGTGGGGCTGAATGGAAGTCGGATCTACACCGCTATTCTGCGCGACATCCGGCAGCGACGCGAAATGGATCGGATCAAATCTGAATTTGTGGCAACAGTCTCGCATGAATTGCGTACCCCGTTAGCCTCCATTCGTGGATCGCTCGACGTGATTGATGGCATGATGGCAGATGATTTGCCCGCTCAGATGACCGGGATGTTCCAACTCGCGCGCAAAAACACAGAACGCCTTGTGACACTGGTCAATGACATTCTCGATTTTGAGAAGCTGGCCAGTGCCAAGATGGGGTATTCGCGCAGACTTGTAGAGTTGCACGAAGAGGCCGCGAAGACTGTCTCCATGTTGAAATGGGCCGAGGCCGAGACGGAAGTCCGACTGCTGTGGGACGAAACGGATGAGCGTGTTTTCGTCTTCGTAGACCCGGCACGCTTGCAGCAGGTTTTGACCAATCTGCTGTCCAATGGGTTGAAGTTTTCAGAAGATGCCAGTCGCGTTGATATTCAGATCAGGGTTCATAATGGTCGGGCACGGGTGCTGGTGACGGATGAGGGAATTGGCATCGCGGACGAATATCGGGATCGGATCTTCCAGCCGTTCTTGCAGATTGATTCCACAATCTCGCGTCAGCATCCAGGCACCGGTATGGGCCTGTCTATTGCCCGGCGTCTTGTTGAGGATATGGGCGGGGCCATGGATTTCGAGAGCACACCTTGGTGAGGGCTCATGCTTCTGGTTCGAGTTTCCGTTGGCAGATCCCGAAACGGTGCACATGCAGGATGTGGCAGTAACCGAGGCGTTGCAGGATGATCGCCGTCCTCGCGCGTTGCATCTCGAGGCGGATCCGGTTTTCTCAGACCTTCTTGCCAATGTCATGCAGCAAGACCTGAGGATTGTGAATGCCGCGAGCCTGGCAGCCGCGCGCGAACTCATGGCTGACAACGTGTATGAGGTGCTGATTTTGGGCGATGACCCTGCTGACGGGTCGTCTTTGGCCGTGCTGGATCAGGCAGGCAAGGCAAATGGCTTTATCGTCGTGTCGCTCGCCGACGCTCAGGAGCGCGATACGGACCTGCGCGTTGACCTCTTCCTGAGGAAGTCCTCGACAGAGTACAGCGAAATTCATCGCCGTTTGCAGGCGCTTCTGGCGGCGCATCATAACCCGGAAGATTCAGCCGCATAGAAAAGAACTGCCGTGGCGCATTTCTGTCAGCCAGCGCCTTAGGCACACACAATGGCGTCCTGTTCGGGGCTTGTGTGTACGGGACGGCGTGAGCCATTGGGCGGTTGTCAGGCGATCTGCCGGCCTTCCATCAGCTCCCGCACACGTTTGGCGAGATACATCGCCTCGAACGGCTTTTGAATAACCCCCAGAACGTCTTGCTGAGACAGTTCCTGAAGCTCGCTTTCGAGCACCTTTGCCGTGATGAAAATGACGGGCGTCTTGCTGGTTGCAGGGATCTTCTTGAGCTCTTTACGGGTGGTAATCCCATCCATCTTGGGCATCATGATATCCAGGAGAACGATGTCCGGGTGCCAGTCCGCGGCAACAGTCAGCGCTTCGTGGCCAGAGCAGCAATACCGAATGTCAAAATCGTCGTCTATACCGAGGCAGATGACGGCAATCGAACAGATATCTTCTTCATCATCGACATAAAGCACCTTCGTCGGCATGTAGGGATTTCCTTCCCGATTGTGCGGGCAAGTGCAATTGGCTGCCTTGCTCGGCGTAATTATAGATCTGCTGTCATATGACAGCAATTCCACATCTTGACATGAGGGATGTTGCGTACATCTCTGGGTTGCACCAATGTGTGTTGCGGTTATTTTCTAATCGTGTCCGCTTAAAAATGTGCCTTGACCAATATGCAGGCAAATTACTACGCTTTGATCTGAGACGCACAAGAGACGCAGACTGGTATGCATCTGCGCGCGATGTAAGCCGTTTCAGGTTTTGGCAGAAAGATCGGCGATCTTGGGTGGTTTGTTCGATGTTTGAAGGTCAGGGCCGTAACAGGAGAGGATTGGGGAATGGTTTGGGGTTCATTGAAGGCGTTAAGTTTGTCTGCGGTGCTGGTGGCAGGTGTTATGGCGCCGGCTCATGCGGCTGAGGACAAGCTGACGTTGCAGCTCAAGTGGGTCACACAAGGCCAGTTTGCAGGATATTACGTCGCCAAGGACAAGGGCTTTTACAAGGATGCGGGTCTGGACGTTACGATCAAGCCCGGTGGCCCGGACATTGCTCCACCTCAGGTGATTGCAGGAGGTGGCGCCGATGTGGTTGTTGACTGGATGCCGTCAGCCCTCGCATCACGCGAGAAAGGCGTTCCACTCGTCAATATTGCACAGCCATTCAAGAAGTCCGGCATGGAGCTGACGTGCCTGAAGGAAAGTGGCATCAAGACGCCGCAGGATTTCCCGGGGCATACTCTCGGCGTCTGGTTTTTCGGCAATGAATACCCGTTCCTGTCTTGGATGGCGCATTTGGGCATTCCGACGGATGGGGGCCCCAAGGGGGTCAAGGTCTTGAAGCAGGGGTTCAACGTTGACCCCCTGTTACAGAAGCAGGCCGATTGTATTTCCACGATGACCTACAACGAATATTGGCAGGTGATTGATGCCGGTGTTCCGGCCAGCGACCTCAAGGTCTTCAAATACGAAGACGAGGGTGTCGCAACGTTAGAGGACGGGCTCTATGTGCTTCAGGACAGCCTGAAAGACCCGAAGATGGTCGATAAGCTTGCCCGCTTCGTCAAGGCTTCCATGAAGGGATGGGCCTACACGGCAGACCATCCGGAAGAGGCGACCGACATCGTACTTGAGAATGATGCCACCGGTGCGCAGACGGAAGAAGTGCAGCTGCGCATGATCAAGGAAGTTGCCAAGCTGGTCGACGGATCAGATGGAAAACTGGACATGAAAGCCTACGAACGCACCGTCGACACGCTGTTGTCGGGCGGTTCGGATCCGGTCATCACCAAAAAGCCCGAAGGGGCCACCACTACGGTTGTGACCGACAAGATGTAACGGTGCCTCAATGGAGGGGGCAAAGGTGCATGCGGGTGTCTTGAAGAGAGCGGGGCCGTGACCGGTTCCGCTCTTTTTGTATTTCCAACAGTGCTGATCAAGTCGCCTTGGGCGGCTTTCGGGCATAAAAAAGGAGCGGCAGATGAACACTGCCGCTCCAGTCTGGCTGCTCTTTGCAGGCCTTGGGGTTACTCGGCAGGTTCGACTGCCATCGGGTTATTCGGGTGGGTTGTCCAGTTTGCGTAAGTCTCGCGCACCGGGATGTTGGTTCGCGGATCAACCGATCCCACCGGCATGGCTTCCATGGTGATGCAGTCTTCGACAGGACAGACGTTGACGCAAAGATTGCAGCCGACGCATTCTTCGTCCTTCACTTCAAAGTGACGAGCGCCCTCAACAAGATCCGTGATGGCCTGATGTGAGGTGTCTTCGCAGGCGATGTGACAGCGTCCACATTTGATGCAGAGATCCTGATTGATTTTCGCCTTGGCAATGTAGTTCAGGTTCAGGTGCTGCCAATCGGAGCAATTCGGAATAGCCCTGCCGACCACCTTGTCAACAGATGCGTAGCCCGCGCCGTCCATCCAGTCGCTCAAACCTTCGATCATGTCTTCGACGACCTTGAAACCATAGGTCATGGCAGCCGTACAGACTTGCACATTACCGGCGCCAAGGGCCATGAACTCGGCCGCATCCCGCCAGTTGGTCACGCCGCCGATGCCGGAAATAGGCAGGCCATAGGTGGCTGGATCTCTTGCGATTTCGGCCACCATGTTCAGTGCGATTGGCTTGACGGCAGGGCCGCAGTAGCCGCCATGGGCCCCTTTCCCGTCCACTGTCGGGGTCGGGGCCATCGCATCCAGATCCACGCCAACGATAGAGTTGATCGTATTGATCAGCGACACGGCATCGGCCCCGCCCGCGTTGGCGGCTTGTGCGGGCTTGCGAATATCGGTGATGTTTGGTGTCAGCTTGACGATGACCGGCATCCGGGTGTGTTTTTTGGCCCAGCGGGTGACCATCTCGATGTATTCCGGTACCTGGCCCACGGCAGATCCCATGCCGCGCTCGCTCATACCGTGCGGGCAGCCGAAATTCAGCTCCACGCCATCAGCTTCCGTGTCCTCGACGCGCTTCAGGATGGAAATCCAGCTGTCTTCCTCGCAAGGCACCATCAATGACACGACAAGTGCCCTGTCCGCCCACTTGCGCTTGACCTCCTTGATCTCGCGCAGATTGACCTCCAGCGGACGGTCGGTAATCAGTTCGATGTTGTTGAGGCCGATGAGCTGGCGATCCTTGCCATGGATTGCGCCGTAGCGAGGGCCATTGACATTAACGACGGGCGGATCTTCGCCCAGCGTTTTCCAGACGACACCGCCCCATCCGGCCTTGAACGCGCGTTCGACGTTATACGCCTTGTCGGTGGGGGGCGCGGAGGCCAGCCAGAACGGGTTGGGGGACTTGATGCCGATAAAGTTGCTTCTAAGGTCGGCCATTTCGAACTCTCCTGATGGACACCGGCTCAGGCCGAAAGATAGGTATGGATGGATTGTGCCGCAGTCTTGCCGTCCTGCACGGCGGTCACCGTCAGATCTTCGCCGCCGAGACTGCAATCGCCTCCGGCCCAGACCTTGTCGAGCGAGGTGCGGCCATCCGCGTCAATGCTCAGGCGTCCGGCAGAAAGCTCTGTCGATGTGGCGGATCCGTTCAGGTCTCCGGTTTTAAGTGCTTGTCCTACGGCTTTGAACACCATGTCGGCGGGCAGTCGGAGGATGTCACCGGTGCCTGTCAGGCGACCTGTGGCGTCCTCGGTTGTGCGTTCCAGGTCGATGGCTGTAAGGTGGTCCTTCTCACGGATCAGGGCATGTGGCTGCGCCCATGTCAGGATTTTGACGCCATTTGTTTGTGCCAGGTCTTGTTCATAGCCACTGGCGTTCATCCGGTCTTGTCCTCGCCGATAGGCGATGGTCACATCGTCAGCCCCAAGGCGTTTGATTTGCACGGCAATATCAACCGCTGTCATACCGCCACCGATGACGACCACACGACGCCCGACCGGCAGCTTCGACAGGTCATCGCTCTGGCGCAGCGTCTCGATGTAATCGACGGCATTGAGAACCTGTCCGAGGTCTTCGTCTTCCAGACCCAGCGCATTGACTGCGGCAAGGCCGATGCCCAGGAACACCGCGTCATAAGTGTCGCGCAGATGCGCCAGCGACAGGTTCACGCCCAGCGTCTTGCCGGTTTCGATGCTCATGCCGCCAGTCGCCAGAATGAATTCAACCTCACGGGCCGCGAAATCATCGACGGATTTATAGGAGGCTATGCCGTATTCGTTGAGGCCGCCGGCTTTTGCTCGCGCTTCGAACAGCGTGACGTCGTGACCGTGGACGGCCAGAGCGTGGGCACAGGCGAGACCGGCTGGACCTGCGCCAACCACGGCCACCCGCTTTCCTGTCGCTGGGGCGCGCTCAAATGGCGGGCGTGTGTGCCCATCCATGTAGTGATCTGTGGCGAAGCGCTGTAATTGGCCAATGCGAATGGGCTTGTCTTCTGCAACATTGCGTACGCAGACCTGTTCGCACAGGGTCTCTGTCGGGCAGACACGGGCGCACATTCCGCCCATGATGTTTTCCCGGAAGATCGTCTTCGCGGCGCCATCCGGATTGCCCGTTGAAATCTGGCGAATGAATTGGGGGATGTCGATGCTCGTCGGACAAGCCTGCATGCACGGTGCATCATAGCAAAAGTAGCAGCGGTCAGCTTCCACCAACGCCTCATGTGCATCCAGTCTTGGGTGCAGGTCGCTGAAGTTGTGAATGTACTCTTCGTCAGACAAACGCCCCGATGCGATGTCTGGAACTGCAGGTGTCTCGGCCATTTGACCTCCGGAAGAAAGGTGATGTCATCACGTTTCGCCCTCTTTCTTTGTGGTGAAGAGGATCTTGTCCGGTATTGGGAAATTTTTTGAACGACTAGTCAAATATTTTTATTTGCGAATATTATATGAATAAAATAATCATATTTTATTAGATAGGAAATTCAACAGGTTGTCACAAAACGAGCAGTTGCGTAAAATAATGGCACGCCTCAAAATTGCGCGGTAAACTGCCCCTCGCGCGTTTGTCACGCGCAAGGAATAAGATTTACGGTGTCGCGAAAATCACTCTGGTGGAAACCACAATCGCGCGCTGTCTGCGCCGCGATCAATGATGACGTGATGATTGGCGAAGACGCGATAGGGGTGGCTCCAATTGCCGTCGGGCCACCGAACACGGATTTGTGCACGCTCTGCCACGCCCAGACCGAAGTGGAGGAAGGTCATCTGGCCCGAGGCATGTCCGCCCCCAACCTGCACATCCCGCACGATGCTGCGGTTCCCGATCTTGACGCTCACCTTGGCGCCGACCGCATTCGGGTTGGGCGCGCGGGGTTGGTGCAATTCCACCGCCAGCCAATTGCCCAATGGCTTGGGGGTATCAGCATTGCCTGCACCGACATTGCGAAACAGGCTGGCACGATGAGACCGGTTGACCACGACAAGATCGAGCAGCCCATCCATGTTGAAATCGGCCAGCCCCGCGCCACGTCCCCGTGTTTTAAGGGCAATGCCGGCAATGTCGCCAACCTCGACGAACTTCTCGTTCCATTGGCCGAGCAGCAGGTTGTCCGGGTCATAGGCCGCAAAGTCCTGCATGGCTTCAACATTACCCTTGGCAATGAACAGATCCCATAAGGTGTCGTTGTTGACGTCCTCGAATTCGGAATGCCATCCGGTCGACGGGCGGAAGTCTTTGCCCGTGTAGGGGCGATGGGCGGTGACGCCGCGATCAAAGGCGATGTCCTGATAGACGGGCAGCACCTCGTCACTTTCATCGTCAAGCGTTTGCAGCTTGGTATCGCCCATACTGGTCAGCGCATATTCCGGGTAGCCGTCAACGTTGAGGTCGATGGAGGCAATGCCCATCCCCCAGATCTTGAGATGACGCCACCCGTCCGAGCGGCGATAGGGCCGCGGCGGGCGGCCTGGATGCACGGCCCAAAGCTGCTCTTCGCCACCGCGATAGTATTGACGATCATTGGAGACGCGCAGCGATGGCTCACCAGAGCGGTTCCAGTCGGTGAAGAGCATCGACAGACTGCAATAGCTCTGGGCTTAGGCGAAAGGGATCACTGTAGTCGGGCTCCTGTGCGTCCTTGGTTTGCGGCTGCGGGCGAAACAGATAATTGTCGCTGCAAGTGCCCCAGGGTGAACCGGGGGCGGAGCGGTCAACATAGTTGCCGATCGCAAGCGTCGGAAAGCTGTTGCCAGTTTCCCATGTGGCAGAGAACGCTGTCGTCCAGTCACGTCCACCGTCAAAATGGGCTGTACGATTGTCCTTGGCAAAGTGACAGGCACCATCGCCTTTCAACAGCAGGTTCTCGCCCAGACGCAACACGACCAGATCCATATGTCCGTCGTTATTGTAATCCAGAGGATAGGCGCCGAGCACCCGCGTCACTTGGCTTTCACTCAAGCCCGTCGGCGTTTCCTTGAATTTTAGCGCTCCACCAGTAGGGCTTTCATTGACGTAAAGCGCCGCCGGTGTGGTGCCGCCCGCCATGAACAGATCAGGCCGCCGGTCCCCATTGCAATCAAGAATGGCGACGCCCCCGCCAACAAAATATTCCCAGGGGCCGGTATAAGCGTGATCAATGCCAGCGGCGACCGCCTGTTCGACAAAATGCGGCACAGGTGCCTTCGAGACGGCGCGTTGCGCGCCCTTCTGGTCGGTTGCAGAGGCGGCCGAGATCAGGCCGCCAAGCAGCAGAGCCGCCATGGCAGTGGTTATGAAAAGGGGGCGAACGATCAAATAAAGCGGGGTCATTTTGCAATCTCCAGGGTTCTGAGAAATGCAATCATGCTTTGGCGTCCGTCTTCGCTCAGGGCTTCATAGGCATCCCGCGAGGCCTTGGCCTCACCGCCATGCGCCAGAATGACTTCGTTCAAGGTTGGCAGATCGCCACGATGCCCATAGGGCGCGGTGCTGGCCACGCCCCAGAGTTCGGCGGTCAGAAACACGTCGCGGGCGACAAATCTCTGGCTCAACAGTTCATTGCCCAAAATGTCATTGGCTGGATCGGTGATTTTGTGTCGCTTCAGATCGCCGTAAAGGGGAACAAGGATGCGGCCTTTTGCATCACGCGGCAGAGCCTTGACCCAATCATACTGCGCCAGATCAATACGGATCGGGGTCTTGACCTCACTTGAGCGCAAGGTTCCTGCGTTCTCGTAGGGGTTGGGATCGACAAACGTCAGGTTATCCAGCGGCAGGGTGGGCTTGTGACAGGCGGTGCAGCCGATTTCATCAAACCTTTGTTCGCCTCGCGCGGCCGCTTGTTTCCAGATCTCGGGCAGATCGGTCTTGCGGGTTGGTGCGGGCAAAGTGGCCTGCCAGGCCACCAGCGCGGAGACTTGCGCCGGGCTTAACTCGTCGTCGATGTGGTCACCGTCAAAGTCTTTTGTGCCGGTCCATTCTTCGCCGAACCTTTCGGTTGGCTCCATACCGGTGTGCTGATTCAAGGCATTCACCGTGAACTGGCGCAAGGAGCCGAATACGCCTTTTTGGCCAAAGGGCCGGATCATCAAATCAAGATCGACCCCGTCAAGCTGGCTGATGTCGACGGTGCCGTCAGGGTTAGCTGTCAGCTTTCCGAAGGACACGCCCTTGGAGGACAGCTTGATGACCACGCTCTTGTCTGTCGCGCGGGCGTCCTCCAGTCCTTTGCGGCGCTGGGCGCGCAGGTCCGCAGTCATTTCGCGGGCAAGCAACTCCACAAGGCCGGAACCTTGCAACGCGTTGGTGCCGCGTTCATTGGAAAATTGCGGATCGGTTGTGTCGAAGTCGGCGCTCTCGAATCCTTCGGAGACGAACACATTGGCGGTGAAATCCCCTGCGCCACCGGGCACGGGCACAGAATGACAACTGGCACAGGCGTTGGAGTCCGGGCCAGACAACCGCATGAACGGATGACGGGGCGGGCGTCGTCGCCTTGGTGGGAATAATCGCTTGTGTGGCGTTGGGGCGTCCAGCTCCTTCCTCGTGAGTGAACTTGCCCTCGAACAGGGTTTCACCCAGATCAAGCAAAGGCTGCGGATCCTTTGCCGCTTGTCGCGCCAGTGCGTCGAAATCCGGGTTCTGATGCAGCACTCTTTCATCCCAGGGATACATCTTGGACGGTGCCGGTACATCTGATGCGCCCGCTGTGGGAGCGGAGGCGGCAGGGCTTTCGGCTGCGGCGATCAGTGTCGATTGAGCCAGTGTAACACTGCAAAGCAAGCCCAGAATTGACTTGCTGACCCAACGTTTGGGCAAGGAAGGTGCCTGGATCATGAAGTCTCCTCCGCTGAAAGCGGGTCCGCCGCCTCTGGCGCAACAGTAACGCTGTGCGCGACCGCGCGTTGTCCCGTGTTGTCAAGGTGATCGAGCGCCCGAATGCGTAAGCCAAGGCCGATATAATCGTCCTCCCAGGGCATGACGTCGATTTGTCGGTTTTGGCGCAGATCCCTCACGAGCGCTTCCTCCAGATTCTTGCGCATCGAAGGTTCCATGAAGGCGTAAGCCTCGGTTACGGCCCCTGTCAGGACAACCCGTTCCGGGTCCAGAATGGCGATCAGCCGAGCGATACCATAGCCAAGCGCCTTGCCCGCCTGGGCAAAGGCATTGAGCGCACTTTCATTCCCGGCCCCGGCTTCGCGGATGAGTTTTTTCAAACCGGCGATGCCTGCTGGAATGTCATCGGGTGGCGTGGCATCCGGCAGGTTGAGCGCCATGCGCACCAGCCCGTAGTCCGAGAGATACGCTTCAAGGCAGCCGTCCTTGCCGCAGCGGCACCGCGCGCCGTCCGGCATGTGGTTGGCATGGCCGAATTCCGCCGCCATGCCATTGGCTCCGGAAAACAGGCGATTGTCGATGTAAAGGCCCATACCAACGCCATAGTCCAGCATGACCACGGCAAAGGTGCCTCTGTAACGCGCTGGATCACTCCAGTGCAGCGCTTCGGTGATCATATTGGTATCATTCGACAGGGTACAGCGCGCATTGAAGGCCCGTTGGACAGGCTCGACGATGGGAATCGGCCCGGAGTGCAGGGCAGGACTCCAGGTCACCTGACCGCTGTGTGTCTCCACAACACCTTGCGCTGCAATGCCGATTTCGCGGATGCACAACGGGTCGATCTTTGCGTCATCCAGAAACTGGTGAATGCAGGCCACAAGAGTGGCCGGGAAAGTGCCCGGGGTGGCTGAGGCGCTGGAAAATCCAACCGTCTCGCTGGACACGGTTGCACCTGAGTAATCCGCCAGATTGAAGTGCAGACGATTGACGGAAATGCGCAGGCTCAGCACATGAGCGGCTTGCGGGTTCAGGCGCAAAAGCGCGCGCGGACGCCCTCGGCTTTGCGGCAGTTTCGTCGGATTGTCCGGAATGGATTCAATCAGACTTTCGGCCAGCAGGTCCGATGTAATGGCGGTTATGGTCGCCGGGCTCAACTGCGTCAGGCGGCCCAGATCAATACGTGCTAAGGCGCCAAATCGCCTCAGGTTTTTCAGTATAATCTGTCTGTTCTTGCGCCTGATCAGGTCATGGTCAGTTCTTTGTGCCATTCCTCCCAGATCGCCTTGGTTTTCAAGACGACTCCTCCCCGAGATTATTTGCGTTTTGTTGCATTGCGAAATGAAACTGGCTTTTTATATTTCTGGCCAGAAGCAAATTCATGTTGACAGTTGCGGTTGTTTAGAGCAACTTTTTTTTGGGCATCGAAAAAAATAGATCGATTATGCCCGCTGGGATGACCTCGGCTCCCGAGGAGGTAAGTGGCGCCGGGTTAACCCAATTTGTATTGAGGAGGAGAATTCATGTTTAAGACGTCGACGATTTTGGCCGGTCTGATGCTTTCTGCCAGCCTTGTCTCCTATGCCCATGCCGCTGATTTGACGGTTGGCGTGAGCTGGTCGAACTTCCAGGAAGAACGCTGGAAGACAGATGAAGCTGCCATCAAGAAAGAACTCGACAAACTGGGCGCGAAGTATATTTCCGCCGATGCTCAGAGTTCATCTTCGAAGCAGGTCTCTGACGTTGAGGCCCTGATTGCACAGGGCGCAAACGCACTGATCATTCTGGCTCAGGATTCCCAAGCAATCGGCCCGGCTGTTCAGGCTGCTGCCGACGAAGGCATTCCAGTGGTCGGATATGACCGCCTGATCGAAGATCCGCGCGCCTTTTACCTGACGTTCAACAACACCGAAGTTGGTCGGATGCAGGCCCGCGAAGTTCTCAAGGAAGCTCCTGAGGGCAACTACGTGATGATCAAGGGCTCCCCGACCGATCCGAACGCAGATTTCCTGCGCAAGGGTCAGCAGGAAGTTCTTCAGGACGCCATTGATTCCGGCAAGATCAAGATTGTTGGAGAAGCCTACACCGATGGCTGGTTGCCTGCCAACGCGCAGCGCAACATGGAACAGATCCTGACGGCCAACGACAATAAGGTCGATGCGGTTGTTGCCTCCAACGACGGCACCGCCGGTGGCGCTGTGGCTGCGTTGACGGCGCAGGGCATGCAGGGCATTCCAGTGTCCGGTCAGGATGCTGACAAGGCCGCTTTGAACCGGATCGCCCGCGGCACACAGACCGTCAGCGTCTGGAAGGACTCGCGCGATCTCGGCAAGTCGGCTGCGGACATTGCAGTGGAAATGGCCAAGGGCAAGTCTCTCGCGGATGTCTCTGACTCCGAAGAGTGGACATCCCCGAGCGGCAAGAAGCTACGTGCTCGCTTCCTGAAGCCTGTGCCGATCACCAAGGACAACCTGAGCGTCGTCGTCGATGCAGGTTGGATTTCCAAGGATGAACTGTGCTCAGGGCGTCAGCAAGGGCCCAGCCCCTTGTAACTGATCACATCATTAGAATTGCCCGGCATGTGGCCGGGCAATTTTCATACTTGCAATACGACCGTTTCGGTCCGCCTTGTCTCACCCAGCCTAGTCTCTCGGGAGCCAGATTGTACTTGTGACAAGCGTCGCCGGGGCGCGACGGGTTTCCACTCAGGAGTTATCTGATGTCTGATCAGACCCTGTCAGGCAAGAAAAGCTCGACAGTCAGCAATTTCTTCTCCGCCCTTCAGATCGACACGCGCCTTCTTGGAATGATTGGTGCTTTCGTCGTGCTCTGTCTCGTGTTCAACACGTTCACGGACGGGCGGTTTCTGACCCCGCGAAATATCTTCAACCTGACCATCCAGACCGTTTCGGTCGCCATCATGGCAACCGGTATGGTTTTCATCATCGTTACCCGCCATATCGACCTGTCGGTGGGCTCGTTGCTCGCCACCGTGTCGGCCGTGATGGCCATGACGCAAACCCAGTTTTTGCCGAATACCCTCGGTCTTGGCATCGACAGCCCGATCTTGTGGATTGCGGCGATTGTTGCGGGCCTGGTGATTGGCGGACTGATTGGCGCCTTTCAGGGCTGGCTGATCGGGTATCTCGGCATACCGGCTTTTATCGTCACGCTGGGTGGCCTGCTCGTGTGGCGAAACGCGGCCTGGTTCATTACCGATGGTCAAACCATTGGCCCGCTTGACCCGACGTTCAAGAAGCTTGGCGGTATCGAGGGTACGCTTGGTGAAACCTGATTCCTGGGTGTTCGCCGTCGCGGCCTTGCTGATTGCGCTGGCGGCGCAATATTATTCGCGTCGGCGCAAGATGACGCATGGCTTTCCGGTCAAGCCGGCTTGGGCGGAGGCTGTCCTGTCGGCCTTGATGACATTCCTCATTCTGGGGTTCGTCTGGACCCTGACGGCCTATCAGATTCCGGCAGCGCGTTTGCGTCGTGTCTTTGCAGCGCATGGCGAGACCATGCCTGACGGCTACACCACCGGATACGGCATTCCTTATTCGGTGCTGTTGCTGATCGTCGTGGCTGTTGTGATGACGGTGGTGGCGCAGCGCACGCGCCTGGGTCGCTATATCTTCGCAACTGGCGGCAACCCGGATGCAGCCGAATTGTCGGGCATCAACACCCGCTTTCTGACTGTCAAAGTGTTTGCCATCATGGGGGCGCTTTGTGCTCTGGCAGGTGCTGTCGCTTCGGCACGTCTTGGCTTTTCCACCAATGACATCGGCACTCTTGACGAGCTTCGCGTCATCGCCGCCGCGGTGATTGGCGGTACGGCTCTGGCCGGTGGTGTGGGCACCATCTACGGTGCCATTCTGGGGGCCCTGATCATGCAGTCGCTGCAATCCGGCATGGCCATGGTGGGCGTCGATGCGCCCTTGCAGAACATTGTCGTCGGCATCGTTCTGGTTCTCGCCGTCTTCGTCGACATCGTTTACCGCAAGCGCACGGGAGACTGATCCATGACAACTCCTTTGGTTGAAATGAAAAATATGCGGATCTCCTTTGGTGGGATCCACGCGGTCGATGATGTGTCTGTCGATCTGTATCCGGGCGAGGTTGTCGGGCTTCTTGGTCACAATGGCGCGGGGAAATCCACGCTGATCAAGATCCTGTCCGGCGCCTACAAGGCCGACAGCGGCGAAATCCGCGTCAACGGCGAACCGGTGACCATCACCAGCCCGCGTGATGCGCGGGCCCTCAACATTGAGACGATCTATCAGACACTGGCTCTGGCAGATAATCTTGATGCGGCATCAAATCTGTTCCTCGGCCGTGAACTCGTCACCCCGATGGGGTTCGTCGATGATGACCGGATGGAAGCTGAAACCCGCAAGATCATGGGACGGTTGAACCCCAACTTCCGCAAGTTCCATACGCCGGTAAAAGCTCTGTCGGGCGGGCAGCGTCAGTCCGTCGCCATTGCCCGTGCGGTGTATTTCAACGCCCGCATCCTGATCATGGATGAGCCGACAGCCGCCTTGGGCGTCCATGAAACGCAGATGGTGTCGGAGCTGATTCAGGAACTGAAGAAGCAGGGCATTGGCATCTTCCTTATCAGCCACGACATCCATGACGTGTTCCAGTTGTGCGACCGTCTGGCGGTGATGAAGAACGGTCAGCTCGTCGGGTCTGCGAAGACAGGCGATGTAACCGATGATGACGTGTTGGGAATGATCATTCTCGGCAAGTGTCCGGCCAATGCGACGCCGGGCCCTGGTGCGTTGACGAGCAGCGACGCAACTGTCTGATAAGAATTATTGATGGCCCGATTTTGTCACGGTGGGTTTACTGCCTTGGCAAATCGGGCCATCAATTTGTCTGGATTTTCGCGAAGGGTCTGCGTGGATTCGACGATTTGACCGGCATTTCGGGTCGGTTGTGTTTCAGTGCTTCAAATGACCAAAGAAGAGACAAAGCATGTTTATCGGCCTCGATATCGGAACCAGTTCTGTCAAGGCAATCCTGATCGACCAGGATCAGCGCCTGATTGCCCGAGGCCACTGCGCCCTTGACCGTCGAGCGGCCAGCGCCGGGCTGGTCGGAGCAGGATCCAGATAGCTGGTGGACTGCCGTTGTCGATGTGATGGATCGCATTGCGGCTGAAGCGCTAGGCGAAATGGCTGCCGTGCGTGGTATCGGCCTGTCAGGGCATATGCACGGTGCAACGTTGCTTGGGGCTGATCACAAGCCGTTGCGTCCCTGTATCTTGTGGAACGACGGGCGGTCGTCCAAGCAGTGCATCGAACTTGAACAGCGGGAACCAAAATTCCTGACGCTGGGCGGCAATCGTGTCATGCTGCGCTTCACCGCGCCCAAGTTGCAATGGGTGCGTGAAAACGAACCGGACGTTTTTGGCAAGGTTGCCAAGGTCTTGCTACCGAAAGATTATGTTCGACTGTGTTTGACTGGTGAGTTTGCCAGCGACATGTCCGACAGTGCAGGCACGCTGTGGCTGGACGTTGCGCGTCGTGACTGGAGCGACGACTTGCTGGCCGCAACGGGTCTGACGCGCGACCACATGCCGCGTCTTGTTGAAGGGTCTGACGCAACCGGAACGCTTCTCGCCGATCTGTGCAGCCGGTGGGGGCTTGCAAAGGCCCCTGTCGTGGCCGGCGGCGGTGGCGACAATGCCGCGTCCGCGTGTGGCGTTGGCGCAACAAAACCCGGCTCTGCCTTCGTATCGCTAGGCACGTCCGGCGTGCTGTTTGTCACCAATGATCGGTTTTCGCCAAATGTCGACAGCGCGGTGCATGCCTTCTGCCATGCAGTGCCTGATACCCTAGCACCAGATGGGCGTCATCCTGTCGGCAACCGACAGCCTCAATTGGCTATCCAAGACGCTGAATGTCTCTCCGGCGGATCTGACGGGGGAACTTGGGCTGGTCACAGGCCCGTCCGACGTGGCTTTCATGCCCTACTTGGGCGGAGAGCGGACACCCCATAACGATGTGAACATTCGCGCAGGATTCTTTGGCATTGGTCATGAAAGTGATCGCAAAGTGCTGACGCATTCCGTACTGGATGGTGTGGCGTATGCCTTGAAAGACTGCCTTGTAGCGCTTCAGGCTGCGGGGTCCCGTGTTGATCGTCTGACAGCTGTGGGGGGCGGTGCCAGATCTCAGCTCTGGTTGAAAATCATTGCCAGTGTCCTCAATGTCAGCGTTGATGTACCCGCCGATGGCGATTTCGGCGGCTCGCTTGGCGCGGCCCGTCTTGGGGCCGCTGCTGCGGATGGATTTTCTCAGGATATTTTCACAGCTCCTCCCTTGAGTGCCAGCGTTGATCCAGAACCTGCTTTGGTCGCCGCCTATGAAGATGGCTATGCCAAGTGGCGGAGCTTGTATCCGGCGCTGAAACAGGCCGGTTTCTGATCTGAAACAAGGTTTGACAGTTTGGGCCCTGCCATGCATCGCGTGTGGCGGGGCTTTGTTTTCAAGACGACCTGAAACTGTGCTGAAAAGACAGGCAGTGCGCGGGATCGGGATTCGTTGGAGAGCCTTTCCCCTTGATTGCCGAGGTTGGATTGCCTAGTTGCTGTGCGAGTAGAGCCGTTGCGGATTTTTTTGTTCGCGAAACTTGGAAAAATGCTAACCGGCATCTTTTATCCTGCTGCCGGAGTACCTAACAATGGCGGATGATGACACTGTCTAAGCTCACGCCGGATATGGCGCTTTTTCTGGATTTCGATGGAACGCTGGTGGATTTGGCACCACGTCCCGAAGATGTGCATGTGCGCGAGAACCTCGTTGCTTCGTTGGGCCATGTTCAGCAACTCCTCGGCGGTGCCCTCGCGATTATTTCGGGACGGCCGATTGCCGAGATTGATGGCTTCCTGGCCCCCCTTCATCTCTCCGCTGCCGGACTGCATGGTCTTGAGACGCGCTCTCAACTCGATCATCCAGTTCAAAGCCGTCCGACTTCGCCTGAACTGCTTGATCTGAAACGAGCGATCACTGCGTCGGGGCTTTTGGAAAAAGGTGCGCGGCTCGAAGACAAAGGCCCGGCCATTGCAATGCATTTTCGTGCAGTTCCCGAGCTTGAGGGCGAGGTTTCGGCCTTTCTTCAGGAAACCATATCGCATTTGTCGGAGCTTCATCTGATCCACGGCAAGATGGTGATTGAGGCCAAGCCCAATGTGTCGGACAAAGGTGTTGCCTTGCGCTCGTTCATGAGCAGCGCACCATTCCAGGGCCGTCAGCCTGTGTTTATCGGCGATGATGTGACTGACGAGGATGGTATCAGGGCAGCGCAAGCCGAAGGTGGTTTTGGCATCAAGGTTGGCGATGGCCCCAGTGATGCGCATTACAGATTTAAGGACGTCGCAGCAGTTCACGAGTGGCTGGCTGCCCCTAATGACAGTTTAGTTTCGGAGATTTCGTGAATGGCTTGGACTGATCCCGTTCGCCATGGAGCCCTCGCTCGATCTGGCCATGATTGGCAATTGCTCTTTTGCCGGGCTTGTCGACAAGATGGGCAAGATCGTTTGGTGCTGTCTGCCAAGATTTGACGGCGACCCCGTGTTCCATTCGCTGCTTGGCACCAATGGTGAGGAAGGCGATGGCGCCTTTTCCATCGAGCTGGACGGCGCTGTGCGGTCTGAGCAGGAATACGTCCAGAACACGGCGATCGTGAAGACCCGCGTTTTCGATGCCAATGGCAACGGAATCGAGATCACCGATTTTGCACCGCGCTTTGTGCGCAACGGCCGGACCTTCCGCCCCAATGCCATTGTGCGCCGGGTGCATACACTCTCTGGTCATCCACGCATTCGTGTACGCTGTCGTCCGCGCTTCGCCTGGGGCAGTCTTGATCCGGAAGTTACCTTTGGTTCCAATCACATGCGTTGGGTTGGCGATGGTATGGCATTGCGTATGACGACCACCGCATCGGTGACGTATGTGCGTGAGGAAACGCCGTTCCTTATGGATGGCCCCTTGTCGTTCTTCCTCGGTCCGGATGAATCGCTGACCGATCATCCCGAGCGGCTGTGTCGTGATTTCGAGGAAAACACCGAGATCTTCTGGCGTCGCTGGACCCGTCGTCTCAGCTTGCCGCTGGAGTATCAGGAAGCGGTCATCCGCGCCGCCATCACGCTGAAGCTGTGCACCTACGAAGAAACCGGTGCGATCATTGCTGCAGCGACCACCTCCATTCCGGAAGCCGATGGCACCGAGCGCAACTGGGATTACCGTTATTGCTGGCTGCGAGATGCTTTCTTTGTGATTCGGGCGCTGAACTCTCTGTCGGAAATGGAAACGATGGAGAATTATCTGCGCTATCTGAACAACATCGTTGCTGTAACCCAAGGGGGCTATGTGCAGCCCTTGTTCGGCATCGGGCTGGAAGCAAAGCTGGTGGAATCTACCGTTGATCTGCCCGGTTACCGCGGCAATGAACCGGTACGTGTCGGCAATCAGGCCTATGAACATTTCCAGCATGATGTTTATGGCAATATCATTCTGGGCGCGTCGCAGGCTTATTTTGACAAGCGCTTGCTGCATCAGCCGGGTCTGGATGATTTCCAGCGTCTGGAACAGGTGGGCGAACGTGCCTTTGCCATGCATGACCAGCCGGATGCGGGTATCTGGGAGCTGCGGACCCGCGCGCGCGTCCATACCTCTTCGTCGCTGATGTGTTGGGCGGCCTGTGATCGTCTGGCGAAGATCGCTCATAACTTCGAGCTGGTCGACCGCGCGGCCTATTGGAAAGAGCGGGCCGAAACGATCCATGCGACCATCTGCAAGCGTGGCTGGAATGATGAGATCGGAGCCTTCGTCGAAAGCTTTGAAGGGTCCGACATGGATGCCTCGCTGCTGCTGATGGCCGAGGTTGGCTTTTTGCCCGCCAATGATCCGCGCTTCGTGGCAACAGTCGAAAAAATCGGCGAAGTGTTGCGTCGGGGCAATCATCTGTTCCGCTATCACGCTGCGGATGATTTCGGCACTCCCGACAATGCCTTCAACATCTGTACCTTCTGGTACATTGATGCATTGGCGCGGATCGGCCGAAAGGACGAGGCGCGCGAGATCTATGAAACAATGCTTGCCAGCCGAAATCATGTCGGCCTCTTGTCGGAAGACACTTCGCCCGGCACGGGAGAACTCTGGGGCAACTTCCCCCAGACATATTCCATGGTCGGTATCATTAATGGTGCAATGCGGCTAAGCTCGAGTTGGGGAGACGTCGTCTAAGGAGGATGATCGACTTCAGGCAGCTTTCGGCGCCTGTTCGGTTTTCTCTTTGATCCGTTGAACGGAACGCGTCGGCCCCGGTCGGCGCGTTTTTATTTTGCGTATCAAAGCAGGAAAAGGGGACAGTGTGAGCAGATTGGTGGTTGTGTCGAACCGTGTGGGTCCGATGAAAGACACCGGGCGGGCAGGTGGTCTTGCCGTGGCGCTTGTCGACGCCCTTCTCAAGACCGGTGGCCTCTGGTTCGGGTGGTCCGGAGATGTTTCGGAAGAAGGAACGTTCGGAGGGTTGCAGGAGCAGAAACAGCGTACCGTCCGTATGGTTCAACTGGACATGACACAGGCCGACTATGATGATTTCTATGCCGGTTACGCCAACAGAACTCTTTGGCCCATTCTGCATTACCGGCTTGATCTTGCTGTTTTTGATCGCCGCTTTGAGCAGGGCTACCGCCACATCAACAACCGCTTTGCGACGCGTCTGCGGCCCTTGCTGGAGCCTGACGATGTCATCTGGGTACACGACTACCATTTCCTGACGTTTGCTGCCGAATTGCGGCGCATGGATATCAACAATCCACTCGCGTTTTTTCTGCATATTCCTTTTCCTGCCCCTGAAATTCTGGCTGCATTGCCTAATGCAGCTGAGATCGTCAAGGATATGCTGGCTTACGATCTCGTCGGCTTTCAGACACGGCGTGATGCAGATAACTTTCGCCGCTTTGTGGTCGAGGAACTCGGCGGCCAGTATCTCGATGATGACACTCTGAAATGGGGAGATCGTGAAGTTCGGGCCAAGGCCTATCCCATCGGCATCGATGCTGATGGTTTTTCCAAATTCGCCATGTCGCCGGATGCCCGACGCCATTCGGCCCGTCTGGAAAAGCTTCTGGCAGGTCGTCAGCAGATCATCGGGGTGGATCGTATAGACTATTCCAAAGGACTGCCCGAACGCTTTCACGCCTATCAACGGCTTCTGGAAGAATACCCGGAAAACCGAGGTAATTTGTCTTTTATGCAGGTTGCACCGCCATCGCGGGCCGAACTGGACGCCTATATCGACATTCGCCGCGAGCTGGACGAACTGACCGGGCACATCAACGGGTTGTTCGCTGATCTTGATTGGACACCGATCCGCTTTCTGACCAAGTCCTTTCCGCGTCGTGCGCTGGCAGGTATTTACCGGGCCAGTCGGGTCTGTCTGGTGACACCCTTGCGGGATGGCATGAACTTGGTCGCCAAGGAGTATATCGCGGCACAGCGCGCGGAAGATCCGGGCGTTTTGGTCTTGTCACGTTTTGCCGGTGCGGCGGAACAGATGCCCGAAGCGTTGATTGTCAATCCGCATCATGCCACGGCAGTGGCTGGCGCGCTGCAGACAGCAATCAATATGCCGATGGAAGAGCGCCGCGCCCGTTGGCAGGCCATGTTTGACCGCTTGTGCGAGAATGATGCAATCGCATGGTCGGGCAGCATCATGGATGACGTGCGCCGGATCAAACGGTAAATCCGCTTTAGGCAGAGAGGCGCATAAATTGAAAACGGCGGCCCGAGAGCCGTCGTTTTCTGTTTGGACAAAGACATAATAGGACAAGACGGGCGTCAGACGCGGCGTTCGACCATCATCTTCTTGATTTCTGCAATTGCCTTGGCCGGGTTCAGACCCTTCGGACATGCCTGCGAACAGTTCATGATCGTGTGGCAACGATACAGGCGGAACGGGTCTTCGAGGTTGTCGAGACGTTCGCCGGTTGCTTCGTCACGGCTGTCAATCAGCCAGCGATAGGCCTGAAGCAGCACAGCTGGACCAAGATAGCGATCGCCGTTCCACCAGTAGCTCGGGCAGGACGTTGAGCAGCACGCGCAGAGAATGCACTCATACAGACCGTCAAGCTTGGCACGGTCTTCATGTGACTGAAGCCATTCTTTTTCCGGCGGGGGAGACACCGTCTTCAACCAGGGCTCAATGGAGCGATGTTGCGCATAGAACTGGTTGAGATCCGGGATCAGATCCTTCACCACCGGCATATGCGGCAGCGGGTAGATCTTGACGACCTTGCCCGAAATCTCGTCCATCCCTTTGGTGCAGGCGAGTGTGTTCGTGCCGTCGATATTCATCGCGCACGAGCCACAAATGCCTTCACGGCACGACCGACGAAATGTCAGGGTCGGGTCGATCTTGTTTTTGATGTAGATCAGACCATCCAGAACCATCGGCCCGCAATCATCCTTGTCGATGAAATACGTGTCGACTTTCGGGTTGGTGCCGTCATCGGGGTTCCAACGATAAATCCGGAATTCCCTCAAGTTGGTGGCATCGGCGGGTTTGTCCCAAACCTTGCCTTCCTTCACCTGTGAGTTCCGGGGAAGCGTCAGCTGAACCATTTTTCATCGCTCCGCGTTACGGCCCTGGTTTCGCGTCCGGGCCACATCACACCAATCTTCAAGCAGTAAGCTCGAAGACCGAGTTGTCATTTGTTTCACCAATCGATCGATACCCGAAGGCGCAGAGCGCCCCGGTACAGTCTTCCTGCCAAACCGACCGGCAATTTGTTTCGAGCATGATGACCGAGGGCCACAGAGACCGGTCGACACTGCGCAGATATGGCAGGATCACTCGGTCTTCGAAGCCTTCGACATCAATCTTCATTACGTCGATCCGGGCAATTGCGTGCTCGGAAATGACATCCGCCAGCGGGCGTACCTGAACCTCTTGCGGGGTCCATGTGCCTGTGGCCTGAGCATCCACCAGGTCCTGAACCACGGTAGCAAACCCGATATTGCTCTCTTCCAGCCACAAGGACAAAGTGCCTGCTGTCTCGCCAACGGCGATCAGGGCAAGCTTGACGCTGTGCTCCAGATCGTTGGCGGCCAGATTGAAAACCAGCTTTGCAGCCGTATCCGGGTTGGCCTCAATCGCAAGAACATCGGCGCCGGAGCGGGCTGCGAACAGACTGTAGCTGCCCACATTGGCCCCGACATCGACGAAGCTGCTGCCCTGTTTCAGAAACGGGCGCAGGAAGCCATGCTCGGCCCGTTCAGGCAAACGCCCCTTGGCCAGCATCTTGCGGTCGTCGTAGTTCTGACCCGGATAGAGGCGGAACCGAAGTCCGTCCGCCTCCAGGTCATATGGTCCCTTGAACAGCCGCGACACGACACCCCGGATGCGCAGGCGCAAAGACTGGGCGAGATCACGACGATCCGCCAGTGTCCAGGCCAGCCGGACCAGCCCGCCGGCACGATATGTGCCGAAGGGACTGACCGTATCCATGTTTGTCGCTTGTGCGTTCAAGACCGGACCTTTCCTTAGTAGACGCGCGCTTTTGGCGCGATCTTCTTGGGGTCGATGCCGCCGTCTTCGTGCTTCGTCAGCGGATCGATGACAACCGGACGGTAGTCCAGCTTCACGTCACCTGCTTCGTTCACCCAAGCCAGAGTATGCTTGCGCCATTCTTCGTCGTTACGGCCATCAAACGGACCGTCCTTGTAGTCCTCACGGGAATGCGCACCGCGGCTTTCCTTGCGAGCTTCCGCGCCATAGACCGTGGTGATGGCATTGGCCATCAGATTGTCAAGCTCAAGCGTTTCCACCAGGTCCGAGTTCCAGATCAACGAACGGTCGGAGACCTTGATGTCCTTCAATTCGCCCCATATGGCGGACAGGCGCTGACACCCCTGTTTCAGGCTTTCCTGGGTCCGGAACACAGCTGCATCATCCTGCATGGCGCGCTGCATCTTGTCGCGCAGATCTGCCGTCGGAATGGATCCGCTGGCATGGCGAACGCGGTCGAAGCGTTCCATGATCTTTTCGCAAGACGCTTCGTTCGGTGTCGGAACAGCAGCCTGCGGGTCGATGACTTCGGCGGCCTTGATGGCAGCAGCGCGGCCAAAGACCACCAGATCGATGAGCGAGTTGGATCCCAGACGGTTGGCGCCGTGGACCGAGGCACACCCGGCTTCGCCAACAGCCATAAGGCTAGTGCTGAATACGGTTGGGGTTCTCGGAATCGGCGTTAAGAACCTGGCCCCAATAGTTCGTCGGGATGCCACCCATATTGTAGTGAACCGTTGGCAGGACCGGGATGGGCTCCTTGGTCACGTCAACACCAGCGAAGATGCGTGCGGATTCGGAAATGCCCGGAAGACGTTCTGCCAGCAGGGCCGGATCCAGGTGATCCAGGTGCAGGAAGATGTGATCCTTGTCCTTGCCGACGCCACGTCCTTCGCGGATTTCCATGGTCATGCAGCGCGAGACAACGTCACGGGACGCCAGATCCTTGGCCGAAGGGGCATATCGCTCCATGAAGCGTTCGCCTTCGGCATTGACCAGATAGCCGCCTTCGCCGCGTGCGCCCTCGGTAATCAGACAACCGGAGCCGTAGATGCCCGTCGGGTGGAACTGAACGAATTCCATGTCCTGCAATGGCAGGCCTGCGCGGGCCACCATGCCGCCACCGTCGCCGGTGCAGGTGTGGGCCGAGGTTGCCGAGAAGAAAGCGCGACCATAACCGCCGGTGGCCAGAACGACCATCTTGGCGGAGAACCGGTGGATCGTGCCGTCATCGAGGTTCCAGGCGATCACGCCCTGACACACACCATCTTCCGACATGATCAGGTCGAGTGCGAAATACTCGATGTAGAACTCAGCGTTGTTGCGCAGCGATTGGCCGTAAAGCGTGTGCAGAATGGCGTGACCGGTCCGGTCGGCCGCCGCGCAGGTGCGCTGCACCGGGGGACCTTCGCCGAAGTTCTGCATGTGGCCGCCAAAGGGGCGCTGATAAATGCGGCCGTCCTCGGTGCGCGAGAATGGAACGCCGTAGTGTTCCAGTTCGTAAACCGCTTTCGGGGCTTCACGGGTGAGATACTCCATGGCATCGGAATCCCCGAGCCAATCTGAGCCTTTCACCGTGTCGTACATGTGCCATTCCCAGCTGTCCGGCGTCATGTTCTGCAAGGAGGCTGCGATGCCACCCTGAGCTGCCACCGTGTGGGATCGGGTCGGGAATACCTTGGTAATACAAGCTGTTCTCAGGCCCTGTTCGGCCATGCCGAGCGTGGCACGCAAACCTGCACCGCCAGCACCGACCACTACGACGTCGTACTTGTGTTCGACGAACTCATACGTCTTGGCCATTCGGGTTAGCCTCCAAAGCCGATTTTAAGCACAGCAAACATCGTGCCGAAGCCGACAAGCGCGCAGAAGAAGACGTTGCCCATCACGCAGAGAATTTTCATGCCTTCAGAGTGGATGTAATCCTCGATGACCACCTGCATGCCCAGCTTCATGTGATAGACGCCGGACAGAATAACCAGCAGCATGATGATCGCGATCAGGGGGTTGCCAAGCGTTGCCCGGACTTCTTCGTAGGTATCGCCCTGCATCGAAATAACGAGGATGACGAAAAAGGAAATCAGGAACACATTGGCCAGGGCCGTGAGACGCTGCATCCAGAAATGCGACGTTCCATCCTTGGCCGAGCCAAGCCCTTGGACCTTGGCGAGAGGGGTGCGCATATCGCTCATATCAATCTCCCTCAATGAACCATGAGTGCGATGACCCAGAGCAGGATCGTGATCACGACAGATGCGACGATGGTGGCCTTCGCCATCCATTCGCGCGTCTCGCGCTCAAATCCCTTGCCCATGTCCCACACGAAATGACGCAAGCCGCCAATCATGTGATGCACGAGAGCCCAGGTGAAACCGAACATGATCAGACGACCGATGATGGATCCATAGATCCCGTTGACGAACTCGAAATAATCGGGACCGCTGGCAAGGGCAATAAGCCACCAAGCCAAAAACAGTGTTCCGACATAGAGTGCGAGACCGGTGATCCGGTGAACGATCGACATAACCATTGTAAGAATTGGCTTGTAGATCTGAAGGTGGGGCGACAGCGGGCGATTGCCTCGCAGGTCGGCATTGGGCATTGGAAATCTCTCCCTCACAACACCATCTTACGTTTGCGTAAGCGTAAGCAAGAAAACGCGTTCTCTTGAGCGTTTCTAGCGCCAACACTGGTCGGCGTCAAAGCTTGATCATAAGGATTTTTCTACGAAAGAAGTTACAAAATCCAGAATCAGAGCAAACTCATTGGATTTCTGCGGGTTTTTGTGCTTCGCAGCGTAACACGAAAGATTTTGAAGGCGATGCACAAAGTCGATTTGACGTCGCGGTAGGGTGGGTTTCTTTAACGTGAACGTAAGGTTCAAGTTAAAATAACTGATTTGCTCTGCAGTTTCTTGAAGAGATGTACCATCAGAATTGTCGCGAAAATGGGCGTAATCAGGTTCAAAATGGGCACAGCCAGAACGGCGGCGATCAGTAGACCTGCCATGAACACGCTGCCGCTATGGCGCTTGCGCAGCAATTTGGCTTCTGCCGAGGTCATAAAGCGGGTTGCGGCAAATTCGAAAAATTCCCGGCCGAGCAGATAGCCGTTCACCGCAAAGAAGGCGATGAGATTGACGCCCAGGATGAACAAAAGCAGCAGTGCAAACAGGTTTCCGATAATGACGATGCCGGTAAACTTGATCGCCTGGACCATGCCGATCCAAATGGAGACGGGCGTGCCGGGCCGGTCCTGCGGATAATGCTGCTGCTCAACGATCTCGGCCACTTCATCCTGAAACAAACCGGCGAGAAGAGCCGAAATTGGCGCGACCAGAAAACTCAGCGCGAAAATCGCACCAATCCCCGTCAGGATGGTCAGCACCGTGGACAACCATGGGTAAGGCAGGACAACCAGCGAGGCGACAAGACCTTCCAGCAGAATCCAGATGACCACCAGAACAGCCAGCGTCGCTCCAAGAACCTTGAGAAAGATTTTGCGGAAGGGTGGTTCGAAAACCTGGGCGATGGAACGTAGGGCAATCGAGATCATGCAGCACTCTCGGGTCAATCAAGGGACGATAGCGAAGGTGGGGGGCTGGTGACGGCCTTGCAAGATCGACGCACCCCTTCCGTGTTGGTCAAAACCGCGTGCGGGCCTTCAACGCCTGCGACAATGTTCCCTCGTCAAGGTAGTCGAGTTCGCCACCAACCGGTACGCCATGCGCCAGCTTGGTGACATTGACATTCAATCCGTCCAGTTGATCCATAATGAAATGCGCGGTCGTCTGGCCTTCTACCGTGGCGCTGATCGCCAGAATGACTTCGGCAATATGCGGGGCGCGGCATCGTTCCACCAGAGAGGTCAAGTTCAGATCCTCCGGGCCAATGCCATCCAGCGGCGACAGCGTGCCACCAAGAACATGATAGCGTGCATTGAGCGCTGCGGCGCGCTCCAGCGCCCAGAGATCGCCGACATCCTCAACCACGACCAGCACGCTTTCGTCCCGCTTGGGATCGGAGCATATGGAGCAAGGATCCATTGTGTCGACGGTTCCGCAAACGGAACAGACACCGATGCTCTCGACCGCAACACTCATGGCCTCGGCCAGCGGCACCAGAAGCTGTTCCTTCTTCTTGATCAGTTGAAGGGCGGCGCGGCGGGCCGATCTGGGGCCGAGACCCGGCAATCGGGCCAACAACTGGATCAGCCGTTCAATTTCAGGACCGGCAACGGGTGTTTTAGCCATCGGGTCTCAGACCTGTCGTGACAGAATGCGGAAGGACAACGGGGACCCGCCGCGCTGCTGCGCCAGATCCGATTTCGCAGATGTCCGGCTCAGAACGGCAACTTCATGCCGGCTGGCAGGCCCATTTCACCCATCAGCTCCTGGGTCTTTTCCTGCATCATTGCTTCCGCCTTCACCTTGGCTTCCGCGTGTGCGGCGACAATCAGGTCTTCTAGAATCTCGACATCATTCTCGCTGAAAATGGACGGGTCTATTTTCAGGCCGCGCATATCACCCTTGCCGCCGAGGACCACGGTGACCATGCCGCCCCCCGAAGAGCCTTCAACCTCGATTTCAGCGAGGCTTTCCTGCAGGCCGCCCATCTTTTCCTGCATTTGCTTGGCCTGTTTCATCATTTTGAGGAAGTCCATGTCCGGTCCTTTCCAGTGTGCTTCTGCGGTGAAGGGGTGCGTCAAGCGCACCATCCCATGTGCTGTCTTTGGTGTTATCTTCGTCCGAGCGCGCTCAGCGTGCGGAGGTCGTCGCCTAACGCATCGGGGTATCAGAGATCGCTGTCGTCATCGTCGCCGAGTGCTTCTTCAAGAAGTGGATCATTCAACGGCATGTCGGCGAGATCATCCTCGCGGTGAACACGCACATCAACCACGCGTGCGCCCGGAAACTTGCTCAGAAGAGCCGCCACCGTTGGGTGCGCCTTGGCATTCGACAAGATCTGCTGCTGATTGGCTTCTTCTTCTTCGTGGATGGTTGGACGGCCGGGATGGCGGCTGACACTGACGATCCAGCGGGTCCCGGTCCAGTCGGTCAGCTTGCGGCCAAATTCGCCTGCGATGTCGGGGCCTGCGTCCTCAGTTGGCTGAATTTCAATGCGGCCCGGTTCAAATTTGACCAGCCGCATCTGCCGCATGATGGCGACTTTCATCGGCACATCACGCTTTTCCGAGGCGAGATCTGCACAATCGCGCAGGGTTTTGAGAACCGGCCCGGCAATGGGCACTTGTGCGGGCTTTTGCTGTCCGGGATCAGGACGTCGCTGCGGCTGCGCGGCTGCACCGCCTGCAATGGATTGCAAGCGCGGAGCATTGTCGAGAGGCCGCGACTGACCCATCTGGCTGGCTGCACCATGTGTAGATTGCGCTGTTGTCGGGCCTTGCCCGTTCGGCGCAGCATTTGGTCCCATATGCTGTGGTGCGCCGGTCGGTTGCTGTGCCACGGCCTGTGCGGCCTGCTGTGCGTTCCGTGTGCCGCCTCCCGAGGGGCCGCCAGAGATGCCGCCGCCGGATGGGCCTGCGGCACCACCGCCTGCCGGAGCACCGCCAGAGGTGGGCCCCTGCGGCAGAGTGCCGTTGCGCAACATCATCAGCGCTTCGCCGGGGTCGGGCAGGTCGGCAGCATAGGCGAGGCGTACCAGAACCATGTCGGCCGCTGCCAGTGGTTTCGGCGCAGTCTGCACTTCCTGAATGCCCTTGAGCAAAATCTGCCAAGTCCGTGACAGAATGCGCATGGAGAGCTTTTCGGCGAACTCCCGCCCACGCAAGCGCTCAGTCTCGGTCACGGAGACATCGTCGCCAGCTTGCGGCACAACCTTCATGCGGGTGACCAAATGGGTAAAGTCGGCCAGATCCGTCAGCACGACCGCCGGATCGGCCCCCACCGTATATTGCGCGGAGAGTTCGTTCATGGCGTCGGCGACATTGCCGGACATCAGATGATTGAACAGGTCAATGACACGAGCGCGATCGGCCAGCCCGAGCATGGAGCGCACATCGTCTGCCTCAATCGCACCGTCGCCATGCGCCATGGCCTGATCAAGCAGCGACAGGGAGTCACGCGCCGAGCCCTCTCCGGCGCGGGCGATCAGTGACAGGGCATCATCCGCGATGTTGATGTTCTCAGCATCGGAGATACGGCGCAAAAGGCCCACAAGCTTGCTCTGGTCGATGCGACGCAGGTCAAACCGCTGGCAACGTGACAGAACCGTCACCGGAACCTTGCGGATCTCGGTTGTCGCAAAAATGAATTTCACATGCTCCGGCGGTTCTTCCAGTGTCTTCAACAGACCGTTGAAGGCCGCATTGGAGAGCATGTGCACTTCATCGATGATGTAGACTTTATAGCGTGCCGTCGCAGGGCGATAGCGGGCGGCGTCGGTAATCTCGCGAATGTCGCTGATGCCGGTGTGGGAGGCGGCATCCATCTCGATCACATCGACATGGCGGCCTTCCATGATGGCGCGACAATGGACGCCTTCCTGTTCCAGGCGCACGGTTGGCTGATTTATTCCGCCCGGCACTTCGTAGTTCAGACCACGCGCAAGAATGCGGGCGGTTGTCGTTTTGCCGACACCGCGCACCCCGGTCAGCATCCAGGCTTGTGCAATCCTGCCTGTGTCAAACGCGTTTTCCAGCGTCTGGACCATAGGCTCCTGTCCCACCAGATCTTCAAAGGTCTGGGGCCGGTACTTGCGCGCAAGCACCCGATAAGCATTGTCTTGCGGGGTTTTAGGGCCGGTTACGGCGCCTGCGTCCGCTTGCGGAAAGCCAGTGTCATCCATGCGCGCAACATAGCGTTATTTGTAGGGGTCTGTCCCGCCTTGAAACCAGTTTTTTGTGAAAGTTCTTCGTGTTTGGACAAGGCATGCGTCCTTCAGGGAGCTGCCAGGATGCGGCTGCCGGACAAAGCGTACGAAGAGGCAAGAGAAAGGGTGGGAGGCTGGCACGATGACCCGTACCGAAGCTCGTTAGGGCTGCTTCCTTCCGGACCTGACCCGATTGGCGAGTGGTTCGTCCACCACCAACCTCCCGAGCGCCTTATATCAGCAACCACCCCATCTTTGGCAAGAGGGGTGATGAAAAACTTTCCGCGAGGTTGCGGCAGGACTGACAACTTGTGCAGGAGTCGTTGGCCTTGTCCCTTTGCGAAAGATGGCAGACAGAGAATTGGTGCGTCTTGCAGTGGTAACTTGGTGCTGGCTTTGCCATAGTCGAGAAAGCTGAAAGATGAGAAAAATCATGACTACATTTCAACTGGACTCACGTCTGGAGGTCGACAGTCTACCGGTCTCCGACCTTCCCTTGTGCAGCCTGCGCCTGATGCGCGACAGCACATTCCCATGGCTTCTTCTGGTGCCGCAACTGCCCAACCTTGAGGAAGTCATCGATCTGTCTGAGCCGGACAGGCAGCGCCTGATGGCCGAAATCAGTCAGACCAGCCAAATTCTGAAGGATCTGACGGGCTGCGATAAATTGAACGTCGGAGCCCTTGGCAACCATGGTCAGGCAGCTCCACGTTCATGTGATAGCGCGGTTTGAGAGGGACGCTGCTTGGCCGGGGCCTGTCTGGGGAGCAGTGACGCCCAAATCCTACGCACCCGATGCCGCCGACGATCTGATTGCGCGTCTCCGCGCAGCCCTTCAATCGTAAAGCAAAGCAGCCCTCGCCGAGGCGATGGGGTCGCAAACAAGGAAAAATGATGAGTTTGGGAGAGGAAATTGTGTCTGCCTCAATGAGTTTTGTCGATAACACCCTGGATCGGCAGGCCAACCGTCGCTCCGACAGTGTCTGGATGGCGGACCGTTTGCGCCAGCCAGATGCGCGGGTGATCCTGGAGACGTCTGGTCGGTTCCTGTTAGGGCCGGACTTGACCGACATTGGCTTTTCCCCGGCTCAGGCCGAAGCTCTGGGCGCTGATCTGGATGCCCTTGTCTTTCTGGGCCAAGGCAAAAACGCAACGCGCCCTTTGTTTGCCACTTCCGTTGTCATGGAAGACGAAGAGTTGGACGCGCGCAGTGATGTTGAGGCGTTCGATTTGCGACCGCTCGCCGGGCAGAACAACTTCTCGGTACAAGAAATCAGCCTTTTGGCGCAGGCGCGTTCGATGCTGCATTGGCACCGCACGCATCTCTTTTGTGCCCAATGTGGCCAGCCGACGAAGATGCAGGATGCGGGATACCGCCGCGGCTGCCCGTCATGTGAAGCGCAGCATTTTCCGCGCACCGATCCGGTTGTCATCATGCTGATTACCGATGGCGATCGTCTGCTGCTGGGCCGTCCGCCGCGCCTGTGCCGAAGGCGTCTTCACCACGCTCGCGGGCTTTATGGAGCCGGGGGAAACCATTGAACAGGCGGTGCGCCGTGAGACGATGGAAGAAGCCGGCATTGAGGTTGGCGAGGTTCAGGTGCTGGGCAACCAGCCTTGGCCGTTCCCGGCCAACCTCATGCTGGGGTGTATCGGTCGGGCAACATCAAGCGAGATCACGATGGATGAGGTTGAGATGGAAGCCTGTCGGTGGTGCTCACGGCAGGAAGTCAAACAGATGATTGATCGTACTCACCCTCAGGGCGACCACATTCCGCAGTCAATCTCCATTGCATCGTGGTTGATTCGCGGTTGGTCCGCAGGCACCTTCGACCTGTCTACGGACTGACTTGGCAATGAAAAATGCGGTTGGGGGCATCATGAAGAACGAACGAGCAATCGGAGAGCGCCGAGCGACGAGAAAGCTTTGCTGGAAAGCCGGAGTGCTGTCGCTGCTGGTTGTCTCATCTCCGACGTTGACCGTGCAGGCTGCGTCGGCATCGGCTTTGGACACAGCCTTCCATCGTTATCTCGAAAAAACGGTGCGACCGGATGCTCTCAAGGCTGGTGTCCAGCCGCAGATGCTGGACAAGGTTCTGAAAGGCCTGTCTTTGAATACACGCTTGCCCGGACTTGTCAGGCCGGGCGGCAAGGGACAGCCACCCAAAGTCAATTATCAGGCCGAGTTTCGGGAGCCAGAGCGGTATTTCCGCGACAGCCAGTTTCAAGCGCTGGTGGGGCCGGGCGTTGCCCTGAAACGCAAATATGCGATGACGCTCCGCCAGATCGAGCAGAAATACGGCGTTCCGGGGCGTTTTGTTTTGGCGGTCTGGGCGCGCGAATCCGCTTATGGTCGAGCCAGTATTCCATATGATGCGATTCAGGTGCTGGCGACCCGCGCCTTCATGGGGCAGCGTCCGAAGGTCTTTGAAAACGAGCTGATTGATGCTCTCAAAATCCTTCAGAATGGCGATGTAAAACGCGCCGATATGAAAAGCTCCTGGGGTGGTGCTATGGGACAACCGCAATTTTTGCCGAGTAGTTTTGACAGGTATGCCGTCGATTTTGACGGAGATGGTCACCGAGACATCTGGACCTCTGCGCCAGACATCATGGCGTCTATTGCCCATTTTCTGGCAGAGCACGGCTGGCAGCGCGGCAGCGACTGGGGCTATGAAGTGCGCGTTCCGGCCTCTGTGTCCTGCGCGGGCGAAGGCCCGGATCATCGTATGCCGATTTCAAAATGGCAGGCGATGGGCATCACGCGGGTGAAGGGGCGCCATTTTTCAAGTCACCAGCTTGGCGAAGACGCCAGCTTGCTGATGCCGGCTGGTCGATATGGCCCAGCCTTTTTGGCAACGCGCAATTTCTATGTGCTGAAAGAGTACAACGAGAGTGATACCTATGCGCTGTTTATCGGTCATCTGGCCGATCGTTACAGCCATAATGTTGGCTTCGCCGGGGATTGGAAATCGGTAAAGCCTGAAACTCGTGGCGCCGTGCGCGCGTTGCAGCTCAAACTGCAAAAGCAGGGTTATGACGTTGGTGGCGCCGATGGATTGATCGGCTTCAAGACGCGCCGGTCCATTGGCACGGCACAGCAAAAAGCCGGTCACGCCGCGACTTGCTGGATTGACTAAAGGCCTGCGTGGGGTACGGCATGCCCGCTGACAAGCCGTGGCGCGTGTAGGCGACATGCAGCATCATCCTTCAGCCATATCGTGCTGTTGCTTATTGGCTCACCACGGTGTCATCTTCGGTTGAAGTTGCTTCAAGATGCAGGGCAGCGGCCATTAGCGCCTTGGTGTAGTCGGTCTGCGGACGGTCAAAGATTTCGTCCGAAGGTCCTGCTTCGACCACCTTGCCGTTTTTCATCACCACCACGTCATTGGCGAGCGCGCGCACCACTTTCAGGTCGTGTGAGATGAACAGATACGCCAAACCATGGCGCTTCTGAAGGTCTCGCAGAAGATCGACAACCTGCGCCTGCACACTCATATCCAGCGCGGACGTTGGCTCGTCCAGCATGACGAACTTTGGTTCAAGCACCATAGCGCGGGCAATCGAGATACGCTGACGCTGGCCACCGGAAAATTCATGCGGATAGCGAAAGCGCGTGGCAGCATCGAGCCCCACTTCTTCCAGTGCCGCTGCAACTTTGTGGTCGCGTTCCCTGGATGACAGCTTGGGAAAGTGCACCTGCAACCCTTCGCCCACCACATCAGACACCGACATGCGCGGTGACAGAGCGCCGAAGGGATCCTGAAAGACGATCTGCATGTCGCGGCGCAAGGGCCGCATGTCCTTCCACGAGCGACCTTGCAAGGCATGATCGCCGAACTGGATCCGGCCTTCGGACGAAATCATTCGCAAAATCGCCAAGCCTAATGTGGTTTTGCCTGACCCACTTTCTCCAACAATGCCAAGAGTTTGTCCTTGCCGAACTGCAATGTCGATGCCGTCGACCGCCTTGACGTGACCGACCGTCTTGCGAAAGAAGCCTTTCTTGATCGGAAACCAGACCTTGAGGTTATCTGTCTTAAGAACGATCGGGCGGCTGTCGTCCGTGCGTGGTGGCTCGCCCTTTGGCTGTGCCGACAGCAGGTGCTGGGTATAGGGATGCTTTGGCGCATCAAAGATCTCGCGGACGTTGCCGCGTTCCACGATCTCGCCTTTGGTCATGACGCAGACGCGGTCGGCAAACTTGCGCACAATGCCAAGATCGTGGGTGATAAACAGCATTGCCATACCCTGCTCGGCTTGAAGGTCCTTCAACAGTTTGAGGATCTGGGCCTGCACGGTGACATCAAGGGCGGTTGTGGGTTCGTCCGCGATCAACAGGTCAGGTTCGTTCGCCAGTGCCATGGCAATCATGACGCGCTGTCTCTGGCCGCCAGACATCTGATGTGGATAGGACGCCATGCGGGTTTCCGGATCCGGGATGCCCACCTTGGTCAACAATTCCAGAACCCTTGCACGGGCCTGATTGGGGCGCATGCCTCGGTGCAGTTTCAGCACTTCGGCGATTTGCCGCTCCACCGTATGCAGTGGATTGAGCGAGGTCATCGGCTCCTGAAAGATCATCGAGATGCGATTGCCGCGTACCTTACGGATGGCCTTTTCGTCGGCATCAAACAGATCTTGCCCGTCAAACAGGATTTCACCGCTGGGGTGAGAGGCCATTGGATAGGGCAGCAGTTTCAGGATCGATTGGGCGGAAACGGATTTGCCGGAGCCGCTTTCTCCCACCAGAGCCAGTGTTTCGCCTCGGGCAATGTCGAAGGATACGTGATTGACGGCAAGCATGTCCGGGTTTTCCGCCTTGCCAAAGGCCACGGAGAGATCCTTGACGGATAGAAGGGGCGCATCGGTCATGGACTCTTCTCCTACTGAAAGTTCTTGCGGGGATCGAATGCATCACGCACCGCCTCGCCGATGAAAATCAGCAGACTGAGCATGATCGAGATCGCGAAGAAGCCGGTGATGCCCAGCCATGGGGCTTGCAGGTTGTTCTTGCCCTGGGCCAGCAACTCGCCAAGGGAGGGCGAGCCGGGAGGCAGACCGAAGCCGAGGAAGTCCAGCGCCGTCAGCGTCGAGATTGATCCGTTGAGGATGAAAGGCATGAAGGTAAGTGTTGCCACCATGGCGTTCGGCAGCATGTGTCGCCACATGATTACCTTGTTGGAAACGCCAAGCGCACGTGCGGCGGAAATATATTCGAAGTTTCGGGCGCGCAGGAATTCCGCGCGCACCACGCCCACAAGCGCCACCCAGGAGAAGGCAAGCAAAATGGTGAACAGCGTCCAGAAACCGGGCACCAGAACAGAGGACACAATCAGAATGAGGTAGAGCGTCGGGATGGACGTCCAGACTTCGATAAAGCGCTGAAACAGCAGATCAATCCAGCCGCCGTAGAAGCCCTGGACAGCTCCGGCCGCGACGCCGATGACCGAAGACGCAACCGTCAGGATGAGTCCGAAGAGCACCGACAGGCGGAAGCCATAGACAAGCCGGGCCAACACGTCGCGGCCCTGATCGTCGGTGCCCAGCCAGTTCCAGTTGCCCATGGTGCAATTGGGATCGTCAACGCCCTTGTCGTAATGCGAGCAGCGGGTCTGCTTGTCCAGCATCCAGGAGGGCGGCGCAGGGGCAGGCACCGGGATGGCATTGTTGACGGTGCCGTAGGAATAGCGAACCAGCGGCCAGAGCATCCAGCCGTGCGACTGGATTTCCGTCTGAATGAAAGGATCACGGTAGTCGGTGATCGCCAGGAAACCGCCGAATTTCTCTTCCGGGTAATCGACCAGCACCGGACTGAGCACTTCGCCCTTGTAATAAACGAGGAGCGGCTTGTCATTGACCCATAGCTCCGCCCCCAGAGTGACGATGAACAGGATCATGAAGATCCAGAAGGACCAGTAACCGCGCCGGTTGGCCTTGAAATTGGCCCAGCGACGCTTGTTGATCGGCGACAAGGCAAAGCGGCGGCCGGCTTCGCTGATCTCGGCACCGGGAACGGTCTGCTCGGTATATTCTGACATGCTCAGACCTCCCGCGATTCAAAGTCAATGCGCGGATCAATCCACGTGTAGGTGAGATCTGAGACAAGGTTCACGATCAGACCCATCAGGGAAAAGATATAGAGCGTTGCAAAGACGACGGGATAATCACGGTTCACAATAGATTCGAAGCTGAGCAGGCCGAGGCCATCCAGAGAAAAGATCGTCTCAATCAGCAGAGACCCGGTGAAGAACGATGTGATGAAGGCGCCGGGAAAGCCTGCGATGACGATCAGCATGGCGTTGCGGAACACATGCCCGTAGAGGATCTTGCGTTCGCTCAAGCCCTTGGCCCGTGCCGTCGTGACATATTGCTTGCGGATTTCGTCGAGGAACGAGTTCTTGGTTAGCAGGGTTGTTGTGGCGAAGGCCGAGAGGACCAGCGCTGTCAGCGGCAGTGCAAGGTGCCAAAAGTAATCGGCAATGCGCATTGGCCAAGACAGGGCTTGCCAATTTTCCGAAACAAGTCCGCGCAAGGGGAAGATGTCGAAGAACGACCCACCGGCGAACAGCACGATCAGCAGGATGGCAAACAGAAAGCTTGGAATGGCATAGGCAACAACGATGACGGTGGAGGTCCAGACATCAAACCGGCTGCCGTCTTTCACCGCCTTGCGAATGCCAAGCGGGATCGACACCGCGTAAGAAATCAGCGTCATCCAGATGCCGAGCGAGATCGAAACAGGCAGCTTTTCCTTGATCAGATCAATGACGCTGATGTCGCGGAAATAGCTTTTGCCAAAATCGAAACTGGCGTAATTGACCACCATGTCCCAAAAGCGCGTCAGCGGAGGCTTGTCGAAGCCGAATTGCTTCTCCAGTTTCTTGATGAACTCTGGATCAAGCCCCTGTGCGCCGCGATATTTGGAACTGGTGCCACCGCCCGCCGACTGAGCAGACATATCCTGTCCCAGCCCTTGCATGTCGCCGCCGCCGCCACCACCGATACGCGAGGTTGCCGACACATCCGTGCCGGAGAGCTGCGCAATCACACGTTCGACAGGACCACCGGGTGCAAACTGGATAATGATGAAGTTGATCGCCATGATGCCGATCAGGGTCGGGATCATCAGCAATAGACGTCTCAGGATATAGGCACCCATTTCGGGGTCATAGCCTCTCTTGCTTTACGGGTCAGGCCTTGCCGATTTTTTTCGCTTTTGCCTGGTCGAACCACCACAGGCTTTCAACGGGAAAGCTGTCGTATTCAGGTGGGCTGTCGGGGTAGCCGAACATATCCCACATGGCAATGGTGTGGATGGCCTTATGCCATTCGGGCACCCAGTAATGGCCAGCGCGCAGCACGCGATCCAGCGCCCTTGCAGCCACTGTCATCTTGTCTCGGGTGTCTGCCGTCAAGGCCGCGGAAATCAGGCTGTCTACGACCGGGTCCTTGATCCCGGCGTAGTTGCGGCTGCCCTTGGTTTGGGCGGCTTGTGTGCCCCATGTCTGGTACAGAGTATCAGACAGCGTTGCCCCTTGCATGTAGCGGGTGCTGATGATGTCGAAATCAAACTCTTCCAGACGAGACTGATATTGCGAAGGATCAACGAGACGATAAGTTGCCTCGATACCGAGTCGTTTCAGATTGTTGGCAAACGGCTGGATGATGCGCTCAAAGGCAGGCGTGTTGCTCAGGAATTCGATGGTGAATGGATCTCCGGCAGGGGTCAGTAGCTCTGATCCCTGGCGTTGGCAGCCAGCTTTTTCAAAAGCTCTGAGGCTTTGCGCAGAAGGGTCCGGTCAAAGCCCGAGCCATCAGAGACCGGCGGCATGACTGCTTCGCCGAAGACCGCATCTGGCACTTTGCCCCTGAAAGGCTCCAGCAATGCCAGTTCGGCCTTGGAGGGTTTGCCCTTGGCCATCATGTCGGTGTTTTCGAAATAAGATGTGGTGCGCTTGTATAGATCGAAGAACAGTGCCTTGTTCGACCACTGGAAATCAAAGGCATAGCCGATAGCTTCGCGCACCAGCGGGTCGGAAAACTTGGCTCTGCGGGTGTTGAAATACCAGCCTTGCGCGCCGGACGCCCGTTTGTCCGGCAACTGCATTCGCACAACCTTGTGCTCTGCCAAAGCAGGGAAGTCGTAATCCGTCGTCCAGATCTTCGAGCTGAATTCCTCCCTGTAGGTGATGTCCCCCTTCTTGAAGGCTTCAAAGGCCACCTGATGCTCGCGAAAGAAGTCGATGCGGATGTGATCGAAGTTTGCCTTGGCCTTTCATGACCGGCAGATCCTTGCCCCAATAATCCTCGACGCGCTCATAGGTGACATAGCGCCCGACAGCGTGATCGCCGACCTTGTAGGCTCCGGATGACAGGGGCGGGGTCAGGGTCGATTGATTGAAGTCGTAGGACGAATAATAGCGCTTGGAAAAGATCGGCAGTTGCGCCACCAGCAGAGGAACCTGCCGTGTCTGCTTGCCGGAAAAATGCAGCGCGACCTTGTAATCATCCACGACTTCGGCGGTCTCCAGTTCATGCAGATATTGCGCAATGACCGGATGGCCGTCCTTCTTCAGGGTCAGCATGGAGAATGCTGCGTCCTCGGCCATGAGTTTCGAGCCGTCGTGAAAATGCGCTTCCGGGCGCATTGTGAAGACATAGGTGTTGCCATCCGGCGAGATGTCGACAGCACTGGCGACAAGACCGTAGACAGCATCCGGCTCGTCCAACGCCCGGACCATCAGACTGTCAAAACACAGCTCCATGCGCGGCGGTGCGTCACCCTTCAAGATGAAGGAGTTGAAGGTGTTGAAGGTCTGCGGGCTCTGATTATAAGCCCAGCTTGGTACCGTGAAGGTGAACTGACCGGCCTTGGGCGCTTGCGGATTGACGTAGTCAAAGTGCGCAAAGTCGGCCGAATATTTGAGGTCTCCGAAAACGGATAGTCCGTGGCGTGCGACAGGCGGTGCGGCCTGCGCTGCCGTTTGCGTTGTCGTCGCAGCCGTGGCCTTGCTATCAAATCCGGACACCACACCGGGAAAGGCACTTGCCAGTCCGGCCAGTCCCGTTGCCTGCAAGAACCGGCGGCGAGTATGGTCAGGGTGTGACATCAGTGGGCAACCCCCGTCGTTTCGGCCTTGGCCTTGTCATACCACCAGATCTGCGGAAAGCCGGGCGTGTATTCCGGCATGTTTTTGGGATGTGAGAAGCGATTCCAGCGGGCGGTGCGATAGGCATCCAGATACCACTGAGGAATGACGTAGTCATGCGCCAGAAGCACACGGTCCAGCGCGTGTGTGGCTGCCACCAGCGTGTCGCGGTCCGTGGCATAGACCACCTTGTCGATCAACGCATCGACGCCGGGATCCTGAATACCGGCATAATTGCGCGAGTTTGGGTCGTTGGCAGAGGAAGACCCCCAGAAGCTGCGCTGTTCGTTGCCCGGCGACAGGCTTTCGGCCCACAGCAAGGTCGCCATGTCGAAATCGCGGGACCGGATGCGGTTGATGTACTGTGGGGTATCAAGCACGCGCATGGTGAGCTTGATACCAATGAGCTTCAGATCATCCGCATAAGGCAGCACATAACGTTCGGCGCTTGGATCCTGGGCAATGAAGTTGATGACAAAAGGCTCGCCTGTCTTTGTGTTGACCAACTGACGACCCTTCAGCTCATAGCCAGCTTGCTTGAGCAATTGCAGTGCCTTGCGCAGGTTCTTACGCAATTCTTGCGGCGAGCCTGCCATGGGATTTGTGTAGGGTGTGGTGAAGACGCTGGCCGGGATCTTGTCCTTGATCGAGTTGAGGATTTCCAGCTCCTTGCCCTTTGGCAAGCCCTCCGGGTGAGCCAGTTCGGTGCCGGCGAAATAGGAGTTTACGCGCTTGTACTGGCCAAAGAAAACGGTGCGGTTCAGCGTTTCGAAATCAAAGGCCAGGTTGAGCGCTTGGCGCACACGTTCATCCTGAAACTTCTTACGGCGGAGGTTGGGCACAAACGCCTGCATGACGCCCATGCTGTGGTTCGGGAACACCTGCGTGATGACCTTAGCCATTCTGCTCTGCCGGAAATTTGTAGCCGGTGGCCCAGTTCTTGGCCGAATTCTCCATCCGCCAGTCGTACTGGTCGCCCTTGAACGCCTGAAACTCGACAGTGCCATCCCGATAGGAATCATAGCGGATGGTTTCAAAATTATAGGTGCCGACACGCACCGGCAGGTCCTTGCCCCAATAGGTCGGGTCGCGCGTGTAGACCACGCGACGATCAAAGCTGAATTTCGTCACCTTGTACGGACCGGATCCCATCGGCGCTTCACGTAGGCCACTTGCAATGCTGCGCTTTTGGCCGTTGGCGTCCGTGCCTTCAAACCAGTGTTTCGGCAACACCATCAACTGTCCGAGAATATGGGGAAGTTCACGGTTGCCCGGTGCGTCAAAGGTGAAACGGACAATGCCGCCGGGTTCAACCTTTGCCGTCTTCACGTTGTGATAGTAAAACTTGTACTGCGGACTGAGCTCGGTTTCCTGCTTGAACGACCAGACGACATCCTCTGGCGTGATGGGTTTGCCATCCTGCCAGCGCGCCTTCGGGTTTATGCGATACTCCACCCACGCGTAATCTGCGGGGTAACGCATGGCATCCGCGATCAGCCCGTACATGGCGCTGGTGTTGTCTTCGTCCAGCGACGGCTCCATCAGCGGCTCATAGACCAGATTGATGCCGGGCGCGGGATTTCCCTTGGGCAGAATGGGATTGAATGTGTCAAATCCACCACTGACTGCCATGCGCACCAGACCGCCTTTGGGTGCGTCCGGATTGACGTAGTCAAAATGCTTGGCATCAGCAGTGTATTTTGGTTTGCCGGAAAGCGTGGTGGCATAGCGCCAGTACCGGAGGGGTGACCGTCGGGGCCGCCGATGAGCTGCTGTCTTGTGCGCTGGGGGCTTGTGACACCGGTGATGGTGTCTGGGCCTGCGCAACCTGGAAGCTGCCTGCGATCATGACACCGCAGAGGATTTGTCTCATTACCTGTTTGTGCAATGGGACATGCTTCATTCCGGCCTCCAGACTAGATGATCCTGAACAGATGGTGGCCGATGAGGGCCTGCAACACCTCTTGATGATTGATACTAGGGGAGAAAGTAAGGCAACGTCACCCGTTCAAGGGATCAATGGTAAAATTTGATTCCAAAATACAGTTTTTTTGAAATTCATACACAGTCCCCACCACACCTCCTGAGGGATGCGTGAGCAAAGGGCTTGATGCCCCTGATGTTATTCGCTGGCACCGTCCCCGGTCGAAGCGACAGGTTCTTTGGCAGCTTTCGGGTCGGGCAGGGCTTCCGGTGTGTCAGAAAGCGTGCGCAGGAAAGCGATCAGATCGGCCCTGTCATCCGGCTTTTTCAAGCCTGCAAAGCCCATCGTGGTACCCTTGACCTCATTGCGCGGCTTGGTGACGAATTCGTCCAGCAGTGCGTAGGTCCAATGATCATGGGTTTCACCGAATTTCTTCATGCCGGCGGAATAACCAAAGTCCGGTACACTGGCTGGATGGCGGTTCACAACATCCCAAAGATGCGGTCCAACCTTATTGCCACCGTCTTTGGTGACCGTATGGCAAGCCATGCATTTGCGGGCAATCTTTGCACCGTTCTCAGCACTTGCCGAGGCTAAGGCGCACGGCGATAGGTTCAACCTGCGGAGCGGCGCTGGCAGCGTCGCTGCCGTCTTCTCCGCCATGTTCGATCACCGCGATTTCGTAGCCCGGTTTATCCGGTGTCGCTGGATGAAAAATCACGTCCGACACGATGCCCAGTCCCATGGTCAATATCAAAACCAGCAGGACCGCGGTCGAGACCTTGGTCAGTGTAAAGGAATCCATGTCGGTTAAGCCCCAAAGTTAATTTATGCTCGAGCCCCTCCCTGGAGTTCAAAACGAACCCCGAGCTCATTAACTTCCCGCATGACGTCGACGGTACAAATTTTTTGACCTCTCTGTCCATAGGTATAAAAGGACAGCCGTAATATAGCCACGTGGTGAAAGACCCCTTTTGTAGAATAGGTGAACCCGGATGCCGTCAATCCTGACAATTATACCATCTCGTCTTGCTGCGAGCCGTTTGCCGAACAAACCGCTGGCCGATATTTGCGGCAAGCCGATGATCGTGCGCGTGCTGGAGCAGGCTGAAAAGGCTGGTATCGATGGACGCACTGTGGTGGCATGTGATGATGAAAAAGTGGCTGAGGCCGTGCGTCAGCATGGCGGCGAGGCCATCCTGACGCGGCCTGATCATGCCTCCGGGTCTGACCGTATCTATGAGGCTGCCTGTTTGGTCGATCCTGACGAGACATTCGATATTGTGCTTAACCTTCAAGGGGATGTACCCTTGATTGAACCTGCTGCCGTGCTGGCTGCGCTGGAACCCTTGTCGAACGGGAGCACAGACATTGGCACCATCATGACGGAAATCACCGATCCGCAATTCCGCGATGATCCAACCTTCGTGAAGGCCGTGACCACACCATTGAGCGAGAGCATCCACCGGGCGCTTTATTTCACCCGCGCCACCGCGCCGACCGGCCCGGGGCCGCTGTTCCAGCACGTCGGGGTCTATGCTTACCGCCGTCAGAGCCTGAAGCAGTTCGTTTCGCTTGCACCGTCAGTGTTGGAGCAGCGCGAAAAGCTAGAACAACTGCGCGCTCTTGAGGCGGGGATGCGTATTGATGTATCGATCATTCACAGCGCGCCGATGGATGTGAATACCCCCGGTGATCTGGAGCGCGCCCGCGCCGCATATGCTTGACAAATGCAATGAACAATTTGCTGTGACATCGGCGTGAAAGCTGCCGCAACAAAGGGAAGAAAATGCCCGAACTGAAAAAAATTGTATTCCAGGGTGAGTTTGGTGCGAATTCGCATATGGCTTGTCGGGACGCTTATCCGGACTATGAAGCGGTTCCCTGTGCCACCTTTGAAGATTGCTTTCATGCGATGGATGAGGCCAGGGCGGATCTGGCAATGATCCCGATCGAGAATTCTCTGGCCGGCCGCGTCGCGGATATTCACCATCTGTTGCCGCAGTCCAGTCTGCACATCATCGGCGAATATTTCCTGCCGATCCGCTTTCAGTTGATGGCTCCCAAAGGTGCGAAAATCGAGGACCTGAAGGTGGTCCAAAGCCATGTTCATGCGCTCGGTCAGTGCCGCAAGATCATCCGCGAGTTGGGGCTGACAGCAGTGGTGGGCGCGGATACCGCGGGATCTGCCCGTCAGATCGCGGAAAGGGGCGATCCGACGGTGGCTGCCCTTGCTCCGGAAATGGCCGCAGACATCTACGGTCTGGATATTCTGCGCCGCGACGTCGAGGATGCTGCCCACAACACGACCCGATTCGTCGTGCTGTCGCGCGAGGAAATGATCGCACCGAACGCCGGTTCACCGATCATCACCACCTGTGTCTACCGGGTGCGCAACGTTCCGGCCGCGCTTTACAAGGCACTGGGCGGTTTTGCCACCAACGGCGTCAACATGACGAAGCTGGAATCCTATCAGCTTGAAGGCCAGTTTTTCGCCTCCATGTTCTATGCCGACATCGAAGGTCATCCGGAAGACCCATCGGTGGCGCTAGCCCTTGAAGAGCTGCGGTTTTACTGTGCCGAGTACAAGACGCTCGGTGTGTATTGCGCCAGCCCTTTCCGTGAAAAGATCCGCGAGCCGGAGGCCAATCGCGCCCTGCGCCCGACGCCGGTTCTGTCCTGACACGACACTGCCCGCTTGGCTCCGCTGACATTCCATTCCGTTAAACCAGAGAGACTTGATGACAGACACCCGTTTTGATGCCCTGTGCATCGGCAACGCCATTTGCGATGTGTTCGCTCATGTCGAAGAAGATTTTCTTGTGCGTGAGGCACTTGTGAAAGCCTCCATGCGCCTGATCGACACGGAAGAAGCCGTTCGCCTGTATGATCACATGGGCTCCACCGTTCGCCTCTCCGGCGGCAGCGCGGGCAATACGGCTGCTGGTCTTGCGTCGCTTGGCGGCAAGCCTGCCTATTTCGGCAAGGTGGCAGACGATGAATTGGGCGCCAGCTTCCAGCATGACATGCGCAGCATCGGTGTGCATTTCGAGACGCAGCCTTTGAGCGATCAGGAACCGACGGCGCGTTGCATGGTGCTGATCACGCCGGATGGCGAGCGTACGATGAATACCTATTTGGGTGCTTGCACCCGGTTGGGACCGCAGGATGTGGATGCCAACATCGTCGCCGCCTCTGCCTTCGTCTATATGGAAGGCTATCTGTGGGATCCAGAAGCCGCAAAGACGGCCTTTCTGGAGGCCGCTCGCATCGCTCATGAAAACGACCGCAAAGTTGCGATCACTTTGTCGGATTCCTTCTGCGTTGAACGCTATCGCAGCGAGTTCCTGAAGATGATCGAAGATGGCACCGTTGATATCGTGTTTGCCAACGAACATGAGTTGAAGGCGCTGTATGAGACAGCCGATCTGGACACGGCGATTGATGCCATCAGCAAGACCAACGCGTTGACGGCGCTGACCCTTGGGGCCAAGGGTGCCATGGCTATTGACGGTGATCGCACTGTGGAAGTTCCCGCCGAAGCAGTTGACGACATTGTCGATCTGACCGGCGCCGGGGATTTGTTCGCGTCGGGCTTTCTGTTTGCGCTTGCGCGTGAAATGGATCTGGCTTCGGCCCTGCAACTTGGCTGTGCGTGTGCCGCGGAAGTGATCTCGCACGTTGGCGCGCGCCCGGAAAAGTCTCTCAAGGATGTTTTGGCACAACTTCAACTGGCCAGTTAACCCGGATTGCCCGGGCTCATGAAACAACAAAGGCGGCCATTGGCCGCCTTTTTAGTACTGATATCGCGCAGGTTGACGGGCTGCTGCCGTCAGCCAGTCAGGTCTTCAACGCTGAGAACCTTGCCGTCTTCCGACAGGCGGTAGACGATAGGCACGCCGGTGCCGAGTTCACGCTTCAGGATCTCGTCCGGTGTCAGGTTTTCCAGTTCCATGATCAGCGCACGCAGAGAGTTACCGTGTGCTGCAACCAGAATGCGCTTGCCAGAAAGAACCTGCGGCAGGATCTCTGCATGGTAGTACGGCAGAACGCGCTCGGCAGTCATCTTCAGGCTTTCGCCACCTGGAGGGGAACGTCGTAAGAGCGGCGCCAGATATGAACCTGTTCTTCGCCGAATTTCTCGCGGGCTTCATCCTTGTTCATGCCGGTGATGTCGCCGTAGTCACGCTCGTTCAGCGCTTGATTCTGCGTTGTCGGCAAATCTTCCTGACCGAGCTCCGCCAGGATCAGCTTCAGCGTGTTCTGGGCACGGGCGAGATCCGATGTGAAAGCCTGATCGAACTCGAGCTTCATTTCGTGAAGCTCCTTGCCAGCCTTCTTGGCTTCCGAAACGCCAAGTTCGGTCAGGTCCGGATTCTTCCAGCCAGTGAAGAGGTTCTTGAGGTTCCACTCACTTTGACCGTGGCGGACGAGCACCAGAAGGTGTTCCATGGTCGTTCTCCTAAAACGTTGTTTCACAAGTGTCAGTTCAGGCCGAGGACATCGGTCATGGAATAGAGACCGGGGTCCTTGTCAAACGCCCAGAGCGCCGCCTTGACGGCCCCCTTGGCAAAAAGCTTTCGATCTTCTGCGTAGTGGCTCAACTCAATGCGTTCTCCATCGCCTGCAAAGATCACGGCGTGTTGGCCGATCACCGATCCGCCGCGCAGAGTGGCAAAGCCAATGTCGCCCTCCTTGCGGGCGCCGGTGATGCCATCGCGTGCTCGCACCGAATTTTCGGCAAGATCAATCGCGCGGCCTTCCGCAGCTGCTTCGCCCAGAAGAAGTGCCGTGCCGGAGGGCGCATCGACCTTGTTGCGGTGATGCATTTCAAGAACCTCGATGTCGTATTCGGGGTCGAGGGCAGCGGCAGCCTTCTTGACCAGCGCCGCCAGAAGATTGACGCCAAGGCTCATATTACCCGATTTGACGATCCGTGCGGCCTCGGCAGACTTTGCAAGATCGGCTTCTTCGCTGGCTGTCCAGCCCGTTGTGCCGATGATGTGCATGATGTGGTGCTGTGCAGCCGCTTTTGCAAATGCCAGACTGGCTGCCGGAGCGGTGAAGTCGAGAACGCCGTCGCCCTTGGCAAAGGCTGCATGGACGTCGTCGGTGATGGCAATGCCAAGTGTTCCAAGTCCTGCCAACTCACCAGCATCCTTACCCAGATGCTCGGAGCCGTCGCGCTCGACAGCAGCCACAAGCTCGGCCTGCGGTGTTTCCGACACTTGACGGACCAAGGCGCGCCCCATGCGGCCACCGGCGCCTACAACGATCAAACGAATCCTGGACATTGCGCTTCCTTTAATCCCGTTCAGCACGGATATAGCAGTTTGAGAGGGGCTCGCAACAGTCAGATAAGTGGAATTGCTTGTCTGCAAAGACAAAAAGGGGCGGAAGTTGTCCTTCCGCCCCTTTGCATCAGTCTCGAAAATCAAGTCGCTTATTCAGCTTCTTTTTCGATTTCCTTGCCAGTTTCCTGATCGACGACCTTCATCGACAGGCGAACCTTGCCGCGCTCGTCGAAGCCCATGAGCTTGACGAAGACCTTGTCGCCTTCCTTGATAACGTCGGTCACCTTCGCAACCTTGCGCGGGGCAAGCTGCGAGATGTGGACCAGACCGTCCTTGGCACCGAAGAAGTTCACAAAGGCGCCGAAGTCAACGCACTTCACGACAGTGCCTTCGTAGATCACGCCAACTTCCGGCTCAGCCGCAATGGAGTTGATCCAGTTGATGGCAGCCTTGATGGCCTTACCTTCGGACGAAGCGATCTTGACCGTGCCGTCGTCTTCGATATTGACCTTTGCGCCGGTCTTCTCGACGATTTCACGGATGACCTTGCCGCCGGAACCGATGACTTCACGGATCTTGTCGACCGGAATCTGCATGACCTCAATGCGCGGAGCATGTTCGCCAAGTTCAGAGCGGGCTTCTGTCAGGGCGTTGGACATTTCGCCGAGGATGTGAACGCGACCATCCTTAGCCTGTGCGAGAGCGACCTTCATGATCTCTTCGGTGATACCGTCGATCTTGATGTCCATCTGCAACGACGTGATGCCATTTTCAGAACCAGCAACCTTGAAGTCCATATCGCCAAGGTGATCTTCGTCGCCCAGGATGTCGGACAGGACTGCGAAGCGATCGCCTTCCTTGATCAGACCCATGGCGATACCGGCAACCGGAGCCTTCAGCGGAACGCCTGCGTCCATCAGAGCCAGCGAGGTGCCGCAAACGGTTGCCATGGAGGACGAACCGTTGGATTCAGTCACTTCAGAGACAACACGCAACGTGTACGGGAACTCGTGGTGCGCCGGCAGCATCGGGTTGATAGCGCGCCATGCCAGCTTGCCATGACCGATTTCACGACGCCCGGGCGAACCCATGCGACCCGTTTCGCCGACCGAGTATGGCGGGAAGTTGTAGTGCAGCATGAAATGCGCCTTGTAGGTGCCTTCCAGTGCATCCACGAACTGCTCGTCTTCGCCTGTGCCCAGCGTGGAAACGACCAGCGCCTGGGTTTCGCCGCGGGTAAACAGAGCCGAACCATGAGCGCGCGACAGAATGCCGACTTCCGAAGAGATCGGGCGAACGGTCTGCAGATCGCGGCCATCGATGCGCGAGCCTGTGTCAAGAATGCCGCCGCGAACGATGTCCGCTTCCAGCTTCTTGAACTGGTCGCCGAGAACCGTTGCTTCCGGTGCAGCGTCTGCATCGGTTGCATTTGTGATCAGGGCTTCAACAACCTTGGCCTTGGCAGCGTCAACAGCGTTCTTGCGCTCGGTCTTGCTGGTGATGGCGTAAGCAGCCTTGAGGTCCGCCTGAACCATGTCCTTGATCTGCGCCTTGAGGGCGGAATGATCAGGGATGTTGAGTTCGCGGGGTTCCTTGGCAGCTGTTTCAGCCAGCTTGATGATCGCGTCAATTACCGGTTGGAAGCCACGATGACCGAACATCACAGCGCCGAGCATGGTGTCTTCGTCGAGTTCTTTGGCTTCGGATTCAACCATCAGAACAGCGTCGTTCGTTCCAGCGACGATGAGGTCCAGTGCGGACTCGGTCATATCGTCGACGAGCGGGTTCAGAACGAATTCGCCGTTGATAAGGCCAACGCGCGCGCCACCGATCGGGCCCATGAAGGGCACGCCCGACAGGGTCAGCGCTGCGGAAGAGGCAACCATCGCCAGAATGTCCGGAGCGTTTTCCATGTCGTGGGACAGCACTGTAATGACGACCTGAGTGTCATTCTTGTAGCCATCTGCGAACAGCGGGCGGATCGGACGGTCGATCAGACGCGATGTCAGCGTTTCATGCTCGCTCGGACGACCTTCACGCTTGAAGAAACCGTCAGGGATTTTACCGGCAGCATATGCCTTTTCCATGGTAGTTCACGGTCAGCGGAAAGAAATCCTGCCCCGGCTTCGGGGACTTGGCGGACACAACGGTCGCCAGAACCTTGGTTTCGCCATATGTCGCCAGAACAGCGCCATCGGCCTGACGAGCAATTCGGCCCGTCTCGAGTGTCAGCGGACGTCCGCCCCACTCAACTTCTACACGATGAGTATCAAACATCATGATTCCTTGCAGTAGCGTATTGACCACACCCGTCAAAGGCGTCTTCGATGTGGTCCATGTATCCCGATCGGCCCCGTACGGGCCGGTTACCGGATGGGACAAGCCACGGGCAAGACAACAGGCAACTCTGGCTCTCGGAGGGCTCCGAAGAGTAGCCGGCAATCCTGCCCCATGACTGTCACACGCCTTCCTATAGTAAAACGCGGCGGGTAAATCCACCCACCGCGTTTTTTGATCTCGCTTTAGCGGCGAATGCCGAGGCGCTGAATCAGCGTCTTGTAACGATCTTCGCTCTTGCCGCGGGCATAGTCCAGCAGCGAACGACGAGATGCAACCAGCTTCAGAAGACCGCGACGGGAATGGTTATCCTTGCCGTGGGACTTGAAGTGTTCGGTCAGGTTGGTGATCCGCTCTGTAAGAATAGCAACCTGGACTTCAGGCGAACCAGTGTCGCCTTCCTTGATTGCGTATTCCTTGATCAACTCAGCTTTGCGCTCAGGAGTAATCGACATCGTCATGTCCTTTCGAATAGGGGCCTTGCAGCCCGTTTTTAAGGTGCCGGAAAACCGGCGACTTCCTGCGGTGGCCAGAGCCGAGATGTCGGTCAGCAAAGGTCGCAGAAAGGGCACTTGAGCGTTTGCTCAATAGCGGCGGAATATGAAGGATCGCATACGATTTTTCCAGCGTTTTCTTGAAAAATCCCGCCGTGCGCCATTCAGCGCAGCGCGCACGCTCTGAATAGAGGGTATGTGACGGCGTGGAAGCGGCGGTAAATCAGAGGCTTGTCGTTGAAACCCGGCCGTCAGGATCCGACACTGTGTGCAGTCGCATAGCGGCCGCGCGGGCAAATCGCAGCGTCACGGCCTTCCGTGTCGCCGCTGTCAGGCGGTGTTCGGGAGCCTCTCTCAGCACATCAGCACCGTAGCGGTCCGCCATCATCAGGCCGGCGTCTTGCGGAAACAGATCGGCCGGAACCTCCGGGTGTGAGGCGAAGAAAAGGCGATCACAAAAGGCGCGGTAGTCCGGCCATTTGTTGTCGGCGCGTAAATCAGCCACCGACGACTTTATTTCGACGATCCAGATTTCCTGTTTTGGACCAATGGCGACAAGGTCTGCCCGACGGCCCGATTTGAGCACCAGTTCGGGCAGGCAGGCGAAATCAAGCGCACGCAGATGCCGGGCGACGCCGCGCCAGATGCGCAAGGCGGTCTCGGATTGTCGGCCATCTTCAAGAGGATTGTCCAACCGAATCCGGTTGGTGCCAGGCTCGTTTTGCATGGTGTATTACGTCGTTGCCCTGTCGCTTTTTGCAAGGGGAAACCCGAAAAATCGGTCGCGAAGATCACGAGGCTGGGCGATTGGACGACGGCACGGCGAGACCTGTTCTGGCACCAAGCGCCCGAAAAGCATCATCTGGCGGAAACCGTTTCAACGCTTCAGTCAGGTGATTGCGTGCATCCTTCAGGCGGCCATCTTCAAGAAGCCATTCAATACGTTGCAGCGGGATCTGTTTAAGCCATCGTTTCGGTAGTCCGGCAAGAACCGGGTCGGCGGAGATTTCTGCCTCGCAGCGGGTTAAACGATCGCAAGCCTCCGCGAGAGCGCCTTGCCGGGCGAGAAAGCGAGCGGTGAGGAGATCTATTCCAGGATTGGCCTCTTCTCCACTTGGTGGCTGGCTCGGTGGAAGTGACTCGCCTAGCGCATAGGCTTCTCCCATGTTTGCAAAATTACGCAGACCTGCATCGGAGAGGGTGCTGTGCAGGTTGCGGGCGGCCAGCTCTGTCTGCGGATCCCGGGCAAAAGTTCTGATGATCTTGCGAATGACGTTCAGCGCATAGAGGTGGTCGTGGCTGCCATGAGGGGAGCGCAATCGGTAGATGTTGGCCTGCGGTAGCGCCACCGCCGCCGCCAGCGCGCCTGCGGCATCAACCGGATCGAGAATGCCGAAATAAAGGTGCAGAGGAAATAGGGAATCATTGCCGAAGTCCCGAAAGTCGACAAGGCCCGGGTTGTCTGGGGACACACCGTAGCGGCTGCTCTGATAGCCGGGGCGCCCAGCAGCCAATTCGACCCCAAAAGCGTGGATCATGCCGTCTCTGCGTCGCAGTCCGGTGGCCAGCGCGGCATATCCGCCCATGGAAGATCCGTAGTGGATGATGCGCGTGGGCTGACACTGCAGCGTGGCAGCATCAATGGCCTGATCTATTGCGTCATGCAGTCCCAGATACCAGCCGTTGCGCGGATCGTTGAGAAAAAGGCAGGCATGTTGCGTCTGCCCGAAAAGTCGCTCCAGTCCGAACTTTCCATCCGGAACACGCACCTGGCTATAGACCACGGCAAGCGTTCCGGACGGGCTGACGACATCGCTCGGCGGGCGCAGACGGGTGCGGAGGAGATCGGAATGGATCAGGATAGGGCCCCGGTCTCAGTCTTTGATCGACTGCGCCAGCGACCAGAGATTGGTGCAGCGTGTACCCGTGCGGCAATAGGCGAAGACAGGCTTTGGCAGTTCGTCCATCAAGGCATTGAATTCGCGAGCCTCAGGCTCGCCAAGTTGACCGGGGACGATCGGCTGAAAGCGAATTTCAAGACCAGCGTCCTGTGCCGCCGCTTCGATTTCGGCGTAGTCCGGCTGGCCGGGGGCTTCCCCATCGGGACGATTGCAGATCACGGATTTGAAGCCCTGCGCGGCAATGTCCTTGATGTCGTCCGGGCCAATTTGCGGGCTGACAGTGAAGTCGGCTGTAAGCTGTCTGGCATCCATCGGTGTCTCCTTCGAAATGACATGCCCGCGCCTGGCGCAGGGTATGGGTATGATGTGGTCGCCAGTGAACCCAGAAGCGTGGCCCGCGTCAATTGTAAAGCGGTCTGCCAGTCAGCTTGGACGCCACAAGTTGATCGGTTGGTCTTGGTCAACGTCTTGCGCGTGCGCCCTGCAAGTGCGGGACTGGCGACAGACCATCATCCAGCAACAGCACCACATTCATGTCGTCGGTGCGGGTACGCACAACCGCTCCGTCCAGTTTGCGGATCGGGTTGTTGGCCAGACGCGGGGATTTGCGGTCGATCTTCGGTCCCGAAAATTCGCCCATGGGACGAACAATCTTCTCGTGGATAATGCTGCCAGTGAACAGTGGATACAGGCGGTTGTCTTTCAAAACGGCGTATTTGCTCGGCCACAGGCGCAGCACCCAGCGGCCGGTGCTTTTCGCAGAAGCGCTCTTGGTGTCTTTATCATCATCGTTATCTGGCGCTGTGGTCGAGGTCTTGCGCTCGGAAGCAGGGAGTTGAGCGGTTTGCCCAGGCTGTGGCTTATCCGTCTTGACGAGCGTGAGTACAGGTTGGCGGCCATTCTGCGTGCGGGGCAGAACGGGCAGCTTGTCGGGTGGGGTTTTGCCTTCAATGAAGCCCTGAGCGCTTGTCAGGCTCCATTTGGGCGACCGAATCCAGTCACTCGTTTCCAGTCGTTGCGCCAAAGTCTGGGGGTTGCCCGCAAACTGAATGACGAGCGGCTCATTCATGTCACCGCTCAGTTCGATACGCTTGCGCGGCACGCTCTGCCAACTTGTCTCAAGCCAGGCGCTGTAGGACAGCACCTGTCGTTGGTGGATTGGTGCATACACTTCCCGGGCGCTGGGATAATCCGTGTAGATGTGCCATGCACCGAACGCCGCAGTCACTCCGACGACAAGACCGGCCAGCGTCAGTCGGCCGACCTTTTCATTGCGGATGGGACCGAAAGTGAAGGCGAAAGCCGAAACCATGGCGGTGCCGAATAACAGTCCGGCCAACACATCGGAGGTCCAGTGCGCCCCCAGATAAACTCGTGAGAAGCTGATGGTAACGACATAGATGGCGGTGACGGTGAAGACAGCAGCCTTGCCCCAGCGCGATAGCCGATGAGCGACCAGAACAGCGCAGGCTCCAAACAGCACGGTCGTCAGGGTGGCATGGCCGCTTGGAAAGCTGAACGCATGTGCTCCCGTATAAAGATCCATGGGTCGGCTGCGCTCCAGCAGCGACTTGATCACCGGCACGAACAGGGCAGTGCCCGCCATGGCAATGACAAAGCCGCTGGCACGCCGCCATGCCTTGCGGGCAAAGAGGTACAGCGCAACGACCACCGTGACCACAGTAATGACAGAGCCATCACCAAGGCTCGTGACCGAGATCATGAAACGGTCGGCAATCGGGGTGCGCAGATCCTGAAACAGATTGAGGATGGCAACATCTGCCCGCACCAGCGGAGCGCCGGGGGCAAGCTGACCGACGACCCAGAAGAACAGCGGCATGGTGATCAGCAGGCCAAGGGCTGATACCAGCATGCCGACAGACCTTGGATGACGCGGATCAAATGTTCGTGCAATCCACTTGGACCCCCTGTCCGGGCGGCGCCGGAACCAGTCGATGACGAGGTGATGCGCGTTTGGAAACATCGGCATCACCGTCAGGATGATCCAGCGTCCCATCATGACGACCAGAAACAGCACGACGCAGAGCGCACCAAACACCAGTGCCAGACGCCCACTGATATGCCCAACCGCTTCCAGAGCACTCCCGGCGACGATGCCGGGGGCCAGATGCGCAAAACCTGCGGGCTATGGCCGAGACGATGTTGATGATTGTGAACCGCATGGCATTCATGCCGACCATGCCAGCAATGCCAGGCACTACGGCTTTTACACCGGGGACGAACCGACCGATGAAAACGCTTTTGCCGCCATGCAGCCGAAAGAACGCTTCGCCGCGGTCCAGTAGTTCCGGATAGCGCGACAACGGCCAGATCCTGCGCACCTGATCCTTGTAGAAATGCCCAAACCAATAGGAAACGGCATCGCCGACCACAGCCCCGCTGACTGTCCAGATGAAGATGGTCAAAGCGTCGAGTTTGCCCAGCCCGATGAAGGTTCCGGCTCCCACGAGCACCACGGTGCTGGGCACCACAAGGCCGATAATGAACAGGGCTTCTCCCATCGCGGCGCTGAAACAGATCACCCCGGCCAGCGATGGATTGTCTCCGATGAACTGAACCAGTTGATGGAGAATGTCGGTCAATGGGTTCAAGGCAGGAAACTCTGTCTCAAAAAGGGGTGTGCGCGGTGTCTGGTGTGCTGCGCTGTTCATATAGGTGTCGGCCGCAATGCTCAACAGACCATGCGAAGACGAAGCAAGGCAGCTCGTGATTGCGAGCCACTATCGCGGGCAAGTCTCTAAAAATGATTGATGTCGTGAAAATGCTGCCGACGGCAAGTCCTCATGTGGGCCTGCCGTCGGAAAAGGCATAAAAGCAGATCAGGCGACAGCATCTGCGAGATAGGAAATCGCGGCCTGAACGCCGCCTTCGCCGTGAGGGATGTTGAGTTTGCGGAGGCCCATCTCAATGGCCGACAAGGCGCCAAGCACGGTCACTGCGTTGATATGACCCATGTGACCAAGGCGAATGCCTTTATTGGTCAACTCGCCAATGGTGCCGCCAATGGTGACGCCGCAAACCGTCTGAGTGAACTCCCGGAGGGCGGCCGGGTTTGCATCGTGAATGCGAATGACCGAAACGCTGTCAGAGCGATGCTTCGGATCACTGACGTTCATCTCGATCTTGCCTTTCTCACCCCAGACGCCCACGGCACGGCGTGTGGCTTCGGCCAGAAGGGCATGGCGGTTCCAGACATTTTCCAGCCCTTCGCTGTCGATCATCCGCAAGGCGGCTTCGAAACCGAACAGCAGGTGTTCTGGCGGTGTGCCGCAATATTTCATGTAATGCTCTTCGCCGTCGCGGAACGTCCAGTCGAAGTAGTTAACCCTGAGGTCGGAGGTCTTGTGTGCTGCCAGAGCCTTGTCGTTTGCGGCAACGAACGACAAACCCGGAGGCGTCATGAGGCCCTTCTGCGACCCGGCAACCGTAACATCCACACCCCATTCATCCATTTCGTAGGGCAGGCAACCAAGCGACGCGATGGTGTCGACCATGTAAAGGGCCGGATGGTTTGCGGTGTCGATGGCCTTGCGGACGGCGGCCACATCGTTCCAGACACCGGAGGCCGTATCCACCTGTACCATCATCACGGCCTTGATGTCGTTTGCGGTGTCCTGCTTGAGGCGGGCCTCAACTTCGGCGGGGTTGACCGGTTCACGCCAATGCCCCGGCAACACCTCGATCTCAAGACCCAGCAGTTTGGCGGCCTCACCCCAGCCGAGGGCAAAGCGACCGGATTCGAGGATCAGCACCTTGTCGCCGCGCTTGAGCGTGTTGGTGAGCGCAGCATCCCAGGCACCATGGCCATTGGCGGCGTAGATGTAGGGCTTGCCGGTGGTTCTGAAGACAGCCTTGAGCTGCTCGTGGCAATAATGGGTGGTGTCCTGCAAAGGGCCGTCATAGATGTCGATTGCAGGTCTGTGCATCGCACGCAGAACTTCATCAGGCACATTGGTAGGGCCTGGTATCAGCAGAATTTCCTTGCCGTGGCGCAATGTCATTGGGGAATGTCCCTTTCGGAGGCTGGTCTTTGGGGGCCACGTTAAGGCGTTCTTCTGATTGGGGAAAGACAGAAAAAATGATGCATTCATGACCAAAATTGATGCGTGACCAAAGCGCGGGCATTTGCTGATGTTTCGCCTCTTTCCTGGTCAGTTTTCACGGAGGGCGACAGTTAATTGTGCGTTAAGATCTTTTGGGGTTTGGAGAAAAGGCAAATCAGGTAGACTAAGCGCGCTGGAGCGTAATGCGGGGGTGTCGCAGAATGTGGCCTGTTTATGGGTCCCCGTTGCGCGGCATGTTTCTTTTTGATCCGAACAGGACCCCACCCCGAAGGCGTCGCTTCTCAGGCCGTTATTCTGACGCGTCGTGGGTGTCTTTGCTTTTTCGCGACCGCAGACCGAGTGCCAAAGAATGATCATCGTCGAAAAGGGAAAGAGCCCTCTTGTTCTGTGTCTGCCGCACTGCGGGGTTGATATCCCGGAGTTTCTGGCACGGCGCATGAGTGCGACCGGGCACCTGCATGCCGATCTTCCCTAGCGTCTGGAACGGGTGATGGAGGTAGGGCGCGAGCTTGATGCGACCATTATCCGCAGCACTATTTCACGTTATGTCATCGACCCTGACCGAGCTCCCGACTGGGAAGTTCTGGATGCCGCGCGTGGCACGCTGGATCATGAACGGACCATGTGCCCCCTGACGACCTATGACGGCAAAAAGATCTACAAGCAGGGGCAGGAGCCGGGGCCGACCGAAATCAAGGAGCGTTCCTGGCTGTTCTATCAGCCCTTTCACGATGCGGTGCGCGCCGAAATCACCCGTCTGCGGGGCCGCTACGAAGACGTTGTCGTGTTGAATTGTCGGTCCTTGCGCTCCCGAATCAAGAATTACACCGATGCGAGCCTGCCGGTTTTCAATCTCGTGCAGTCCGAAGCGCAGGCCTATGACCCGGAGGTTCGCGAGCGACTTCTTGAACGGTTGATCGACCTTGAGGGTGTCACCGTGAACCCTGATGCGCCCTTTCCGGAAGGGTATGTATGCCAAGCCTATGGCGCGCCTCAAAAAGGCATTCACGCCATGTCTTTGGTAATGGCGCAATATGCTTATCTGCGTAGCGAAACGCCGCCGTTTGAGCCGGACCGGGTGCGCATGGCACGTCTGAAAACCATGGTGTCAGAGGGGTTGTCGGGCCTTATCGACTGGGCCCTGCTCAAGAGCGGACAACCGCTGGCTGCGGAATAGGCGGTCTGGTCCGCGCTGGAACGGTCGGTGCGTTTGAGAGGTAGGATATTACTGCGCCATGGCATCGCCTGGTGTCAGACAATATTCAGTTCATGCACCGTCGCCCGCTCAAAATATCGCTCGAGACCCAGCGGTGACAGATCCAGCGTCTGATAACTGCCAGTGACTATCAGCTCTGCAAGGCCTCGCCCGACGGCTGGGGCTTGTTGCAATCCATGGCCGGAAAAGCCTAGCGCGATGAAGGCATTGTCAGCGCTGGGCAGCGCTCCGACAAAGGCATTGTGATCAAACAGGTTCATGTCGTAATGCCCAGCCCAGGATGCGCCGGGACGAATGGCCTCAAAGGCCGGGATGCGGTTGGCCAGAATGGGCCAGATATGATCTTCAAAGAGCGTATGATCAACGTCAAAATCGTTGCAATCCGGGTCAGCGTCTGCTGCCGGAGCCGAGCCACAGAGATAACCCGTGCCTTCTGGCCGTACATAGGTTCCACTGGCGTCGATCAGCATGGGAAACCCTAGCAAGGGCGTCTTGCAGTCAAACGTAAAGATACAGCGCTTGCGGCTGTGGATCGGGATCTCAACTCCCATCAGGAGAGCGATTTGCGCTCCGCCACAGGCGCCTGCAGCATTGACGACAACGCCGGCCTCCAGCGTGTCTCCTGTTGACAGACGGACCATCCAGGTGTGGCCTGTGCGCGTGATCTCGGTCACTTGCGCAGAGACGTAGTCCACGCCCAGAGACCGGGCTTTGCCCCGAAACGCCTGCATCAGACTGTAGCCATCAAACCAGCCTTCGCCGGTACGACCAAAAGCGCCAAGCGCAATATCTTCGGTGGTCATCCAGGGAAAGCGGTCGTTGAGCGCTTCCCTGTCCATCAGCACAATGTCGGCGCCGGCGTCGGTTTGAACCTTGTGATTGCGCTGAAGGGCGGAGGCGGTTGCATCCGGGGCGAGGAAGAGATAGCCGCTTTCTGTCAGACCAAGGTGCGGAACGTCACCATCGACCGACAGATGATCGGCGAGATGACGCATATAGTCGATGCCGAACAGAGAGATTTCGACGTTGATGCGACTGGAATATTGCTGCCGGATCGAGGCCGCCGAACGGGCAGATGCGCATGTCTGATAGGAGGGATCTTTTTCGACCACAATAATCCGCCCCGTGAAATCAGAGCGTTGCGCCAGTTGACAGGCGATGGAGGACCCCATGACGGCACCCCCGACAACTAGCACATCTACAGTTTCAATGGAGGACATGCGCATTCTCACAGGAGCGTTGCGGTGCGTCGATGCGCAATCGCAGAGATTGGTTGGGATCAGAAGAAAGCTTGCAACCCGGTTTGTGCCCGCCCGAGGATCAGCGCATGCACATCATGGGTGCCTTCGTAGGTGTTCACAGATTCCAGGTTTTGAGCATGGCGCATGACGTGAAATTCTTCTGAAATGCCATTGCCGCCGTGCATGTCACGGGCAATACGGGCAATATCCAGCGCCTTGCCGCAGTTGTTGCGTTTCATCAGCGAGATCATCTCGGGCGCGACCTTGCCTTCGTCGAACAGACGACCGATACGCAGCGAGCCTTGCAGTCCAAGGGTGATCTCGGTCTGCATGTCCGCCAACTTCTTTTGAAAGAGCTGGGTCTGAGCAAGAGGGCGACCAAACTGGTGCCGGTCCAGGCCATATTGGCGCGCGCGCATCCAGCAATCTTCAGCTGCGCCCATCACCCCCAGGAAATGCCATAGCGCGCGCGATTAAGGCAGCCGAAGGGGCCCTTGAGGCCCGCGACGTTCGGCAATAAGGCCTCTTCACCAACCTCGACGTTGTCCATGACGATTTCGCCGGTGATCGAGGCACGCAGAGACAGCTTGCCGCCGATTTTGGGGGCCGACAGACCCTTCATGCCCTTCTCCAGCACGAAACCGCGAATAGCTCCGTCGTGGGCCTCTGATTTGGCCCACACTACGAAGACGTCGGCGATGGGAGCGTTGGAAATCCACATCTTGGAGCCGTTCAGGCGGTAGCCGCCGTTGATCTTCTGCACGCGGGTGCGCATTCCAGCCGGGTCTGAGCCAGCATCAGGCTCGGTCAATCCGAAACAGCCGACATATTCGCCGGTGGCAAGTTTGGGCAGGTACTTCTGCTTTTGCGCGTCGCTGCCATAGGCAAAAATCGGGTACATGACCAGAGACGACTGCACGCTCATCATGGAGCGATAGCCGGAATCAACCCGCTCGACTTCGCGCGCAACGAGTCCATACGCCACGTAGGAGGCATCCGCGCAGCCGAATTCTTCGGGCAGTGTCAGCCCGAGAAGGCCAAGCTCGCCCATCTCGGAAAAGATCTCTCGCTCAACCGTTTCATCACGATAGGCATCAGTCACTCTGGGCAGCAGCTTTTCCTGCGCATAGGCGCGGGCGCTTTCCATGATCAGAAGTTCGTCTTCTTCAAGCTGATCGCGCAAGTGAAACGGATCGTTCCAGTCGAATTTTCCGCCACCGGAGGGGGATGAATTGGCCGACATAGCAGAGCGTTTCCCGTTTTGGCTGTCCGGCGGGACGCTTGCGCCAGTTGATTGGCTGCCAAAAGAGGCTGTGCAAGGCGCGGACAGCAGTGTGTTTGGATAGGAAACATGATCTTGACGCTGCGAGGCCTTGCCAAAAAGCGATAACTTCTCTTTTAATCATGCCGAATTGGAATGAAGTTTAAGGAACAGGATTGTCCATGCGTCGCGCTTTCGTTCCACCTGCCGACACGTTGATTGCGTTTGAGGCAGCGGCCCGCCACTCAAGTTTCACGCGGGCTGCCGAGGAATTGCATCTGACACAAGGGGCCGTCTCCAAGCAGGTGCGCCAACTTGAAGACAGACTTGGTGTCGAGTTGTTCCGTCGTGTCCGTCAACGTATTATTTTGACGGATGCCGGGAGGCTTTATCTGCATGAAATTCGTGGGGCGCTGGAGCATTTGACCGCAGCAACGCGGCAGGTGATGTCCTATGCAGGTTCGGAAGATGTGTTGAACTTGGCGGTTTTGCCGACCTTTGGCACGCGCTGGCTGGCGCCGCGTCTGGCGGACTTTCAGCGCCTGCATCCTGGTGCAGGCCTTAATATCAGCGTTTGCCTGAGCCCGTTCGACTTTGACACGGCGCCATTTGATGGGGCGATCCACCATGGCGACCCCGTTTGGGCGGGCGCTATTGCCGAGCGCTTGTTTGATGAAGAGGCGATCCCTGTGGCGTCCCGCGGGTTTCGTGATCGGCACGACATTCGCGCACCAGCGGATCTGGCTCAGGTGCCCCGCCTGCAACTTTCGACACGACCGCTGGCATGGCGGCAGTGGTTCGACCTCACAGGCGTCGAAGCGGAGGGGCCTTGCAGGGCGCACGGTTCGATCAATTCGTCATGATGGCTGAAGCTGCCGTGCATCATGCAGGTGCTGCCCTGCTTCCACGCTTCTTCGTTCGGGATGAACTGACGTCCGGGCGACTGATACGCCTGTTTGATATCCCGTTGTCACAGAAGACGAGCTATTTTTTTGTCTATCCGGAAAACCGGACCCTGCGTCCGATCGTTTCCCGGTTTAAAACTTGGCTTTTGGAGGAAGCGCGTACGGAACGCGTGGATCGAGAAGCGATGTTGCCGGGTTAATACACAGACGCGTGGAAAATCGTATCGATTTTTCTGGTGAGGTTTGGGATCTGATGAACACCAAGACACAGCACATCCGGTTGATCTTGAATGGCAAGGCCGCAACCGATGTCATTCGGCAAGAGGTTACGCGACTCCGTGACAAGGGGCACACGGTCTCCGTTCGGGTGACGTGGGAGGACGGTGATGCGGATCGTCTGGCACGCGAAGCGCTGCGCGATGCGGAGAGCGATCAAATCGACACACTCGTCGCAGGCGGGGGTGATGGCACGCTGAACGCGGTTGTTTCTGCAGTGATGCTTGCCAAGACGAGCGATGTGCTTCCCTTCTCGCTCGGGGTTATTCCGCTCGGAACGGCCAATGATTTCGCTCATGGCATTGGCCTTGATCCACGCAATCTACATGATTGTTTCGCTGTCGCCGCCGGGTCTTCACCAAAGTCGACAGATGTTGGGCGCATAAACGATTGTTATTTCATCAATATGGCAACGGCGGGTTTTGGTGCTCGCCTGACCGTTGAGACACACCCATCACTGAAAAACCTTTTGGGCGGCGCGGCCTACCTGCTGACCGGACTGACACGGTTTTCCGAATTATCCGGGTCCGTGGCGCGTGTCACAGGTCCGGATGGCTTCGAATTTGATGGTGAGTTTCTGGCTCTTGCGATTGGCAATGGAACACGGGCTGGTGGCGGCGTCGAACTGTGCCCCGATGCGCTCTTGGACGATGGTATTCTTAACCTCACTATTGTGCCCAGTCAGGTGTCACAGGAAATGGGAGAGGTTATTTCTGATCTCATCGACAGGGGACCGGATGCCGTGCGCGAGCATGCAGTCCGGTGTCAGGGGACGCGGTTTACGCTGGAGGCGAAGGAGCCTTTGCAGATGAACCTGGACGGTGAACCAATGAGTGCCGAACGAATGGATGTTGAAATCTTTCCGGCGGCAGTAATGTTTCGGCGACCCTAATCGCAAATATGGCGTGCATGGATTCAGACAGACATGAAAAAGGCCGGAGCGGTGAAGCGCTCCGGCCTTTTCAGATCTTGGAAGGCGAAGTGCCTTACTGGGTCTTCTGACGGGCAAGCATCAGGCGGGGGCCTGTGTTCTTGTCCTTGACGACCGGCTTGGAGCTGTCCATCGCTCCATCCCAACCACCACCCAGCGCCTTGTTGAGCGAGATGTAGTAAGTGGCCAACAGAACCTGGCTTTGAATGAGTGCGTTTTCCGCTGTGTAAAGCGAACGCTCGGCATCCAGCACGTCAAGGAAGCTTTCCGAACCGGTGTCATACAGCGACTGAGACAGTTGAGCTGCCTGACGATAGGAACTGACCGACTTGTCGAGGCTACGGATACGGATACGCTCCTGGGTCAGGCCCACAACGGCATCTTCAACATCCTGCATGGCACCCAGAACGGCTGACTTATAAGCCAGATAATACTGATCGCGCGTTGCTTTGGAGGCATCTTCTGCTGCTTTGAGCTTGCCAGCGTTGAAGATCGGCACAGACAGCGACGGGCCGAAGGAGAAGCTAATGGACGAATCCTTGCCCAGATCGCTCATATCGGTTGCCGAGGTGGCAATCGCGCCAGTCAGGCTGACCGATGGATAGCGGGCAGCTGTTGCCTGACCGACCTGTGCGGTCGATTGGGCCAACTGACGCTCTGCAACGCGAACATCAGGACGCGACAGCAGAATGTTGGCCGGGACGCCGGTCGGGATCGGCAGACGCGGACGTGGAATGCGCTTGGCCTTCTTGAGGCGTGGCATAAGAGCGTTCGGGGTCTGTCCGGTCAGCACACTGAGGGCATGCACGGCTTGCGCGAAGTTTGTCGTCAGCGTTGGGATATCTGCTGCCGTGCTGGAGGCCTGGCCTTCTGCATTGGCAACATCGACGCCTGAAGCTGACCCAGCCTCAAACTGTGTCCGTGTCAGCTTGGCCGTTTCACCCTGAGAGTGGGCCGTGCGACGTGCAAGCGCCAGACGAGCCTGATAGCCGCGAGCTTCGACATAGTTGGTCGCAACGTCGCCGATCAGCGTCAACAGGGTAGAGCGAAGCTGTGCCTTGGCAACATCAACACCATATTTTGCGGCTTCCGACGCACGGCGATTGGCCCCGAAGAGGTCAAGTTCCCAGCTTGCGTCGAAGCCACCCTTATATAGATTGCTGACGGTACCGGTGTTGCCGGCTGCTTCGCTTGTCTTGCTGCGCGTGCCAGAGGCATCGCCCGTGAGCGAGGGGAACAGCGATGCATGTGTCTGACGATAGCTGGCGCGGGCCTGACGGATGACCGCCTGAGCCTTCTTGACGTCGAGGTTGTTTTCGACAGCCATACGGATCAGGTCATCCAGATCCTTGTCGCCAAGCTTGCGCCACCAGAATGCCAGATCCGTTGGGCGCGATGGCGTCACCGACGTGGTTTCACCCCATTTGTTGGGGAGCTGGAAATGCGGTGCTGCATAATCCGGTCCGACAGCACAAGCCGCCAGTGTCGAGCTGAGAAGCACGGCAGCAATCTGCCGCGTTCCCAGTCTGGAGCGCAATCCCCGACGTGGGGGAACAGTGGTCTCTGAAGTCACTTTAGAGCCTATGGTCATTTGCCTGTGTCCCCCAACTTATTCAGCTTTTTTAGTCTCGGTGTCCGGAACAGCTCCGGCAGGAGCCTTATCCGGATTCCGGCTGAACAGCCGTCGGACGATAATGAACAACATTGGCACGAAGAATACACCCAGGATCGTGGCGGAGATCATGCCGCCCATAACGCCGATACCAATTGAATTCTGTGCCCCGGAGCCTGCCCCTGTGGAAATGGCCAAGGGAAGCACGCCCAGTATGAATGCGAAAGACGTCATCAGAATCGGTCGCAGACGTTGTCGTGCCGCTTCCAGCGTGGCGTCTACAAGAGACAATCCTGTTGCCTGTCTTTCTATTGCGAATTCTACGATCAGAATAGCGTTTTTCGCCGCTAGACCGATTGTCGTCAAGAGGCCAACCTTGAAGTACACGTCATTTGACTGGCCAAACAGCAAGGCAGCGGTCAACGCCCCCAAGATGCCGATGGGCACACTCAACATGACTGCGAACGGAATAGACCAGCTTTCGTAGAGCGCAGCAAGGCAGAGAAACACCACGAGAACCGAGATGGCGTAAAGGTAGATTGCCTGATTGCCTGAGAGGCGCTCCTGGTAGGACAGCCCGGTCCACTCATAGCCATAGCCCGCAGGCAATTTGCTGATCAGCTTGGTGACCTCATCCATGGCTTCACCGGAACTCAGTCCGTTTGCGCCCGATCCCTGAAGCTCGACGGCAGAGGAGCCGTTGATGCGTTCAAGACGTGGCGACCCAAACGTCCAGTGTCCTGTCGCAAAGGTGGAGAAGGGCACCATGTCATTGTCCGAGTTGCGAACCTGCCATTTATCGAGGTCCGAAGGAACCATGCGATACGGTGCATCGCCTTGGATATAGACCTTCTTCACTCGCCCGTTATTGATGAAATCATCAACGTAGGAACCGCCCCAGGCTTGGGACAAAGTGCTGTTCACATCGGCAACACTCAGGTTGAAGGCACTGACCTTTGCCTGATTGATGTCGATCTTGAACTGCGGTGCATCTTCCTGACCGTTGGGGCGAACGCCTGTCAGCTTCGGATCCTGCGCCGCCATGCCCAAAAGCTTGTTTCGGGTTTCGATGAGTTTTGCGTGCCCATTGTTGGCAAGATCAGTCAGGTAAACTGAGAAGCCGCCGGTGCTGCCCAGACCACGAATAGCCGGTGGGTTTACCACAAAGACGCGTCCGCGGTTTTCGCCGCCCAAGGCACCCATGGCCCGGCCAGCAATGGCCGACGCGGACTCGGATGCTGTCGTTCGCTCGTCGAAGTCCTTGAGCCGGATAAAGACAAGACCGACATTCTGTCCCTGACCGCCAAAGCCAAAGCCCTGAATGGTGAAGACAGCCTGCACGACCTTCTTTTCTTTGGTCTCGAAGTAGTCGCGGATCGTGTCCAGAACGCGGTTGGTGCGGTCAGCTGTTGCGCCTGTCGGCAACTGCACGATGGCGAGAAGTACGCCCTGATCTTCACTCGGCAGGAACGAATTCGGCACCTTGTTGAACAGGAACACCATGCAGCCGACAAGGATAAGGAAGACGACAAAGAAGCGCTTGCTGCGTTTGATGATCGCCGATGAACTGCTGACGTAATGTCGCTGCGTCCAATCGAAGCCACGGTTAAACCAGCCAAACGGCCCACGCTTGGCATGATGAGCGCTTTTTTCATTCAGGATGGTGGCACAAAGCGCGGGCGTCAACACGAGAGCAACCATCACCGAAAGCAGCATAGCCGATACGATGGTGACGGAGAACTGACGGTAGATCACGCCGACAGAACCACCAAAGAAGGCCATTGGCACAAATACGGCCGACAGCACGACGGCGATGCCGACCAAGGCGCTGGTGATTTCCTTCATGGATTTGCGGGTCGCCTCCTTCGGAGACAGCCCTTCTTCTTCCATGACGCGCTCGACGTTTTCAACCACGACAATGGCATCATCCACGAGGAGCCCGATCGCGAGCACCATGGCAAACATGGTCAGCGTGTTGATCGAGAAACCGGCAATCGAGAGAACTGCGAAGGTGCCGAGCAAAACCACAGGCACGGCAAGGGTTGGGATCAACGTCGCGCGAATGTTCTGCAAGAACACCAGCATGACGAAGAACACCAGCACGACGGCTTCAAACAGCGTTTTGACGACTTCCTCGATCGATAGACGAACGAAGGGAGTGGTGTCGTATGGATAGACGACTTTGAGCGACTTGGGGAAGGCGCTCGAGAGCTCCTGAACCTTGGCCCGAACCCGCTCAGCAGTCGCGATGGCGTTTGCACCAGTTGCTGAGGCTCAGGCCGAGGCCTGTTGCCGGCTGACCGTTGTAACGCGCTGTCGATGAATAGGATTCAGCACCCAGTTCAATGCGAGCAACGTCATTCAACCGTACCAGAGAACCGCTGCTGGCGCTCTTCAGGACGATGTCCTTGAACTGCTGAACGGTTTGCAGCCGGCTGCTGGCCGTAACGGTCGCATTGAGCTGCTGTCCGTTGACCTGCGGTTGGGCGCCAAGCTGACCAGCAGAAACCTGGGTATTCTGTGCCTTGATCGCTGTGGCGACGTCGCTTGGCATCAGGTTGTATTTGGCCAGCTTGATCGGGTCGAGCCAGATGCGCATGGCGTAGTCAGAGCCGAAGAGGCGAGCATCACCGATCCCCTCGATGCGCTTCAGGCTGTCTTCCACATTCGAACTGACATAATCGGCGAGATCCGTCTGGTTCATCGATCCATCAGTAGAGATGAAACCGACCACCATCAGGAAGCCATCCGAGGACTTGGTAACGGTAATGCCCTGATCAACAACAGCAGTTGGCAGCTTGCTTTCGACAAGCTGCAGCTTGTTTTGCACTTGCATCTGAGCGACATCGGAATCGGTGTCGGCCTTGAAGGTCAACTTGATGGAAGCGCTGCCGCTCGAGGACGACGTCGACGTCATGTAATTCAGGTTGTCGACGCCTGTCATGTTCTGCTCGATGATTTTGGTCACCGAGTTTTCAAGCGTTTTCGCATCAGCGCCGGGGTAAGTGGCGTTAATGTTGACTGTTGTCGGAGCGATCTCGGGATACTGCGAGATCGGCAGGGAATTGATAGCCAGTGCCCCTGCCAGCATGATCATGATCGCGATCACCCAGGCAAAAACTGGCCGGTCGATAAAAAACGAGGACATCAGGTTCAGTTTCCGTCAGAGTTCTGGGTTTTTTGACCGCGAGACAGAACCTCGCCCGTGTTGTCGTCAATCGTGACTTCTACGCCGTTGGCTTCCTGACCCGGGCTCACGAACATGCTGCCTTCGACGATGATTTGATCACCGTCCTTAACGCCGCTTGTGACAAGCCAGTTGTGGCCAACGGAACGCCCGATCTCAAGCTTGCGCTTCTCGACCTTGCCGTCCTTGTTCAGGAAGAAGGCGTAAGGGTTGCCATCCTGATCACGATCTACAGCGCGCTGGGGAACGAGGAAGGATTTCTCGGCAATACCTTCTTCTACAAGTGCTGTGACATACATGCCCGGCAGCAGGAGGTGTTCCGGGTTGGGGAAATCGGCCCGTACCGTGTAGGTGCCTGTCGTTTCATCGACGAAGGCTTCCGAGAATTCGATCTTGCCTGTATGATTATAGATGTCGCCGGTTTCCAGTCGCAGCTTGACCTTGACGTTCTTGCCGCTCAACTTGATACGACCTTCGTTTACGGCCTTACGCAAGTTCAAAAGATTAGTACTGGACTGGGTCACGTCAACATAGATCGGGTCCAGGTTGCGGATCGTTGTCAGTGCAGTTGATTGGCCGGATGTGACGAGAGCCCCCACAGAGAGCGACGACTTGGCAATGCGACCTGTGATCGGCGCGCGGATGTCAGTGTGCTGCAAGTTGATCTTTGCAGTTTCAACGTCGGCCTGAGCCGCGGCGACATCCGCCTTGGCTTCAAGAAGCGAAGCGCGCGCGTCGTCAACATCCTGTTTGGAAATGGCGTTTTTCTTGATCAGGTCTTGATAGCGGTCCAGCTTGGTTTGGGCACTTGGCAAACTGGCCTTTGCTTTCTCAAGCTGCGCGACGGAGGCATCATAGGCGGCCTTATAGCTGGACGCATCAATCTTGTAGAGAACCTTAGCCCTCTTTAACTTCTGACCCTTCCTGATACAGGCGCTTCTGGATGATGCCATTGACCTGCGGGCGAACTTCTGCGTCCAGCGCGGCGGTCGTGCGACCGTTCAATTCGGCAGTGATTGCAACCGACTGCGGGTGCAGCTCGATGATGCCGACCTGAGGCTTGTTCGGCTTGCTTTGTGCCTGAGCGGACACGCCGCCAAACGCGGTTGCAAGGACAGCGATCATCGTGGCCGTCAGGAGGGTTCGGCCGTTTGAGCCGTTCGTGCCCAGAAAAAAGACGATTTCTGTGATGGACGAAAGATTGTTGTCATCTTGTTGCGCACTCGCGTCAGCGTTACATTTACAAAACTCACCAGTACCATTATTCTGCGCACGTAGAAACGTCAACGTCTTTTGGTGCCGGGAATGCCCTGGAGACAATAGCAGACAGAAGCAGATTTTGGGCCACTTTATCAGGTCCAGTTGGAGGTATCGTGAAGCTGGGAGAATGTCGGGGGAGGGGGCGTCCCAAAACCATTGATGATGAGACCCTTAAGGCAGGGATTATTCATCAAGCTTTGCAAATTTTCTATAAAAAACAGTATGATGGCACAACCATGAGTCTGGTGGCTGCTGCCTGTGGTATTTCCAAGCGCACCCTGTACCGCCTTTTCCCGTCCAAGCAGGATTTGTTTGCAGCGATCCTGTTGCAACAAGCCCGTGGTATTATTGCCCTTCCCGGCAATTATGATCATCTGCCTGTAGAAGAGGCGATCGCGCAAATTATGCGCATCGATCGGGACGACGAGGAATTCGGCGAGCATGCCTGCCTGATGCAGCTTTTCGTTATGGAGGCACAAAGCAATCCGGAACTGGACCAATTGCTTTACGAGCAAATAGGCACCAAGATTCATTGTCTTATCGCTCAATGGCTTGAGGCTCAAAAGGATAAGGGGCGTATTGCTATCGATGATCCGCGTCGCAGCGCCAATTTTCTGCTCGACCTGATGTTTGGTCTCTGTCTGGTGCCCCACGTGGGGCGCAACCCAATGTTGCCAGAGTTGGACCGTGCCTCCTACACCCGCGAGTGCATTCGTTTCTTTGTTCGTGGAGTGTTGCCGGTTGACGAAATCGTGAAGCGTGAGCACTTCTCTGATAACCTGAGAGCGGGTTGAGGGAATTGTGATCTAGATCAGGGGCCCTTCGTTTTCGGGCGAAGAATGTCGGGCATTAGTCTGGCGGAGATGCTGCCTGACAGTGTGCTTCGACATGCGGAAAGCCCGCCATCGCGGATGGCCCTTCGGCGGCGTGCCTGCTGTCAACCTTGGAGCACATTCATGTGGTCGGTTTCTGACAGATGGTGCGTTGCAAGTGACTGCTGTCGCGCCCGTTTCTTCTATCCAGCATGTCGAGGAATAGCCTGATGACGAATGTTTTTCAGACAAAGCGCCCGGTGATCATGAACCTTATTGCTAGCGGAGTTGTTGTGTTTTCCTGCCTGCCGGCACTTGCTGCCGCTACGAAGATGCCTCCCTTTCGGGATGACAGGTCAACTCCGACTGCGGTTCTTCAATCCTACTACAACGCAATCAATATGCAGCAATTGGTGCGTGCCTATTCCTATTGGGGCAATAGTCCGAATGTTCAGCCCTACAAGGCTTTTGAGCAAGGCTTCAAGTCTACAAAGCATGTGCGGGTTTTCATCGGCCAGATGACATCTGAAGGGGCCGCTGGCAGCGAATATTTTTATGTGCCGGTTGCATTGCGAAGTGTCAGCGCGGGCGGTACGGAAACAACTTATGCAGGGTGTTATACCTTGCGGCAAGTCAATCCGGACGTCCAGGCGGCACCTCCGTTCCAACCAACCCATATTGCCAAGGGCGATTTACGCAAGGTGACAGGTCCAGCGAAGGATGCGGTTCCAGCAACCTGTGGAGAGTGACCTGTTTGCCGTTTCAAACGGAGATTGGGCATCGGTGCTCAGATTAGGTTGTCGTCCGGGTCGTGGGTATGCCACTTGGGTTCAGAGGAGCATACTATTTGACCGACGCTGTCTTGGAAGCCGTATCTGGCAGAATGAGAATGGCGCGGAAGTCATTGATATTCGTCAGGGTGGGTCCTGTAATGACCTGTGCGTTCAATAGGCCGAAAACGGTGTGAGCGTCATTGGCGGCCAGGTGTTTCTTGAGATCCAGACCGAGTTTGTTCGCGTTGGAAAGGGTGTCGGGACCGATAACCGCACCGGCGACTTCCGCTCCTCCATCCACGCCATCGGTGTCGCAGGCGAGGGCATGAATGCCGGGTTTTCCGTCGAGTGCCAGGGCGAGAGCCAGACAGAACTCCGCATTTGGCCCTCCCGTCCCGTCTCCACGCCGTGTCACGGTCAGTTCCCCACCGGAAAGAATCAGTTGAGGCAGGTCCCCGGCGACCAGGTGGTCTGAAATTTCGATAGCCTGTTGCGCCTGACTGTAAGCAACGTCACGCGCTTCTCCTTCCAGGGTGTCGCCCAGAACATGGACAGTGCATCCAGCTTTGCGTGCCAGTTCTGCGGCGGCGTCCAGAGATTGTGATGGGGCAGCGATGATCCGGTTCTCAACGCGTGACAGGCGCGGGTTATCGGGAGCGATAACGCCCGTTGAGCGGTCAAGTGCAGAGCGCACGGAGTTTGGCAGGTCGAGCGCATACTCTGTAACGATTTGGCGAGCATCGGTGCTTGTTGAGGCTTCGCCTACAGTCGGCCCTGATCCTATGGAGGCGGGATCGTCGCCCGGAACATCGGAGATCATTAACGTCAGCATGCGGGCTGGATAGGCTGAGGCCGCCAACTGTCCGCCCTTGACGCGGCTGAGATGCTTGCGCAGACGGTTCATCTTGCCGATGGGGGCACCACTGGCAAGCAGGGCTGCATTGACAGCTTTCTTGTCTTCGAGACTGATGCCTGCGGACGGTGCGACAAGAAGGGACGAAGCGCCTCCGGAAATCAGGGCAAGTACAAAATCATTTTCGCCCAGACTGTCGAGAAGATCTAGTATTCGTAACGTGGCCTGAACACCGGCTTCGTCAGGGACTGGATGTGAGGCTTCGACGATTTCAATACCTGTACAGGGGCGGGCATACCCATAACGGGTGATGACGAGGCCTTCGCATGGTCCCCAGGCGGCTTCCACGGCTTCAGCCATTCGTGCGCTGGCTTTTCCCGCTCCCACGACCACGACGCGGCCGGCCGGTTTGGGTGGTAACTGGCTTGTCATAGAGCGCATGGGATCTGCAACTTCGACAGCCTTCTCGAAAAGACTGCGGAGAAACGTTGCAGGCTGGGCCGGGCCGGGAAACAGCATGATTTTGCCTCAAATCGAGAAAGAGAAGAGCTGTGACAGTACCACGGTATCGCCACAGCCTCATGCAGACGCATCAGGCAGGCGTCTTTTCCGCGTCCAGGAATTCCAGAACCATCGCTGCGGTCCAGGTGAAGCTGCCGCCACCACACGGGGTTCCGTCCGTGGGATCGTAGTATTCAGCAAAGCCGCCGGTGCGGATCAGATCCAGAGATGAGGATTTGATTTTCTCGGCCGTGTCCGGTGCAGCGGTCATCAGCCCATCCGCAATCATGAAATTGACGATAAGCCAGACGGGACCACGCCAGTAGCGACGGGCATCGAAGCGGCTGTCTTCCGGGTCGTGGCTTGGCACGAGATACTTGCTGCGAACGGCCAGCGCCTCGACCTTCTTCGCCAATCCGCGCAACCGTTCCGTGGGTAAGGGGGCAAAAGCCGCCATCAGCCCGCCCGAGGAAGCGCTGGCAACAAGCTCTCCGCTCACACGGTCCTTGCAGACATACTGGCCATGGAGCTCGCTCCAAAGCGTTTCCATGGCGGCAAGTCCCACCGCAGCCCAAGCCCGATTGCGGGCTGCGATTTCGGCTTCCCCTATCGCGTCCGCCACGACAGCCAGATCCTGGCAGGACCGGATGAGAATGGCGTTGAAACCCGGGTCAATGACCCGGAACGGTGAGGCGTCGTGCAGCTTGCTGTTGTCCCATCCAAGGCTGCGGAAATGTTCAACCAGCCAAAGGTAGCGATCATATTGTTCTTTCGTTGGGCGCATGGAGGCGTCCGCGTGATCCAGATCGCGTCTCTGATATGCTGAAATGCCCTCTGTGGGGACGCGTTCGAAAGCAATGTCCCAATCAATGGAATTGTCGCGACCAGATTCCCACGGGTGCAGGATCGCAACAAGCCCTTCTCCCTGCGGGTCGCGCGCCCTGAAAAACCAGTCGTGCCAGCGGTCAATGGCGGCGACCAGGCCACTTGCCCGGCGGTTTGCTTCACTTTTGTCGGTGGCGCGGTCGAAGAGACGGCGAACCGCAAATCCTGCGACAGGCGGCTGGGTAATCCCGGACGTGGCGACAGGGTGGCCTGTTTGCCAGACACTCGGGCCGGGGAAATACCCCTCATCGTCCTTGTGAAAGATGATGTGAGGAACCATGCCGTCTGGCCATTGATGGGCAAACAGTGTTTCAATCTCCCGCCAGGCCCGATCTTGGTCGAGACGGGCAAGGCCCAGCGCTGTCAGACAACTGTCCCAGTTCCATTGAAAGGGATAAAGGCCCTTCGTCGGCACCGTGTAGTCGCCACGGTCGTTCTCGCGCAGAATAGCTTTCGCCGCCGCCGCCAGCTCTAGAGTGTCAGAGTGCATTTCAGATGTCCTTTCAGGCTGGTACGGCAAGCCCGTTTTCAGCGTCAAACCAGCGGCACCGGCCCTCGACAGGGGCCAGTTTGATTGTGTCGCCAGCGGCGACTTTCGTGTTGTTGTCCAGTACGGCACGGAAGGAATGCCCATCGACGTCGCAAGTCACCAGAAGGTGCGGGCCAAGAGGCTCGACAATTTTTACGGTCGCGGGCAGTCCGTCTTCGGCCAGATGCAAGTCTTCTGGACGGATGGCAAATTCCAAAGGCGTGCTTGCCGAGGGGCCAGACATGGTCGTGCCTGCGACCTTCCAGTGATCGCCCTGCGGTTCCGCCGGCAGGAAATTCATCGGCGGATTGCCAATGAAGGAGCCCACAAATCGGGCCGCCGGATTGCTGTAGACGGAAATTGGATCGGAGGACTGAAGGATCTTGCCGCCATGCACGACCGAGATCCGGTCTGCCAGGCTCATGGCCTCCACCTGGTCGTGCGTCACGTAGATCGTGGTGGTCCTGGATTCGGCCAACACGCCTTTCAGCTCGGCTCGCATTTCCAGACGCAGCAGGGCGTCGAGATTGGACAACGGCTCATCCATCAGAATGACGTCCGGTTCCATGGCAAGGGCGCGAGCAACAGCTACACGTTGCCGTTGTCCGCCCGAGAGCTGGCCGGAATATCGTTTCAGCAACTGTTCGATGTGCATCAGTTCCGCAGTTCGATGGACGCGGCGCTCGACTTCAGCGTGTGGCATTTTTTGCATACGTAAGCCGAAGGCAATGTTTTCGAACACCGTCAGATGCGGAAACACTGCGTAATTCTGAAAGACCATGGCGATGCCACGGTCGCGTGGTGGCAAGTGATCGATTCGCCGGTCACCGATCCAAACTTCGCCCTCGCTGGCGGTTTCAAGCCCGGCAATGATCCGCAGCAGAGTGGTCTTGCCGCAGCCCGAAGCACCAAGCAGGACCATGAACTCCTGATCCGCAATCGTCATGTCGACGGAGTGCAGAGCAGTGAAGGCGCCAAATTTCTTGGCGACACCCTTGAGGATGATTTCAGCCATGACGGCTCCTATCGGTTGGCGATGCCCCACATCGCGAAGAGATATTTGCGCACCGCAAAAATGAAGATCAGCGCGGGCAGCACGAGAACGGCCCCCCGGCGAACTTCAACGGCAGTGGCGACACATCAAGACTGGTCAGAAGAAACGCGGTGAGTGTGCGATTCTGGACCGTGAGCACAGAGGCTGCGAAAACCTCATTCCACGAAATGACGAAGGCGAAGATCGCGGAGGCGGCAATGCCCGGCAACACCAGCGGTAAGATCACCTTGCGAAACCCTTGCCAGCGTGTGCAACCCATCGTCCAGGCGGCTTCTTCCAGCTCCAGCGGAATGCCTGAAAAGAGCGAAAAGGTGATCAATACGGCAAAGGGCAAGGCCAGTGTCGTGTGCACGAGGGCCAGACCGAAGGGGGTGTCGTCGATCCCGATACGCAGAAACAGAACGGCCAGAGGCAGTGCAAGCAATGGCAATGGAAAGGCTCGGGTCATCAGGACCAGAACACGGAAGCTCGTTTTGCCACGAAATTCGAAGCGGGACAGAGCGTAGCCTGCCGGCGCGCCGAAGCCGATCGACAGGACCATTGTGATGGTCGCCGTCAGGATCGAATTCCAAAGAGCCCAGGCCACGCCATCGAAGCCGGCGAAAAACTTCAGGCTTTCCAGATCGAAGCTCGGAATCCAGGCCTTTGGAAAGGCGTTGACGGCTTCCGGCGAGGATAGGGCGTTGAGGAAGAGAAGGTAGATCGGACCGATGACCCAGGCACATAGCAGCAGGACGGCGGCTCCTGTCAGCCGGCGGCCACGGCGTTTTAAAGTTGCTGTATTGCTCATAGCCCAGCCCCTTTTGGTACGCGCAGAAGGCGCAAGAAGACAAGCGTGAAACCGACGGAAATAGCCAGAATCACAATGGCAAGTGCAGCCGCCACATGCGTATCCTGCATGGAGAACTGCCACGAATAGACTTGCCCCATGAGAACGGGGAAATTGGTGCCGCCAAGCGTTGCCACCACTGCAAAGACCTCAAACGCCAGAATGGTTCGCAAAATGAGGGCTGTTTGAAGAGAGGGGCGCAGAAGCGGCAATGTCACCTTGCGAAACCGCTGCCATGGCGAGGCGCCAAAGACCTCAGCTGCTTCGCCGTATTCCTTCGGGATCAAGCCCAGTCCGGCAACAAGAATGACCAGCATGATGGCAGTCGCCCGCCAAATCTCAGCAATCATGACGGCAACAAAGATGATCCAGGGGTGTTGGTAGCCGAGCCAGATTTCCGGTTGCTGCTGCAAGCCAATTGCATGCAGGGCCGAATTCAGAAACCCGGTCTGATCAAATATCGCCAGCCAGATAAGCCCTGCTGCCAGGTCGGAAATACCCAGCGGAATGGTGAAGATATAAAGCGCGATGTCCCGGCCCCGCCGCAATTTGGTCACGAGAACCGCCATCGTCAGGGCGAGAACAGTTTGGATCGGGACAACGGCGACGGCCAGAATGACCGTGTTACGCAGAGCGACAGGGAACTTCCAGTAGTCAACCATCGTCTGGAAGTGCGCCAGTGTCAGCCCGCCCGGCCCACTGATTGCCTCCCAGGCGACCAGAATGAACGGGTAGATGAAAAAGATGCCCAGAAACAGCGTGGCGGGGGCCAATAAAAAATAGGGCAGTCCACGATTGGACATGGGGGTCTCCGGAAAAGGAATGACGGAGCGGGATGGCCCGGCGGGCCACCCCCTTATGAACAGGATGAGATTGTCTCGATCAATCGACCGGGCAGGCACCTTTGGATGGCTTATCCGGGGCCCAGCATGGCGCCTTCGACTTATCGATAATGCGGCGCATGGCACCAGCCTCATCCTTCAACACCTCCTTGATTGGCTGGCCGGCCAAAACGATGCGTTGGAAGCTGTCGAGGAAGATATGGTTGAACTGACCGCCGAGCTTGCCCAGACCGACCGGCAACAGGGCAGGCAGAGCATCCTTGGCACCGCTCATCTGGGAAATGGCAGCGCCCGACATCTTGACCGAAGCAGGCATGTCAGACGGCAGCTTAACGTTTGTCACGGGGAAAAAGCTTGTGGCTTTCAGCGTGGCAATCTGTGTCTTCGGCTGTAACATGTACTTGATCAGCGCTTCGGCCTTTGCCTTGTCCGGACCCGTTTTCGGAATGGCCAGCCCCGCGATCACAGGCATGAAGCCACGTCCTGCGGGCCCGGCCGGAGCCGGAAAGGCAACGAAGTCATCCGGATGCTTGTTGAAGGCATCGGCCAGACGCGCCGTGTGATCGAAGGCAACCCATACTTGCCCAGACTGAAGCGGGTCCTGCATGAAGGCATAACTGGTCGAGGCCGGGTTGGTGTATTTCCAGAGTTCTTTTAGCTTCGTCCATGCGGTGACAGCTTCGGGTGAATTGAATTTCGTCACCATGGAATGCGTGTAAGAAGGATAGAGATACCCCTCCAGGAAGCGGTGCATCAGACCTTTTGGACCCGCTGGGAAGCCCATTTTCGGCCCTCCCGTTTTTTCCGCCAGAGTCTTTGCCCAGGCGATCAGCTGATCGTAGGTGAGTGCGTTGATATCCGCCCCTTTCGGCAGATATTTCAGGGCCTTCTTGTTGGCCGCCATAATGTAGGTGGCCTGCATCCAGGGGATGTATTTCTGCTGATCGGTGTTGAGCGTGCCAAGCTTCATGAAGGATGGCTTTACCTTGACATCACCAAGATCGATCTTGGACAAATCCGCCAGACCGTCAGCGACGGAGCTGAGTTCTCCGTTCAGGCCGCCCAGCACATCAATGGTTCCCTTGCCCGCGCTGAGTTCAGCCTGCAAACGGGTGATCCACGGCCCCTGATCATTGGCCTGGTAGTTCACTTTGTCCTGAAAGCTGCCCAGAACATTGGAGCGCATGGCCTGCGTTTCTTCTACCGGTTTGGCCTGCGTGGACCAGAACAGAACGTCTGCCTGGGCCGGGGCATTGGCCATCACCAACAAGGCGCCAACCGCCGTGCATAATCCTTTGATTGAATTTTTCATGTCTTCCTCCCATGGTTGAATTAAGTGTCACATGATGGCGCCAGCCTGCGGACGTTCGGGGGCAGGGCCGTGACTGCCGCGCTCCACCAGCACGGCTTGCAGCAAGGCTGATGGCGGCTGCGCGCTCTGGTCGCGCAGTTGTGTCACCAGCATTCCGGCAATTTGTCGCGCGCTGTCGCGCGTTGATTGGTCGAAGGTTGTAAGGCCGGGCGTTGAAAACGCTGTCGTCGGCAGATTATCGAATCCTATGACCGAGATATCTTGAGGCACCCGCAGATTGAGCGCATAAGCCTCCTGCATCACCATCAGCCCAAGCTCATCAAACAGCGCCAGAAATGCGGTTGGACGATCCGGCTTCTGCAAAAGATCTCGGATGGCGGCGCGGCACGCTTGCGTATCGAAGCGCGGCATATGCAGTTCCGCAAGGGTGACCGAAGGGTCAGAGAGGGCCGTCATGGCCTGCCTGACACCTTGTTCACGGTGCAGTCGAAAGCTCATGCGTTCGGCAATGGAAACGAGGCCGAACGAGCGGTGTCCTAGACCGTGAAGCAATTGGAAAGCTTCCGAAAAAGCAGCAGCTCCATCCGTGTCGAGCCAGGAAAACGGCTCAGGTGCTTCCATACGACCATGGGCGACGAAGGGCACGTGCTGCTCGATCAGGAACCTCACGCGCGGATCTTGTTCCGCGATACGAGTGAGAACGATGCCGTCCGCACGCCCGGCCCGTACAACATGCTCAAGAACTTCCATTTCGGTTTGCCCCTGAGAGGCCGCCGCAATGAACAGATCCGAGCCGTGCTCCACGAGGCCTTCCCCAAGGCCCGTGACGAAATCGCCCAGAAAGCTATCAACAAAATTCGGTCCCCGAACCGGCAATACAAGGCCAACGAACCCCGTGCGCCCCGAGACAAGCATCCGCCCGGCCATGTTCGGCACATAACCAATTTTGTGAGCCAGCTCACGCACACGTTTACGCGTGCGCGGTGACACATCGTCATAGTCAGCCAATGCCCGCGAGGCAGTCGTGATAGACACCTCGGCGGCTTCAGCCAACTCTTTTAGGGTTCGTCGCTTGCTCATTTTTTTCCAAAACGTTTTGGGAGCGATTTTTAAGAGTCCTAAAACGTTTTGGATGACTGATCAAGAGAATTTGGGAAACCTGCGGAGCCGACTGTTTCACAAGGCTTCAATGAGACCACCTTGGTCTGAGAAATGAGATGGGCCGCAAGAGCGAGCCGGACGGCGGAAAATTCACTTCGAATCTCAGTTATTTACAGCGTGAAATTGCGATTGAGCCCATGTTGCACATTTAGAATTGAAAATCTGTGTTGACGGATCGATACGTATCAATGAGTATGTCGATACGTATCGATCAGAGGTTTTGAATGAAAAAGCGTCGGGTGACACAACGGGATGTTGCAGAAAGAGCGAATGTCGCTCAGGCGACAGTGTCGCTCGTTCTCAATGGCGGAGGAAGCAAGGTCGCGCCGGAAACGGCCGAGAGAATTGAGCAGGCGATTGCCGATCTTGGTTATCAACCCAATCGATTTGCACAGGCCCTGCGCACCAACCGGACCCACGTTATTGCCTGCGTTGTGCCCGATCTGGCGAACCCTTTTTATCCCTCCCTCGTCGTTGCGGTTCAGAAAATCGCGCGGGTTGCGGGATATGAAGTGGTGACCGTGGACACCGAAGGGCTCGTCGAGAATGAAACCCAGGTTTTGCAGGCCGCGCAACACGGTCGTTACGACGGTATTGTCGGTGTCTTTTTCAAGGTCACGGCGCGCGATATGGCCCCCTTGACCAAACTTCATGTTCCTGTTGTCCGGGTCGAAGTGACACGCAAGCAGGGCGGAGAACTGCTGATCGATGATCTTTTCATCGATAATGAGGCTGCGGCCTGCGCCCTGACCAAGCGCTTGCTGGAGTTTGGTCACCAGCGAATTGCGATGGTGACGGTTCCCGGTGGTCCGCAACGTGTGCGGTTGCAGGGCTATCTGAATGCCATGACCGATGCGGGGATCGAACCCATTGTCGTTGAGGCCTCAAGTTTTACTCTGGAGGCAGGGCGCGCGGTCGCTGATCGCCTTGCGGCCGGTCCGTTACGCGCAACAGCGGTAATCGCCGCGAATGATCTCATGTCGATCGGCGTCATGCAGGGGCTGACCGAGCGCGGGATTGTCATTCCCGATGATATTTCGGTGGCCGGCTTCGATAACATTCTAGCGTCGGCGCTTGTAACGCCGGCACTGACAACTGTCGCTCAATTTCAGGAAAAAATAGGCGCTCGAGCGGCAGAAGTGCTTCTGGACAGGCTGGACAATACCCGCACTGGACAGGGGCGCACGGAGGAAATGCCGTTTGAAATTATCAATCGGGAATCTGTTTCGGCTCCGGCGCGTTAGCTGGGGTCCTCAATGGGAGGAGTGGAGATGATTAAGGTCAGACTTTTGGCGGCTGCAGCCATTCTGGGAGGAATGGTTCACGCTGCCGCCGCACAGGAGCGCGTGACTTGGTGGTATGAACAGGCAACCCCAGCGCAGCAGAAACTGATTGCGCAGTACATCGTTGATCCGTTCAACACGCAAGACACGAAATACGATCTGAGGGTCGATTACCGTGGCAACGAGCTCGACAAGCAGCTTCGCGTTGCCATGCTTTCCGGCAATGGACCGGATGTCGTGTATACGCCTGGCCCCAGCTATGTTGCCCCTATGGCGCAAGCGGGTCAGTTGGCCCCGCTGGATCAATATGCTGCAAAATATGGATGGGACAAGAAGATCCTGCCTGTTTTCCTTCAGATGGGCCAATACAATGGCAAGCTCTATGCGTTGCCGAAAACGTATGAAACGCTTGGTCTCTTTTACAATAAAACGTTGTTTGAAAAGAATGGATGGCAACCGCCCAAGTCACTGGATGAGTTGGAGGCTCTTGCCGACAAGATGCTCAAGGCTGGCATCATTCCATTTGCAGCAGGCAATGCCGACTGGCGCGGCGCCAATGAATGGTTCGTCACGCTGGCGCTGAACGCGATTGCCGGGCCCGACAACCTGAACAAGGCGTTGCGTGGCGAGATTCCTGGACGGCAGAGCCTTTTCAAAAGGCGATCACCCGTCTGGGCCAATGGTGGCAGAAGGGCTATTTCGGCAAGAATTATTTCTCTCTGACCAGCAGTGAGCAGGTGGCGGATCTGATGGCGTCCGGCCGTGCGGGTATGATGCCAAGCGGAACGTGGCAGTTTCAGAACGTTGCGACCTATGCCGAGAAGGATCATTCCGAGGCAGGTTTCGTCGGGTTCCCAAGCGTAAGCGGCCCACCTGTCTTTCCCTTGGGCGTAGGGTCGACCTTCTCGATCGGCGCCAAGGCGCGAAACAAGGATGGGGCTGCCGCTGCAATCAACTTCATCTTCACGCCGAAAGTTTACGGCGAAATGAACTCCGCTTGGCAGGGCGAGTGGAACATTCCGCTGAAAGACCTGTCCGGCGTGAAGATGGCGTCGAATGTGACACCGCTGTTTACCAGCACCATGAAGCAGCTTTCCAACTCGGTAAACGAGGGGAATTACGGCTACACGACCTGGACGTTCCTGCCGCCTGCCACAGACAACTTCCTGATCAATGGCATCGAAGAGGTCTGGCTCAAGCGGACAACGCCGAAAGAGTTTCTGACCAAGCTGAACGCCACCTTCCAGAAGGAATTGAAGGCAGGCAAGGTTCCAGCCGTGCCGAAGCGCTGAGACTGAAACGGGTCTTCCGGACGGGCCGCGTGCGCTCGTCCGGAGATGACCTTCATTGAATTTCAGACAGAACCGGGCCGTTCAGGTCCGGCAGGGATACGTCATGCATCGCCTCTATGTGCTGCCGACATTTCTGATCAATCTCGTCATTATCGCCATACCCGCATTGCTGACGGTTTTCTTGGCATTTTTTGAATGGGATGGCATCAGTTCGCCGGTCTTCGTGGGTCTGGCCAACTTCCAGGATCTGTGGAACGACAGCGTCTTCTGGACGGCTCTGACCAATAACATTATCTGGACGCTCATCTTCCTGACGATCCCGATTGCCATGGGATTGCTTGCGGCAACGATGATGTTGGTTGCTCGCCGGGGGACCAGCTACTTCAGGTGATCTATTTTTTGCCCGTCGTGATTGCCACAGCCATTACCGGTCGCGTGTGGCAGGGGATGATTTATTCGCCGGTCACAGGCATTACCGGGCTGCTTCAGCGCACGGGATTTGATGTTACCAATCCGCTCACCCATGCCTCGACCGCGCTTTACGGCATCGCCGTCGTCGACCTTTGGCACTGGTGGGGCTTTCTGTGTGTGATCTTCTTTGCCGCCCTGCGACAGGTGCCACAGGAGCAAATCGAAGCGGCCCGTGTTGAGGGCGCGACGTTTCCGCAGATGATCCGCTATGTCCTTTTGCCAGGCATCAAGCCGACTATCACGCTGATGATGATCATGACCGTGATCTGGTCCTTCCTGGTGTTTGACTTTGTCTACATCCTGACGCAGGGCGGTCCGGCCTATTCCTCCGAGGTCCTGTCGACCTTTGCCTATCGGTCGGCTTTCTACAATCTGGCCGTTGGCAAGGCTGCTGCCATCTCGGTGGTAATCAGTCTTTTCGGGCTTGCTGCAACCGTATTTTACATTCGATCGCAAGCGAGGGAGTTCGACCAATGAGAATGACCGAAAGTCGTGTCACGCTGACACTCGTTTATCTGACGCTCGGCATCTTGCTGATCATCACCTTGTTCCCGATTGTTCTTCTGGTTCTGAATTCCCTCAAGCCATCGGCACAGATCGTCCAGAACCCGCTGGCCTTAGCCCTCGCAGTTTCGGTGGGACAATTTCACCCGTGCCTGGAGCGATGCAAACTTCGGTCGGACGCTTCTGAACTCAGCTTTGCTGACCGGCATGACGATCTTTCTGGTCTGCACCACAGGGTCTTTGACTGCCTACGTGCTTGCCCGCCGGAAAATCAAATCCTGGAAGATCCTGACGTTCTATCTGCTCGCCAGCACGACAGCTCCCATCCAGCTTTTCCTGTTTCCGCTCTACTTTGGGTTCGCCCGGCTCGGTCTCATTAACAATCCGATCGCGGTCGCCTTCATCTATACGGCGGTCTATTCGCCCTTCGCCATCATGCTTTTACGGACGTATTTCCTCGCGGTTCCGCGCGAACTGGAAGAGGCCGCCCTTATTGATGGAGCGACACACTGGCAGGTTTTTCGCCGGGTCTTCCTACCCATCGTCTCTCCTGGAATTCTGACCGTGGCTCTGATCATCGGACTGTATTCCTGGAACGAGTTTCTGATTGCGACAACCTTCCTGCAGGGTCAGGACCGTTTGACGGCAGTTGTTTCCTTCTTTCTTCTGTCCGGCCAGTACAGCTCCGACTGGGGCGAGATCATGGCTGCGGCGTTGATCATCATTCTACCTATCGTGGTCCTTTTCCTGTTGCTGCAGCGTCGCTTCATCGAAGGCATGGCTGGCGGCTCGGTAAAGGGCTGACAAGGAGCGTTTCATGACTATTCCTAATGACTACACGAACCGGGTATACGCAGGTGTTCTGGGCAAGCTGATCGGTGTTTATCTTGGCCGTCCTTTCGAAAACTGGCGCTACAAGGACATTCTCGAAAAGCTCGGGCCGATCACCTATTACGTTCATGACCGTCTCGGGGAGCCGCTGGTGGTCACCGATGATGATGTGGCTGGAACGTTCACCTTTCCGCGCGCCCTCGATGATTATGAAGCATCGGCCGACCTGTCGTCGGAGGACATTGGTCGCGCCTGGCTGAACTACATTATCGAGGAGCGTTCGATCTTGTGGTGGGGCGGCTCGGGAAATTCAACGGAACACACCGCCTGGCTCAATCTGGCCAAAGGGATCGCAGCCCCTGCCTCCGGGTCCATCGCGGTGAACGGCAGGACGGTTGCCGAACAGATCGGCGCGCAGATCTTTATTGATGGCTGGGCGCTGGTGTCGCCCGGCAGTCCCGCTCAGGCTGCAAAGCTAGCCCGGGCCGCCGCGACGGTCAGTCATGACGGAGAGGCGGTCAACGCAGCCATTCTTTGGGCGGCAATGGAAGCAGAAGCCTTTGTCAGCAAGGATGTGAACCATCTGATCGACAAGGGCCTGTCGTTCATTCCAGAGGACAGCCTGATCGCGAAGCTGATCGCGGATCTGCGACAGTGGACGTCTGGCAATGACGACTGGGAAGCAACCCGCCAAAAGATCGAGGACAATTATGGCTATGACCGATATCCGGGCAACTGCCATGTGATCCCCAATCATGCGGTGATGATCATGGCGCTTTTGCATGCCCCCGATGACTTCCAGCGCGGCCAGATGATCGTCAACACATCCGGATGGGACACAGACTGCAACGCGGGCAATCTCGGGTGTCTGCACGGCATCATGCTTGGTCTCGAAGGTCTTGAGGCTGGGCCGGATTGGCGCGGGCCTGTTGCCGACCGGCTTTACATATCGACCGCTGATGGTGGCCGCTCAATCACAGACGCCGTGGAAATTGCGTTGTGGCTGGCCAATATTGGGCGGAAACTTGCGGGTGAGAAAGAAGAGAAACCTCCTAAAAATGGTGCACAGTTCCATTTTTCGTTGCTAAGGGTCGGTTCAAGGGTTTCAGGTTCGCAACACAGCAACATCCATTGATGATTTTCGAATAAGCGGCACAGGAAGTGCTCTGAAGCTTGATTTTTCCGCCTTGGCCGCCGGTCGCGAAGCCGTTGTCACAACGCCTGTCTTTACACCGCAGGACGTGAAAGACATGCGGACTTATGACTTGATGGCAAGCCCGCGCCTTCACGCCGGGCAAACGGTGAGAGCCGTTTTGCGCGCAGACAAAGCGCTGACGTCCAACATTGATGTGAAATTACGTCTTCGCCATTACGACGGCAGTGACAGTCTGGTCGATCTGGATCAGGCTGCACCTGTAGGTCTGCACTCAGGGCGCAGCGTTTCACTGGAGTGGGTTGTGCCTGAAACGCACTTCCAACCCATTGCGGAGATTGGCGTGGTACTGACCTGTGCATCCGGCCGTGCTGACGGATGTGTTTTTCTGGAAGAAGTGTCGTGGAGCGGGTGTCCGCAGGTGACATTCCGCCGACCCGAAGGGGCTGGCGATTTCTGGCGCAAGGCCTGGGTCAGCAATGTTCATTTCTTCTCGAAGAATTTTCCGCAGGACTTCCGCATCAGTCAGGACCGCGGAGAGGGGTTGATCATGCAGGGTGGCCGAGATTGGCGTGACTACCGTGTGGAAGCGGATCTGATGTTTCATCTTGGAAATTATGGTGGGCTGGTCTTCCGGGCGGAGGGACAGCGTCGCTATTACCTCGCACGTGTCACGCGAGATGGGTCCCTCGACCTTGTCCTGCGCAAGGACGAGACGGAAACCGTGCTTGCGTCGACCCCCATGGCGCTAGAATTTGAAACCGGCTTCACGCTCGTTGTAACGGCGAAGGGAGATCATTTGAGTGCGACGATCGGCTCTGTCTCGGTCGAAACACAGGACAAGACCTTTGCCGGTGGCGCCGCCGGTCTTCTGGTGCATGAAGGAGCCCTGTCTGCGCGGTTCATTCGCGTAGGGCAAGCGTGAGGAGAGACGCCATGGCCAGTGTAACGATAGACAACCTCATCAAGGCCTACGGTGGCATGGAAGTCATCCACGGCATCAATGCAGCGATCAACGATGGCGAGTTCGTCGTGCTTGTTGGACCTTCGGGGTGCGGGAAATCGACACTTCTGAGGATGATTGCAGGGCTTGAAGATATTTCCGGTGGCCACATTTCAATTGGCGAACGCGTTGTCAATGATCTGCCGCCCAAGAGTCGGGACATCTCCATGGTGTTTCAGAATTATGCGCTTTATCCGCATATGACGGTTGAGGAGAATATGGCTTTCTCACTGACACTTGCGGGGGCGGACAAAGCCGAGAAAAAGCGGACAGTTCACGCTGCCGCCGAAATACTCGGCTTGACGCCGCTGTTGGATCGCAAGCCCAAAGCGCTGTCTGGTGGGCAACGCCAGCGCGTCGCGATGGGTCGTTCCATCGTGCGAAATCCTCAGGTTTTCCTGTTCGACGAACCTCTTTCAAACCTTGATGCCAAACTTCGCGTTCAGATGCGTGGGGAGATCAAGGCCTTGCATCGCCGTTTGGGCACGACCATGATTTATGTCACGCATGACCAGATTGAAGCGATGACAATGGCAGACCGCATTGTCGTCATGCAGGCCGGTCATATCGAGCAAATAGGGTCGCCTCTTGACCTGTATGACCGACCGGCCAATGCGTTTGTTGCCCAATTCATCGGTTCGCCGTCGATGAATCTGTTTTCGGCGGTGATGGATAACGGGGAGCTCGTGCTTCAGTCCGGAGAACGCACAGGCCTTCAGGTTCAGACAAATACGGTACGGCCAGGGCAGAAGGTGCAGGTCGGCAAGCGTCCCGAAGAAATCTGGCTCTCAAGGCAGTCCGGCATCATGGCGACTGTCGAGAACATTGAGCCAACCGGTTCTGAGACCTTCGTGGAGTTCAAGCTGCACGATATGACAATCTCGATTGTCCTCAGGGATCGTCCGGATTTTTCCATTGGTGACACCCTGGGTCTCAACCTCGACCGAGGCGCAGTGCATCTTTTCGACGCCGATACCGGCCAACGCTTCGAGGAGTGACTGCATAGTCGGGGCACGGGCAAACGAGGGGCGAGGTGCTCTTGCCAGTTGCGTTGGCAATTGTTTGATAGGACGGCCATGCTTTCTCGGTGTGGCCGTTCATGTGTGTGGTGATGAGATAAAGCGCTACGGACCTGTCGCTGTCGCTCAAATCCCCATCACAACTCAACCGCTGTAACCATTGCAGCTTCGCTTCACATCCCAAAACGCCCGATGCTCACTCACGAGCCGGCTCCCGAAGCAACCGCAGCTATTCGCAATGCAGACTTGGCTGTAGGAGGAAAGCAGGAAAATCAGGCATTTCTTGTACATACTGCGAAGAATGCCCTGGATGAGACATTAGTCGAGTTGGGTAAGATGCTAATTTTATGCAAGAAACTTGGTGCACCCGACAGGATTCGAACCTGTGGCCTCTGCCTTCGGAGGGCAGCGCTCTATCCAGCTGAGCTACGGGTGCATGATTGGATCTCTTTGATCACAATGCGTGACAAATAGCGGATCAAACCTGAGGCTTCAATTGGTTTCTTCGATTTTGGACAGATTGTGTGGGCCTCAGGTCACAGAGCGGGTTGTTGTGCGTCTTGTGACGACATGGTTGTGCTGATGGGGATGCTTTTCGGCAATAATATTTCAAAATCCTGCGGACTTTAGAGGTTTGAACGAAAAAAAACGCACGAGCCTTGCAGCCCATGCGTTAAAGTCTTTGTGCACATGGCCCCATCGACCATGGCGTGTACTGTACTGAATTGGGCGCTTTTTGTCATCACTGCGACCTATATTATTTTTTGATTTACTAAATGCGGACTCATTGGAATTCATGCTGGATCGGCCAGATCTACGCTGCGTGAGCCCGTGTGGTTTATATCTGGATGATTTTGGGCAGATATGGATAACTACCTATAAACACTCATAAAAAATTACTTCTGAAAATGTCCTGTATGAAAAGGCCAATGCGTTTGGAGTCGATTTACCAAATGAGAAGGCCGGACACATGGGGTGTCCGGCCTTCTCTCAAGAATGAAATAAGTATTCTTACTTAGATGTCCAAATTGGAGACATTCAGGGCATTTTCCTGGATGAACTCGCGACGTGGATCGACTTCGTCGCCCATCAGCTTAGTAAAAATATCATCGGCATCATCTGCTTCGCGTAGTTTTACTTGCAAGAGCGAGCGGGCGTTGGGGTCAAGCGTGGTTTCCCAAAGCTGTTCCGGGTTCATCTCACCCAGACCCTTGTAACGCTGCATGGAGATGCCCTTTTGGCCGAAAGTGAAGATCTGTTGCAGCAGGGCGCGGGGGCCCCGAATGTCATGGCGCGTGTCTTTGCGCCTCAGCTCGGCGGCTTTGCCATAGACTTCATTCAGATGGTCCGCATGGCCGTTGAGACGGCGGGCATCTGAGGAATCCAGCAATGCCTGATCGATGAAGGCGACTTCCTTCACACCACGCACTGTGCGGGTGAACTGCAAGCTGCCGTCTTCCCGAATATCACCAACCCAGCCGCGTTCGAATTCATCGGCCAGAATATCAAGACGACGCGCGACATAATCGGCAACTTCCTGAGCTTTCTCGGGATTGGCAAGGCTCTCCGGGTTAAGTGCCCCGGCAATAGCGGCTTGCTCAACGACATCGCGGTTGTAGCGCGAATGTAGGCCATCAAAGATACCTGAGATGGTGCGTGCCGTCACGATGGTGAGCCGCATGTCTTCACCGGTGCGCACTTCGCCCGTTGCAAGGGTCAGCGAGGCATCTTCCGTACCGGTGGCAATCAGATAGTTTTCGAGGGCGGCCTGATCCTTCAGATATTGCTCGGACTGCCCGCGCTTCACCTTGTAGAGCGGAGGCTGGGCAATGTAGATGTAGCCATTCTCGACCAAGGCGGGCATCTGACGATAGAAAAACGTCAGCAGCAAAGTCCGGATGTGGGCGCCATCGACATCAGCATCCGTCATGATGATGATCTTGTGATAGCGCAGCTTTTCCAGATTGAATTCCTCTTTGCCAATCCCCGTGCCAAGCGCTGTGATCAATGTGCCGATTTCATTGGACGACAGCATCTTGTCGAAGCGAGCGCGTTCTACATTGAGGATCTTGCCGCGCAGGGGCAGCACGGCCTGGTTTTTGCGGTGACGTCCCTGTTTTGCAGACCCGCCAGCGGAATCGCCCTCCACCAGGAAGAGTTCGGCTTTGGTGGCATCGCGCTCCTGACAGTCGGCCAGCTTGCCGGGGAGAGAGGCAATGTCGAGCGCGCCTTTGCGCCGGGTCAGATCGCGCGCCTTGCGGGCGGCCTCGCGTGCTGTGGCGGCTTCCACCACTTTGGAGGTGACAGCCTTTGCAGGGCCTGGATTTTCTTCCAGCCAATCCGATAGCGCGCTTGAGATCAGATTTTCCACGACCGGGCGCACTTCGGACGAAACCAGCTTGTCCTTCGTCTGGGACGAGAACTTGGGGTCCGGCACCTTGACGGAAAGCACACAGGACAGCCCTTCACGGCAGTCGTCGCCGGTGAGGCTGACCTTTTCGCGCTTCAAAAGGCCGGAGCTTTCAGCGTAGCCTGTGATTTGGCGCGTCAGTGACGCGCGGAAGCCCGCCAGATGTGTGCCGCCATCGCGCTGCGGAATGTTGTTGGTGAAACAGAGAACCTGTTCGTGGTAGCTGTCGTTCCACCACAGAGCGGCTTCCACGGTGATGCCGTCGCGCTCAGAGCGCACGACAATTGGAGCATCAATCAGCGGACGCTTGGCGCGGTCCAGGAAGCGAACGAAGGCTTCCAGGCCGCCTTCGTAGTGCAACTCCTCAACGCGCTCTTCGACGCCGCGGTTGTCAGTCAGGATGATAAAGACACCAGAGTTCAGGAAGGCCAGCTCGCGCAGGCGGTGCTCCAGTGTGTCGAAATCGAATTCGATCCTGGTGAAGGTCTCGGGCGAAGGCGTAAAGGTCACCTGAGTGCCTTTTTGGCCGTTGGCCGAGCCGACAACTTCAAGCGGCGCTACGGCATCGCCGTGGCTGAAGCGCATGAAGTGTTCCTTGTCATTACGCCAGATGCGCAGATCAAGCGTTGTGGACAAGGCATTCACCACCGAAACACCCACGCCGTGCAAGCCGCCGGAAACCTTGTAGGAGTTCTGATCGAACTTTCCGCCCGCGTGCAACTGAGTCATGATGACTTCGGCCGCAGAGACGCCTTCCTCGGTGTGCATATCCGTTGGAATACCACGCCCGTTATCGGAGACGGTCACTGATCCGTCTGCGTTCAGCGTAACGGTAACGCGGTCGGCATGCCCGGCAAGGGCTTCGTCGATGGCATTGTCGACCACCTCGTAGACCATGTGATGCAGACCGGACCCGTCATCGGTATCGCCGATATACATTCCGGGTCTTTTTCGGACAGCGTCAAGTCCCTTGAGCACCTTGATGGAATCGGCACCATATTCGGCCGATGCGTCAGGAGAATTGGGTTCGGAAGGTTCGGACATTGAAGTGTCGCTCATGCGAATCAGTCACCAGTCGATCTTTGCAGTAATGTTCTGTTATACGGTGTTCGACAGCGGGTTCAACCGCAGGAACGGAGACCCCGTGGAGAAACCGCTGATCTGGTAGAAAAACCACGAAAATCCGACGAATTTAAGGGACTTGTGGACCATTAAGAGGGGCTGTTCCTTCCTGCGTCACTTGCAGCACCTGTCCCTCTGCGGGCAGCTGTTCGAAAAGGGCTGCGTCTGTCCCTGTCATGAACACCTGTCCGCCTTGTGCAACCAGCCGTTCAAACAGGGCGAGGCGGCGTTGCGGGTCCAGATGAGCTGCCACTTCATCCAGTAAAAGCAACGGCGGCTTGCCGCTGACCGACCGGGTCAGATCGGCATGAGCAAGAACCAGCCCGATGAGCAAGGCTTTCTGCTCGCCAGTTGATGATTGCGCTGCCGGCATCGCCTTGGCGGCATGGCGAACGTTGAGATCGGAGAGGTGAGGGCCGGTCAATGTACGCCCTGCGGCCCGATCTTGTCGGCGACCATCATGTAGCAAACGACGATAGACGTCCTCCCGGTCAGTCGCGCTCAGGTGGCTTGTCTGCTCTTCAAAGGAACCCAGCAGTGTCAACTCAGCCTGCGGAAAAGGGCTTTCACCATCATCCTTCTTTTGGTCGATGGTACGGGCCAGCAGATTGGTGGTTTCATTGCGGGCAATGGAAACTGCAGTGCCCAGTTCGGCAACCTGTTGCTCGAGAGCGTCCAGATAACTGGCGCCTCCTTGTTCCAACAGTCGATTGCGTTGCCGCAGGGCCTTTTCGAAATTGGAGACCCGGCGACCATGTGTGGGGTCAAGGGAGAGGGTCAGGCGATCCAGAAATCGGCGACGGTCCGAGGCGGGCCCCGTGAACAGACCATCCATGCTGGGCACAAGCCACAACATGCGCAAATAATCGAGAAGATCTTCCGAGGAGCCAGCATCTTCTCCGTCGATGCGAACCTTGCGGCTGGCTTCTTGAGGTGCAAGGCCTGTGCCGATGCGGTGCACATACCCATCGCGGCTCAGACTGGCTGCCACTGCCCATCCGCCAGCGCCTTGCGTCCGTGCGACGCTTGCCAGTTTGGCACGACGTAAGCCGCGACCGGCAGTCAGGAATGAGATGGCTTCGAGGATGTTGGTCTTGCCAATGCCATTGGGGCCGACAAAAGCCACCAATGGACGCGAGAAGCTCGCGTCCATCTGGGTGTAGTTTCTGAAATCGGTCAGGGTCAGGCGCATCAGCGCCACCGGCAGGTTGCCAGTCATTCAGGCCTCGATCCGCGCGGCATCCGACGTTTTGGTCAGACTCGCATGGGCATGAGAACGAAGAGGCTGTCTTCGACTGCATTGTCCTGGATCAGCGTTGGCGATCCGGAATCCGCCAGCCTGAAGAGAGCAGTATCGCTGCTCAATTGATTGGCAATGTCCAGCAGGTAGCGCGAGTTGAAGCCGATTTCCATTGGGTCGGAATCATACTCGACCGCCACTTCTTCCGTGGCACTGCCGGAATCCGGATTGTTGACGCTGAGGACCATCTTGCCCTCGCTGAGGGCAAGTTTGACGGCGCGGCCGCGCTCGGACGAAATGGTCGACACACGGTCAACGGCTTCCTTGAACTCGTCGCGGTCGACACGCATTTCCTTGTCGTTGCCTTGCGGAATGACACGGCCATAATCGGGGAAAGACCCGTCAATCAGCTTCGACGTCAGAACGACAGGTCCGGTGTTGATGCGGATTTTTGTTTCCGACAGCTCGATCTGCACATCCGTGTCCGGGTTTTCGAGAAGCTTCTGGATCTCGCCAACGGTCTTGCGCGGCACGATGATGCCCGGCATGCCGACGCAGCCGGACGGCGCTTCGATCTCTGCCTGTCGCCAGGCGGTGCCCGTCGGTCGCGACAGCGCGGAACAGCGAGTCGCCGTCCGTCTCGACCGAATGGAAGAAGATGCCGTTCAGGTAGTAGCGGGTTTCTTCTGTCGAAATGGCGAACTGCGTTGTGTCGATCAGCTTCTTGAAATTGCGCGCCGGCAACTGGAAGTGATGCGAAAATTCGGCAGCGGTCAAATCGGGGAAATCGCTTTCCGGCAGCATTTGCAAGGCGAAACGCGAGCGCCCTGCCCGGATTTCCAGCGTTGCATTATCGCCGGTGGTTTCCAGAACGACCTGCGATCCTTCCGGCAACTTGCGGACGATCTCGTAGATCATATGGGCAGGCACCGTGGTGGCGCCAGGAACTTCGATCATCGCCGGAATGGTTTCCTGAATCTCCAGATCAAGGTCTGTCGCCTTCAACTGAAGATCACCTCCCTCGGCGCGCAAAAGCACGTTGGAGAGGATCGGAATGGTGTTACGGCGCTCGACAACCCGATGCACGTGGGTCAGGGACTTGAGTAGGTCGGTCCGCTCGAGGGTCGCTTTCATACGCTGAATCCGTACTTGAAACTCGGCCAGAAGGAATCCGGCAGATGGAATTAGATTAACACTCTTTAAATCAAAAGAGCGGGGAAACGAACTTGCCCCTAACGCGCTCCAAATGCAAGAGGAGCGCCGCGAGGCGCTCCTTTAAATGCTGTTTTTAGACAGGTGAAGAGTAGCCTGTCAGGAATCGAGCATGCGCTTCAGAAGCTCCAGCTCCTGCGACAGCGTCGTATCCTCCTTCGCCAGTTCCTCGATCTTGCGCACAGCGTGCAGCACTGTGGTGTGATCCCGGTTGCCAAAGCGGCGGCCGATTTCAGGCAATGACCGTGGGGTCATGACCTTGGCGAGATACATAGCGATTTGACGGGGGCGCACGATAGTGCGTGTCCGCCGCGCCGACAGGAGGTCGGCCTTGGTCACATTGTAATGCTTCGAGACAACCTTCTGGATGTCTTCGATCTTCACCCGGCGGGGCTCGCTCGACCGGATGAGATCCCGAAGGGTCATCTCGGCCATTTCCTGGGTGATTGGCTGGTTGGTCAGTTGGTTGTGCGCAATCAGGCGGTTCAATGCGCCTTCAAGATCACGTCCGGAAGAGGCAACGTGACGAGCGACGTAATCCAGAACCGGCTCTGGCACATCGAAGTTCGGATAGCTGCGGCGAGCCTGTCCGACGCGCGACGTCAGGATATTCCGGCGCAACGAGAAGTCCGGTTCATGAATGCCGACAACCAGACCGCCCGACAAACGTGAGCGAACGCGGTCGTCCAGCGTGTCCAGCTCTGAGGGGGCACGGTCTGCGGCCACGATGACCTGACGCGCGCCGTCGATGAGGGCGTTCAATGTGTGGCAGAATTCCTGCTGAACCTGTTTGCCATGCAGAAACTGCATGTCGTCGATCAACAGCAGGTCGATAGTACGCAATGTGTCCTTGAAGGCCAGAGCAGACTGGGCCTTGAGGGCGGAGACGAAGCGGTACATGAAGTGCTCGGCCGTCAGGTACAGAACCTTCCGTCCCGAAGCGCGCACTTTTGCAGCGACAGCCTGCATGAGGTGTGTCTTGCCAAGTCCAACAGCCGCATGAAGATAAAGCGGATTGAAGGTCACAGTGCCGCCGGAGGCAACCTGACGGGCGGCGGCGAGCGCCAGTGCCGTTGGAATCCCCTTCGACGAAAGTTTCAAAGGTGTACTTCGGATCCAGCGCGGCGCCCTGAAGGACGTCATGCGAACTTTCTGCAGGCATTGCACCGCGCGCAATTGCAGCCGTCGCTGACTGGGCTGCGCTGATCGGATGCCCGCCATCTGAAAACCCGTCAAGACGTGGGTCATTGGCAGGAGATTTGCTATGCGCGGGTGCCGCAATGGCACGTGGCTTGACGGCAGCCTGCGGTTGACGTGGGCGCATGGCGCCTCGAACGGTCAGCTCGATCTTGTGCACGCCTTCGCATTCGCGTTTCCAAAGGCCCATGAGGCGCTCATTGTAGTGCGACTGGATCCACTGTTTCAGGAAGCGCGTGGGAACGGACAGTCGGACGGTCCCCTCGTTGTGTTCTTCCAGATCAACGCGTGCAAACCAACTGGAAAACACATCGTCTCCCAGTTCCGCACGGAGCCGCTTTTTGACGCGGTTCCAGTGTTCAGAGCCTGTTGCCTCCTGAACCTGCATTATTTCGCCTCCTGTTCATGTGAGCGATCCGCCACAGTCGCTCTTATTGGTGTTGCACCCGCAACGTTCTTGTCCGCGAGGGACGCTTTTATTCCTGTCGACCTCTTTGGATCGACGCCCCATTTCAGGGGGAGCCTTGCGCCCGGTACAAGGATGCACACGTCAACAAACCTCCAGACAGGAAACCTGTCTGAAAACGCGGACGGTGAAGCCTTGCGATTGTCCGGTCGATCATTCTGGCGCGAACTGTTTCGCTGGCCTTCACCAAGAGGTCAGCCGCGAAAAATCCACGTTCACCGGAGCGGCACAAAAAGAAGATTGAGCCGTTTTGGTCAAGTCCTTTTGGCCATAATTTTTTCATCAGACGATCAATAAACAGCTTGACACGTCGCAGGTCTGCGCAGTTTCGCCCCATAGATTTGTCGATGCTTTTGACATGCAACGTGAAGGGGTAATGCGACGATATTACGTTCTCATGAGCGACCTTTTCTGATCGGGTCGCAAGAGGCGTTTCAGTCGCTGTTGGTGTCAAGTTGAAAAACTGCATAGCGTCGTTTTTTTCTTGTAGTTCAGTCACGACGTGACCGTTCCCAGCAGTAGAGCTGCTGTTCCTCATGCTTGCTGACGAAGTACATTAAAAGACCACACGCAGTAAAACTGCTATTCCATTTTTATGGAGACATAAGAAAAAATGAGAACCTGTTTGATACGCAAATTTACAGTCAAACTTGTCTCTCAATCCGGAACCATTGATGGTTTTTCGGATGAATTATTGCTTAACGCCCCATGAAGAGAACCATATACGTGAGCCCGGTTCCGGGCAATAGGCATTTCTGATCAAATGGATGGCATTGTCAGTGTGAAAACTGCGCTGTCTGTCGGACGGAATCCAGCGCCGGATCGTAAAAGTTCTTTTTTAAAAAGGGCTTCTTGGGTCGAGGTGCTTCGGCGTTTTGATGCATGCAAAGGCAAAAAAAATTACGTCTCTGGATTGCGGAGGCTGTTGTTCGTGGTTTGCTGTTAATGAAAAGTTAATATTGGCGCAGACTTCTGATTCCTAAAGCTTTTTCTTGACATATCCGGCGAAGTCGAAACCTGCGTATTGCTGCGTAGCTCGGAGGCGTGCGCAGGAAAAAGGCACAAAAAAACCCGGCGTGAGCCGGGTTTTTCAAAAGGCCTGGTGTCAGTCTTATGCGCTGAGCGCGCGAACGCGTGCGTTCAGACGGGACACCTTGCGAGAGGCAGTGTTGGCGTGAAAAACGCCTTTGCCTGCAGCGCGCATCAGCTCTGGCTGTGCGATCTTCAGCGCTGCGTTTGCAGCGGCCTAGTCGCCAGATGCGATGGCTTCTTCAACTGCGCGCAAGAAGGTGCGAACGCGGCTGCGACGGTTTTTGTTCGTGGCCGTCTGGCGGGCCATTTTGCGGGCCGCCTTCTTGGCCGAGGGTGTATTGGCCATGGGCTCAATCCTGATCCGTGAATGAAACTGGGTTCGGTTGAAATCAAAACAACGTCCCGGGGACATGCTTTGATCATAAACGAACGGCGGCAGAACGAGCCTGCCACCGGTTTGCTGGAGCTTATAGTGCGAGCTTCGCGTCACGTCAATGCCCGCAAAGCGCGCCAGTGCGCTTTTATTTGTTCGCGAATTGCGGCTTCCGTTTGTCGACGAAGGCGTCCATGCCCTCCTTCTGATCCTTGTTGCTGAAGGCGGCATAAAAACTGCGCCGCTCAAACCTGAGGCCTTCTGACAAGGGGGCCTCGAAGGCCATGTTGACGCATTCCTTGATCATCATTGTTGCCGGCAGCGAGAAGCTTGCAATCTTTTCAGCGGTTTTGAGCGCTTCGGCCAGAAGCTCCTCTGTGGTCAGCACACGGCTGACAAGTCCGCAGCGCTCAGCCTCTTGCGCATCAATCATACGTCCGGTCAGGCACATTTCCATGGCCTTGGCCTTGCCAAGCGCACGAGCCAGACGTTGCGTGCCACCGGCTCCAGGCAGAATGCCAAGCGTAATTTCCGGCTGACCGAATTTTGCCGTGTCAGCCGCCAGGATAAAGTCGCACATCATGGCCAGTTCGCAGCCGCCGCCCAGGGCATACCCTGCTACGGCCGCGATCAGTGGCTTGCGGGACCGCGCAACGCCATCCCAGGAACCGAGAAAATCAGACAGATAGGCAGACACGGCGTCATGGTCGCGCATCTCCTTGATGTCAGCCCCCGCCGCGAATGCCTTTTCCGAACCCGTCAGCACCACACAGCCAACACGCTCGTTGTTTTCGCAGGCTTCAAGCGCGTTGTTGAGTTCGGAGATCAGCTCGCCGTTCAAGGCATTCAATGAATCTGGTCGGTCCAGTGTGATCAATCCGACTTTGCCCCGGTTTTCGAGACGAATGTGTTCATATCCCATCAAGTTTCACTCCTGAAAGACAAGGCAGTGAGGCCTTTGATACAAGCGGTAAAGCCAAGCTGAACGCGATGCAACCGGTAACATGACGTGCACCGTGTGGGTTGCAGAATTGTCTCAATCACATCTCTTGCATCCCGGCTAGGTCTGGCAGAGAGGACAGTAGAAGGTAGAGCGTCCGGACTGGACAATGCGATGGATGGTGCCTGCACATGATATTCTCTTACAGGCTTCGCCTTCTCGTCCGTAGGCGGCAAAGGAATGCTGAAAATAGCCCATGGAGCCGTCAGCCTTGGTGTGGTCGCGCAAGGAGGAGCCGCCCGCTCGAATGGCATCTTCCAGAGTGAGGCGAATATCGGAGGCAAGTTGTTCGCTGCGTTTCGTGGCCCGCCCCTTGAGCGAGGCGACAGTGCCGGCCGCACGCTGTGGATCGAGCCTGGATCGCCAGAGTGCTTCGCAGACATAGATATTGCCCAGCCCGGCGATGAGCTGTTGATCGAGTAAGGCAGCCTTGAGCGGCGCCTTTTTGCCGGCAAACAGCGTTGCCAGTTTGAGGCCGTTCAATTCATTGCCGAGTGGCTCTATGCCGAGATTGCGAAACAGCGCATGCTCGGCAAGGCTGGCACGCTCGATCAAGGTCATGAAGCCGAAGCGGCGCGGATCATTATACCGAATGCGAGCCGATGTTCCTGCAGTCGTTGTCAGGTGAAAGACGACGTGGTCATGTTTTGTGTCCTTGGATTTGACATGGGCGAAGTCTCCTGGCTGAAAGCTGTCTGTGTCCTGCTCTATGCGAAAAGATCCTGACATCCCAAGGTGCATTACCAGCACAAGGTCGCCTTCGAGATCGACGAGAATGTATTTCGAGCGTCGTGACAGAGACAGAACCCGGCGACCGGTCAGTCGGGTCACGAAATCAACGGGGAAGGGAAAGCGCAGGTCCAGACGATTCTGGTCGATCTGCTCGATCAGGGCGTCTTCGAAAACGGGGGCGAGGCCGCGCTTGACAGTTTCCACTTCGGGCAGTTCTGGCATGAAGGCTCCGGGATGAGGCTGGGCCACCCACAGGATGGCCGCAGGAAAACGAATTGTCGTCTGGAACATAGCGCTCTCAGGCCGCTTGTACTATGGTCGCGCCAAAATGCCCCGGTGATCTTTTTGCAAGTCCCGGTTAAAGGTCTGAAGGATCTGGTTGCAAACACTCATGCAGCGTTGCCTGACGGCGGCGTGCAGGCACGTTGAGGAGTATTAAGTACATGTCGAACGAGGGACGATCCACGCAGAGTGCCTCTGTGCGCGCACCTGAAGATATGCCCACAAGCTTCGGTTTCGAAACCGTTGGTGTTGGCGAAAAGCAGGCCCGCGTCGATGATGTCTTCCACAAGGTGGCAGGTCGCTATGACCTGATGAACGATCTCATGTCGGGCGGTATGCATCGTGTCTGGAAGGATGCCATGGTGTCCCTCTTGGCTCCGCCAAAGACGCCCGCGCACCCGTGGAGGCTTTTGGATGTGGCCGGGGGAACCGGCGACGTGGCCACCCGGGTCGTGCGCCGGGGCGGTGAGGGCGTTAGTGCCGTTGTCTGTGACATCAACGGGTCTATGCTTGGTGTGGGACGGGATCGCGCTGAAACCGCGCATTTGTCCGACCGCATTGCCTTTCAGCAAGGCAATGCGGAAGAGTTGCCTTTCGAAGACAAGAGCTTTGACGCCTATACGATTGCCTTTGGCATCCGCAACGTGCCTGATATTCCCAAAGCCCTGCGTGAAGCGCATCGCGTGCTGAAGCGCGGCGGCCGGTTCCTGTGTCTGGAATTCTCGGAAGTGGACGTGCCGGGGCTGGACAAGGTCTATGATCTGTTCTCCTTCAACGTGATTCCGGCAATGGGCAAGCTTGTGTCGGACGACGCCGATTCCTATCGCTATCTGGTGGAATCAATCCGCAAGTTTCCGCATCAGGAGCGTTTTGCCGAGATGGTCCGCGAAGCTGGTTTCGAGCAGGTGACCTATCGCAATTACACGGGTGGCGTTGCTGCCTTGCACTCCGGTTGGAAGCTCTGATCCATGAGATTTGCCGTCGCGCCGTTGTTTCGGCTGGTTCGGGCCGGGTTTGTCATGGCCCGCGAGGGGGTGTTCGGGCTGGTGCATCTGCCCGATCTTCCTCCTGTGCCGCGCTTTGCTATCGCATGCGCTCGCCTTCTTGAGCGTCGCTCGGCGCGAGACAAGCGGGCAGATCTGCGTCTGTCTGATGCGTTGAACCGGCTCGGTCCATCCTATGTCAAGCTGGGACAGTTTCTTGCTACCCGCGCTGATGTGGTGGGTAAGGAAGCCGCGCGCGAATTGTCAGCCTTGCAGGACAGGGTGCCGGAGTTTCCTGACAGCATTGCGCGCGCCTCCGTGGAGGAGCGGCTGGGCCGCCCGATTTCTGAATTGTTCGTCGAATTCGGGAAGCCCGTGGCCGCAGCATCCATTGCGCAGGTTCACCCTGCCATTTTGCTGGATCATGAGGGTCGCGAGCGCAAGGTCGCCGTCAAGGTGTTGCGACCCGGTGTGGCACAGGGCTTTCGCCGCGATCTGGAAAGCTTTTATCTCGTTGCCCATCTGGCGGAGCGGTTTTTCAAACCAGCGCGTCGTCTGAAGCCGGTGGCCATCGTGGATACGCTGGCCCAATCTGTCGCCATGGAAATGGATCTTCGCCTGGAGGCGGCGGCTCTTTCGGAAATGAACGAGAATATTTCCGATGATGAAGGCTTTCGCGTGCCTGATGTCTTTTGGTCACGCACGGCCAAGGGTGTGCTGACCATGGAATGGATCGACGGGCGCAAACTGTCCGATGTTGAGGGTTTGCAGGCAGATGGTCATAACATGGAAGGTTTGGCGGCGGCGGTCATTCAGAACTTCCTGCGCCATACCCTTCGCGATGGTTTTTTCCATGCCGACATGCATCAGGGCAATTTGTTTGTCGAACCGGACGGGACGCTTGTCGCCGTGGATTTTGGCATTACGGGCCGCCTGGGCAAGCGTGAGCGCCGCTATCTGGCCGAAATCCTCTATGGTTTCATCACCCGCAATTATCGTCGGGTGGCGGAAGTGCATTTCGAAGCGGGCTATGTCCCCGCGCATCACGATGTCGATTTTTTCGCTCAGGCCATCCGAGCGATCGGTGAGCCGATCCATGGGCATGAGGCCAGCGAAATCTCGATGGCACGGCTTCTGACGCAGCTTTTTGAGGTGACAGAGCTGTTCGAGATGAGCACTCAGACCCAACTTATCATGCTGCAAAAAACCATGGTCGTCGTCGAAGGTGTTGCGCGTACGTTGGACCCGCGTTTGGATATGTGGCGGACGGCCGAGCCGGTGGTTGGTCATTGGATCCGCAATCACCTGGGGCCGGTGGGCAAGATGCAGGACGCTGGTGAAGCGTTTGTCGCGCTTGCAAAACTGGCAACGGACTTGCCGCTCTTCGCTGATCGCATCGGCCACATGTCGGAAGAGCTGGAGCGAATGGTGCAAAAGGGACTGCGTTTCGACGTCGAGACGGCAACGGAGATTGCCAAGGCGCAGTCACGGCTGGCGCGGTCCGGGCGCATTGCTCTCTGGGTGATTGCTCTGTCCGCTCTGATATTTGCCATAACGCATAGCTGAGACGGTGGCCGGTGGCTGTCGCTGGTGCTTCTCATTTGAGGGCAATAGCGGGGCATGATCAGGCTGGCGTAACGCGCCGAAGGGTCAGATTGATCCGACCGCCGCTCTTCAGCAGGGTCGATGTGTTTTTCAAGATGCGGTCAACGCCGTGATAGGCCAGTCGTGCTTCTCCTCCCAGTACGATGACATCACCGGACGTCAGTCGCAGGGAATGCGTTTTCCCGCCTCGTTCTGTGCCGCCGATGCGAAATGTTGCGGTATTTCCAAGCGAGACCGATACGACTGGCGCATCGAACGTCGCTTCATCCCGGTCCTGATGCAGCCCCATCTTGGCCGTGTCCTCATAAAAATTGATGAGACAGGCCTCGGGTGGCGGGGCCTTCGGCGCCATCTGATGCCAGAGATCTGTCAACATGGATGGCATCTGTGGCTAGGCGCGCCCGGTGACGGGGTGGGTTGGCTGGTAGCGATAGCCATTGACATCAGCAACCCACCCCAAAGTACCGCAATTGCTCATTTGAACGGAAAAGGGCTTGCCTGTTCGCGGCATTCGCGGGCGGAACAGCGGCGCATCGCGGATGATGTCACGGAGGGCTTCAGGAGCAGGCGCTGGGCGACTGCGTCAAAATGGCCCGGGCACAGGCGAAATCCATCGGGAAAATGGGCAGGAGTGGCAGACTTAGGCACGAAAACAAGCTCTTCTTGCAAGGGATAAGCCTGAATTCTGAAAGTTTTCTGCCTAATACACAAGGGGGAGCCCCGGAGGCTTCGTGAGTGTCTTGCGGGTCACGTTTTGAGCACCTATATAGCTTTCGAACGCCGCGAATGACGCGGTTTTGGGCTGCTTGTTTGGCCAATATTTTATGTAAAAGGAACCGGAGGGATGCCGTAACGGGTCGTTCCGGTTTGCTAGAAGGAGAGGCAAATATGGCAAAGGTCATTGGTATCGACCTCGGCACGACCAATTCGTGCGTTGCTGTCATGGACGGCAAAGACTCCAAAGTCATTGAAAACTCGGAAGGTGCACGTACCACCCCTTCCATGGTTGCATTCAGCGAAGACGGCGAGCGCCTTGTTGGCCAGCCGGCCAAGCGTCAGGCTGTAACCAACCCGACGAACACCCTGTTTGCGGTGAAGCGCCTGATCGGCCGGCGGTTCGAAGATCCGACCGTTGCCAAGGACAAGGACCTGGTTCCCTACAATATCGTCAAGGCAGACAATGGCGATGCGTGGGTCGAATCCAGCGGGGAAAAATATTCTCCGTCGCAGGTATCCGCTTTCATTCTTCAGAAGATGAAGGAAACGGCAGAGAGCTATCTTGGCGAAACCGTCACGCAGGCTGTCATCACCGTTCCGGCATACTTCAATGATGCCCAGCGTCAGGCCACCAAGGATGCAGGCAAAATTGCCGGTCTTGAAGTTCTGCGTATCATCAACGAGCCGACCGCTGCCGCACTCGCGTATGGCCTCGACAAGAACGATGGCAAGACCATTGCTGTTTACGATCTTGGCGGTGGTACGTTTGACGTGTCGGTTCTGGAAATCGGTGACGGCGTGTTCGAAGTGAAGTCCACCAACGGGGATACTTTCCTTGGTGGGGAAGACTTCGACATGGTGCTCGTCGACTACCTGGCGACCGAGTTCAAGAAGGACCAGGGTATTGACCTGAAAAAGGACAAGCTGGCTCTGCAGCGTTTGAAGGAAGCCTCTGAAAAGGCCAAGATCGAGCTGTCGTCCTCGTCGCAGACCGAAGTGAACCTTCCGTTCATCACGGCTGATGCGTCTGGCCCCAAGCACATGAACCTGAAGCTGACGCGCGCCAAGTTTGAATCGCTTGTCGAAGCGCTCGTCAAGCGCACGATCGAACCGTGTAAGGCTGCTCTCAAGGATGCCGGTATTTCTGCTGGCGAAATTGATGAAGTGGTTCTCGTCGGCGGCATGACCCGTATGCCGAAGATTCAGGAAACCGTGAAGAACTTCTTCGGCAAGGAGCCACACAAGGGTGTGAACCCGGACGAAGTGGTCGCCATGGGCGCGGCTATTCAGGCAGGGGTCTTGCAGGGTGACGTCAAGGACGTTCTGCTGCTCGACGTGACCCCATTGTCGCTGGGTATCGAAACGCTGGGCGGTGTCTTCACGCGCCTGATCGAACGCAATACGACAATCCCGACCAAAAAGGGTCAGGTGTTCTCGACTGCCGAAGACAATCAGACGGCCGTGACCATCCGCGTGTTCCAGGGCGAACGCGAAATGGCTGCGGACAACAAGATGCTTGGTCAGTTTGACCTTGTTGGTCTGCCGCCCGCACCGCGCGGCGTGCCGCAGATCGAAGTGACATTCGACATTGATGCCAACGGCATCGTGAATGTTTCGGCCAAGGACAAGGGGACCGGCAAGGAACAGCAGATCCGTATTCAGGCATCTGGTGGTCTGTCGGATGCTGACATCGAGCAGATGGTTAAGGACGCTGAAGCCAACGCGGATGCAGACAAGGTGCGCCGGGAAATGGTCGAAGCCAAGAACCAGGGTGAATCCCTTGTTCATTCGACCGAGGCCTCGCTCAAAGACTATGGCGACAAGGTCAGTGCAGAAGACAAGGGTGCGATTGAAAGCGCTCTGGAAGGTCTGAAGTCTGCCCTTGAAGGTGACGACCTTGAAGACATCAAGGCCAAGACACAGGCACTTGCCGAAGCCTCGATGAAGCTGGGCGAAGCGATGTATAAGTCTGCTCAGGCCGAAGGTGGTGCCGAGGACGGCGACGCTGAAGGTCCTGCCGACGACGATGTCGTCGATGCCGACTTCGAAGAGGTCAAGGACGACGACGACAAGAAGTCGGCCTAATCTCAAATGACCGAAGGCCTGCGGAGCATCCGCAGGCCTTCAGCCTATGTGACCGGCGGTTTTGATGCCGCTTCTGCTTCAGGATAGGGCCGGATGAATGTCCGGCTTTTGCGCTGTTTGGAAACTTGCGAAGCCATGCAATCTGGCGCGCAATGACAGGCTGTGCGGAGACTGTCTTTGCACCGGAACATACGTTCATTCCGGTGCCAGGTGGAGAATCGAAGCCGGCCGGATAGAAACGAGTGACCACGAATGGCCAAACGCGATTTCTATGAAGTCTTGGGTGTTTCCCGCGATTCTGACGAGAAGGTCCTGAAGGGCGCTTATCGCAAGATGGCGATGAAGTATCATCCCGACCGCAATCCGGGAGATGCAGAAGCTGAAGCGATGTTCAAGGAAGCCAATGAGGCTTATGACACCTTGAAAGACCCGCAGAAGCGTGCCGCTTACGACCGCTTCGGTCATGCTGCCTTTGAAAATGGCGGGTTTGGCGGAGGTGGCCAAGGATCTGGCGATTTCGGCACAACCATGTCCGATATCTTCGAAGAGTTCTTCGGCATGGGCGGCGGCGGACGTCGTTCTTCAGGTCGCGAGCGCGGCGCGGACCTGCGCTACAATCTCGATATTTCCCTTGAGGATGCCTTCCACGGCAAGACCGTGGAAATTGAAGTTCCAACCAGCATGACCTGCGACAATTGTTCCGGGTCAGGTGCCAAGCCGGGCACGCAACCGCAAGCCTGTCGCACTTGCGGCGGGGCAGGGCGAGTGCGCGCTGCCCAGGGGCTGTTCACGCTGGAGCGCACCTGTCCGACGTGTCAGGGGCGGGGGCAGGTGATCACTGATCCCTGTTCTGTGTGTGGTGGAACGGGCCGGACGACCGAAGAACGGACGCTCTCCGTCAATATTCCGGCAGGCATTGAGGATGGCACGCGCATTCGTCTTGCTGGCGAAGGCGAGGCGGGTCTACGGGGCGGGCCATCAGGGGATCTGTATATCTTCCTGTCGCTGAAGCCGCATGAGCTGTTCCAGCGCGATGGCGCCGATCTTTATTGCCGCGTACCGATTTCGATGACGACAGCCGCACTTGGCGGTCAATTCGAAGTGCCCAACGTTGAGGGGGCAACCAGCCGCGTCAAGGTGCCGGAAGGCACACAGGCTGGCCGGCAGTTCCGCCTGAAAGGCAAGGGCATGCCGGTCATGCGCTCTTCGCAGCACGGCGACATGTACATTCAGGTGACGGTTGAAACGCCAACCAATCTGAACAAGCGGCAGCGCGAGTTGCTCGCGGAGTTCGAACAAGAAGGCAGTGGAGCCAACCACCCTGAATCCACAGGCTTCTTTTCGAAAGTCAGAGATTTTATCGATAATCTCGGTTCGTGACGTGATTGGGACACACCGCTCTTGAAAGATATCTCCCACACGCCTTAGTTTAGTGGTGCTGTGGGAGATATACATGCAGAATGACCCGTCGACTGAACCCTCAAATTTTCGCCGCCGTTGCGGTTCAAAAGGTTCGGCGTTCAAGAAAAAGCCCTTGATGAGGTCCGCTTCTTCCGTTCCTGACTTGAAAATCCACTGAAAATTGGTGCCGTCAGTCCCTCTGGGCCTGATCTGGCGCGGGCAATGGCTGCTCATATCGATGTTCGCCCGACAACGCGCGTTCTGGAGCTTGGCCCCGGGACAGGCGTCGTGACGCAGGCTATTCTCAGCCGCGGTATTGCACCAGGAAATTTGATGTCGGTCGAGTACAGCTCGGAGTTTTATGAGGTTCTGACGCGGCGTTTTGAAGACGTCGTTTTTGTTCAAGGCAACGCTTATGATCTGGATGGTCTGCTGAGTTCTGGTAACGGTCGCCTGTTCTCTGCAGCAGGTCTGGACGGGATCGTTTCCAGTCTGCCGCTTCTGTCACGCCCCGAGGCAGAGCGCGCGGCATTTTTGGCCAAAGCCATGTCTTTCATGAAGCGTGGTGCTCCTTTCGTACAGTTCTCCTACGGATTTCAGCCACCAATCAGGTCGGTGGAAGAGGATGTGACTGTAACCACATCGCAATGGATCTGGAAAAATCTGCCTCCGGCCCGCGTGTTTGTGTATCGCAAAGCGATTCAGTAACACTGGGAAGACACCATATGGGCGGGCAAGGTGGCAGCAGGTGAAGTGCCCACCGTGTCACCCTGATCGAAAAGGGGCTGCAATGCGTTTGCCAAGAGTTCTTGTCTTTTCCGGTTCGGTCCGCTCTGGATCCTACAACACACGTCTTGCGGCCTTGATGACAAAACATCTTGCCCTGGCAGACGCTGACGTCACCCAGATCTCTCTGGGGGACTATCCCTTGCCGATTTTTGATGCCGATCTGGAAGATGACAAGGGTCTGCCGGAGAACGCGCGCAAGCTCAAGAAGCTCGCCTTGCAGCATGACGGCGTTTTTATGGCTTGCCCTGAATACAACGCCGGTATCACGCCGCTGTTGAAGAACACGCTTGACTGGATGTCCAGAACGCATGAGCGCAACGAAGTGCCCGGAGCTGTTTTCAGGAACAGGGTTTTTGCATTGGGAGCCGCGTCGCCCGGCGCGTTTGGTGGCATGCGCGGTCTGATTGGTGTGCGCACCATTCTGGAAGTGGGACTGGGGGCGGAAGTGCTGCCTCAGATGGTGGTGGTTCCCGATGCGGCTGCCGGATTTACCAGTCAGGGGGATTTGGCCAGCGAACGGTCGATGGCACAAGTCAGTGGCCTTGTGCGCACATTGATTGAGCGTAGCCGCCTGAATATCCGCACCCTCTGATCTGCGTCCCCGCCGCCTTCAATGCCGATCCCGTGCGTCGACTTTACATGGGGGATTTTGATACGGCTGGCTTTGATCAGGATGACTTTGTCGCGCATGACTTGGAAACCCTTGGAGACCTGATTACATAAGAGGCTAACGCTAGGCCCCTTAGGTGGCTCGGTTCAATTGAAGAAACAAAGACAAGAGGTCCTCATGAGCGACACCCGTGATCCTGTAAGCTGGCATGGCACCACAATCGTCACTGTTCGCAAGGGCGGCGAAGTGGTTGTGGCTGGAGACGGTCAGGTGTCCCTCGGGCCGACCGTTATCAAGAGCACGGCCCGTAAGGTCCGCCCGCTGGCCAAGGGCGAAGTCATTGCTGGGTTTGCGGGGGCAACGGCGGATGCCTTCACGCTGTTCGAGTTGCTGGAAACCAAACTTGAGCAATATTCCGGACAGCTCATGCGGGCCTGTGTGGAATTGGCCAAGGAATGGCGGACAGATCGCAACTTGCGTCGCCTGGAGGCCATGATGATCGTGGCCGACAAGGAAGTGTCGCTGGTGCTCACCGGCAATGGGGATGTGCTGGAGCCGGAAGGCGGCATTATCGGGATTGGCTCTGGCGGCAATTACGCGCTGGCTGCGGCGCGCGCATTGGCTGACAGCGATCATGACGCCGAAACCATCGCCCGCAAGGCCATGGAAGTGGCTGCAGAAATTTGCGTTTACACCAATGGCAATGTCCGCGTTGAGAAACTGGAGAGCATCACGTGATCCAGACGAACGGTCTTGATCCTCAGCGTCTGGATGCTGCCGTGGGAGAAGGTATTCTGTCGGTGGAGCAAGCTGACAAGTTGCAGGCTTTCTGGCAGGCTCCGGTAACAACAACCGCAGCCGACGCGGATGTTCCCGTCTCGCGTGTGGATGCGGAAGAGGTCCGCTTTGTCCGGGGCTTCCATGATGTGTTCATTGCCATCGGCATTCTGATTTTTCTCGTCGGTGTCACGTATGGGCTGCGCAGCGCAGGCGCACCCGGATCGACCGCGGTTCTGGCCGCTGTTTTGGTTTGGGGCTTGTCGGAAATCTTTGCGCGCCGTCTAAAGCTGGCTCTGCCTTCTTTTCTGCTGACAGTCTGTTTTGCGCCTTTGTTTTTCTTTGGTGTGGCGGCATGGTTCGTGCAATCGCAGAACCCCTTGGCGATGGGCCTGCAGCACCTTCTGACGACTACATCGGCGAATGATCCTGCTGCATTAATCGTCCCGAGCCTCGTGGCGATAGTGGGTGTGGTGCTGCATTACTGGCGGTTTCGGGTGCCCGTGGGGGTGGCGCTGATTGCCGCCGTTCTTGTCGTGCTTGCGGCCCTTGTGCTTGATGCCGTCTTTCCCTCGCTCTTCGAGTATCAGGCCGACTGGTTCTTTCTGGCTGCTGGCTTGTGTCTGTTTCTGGCGGCCATGGTCTTTGATAGCCGCGATCTGCAACGACAGACCGTGCGTACGGACAAGGCCTTCTGGCTGCATCTGATGGCCGCACCCATGATCGTGCATTCGTTGCTTTTGCTGTTTGTCGGAAAATTTTATGGCGTGACCTCGGCGAATGCGCCGGTGGTCATTCTGTCGCTTCTTGTGCTGGCCTTGGTGGCGATTGTTGTTGATCGTCGTGCCTTGCTGGTCTCCGGTCTGTCCTACTTCGGAATTGCGCTGTTCACGCTGATCAGAAGCAGCGCTTCGCTCAACCTCGAAACATCGGTCGCCGTGGCTCTCGTCGCCCTCGGCTTGTTCATGCTCGTGCTGGGATCTGCCTTGGCACCCGATCCGCCGTCTAGTGGTTCGCCCCGTCTCATCGACGGGTCTCATGCGTTTCATCCCGGCTGTTGACTGACCGATTGAATAGAAAGAAAACAATGACTGATTTTTCCCCTCGTGAAATCGTATCGGAACTTGATCGCTACATCGTCGGTCAGAAAGACGCCAAGCGCGCTGTCGCTATTGCGTTGCGTAATCGCTGGCGTCGCCAGCAACTGACCGGGCAGATGCGCGAGGAGGTTCTGCCAAAAAATATTCTCATGATCGGGCCGACGGGTGTCGGTAAAACCGAGATCGCCCGCCGTTTGGCTCGTCTTGCACAGGCGCCTTTCGCCAAGGTTGAAGCGACCAAATTCACCGAGGTTGGTTACGTTGGTCGTGATGTCGAGCAGATCATTCGTGATCTGGTTGAGGCTGGCATTTCCATGGTGCGGGTGTCCAAGCGAGAGGAAGTGAAAGCCAAGGCGCATGTGCAGGCGGAAGAACGTGTGCTTGATGCGCTGGTGGGCAAGAATTCCAGCCCCGCGACCCGTGACAGTTTCCGCAAGAAGCTGCGTGAAGGTGAGATGGATGACAAGGAAATTGAAGTCGAGGTCCGGGCTCAGTCCCAGATGCCGAGCTTCGATGTTCCGGGCATGCCGGGCGGTGGCAGCATTGGCGTCATGAATATGTCGGACATTCTTGGTAAGGCCTTTGGTGGCCAGACCAAGAACAAGCGGACGACGGTGAAGGATTCATACGGTCTGTTGATCGAGGAAGAATCTGACAAGTTGCTGGACGAGGACAAGATCGTTCAGGAAGCCATTTCTCTGGTCGAAAACTCCGGGATTGTTTTCCTTGATGAGATTGACAAGATCTGTGCGCGAGAAGGTCGGTCAGGCGGCGACGTCTCGCGGGAAGGTGTGCAGCGTGATTTGCTGCCGCTTATTGAGGGCACTGTCGTGGCCACCAAGCATGGTCAGGTGAAGACGGACCACATTCTCTTCATTGCCTCGGGTGCATTCCATGTTGCCAAGCCGTCAGATCTGCTGCCGGAATTGCAGGGTCGCTTGCCGATCCGCGTTGAATTGCGGGCGCTGACACGCGAAGACTTCCGGGCAATTCTGACCGAGCCTGAAGCCAGTTTGATCAAGCAGTACATCGCATTGCTGGAGACAGAAAACGTCACACTGTCCTTCACGGAAGACGCCATTGACGAAATCGCCAGTGTGGCGGTGGATCTGAACTCGAGCATTGAAAATATTGGTGCGCGCCGCCTGCAGACGGTGATGGAGCGTATTCTCGACGACGTTTCGTTCAAGGCAACCGACATGTCAGGGGAAGCCTTTGAAGTGAGCGCTGAGTATGTGCGCGATAATATCGGTGAGCTTGCGAAGAACACGGATCTGTCCAAGTTTATCCTCTGATGGCTCGAGAGGGTCTGCCGAAGCGGGAGCTTCAGGTAAGATTTTCTATCCGGGCAGGGTGTCACGAGGGCAGTTCTGCTTGCGGTCTTTCTCCGACGATGGCAGCATGCGCGCATGGTAGCAGTTAGAAAAAGCAATGAGGAAGGCCACCGCCGCAAGTTTCTCGTGGTCGTGGACGATACGCCCGAATGTGATCGGGCAATCGTCTATGCCGCAAAGCGGGCCGCTCGGACGGGCGGTGTGGTTATTCTTCTGGCGGTTATCGCCACGGGAGACTTCCAGCATTGGCTTGGTGTCGAAGACATCATGCGGGCCGAGGCGATGGAAGGAGCTGAGGCGACTTTGGCCAAGGCGTCAGAGCGCGTTCGCGAAGTTGCGCGCACGGAACCCGAAACGGTTATTCGGGAAGACGGTAAGGCCGAGGCTATTCTTGAGCTGATTGAGAATGACGCTGATATTGCCATTCTTGTCCTGACTGCTGGCATTGGCAACGAAGGACCTTATCCCTTGGTCACGCAGATCGCCAGCAAGGGGGTTGGTCCTTATCCGATCCCCGTGACCATTGTCCCTGGTAATCTTGACGATGAGTCAATCGCAGCCTTGGCTTGAAGAGCGAATGCTGGCTAGATTCAGGACTCTCAAGTCCCCCGGCGGTGGCGCTAGGGCTTGTTCCTTCTGAAATAGAGATTATCTTAAGGGCAAAGCTCAACTTTCAATATTCCTTTTGGGCATCTGCGGCTTTCTGACAAGCTGGGCCTTTGGATATTGGCAACTCAGGATTCAATCATGTTCATCCAGACCGAGGCGACGCCGAACCCGGCGACCTTGAAGTTCCTGCCCGGACGGGTTGTTCTTCCCGAGGGTACCTACGATTTTCGCACTGAAACCGATGCGGCGGTGTCGCCATTGGCGCAGAAGATCTTTGCTGTGCCTGGCTGTTGCGGCAGTCTTTTTCGGCATGGATTTTGTCACAGTGACCAAGACCGAAGAGAACGACTGGCAGCACATGAAGCCAGCCATTCTGGGTGCGATCATGGAAACCTTCATGTCGGGCCAGCCGATCATGATCAATGACGACAGTGATGAATCGCTTGGCGGCGAGTTCTTTGAAGCCGACGACGAGGAAACAGTGACGGTCATCAAGGACCTGATTGAAACGCGTGTGCGTCCGGCTGTTGCGCAGGATGGCGGTGACATCACCTTCAAGGGTTTCAAGGAAGGTGTGGTTTATCTCTCGATGCGGGGTGCGTGTGCCGGGTGTCCGTCGTCCACAGCGACGCTGCAGCATGGCATCCAGAATCTGTTGCGTCACTTCGTGCCAGAAGTTGAAGAAGTTCGGCCGATCTGATTGACCGCATTTCCTTGCGACTGATTGACGTTTGGCTATAACGTGTTGAAAATTCAGTGCCGACGCACCCATGGTGGCGTCGGCACTGTTTTGTCTGGGCCACACACGACAGGTTTCGGCTGTTGGAATGCCCCTTCGGCTGGACAATTTCCCTTAGTCGCCTTACTGCACGAGACCATGCGAATTCTTGCCCTTGATACAGCTCTTGCGAATTGTGCCGTTGCCGTTGTCGATACGGAGGCAACCACGGTGTGTCTTGCTCGGCGCGAAGACGAGATCGGGCGTGGACATGCAGAGCGCTTGGTGCCGATGATCGAAGAGGCCATGGCCGCCTCTGGTCTGGCCTTCGGTGATCTGGACCGCATTGTCGTCACTGTAGGGCCAGCGTAGCTTTACCGGACTGCGGGTCGGTCTTTCTGTTGCGCGTGGCTTTGGCGTGGTGCTGGACATTCCAGTCGTTGGGGTGTCCACTTTGCAGGCCCTTGCCAGTGAGGGATCGACTCCGGCCGGTGATACTCTTCTGCTGGTCGCGTTGACGGGTAAGGGCGACGAAATCTACTCGCAGGTTTTCGATGGCGATGGCGCAGCTCACTCAGAGCCGCAGGTGCGTCGGCTGCCGGATCTTGCGAGTGAACTCGGGGCGGATGTCCGTCTGCTGGGATCGGCTGCTGCTCAGGCCGCGCAGGTTTTGGGCAGTCCGGCTGATCATATTCTTGCAGAGACAGTTTTCCCGGATATTGAACTTATTGCCAAGCTTGGTGCAGGGCTGGACCCTGAAAGGCACAAGCCGGTGCCGATGTATCTGCGTTCGGCGGATGCCAAGCCACAAAAGAATGGTCGGATTTTACGTCGATGAATGCCTGGTGGAATTGGACCGTTGAACCGGTCGTCGAAGAAGCGCAGGCAGATGATCTGCCGCGTCTTGCGGATGTTCATGCTGCCTCTTTTGCTCACCCATGGGCCGAGCATGAGATTGCCAGCCTGACGGCTCAGGACGGCGTCGTCTGCCTGCAAGCCCGGCTTCCGGGCGAGCGTAATGGTCGCACGCCGATGGGCTTTGTGCTTTACAGGGCGGCAGCGGGGGAAGCTGAATTGCTCACCGTTGCCGTAGAGCCGCAGCATCGTGGGCGCGGAATTGCTGGAAAATTGATGAAGGAAGCAATCTTCCGGCTTTATTCGGATCGCTGCGAGTGCATGTTTCTCGAGGTCGATATGGCCAATCAGGCGGCTTTGAAACTCTACGAGCGGTTCGGTTTCAAGAAAGTGGGCGAACGCAAGAGCTATTACAGCGCCAGCAACGGGGATGGAACGGCTCTGGTCATGCGTATCAATTTGCGCTAATCCGGCTGTGTCTGCACTGCATCATGATATGCGATGACCGGCGGACCGGGAGTATGACGACGTGATTGCCACCGTAAGAGCCGTGCTGTGTCTGCTGTTGTTGACGCTGATCACGCTGGTGCTCATCCCACCGCAATGGGTGGCCGTGAAATTCAACCTGCCCATACGCCGGGCCCTGCCCTGGTGGTGGCATCTGGCCGCCACCCGTCTGATCGGCATCAAGGTGCATGAGGTCGGGCGTCGTGAAACGAAGCGGCCGCTGCTGATCACCTCCAATCACGTTTCCTGGGCCGACATTACCGTGCTGGGTTCGGTCATGCCGTTGTCTTTCATCGCCAAGTCGGAAGTGTCCGGCTGGCCGATCTTTGGGCTTTTCGCACGGTTGCAACGCACTGTCTTTGTCAATCGCACCAGGCATGGTCGGAAACCGGACAGGTGGCGGATGTGATTGCCGAGCGCTTGTCGCAAGGCGATGCGATGGTGTTGTTTGCGGAAGGGACATCCAGTGATGGTGGCTATGTGCTGCCGTTTCGCTCGGCCTTGCTGGGGGCGGCGACCCGGGCGCTTGAAGCGGGCGAAGCTGTTTGGGTGCAACCCCTGTCGCTTGTCTACAACCGGCTGCATGGTCTGCCAATTGGCCGCAATTGGCGCGCCCGGATTGGCTGGTATGGCGATATGGAGTTGGCGGATCATCTTTGGGCCGTTGTCCGCGATGGCGCGCTGGATGTGACCCTGGTATGGGGAGAACCGGTGTGTGTGACACTGGAGACAGACCGCAAGGCATTGACGCGACAACTGGAAGACCGGGTACGTGCCGGCGTGGTGTCGGTTCTTTCCGGCGACGTGAGCGATCCGCATGGGGTCCGCCGCAAGGCCGAACGACCCACTGGCGACGGCGCGATTGAAAAGATGCGGCCATGACACGCTGATAAACTCTTTATTGCAGCTATTCTCAAGCGACAAGAAACACGCTAAAGCTGCGCTCAAGCCAAGGGAAGACCCTTGGGAAATGATCGGATTTCCGTCATATCTGGACGCTCTCCCTCAAACAGGGAGCAAGCGAGCTAGGTTGCCTCGTTCGCCAGAAGAACGATGTCGTGAACCTTGGGCGGCCTATGCTGCCTTGTGCGACCGGTCAGTCAGACACACATGAAGCTTGCCTTTCAGCGGGATGCGCTTCGGGCAGCCACGGATATTGAGGGACTTATGACGCAAGGCCAGGACACCGCCATTGTGGACGAGACCAATACGGACACCAAGTCGCCGGTCGCAGTCAAGCGCAAGGTTTTCATGCGTACCTATGGCTGCCAGATGAATGTCTATGACAGCGAGCGCATGAATGATGTGTTGGGCGCGCAAGGCTATTCCGCGACCGAAAGCATGGATGATGCCGATCTGGTCATCCTCAATACGTGTCATATCCGGGAGAAGGCTGCGGAAAAAGTCTATTCCGAGCTGGGTCGTATTCGTAAGTTCAAGGAAGAACGCGAGCGCAATGGCGGCAAGTCGATGATGGTTGGTGTTGCTGGCTGTGTGGCTCAGGCTGAAGGCGAAGAAATCTCGCGCCGCGCACCGATCGTCGACCTTGTCTTTGGTCCGCAGAGCTATCACCGTCTTCCGAAACTGTTGGACGAAGCCTCTGCAGGGCGCAAGGTCGTTGAGACAGAGTTCGACATTGACGCCAAGTTCAAGGATCTCTCGGAAAAGACACGCATGGCGCCGAAAGTCAAACGGCCACCGGCAGCCTTTCTGACGGTTCAGGAGGGATGCGACAAGTTCTGCACCTTCTGTGTCGTGCCTTATACGCGCGGCGCGGAAGTGTCGCGCTCGGTGGCGCAGATTGTCGAAGAAGCGCGCACGATGACGGCTAACGGCGTACGCGAAATCACGCTTTTGGGGCAGAACGTCAACGGTTGGCACGGTGAGGCGCCAGATGGCTCGTCGTGGAGCTTCGGACGGCTGTTGCGGCATCTTGCGGACGTCGATGGTCTTGAGCGTTTGCGTTACACCACCAGCCACCCGCGTGACATGGATGATGATCTCATCAATGCACATCGTGAGTTGAAAGAACTTATGCCTTATTTGCATCTGCCGGTGCAATCAGGATCAGACAAGATCCTCGCCGCAATGAACCGCAAGCATACGCGCGACGACTATTTCCGATTGATTGACCGCATCCGGGAAGCGGACCCGGATATTGCCCTGTCGTGCGACTTCATTGTTGGCTTCCCGGGTGAGACGGATCAGGACTTCGAAGACACGATGGATCTCATTCGTCGTGTGGAATATGGTTCTGCTTTCTCTTTCAAATATTCGCAGCGTCCCGGAACTCCGGGGGCTTTGATGGACGATCAGGTCCCTGAAGATGTGAAAAGCGCGCGACTGGCCGAGCTGCAAAAGCTGGTGCTGGAGCAGCAGACCGCTTTCAATGCGTCGCGCAAGGGAATGACCTGTGATGTGCTGTTTGAGCGCAAGGGACGCAACGCTGGCCAGATCGTCGGCAAGTCGCCGTGGTTGCAGCCTGTTGCTGTGGAAGCCCCGGAAGATCTCATCGGAACGATTCAAGCGGTGGAAATCGTTGAAATCGGAAGCAACTCTCTATTCGGTGACTTGAAGGACGGGCATCATGAAGGGGCGGGATTGGATCCCGTTGCCATAAAGGAGGCCGCATTTGACGCGTGACAGCCAGTATTCGGCTCGCAAGTTACCGGCTGCGTCCAGCTCGGGGACGCCAGCATCAGACATGACGCATATCGTTCTGGCCTTTGATGATAATCGCCTCATTGGTGATCTGTTTGGACAGTTCGATCAGAATCTCGCAGTTATCGAACAGAAACTCGGCATTGAAGCCATCGCTCGCGGAAATCAGGTCACTCTGAAAGGCGAGAGTTCGGCCTGTGGTCAGGCGCGCGCCGCGCTTGAAGGTCTGTATCAACGCCTTCTCAAAGGGCAAGATATTCAACCTGCAGATGTCGATGGCGCCCTGCGCATGGCAGCGGCTGCGGAACAGCAGCTTCCCCTACCGACGCTGGAGCCAAAATCGCGCATGGCTCTTGCCCAAATCTCCACCCGTCGCAAAACTATTGTAGCCCGCACACCAACGCAGGATGCCTATATCCGTGCCATGGACCGGGCCGATCTGGTGTTCGGAACGGGACCAGCCGGAACGGGTAAAACCTTTCTTGCTGTCTCCTATGCGGCAGCTCTTCTGGAACGCGGTGATGCGACCCGTTTGATCCTGTCGCGTCCAGCCGTTGAAGCTGGTGAGCGGCTTGGCTTCCTTCCAGGTGACATGAAGGAAAAAGTCGATCCCTACCTGCGGCCGCTTTATGATGCGCTCTATGAGATGATGTCGCCGGAAAAGGTCGATCGCGGACTGGCGTCCGGTCAGATCGAAGTGGCTCCCTTGGCATTCATGCGTGGTCGAACCCTGTCGAACGCCGTCGTGCTGCTCGATGAGGCGCAGAACACCACCTCGATGCAGATGAAGATGTTTCTGACGCGCCTTGGTGAAGATTCCAAGATGATCGTGACCGGGGACCCCAGTCAGGTTGACCTGCCCTCCGGTCAGGTGTCAGGTCTGCGTGAGGCTCTGGGCTTGCTTGAGGGTGTTGAAGGGGTTGCCGCAGTGAAGTTCAACGAACAGGACGTGGTGCGCCACGAACTCGTTGCTCGCATTGTAACGGCCTATGACAATGCGTCTCGTGATGCCTTGCAGGCCAAGGAACGCCGTCGCGATATGGCTGGTCAGGCTGCGGCCCGTGCCGTGGAAGATCGTGCCGACAGATGATGGGCCACTGAGAATGTCGAGCCCGACCGAGATGATCGGCAAGCTGGATATTGAGGTGTCGGTGCAAAACGACGCCTGGGGTGATGAGGCCGAGTTGCAGGCGCTTTGTTTGCGTGCTTTGACGGCGGCCTTCGCTTTGGCTCCTCTCGAAATTGTCGAGGGGAGCGAGGTCTCGCTTGTTTTCACAGACGACGCGGCGGTGCAGGAACTTAACCGAACCTGACGCGACAAGGACAAGCCCACCAACGTTCTGTCGTTTCCGGCAAGCGATCCGAATGGGGATCTCTATGGGCCGTTGCTTGGCGATATTGTGATGGCTTTCGAGACGGTGTCGCGCGAAGCAGAGGAGATGGGAATTGACTTCCGCGACCATCTCACCCATCTCGTGGTTCATGGAATTCTTCATCTTTTTGACTACGATCACCAGGATGATGAAGAAGCGGAGGTCATGGAAGGTCTGGAGCGCACAATTTTGGCGCGCCTCGACATCGCTGATCCGTATGCGGACAGTCCCTTGATTGCGGATCGTGATTGACATTGAAGCGTGAGAAATCCGGCAACAGACGATGATGACAGAACCAGAAACTCGAAGTAGCGACACCCCGTCCTCGACAGGGGAGCAGTCGAGTGGCCAACAAGACGAAGACGGGTCTCGACGGAGACCTGAAACGAGACCACCCGCCTTTTGGGATCGGGTGAGAGGTTTGTTTTTCTCGCGTCAAAGCGGCAGCAGCCTGCGCGAGAACCTGCAAGACGAACTGGCACGTGAAACCGCAACAGATGCGGCCTTCTCGCCAGAAGAGCGGTTGCTGCTTGGCAATATTCTGCGCTTGAGAGAATTGCGCGTCGATGACGTAATGATTCCGCGGGCCAATATTGAAGCCGTCGACAGTGCCACCCCGCTTGGACGTCTCATGGAGATTTTCCAGGAGAGCGGTCATTCCCGTATGCCTGTCTATGAAGAAACGCTCGATGATCCACGCGGCATGATCCACATCAAGGATGTGGTCGGTCTGATGGTTGAAGAGGGAACCGCAGACATCGAAGGCCCAAGCGAAAAACCTGCGCAGGGCTCTGCGGGCGAGGACATTGCCGCTGGGACTGACGAGCCTGCTGCAGGTATTGGCCATAATTCTGAAACGCAAACTCTCGACCTTTCGCGTGTCGCTTTGTCGACGCCACTGAAAGATACCGGGCTTGTCCGAAACTTGCTGTTCGTCCCGCCCTCCATGCCCGCGACCGATCTGATGGCCACCATGCAGGCGGGCCGCATTCAGATGGCTCTGGTCATTGATGAATATGGTGGAACCGATGGCCTTGTGTCGCTTGAGGATCTGGTAGAGGAAGTCGTCGGTGACATCGAAGACGAGCACGACGAGGAAGAAGACAATCTGCTGAAGATGGTCTCTGAAGGCGTGTGGACGGTAGATCCGCGCATTCCGCTGGAAGATCTCGATGAAGAAATGGGCACTGATTTGGCTTCCATCGAAGCCAGTGAGGATGTCGATACGCTCGGTGGCCTGCTGTATGTCTCGGTCGGTCGTGTGCCTGTGCGCGGTGAACTGGTGCTTGTCAGCGATCTGCCGGGGTTCGAATTCGAGATTCTGGATGCTGATCCACGCCGCATCAAGCGCCTTGGAATTCGCCGTCGTCGCGCCGCCGATATTCGTCATGTGGAGCAACGTCGCCGTGTGCGCAGGCCCTCTTCGGAAAATGAGGGTGGCGAGGCCTCAGAGACATCCCGTGATGACCGCTGACATGTACGGACGTACGCAGAGGCATGCCTGACATCGTAAAACCGTAATCACGCAGCCACTTTGGCTGCGTGCGTGTCTCAGGCTTGACGCGCCCCTTATTCCGTCGCAAATGCATGTAAGCCGTGTTGAAGCTGGGACTTTTTCCATGAAACAGATTTACGATGCGTTGTTGGCCGTGCCGAATGGTTGTCTTCTGGCATGGGGCTGGCGTCGCAGAGGGATCGCGTTTCTGATCGGACTGGTCTCTGCGCTGGCACTGCCGCCAACGGGTTATTGGCCGTTGCTGCTGGTCACACTGCCGTGCCTCGTCTGGCTCATGGATGGGGCGTTGGATGCAGGCAAAGGAACGTGGGGCGGGCGCTTCAGACGCGGCTTTTCGTTGGGCTGGTGGTTCGGCTTTGGCTTTTTTCTCGCGAGTCTGTGGTGGATTGGGTCGGCCTTTCTGGTCGATGCAGACCAATTTGCCTTAGCTTATGCCGCTTGCCGTGTTGTGCATGCCCATGGGGCTGGCTCTGTTTCCGGGTCTTGCGCTGGCGCTGGCGGCGCTTGTCTGGCCCGAAAACCCTTCCCGCTTGCTGATCTTTGCGTTGGCAATGACGGGTGCCGATTATATCCGGGGGCATGTCCTGACAGGCTTTCCTCGAACATCTTCGGATATGCGTTTTCGGACAGCTTGCCGCTTTTGCAGGGGGCGAGTGTCATTGGCATCTACGGCGTTGGTCTCTGCGTTCTGCTGATGTGTTCTGCGCCTGCCGTGCTCGGCGACACTTTGCCCGCACGGCGTAAGGTCCATGTCTTGTCCATGGCGGGTGTGTTGCTTGTTGCGTTGCTGGCATTCGGCTACTGGCGACTGGATGTGATGCCGGATGCAGGTCTCAGCAATACGGATGTGCGGTTGGTGCAGCCAGATGTGTCGCAAACCGAAAAGTGGCGGCCGACAAACCGCGAACGGATCTTCAATGAGTATTTGCAACTCAGCAGTCGCCCTCTGTCGCATGCTGCGCGCAAGGATGCGCATCGTTTGTTGGTGTGGCCGGAATCCGCTCTGCCGTTTCTTCTTAGCCGGGATGAGATCGCGCTGTCGCGGATTGCGGAATTGCTGGATGGGAAGATGGCGCTTGCGACCGGAGCCATCCGAGAGGATGAATCCACTGATCCGCCCAGCTATTACAATTCGATCTTCCTGTTAAACGGACAGGGCGTTATCGAGGGTGCTTACGACAAGGAGCATCTTGTTCCTTTTGGCGAGTATTTGCCGCTCTCCGATTTCCTTGAAAGTCTTGGCCTGTCGAAGCTTGTCGCGTTGCTCTGGTGCTTTTCATTCGGGTGCAGATCATCAAATCATGACACCAACGGGCGGGATCCCCTCCTTCTGGCCATTGATCTGCTATGAGGCGATCTTTCCATCGCTTGCGGCTCCGGGGACACCGCGCCCCGGGTTTCTGCTCAACGTCACGAATGACGCCTGTATTTGGCAATACGCCTTGCCCGCATCAGCATCTGGCGCAGGCTCGGGTGCGCTCCATCGAGCAGGGGCTGCCGCTCGTCAGAGATGCAAATACCGGCGAATCTGCGGTCTATGATGCCAAGGGGCGTGAGATTGCGCATCTCGGTCTTGAACGGCGCGGCGTTATCGATGCGCCTTTGCCAAACCCGCTACCGGCCACGATTTATGCACGAACTGGCGATTGGCCATTCGCCGGTTTTGTTGGCCTGATTGCGCTAATCTTCTTGATTTGTCGATACAACCTTGACTCGCGTAAAAATTGAAAAGACAGCTTGGGTCAATAAAACACTTGTGTTAAAAGCCGCCGGTCGTTCAGCGGAAACGACAGAAATCGCTGTGCTGCGGCGGTTGCAAAAGCATTGATGGTTTTATCGATGCCCACAGAGACCTGAAAAATCAATAATAACGGCGGGTGCGCTGTTGCAAGAAAAAGAAAGACAAAGAGATGCCGAGTAAAAAGGCTCCTAATCCCATTGATATTTACGTTGGAAGCCGTGTTCGCTTGCGTCGCATGATGTTGAGCATGAGCTAGGAAAAGCTCGGCGAAAGCCTGGGCATCACCTTTCAGCAGATTCAGAAATACGAGAAGGGCACCAACCGTATCGGCGCCAGTCGTTTGCAGCATATCGCCACGATCCTGAAGGTGCCGGTCGCCTTCTTTTTCGAAGATGCGCCAGGTACCCCTGAGGAAGCAAACGGCATGGGCGAAGGCCAGCCTGCGTCTTATGTTGTCGATTTTCTCTCGTCTTCGGAAGGCCTCGCGCTCAACAAGGCCTTTGTTCGGATTGAGGATCCCAAGGTACGGCGTCGCATCGTCGACCTCGTCCGGGCAGTCGCCGGCGACGACTAATCCGACGAAGGGCTTGATTTTCTGTAATTCTTCTTAGATTGATGTGAGCGGAGCGGTGACATGGTCACCGCTCCATTCTTTGTCATTCCCAGAAGGACGCTAGCCAATGGCCCGTCAAGAGTACCTGTTTACCTCTGAATCCGTTTCAGAGGGGCATCCGGACAAGGTCTGTGACCGTATTTCCGATGCCGTCGTGGACGCCTACCTCAGCCAGATGCCGGAAGCACGTGTGGCCTGTGAAACACTCGCCACCACGAACCGCATCGTGATTGCTGGCGAAACGCGCGGCCCGGCCGATATCACTAAAGACTATATCGCTCATCTGGCCCGTATGGCCGTCAAGGATATCGGCTACGAACAGGACGGTTTCCATTGGGAAAATTGCGACATCTCCGTCTATCTTCATGCTCAGTCCGCGCACATCGCGCAGGGCGTTGATGCAAAGGATAACAAGGACGAGGGCGCGGGCGATCAGGGTATCATGTTCGGCTATGCCTGCCGTGAAACAGAAGAGCTGATGCCGGCTCCTATCCTGTTTTCGCACAAGATCCTGAAGACGTTGGCAGATGTGCGTAAATCCGGTCAAGAGCCGCTTCTGGGGCCTGACGCCAAGAGCCAGGTCACGGTGCGCTATGAAAACGGTCAGCCTGTTGGTGTCAGTTCCATCGTTCTTTCGACCCAGCACCTTGATGCGCAGTTGACGTCCCATGACGTGCGGTCGATCGTTGAGCCGTATATCCTTCAGTCCTTGCCGGACGGTTGGATCACGGACGAGACGGTTTGGCACGTCAATCCGACGGGTGCTTTCGTGATTGGCGGTCCGGACGGCGATGCTGGTCTGACAGGTCGCAAGATCATTGTTGATACCTATGGTGGTGCGGCCCCGCATGGTGGGGGGCGTTCTCTGGCAAGGATCCGACCAAGGTTGACCGCTCTGCGGCCTACGCCTCGCGTTATCTGGCCAAAAACGTCGTTGCCGCTGGCCTTGCTCGATCGCTGCACTATTCAGTTGTCCTATGCCATCGGTGTGGTTGAGCCTCTGTCGGTTTACGTCGATTGTCATGGCACAGGTCATTGCGATGAAGCCCGCCTCGAAAAGGGTTTGCGTGATGTTATGCGCCTGAGCCCGCGTGGCATTCGGGAGCATCTGGACCTCAACAAGCCGATTTATGAGCGCACCGCAGCTTATGGCCATTTTGGCCGGACTCCGGACGCTGATGGCGGTTTCAGTTGGGAAAAGACAGATTTGGTTGACGCATTGCGGTCAATTGCCGGATAAGGCCGGTCCAATCCAAATCAACGGAGTAGATCGTCGGCTGCGGCCGACGATCCGCAAATGACCATGAATGATCATTACGAAGGCTCGTTCTACGGCCGCCGCAAGGGCAAACCCCTCAGCCCGACGCAAACGCGTCTGATGGACGAGGAACTGCCAAAACTCTCGCTAAACCTCCAGTCACCGCCGCCTGAGAGCTTGTTCGACCTCTTCGAGGTGCCTGTGCGCGAAGTCTGGTTGGAAGTCGGTTTTGGCGGTGGTGAGCACTTGCTGCATCGGGCGCGCGAAAATCCGCACGTCGGGCTGATTGGTGTGGAGCCTTTTGTCGGCAGCATGGCCAAGGTGTTGACGACGGTTCACGCCGAAGGCATCGGCAACATTCGTCTTTATGATGATGACGCTATTAATGTACTGGACTGGTTGCCTGAAGCGTCGCTCGATCTGGCTTATCAACTGTATCCAGACCCGTGGCCCAAGCGTCGCCACTGGAAGCGCCGGTTCATCAATTCGCAAAATCTGGATCGGTATGCACGGGCACTTAAGCCGGGCTGCGAATTTCGGTTTGCCAGCGATATCGACACATATGTTGATTGGACTTTGCGAGAGTGCCGCAACCATCCGGCTTTCGAATGGCAGGCGGAAAGTCGTGCCGATTGGGTCGAGCCGTGGTCCAATTGGCCAAGCACCCGCTATGAGGCAAAGGCTCTGCGGGAAGAGCGTGTTCCACGCTATCTGACCTTCCTGCGCGTCTGAGCCGACGCATCTTTGCGGGAAGGCAAGGCTTTGCTCTTGCCTTTGAATGGGGTTTGCATATATATAGCCAGTGTTTCCTTCTCAAACGGCTGATATGCGGTATTGAGAGTGGGTCTGCTCGGACCCGCTCTTTTTTGCATAGGCCGATGAGATCGACTGAGACAACCGGCCTTTGGCCGATGGGTCCAACAGGAGTTGAGTGTGAGCGCACACGAAGAGCGTACCATCAAGGAACAGGGCCTCGAAGCGCGCGTGGCTGTTATTATCGAGCCGGTCATTGAAGACCTGGGCTTTCGATTGGTGCGTGCCAAGATCAGCGCGGCCAATGGCTGCACGCTGCAGATCATGGCAGAGCGCCCGGACGGCACGTTTGCGATTGAGGATTGTGAGGTTGTCAGCCGTGCCGTTTCTCCGGCACTTGACGTCGATGATCCGATTGATCGCGCCTATCATCTTGAGGTGTCATCGCCTGGTATCGACCGCCCGCTGGTGCGCGTCGGTGATTTCCAGCGCTGGGCCGGGCATGTAGTGCGCATTGATATGGCGGTCATGCATAACGGTCGGAAGCGGTTTCGTGGTATCCTGATCGGTGCTGAGGATGGCAATGCCATCGTCCGATTGCCGGATGGGCGGCCCGAGGATGATGATACCGTGACCCTTCGAATTGAAGACATCGGCGAGGCCAAGCTGGTTTTGACGGATGATCTGATTGACGCGGCGCTGAAAGCGGAAAAGGCGGCTTTGGTCGCTCGCTCCGATGGCGACGCAGAAGATGAAACACACAAGCCGAACTGACCATCAAGTGTCATGAGGTTGCGAAATGCGCTGAACATGCTTGAAGGTGGCGCAAGAGGAGTGGATTAAATGGCTATCAGCGCTAACCGGCTGGAACTGTTGCAGATCGCTGATGCGGTGGCTCGGGAAAAGTCGATTGATCGCAACATTGTCATTGGTGCAATGGAAGATGCGATTCAGAAGGCAGCCCGGTCCCGTTATGGTACCGAGACGGAAGTCCGCGCCGAGATCCATCCGAAAACCGGTGAAATTCGGTTGCAGCGCCTGCTTCAGGCTGTGGAAGTCGTTGAAAACGTTTCGACGGAAATCGCGCTTGAAGATGCGCAGAGCCGTAATCCGGAAGCAGCCTTGGGCGACTTTATCGCCGAACCGTTGCCGCCACTGGACTTCGGCCGTATCGCAGCTCAGTCTGCCAAGCAGGTCATCGTTCAGAAAGTGCGCGAAGCCGAGCGTGATCATCAGTACGAAGAATTCAAGGATCGCGTTGGCGAAGTCGTCAATGGCGTGGTCAAGCGGGCCGAATACGGCAATGTGATCATCGATCTGGGTCGTGGTGAAGGCATCGTTCGTCGTGACGAGCTGATTCCGCGTGAGGCATTCCGCACGGGCGACCGCATTCGCGCTTACATCTATGATGTGCGTCGCGAGCAGCGTGGCCCGCAGATTTTCCTGTCGCGCACGCATCCGCAGTTCATGGCCAAGCTGTTTGCTCAGGAAGTGCCGGAAATTTATGACGGCGTCATTGAGATCCGCTCGGTTGCGCGTGATCCGGGCTCTCGTGCGAAGATTGCGGTCATCTCCCGCGATTCCTCAATCGACCCGGTCGGAGCCTGCGTTGGGATGCGCGGTAGCCGTGTTCAGGCGGTCGTTGGTGAGCTTCAGGGCGAAAAGATCGACATCATACCTTGGAACGACGAGCCCGCGGCCTTCATTGTGAATGCCTTGCAGCCCGCGGAAGTGGCCAAGGTTGTTCTGGATGAAGAATCCGAGCGCATCGAAGTCGTTGTGCCTGATGAGCAGCTCTCGCTTGCCATTGGTCGTCGTGGTCAGAATGTGCGGCTGGCGTCCCAGCTCACGGGCTGGGCCATCGACATCATGACCGAGCACGAGGAATCCGAGCGTCGCAACAAGGAATTCCAGGAGCGCTCCGCGCTGTTTATGGAAAGTCTTAATGTTGACGAGATGGTTGGACAGCTTCTGGCAACGGAAGGCTTTGACTCCATCGAGGAAGTCGCCTACGTCGAGAACGATGAAATTGCGTCTATCGAAGGTTTCGACGACGAGACGGCTGAAGAGATTCAGGCGCGTGCTCGTGACTTCCTTGAGGAACGCGAAGCGAAGATGGATCAGGAACGTCGTGATCTGGGTGTCGCCGACGAGCTTTTGACGATTGATGGCATCACAGTTGCGATGCTGGTTGCACTTGGCAAGGACGATGTTAAAACCGTCGAAGATCTTGCAGGGTGCGCAGCGGATGATCTTGTGGGTTGGACTGAGCGCAAGAATGGTGAAACCAAGCGTTTCGACGGCAGCTTGAGCGCGTTCAATCTTTCTCGCTCCGAAGCTGAAGCGATCGTCATGGCGGCCCGTGTGGCAGCCGGATGGATCACGGAAGAAGAACTGGCCGCTCAGAGCGATGATGCTGGCGAAGAAGAGCTGGACACCGAGACGGAAGAAGATGTCGAGGAAGTCGAAAGCGTTGCCACCGAAGGCTGAAGCCCCGGTGACAAGGGATTTGCTGGAGGTGATTGAGTGCCAAGGAAAAATGAACCGACCGAGCGGCAATGCGCCGTCACGCGGGAGGTTCTTCCTGTCGATCGCCTCCTGCGTTTCGTCATGGACCCTCAGGGACATGTCGTTCCCGATTTAAAACGTGAATTGCCTGGGCGTGGTGTCTGGGTTACTGCCAGTCGGGAAATCATTGAGCTGGCGGAGAAAAACAGAAAAAAGGTGTTCGGACGCGGCTTCAAAACAGAAGCACACGTCGAGGACGGACTTGCAGAGCGGGTTGATGCTCTGCTGGAACGGTCAGCGCTTGCATCCTTGTCAATGACACGCAAGGCAGGTGAGCTGGTGACCGGTTTCTCCAAGGTTGAGGCTGCATTGCGACGCGAAGGCGTTGTTGGCCTCATCCATGCCTCGGACGCAGCCGAGGATGGAATTCGAAAACTGGCGCGGGTGACCGCTAGCCGGGATGAAATTGCAACCGGACTATCCGTTGTCCGTTTGTTCGATTCGACTCAATTGGATTTGGCATTGGGTCGGTCAAATGTGATACATGCTGCACTGCTTGCGGGTCGGGCGAGTGAAAACTTTATGGCGAGAACACGCGCCCTCGAGGTTTTCCGGTCGAATTCCGCCAAAGAGGACACAGGCAGCGCGAACAGTGCAGTTGCGCAGGACTGAAGGCAATATGAGCGACACGAAAAATCCAGGCTGACAAGACAATCAGTGTCGAGCGTAAAACGCTCGGCCTCAAGCGAGGCGGTGGTGGTGACCAGGGTACGGTCCGCCAGTCATTTTCGCATGGCCGGTCAAAGGCCGTCGTCGTGGAGAAGAAAAAGCGTCGCGTTGTGGTTCCAGAGTCAGGAAACGAAGCCCGAACAACCGGCTTTGAAAACGCAGCGCCTCGACAAACCGAGTGAAGTTGCACCGCGTAAGCCTACTCCGGCTCCTCAGCCGGCTGCCAAGGGTGGTAACCGCCAGAAGGGCGGCAAGCTCCTGAAGACGCTGACCAAGGAAGAGGCAGCTGCACGTGCCGCGGCCTTGAAGATGGCACAGGCGCGCGCGGTTGAAGAAAAGAAGCAGGCGGAAATCGACGCAAAACGTCGCGCTGAAGAAGATGCACGGCGTGCGGTTGAAGAAGCCGAACGTCTGCGCCAGGAAGAAGTCGAGCGCCGTGAGCGCGAAGCTGAGGAAGCTCGGCTGGCTGCGCAGCGTGCGGCTGAGGCGCCCAAGGTTGAAGCGGCGCCTGCTGCTCCTGCACGTGACAAGCCGGCTGCTCGCTCTGATCAGCGGTCTGGCACGGCGCGTCCGGGCGGTAATCGTTCGACGGCTGCCAATGCTGCGGCTCCTGAAAAGGCTGGTATCCGTCCTGCTGCGCGTCCGGGTGAAGATGAAGAGCGCAAGCCGGTACGTGGTGCCGGTGCTCCGAACAAGCGCGGCGGCAAGCCGGGGAATGCAACCCCCACGCCGAGCCGCCCACGCACAGGGGATGATCGTCGCCGTTCCAAGCTGACGATCTCGTCGGCAACCGGGGATAATGATGAAAACCGGTCACGTTCGCTGGCGTCTCTGCGCCGGCGTCGTGAAAAGGAGCGTCGTGGCAATCAGCAGGTTCCACGTGAAAAGATCATTCGCGAAGTAACCTTGCCGGAAGCGATTACCATTCAGGAACTCGCCAACCGTATGGCCGAGCGCGCTGTTGATGTGATCAAGCTTCTGATGAAGCAAGGTCAGATGATGAAGATCAACGACGTCATCGATGCTGATACGGCCGAATTGATCGCCGTAGAAATGGGCCACACGGTCAAGCGCGTGTCTGAAGCTGATGTGGAAGAAGGTCTCTTCTCCATCGAGGATACGTCCGACAACCTTCAGGATCGTCCGGCAGTTGTCACGATCATGGGTCACGTTGACCACGGTAAGACGTCGCTGCTGGATGCGATCCGCAATTCCAAGGTTGTGACGGGCGAAGCCGGTGGCATTACCCAGCACATTGGCGCTTATCAGGTCGAACAGGCTGGTCACAAGATCACCTTCATTGATACGCCGGGCCACGCCGCCTTCACGCAGATGCGTGCTCGTGGTGCCAAGTCCACGGATATCGTGATCCTGGTGGTTGCTGCTGACGACGGTGTCATGCCGCAGACCAAGGAAGCCATTGCGCACGCCAAGGCCGCTGACGTTCCGATGATCATTGCGATCAACAAGATCGATAAGCCGGGTGCTGATCCGAACCGCGTTCGGACAGAACTGCTTCAGGACGGCATCGTCGTGGAAGCCATGGGCGGTGAAGTGATCGACGTTGAAGTTTCGGCCAAGGCTGGCCAGAACCTCGACAAGTTGCTCGAAATGGTTCTGCTGCAGTCGGAAATCCTTGAACTCAAGGCCAATCCGGAACGCACCGCAGAAGGCATTGTCATCGAAGCACAGCTCGACCGCGGTCGTGGGCCTGTTGCTACGGTTCTGGTCCAGAAGGGCACCTTGCGCCCGGGTGATATCCTGGTAGCAGGCTCCGAGTGGGCTCGTGTTCGTGCCATGATCGATGAAAACGGCAAGCATGTTGATGAAGCTGGTCCGTCCAAGCCTGTTGAAGTCCTGGGCTTCAACGGCACGCCGGAAGCTGGTGACATGGTCGCCGTCGTCGAGAACGAAGGCCGGGCTCGCGAGATCGTCGAGTATCGTCAGCGTCTGCAGCGTGAACGGGCATCGGTTGTTGCCTCGGGCACACGTGGCTCGCTGGAGCAGATGATGAACCGTCTGAAGGAAACGGGCCGTAAGGAATTCCCGTTTGTCCTCAAGGGCGACGTTCAGGGTTCTCTGGAAGCGATCAACTACGCGGTCGGCGAATTGGCCACCGACGAAGTTGCAGCGCGCATCCTGCTCTCCAATGCCGGTGGCATCACGGAAAGCGACGTGACGCTGGCAACCGCTTCGAAGGCGCCGATCTTCGGCTTCAACGTTCGTGCCAACCGTCAGGCGCGCGACGCAGCACAGCGTGAAGGCATCGAAATCCGTTACTACAACGTGATTTACGATCTGGTCGACGACATCAAGGCAGCAATGTCTGGCCTCCTGTCGCCGGAACGTCGTGAAACGTTCCTCGGCAACGCCGAAGTTCGCGAGGTGTTCAACATCTCCAAGGTCGGCAAGATCGCTGGCTGTCTGGTCACCGAAGGCGTTGTACAGCGTGGCGCAAATGTCCGCCTGATCCGCGATGACATCGTTATCCACGAAGGCAAGCTGGGGACGCTCAAGCGCTTCAAGGATGAAGTCAAGAGTGTCGAATCCGGTCAGGAATGTGGCATGAACTTCGTCAACTATCAGGACATGCGCGCTGGCGATGTGATCGAGTGCTTCCACGTCGAAGAGATCGCAAGAACGCTCTGATCGCCGGTCAGATACGAAACAGCATTACGCCGGCGCCGTCAGAAAGACAGCGCCGGCTTCTTGTATTTCGGACCTGATCGAAGCTGAAAACGGATAGAAAAAACATGGCAAAACACACCGGACAAAGCGCCAAGGGCCCTTCGCAGCGACAGTTGCGCGTTGGCGAACTCGTGCGTAAGGAAGTTTCCGATATTCTGACCCGCGGCGAAGTTGCGGACCCGGAACTGGAAGGGGTTATCGTAACGATCCCTGAAGTTCGCATGACGCCGGACCTGCGTCTTGCAACCTGCCTGTTCATGCCGCTTGGTGGCGTGGATGGCGCGGGTGTGGAAAAGGCATTGAACCGTTGTGCAAAATTCCTGCGGGGCTCGGTCGCCCGGCGGCTGACGATGAAATATGCCCCTGATCTTCGGTTCGTGCTCGACACACGGTTTGACGATGACGATCGCATTGAAGCGCTGCTGCACTCGCCGGATGTCAAGCGCGATCTCGACGATGAGACCGATAGCGTCGACGGAAACGATGACGACCGCGACCAGTAAAGCGTCCGTTCTCACGCTTTTTCAGATTTTGAAGACACGAGATTGCAATGGCACCTCAACGGGCTAAGAAACACCGCAATGCCATCGACGGCTGGCTTGTTCTTGACAAGCCATATGGCATTACATCGAATGATGCTCTGAGCAAAATCAAGCGCATTCTGCATCCTGAAAAAGTGGGTCATGCCGGCACACTTGATCCGCGTGCCTCCGGGTGCCTGCCGCTGGCGTTTGGCGAAGCCACCAAGACGGTGTCTTGCATCATGGATGGGCGCAAGGTCTATCGGTTTGAGGTGACCTGTGGCGCTCAGACCAACACCGACGACACCGAAGGCGAGGTCGTCGCCACGTCCGATGTGCGCCCGGATGCAGATGCGATCCGCGACGTATTGCCCGAGTTTCATGGCACGATCATGCAGGTTCCGCCCGCCTTTTCTGCGATCAAGGTGCAGGGCGAGCGGGCCTATGATTTGGCACGCGATGGTGCGGATGTGGAACTTGAGGCACGGCCCATTGATGTGCATCGCCTCGACCTGGTTGAGATGCCGTCAAGCGATACGGCCGTCTTTGAGGCAGAGTGCGGCAAAGGCACTTATGTCCGTGCACTCGCGCGCGATCTCGGGTTGCGCCTCGGAACTTGCGGGCATGTGACTGAGTTGCGCCGACTTCTGGTTGGCCCCTTCGGCGAGGAAGACATGGTCACCCTCGATGAATTGATTGAAGCGGCAGAGGCTTTGGAAGAAGGCGCGGGCATTGATCCGCTCATGGAGTTTATCTTGCCGGTGCGCGAGTCCATGGAAGCCCTCGTAGAGGTGCCAGTGTCTCTTGAGGACGCCGCAAAGCTGCGCCGCGGCATGGCCATCCTTCTGCGCGGTCGCGAAGCCCCTCTCAATTGCGAAGAGGCCTTCGCCAGCCATGCCAGCGTTCCCGTTGCTTTGGGTGCTGTCGAAAAAGGTCGCTTTCAACCGAAGCGTGTTTTCAAACTATAAGTCGAGATCCTGACGCTTCTGATCTCCAAGCCCGGCAACGCTCTCAGCGTCTGCCGGGCTTTTTCTTGCTATGTTTGGACTTGGGAAACTTCGACCGTGTTCGTGTGGATCGCTTAAACACCAGCCTCAAAAGCTTCCACAAGATCGATGAAGGCTTCACCGTAGCGGTCGAGTTTGGATTGACCGACGCCTGTGACCGCGAGGAGCGCATGGTCGCTCGTCGGGCGGGCTTCTGCGATGCCTGCGAGCGTCGTGTCGGGGAAGACGAGATACGGCGGGATTTCGTTTTCCTGGGCGATCTGGCGCCGGAGCCGGCGCAACCGCTCAAAAAGAAGCCGATCCTCTTGCTCCATATCATCTGTAACGCTGGAATGGTGTGCCGCCCTGCCTTTGCGCAAGGTCGAAGCCGCGCGATCTTTGCGCAGCAGCACCTGTGTCTCGTTTCGCAACACGGTGCGTGAGGCTTCCGTCAAGACCAATGCACCGAACTGGCGGTGGTCCGCATCCATATAGCCAGCCGCAACCAACTGGCGCGCAACGGATTGCCAGACGCGGCCGTTGTGCTCCTGCCCGATGCCGAAGACGGACAGACTGTCGTGCTTGAACTTGGCGACCTTTTCGGTGTCCTTACCCAGTAACACATCAATGATATGGCCGGTGCCAAACCTCTGGCCGGTACGATAGACCGCCGACATGAATTTCTGTGCGGCTTGTGTCCCATCCCAAGTTTCCACTGGTGACAGACAGGTATCGCAATTGCCACAGGGGTTGGGGTAGACTTCGCCAAAATGGGCAAGCAGTGCCTGACGGCGGCAGCCGGACGTTTCACAAATCCCCAGAAGGGCATTGAGTTTGCCTATTTCGGCACGCTTGATTTCGTCTGGTGCGTCACTTTCGGTGATCATACGGCGGCGTTGCATCATGTCGGCCATGCCATAAGCCATCCAGGCTTCGGCCGGGGCGCCATCACGTCCGGCTCTGCCTGTCTCCTGATAATAAGCCTCAACCGAGGAGGGCAGATCCAGATGGGCAACGAACCGCACGTCCGGCTTGTCAATTCCCATGCCAAAGGCGACGGTTGCGACAAGGCAAAGGCCTTCTTCCAGCAGAAAAGCGTCCTGGTTCGCCGCGCGTTCTGCCGCAGGCAGTCCTGCATGATAAGGACGCGCCGCGATGCCCTTGGTATTGAGCCATTCGGCGATGTCTTCGACCTTGGCCCGTGACAGGCAATAGACAATGCCACTTTCATCCTTGTGGCGCTTCAGGAAATCGAGAAGTTGCTGCCGCTGGTTGGCGCGCTCAACGATTTCATAGCGGATGTTCGGGCGGTCAAAACTGGTGGAGAAGATCTCCGCATTTTCCAGACGCAGACGCTCGATAATGTCCTGCCGGGTATGGGCGTCAGCGGTCGCCGTGAGCGCGACACGTGGGACGCCCGGATACCGGGTCGCCAGATCGGCGAGCGACAGGTATTCCGGGCGAAAATCATGCCCCCACTGGCTGACGCAATGGGCTTCATCAATGGCAAAAAGCGCAATCGGGAGACTGTCGAGAAAACGGCGGAACGGCTCCTGCGACAGGCGTTCCGGTGTGACGTACAGCAGCTTGATCTTGCCATCGCGCACCTTGGCGCGCACCTCGGATTGCTCATCCGCTGTGAGTGATGAGTTGAGGGCCGCAGCCTCTACCCCAGCACCGAGAAGGCTGCCAACCTGATCTTTCATCAAGGCAATCAGGGGCGAGATGACAATGCCAACGCCCTCACGACAAAGCGCCGGAATTTGAAAGCACATGGATTTGCCAGCCCCGGTGGGGAACAGCACGACAGCGTCTTTGCCGTCCAGCAACGTATCGACAACCTCACGCTGACGGCCGCGGAAATCGGAGAACCCGAAAACCGAACTCAGCACCTTGCGCGGGTTCTTGTGCTTATGTGTGTCCGTGTGGTGGGCACGCGGCGGCGATGACAGCATGAAAATGAGGATCCCTGGCAGGAGGTTGCGCAGCTGGCCTCAGGAAAAGCGCTCACGAACCACCTGCATTTTCTCTTATTCGCTCCCGCAGGGCAATTGCACCTGTGGATGAAACGCCGCATCTGGAGGGTTTGTAAGGGAAAAGTGTCGCTAGAGGTGAAATTCGGCGTCTGGATTGTGAGCCAGCGTCTCGGCGCAATGTACCCGCAGCTTGGCGGTGCCTTCGTTGAGGTCGCCTTGTAGCAGGGCCGGGTCAATCGGCTTGCCAAAATGAACGCGGAAGGGTGCGTGCCGCTTGTTCAAAAGTTCGTTGAAGATCGTCATATCGCGCAATTCAGTGGAGATGCGAGACAGGAAGTAGAACAGGCCGGAGTTGCGCCCGCCCATGTGCATGGGAATGATTGGCGCGTCATTGCGCCGGGCAAGAGCCAGCGCCGATGTCATCCAAGGTCGCTCCGTCAATTTCCCCTCGTTCCAATAGGCCAGACGCCCTGAGGGGAACAGCACGACGCATCGTCCTTCCCGAAAGGCCTTGGCGGAGAGAGACAGGGTTTCCCGGGCTTTTTCGCGGGATTTGAATTCATGCCGCCACTCCACCGGAACAATCATGTCAGCAAGTCGCGGGCTTACGCGAATGGCATCACGATTGGCAAAAATGGAGAGATCAGTGCGGCGCTGGCGAATGGCATCAAACAGAACCACACCATCTGCGATGCCGGTTGGGTGATTGGAAACAAGCACCATTGGGCCTTCGGCGGGCACGTTATCCAAGCCCTCGACGGTCACATGCATTTCCAGAAGATCACTCAGATATTCAAAGACTTCAATCGCCGACATACCAGCGATTTCGTCTGACATCTGAAGCGCTTGCCGGTATCGCAAGACACGCAGCGCCAACGGGCGAACAAGCGGCCACCAGGGCCGGGACATGACTTTCTCACCGCGTTCGATGATCAGCGTATCAACAATATGGTCTTCGGCAGTACCGGTCAGGGCCTGTGCATCCTTGCCCAGAGACGTAGACGGCGGGTTTACATACGCCACGGGAAGTCCTTCAAGATTTTGAGTTCGGCGCCCAGTTAAACGTAGATACTTCCACCTTGTTTCGCAATGGAGCAGCTCCAGATACGCCAGATTTCACTTATTCGTCACACGCTCCAGAGCGGGCTGGTGAAGATGCCAAGAGTGCAGAGAAAGCCGACCATCCAGGAGAGGGATCGCGGGGTCGCCCGGTTGGCGTAATAGCAACCAATGTAAATAAGACGCATGGCGATAAAAAGTTCCGCCAGCTTGTTGATCCACTCCGCATTGCCGCCTTGCCAAAGTCCAATGATCACCGCGACAGCGAAGAATGGGAAGGCTTCGAAGCCGTTTTGCTGAGCGCCCATGGCGCGCGCGGGGAAGCCGCCTTTCCAATAGTCCGGGTCGCGTGGGTTGGCATTGTCGAAGCTCTTGTTTGCCTTGGCCGGAAAGGCGCTGAGCGCGGGGAGAATGGCTGCAATGAGAACACACCAGAGCGCGATGGACATGGAAAACTCTCCAGTTGGGCGCGGGCCGGACTGACGGCACATCGCGGAGCGGATAATTCACAAGCCCAATTAAGCCGTTCGCATGAGATGATCAATGCACAAGACATGAAAAGCCTCTGGACGTCGCATGGCGCTCCGGTTTTTTGACAATGGAACCAACCGGGGATGAATGGGTTAAGTCTCCGATTGGGTGGTGCATCTGTCATAAATGTGTTGGTCCTCAGCGCTACAAGGTGGCCAGCGTTAGGGTGTGTCCGCCGAGTGGCAGGAGAAAAAAGTGCCAAAGACGACGATCCTCTTTATTTGTCCCGATAATACGTTGCTTGGTCCATTGGCTGAAGCCTATGTCAATGCAACGGGTCAGGGGCTTGTGCGCGCTTTTTCTGCAGGCGTGGAGCCGGGCGATGTTTTGCATCCGGCGGTCACAAAGTTGCTTTCGGCAAAGTCGATCAGCAGCGAAGGTTTGCAGCCCAAGAGCGCCGACGTCTTCTGCATGCCATATGGGCCAATCGTTCCGGACCGTGTGATCTATCTGTCTCGAATGGCTCCTTTGCCACTGCCACGTGATTGGCGTGGCACTACGTTTGAAGATCATTGGCATGTGGCGGGCGTTCGGCCTTTCCCGCAGTCTTTTGAGGCCGCAAAAGAATATTTCCGGCGCATTCGGCAGGCGGTGGATCAGGTGCTAGGTGCGGATCAATATCGCGCGGGTCCGGATCTCGAAGTTGCCTGAGGGGTCGGTGTCCGGTTGGCTCGCACGTTAGATGCAAGAAGGCGCACGGATGTTTCTGCGCCTCTTGCGTCATCAAGCGGCTCATTGCACTTGTATAGCCGTCTTTCTTTGTCGTTTTTAACCAGATCTTCGGCCCCTTCTCCTCACAATTCTCCATGTCTCACTTTTGTTTTCGGGCAAGTATCGTTAACACTAGGGATGAAACGTTGCCCGTCTTGACCGGGCGACCTTGGCGAGAAAACATTACAGCGGTTGCAAGAAGGGTTCATTGCTTATGAAGAGCGGTGTCATTTTGACGAGCATCATGTGTCTGGCGGTGGGAGTCGCAGGCTGTCAGCGTCTCTCTGGCCAGCCGGATTATTCCGCGCCTTCGCTGCCGGCCGCTCCGACACAACCGATTCAGGGCGGGCAGCTTGCGCCGCTTGATTCTTCCTCTCCTCCTCCCTGGCACAACCATCACCAATTCCGATCAGGCGTCTGCGATGAGTGGCACGATGGGCGGTGACCGTATGGGGGATGCAGGCGGGCAGTCTTCTATGCAGGTGGCCTCGTTGCCGGAGCCGGGAACGGCGCAGGATATCAACCGCAGTGAGATGGGCGGGGGCTGGAAATTGCAGTCGTCCAGCGAAACCTGCATGGCGTTCATGGCGCTGACGTCTTGGTCGGGTGGCTACCGGGCCAACTCGCGTGGGTGTACGTCGCCAACCCTCGCAGGCATTTCTGCCTGAATATCGAAGGCAAGAAGCTGGTGTTGAAAAGCGCCAGCGGTGATGTTCTCGTTCAGCTTTACTCGGTCGGCGGGCAGCAATTCAGCGGCACGACAGCATCGGGCAAACAGGTCACGATGCATCGTTAAGTCAGCGTTTCGGCACGGCTTGTGAAACAAGATAGGGGCCTTATGGGCCCTTATCGCGTTTTTGCAGTGCGATGAGCCTTGGAAGCGTGCAAACCCATTAGGGGATTTTATTTCTCCGGCGCCTTCAGGTTGCATCGCGAAAATTCTAACTATTTGATTTCGCAAGGTGAGTGAGATGTGCTCATTTGCTTTGCTTGCATCTGCGTGATTTTAAGCTTATGCGAAGGTCATTGTGCGACATTTCACCGCGGCACTGACCGGGATGAGGTGTCCAACTGACAACGGAGCGTTCCGAAGTTGAAAGTCGATGCACCCATCAGTCATGCTCTAAGACATCGCTACCAGTCGATGGTGGCGGCGGGAAAGATCAGTGATGATCCGTTGCAGCGTGAGGTGGTCAATAAACTGGATGCTCTCAATGTGCGTTTGTCGGAAACCAGGCTTGCGACGAAAAAGAGCTCTCTCGGGTGGTTGTTCAGCAAACGCACGAAAGACCAGCCTCGGGTGAAAGGGCTTTACGTCTGGGGTGGAGTAGGGCGTGGCAAGACCATGCTGATGGACCTGTTCCTTGACGTGGCGGTTGTTCGCCGTAAGCGCAGAACACATTTTCATGAATTCATGGCCGATGTGCATGAGCGCATTTTCCAGCATCGGCAGGCGTTGAAGCGCGGTGAGGTGAAAGAGGATGATCCTATTCCTCCGGTCGCGCGCCAGATCGCGGACGAAACCCGGCTTTTGTGTTTCGACGAATTTTCCGTAACAGATATTACCGACGCCATGATTCTGGGGCGCTTGTTCACCCAGTTGTTCGCCCTTGGTGTCGTGGTGGTGGCGACGTCGAACGTCGAGCCAAACAATCTCTATAAGGACGGCCTCAACCGTCAGTTGTTTCTCCCCTTCATCGATCTTCTTCAACAGCACGTTGACGTGCTCTGGCTCGACAGTCCGACGGACTATCGCCTGGAGAAGCTTGGCGGGGCACCGGTGTATATTTCACCGTTGAATGACCATGCCGAGGAGCGCATGGACGATGCATGGCGAAAGCTGGTCAATGGATCGCCCGTTTCAAAAGATTTGATTGAGTACAAGGGTCGCAAGATCGAGGTGCGTGCTGTTGCTGATGGCACCGCACGCTTCACGTTTGAAGAGCTCTGCATGCAGCCGCTAGGCGCGGCCGACTACCTGCAAATTGCCGAGAAATACCGCACCATCTTTTTGGAGGGCGTGCCGGTGTTGTCTCGTGAGCGCAGAAACGAGGCAAAGAGGTTCATCAATCTGATCGACACCTTGTATGATAATCACGTGCAGCTTGTTATCTCGGCGGACGCCGAACCCACGGAGCTTTATGTTTCGACCGAGGGGACGGAAGCGTTCGAGTTTGACAGGACAGCTTCGAGGCTGATCGAAATGCGGTCTGAAGCTTACCTAAAGGGAAAGGGGAGGGGCGGTCAGTCGACCAATAAACCTTCCTAGAACGTTAACTGGAGGTCGTTAAAGGTCTCGGTCTTCGGTTTGTTCGCCTTCTTGGTTTGAAATGGTTGCGCCATAGGCGCAAAGGGAGTAGTGCCAACAGCGTCATGCTGAATGGCACAGGGTTCCATCTTACGTAAAGGGAAACTTTCGGATATGGCTCGGAACAAAATTTCTTTGATTGGCTCAGGTCAGATTGGTGGCACGCTTGCACATCTGGTTGGCTTGAAAGAGCTCGGAGACGTCGTTCTTTTCGACATCGCTGAGGGCACTCCGCAGGGCAAGGCTCTGGATCTCGCCGAATCTTCTCCGGTTGACGGCTTCAACGCCAAGATGTCCGGCGCAAACGACTATGCTGCGATCGAAGGCTCTGATGTCATCATCGTCACCGCTGGTGTTCCGCGCAAGCCTGGCATGAGCCGCGACGATCTGCTGGAAATTAACCTGAAGGTTATGGAGCAGGTTGGCGCAGGCATCGCAAAGTATGCCCCCGACGCATTTGTCATCTGCATCACCAACCCGCTCGACGCGATGGTTTGGGCCTTGCAGAAATTCTCCGGTCTGCCGGCCAACAAGGTTGTCGGCATGGCTGGCGTCCTCGATAGCTCGCGGTTCCGTTATTTCCTGACCGACGAGTTCAACGTCTCGGTTGAAGACGTCACCGCCTTCGTTCTTGGTGGTCACGGCGACAGCATGGTGCCGCTGGCACGCTACTCCACTGTGGGCGGTATTCCGCTGCCGGACCTGGTCAAGATGGGCTGGTGCACGGACGAGCGTCTGGAAGAAATCATTCAGCGGACCCGCGATGGCGGCGCAGAAATCGTCGGTCTTCTCAAGACCGGTTCGGCTTTCTACGCTCCTGCTGCATCCGCAATTTCGATGGCTGAAAGCTATCTCAAGGACAAGAAGCGCGTTCTCCCATGTGCTGCTGCTCTCGACGGCCAGTATGGCCTCAAGGACACCTACGTTGGTGTGCCTGTCGTGATCGGCGCTGGTGGTGTTGAGCGTGTGATCGAGATCGAACTGAACAGCGACGAAAAGGCAGGCTTCGACAAGTCTGTCGCGTCTGTGTCTGGCTTGGTCGAAGCTTGTAAGAAAATTCAGCCTGCTCTGGCTTGACGCCAGACGCTGAGACTTCCGAAACTCCGCTCCTGACCCTCAGGGGCGGATCTCCGAAAACGGGGGAAACCAATGAACATTCATGAGTATCAGGCCAAAGCGGTTCTGAAAGCATACGGCGCGCCGGTTGCCGAAGGTGTAGCAATTTTTTCTGCTGATGAAGCAGAAGCTGCTGCAAAGAAGCTTCCTGATCCGCTCTGGGTCGTCAAGTCCCAGATCCACGCCGGTGGCCGCGGCAAGGGCAAGTTCAAAGAACTTGCTGCTGATTCCAAGGGTGGCGTGCGTCTCGCATTCTCGCTCGACGAAGTCACGGCACACGCCAAGGAAATGCTTGGCAACACGCTGGTGACCAAGCAGACCGGCGATGCAGGCAAGGTCGTCAACCGTCTCTATATTGAAGACGGTGCTGACATCGACCGTGAATTGTACCTGTCGATCCTCGTTGACCGCACCGTAGGCCGTCCGGCTTTCGTTGTGTCGACCGAAGGCGGCATGGACATCGAAGCGGTTGCAGAAGAAACACCGGAAAAGATCGTCACTCTGCCGATTGATCCGGATACAGGCGTGACCGACGCCGACAGCGCGAAGCTCTCCGACGCTTTGAAGCTCGAAGGTGAAGCACGCGAAGACGGCGCAAAGCTGTTCCCGATCCTTTACAAGGCGTTCGTCGAAAAGGACATGAGCCTTCTCGAAGTGAACCCGCTGATCGTTATGGAAAATGGTCGCCTGCGCGTTCTTGACGCCAAGGTGTCCTTCGATGGCAACGCTCTGTTCCGTCACGAAGACATTGTTGCTCTGCGTGATGAGACCGAAGAAGATGCCAAGGAAATCGAAGCATCCAAGTACGATCTCGCCTATGTGGCTCTCGATGGTGACATCGGCTGCATGGTGAATGGTGCTGGCCTCGCAATGGCCACCATGGACATCATCAAGCTGTACGGCTCCGAGCCGGCAAACTTCCTCGACGTTGGTGGCGGTGCCTCCAAGGAAAAGGTTACAGCTGCGTTCAAGATCATCACGTCCGATCCGAACGTGAAGGGCATTCTGGTCAACATCTTCGGTGGCATCATGCGCTGCGACGTGATCGCAGAAGGCGTTGTTGCTGCTGTGAAGGATGTGGGACTTCAGGTTCCCCTCGTTGTGCGCCTTGAAGGCACCAACGTTGAGCTCGGCAAGAAGATCATCAACGAAAGCGGTCTGAATGTGATCGCCGCTGATGACCTTGATGACGCCGCCCAGAAGATCGTGAAAGCCGTCAAGGAGGGCGCGTAAATGTCGATCCTCGTCAATAAAGACACGAAAATCCTCGTTCAGGGCCTGACCGGCAAGACCGGCACATTCCACACGGAACAGGCGCTCCAGTATTACGGCACCCAGATGGTTGCCGGCGTTCACCCCAAGAAGGGTGGCACGAACTGGACATCTGGCGTTGATGCTTCCGCAGAGCTGCCGATCTACGCCAGCGTTGCCGAAGCCAGGGACGCAACCGGTGCAGACGCCTCTGTGATCTATGTTCCGCCTGCAGGGGCCGGTGCAGCAATCATCGAAGCGATCGACGCTGAAGTGCCTTTCATTGTCTGCATCACGGAAGGTATTCCGGTTGCCGACATGGTCAAGGTCAAGGCTCGCCTCGAAAAGTCCAAGTCACGCCTTCTCGGGCCGAACTGCCCAGGTGTTCTTACTCCTGAAGAGTGCAAGATCGGCATCATGCCGGGCTCCATCTTCAAGAAGGGTTCCGTCGGCGTTGTTTCGCGCTCCGGCACGCTTACATATGAAGCAGTGTTCCAGACGTCGCAGGCAGGCCTCGGCCAGTCTACGGCTGTCGGTATCGGTGGTGACCCGGTCAAGGGCACCGAGTTCATCGACATCCTGCAAATGTTCCTGACTGACGACGAAACCGAATCGATCATCATGATCGGTGAAATCGGTGGCTCGGCTGAAGAAGAAGCAGCTCAGTTCCTCAAGGACGAAGCCAAGAAGGGCCGTAAAAAGCCGATGGCTGGCTTCATCGCCGGACGTACGGCTCCTCCGGGCCGCACCATGGGTCACGCAGGTGCCGTGATCTCCGGCGGCAAGGGCGGCGCAGAAGACAAGATCTCTGCCATGGAAAGCGCAGGCATCAAGGTGTCTCCTTCCCCGGCAAAGCTTGGCGAAACGCTTCTCGAAGTCTTGAAGGGCTAAAAAGAGAAAACTTCTAGCGTCCAAACTTAAAATCTTTACGGTTTGAGACCTAGGGTACAAGAAAGGCCAAGACGCTCCGTGTCTTGGCCTGTTTCGAGGGGCTGGTGTCTGACACTGGCCGAACTGAGGATCCCGGGACGGGTCTTTACGATCCGCCTCTAAACACAAGGGCGGGATTTCCCGCTAGATGGATATGGCACGGCAGGAAGCGAACAGCGTATTCGCACTGACGTCGTTGCTTTACGGCGCCAACGCAGCCTACATTGAAGACCTCTATGCGCAGTACACGGAAAACCCTGCCTCGGTCTCTGCCGAGTGGCAGGATTTCTTTGCTGCCTTTCAGGATGAAAAAGAAGACATCCTGAAGGAAGCCCGGGGAGCCCCGTGGAAGCGCAAGGACTGGCCAGTTGAGGCCAGCGGAGATCTGATCAATGCCTTTGATGGCAACTGGGCGCCGATTGAGAAAAAGCTCGGCGACAAGTTGAAAGATAAGGCAGAGGTCAAGGGTGAGGCCCTTTCGGAAACGGAAGCTCATCAGGCGACACGCGATTCCATTCGCGCGCTGATGATGATTCGGGCGTACCGCATGCGCGGTCACCTGCATGCCGATCTGGATCCTTTGCGTCTGTCTCCTCCAGGAGACCACGAGGAACTCCACCCGTCGAACTATGGCTTCACGGAAGCCGATTACGACCGCAAGATCTTCATCGACAATGTTCTGGGTCTCGAATATGCGACCATCCCGGAAATGCTGGAGATCCTCAAGCGGACGTATTGTTCGACGATTGGATACGAATTCGTTCATATCTCGGATCCGGCCGCAAAGGCCTGGATTCAGGAGCGGATCGAAGGGCCGGGCAAAACCATTGATTTCACGCCGGAAGGCCGCAGTGCCATCCTGAACAAACTGATCGAGGCCGAAGGCTTTGAGAAGTTCCTTGATGTGAAATATACCGGCACCAAGCGCTTTGGCCTTGATGGTGGTGAAGCGTTGATCCCGGCGCTTGAGCAGATCATCAAGCGTGGCGGTCAGTTGGGTGTCAAGGAAATCGTGTTTGGCATGGCTCACCGTGGCCGCCTGAACGTGTTGTCACAGGTGATGGGCAAGCCCCACCGCGCCATTTTCCACGAGTTCAAGGGCGGGTCTTACACGCCGGATGATGTGGAAGGCTCGGGCGATGTGAAGTACCATCTCGGTGCGTCCTCCGACCGTGATTTCGACGGCAACAAGGTTCACCTGTCGCTGACAGCCAACCCGTCTCACCTGCAAATCGTCAACCCTGTCGTGCTTGGGAAGTCCCGTGCAAAGCAGGATCAGCATTCTGCTGTTGACGGGGAATGGGTGGAAACGACGGAAGTTGACCGCACCAAGGTTCTGCCGCTGCTGTTGCATGGCGATGCAGCCTTTGCTGGTCAGGGCGTCGTTGCCGAATGTTTCGGCTTGTCTGCTCTGCGCGGTCATCGCACAGGCGGTTCGTTGCACGTCATCATCAACAACCAGATCGGCTTTACGACGAACCCGCGTTATTCGCGCTCTTCGCCGTACCCGTCCGATATGGCCAAGGTGATCGAAGCTCCGATCTTCCACGTGAACGGCGATGACCCGGAAGCAGTTACGCATGCGGCCAAGATCGCTATCGAGTTCCGCCAGAAGTTCCGTCGCCCGGTCGTGATCGACATGATCTGCTACCGCCGCTACGGTCACAACGAAGGCGACGAGCCTGCGTTCACACAGCCGATCATGTATCGCAAAATCCGCAAGCATTCCACAACCCTGCAGATCTATTCGGATCGTCTGGTCAAGGATGGCGTTCTGACAGCCGACGAGGTTGAGGCACGCAAGGCGGATTGGCGTAAGCATCTGGACGCCGAATTCGAAACCGGCCAGAGCTTCAAGCCGAACAAAGCCGACTGGCTGGACGGTAAGTGGTCGGGTCTGAAGCGGGCTGATGACGAGGAAGATCCGCGCCGCGGTTCAACCGGATTGTCGGACGAGGCACTTGAGGAAATCGGCAAGGGTCTGACGACCGTGCCGGATGGCTTTAATGTGCATCGCACCGTTGGCCGCTTCATGAAGAACCGTGCCAAGATGTTCGAAACCGGCGAAGGCTTCGACTGGGCAACGGCAGAAGCCATGGCGTTTGCCGGGCTGCTGCGCGAAGGTCACCCGGTGCGTCTCTCCGGTCAGGATTGCGAGCGCGGAACGTTCTCGCAGCGTCATTCGGTCCTGTATGATCAGGAAAACGAAAACCGCTATATTCCGCTCAACAACCTGAAGAACGGACAGGCGCGCTACGAAGTCATCAACTCGATGCTTTCGGAAGAAGCCGTGCTCGGGTTTGAATACGGCTACTCGCTGGCTGAACCGAACGCGCTCACTTTGTGGGAAGGCCAGTTCGGTGACTTTGCCAACGGCGCGCAGGTCATCTTCGACCAGTTCATCTCTTCGGGAGAACGCAAGTGGCTGCGCATGACCGGTCTGGTCTGCCTGTTGCCGCATGGCTACGAAGGCCAGGGTCCTGAGCATTCCTCGGCTCGTCTGGAGCGCTATCTCCAGATGTGTGCGGAAGACAACATGCAGGTTGCCAACTGCACAACGCCTGCAAACTACTTCCACGTGCTGCGCCGGCAGTTGAACCGCGATATTCGCAAGCCGTTGATCCTGATGACGCCGAAGTCGCTTCTGCGTCACAAACGGGCCATTTCCAAGCTTTCGGAAATGGGCGAAAACAGCACGTTCCACCGCTTGCTTTGGGATGATGCCGAGCATGGCGGGCAGACGGATGTCAAGCTGGCTCCTGACGACAAGATCCGGCGTGTGGTGATGTGTTCCGGCAAGGTCTATTATGATCTTCTGGAAGAGCGCGAAAAGCGTGGCATCAACGATGTCTATCTGCTGCGTCTGGAACAGTTGTATCCGTTCCCGAAAAAGGCACTGATGGCAGAGATGAAGCGTTTCAAGAATGCCGACGTCGTCTGGTGTCAGGAAGAACCCAAGAACATGGGGGCTTGGTTCTTTGTCGAGCCTTACATCGAATGGGTCCTGGAGCAGGTTGGCGCCAAGGTCACACGGCCTCGTTACGCTGGTCGCAAGGCTTCGGCCTCCACTGCAACGGGCCTGATGTCGACGCATCTGGCACAGTTGCAGGGCTTCCTCGACGAAGCGTACTCTGAATCATGATAGTTTGAGGGCCGCAGCCGTGGCCCTCTCACCCATCCGGAACTGGCTAAGGCAAACTTAAGAGAAGGCGACCATGGCAACCGAAATTCGCGTACCCACTCTGGGTGAATCCGTATCAGAAGCCACCATTGCACAATGGTTCAAGAAACCCGGTGATGCCATCAAGGCAGATGAGCCGATCGTTGAGCTTGAAACCGACAAGGTGACAGTTGAAGTCCCAGCTCCCGCATCGGGAACTCTGGAAAGCATTTCTGTCGCCGAAGGCGAAACCGTCGAGGTTGGCGCACTTCTGGGTCAAATCGCAGAAGGTGGCGAAGCTGCTGCATCTGCACCGGCTGACGCGCCGAAGGCTGAAGATGCTCCGAAGTCTGACGACAGCGGTGATGCCAAGAAGGACCTGATTGACGTTCTCGCGCCAAGCGCTGGTGAATCCGTCACCGAAGCTGAAGTCGGCGAATGGAGCGTCAAGGTTGGCGACACCGTCAAGGCTGACGATACACTCGTTGAACTGGAGACTGACAAGGCCGCTCAGGAAATTCCGTCTCCGTCAGCAGGCACAATCGTCAAGGTTGTTGCGCAGACGGGTGATACGGTTGAGCCGGGCAGCCTGCTCTGCCAGATTGATCCCTCCGGCGCTGCTGCACCGGCTGGGGATAGTGCCCCCAAGGCAGACGCTGCGTCTGCTCCGGCCGCTGCCCCTGCCCCTGCTGCTTCCGGTTCGTCCATGCCAGCGGCCCCGTCCGCGTCCAAGATGATGGCCGAAAACAACTTGTCTTCGGATCAGGTTGCCGGTTCTGGCAAGCGCGGTCAGGTCCTCAAGGAAGATGTGATCAACGCTCTCGCATCGGGTGCAACCACTCAGCAGGCAGCCCCCAAGGCGGCACCGCGCGGGCCGGTTGTTGCAGATGACGAAGCGCGTGAAGAGCGTGTTCGCATGACCAAGCTGCGTCAGACGATTGCACGTCGCCTGAAGGATGCGCAGAACACGGCCGCCATGCTCACCACCTACAATGAGGTGGATATGGGGCCGGTCATGGAACTGCGGTCCGAGTACAAGGATCTCTTCCTGAAGAAGCATGACGTGAAGCTTGGCTTCATGGGCTTCTTCACCAAGGCGGTCTGTCATGCTCTCAAGGAAGTTCCGGCCATTAATGCCGAGATCGACGGCACAGACCTGATCTACAAGAACTTCTGCCACATCGGTGTGGCTGTTGGGACGGAGAAGGGCCTGGTTGTTCCTGTCGTACGTGACGCCGATCAGATGTCGATTGCCGAGATCGAAAAGGAAATCGGAAATCTGGCGCGCAAGGCACGTGACGGCAAGCTGGGTATGGGCGACATGACCGGCGGTACGTTCTCGATCACCAATGGTGGTGTTTACGGTTCGCTGATGTCCTCGCCGATCCTGAACGCACCGCAGTCTGGTATTCTTGGCATGCACAAGATCCAGGAACGCCCGATGGCCGTGAATGGCAAGGTTGAGATCCGTCCGATGATGTATCTGGCTCTGTCCTACGACCACCGCGTTGTCGATGGCAAGGAAGCCGTGACGTTCCTGGTTCGCGTCAAGGAATGTCTGGAAGATCCGCGTCGCCTGATCCTGGACCTCTGAGACTGACGAACTGATTGGGAGCCGGGACAATGAGTCTCGAATATCTGATTGCCGCGTTTGTGGTCGTGCTGGTTCCGGGAGCTGGCGTTGTCTATACCGTGGCAATCGGATTGGAGACTGGGCGATTGGGCTCGGTGGCGGCAGCCTTTGGTTGTACACTGGGCATCGCTCCCTCTGTCCTGGCTGTCCATTCTGGGTATGTCGGCTCTTCTCAACACAAGCGCCTTCGTGTTTCAGATCGTGAAATTCGCAGGCGCAGCCTATCTACTCTATCTCGCGTGGCAAACGCTGCGCCAACGTGGGGCTCTCGCCCTGTCCGCGCGGAGCCCTGACCAGCCGAGAAAAACGGCGGGCGCGATCGTTCGGACCGGCTTTCTCATCAATACTCTGAATCCGAAGCTTACCGCTTTCTTTCTGGCGTTTCTGCCGCAATTCGTTGATCCCGCGTCTGCTGATCCGCACTTGGACATGCTGGCGATGGCTGGCGTTTTCATGGCAATGACCTTTGTGGTCTTTTGCGTCTACGGAACTTTTGCCGCAGTCTTCGGAGAACATGTCTTGCGCAGCAAACGCGTTCTGTTCTGGATGCGCCAGACGGTTGCGTTGACGTTCGCGGGATTTGCGGCCCGGTTGGCGCTGTCGACTCGTTGAGGTCGGTGGTGAGGTGATGGAACCGGCCGCAGTGGCGGGCTGACTTGAAATTTGATGGGCGTGATGCCCGTGTCGACGACAGGCCCTGGCGCCATGGTCGACGTGATGAAAACTTTGAAAAGGTAAAAGGCGACCGAAATGTCCCAATATGATCTTGTTGTCATCGGCACAGGCCCTGGCGGATATGTGTGTGCAATCAAGGCTGCCCAACTCGGCCTGAAGACTGCCGTCGTTGAAAAGCGGGCCACTCATGGCGGTACCTGCCTGAACGTCGGTTGCATTCCTTCCAAGGCATTGTTGCATGCATCTGAGATGTTCGAAGAAGCCGGTCACGGCTTCGAAAAGCTCGGCATCAAGGTCAGCAAGCCGAAGCTCGATCTCGACACGATGATGAAGCACAAGGCTGACACCATCGATGCCAACGTCAACGGCGTTGCGTTCCTGTTCAAGAAGAACAAGATTGATACGCATCAGGGTACAGGCAAGGTCCTGTCAGCCGGCAAGGTCGAAGTCACTGCGGAAGACGGGTCGACGTCAGTTCTTGAAGCCAAGAACATTGTCATTGCAACCGGCTCTGACGTTATGTCCGTTCCGGGCATCGAGATTGACGAAAAGCATGTTGTTTCCTCGACCGGCGCTCTGGAGTTGGACAAGGTGCCGGGCAAAATGGTTGTTATCGGTGGCGGCGTCATCGGTCTGGAGCTCGGTTCGGTGTGGAGCCGTCTTGGTGCGGACGTCACGGTCGTCGAATACATGGACAAGATCCTTGGACCGATGGACGGTGATGTCTCGAAGAACTTTCAGCGTATGCTCAAGAAGCAGGGTCTTCAGTTCAAGCTCTCCTCAAAGGTCACGGGTGTGAGCAAGAAGGGCAAAGGCGTTGAGGTTTCTGTCGAACCGGCTGCCGGTGGCGAGACCGAAACCATCGAGGCCGATGTTGTGCTGGTGTCGATCGGTCGCAAACCCTACACCGCCGGGCTTGGTCTCGAAGAGGCTGGCGTTGCGCTGGACGAGCGCGGCCGTATCAAGACAGATGGGCATCTGAAAACCAATGTTGACGGCATCTACGCCATCGGCGACGTGATCGTTGGCCCGATGCTGGCTCATAAGGCTGAAGACGAAGGCATCGCGGTTGCGGAAATGCTCGCAGGCCAGGCTGGCCATGTGAACTATGACGTTATCCCGAGTGTCGTTTACACGCAGCCTGAGGTTGCTTCCGTCGGCAAGACCGAGGAAGAGCTGAAGGCTGGCGGTGTGACCTACAAGACCGGCAAGTTCAACTTCTCGGCCAATGGCCGTGCTCGTGCCATGAACCACACCGATGGTTTTGTGAAAGTTCTGGCTGATGAGAAGACCGACCGGGTTCTTGGTGTTCACATCGTTGGCTTTGGCGCTGGCGAGATGATCCATGAAGCCGCTGTGCTGATGGAATTCGGCGGGTCGTCGGAAGATCTCGGCCGCACCTGTCACGCGCATCCGACGATGTCGGAAGCCGTGAAGGAAGCAGCCATGGCAACCTTTGCCAAGCCGATCCACTCGTAAACAGATACGAGCGCTTTGCCCGGTTTAAACCGGGCAGGCCGAACAAAAAAAGCCCCGTTCTCAGCGCGAGAGCGGGGCTTTTTCTTTGATTACGTTCTGCCCATGCCAACCGTGCTCACGGCGTTGGTACGGATGCATGTTGGTGATCGTGTTCACTCATGCAGTGTGAGTGGTCACCAAAGGCCTTGAGGACATTGCAGTCGGAAACGGGATGGTGGCCATCGCAACTGTTCGAGATCCTCAACAGTTCTGTTTCCAACTGCTGAAGTTGCGCGATGCGTTGACGGATCGAGGTGAGTTGGGTCTTGGCGATCTGGTCGATATCAGCGCAAGGCCGATCCGGGTGATGCTCGCTCAAATCCAGCAACATGCGGATTGCGGGCATCGGAAGACCCAGGTCACGCGCATGTTTGATGAAGGTCAGTCGGGACAGGTGATCCGCGTCATAGCGTCTCTGATTGCCCTCGGTGCGTGGGGGAGCACTGAGGAGACCTTCTTTTTCATAATAGCGAATGGTGGGCACCTTGACGTTGGTGCGTTTTGAGAGGTCGCCAATGGAAAAAAGCATGGGTTAGCCCTTGAAGCTATAGTCGCTATAGCAACTATATGGGGAAGACACGCAGAGAATTCCAGTGCTGCCGTATGTGCAGCCAGACTGAAAAGGAGAGCCTCATGGGTGTCGGATGTGGACATCACCATCACGAGACGCAGTTCGATGGCGTCTCTGCCAGTTACAAGCGCCGTTTGTGGCTTGTGATCTTTCTGAACCTCGGCATGTTCGCCGTCGAAATGTTTTACGGTCACCGCGCCGGATCAAAGGCACTGCAAGCGGATGCGCTCGATTTCCTCGGCGACGGCATGACATACGGCCTCGCGCTTGCAGTGATCGGTGCCAGTCTGCAACTGCGCTCTCGCGTGGCGCTGGTCAAGGGTGGAAGCCTGTTGATCATGGGCGTCTGGGTGTTTGGCTCGACCATCTACCAGTTTCTGGTTTCCGGTATGCCTGAGCCGCAGGTGATGGGGGTGGTCGGCGTCATGGCGCTTGCAGCCAATGTGATCAGCGTGGTGGTGCTGATGAATTACAAAGATGGTGATGCAAACGTCCGCTCTGTCTGGTTGTGTTCGCGTAATGATGCCATTGGGAATGTCGCGGTGATGTTTGCGGCGCTGGCTGTCTGGTTCACTACGTCTGGCCTGCCAGATCTGATTGTGGCGCTGTTGATGTCGTTCCTGTTCCTGACATCATCATTCCAGATCATGACGCAGGCCCTGCGGGAATATCGTCAGGGGGAGTCGCACGACCATGATCACGCAGATCATCACGGTCATGCGCATCCGCCTCATCACTGATCCTTGATGTGATCTGGTTCGGTTGACGGCGGGGCTCTGGGTGGTTCCGCCGTTTTTGCGTGAAGCAGAGGGGGAGGCGATACGCGCTCGCATTTAGCGATGATGCAGGATATAGCTCTCGGTGCTGTTAGGCGGAACCTTGCCGCTATGGGGCAGGGGCGTCACATAGGCATTGAGACTGGTGCCATCCAGGCTTTTCATGTCAATCAGCTTGTCGTCGAAAAAACCGCGGAAGATCACGCGGATACCGCCGTTATCGTTCGAGAGAATGTGTCCCAGCGTCCAGCCCCATTTGCAGTTGGCGGGCGAACATTTGGTGAAGGCACGCGCACGAATGAGCACTTTGTTGTCCTCGCACTTGGCGACGATTTGCAGGCGGATGATTTGTTTGAAGTGGGCAGAGGGGTTAACCCAGATGCCATCTTCGGGCAGCGGGCAATATATACGCTTCGGCGCGGCCTGTGCGGACGCAATCCCGATGATCAGACTGGCAAGGGTTAAAAAAATAAAGCGCATACCGTCAACTCCTTAGAGGGACAGAATGCGCCTGCATGCTTACAATTCGGTAAAATTGTTTTAACCTGAAATGATCGGTTCCACGTTCGGCCAAGGCCGGATGTGGAACCGGATCAGGTCGGGCATACCGCCATATTGCGGATATGCCGAAAGGCCGTGATGACCTCGTGTCCGATTAGCGGCGGTGCCCAGCGGACAGGCCTTCGCGCTGAGCGAGCTTACGTGCAGCCTTGCGGGCGCGACGGACAGCTTCACCCTTTTCGCGGGCACGCTTTTCAGAGGGCTTTTCGTAAGCACGACGAGTCTTCATTTCACGGAAAACACCTTCGCGCTGCAGCTTTTTCTTGAGGACACGAAGGGCCTGGTCGACATTGTTGTCGCGGACGAGTACTTGCAAGATAACTCCTTTGTCGATTTCGTTCGTGCACGACGCAAGAGACTGAGCAGTCGATAAGCTGTCGGGCAATGGATGGATAGCATGGCACATCGCAACAGCGGGCCAAGGTGTCGGGACACTATCAAATTTCTCAGAGATTGCACCCCCAAAAAGGTAACTAATTCGGCTCTGAGGGCGCTTTTTTGCCTGTTTGGCGTCTTTAACGCCGTGGATGGGTCTTATCGTAGACGTCCAGCAGACGCTTATTGTCAATCTCTGTATAAATTTGCGTGCTCGACAGGCTTGCGTGACCAAGCAACTCCTGAATGGTTCTCAGATCTCCGCCGCCCGCCAGAAGGTGAGAGGCGAAAGAATGCCGCAAGGCATGCGGCGTTGCGCTGGCTGGTAAACCCAGAGCCCCGCGCAAGCGTTCCATGGCAAGTTGTATCATGCGCGGATTGAGTGGACCGCCTTTCGCTCCGAGAAAGAGCGGCCCCTTGTCTTCTATATGGTAAGGGCACTGCGCCTTGTAAAGCGAGATCGCCTCACCGACGGCGGGCAGCAACGGCACGATACGGTCTTTGCCGCCCTTGCCGGTGATCATGAGCGTACGTGTCTCCGCGGACGGCGCCTTATCGCCGGTGAGCGACAGGGCTTCTGCCAATCGCAGACCGCATCCATAAAGCAGGGTCAGAACGGCGGCATTGCGCGCTTCGATCCAGGCTTCGCGCTCCATATCGAGCTGGCCGCTGGTGATGTCCAGTGCATCCTGCGCGGAGACGGGCTTGGGGAGAGAAGCGGGCTGGCGTGGCGGCCGAACGGCTGCGGCGGCAGCTGCATTCACCTCGCCGCGGTTTTCCAGAAAATTCAGAAACGACCGGATTCCGGCCAGCCCCCGAGCAAGGGATCTGCTGCGGGCACCGCCTGATCGGCGTGTCGCCAGTAACGCACGGAAATCTGCGGGTCGCAAACCGGCGAGATCTTTAAGGCAGGGCGGTCCACCCATATGTCCGGTCAGGAAGTGGAGAAATTGGCGCACGTCACGCTCGTATGCGATCAGCGTCTTGTCGGACAATCGGCGTTCGTCACCCAGATGATCGAGCCATAGAGTGATTCGGTCATTCACATCCGGTTGCGACGTGATCAGAAAGGCATCTTTTTGGGAGGTGCCGGTAGAGCTTTTGGACTGTGCAGGGGCCATGCCATGACAATGAGCGAGAAGTGCATTTTTTTCGTTAATGCGTCTTCATCATAAAACGGCCCGGCGCAGGGCCGGGCCGTTTCAACGTTTAAATACCGATTGAAGACGGCAAAATCAGAGGATCGACTGACCCGTGTTTGCCCAATCCTTCAAGAACGCATCAAGGCCCTTGTCGGTCAGCGGATGCTTCACGAGGCTCTTCAGCGTTGCCGGCGGCACGGTGACAACATCGGCACCGATGATGGCGCAATCCTTGACGTGATTCGGTGTGCGAATCGACGCTGCGAGAATCTGCGTATCGTAGTCGTAGTTGTCATAGATGGCGCGAATTTCGCGGATCAGCTCCAGGCTCATCCATGTGGATGTCGTCCAGACGGCCGATGAACGGCGAAATGAAGGTTGCGCCAGCCTTGGCAGCCAGAAGAGCCTGATTGGCAGAGAAGCACAGGGTGACGTTGGTCTTGTGACCGGCGTCTGTCAGAGCTTTACATGCCTTCAGGCCGTCAAAGGTCAACGGCAGCTTGATCACCACGTTATCGGCGATCTTGGCAAGAACCTCTGCTTCCTTCATGATCTGGTCGAAGTCGGTCGCAGCCACTTCGGCAGAGACTTCACCATCGGTGATCTTGCAGATCTCGGCGATGACTTCCTTGAAATCGCGGCCAGATTTTGCGATCAGGCTCGGGTTGGTCGTAACACCGTCCAGAAGACCAGTTTCCGCCAGTTCCTTGATCTCGGCGGTATCGGCCGTATCAACGAAAAATTTCATGAGCTTTTGCTCCCTAAACTCAACCCAGAATGGGCACCTGTTCTTAGTTCCCCGCGCTGGCGTGCCAGTCACGATTTGAAACTTTTACGTAGGTCTGTTTACCTGAGGATGAACCCAATAAGAACCCCTGATCTCGTACTCGAATGTAACGTATCACTCGGGCCGTGCGTCGAAAGCTCCTCATTCATCCATGCGCGATCAGTTGAACCTTGTCTGCGGACGCCTGCCTGAAAGGCATTGGGCCTGTGCTTTTTGAAGACCCTGACAGTTCCGAAGAAACCATTGCCAGCGTACTCGTACCGGTCGCTGTTCCAGCGCCATATACGTACAAGGTCCCACTCGGTGTAGATGTGCAGCCAGGCGACGATTGTGCAAGTCCCGTTGGGCGCGCGCCAGGCTCTGGGAGCCGTGTGGGATACTCAACCTGACGCGGGCATCAATTCCAAGAAACTCAAGGCGATCTCTCATGTCTACGAGCAGGCGCCCTTGGTTGATGCCGATCTGCGTCGCTTTGTCGACTGGGTAGCCAACTGGACGATTTCGCCGCCCGGCATGGTCTTGCGCATGGTGTTGCGGTCGCAGGAGGCGCTGGAACCCGAGCCGCCGATCCGAGGTGTGCGGCTGAGTGGTCAGGACGCGCCCGTCCGCCTGACGCCTGCCCGTGCGCGCGTTCTCCAGTGTCTGGCGGAAACGTCTTCACGTCCCCGTCTGGAGTTGGTCAAGGCTGCCGGCGTCAGTGCCTCGGTTGTTGACGGACTTGTGAACCAGGGTGCTTGAGGCGGTGCAACTGGCGGCGGGGCGTTTGTTTGCAGCGCCGAAGGTGGACCTGGATCACCCTCCTTTGACGCCGACACAGCAGATTGCCGCCGACGGCCTTCTTGCAAGCTTCGACAAGGGATCTGCTGTCAGTCTGATTGACGGTGTCACAGGATCGGGCAAGACAGAAGTTTATTTCGAGGCCATTGCAGAGGCTTTGCGACGCGGACGTCAGGCCCTTGTTCTCCTGCCGGAAATCGCGCTGACAGAACAGTTTTTGCGTCGTTTCGAGGTTCGCTTTGGCGTGCCGCCCGCAGAATGGCATTCCGAAATCTCGACCAAGAGCCGTGCCCGCGTGTGGCGTGGTGTGGCAGATGGCAGCGCCCGTGTTGTCATTGGTGCGCGCTCGGCGTTGTTTCTGCCATTCCGCGAATTGGGTCTTATAATTGTCGATGAAGAGCACGACGGCGCGTTCAAGCAGGATGATCGGGTGCCTTACAATGCGCGGGACATGGCTGTGGTGCGCGGCCATATCTCGCGGTTCCCGGTGGTTTTGGCGTCGGCAACCCCTTCGGTGGAAAGCCGAGTGAACTCCGACAGTGGCCGGTATACTCGGTTTGAACTGCCAGAGCGGGCAAGTGGGGCTGCGATGCCGGATCTCAAGGCTATCGACATGCGCCAAAATGGGCCGGAACGGGGGCGTTGGATCGCCCCGGAGCTGCTGGCGCAAATGAAAGAGATCCTGCATGGAGGGCGCGCAGTCGCTTCTGTTTCTCAATCGCCGTGGTTATGCGCCTCTGACGTTGTGCCGCAAGTGCGGTCATCGCTTTCAGTGCCCGCATTGCAGCACATGGCTGGTGGAGCACCGTTTTCAAAAGCGTCTGGCGTGTCATCATTGCGGCTATTCACAGGCTATCCCCAAAACGTGTCCGAGCTGTGAAGGCGTCGAGACGCTTGCGGCTTGCGGGCCGGGGGTGGAGCGTGTGGCCGAAGAAGTCGAGGCTCTTTTCCCAGAGGCGCGCACGCTTGTTCTCTCTTCGGACTTGCCGGGCGGGGCAGAGCGCTTGCGGCGGGAGATGAAGTTGGTGGAAGAAGGCAAGGCGGATATCGTCATCGGCACGCAGTTGGTCGCCAAAGGGCATAACTTTCCCAAAATGCGGTTGGTTGGGGTGGTTGATGCCGATCTGGGGCTGTCGAATGGGGATCCGCGGGCGGCGGAAAAAACCTTTCAGCTTCTGGCTCAGGTGACCGGGCGTGCCGGTCGCGTCACGGGCGGCGGCCGGGGGTTCTTGCAAACCTATGCGCCAGAGCATCCGGTTTTGCAGGCGTTGATCGCGCATGACCGGGAAGCCTTCTATACCGCGGAAATTGAGGCGCGTCGTCATGCGGGTTTGCCACCATTTGGGCGGTTGGCTGGTGTGGTGATTTCGGGCAGTGATCGGGCGGAGGCGGAAGGCTATGCTCGTGCATTGGTCCGCCATGCTCCGGTGGAGCAGGCCGTCAGCATTCTGGGGCCGGCAGAAGCAGCGCTGGCGATGGTGCGGGGGCGGTATCGGTATCGCCTGCTGGTCATGACGGTGCGACAATTTGACCTGCAGGGCTTTATTCGCCACTGGTTTTCTCAGGCACCAAAGCCGCGTGGCAACCTGCGTGTGCAAGTTGACGTCGATCCGCAGAACTTTTTCTAGAGAGGGCCTTACGCCTCGGTAAATATGCTATGTTGCGATGACAAGTTTGTGAACGCGATTGTTTGGACTACCGTAGAAGCAGTGCAGTGTATGGAATAGGTTTACTTGTGGCCTGAAAAAGAATTTCCTCTGCTTGAGAAAATGTGTTTGTTTCAGATAAGCTGCGCTGGAATTCGGGAGGGGCGAGAGCAGTTTAGCTTCGTCATCAGTGCGGAATTGGACCGGAACACCACAGTCTGGCGGCCGCAAGTCTGAACCGCTTCGAGGTTTCGGCTTGGAAAATTGGGAGGACATTGTGCAGTTCAAAGATCATTGCGAGAAAAAACACCTTGAAAGAGATCTTCGCTCAAGCGTGGCGACGTTGCGCATGTGCAATGCCTGTGCTAATTGAACCACGACTTTTGGGAGGAAGGGCTTTCATTTTTTCTCTCAATCTTGAATTTAATCATCATTTCAAAGGCTTGGTGTTCTTTCGGGGACTTCGGGCGGTTGAAATACGTCAGAGAGCTTGAATCTGGTGACTGACAAAGAATCCTTAGTATCCGGTGTTGCGGCGCGTTATGCGACGGCCCTTCTCGACCTGGCGGTTGAGAAGAATGTCGTTTCGGATGTCGAGCGGGATCTTGACGCACTTGATCGCTTGCTGATCGAGAGTGACGATCTTTTGCGTCTTGTACGCAGCCCTGTCTTTAGCTCGGAAGAGCAGTTGAAGGCGCTGGGCGCCGTTCTGGACAAGGTGCAGATTTCCGGTCTGGTTGCCAACTTTGCCAAGCTGGTTGCCCGCAATCGCCGCCTGTTTGTCCTTCCGGACATGATCCGGTCTTTCCGCGCACAGCTCGCCGAGCAGCGTGGTGAGCAGACCGCTGAAGTCGTGTCGGCCGTTGCGCTGTCCGATGATCAGGTTGCTGCTCTGGAGGAGGCTCTGTCGTCTTCTTCAGGCAAGACAGTTAAGATTGCAGCGAGTGTTGATCCTGACTTGATTGGGGGGCTTGTCGTAAAGATGGGGTCCCGCATGGTCGATACGTCACTGCGTACGAAGCTCAACTCACTTAAGTTTGCGATGAAAGAGGTCGGCTGATGGATATTCGGGCCGCGGAGATCTCCGCTATCCTCAAGGACCAGATCGAGAATTTCGGCGATGAAGCCGAAGTGACCGAGGTTGGTCAGGTGCTGTCCGTCGGTGACGGCATTGCCCGTGTTTACGGTCTTGACAAGGTTCAGGCCGGCGAAATGGTCGAGTTCCCTGGTGGTATTCAGGGAATGGCGCTCAACTCGAAGAAGACAACGTTGGTGTTGTGATCTTTGGGTCTGACCGTGGCATCAAGGAAGGTGATACGGTCAAGCGGACCGGCGCCATCGTTGAAGTTCCGGTTGGCAAAGAGCTGCTGGGTCGCGTTGTCGATCCGCTCGGCAATCCGCTGGATGGCAAGGGGCCGATCAACGCTACGGCGAAAAGCCGTGTTGAGGTCAAGGCTCCGGGCATTTTGCCGCGCAAGTCGGTGCACGAGCCGATGTCCACCGGCCTCAAGGCGATTGATGCCTTGATCCCGATCGGGCGTGGTCAGCGTGAGCTGGTCATTGGTGACCGCCAGACGGGCAAGACGGCAATCCTGCTGGATACCTTCTTGAACCAGAAGTCTTTGCAGGCCTCTGAAAACGAGCACGACAAGCTGTACTGCATTTATGTCGCTGTGGGTCAGAAGCGCTCAACGGTTGCTCAGTTCGTGAAGGCTCTGGAAGATGCCGGTGCGCTTGAGTATTCGATCGTGATTGCCGCAACGGCTTCCGATCCGGCGCCGTTGCAGTTCCTCGCTCCTTTCGCTGGTTGTGCGATGGGTGAGTTCTTCCGCGACAATTCCATGCACGCCGTGATCGGCTTTGACGATCTGACCAAGCAGGCCGTGGCCTACCGTCAGATGTCCTTGCTGCTGCGTCGTCCGCCAGGACGTGAAGCTTTCCCGGGGGATGTCTTCTACCTGCACTCCCGTCTGCTGGAGCGTTCGGCAAAGCTCAACGAAGAAAACGGTCTTGGTTCCCTGACGGCTCTGCCGGTCATCGAAACACAGGGCAACGACGTTTCGGCGTTCATTCCGACCAACGTGATTTCAATCACTGACGGTCAGATCTTCCTGAAAACAGACCTGTTCTATCAGGGTGTCCGTCCGGCTGTGAACGTTGGTCTGTCGGTATCGCGCGTTGGGTCTTCGGCTCAGATCAAGGCGATGAAGCAGGTGGCTGGTGCCATTAAAGGCGAGCTTGCCCAGTATCGTGAAATGGCTGCTTTCGCGCAGTTCGGTTCCGATCTGGATGCAACGACCCAGCGTCTTTTGAACCGTGGTGCCCGTTTGACCGAGCTGCTGAAGCAGCCGCAGTTCTCTCCGTTGAAGACGGAAGAGCAGGTTGCGGTGATCTTCGCGGGCGTGAACGGCTATCTGGACAAGATCGCTGTCGAGCAGGTGCGTGACTTTGAAGCCGGGTATCTTCTTGTTCTTCGCAATGAGCACCAGGATCTGCTGGACGCCATTTGGGAAAAGAAGGCTCTTGATGATGACCTGAAGGGCAAGCTTTCTGCTGTGCTCGACAAGTTTGTCAAGAATTTCGCCTGAGAACGCTGTCGGGATAAGGAGCAGGGGCGGCCATGCCGAGCCTGAAGGACTTACGAAACCGTATCGCTTCCGTGAAAGCGACGCAGAAGATCACCAAGGCCATGCAGATGGTTGCGGCGGCGAAGCTGCGTCGTGCTCAGGAGGCTGCGGAGGCCGCACGGCCCTATGCTGAACGCATGGACGCGGTGCTCGCCAATCTCGCGGTTGCCTTTGAGGGCCGTGATGATGCCCCGGCGCTGATGTCCGGAACTGGCAGCGATCAGGTACATCTTCTGATCGTCGTCACCTCCGAACGTGGGCTCTGTGGTGGCTTCAACGTCAATATTGCCAAGCAGGCACGCCTGATGGCACGCCGCCTTCTGGCTGAAGGCAAGACGGTCAAGATCATTTGCGTTGGCAAGAAGGGCTATGATGTTCTTCGTCGCGAATTCGGCGGTCTGATCATCAAGACGGTCGATTTGCGTCACGTGAAGAACGTCGGCTTTGCCGATGCCCAGAAGGTCGGGCAGGACGTTTTGAAGATGTATGCAGACGGAGAGTTCGATGTCTGCACGCTCTTCTACTCGCAGTTCAAGTCGGTGATTTCTCAGGTTCCGACCGCACAGCAGTTGATCCCGGCCGATTTGTCGGTGGCAGACACTGCCGATGAGGCATCGGACAACACGGCTGTCTACGAATATGAGCCAGACGAAGCGGAGATCCTCAATGATCTTCTGCCGCGCAACATCTCCGTCCAGATCTTCCATGCGCTGCTGGAAAATGCTGCCAGCGAGCAGGGGGCCCGGATGTCCGCGATGGACAATGCGACGCGTAATGCCGGTGACATGATCGACAAACTGTCGGTCACCTACAATCGTCAGCGTCAGGCTCAGATCACGACGGAACTGATTGAAATTATTTCGGGCGCCGAGGCGCTTTGATTGGATCGAGATGAGGATTAGGGATTATGGCTGACAAGCAAGTCGGGCGGATTACCCAGGCCATCGGCGCCGTTGTCGACGTCAAGTTCGATGACAACCTGCCGCTGATCCTGAACGCACTGGAAACATCCAACAACGGCAACCGCCTGGCTTTGGAAGTTGCTCAGCACTTGGGTGAAAACACGGTTCGCACCATTGCCATGGACGGGACCGATGGTCTCGTTCGTGGTCAGGAAGTGACGGATACGGGCGCTCCGATCGCCGTGCCGGTTGGCGCAGGCACTTTGGGTCGCATCATGAACGTCATCGGTGAGCCGGTCGACGAAGCAGGTGAGATCCCGGCTGAAGACCGTCGTTCCATTCACCAAGGGAGCCCCGTCTTTCGTCGAACAGTCGACGGAAGCTGAAATTCTGGTCACCGGCATCAAGGTTGTCGATCTGCTGGCGCCTTACTCCAAGGGCGGCAAGATCGGCCTGTTCGGCGGTGCTGGCGTTGGCAAGACCGTGATCATCATGGAATTGATCAACAACATCGCCAAGGCGCATGGTGGCTATTCCGTGTTCGCTGGTGTTGGTGAGCGGACCCGTGAAGGCAACGATCTTTACTGGGAAATGATCGAATCCGGCGTGAACAAGGAAGGCGGCGGTGAAGGCTCCAAAGCCGCTTTGGTTTACGGCCAGATGAATGAACCCCCGGGAGCTCGTGCTCGCGTTGCACTGACCGGTTTGACCGTCGCAGAGCATTTTCGCGATCAGGGCCATGGACGTTCTGTTCTTCGTTGACAACATCTTTCGCTTTACGCAGGCGGGTTCGGAAGTGTCGGCGCTCTTGGGCCGTATTCCTTCTGCTGTGGGCTATCAGCCGACACTTGCCACCGACATGGGCGGCATGCAGGAGCGGATTACCACGACGACCAAGGGATCGATCACCTCGGTTCAGGCCGTTTACGTGCCTGCCGATGACTTGACCGATCCGGCACCGGCTTCGACCTTTGCTCACCTTGATGCAACGACGGTTCTGAACCGGTCGATCGCTGAAAAGGGCATCTATCCGGCCGTGGATCCGCTCGACTCAACGTCGCGCATTCTCGATCCGCGTGTCATTGGTGACGAGCATTACGAGACAGCCCGTGCCGTTCAGCAGACGTTGCAGCGCTATAAGTCCTTGCAGGACATCATTGCCATTCTCGGCATGGATGAACTGTCGGAAGAAGATAAGCTCACCGTGGCGCGTGCGCGTAAGATTGAACGCTTCCTGTCTCAGCCGTTCTTCGTGGCTGAAGTCTTCACCGGCGCTCCGGGCAAGCTCGTGTCTCTCGAAGACACGATCAAGGGCTTCAAGGGCCTCGTTGAAGGTCAGTATGATGACCTGCCGGAAGCGGCTTTCTACATGGTTGGATCCATGGACGAAGCTATCGAGAAAGCAGAACGTCTGGCCGCGGAAGCAGCCTGATTTGATTGACCGGGCACCTGTCGCGAGACAGGTGCCCGAGCTCTATGTCGCGCGGTCGCTCGGGAGTCTCCCGATGTCGCAGACAGCATTTGTTTAAGGGGCACGCCAGATGGCTGAGTCATTCCAGTTTGAGTTGGTCTCTCCGGAGCGCCTTCTCATGTCAGAGCAGGTCGCCGAAGTCATTGTGCCGGGCACAGAGGGCGAGTTTGGCGTTCTCAAGGGCCACAGCCCACTTCTTTCGACACTGCACCCCGGACTTCTCAAGGTACGTCGGAGCGAGGGCGGTGATCTGGACGAATATTTCGTTCGTGGCGGCTTTGCTGATGTGACGCCGGAAGGGCTGTCGGTTCTGGCCGAGCTGGCTATTCCGGTCGGAGAATTGAAAGCGGACGAGATCGCGCAGCAGATCAAGGACGCTGAAGAAGACGTTGCCGATGCCAAGGACGACGAAACGCTTCGTCGTGCTGTGGAAACGCTGCAGAAGCTTAAGGAATTGCAGGACGCGCTCAAGGCGGCTTGATAGGTCGGCGAGCCGACTGATGGATGAGATTTCTTTCAAGGCGCGCTCCGCATGGGGCGCGCTTTTTTTGTTGCTGCGTGACGCAGGCAACACAGACTTTAACGGGAGCGCGCACGAAAAAAACCCGGCAGAGCCGGGTTTTGAAAGGTGTTTGAACCTTAGTCTCATGCGCCAGGATCAGGCAGCAATGCGACGGAAAGAGGTATTCATGCCACCAGAGCGCGAACGACGACGTTCTTCCGGCGGGATGTAGACGATTGCATGATGGTCGTCACAGTAGGAGATACCGGATTCAACCCGGTTCTTGCAAGGGAAAACGTAGTTTCCCGAATCACCTTCGGCCCATTTGCAACAACCAGGGCGGGGCAGGCTCAAATCGTTCATCTTTTTATTCCTTCTTAGGTCAACAGCAAACGCAAACACTTTCGATCATCCAGCGCGTGGATCCGAAATGCACCTGCGTTATTTGGGGGTCTCTTGCGCCTGTCGTGGGTCAAAGGAGAGCGATCTCCAACGACAACCTCACAAGCACATGGATTAATTAAGCGATGTGTCATTAAAATGCAATACGTGGAATCGCTCTATCGATGCCGCAGCTTGCATAATGGGGATTTTAGTTAAAAGAAGCTCAGTCGGGTTGCTTGTTAAATGCTAATAAAGTGTTTGCAGGTGGAGCCGCATTTGGCAAAGCCTGTTCGACACAACTGATTAGATCTTGTGCCAGATCTTTCACGGGCACTGGAACTAGCCAAAGTGCCTGTCAAATGATTGGGCGTGCCGCAGTTTTGGGCAGGAGCGAGCGGCGAGACCTTGGGCAAGAGGCAACTCGCCCAAGGGGTGGATTTTGAATCTTTGCATCGGAGCAGTGGGTTATCAGCCTCTTTGCAAAGCAGGTCCAGCGCCCCGAACGTCCTCCCCCACATGGGCTTCAAAGGCCTCGAAATTCTTTCTGAACAGCTCCGCAAGCTGCGTGGCAGCGGCGTCATACCGCGCGCTATCTGCCCAGGTCCGGCGTGGGGTCAGGACATCGGATGCGATCCCGTCAACCGCTTCGGGGACCTGAAAGCCGAATGTCTCGTCCATGCGACAGACGGCGTGTGACAGGCTGCCGCGCAGAATGTCCGTCAATAATTTGCGTGTCACGCTCAGAGGAAAGCGACGGCCTTCGCCATAGGGTCCTCCAGTCCAACCAGTATTGAGTAACCAGACACTGGCGTTGCTTTGCGCAATGAACTTTTGCAACAGGTCACCGTAGACGCTGGGGTGTCGCGGCAGGAAGGGTGCGCCGAAGCAGGCGGAAAACGTTGCCTGTGGTTCTTTTACGCCGCGCTCGGTGCCAGCAACCTTGGCTGTGTATCCAGATAGAAAATGGTAGGCCGCCTGCGCCGGCGTCAGGCGAGCCAGCGGTGGCATGACTCCATAGGCATCCGCCGTCAGCAGGATAATCGTCTGCGGTGGTGGGGAAACGGCGCTGGTCGTGGCGTTGAGAATGAAGGTCAGCGGATAGCAGGCGCGGGTGTTTTCGGTCTTGCTGTCATCTTCGAAATCGGGCACGCCGCTGGCATCGACCACGACGTTTTCCAAAATCGTGCCGAAGCGTTGTGTGGTGGCGAAAATCTCCGGCTCGCTCTCTGGCGTCAGGTGAATGGTCTTGGCATAACAGCCACCTTCGAAGTTGAAGACGCCGTCCTCGCTCCATCCATGCTCATCATCACCAATCAGGATGCGCGTCGGGTCCGCGGAAAGTGTCGTTTTGCCAGTGCCGGAGAGACCGAAAAAGATGGCGGTATCGCCCTTGTCACTGGTGTTGGCTGAGCAGTGCATGGGCAATACGTTTTTGTCGGTCAGGAGAAAATTCAGCAGGGTGAAAACGGATTTCTTGATTTCACCAGCATAAGCGGTGCCGCCGATGAGAACGATCTTGCGGCTGAAATCACATGCGATCACAGTTTCACAGCGCGTGCCGTGGCGGGCCGGATCACATTGAAACGACGGAAGATCAATGATGTGAGCGTCGGCGACAAACTTTAGCAGTGCGTCCGGGGTGGGGCGCAGCAGCATGTTGCGGATGAACAAGGCCTGCCAGGCGCATTCTGTCTGCACACGCACAGAAAGCTGGTGTGCCGGGTGCGAACCGCCATAGAGGTCTTGAATGAACATGTCCTTGTCGCGCGCATGGGCTTGGAAGTCGGCCAGCAGAAGGTCGAATGCGGCGGGCGTCATGGCAGAGGTGTTCTCCCACCAGACTGTGCCGTCTGTCAGATCATCGCGAACAATGAATTTGTCCTTGGGGGAGCGGCCAGTGTGTTTGCCGGTTTCTGCGAGCAGCGCCCCGCCAGCTGTGAGTTTCGCTTCACGTCGCGCAAGTGCTTCTTCGTAAAGTCGTGGCGCTTGCAAATTGGAGTAACGTCCATCCACCTTGCCCAGGCTGCTCAGGATGTCGTTCGTTGCAAGTCGCTTAGTAACTTTACCATGGGCGCTCATCAGTCTACTCCTGAATATGTCCGATGATTTCAATGCTGCTTAAAGCGGTTTCGGACAGTAATGAGGGTAGGCTAGGGTCTATAAATATCAGGTTCAATAATAGAAGAAATTTCTCTTTGTTTTAATCGATTTACTTTCAGGTCAACTTTCTCTTCTGCTGTATAAACCTTTCGATTTCTTTCATTCGAAACTCGAACGCGCCTTAGGGCGTGGGTCTGGCGCCTCAGGCACGCCAGAAGGGTTTTGCGGCTTCGGCAAGTCGGTCGGCTTCGCTCATACCGATGTCCGCGAGTTGTTCGCTCGGCAGTCGGCGCAGGTCTCGCCGGGTCACGAAATTCCGATGCCAGTCGTGTATCAGGCTGCTCAAGAGAGGAAGAAGCATGGGAATTCTCCAAATCCTTTTATGTGAGTTTTTGTGTTTGAGTGTAAAATGGCATAATAAAAATCGTTAGGAAAACGACGTTTTCTCAAATTCAATGTGAGAAAAATGAACATGAAACGCGGCGTCTTGCCCTTGAATGCCCTGCGCGCCTTTGAATCGACCGCGCGTCTGGGGAAAATGACGCTGGCGGCGGATGAACTGGGTGTGACGCACAGCGCCGTCAGTCGCCAGATCAAGAGCCTGGAGGAGGTTCTGGGGACTGCGCTGTTCGAGGGAGCGCGCAATCAGTTGCAGCCAACGCGGGCTGCTGTGGAGCTTTTGCCAGACTTGACGCGCGCGTTTGATACTCTGGAAAAGGCCGTCTCCCGGGTTAACGCAGCGGAGCGGCGGGTGCTTGATGTACATTGCTATGGCACGTTTGCGATGCGGTGGCTGATCCCGCGCCTATATAATTTTCAGGATCTCTATCCCGAGATCGAGGTGCGATTGACCTCGGATCGCCGCTTTAGCGAAGCACATCGGTATGATGTGATGATCCGTGCAGTCAAGGATGCGCCGATTGAACCGAACGAGATCTGGTTCTGGGATGAAAAGGTCGGATTGGTGGTCAGCCCGTCGCTGCTGGACGGTCGGGGCGTGTCCGATTTCTCAGACCTTGCCACGCTGCCGCGGCTGCACACGAAGACGCGGCCAACTGGCTGGCAGGAATGGGCCGAAGCGTGTGGCCTCAGCCTGGGCATGGATGCAGAATCGCGCACCTTCGAACACTTCTATTTTTTGCTGGAGGGTGCCACGGCCGGATTGGGGCTGGCCATTGCACCGGATATTCTTGTTCGCGACGATCTGGCTGCCGGACGCCTTGTGGCCCCCTTCGGTTTCGTGCCCAGCAACCGTGCGTATACCATGATGATGCCAACTGCGCCGCAGCCCGATGCTGAAACATTTACACAATGGCTGCTCGATCGTATATCGCTTTAGGGGTGCTGCCGAAGGACAAAAGCATCATGATATCGCCGTGAAAACTGTTCACAGCTCTGAAATTAGGTCGTGGCTCTGGAACCTTTATGTGGCAATACCTATTTCATTCTATTGAAATGCCTTAATTTATGCGTATTTCCCGGCGCAATAAACAATGACACAATTGGATGTCAGCCATCGCAAGGCGACCAACAAGGAAACTGGACACAAGAGTATGCCGACAATCGCGCTCGTGGATGATGACAGAAACATTTTGACTTCCGTTTCGATTGCTTTGGAGTCTGAAGGTTACCGCGTACAAACCTACACGGAAGGCACATCAGCGCTCGACGGGTTGCAAAGCGATCCGCCCGATCTGGCGATCTTCGACATCAAGATGCCACGTATGGATGGCATGGAGCTGTTGCGTCGGCTGCGCCAGAGCACCGATTTGCCAGTGATCTTTTTGACGTCGAAGGATGATGAGATCGACGAGTTGTTTGGCTTGAAGATGGGTGCCGACGACTTTATCCGCAAACCGTTTTCGCAGCGTTTGCTGGTGGAGCGGGTCCGTGCGGTTCTGCGGCGCGCACAGCCCCGGGATCCGTCGACGGCACGCGACAGCTCCGACAAGCTGCTGGAGCGCGGTCAACTGGTTATGGATCAGGAGCGCCATACCTGTACATGGAGTGGCAAACCTGTCACGCTCACGGTGACCGAATTTCTGATCCTTTCGGCGTTGGCGCAGCGGCCTGGGGTCGTCAAAAGCCGTAATTCTCTCATGGATGCTGCCTATGACGATCAGGTTTATGTTGATGATCGCACCATCGACAGTCATATCAAGCGGCTGCGGAAGAAGTTCAAGATGGCCGATGACGAGTTCGACATGATCGAAACGCTTTATGGTGTTGGCTACCGCTTCAAAGAGGTCTGATCATTCGCTGAATGTCTGGTGAAAGTGGTAAATCAGAGCGTGAGCGCGCTGCGCAGGGCGTTCCCTCTGAACGGTCGCAACTTCGACGCCTGGGAAACAGGCGCGTGCGTCGCCGTATGTTCTATCACTTCGGTCGGCTGTTCAGCACTTATGTGCTGTCATCGCTGACGCGACGTATTATCGCGATCAATCTTGTCGGGTTGATCGCTTTGATGATGGGCAACCTCTATCTCAATCAATTTCGCGCCGGGCTGATTGACGCCAAGGTGCAAAGTCTGCTGACGCAAGGCGAGATCATCGCCGGTGCCATTGCGTCATCGGCCACCGTCGACACCGGCGCCATTACCGTTGATCCGGAAAAGCTTTTGAAGCTTCGGGCTGGTGAAAGCGTGTCGCCAAAAGACGATGATATGGACAGCCTCGATTTTCCGGTCAATCCGGAGCGGGTCGGGCCTATTCTGCGTCGTTTGATTTCTCCCACCAAGACACGGGCGCGGATCTATGATCCGGACGGCACGTTGATCCTTGATTCTCGGCACCTTTATTCGACCGCGCAAATTCTTCGGTTCGATCTGCCACCGCCTGCCAATGAAACAGAAAGTTGGCTGTCGCGGATCTGGCAGTCGATCAAGCTTTGGCTGCGGCGTGGCGACATGCCGCTTTATCAGGAGGCCGGCGGCGGCGACGGGCGGATTTATCCCGAGGTCAAGGCCGCATTGAACGGCTCTCCGGCCAGCATCGTGAGGGTCTCGGAGCGCGGCGAGCTGATTGTTTCCGTTGCGGTTCCCATTCAGCGTTTCAAGGCTGTTCTCGGGTCGTTGATGCTGTCCACGCAAGGGGGGGATATCGACAAGATTGTCAGTGCCGAGCGCATGGCTATCCTGCGTGTTTTCCTGGTGGCGGCTACGGTTACGATCCTCTTGTCCATCTTGCTGGCGGGCACCATCGCCGGTCCGGTGCGCCGTCTGGCTGCGGCCGCTGAACGGGTGCGGCGCGGCACCAGTTCCCGTCAGGAGATTCCGCAGTTTTCGGATCGGCAGGATGAAATCGGCAATCTGGCGCGGGCCTTCGCCGACATGACGAATGCGCTTTACAACAAGATCGATGCGATCGAGCAGTTTGCCGCCGATGTGGCGCATGAATTGAAAAATCCGCTGACATCGCTGCGCAGCGCCGTGGAGACCCTGCCGCTGGCCCGCAGTGAAGAATCGCGCCACCGCCTGCTGGAGGTGATCCAGCATGATGTGCGCCGTCTCGACCGGCTGATTTCGGATATTTCAGATGCTTCGCGTCTGGATGCGGAACTGGCGCGCATTCAGTCGGAAGCCATCGATATGCATGATTTGCTTGGCAACATTCGCGATAGCGTCAATGCGCGATGCGAAGAAGGTCAGCCGAATGTGGTGCTGAATGTTGCGGAAACCTCGGAAGACACCGGTTACCGCGTGCTGGGACACGATATTCGTCTCGGTCAGGTCATTACCAATCTACTCGATAACGCACGGTCGTTTTCGCCGCCAGACAGCAGTGTGCGGATTTCCCTGTCGCGTCAGAAGGACTGGATTGAGATCCTGGTGGACGATGAAGGTCCGGGCATTCGCGCAGAAGACACGGACCGGATTTTCGAACGCTTCTACACTGACCGCCCGGAAGGCGAGGGCTTCGGCAACAATTCGGGCCTTGGCCTTTCCATCTCGCGCCAGATCATCGAGGCGCACGGTGGGCGGATTACGGCATTCAACCGCACCAGCGAGACGCCGAGCGGTGAGGCGCAGATTGAGGGCGCCCGTTTCGTCATCCTGCTTCGGCCGGAGAAGAAATCGTGAGGCAGGTCTCTTGCCATGCAGGCTGCGTTTTGCTGGCCACGCGTGGCGTGCTCATTCGGGGGGCATCCGGGGCGGGGAAATCCATGCTTGCAGATGCGTTGGTTGAAGCGGCGCGCGCAAAAGGGCATCTCGGCTGTCATATCAGCGATGATCGCACGATTTTGACCCGGTCCGGTGATTTGTTGGTTGCAGAGGCCCCCAAGGCCCTTCACGGGCTTCTTGAAATCCGCGGTATCGGCATCGTAAAACCGGCTGCCGTCGAGACACAGGCCCCCGTCGACCTTGTCATTGATCTGGCGCATCCTGATGAAATACAACGACTTCCGGAGCCTGAGCTGGCCACCACAGAGATTGAAGGTGTCGCGCTTCCGCGCCTTTTGGCGGCGCAAACCGCAGTGCTTGCCACCATTGTGCAAACCAGATGGGTTCTTCGTGGGCTTTTCCCCAACAGCCCGGACTACATTTGATCGCGAACCTTCGATTTCGCTTGAAAGTCGCTCGGCAGTTGCCGACAGTGCAACATCAAGCTATGGCCAGATAATTGGCGCGCAACGGACATTCGGGTCACGAAACGTATGATCGGACTAGTACTTGTCACTCACGGACGCCTCGCTGAGGAGTTCAAATCTGCTTTGGAGCATGTCGTTGGACCGCAGGAGCAGGTCGAAACGATCTGCATCGGGCCTGACGATGACATGGAGCAGCGCCGACAGGACATCTTGTCTGCTGTCGAGACCGTCAATGACGGCAAGGGGGTTGTCCTTCTGACTGATATGTTTGGCGGAACCCCTTCCAACCTTGCCATCTCGGTGATGGACGGTAAGTTCGTCGAAGTGGTTGCAGGGGTGAACTTGCCCATGCTGATCAAGCTGGCCAGCGTCCGGGCAGATCGTGAATTGGCGGCAGCTGTTGACGAAGCACGTCAGGCAGGCCAGAAATACATCTCTGTTGCGAGCCAAGGTTCTGTCTGGACAGGGATAGGCAGACACTCTTTGACTGATACGAAACTTGTCAGGGATCTGACGATCGTCAATCAGCGCGGGTTACACGCGCGGGCCAGTGCCAAGCTGGTGAAACTGGTCGAAACCTTCAGGTCCGACGTGCGCGTGTCCAAGGACGGGCAAACGGTGGGGGGCACCTCTATCATGGGATTGATGATGCTGGCGGCAAGTCCCGGCTGCTGTATCAATATCGTGATAGAAGGGCCTGACGCCGACGTGGCCATGGCAGCTGTTGTTGATTTGGTCGAAGACGGTTTTGGCGAAAACGACTGACACTCTCTCTTCCTGCTTTCTCGACCATCACCTGACAAAGTTGCGCTGTTGTCCGCGTTGAACCGTGGCCAGCGATAATCGTTCTTTTTCTGTGCGGATCTTGCGATGAGGAAAGTGCAGTCTTATTGATATAAAGAATTCTTTATATCTGCATTGCTTTGACTCCTTTGTCGCGTTATAACTCGTTCGCAGATGACAAGAGACATGCGCCCGTCACGCGAGGATGGGCAGGGCAATTTGCAACACGGTCTGGCCATGCTGACCAGATCGTCAAAATCAGGATATTTTCATGGCTGACTACATCGTCAAGGATATCGGACTGGCCGGTTGGGGTCGTACCGAAATTGAAATCGCTGAACACGAGATGCCGGGTCTGATGGCCTGCCGCGCCGAGTTTGGTGAAAGCAAGCCGCTCAAGGGCGCGCGTATTGCTGGTTCGCTGCATATGACGATCCAGACTGCTGTGCTGATCGAGACGCTGGTTGAGCTTGGCGCTGAAGTCCGGTGGGCGTCGTGCAACATCTACTCCACCCAGGATCAGGCAGCTGCTGCAATCGCTGACGCTGGCATTCCAGTGTTCGCAACCAAGGGTGAGACCCTTGAAGAATATTGGACCTACGCTGACAAGATCTTTGATTTCGCCGATGGCGCGAACATGATTCTGGATGATGGTGGCGATGCAACGCTTTACATTCTCCTGGGCGCGCGCGTTGAAGCGGGTGAAACCGATCTGATTGAAAACCCTGAATCTGATGAAGAAACTTGCCTCTTCGCGCAGATCAAGAAACGCATGGCGGCAAATCCGGGCTGGTTCACCAAGCAGCGCGACCTGATTCAGGGTGTTTCCGAGGAAACAACCACGGGTGTTCTGCGTCTCTACGAAATGCAGAAGAAGGGGCAGCTTCCTTTCCCGGCCATCAACGTCAATGACAGCGTCACCAAGTCGAAGTTCGACAACCGTTATGGGTGTCGTGAATCCTTGGTAGACGGTATCCGTCGCGGCACCGATGTCATGATGTCCGGCAAGGTTGCGGTAGTTTGTGGTTACGGTGATGTTGGCAAGGGGTCGGCTCAGTCTCTTGCAGGCGCTGGTGCCCGCGTAATTGTGACCGAAATCGACCCGATCTGTGCGTTGCAGGCTTCGATGGATGGCTATGAAGTCAAGACCATCGAGCAGGCTCTCCCGGAGGGGGATATCTACGTCACGGCAACCGGCAACAAGGACATCATCACCTTCGACCACATGCGTGGCATGAAGGATATGGCGATTGTCTGTAACATCGGGCACTTTGACAATGAAATTCAGGTTGCTGCGTTGAAGAACACCAAGCTGCGTCCGGTCAAGGACCAGGTTGACATGTATGAGTTCCCGGACGGCAAGCGCATGATCCTTCTGTCGCAGGGCCGTCTGGTCAATCTCGGCAATGCAACGGGTCATCCGAGCTTCGTGATGTCGGCAAGCTTCACTAACCAGGTGCTGGCTCAGATCGAGCTCTTTACCAAGGGCGACGCTTATCAGAATGACGTCTATGTGTTGCCGAAGCACCTTGATGAAAAGGTGGCGCGTCTGCATCTGGAAAAATTGGGTGTAACCTTGACCGAACTGTCGGACAATCAGGCTGATTATCTGGGGATTAACAAGGCCGGTCCGTTCAAGTCCGAGCACTATAAATATTAAGAAATACGCGAACGGCCACTAGATATAGTGGCCGTTCCTCTCTCGACCATCGTAAAATGCATTAAGGTATTTTAACGTTTCAAGGCTTTTTATTAACTTTTTAGCAAGGGACTCTTCTTCGCAGATTCCAAAAAGGTTATGTTCTTCACGAATCAAACGGTCACCCAAGTGTTTTGATTCTGAACCGGGATTCCCGGGCAGGATGCGGCTTTAAGAGGATCATGACATGCCGGCAAGCGGCTCAAACGGCGCGCCAAACAGCGCGACGTTGCGAGGAAGGATTCGAGCGCAACTGACTTTGTCAGCCGCCAGCGCTCTGGCAATGCTTGTCGGAACCTCCTCAGCATGGGCTGAAGGATCTGTCACTTTGCCAACGTTTGGAGCGGAGGCTGGTTCCATGGTCTGGCTTGCAGCCTTTGGTGGCGTGTCGGTTTTTGCCGTGACCGCAGCCTGGGCCTATGCTCGCATCAAGCGCAGATCTTTTATGCAGCTTGCAACGCTCAAGCGCGATCGCAGCAATCTCAAGGTTGAAGTTGACCGTCTTGAAGCGATCCTCAACACGGATGGCCAGCGCGTCGTTGTGTGGTCAGGATCCGGTGCCGAGCCAAGCATCTGGGGTGTCTTGTCCGAAGAATCCGGTGTGCCGCGCTCTGAGGCACAGCTTCTGGCTTTTGGGTCCTGGCTGACCTCCAAAGGGGCCACGGATCTGGAGCGGTTCCTTGACCGGTTGTTCAACACCGGCGAAGCGTTCTCTCTGACTTTGAAGACCATTGCGGGAACCTATGTCGAGGCGACAGGCCGCACGACCGGCAGCGCCGTTGTGTTGTGTCTGCGTGATCTGACGGGCGAGCGCCAAGTGCAGGCTGAGTTGTCTGCTCGCAACGCGCGTATTTCCGGCGAACTGCATATTCTGCATTCTCTGCTCAATGCCATGCCTGCGCCTGCCTGGCAGCGTGATGCGGAAGGCGCCATGATCTGGGCCAACCGCGAGTATGCACGTGCTGTGGAAGCGGCTGATGCCACGTCTGCGGTGCGTGATGATATCTCTTTCCTCGATGCAGCCGCGAAGGATGCGATGACACGGGGTCGTGACGATGATGGCCGTTTCAGTGCGCGCATGCCGATTGTCGCTGCCGGCCAGCGCAAACTGTTTGAAGTCACAGACGTTGCGGCGAATATGGGGTCTGCCGGTCTTGCTGTCGACATCAGCGAGTTGGAGCAGGTCCGTAAGGAACTCCACCGTATGGAGGATTTTCACGGTCGCACATTGGATCAGCTTGCAACCGCGGTCGCCATTTTCGGCGGTGATCGCAAGCTCCAGTTTTACAATGCGGCCTTTCGGCAGCTTTGGGATCTCGATCCGCATTTTCTCGAAGGCCATCCCGAAGACGGGGAATTGCTGGATACGCTGCGCGCCGGTCGCAAACTGCCGGAACAGGCCGACTACCGCACGTGGCGCAAGAGAATGCTGGGCAACTATCAGTCTCTGGATGCCAGCGAGAACTGGTGGCATCTGCCGGACGGTCGCACCTTGCGTGTCATCGCCAATCCGCATCCTCAGGGCGGCGTGACCTATATCTACGAGAATGTCACCGAGCAGCTTGATCTGGAAAGCCGCTATAATGCGCTGGCAAGGGTTCAGGGAGAAACGCTCGACAATCTGTCGGAGGCCGTTGCGGTGTTCGGCTCGGATGGTCGTCTGCGCCTTTGGAACCCTGCGTTTAGTCTGATCTGGAACCTTGAGACCGATCAACTGGATGGATTACCGCACGTCAACAATGTGGTTGAAGCCTGCGTTGTGTCTGATGTGGAGCGGGAAAACTGGAAAGAACTGGCGGAAAAGGTCACTGGCTTTACCGAGAACCGGACACAGGCGGCTGCGCGCATGGAACGCACAGATGGCACTGTGCTGGATTATGCGACGGTCCCTCTGCCGGACGGCGGAACGCTGGTCACCTTCGTCAATGTGACCGACAGCGTGAATGTCGAGCGGGCGTTGACGGACAAGAATGCGGCGCTTCAGGAAGCTGATCAGCTCAAGAATGCCTTCATTCAGCATGTGTCGTATGAGCTGCGCTCGCCGCTGACAAACATCATTGGCTTTGCTCAACTGTTGTCGGATCCCAAGTTTGGCGACCTGTCGGACAAGCAGGGCGAATACGCCAATTACATTATGTCGTCGTCTCATGCGCTGCTGGCTATCATCAACGACATTCTCGATCTGGCGACGCTTGATGCGGGGATCATGGAGCTGGAAGTCGGTGAAGTCGATGTGGCCAACACCGTTGATGCCGCTGTCGAAGGTCTCAAGGATCGCCTGACCGAAGCACAGATCTTGCTGCGGACGCATGTGCCGGATGATATCGGCACCATGTTTGCCGATGAAAAACGCCTGCGGCAGGTTCTCTTCAACCTGATTTCCAATGCGGTACGTTATTCGGACGAAAACGGCACCATCGACGTGAGCTGCCATCGTCGTGATTCCGAGGTGATCTTTGTGGTCAAGGATCATGGCTGTGGCATCCCGGAAGACATTCTGGCACAGGTCTTCAACCGTTTTGTCGGGCATGGCGTGGGGGCCAAACGGCAAGGCGCAGGCTTGGGTCTGGCCATCGTCAAAAGTTTCGTCGAGCTGCATGGTGGACAGGTTGACATCGACTCCATAGAAGGGAAGGGAACGACAGTGACCTGCACCTTCCCGGCCAAGCCTGAAACAGGACGTCTGGCCGCCGAATAATTCAGTAGATGGCTTCATGAGCGGTGACGTTCTCCGACCGATCCAGATCGCAGATCGTGTCCTCTTTCTCGCCGATGAACAGGCGACCATTTCTTTCGCAGAAGACCTGAGCAGCAAGTCTGCGTCCCGGCGATCTTATCTGCCTGTCAGGCGATCTTGGGGCAGGCAAATCCACCCTGGCGAGAGCCTTGATCCGCACGCTGGCCGACCAGCCGGATCTGGAAGTGCCCAGCCCGACTTTCACACTGGTCCAGACCTATGATTTGCCGCGGTTTGCCGTGTCGCATCTTGATTTATACCGGCTCGAAGACCCGGAAGAAATCGAGGAATTGGGGTTGGAAGAGGCGCTGGAGACAGGTGTAGGGCTGGTCGAGTGGCCGGAAATGGCGCAAGACTTTCTTCCCGCTCGCCGTCTGTGGATCCACCTTGAAGAAGATCTTTCTGCTGAGGTAGGTGCCGCCGATCCTCGTAAGGCGTCCGTGTTGATCGAAGGTGACGGGTGGGGAAATCGCCTTGATCGCTCGCTGGAGATGCGCCAATTCCTTGATCTTGCGGGCTGGTCTGGTGCCCATCGACGGCATCTGAAGGACGATGCGTCGCTGCGAACCTATGAAAGGGTGCATCGGGACAATGGCGCGACGGCCGTCTTGATGAACGCGCCTGCCGTGGATACGCAAAGGTTTTCGGAAGCGGTTTGCGCGTATTTCGACAAGAGCCACCTGGCACGCGATCTGCGGCCGTTTGTGGCGATCGACCGGGAGTTGCGTCGGCAGGGCTTTCGTGCCCCCGAGATCCTGGCGCTTGATCTGGAGCAAGGCTTGTTGCTGCTGGAAGATCTGGGTCACGACGGAGTTCTGCAAGGTGACGGTCAGGTTGATCCTGCCCGCTATCAGGCGGCGGTGGCCGTTTTGGCGGAAATGCACGCCGGCGCCTGGCCGCATGTCGTTCCGGTCGACGAGACGCAATGTTTTGCGCTTCCGCGCTATGACCGGGATGTGCTCTTGGCTGAGGTGGATCTGTTTCTGGACTGGTATGTGCCGCATGTCACGGGCGAGGAGGCAACGTCGGTGTTGCGTCAGGAATTTGAGACCCTTTGGACAGCGGCACTCGCCTGTTGTGAGGGGCACCATGACGGCTGGGTCTTGCGCGATTTTCACTCGCCCAATATCTTGTGGCAAGCTGCCGCAACGGGCCCCGGTCGTATTGGTCTCATCGACTTTCAGGACACTCAGATCGGACCTGTGGCTTACGATCTGGCATCACTGACTTTTGATGCCCGCGTTGATGTGCCGGCAACCCTTGAGAAACGTCTCTTTGAAGATTATCTGGCCCTGAGACAAGCTCGCGATGCCGAGTTTGATCGTGAAACCTTCGAAATGACCTATGCTGTCATGGCGGCGCAACGCATCACCAAGATACTCGGGATCTTCGTCCGGTTGGCCCATCGGGATGGGAAGCCGGGTTACCTGGCGCATCTTGCGCGCATGAACCGGTATCTTGACCGCGCACTGGAACATCCGGGTCTTGCCGATCTCAAGGCCTGGTTTTCACGCAATCGGCCATAATGGCATATTTGTTTTCGACCTGATTGAGTAATCGGAAAAGTAATGAGCACCGAGAAATTTCGCCCGTCCCACGCCATGATCCTCGCGGCAGGCCGCGGCAAGAGAATGCGCCCCTTGACGGCGATGACCCCCAAGGCCCTGATCGAAGTGAACGGTAAGGCTTTGCTTGACTATGGCATGGAGCGTCTGGCGGCTGCTGGCGTGAAAACCTGCGTCGTCAACGTCCATTATCTCGCCGATCTTGTGGAGGTTCATGTCTTGCGCCGCACGGACATTGAGGTGAAGATTTCGGACGAACGGGCCAAGCTTCTGGACACCGGCGGCGGCATTCGCAAAGCCTTGCCGCTTCTGGGGGACGAGCCTTTCTTCCAGTTGAACGCCGATACCTCTTGCTGGGTGGAGGGCGTCAAGCCTAACCTCGAGCACATGATTGATGCTTGGGATGGTGATCGCATGGATGCGCTGTTGCTGATGGCGGAAACGGTCTATGCCGTGGGCTATCACGAGAAGGGAGATTTTCTGATGTCCAAGGAAGGTGTGTTGACGCGCCGCCCTGAACGCGGTGTCTCTCCCTATGCCTATGCAGGGGCCGCCTTGTTGCATCCGCGTCTTTTCGATGGCACCCCTGAGGGAGCCTTCTCGATGAATACGCTGTTTGACAAGGCCATGGAAAACGACCGTCTGTACGGTGTCCAGATGGAGGGCTTGTGGTTGCACGTTGGAACGCCTGAGGCCATTGACGAAGCTGAGCACGCCGTGCGCGAAAGTGCTGCCTGATATGCCGGAGGGGAGGGGCAGCGAAAGGATCTTCACCATTCCGTCGTCGGTTTCATTTCTCGAAACGCTGGCGGAAACCCTTGTTGAAGGCACGCTTGTTCCGGGGTTTAGGCCTCTCGACAGCCCGCTGTTGCTCTCTCAGGTTACGCTTTATCTGCCAACGCGCCGCGCTGCCCGCCTTCTGCCTGATATTTTCCTGAAGCTTTTTGACGGCAAACCGGTGCTGTTGCCCGCGATCCGTCCCATCGGCGATGTCGACGAAGAGACGCTGCAGTTGCGCGGGGGTGATGATCTGGAGGCGTTGCCTCCCGAAATGCCGCTGTTGACGCGCCATCTGGCCATGACCCGGTTGGTGATGAGCTGGAAGGGTGCGCTTCGGCGTGAGGTGCTGGATTTGCGCCTTGATGAGCCGTTGGGCGTGCCCGCCTCGTCTGCTGATGCCGCATGGCTTGCGGCTGACTTGCTGACGCTGATGGATGAGATTGAAACTGACGAGGCCGATTGGTCGGCAGTTGGCGGGCTGGTGCCGGAGGATCACGCGCGTTACTGGCAAATTACGCTGGATTTCCTAAAGATCGTGCAGCAGGCTTGGCCAGCTTTTCTGGCTGAGCAACACCGCATGGACCCAAAGGCGCGCCGCTCTGCTCTTATTCGTCGCGAGGCCGAGCGTCTGGCCGCACTCCCTGTTCGTGGACCGGTGATTGTTGCGGGTGTCACCGGGTCCGTTCCTGCCACGGCGGAAGTACTGAAGACGGTCGCCCGTTTGCCGCAGGGCGTCATCGTGTTGCCGGGCCTTGATCAACATATGGACCAGGCGTCATGGGAGGCGCTGGGCACCCGTCAACTGCACATGCAAGATCGCAAGGTGCAGAGTGTTCCGGGCCATGCGCAATACAGCTTGAAGCAACTCCTGCATACGCTGGATGTTGAACGGTCGCAGGTGATCCCCTTGCGTTCTGCGGCCACTACGGCGCTTAAGGACCGTGAGCAGTTGGTTTCCGAGGCCATGCGTCCGGCGGAGACATCAGATGGATGGGTCGGCTTTCTCAAGACCTTCGCCGAGGAGCGTCGTCGGGTCGCGTTGGCGGATGTGGGTGTCATCACGGCCACGAACGAGGGCGAAGAGGCACTTGCCGTCGCCATTGCCCTACGGGAAGCGCTGGCCAATGGTGAAAGTGTCGCGTTGGTGTCGCCAGACCGCCTTCTGGCGCGGCGGGTGGCCAATGAACTGGCGCGTTGGAAAATTCAGGTCGACGACAGTGCTGGGCGTCCTCTCGACCAGACACCTCCTGCCATTGTGGCGTTGCTCAGTGCGCGGGTAGCGTTAAGGGGCGCGGATCCAGTCGATCTGCTCTCGCTGCTCAAACATCCGCTGACGCGGCTGGGGTGGACGGTGCGCGATATTCGTTCAGCCGCCCGCTCGTTGGAGCGTGGTGTGCTGCGCGGTCCGCGGGCTCTGCCGGGCACGGCGGGTCTGCGCATGGCGGTCAAGGCCAGTCGCAAGGCCGCAGAAGAGGGACGTACACCACCGCGTTGGAAAAAACTGCGCGATGCAGACTGGGATGCCGTTGCGGAGTTGGTGGAGCGTCTGGCGCGCGCACTGGCACCGCTTGAGGCGCTGGCCGAGCAGAGCGAGCCTGTCCCCGTTGAGCAATTGGCACGGGCGCAGGCCGACGTTCTGCATGTGCTTGGAAGTGACGAGATCGGGTCGGACGCAGAGTTGTACTCTGGCGAAACCGGGGATGCGCTGGCCTTGCTGCTCTCCGGCCTGATGGAGGGGGAGACAGTGGTCTGACGCTGAAGCCGTCTGAATGGCCGGCAGTCTTTGCAGCCTTCATGTCCGGATCGTCGGTGCGCTCAAAACTGCCGGCCGATCATCGTATTCAGATCCTCGGTCCGATGGAAGCACGGCTTCAGTCCCCAGACGTAATGATTCTTGGCGGCTTGAACGAGGGCGTGTGGCCACCGCGCACCCGCAATGACCCCTGGTTGAACCGCCCCATGAAACGAGACCTTGGCTTGGAACCACCCGAGCGGCGCATCGGGGCGGGGGCGCATGATTTTGCACAAGGGCTTGGGGCAAAACGTGTGCTTCTGACAAGGGCCGCCCGGGCGGGTGGCGCGCCGTCGGTGGCCTCGCGCTGGTTGCAGCGGTTGCAGACGCTGGCGGGAAAGACTGTGGCTGCCGAGATGGAAGCGCGCGGTCAGCGCTTTGTGCAATTGGCGGCCTGCCTCGATCAGCCTGACGGTCCTGTCCGTTCCATTGATCGGCCCATGCCGGTTCCTGCAATGGCAGCACGTCCCAAGAGTTTGTCTGTGACGGAAATCGAGCGTCTTGTCCGCGATCCCTATGAGATCTATGCCCGTCATGTGCTTGATCTGTCGCCGGTTGATCCCATTGGTGGAGAGCCGGATCTGGCAGAGAAGGGCACCATCATTCACGATGCTCTGGCAGAGTTCCTGAGCACCTGGACCGGCCCCTTTGATGATACTGCCGTGGCAAGTCTGGTTGAGGTTGGAGAGGATTACTTTGCCTCCCTTGATGCCTTCCCTGCCATCCGTGCTTTGTGGTGGCCACGTTTTCTGCGCATCGCCCAGGGCTTTGTGGCGTTTGAAGCGCGTCGGGCTCCTCGGGTTGACCGGCGGTTTCTGGAAGTTGCAGGCGGCGTTGAAATGACATTGCCGGGTGTTGAATTCCGGTTGCGCGGTCGGGCCGATCGCATCGACCTGATGACGGACGGAACGATCTCTGTCGTTGATTACAAGACCGGACAGGTCCCCTCTGGCAAACAGGTTCAAACTCTGTTGGCCCCTCAATTGCCCTTGGAAGCCGCCATGATCCAACGTCTTGGTTTCAAGGACGTCCCCGGCTCTCATCCGATTTCCGAATATCTGTATTTGCAACTCAAAGGGGGGCAGACCCCGTCATCGAAGCGCCTCGCAATCCCAAGGATGTGGATTTGAGCGATCTGGCCGATGATGCATGGACGCAGCTTGAAAAACTGGTGGCGCATTACGCTTTGCCTCACACGGGCTATCTGTCGCGGTCGCGCGTGATGATGGAAAACAGCCGTGATGGTGATTTTGACCATCTGGCCCGTGTGCAGGAGTGGTCTGTCGGTGGCGAGGGAGACGACGAATGAGTGCTGGTGCGCCACAAATTCCCGCTCTGACATTGGAGCGTCAGGATCGAGCGTCGCAGCCGCAGGCCTCGGCGCTGGGTGAGTGCCAATGCGGGGTCGGGCAAGACTTTCGTGCTGTCGCGCCGTGTGGTCCGCCTGCTTCTGGACGGGGTGGATCCAGCCCGCATCCTCTGCCTGACCTTTACCAAGGCGGCGGCGGCAGAAATGGCCAGCCGCGTCTTCCGCATTCTTGGCGACTGGGTCACCATGGATGATGAGCAGTTGCTAGCGGAGCTGGCGTCCATTGATGGTCAGCCACCTTCGGCCGCGCGTCAGGCTTTGTCGCGGCGGTTGTTTGCGCGGGCGCTGGAAACGCCGGGTGGTCTGAAGATCCAGACCATCCATGGCTTTTGTGAAGCCCTTCTGCATCAGTTTCCGCTGGAAGCCAATGTTGCCGGGCACTTCACCGTTCTGGATGACCGGCTGGCGGCAGAGCTTATGGCAGACGCCCGCGCCCATGTGTTGCAACACGCCGAAGTGAATCCGAAAAGCGACTATGGCGTTGCGGTATCGTCATTGATCAATCTGATGCCGGATGCGACGGCGGAAAAGGCGCTGGATGAGGTGATTGCGCGCCGTGACGCCATGGCGCGCTGGCTGGACGAGGCCGGCGGGCTGTCTCAGGCGCTCAAGGCGTTGGCCGATGATCTGGGTGTTGCACCGGGAGAAACGGTTACCACGCTCGATGCTCGCGTCTTCAGTGAGTGTTCGGTCGATCTCAATGCGGCCCTGTCCTACAAGGAAGCCTATGACACCGGCACCAAGACGGATCAGGAGCGGGGCAACAAGCTCGTCGAGGCGGTGCGCAGCGGTGACCCTCTGGTCTTTCGGCAAATGTGGCTGGATATTTTCCTGACCGCAAAGCTGGAGCCGCGCAAGTCGCTGGCGACCAAGAGTGTGACCCAGACCTTTCCCGCCATGATGGCTGTCATGCAGGATGAGCAGCAGCGCATTCTTGATCTGCTGGACCAGCGCAAGGCTCTCGTCACGCTGGAAGGGACTGCGGCTTTGCTGCGGTTGGCGGACGGGATTTTGACGCATTATGAAAAGGCGAAGCGCACGGTCGGTCTCCTCGATTATGAAGATCTGATTGTGCGCACCGCCAAGCTCTTGTCCCGTTCGGAAAGCGCCAAGTGGGTGCAGTACAAGCTCGATCAGGGTCTGGACCACATTCTGGTCGATGAAGCGCAGGACACCAGCCCGCGGCAGTGGGAGGTCATTCAGGCCTTGGCCGAGGAGTTCTTTGCCGGGAACGGTGCACGCGAAGAGGTGCGCACTATTTTTGCGGTGGGCGATGAAAAGCAGTCAATCTATTCGTTCCAAGGAGCTGTACCGGCCTATTTCGACCAGATGCGCCGCAGCTTTGCGCGGCAATCCGAGCAGGCCGGTCGCCTGTTTCATTCCATTGATTTGCAGCTGTCTTTCCGTTCAACACCGGATGTACTCGGGGCTGTTGATACGGTGTTTCAGCGTCCCGACGTTCATAAGGGCTTGTCGCAGGAGGTGCGCGCGCCGGTCCATGAAGCCATCCGCAAGGATCCCGGTGTTGTCGACATCTGGCCGCTTGAAAAGCACGATGTGGTCGAAGACGACGCGGATTGGCTGGCCCCGTTGGACCGTGTTGGCAACAACTCTCCGCGCCTGAAACTGGCGCGGCGTATCGCACGGACCATTCGAAGCTGGATTGATCAGGGCAGGGCAAAGCCCGGCGAAATCATGATCCTCGTGCGCAAGCGCGATGCTTTTATTGATACGCTGAACCGCGAAATGAAGACGCTGGCCATTCCTGCCGCGGGAAGCGACCGGTTGGTCCTGACGGATCACATCGCGGTCAAGGATCTGGTGGCGCTGGGCCGGTTCATGTTGCTGCCTGAAGATGATCTGTCGCTGGCGAGTATCCTCAAGAGCCCCTTGATGGGGCTTGAGGATGACGACCTGATGGAAATTGCCCGTGAGGGCGCGGACCATCGGCGACGTGCCGGAACGCTGTGGCAGGCGTTGGTGAAGATGGCTGAAGCGTCCGGTAAATGGCAGCGCGTACGCGAGCGTCTGGAAGGCTGGCGTGATCGTGCCGACTTCATGCCGCCGTATGAATTCTATGCCCGCCTGATGACGGTGGACGGCGGCCGGCGCGCTTTCCGCGGCCGGTTGGGCGTTGAGGTAGATGATGTTCTGGACGAATTTCTCGATCTGGCCATGTCCTATGAGCAGACCGATGTGCCCGGGCTTGAGGGTTTCCTTCAATGGATTGACAGTGCTCCGACGGAGATCAAGCGCGAATTGACCAACTCGCGCGGGATGGTGCGTGTCATGACAGTGCATGGATCAAAGGGGCTGGAGGCAAAGATTGTCTTCCTGATTGATCCGGGCGGAAAGCCGGTGAATGCGCACCATGATCCGGCCTTTGTGGCGCGACCACGTGGGGCTGACATTACTGCGCCTCCTGCTCTGGTCTGGTTGCCGACCAAGGCAGACCGGATGGAATGGCATACAGACGCCATTGAAACCTTGCACGAGGGACAGGAAGAAGAATATCGGCGCCTGCTTTATGTGGCGCTGACGCGAGCGGAAGATCGTCTTGTTGTCTGTGGTTGGGAGCCTAAAAGCGGTGCCCATGAGCGCTGTTGGTTCAATCTGGTTCATGATGCACTGGTGCCGGAGGCGCAGGAGTTTCGCAATGCGGCTGATGAAATCATCGGCTGGCGTTGGCAGCACAAGCGCGCCGAGCCGACCGCCTTTGAAGAACCGCCTGTTGAGGTGCGGGCAGAAGGGGGCGTCGCGTCGCCTTCAGGCATGGAGTCTGGCGAGGCCGTCGCACTGCCTGAGTGGATGACGAGTCGGGTGCCTGCCTTGAAACGCAAGGTGCGCCTGCGTCCCTCGCGTGTGTTTGAGGAAATGGAAGCCAAGGACAGTGTCGTTCCGGTGCCCGGACATGCGCGGCTGGAGGCTCACTGCCAGCCACAGGCATGGCCGTTGGTGCGTGGCAACCTCATGCACAGGCTTTTGGAATTGTTGCCGGAGGTGCCTGTTGCCGACCGTGATACGGCAGCGCGACGTTATGTCGAGCGCATGTTGCCGACAGAATTTGCGCAATCTGCCGACGAGGTTCTGGCTGATGTGGCGGCTATTGTGAGCGGGCTTGAGTTCGCCCCCTTGTTTGAGGAGACTGCGCGCGCAGAAGTTCCCATCGCTGGCACCTTGCGCATGGCGGAGGGGACTGAAGTGTCCGTCTCGGGTCAGATTGACCGACTGATTGTTGATGCAGATCGCATTCTGATTGTCGATTACAAGACCAATGCGGTGCCGCCCGTTCACACGCGGGATATTCCGCAAGAGTATCTGGCGCAGCTCTGTGTCTACCGTCGCATGTTGCAGGAGATTTACCCCGGACAACCCGTGCATGCGGCGCTTTTATGGACTGCAATACCGTCTTTGATGCAGGTTCCTGACGCACTTCTGGAAGAAACGTTCAAGGAGCTGCGACCAGAGGGCGCGCTTGCTTGACGTTGGCCGTCCGGCTTCCTACTTTCTGGTCAACAGGCGCGAACACCTCCAGTGTTCGCCACAGAGACGAAAGTGAGATTGAAGATGGCAACTCAGACAATTACCGATGCCAGCTTTGAACAGGACGTTCTCAAGGCTGAAGGCCCCGTGGTCGTGGATTTCTGGGCTGAATGGTGCGGACCGTGCAAGATGATCGGCCCGGCTTTGGAAGAGCTGTCCGACGATATGTCCGGTCAGGTAACAATCGCCAAGCTGAACGTCGATGAAAACCCGGAAATCGCCACCAAGTATGGCGTGCGCTCCATTCCCTTCCTGCTGATGTTCAAGGACGGTGAACCGATGGCACAGCAGATCGGTGCAGCGCCCAAGGGCAAGCTTGAAGACTGGATCAAAAGCGCTCTTTAATCCAACAAAAATCTTGGCCCGTCTGGCGCAAGGCTTGACGGTTGGGGGTGGGTGTGCATTAGGGCTAGTCTGAAGCACGCTCACCCGAATTCTATGAAAATGGATGTCAACGGACCAATATGACCGACGAAAACAAGACACCGTCCGAGCAGGAACCGGATCTCAGCCCGAATGCTGCCGAAGCTGAAGCTAACGCTGCTGCCAGTGCTCCCGATGCCGAAGCGCAGCCAGAGGCCGTCGATCCGATTGAGGCGCTGAAGGCTGAAAATGCCGAGCTGAAGGACCGCGCGCTGCGCACCATGGCGGAAATGGAAAACCTGCGTCGCCGCACAGAGCGCGAAGTCAAGGACGCGCGCACCTATGCGGTTGCCAATTTCGCGCGCGACATGCTGACCGTCAGCGACAATCTGCGCCGCGCCCTCGATTCTCTGCCGGCTGACGAGCGCGCAGCCGTGGAAAGCAACATCGCGTCGTTGATCGAAGGCGTCGAGATGACCGAGAAGGATCTTCTGCGTCAGCTCGACAAGAACGGCGTTTCTCAGTTGATCCCGACTGGCGAAAAGTTTGATCCGAACTTCCATCAGGCGATGTTTGAAGTGCCTGATACGGAAGTGCCGAACAATACGGTCGTTCAGGTGGTACAGGCCGGTTACAAGATTGGCGAGCGCGTATTGCGCCCGGCGATGGTTGGTGTGTCCAAGGGGGGGCCCAAGGAAGCGCCAGCCGCAAGTGATGCGGCGGCTGACCATAAGGTTGACAAGACAGCCTGATCCGTCAGTCTTGGCGCATCAGACATAAAAACGCCTCGGCGCCAACAGAGGTGCCGGGGCGTTTTCAATGATCATCCTGCGTCATCGGTGCACCTTGTCATGATGACAGGTTCACATAAGCTCAGTTTCAGGCGGCGTCGCGCTTGCCGAGCGAGGGCAGGCCGCGTGGTTGCTCTTCATCTGGCTGGGTCAGTTCGCGCAGCTGTGAGGCCTCCCGGTGCAAACTGCGCGCCTCCCGACGGCGTACCCGGGCTTCCTTGCGCCACTTACCCTGAGCGGGTCCAGGCGCCGATACCACCCAGAATGATGCCCGCGGCCAATCCGCCGAAGATCACCCAGAACAACGGCACCTGCGTCAATGTCAGGTTCGGATCGGTCGGGTTGAAAGGGTTAAGCGACAAGGACACGGTGTGCCGGTTGGCAACCGAGAGCGCGATGAAAATCACCCCGACGAGGATGAGAATCAGGTTTTTGACAAATCGGATCAAGGTCATTCTCCCGGTTTACCCATCGGCTGCGCTGAAGCGCAAATCAGAAAGACAGTTTAGCGGGCTTCCGCGAAACCGCAAAGGGATCTGGTGGGCTTAGTCGTCGATAACCTTGCCGCGTCCTCAATCTGATGGGGCATTGACATGGAAACGAGCAAGGGGCGACTAAAGTTCACAGTTCTATCTATCCTTGGGGCCCCTGCCACTTTTACGCCCATAAGCCATCGTGATCGGCTTCGGATTCAGATCGCAAGATTATAAAAGCGGGTCCGTTAAGAGGCAGAGACTTTGCAACGGGGGGCAGTAACGCGATCAGTTCATGGATCGTGTCGTTTGGGCGCGCCTTGCCAAGGGGGAACAGGAAGGGCAATCTTCGCCCGGCATCTGACATCAAGCATCGGCTAAAATACGAAATAGAGACGTCGCACGTCTGAGGTCGCAGACGACGTCTCCCATCTCGTTAAGCATTTGGCCAACCGGCAAAAGCAGATGTTGGCCAAGCCGTGCCCGCTGCTTTTCTGCCGATCATTTGTTGTGCCGCGCGGCATTCACGCACACCTGAGCCTGTATCAAGCCCTCGAGCGGCCTGATTGTCGGTCAGTCCTCGCCGTGGTCTACGCCGTCGTTCAGCCGCAGTCGCATTTCCTTGCCGGTCTTGAAGAAGGGAACATGCTTTTCCTCGACTTCAACCTTTTGACCGGTTCGAGGATTGCGTCCGACGCGCGCCGGGCGGTTTTTCACCGAGAAAGCACCGAAACCGCGCAGCTCGACCCGGTCACCCCGCATCATGGCTTCCGTGACTTCATCAAGTATTGCGTTTACGATATTCTCAACGTCGCGCTGATAAAGATGCGGATTTTGTTCAGCAATACGTTGCACAAGCTCAGATTTTATCATTATTGATCTCCAAGACCTTCCTCAGACGATGCTTTCCTTTCGGAAGCGTGCCAAACGGACTGAAGCCCGTCAAGCGCAAGAGCGGGAGAAATCAGTGCTTTGGCGCTCCCAATTTCGTGTGTGACGCCTTTTGCAAGCCCATGGCCGATATCTTGGGCCATTTTGATTGCAAACGGAAACCGTCTTTCCTTGGACTGCGGTGACCAGTTGATCACTGGCAGATCCTTGTTCAACTTGCCGGTCTTCTCCAGCCATGCAACAGCGGTGTCTTCGCCACCAATCTCGTCGATCAGACCGTTTTCTTTTGCTTCATGGCCTGAATAGATCCGGCCATCTGCAAGCGACTGGGCCTTGTCCTTCGACATGTCACGCCGCTCCGCAACAAGGCCAACGAACCACTGAAAGCTGTCGTTTACGAGATCCTGAAGCACAGCTTTGGCAGCTGGGGTTGGTTTTGAGTAGTAATCGGGTTCGGCTTTCAAAGGAGCGCTTTTGACAGCTTCCATTTCAACGCCGACCTTCTTCATCAGTTCCGCAGCATTGCCAAACTGGAACAGAACCCCAATGGATCCGGTGATGGAGGTGTAACGTGCCACGATGTGATCAGCCGCCAGCGCTGTCATATAGCCCGCAGAAGCGCCCAGAGTGCCGATTTCAGCGACTACGGGTTTTTTCTTGGCCAGCTTGCGGATGGCATTATAAAGACCTTCACCACCTGCGGTGCTGCCCCCGGGCGAGTTGATCGAAATGATGACACCTTTGACCGCGCTATCGTCACCGATCCGCTTGAGCATCAGCAAGCGCTGGCGATCATCGCTGATGATCCCTGTAATGGGAACGCGGGCAATGTGGGCCGATGCCTTGGGATTGGTAAAGCCTCTCAGGCTGAAGACTATGCGCAGGGCCGCGAGGACCAAAATGACCACTGCCAGCGCGCGCCAGAACGTCAGTTTACGCCGCATGCGCCGCCGGTCGATCAGCATCTCCGTATCGAAATTCATATTGGAAAGAGGCTCCTCATCGCAAATCTTGCAAGCAATTGACTTTGATACAGGAAATTACGTCAATCCTGAGATGGGTTGCGGCATTTCACGCTCATTGAAGAGTTATACGTCCGCAAAACAAGGGGAACCGATAAAATGGCTTCGCTGCAATAAAAAAGATCACTTTCCAGTGAAAGGCGCTACTGAAAATCAAAAACCAGACTGGAAGAGCCTATCTCAATCCGAACTGCCTTTGAAGGGCAATTCTGTCTGGCTGCCGCGACAAGCCCTTGTTTGGATTGAGGAGAGCGGCACTGGCTGCATCTCCTAGCGCTGAGATGAGGTGCGGAGTTATTGCTGGCGCAGACATGGCTCTGCCATCGCGGCACCTCAAAAGAGTGGGGTGCGGACAGAGCCGGAATGCAAAAGACCGAAGGCATGGTCTCCCCTGCCTTCGGTCTTAAAAACTCAAAGCCTGTCTCTGCCTCAGTCGATGGCAACCAGCGCAATGTCAAAGTTCAGGTCTTTGCCTGCCAGCGGATGGTTGGCATCCAGCACGACCTGCTCTTCGCCAACTTCAGCAATCGTCACCGGCATGGTCTGGCCATTCTGGGTCTGAACCTGAAGCTGTACACCAACTTCCAGCGGAATGTCTTCCGGGAACTGGCTTTTCGGCACGGGCTGCATCGCCTGCGGATTGACTTCGCCATAAGCCTGTTCGGCAGGGATTGCGACGGTCTTTTCTTCGCCAACCTGCATTCCCGGCAGGGCGCTGTCGAGACCTGCAATGATCTGACCGGAACCAACAGTGAATTCAAGCGGATCACGGCCCTCAGAACTGTCAAATACGGACCCGTCGTTGAGGGTGCCCTTGTAATGGATACGAACGCTGTCGCCGGTTTTGACTTCGGTCATTAGCGTGTCTCCTAACTTCTTCTATGGAGATTTATGCACACCAAAGGTCGCCGCTGACCTTCGTATGCGCGCGAATTACGATCACCTCTAAACATAAGCACTCAGGCACAAATGTAAACCGAGGCCCACAAAACGATAAAACAGGCTTAAAACGGCGATATTATGCCAGTTTTCCAAAACTCTGATCGAGATTGAGGTTTGTGTCGGAGGTTTGCTTTCAGCCTTGTGCGTTTCGTCCTTGAAATTCGAAATATCTGCAAAGCATAGCGCCGGAAATCATGTGTACAGCCTGGCCCGTATGCCTCTCTGTGCATTTGGCACAGGCGGGCGGTGCTTGTGACCAAACAAAAAAGCCCGCCAGGGTGGCGGGCTTTCTGCAACTGAACCAATGCCGGAAAAACCGGCTGGGTCTGTCTTACTCGTCGTCGCCGGCCTGCTTCAGGGCTGCGCCCAGAATGTCGCCGAGGGACGCGCCGGAGGCGGAAGAGCCGTACTGTGCAACTGCTTCCTTCTCTTCTGCAATTTCCAGAGCCTTGATCGAGGCGGAAACGCGACGGGTCTTCTTGTCGAACTGGGTGATGCGCGCATCGAACTTGGCACCGACCGCAAAACGGTCCGGACGCTGTTCTTCACGGTCACGGGACAGATCCGAACGACGGATGAAGGCAGTCACATCGCTGTCTGCGATCTTAACTTCCAGGCCGTTGTCCTTGATCTCGATCACTTCACAGGTGACGATAGCGTTCTTGTGAATGTCGCCAGCTGCTGCTGCGTCCATTGGATCGCCGCCGAGCTGCTTGATGCCGAGGGAAATACGTTCCTTCTCGACGTCAACATCCAGAACGACAGCCTTGACGACGTCGCCCTTCTTGAACTCTTCGATAACCTGCTCGCCCGGACGGTTCCAGTCGAGGTCGGAGAGGTGAACCATGCCGTCCACATCGCCGTCGAGGCCGATGAACAGACCGAACTCGGTCTTGTTCTTGACTTCGCCTTCCACTTCCGTGCCAGACGGATACTGTTCGGCGAAAGCTTCCCATGGGTTTTGCAGGGTCTGCTTGAGGCCCAGGGAAATACGACGCTTGACCGGATCGACTTCCAGGATCATCACTTCCACTTCCTGAGAGGTGGAAACGATCTTGCCCGGATGAACGTTCTTCTTGGTCCGGGACATTTCGGACACGTGGATCAGGCCTTCGATGCCCGGCTCCAGCTCGACGAATGCACCGTAATCGGTGATGTTCGTCACGCGGCCCGTGAACTTGGCGTTGACCGGGTATTTGGCTTCGATGCCATCCCACGGATCAGCTTCAAGCTGCTTCATGCCCAGGCTGATGCGATGCGTTTCCTGGTTGACACGGATGATCTGCACCTTGACGGACTGGCCGATGGTGAGAACTTCCGACGGATGGTTGATGCGGCGCCACGCAATATCGGTGACGTGCAGCAGGCCATCGATGCCACCGAGGTCGACGAACGCACCGTAATCGGTGATGTTCTTGACGACACCTTCCACGACCTGACCTTCTTCCAGGCTCTGAACCAGTTCCGAACGCTGTTCGGCACGGGTTTCTTCAAGAACGACACGACGCGAGACAACGATGTTGCCACGGCGCTTGTCCATCTTGAGGATCTGGAAAGGCTGAGGTGTGTGCATCAGCGGGGTCACATCGCGCACAGGGCGGATGTCAACCTGCGAGCGCGGCAGGAAGGCAACGGCACCATCCAGATCGACGGTGAAACCACCCTTGACCTGGTTGAAAATCTGGCCGGTAACCTTTTCGTTCGCTTCGAAAGCAACTTCCAGACGGATCCAGCTTTCTTCACGACGGGCTTTTTCGCGCGACAGAACAGCTTCGCCAAGAGCGTTTTCTACGCGCTCGAGGTAAACTTCAACTTCGTCGCCGACAGACATTTCGCCGTCGCGGCCTTTGGCGCCGAATTCCTTCAGCGGCACGCGGCCTTCAACCTTGAGGCCCACGTCGATAACGGCGAGGTCCTTTTCGATTGCAACAACAGTACCCTTAACCACGGCACCTTCGTAAAGGTCGTGTTTGGTAAAAGACTCTTCGAGAAGAGCTGCAAAATCCTCGGTAGAGGGATTCAGATCAGACATACAATCTCCTGTTGCCATGAGAGGCAACGCGCCGGCGGGTTCGTGTTTCCAATAAGGATCCATCGCTTCCCGGAACTGCATGACCAGTTCTGCCGCTTCAAAAAAAGCGGGCCGGCGGGCGAAAAACGTCGGATCCTGTTCTTTTGGGTTCTTCAGGTTCAGGGGCGTGCCCTGTGCCGGAGAACCAAGTCGCAAGAGGGCTGGAACCGAGATCGGTTCTCCCTCTTGAAAATCTCGCGTTTTCCAGGGATCTGCAAATCTTTGGCCCAAGCCCTCTAGACCATGTTTGTGGCCCAAAACAGGGAGATCCAGCGCGGTGCTTGCCCAGGCAAGGCCGCAGCCAGATCAGGCTTTCGCGCGCGAAATGATATTCACAGCCGTCTGGAATGCCGTTTCTATATCCATTTCCGTAGTGTCAAGCAAGTGTGCATCCTCTGCTTGTTGCAGGGGAGCTGCTTTTCTTGTCTGATCACGGGCATCGCGGCGCTTCAAATCTTCGAGAACGTCGTCAAAGTCGGCTTCCTGGCCTTTTGACTGGATCTCCGCTGTGCGGCGCTTGGCGCGCGCGTCAGGTGATGCAGTGACGAACAACTTCACATCGGCATTGCGACACACGACTGTACCGATGTCGCGTCCGTCGAGCACGGCGCCTAGGGCCTTGTTGGCGAACTCGCGTTGAATACGGACCAGTTCTTCGCGCAGTCCCGCCATCACCGCAACACGGGAGGCCGCTTCACCGACTTCATGGGCAGACAAGGCGCCTTTTTCCATTTTCGTCAGATCAAGGTGATGTGCCATCTGAATGGCAATCGCTTCATCGCCCAAGGGAAGGCCTTGCGCCAACAGCGCAGCCGCAACGGCACGATAGGTCAAACCCGTGTCGAGATGGTTGAGGCCGAAGTGAGCAGCCAGACGTCGGGCAAGTGTGCCCTTGCCGGAGGCTGCCGGTCCGTCGATTGCGATAATCATGCCGCCTCGCTGTCCGTCTTGTCGATCTTTGCGCCCATGGTGGTGAAGAGGGTGATGAATGTCGGGAAGCTGGTTTGAATGACGGCGCCGTCATCCACGGTGACGGGCTTGTCTGCGGCCATGCCGAGAACGAGAAACGCCATGGCAATGCGGTGATCCAGGTGGGTGACGACTGTGCCGCCGCCAATTCCGCTTGCGCCGCCGGTGACGGTCAGTGTGTCTTCGGTTTCAACGCAGGGCACATTGTTGGCTTCCAGGCCGCGGGCAACAGCCGCAAGACGGTCGGATTCCTTGACGCGAAGTTCGTCGAGACCCGGCATGAAGGTGTCGCCCTCAGCAAAGGCTGCTGCGACCGCCAGAACCGGATATTCGTCAATCATCGACGGCGCGCGCTCAGCCGGCACGGTGATGCCCTTCAGCTTGCTGGCACGCACGCGAATGTCGGCGACCTCTTCGCCGCCCGCGCTGCGCTTGTTCGTCAACTCGATGTCGCCGCCCATCTCGATCAATGTGGTGATGAGGCCTGTGCGGTGCTCGTTGAGCATGACATTTTCGACCGTGATATCGGAGCCCGGCGTGATCAGGGCCGCTACAATCGGGAAAGCGGCGGACGACGGGTCCGATGGCACATCGATGTCCTGAGGCTTCAATTCAGGCTGGCCTTGCAGGGTGATGACACGCTCGCCAGCGTCATTGAGTTCAACGGAAATATCCGCACCAAAGCCGGCCAACATCTTTTCCGTGTGATCGCGCGTGGCGATTGGTTCGATTACGGTGGTCGTGCCGGGGGCATTCAGGCCAGCCAGCAGCACGGCAGATTTCACCTGTGCCGATGGCATAGGCACGCGATAGGTCAGCGGTGTTGCCTGCTTGGCCCCGCGAATGGAGGCGGGCAGACGATCGCCGGAGCGGGCGACAACAGCTGTGCCCATCTGGCGCAAGGGATCCAGCACGCGGCCCATCGGACGCTTGGACAAGGATGCATCACCGACAAAGGTGGCAGCAATGTCATGCGAGCCGAAAATGCCCATTGTCAGACGCACGCCGGTGCCCGCATTACCAAAGTCGATCACGCCTTCCGGCTCGAGCAGCGAGCCAAGGCCAATACCATCAACGGTATAACTGCCATCTGCGGTTTTTTCGATCTTGGCACCAACGGCGCGCATGGCCTGGCCTGTGGCCAGCACATCCTCAGATTCCAGAAGTCCACGCACGGTCGTCCGGCCAACGGCCAGAGCACCAAACATCAGCGAGCGGTGAGAAATGGACTTGTCCCCGGGCACGCGAACAGACCCTTTCAGCGGGCCTGCCTTGACTGATGACAACGGGGTGGGCAGCGAACCATGCGACATATCTAAAGGATCCGAACCTTGCTTGCGGCGAATTGGGTCTTATTAGCTAGCATGTGGATTTGCGTTCGTCATCTCTCCTTCGTCTTGAAATTTTAATCGTCTCGTGCAGAACTTCAGCTTGAACTGAAAATTTCGACGATTTGGCTTTGACATCGGGGTGCTTATCCGGCTATGGGGCGCCTCAATCTCTGATAGACGAAGGGTTAGCGCAGTGGCAAAACCTGAACTTGGCACGAAGCGGTTGTGCCCGAGTTGTGGCGCAAAATATTACGATATGAATCGGACACCGATCACCTGTCCGAAGTGCGGCTCCATCTTTGAAGCCGTGGCGACAACTTCGCGGGCAGCCAAGGCTGCCAAGGCGAAGGCCGCCAAGGTAGAAGAAGATCAGGAAGACGATGACGACGCACCAGAAATGGTGAGCCTTGAGCAGGCTGACGCTGAAGCAAGCGGCGAGACTGACGAGGATGTGCCGGACATCGACGGTGAAGATGTTGATCTGGATGATGACAGCGATGACAGCGACGACGTTTTCATCGACGAAGACGATGACGACGATGAGTCCGTTCCCGGTCTTCGTGTTGCCGTTGAGGACGATAGCGATCACTAAGGCGCTGTTTTAAAAGCTATAGTTCGGCTTTAAAATTATCCACAGAGGGGTTTTGGTTTCTCCAAAATCCCTCTTGATCGATCAGGGCGGTGCGACTATGTTCCGCTCCACACCATGACCGGCGTCTAAGACGGTCACCAGAAAGATGGGGCTATAGCTCAGTTGGTAGAGCGCTTGAATGGCATTCAAGAGGTCAGCGGTTCGATTCCGCTTAGCTCCACCATCTTTCTCTTTTTTTCAAAATTTTCTTTGTAATAATTGATCGTCCGGGTTTTTCCGAGCGTTGGGCGCTTTCGTTTTTCGCATCTGTCGTGATCGACGTGCGTCGAGACGGTTCGGATTTATCGCTTCGGGGTCGCGTTGGCCTTTTTGTGGGTTCGTACCCTAGCCCGCGGCGCAGCGTCGTTTGGTTTCAGCAGCCACGGCCATGGGTTTTCCGATAAAATATCCTTGAGCGCGATCAATTCCGAGGTCAGTCAAGCACTGCAACTCGGCTTTTTTCTCGACCCCTTCCGCAATGATCATGCAGGAAATCGACTTGGCAAAGGTGGCCAGCGACAGGCCGAGCGCGCGTTTGGCCAGATCCTTGTGAATGTCACGGACCAGCGAAATATCGAGTTTGATGATGTCAGGTCGCAGTCGCAGGATATGTTGGAAGCTGGAATAACCGGCCCCTGCATCATCCACGGCAATGCGCAGGCCCTTGTGGCGCAGCATATTCGTGCGCGCGATCAATGCGTCGTAATCCTTGACTTCCTGATGCTCAGTCAATTCCAGCACGATCCGGTCTGCCGGGTAGGGCGCAAGAAGTCGTAGCAAATCGTCTGACAGCACCAGAGACGGAGACACGTTTAGGGAGAGACAGCCCCCTCAGGCAATAGGGAGGCCGCTGTCAACGATTTGTGCAGGCACGCCAGCTCCAACGCGCGGCCCATGCCAACTTCGTCTGCCTGTTTGAACCAGAGATCGGGGGCCATGTGGATACCGGGATAGTGAAACCGTGTCAGGGCTTCGAAGCCGACTGTCTGCCTGCTGGCAAGATTAAGAATCGGCTGGAATACCGGCGTAAACATCTGATCCTCCAGAATATGAAGGATCTGCCGCTCACGCTCGCGGACCGCCACCAGTTGGCGTTCGTCATTCTCGATCAGGGAACTGGCGACATCCGCCAGCGCCTGCAGAAGCGCGAGATCGCGTTCGTCCAGCGTTCCTTTGTTGCACCGGGAGTAACAACAGAATGTGCCGAAAGTGCTGCCATTCGACAGGACAATGGGCGTGCCAATGTAGCTGCGGATACCCAGGGCGCGGGTCACATGCATGTTGGCTGTGATATGATTTCTATGTGTGTCTGGGATGACTTCCGGCAGTTCGCCAGTCAAAATCTTGTGGCAGTAGGTGTCATCAAGAGGATCTCCGGCTCCAACGGTGGGGCAGTGACCGGCGCAGTCACAGGCGTCCACGTCTGTGAAGAGACGCTGATGGCTGGTGACGCAGGAAATAAAGGCGACCTCCATATTCAGATGGGAACGGGCTGTCTTGAGGACCGTCTGAAGGTTCATGTGCGGCACAAGACTTCGAGCACTACCCGATGCCAGTGCCTTAAGTGCGCTGAGACTTGCCAGAACATCGGAGGTCTGTTGTCGCCCGGAGGAACCTAAAGTCATGAGAAAATACGTGCCCAGTTGAATGTTTGATTTTATTGGTGCCAATAATAACACTATAGATCGTTTTAAGATTGTTAATTTTACTTATAAAGAATCGTGACAGGAGCTTACGCGCTTCTATCGTCTTTATTTGGATGACATACGTTGGTGTCAGGCGGTTTCTGACGGACGATAAAAGCCGCTCCGTTTGTACGAAGCGGCTTTCTGATCGGGTCTCATTTGAAGTCAGGGATGATGAGATCGAGCGTTAGTTGGAAGACTGTCCAAGCCCGGCAACAAAGCGATCGACCTGAGCTGAGAGTTCGCTGGTCTTGCCAATCATCGTTTCAGACACCTGCGTCAGGGCGCGCGCTGTGGCGCCCGATGCCGATGCTGCTTCACCAAGCGTGACAATGGTCCGAGCCACTTCGCCGGTGCCTGTTGCGGCGAACTGAGTGCTTCCGGCGATTTCTTGCGTGGCGTCACCCTGCTGGCCAACAGCGCCGACGATGGAGTCGGTGAATTCGCGCACTGCGCCAACCGCGTTGACGATGGCCTCGATCTTCTGCACCGAAAGGCCGGTGGCCGACTGGATCTCGGAGACAATTTCCGAGATGTCCTGCGTGGCTTTGGTAGTCTGGGATGCAAGATCCTTGACTTCCGCAGCAACGACCGAAAAGCCGCGGCCCGCCTCACCGGCGCGTGCTGCCTCGATGGTGGCATTCAGCGCGAGGAGGTTTGTCTGTTCTGCAATCTCTGAGATCAATTTGACGACATCGCCGATCTTGGCGGCCGCAGTCGAAAGCTCGTTGACGGTCTGAGCCGTGTCCGAAGCAATGTTGGAGGCCTCCAGCGTCATTGATGCGGAACGCTCAATCTGGTCACTGATTTCACCGATTGAGGTGGCCAGCTCTTCACTGGCAGCGGCGATGGATCTCGACGTTGCTTGATGCCTGCTGCGCAGCCTGTGACGCACCAGAGGTCTGATTCTGAGTTTCGCCCGCGGTCTCTGTGACCTGTCGTGCGGAAGTGGCCACTTCATGCGCCATGGCCTGAAGATCTGTCGCAATCTGCCCCATCTCGGCCTTGAAGCGGCGGGCAATGCTGGCGCGTTCCTCCGCAAGTCGCTCAGATGCTTTCACTTCACTGAGTTTGTGCTCTTCTTCCTTGGCCAGTGCTTCTATCTGGCGTGTTCGGAAAACTTCTAGTGCTGTTGCGATCTCACCGATTTCATTCTTGGAGCTTGTATGTGCCGACTTGGATTCCAGATCACCAGCGGCCACGGCCTTGACGGCGCGGATCACTTTGGTCAACGGACGACTGACGAAGAAGAAAACATAGGCGGTAGCGGCCAGGCCAAACAGGAACATGGCAGCGGCGGCGCTGCCCAGCGTCCAGTTGGAGGTCTTGAAGGCTCTGTCGGACAGCTCGGCAGTCTTCGAGGCGATGACATCATTCATGTCGCGCAACGCGGACATATTTTTCTGCAACTCGCCGTATTTCGTCTTCATCTGGCCAATGAACATGTCCGTGGCCAGCTGGAAATTACCTGTCTCATCCAGCATGGTGAACTTGCCGTGCAGGTCTTGATAGGCTTTCCAGTTTGTCTCGACGGCATTGATCATGTCGACTTCTTCCGGCGTTGCCGCCAGTTTGCGGAAGGCGGCAATCCGTGCGTCGAGATCTGCCTTCGCGGCTTCCGTGCTTTCTGCGGCGCTCTTCTTGGTGTCCGGATCAAGCGCGATCAACGCGATGGATTCACCAAGTCTGTATTTGGCCATCTGTTCGGAAATGCCGCCCAGAGCTTGCTGCGTGGGGATGCGCTGCTCTTGAAGATCATGCACGGAGCCATTCATTGTATTGATCTGAATGAAACTCAGAATGCCCTGACCAACGCCGAAGGCAGTCATGACAATGAATAGAAACAGCAGGGCGTGTTTGATCGTGATCTTCAAGGTCTTCACTCATGCTTGAGTTTGCGATGCTCAAAAGATGGACCGTGTGACTAAATTTTGGGTAAAGAAAAGAACCGCATTGGCCTGCCGGACCCTACGTAAAAGGGCTGATATTTCCTAAGTCTTTGTTGGAGAACAAGAAAACAACTGTAAGAACTGACAGGCGTAATAAGAAGCAATGTTAATAATCATCTTGCCGGGTGTGTGGATGCTCTGGCCGGGCTGAGAGGATCAGTCGGCTGCTCTGGCTCCTGCGCTTTTGCGCGCGTCATAAACCGTGAAGCCATAGATGATCAGCCCGGTAACGGCCAGGCCAAAGCCGATCAAGCCGGACGAGGCAGGGAGACCCCAGCCCAGTGTCAGGCCAATCCCTGCGAGCAGGGGGCCAAGTGCGTTTGCCACATTGAAGGCGCTTTGATTGAGGGCGGCGGCAAGCATCTGGGAATCTCCTGCCACATCCATCAATCGGGTTTGCAGTACGGTGCCAAGTCCGCCGATGTTGCCGACGAAGAAAGCTGCAATACACAAGGCCCAGTAGTTATGAACACTGAAAGTGTAAAGCAACGTGGAAAAGGCACACCAGAGCAAGGCGTAAAAGGCGGTGCGCAGACCAAGCCTGTCGGCAATGCGGGCATAGACGAGCATCCCCACCGTCATGCCCAGCCCCATGCAGGCCAGCGCAAGAGGTACACTTTGCGCGCCAGTGCCCGTGACCTGGATCAAGGTTGAGGCGATATAAGTATAGACCGAAAACAGGCCGCCTGTGCCGATTGCGCCAATTGCGAGAGTGAGCCAGAGCTGTTTGTTACGCAGGCCTCGCAACTCATGCAGCGGATGTGCATTGGCAGACGGACGATCCTGCGGCAGAAACAATTTGATCATCAGGGTGGCTGCCAGACCGATGACAGCGACCAGAGCAAAGCCGAGACGCCAGCCGAAAAGCTGGCCAATGCCGTTGGCCAGAGGAACGCCGACAATGGTGGCAATCGTCAGGCCCATCATCGCGTAACCAACGGCCTGCGCGCGCTTGTTGAGTGGAACGAGGGACGAGACGACCAGCGCCATGGTGCCAAAATAAGCCCCATGCGGCAGTCCGCTCAGGAAGCGCATGACCAGCATGGTGGAGTAATTTGGCGCAAGGCCGCTCAAGCCGTTGAAGAAAGCAATGGCGATCATCAGGGCAATCAACATGCGACGTCGTGAATAGCGCGCGCCCAGCATCGCCAGCAGCGGGGCGCCAACGGTTACCCCAAGCGCGTAGGCGCTGATCACATTGCTGGCCGTTGCTTCGGAGATATGCAGATCCGGTGCAAAGTCCGGCAACAGGCTCATGGTGGCAAATTCAGTCGTGCCAATGGCGAAGCCACCAAAGGCAAAGGACACAAGGATCATGAGCACCGATGGGGGCGTGGGGGAGGCGTATGTGCTCATGCGAAGCCATCTTTCGTAATTGAAACCGTGACAGAACGACTTAACGCACCTTGACGAGATCCATTCTGTGTGTGGTGTGTTGGCACACAGAGCAGCCCTCTGACAGGCTTTCAAAGCGTCGTTTAACGTGAAGATCAGGTCGGCCTTGATCTCAAGGAACTGAAATTGAAAGGAAGTTCAGCCTGTCGTGGGAATGCGCAGATCTGAAGATGTCCGAATTTATACAAATCCAATCGCCAAAGTAAAGGACATACCGCAGTGCAGCAAGTCTATGAGGCGGATCCGACGATGCAGTTGTTTCAGGTTAATCGCTTCAATCAAACGTGGAATTGATTTCATTCACTTGCGATTTTGTGAAAAGTGAGCAATAAAAATGTTCATTTAAATATTTTGAGCACTTTTAGGCGTAAGTGCGTCACGAAAATGAAATAAAAACGCCAAAAATCATTTATCTGAGCGTCAAATGTCGTTCATATGAACAAACTATTGGGTTCGGAGTGCTGGGAGGATGCCAACGACGTTCTCCTGAACCCAAGCGGGGAATTCCCCACATTGGAGGAGAGATCATGAAATACCGCAATACAATTTCCAGCCTGATCGCTGCCGCTGCCCTGAGTCAGCATGACATCGGGTTCTTTCGCCGCCACGAAAATCGAATGGTGGCACGCAATGAGTGGTGAACTGGGTCAGAAGGTTGACGAAATCGTCAAGAACTTCAACGCGTCTCAGGACCAGTATCAGATTGTTGCCAGCTACAAGGGCAACTACTCCGAAACGATGACATCTGCGATTGCTGCATTCCGTGCGCACAAACAGCCTGCCATCGTGCAAGTTTACGAAGTCGGTACCGGCACGATGATGGCTGCCAAGGGCGCCATCTATCCGGTCTACAAGCTGATGAAAGATTCCGGTCAGAAGTTTGACCCGAAGGCTTATCTGCCGGCTGTCACGGGCTATTACACGAACACCGATGGTGAAATGCTGTCGCTGCCGTTCAACTCCTCCACGCCGATCCTTTACTACAACAAGGATCTGTTCAAGAAGGCTGGTCTTGACGAGAACAAGCCGCCGAAGACCTGGTCTGAACTGGCTGCAGATGCCAAGAAGATCGTTGACTCCGGCGCGGCCAGCTGTGGCTTCACCACCACCTGGGTCAGCTGGATCCAGACCGAGAACTTCTCCGCCTGGCGACAATGTTCCGATCGGCACCAAGCAGAACGGCTTTGGTGGCATGGACGCTCGCCTGACGCTGAACGGTCCGCTTCAGGTCCGTCACTGGGGCAACCTCAAGAAGTGGTCTGACGAAGGTCTCTTCAAGTACGGTGGTCCGGCTGGTGCTCAGGAAGCCACCAGCATGTTCTACGCGCAGAAGTGCGCAATGACGCTGATGTCTTCTGCCTCGCGCGCTGGCGTCATTGGTAATGCCAAGGACTTCAAGGTCGGCTTCGGCATGATGCCGTACTATGCCGATGTAAAGGGCGCACCGCAGAACTCCATCATCGGTGGCGCGAGCCTCTGGGTTCTTCAGGGCAAGAACAAGGACGTCTACAAGGGCGTTGCCAAGTTCTTCTCCTACCTGTCGTCTGCAAAGGTTCAGGCCGATTGGCACCAGTTCTCCGGTTACCTGCCGATCACGCAGGCTGCCTATGAGCTGACCAAGAAGGAAGGCTACTACGATAAGAACCCTGGTGCAGACCTCGGCATCAAGGAAATCACTCTCCATACGCCGACAGCCAACTCCAAGGGTCTGCGTTTTGGCAATTATGTTCAGATCCGCAAGATCATTGCTGAAGAGTTCGAAAGCATGTTGGCTGGCAAGAAGACCGCGCAGCAGGCACTCGACAGTGTCGATGAGCGCGGCAACGAGCAGATCAAGGAATTCCAGCAAGCCCACAAAGGCTAACTGGTCCTGATCCAAGGAAACCCGCAGACCAACGGTCTGCGGGTTTCTGCTGTTTCAAATGCAGTATAGTCTGAATGCTGCAAAAAGGTTGGATGACCTTATGAAGCGTACGATTTTTCATCATAAATGGCTGCCCTATCTGCTGCTGACACCTCAGTTGCTGATCACGATCATCTTTTTCTTTTGGCCCGCAGGGCAGGCGGTGCGTCAGTCGTTCTTGCGTGAAGACCCGTTTGGGCTGTCGACGCAGTTCGTCGGCTTCGACAATTTCACCAAGCTGTTCCACGATCTCGTCGTATCTGAATTCGATACAGGTGACGGTGCTTTTCAGCATTCTCGTCGCGGCTACCGCGATGATCAGCGCACTTGTTCTGGCGGCCGCGCTGGATCGGATGCTGCGGTCGGCCCATGCTTACACCACATTGCTGGTCTGGCCTTACGCCGTGGCCCCCGCCGTCGCCGGTGTGCTCTGGGCCCTGATCTTCAATCCGACGATTGGTGTCATTCCCTATATGCTGGAATATGTCGGCTATACTTGGAACAGCACCTCTGATCCAACCGATGCCATGATCCTGGTGGTCATTGCTTCTGCCTGGAAGCAGATCAGCTACAACTTCCTGTTCTTCGTGGCCGGTCTCCAGTCCATTCCGTCAAGCTTGCGGGAGGCGGCTGCCATTGATGGCGCCGGTCCGGTCAAGCGCTTCTTCACGATCACGCTGCCACTTTTGTCGCCGACCACTTTCTTTCTCATGGTCGTCAACGTGGTCTACACGATGTTCGATACCTTTGCGGTCATTGACTCCACGACGATGGGCGGTCCGGCCCAGTCCACCAACATCCTTGTCTACAAGGTCTATACCGACGGCTTCGTTGGTCTGAACATCGGGTCGTCTGCCGCACAGTCGGTGGTTCTGATGATGGTGGTCATTGCGCTGACCATCGTTCAGTTCCGCTACATCGAACGTCGCGTGCAGTATTAAGGAGATCCCGAGATGGTTGAAAATAACCGCTGGCTGGACATTCTCGCGCATGCTGTCCTGATCCTTGGCATCCTCGTCGTCGCACTTCCTGTCTATGTCGCTTTCATCGCCTCGACACGGAGTTCCGCGGATTTTGTGTCTGGCGTTCTGCCCATGTGGCCGGGTGACCAGATGATGGCAAACTACAAGCAGGTCCTGTTTGATGGTGTGGCAAGCTCCGGCGCGCCTCCTGTTTTGACGATGATCTGGAACAGCTTCGTCATGGCCATGATTGTCGCGCTGGGCAAGATCGCCATTTCGATTCTGTCGGCTTTTGCGATCGTCTACTTCCGCTTTCCATTCCGGCAGACGGCCTTCTGGATGATTTTCCTGACGCTGATGTTGCCGGTCGAAGTGCGCATCCTGCCGACCTACAAGGTCGTGGCGGATCTTGGCATGCTCAATTCCTATGCCGGATTGTCGATACCATTGATCGCGTCGGCCACGGCAACCTTCCTGTTCAGGCAGGTGTTTATGACGATGCCGGATGAGTTGCTGGAGGCGGCGCGCATTGATGGGGCAGGCCCTGGAAGTTCTTCAAGGACATCTTGCTGCCCCTGTCGCGCACAAACATCGCGGCGCTTTTCGTCATTCTGTTCATCTTCGGGTGGAACCAGTATCTCTGGCCGCTGCTCGTCACCACCAGTCCCGATTTTTATACGATCGTTATGGGGATCAAGCAGATGGCTCAGGTGCTGGATGCTGAACCCCAGTGGCACCTTGTCATGGCAACATCGATCCTTGCCATGCTGCCCCCGATCATCGTTGTGATTTCTATGCAGAAGCTCTTCGTAAAGGGCCTCGTGGAAACGGAGAAGTAAAAGTGGCTTCCATTGATCTTGAAAACATCGCCAAGGTTTATCCGGGAGGAAACCGGGCCGTTTCCGACATAAGCATCAACATTCAGGATGGCGAATTCATCGTTCTGGTCGGACCGTCCGGCTGTGGCAAGTCCACGTTGCTGCGGATGGTGGCGGGGCTGGAGACGATTAGCGACGGCGAATGCCGCATCGGCGATCGGGTGGTAAACAATATCGAACCGGCTGACCGTGACATCGCCATGGTGTTCCAGAATTATGCACTCTATCCGCATATGTCGGTCTACGACAATCTCGCCTACGGCCTGAAAAACCGAAGGTTCAAGAAGGATGAGATCGAGACGCGGGTTCGCAGGGCCGCCCGTATTCTGGAGATCGAGGAATTTCTTGAGCGCAAGCCACGGGCGCTATCCGGCGGTCAGCGGCAGCGGGTGGCCATGGGCCGTGCAATCGTGCGTGAGCCTGCTGCCTTCCTGTTCGATGAGCCGCTTTCGAACCTTGATGCAAAATTGCGCGTGCAGATGCGCATCGAGATCAAGAGCCTGCAGCGTCAGTTCAAAACCACGAGCCTGTATGTGACCCATGACCAGCTGGAAGCCATGACCTTGGCAGACCGATTGGTGGTGCTGAACAAGGGCGGCATCGAGCAGATCGGTGCGCCCATTGACGTCTATGACCACCCAGCCTCAACCTTCGTCGCAAGCTTTATTGGCTCGCCTGCCATGAACCTGCTCACGGCAAGCGTGACGGATGATCAGATTTGTCTGGGAGATGGCACCGCACTCGGCTAAGGCAACGGTCCAAATGTCGTCAACCTTCACACTTGGCATGCGTCCCGAGCACTTTGTCTTTGTCAATGAGGGTGATGCCGTGGACGAAGACTGCATTGCACTGAGGGTCAAGGTGAATGTGCTCGAACCTGTTGGCGCGGAAAGCTACATTTATGGCTCGCTCGCGGATGGCCAGCAGATCATCGTGCGCTGTGAAAGTCATCAGCGCTTTGATATGGGCGATGTGCTTCATCTCAAAGTGCGCAAGGATCTGTTGCACGTGTTTGACGGTGATAGTGGCAAACGGATCGATGTCTGAGCTGTGACCTGAAGTTGCTCCGCATGCGGGACTGACCCGCGTGCGGCATTCAGAACCAGTCAAGGAAGGGGCGGTTGATCGGCTTTGCGGCGAACGCTGGGTTGATGCGATTCAGGTCGGTCGGTCCGTTGATGCCGTTGACTTGCCCTGATTGGGAATCTTGCCAGAATCTGTAGGTGTTCCAAGGGCTTGGCAGGGCAGGAGTTTGCGCGCCTGTGTAATCTGCGATCCAAAGGTCGTAGCTGGAAAAATCGGGTGATTGCATTTGCGACCAGAAGCCCGAATTCGTGTAGATGAGCGGGCGCACTCCTACGGTGCTCTCGATCAGGACCAGCAACTCCTTCAAGGCAAAACAATAGGTCGCCGGGCTGACGTCATCACTGACTTCGCAGTCTATGGCGGGAGGCAGGTCCTGTGTCGGGTCGAAAGCCACAGAGCGAAGCTGCGTCATCAACAGGTCCGCCTGTCCGATAAAGCTACAGGTGGGGTGAAAATAGTGGTAGCCACCGCATTGGATGCCCTGCACCTTGCATCCTGCCCAGTTCTCCTGAAACTTCGGGTCCTTTATGCTGACCCCCTCGCTGGCCTTGATGAAGGAGAACCCTATGCCGTCATCGGCAACAAGGGACCAATCGATATCGCCTTGATAATGCGACACATCAATTCCCGTTTTATTCATTGTCATCGCCGTCTCCCGTCTGGTGTGTGCGTCTTGCTCTTCCCAGATTGTCCAGACGCATCAGGGCGCTGTTTGTGAAATCTTGCCTCTTAACGCTTTTGGCAGTCATCTGCGCAACCGCTTGAAAGTCTGCGGCGTTACATCCATATTCAGTATCGAAGCAGGAGTTGTAAAACTCCGTAACGGACGCCTTTGAAAGGGTCCGGTAGCAAGGTCGCTTTTTGAAGGACTTTGACGATGACAAGAATGTCAGCGTTTTCGAGCCCGTTTATGCTCGGGTTCGACGATATTGAAAGAGTTTTGGATCGGGTTTCCAAGGCTGCAAATGACGGTTATCCGCCTTACAACATTGAACGGTTGCCAAGGACGGAAGTGCAGGGTGATGTGATACGAATCACATTGGCCGTGGCTGGCTTCACCAGAGACCAATTGGATGTCTCTGTCGAAGAAAGTCAGCTCGTCATTCGTGGTCGGCAGGTGGACGACAAGTCTCGTCAATATCTGCATCGGGGGATTGCGGCACGCCAGTTTCAGCGCGCTTTTGTGCTTGCTGAAGGGATCGAGATCCTTGGAGCTGATCTCAAGGATGGACTTCTATCCATCGACCTTGCGCGTCCTGAGCCGGAACGTGTGGTCCGGAAAATAGAAATCTCCAGCGGCGATTGACCCCCTCCGCCGGACAAGAAGAAATTGGAGATACCAATGAAAACGCGCGATGCGAATGCCTCTGCACGCCTGCTCCGTGAACAACAGATCAACGGCATGTCTGAAGACGTGCTGGCCGAACTGGGTGCCGGAACGATGGCGTATCTGCGCCGGATTGATTCCGACGAACTGGCGGTGATGTTTCCGCAAGTGCCGCCTGTTGAGGAAAACACAATCCTCTGGGCTTTGCTCAATGCGGATGGCACGCCTATCTTGTTGGCGGATAGCCGCGAAGCGGTCTTGGCCAATGCCTTTGAACATGATCTGGAGATGGTCAGCGTTCACTGATGCGGGGGACTGCTTCCGCTCCGAGGAAATTTAGAGACCGAGAAAATGCTCCATGCCAAGATCTGAACCCAGATCAGGCTGGAGCATTTTTGTATTCGGCCGTCCTGCGTCAAAGGCAGTTCAACTGGCCGCCCGTTTCAAGGTGGCAGTGAAGAGCCCCATGGCCACCAGCATGCTGCCGCCAAAACGGGTCAGGCGGCGTAGCGCCTTGGGTGTGGCCATGCGGTGCCGCATCCTGTCGGCAAGCAGGGCGTAGCAAAGTGTGTTGACGATGGCGAGACCGACAAAGGTACCAATCAGCAACGTCGCCTGTGGGGCAAGTGGCTTTGTGTGGCTGATGAACTGCGGCACGAAGGCGATGAAAAAGGCAATAGACTTCGGGTTCAGCGCCGTAACCGCCACGGCATGGCCAAAGATGCGGGCAGGTGTTTGACCGTGTTCTCTACCTGCTTCGGTCAGGGCTTCCGTTGACAAAGCGGCGCTCTGAGCCCCGGCAGATCGGAACAGCTTGATGCCCAGATAGCACAGATAGACCGCTCCAACCCACTTTAGCACGAGAAAGACCTCGGCGGACGCCATCACCAGGGCGCCAAGTCCCAAGAGTGAGGTCGTCATTGCAATGAAATCCCCAAGCGCGACGCCCACTGCTGTGGCCACAGCAATACGGCGGCCCTGACTGAGGGCATAGCTCAAGACCATGAAAACGGTTGGTCCGGGAGTGATCAGCAAGGCGGTTGAGGCAGCAACGAAGGCGAGCCAGCGTTCGAGATCCATTGTGTGTTTATCCGTGTGAGAGGCGACGCACATGATGTGCTGCCGCCTCTTGAAGATCAAGCGGCCTCTTTGCGCTCGCTCACCTCATGCGTGGAAATGCTCGCCTGCGTGCTGGGCAGCTTGCGCGCAGGGTTGGGATTTGATCCAGCCAACGAAATAGGCAACTGCAATCAAACCGGCAAACCCGACGAGGTTCGACAAAGCCTGCGACAGCCAGTCCGTACGGCTGCCTAGAATATCGCGTAGCACATTGATGGTTTGCGCCAGCACGAGGCTGGAGAGGAACACTGCAAGGGACTGCTGTCCAACCTTGGTAATGACGCGGACAAGCCAGGCCAACGGACCTTGTAGGCTCACCAGACGTCGTCCCTTTTCGCCAACCGCGACCCAGCAGATATAAGCAAGGGAGAGGAAGTGGATATAGCGAAAGATCCCCTCATGTGTCTTGTTCCAGAGCGGACTGATTTCACGGCGCATTTGCATCAGCACGTCGACGTGCTGATAGGCCCTGAAATAGGCGAAGGGCACACTGGCCAGCACAATGACTGCCGCCAGAGTGACAAGCTTCCAATTGACGGGTGGGCGTGGCAACCAGCCCCGCATCAGGGCAAAGCCAGTGAAGAAAATCATCTGCCAGGCAAAGGGATTGAAGAACCACGGCCGATTGGACCAGGGCTCTGCCGTCAATTGCAGAAAGTCGAGATTGGCACAGAACCACAGGCTGACTGACGCCACCGCCACAAGCCAAAGCGAGATGCGCGAGAGCAGCATGACAATCGGGATCATTGCCAGCAGCACCATATACATCGGTAGAATGTCGAAGTAGTTCGGCACATATCGCAGGCTCAACAACGCTGGCAGGTTGGTCATGATCTTGCCAAAGAACGGCCAAAGGTTGAGCTCGCCCACATAGTCGGTCTTGATGTGAAAGACCGTGATCAGCACTTCGCTTTGGCGCAGGGCCATCAGGCCTGCGGCAATGATCAGAAACTCGCCGATATGGGCCCAATACACTTGCCACACACGGTGAGCGACCCGGAAAAAACCGATCCGTAGCCCATGCATGTCAAAGACGCGCCCGAAGGCAATGGCAGATGCCATGCCGGAACAGAAGACGAAGATTTCAGCGGCATCGGAAAACCCGAATCGCGCCGGGATCCAGTTAGCCCACCAGTTGTTGGGCAAATGTGCGACGAAGATGATGAACATCGCCAGGCCCCGGAAGAAATCAAGCCGCGGATCGCGGGCGGTGCGGGGCATTTGGTGAGAAGATGTAGTGTTCAAGTTGAACCGTGTAGGCTAATGACTTTTAAGGGTAAGGAGCTGTGTCGGGCACGTGGCATGATCGCCTGAAGCCGTGTGCCGCTCTTCGCTTGGCCTAGTTATAGGCAAAGCGCAGACCTTCGTTTTCCATGATACTCGCTGCGGAGAGCATGCGCTCGCACAGGAGAATTCGTTGTTCTGCATAGCGGTCAAGTCCGTAACGCTTGCGCGCGCGGTCCCGGATCAGCCCCAGGGCCTCCTGCGCCAATCCCGCTCGCATGGCTGAATCAATCATTATACGATCGAAAACGTCGCGCTGGGCGTGAGAACCGCCAATTGTGTGGAGTGAGTTTTGCGAGGTCCTCAAGAGGCGATAGGCCGTGCCGTAATTGCCAGCCTCGAACTGGACGAGAGCCTGCGCCGCCGGGACGCCTGACGTTTCGCAAACGGTGGCAATCTGACTGTCGGTGTTCGTGAGCGCTGGTGAGATTGGTCACCAACAGATCGGCACTCTGGTTGCGTCCACCGCGCACGAGTGCGAGCATGTAATGCAAATCGGCAAAGACATTGCAGCCATCTTCGGCTCTTTGGTCTGAGAGAACGGACAGTTCTTCCCAGCGCGTGCCGACATCGATTCCTTCCAGTTCCAGTCGCAACAACAAGGATGTGGCGTTTGAAATGTCGCGAAAGTCGTCGGACTGTTCGCTGCGGATCTTGTCGTCGTAGAGCGCGAATACCTTGTCGATTTCGCCTTTGTCCAGATACATCAACGCCAAATGCCACCAGACATGATAGCTGAAGTTGTTGCAATGGGACCACCCCTCCGGCCGGGATTCCAGCCAGTCGATGCCATCCTGATTGCGACCGCCCATGTCATGCACATGAGCGACTGCGTGAACTCCCAGGCGTCGTCGGATGAATGCTCTACGGCAAATCGACCGATGGTTTCTGCCTGACGGTAATCCCCGGTTTCTTCAAGCGAAAACGCATAACATCCATGCACATAGCCAAACGCCGGGTGCGAGGTGTCATACGCGGTGATGACCGTTTCAATGGAAGACCGCATGCCCGTTGCATTGCCTTCCATGAAGCGGATGGAGTGCACCAGTTTCAGCAGCAACGCGTCGCGTGGATATGTCTGCAAGGCTTTGTCAAGACAATTGGCCGCTTTCGAGGGCCAGCCATTCAGCCAGTGCCGCAGGGCATCGACGAATGCCATTTCGCGTGGGGTCGGCTGGGCTTGCAGAGTGGCGATCTCTGCCAGTCGCAGGCAGTCGATAGCAGTGGCATGGAGTTCGCGTCGTGCCATCATCAGACAAAAAAGACCACGTGCAGCTTGTGCGAGTGCAAAGGTCGGGGCTTGTTGCAAGACCCGCCCAAGGTGATCCGGAGCAGTTTTCCCATGTGCCAGAAACGCCCGCACAGTCTCGTTCCAATGAACAAGTGCAGTCGCATCCGACAGGGTGATGGGATAATCAAATTGGTCTGACAACGGCATCTTTTGCAATCTCTCAGGATGGTTGCCCGCAGAAAACAGAGGCGCGGGTGTGCAAGCATCATCTTGCGCTGCAACTATCTGGCATTCCGTGGCTATGTGGCAGGCAAAACAGGCCTGCACGCAAGACAAAAAACTGTGTAGCAGAGCGGGGCAGGTCCGCGTTCAGACAATCAATTTCAGGCTAAAAAACGGCGATAAAAGCAACGCTTCGTAAGGCTATCGCGCTTGCGTAACCGAAACCGGAGCTTTCCAGAACTGCATATCATGGAGGGTTTGCGGTGATTTCAGGGCATTGGGGCAGTGTTTTCTCAAATCTCACAGCAAAAGCGGATTCTATTTCTTGTTGATGAGGCGCCATCGTCTTAAATCCAGATCCATGACAAACGCAACAATCACCTCCACACGTCAGCCTGAGATTCAGAAGGGCGTTGTCGCTCTCGCACTGACGGCCCTCGTGCTGATCACTCTTGCTTCGAACGCTCTCGCCGGGCCACGGCAGGCGGGCGCGACATTGATCGGCGGGTTGGCCGGTCTGGCGCTCTATCACGCCAGCTTTGGCTTTACCGCGGTACTGGCGGCATCTGTTGACCGAGAAAAAGGGAACGGGTCTGCGTGCGCAGTTTGTTCTCATTCTACTCACCTCGGCGATTTCCTTCCCGCTGATTGCCTGGGGCAAGTCTTTTGGCATGCCGACAGGGGCATTCGTGTTTCCCTTTGGTGGCGCGGCGGCGGTTGGCGCGTTCATGTTCGGCCTGGGCATGCAGCTTGGTGGGGCTTGCGCATCTGGCACATTGTTCACGGCGGGGGGCGGATCGACCCGGATGATGGTGACTTTGTTTGCCTTCATCATTGGCTCTGTGCTTGGCACCGAGCATCTGTCAACCTGGAAGGAGCTGCCACAGCTTCCGGCCTATTCGCTGGTGACATCGCTCGGCCCTGTCGGCGCATTCGCGGTAACGGCCCTTGTTTTGGGTGTCATTGCGGCGGGAACGATCTTGCTTGAAAAGCGTGTCCATGGACGGGTTTTGCTCGGTCGTCCGACCGGCTCATTGCTGCAAGGTCCCTGGGCCCCGATCGTTGGCGCAGTGCTGCTGGCTATCGTTGGTATCCTGACCTTTATTGTGGTGGGGCGCCCTGGGGCATCACGTCAGGCTTCGCGCTGTGGGGTGCCAAGTGGTTTCATGCCATCGGCATTCCTGTCGAGGCCTCGGGACTACTGGAAGTATCAGAAGGATGCGATTGAGGGCAGTGTTCTCAAGGATACGACTTCGGTCATGAACTTCGGCATCATTCTCGGGGCTTTGGCCGCCGCCGGATTGGCTGGCAAATTTGCGCCGGTCTGGCGTTTGTCACAGCGCGATGTCGTAACGGCCGTTGTTGGCGGCCTGTTGATGGGCTATGGCGCACGCTTGGCATATGGCTGCAATATCGGTGCCTATCTTGGCGGACTGGTGTCTGGTTCGCTTCATGGCTGGTTGTGGCTGGTCTTCGCCTTTATCGGCAGTGTTCTGGGCACTCGCTTGCGCCTGAAGCTCGGCATGGGCTGACCTTCTGTTGATGTCATGGCAGGACGTTTGAAAAGGGGTCGGATATGTCCGGCCCCTTTTGCATGCCGGGATGTCAAAGAACGCCGATGGCCTTGCGAACGCTTTCATCCCGCAGGGAACAGTCTTGTCCCAGATAGGCGTCGCCAGCAGGCGTTGCGAGCACGAGCAATGGCACGCCCGACCCATTCCGGCGGAATATGAACGGACGGATCGAGCTGGCTGACGGGGTTGATGCCCGATGCTTTGATGTCGACCTGCATTTGGGTGGCGACGGTGCCGGGGCTGAGACCGATCACCCGCACACCTTTGTCGCGTGTTTCTTCATCGGTGCATTGTGTCAGCGCATAGACTGCGGCCTTGGAGGCGCAATAGTGGCTCCAGCCTTCCAGCGCACTGCTGGCGGCCCCCGATGAGATGTTGATGATGGTGCCGCTGCCTCGTGCGATCATATCCGGCAGCGCGGCACGGATAGCGAAATAGACGCCCTTGACGTTGATGTCGATGGCCTTGCTCCAGGCCTCTGGATCAGATGCCTCAAGCAGGCTGATGGGATCAATAACGCCGGCATTATTGACGAGGAGATCAAGACTGCCGAACATCTCCTTGGCGCGGGCGAACGCGGATTTGACCGAGGCGTTGTCCGACACGTCACAGACAATGGCCAAAGCCTTGCCACCGTCCGCTTGGATGTCCTCAGCAATGGTCTTGATGGCATCTTCGCTGCGGGCCGCGAGAACGACTGATGCTCCGAGCTTCGCCAGTACCCGCGCGGTTGCTTCGCCGATGCCGCGGCTTGCGCCGGTGATGAGGGCTGTCTTGCCACTGAAATCTGACATGGTGTCTCCCGAAAATGAAATGTGTGTTCTGGCCTAATACAAATTGGCCTGTTTGCAAATGTGCAGAGAACACGATGAGTTCTTTGGAGAGAGTGACATCTGCGCTGGTTCAACAGTTTACTGAGCGTGATGAGCATGATCTTGTTTGAATGCGTGATCGCACGCGTAGCACGGCGATTGCGGCCCAAAAAGGAGACATGATGCGTTTGGGAGACATGATGCGGGGCCTGAGAGCGGCGCTGCGCGAGCTATATAACGGCAGGTCACAGACTTCACGCACGTGGCGTGTATCTCTGATCGTTTTCGATCTTCTGACCATCATCTATTTCATCGTCACCAGCATGTCGGCAGAGGCGCATGCTTATCGCTCGGTTGACTATACTCTGGCGGTGATCATGCTGATTGATTGTAGCGCCAGATTGTTTGCCGCATCCAAACCCATGAAGGAATTGCGCACCTCGACAACCATCATTGATCTGATCGTCATTGCGTCGCTGCTGAGTCCGATTTTTATCGGCAATCTGGCTTTCTTGCGTGTGCTCAGAACGCTGCGGCTGATGCGCAGCTATCGTGTGTTGACTGAATTGCGCGGGGCCTCTTCATGGTTTCGTGGCAACGAGGAAATCGTCCAGTCCGCGCTTAATCTGTTTGTGTTCATCTTTGTTGTCACGGCGCTGGTTTTCGTACTCGAACATCACCAGAACGAGCAGATCAATACTTATCTGGATGCGTTGTATTTCACGGTTACGACCCTGACGACAACAGGCTTCGGCGACATCATCATGCATGATGCGCTTGGTCGGCTGTTGGCTGTTCTGATCATGATTTTCGGGGTCGCCCTGTTCTTACGTCTTGTGCAGGCGATATTCCGCCCAACCAAGGTTTTGGTGCCCTGTCCCGATTGCGGGCTGAAGCGGCACGATCCGGATGCAGTGCACTGCAAGCACTGCGGACGCACGCTCAACATTCCCACGGAAGGGGAATGGAGCTGAGGAGCATTTTGCGTGTGCGCGACGCGTTTCAGCGGTTCATTTTCGAGACCATGGGAAAAGTCCCAGCCGTTGAGGGCCGCGCTCATCAACTGATGGTGCTTCAGTGGTGGCGCAAGGGCAAACCCCTGAAGGATATTACAGCCCAAGGACTGGAGCAGTTCCACATGCTGCGGCGTTTCCGCGCCTTCGGCGACAATGTCCAGTTTCATCGAACGGCCCCAGTCTATCACTGCCCGCAACAGGTTGAGGCGTGGCTCGGATTCGGTGGCAGGCAGAACCATGGCGCGAGTGACCTTCAGACGACGTGGTTCGACAATCCACATGCCCAGCAGTGACGCCTGACTGGTGCCGAAATTATCGATCTCAATGTCGATGCCCATGTCGGAAATGGCATGCGTCAAATCGATGAGGCGCTTGCTTTCCCAGTCCAGATCCTGCGTTGCGTTGATCTCAAAACCCAGCCGGTTGCGCGGAATATCCTGTTCCTTGAGAAAGCTGACGAGTGATGGATTGAGCAGATGCTGCGCCGACAGATTGACGGACAAGCGGGGTTTTATATCCGCGGTTTCGTCCCAATCCTTCATGTCCCGAAGAGCGGCCTCCAAAATGACATGGTCGATGCGGTCGGTGATGCCGAGGCTCTGCGCTTCATCCAGAAAGGCGTCAGGGGTCAGTTCGCCCAAGTAGGGGTGTTGCCAGCGGGCAAGCGCTTCAACGCCGATGAAACGCAAGGTCTGAGCGTCAAATTGTGGCTGATAGGTCGGGAAAAACTCGCAGTTGTCCAGTGCTCCGAGCAGATCATCGGAGATACGGCGGCTGGCCTCCATCGCGCCTTGCAGTTCTTCTGCAAAAAAGGCAAAGCGGCCACGGCCTTCACGCTTGGCATGGTAGAGCGCAATATCAGCATTCATGGCAAGGCGTGCGGCCATGGTCAGGGAATCATCGCCTTGCACCCGGTCGGGGGAGGTCACATCAATCCCGACACTGGCCCCAACGCGACACACGTCATTGTTATAAGTGATCGGCTCGCTGACAAGGTCGATGATCTTGTTCGCCAAGTCTGCCAGCTCAGTGGGCCCCGCCGCCCCTTCGCGCAAGATCACAAATTCGTCGCCACCAATTCGCGAGAGAAAGTCATCCTCGTTGCAGACAGCCTTCAGACAGCTCGCAACATGGCGCAGGGTGTAGTCCCCTGCGGCATGACCCAGCGTGTCGTTGATGGCTTTGAAGCGGTCCAGATCGATTTGCAGGATCGCGACCTGCTGGCGATCGCCCTTGCTGGACCAGGCGTCCAGCCACTTGTCGAGATAGCGGCGATTGGCCAGGCCAGTCAGCGGATCATGAAGGCTTTCGAACTCGACCTGCTGCTTGGTCTGCTTGAGGATTTCGTTGCGTTCTTCTGTGCGCTTGCGCGCCTGTTCGAGGTCGCGTTCGCGGGCCTTGAGATCCGAGACGTCTGTGGTCACCGTCAGGAGATATTTCTCATGTCTGTCGGTATAGGCGATAGATTTGATGACCAGCCCGACTTCATCCGGGCCGCCTTTCAGTGGAGCTTCCTCGAAGCGCAAGGTCTCACCGTTTTCAAGAACTTGTCGATCATATGCGTCAAGGGTGTTGGCGAGATCTGCAGGCAAATGGCTTGAAGCGCGGTGGCCGATCAGGTCCTCCTTGGAAACACCGATGGCACTGGCACAGGGCCTCGTTGACCACGACATACTCGAGATCTTCGTTTTTGGCAGAAACCGGATGAGGGACCTGATCGAGCAGAATTTCGGAAAGTTCGGCACGATCCAGCGCTTGTTGTAGCTCTTTTTCCTTCTCCTTCAGCGACGAAACATCCTGAAACAGAGTGACCAGATAATGGGTTTCGGGCGTCGGATGTACAGTCCCCTTGCGGATCATGGCCTCCTTGACTGCGCCGTCAGGAGTTCTGAAAATGGTTTCGTCTTCCTGCCATGTGTCACTTTGGAAGGCGACAAGGTCGGAGTGTTCAACGAGCTTGGCGTAGTCTTCCGGTAGATAGTCGGCCACTTTTGCGCCAACGATGGAGGACGGGGCGTCTTTGCCAAACGACGACAGATAAGCCTGATTTGCCATCACGTAGCGCAGATTGGCGTCTTTGACGTTCACCGGCATCGCCAGTTCATCAAGAATGAGTTCAGACAGCTTTGCAGTTTCGAGGGCTTGTTCGAGTTGATCTTGCTGACGTTTGAAATGCGTGATGTCGTAATAGGTGGTCATGCGGCCGCGACCGACCTTGACGTTCGAATAGAGCATCGTCCGCCCATCGAGCGTGTCATATTCCTTGTTCATGACCCCGCCGGCGCGGGCCATGTCTTCGCGCTCGGTGACGAAGGCCTCCCAATCCGCCTCGGACATGTCGCTGCCGATGATCCCAACACCACGAGCATGTGTCAGCATGTCCCGCAGAGTCTCCTTGGTCGCAAGTTCCTCACGGCTCATCTTGTAGAATTCAAGCAGACGATCATTGATCAGCTTGATTCGCAGGTTCTCGTCCATGAACATGACCGCATGGTCGATGTGCGAGAGGACTGCTTGCAGCTCAAGCTCGTTTTGTCGCGCTGCATCGAGCTCCTGTCGCTCTGCGGTCACTTCCTGGTCATCGCGATGGGCGGAGCTGTTGGCAGTCTGAAAACGCGTGTCCTCACGCAGAATGAGGGCAATATCTTGAGCATCATGATGGAATGCGCGCACATGCAGTTTGCGGGTATCACTCAATGGCAGGAAAAACTCGACAGCGGCGCCGGATACCTTCAACCGCGTCAAAGCATCCGTAAACAACGTTGAATCGTTGAAATCAACAAGTCCGCGCTGGCCGAGAAATCGTAAGAAAGAGGAGGTGCTTTTGGGCAGGATAAGGTCATCGACCGCGATGTGCAGCAATCGCAAGGCGTGGTCGCTGGCGCTGATCACCAAACCGTTGCGGATAACAACAAGGCCAGATCCCAGTTCTTCCATTGCCTGTGACAGCAGGGATTGTGAGGGCTTTTGATGAAGCTCTTTTGCTGGTCTTGGTGTTCTGACGATCTGCATTTTTGATGCCGTCCCGAAGTCTTTTCTTCTATGATTTATCCGATAAAAATATTTAAAATATCCTTACGGTGCAATTTTCAGTATTCATAGTATTTTTAATTAGGTTATACTTTCTATTTCGCAGATGGAGGTTGTAATGGGCTTGTTGCGTATTTTAATGTGTGGCGTTTTTTCTCTCGCCTTTGCGGCCCTTTCTTTACAGGCACTCACCACAAAGACGGAGGCGGCTCCCATTCCGACTGCCTGTTTTCAAGATGTTCCCTGCACGGTGAAGGAGGGAGATTACTATGTCTATAACGCTCCTGAGGTTTTACGCCCGTCCGGCATGATCATTTTCCTTCACGGACATGGTGGTAAAGCGCGTTCAATCATCGACAATACCGCGTTACAGGCGCTTTCGAAGCAGCTCAACGTTGTCATGGTTGCGCCTCAGGGGCTGGGGGGCGATTGGTCGTTTCCTGCAGCACCGCGTCATCAACGTGACGAAGGCGCTTTCTTTGCGAAGATCCGCAGTCAGGTGGAAGCGCGGTTCCATGTGCCTGCCGGTCATACGCTGCTGGGGGGCTTTTCTTCCGGGGCGTTCATGGTCTGGTATCAGGCTTGTAAAACACCAACCGGCTTTGCCGGGTTTGCAGCAATCTCAGGGGCTTTCTGGGTGCCTGTTCCCAAGTCCTGTGCGCCGGGCGCGCCCTATTTGTATCATCTTCACGGTACGAATGATCATGTGGTCCCTTTGGCAGGGCGTCCGTTGATGGGGGGCAAGTATCGACAGGCAGATGTCTTCGACAGCACTGGATGTATGGCGTCGCCAGCTTGGTCTTCTCTCGACAAAGCCAAAGCGTTTTGAGATGGTTGGTTTGAAGTGCCGTCGCTGGACGCCGAAAAATGGCCTGCTTGAGTTTTGCTTGCATGAGGGTGGCCATGAGCAGCGTCTGGGCTGGCTGGCGACAAGCTGGCTGGATCTGTCCAGGCAAAAGGGGTGGGCATTGCCTGCCCGATAACAGGCAGTGTGCCGGATTGTTCCGGGTGACTGGAAATTGACCTTGATAACTGCGCTGAAACGCCGCGAAGGGCCGAGCCACGCTTGACCATATGCGCCTTGAGCCGTTCTTGTGAAGCGCAACAAGGGGAGTGTGGTGGTGTCTGAAACCTTTGATGTGCGTGGAGCTTTGTCTGGCCTTAAAGTGCTGGACTTGTCCCGGATCCTTGCCGGGCCGACTGCGACACAGGTGTTGGGCGATCTTGGGGCTGATGTCATCAAGATCGAACGGCCCAAGCGCGGGGATGACACCCGCAGTTGGGGGCCGCCTTTTTGAAGGACAAAGGTGGTCAGGATACGACGGAGAGCGCTTACTATCTGTCGGCCAACCGGAACAAGTCGTCGCTTGCCGTTGATCTGACCCAGCCGCGCGGTCAGGACATCATCCGTCAACTCGCCACAGGATCCGACATCCTGGTGGAGAATTTCAAAGTTGGTGATCTGAAGCGGCGTGGTCTCGACTACGACACTTTACGTCAGGACAATCCGGGACTGATTTATTGTTCGATCACCGGGTTTGGCCAGACAGGGCCGTATGCTTCGCGAGCAGGCTATGATTTCCTCATTCAGGCCATGGGCGGTATCATGTCGCTGACTGGCTTTGCGGATGAGGAAGGCGGTTCGGAAACCAAGGTTGGAGTGGGCATCGCCGATGTCATGTGCGGCATGTATGCGACCATCGCCATTCTTGCAGCGTTGAACCACCGCAACGAGACGGGCGAGGGTCAGCATATCGATATCTCGCTGTTTGATGCGCAAGTGTCGTGGTTGATCAATCAGGGTGTAGGCTATCTGGTTTCGGGCGAGGTGCCGCCTCGGCGCGGCAATGGCCATCCAACGATTGTGCCTTATGAAACGTTCCCGGCAAGCGATATGTCGTTTGTGCTGGCCGTTGGCAATGACGACCAATTCCGAAAGTTCTGCGCGGTTGCCGGGGCTCTGCCTCTTGCGGATGACATTCGTTTTGCGCGCAATGCCGACCGCGTGCGCAATCGGCAGGAGTTGGTGCCTCTGATCCGACGGCTGACCATCGAGCGCTCTGCGTCCGAGTGGATTTCGGCACTGGAAGCTGTTGGTGTGCCGTGTGGTCCGGTCAATGATCTCGCAGCGGTCTTTGCTGATCCGCAGGTGGTCCAGCGCGGCATGCGCATCTCGATGTCGCATACGCAGGCGGGCATGGTGGATTTGATTGGGTCGCCAATCAAGATGAGCCGCACGCCAGTCAGCTATCGTCAGGCCCCGCCGAGGCGTGGTGAGCATGGCTATGACATTTTGCGGGCACGCTTGGGGTTAAGTGACGCCGATGTGCGGGCCTTGATCGACGAGGGCGTGCTTGATCCGGGAGACGCGTCACCGGGACCGCAGGAGAGCGACGCTGCCAATGATCTTGAGACAAAAGCCAATTTGACCGGGGAGACATCGACACGATGACACGTGGAGCCGATATTATTGCTGCCAAGCTGCACGCTGCGGGATGTCGTCACGCATTCGGAATTACAGGCGGCGAAGTTTTGGCGCTCATGGATGGGCTGGACAAGGCTGGCCTGCGCTTTGTGTTGGTGAAACATGAAAATGCCGGAGGCTTCATGGCGGAAGGCGGCTGGCATGCCAATGGTGCGCCGGGTGTTCTCCTGTCAACGCTTGGTCCCGGTGTTGCCAACGCCGTTAATGTGGTTGCCAACGCATGGCAGGATCGGGTGCCGCTGATCTTTCTGACCGGTTGTATTGAGACCGGTGACGCAGAGACCTATACGCATCAGGTCTTTGATCACCAGCAACTCTTGCGTCCCATCGTCAAGGCGAGCTTTTCAGCGCGGCTGGGGGCGCTGGATGTCATGATGGACAAGGCCATAGCGCTGGCGCTGGATGGGCAGCCGGGGCCTGTCCACATTGATGTACCGATCCGTGTGGCGGAGAGTGAGACGGGTGAAAGCCTGGCGGCAGAGGTCAACCTCCGGGGCAGCTCGGCTGGCGCCGGCAGCCAGGAGATGTGGGCCTTGCCGAGGCTTGCGCGCTGTTTGCCAAGGCACAGCGACCCATCGCTATCATGGGCGTTGATGCGCTCAATGAAGCGTGTGCCAAGGAGCTGACGGCGTTTTGCTATCGTTTTTCAGTGCCATTGGTGACCACCTACAAGGCCAAGGGTATGGTTGACGAAACGGATCCGTTGGCGCTGGGCGGGGCAGGGTTGTCTCCCAAGGCGGATGCTGCCTTGCTGCCACTCATCCAGCAAAGCGATTGTATATTGCTGTTGGGCTATGATCCGATCGAAATGCGCGCCAATTGGCGTAATCCTTGGCCAGATGATGCGCCGGTGATTGATATTGCGCCGGTGCTACGGACCCATGGGATGCATTCGGCACGTATCTCCCTGCGCAGCCATGTGGCTCCGGTGCTGGAGCATTTGTTTCAAGCCCGTTCACCAGATCTTGCGTCCTGGCCTGAGAGAGAGCCGGCAGACACACGGCTAGCGTTGTCGGCTGCCTTCGCAAGAGGCGACGAGGCTTGGGGCGCGGCGACCTGTTTCCATGTCCTGCGTGAGGTGTTGCCGCAGGAGACAATTGCCACAGCTGACAGCGGCGCGCATCGTATTCTGTTGTCCCAGATATGGGCATGTGCTGCGCCGCGTGGGCTGTTGCAGTCTTCGGCGTTATGCACCATGGGGTGTGCTCTGCCGTTGGCAATGGGATATGCACTTGTCGGGACGACGGCTGCCCCGGTCATCGCTTTTGTCGGCGATGCAGGCCTTGAGATGTGTTTGGGCGAACTTTCAACCCTTCGCGATCTTGGGCTTCCTGTCATTATCTGTGTGGTGGTGGACCAGTCCCTGTCGTTGATTGAAATGAAGCAACAAGCCCTCAATTTGCCGAAACTCGGTGTGCGTTTTGAGGTAACTGATTTCCCCGCAGTGGCGCGTGCTTATGGTGGACACGGCGTCTGGATCGAGGACGAGGCAACTCTGCGAGAGGAAGCGCACGCCGCTTTGTCCCGTGACGGCTTCACACTGCTGGCCTGTCGCGTGTCCTCCGACACCTACGCCCAACGCTTTTGAGTGTGAGCCTCTTGAGAGGGCCCCTGGTGTTGGCTCCATCCATTGAGCGGGTGCAGGTCCTGCTGTGTAGGATAGAGAATCAAATTGAGCGCGAGTGGCGTTGCGTTTGGCTGAAGCAGGCCTGTTCAGCGCAGCAAGATATAGGCCTTCAAAATACTTCGCTTGATTCTGCACCCTGTTAAAGCTGGCGAGTCCGTTTTGCACGAAGACTCTCCTTGATATTGTTATATCCGCTAATGATTTTGCATTTTTGCAGTCGTGTTAAATTGGTTTTCATTGATCTCAAGTGTTAATAAGATAATAATATGCATTTTTACTTTCATAATGAATGTAATTATAAATTCTTTTCTGAAAAAAATAACTGAAAACACCTATTAGTTCTTTAAGCCTGTGATTCTAAAAAGTATTTTATACTGATAATAAAATCTTTCGAGGCCTTGAAATTTGTTCGTTTAGCAATTGTTAACAATTTCAGATTCAAACATTAGATCAGATTAAAGCTTGAGTGCTTCTTGTGATTTGTGATGGATGATTTGGATCTGAACAAATGAAAAAAAGCGACATTGTAAAAAATACAGATCAGGAATTTTTTTTACTTCCGGATATTTGCGACTTGTCTGCTGCATCCAAGCTGCATCCAGCTCTGATCGAACGGCTTGCTGCGGATGAAGTGGTGATTGATGCGAGCCAGGTGGACCGGTTGGGAACAGCGGTCGCGCAAATTTTGGTCGCTCTCTCCCATGATCTGGAAAGCGACAATCGCCAGATCCGATTTACCAGCATGTCCGAGAATTTTCGCCAGGGCTTTACCGATCTGGGATTGGAAGCCTGTGTTCAAAGTTGGGATGCGTAAAAATGGCCAAACGTGCATTGACCGTTGATGACAGCAAGACCATGCGAGACATGGTGGCTTTTACCTTGAAGGGGGCTGGCTTCGAGGTTCTGGAGGCTGAGGATGGCGTGCATGCGCTGTCTGTCGTCAAGGGACAGACGGTCGACGTTGTCATTACGGACATCAACATGCCGAACATGGATGGTGTCACGCTGGTTCGGGAACTGCGCGCCAAGCCTGAGTTCAAGTCGACGCCCATCCTGATCCTCACCACAGAAGGTGGCGACGACAAAAAAGCCAGCGGCAAGGCCGCCGGGGCGACTGGTTGGATCGTCAAGCCCTTCGTTCCTGAAAAATTACTTTCGGTTGTCAACAAGGTCTGCCCCTGACCGCTCTGCCCTGAACACGTCGAACAAGATGGATTGCAAGCATGAGCAGTGACACATCCTCTGGATCGGATTTCGACCGCTTCAAGGTGACCTTTTTTGAAGAATGCAACGAGATCCTTGCCGATCTCGAGGTACATCTGACCCAGTTGCAAGACGAGCCGCTGGACAGTGAAGGTCTCAATGCAGTCTTCCGCGCGGCTCACTCGATCAAGGCTGGCGCAGGCGCATTTGGCTTCACTGAACTCGTCAAATTCACACACGCCTATGAAGCCTTGCTGGACAAGATGCGCGACGGCGATATCGAGCAGACGCAGGCGGTCTCGGATGTTCTGATCCGAGGTGGAGACGTCCTGGCTGAACTGGTGACTGCCGCGCAAGAAGGACGCGAGGTCTCAGAAACATTCGGCGACGACGTGCTGTTGCAGATCAAGGATTTGCTCGGCCTTGAAAGTAACACTGAGAAGAACCCGGTTCCGGCGGTCGATCAGACTGTCAGGAGTGACGCTGGTGATCCCGTTTCATCGGAAAACATCTGGAAGATCCGTCTAAAGCCCAATTCCGATCTTTTCAAGAATGCGACCGAGCCTTTGCTGCTTATCCGGGAGATGCGCGGACTTGGCGACTTGCAGGCCACCTGCCACACCGAGCTTCTGCCTGCGGTGCGCAGCATGGATCCGGAAGTGGCTTATTTCACGTGGACTTTCCTTTTGAAAGGCGACTGCACGCGGGACCGGGTCGAAGAGGTGTTCGAGTTTGTCGACGATGAATGCGAGATCGTCATAGAGCCAGTGACAGATGCGAAACCCTCTGTGCCGGAGGTTGCAGCAGACCTGGAGGGCGAGGTGATGCCACCGTCTTTGCGGGACACTCACTGGACCAGCAGTGAGTGCCGCGGGACCAAACACTGGCCCCGCGCCCGTCGGGTCTGCATTGGAGGCATCGGATCTCAAGGCCGTTACTGCGCCAAAAGCCAAGCCCGCAGCAGCCTCCTCAATCCGTGTCGAACTGACGCGCATCGACCGGTTGGTCAATACAGTCGGTGAATTGGTGATCACCCAGGCCATGCTGGCGCAAGAGTTGGCGGAAATCGGCAACACTGCAGAACACGCGCCGGTGACGGGCATGGAAGGACTCGCATCCCTGACTCGCGAGTTGCAGGAATGCGTCATGGCCATTCGGATGCAGCCTGTGAAGTCCGTTTTTACCCGCATGCCACGGCTTGTGCGTGATCTGTCCGCCAAGCTGGGCAAGAAAATCAATTTACGCATGTCGGGAGAGCAGACCGAGGTCGACAAGACGATCATTGAAGAGCTGGCCGATCCGCTGACGCATATGATCCGCAATTCCATTGATCATGGGCTTGAGAAACCGGAGGACCGGCTTAAGGCGGGCAAGTCCGAAATGGGAACGATTGATCTTTCGGCGGCGAACCTTGGTGGCAATATCGTCATTTCTATTAGTGACGACGGGGCTGGCGTGAACCGCAAGAAGGTGCTCGCCAAAGCGCTTGAGAAGGGCATTGTGCCATCAGGTGCAAGCTTGAGCGATCAGGAGATTGACGACCTGATCTTTGCGCCTGGTTTCTCCACGGCAGATGCAGTCACGGATATCTCCGGGCGCGGCGTCGGCATGGATGTGGTGCGGAGAAACATTGTCAGCCTGGGCGGACGGATCCAGATCCAATCGGAACCGGGGCGCGGCACAAAATTCAATCTGCTGATCCCGCTGACGCTGGCAGTTCTTGACGGGATGATCGTTGCTGTCGGTTCGCAGCGCTACATTTTGCCAATCACCAGCATCGTCGAAAGTCTGCGACCAGAACGCAAACAGCTACGCTTTCTCGATGACCACACGCAACTCGTCAACATCCGCGGCGAATTCATCCGCATTGTCCATCTGTCCGACCTGTTTCACGTCGGTGATGCGGTCAAGGACCCGGCGAAAGGCCTGGTTGTGCTGGTGGATGTTGCCGGGGGAGAGCGGGTTGGCATTGTTGTCGACGAACTGATTGGCCAGCAACAAATCGTCATCAAGAGCCTGAACGACAATTTCGACCCTATCCCGGGCATTTCAGGCGCAACCATCCTGGGCAATGGCAAGGTCGCGTTGATCCTGGATATTGAACAGCTATCGGGCATGAAAAGCCCGACGCCTTTGCGTCGACTGCAGGCGCAGGCGACAGACCTTCCATCCATCGTTGCAGCCGAGTGAAAGATCAGAGGTCCTGACAATGCAGACAAGCACCATGTCTTCTTCGGCGGATCCTAGGCCGCCCATGCACCATGCAGACGATGGGGGAAGGGTCGTGAACTCGCCAACCATGTGCCAGTTCATCAGCTTTCGTCTGGGGGAAGACGAATACGCCATCGACATCATGTCCGTTCGGGAGATCAAGGGCTGGACGGATACGACCCCCTTGCCCAATCAACCGGCGCATGTGCTGGGGGTCTTGAACTTGCGCGGCGCAATCGTTCCGATTCTGGATTTGCGCAGCCGGTTCGGACTTGGAATGACCCAAACGACGCCGATGCATGTCGTCATCATCGTCAATGTCGCCGAGCGAACGTTCGGCATTCTGGTTGATGCGGTCTCGGATATCCTGACCGTCGAGCCCGGTGAGATCAAGGGCGTGCCCGAAGGGGATCGGATCCCCGGCGAGGACTATCTGTCGGGCATCATCAGCGCTGACCACGGCATGGTCGTCGTTCTCGCCCTTACTCAACTCTTTCAAGCCAAGCTCTGAAACACTTTTGACGTTCCGGCACAGAAGGTGACACGGACAGGAGACCCAGATGAAATCGAATGATTCCAAGATTGAAGGAATGGCGCCACGGGCGGGTGGCATGACCATCTCGACCAAGGTGAGTGCCGTATCGGTCTTGCTCATCGTCACGATGTTGGTGGTCGGTGCGCTGGCCTATTACAATTATTCGCGTTCCTCAACGGCCTTCAACCGAATGAAGACGGCTGCAGAAACGGAAGTCGAAGTGGCACATCTGGATCAGGACTATCTGCATTTCGTGACGGATGTTCGTGAATATTTGCTGGATCCGCGTAGCACCGACGGACGCAAGATTGAAACCCGCTTGATCGGTATCGACACCGCTGTCGAAAAGATCAAGGCGGAAGCGCCAAGCCGCTACACTCCGCCGCTCACCAGTCTGGGCAACAATATCAGCGCGTTTCATACGCGCTTTGAGGAGGCGCGTAAAACCAAACAGGCGCAGCGCGCCCTGATCACCAAGACCTTGCCTGAAGCTGATGGCAAGTTGTGGCAAGCCCTTGATGGTCTTGATCAGGCAACTCGCTATGACGCGGCAACGACAGATGCCGCGCAGGTGCGAGCGCTGAAAGATCACTTCTTCACTGGGGAGCAATTGTCAGCCAAGCTCTTGGCCAATCTGGACGAATCCATGCTGGAAAAGGCCAGTACAGGCTTACGCGAAGGCTGAAGTCCTGCTCTCCAGCCTATCCTCGTCGGATAACTCCAATGTATCGGGAATGGCGGCGTCAGTCGCCGGTCAGCTGTCTGCCCACTTTGCCGACTACACGCAGGCAGCAAAGTTGAGCGAGGAGTTGCGCAGCACACTGGATGGCGACTTCATCACCTTGAATGACGCGATCGAAACGGATTTCAAACAGCTGTTCGATCAGTTTACGGCAGATTCTGAAAACGCGGCACATGCTGGCGAAGCTGTTACCACCACATCGCTCTACGTCAATATGGGAGCCGCCATTGTTGCTCTGGCGATCTCGATCTTCTTCGCAATGATGATCCGCAATGGCGTCGCCAAGCGGTTGAAGATCATCTCCGATGTGACGACAGATGTGGCACATGGCAACCTCAATGCTGAAGTGCCCTATCTGACGGTTGGAGATGAAATCGGCGATCTGGCTCGCGAACTGGAAGGCTTCCGACAGGCTGCCGTCAAATCCGATGATGCCTTGGTCGTCAGCACCCGGATCAAGGTCGCCCTTGATAATTGTTCCACTTGCGTTGTGCTGGCGAACCGTCAGGGCGAAATCTCCTACCTGAATGACGCCATGCTGCAAATGCTGGAAGCCGCGGAAGGCGACATGCGCAAGGAGTTGCCAGGGTTCAATCCGGGCCGACTGCTTGGCGCGCGCGTCGACAGTCTGATCAAGGATCCATCGCAGCAGCGCGCTGTTCTTGAACAACTTTCTTCCACCTACGCGACGACACTTCATATCGGCGGACGTGAGTTTGGTCTCGTCGCCAATCCGGTGATGAACGATCAGGGAGAATACCTCGGCACGGTTCTGGAATGGGTCGACAATACCGAAGAGCGTCGCATCGAGCGCGAGATCGCTGATCTGGTGACCGAGGCGTCCAGCGGTAACTTGCGCGCATCCCTGCCGCTGGAAGGAAAATCCGGCTTCATGCTTCGGCTGAGCGAGATCCATGAACACGCTCTGCGCCACGACTGCCAATGCGCTGGATGAAGTCAGTAGCAATCTGACCCGCCTGTCGCAGGGGGACCTTTCGGTGCGCATCACCACCGATTATTCGGGCATGTTCAATGACCTGAAAACCAGCCTGAACGAGACGGCGGAGCGTCTGTCGGATATTGTCGGCGAAGTTGCCTCCGGTGCGAGGGAAGTCAGCAACGCATCGGCTGAGATCACGTCGGGAACCACCGACTTGTCACAGCGGACCGAGCAGCAGGCCTCCAATCTGGAAGAAACCTCCGCTTCGATGGAAGAGATGGCGGCGACGATTCGCCAAAATGCAGAGAACGCCCAACAGGCAGACCAGCTTGTCGCCAGCGCCAATCAGGTGGCCAGCGAAGGGGGCAGCGTTGTCTCCCGTGCGGTGCAAGCCATGGGACGCATCGAATCTTCGTCGCAGAAGATCTCCGATATCATCGGGGTTATTGATGAAATTGCCTTCCAGACCAACCTTCTGGCCCTGAATGCGGCAGTGGAAGCCGCCCGGGCAGGTGATGCTGGCAAGGGTTTTGCGGTTGTCGCATCTGAAGTGCGCTCCCTAGGCACAAAGATCATCGGAAGCGGCCAAGGACATCAAGGAGCTGATCGTCGAGAGCGGATCGCAGGTGACGGATGGCGTCGAACTCGTCAACAACACGGGCGAAACGCTGGCAGACATCGTTAGCTCCGTGAAGCGCGTCGCGGATATTGTCTCTGAGATTGCGGCTGCCAGCCGTCAGCAGGCTACCGGTGTTGAAGAAATCAACCGTGCCGTCAGCCAGATGGATCAGATGACGCAGCAGAACTCTTCGCTGGTCGAGGAAAATGCGGCAGCGTGCCGGATGCTGCAAAGCCAGTGCTGAAAACATGACGACACGGATGGCATTCTTCAAGATCGATGCGACCACCGCACGACAGGCCGAGCCGCGTTCATCGGTCCGCGCGGCAGAGTATCAACGGCCCAAGGTGGCAGCAGTCGGGGGACGCAGCGGCGGCGGATATGCCGCAGCACCAGCGCCGCGCGGCGCGGTTGCCTTGCAGGAAAATCTCTCCAATGCCTTCCATCATGATGATGACTGGAAAGAGTTCTGATCTGCTTCCTTTGGTCCCGCGCCGTCGTCTTTCCGGCGGCGCGGGAACCATCTCTTGTAGAAAGTTGAGGAATGTTAGCAGAGTTGCATCACAAGCCGGAGCGGGAGTTTCACTTCAAGAAGAAGGAGTTCTCCTATCTCGCCAAACTCGTTTACGAACGGGCTGGCATTGTTCTGGCGGATCACAAGCAGAACATGGTCTATTCCCGGTTGGCGCGACGTCTGCGCGAACTGGGCCTCGACAATTTTGAAGACTATTGCAAACGGCTGGAAGGTCGCGGGCCGGAGATCGAAGCGGAAGTAGGCTTGTTGATCAACGCGATCACCACAAACCTGACGCGCTTCTTTCGTGAGGAACATCATTTTGAGCATCTGAGCCAGACGCTGCGCCGCCTGTTCCACAGTGCGCCACGCAACACACGCGTGCGTCTGTGGTCGGCAGGGTGCTCTTCGGGCGAAGAGCCGTATTCCATGGCGATGACCGTGGCCGAATGCTTGCCTCGTCACCAAGGACCTTGATCTGCGCATTCTGGCAACAGACCTCGATACCTCAATGGTGCGTAAGGGACGCGACGGGGTCTATCCTTTGAAGGATGTCGAGGATTTCGCTGCCCAAAACCGGACTCGCTGGTATCGCAAACATGGCGCAGATACAGTCGAGATGCGTGAAGAACTCAAACGTCAGATCACGTTCAAGCAGTTGAATCTGATGGAAGGCTGGCCAATGCGTGGCCGGTTCGATGTCATCTTCTGTCGGAATGTCATGATCTATTTCGACAATCCGACGAAGGAGCGCTTGTTCCAGCGTTTCTACGACTGCCTCGCTCCCTCCGGATTTCTCTACATCGGCCATTCGGAAAGCTACCTCGATCAGCGAGGCCTCTTTGTTTCCATGGGCAAGACAATCTATCAAAAGGTAGGCGAGTGATGGTGGCATTGAGCACATCTCCAATGGCCGCACCAGCAGGGTGTTCTGTCCAGATGCCGGTTCCGCGTACGCCAATGGGGTATTCGACTGACAATATCCGTGTCTTGCCGGGAGAGGCATGTACGTCAGCGAATGATGACTCGATCCTGGTCACCGTTCTGGGGTCCTGCGTCTCGGCTTGCATCCGCGATCCTGTGACGGGGTTTGGTGGCATGAACCATTTCATGTTGCCGGAAGCCCGCCTTCAGCCGAATGACCCTGTCGATGCCTCTCTGCGCTATGGCAACTACGCCATGGAAGCGCTGATCAACATGATCATGCGCAGCAGTCTGTGCCCGCGCAGCCAGCTTGAAGTGAAGGTGTTTGGCGGCTCTGATCTGGGGTTTCATTCCGGCATGCAGGTCGGCAAGCGCAACTGTGAGTTCATCCTGCGGTACTTGCAGGAAGAAGGTCTGAAACTGCGCGCCAATGATCTGGGCGGAAATCACCCGCGTCGCATCCACTACCACCCGAAAACGGGCGTTGTGCATCAGATTTATATCCGCACCGAAGCAAGCCAACGCATCAAGCTGGCAGAACGCGCCTATGCCGACCAGATTGCCAAGCCGGATGATGAGGGTGGCTCTGTCGAGCTGTTTTGAGAAATTGCAAGGGAAGAGGCCATGCACCGCAGGATCAAGGTTCTTATCGTCGACGACAGCGCACTCGTTCGCCAGCTTCTGACGGACATGCTGGCGTCGGATGGACAGATCGATGTTGTCGGCGCGGCCTCGGATCCGATGTTCGCGCGTAAGATGATCAAGGAGCTCAATCCGGATGTCATTACGCTTGATGTGGAGATGCCACGCATGGATGGGCTGAACTTTCTCGACAAGATCATGACCTTGCGGCCCATGCCTGTGGTCATGGTGTCGTCCCTGACGCAGAAAGGGGCCGAAGTGGCCTTTCGGGCGATGGAGTTGGGAGCGGTGGAGATTGTTGCCAAGCCCATGGCCGACCTGAAGGAAAGCTTCTCAGGAATGCGGGCCGAAATCATTTCCAAGGTCAAGGCGGCCGCCATGAGCAAGGTCTATCAGAGAAACAAGGCACCGGCAGCGCCGAATGTACCGGCTGGAAATTCAAGCATCCAGTACAGGACAACGGAGAAAATCATCTGCATTGGCGCATCAACTGGCGGTGTGGACGCGATTACCCAGATTTTGCGGGCGCTGCCGGGCGACTGCCCTGCCATCGCCATGGCGCAGCATATGCCGGTGGGCTTCACGGCCAAATTCGCCGCGCGGCTTGATGCCTGTTGCGCAATGCGTGTTCAGGAAGCGCAAGGGGGCGAGCGGCTGATGCCGGGGCATGTCTATCTGGCACCAGGAGACCGGCACATGACCGTCGAGCGCTCAGGTGCAAATTACATTTGCCGTGTGGCGGGAAGTCAACCCGTCAGCGGGCATTGTCCCTCCGTTGACGTCCTGTTCAACTCTGTCGCGCATAATGTGGGCGTAAACGCAATAGGTGTGCTTCTCACCGGCATGGGGCGTGATGGAGCCGAAGGGCTTCGGGCAATCCGCGAAAAAGGGGGGCGACACTTGGCTAAGGACGAGGCCTCTTCCATTGTCTATGGAATGCCACGCGCGGCTTTTGAATTGGGCGCAGTTCAGGAACAGGTGTCATTGGGCCGGTTCCCGCAGAAGATTCTCGAAACATGCTCCAAAGGGGGCAAACAGGCCATTCGTATCTGACGATTGGCAATGAGCTGTCATATCCATGCGCCCTCATGAGTGGTGCACGTCGGATCGTCGATCAAGGGTGAGTGCAAGGGGCTTTGCAAAAGTAATGAGTGGGCAAGCAGACATGTCGATGAGAGCAGATGTTCAGGTCGAAGACGATCTGACACGGGACTTCGATGAAGCCGAAGCTGATGCACAGTATCTCGATCATGACGAAACCGGAGATCAGGTGAACGACGTCACATCGACGGAGATGGAGCCAGAGGTTGAAGCGGAGGACGCCGCTCCCTCAGAGCCTGTGGGTGGCGGAGAGTTTCCCAAGGATCCTCTCGTGCGGCTGACCGAACTGGACAAGGTTCAGGACAAGGCTCTGCGCTTTCTTATCTCCGAAATCATGGACGTCTCAGATTACGTCGAGCGCAGTACAACCGCGCTAACCGATCGTTTTCGGGATCTCGCGGCAGCGTCGCGCGAACAGACCGGCGTGTCACAGCAGATGGCGCAGGATGTTCAAAACGTCGAGGTGGACGGTGAGAAAATCCCGACCGAGCGGATCGCCAGCGATCTGAAGAACACGATGGAAGACTTCTTCAAGAAGGTGGTCTTCCTGTCTTCCCGCGGGATGAAGATTTCCTACACGCTGGATGACATCTTCAAGGTGCTTGAAGCGATGCAGGAAAGCATCAATGAAATTGAACGCATCAACAAGCAGACGAACCTTCTGGCCCTGAATGCCAAGATTGAAGCCGCCCGTGCTGGTGAGGCTGGCAAAGGGTTTGCTGTTGTCGCCGATGAGGTCCGCCAGCTTGCCGTCTCTGTGAACGAGCTCTCGATGGACCTGCGCAGCCAGACCAGCCGGGTGCAAGGGGGGCTGGACAGTGGTTATGCGATCATCAAGGAGATTGCCACGGTTGATGTGTCGGAAGAAAACGTCAATGCGCACAGTCGGCTGAAGATGATGACGGATGGGTTTGTGCAGCAGAGCGAAGCGTTGAGCCAGTCGTTGCAGAAGAGCAGTGAGGTCAGTCAGACGATGGAAAGCCAGATTGGCGCGTCCATCGTTGAGATGCAGTTTCAGGATCGCTCCAAACAACGCCTTGAAGGTGTGTGTGACGCTATCTTGCAAATGCTGGCAGCGTCCAGCGCCTACAAGCCGCAAGGGTTGGATGTTCACTCTGCGGAAGCACAACAATTGCGCCAGGCGATTGCCACCGAAATCGCGGGGATCTTCAAACTGGGAGACCTCAAGACGGCCTTTCAGAAGGAATTCGGTCTTGAAGTCACCGCAGCGACGACCACAAAGGCGGCCGCTGATGATGATGACGACGACATCGAGTTGTTCTGAGGGCGTGCTGTAAAAGGGGCAGGCGCGATGGTTGCAATGTGCTGGAGCATTCTGGGGAATTGAGAGACATGAATATTCAGACTGAACTGAAAGATGGCCATCTGATCGCCGCTTTGAGTGGCGAGTTTCGATATGCTGACAACGGTGTCTTTCGAGATTTGCTCGACGATGCGGTTGCGCGCGAAGTCAAGGCTCTTGTGCTGGATCTGCATGAGCTGAAGGCGATCGATTCTGCCGGGCTGGGAATGTTGGTGATTGCCGCGGATACCGGGCGCGTCAACGGGATGGAAATCACATTGCGTAAGCCTGTCGGGCATGTTGCTAAGGTGCTTGACTTGTCGCGGTTCGACAAAGTCATGACCGTCGAAAACTAGGATCCGACAGCATGGTGAGCTCTGCACTTCGCACGGTCGATTACACTGCACAGCCTCACGTCATTGACCACGAGATCCTCGAGTATGAGCGTCTTCTGGACGCGCGCATCCTGTTGGTCGAAGACAGTGGCATGATGCGCAAGACGACCAATGCCATTCTCAAAAATTTCGGATTTCGGGATCTCAAGTTTGCCGAGGATGGTGATACAGGTATTGCCATCGCGCGGGACTGGAACCCGGAGCTGATCATCACGGATCTGTTCATGCCGGTGAAAACCGGCTTTGATGTTTGCCGGGAACTGCGGGAGACACCAGAGTTTAGGGAAACGCCAATCATCGTCATGACCACAGCAGACACGCCGTCGTTGCGCGGTGATGTATTTGATGCTGGGGCCAGTGATCTCATCACCAAGCCGATCAATGCCCGCGAGTTCCTCCGTCGCACCTGTCTGCATCTTGAACGCTTGCGGCTGGTGCAAAGGTTGCGGTTGTATCGCCAGCAGATGCGGGAAGAACTGAATGCTGCCAAGATCATGCAGCTTGAGCTTTTGCCAGCAGCAGAAGAGATTCAGGCCTTTGAAGCTGCTTTTCCGGTTCGGTTCGCGTGGTACAGCCAACCATGCGAATTTCTTGCGGGCGATATATGGGGCATTGAGCCGGTGGACGACAAGCGCTTCCGCATGTGGAGCGCGGATTTCACCGGTCACGGTGTCAAATCAGCACTCAATACCTTTCGTCTGAACACATTTTTGCGCACCAACAGTTCAAGCGATTTCGAGGACCTGTCGGTCTGGGTGTCATCCCTTAATGACTTTTTGTATGATTGTCTTCCTGTCGGGCAGTTCGCGACCTTCTTGTGTTGCGAGTTCGATTTTCAGTCAAACAGTGTCCGGTTGGTTTCCGCTGGTGCACCCGAGCCTGTCATCCAAGGGTATGGGCCGACCGAATTGGTTGACCTGAGTGGTCTGCCGCTCGGCATCATGAAATCCGTGACCTATGAAAGCGTCGAACGGCCATTTGCGGCTGGGTCTGTGCTGTTTGCCTATAGTGATGCCATGGTGGAAACCCCCAGCCTTGATCAACCCAGTTTCCCGGCTGGGCAGTTGCCCGAGACGATCGATGGTCTGATTGATCTGCCGCTGGCGAAACGGCCAGGCGCCCTTTATCAGAAGCTGATCGACAAGGCCCCCGACGGTCTTGAAGACGATCTGACGATGATCTTTCTGGAACATGTTGCACCTCCCTTGCAGGCGGTACGTCTGCGTGAGGAAGACCACGATCTGGACACGTGGGCCGAGGAGGAAGGCAGGATCACACCGCTGCGTGTCTATGATGATGCAGACGATGTTGTGGTCGAGGATTTTGTTGCCCGCACCATGGAGGATGCGCGGCTCCTGAGCGAAGAACTCAGCATCCGCTACCCGGATCCGGACCGCGTGCGAACGGGGTTGTGGGAATTGCTCGCGAACGCTGTCGAACATGGTAATCTTGGCATCACCTTCGAGCAAAAGAGCGAGCTCTTGCAGCAGGGCATTCTCGAAGAGGAAATCGAGCGGCGTCTGGAAAATCCGAAATATCAATCGCGGTTGGTGCGGGTTCATCTGGTCCGGGAAACTGCCGGGATCCGTTTGAGCATTCGAGACGAAGGCGACGGGTTTGATTACGCGTTTTTCATTCAGGGCGAGATGAGCATCGATCTGCCCAATGGCCGGGGTATCATTCTAGCCAAGAAACTCAGTTTCGATGAAATGACCTATTTGGGATCCGGCAATTGCGTTGAAACTTTTGTCGAGGAAGAATGGGCCTGACGTCGCGGTCCTGCGGCTTGTGAATGGGCGTAGGGCTGGGTTGTAATATCAAGCGTACCAAAATCCGGCTCGTGACGCTGGACCCCGGACCGCAGACATCTTAAAAGCCGTGCAGGCTGGCCTTTCGATCAAGGGCAGCCGGGCGGATTTTAAGAGGAAAATAGAATGCAGGTTTGTGCCAAGAAGGCGGATGTGCGCGACCACGTCGCAGCATTCCGAGCCGATGGTCACAAAGTCGCGCTGGTCCCGACCATGGGCTATCTGCATGCGGGGCATGTCAGCCTTGTACGCAAGGCGGCGTCGGTCGCCGACAAAGTGGTGGTGTCCATCTTTGTCAATCCGACCCAGTTCGGTGCCAATGAGGATCTCGACAGCTACCCCCGCGATGAAGCGCGAGATTTGGCGTTGTTGAAGGAGGCCGGGGTGTCTCTGGTCTTTCTTCCCAACGTTGATGAGATGTACAGCGGGGGGAGCACCTTCATTGATGTGCCTGAGCTGGGTGGTGTGTTGCAGGGAGCTTTGCGTCCGGGCCATTTTCGTGGCGTAGCGACAGTTGTTTCCAAGCTTTTCAACATCGTGCAGCCGCAGTTTGCTGTTTTTGGCGAAAAGGACTTTCAGCAACTGGCCGTCGTTCGCCAGATGGTGCGGGATCTCGATTTTCCTATTCAGATCATTGGCAGCCCGACACTGCGCGAAGCCGATGGTTTGGCAATGTCATCGCGAAACGTCCGGCTGTCGGCAGCGGCCCGAGCGCAGGCTGCGATCTTGAATCGTGCGCTTGAGAAGGCACGAGATCAGGCGCAAGCTCATCCGAATGTTGCGATCGCTGATCTGCAAACCACACTAAGGACAGAGCTTGCGCGCGCCGATCTCGGTCAGGTTGAAAGCGTCGACATCCTTGATCCACTCCATTTGACGCCACTTGAGGCCACGCTTCAGGGACAGGCCGTTGTTTTGCTGGCGGTGCGCTTTGGATCGGTTCTTTTGATTGATGAAAAAATCATTGGCGGGCCGAGTTGAGCGATTTTGCGCGAGCAAGCTGAGATTTATGAATAGCTCGACTTGAGGGGGAGTGCCGCATGAGCGCACAAAAACAGGTCCGACGCATGAGCGTGACCCAGATTGCCGCCCGCAAGGGCAAAGAGCCGATTGTCGGCTTAACGGCCTATGACGCGCAGTCGGCTGCACTTATTGATCCGCATTCGGATTTTCTGCTGGTGGGCGACAGTGTCGGCATGGTGGTGCATGGGCTCGACTCAACCATTAACGTCACGCTGGACATGATGATCCTTCACGGCAAAGCCGTGGTGCGGGGATCATCGAGCGCATTGGTGGTCGTGGATCTGCCTTTCGGCAGTTATGAAGAAAGTCCTGAAGCGGCCTTTCGGGCGGCAGTGCGGGTGATGCAGGAAACCGACTGCGGCGCGGTGAAGCTGGAAGGCGGCAAGCGCATGGCCGAAACCATCCGCTTTCTCACGGAACGCGGCATCCCGGTCATGGCGCACACGGGACTGACCCCGCAATCAAGCAACGTTATGGGCGGGTTCAAGACGCAAGGCAGAGACGAGAGCACTTGGCACCTGCACGAAGAAGATGCGCAGGCTGTCGCCGATGCGGGCGCGTTCGCAGTCGTGCTTGAAGGCATGGTCGAGCCGCTGGCCGCCCGCATCACCGAGCAGGTTGCCATTCCGACCATCGGCATCGGTGCGTCAGCGCGCTGCGATGGTCAGGTTTTGGTTCTGCCGGACATGCTGGGAATGACGCCAAGGGTGCCGAGGTTTGTGAAAGTGTTCGCCAATGTCGGCGAGCAGATCGATGCAGCTGCCAAGGACTATGCCGAAGGGGTCCGGGCACGGACATTCCCCTCTGACGATGAAGTCTACAAATAACAAAAAGCCCGGGAGTATTTGCCCTAGGGCTTTGAACGTTCAAGGTCGTTCGTTCGTTATTTCAGATAGTTGACCAGTGAGAGATTAGCGATCTTGCCGAGAGCAGAATAGCTGGCGGTAAGCTGGGTCTCGTAGTTGCTGGCTTCTGCCGCAACACTCGCAATGTCAACCGATGTCAGATCGGTGGACATTGTCTCCGCATTGGCGACATAGGTCTGTTCGCTTTCGATCTTGTCTGCGATCGAAGAGGCTTTGTAGCTGGTGGTGCTCTGCTGCGCGATGATTGCGTCCTGAGCGCTGGTCAACAGTTCGCCAGCTTGGGTGATCGTGTCGGAATCTGCATCACTCGCGCTCAGATTGCTCACGAAAGACATGGCCCGGATAGCCTGCTCGATGCCGGTGTCGTCGCCGGGAATGCCATAACTCATCGACTGTGTTGCACTGAGGCGCACAGACTGGATTTCGCTGTCGCCAGCGTAATAGTCGGTGTTGGCGGTGTCGAGATCCGCGACGGTGTAGCCATCCAGGGAAACTGGTTTTGTTTCGGTTTCGGACCCGGCGAAGAGATAGCGCCCTTGATACTGTGTGTTGACCGTGCTGGCGAATTCGTCCAGCAGGCTCTTCATTTGCGTCTGCAAAGACGACAGGTCGCCGGAACTTGAGTATTCCGACATGGCGCTGCGGGCGCTGGTCAACAGGTCGTTCATACTACCAAGAGAGGCATACATTGTCTCCAGCCGATCCTGTGTCGTCTGGGCGGCGTCGATGGTCGAGTTGGCACGCTCGATCGAGGTTTGGAGGTTGACCACCTTTGATGCGTTTGTGCCAAGCCCGGCATAATCGCTTGAAATCAAACCACTCGACTGCTGGACCTGTTTCTCGGCGAGCTTCGCCTGAGTCTTCAGGGCATTTTGCATGATTGTCGACGACAGGCCGAAAGTTGCAACACGGGTTACCATCTACTTCCCCTTACTGAACTGCGGCAAGCAGGGATTTGAACATTTCCTGGATCGTGCTCAGGATCTGCGACGACACCGAATACAGGTTTTCCAGTTCCGACAAATGCTGCGTTTCCTCATCCACGTTGACACCGTAAAGCGACGAAATCGTGCTGGAAACCGTGGTCAATTGCGTATTTGCGGTGTCCAGTTGGTCGCTGGCGGCATTGGTCTGATTGACCACTGACCCCAGAATGCTGGAGGCGTAGGAGGCGAAGTCGGTTGTCGTTGCGGGCAGGTCGCCAGATTGGGCAAACGCGGTCTGGCCCTGCAGCACGTCGAGCAGTTTTGTCGGTGTGTCTGTTCCGCTGGCCAAAAGCAGGCTCGGGTCGCTGACGACATCGGCGTTGACGGTAATGTCGGCCCCCGTCGTGCCGCTGATCAGATCTGGCGAGACCGCATTGAATTGAGTAGCAAGATTGGAAGACAGTTCATCCAGACTGCTTTGCACGTTCGGCAGCGTCGTATCACGCAGATCAAGCAGGCTCGAAATACTACCCGATTTGAGTGATGAGGTAATGTCAGTGCCATTGACAGTGATGCCGGACAGACCCGACGACGTGCCGTCATAGGATTGATTGGCTGTCATGGTGCTGGCATTATTAAATGACAGTTCATGCACCGAATTGTCGACCAACACTTGGCCGCTTGTGGTGTAGACCTTCATCGTGCCATCGGAACCACTGAAACTGGTGACATCCAGATAGCCGGACAGTTTTACCAGTGCCTGGTTGCGGCTGTCTTCCAGATCGGCAGTGCTGTTGCCGTTGGAGCGTGCCGTCACGATCTGGTCGTTGAGACTGTCGATCTCGGACAATGCCGCATTCGCATCATCTACATTGGACGCAATTTCAGTATCTGCTTGCCCGCGCAAGCCCTGTACGGTGGATGAGATGTCGTTGATCTGATCCGTGACTGCCTGAAGCGCGGTGACCGCGCCTGCCGCCAGACTGGAGCTCTCCGGCGTATTCGACAGGTTGGTCAATGTGGTTTCGAGATCGGCCAGCGTGCTGGATAACGACGTGCCGGATCCGTCTGTGACGTTGCCCATGGCAGTTTGAAGAGAATCCAGATAGTCCGCCGTGTTCTGGGCAGCCGCCGTATCGGACGTGGCGGAGGTCAGTTGCGCGATCAGCAGCTTGCTGACGCTCGATGTGATGGAGGAGACCTCGACGCCGGACCCGTTTGCTCCCGTTACGGTGGAACTGAGGTTGGCGGTTTTTTTGGTGTAGCCATCCGTATCGGCATTGGCGATATTGGCGGACGTGACCGAAAGCTGCACCTGCGTAGCGGCAAGCGAACCTGATGCGATCTTGCTGGCTGCATTAAGAGAGGTCATGGGCGGCCTGTCTGTCGTGGTGCGGGGGAGGTCACGTCAGGCCGATCAGGCCTGATAACCGCCGCGAATGGAAATTGGATGCGATGTAGAATTGATGCTGGTGCCGCGGCTACCATAGCCCGATGGGCTGACCTGGCGTTCTTCCCGGATGGCCCGCATGATGACTTCGATGCGATTGCGGTTCACAGACATGGCCTTTTGCAATTTGGCAGCATTTTCTGCCAGGGCCGTTGCCAGCACCTGATTACGTTCGATGAAGGTGTCGAACAGTTCCCGGTTGGCTTCGATGAGCAGATTTTGCTGTGCTGCAAAGCTCTTGGTCGCATTCTCGTATTCGGAGATCAGCGATTGCTTGCGCGTCAACAGGTCATCAAGCTGTACTGGGTGTTGTTGGTCCAGCCGCTCGTTTTCTTCATTGGTCAGCGCGAGCAACTCGTTCGCCACGTCGATCATGTGTTGCACGACGGAATCAAGTTTTTCGATGGTTTCGGAAGACAGCGAAATGGGCATCTTGGCCTCGGCTTCGTTGGAGCGCTGATACTCAGCGATGATACTTGTTGAAGGAGGCGTGCCGTGCATAGGCATTGGCCACTTGCGAGGACTGGAGAGACCGCGACATGGCCTCTCCAACCTCTTTCTGTCCCGTCTGCATCTTCGCAAGAAGTGCTTCGAGATCTTGTTTCAGAAGCAATAGCCGCACATGACGCGTTTGCGACGGAGGGTCCTTCTGGACCTGTTCAATCTCCGAAATGATACGCCGAAGATCCTTCTGGTGCTCCTGAACCTCGTCAGACATGTTCCTTACCGAACAGCCTGAAGAAGGGAATCAAACATATTGCCTGCGGTAGACATGATTTGCGAGGAGGACGAATAGGCCTGCTGCGCGGAGAGCATGTTGCTGAATTCCTTGGAGGTATCAACCGTACTGGCTTCCAGATATCCGCCGTTGATGTCGCCGGCACCACCTGTGCCCGCTACATGAAGAGTGCTGTCGCCGGAGCTGGATGAGCGTGCGTAGATACCATCGCTTTCTTCTGACATGCCGTTAGCATTGGCGAAGGTGGCAACCGGGATCTTGTAAATTACACGCTCTTCACCATTGTCGAAGAATGCGGTCACGGCACCATCATCACCGATTTCGACTGACGACAGTTCACCGTAAGCCAAACCGTCCTGCGTAACGGATTTCACAGTAATGTCGGGGTTGGAGGTGTCGGTGGAATACTGGGTCAGACCATCGGTCGCATCAGCAGTGCCAAGGTTCATGGAGATATCGCTGTCAGCAGCGCCCGTCGTCCAGCCTGTGATGTTGTAGTTGACCTTGTCGACTGTCTGTTCTGTGCCGGATGCATCTTCCTGTGTCAGCGACTTAAGGGAGCCATCTTCATTGAAATTGATCGTCACCGGGTTCATTTCGGTCGTGCCGATCTCTTCGCCTGTTGAGGCGGAGACCGGGTTTGAGGCCGTCATGGTCCAGGTGTTTGCCGCAGTCTTGTTGTAGGTCACGGAAACGGTGCTGGAGGTGCCGAGAGAATCATAGACTTCGTAGGATGTACTGAAGCTGGAACCGACTTCTGCATCCGCAGGCAGATTGGCCTGCATGGTTGCGGAAGTGGTGGCGTCGATTGAACTGGTGACTGTGTTGACGTTGATGGCCTTTAACGAATCTTCATTCGTGCCACCGTCGACTTTGCCGTCAGCATCCGTCGCCCAGCCCATGAGGTAGTAACCATCGTTGTTCAGGTAGCCTGAATCATCGACCGAGAACTCACCGTTTCGGGTGTAGTAGACCGACCCACTGTCCGTGTTGTTGGACACCACGAAAAAGCCTTCGCCTTCGATGGCAAGATCCGTGTCGCTGCCGGTCGCATTCAACAGACCCTGCTCACTGACATTGGTCCTGGCAGATGCGATAACGCCGCCACTGCTGTCGTTTGCGCTGCCTGCAACCAGGCTGGAGAAGCTGGTCGACGTCGACTTGTAGGCCGTCGTCGAGGAGTTCGCGAGGTTATCGGAGATGTTCGACAGAGCCTGGCTCTGTGCGTACAGGGAGGATACCGCGGAATTAAGGGCGCCCATCAAACTCATGGCTTAAACCTTCACGATGCGAGAATAGAGAGAACACTGTCGACGGAGACGCTGGCGTCTCCGATTTTAAGCACTGATTCATCCCCGGATACGTCCACTGCCGTGACCTTGCCGGTGATTGTCGTCGAACCGGAAACATCGTTTCCGTCAGAGTCTTTTGCGTCGACGCTCAAGGTGTAAGTTCCACCATCCGGAAGCTGGTTGCCGTCGCTGTCGGTTCCATCCCATGTAAGGGAATGGGTGCCCGCGTCGTTGCTGCCTGTTCCGCTCCAAACGACGTTGCCATCTTCATCGGAGATATTGAGGGTGACGTCGGATGCATTGCTGTCGAGCGTATAGCCCCACTCCGCACTGCCATCGGCGATGGAGTTGGTGTTGCCATTTGCCTGGACAGTTTGTCCGGCGTAGCCCATGCCACTGGCCGACATGACCGAGGACATGGAGCCAACGATCGAACTGAGCTGATCCGAGATGCTGGACTGAGTGTCGTAGCTGGCAAAGCTGACAAGCTTGTCCATGTAGGCACTTGGATCCGTCGGGTTCGTCGGATCCTGATTCTGAAGTTGTTGAACCATCAAGCTCAGGAAGTCATCTGTAGAAATTCCAAGAGACGAGCTCGTAGAGCTGGTCGACGTGCTCGTCGCTGCTGCAGTGCTTGTCGAATTTACAGTCGAAATGGTCATTTGCCACTCGCTTTACTTGAGAGGATCCGCATTTCTAACTTATTGATAAAAATGACGGTTCGCAAAAGTGCCTTTGTAAAAAGAAACGGATGAAAAAACCTAATCAGGCGCACTTTTTTTACTGCCTGGACGGGCAAAATGTGCCGGGTAAAACATGCCGAGCGCGTGACGTTTCACAGTCAGAAAGAGGAAGGATTCCCGCCACAGTTTCTTACCGAGGTGTTAATCACCAAGGTGCTCGGCAAAAGCTTCCCTGTAAAAAAATTCTGACACCGCGCCTGTAAATCGACTGGCGGCGCGCTCTCAGGCCAAATGCGCTGTTTCTTGGGGAGGGGATGAGTGGATTTGGGACACAAAAAACCCTCCGCCACGGGACGTGGGGAGGGCGTTTCAGTTTCATTTCAAGCGCGGTCTGACCTGTCTCTGGTAAAAGCGGTCGGGCAGCTTGTATCCATCTGCACCATTGCAAGACGCAGAAGGAGCGTCTTATACGACGATGCCGCGGCGATAGGGAGACTGTTGGGCCTGTGCGGTTGCCTCGTCTGTTGCAGAGGTCGCGCCATAAGCAGATGCACCTTGGCTCGCTTGCGTGGCCGAGTTTGCCTGCGTGGAGGTTGCAGCGTCAGTCTCCGCTGCTGGTTTCTGCGTCGTTGCCTTGTCCACGATACGCTGGGACAGGTCGGCAGGAGCGCGGACCGAAAGAAGATTGTTAAGCAGCATGTCGAATGTCGTCTCTGCCAGAGGTGGGGCGGGACCCTGCATCACACCGCAGGTATCGCCTTTAAGCTATTGTCAGGTCCGGACACTTGCCCGGACCATGTCTTTCATAAAACGCACAACTGGCGTTCTGGTTGCATTTGCCTCAGGCAGCGACAGCAATCGCCTGATCAAACTCCTGCTCATACTGCGCCCAGTCGCGTGCAGAAAGGCTGGTCATATCTGACCAGGAGTTTCGTAGGGCCAGCAGGCTTTTGGCAAGCTTGCGGTAGCGCTCGACAGCATCTTTCTTGCCGATCACATTGGTCAGCGCCGCGATGTTGGAGGTGTACATAGCCAGAAGCTGTTCGGCCATTTCGCCACCCAGATCCATGTCAAGGTTCTGGCGCAGGCCGCGCAGGACGTTGACGGCACTCTGGTTGTGCAGGAAAGCCTTTTCGAACTGACGTTCGCGGGTGGCTTGTGCCGACTTCAAGATCTCGTTGAGAACCTTGTCGTAAAGCAGAGTCACTGCAGCCAGGGGAGGCATTGTCGTGGCAGCTTGCTGATAGGCATTGATAGCGTGGTTCAAAGCATAGGACATAGGCTTAATTGTCGCTGTTGGAAGATTGATCCAGAAGGGCGGTGAGATAGTCGAGGGTCGAGTTGGCCTGCTCGATCGCTGCCTGATATTTGGCGTATCGTGTCGCAAGCGTGCTGCGGTAGTCCTCTGCGCTGGACATGATGTCGTCGTAGCTGCTTTGCAGGTCCGTGTTCGTGTCGGTCAAACCGGTGATCAGGTCCTGAATGCTGCCACTCGATGTGTCCGAATAATCGCTGATCGAGGTGTAGAGCTTTTCCATGATCCCGGAGGAAAAGGTCATGTCAATCGTCTGGTCCGTGTCGCCGGTGTAAACGAAGGTCATCCCTTCGTAGGCCGATCCTGTCGCACCAACGATACGTGTTCCGCTGACCGTGAACAGGCTGTCATCGCCATTCACAGAGGCCCCTGCCAGATTGCCGTCTGCATCGACAGTTACGTCCAGAGACAGGCTGTCTGGCATGGAGGACGGACGTTTGAGGATCGCGATGTCATCCGACGTGGACGTGTAGGTAAAATCGAGGAGCTTGTGAACTGCGTCCAGGTTGTTCAGAAGCGAATTGTTCAGCGTGTCTTCGTCCAGTTCAAGCTTGTTGTTCTCGTCGTAGGACAGGCCAAGCGTTGAAAGCGAATCTTCCCCGATCACTGTGGCGAGCGCATCCGCGACGGCCTTGTTCGCCGCACGCAGGGTTGTGTCGCCGAACAGGGTCGCATCAGAGGATGCGCCACCAGAGGAGGACAACTCCTGTTGCCCCATCGCCCAGTCGCGATAAGCATTATAGGCATCGACCAGATCCGTTACGCCGGACTTGATCGTTGTCAGGTCGTTAGAGACCTCAACATTGATCGAAGCGTCAGTATCGGTTTGCTGGTACAAGGTAAAGGTCACCCCATCGATGACATCATCAAGGGTGTTGGATGAACGCGTGATCGCAACACCGTCCAGCGTGATTTCGGCGTTTTGTTCTTGCTGAAGCTCATCTGTCCAGCTTCCGTCACTTGCCTGCAGCCCAAGATCCTGCGTGAGCGTGCCGTCGCTGTCGGTGAGTTGAATTTCCTTGCCGGTGTCCTGTGCCGTCATGATCAGACGGTAATTGCCATCGGCCACCTGCAGAACGGATGCCGTGACATTCGTGGTGTCGCTCTGCTTGTTGATGGCTTCTGCGACTTCGGCCAGGCTCATGTCGTCGGTAATGTCGATATCGGCAGTGTCGCCGCCATCAAGCCCAACGGTCATCGTGCCACTTAACCCAAGATCGGTGCTTTTGTCGTCCTTGGTCGCTCCGGCAACTTTTTGCGCCTGGGCAAGCTGATTGATCTTGAGATTGTAGTCGGTTAGTTCGGCACCGGGGTCTGTCGTGACAACGACGGCGCTGTCAGCATCCACATCCCCATATCCGGTCAGATAGGCCTGGCTGTGCGTCGAAGGCATCATCGCTATTGGTGATGCTGTCAGCGGAGCCGCGAATTTCCTGCGCGGCATCGACGATACCCTGGAGCAACGTCTGCATGTCGGTATAGGCAGAAATCTTGGCGTCGTTTTTCTGAATTTTTGTTTCGACCTGGGTCGCAGGAGCCTCTTTGGCTTCAACCGCGGCTTCAATCAGCGCATCCCAGTCAATATCCTTGGATGAGGTCGAGTAGTTGATCGTCGAAGTTGTCGAGGAGCCTGTTGTGGTCGCGCTGTTCGCAACACTGCTTGCGGACGTGCTGTCTGTCGTCGTCGCCATGTGAATGCCTCATCCTCTATGGGGCGCGAAAGGGTGCTCATCGACTTCAGGGTTGTTGAACCCTTGCGGAGGCGGGGGCCGAAGAGTGTCCTCGGCTCCCGCGATCCATTTTGGTTTTCTAAAGCGTAACCGCTGTTACTGAAGCAGCTTCAGCAGGTTCTGCGGCATGCTGTTTGCCTGCGATGCAGCGGCCACAGCGGCCTGAACCTTCACGCTCGAAGACGACAGGGAAGCCTGTTCGGACGCAATGTCGACATCGGAGATGGTCGATGCAGCAGCCTTCAGGTTTTCCATGCTGGTGTCGATCTGGTTCGAGCGGAACTCGAAGCGCGACATGGTCGCACCCATTTCGGCACGTGCGTTCGACACGGAGTCGATGGCATCATCGAGAACCGACAGAGCTTTCTCAGCACCGGACTGCGTGGAAACGTCGAGGCCATCTACGCCCAGGGACTTGGTTGTCAGCGAGTCGATGGTCAGTGTGATGGTGTCGGAAACGTCCGACCCGACAACGACTTTTGCACCGGTCGTGGCTGCGTCTGTTGTCGTGCCAGTTGCAGTGGTCTCGGCCATGGCCAAGGCTGGAAGCATCGAACGTTGCACTGCCATCGGTGGTGCTGAAGTTCGAAACCGATACAGACTGATCCGAACCCGTCTTCGCGCTGGTCAGCTGCAGGTTGCCATCGTCGTCAACAGATGCGCTGACATCGAAGTTATTTGCAGCAGTCAGCTGGGCATTGATCGCATCTGCAACGTCAGAGACATTGAGGTTCTGTGCGTCGGTGCTTGCAGCGTCGCCAAGTGTGATTGTCGTGTCGTTGACGTCAAAGCTGACAGTGTTGCCTGCGGAGATATCGAGCGACGTATCGGTTCCAGCTGTTGTCGTCGCATTGGTTGCGATGTCAACAGAAGAGCTGTCGTTGGTAAGGGTCGCGCTGACACTCGAAGTGGAACCTGTCGTGTTGTCCGTCAGGACGAGGTCGCCATCGCCATTTTTCGATGCTGTAACGCCAACATCGGCAGTGCCATTGATCGCAGTTACGAGGTCATCGACAGTGTAGGTCTTGTCGGAGCCGCCGCCATCAGCCAGTGCCACGTCAACAGGCGTTCCGCCATCTGCCGTGATCGACAGGGTTGCGGACTTACCACTCGCAACGGTGATGCCGACATCGCCTGCATCATAAGTCACTGCAGCGCCTGTTGCTGCTGTTTCCAGGCTGGTCGAGTTCAGTTCAGCGGCCGTCTTCGTCGAATCGTCGGAGAAATCGCTGGTGCCGTCCAGAAGGCTCTGGCCGTTATAGCGGGTCGACGTCGAGATGGCATCGATTTCATCGCTGAGCTGAGAGAATTCAGCCTGGATGTACTTGCGCTCTGTATCAGTGACCGTGCCGGACGCGGAGTTCGAAGACAAGGTCTTCATGCGCTGCAGGATGTCGCTGATGTTCGAAGCACCGCCATCGGCGGTCTGCAGGATCGAGATACCATTCGAGGCGTTCGTCGATGCCTGTTCCAGGGACGTCACGTCCGCGTCAAGCTTGGTGGAGATCGCAAGACCAGCAGCATCGTCAGATGCCTTGGTGATGCGCGAGCCACTGGCCAGCTTGGACAGCGAATTAGACATGTCCGAGGAGTTCGAGTTCAGGTAGCGAACGGCGGTGTTCGCGGCGGTGTTAGTCGAAATAACGGGCATCTTCCACTCCGTACGTCTTACTAGAAGCCTTCCCCCCATGTGGGAAGAGATCCGGCGCGCAACCGACGCGCTTGATCATGGAACGGAGTGAGGGGGCAAAATCAGGCGCATTTAAATAAGGGGAAATAGTGTGTATAGTTAAGTATTTATAAACATCGCCAGGATCTCGCTGCCTGTCGAACGCAGCAAACTGCGCAGCTTCTGTCGGCCGCGCTTGAGCAGAGACTCGACCGCAGCAACGCTTGTATTCATGATTTCGGCGATCTCTGCATTGCTGAGGTTTTCCATGTAGGAAAAAATCAGAGCGATACGTTGTTGCTCGGGAAGTTTGGCGATTGCATCGTTCAGAGCAGCGCTTGCTTCCTGCTGGACCAGATCATCCACCTGGCTGCGGCGTCCGTCATCCACCTCCGGCAGTATTTCCATGGCTTCGGTCTTGGGCTTGCGCAGAAGATCGATGCAGCGATTGGTGACAACACGAAACAGCCAGGTTGAGAATTTCGCTTTACCGGTTTGCCAGTGCTGGCGATGCGTCCAGACCCGCAAAAAGGCTTCCTGCACCACATCCTCGGCATCAGACGAATTATGAAGGATACGGAAAGCAACGGCGTATCCGCGGTCTACATGTCGGTCGACCAGGATTTTGAAGGCACTTTGATTGTCTGTTCCAATCTCGACCAGAAGCTGATCGTCGGTCATGATGGTGAGGAGTGAGGCATCCGGCCGTGCTTCAGCGGTGGCAGGTGCAGAGTGGGCACGACTCTGCTCTGGCTCCTGAACCGGAGCTGGTAGCTTTTCTTTCTGATGCCGAGACGTCGCTCTACTCATCCGTTGACCCTTGAGAAACAGTCCTTGCAAGCAGACCTTGCGGTTTTTCTCACTGGTTGGATTTACAATCGAATTTGGTTTTAGAAAAGTAAATAAAATCAAGTATTTGTCAGGCATTTATTGCCGATTGACCGGCAATAAATGCCTGATTTACCGTAAAATTGCTCAGTCGGGTGTCGCTAAATTGCCGTTAAAGCACTGATATTATTGCTGGTGATGGAAGTAACAGGCATTGAAAAGTAGACGGGCATTACACCGTAAAAATGGCAAGGTCGTAAAAAACAAGGGTATTCTGCGGTGAACCGCGGGCTTGTGACCGGCAAAGCCATTCTGTTTGTCAGAAAGTGTGTCTATTTGTGTCTCGAATAGAGCTTGGGAATTGTTTGAATTCACTAGGGCGATTTTGCCGGGTGGGTCTGCAAAAATCGTCAGAAGTAAGCGGAAAAAATGCTTATTGTGGACAATAAGTTCGAGTTTTCGCCGCATTTTGGCGATTGGCGCGGCAAAACCGCCCCCGTGGCGACTCGTTTTGCGCCACAATGTTACTCGAAAGCTATCGGTCTGAGGTTGTCTGGAGCGTGCAAAAGGGCAGAATTCGCACGAGGATCGGATACCTTTTGTTACAGTTTGGTCGTTGACTGAATTTACATTTTATCAATAGTGACGAAGAAACAAATCCTGATGGCGGCGCAACTGGGTTCAGTGGCGCTTGTTTGCCTCTCCATGGTGGTGTTTGCGTGTGCGTCCTGATCGCTCATGGAACCCGGATATTTCAGGCTGCCTCTGCATCGGGCTTGTCCAGCCCTGGACTTTAGGAACCCGGTGAGGTGATGAAAAAAGTCGGTCAGTTAGCGTTTTGTCTCCTGTTGGGAGGGTGTGTGGTTGGTCCTGATTATGTCCGTCCGCCGATCAGCCTTCCGGCGCAATGGGGCAGTGGGGCTCTAGACGCACAGTCGGCGCGCTCTGCGTTGCCGGACTGGTGGACACAGTTCCGCGATCCGATCTTGACCCGCCTTGTCGCCTCGGCCATCAAAGGCAATCTGGACCTGCAATCAGCGCGGGCCGCTGTTTTGGAAGCGCGGGCCAATTACCGTGAGGCGGTGGGTGACAGCTTTCCCGATGTTACCGGCGACGCGTCAAGCACCGGCAGGCAAAACGGCTTGAGCAATGGCCCTGTCACTTGGTCTAATACATTATCTGCGGACGCCAGTTGGGAAATTGATCTTTTCGGTGCCAAGCAGCGTGCACGTCAGGCCGCTTTTTACCGAGTACAAAGTGCCGATGAAGAATTACGCGATACGCTTGTCAGCCTGATTTCGGATCTGGCGACTTATTATGTGGAGGCGCGGGGCTATCAGGCTCAGATCGCATTCTCCCGTGAAACAGCAAAATCGCAGCAGGAAACAGCTGATTTGACCCGGCGGCGGTATGAAGCCGGCAGCACCAACAATCTTGATGTGGTGAAAGCAGACGGCACGGCAGCGTCAACGCGCGCCCGCATCCCGAGTTTGCAGGTTGCCTACGCACAGGCTGTTCATCGCATGGGCGTGTTGACCGGCCAGTCTCCGGATGCACTACAAGGCTTGATGTCAAGGAAACACGCGATTCCGCGCCCAAGGTTGCCTGTTCCAGTTGGCATTCCTGCGGATGTTCTGACAGGACGCCCAGATGTGCGGGCGGCAGAGCGCGATCTTGCAGCAGCAACGGCAGACATCGGCGTGGCGACAGCGGCGCGTTACCCCTCGGTCGGCTTGAGTGGCAGTGTCAGCACGTCGTCGGCTGATGTTGGGCAATTGCTGCAAGCCTCGTCGCTCGTCTGGTCGTTCGGGCCGAGTGTTTCCGTCCCGCTGTTTCAGGCGGGCAAGTTGAAAGCTGCCGAAGACGTTACCAAGGCGGAGCGAGACTAGGCCTACCTTACCTTCAAGAGCACAGTCTTGAATGCGCTCAAAGAGGTCGAAGACGCTCTGGTTGGTCTGCACAACACCGCGACGCGGCTGCAGAAACTGCGACAGGCTGAAAAGTCTTATGACGACGCCCTCAATTTATCGCGGGTTCAGTATCAGTCTGGTGAGATCAGTTTCCTTGATGTTTTAACGGCAGAACGCGCGCAATATTCGGCGGAAATCAGCCGAATTCAAAGCCAGGTTGATCTGGCAACTTATTACATTTCGCTACAGCGCGCCCTTGGCGGCGGCTGGCAAGGCACAACCCGTGTGGCATCCAAACAGCGTGCGGCGCATTAACAGACAAAAGCAGGTGCCTTCTTGGATTCATTGGGAAGGGCGGTGTTTTCAGGAGTTTTGAATGAGCAAGAGCAGGAAACGGTCCCGGTGGATACGCCTTATTCTTTTTCTGATTGTCGTGTGTGCGCTGGCGGGCGGCTGGGCGTGGAAGACGGGGTACTTCGACCCGGTTGACCCGACAGCTGGCTATCTGACGGCAAAGGTCGGCAAGGGCAATATCGAGGTGAAGGTGCTGGCAACGGGGACGCTGCGTCCCAGCTCACTGGTTGCTGTTGGCGCGCAGGCCTCAGGCCGGATCACCAAGCTGGACGTGAAGCTGGGCGATCAGGTCAAGTCTGGAGACCGCATCGCAGAAATTGATTCCACGACGCAGGAAAACGCTCTCAAGACGGCGCAGGCCAGTCTGGCGCAGGTGAAAGCACAGTTGGCTGAAAAGCAGGCGGATCTTGGATTGGCAAAGCAGTCGCTGGAGCGACAGGAGAAGCTGTCGTCACAGCGCGCTGGTGCCGTCGCTGATTTGCAGAGTGCGCAGGCTACCGTCAAGGTGACCAATGCCCAGATAGACGCGCTCAAGGCGCAGATTGAGGAGGCGGAAGTCTCTGTTTCAACTGCAAAAGCCAATCTCGGCTACACCAAAATCACTGCTCCTGTTGCGGGAACTGTTCTGGCCATCGTTAATCAGGCGGGGCGAACGGTGAATGCTTCGCAGTCTGCCCCGACCATCGTGATCGTTGGCGATTTGAACGAGATGACCGTCAGCACACAGATTTCGGAAGCCGACATCGTGCGGGTCAAGCTGCGGTTGCCGGTGCGGTTTTCCGTCATTGGGGATCCGAGCAAGGTCTACAGCGCCAAGCTGGAAAGCATTGAACCGGCTCCGGATTCCATCACCAGCGACAGCATGGTGACGACATCGACGTCCAGTTCCTCGTCTTCAACCTCCACCAGCGATGCCATCTATTACAATGGCATCTTCAATGTTCCCAATCCGAATGGGGTTCTCAAGACCTACATGACGGCAGAAGTGCAGATAGTTCTGGGCTCGGCCAAGAATGTTCTCACCATTCCAGTTGGTGCTTTGCAAAAGAGCCTTGGCGACAACAAATACAAGGTGAGTGTTCTGGACGAGACCGGGGCGATTGTCAGCAAGACTGTTACCACCGGCCTGAACAACAAGGTCAATGTCGAGATCAAGTCAGGTCTTGATCAGGGCGACACGGTGATTGTTGGCCAGAAGGTCAGTGGGGCGGCCTCATCGTCAGGCTCGCGCCGTCACGGTCCTGGAATCAGGTTGTGATGGCGATGGCTGAAATTGTCCTGAAGTTAGAGAATATCTCGCGTGTCTTCCACTCTGGTGAGATGCCTGTTCAGGTGCTCAAGGACATCAATCTGGAAATCGAGGCGGGTGAGTTCGTCGCCATCATCGGTCAATCCGGATCAGGCAAATCGACCCTGATGAATATTTTGGGATGTCTCGATCAGCCAAGCGAAGGAAGTTACACCGTCAATGGGCAGGAAACGTCTAAGCTGGAGCCGGATGAACAAGCGCGGCTACGCCGTGAGCATTTTGGTTTCATCTTTCAGCGCTACCACCTGCTGACCGAGCTGACAGCACTCGGCAATGTCGAAGTGCCCGCTATCTATGCGGGGCTGACGCCGGCAGATCGCAGAGATCGCAGTGGTGCGCTGCTCAGTCGTCTTGGGTTGGGTGATCGGTTAGACCATCGCCCGAACCAACTGTCCGGTGGTCAGCAGCAGCGCGTGTCCATTGCCCGTGCGTTGATGAACGGTGGAGACATCATTCTGGCCGATGAGCCGACCGGTGCTCTCGACAGTCGCAGCGGTGAAGAGGTTCTCAAGGTCCTCAAGGAGCTGCATGCCGACGGCAAGACACTGATCCTCGTCACGCATGACGCGTCGATTGCGGAACTGGCCGACCGGGTGATCGAGATCCGTGACGGTGAGATCGTGGCCGATCGCAGGCAGATCAAGAGTGCAGTTCCTGTTCCGGAAGGGGCGACCACAGAAACGCCGATTGCCTCTGACACTCAGGACAGCGTCGCGTCCGGTGTGTCGCGAGAGCCAGCCGCCCGGTCGGAGGCTGGTCGCTTGCGGCGATGGCGTAGCGGGCTGGACCGCAGTTATGAAGCCCTGCGCATGGCCGTTCTGTCGATGAGCGCCCACCGGGTGCGCGCGCTGTTGACGATGCTCGGCATCATCATCGGCATTGCTTCTGTGGTGTGCGTTGTAGCGCTGGGGCAGGGGACCAGCCAGAAGGTGCTGGCCAATATCAGCAATCTTGGCACCAACACGCTGGAAATCTTCCCGGGCAAGGACTTCGGTGACACGCGGTCAGGACGGGTGACGACACTGGTTGTTGGCGATGCAGACCAGTTGGAAACGGAGCCCTATGTGGTTGCCGTCACCCCGACTGTGACGACCAGCGAAACCGCCGTCTATGGAAGCAATACGGCCACGGCGCAGATCAATGGCGTCGGCGCGTCCTATTTCGAGGTCAAGGGTCTGAGCCTGTTGGCAGGAAGTTACTTCGATCAGGATGATGTCGGCAGTTATGCTCAAGACATCGTTATTGATGAGAACACACTATCCTCCCTATTCGACGGCAAGGCAGATGATGCGCTTGGCAAAATTGTCATTATGGGCAAGGTGCCGGGGCGCGTGGTCGGGGTGGTCGCCAAGCAACAGGGCGGCTTCGGGGCCAGCAATCGGCTGTCGATCTATATACCCTACACGACGTTGCAGACCCGCATGTTGGGCAGCCAGAGCTTGCGCAGTATTACCTTGCGCGTGGCCGACGCGGTGGAGATGGATGTCGCGGAACAGGCGGTGACGGATTTGCTGCAACGACGCCACGGGTTGAAAGATTTTTTCATCCTGAACACGGACGATATTCGCAAGACGATCACCAGCACGACCCAGACGCTGACGATCCTGATCGCATCTATTGCGGTTATTTCACTGTTGGTCGGTGGCATTGGCGTGATGAACATCATGCTCGTGTCTGTGTCAGAGCGTGTTGCCGAGATTGGTGTTCGTATGGCGGTGGGAGCCAGGCGCAGCGACATTCTTCAGCAGTTCCTGATCGAGGCGGTGTTGGTCTGCCTGATTGGCGGGGTGATGGGGATCTTGTTGGCGGTGGGCTTCGGCTATGTCTTTGCCGCAGTCGCCCCGGATTTCCCGCTGGTCTATTCAACGCAAAGCATGATCGGCGCCTTTGCGGTCTCCACAATGATCGGTGTTGTCTTCGGCTATCTTCCAGCGCGCAATGCCGCCCGGCTTGATCCGGTGGTCGCGCTCTCCGGCGAATAGCTGGTCCGTGTCCTGTGATAGGGCGGGTGGTCAGACCGACGCAGTCGCTTTTGAGACCGCTTTCTAGACTATGGGCAAAGAAAAAGCCTTCCGGACGGTGTGTCCGGAAGGCTTTTGTTTCTTGATCTCTCGTGGCGCGGTTCAATCTTCCTTGAACTCAAGCCGCAGTTGCCGATTGATGCGCAAGGCAACAAGTGTGCAGAGCGCGCCGGAAAACAGGTAGAGACCGGCGGCAACCAGACCGAAGCTTGTGGCGAGTGTCAGCGCGACAAGAGGCGCAAAGCCCGCGCCGAACAGCCAGGCGAAGTCAGATGTGATGGCCGACCCGGTGTAGCGATAGTCCCGCGAGAAATTCGAGGCGACAGCGCCTGAACTTTGTCCGAAGGACAGGCCGAGGATGATGAAGCCAACCACCATATAGACCCATTCGCCACCAATACCGCCGTCCAGCAGCACGGGCGCAAGAGCGGAGAAGATTGCAATTGCCACGGCGCAGATCCCGAGCAGGGTTCGACGGCCAATGCGGTCGGCAATGACCCCGGACAGGATGATGGCGCCCGTACCGATGGCGGCCGCGAAAGCCTCGATCAGCAAGAAGGTTTCAACGGTTTCCTGTGTATAGAGAGTCACCTGGGACAATGGAAACACGCTCATCATGTGAAACAGGGCAAAACTGGCGAGCGGAACGAAAATGCCCAGCAGGATGCTGCGCCCTTCGTGTTGCAAGGTTGCCCCGACACGCTGCGGCTTCAGTTCCTTGTTGTCGAACTGCTTCTCAAATTCTGGCGTAACGACGATTCGCAACCGGGCGAACAACGCCACCACATTGATGGCAAAGGCCACGAAGAAGGGATAACGCCAGCCCCAGGCGGCGAAATCGGCATCTCCCAACGAGGATATGAGATAGGCGAAGGTCAGGCTGGCGAGAATAAGCCCCAGCGGCGCACCCAATTGCGGGATCATGGCATACCAGCCGCGCTTGTGGCTCGGGGCGTTCATCGCCAGAAGCGATGCCAGCCCATCCCAGGATCCGCCAAGTGCGAGCCCCTGACCAATACGCGCCAGCGCCAACAGCCAGATCGCGCTTGCCCCGATCGTGTTGTAACCCGGCAGGAACGCAATGGCGACGGTCGCGATGCCCAAAAGCAGCAAGGCGACTGTCAGCTTGGTGCCTCGACCATAGGCCCTGTCCATGGCAATGAAGATGACGGAGCCAATGGGCCGAGCCAAAAACGCCAATGCAAACAGCATGAAGGAATACAGAGTTCCCATCAGCGGATCTGCAAACGGAAAGATCAGAGTCGGGAAAATAATGACGGACGCGATGGCAAATACAAAGAAGTCGAAGAATTCCGACGTGCGTCCGATGATAACTCCGATGGCGATGTCACCGGGGTTGACTTTATGTTGATGAGTGTGCTCTTCCGGTCGAAGACCTGTGGCAGTGACCGATTGACTCATGATTTTCCCCTTTATATGGGTATGAGTTACGATTTCTGAACAGTATAAGATCATCTTCTTAACACGCAGCACAACACACATGATCGTGTTGACGCTTACGTCATATGAGTGTGATTTAGAATGATTTCAGGGATTGGACAAATTGTCCAATGTCGAGTCGTATGTGTTGCGCAGTAAGTGATCGGACAAATTTGTGAACAATGATCGACGGGTGAGTTCCTTGAGCCGTTTTCGCACACTACTAGCATTGCCTCTGCTTCTGTTGCTGGGGGGATGTAACTTGGTGGTTCTAAATCCATCAGGGGATATCGCCTTAGCAGCAGCGTGATATTCTTCTGATCGCAGTCGGGCTGATGCTGATTGTCATCATCCCCATGATCATCGCTTCGGTCTATTTTGCTTGGCGCTATCGCAGCACCAACAAGGATGCCAAGTATGATCCGGATTGGGACCATTCCACGCAACTTGAGCTTCTGATCTGGGGCGGTCCGCTTCTGATCGTGATCTGTCTCGGAGCCGTGACATGGGTCAGCACCCATTTGCTGGATCCTTATCGTCCTATTTCCCGCATTTCTGCTGACGTGCCGGTTACGGCCGACATGAAGCCGCTGGAAGTCGACGTTGTCTCGCTCGACTGGAAATGGCTCTTCTTCTATCCGCAGTATGGCATTGCCACTGTCAATGAACTGGCGGCTCCGGTTAACCGTCCGATCAACTTCAAGCTGACATCTTCGTCAGCGATGAACGCGTTCTACGTACCGACCCTTGCCGGCATGGTTTATACGATGACAGGCATGGAGACCAAGCTGCATGCCGTGATCAACAAGCCCTGGCACCTATAAGGGGCTGTCCGCAAACTACAGCGGCGCTGGCTTCTCCGGCATGAAGTTCAAGTTCTACGGCCAGAGCGATGAAGATTTTCAGGCCTGGGTCGATAAGGTCAAGTCTCAGGGCTCCGATCTGAGCCGGGATGCGTATCTCAAGCTGGAGCGTCCGAGTGAATTCGTTCCGGTGAGCTACTATTCCAGCTACGCCAAAGACCTGTACCACAACATCCTCAACATGTGTGTCCGTGACGGCAAGATCTGCATGGACAAGATGATGATGATCGACAGGAAGGGCGGTGCCGGGAAAGAAAGCGCTCATGAAGTGAAGCCATCCGAACTTCAGTTCAAGGCGCCGGACTTCGGCACCATTGGTCACGACATCAAGCCGGATGCCTCTCTTCCGGGCAAGACATCCATGAACAGCCAGAAGTCGTCGATTTCCGTCGCCATGCTGTGCAACGGGCAGAATCCGCTCGGTGCCGCACAGGTTGGTGGAAACACTGCGGATGACGTGACGCGGCTGCCTGTTGCTGCCTTCGGGTCGCAAAAGGCAGCACTCCTTACTCCGACGCGCGACGACATGACCTCCCGTGGGGTTCAGGCGCTGTCGATTTCAAACTCTTAATCACGGGAAGGATCGAAATGTCCGATATTGGCACTATCAGCCACGCCGTTTTCGGGCGACTGACCTTGCATTCGTTTCCGTATGATGTGCCCATCGTTCTGGGAACCTTCATTGTCGTCGCTCTTCTGGGGCTCGCGCTTGTCGCGGCTCTGACTTATTACCGTTTGTGGGGCTATCTCTGGAAAGAGTGGTTCACATCGATCGATCACAAGAAGATCGGCATCATGTATATGGTGCTCGGTATCGTCATGCTTCTGCGTGGCTTCTCCGATGCAATCATGATGCGTCTTCAGCAGGCCATCGCCTTCAACGGGTCTGACGGGTATCTGCCCGCGCACCACTACGACTAAGGTCTTCACGGCACACGGCGTGATCATGATCTTCTTCGTGGCGATGCCCTTCGTTGTCGGCCTGATGAATGTTGCTGTTCCCTTGCAGATCGGCGCGCGTGACGTGGCCTTTCCGTTCCTGAACAACTTCAGCTTCTGGATGACCGTTGTCGGTGCTGTTCTTGTGATGATGTCGCTGTTCATCGGCGAGTTCGCAACAACCGGCTGGTTGGCCATGGCGCCGCTGTCGGATATCGCGCACAGTCCGGGGGTCGGGGTCGACTATTACATATGGTCGCTACAGATCGCCGGTATCGGAACGACGCTTTCAGGTATCAACTTCGTGGCCACCATCATCAAGATGCGTGCTCCGGGCATGACCCTGATGAAGATGCCTGTCTTCACCTGGAGTGCTCTTTGTACCAACATTCTGATTGTGGCCTCGTTCCCGATCCTGACAGCTGTTCTCGCCCTTCTCACGCTTGACCGTTACGCTGGTTTTCACTTCTTCACCAGCGACTTCGGCGGCAACGTGATGCTGTACGTGAACCTCATCTGGATCTGGGGTCACCCGGAAGTTTACATTCTCATTCTGCCGCTGTTCGGCGTGTTTTCGGAAGTCACTGCCACATTCTCCGGCAAGCGTCTCTTCGGCTACACCTCGATGGTCTACGCTCTGATCGTCATCACCATTCTGTCCTACCTGGTGTGGTTGCACCACTTCTTCACCATGGGCAATGGCGCGACCGTGAACTCGTTCTTCGCGATCACGACGATGATTATCTCGATCCCCACCGGGGCGAAGCTCTTCAACTGGCTCTTCACCATGTTCCGCGGTCGTATTCGCTACGAGCCGCCGATGATGTGGACGATTGCCTTTATGGTGACCTTCACTCTGGGTGGCATGACCGGCGTTTTGCTTGCTGTTCCGCCCGCAGACTTCGTGCTGCACAACTCGCTCTTCGTGATTGCGCACTTCCATAATGTGATCATTGGTGGCGTGCTGTTCGGGGCTTTCGCCGGCATCAACTACTGGTTCCCGAAGTCTTTTGGCTTCAAGCTGGACCGCAAGTGGGGCATGCGCTCCTTCTGGTTCTGGCTGATCGGGTTCTACGTGGCTTTCATGCCGCTGTATGTGCTGGGCTTGATGGGTGTGACCCGCCGCGTGCGTGTCTTCCATGACCCGTCGCTGCAGATCTGGTTCCAGATCGCAGCCTTCGGTGCCCTGTTGATTGCTCTCGGAATTGCCTGCTTCCTGATCCAGATCTATGTCTCGATCAAGAATCGCGAAGAGCTGCGCGATCTCACAGGCGATCCCTGGGATGGCCGTACGCTGGAATGGTCGACGTCGTCGCCTGCTCCTGCCTACAACTTCGCCTTCACACCTGTGGTCCATGATACGGATCCTTGGTGGGACATGAAGAAGCGCGGGTACAAGCGTCCGCTTGAAGGTTTCAAGCCGATCCATATGCCCAAGAGCACCGGGACCGGTATCATTCTTGCTGGTTTCTGCCTGATCTTCGGTTTTGCGATGATCTGGTACATCTGGTGGCTTGCCGCCGTCAGCTTTGTGGCAACGATCGGCTACGGTATCTGGCATACCTTCAACTACAATCGCGACTTCCATCTTTCGGCGGAATACGTCGCGACGACGGAAGAAGCTCGAACCCGCGATCTTGCTTCTGCTGCTCAGGAATAAGACATGACAACAACAGTAAACGAAGCCCAGGAGACCGCAGAACCGGTCTTCTACGTGGCAGACGAACACGACCATGGATCCGGTGGCAACACGTTCTTCGGGTTCTGGATCTATCTGATGAGCGATTGCCTCATCTTTGCGATCCTGTTCGGCACATACGCGGTTCTCAGCACCCAATACGCTGCCGGACCGTCGCCGCGTGACATTTTCGAGTTGCCGCTTGTTGCGCTCAACACGACGATGCTGCTGCTGTCATCCATTACCTACGGGTTTGGTATGCTGGCGATGCAAAAGGGGCAGGTCAGCCGGGTTCAACTCTGGCTGATCGTGACGGCTCTCTTTGGGATGGCTTTCGTGGGGATCGAACTTTTCGAATTCTCCGAGTTGTTCCATGACGGGGCGACCCCGCAGCGCAGTGCCTTCCTGTCGGCCTTCTTCACGCTGGTCGGCACCCACGGAACGCACGTTTCCTTCGGGATCATCTGGATCATCACCACGATCATTCAGGTGGCGCGTCACGGCTTGATCGAAGAAAACAAGCGGCGCCTGACATGCCTCAGCATGTTCTGGCACTTCCTGGACGTCGTGTGGATTGGCGTCTTCACCATTGTCTACCTGTTGGGAGTGTTGCGATGAGCGGCTCACACGAACACGGTCACGACGATGACCTCAGCCACGGCTCGTTCTCGAGCTACATGACCGGCTTCATTGCCTCGGTCATCCTGACGGCTATCCCGTTCTGGCTGGTCATGTCCGACTTCTCAAACTCCAAGCAGATGCTGGCGTTCATCGTTGTCGGCTTTGCGGTGGTTCAGATCGTGGTGCACATGGTCTTCTTCCTTCACATGACGCCGAGCGTCGAAGGGGGTGGTCTCTGATGGCCTTGATCTTCACCTTGATCCTGGTGGCCATTGCCATCAGCGGCACCATCTGGGTCATGTACAACATGAACACCAACATGATGCCGATGTCGCATGAGATGACACCGGCCATGTCTCACGACATGAGCAATATGTGATGACCATGAACTCAGCGCGCGAGGGGACTTCTCGCGCGCTTTCTTCTGACGAAGACGATGATTACCATGCCCCTTCATTGCTGCGGCTGGTGATCGTTGGCCTTTTCGGGGTCGTGCTGATCTGCGTTTTCATCGCGCTCGGCAACTGGCAGGTGCATCGCCTCGCCTGGAAAGTCGATCTGATTTCCCGCGTCGATACACGGCTCAAGGCCGATCCCATTCCGGCTCCCGGTCCCGCGACGTGGCCGGATCTGACCGTCAAAGGCATTGAGTATCTCAAAGTCAAAGTGTCCGGCCATTTTGAAAATGACAAGGAAACGCTGGTTCAGGCTGTCACCAAAAAAGGCGCGGGTTATTGGTTGCTGACGCCACTGGCCACGGATCGCGGCTTTACGGTGTTGGTGAACCGTGGTTTTGTCCCGCAGGACAAGAGCAAGCCGACTGAACGACCTGCTAGCGAATATGTATCCAAGGTGAATGTGGTTGGTCTGGTGCGTCTCAGTGAGCCAGACGGGGCCTTTCTGCACTCCAACGATCCTGTCGACGACCGTTGGTATTCTCGTGATGTCGCAGCCATTGCAGACAAGCGCGATTTGACCAACACAGCCCCTTATTTCATTGATGCGAACGGCCAGCCCAATCCGGGAGGCTATCCCATCGGTGGTTTGACGGTGACGAAATTCCGCAACGCCCATCTCATGTATGCAGTAACGTGGTTCGGCATGGCGTTGATGTCGCTGCTCTGGATCAGCTATGTCATCTGGCAGGATGTCAAATGGCGTCGTAAGCAGAAACGCCTCGCTGCGGATGCTGACCAAGGCTAGTCATCAGACAGCAAGGCCCCTTGAGACAAGAGTGCGGGCGGTTTGGCCCTGTTGTCAGACATCGCTGATCAGAACAATCTCAACATGCGTACAGAGCCATGGGGCGGGCTGGGATTTTGTTTATCTTCCGCGAACCCGCTTAGTCGCTCTTTGTCGTGGTTTTCTTGTAAGGACCTTCAAGACCGTGTTGCCGGTGCCCGCGCTCCTTCCAGCAGATGATACCAATCGTCAAAATCTGCATTTGCTGATTACGCTCAGGTGGACGGCAATTGTTGGGCAGCTTTTGACCATTATCATGGTCGAGAGCGTTTTTGGCATCCACCTGCCTGTTCTGGAAATGGGACTGGTCCTGTTCTTCCTGTTCGCGCTCAACCTGTTTGGGCTCGCCCGTTACTACAGCGTCGAGGGGGTAACCCACACCGAGTTGTATTTCGAGTTGGTGCTTGACGTGGGCGCGCTTGCTTATCAGCTTTATCTCAGCGGCGGCGTTACCAATCCTTTCGTCTTTCTGTTCCTGTTACAGGTGTCGCTTGGCGCGATCCTTCTGGAAACCTGGGCTGCGTGGTTTCTTGTCTGCGGGGTTTGCGTCTGTGTCACTGTGCTGACGCAAGTCTACCTGCCGCTTCAGTTTCCGGTCTCGGATGCGGGCGATCTTTTCGATTTGCAGATTCAAGGATTGCTGGTCAGCTTTGTGCTGACGGCCTGCCTTCTTGTCTGGTTCATTTGCCGGATAACAGCCAATTTGCGCGCTCGCGACGCTTATCTTGCCGAGCTTGACCAGCAGCGGGCGGAGGCACACCATATCGTCAGAATGGGCTTGCTTGCGTCCGGCGCGGCCCATGAACTCGGATCACCTCTGGCAACCCTGTCGGTCATCCTGAATGACTGGAGTCGGATGGCATTTCTAAAGGAAACGCCAGACCTGGCAGAAGACTATGCCGAGATGCAACTGCAACTGGACCGCTGCAAGAAGATCGTTTCCGGCATTCTGCTTTCGTCAGGAGCCGTGCGCGGCGAGGGCGCATTACGCACTACGGTTCAGGATTTCATGGGCGATCTGGTCGAGGAGTGGCGAATGCTGAAAGCGCCGCAGCATCTGGAGTATACCGACGACTTCGCGCCTGACTGTGCTATCGTGTCGGATGCTGCGTTGAAGCAGATGATCTTCAACGTTTTTGATAACGCGCTGGAAGCTTCCCCTGCCTGGGTGGGGGTTACTGTACGGCGCCAGGATGATCACCTCGTCATTGAGGTACGCGATGCCGGCCCGGGATTTGACGCAGACATTCTCAATGATTTCGGCCAGCCCTATCGCAGCACAAAGGGGCGTGCAGGCAGCGGCTTGGGGCTGTATCTTGTCGTCAATGTCATGCGGCAGTTGGGCGGTGCAGTTGAGGCCGCCAATCCACCGGGTGGGGGCGCGCGTGTCTGCCTGACCTTGCCATTGAGCGCCATCGATACCGGAGAAACCCGCAATGGAGGCTGAGTGCCAACTGTTGATCGTTGAAGACGATCAATCCTTTGCCAAGGCCCTGAGTCGCTCTTTTGCCCGGCGCGGTTATGATGTGCATCTGGCCGAGAGTCTGGATGGGGTCAAGGCGCTGCTGGAGGTTCTGGACCCAACTCATGCCGTCGTGGATTTGAAGTTGGCGGGCGAATCCGGGCTGGAGTGCGTCAAGCTTCTACACGGCCATGATGACGACATGCGCATTGTCGTTCTGACCGGCTTTGCCAGCATTGTTACCGCTGTTGAGGCCGTGAAACTGGGGGCGTGTCATTATCTCGCCAAGCCTTCAAACACCGATGACATCGAAGAAGCGTTTTCGCGCAACGTTGGCGATACGTCCGTGCCTCTTAGTAATCAGCCGACATCGCTCAAGAACCTGGAGTGGGAGCGCATTCACGAGACGCTGGTCGAGACGGATTTCAACATCTCAGAGACCGCGCGTCGGCTCGGCATGCATCGCCGCACTCTCGCGCGCAAACTGGAAAAGCGGCGCATTCGTTAGGCGGCAACCTTTGGAGGGCAAGCCCTTGGGCTTTTATTGGCTTCCGGTCCATTTTGCCAACTTGAACCTGGAGGTTTTCAGACCGTGACACGTTCCATCATCATAGACACAGACCCCTCTCCGGATGACGCGGTCGCCTTTCTCATGGCGCTTGGCTCCCCGGAATTGGAGGTTCTTGCAATCACCACTGTGGGCGGAAATGTGCCGCTGCATTATACGACACGCAACGCGCTGATGGCGTTGGAACTCGTTAACCGGACGCAGGATGTGCCGGTTTATGCAGGGGCCGTGCGACCTTTGTTGATGCCGCTGGAAACCGCGGAATATGTCCACGGCCAGACGGGGTTTGACGGCTACGATCTGCCGGATCCTGTCGCGATGGCCGCAGATGGCTTTGCGCCGGATCGGATCGTTGAGTTGATCATGCAGCGGCCGGAAAAGTCGGTCACCCTGTGCTGTCTCGCACCGCTGACGAACATCGCTCTTGCTCTGGCGCGTGAACCGAGAATTGCCGAGCGCATTCGAGAGATCGTGCTGATGGGCGGAGCCCGTTCAGAAGGTGGCAATGTCACGCCGACGGCAGAATATAACATCTATGTTGATCCGGAAGCCGCGCACCGGGTGATCACCTGCGGGGCTCCCATCATCATGATCCCGCTGGATTGCACGCATAAGGCTCTGACCTCTGAGGCACGGTTGACCGCGATGCGGCAGATCGACAAGCCGCACATGGAAGCCTTTTATCACCTGCTCGCCTTCAACAAGATCTTCGATATGGAGCAGGATGGCACCGATGGCGGTCCCCTTCACGATCCCACAGTGACGTCCTATTTGTTGCAGCCTGAGTTGTTCTCGGGACGCAAGGTCAATGTTGAGATCAGCCGCGAGGGACTGACACGAGGCATGACAATCGTCGATTGGCGCAGCGTAACCGGACGTCCTGCCAATGTGTTGTACTTGCCGGACATTGATGCAGATGGATATTTTGCCCTGGTCTGGGAGAGGTTGGCTGCGGCCTACCGTTCACCAAGGACCTCATAATGGACGGCCATAGGCGGCACAACAGTCGCTGTTAGATCTTTGGCTCGACTTTTATTATGGGTTCTCAGCCTAAACACTACTCAGAAAGTTGCGGTTGCTTCCAGGGTATCCTGTGTCTTGAGGCCCAGAATAGCTGCACCGATGAGGCCGGGTTCAACACGGCACTCTGCTGGAACAACCAGGGCGCTGCTGAATTTGCGCAGGGTCTTGCCGCGCACCGCGGCGTCCAGGGCAGTGATCAGGGCGGTCACATTCGACAAGCCCCCGCCGACCGGGGCAATGGTCGCGCCGGTGAAGTTGATCAGCAAGGCAAGTGGACTTGATAGAATGTCGATGAAGACGTTCATTGTTCTGGTGGCATGCGGGCGTCCTGTTTGCCACTCGGCAAGGATTTCTTCCGCCGTCTGGGTTTCTCCGTGCAGATGCAAGTGCAGACGCTCAAGGCCGCGGGCGCTACAGGTGGCGTCAAGACAGCCCTTTTGGCCGCAGCCACACTGAAAGCTGGGTATTTCCGCGGGCGGTGTGCCGGCGCGCGTTGCAGAGATTGGTCCATGGCCCCATTCGCCTGCGTAGCCACCATCGGTGTTGATCAACTGGCCGTCGATGACAAGTCCGCCACCAACACCCGTTCCGAGGATAATGCCAAACATGACGCGGTGCCCCTGGCCTGCGCCAATTGCGGCTTCTGCAAGCGCCATGCAATCGGCATCATTGCCGATGAGGACCGGTAGGCCGAGGGCTGTTTCCAGATCTGCTTGCATGTGACGACCATCCAAGCATTTGATGTTGGCGACGGTGGCAGCAGCGGTCACTGGGTCAATTACCCCGGCAATCGAGATCGAGACGCAGGAGGGGGATGTCTGCCTGCGCGATGACGCTTTTGAGCGCTGCGACAAACGCATCGAAATCCTGCGTTGGCGTGGGAATGTTCGGCACACGTGCAATATCGGTGGCTGAGCGCGCGATGGCCCCCTTGATAGAGGTGCCGCCGATGTCGAAGCAGACGATCATGCTGAAAGCTCGTTTTGTGGAGTGGTTTGCGGCAATTCCGCATGGAAGACGCAATCGCCTGCGATCCAGGTACGAGTGCAGATCGAGTTCATTGGACAGAAGCACCAGATCGGCGTCACTGCCAAGGTGTCAGTTTACCCTTATGGGAGAGGCCGAGCGTCTGTGCAGGATAAAGACTGGCCATGCGCAAGGCTTCGCTTTTCGGCAGGCCGATCTTTTGAATGAGATTGCGCAGGCTTGACAGCATGTCGATGTCGGCCCCCGCCAATGTGCCGTCTGCCAGCGTCAAGCGACCGTCCCGGCGCAGAATCGTGCGGCCGTTCAGTTCGAAACTATCCTGATCCGTTCCGGTGCAGGACATTGCATCGGACACCAGAAAGATGTGTCCGGGGCCAGCCTTGGCGCGCAGGGCGAGCGTCATTGTGGTGAAATCGACATGATAGCCATCGCAGATCAGGCCGCAGGACAGTGCGCCAGTGGCCAGCGCAGCGCCCACCAATCCGGGTTCGCGACTCCCCAGCGCGCTCATGGCGTTGAACAGATGCGTCACCTGCGACGCACCGGCCTCAACGTAGGCTGGAACCTCGGCGGCCGAACAATTGCTGTGCCCTAGGCTGACATGATACCCGGCGCCCACCAGCGTTTTTACCTGTTCGGCAGTGGTGCTTTCTGGCGCGACGGTCGTCATGGCAACGCCAAACGAGCCGGACGCAACAACAAGCGCTTGCAGATCCTCCTCAGTCATGGCCCGGATCAGCGCCGGATCGTGTGTGCCTTTCTTGGCTAGCGACAGATGGGGGCCTTCCAGATGCAGCCCCAGATAGCCGGGGACCTCGGCCTCCTGAGCCTGATGTCCGGCAAGCAGTGCTGCATCGCGCGCCGCCGGAGTGTCCGTGATGAGGGTTGCCATCAGTCCGGTTGTACCGAAGCGCGCGTGGGCTGCACAAATTTTGCGCAAGGCATCCATGCTCAGATCATTGTTGAACAGGACGCCACCACCGCCATTGACTTGCAGATCGACAAATCCGGGGGCGATCAGGTCGGCGATGTGGTCGTGCACGCGGGCGCTGCTGGGAATGTCGGACAGGCCGACATGGCCTTCGATCTGGCCATCGCGGATCAAGAGGGCCGTGTCCGGGTGAAATGTCTCTCCATCGAAGAGGGAGCGTGTCCGGATCGCAAGAGATTGGGGCATGGGGTCTCAGTGATTGGTCATGAAGGAACGGGCCCGTGAGGCTCAGTCGGTCTCGATTGTCAGTTCGGCAACGAGATCATAGGCGTCGCTGCGATATAATGCATGCGACATTTCCATTACCCGGCCGCTGGCAAGATAGGAAATACGCTGCACCGACAGGGCAGGTGAGCCGGATGGCACGCCCAGCAGGCGGCATTCGCTTTCCTTCAACAAAACGGCGGAAATGCGCTGATTGGCCCGGACCGGGCGGAAGCCATGCTTGCGCAGGCAGTCATAGAGGGAATCGGCCACTTCCGCGGGCGCGGGTAGAATATCTTCGGGCAGACTGGTGCGCTCCAGAGCGATGATCGCATCATCGGCGGTGCGTAATCTGACAAGACGCGCAGCGCGTGCATCCGCCGTGAGGCCCAGGGTCATGGTTTCTTCCGGCTTTGGAAAATAGAGGCCGCGTTCCAGCCATTCCGAGCCAGCGGTGATGCCGCGGCGTTGCATGTCTTCACTAAAGGAGGTGAGCTGTTCCAGTGGTTGGATCATGCGCGGGACTGCGCGCTGCACGTAGGTGCCAGAGCCGCGCCGGCGCACGAGAAGGCCCTTTGAGACCAGTTCATCAACGGCCTTGCGAACGGTTACACGGCTGATCCCCGCGCGATCAGCGATCTCGCGTTCCGCCGGTAATGCGTCGCCATCCTGCAACTGGCCCTGAGACATTGCGGTCTCGATCACCTTTTGCAGTTGCACATAAAGTGGACCACTATCGTCGAGTTGCAGCTTGTCAAAGGGAAGACTCTCGTTCATTGCCGGATCAATCTGCCTCCTGTTGAATACCTTTTCGCTTGCAACTTATTACAGAAAAAATACCAAATAAGACTTTGAGAAAATTAGAGTATATTTCTGCATTTGATTGGTCTCTTATTTTTGCATGTTATAGTTTATTATCAGTTCTTTTCACAACCGAATATAATAAATTTTATGCATTCGTAGGCCAAATTGGCTTTGTTTTGGTCTTTTGATTATTTATATGCCGTAATATATGTTAAACAAAGACGTTGGTGCTGTTGTTTGAGGCATCTGCCACGGTCTTGTGCTAATGTTGATTATATACGGATCACTCTGCTGTGAAAATAAATTTCATGATTAAATTTGCAACAGTGTTTGTTTATTGACGTCTTAAAAAAAATGAAGCAGCCTACGAAAAATAATTACCAACAGGGGAACGTTTTTCATGAAGGTCGCTATGATCGGGCTGGGATTTCGCCTCGGCTATCTTGCGCGAGTCTTTCATCAGATCGATCCGGATTTCGAGATTGTCGGCTATGTCGATCCCGAGCCGGCCGGGCTGCCGTCCTTGCAGGAAAAGGGCATTTCCCCCGGTAGGGCTTACGAAACTCCGAAGGAACTGATCAGCAACGAGCAGTTCGACCTTCTGATGATTGGTTCGCCCAACCACATGCACCTCGATCATATTCGGGAGGGGCTTGAGGCTGGTCTGACGGTCTTTACCGAAAAGCCGATCGTTATTTCACTTGAAGAATCCTATGCGCTGGCTGCCTTGCTGAACACTTATGGTCAGGAGCGCCTGCTCGTTGGTCTGGTGTTGCGCTATTCGCCACTTTATCGCGACTTGCGGGCGGCGCAGAAGGCCGGACGTCTGGGCGATATCGTTTCCATTGAGGCGTCCGAGCATATTCAGCCCTACCATGGCGCGTTTTTCATGCGCGACTGGCGGCGCTATGGCCACTACACCGGTGGTTTCATGTTGGAAAAATGTTGTCATGATCTGGATCTTTACAACGGCGTGGTCGGTGCCCGCCCGCGTTATGTATCCAGCTTTGGTGGGCGAAAGAGTTTCATTCCCGCCAATGCGCCGGAAGGCGCGGGTGCCAATGACTTGGAAGTCTACCACCGCAAGCCAAGTGGCTGGAAAGGGTCTGACAAGGTCTTTGATAGCGATGCGGATATTGTCGATTATCAGACCGCAAACATTGAGTATGAGAACGGCGTCGCCATGACGTTTCATACCAATTTGAACGTGCCTGATGAATTCCGCCGGTTTTGCGTCATCGGTGCCAAGGGGATGGCGGAAGGCGACTTCGTTCGCGGCTTCCTGACTGTTCACGATGCCCGGACCACCTACAAGGTGGTTGAGAATGTCTATAAGGCACCCTCGGAAGAATCCCAGCATTATGGCGCGGATGAGCAGATGGCCGAAGACGTTTTGGCCTTTGTCCAGAAAGGGGTGCCGCAGCCGGTGTCTGCCATAAACGCTCTGGAAGCCGGAATTCTGGCGCTGGCGCTGGATGAAGCTCGCGCGGACCGCAAGGTGATCGACCTTGCGCCCGTCTGGCAGCGATTTGATGCCTGCTTGAGTGGGGCCGAGACGGTCATGCTCGATGCAAAGTCAGCGTGAAGGGGGCGAAGATGGATTCCAGAAAAGGCGCGATGATCTTTGTTTGGGCGCTGCTGTTGCCTGCCTTGATCTACCTTTGCGCGATTGTCGCCTATCCGTTGATCGACACGATCAAACTGTCTTTCACCAACGCCTCCTTGATGCGGACATATCGCTATATCGGCTTCGACAATTACATCAAGATCTTCCACCGCGGCTTTGGCGATGTGATCATCCGCACCTTCGTGTGGACGTTCTTTTCAGTCACCACCAAGATGGTGATCGGCACCTGCGGCGCAGTGTTGCTCAATGCCGCCGTTCCGGGGCGCACTCTGTTTCGCATTCTTGCCATGCCACCCTGGATTGTTCCCATGGCCATCGGCATCTTCATGTGGGGCTGGATGTACAATGGCGAGTTCGGCATGATTTCCGGGCTTTTGCAGCGCTTTGGCATCATCAGCGAGCCGTATCCCATCCTTGCGCAGGGCACATCTGCCTTCTGGGCTACGATCGTCACGGATGTCTGGATTGGTGTTCCTATGGTGACGATCTACATGCTGGCGGCCATTCAATCGGTGCCAAGCGACCTGTACGAGGCCGCATGGACCGACGGCGCTGGCCGTCTGTATCGCTTTCGCCGCATCACCTTGCCGCTGATTGTCCCCGCTCTTGTCACCATGTCGATGTTGTCGCTGATCTCCACGTTCAACTCGTTTGATATCATCTGGATTCTGACACAGGGGGGCCGAGTGGCTCAACCACCACGATGATCATTGACACCTACAAGACAGCGATCGGGGCCTTCAAATTCGGGGAAGGGTCAGCGCGAACCGTGATGATCGCTATCTTCCTGTCCTTGTTTTGCTGGCTCTATTTCCGCATGGTCAGCCGCTTTTCCGGGGAGATGGCACGATGAAAAGCAGTGCTCTTGTCAACCGCTATCGCTGGTACGAAGTCATCGGCATCTACTTGGGAATCCTGCTGTTTCTATCGTTCGTGCTCGCACCGTTCATCGAAGGTTTCTTTGTTTCGTTGAAGCCCTTGTCGCACCTGTTTTCCTCCCCTTATCGCTTCTGGCCGGATGATGGGTCGTGGAAGGCGTATCACACGATGTGGACGCATGTTCCGCTGTTAGGGCGCTACATCTTCAACTCAATCCTCATTTCAGGGGTGGGGACATGTCTGGCGCTACTGATGATCGTTCCGGCCTCCTATGCCTTTGCCCGGTTTGACTTCTGGGCACGCGGGCCGCTGATGGGGGCGTTCCTGGCCGTGAATATGTTCTCAGGTGCAGTTCTGCTCATTCCGTTGTTCCGGCTGATGCGCTCGTTTGGCATCCTGAACACCTATTGGGCGATGATCATTCACAGGCACGGCATTTGTCATTCCCACCGGGATCTGGTTGTTGCGGACGTATATGCTGCGCATTCCGCGTGAACTGGAAGAGGCTGCTCTCGTTGATGGGGCCAGCCGGCTCTACACCATGCGTCGGGTCATTATCCCGCTGGCAATGCCAGGCATCGCAGTGGCCGCATTGGCCTCGTTCCTGACGATCTATGCCCAACAATTTATTTTTGCACTGACGTTCAACTCGAAGTCGGAATTTATGCCCTTGTCGGTTGGTCTTTATGCGTTTTTCGGACGTCAGTCCGTGGCATGGAACGAGCTGATGGCGGCAAGCTTCGTCGGCATTCTGCCAGTGTTCGTCGTGTTCATCTTCCTCCAGCGGTTCTTTATCGCTGGCATGACCGCGGGAGCGGTCAAAACCTGAGGAAATTCTGCGCGGCCGACGGCTGCGCAGATCCCGCGCATCGGTTCCCGTAAGCTATGGAAGGTGGCCCTGGAACCAGCTTTGCGACACAAAAAGAGGGGAATAAAGATGAAAAAGCTTAGAAATTTCGTCGGGGCAGCGTCTCTTGCGCTAATCGCCTCAACCCAATTGGCGTCTGCCGCCGACACCACCGTGTCGATGATCCAGTGCGGCGACAAGCTGGCTGAAGGCTATGACAAGTTCATCAAGCAGTGGGAAGACAATAATCCCGGCTATAAGGTGCATGTGGAAGTTGTCGGCTGGACCCAGTGTCAGGACAAGATCACGACACTGGCGGCTGCCGGCACGCCGGTTGGCCTTGCCTATGTTGGATCGCGCACCCTGAAGCAGTTTGCTGGTGCCGACCTGATCGTGCCGATCCCGATGACGGACGATGAAAAGTCCGCCTATTATCCGCATATCGTGTCCACGGTTACCTTTGATGGCAAGCAGTGGGGCGTTCCGGTCGCATTCTCGACCAAGGCTCTCTACTACAACAAGGACCTGTTCAAGAAGGCCGGTCTTGATCCCAACAAGCCGCCGAAGACCTAGCAGGAACTGTATGACATGGCCAAGACCATCAAGGACAAGACCGGTGTTCCCGGTTACGGCCTGACGGCAAAGACCATGGACAATACAATGCACCAGTACCTGCATTGGGTTTATACCAACAATGGTCAGGTCATTGATGACAGCGGCAAGATCGTTCTCGACAGCCCGCAGAACCTTGCTGCTCTCAAGTGGTACGGCAAGATGGTCGATGTTTCCGAAAACGGTCCGACGGCCTATGAACAGGAAGACATGACGGCTCTGTTCAACGATACCAAAGTTGCCATGCTGGAAAACGGCCCTTGGGTCCGCGTCCGCATCAACGATGGAATCAACTGGGGTGTTGCACCGCTGCCGTTGGGGCCGGATGCAAAGGGCCCGGGCACGCTGCTGATCACCGACAGTCTGGCGGTGTTCAAGGGGACAGGCTACGAGGATAAGGCCATCTCGTTGGCCAAGGACCTGACCAGTCCGGAGCATCAGATCTTCTATGAGAAGACCCATGGTTTGACACCGTTGCGTCCGCTGCCAGAAGTTCAGGAAATGGTCAAGAAGGATCCGACCTGGAAGCCGTTCCTCGATGGCATCAAGTTTGGTGGTCCTGAGCCGCTCTTCACCGATTACAAGGCATTCCAGAATGCCATGATCGACATGGTGCAGTCGGTGGTGACCAAGCAGGCCAAGCCTGCCGATGCCCTGAAGAAGGCCGCTTCGGAAATCGAAGACTACAAATAAGGCGATCTGAATTGTCCGGGGTGCTGGTCGTCCGCTGCCCCGGGCAATTCTTCAAACAAGCCGGAGACAGGGCAAGAATGCCGTGCCGTGCATCCTGTCTCTCCGGCTTTCAGAAGGGAAGTGACCGTTTCCGAGGCGAGTGAAGCGGCAGGAGTGAATGTCTTGGGACAGTTGAACCTTACCAACATCAAAAAGAACTATGGCACCTTCGACGTCATCAAGGGGATCAACCTTGATGTGCATGATGGCGAGTTCATTGTCTTTGTCGGACCGTCCGGATGCGGCAAGTCGACGCTTTTGCGCATGATTGCTGGCCTGGAGGAAATCACTGCGGGCGATATTGTTATTGACGGAACGCGGGTCAACAACCTGCCACCGGTCAAGCGCGGCATTTCCATGGTGTTCCAGTCTTATGCGCTCTATCCGCATATGTCGGTTTTCGAAAACATCGCCTTTCCGTTGCGTGTTGAAGGATTGCCGCAGGCTCAGATCACGGAAAAGGTCGAGGCCGTCGCTCGTATTCTTCAACTCGAACATCGTTTGAAGGAAAAGCCGGGCATGCTGTCTGGCGGACAGCGCCAGCGTGTCGCTATTGGCCGGTCTATCGTGCGAGCACCAGAGATTTTCCTGTTCGATGAGCCTTTGTCCAACCTCGATGCAGCCTTGCGTTCGGAAATGCGTATCGAGTTGACCAAGCTGCATCATGATCTCAAGGCGACGATGATCTATGTGACGCATGATCAGGTGGAAGCCATGACCATGGCCGACCGCATTGTCGTTCTGAATGCCGGAGACATTGCCCAGAGTCGGTGCACCGCTTGAGCTTTATCACAAGCCGCAGAATCTGTTTGTTGCTGGCTTCATCGGCAACCCGAAAATGAATTTCCTGACTGTGACGTGTACAGCCGTCTCCGAGACCGGAGTGACGGTGCAGTATGGCGATCAGACACTGACTGTCGATGTGACGGGGTCGCAGTCGAACGTCGGTGAAACGCTGACACTGGGTATTCGCCCTGAACACGCGCGTCTTGGCGGCGGTGAATTATCCCTCAGCATCACACCAACAGTTATTGAGCGACTTGGCATCAACACGGTTGCCTATGCCGACATTGATATTGCCAAAGAAAGCGCCTTCTGCGCCTTGCTGCCAGGCTCCGCGCCTGTTGAAGCAGATGTGCCGGTGAACATCAGTTTCCGGGCACAGGATTGCCACTTGTTCACAGCAGATGGCAATGCGCTTGAGAGGCGGCTTGACTGGTCCCAGATGGACCTGCCGGAGACGATGGCAGCCATTGGTTGAGTGAATTATCATCTGTCAGGAGGCGCTGACTTTTCGCCTCCTGACAGATAATGCCGCGTGACCTGCCATGGCTGCACGGTATCTGCGGGCGGTTACCAGACCAGCCCGCGGGCTGCGACCTCTTCCAAACGCGTGATAACGCCATCGCGATGAAACACCATCGTGTCGTACATATTGCTGATGACGCAAGTGTGGTTTGGCACGATGCGAACGCGCTCACCAATTTCGGGACCGTTTCCCGCGTTCTTTGACAGGTCTATCGTACCGTGCTCTTCGGACAGACTGGCAATGATTGCCTCTGGATAGTCGAGCAGCAAGCCGAAGTCCGAAAAGCCAAAGAGGTCAGACGTCAGCGCCTTGGAGCCGGCATCAATGATCGCCCGGTTTTTGGTCGGCCGCGAAACCACGGTTGCCAGTAGATACATGGCACAATCGTCCAGCGTGGCATGGCCAGAGCGGACCATGGCCCGATCGTTGTAAACGTAGGTGCCTGCCCGATATTCCGTGGCTGAGGGGACGAGATGCGCGTTGAAGAAGCTCGGAGTGCCGGCATTGCTGACGATCGCGCAATCGAGACCGGCCTCAGCCAGCAACGCCTGTGTAGTGACAAAGAAGGCTTCAACGTCGGGTTCGCTGAAAGGCTTTGGATAGGTCATGATTCCGGCAAATGTCAGGCCGGGGCTGTTGGTGATGATCCGGGCCAGTGCCAGTGCACTGTCCGGCGACTGAACTCCGCATCGCCCGCCGCCCGTGTCACATTCCACCAGAACTCGCAGTGGCTTGCGGTTGGCAAACTGCGTGGATAATCCGCTGACCGTAACAGCGTTGTCTGCGGTAACTTTCAGATCGACGATCTCATCGTTGAGGCTGGCCAGCCGATCTAGTTTCGCCTGTCCCAGAATATTGTAGGTGATTAGAATATCCTGGAATCCTGCGGCGGCGAACACCTCCGCTTCCGTGATTTTCTGGCAATTGATGCCGGTTGCTCCCGCGTCGCGCTGTGCGTGGGCAATAGTTGGTATCTTATGCGTCTTGATGTGTGGTCGAAAGGCAAGCCCATGCTGGCTCAGGTAGGCTTGAGCCCGCGTGATGTTGGCGGCCATGCGATCTTCGTCGACAACCGGAACCGGTGTCGACAGAGCATCAATCGTCATACCGATCTGGGCGTTGGGGTGAGACATGTCAGGCTTTCGGTTCGGCAAAGGGGTTGTCGATGATCGGCCAGATATTCTTGCGCACCCGGCGATAGGGATTGGTCGCAGGTGTGTTGGGGTAGGGGGATCCGGCTGAACAATAGAGGATCTCGGAAGCTATTTTCGAGAAGGCCGCGTAAAAATGGTTCGTCGATTTGATGACCAGAATATCCTTGCTCAACGGGTCGACGCCCAAGGCTGTAAACAAAGAGGGATCATAGCTCTGCACCCGTACGGAACTCAAGATGACGTCGATGCCGTTGAGGTGAATGAGCGCTGCGTCCCCAAAGGGCGCGATGCTCTCGCCGAAGCGCATTTCCGCATCCCGCACGGTCTTTACCACTTTAACGATGCCATCGACGGGAGCGCCGGTGCCGGGGGCCGATTTGGCACCGAAACGCAGCGGAATCTCAGCACCCTCTCCGGCTGCATGGCAAAGTTGCACAGCAATCGGATCCCAGATCATGCCGATAGCAACATTCTGGATGCCGCGCGTCAGGAGTTCTTCCAGAATGACGGTTGAATCGCCCGCAGTGCCGCCGCCTGGATTGTCCCAGATGTCAGTGACGACCACGGGGCGCGGGCCGCCAAAGGCAACCGCTTGAGACAGGGCATCGTCGACGCCCATTTGCTCCATCATGAAAGTGCCGCGTTTTTCGAACAGCTCCATGCCGAGCTTTTCGGCAAGAGCGTCACCTTTTTCCTGCGCATTGTTGGTCATTGCCAGAACCTTGGTTCCCATCTCCGGCACGTCCCCTGCCATGAAGCCATGGATTGCGGATAAAGAAAGAATGTCCGGATCTTGTCTTTCGAGCGCCATCATCTTGTCGACGAAGGAGCGCATCGGTTCGCGCGAGGTCGGATAGACGTCAATCATGCGACAGTCGAAGATCGACATGACCGGCTTGACCCGGCCTTCAAGCGTATCGACGACGATCTGCCATAGATCTTCGGCTCGGTCGACAAAGTCGGTATGGGGAAATTCCTTGAAGTAGACGAAAACGTCGGCCGCTTCGGCACGTTTTTCCGTCAGATGGCTATGGGGATCCAGCTCGCAGGCCAGCAGGACATCTGGACCTATGATGGCGCGGATACGGGTGAGAAGATCCCCTTCCGGATCCAGATAGCCGCTGGCGACCATGGCTCCATGCAGCCCCATGACAACGGCATCCACCGGCATGGCGGCCTCAAGTTGCCCCAGAATTTCATCTCGCAACTCCTCATAGGTTTCACGGTTGACCAGCCCGGCAGGGTCTGCCCAGGTCGCAGTTCCCTCGATCAGCGTCCACGCTTTCTGCGCACAGACCTTGCGGCCGACCGTTAGAGGTGCGGTGCACAACGTTGGCGTCTCCGGATGCTGACCATGGGCGGCATAGAGTGATTCCTCGAAAGCGCGGCGGTCAACGCACATGGGGGAAAAGGTGTTGGTCTCGGTGGCGAGAGCTGCGGTAAAAATGCGCAAGGTCTTTGCTTTCTGTGCAAACGGGGCGAGGGACAAGCGGAGTCAATCGAGATTGAAAAGATCAATCGACGGACTGTGAGCGTCACTCGATTTAAATTCTTTTCATAAACGGCGATTTTTACTGGTCAAAATCCGGTTTTTATGGTCGCCTGTCAATGAGAGACGAAAATAATTTGCACGAGGGCAACAATGACGATCAAACGCTATGGAGTAACAAAAGCCGGGGCTGGTGGTCAGACTTTGCCTTTCGCGCGCGCTGTTGAGGCGGACGGCTGGCTGCATGTCTCCGGACAGGTGGCAATGGAAAACGGCGAGATCATCAATGGTGGCATCGTTGAGCAGACCCACAAGGCGATCAGCCATGTGCTTGCGATCCTTGAAGAGGCCGGGTACGGGGTAGAAGATGTTGTGCGCTGCGGCGTGTGGTTGGATGATCCGCGTGATTTCTGGAGCTTCAACAGGGTTTACCAGAGCTATTTCGGCGAGCATCCTCCTGCACGCGCATGTGTTCAGTCTTCCATGATGGTGGATTGCAAGGTCGAGGTCGACTGCATCGCCTGGAAGGCAAAGAGCTAGATCAGGGAAAGGTTGAGCATGGATATTTTCGCGCGCCTTCAAGAAGCGCAGGACCAGTTTTCTGCGTCTGAACAGCGTATCGCCGATATCCTGCTCAATGACTTCGACTTTGCCGTCAACGCCACGATCATTGAACTGGCGGAGAGGGCGGAGGTGTCTCCGCCCACGGTCACGCGGTTCTGTCGGCGTCTTGGCTGCAATGGCTTTGCTGATTTCAAGGTTGGGTTGGCACGAACCTCTTATGCCGGGGTGCGCTATCTGAACCCGGAGCCAAAAAGCTCGGCGCCTGCCGATGTGGCGGGCGATATCATCACCAAAGCCCAGAACGCACTTTATCTGGTGCACAAGGACTTGGATCTCGTGGCCATCGACAAGGCTTCTGATCTGTTGGCCCGTGCCGAAATGATCTACGCCTTCGGTTCGGGGGGCAATTCAGCGATGATCGCGATGGAGCTGCAAAACAGGTTTTTCCGGTTGGGCAACCGCATCACGGTCAGCCACGATCAGGGCATGCAACTCATGCTGTCTTCCGCAGTGCGTCCGGGAGATGTTGTGATCGGGTCGTCCTTCTCCGGGCGCAACGCCGATTTGGCGAAAGCTTTTCGTCTGGCGCGCGAACAGGGAGCTGAGACGATTGCCCTGACGCAAAGCGACACGCCGGTGGCTCGCACGGCCTCCGTGTCGATCACCCTTGATCTGCAAGAGGGCCAGAATATCTTTCGGCCAACATCCTCACGCTTCGCCTATCTCGCGGTTGTCGACATTCTGGCCAATCTCGTGGCCTATCGAAACACCAAACAGGCGCAGGTTTCTCTGCGCCAGATCAAGCAAAATCTCGTTGAGCATAGAGACGGAAACGACAAGCAGGTGCTCGGGGACTGAGCTGCCGGAGGACCCTTCTGGCAATCTCCTTGTCCTGTATTTGTCTCGGCGCATCGTTACAGGGAGAGAAGGATGCAGAACGCAGACCTTGCAGTCGTGACCGGGGCCGCCGGAGATATTGGGCGCGCCATTGCGGTGAAGCTGGCCGAGACGCATAGCGTTGTGGCCTTGCTGGATATTGACGCTGAAGCGCTGATCGCAGTGGCAGGAACGCTTGGTGATGAAGCCCGGTTCTTGCCGATTGCCTGTGATGTTACCAGCGAAACAGAGCTGGCGGATGCCGCAAGCCGTCTTGCGGGTCTCGGGCGTGTGCGCACTCTCGTCAACAATGCCGGTGCTGCCCGTGCATTGAGCTTGCAATCGACAACTGGTGCGGTCTGGCGTCAGGACAATGCCCTCAATCTGGAAGCGGCTTTCCTGTGCTTCAAGGCGTTTGAAGATCCTTTGAAAGCCGCTCATGGCGCCGTGGTGAATATTGCTTCAGTCAATGGCATGGGTGTGTTCGGCCATCCCGCCTACAGTGCAGCCAAGGCCGGACTGATCCAACTGACAAAACTCATCGCGGTTGAATACGGCAAGTTTGGCATTCGCGCCAATGCCGTTGCGCCGGGAACCGTGCGCACACAGGCATGGGAAGCGAGAGCGCAAGCCAATCCAAATGTCTTTGAGGATGCCAGCCGATGCTATCCACTCGGACGTATCGTTCTGCCGGACGATGTTGCGGCCGCGGTGTCGTTTCTGGCCGGTGACCAGGCCGCCGCGATTTCCGGGATTTGTCTGCCGGTTGATTGTGGCCTGACCGCAGGGTCGGCCGAGCTTGCGGGCACCTTTTCACAGTCGGCTGACTACTGAGTTTACGCGCATTCGCAAATCAAAAAGATGGCAGCAAAAGCTGCAAGGGGAACAAGATCATGACAGCACTATCCTTGCGTCTGGAAAACGCGTGGCATCCGGTTGAAGGTGATGCCGCCGGCGGCTTGACGTTCGCGCTCATCAACCTGTCGGACGTGTCCTTGTCCGGCTTCAAGCTGGTCTTCACGTCTTTGACACGGGTTTTGGAGGATCCACGCTGCGATAACGCAGTGTTTCTGCGTCGCAATGCCAATTTTCATGAAGTTGCTCCATTGGATGGCTTTACGCTTGAACCGGGAGCAAGCTGGACTTTCGGGCTTGAAAAATTGTGGCGATCTGCAAAGCACCGTACGGACGGTGCGAAGTCTGCCTATGTCACGCTGTCTGACGGCACTCATCATGATGTGACTGTCGCTGACCTGATGCTGCAAGGGGCGACGCCGGAGGTGCCTGCGCCTCTTTTGCCCGACGTGGACCCGCCGCAGCCCTTTGCAATTTTGCCTTGGCCCAACGATGTGGAATTGGAAGCCGGGGAATTTTGCCCGGTCGCCTTGTTTCCCGCAGATAATGTTGCCGCACATGAAAAACAGGCGATGGATTGTGTGTCGAACCTGGCGCGTCGTCTGTTTTCCTGCGCACAAGCTCCTTTTGTTCTGACCCCTGTCGAAAGCGGATGGCCAGTTCATTTCACGCAAGACAAGGCGCTGGGCAAGTCCGCATACGCCGTGTCGTTTGGCGATGAGGTAGTGCATCTGGCCTATGGCGATACAGCGGCACTGCAATACGGGCTGACCGTGCTTGCGCAGCTCTTGCAAGGGGCACAGGACCAGCCGCAGCATCTGCGGTTTCCCGCCTCGGGAACGATCAACGACAGTCCGCGCTATGGTTGGCGCGGTTGCCATCTGGACGTGTCACGGCAATTTTCAGAGCCGGAGGATGTTGCCCGGCTGATTGACATTCTCATGCCTGGCACAGGATGAATATTTTTCATTGGCACCTGAGTGACGATGAGGCGTGGCGTCTTGAGATCAAGGCCTACCCGGAGTTGACGGATGTTGGGGCCCTGCGCGGTCCGGACGGGCCGTTGTTGCCTCAGTTGGGCAATGGTGCGGAGCCGGTTGGCGGCTATTACACACAGGACGAGGTTCGTGAGATCGTCGCGCATGCCAGTGCATTGCATGTCGACATCATGCCGGAGATCGATATTCCCGGTCATAGCACCGCAATGCTTGTTGCCTTGCCGGATCTGATTGACGGGCAGGAAGCTCCGGACAGCTATCACTCGGTGCAGGGGTTCCCCAACAATGCCTTGAACCCGGCCGTGGACCTGACCTACGAAGTGCTCGGCAAAGTGTTTGACGAGATGGTGGAGTTGTTTCCATTTTCGCTCATTCATGTCGGCGGTGACGAAGTGGCGGATACCACCTGGATGGCGTCGCCAATGGCCAAGAAACTGATGGACGAAGAGGGGCTTGAGGGCACCTTCGCGCTTCAGAGCTATTTCATGAAGCGGATGCAAACCATGCTGGCACAGCGGGGCCGCAAGCTTGCCGGTTGGGACGAGGTATCCCACGGTGGCGGTGTCGATCCGGACGGCACGTTGCTGGTGGCGTGGCAGAAGCCCGAGGTCGGTTTGGAGCTTGCGCGCCAGGGGTATGATGTCGTGATGGCACCGGGACAGGCCTATTATCTTGATATGGTGCAGGATGAGGCCTGGCTGGAGCCGGGTGCAAGTTGGGCAGGCACTGTGCCGCCTCATCATAGTTACACTTATGAGGCTGTGGGGGAATTCCCGGAAGATCTGAAGGTGCGGATGCGAGGCGTGCAGGCCTGTATCTGGACAGAGCATTTCCTGAACCGGGATTATTACAATCACCTGATGTTTCCGCGTTTGCGGGCAGTGGCAGAGGCTGCGTGGACGGCCAGTGAACATAAAGACTGGAACCGCTTCGCGTCTCTCACCGGTCTCGGGCCGGTGCTGTAAAGGGGGATCACATGACTTATCGTATTGCAATTGGTGGCATTCATACGGAATGCAGCACCTATTCGCCCGTTTTGATGCAGCCAGAAGACTTTCGCGTTTTGCGTGGTGAAGAGCTGCTGGCCGCAGATTATTTCAGCTTCGTGAAGCTTGATGATGTCGAGCACAAGCCGTTGTTTCATGCCCGTGCGGTGCCGGGCGGGGCACTGGCGCGCGACACATACGAGGCCTTCAAGGCTGAATTTCTGGAACGTCTCTCAACTGAACTGCCCCTGGACGGGCTTTATCTGGCGATGCATGGTGCCATGAAGGTTGACGGGATGGACGATGCCGAGGGCGACTGGATTGCGGCCGCCCGCCAGGTGGTTGGAGATGAGTGCATCATTGCGACAAGTTATGATCTTCATGGCAATGTGACGCAAAAGATCGTCGACCAGATCGACATTTTTGCAGCCTATCGCACCGCCCCGCATATTGATGTGCGTGAAACGATGACACGCGCCTGGACCATGCTTCTCAAGGCGCTGCAAAGTGGGGCAAAACCGGGAGTGGCATGGGTGCCTGTGCCCGTGCTTTTGCCGGGCGAGCGAACCTCGACGGAAGATGCGCCCGCAAACGCGCTTTATCAGGTGCTGGCCGAGTATGATCATCGCCCCGGTGTGTGGGATGCCAATCTGATGGTGGGGTACGTCTGGGCCGATGAACCTCGGGCGACGGCCTGCGCCGTGGTGACGGGTAGCGACAAGGAGAGCGCCCAGGAGGTTGCGACCGCCATTGCACAATCCTGGTGGGAGGCGCGACGGGACTTCGCCTTCGGCCCGGTGACCGGGCCTTTGGACGATATGCTGGATCTGGCAGAGGCGACAGACACCCGCCCGGTCATTTTGGCGGATTCCGGAGATAATCCGACGGGCGGTGGGGTCGGGGATCGGGCTGATGTGCTCAAAGCCCTGTTGGAACGCAATTTTCACGGCGCTGTTATTGGGGGGCTGACCGATCGTTCCGCCGTCGAGGCCTGCTTTGAGGCAGGTGCCGAAGCGCAGATTTTCCTGAAAATCGGGGCGTCGCTGGATCCTGCGGGGGCTTGTATTGAAGGGATGGCCCACGTGGTGATGCTCAAGGATGCCGGGGAGGTCGCCGACCGTCAGGCCGTGGTGCGCATCCATGATGTGACGATTGTGCTCGCAGCCCGACGGCGCCCCTATCACACTATTGCCGATTTCACGCAGTTGGGGATTGATCCGAAGACACTGCGTCTCCTGGTGGTAAAATCGGGGTATCTTTCTCCGGAACTTGCGCCGATTGCCAATCCCAATCTGATGGCATTGACGGATGGATCGATCAATCAGGACATTGAAGCGTTAAGCAGTGAACGCCGTGTCCAGCCGATCTATCCCTTTGTGAAAGACTTCGACTATTCACCTCAGGTGTGTTTTTCCGCACGCTGGGCCTGATGCGACGGCCCTGCCTTGGCAGGGCCGCAACCCGGACAGTCCAATGTCATCGTCCTTATCGTTGATTATCGAAAACCGGCGGTTTCGCGTGGCCGCCGTCGGCGTGTTCTTGTTCGGTTTTTGCAGTGCCGCCATTGCCCCCTACAAGTCTTTGATCGGCATCGACGAACTGGGGATGTCGGATACTGCTTTTTCTGTTTTGATCTTCCTGTCTTCGCTGGTCAATGTGCTCGCGGCGATTACAGCGGGCACGATCGCCGATCAGTTGGGTCAATTTCGCTTGCCCATGACGATCCTGTCGGTGTTCGGTGTCATCGGTTACGGGATGGTTTATCTCTTTCCCTCGGCGATGAGTTTCAGTCTGGCAATGCTGATCTTCATCCCGGTGTTCAATGCGCTGAATGCGCTGCTGTTTGCCAGCGTTCGGGCGGAAGCAGGCCATTTGACACCACGGGAACTTCTGTCGGTCAATTCGACTGTTCGCTCGCTGTTATCGTTTGCCTGGATCCTGGTGCCCGGACTGATTGGTGTGCTGCTGGCCGGGCGTGGCAGCATGGTCCCGGCCTTTGTTTTTTCTGCCGGTGCAGCGGGGTGCTGTCTTGCCCTCTTCTGGGTCGGGCTGCCTGGGCAACGCAGACGATTGCGCACCAGCGGATTTACCTCACACAGCTTTTGGGTGTCTTTGCGCCAGATCTGCGATATTGCCGTTTGGCCAAAGGTTGTCGCGATCGCCTTGATCACGGCAATGCTGCAAATCAACACGGTGGTTCTGCCCTTGTTGCTCACGGGGAAGGCGCATGGGTCATCGGGGGATGTCGGGGTCATCGTGGCGATCGTGGCAGCTCTTGAGATCGTGTTCATCATCGCTTGGGGGCGGATTGAGGCCATGCGCTCGGCCTTGTTCTCAATTGTCGCTAGCGCGCTGATTTATTGCGTTTACATGCTGCTTTTGTCAGGTATCACGTCAACGACACAAGCCTATGCTCTGACGCTGATCTCAGGATTGGGCGCGGCGGGTATCATTTCCATTCCCATTACCTACTTGCAAAACCTGATTGCGCGACAGGCCGGTCTTGGAAGCTCGCTCATCTCGGTCAATATGTTTCTGAGTGGTGGGTTTGGATCCTTGTTCTTTGCGCTGGGCACATGGGTCAGCGATTACGCCGGGGTGGCGCTGCCTGGGCGCACTTGCCGGGTTGGTGGGCGTGGTGCTGCTTGTGTGGCTGGAAACGGTAGGCTCTCGCTCCAATGCGGAGGCGTGAAACAGATGATCTTGCGCAGAAAGGCAAGTTTGAAATGACATCAGAACCGTTGCTGGAAGTCTGCGTCGACAGACCAGAAGGACTTGCAGCCGCAATCGCGGGTGGTGCGGATCGCATTGAGTTATGCGCGGCGCTGGAACTTGGGGGGCTGACACCAACGGTTGGTTTCATGCAGCTTGCAGCGCAAAGCCCGATCCCCGTGCACGCTCTGATCCGACCTCATGCCGGCGATTTTTGCTATGACGAGGCGACGATCGCCTGCATGGAGGAAGATATCCGCACAGCCCGGCGCATCGGTCTGGCTGGGGTTGTTTTGGGGGCGAGCCAGAAAAACGGTAAGCTTGACCACATCGCGCTGGCGCGTCTTGTGGCGGCGGCGGATGGCCTGTCTCTGACCTTGCACCGGGCGTTTGATCTGGTGCCGGATCTGGCCGCAGCGCTCGAAGGCGCCATTGAACTCGGATTTAGCCGCATTCTGACCTCCGGCGGCAAGCGAACGGCCCTCGAAGGTGTGGACGTCTTGCGCTCTCTCGCACTTCAGGCGGGGGGCGGATCCGGATTTTGCCTGGAAGTGGCGTTCATGTTGACGCGGTGAGCTGCCTTTTGTCCTTGCCTGAAATTGACGAGCTGCATGCCTCATGCCGCTCGCACCGCCCGCTTGCGGACAGCCGTGCGGTGGAGTTCGGTTTCGCCGATGCCACCGTGCAGGTCAATGATGCTGAAAAGGTGCGGGCGTTGAAAGCGGCCATGCGCGAGGCTGTCCGGCAATCGCTTGTGAATGGGTGACTGCTCAACCGGTCAGGAGTGCCTTGGGACCATTGCCGAGAAGGTCTTGAAAGGCGGCGATACCTGGTGTTTCGGCACCGTCTTTCCAGACCATGAAGGTGATGGCTTTGGTGGTTTCCAGCGGTGTTATGGAGATATTGTCTGCCATCAGCATGGCAAGCACCGAGCGTGGTAACAGTGAGACACCAACTCCGCTGGACACGCAAGCCAGAATGGCGTGATACGAGCCAACCTCAATCACGTCAGGCACTTGTACGTCTTGTGTGCGATACCAGATTTCCAACCTGTGGCGATAAGCACATCCCTTGGTGAAGCCGACAATTGGCAAGCGCTGCAAGTCCTCTGGCGAGGGTGTTGGCCCGAGAGAAGCCGGGCTGATGACCATCAACTCTTCCTGAAAGGCTTCGACGCCGCGCAGTCCATTCTGAGGTGCGTCAAGGTCGATGGCATAAGCGTCAATGAAAACGGCATCCAGTTCATCGTGCTTGAGCCGCTCAATCAATGTGGTGCTGGGAGCTGTGACAAAGGACCGGAGCCGTCCCGGCCAGCGCCGGTGAAAACTGGCAAGATACGGTGGCAATCGGCTGGCGGCGCAGGCTTCCATAGCCCCGATCCGCAAAGTGCAATCTGGCTGACGGTTGGTCACGACGCCCGACGCCTCGTCTGTCAGCTTGAGGATCTGGCGGGCATAAGGCAGCAGCCGCAGTCCTGCCTCGGAGATATGCAGACGCCGCTTGTGGCGCAAAAAGAGCTGTTCTCCCAGCGCTTCTTCCAGATTTTTCAACCGTGTTGAGACGTTGGAGGGCACACGACCCATCCGTTCAGCGGCGGCGGTCACGCTGCCTTCCTGTACGATTGCGCAGAATGTCTTGAGGTCGTTCAGGTCCATTGTTCTCTATTTTATACAAAATATTCTTATATATTCATTTTTATTGAAAACAAATCTGTGTCAAGCCCTCCCTTGAATGAACACCAATCAAACGGGAATACGAGATGGGCAAGGCATTCGCGCCTGAAGATAAAATCGCACGCGGCAGGGTCACGGGTCTCGGTATGGCCGCAGTTGGTATGCTGTCGCTAGCCATTGCCATGGGCATCGGGCGATTTGCCTATACGCCGATCCTGCCTTTGATGCTGAAAGAGGATCACCTCAGTTTCTCAACCGGGTCTCTGATCGCCAGCCTCAACCTGGCCGGGTATCTGATTGGCGCTCTTTTGGCGATCTGGCTGCGGCACCGTTATCGATTGATGATGCTGTTGGGGCTGGGTTTGATTGCAGCCAGCTTGCTTGCCATGGCTTTTACCAAGAGCATTCTGATCTGGGGCATCGTGCGGACAATTGCCGGGATTGCCAGTGCATTCGGACTTGTCGGGTCGTCCAACTGGTGCATGCAGCACCTCATTGCGATCCGCTCTGAAGGCATGCGAGGGGTGCTTTTCTCCGGCCCCGGTGTGGGCATTGTGATCTCGGGTGTCATGGTCACCTGGTTGAACAGTGCTGCGGTCGGCGTCGATGGCATCTGGATCACATTGGGTGTGGTAAGTGCCGCCCTCACGGTGTTGATTGCGTTTTACGTGCAAGCGCATAGCCGGAAGCAGGCTGACCAACGTCCTGCGACAAAGACCCCAGAGGCTGTCGTGACCTCTAAGAGCGTGTCACACAGTGACTCGAGCCTTGGAAAATGGCTTCTGGTAATAGCCTACGGCTTTGCCGGATATGGCTATATCACCACGGCCACCTTTCTTCCGTTGATCGCGCAATCCGCGGGTTTGCCGCAGTGGGAGCAGACATTGATCTGGCCGTTGTTTGGTTTGGCGGGGGCTCTGGCGGTCGTTGTCCTTGGCCTCGTGCCAACCCACCATAACATTCGCCTGCTGGTGGGCGTCTATGCGGCCCAGATGGTGGGGGTTCTGCTGCCTGCCGTGCTGCCAGCTCTTATCGCTTTGGTTCTGAGCAGCGTGCTGGTCGGCTCAACCTTCATTGCCATTGTCATGTTTACGATGCATGAGGCCAAGGTTCGTTACAACGACCCGAGCCTTGTCGCATCGCTGACCGCCTCTTACGCGCTGGGGCAGATGGTCGGGCCTTATACGTCTGGTCTGCTCTACGATGTGACGCAGTCCTTTGCCCCGGGGCTGCTGATTTCTGCGGCGGGGTTGGCTGCCGCCATCGTCCTGACGGTGCTGGAATATCGTATCTGGCACAGGAAGCAGCTATCGGTCGCGGCTGCCGCCTGACTTCAGATCAAGAGTCCGGATCACAGGCGTGCTTGAGAAACGCCTGTGATCCGGACATTTTCTCGCCGTCTCAATCAGGGCTGCGGTCAGACGGACGAGAATTCGGGGTGTGCTCTGGCAACGGGTTTTCCGCAAAGGGCCCGCCGAGCAACGGGCCGATGATTTCATTGGGATCTTCAGGGTCGCGCGGACCGTCTTCGGAATGGTCCAGTGCTTTCCAGTCGATTGCGGCGCCTGCTGTTCCGGAAAGGCACCCCGCCTTATTGTCCGAGACGCCATGGATGACCAAGGCAACCCAGAGTGTCAGCCTTGTAAGCCCGGTCAATCATGCGTGCGAGGTCCGCCGCACTGAGCCATGTGGTTAACATGCGGCGGCTGCGGACGGTCTCGAAACACGAGCCGATGCGGATCGACAATGATTCCAACCCGCATTTGGCGTGGTAGGTTTTGGCCAGCAGTTCGCCGTAGCATTTCGATAAGCCATAGAAACTGTCGGGCTGCATTTCGGCTGTTTCGTCTAGGTGCGCTCCGAAGGGGTGCATGCCCAGTACGTGATAGGAACTCGCCAGAACAACGCGTTGAACGTTGGCTTGGCGGGCGGCTTCCAAAATGTGGTATGTGCCGCGAATGTTGCTGTCCAGGATATCCTCGAAACTTGCCTCCATGGACCGGCCACCCAGATGCACCACACCATCGACAGTTTGCATCAACGCGTAGATCTCGTCGAACTTGCCAAGATCGGCGGCGACAACACCAGCATCCGGGTCAGCGCGGCGGTTGGTCAGCACCAAGTCATAGTTCATCTTGCGCAACAAGGGCACGAGCAGCTTGGCAACATTGCCGGTCGCTCCGGTCACAAGAAGGCGTGTCATTCGATCAGGCTCCCGCTGGTCAACTGTTGATCTGGCTGCGCACGATAGCTGTGTGCGGCCACACCCTTGATGGGCAATTCTGCGGCAAAGAGGCATCCGGCCTGCGCGTCACCGGCGCCGCCGGGACGAAGGCTGGTGACAAAGGCGGTCTTCATGTCCGCTCCGCCAAAGGTGATATTGGTTGGATTGCTGGTCGGCACATGCAGGACACTGTCGAGGCGTGCCGTCTGCGGATGCAGGCGCAGCACCCGCCCGGCATCGGAGGCGGCAATCCAGTAGAAACCGTCCTCGTCGAGAGCTGCCCCATCCGGGCGTCCGTCCATTGCGGAAAAATCGGCGAAGACGCTGAGCGGGCTGGCCAGCGTGCCATCCGGAAACAACGTCGCCGTCCAGACCGTTTGAACGCTCGGATGGCTGTCTGACACGTAGAGCCGTGCCCCATCAGCGGATATGGCCAGCCCGTTGGGAACAAGAAATCCTTCCGCAATCTCGCGTACCGTGCCTTGCTCCAGGCAGAAAAGCCGCCCTTTGCCCGGGCGCTCAGGCTCGATGCTCGCACACCAGAACCGGCCCTGCGCATCGGTGACGCCATCGTTCATTCGGTGGCCATTTCCCTCACTCAAGGGTGTGGCAATCAACTTTCTTTCCAGCGTGTCACCATTGATTTTCAACTGCTCGAAACCATAGGAGGTGCCTGCCAGAAAATGGCTCCCGAAGGGCACGATACAGCCCAGGGACCCCTCGAGATCATAACGCCGGGTTGAGCCTGTCTGGGGATCAAAGCGGAGAAGCCCGCCCGCCATGATGTCGCAATACCACAAGGCCCCGTTCAGCCATTGCGGGCTCTCGGCCAGATCAACTCGCGGCACACTTATAGGCGTGGCGTGGAAAACGGCGGTCATGCCAACTCCGTGTGCGAGAGTGGCTTGCGGCGGCGGGACATGTCCGGCACGGGCACGGATTCGATCAGCTTTTGCGTATAAGGATGCTGAGGGTTGGTGCAAATCTGTTCGGCATCGCCAATCTCGACGATCTTGCCTTTTTGCATCACGGCCACCCGGTCGCAGAAATAGCGTACCACGGTCATGTCGTGGCTGATGAACACAAAGGAGATGCCGAGTTCCTCGCGCAGATCGGCCAGAAGATCCAGCACCTGATGGCGCAGGGATACATCAAGCGCCGAGGTTGGCTCATCGGCGATAATGAGGCGCGGGTTGGGAGCCAGGGCCCGGGCAACGGCGATACGCTGGCGCTGTCCGCCCGAAAAGGCGTGCGGATAGCGGTTGGCGGTGTTGGCGGGCAGTCCGACACGATCCAAAAGATAGGCGACCCTGTCGTGCATTTCCTTGCGGCTCATGTTCATCATGCGCAGGGGTTCGGCGATGGTTTCGAACACGGTCATGCGCGGGTTCAACGATGAATGCGGATCCTGAAAAACCATGCGCATTTCGGTGTAAAGCTCCCGCATCTTCGCGCCACTTGCGTCGGCAATGTCAATGACGTCGCCGGTCCGTGGCGTGTATTGAATCGTACCGCCATGGGGGCGATAGATTTGCAGCATTGCCCGCCCCAGGGTCGTCTTGCCGGAGCCACTTTCGCCGACAATTCCAAGGGTTTCACCAATGTTGACGTGCAGACTGACGTCATCAATGGCCTTGAAACCATAGGCAACCTTGCCGCGCTTGCGCTTTGAGCCGAAGTACAGCTCCAGATTTTTGACAGCCATCAGAGGTTTGGCTTGCGTTGAGCCAATGCTGCGGGGAAGGGGAGTTTCGAGCTTCAAAACGGAGCCAAGCAAAGCGGCGGTATAGGGGGCTGTCGGCCGCTTGAGCACTTGCTCTGCCAGACCTTCCTCAACCTTTTCGCCGCGGTACATGACCATGACGCGGTCAGCGATTTCAGCAACCACACCAATGTCGTGGGTGATGAACAGCACCGCCATGTTGCGTTCTTTCTGCAAGGCCACGATCAGGTCGAGGATTTCGGCCTGAGTGGTCACGTCGAGCGCAGTCGTTGGTTCATCGGCAATCAGCAGGCGCGGGTTGCAGGACAGGGCCATGGCGATCATGGCGCGCTGACGCATGCCGCCGGAATACTCGAAGGCATAGCGGTCAACGGCGGTTTCCGGATCCGGGATCTTGACCTGTCGCAACAACTCAATCGCTTTGGCTCGGGCGGCTTTGCGGTCAATTTTTTCATGCAGTCGAATGGCTTCAATGATCTGGTCGCCGATGCGATGAACCGGCGACAACGATGTCATCGGCTCCTGAAAGATCATGGAGATCTGACTGCCGCGGATGCGGAGCATGTCCGGGCTGCTGGTGCCAGCCTTGGCAATGTCGACATCCGGACGACCCTTGGCACCCGACAGAACGATTTCACCACCGGTAAGGCGCCCCGGTTCGGCCAGAAGTTTCAGGATGGCGCGGGCCGTCACACTTTTGCCGGAACCACTTTCGCCCAGAACACAGAGTGTCTCGCCCTCATAAACATCAAAGGAAACGTCGCGTACGGCTTGAACAACCTGCTTGTGAACCGGAAACTCGATGCTGAGATTGCGCACTTGCAGCAGGGGAGTAAGAGCTGGTGTCGTCATATCGAAACCTCACGCATAAGGGTCGGCTGCATCGCGCAGACCATCACCAAGAAAATTGAGCGCCAGAACGGCAATGATCACGGCTGCACCGGGGGCCAGAAGCCAGGGGCCTGTGTCAGAGCGCGCAGGTTTTGCGCATCCTGAAGCAGCACACCCCAACTGACGATGGGGGGCTGAAGCCCGAGACCCAGGAACGACAGCGAGGTTTCGGCGAGGATCATATTGGGAATGGCCAGCGTGACGGCGGCAATGATGTGGCTGGTGAAGGAGGGCAGCATGTGGCGACTGATGACGCGCATCTGACTGGCGCCATCCAACCTTGCGGCGATGACGAAGTCTTCTGTGCGAAGCGAAAGGAAGCGGCCGCGAACCACGCGGGCAATCTCTGTCCAGCCGATCAGGGACAGAATGATCAGGATGACGAAATACACCGTCAGTGAGGACCAGTCCTTGGGCATGGCAGCTGCCAGCCCCAACCACAGCGGAATGGTGGGGATTGAGCGGATGAACTCGATCGTGCGCTGGATCGCACTGTCGACAATGCCGCCGACATAGCCGGAAATACCGCCCAGAATGACACCGATGATCAGACTCAGTCCAACGCCGACCAGTCCGATGGACATGGAAATGCGGGTTCCGTAAATCAGTCGGGTCAGCAAGTCACGTCCCAGTCGGTCCGCGCCCAGCAGATAAAAGGGCTGAGAGGGATCGGCAGGACCAAACACATGAATGTCGGTGTTGAAGAGTCCCCAGAAACTGTAGGTTTCGCCATGGGCAAAGAACGTGATCGGAATGATTTTGTCCGGATCGACCTTGAAGACGCGGGTGTAGGTCGCCGGGTCGACGACACTCTTGTAACCTTCGACATGCGGCAGGAACGACCCGTCATAAAACAGACTGATCGGCTGTGGCGGCGCAAAAGTATATTGCGGCTTGAAGGTGCCGGGCAGCGAGGGCGACAGGATCTCAGCGAACAATGCGATCAAATAGATCAGGCTGGTCGCGATCAGGCCAATCATCGCCAGTTTGTGACGACGGAATTTGTACCAGATCAGCGCCCATTGCGAGGCGACGACCATCCGGTCGGTCGTGGTCTGATTGTCGAGCAGCTCTTCGCCGCCGGTCGTCTGTGGTTGGGTCGAATTGGATGCAGAACTCATGACAGACGAATCCTCGGGTCGATAATGGCCAGGAGAATGTCGGACAGCAATGTCCCGACAAGAACGAGCGCACCGGTCATCAGCAGGAAGGCACCGGCCAGATACATGTCCTGCGATTTGAGAGCTTGCAGCAGTAGGGGCCCGGCGGTCGGCAGGTTCATCACGGTGGAAACGATCAGTTCGCCAGAAATCAGTGTCGGCAGAACCCAGCCTACTGTCGAGATGAACGGGTTAATGGCCACACGCACCGGATACCGCAAGATGGCGCGGCGTGGCGGCAGGCCTTTGGCCAGCGCGGATTCCACATAAGGCTTGCGCAGCTCGTCCAGAAGATTGGCGCGCATGATGCGAATGAGGGAGGCGGTCCCGGCTGTTCCCAGAATGATTACCGGTATCCATGCGTGCTTGAGAAAGTCCCATGCTCGGCCAAATGACCAGGGAGCGTTTGCAAACTCGGGAGAGAACAGTCCGCCGACGCTCTGGCCAAAGTGAATGGTGGCCACATACATCAGCAGGATCGCGAGCAGGAAGTTTGGCGTCGCCATGCCGATGAAGCCGAGAAAGGTAAAACTGTAGTCGCCAAAGGAGTATTTGCGCACCGCCGAGTAAATACCGATGGGCAGAGCGGTGATCCAGACGAACGCAAGCGTCATTAGTGCCATCAGGCAGGTCATGCCCATCCGGTCGACGACAAGTGTGCTGACCGGCTGGTTCCATTCAAAGGAATAGCCGAAGTCGCCATGCAGTACGATGCCCCCGATCCAATGGACATATTGTTCCGGCAAGGGTTCGCCGATGCCATATCGGTCACGCAGGGTTTCAAGCTGTTCGGGGGTCATCGTGTTGCCGTTTTCGGATGCCTGAGCGGCCAGCGTCGACACGAAGTCACCGGGCGGAAGCTGGATCACCACGAAGGTCAGCAGCGAGATTGCGAACATGGCCGGGATCATCCCGAGAACGCGAAGAGTGATAAAGCGCAACATCTGCCGAGCCTTTCCTGAACCTTGCAAAGCGCTTTGCGCCCTGATGCCCTGTCGGCGTAAGGACAAAAGCCGTGTCTGTGTTCCTGTCAGACGCGTTGCGCGCGCAGACAGTTCGGCAGGCAAGGTTTGATCGAATGCATTGGGAAGGACAGTCGGCACTGGGCCGACCGTCTGGTGTTTTAAAGCTGCATCACTTCTGGATGAACCACTGCTCGGTGTTTTCCGGAGCCGGGCTTGGATAGATCCAGGAGTCAGGCGAGTTTTTCATCACGTTATGCAAGTCATTTGCCTTGACGGCGAAGCTTGTAGGGGGCGAGGAAATGCCCATCACGTAGAACTGGTCGGCCGCAATATCGAGGATCTGGTTGAACAGTTTGGTCTGCTTCTGCTCGTCGCTCGTCTGCTTGATCTCGTTGTAAAGCGACCATTGCTTCTTGACATAAGCTGGCGGCTGCTCACCGCCGGGCAGACCCTGGTATTCCTTACCCCAGGCGACAGCGAAGTTGGATTCCGTCGAAAACGGCATATAGAGACGCGGGTCAAGCAGCGCATCGACGCCGAAGCCTTCGCCTGCCCAAACGGCGACATCGTGATCATTGTTGGTCTTGACCTGATAGTAGCGGGTGCGGTCCATTGACTGGAACCGTGCATCCACCCCGACCGCTTGCCAGTAGCGCACCACGAGTTCAGCAATATCACCAAAGTTCACCAACGCTGCCGGAGCAATGACGGTGAAGGTCAGGCGTTTGCCATCCGGGCGCAAACGGAACCCCTTGGAATCGCGCTTGTCGAGACCGATGGAGTCCAACATCTTGTTGGCCGCCTTGGGATCATACTTGAGGTACTGATGTGCCAGCTTGTCATTGGCATAGTCGGTGTTCTTGTTTGGCGACACTTGCTTGGGCTTGGTCAGTCCCAGATAAGCGGCATCAATGATGGCGTGGCGGTCGATTGCCTCGCTCATGGCGATACGGAATGTCTTGTTGTCGAAAATCTTGCGGATGGCCGGATCTTTATGCGTCAGATTGAACGAGAAGGATGTATCGGATGCATGCGTGTCTGTTTTCGCAACAAAGCCAAATCCGCCTTTTTCCTGTCCCTGTGCGAGCACTGGCCGATACTTGTTCTGACCGATATGACGTTCCTGATAGTTGATCTTGCCAGCAATGGCCGACAGAAGCACCGTCTGCACGTCGGAGTTGACGGTAAAGCGTGCGCCATCAAGGTACGGCAACTGATTGCCGTCTGGATCGACCTTGAAGTAATAGGGATTGCGAACCATCGTCACCTGGGTCGCGCCTGACACATAGGGGTGCTGGATCATCCAGGGGCTGAGAGTCGGCATGTCCGGATTGCGCCAGCGCTGTACGTTCTCGATTTCCAGACCGCACATGTTGGTCAAATGCTCAACCCAGTCGCTGTCACCGGCTGCCTTTGCCAGTTTGTCTGCATTCGGGTTGAATTTCGGCATGAACTGGCTGCAATACTGCTTTGACATCAGCGTGAGTTGTGTGCCGAAAACCCCGGCAACGTTCTTGATGAAAAGCCCGTTTGGTCCGGCGAACTTGATGGTGATGCTCGTCGGGCTGTTGACAGTTGCTGTCGGCAGCTTGTCATTGACCAGAAGCCAGCTTGGTTTGGCTGGGAACAGTTTGTTGTTCGGCAGCACATCGTTGATCATGAAAGCAATATCGTCTGCAGTGAACGGCGTACCGTTCGACCATTTCATGCCTTTGCGCAATTCGAACGTGAAGGTGGTGGCGTCCTCACTGGCTTTGTAGGACTTGGCGACGTTGGGAACGATCTTGCCGGTGAAGGACCTGTCCCAGGCCATCAGGGGTTCATAACCTGCGAACTTCAGCAGCATGTTGCGGTCGTTGCCGCCAACCAGCCCACCGGTTCGGTCGCCGCCATAAACTCCAACGCGGTCGACCATTTTTTCGACGCGTGGATCGGCTGGCAAACGCTTCGCCACGGGCGGCAGCTTGCCGTTTTTTACCAGTTTGTCCAGTTGTGGCGCTTCGTGATAGGTCATCGCCGCCATGGCGGTGTTTGCAAGCAGGGCGCTCGCGGCGACACCACCTGCCAATACGAGATACTTCATTCCCAAATCCTCCCAGATTCCTCCCCCGCATGACGCGGGACGTTCCTGTGCTGCCAGGCTCACCACGAGCCAGAGCCTTCCCTTTCACTTCCCTTGTTATCGTTTCCAGGGTTTGATGAGCTGTGCCAGCATGTCGATCTCTTCCTCCTCGAGATCGGTCAGTGGCGCGCGGACGGGGCCCGCATCGAAACCTTGCAGCCGCACACCGGCTTTGATGGCCGACACGGCATAGCCCTTCTGGCGACTGCGAATATCAAGGAAGGGAAAGAAGAAGGACTTCAGGATCCCTTCGCAGGTTGTCCGGTCGCCGCTGCGCAAAGCCTTGTAAAAAGAGCAGGCGAGTTCCGGTACAAAGTTGAAAACGGCCGAGGAGTAGGTTGAAAACCCGGCACCCAGATAGGCTTCGGCGAACAATTCGGCCGTCGGCATACCACCGACATAGGTCAGACGGTCACCCAACAGCGCTGTGATGCGCCGGACAAGGCCCAGTTCGCCTGTGCCATCCTTGAAACCGATCAGGTTGGGACAGTCTTCAGCAAGGCGGCTCAGAGTATCGTCCTGGATAATGCAATTGTCGCGATTGTAGACTGTCACGCCGAATGAGACGGCATCGCAGACCGCTTTGACGTGAGCATACAGACCTGCCTGCGGTGCATCGACCAGATAGGGCGGCAGCAACAGAATGCCGTCGCCTCCTGCTGCCTCGATAGCCTTGGCCAGTTCAATGGCCTGCACCGTGCCACCTCCGCAGCCAGATACAATGGGAATGCCGTTGGAGGCGGCTTTTGCGGCCTTGACGATTACCGGAATCTCGCGTGGTAACAGCGAGAACATTTCGCCTGTCCCGCCGGCTGCAAACAGCACCGAGGCGTCATACTGCGACAACCAGTCAATATGGTCGCGATACGCAGTGGCGTTAAAAGATCCATCCGGTCCGAAAGGAGTGACTGGAAACGATAGCAAGCCTGCCCCGAGGGCGTGTTTCAACTCGTCGGTTTGCATCAGGATTTATACTCCTCCCTGAAAAATCTCGGATGCCCGTGTCGAAAGCGTGTCAATGCTTCCAGTCTCCCTTGCACGGTCATTGTGCATCCTATTATTATTGTCATAGGAACATAGTATGTCTCTTGTCAATGTCATATTATCACTTTAATGACGACGTCGATCTTTATGAAAGGGACCCGGAGAGAGATGGCCAGTGGACTGAAGCAGGAAATGGTGAAACCCAAGAGGCGGTTGGCGGAACGCATCATCGAGCAGTTGCGCTCTGAAATCGTGTCTGGGCAACTGTCTCTGGGGTCCCAGTTGCCCACCGAGCCGGGCCTCATCGAACAGTTCTCGGTCAGCCGAACTGTTATTCGCGAGGCGATTGCCGAACTGCGGGCGGAGGGCTTGGTGGAGGCGCGTCACGGACGGGGTGTTTTCGTGGTCGATACGCTGCCGACCAATGAACTGTCTTTAAGCACTGAGGAGCAGCGGATTGTTCCTAAAGCTTTGGAGATGCTTGAGTTTAGAATAGCTGTAGAGGCGGAGGCAGCGGCCTTGGCGGCTGTTCGGAGGACCTCGGTACAGGATTTTGAGATCCGCGCCGCCAATGATGAAATGGCTGGGCTGGTTGCCCTCCAGACCCCAACAGCGGTGGCGGATTTCAATTTTCATCTGCTGATCGCGCAGGCCACTAACAATGGCTATTATCTCAGTGCTTTGCAGGCATTCGGGCAGGGTGTGATTCCGCGCTCCAATTTGCCCAGTTTGGCCTCTTCCCGGTCCGAGAGTTATCTGTTGCAGGTGCTGGATGAACATGCGGTGATTGCAGATGCGATTTCGGATCAGAATCCTGAGGCCGCCCGTGCGGCGATGCGGTCGCATCTCGAAAATTCTCAGAAACGCTACCGTGCGTTGGCGCGGACGCTGCGATCCCAAGGTGTGCTGACCGACGACAAATGATGCCTTGCATAAGTCATCATATGACAGTATCAATTCCTCATAAGAATTGGGAGGAACCACATGTATATCGGGACCCAGTTGCGGGCGCGCGACGACGATGATTTCCGGGTGATGAAGCAGCTTGGCGTGGACAATGTCTGTGCTGATCCCTCAGGACTTTGGACCGAGTGGACGCTCGATCATCTGATTGCACACCGTAAGCGCATAGAGAGTTTCGGTCTAACGCTTGATATGATCGAGCTTCCCTTGCCCTCGGTTCCTGCCGACAAGGCTTTGTGCTTAGGATATTCTCAGTGCCGGACCTTTGCGTGATGAACAGATCGCGGGCATTTGCGAGTTGATCCGCAATTGCGCCAAGGCTGGTATCCCTGCGGTGAAGTACAACTTCAACTACATCGGTATTCCACGCAGCGAAGACGAGCCGGGCCGCGGTGGTTCGCGCAATGCATCGTTCTTTTGGGACAAGGTGGATCAGGCCAAGCCGGGCCCGCTTGGAGTCGTCGCCGAGAGCGATATGTGGGAGCGGGTCGACTATTTCCTCACCCGTGTTGTCCCTGTTGCCGAAGAGGTTCAGGTGCGTCTCGCCTGCCATCCGCATGATCCCTATACACCGGACGGATATATGGGCGTTAGCCGGATCCTCGGAACGGTTGAAGGTTTGAAACGCTTCGTGCAGATCAGTGAAAGCCCCTTCCATGGGCTTAATTTCTGCATCGGTACTGTTGCCGAGATGCTGGATGATCCCGATGCGGAAATCGACGAGGTTGTGCGCTGGTTTGGTGAGCGTAACAAGATCTTCAACATCCATTTCCGCAATATCCGGGGGCATAAACTTGCCTTTTCGGAGGTGTTTCCTGACGAGGGGAGCGTTGACATGCTGCGTGTGATCAGGGTGCTGAACGAAGTCGACTACAAGTATATGGTTATGCCGGATCATGTGCCGACGATTGACGGGCGTGATCCCGAAGGTGTGGCCTTTGCCTTCTGCTATGGCTATATCGCTGCTGCGTTGCAGGCTTTCGCCGGATGACCGTGTGGGTCTGACCATGGTCCAGAAGTGACCAAAATCGAAAAAGCCCCGCCGAACTGTTCGGCGGGGCTTTTTGATGTTTGAGCAGGAGGCTCTCGGCCTTTTGCTGGATGACGCTGCTCAGATCAGATTTTCGGTGCCGTCCAACTGCCACCTTCCTTGGAGGAGCGCAGGCAAGCCTCAATGAAAGCCATGCCAGTCAGGCCATCGTGAATGTCCGGATAGGTGGCAAGGGGGCGGCCGCCGGTCTGGTCAAAGGCCCGGATGGCCGCGGCCGCCTCCAGATAGATATTGGCAAAGCCCTCAAGATAGCCTTCGGGGTGTCCGCCCGGAACGCGGGACAGTCGGGCGGCCGCCTCTGTTGCTCCCGCGCCGCCGCGTGTCAGCAGGCGCTTGGGTTCACCAAAGGGGGTGAACCAGAGTTCGTTCGGCTGTTCCTGATGCCACTCAAGCCCTCCCTTGTCGCCATATACGCGCAGGGTGAGGGCGTTTTCGTTGCTAAGGGCTACCTGACTGGCCCATAGCATTCCCTTGGCCCCTTGCGAAAATCGCAGGAGTACCGAAACATTGTCATCGACGCGCCGGCCCTCGACGAAATGCGTCAGGTCCGCCAGGATACTTTCCGTTTGAAGGCCGGACACGAACAGGCCCAACTGATAGGCGTGGGTACCAATATCGCCGATGCAACCGCCTGCGCCGGATTTGGCTGGATCGGTGCGCGCAGGCGGCTTGCTTGTTGCCATCTGCTTCGGTGGGCAGGGTCAGCCAGTCCTGAGCATATTCCATCTGCACCAGACGCAATGTTCCCAGATCTCCTGCTTGCACCATTTCGCGGGCCTGTCGGATCATCGGATAGGCCGAGTAATTATGCGTCAGAATGAAGAGTTTGCCAGTGGATTTGACCAAGTGAGCCAGCTCGATTGCATCTTCAAGATTTGACGTCATCGGCTTGTCGCAGATCACGTGAAACCCGGCCTCCAGAAAGGTTTTTGCAATCGGGTAGTGCAGATGATTGGGTGTCACGATGGCGACCGCGTCGATCTTGTCGTCACGTTGTGCTTCGCCTGCGGCCATGTCTTCATAGCTGGTGTAATTTCGGTCGGTCCTGATCCCAAGTTCTTCGCCGGAAGCGCGCGCTTTTTCAGGATCTGCCGAGAAAGCGCCCGCCACAAGGTCGAACGCATTATCCAGCCGGGCCGCCATGCGGTGAACGCCGCCGATGAAGGCGCCTTGTCCGCCGCCAACCATGCCCAGACGCAAGTTCCTTTTGTGCTGGTGTGTCATGGAGTTGCTTCCCCTCTAGTCGAGTCCCAGAATGCGTCTGTTGACGCTCTCGTCGGCCCCCGTACCGGCGAAGTCGTCGAAGGCATGTTCAGTAACGCGAATGATATGGTCGCGGATGAAAGGTGCGCCCTCCGCAGCCCCGTCTTCCGGGTGCTTGAGAGCACATTCCCATTCCAGAACGGCCCAACTGTCGTAGTCGTAGGCGGCGAGCTTGGAGAAGATACCGGCGAAATCGACTTGCCCGTCGCCCAGAGACCGGAACCGGCCTGCACGGTCGACCCACGACTGATAGCCGGAATACACACCCTGCCGTCCATCCGGGTTGAACTCCGCGTCCTTGACGTGAAAGGCCTTGATCCGCTCGTGATAGATGTCGATGAACGCCAGATAATCGAGCTGTTGCAGCACGAAATGCGAGGGGTCGTAATTGATGTTGCAGCGCGGATGGCCGTCGAGCGCGTCAAGAAACATCTCAAATGTCGCGCCATCGAAAACGTCTTCACCGGGATGGATTTCGTAGCACATGTCCACGCCAACACTATCGTAGGCATCAAGAATGGGCTTCCAGCGGGTGGCAAGTTCCGTGAAAGCTTGCTCGATCAGACCGGCAGGACGCTGCGGCCAAGGGTAGACATAAGGCCACGCCAGCGCACCGGGAAATCCGACGCAGGCGTCGAGGCCGAGGTTGCGACTGGCTTGTCCGGTCTTCTTGACCTGATCCACAGCCCACTCTGTGCGAGCTGCCGGATTGCCGCGCACCGGTTCCGGGGCGAAGGCATCAAACATCAAATCGAAGGCTGGATTAACGGCAACGAGCTGGCCTTGCAGATGGGCCGAAAGTTCGGTCACCTCCAGTCCCTTGTCTGCCAACATACCTTTCAGGTCGTCGCAATACCCTTTGGAGGATGCTGCTTTTTCGAGATCGATCAGGCGCGCGTCGATGGTCGGGATCTGCAATCCCTTGTAGCCGAGATCCGCCGCCCAATCGGCGATGGTTTCCAGCGAGTTGAACGGCGCTGTGTCGCTTGCAAATTGAGCCAGAAACAGGCCTGGTCCCTTCATGGTCTTCATTCTGTCCTCCCTTTGAACATTGTCTGAAACCGGGTGTATGCAGGGTCGGTCGTGGCGCTTTTTTAGCGGAGATTTTATCCGCCCAGGTTCCGTTGGCCCGGGGGGCATTCTGACCGCCGCCTGCGGGGTGTGTCGGTGTTAGTCGTCCTCTTCGGCATAGACGATGCTTTGCAGATCTTTCGGTGCAACTCCGTTGATCAGACCGAGAACCTGTTCGGTCAACTTGCGGCCGGCACGACTGAAATCTTCGTCAATGACGGTGATGGCCGGTCGAAACCACGGCAGCACAGCGCCTTTCCCTTGCTTGGCGACCATGTCGACATCCTGTCCGATCACCAGCCCGCACCGCTCCAATCCGATAGCTGCGCCAAGCGCTGATCCTGCGCTGGAGCAGATCAGGCCGTCGGGGCGTGGGCCTCTGCGAAACAGCTCTTCGACGCTTTGGGCGATCTGCTGCACTGGCTGATCGACATCAATGTTGCCGATGGGGATTTGCTGAAGGTTCTTCGCGCTCATCGTCTCCAGAAACCCGGTCATTAGGTGCTGGGCGTAGGTCATGTGGCCGGGTGGTCCGATCATGGCGAGATGCCTGCGGCCCTTGTCTGCCAGCGTTGTCACAGCCTCACGGGCAAAGCGGGTGTTGTCGAAATCGTAATAGGAATGTTCCACCGTCAGGCGGCTGCGGCCATGGGTGGAAAACGGCATGCGGTTATCCTGAAGATAGCGAATGCGCGGATCTTCAGGCTCGATTCGTGAGATCAGGACGCCGTCGGCTGACCCGGTTTCAACGACATACCGCACCGGCGTCAAAGGGTCATCGAGTGATGAATAAGGCGTTACGACCAGATGATAGCTGGTGTCGCGTAGCGCAATGGTGATGCCGTGGATGAGCTGATTCGTCATCGGCGACACTTCATCCTCCGTGTTCAAGATCAGGCTGATGACGTTGGTCTTGCCCGTCCGCAGACGCACACCGGCTCGGTTGGGTCGATAACCGATCTGGTCTGCAATCAGCCGCACACGCTCTTTGGTAGCCTTGCCAATGTCGGGTGCGTCCTTGAGCGCGCGCGACACGGTGGTCACGCCCAAACCGGTCATGAAAGCGATTGTCTTCAGTGTCGGGCGTTCGCTTGTCGGCAGCGGATTTTTAGGTGTCTGGTGGGGCGCCTTCACGCGAGAAGTCCTGAAAATGCAGAGATACTGGAACGGCAAGTGAGAACAAAATCATCACTTTTGCGATGCCTATAACGTTTCAGTAAAATTGCAATTCAGCAAGTGGAAACTTGATAATTTTTTTGGACTGGTAATTTCAGCCTTAAGTTGTGCGCTGCATGAAAACTCACGCTGCCTTGCGAAAACTAACTGAAATATATCATTAAATGCGTAAATTCTGCACTGTGAATTCACGCTTTTGTGTTTAATTCACAGTGGCTTTAGCGAGGTTGGATTTGCAACCTCAACGGGATTTTGTTGAACGGGTCGCTTGATTTGAGACAAATTATCTTCTACCGTTTTGAACTGTAACGTTTCAGTTCTTTGGGAGGAGAACATGAGTTTTAAAGTAAGTGGGATTGCCCTGGCGCTGCTCGCAAGCGTGTCGGTGCCGATGGCAGCACATGCAACGGATCTTGAGGTCACCCATTGGTGGACCTCAGGTGGTGAAGCGGCTGCCGTGAAAGTTTTTGCCCAGGCATTTGATGCTACGGGCAACCATTGGATTGATGGCGCGATCGCCGGATCTGGCGGCACTGCCCGTCCTGTCATGATCAGCCGCATCATGGGGGAGATCCCATGGGTGCGACACAATTCAACCATGGTCTTCAGGCCCAGGAACTTGTCGAATCCGGTTTGATGCGCAACCTCGACGATGTTGCCAAGGCCGAAGGGTGGGCCAAGGTCATTCGACCGAAGTCCTTGTTGGAAGGCTGCACCTACAAGGGGCACATCTATTGTGTGCCGGTGAACATTCACTCCAACCAGTGGATCTGGCTGCACAATGATGCCTTCAAGAAGGCTGGTGTCGATGTGCCGACAAGCTGGACCGATTTCGTCAAGACAGCACCGGCGCTTCGCAAGGCCGGTATTGTGCCGCTTGCGGTGGGCCAGCAGCCTTGGCAGACTGCCATTTTCCTTGCCAATTTCACGCTGGACCTTGGTGGTAAGCAGCTCTATCTCGACGTCTATCGTGACAAGAAGGCGGATGCGGTGAAGAGCAAGGCCTTCGATCCGATCCTCCAGGCCATGGTCGATGCGCGCAAGATGTCCAAGGGCATCAACGTGCAGAACTGGAATGATGCCACCAACGCCGTGATTACCGGCAAGGCTGCCGGTCAGATGATGGGTGACTGGGCGCAGGCAGAGTTCCATGTGGCAGGTCAGACCGCTGGCACGGACTATTCCTGTCTGGCCGGGATTGGCGAAAAGCAGATCCTGACCACAGGCGGGGATTCCTTCTACTTTCCCAAGTTGAAGGACGCGGCAAAGTCAAAGGCTCAGGAGGTGTTGGCCAAGGTCATGCTGAGCCCGAAAACTCAGGTTGCCTTCAATCTCAAGAAGGGGTCTCTGCCGGTGCGCTCTGACGTGGACATCAATGCCACCAACGACTGCATGAAAAAGGGTCTCGCCATCCTCGACAAGGGCAACTTGCAGCCCAGCACCGATGAGTTGCTGACGCCTGATCTGCAAAACCAGATCAACGATCTGACGGTGCAGTTCTTCTCCAACTCATCAATGTCGGCAGAAGACCTGCGTGACAGCCTGGTTCAGCTTCTGCAAAGCGCAGGCTGATCCACGTTTCATCAAACAAGGCGCAGACAATCGTCAAGCCGATCCGATGCTCTGTTGTATCGGGTCGGTTGTCTGCCCCGCCAAGTTTTCCTTTGCCGTTGTTGATCGAGTGAGGTGAGCCATGGATTTGGCACCAGTCGCCAAACCCCCTGCTAGAGGTGGCACCGTAATGCCAGTGCAAAGATCGCGGCCTTGCCGATGATCGCCACGGCATTGGTCGTTTTCCTTGGAGGAACAATCTGGAGTATCGTGTATTCCTTCACGAACTCCCGCTTGCTGCCCCGAGCCCATTTTGTCGGGTTGTATCAGTATGAACGCCTTTGGCGCACGCCAAAATGGATCATTTCCGTCGAGAACATCGCCATTTACGGCGTGTTTGCACTGGTGTTTACGCTGGTTGTCGGCTTCTTTCTGGCAGCGCTGTTGGATCGCAAAATTCGCTTTGAAGATACCTTCCGAACGATCTTTCTATATCCGTTCGCTCTCAGCTTCATCGTCACCGGTCTGGCCTGGCAGTGGATCTTGAATCCTGATTTCGGTGTTCAACACATCCTGCGTGAAATCGGTTTCACCGGCCTTTCCTTTGACCCGCTCTACAACAGCCACATCGTTATCGTCGGCGTGTTGATTGCCGGTCTTTGGCATGAGACCGGGTTGATCATGTGCCTCATGCTTGCAGGATTGCGCGGCATCGACGAAGAGATCTGGAAGGCCGCGCGCGTTGACGGCATCCCGGTTTGGAAAACCTATATTTTCGTCATCATTCCGATGATGCGCGGGATCTTCATCACCGCGCTGGTGTTGATCGCCTCCGGCATCATCAAGCTCTACGATCTGATCGTTGCGCTGACGGGCGGTGGCCCCGGGATTTCGTCCGAAGTGCCCGCCAAATACGTTTATGACGCCATGTTTGCCTCGCAGAATCTGGGGCAGGGACTGGCAGCATCCGCGATGATGCTGCTGTCGGTGGTCATTGTTCTCATCCCTTGGGCGTACCTGCAATTCGGAGGCAAGAAGCGCAATGGCTGATACTGACAGTCTTTCCAGAAGCTTTTCCGCATCCGCTGCCGGTCCGGAAATCGTTGATGCGCGGGGGCGTCGTCCCCGCAAGGTGATGACACGTCGTAACATCATGCTCTACGGCACGCTGATCATTGTGGCACTCTACTACTTGTTGCCGCTGTATGTGATGGTGGTCACAAGCCTCAAGGGGATGCCCGAAGTACGGCTGGGGAATATTTTCTCCCCGCCGGTCAGCATCACCTTCGAGCCCTGGGTCAAGGCGTGGGCGCATGCCTGTACGGGTCTGAACTGTGATGGCCTGTCGCGCGGGTTCTTCAACTCCGTGCGCATCCTCATTCCCTCGGTGATCCTGTCGATCCTGATTGCCTCGGTCAACGGCTATGCCCTGGCAAACTGGCGCTTCAAGGGAGCGGAGATTTTCTTCACCATCCTCATTATAGGAGCTTTCATCCCCTACTAAGGTGATGCTCTATCCGATGGTGATCATCCTGCGCGACATCGGTCTTTATGGCTCTTTGAGCGGATTGGTTCTTGTACATACCATCTTCGGGATGCCGATCCTGACCTTGTTGTTCCGCAACTACTTTTCGTCGATGCCGGAAGAGCTGTTCAAGGCGGCGCGGGTCGATGGCGCAGGGTTCTGGACGATCTATCTGCGCATCATGTTGCCGATGAGCCTGCCAATCTTTGTCGTCGCCATCATCTTGCAGGTGACGGGCATCTGGAATGACTTCCTCTTTGGGGTCGTCTTCACCAGACCGGACACCTATCCGATGACGGTTCAGCTCAACAACATCGTCAATTCCACGCAAGGGGTGAAGGAATACAACGTCAACATGGCGGCTACTATCCTCACGGCTCTTGTTCCTCTTTGCATCTATTTCATATCCGGCAAGCTCTTCGTCCGCGGCATCGCGGCCGGGGCCGTGAAAGGGTAAGTGACCATGACCAGCGTTTCTGTCCGTGATCTGTCGCTGCGGTTCGGCGCGATGACCGTTCTGAAATCCATGAATCTGGAAATCGAGGACGGCGAGTTCCTCGTACTGCTCGGCCCATCTGGCTGTGGCAAGTCCACACTATTGAACTGCATTGCCGGCCTGCTGGATATTTCCGATGGTCAGGTGTTCATCTCCGGGCGCAATGTCACATGGGATGAGCCTAAGGATCGGGGCATCGGCATGGTGTTTCAGTCTTATGCGCTCTATCCGCAGATGAGTGTCGAGAAGAACCTGTCATTCGGCCTGAAGATTGCCGGATTGCCGAAGGAGGAGATCGCTGCTCGTATCGAGCGGACTTCGGAGATGCTGCAGATCCAGCCGCTTCTGCATCGTAAGCCGGGACAGCTCTCGGGTGGTCAACGTCAGCGCGTCGCCATTGGCCGTGCGCTTGTGCGCGATGTCGATGTGTTCCTGTTCGATGAACCTTTGTCCAATCTGGATGCCAAGCTGCGCTCGGAGCTGCGCGTTGAAATCAAGCGTCTGCACCAGACCCTGCGCAACACCATGGTCTATGTGACCCATGACCAGATTGAAGCCCTGACATTGGCGGACCGGATTGCCGTCATGAAGGACGGTATCATCCAGCAGCTTGATACGCCGCTTGAGATCTACAATCGACCGGCCAGTCTGTTTGTGGCTGGGTTCATTGGTTCTCCGTCGATGAATTTCCTGCCAAGCAAAGTGGAGTTTCAAGGCGCCAAGCCGACCTTGCGCCTGGGCGACAAGACCCGGCTTTCGGTTGGCGACTACGAGCATGCCGACGAGTTACGCGACGGTCAGGATGTGATCCTTGGCCTGCGCCCTGAACATTCCGGCCTTGTTGACGGGCCAGAGGCGGAAGCCTGCTCGTTGCAGGCGACCATCGAACTGATTGAACCAATGGGAGCGGACAGTCTCGTCTGGCTCGCCATGGATGGTCATAGCCTCTCGGTCCGGGTTGAATCGGGCAGGAACTATCATCTCGGTCAGGCCGTGGGCATCACCTACGACCGGCAGTATCTGTCGATCTTCGACAGCAGTACAGAACAACGCATCTGACATTTGTGGCCCGAACAAAAGCCTCTCCGTCCTGGAGAGGTTTGCCGGGGCACGCGCAAAATCCAGTAAGGAGGAGTTCCCATGACTGATTTTTCCTATCAGCTTTATTCATCGCGCAATTTTCAGTCTTTCGAAGACACTTGCCGCATGTTGGCGGATGCCGGTTACGCGCAGGTCGAGGGTTTTGGCCCCGTCTATGAAGATCCGGAAGGTACGCGCAAGGTTCTGGACAGTAATGGCCTGACCATGCCGACGGGCCATTTTTCTCTCGATATGCTGGAAAACGAGCATGATCGTGTCGTGACGATTGCCAAGACGCTTGGCCTCAAAATTCTGTTCTGTCCGCATCTGAAGCCAGATGAACGACCGGCAGACGTTGCGGGTTGGACCGCGATTGCCAAGCGCTTGCAGACTCTTAGCGAGACCTACAAGGCGGATGGCTTCGGCTTTGGGTGGCACAACCATGATTTCGAGTTCAAGACGCTCGAAGATGGCTCCACACCGATGCAGGTGTTGCTGGACGCAGCGCCGGGCATTTCCTGGGAAGCTGACATCGCATGGATTGTGCGCGGTGGCGGCGATCCGAAGGCGTGGATCACCAAATATGGCGACCGCATTTCATCCGTTCACGTCAAGGATATTGCTGCGGATGGCGAATGCGCCGACGAAGATGGATGGGCTGACGTTGGTCACGGCGTTATGGACTGGAAGGGCCTGATGACCTTGATCAAGAAAACCAATGTCCAGGTTTATGTGATGGAACATGACAATCCGTCTGATCACAGCCGGTTCGCCAATCGCTCCATTGAAACGGTCAAGACGCTTTGAGGCGTTGGGCTTCTGAAGTCGTGCCGATTTAGCAGAAAACCGGATGACAACAGGGCCGCAAACAGCGGCCTTGTTCATGCTCGAAAAGGATCATTCAAATGAGCAAAGAATTGGGTGTCGGCATCATCGGATGCGGCAACATTTCGACGTCCTATCTGTCGTTAGCCCCGTTGTTCAAGGGGATCAAGATCAAGGCCGTTGCCGATATCAATGCAGAGGCGTCAAAGGCACGGGCGCAGGAATATGGCGTTCGTGCGGAAACTGTTGAAGGGCTGCTGGCGGCGGACGATATTGGTCTTGTGGTCAATCTCACGGTGCCTGCGGCGCATCTGGCGGTCTCGACGCAGGTGCTTCAAGCAGGCAAACACGTGTATTCTGAAAAGCCTGCGGTTCTGTCATTGGCCGAAGGGCTGGAACTGAAAAAACTTGCAGATGCCAAGGGCCTGAAGATTGGCTCAGCCCCGGACACGTTCCTGGGTGGGGCTCATCAGCTTGCCCGCAGTGTGCTGGATGAAGGCACCGTCGGGCAGATCATGTCCGGGACCTGTCACGTCATGAGCCATGGCATGGAAGCTTGGCATCCGAACCCGGATTTCTTCTTTCAGCCGGGTGGTGGACCGATCTTTGATCTGGGGCCTTATTATATCACCAATCTGGTCAATCTGATCGGCCCGGTCAAGCGCGTGGCCGCGTTGGGCGGCAAGGCCACCCCGACCCGTACCATTGGCAATGGTGCGCGTAAGGGGGAAGAGGTGCCCGTGGATGTGGACACAACGGTTCATGCGCTGCTGGAATTTGAAACCGGCGCTTTGATCACCTTGTCTGCAAGTTGGGATGTGTGGGCGCACCGCCATGCCAACATGGAACTTTACGGCACAAACGGCTCACTTTACGTACCGGATCCGAACTTTTTCGGCGGTGATGTAACGCTGATTTCGGGAGGGGGAGATCCTGAGAAGGTTGCCGAGCGGCATCATCCGTTTGGCATTCCCAATCAGGAGCACAAGCAGGGCATGATGGCCAACTACCGGACCGCAGGTCTGGCAGATATGGCGGTCGGCCTGATTGAGGGGCGTGATTATCGGTGTTCCTTCGACCGTGCTCTCCATGTCGTCGAGGTGATGGATAGCATTCTCAAGTCCGGCGAAACCGGTCAGTTCATCGACATCACGACGCCATGTACCCGCCCTGAGGCCTTGAGCCCAGAGGAAGCCAAAAACTTGCTGCTTTAAGGCTCGGCGACTTTATTGGCTCTGAAGGAACAAAAAAGGCCCGCGACCATGAAAGTCGCGGGCCTTTTGCATGTTACCTGACGGGCCTTTGCTCAGAGAGACACGCTGACTGGGCCACGCCCTGACAGGATGACACCTTCATCCGTTGTCTTGATGGCGAGATCGCTTCCAGCGAGTTCAACCGAGGTGATGTTCTGCAATCGCACCTGCCAGGGGCGAGCGGTGTCCGTCACGTCGATCTTGAAGGTGCCGCCTTGCCGTTCAATGGTCATGCACTGCTGTGGCACACCTTTTTCGGCAAAAATGGTGGCTGTGGCACTCTTGCCATCTTCCAGCTCATAGAGGGCAAACAGGGCGCCGTCTGCGTAGTCGTAGTCTGGCTTGTCGTCGACCGCGCCCCAGACGATGAGGCTGTTGGGTCGTACATAAAGCGGCAGGCTCATGAAATCGTGGGTTTCCTGACGCCAGGTTCCACCACTGACGATGTCGTTGGACAGAAGGTGCGTCCAGCGTCCTTGCGGCAGATAGAAGTCGACCGCGTTAGAGGAATCCAGAACCGGAGCCACCAGCAGCTTTTCCCCAAGCATGTACTGCATTTCCAACGTGTCACAGGCGCGGTCCTCGGGGAATTCCAGCATCATGGCGCGCATGACCGGCAGGCCCGTTTTCGGTGCCTCACAAGAGGCTTCGTAAATCGTTGGCATCAGCTGGCACTTCAATTTGACGAAATGGCGCAAGACATCGACCGCTTCATCGTCATAAAGCCACGGCACACGGTAGGACTTGGAGCCATGCAGGCGACTGTGACTGGACAGCAGGCCGAAGGCGCACCAGCGCTTGTAGACATCCGCATCAGCGGTCGCCTCGAAGCCACCGATGTCGTGTGACCAGAAACCGAAGCCGCAAAGCCCAAGCGATAGTCCGCTGCGCAGCGTTTCGGCCATAGCCCCAAAGTCAGAGAAGCAATCCCCACCCCAATGAACCGGGAACTGCTGCCCGCCGGTGGTGGCAGAGCGCGCAAAGAGAACAGCTTCACCCTTGCCCTTCACCTCTTCAAGCGCTTCGTAGACGACCTTATTGTAGAGGAAGGTGTAATAGTTGTGCATGGCATCCGGGTCGGCGCCATTGTGATAGGCCACCTCGGTAGGGATGCGTTCGCCGAAGTCGGTTTTGAAGGCATCAACTCCCTGACGGGCAAGGTCTTTCAGATAGCCTGCATACCAGGCGCAGGCGTCCGGATTGGTGAAGTCAACCACACCTTGCCCCGGTTGCCATTTATCCCATTGCCAGGTCGAGCCATCGGGTCGTTTCAGCAGATAGCCGTTTTTCATGCCTTCATCGAAAAGGCGCGACTCCTGCGCAATGTAAGGATTGATCCAAAGACAGATGTTCAGCCCACGGGCCTTATAGCGCTTGAGCATGTCTTCCGGGTCAGGGAAGGTCTCCGGATCCCATTCGAAATCACACCAATGCAGACCACGCATCCAGAAGCAGTCAAAATGGAAGACATGCAGCGGAATATCGCGCTCGGCCATGCCATCAAGAAAGCCTGTGACCGTCTTCTCATCATATTCGGTGGTGAAGGAGGTGGTCAGCCATAGACCGAAGGACCATGTCGCAGGCAGGGCAGGGCGCCCTGTCAGTTGGGTGTAGCGATCAATGACGCCTTTCGGGTCGGGACCGTCGATGACGTAATATTCAAGAGCTTCGCCGGGCACGGAAAACTGAGCCTTGGAGACCTTTTCCGAGCCGATCTCAAATTCGACTTTCCCCGGATTGTTGACGAAAACGCCCCAGCCGCGGTTGGTCAGGAAAAAGGGAATATTCTTGTAGGCCTGATCTGTGTTGGCACCGCCATCGCGGTTCCAGATCTCAACACTCTGGCCGTTCTTGACCAGGCTTGGTGAAGCGCTCACCAAGACCATAGACAAGCCCGCCGACACCAAGGTCAAGCCGCTCGAACATATGTTTGCGATCATTGGCGTCCCGGTCATTGGCGTATCCCGCAGACTTGTAGCCGCTGGCGGTGATCATCTTGCCGTCTCGCAGGAATTCCATGCCCCACGGGCCAGTCAGCGGCACGCGCGCGGTCAGATTGCCACTTGTGATCTCGGCGTACTCCGTGCCGATCTGGATGTCTGGCGTTGCTGTGTCATCGGTGAAGAGTTCGAAGTGGGGCCCTGTATCAAGGACGCCACGGAAATGCTCGATGCGTACACCGATGATGCCGGTGCGTGGTGAAAACAGGCGAACGGTAAACAGTCTGGCGTTGATCTGATCGGCGCGATCGTTCAGTTCGCTAAGGCCGACACCTTGACCACAAGCGTGTCTCCGTCGGCTCGGGCCGTGTGAGGCTCTACGGGGTGCATCAGGTCAAGATTGTCCGGGACCTGCCAGTTGCCATCGGAAAATTTCATGTCTCTGTCCTCGAAAATGAAGGCCGACCTGCGAAAATGTTCAGGCAGGCGCTGATGGGTCAAAAAGGCACTGTCGAGAGGCCGACAGTGCCGAAGGGCGCGTTCTAGAGACGCAGCCCCGTGTCCTTGTCGAAGAGGTGGATGTGAGCCGGGTCTATCCGCAGATTGAGCATGTCGCCCCGGCGCAGCGTCGCCCGGTCGTTGATGATGACCGTGATCTCGGGATCGCCATTCGCAAACAGGTAGGTGCTGGCGCCGGTCGCCTCGGTAATCCGCAAGGGAACGCGAAGCTGGGCGTCAGCCTCATTGACCACCAGCAGATGCTCTGGCCGAAGCCCCACAGTGACCTCCCGGCCCGCCTCAAGACGACCGGGATAGGATAGCGCCTGAGTGTCTTTGCCGAGTTGCAGGTTCAGGGTCTGGCCATCCGGGCCGACGACCGCTGGAATGAAATTCATCGCTGGTGACCCAATGAACCCGGCCACGAACTTGTTGACCGGCCTGTCATAAAGCTCAAGCGGCGCGCCTTGTTGCTCAATACAGCCTGCCCGCATCAGTACCACGCGATCGGCCATGGTCATGGCTTCGATCTGGTCATGCGTTACATAGACGGAGGTGGCACCAAGGCGATCATGCAACGTGCGGATTTCCTTGCGCATGTGAACGCGCAAGGCGGCATCCAGATTGGACAGGGGTTCGTCAAACAGGAAGGCCTTGGGGTTGCGGATAATCGCCCGGCTCATGGCGACACGCTGTCGTTGACCGCCGGAAAGCTCACGCGGGTAGCGCTTCAGGAGAGGGGTCAGGCCGGTCGTCTCGGCAACTTCTTCAGCCTTACGGTTGGCTTCTGGCTTTTTCATGCCATGGACGCGCAGGCTGTAGGTCAGGTTCTGTTGCACGGTCATATGTGGGTAAAGCGCATAGGACTGGAACACCATGGCGATGTCACGCTTGCGTGGTGGCATCTCGTTCACGCGCTCGCCGGTGATCCGAAGTTCGCCATGTGAGATCTTCTCCAATCCGGCAAGGGATCGCAGCAGTGTGGACTTGCCGCAGCCCGAAGGGCCGACAAGGGCGACGAACTCGCCGTTCTGGATTTCCAGATTGATGTTCTTCAGCGCGTGAAAGTGGCCGTAGTATTTGTCGACCGCATCGCATTCGATCTGGGCTGTCATTTCAGGGCTCCCGATGTCAGGCCGGAGACAATTCTGCGTTGAAGCAGGACGAAGGCACCCAGGATCGGCGTCACATAGATCGAGGCATAGGCCATGATCATGTTCCACTCGACAGTATTGGGGCCCATGAAGGTGTTCAGGCCGACACTGGCGGGCTGAAACTCGGCATCATTGATGAAGGTCTTGGAGTAGACGAATTCGCCAAAGGCCTGCATGTAGATTAGGATGGCGCTGACCAGAATGCCGTTGCGGGCAAGGGGCAGCACGATGTTGAAGAAGGCACCGATGCGCGAGTTGCCATCGACCAGGGCGGCTTCTTCGAGTTCCATTGGCACGCTCATGAAGGTTGCGCGCACCAACACCACGAAGAAGGGCATGCTCTTGGCCGTGATGCCAAGAATGGTGGCAAACCGCGGATAATCCAGAATGCCAAGCTGTGAGAAGCCAACAAAGATAGGTGTGACCATCAATGAGGGCGGTAGCACCTGCAACATGAGGATCAGGAACAGGCCAATATCGATCCACACGTTGCGGTAGCGCGCCAGAACATAGGCACAGCCCGACCCGAGCCCGGCAATCAGGATCACTGACCAGGTTGCAATGTAGAACGAGTTCCACAGGTAGGTGCCCATGTGGCGCTGGGTCCAGACATGGGAAAAATTGGCCCATTGCGCATCTGAGGGCACGAACACCGGCGGCACTGCAAAGGCTTCGCTCGATGTCTTGATGGAGGTGACATACATCCAGTACAGCGGAAACAGATAGGCGGCGGCCAGGGCAAGAGCGGCCACGATCAACACGGTATTGCGAAGCGATTGATTGGTCATCCGCGGACCTCCTGTCGCGTCGAGCGGACGTAGAAGACGGCTGCGACGATCACGACAATGATCATCATCACCGACACGGTCGCGCCGCGGGCAAAATCAAACTGCTTGAAGGAGAGTTGCCAGGCCCAGTATTGCGCCACGTTTGACGCATTGTTCGGCCCGCCATCGGTGATCGAGGCGAAGAGGTCGAATTGTTGCAGCGTGAAGATCAGACCCAGCGACAACAGGGCGCCAATGGTCGCCCGCATCATCGGCAAGGTGATGGTGAAGAAGCGGCGGAAGGGGCCAGCTCCATCCAGATCGGCAGCCTCGTAGAGATCCTTCGGGATGGCGGCAAGACCGACCGACAGCAAGATCATGTTGAAAGAGGTGCCGAACCAGACGTTGGCAATGATCACGCTCCACAGGGCATAATTTGCATTTGATCGCCAGAAGATCGGGTCCTGAATGATGCCAAGGCTTTCCAGAAAATAATTGATGACGCCGTAGTCGCCGGACAGAAGCCAGTTCCAGATGGCCCCCGTGACCAGTCCCGGCATGACCCAGGACACCAGAAACAGCCCGCGGATGTAGCTTGCACCGGGAAAGCGCTGCTGAAAGAACACAGCCAGCAGAAAACCGATGATGAACTGACCCAGAATGGACCCGACCACGAAGATCAGCGTGTTACCGAAGATTGGCCAGCTTTGCGGGTCGGTGAGAATGTCTGTGTAATTCTTGAAGCCGACAAAGGGTCGAACCAGAGTGCCGAGCGAGAACATGTCGACGCTCTGGAAGCTCATCAGCACGTTGTAAAGGATGGCGGACCCGGAGATCGCGATCAGAAAGAGCAGCGGAATGCCGATCAGAATGATGTCGAACCCGTGTCCGTCCCAGAGTGTGGAGATGCGGTTTCGCATGAGATTTGTTCCTGTGCCATTGCCCGGAGGGTCGTGGATCAAGCAACTTGCGCGGTCAGTTCGTTAAACCGTGCGTCTTGAAGGTGCGTGAGGGCAGACAAGAGGCCTCCGAACCCGCCCTCCACATTGGAAGGGCGGGCGATGGTCTTTGAAAGACGCGAAGACAATCAGATCAGTTGACGACCCGGTCGATCTTGGCCTGCGCTCTGGTCAAGCGCTTGCTGCGGCGTTTTCGATCCGGTCAGAGCTGCCTGCATGGCATCCTGAATGGCCTGCGAGATCTTCGGCCATTCAGCTGAGGGACCACGCGGCTTGGCATATTTGAGCTGCTCCTGAAATGTCTTCAGAGCCTCATCCTTGTTGGCATTACCGGTGGAAGGGATCTTGACGTCTTCCTCTGGTGGCAGTTGTCCGAACTTCTGGAACATCGTCTTGTCCTGGCTGGCAAAATATTCCAGCACCTTGAAGGCGGCTTTCGGATGCTTTGTCGACTTGAAGACCACCCAGTTGTAATCGCCCATGGCGGAAGAGCGGGGCCCACCTTCCTTGACGGTTGGTAACAACGCGACTTTCCAGTCGAACTTGGCTTCTTTGGCCATGCGGTCCAGTTCCCACGGTCCCGAGATCGCCATGGCCGTGTTGCCCGCGATGAAGGTTGAGGTGGAATCCCACTGGCTGCGGCTGATCGTATCCGGCGAGGCCAGCTTGTCATCAAGAATGGTTTTGAACAATGTCAATGCCTTGACGCCGCCCGGTCCATTGACCTTCTTCCAGCTTCCTCCAGCCATTTGTAGCCACGGCAGGAACTGGAAGGTCCCTTCTTCTGTGGCGATAGCGGAGAACGCTAAGTGCCATAAACGTCTTTTTTCTTGTCCGTCAGCTTTTTGGCGTCGCTCAGAAGTTCATCCCAGGTTTTGGGCGGTCCCTGAATGCCTGCTTTCTTGAACATGTCGGCATTGTAGTAGAGCGCAATCGTGTTGGTGGCCTTTGGAACACCATACAGCTTGCCCTTCCAGGTGGCTGATTCCACCGGACCCGGATAGTAATCCTTGAGATTGATCGTGTCGGACGCTTTGACCATGGAGGTCAGGTCCAGAAGCGTATTATGCGAAGCGAGCATTGCATTGAAAGGCACGTCGACAGCATAGATGTCGGGGGCCTTGCCAATGGAATAGGCGCGCATGACCGCGCTCATCAGATCCGCAAATTGGATCTGACGGTACTGGATCTGAATGTCCTTGTGCGACTTGTTAAAGTCGTCAACGAGGGCCGGAGCGGGCTGTCCCGGCTTGTCCACCGCCCAGACCTTGATGGTCACAGGGTCTGCTGTTGCAGCGCTCGCGGCAAATCCGGCTCCCAGCAATGCCGCAGAGGCGCACGCCAGCTTAAAGACTTTTCTCATGAAATTCCTCCCAGTTTGAGGCCCTGCGTCGTGACACGCCGCAGGACTGGTCCGCGCAGTTTCCATTCAGACTTTCCGCTTTATCCGAAAAACTCCCATTTTCGGGTTCAAGCGTTATGAAAGCCTTGGAAACTGTCTCCGTAAACGTTTACGATAATAGACGCAAAATTTTAAGATCGTCAACATCAATGGTTGCGTGGACGGGGAGGTAAGCGTCAAGCGGGCGGCAAGGAAAAAGCATAATGGATGCTGCCGGAGCGTTGAAAATTTGCGAATTTTCAAATGCTTGCAACGCTGGTTACAGGTGAGTTTTACACTACCAAAATAAGGTTGAAATCTTGGTATTCCGCGCAACCAAGGAGCACGTCTCGGTTTTCTTGACAGGATTTCGAATTCGGTTTTGTGGCCATACTTCGTTGGCCAAGGGGGAATGAATGAAGGGCATTCGTCAGCTTGCCAAGCATCTGCAAATTTCGATAGGTACCGTATCGCGGGCCTTGAACGGCAAGGCGGATGTCAGTGCCGAAACCCGGCGTCGGGTGCTGGAGGCAGCGGAAGAACTGGGGTATGTGCCGAACCAGGCTGGACGCAGTTTGCGGCAAGGCACGACGCGCACCGTTGGACTGCTCCTGGAACAAGGATTTTCCGTTGGTAGTGTTGGCGAGAATTTCTTTCCTAGCGTGATTGACGGGTTGCAGGGTGTGCTTTCACGCCATCATCTTGATCTGGTGTTGCTTCTCTGTCCGAGAGGAGAGGATCCGGATGAGTTCCTCAAAGGCATGGTGGCACGACGCATCGTCGATGGGCTTATCATTACGAATACCCGTGTCACAGATCCCCGGTTTGCCTTTCTGTCGCGAGCGAAGATGCCGTTCGTGGCGTTGGGGCGCAGCGATGCGGCCAGTCCGACCTGTCGCTGGATTGATCTCGACTTCGAGGGGATTGCGGAAAAGGCTGTCCAGCGCTTGTTCAGTCGTGGCCATCGGCGCATTGCGGTGGCTGCGCCAAACACGGCCGTCAATCTCGGCAAGCTTTTCCTGAATGGCTATCGCAAGGGTCTCGCTGCGTGCGGTCTCAATTTCGATCCGGATCTGGTGTTCCGGGCGGATACCCATGAGCAGGGTGGCTATGAAGTCGCGAGCGAACTGTTGACGCGGAAAGACCGACCGACGGCAATCCTGCTGAATGCGGAAATGATGTCTGTCGGGCTGTACAGACGACTGGGAGAGGCGGGGCTTCAGCCGGGCAAGGATCTTGCGATCATCGCCGAGCGGGAGAGTGCCGTTGGTCGCTTCCTGTTGCCGCGGCTGACTTGTTTTGGACTGGACCCGTCAGCCCTTGGCGAGATGTTGGGCCAAATGCTGCTGGCAGAATTCCCGGGGTTTGCCCTCAAATACAAGGACATTCCTCACCAGCAAGTCTGGCCGTTGGATCTCGTTGAAGGCGAGAGCGATCTGCCACTTCATTCCGGAGGCTGATCGCTCGTGCTGCCTCACACGATGGAGCGAGAGGCTTCCTTCACCTTCATCGTCGCGTGTTCGACTTTGTCGGTCAGCTCCGCCAGTTGTTTCATATTGTACGTGATGGAGGTTACGCCGGTGGAGGCCTGGTGCATGTTGTTGGAAATATCGCGCGTCACGGCGGACTGTTGCTCGACCGCAGACGAAATACTCGTCGAAATTTCACTGACATTGCCAATGATTTCCATGATCGAAGTGATCGCATTTTCTGCCAGAGATGTCGAACTTTGCACCGACACAATCTGGTTGCGGATGTCTTCGGTGGCACTGGATGTTTGTGCTGCAAGACTTTTCACTTCCGATGCCACAACTGCAAAGCCCTTGCCGGCTTCTCCGGCGCGTGCAGCTTCAATGGTGGCATTCAAGGCCAACAGATTGGTCTGATTGGCGATGTTTTCGATCAACTCGATGACTTCACCGATTTTCTGCGCGTCATGCGACAGACCACTCATGACAGAGGCCGACTGATCAGCTTCCGAGACGGCCTGCTTGGAAATTTCCAGAGAGCGACTGACCTGCCGGGTGATTTCTTCGATGGAGGCGACCAACTCTTCTGCTGCGGCTGCAACTGCCTGCACACTGCTGGCCGTCTCCTGAGAGGACGCACTGGCACCGCTTGCCTGCTGATTGGCCATGGCAATGGAATCTGCCACATCGGTCAGATCAGCATCAATCTGCAATTGAACCCTTTCGCGGTGCATCCGTCGGGACACCTGCGTCGTCCGGTTGGTTGCGAACTTGACCACCTTGAATGGCTTGCCGTCTGCATCAAGGATCGGGTTATAGGTCGCCTGAATCCAGACCTCCTTGCCGCCTTTTCCGACACGACGAAACTCTCCTTCTTTAAAGATCCCCTTACGCAAGTCATCCCAAAATGCCTTGTATTCGGCGCTCTCAGCCTGTTCCTTTTCGACAAAAACCTTGTGCTCTTTGCCTTTGACCTCTTCGAGAGAATAGCCCATCGTTTTCAGGAAGTTTTCGTTGGCATCCAGGATCTTTGCATCCAGATCAAACTGGATGATGGCCTGTGATCGGGAAATTGCGGCCAGTTCACCTGCATATTCGAGAGCCTTGCGTTTTTGCTCGGTGACTGCTGATGCGACCTTGACGATCTTCTCAACACGACCCGACCTGCTGCGCACCGGCATGTAGCTCGCCTGGAGCCAGATATCCGTGCCATCCTTGTGGACGCGGCGGAACTCTCCAGATTGAGCGACGCCATTCGCAAGCTTTGTCCAGAAGTCCTAGTAATGTGGGTCGTCATGGTCACTTTTGCGTAGCAGCAGACTGTGATGCTTTCCCTCGAGCTCAGGCAGACTGTATCCCACGGCGGCGCAAAAATTCTCGTTCGCGGTCAGAATGGTACCATCGACCGTGAACTCGATCATGGCAAAGGAATCGCTGATCGCAGCAAGGGTAGGGTTCTTCTTTGAACCAAAAAACAACGCCATCGCAGGAACGCCTCTCTCATTAACTGGCGAGCATTGTCCGGTTAAAACACTTCTCAATCATTAAATTCATCAAGTATAACGGGCATTACGTATGAATTAAAAATAATTTATCTGGCCGGGAAAGGCGCCTTCCGCAATCGAACGGGGTTATATTTATGTTTCTTTCTGTAGTCATTTTTCATATGAGGCTTGAAGGTAAGTATTGTTTCCTGTGTAGGTATTGTAAATGTCGCAGTTGTCGAAATTGATTATGTTTGTCATGCGTCTGAAGTGACTTTCATTTCCATCTGTCGTCTGGAAATTCTGGATGCTTCTCTATCTCTCTTGGGCGGAATGCCAAACAGTCTGGAATATTCTCGACTGAACTGTGAGGCACTTTCATAGCCGACCTCGAAGGCGGCCGCTTCAACAGACTGGATCTGAGACAGCATCAAGTGGCGTGCTTCCAGAAGCCGCAACTGCTTTTGATACTGTAACGGCGTCATGCAGGTAAGGGCTTTGAAGTGGCGATGAAAGGCTGATGGACTCATTTGAGCAATTTTGGCCAGATCCTCGATGCGGATCACCTGTCTGAAATGCTGTCGCAGGTGATGAATTGTTTTGACGATCCGATGCGCCCGCGTACCGGGCAAGGCAAGACGTGCAATTTCTTTGCCCTGTGGCCCGCTCAACAACCAGTAACAGATTTCCCGCATGATGATCGGGGACAGGGTCGAAATGGCCTTCGGTGTCTCCAGCAATCGGACCATTCGCAGGGCGCAGTCGCTGATAGGGCCATCGAAATTGCGAACGAAAACACCGCGTGTAACGTGCTCGCTCGCCACAGCCGATGCGTCCAACTCCTCCAGTACATCCTGCATGATAGCCATGTCGAATTCGATAATCAGACAGAGAAAAGGCACATCGGCACTGGCTTCAATCACACGCCCTGCCGAGGGAACATCTACGCTGACCACGAGCGCCTGACCGCTGGCATATTCGTAGTGATTGCCACCGACAGTGGTGCGTTTTGTGCCCTGGGCAACAATGCAAAGAGCAGGACGATGGATCATGAACGAGGCCGGCTTCTCGTGATTGGACCGCAGGATCGTCAGACCGTCGATTGATGTGAAGTAAGGACTCTCGTCGTCTTGCCCGTCTGTGTATCGAAGAAGAGCGGTGAGCAGTGGTTCAATCATGCTGCATGTCCATCGTCGGTGCTGGTCTTTCCTGAATATGGGAGTGTGACAGGAATAGGCAAGAAACAGGAGGGTTCCGGCATTCAGTTTGCCGTCTGACACACCTCATAATGCGGCCTTGCAATGACCCTGAACTGGAGAATGAAATGTCAACTGAGCCTCATGATACATCTTCGCGCAAGATCGCACTCGTCACGGGCGGCAGCCGCGGGCTGGGTCGAAACACCGTGCTGAATTTGGCAAAGCGGGGAGTTTCCTCAATCCTGACCTACAACAACAGCCGGGAAGATGCGGACGAGGTAGTCAAGCTGGTGACGGAAGCCGGCGCGCATGCGATCGCCCTCAAGCTGAACACTGGTGTTGTGTCTGGTTTTCCGGGCTTTATCGCTCAGCTGTCGCAAGCGTTGACGTCACTAGGCGCAGAGCGGATAGACTATCTGGTCAACAATGCGGGCACCTCGCACCACAATGCCATTGCACAGACCACTGAAGACGAGCTGGACGCCCTTTACAATGTTCATTTCAAAGGTGTTTTCTTTCTGACGCAAGCGCTTTTGCCGCTGATCAATGAGGGAGGCCGGATCATCAATATATCCTCCGGGCTGACGCGGTTTGCTGTGCCGGGCAGTGCGGCCTACGCATCTATGAAAGGCGCTGTCGAAGTGCTGACACGCTATCTTGCCAAGGAATTGGGAGAGCGTGAAATTACGGCCAATGTGGTGGCCCCTGGCGCCATTCAGACAGATTTCAGTGGAGGTATGGTGCGAGACAATCCGCAGGTCAACAAGCAGGTGGCGAGCATGACAGCACTCGGCCGTGCAGGGCTGCCGGATGACATCGGGCCAATGATTGCAGCGCTTCTTTCGGATGACAATCGTTGGGTCAATGCGCAGCGTATCGAAGTGTCTGGTGGCATGGTGGTCTAGGCCAGCCGACCGGCTCTCGCGCATCGCGCGTTGCGTCAACCTGTAAGCTGTCGACCAAGGGCCCGGATTACGAAAACACATGCGGCGCTTGATGTGCGCCGCATGGTTGTTGTTCAAGCAGAGATCAGTTGCTCTTCATCGTGGAGCTATGGTCCATCTTCTTGACCATGACCTGCGCCCGGATTTCGCCTTTCGGGTATTTTTTCGTGTGCAGGTTCACGTAGGTCATGCCGCCGAGCAGGGCCTTTTTGGTCTTGTCGTTGGCTTTCAGTGTGCCGTGCATGCCAGACTTGTAAGGTCCGGGAATGGGCAACATGACGCCCGCATTCTCCCCTTTTTTGGCAGGGCCGTGGAAATGCGCCGCTGTCAGAGGGCCCGTCATGCCGGAATAGGTGATCTTGTAAGTGACCTTGTCGGTCTTCGTGTCAAGCGTGCCCAGAACCTTGCCATGGCCTTTCGACATTGATTGCCCTTCGGGGGCAAATGTGCCCCAGAACTTGACGGTTTCGGCGTGTGCCAGCGTGGATGCCGAGAGCATGGCAGCCGCTGCTGCAAAAGGAATGAGACTGCGAATGGACGTTTTCATAAGAAAGCCTTTCGGTGTGTATTACCCGAGGTCAACGCATCAGCAATTCATCCTTTCCATCACGTTTTGTGTAAATAAAGGCAAGCGCGATAAAATCATCGACCTTTCGAGAAAAACCAGAATATGCGGCTCTCTCCTCCTGCTTTGTCGGCGGAAGAGGCCATGTTGATGAAACCTTATTGGCCGATGGGGGAGGACAAGTCGTCATGCTCCTGCGAAAACGATCAGACCGTTTCAAGCTCCAGGTTTTGCAGGTCGCTGATCAGATCTGGATGGCCTGCGGGAGACCAGTTCAGTTGCTTGCGAGTTTGCTCGCTTGAGGCGGGCGCATCGAAGCTGGCAAACATTGCCATCCAGCCAAAATGGGTCTCGGCCTGCTCTGGCGAGATCGTTTCAACCGGTAGATCCAGGCGCTTGCCGATCGTGCTTGCAATGTCCAGCAGACGGACGCCGTCTTCCTCGACGGCATGATAGACCGCCCCGGGTTTCGCGTGTTCAATGGCGCGCTTGTAGAGTTCGGCGACATCAAGAACATGTGCTGCCGGCCAGCGGTTGGCACCGTCTCCGACATAGGCCGAGACGCCCTTTTCCTGCGCGAGTTGGATCAGGATGCTGACGAACCCCTGTCGATGCGTATCATGGACTTGCGGCAAGCGCATGATCGAGACATTTACGCCGTCTGCAACCAAGGCTTTTGCCGCCTCCTCGGAGGCACCGCGTGGAATAATATCGGCGGAGATCGCTGGATCGGTTTCCACGGCGTGTGTGCTCGGGGTGGTCTGGGCCATTCCCGTGCCCGAGGTCACAAGCAGCGGTCGATTTGTGCCCGCAAGGGCCGATCCCAGCGTCTTGATCACCTTGCGGTCGTCTTCACAATTGGCGGCAAAGGTCGAGAAATCGTGGTTGAAGGCAAGGTGAATGACGCCATCGGCCTGGATCGCGCCTGCCTTCAAGCTGTCGAGGTCCCTGAGGTCGCCATGGTGTGGCGTGGCTCCCGCCGCGACAAGACGTTCGGCACCCTCATCCGAGCGGGTCAGGCCGATGACGTGGTGTCCTGATGCAATCAGGGTTTTAACGAGTGGTGTGCCGATAAAGCCCGTAGCGCCGGTAACGAACAGTTTCATGTCGATGCTCCTTGTTTGCTGGAGACAGACATAGGTGGATCAATTATCCTGTTAAAGTAGTGACTTTATACAGGTATAATGGCTAACCGAATGACAGACGACAGGACTGGCGAAAGCCGCCTTGGGACATATTTGAAGGATCGCCGTGCCAAGCTTGATCCGGCAGTTCTTGGTTTTTCGACGGGGCGACGCCGAACACCCGGGTTGCGACGTGAGGAAGTGGCGCAGCGCGCCAACATCAGTGCTACCTGCAGTACACCTGGCTTGAGCAGGGGCGGGGCGGAGCGCCGTCAGCAGACGTCCTGAGTCGTATTGCATCGGCTCTGATGCTGACTGATATCGAGCGTGAGCACTTGTTCCTGATCGGCCTGGGTCGACCACCTGAAGCACATTATCAAACTGTGGAGGGTGTGACACCGCGGCTGCAACGAGTGCTTGATGCTCTGCATCCCAGTCCCGCCTTCATCCGGACCGCAACCTGGGATGTGCTTGCCTGGAACAGGGCTGCTACGGTTATGTTGACGGACTATGGCCTGTTGGCTCCCGATCAGCGGAACATTCTGCGGTCGTTTTTTCTCGATAAGCGTCTCCAGACGTTTCATGATGAATGGAAGACGATGGCCCGCTTTGTGCTTGGTGCATTCAAGCTTGATACCGCGCGGGCTGGCGCAGAAACCGAAGCGAAACCGCTTGTCGAAGATCTCCTCGCGCGCAGTCCTGAGTTCGCGGCCCTATGGCAGGAGAACGACGTTTACAGGCCTCGGCGACGGCATCAAACACATAGACCATCCCGAGTTGGGACCCTTGGCGTTTGAAAACTCTGTTTTTTCCGTCGACGGCCGGCTGGACGTCAGCATGGTTGTCTACAATCCGATTACCGAAGAAGTGCGGGAAAAGATAAGAGCTAAGAGTGTGTAACAGGATGCCCACAGGTGGAAATTAGGGCTGGCGACCGTTATCAGGGGAAGTATTTGAAGAGAGGAATTGCAGAAAGTTAGGAACCCATTTTATTTTCGGGTCACATTCCGGGTCACACGAAAAATAAAACTCTTTAAAATCAGTAACTTAAAGAAGTCAAAAAGAAAATCTGGCGGAGAGGGAGGGATTCGAACCCTCGGAACCCGTGAAGGCTCAACGGTTTTCGAGACCGCCCCGTTCGACCACTCCGGCACCTCTCCGCGGTACTTGTGCAAACGGGCTCAAGTGGCGCGGAACATAGCCAAGGGGCTGGAGGGCCGCAAGGGGCATTCGGTGTTTTATTCGGTTTTTTTCCAGCGGGGATGAAAAGCCGCAGAAATGCACCATTACCTGTATGTCTTGAAGGGGATGGCTCAGTGCAGGCGCGTCTGAGACTGATCAACCTGCGGCAGGCGTTGGGTGGGCAAGGCCGATATGTGTCGTCGTTGTATCTGGCATCGCGATCTCGCTCACTCAAGTCTTGTCAGGACAGAAAAAGACTGGGCTGGAATGTGCAACGACTGATCCTCTGTGCTGTGCTCGGACAAAAGCAAGCGATAAGAGAAGCCAAATCACTGGCTTTCGTTGCGTTCTGGGTGAAAGACGCCACGTTCAGCCGCAGAAAAGGCAGCTTGAGGCGGTTTTACAATTGACAGAAGGTGGAGGCTGCCTATAGTGCGCGGGCTTGAAGGACCTCGTCACTGGTGTGACAGGGGCTTTCTGCCGTGTTCCAGTACCAGACGTGCTGTCCGTCATGAGCGTTGATCTTCAGATCAGCATTTTCCATGCCTCAGCGACTGTCTTCAGATGTCAATTCGAATTGATGTCGAAGTGCAAACGTCCCAAAGTTCCGGATGGTCGAAACTCTGATGACCAGAGTTTGACGTCACTCGGGCGCCGATGAACCATCGAACGGCTTGATCCCAAAATGGGCAGGTCAGGTAAAAATGAAAAGAAGGACGTGCGAGACATGTTCGCAGTAATCAAGACAGGCGGCAAGCAGTACACTGTCGCTCAGGATGACCTTTTGAAGGTCGAAAAGCTGGACGCCGAGGCAGGCAGCACCGTAACCTTTGATGAGGTTCTGGTCGTTGGTAATGGCGCTGACACCACTATTGGTGCGCCGCTCGTTGAAGGTGCCAGCGTTGTAGCGGAAGTGGTCGATCAGGGCCGTCACCGCAAAATCATCATTTTCAAGAAGCGTCGTCGCCAGAACTCGCGTCGCCGCAACGGCCATCGTCAGACCTACACGCTGATCAAGGTCACGGACATCCTGACTGCTGGCGCAAAGCCTGCTGCCAAGAAGGCTGCTCCGAAGAAGGAAGACGCACCGGCTGCTGAAAAGGCTGCTGAAGGCGACGACCTGAAGAAGCTTGACGGCCTCGGCCCTGCAATCGAAAAGAAGCTGAACGCTGCTGGCGTTACGAGCTTCGCACAGATTGCGGCTTTCACGGCTGACGACATCGCTCGCGTTGAAGAAGAAACGGCCCTCAAGGGTCGCTTTGAGCGCGGTAACTGGGTTGAGCAGGCCAAGGAACTGGCTGGCGCGTAAGCGGCCGCAGTTCTTTAGTCCTCACATTAATTACGAGAGACGAGGAGTTACCTCATGGCACATAAAAAGGCAGGCGGTTCATCCCGTAACGGTCGCGATACAGCTGGTCGCCGTCTCGGTATCAAGAAGTTTGGTGGCGAAGCCGTCATTCCGGGCAACATCATTGCACGCCAGCGTGGCACGCAGTGGCATCCGGGGACCGGCGTAGGTATTGGCAAGGATCACACCATCTTCGCAGTTGTCGAAGGCAAGGTGACATTCCAAGCTAAAGCCAACGGCCGAACCTTTATTAACGTGCTTCCGGTAGCGGAAGCAGCGGAGTAAAGCCGACGTGTCATTCAAAACCGCCGGCGCCTCATAGCCCCGGCGGTTGGACACAACAGTCAAAGAACAAAGGGGAGATGGGTCGCCATCTCCCCCTTTTTTCAACTTTGACTGGAGTGACCCATGGTAATCGAGCACGAGAGATATTTAGACGAGAGTTGTCGTGGTGCGGCCCCTTTGCCGCTGGAAGCCCGGGATGTGCGGCTCGACCTGCCGCGAACCGATGATCTGGCGGATATCGTCTATCTTGCCAATAATCCGCGCATCGCTGTCAATCTTGCCTCAATGCCCCATCCTTTTGGACTGGACGATGCCAAGGCAATCGTGCGGCGCGCGGAAGTGGAACAGGAAAATAGCGGGCTCTTCGCTGTGCGCCTGCGGCTGACGGGACGTTTCGTTGGCATTGCCCGGTATCACCAGATGGAAGCGAACGGGTCGGCAACCGTTGGCTACTGGATCGGTGAGCCATTCTGGGGGCAGGGCTATGCGACCCAGGCGCTGCATGTTCTGGTTGATCATGCTTTCATGCATGGGTCGATGATGGATCTGCACGGATCGTGTCGGGTCACCAACCCCGGGTCGCGTCGGGTGTTGGTGAAATCCGGGTTTCAGTATTGTGATCAGTCGATGATCCGGTCGCTTGGTGCTGGTGGTGCCGTTCCGGTTGAGCGCTTCATTCTTGAGCGGACCGTCTGGGATTCGTTGAAGGCCTGGAGACTGGACCAATGATGACGCTGCCCGATTTGATGACGCGCCGTCTTGTCCTGCGCCCCTTGCGCGCCTCTGACGCGGATGTCATCGAGACGATCGGCAACCGGGATTACGAGATCGTGCGGTGGCTGACCAGTTGCTCCTGACCTTATCAGAACGGCGAGGCGCAACAGTATGTGTTTCATGTGATGAGTGTCGACCCTATGATCGACGAGGCGGCATTTGGGATTACTCTGGGCGGGGTTCTGATTGGCGTTGTGGCTGTTGCCGCGCTAGGAGACCTGACAGAATTGTCGGAGTGTCCGACGCTCGGGTACTGGATCGGGCGGCCGTTTCAAGGCTTCGGTTATGCCAGAGAGGCGGCAATCGCTGCGCTGCAATGGGCTTTTGCCGAACATGCTGGAGACCGCATTGCAGCGCGTGCTTTTGAAACGAACACGGCCTCGCTGGCTCTCTTGAAAAAGCTGGGGTTTCAGGCCGTTGGTACCACAGTGCGGCGGTCCAGTGCCTTTGGCAGCGGATGTCACATGCGTGTTGCATGTTCTTGAGCGTGATCAGTTTGAAGTGCTCTTGGAAGGCCGCGATGCGACAGGTCATTGAGACATACAGACTGCGGTTGCGAGGAGCGGTGGACGCAGATCTGGAACCAATCGCCTGCTGGCTGAGTAATTTCAATGTCGCTAGTGCTCTTGCACGGGTTCCGCATCCATACGATATGGATGCGGGTCGTGTCTGGATTACGTCGACACAGGCGGCTTGGGCCGTCTGGCCAGAGTGTGAAGAGGTAAGCTTCGTTATTGACCATGATGATGGTCTGATCGGGGCTTTGTCATTTAAGAAATTGCAGACCACCCCTGAGATCGGGTATTGGCTTGCAGAACCCTATTGGGGCCGGGGACTCATGAGCGAGGCTGTGACTGGCGCTCTGGGCTGGCTGTGGCGGGAAACAAACCACCAGGATGTTTTTGGAAGAGCTTTCAAGAATAATCCGGCCTCTATCAATGTGATGCAGAAGCAGGGCTTTCGCCTGATTGGCGAAGGGCGTTCCATGTCTGCGGCCACGGGCATGGACTATGACGACTGTATCTTGAGATTGTCACGCCCAAAGGTGGCTTAAGCGCCTGCGTGACCGCAAACGAAAAGAAAGCAAGTAAGAGATGAAATTCCTCGATCAGGCGAAGATCTATGTACGGTCCGGCAACGGCGGTGCCGGCTGTGTGTCGTTTCGCCGTGAGAAATACATCGAATACGGTGGCCCTGATGGGGGCGACGGTGGTCGCGGTGGCGACGTGATCGTCGAGTGCGTTGATGGTCTGAACACGCTGATTGATTATCGCTATCAGCAGCATTTCAAGGCCGGTACGGGTATCCACGGCATGGGTAAGAACCGGACTGGCGCAGACGGCGAGCACACCTATCTGAAGGTGCCGGTAGGCACGCAGATTTTTGAAGAAGACAACGAGACGCCGATTGCGGATTTGACGGAAGTGGGCCAGTGCGTCCATTTGCTCAAAGGTGGTAACGGTGGCTTCGGCAACGCGCATTTCAAGTCGTCGGTCAATCAGGCGCCGCGGCGTGCCAACCCGGGTCTCGTGGGCGAGGAAAAATGGATCTGGCTGCGATTGAAGCTGATTGCGGACGCGGGTCTCGTCGGGTTGCCCAATGCGGGCAAATCGACGTTCCTGTCCACCGTCTCGGCTGCCAAACCGAAGATCGCCGACTATCCTTTCACGACGTTGCACCCCAATCTCGGCATTGCCCAGATTGATGGCAACAGTTTTGCTCTCGCCGATATTCCGGGTCTGATCGAAGGCGCGCATGAAGGCACTGGTCTTGGTGACCGCTTTCTGGGTCATGTCGAGCGGACAAGGGTTCTGCTGCATCTGGTGGATGGATCGTCTATTGATACGGAACCAGGCTGAAGCGTACCGCATCATTCGTGGTGAACTCGCGGCATATGGCCACGGGCTGGATACGAAACCGGAAATCGTTGCGTTGTCCAAGTGCGATGCTTTGACCGAAGAGCTGATTCAGGAGCAGGCCGCCAATCTGGAAGCGGTTTGCGGGCAAAAGCCACTTATCCTGTCGTCGGCCAGTGGTCATAACGTTGACCGTGCATTGCGCATGATCATGCGCGCAATCGATAAGGACAAGGAAGACGCGGCCAATCAGGTCCCGTCCGAGGAAGAAGAAGGGTGGCATCCTTGACAGGTGAAGCTAATCGCAAACTGACGGACTATGAACGCATTGTGGTCAAGGTGGGATCGGCGCTGCTCGTCAAAGACGGCGCGCTCAACCACGAGTGGCTGCAAGCCCTCATCGACGATGTGGTCTTTCTGACAAAGAGCGGCTGCGACGTGTTGCTGGTGTCCTCTGGATCGGTTGCCCTTGGCCGCAGCTTGCTGCAATTGCCCAAAGGCTCGCTCAAGCTTGAGGAAAGTCAGGCGGCGGCGGCTGTGGGGCAGGTGCATCTGGCGCAAGCTTATGTCAAGGCGCTGGAAAAGCACGGAATGCGTCCGGGTCAAATCCTGCTGACGATCGGCGATACGGAGTTGCGCCGCCGGTATCTCAATGCGCGCGCAACGATTTCCACGCTGCTCAAGTTGGGTGCAGTGCCGATCATCAACGAAAATGATTCCGTTGCTGCAAGCGAAATTCGTTATGGCGACAACGACCGTCTGGCTGCCCGTGTGGCAACCATGGCGAGTGCGGATTGTCTGGTGCTGTTGTCGGACATCGACGGGCTGTATACTGCCCCGCCAGCGAAAGATCCGACAGCCAAGCTCATTCCGGTCGTTGATCACATTACGCCGGATATTGAAGCGATGGCGGGCGATCCGGCTTCAGAACTGTCACGCGGCGGCATGAAGACCAAGATCGACGCTGCCAAGATTGCGACGGCGGCTGGAACGTCAATGGCGATTACCAGTGGCAAGCATCTGCATCCCTTGCAGCGTCTTGAAGATGGCGCCCGCGCCACCTGGTTTCCGGCGGCATCTTCGCCAGCCAGCGCACGAAAGGCTTGGATCGGTGGCCATCTGGTGCCGATGGGCGACATCTGGATTGACGCAGGGGCCTTGAAGGCGCTGTTGCAGGGCAAGAGCCTGCTGCCGGCAGGTATCACCAAGGTGGAAGGGTCCTTCAGCCGCGGCGATGCCGTGCGGGTTCTTGGGCCGGACGGGCGTGATATTGCCCGTGGCATCGTGGCTTACGACTTCGAGGAAGCCGTAAAAATCCAGGGCCACAACAGCAATGACATTGAATCTTTGGTTGGTCATCGCGGACGCGATGAGATGGTTCATCGTGACCATCTCGTGCTTGATGACGGACTTGTATTTGAGGCCGGACAAAAAGAAGAAACTTCCGCGTCGTGAGACGCTTGTTCGGGTTCCGAAAACGAATGACATAAGGATGGCGTGATGCTGGATCAGATCCAGAAGAGTGATGTGCATGAAATGATGCTCGAAATCGGGCGGCAGGCCCGTGAGGTCAGTCGGCTGCTCTCGGTCACTCCAGAAAAAGACAAGAACCTGGCGCTTCAGGAAATGGCCAATGCCATGCGGGCTGCGACGCCCGTTATTCTGGCGGCCAATGCGCGTGATGTGGAAACCATGCGCACCAATGGTCAGGCTGCATCTTTTCTGGATCGCGGGACGCTGACGGAAGAGCGCATCGAAGCCATTGCAGTGGCTCTGGAAGACATCATGAAGCTGGCCGATCCGGTTGGCGCCGTTCTAGCCTCCTGGACGCGCCCGAATGGCCTGACCATCGAGCGCGTGCGCACCCCGCTGGGGGTCGTCGGTGTCATCTATGAAAGCCGTCCGAATGTCACTGCCGATGCTGGCGCGCTCTGCCTCAAGGCCGGCAATGCGGTGGTGTTGCGGGGCGGCTCCGATACGATCCACTCCAACATCGCAATCCATGAAGCGTTGAAGCAGGGACTTCTGGCGGCTGGACTGCCTGCGACTGCCATTCAGATGGTGCCTGTGACGGATCGCGCAGCCGTCGGCGAAATGCTGACCGGCCTCAATGGCAATCTGGATGTTATCGTGCCGCGCGGTGGCAAGAGCCTTGTTGCGCGTGTTCAGTCTGATGCACGCGTTCCGGTATTCGCGCATCTCGAAGGTCTGGTGCATGTCTACCTTGATGAAAAAGCGGATGCGGATAAGGCGCGCGAGATCGTGGTCAACTCCAAGCTGCGCCGCACCGGTATTTGCGGTGCGCTCGAAACCTTGCTCGTCCATGAAAGCGTAGCAGCCAGTTTCTTGCCGGTTATCGTCACCGAACTGCAGTCGCAGGGCTGCGAAGTGCGCGGCGATGAGGACGTGCGGATGTTGTGTGGAGAGACGGTGCGCCCGGCCAATGACGAAGACTGGACGACCGAGTATCTCGACAAGATCCTTGCGGTGAAGATCGTGCATGATCTCGACGATGCCATCGACCATATCGAGACCTATGGTTCGCATCACACGGATTGCATTGTCACGGAAGATCAGGCAACGGCAGAACGCTTCTTCCAATGTGTTGATTCCGCCATTGTGCTGCACAATGCGTCAACCCAGTTTGCTGATGGCGGTGAGTTTGGCATGGGCGCTGAAATCGGCATTGCCACGGGCCGGATGCATGCGCGTGGGCCGGTCGGCGTCGAGCAGCTCACGAGCTTCAAATATCGCGTGCGTGGAACGGGGCAGACGCGCGGATGAAAAGTGACAAGCGTCTGAATCGGGGGATGCCCGATTGGCTGAGGGTTCCACATGCGGAACCCGGAAACCGGATCGGACTGTTCGGCGGATCTTTCAATCCGCCGCATTCGGGTCACCGCATGGTGGCCGAAACGGCGCTCAAGCGGCTTGGACTGGATCAAGTGTGGTGGCTGGTAACGCCTGACAACCCGCTCAAGAGCAACCATGAATTGCCGTCTCTGGAAGATCGCATCCTGGTGACCTGATGCCTTGTCGAATCATCCACGCATGAAAGTTTGTGGCTTCGAAGAGGTTTGGGGCACGCCCTACACCGCAAAGACGCTGTCGCATTTGCAGGAAATCATGCCCAAAGTGAACTTCGTCTGGATTATGGGCGCAGACAATTTGGCAAATTTCCACCGCTGGCAGGACTGGAAGTCGATCGTATCGCGGGTCCCGATCGCGGTGATTAACCGACCGGGAGCTTCCCTGTCGGCACTCTCGTCTCATTTTGCACAAACCTTTGCCCGGCAAAGGCTTTCGGAAAATGAGGCGAAACTTTTAAAAACTGCAAGCGCGCCAATCTGGACGTTCTTGCATTCTCCACTCGACGGCACATCGTCGACGGCTATTCGGGAGCGGCGCAAAGCGTAACGCAAAGTGAGCGCGGCACTGCCGCTCCTGTCTTGAAACTGCAAGCTATAGCGGGTTACTCTCCATCTGATCGCTACATATGCGATCTGGGAAGGGTCACCCGTTCGTTTGGCAACGTCCGGAAGCGGGCGTGCCAGCGTAATGAAACACATTAGGCGAAAGGCTATAAATCTGACCATGACCATTGAACGTGAGGGGATTGTTTCGTCCACTCCGCCCAGCTCTCTCCAGAACAAAGAGTTCTCGGGAGAACCCATCTCGTCCGTCTTGAGTTCGCTTGAGGACTCCATGGCCGAGGAAGTTGTCACTCTGGAAATTTCAGGGAAGAGTTCGCTTGCCGATCAGATGGTGATCGTGTCGGGCCGTTCGCATCGCCATGTCGGCGCAATCGCGGACAACCTTCTTCGGGATCTTAAAAATGCAGGCACCGCCACGTCTCACGTGGAAGGCATGCCGACCTGTGATTGGGTGCTTGTCGATTTCGGTGATGTTATTGTTCACATCTTCCGCCCGGAAGTTCGGGTCTTCTACAACTTGGAAAAGATGTGGTCTGCCGATGTGGACGATGAGCCGCATATCGTAAGCTGATGTCCGATCCCTGCGTCTGATTGCGCAGGGAGACGTCAGGATGAGACAAGTGGCGGCCGGTCTTTGACCGGCCGGAAGAATTTATGCGTTTTATCATTGCGTGCGTCGGGCGGATGAAAGCCGGGGCCGATAAGGAACTGGTCGACCGATATGTCGAGCGGTCTCGCAAGGCAGGGCGCCCATTGGGCGTCACATCCGTCGAGTTTCACGAATTGCCGGAAAGCCGTGCGCAACGTCCCGCTGATCGCAAGTCAGAGGAAGCGCGTGCCTTGCTGGCTGTGTGTCCCGATAATGCCCACCTGATTGTGCTGGACGAGCATGGCAAGTCTCTGACCAGTGTTCAGTTCAGCGCTCTGCTCGAAAGGTGGAAAGACGATAGCGTGTCTGCTGTCGTTTTCGTCATTGGAGGGGCCGACGGGTTGGGCGACGCCGTTCTTGAAAAAGCGGATCGCAAGATCGCCTTTGGGGCGATGACCTGTACCACACCAGATTGTACGTATCTTGCTCGCTGAACAGATCTACCGCGCTCTGACGATCCAGTCGGGCCATCCCTACCACCGTGAATAGTGCCGTCGGCTGGCGATTTTGTTACACGGCAAAACTGCCAATACAGCCGCGGTGTGTTTTCTTGTACGCAGAGATCGAAAATTCGAGCGGTGTGGAGAGGTGATCGCGGGAAAGATGCATCTTGGTAAACGCGTCTTTAACACGATGTCGGGTAGTTGAACCTGATGGACAGTGTGGCGGGTGATATGAGGCAGGCGCAGCGCGACGGCGCTGTCAAACAGCGGGCAGGCGGTAGCGCGCACCTTGTCATGCGTCCTCATCTGCGTGTTGCTGTTGTCAAGAGTGTGGCCTCGACGCTTATTTTATGCGTGGGACTGACCGCGTTTCCGGTGGTCCATCCGGCCGTGGCTGCGCCGCAAAAGGGGGCGCCTGCGCAGACACCGTCCTCTGGCAAATCAGGTGGAGTTTCCAGCAAGGCTGCCTCCGTCAAAGCGCCCGCAGCCAAGGCGGATCCGGATGACAAGCCAAAATCCCCACAGGATGACGTGATCGCCGAGGCCTTGAAACGCAAGGAAGAGCGGGAACAACAGCTCAATCAGATCACTGAAAACATCAAGCTTTCTGCCGATCGGCAAAAACAGATCCAGCGCGAGATCGACGCCATTGACCGCGACCGAAAAGCCCTGAATGAACAACTCATTTCGACAGGTGAGCGGATCAAGTCGCTTGAGGGACAGGTGTCGACAACGGAAGACAAGCTGCGCGACCTTGGCGACAAGGAGGATGCAGTACGTTTGTCGTTGAAGAAGCGACGGGGAACGCTGTCTCAGGTTCTGGCGTCGTTGCAGCGACTGGGGCGCCGCCCGCCGCCTGCTCTCGTGGTGACGCCTGATGATGCGCTCAAGGCAGTGCGCAGTGCCATTCTGTTGAATGCGGTTATGCCGGAGCTGCGTCAGGAAACCAAGAAACTGGCGGATGATCTGCATGAGCTGAACCGCCTCAACAAGGCGACAACCGTACAGAAAACGGCGCTGACTGGAGATGCTACGCGACTGGCGGAAGAAAAATCCAAACTACAGAAGTTGCTGGTTGCAAAGCGCCAGGAACGCCAACAGAATGAAGCCACTTTGGCGGACGAAAAACAGAAGTCGGAGGAGCTTGCGAGCAAGGCGACCTCGTTGCACGAGTTGATCGGTCAACTGGAAAGCAACATCAAGTCGGCCCGCGAAGCTGCCGTTAAGTCCAGACAGGCAGAGGCCAAAGCGGAAGCCACACGAAAGCGGGAACATCCGTTTTCAGATCCAAGCCGCCTTGCTCCTGCCATTCCTTTCGTGCAAGCAAAAGGAAAGCTGCCTCTTCCGGTTGCCGGCAAGATGGTGCGAGACTTCGGTCAGGAAGATGATTTCGGGAGTACCTCGAAGGGGCAATCGTTTGAGACCCGTGCGGGTTCTCCCGTGGTTTCCCCAGCTGATGGCTGGGTTGTCTATGCAGGACGGTTCCGTTCGTTCGGTCAGCTCTTGATCCTGAACGTGGGGGACGGTTACCATGTCGTTCTTGCCGGCATGGATCGAATCGACGTCGAACTCGGGCAATTTGTGCTCGCTGGCGAACCTGTCGGAGCGATGGGGGCCACCAAATGGGCAAGTGCATCGACGGTTGGTCTGGGTGCAAACCAACCGGTTCTGTACGTTGAATTTAGAAATGACGAAAGTGCAATAGACCCGACACCTTGGTGGTCGCACGATGAAGAGGAAAAGGCTCGCGGATGATTCGGAAAGCTTCACTGCTGCTCATAGGTGCCTTGATGGGGGCGACAGCCGTCTCCAGTTGGTCCCATCTGCCGGAACTGTTCAGCGATCCGGCCTACGCTGATACGTCTGATACCTATCGCCAGCTTAACCTGTTTGGCGATGTTTTTGAACGTATTCGGTCGGACTACGTGGAAGTGCCGGATGACAAGAAGCTGGTCGAGGCTGCCATCAATGGCATGCTGAGTTCGCTTGATCCGCATTCCAGCTATATGTCGCCCAAGTCCTTCAAGGACATGCAGGTCCAGACACGCGGTGAGTTCGGCGGTCTCGGGATCGAAGTGACGATGGAAGACGGCCTGATCAAGGTTGTTTCTCCGATCGACGATACGCCCGCTGCCAAGGCAGGTGTGCTTGCAGGCGATCTGATCACTGCCATTGACGGCGACCCGGTGCAGGGGCTGACCTTGGCGCAGGCCGTTGAAAAGATGCGCGGGCCGGTCAAGAGCGCGATCAAAGTGACGATCCGGCGTAAGGGTGTCGACAAGCCGATCCAGATGTCAATCACGCGCGACATCATCCGCATTCGGTCCGTTCGCTGGAAAGAAGACAAGGATGTCGGATATATCCGCATCACCCAGTTCAACGAACAGACGTTCGATGGTCTCAAAGAAGCTATCAGCACCATCAAGAAGGACATCGGCGAGAAAAAGCTGAAGGGCTATATTCTTGATCTGCGGAACAATCCGGGCGGTTTGCTGGATCAGGCAATTGCGGTGTCGGATTCCTTCCTGAACCAGGGCGAAATCGTTTCGACACGTGGCCGCAAGGCAGAAGAAAGTCGTCGTTATAATGCTCGCAAGGGCGATCTGACCGATGGCAAGCCACTGATTGTGCTGGTCAATGGTGGCTCGGCTTCGGCATCAGAAATTGTATCTGGCGCCTTGCAGGATCACCGCCGTGCGACGTTGCTCGGGACACGGACGTTCGGCAAGGGCTCGGTCCAGACGATCATTCCGCTGGGAGCCAACGGTGCCATCCGTCTGACAACCGCTCGCTACTACACGCCGTCAGGTACGTCGATCCAGGCCAAGGGCATTACACCGGATATTCTGGAATTGCAGAAATTGCCGGATGATCTCAAGGGCAAGGCTTCCACCAAGGGTGAGGCCGGTTTGCGCGGTCACCTTGCACCGGAAGGTCAGGGCCCGGAAGGCAAGAAAGAAGAGTTCGGCAGTCAGGCTTATGTGCCACCGGAAGCCAAGGACGATCTGCAGTTGAATATGGCTCTTGACCTCCTGCGTGGAGACAAGACAAACGCTGCCTTCCCGCCACACGGCGAGGACAAGACTGATGCCAACAAGAAGGCGTCGAAGTAAGACGTGAACGGTTGGCCCTGCGCGCATTGTGTGCAGGGCCAATATATGATCGGCTCGGGCACGGCCTTCGTGCCCTGCGCCGGCAGACCTTGAGTGATTGCGTAGACTGCCGCGAACTGCCCAAAGGGTGAAAATGGCGAATGATGATCTGACGGCTCCCCTGAGGCTAGGCAAACGGCGGTTGTTTCGACTGCCTTTCGGTCTGATCGGTGTTGGCCTTCTGACGGTTGTCGGCGCCACCATCGCCATTTGGGTAAACGTGGTCGACGATCCTCTGGGCGGTGAACCTGTGGCTGTTATCCCATTGGAACGCAACGTCGAGGGTGTTTCCAATCACGACGTCAAGGTCGTCGAGATTAAGCCGGAAAACGCAGACAGCGATCTCGGTCCGGGTCTTCGCAAGCCTGGTCAGGCGATGGCCGATCTGGGACCTCAGTACAAGGCACAGCAGGGCGCCGTGTCGGTTTCAGGCAAGCCTTTGCAGCCGTGGCAACCCGACCCGCGTGTGAGCGAGAAGACCGCGGATGGTATCTTGCCCAAGATCAGTCCTGATGGTGTTCGTCCGCTGGATGTGTATTCCCGACCGTTTACATCTGCCTATAACTCCATTCCCAAGATTGCCATTGTCCTGAAAGGACTCGGCTTAAGTGATATTGGCACGCAGAACGCCATTCAGTCTCTGCCGCCTGACGTCACGATGGCGTTTTCGCCGTATGGCTCTGCGCTGGGCACATGGGTGCAGAAGGCCCGAACGCGCGGCCATGAGCTCTTGCTCGAGCTGCCGATGGAACCCTTCGACTATCCGGACAATGATCCATGTCCGAAAGCCCTCCTGATGAATCTGCCATCTCAAACCACGACGGCACGGCTGTATTGGTTGCTCGGCCGCATGACCAACTATGTTGGGGTCATCAATGAAATGGGCGAACGCTATTCGACTTCCTCTCCGGAAATGCAGAGCCTGCTGCAACGACTGAACAAGCGCGGGATCATGTATGTCGATGGCGGCACGGCATCCGGCAGTGTTGCCAAGAAGGTGGCGTCCAGTGACAAGATGCCATTCAGCGCCGTCGATGTGGTTCTGGATTCCGTCCCCAAAAAACAAGCGATTGAAAGCCGGTTGCTGCAACTTGAAAGCCTTGCTCGTGATCGTGGCTATGCCGTAGCCTCTGCGACGGCCTTGCCGATCACTGTGCGCGAGTTGAAGGCATGGTCGGCGGATCTGGCAAAACGGGGTCTGCAACTGGTCCCTGTCAGTGCGACAATCAACGATCAGAAGTGAGGGTAGTGTGCCTAAGAGTACCGGGCTGCAAGGGTTTCCTGAGGTCGCGGAAGGTTTGCCCTTTCGACCTTGCGTTGGCGTTATGCTGGTAAATGCACAAGGGCGTGTCTGGGTCGGCAAACGCGATGATGGCAGTGGGGCCTCTTATTATAAATTTGCCTTAGCAGATGCCTCAGGGCGGTATTGATGACGGTGAGGACGCCGCGACAGCTGCCAGACGCGAGCTCTATGAAGAGACCTCTGTAAAAAGGGCAAGTTTGCTGGCTGAAACGGAGAGTTGGCTTTCCTACGAATTTCCCGCTGGTGTGCTCGCAAGTTCCCGCATGAATACCTATCGCGGTCAGGCGCAGAAATGGTTTCTGTTCCGCTTTGACGGCGACGATGACGAGGTCAATATTCTGACGCCCCCTGATGGTCATCCAGCTGAATTTTCACAGTGGAAGTGGGAGGATCCGGCGCGACTTGCCGAACTGGTGGTGCCATTCAAGCGGCCTGTCTATGAAGCTGTCGTCGGCGAGTTTCTCCCCTATTTCCGTCTCCGGCTTGATCCAGCGTCAAACAGTCACAGAGTGCGGTGTGTCGTCAGGGTGTTTCGGCATTCCATTCGGCTCGAACATCGGCGTCGTGCTCTGCGGGGAGCAGGGCGTTTCGTGTCTCGCGTAGGTCGTCACCAAATGCCAGTTGACGAAACGCCCAGACGGCGGTTGCCCGTACAAGCGGGCTTTCGTCTTTCAACAGCGGCCGAATCTCGCGCAGGAGTGCAGGATCGCCCGCGTTGCCGGTGGCAATCAGTACGTTGCGCAGGAATTTATTGCGGCCAATGCGCTTGATAGGCGAGCCGGAGAACAATTTGCGGAAGGCCATATCATCCAGGTGCAGCAGGGTCGTCAGCGGCGGACCTTTGAGGTCTTCGCGGGCCATCAGCTTGGCCTCATGTGCAGCCACGGCAAATTTGTTCCGAGGCAGGCCGCCAGGCAATCATCACAGCCATAGATGCGGTTGCCCATGGCTTTGCGAAACTCATGCGGGATCAGGCCGCTATGCTCGATTGTCAGATAGGAAATGCACCGTCGTGCATCCAGTTGATAGGGGGCGGGAAAAGCCTTTGTCGGGCAACTGTCAAGACAGGCGCGGCATTTACCGCAATGATCCGCTTCAGGCGTCCCCAGCGGCAGCTCCAGCGTTGTGAAAATGGAGCCGAGAAAAAACCACGATCCGAGATCGCGAGACACCAGATTGGTGTGCTTGCCCTGCCAGCCAAGACCGGCGGCCTCGGCAAGAGGCTTTTCCATCACCGGAGCTGTGTCGACAAAAACCTTGACGTCGCCCTTGCCCGCCCGCGAGACAAGAAATGCGGCGAGTTCCTTCAGCCGCCCTTTGATAACGTCGTGATAGTCGCGATTGCGGGCGTAGACGGAAATGGAGCCATGGTCGGTTTTTTTGAGCCAAGGCAAGTGGGTGGTCCTGCTCGCTATTGGACGGACCGTAGTTCATCGCCAGCATGATGACGGATTTGACCTCAGACCAAAGGGCGCGCGGATCAGATCTGCGGTCCGCTGTTTCTTCCATCCACGCCATTTCCCCGTGAAAACCGGCCTGAAGGAAGGCCCCAAGCCGTTCTGGCGCTTGCGGTATCGAATCGGCAGAGGTGATCTCTAACCCGTCAAAGCTCAGGTCACGCGCCTTTTGACGCAATCCATTGAGAAGACGTTCGGTTTTCTTGTCCGTCAAAGGGGCCGTAGCTCGCCGTTAGAAGTCCAGATCGGCATAGGTCTTGGAAGGTGGCATGCCCAATAGTTTTTCGCCCAGGAGCGGACGCATGCAGGGGCGCGATTTCACCTTGGAATACCATGCCTTGATGTTGGTATCGTCCCGCCAGGGAGATCTCTCCGAGATAATCGGCGCAGGACAATTCAGCCGCAAGTGCGAAATCGGCGAAACTGAGTTTGTCGCCCGCCAGCCAGCGCCGGGAGGCGACCAGATATTCAAAATACTTCAGGTGATGTTGAATATTGGCACGTGCCACGCGCAGCGCACCAGAATCCGGTTCGCCGCCACCATAGGCACGCGGCATCGTCTGCTTGTAGATGCGCTCGCGGACAAAATGACCGATGGACTCTGTGTCGAGTTTGCCCAGCGACCATTCGACCAGACGGCGAACTTCGGCGCGCGCGTAAGGGTGCTCAGGCATCAATCGTCGTTCGCTCATGGCATAGCCACGCGTTTCGTCAAGATATTCCATAATCGGCAGTGGGCCGCAAATCGGCGGGCCATCATTTTCCACCAGTACGGGAACCGTTCCCGCAGGGTTCAGGACAAGAAGTTCTTCAGGCCGTTCCCACGGATTGACGATCTGCTCGGAAAATTCCGTTCCATACTCATTCAATATCAATCGAATGAAGCGGGAGGAGGGGGAAAACGGATGATGATAAAGCGTGAACATGAACGACCGCGCGTGACAAGTCTTTGAACAAGACCAGTGGAAATTCAGGGAAGACCTGCGATAGCGTCCAATTATGTCTTAAGGGTGGTAACCAGAAGCTTGATAACAAAAGCTTGGAACGTGTTTAATTTCAACACTCCACATCAAAACATGGATGCTGTGATAAAAAACTCGGTGGCTTTCGTGTTTATGTATCGCTCTTTCAAAGCTACATGCGTAGCCGCACTATAGTCCTCGATTTGCTCTTTAGCTGCTCGCCGTTGCTGTTGGCTTGAAGAGACGTGCCGACACAATGTCGCGCGCAAAATTTGGGACAGGCACATGCTTGAAAGATGCAAAAAAGGCGACCTGTTGGTCGCCCTTTGCATTCTTGTTGTGAACCTCGGCAGATGTCAGGCGTAGCGGTGTGCGTCGTATTGGCCTGCCTTGCGAAAGCGGAACAGATACGTTGGCAACACGGCCTCCATCGTCCGGCCCTCAATGCCGATGCCGCTGAGCGTTCGACCCTGTTCGGTCGCCGTACCGGAAACCACATTGTCCTGCTTGAGCAGCTTGACCTGGTCTGGTGTGAGTGGCGCGCCCTGGCATGAGCTGCATGACCGATGCGAGTGCACCTGCAACCGGAAAGGGCAATGGCAGGAAAGACCGGCGCCGTTTGGTGATTTCGAGAACCAGTTCGAGGCAGCCACGGAAGCTGACAACTTCAGGCCCGCCAAGTTCATAAATCGCACCGGCTGTCAGGTCGCCCTCGACTGCGCGCGCCGCTGCTTCGGCCACGTCGCATACGTAAATCGGCTGGAACAGGGTCTTGCCGCCGCCAATCAGCGGAAGCAGTGGCGAGAAGCGCGCCATGTCTGCGAACTGGTTGAAGAAAGCATCTTCTGGCCCGAAAACGATGGACGGACGCAGGATTACGCTGTCCGGCAAGGCTTGAAGGACACCTGCTTCACCTTTGGCTTTTGACGAGGCATAAGCGGAATTGGAATTTGCATCTGCACCGATGGCCGAGATGTGGGTAATCGCTGAAAGGCCACACGCCTTGGCCGCTTCTGCAATAATGCGTGCGCCATCAGCCTGAACGGCTTCGAAAGATTGCTTACCGCTTGGCGCCAGAATGCCAACGGCATTGAGGACAGCATCCGCCCCCGCGATGGCGCGTTCAACAGAATCGCGATAGCGCAGGTTTGCCTGAATTGGCATGATCTGCCCCGGCAAGCCCAGCGGAAGAAGATGTGTCGCCAGATCAGGACGGCGTACGGCCACACGCACACGATATCCGCGCTGGGCGAGAGCCTGTACAACATGACGACCAATAAAACCGGATCCGCCGAAAACGGTGACCAGCTTCTGAGTGAGAGCCTTGGACATCTGTATGCCCCCTATCGTGTCCATTGGAATGCGTATGCCCATGACAGGCTACACGCTTTGATATTTTATTAGACCTTTGCACACTCGCTGTGAAGTGTCGAAACAGTGTGGCTGTGAATGAATAAAAAAATCTTTGCGAATGATGATTGACAGGCCCACTCGTGACCCGTAAAAGCCCCTTCACAGCCCATAGGTGGCGGAACTGGTAGACGCGCTAGCTTCAGGTGCTAGTGCCCTTATGGGCGTGGAGGTTCGAGTCCTCTCCCTGGGCACCAGATTCCTTTCTGGATCTTACTCAAGATCTTGAAAACACTTTAAAAAAGGTCCGGATTTTCCGGGCCTTTTTTGTTTTCTCCCTGTGCATTTGGACGCTCAGCAGCCTTTGCATGTGTGCAAAGGCTTGAATGCAGCGCTGGTCGGCTTTACTGAGAAGGCCTAGGCAGCGCAGGGAGAGTTTTCCGTTGATCATTACGCATATTGTCGGTGGCTTGGGCAATCAGATGTTTCAATATGCGGTCGGTCGCGCTCTTGCGCTCGAAACGCAGCAGGATCTCAAGCTCGATCTGACGGGAATGGCCTCATACGATCGCCGCACATTTGCATTGGATCAGTTCTGTATCACGCATAGTATTGCCACGGCGGAGGATCTTCCGCCGAAGCGCCGTCGGGGTCTTCTGGGCAAATTTCTTGGTCAACCGCGCTCCCACATTCGGCAGCTCACTGAAGATGCGATGACATTCAATCCTGATCTTCTGGATCTGAAGGGACCAGTCTTCTTGCGTGGATATTGGCAGTGCGAGAAATACTTCGCTGCACATGAGGCGGTGATCCGGGGGACTTTCGACTGCGTGCGCCTCTAACACCCATTCGTCAGGATATGTTGACCCGGATCCGGGCCGTCGATGTGCCCGTCTCGGTTCATGTCCGGCGGGGCGACTATGTCTCCAATGCGTCTGCAAATGCCTTTCACGGAACCTGCGAGCCGGACTGGTATCAGCGGGCTTGCGCTTTGTTGGAAGCCTCTCATCCGGCGGCCGATTTCTTCGTGTTTTCCGATGATCCCCAGTGGGCGCGTGACAATCTGCCCTGGCTCTCGAATGCGACCTTTGTTGAGCCGCAAGACGATGGGCAAGACAGTCAGGACATGCATCTGATGGCAGCCTGCAGGCACCATATCATTGCCAACAGCTCATTCAGTTGGTGGGGCGCGTGGCTGAACCCGGATAACGACAAGCAGGTGATTGCCCCGGCCCAGTGGTTCAAGGCGAAGGACGTTGACTTCAGCGATATTGTTCCTGAGCGCTGGACGCGTCTCGATTAGCCACGCAGACTGTAGCCGGTGTTGACGCTGATCTTGGTATTGGCTGGTGTAAGAAGGAGAGCAGCATGGTGCAGAAGTCGATCAGCAAACTCTCCCTGAGCCAATTGCGAGCGCTTGAAGCTGTCGCGCGGACGGGCAGCTTTTCAGCTGCTGCGAAAGAATTGGGGATCACGCAGCCTTCGGTCTCGAATCATGTGCAGGCGGTGGAAGCCCGGTTCGCGGTGCGCCTGTTGACCCGGTCGGGCTATACGGTTTCCTCAGCGCCTGTTCTCACAAGCCTTTTGCCGCGCGTGCGGGCCTTGCTGGCCCTGCATGATGATATTGAGGCTGGTCTCGACCAACAGAAAACGCTGGGCTCGGGGCGGCTGCGTGTTGGCTATTCGACCTCACAACTGGCTGTGCCCTATCTGTCTCGCTACATGATGCGGCATCCGTCCGTGTCGGTGGAGGCGCGAACTGCTGCGTCGCTGGATCTTCTGACGCAGATGGAGACAGGGCAGATTGACGTGTGTTTCATCACGGCGCGCGAAATTCCGGCCCATCTTGAGGGACTGCTGTTGTCTCAGGCGCGTATTGTCCTTGTCGCGCCGGAAGGGCACCCACTCGCATCCGGGGAGAATTTGTCCTGGGCGGATGTGGCTCATTTGCCCCTCATCCAGCGCGAAGCAAGTTCCGGCACACGACGTATCTTCGAAGGTGCTGCAACTGTTGCGGGGGTCGAATTGAACACGTTGCTGTCCTTGGGAGCCTGGGATTCGATTGCTTCCCTTGTGCGGGCGGGTACAGGTTTTGGCGTTTGCATGGACGCTGAAGTCTCGGAGCGAGACGGAGTGGATCTGATTGGCGTGGACGACCCAGCGCTGGTGGCGTCACATTTTATCGTCTATCAACCCGAAATGGCCAAGGTGGCGGCCCTTCAGGCATTTCTGAAGATGGTGCAACAAAGTGACCACCTCTGCGCACCGCTGGATATTTCATAGCCTTAAGCTATTAAAGTGCACATTCAATTTTATTTACCTTGAGATGCTTGTAGGCTCGGCGAAACAGTGAGGTCACCTGGGCGGTGTGCGCCTGTGCTGATCGGTAATGGCTTGGAACTTCTGAGGTCTCTCTGACATGCAAGACAAACCCTATGACGTGGCTGTGGTCGGTGCTGGCATCGTCGGCTTGGCGCATGCGCTGGCGGCACTGGCGACGTGGCAAACGCGTAGTGGTCATTGACCGGGATGCCGCTGCCAACGGCGCATCGATCCGCAATTTCGGCTTCCTGACCGTTACTGGGCAGGAAGCGGGGGATTGCTGGGAAAAAGCGTCACGCAGCCGTGTCGTCTGGGGGAGGTCGCTGCTGCCGCAGGCATTCCAGTCGTACACGAAGGTCTTCTGGTGACGGCGCGACTACCGGAATCTGAAGCGGTGATTGATGCCTTTCTGCAAACGGAAATGGGGCGCGGATGCCAGAAGTTGACGCCGGACGAGGCGACTCGGCACGCACCCGCAGTGCGCAAGGACGTGATCTTGTCGGCTCTCTATTCCCCCGTGGAAGCGCGGGTGGAATCGAAGGACGCGCTGTCGCAGATCGCGACCTGGCTGCAAGATGCACAAGGTGTCGATTTTCTGTGGCAGACCAGTGTGCTTGAGGTGAGCGCGCCGCATGTTGAGACGTCGCGGGGACGGCTTCAGGCCGAGACAGTGATTGTCTGTCCGGGGGATGATGGAACGGGGCTCTTCGCGGACCGCTTGGCGGCCTATGGCATTACCCGGTGCAAGTTGCAGATGATGCGCGTGCGCCCAGAGGTAAGGATGTCTCTTGGCCCCGCCATAATGTCCGACCTGGGCTTGGCGCGCTATCTTGGGTATGCGCGTCTGCCAGAAGCAATGCCGTTGAAGCAGCGTTTGGATCGTGAGATGCGGGGGCATCGTGAAAACGGCATTCATCTCATCGTTGTACAATCCGCAGATGGCAGCCTGGTTGTCGGCGACAGTCATCATTATGGCTCAACGCCAGACCCATTTCTGTCCAAGTCCGTGAACGATCTCATTTTGCAGGAAATGGAGACGGTTCTTGATCTGGGACCCTATCAGATTTCTGAAACCTGGATGGGCACTTATGCGTCGGCTCCAGATCGCTGGCGTTTGTGCGACGAACCAGACGATGCGACCCGTATCGTCGTTGTGACCGCAGGGTGCGGGGCCTCCACCGCCTTTGCTATTGGCGAAGAAACCATCGCCTCGCTTTTCGATTGAGGACATCATCATGAGCAAGTTCAAGGCAGTCGTCTTCGACTGGGCTGGTACGACCATCGATTTCGGTTCATTTGCGCCGATGGGGGTTTTCGTCAAGGCCTTCGAGACATTCGGTATCAAAGTCAGTATCGACTAGGCCCGCGCCCCGATGGGTAAGCCGAAATGGGATCATATCGACACCATGATGCGGGATCCCGATATTGCGGCACAGTGGCAGGCGAAACATGGACGTCTTCCACAAAGCGCCGACGTCGACCGGGTTTATGAGGTCTTCGTGCCGATGAATGAAGAAGTCGTTGCGGATTTCGCGGATCTGGTTCCGGGCACGGCAGAGGTCATCGCAGCACTGCGTGCACAAGGCATGAAGATTGGCTCGACCACAGGCTACACACGGTCGATCATGGAACGCGTCCTGCCGAAAGCCGCAGCACAGGGCTATGCACCGGACAATCTGGTGTGCGCGGATGATCTTCCGGAGGGGCGTCCGGGACCATTGGGAATGTACAAGTGCTTCATTGATCTGGTGGCCTATCCGCCTCAGACAGTCATCAAGGTCGATGATACCGAGCTACAGGTATTGCCGAAGGCGTTGCCGCAGGCTGTGTCACCGTGGGTGTTGCGCTGTCGGGCAACTATGCGGGCAAGTCTTTCGCCGAAATGGAAGCATTGTCCGATGCGGAAAAAGATGGATTGAGGCAAACGGCGACAGCCGCGCTCAAAGCGGCTGGAGCAGATCATGTCATTGATACGGTGGCTGATTTGCCTGCTTTGATCGCAACCCTGCGCTGAGTTGATCTGGACGGACCACAAGGCTTGCGCGCACTGTCCCGCAAGCTGGTTTTGCTGGCGCACGGCAACTTGATTGCCGCTTCAGGCGCTCTGCGGTGGCGCATGCCTGCCATTCGGACGTGATTTGTACCTGCTTTCAGAAAAGGTCTTTTGCGCACTGCCGCATCTTGCAGGAACTCTTTCCATGCTCTACGTGATCACCTAACGGAGTTGCCTGGGATAAGGTGACTTCCTTTGCTGGCGCTCACCGGAAGGAGTTTCTCCGCCCATGACAATTCGTTCCCACAAGCACGATCTGCCCGATCTCACGGCCTATGAGTATGCCGATGCCATTGCTGTGGACACGGAAACGCTGGGGCTTAATCCTCATCGTGATCGGCTGTGTGTCGTGCAATTGTCGAGCGGTGACGGAACTGCAGATGTTGTTCAAATCGCCCGGGGACAGACAAGCGCCCCCAATCTTGAGAAACTTTTTACCGATCCGTCAAAACCGAAGATTTTTCACTTCGCCCGGTTTGATGTTGCGGTGCTGAAGCACTATCTCGGGATAACCGTCAATCCGGTGTGGTGCACGAAAATCGCCTCGAAATTGGTGCGCACCTATACGGATCGGCATGGCTTGAAAGATATAACACGTGAGTTGGTTGGTGTTGAACTGTCCAAGCAGCAGCAGAGTTCTGATTGGGCCGCAGACCACTTGTCGGATGCGCAGTTGGCTTATGCTGCATCCGATGTTCTGCATCTTCACAAGTTGAAGACGCGTCTTGAGGTCATGTTGCAGCGCGAAGAGCGAGTGCATCTGGCGCAGGCGTGTTTTGACTTTTTGCCCGTGCGTGCCGAGCTTGATCTCAAGGGCTGGGAAGACTCGGATATTTTTGCCCATTCCTGAGGCTTCGCCGGAAGCCTGATCGGGATTTGAACGGACGGACGCATGGAACAACAAGGTGTGCTGCAAGGATCTGGACGAAGCGCCAAGCGACCTTTGTCGCGCGTGCAAAAGGCCGCACGCCGACATAGCATTCTGGTCAAATGTCTCAAGGTTCTTTTGCCGCTTGCTGGAGTGTTGATCTGTGCAGGCATGGTGGTGACCATCGTGCTGTATGACTATCTCAACAATCTCGGTATCGGTACGGTCAAATTGACCAGCGACGGCATTGTGATGGAACATCCGCAGTTGTCGGGGAATGATGGCGATCGATCCTATCAGGTCACGGCCACCCGCGCGATCCAGCGGATCAGCAACCCGAACATTATTGATCTCGAAGGAATTTCTGCCGATATCCATGTCAGCGCATCGCAGAAACTTGAACTGACTGCCAACAACGGTACGTTCAACAATAAGGCGCAGACGCTAAAGCTTTACAAGGGCCTGAAAGTCGAATCGAGCGATGGTTACACGGTCGATTTGGTCGAAGCCCTTATTGATCTCAGCACCGGCGAAATGAAGAGTGATGATCCGATCACCCTGTCCTCCCAGAAGGGAACTCTTCGATCCGGGAAAATGACATATGATCAGGATCATGACTCAATTGTCTTCAGTGATGGGGTCAAGATGATTATCAATCCTAGGGCAAAAGGAATTTGAGCATGAAAAAACTCCTTGGGCGGACTGGCGTTCTTGTACTGGGCTTGATGATGGCCGCAGGTACGGCACAGGCACAGCAGGCCTTCTCCGACGCCTTCGCGGGCTTCGGCTCCAATGACAAGCAACCGATCCAGATCGAAGCCAGCAAGCTGGAAGTTCATGACAAGGCCAACAGCGCCACGTTCACGGGCGATGTGGTCGTGTCTCAGGGCGGGTCTCGCCTCAAGTCGCAGAACCTCGAAGTGTTTTATGCAGGCAGCGGTGGCAAAGCCTCCGTGCCGACAACGCAGCAAAAGATCTCTCGACTGCATGCGTCCGGACATGTCTTCGTGTCGTCCAAGGGACAGACGGCGACTGGCGACGACGCCACCTTTGACATGGACAAGCAGCTCATGGTCATGACCGGCAAGCAGGTCGTGCTGTCGCAGGGCAAGAATGTGGTCGTCGGCAACCGTCTTGTGGTGAACCTGAACACCGGCAAGGCCGATTTGCAGGCCAAGCAGTCCGGGCGCGTCAAGGTTCTCATTCAGCCGAGTACGGTGAAGGGGAAATAATTTCCCCAGTTATCCTGGTCTTTCGGCCGATCACTGAGAGGCCGGAAGGAAATATCAAGATTTTGCAGAGAAGTTCCGCGTTTCTCTGACCAACCGACCACGGAATGGACCGCCCGGTGAGATTGTTTTCGTTTTCGTCCAATACTGATGCCGAGCTCGGCAAGGGAAGCCTGCAGGCAGAAGCGTATGATGAACCGGGGGCGTTGGTTGTCGATGGTATCGGCAAGACCTATGGACGTCGGCAGGTGGTCAAATCCGTCAGCCTGACAGTGAGGCCGGGCGAATCGGTTGGTCTGCTGGGGCCGAATGGGGCGGGTAAAACCACCACCTTTTACATGATCACGGGCTTGATCCGTCCGGACCATGGCAAGATCCTGCTCGATAATTTCGACATGACGAAAATGCCGATGTATCGTCGTGCGCGCCTTGGCATTGGGTATCTGCCACAGGAAGCGTCTATTTTTCGCGGGTTGAGCGTTGAAGCCAACATTCGTGCTGTCCTGGAAGTCATCGAGCCGAACCGCAAGAAGCGTTCGCAGGAACTGGACGAACTGCTGGAAGAGTTTGGCCTGACACATTTGCGTAAGTCTCCGGCCATCGCCCTGTCGGGTGGTGAAAGGCGGCGTGTGGAAATCGCCCGCGCATTGGCCAGCCGTCCGACTTTCATGCTGCTCGATGAACCTTTCGCCGGGATTGACCCGATTGCCGTTGGGGACATTCAACAACTTGTGCGTCACTTGACGCAGCGTGGAATTGGTGTGCTGATCACCGACCACAACGTCCGCGAAACCCTTGGTCTGATTGACCGCGCCTATATCATTGCCTCCGGAGATGTGCTGACTGAGGGCCTTCCGCACGAGATTGTTGCGGATCCCGATGTGCGCCGTCTTTACCTCGGAGAACAATTTACGCTTTGAAGAAGCATGCCGAATTGGGTTAAAAGCAAAAAGCGGACCAAATGAAACCCTAGAGGCACGTTCAAGGCGAAATGGCAATTTCACCCAAGCTGGAGATGCGACAAAGCCAGTCGCTGATCATGACGCCGCAGTTGATGCAGGCGATCAAGCTGTTGCAATTGTCCAACATGGATCTCGTCGCCTACGTCGAGGGTGAACTCGAACGCAATCCCTTGTTGGAAAAAAGCGAACAGTCCTCCGACGATGGTGCGGGAGACGGTGGCAACGATGACGCAGACGTTCGAGCGAGCAGCTCTGATGCTGTTGACGGAGACTGGGCTGCCAGCAGTTTTTCCGGCACAGAGACGGACGTTGGCGACCACCTCGATACAGACGTTTCTAATGTTTATCCGGATGAGCAGCAGGTCAGCCGAACGCAGGACAGTGGATCGACATCAGGTGGTCTGGACCCTTTTGGTGGCACATCCTACTCAGGCGGTGATGATTACAATCTGGAAGCCTTCGTGTCAGAGCAGAAAACTCTGACCCAGCTTCTGGAGGATCAGGTTCATCTGGCGTTGACCGATGCAGCGGATAAGCTGATTGCCGGCTATCTGGTCAACTCACTTGACGAGAATGGCTATCTCTTCGCAGATTTGGGTCTGGCAGCCGACACGCTTGGTGTCGATCTGGCACGGGTTGAGGCGGTTCTTTCTGTTGTGCAGACGTTTGAGCCAGCGGGAGTTTTTGCCCGTAATCTTGCAGAATGCCTCAAATTACAGTTGGAAGACCGTAATCATTACGATCCGGCTATGGCTGCGTTGATCGAAAATATCCACCTTCTTGCCCGACACGATTATGTCAGCCTCAGGAAGCTTTGCGGCGTCGACGATGCGGACTTGAGGGATATGGTGGCCGAACTGAAGGCACTTGATCCCAAGCACTGGCAGTGCGTTCAGTTCATCGCCGGTGCAGACCCTGGTGCCTGATGTGTTTGTGCGCTCGGCGTCTGACGGTGGGTGGCAGATCGAGTTGAATTCCGACACGCTGCCGCGTTTGCTGGTCAATCAGTCGTATTACGCCACGGTCAACAAATCGGTTCGCGATGAAAAAGAAAAGGAATATCTGACCGAGTGTCTCCAGACCGCCAACTGGCTGGTCAAGAGCGCTGGATCAGCGGGCCAAGACCATTTTGAAGGTGTCCAGTGAGATCGTACGTCAGCAGGATGCATTCCTGACCTACGGCGTCGAGCATCTGCGCCCTCTCAATCTCAAAACGATTGCCGAAGCCATCGGCATGCATGAATCCACTGTCAGCCGGGTGACCTCCAACAAGTTTATGGCAACGGACCGGGGAATTTTCGAACTCAAGTATTTCTTCTCCTCAGCAATTTCCGCGACAGTCAGCGGCGAGGATGCACATTCCGCAGAGGCAGTGCGCCACAGAATCCGCCAAATGATTGATGCAGAAAGCGTTGAGGCGATCCTGTCCGATGATACGATCGTCAAGAACCTGAAAATGGATGGCATCGATATCGCGCGCCGCACGGTGGCAAAATACCGTGAGGCGATGAATATTGAATCGTCCGTTCAGCGCCGCAGAGAAAAACGCGCGAAGGGTTAATCAATTGAAATAATTAACTTTTATGGTTTTGTGTGACCGTATTCGCTGGAATGTCAAACAGTTGTCGCGTGGGCAAATGTGAACTCGAAATCGCACCGGCGATCATTGACAAGGGCCAGAGGGGTCCGTATAGCACCGCTCGCAAGATAACTTTACCGAAGGGGATGGCGTCTCGACGCCGACTGGTTCATTCTATTGGATTGAAACCTGCTGGTTTCAAACGTCGGCCTTTCAGGTCGGCGACCTTTGGTCCAAAAGAGAATAAGAGGTCCCCATGACTTTGCGGATTTCGGGAAAAAACGTTGACGTTGGTGATGCGCTGCGCACACACGTGAATGACCGGATTGAGGAAGCGCTGTCGAAATACTTCACCGGAGGTTATACGGGTCGTGTGACCCTCAGTCGTGAAGGGTCGGGTTTCAAGTCAGAGTGCATGCTGCATCTCGATACAGGTATCGTCTTGCAGGTTTCGGCACAGGATCAGGAACCGCGACAAAGTTTTGATCAATCTGCGGACAAGATCGAAAAGAGATTGCGTCGTTACAAGCGCAAGCTCAAGGATCATTACGCAGGCGCGGGGGCCGATAAGGAAGATATCGAAGCGTCCTCTTATGTTCTGGCGTCGACCGACGAGGAAGAAGAATTGCCAGAGGATTACAAGCCTCTGGTCATCGCGGAAACCGCATCGAAGATCAAGACGCTGACGGTCGGTATGGCCGTCATGCAGCTTGATTTTGCCGAAGCGCCCGTGATCATGTTCAAGAACGCGGCCAACGGCGAAATGAACGTTGTGTACCGTCGTTCTGATGGAAACGTGGGCTGGATTGATCCGGCCTTGATGGCCCAGCAGGCGGCCGAGTAGAGCGAGAAGATTGGCGTCGGTTCATATGGGCCGACGCCGAGCATTTGTAGGCGGTAAAATGGATCTTGATGATCTTTTGACGAAAAAGGCGGTAATCGCCGGGCTGAAGGCCAAGAGCAAGAAGCAGGTGATTCAGGAAATGTCGGCCAAGGCTGCCGATCTTACAGGGCTCTCCGAACGCGAAATTTTCGATACTCTTCTGCAGCGTGAAAAACTGGGATCCACCGGTGTTGGCAATGGTGTTGCCATTCCGCACGGCAAGCTGACGCGTCTCGACCATCTCGTTGGCCTGTTTGCCCGCCTGGATACTCCCATTGATTTTGATTCACTTGATGATCAGCCGGTTGATCTGGTGTTCTTGTTGCTGGCGCCAGAAGGGGCTGGAGCGGATCATCTGAAGGCGCTTGCCCGTATTGCGCGACAGTTGCGTGATTCGTCCGTCGTGAAGGGCCTGCGCTCGACCAGCGACAGTGAGCGTGCCTATGAACTTCTGACAGAAGCGAGCCCTTCGTCCAGCGCAGCCTGAACTGTCAGTTTTTCCTTTTCGCTAGAAGTCCAAGGCTTTCCATTGCGCATAGCAAAGCCTGAGCCGACGTATAACTTGGAAAAGTGTCTGCCGGCTGCGGCTGTTGGATCATCAGCACTGGCAGTTGCAACAGGCGTGCGGCTTCAATCTTGTAATAAGCTGCGGCGCTACCGCTGTTTTTCGAGACGACGTGCGTTGCCGCGTGGGTTTTGAACTGTTGTATTTCTGCTACGAGACTTTGCTCAGGCTTTGCCAGAATGAGTTGCCAATGCGCGGGCAGTGGTGTTTTGGGCGGCTCGATCATGCGGGCCAAGGCCACCAAATCTTGCCGATGCGTAAAAGCGCTGATGCCCTGACGCCCCACCGCCAGAAACGGGCGGGCATTTTCCGGCAGTTTGCTTGCTGCGTCCTCCAATGAGGCGCAGGAGATCCAGTGATCGCCATCGCGTTTCTTCCAAGGTGCGCGGGCCAAGCGAAAAAGCGGAATTCCGGCAAGGCGCGTCGCCTCGACCGCATTGCGCGAGATTACTTCCGCAAAAGGGTGTGTCGCGTCGATGACCACATCTATGGCTCCGTCTTCAAGAGCGGCCTGCAAACCGGACGCGCCCCCAAATCCGCCGAAACGTAGTGTGCAGCCCATGTCGACTGGAGACTGAGTGATGCCTGCAAGGCTGGCGATCACCTCAAGCTCCGGATAGTCGTTGATCAGCCGCGTGATGAGCTGTCGCGCATCTTGCGTTCCGGCCAGAACAAGCAGGCGTTTGGCAAGCCGGTGATCTGTCATGCCCAGGACGCTCTGCCAAGGCATGTACCTGTGCGGTTCACGATCAGCACTTCCACCTCAATTGGAGCGTTGCGCAAAATTTTTTTCACTGCAGCATGGGCTTTTTCTGCAAGTGGTTGCGCCAGGTTGAACCCTTCCTCCTGCGCCAGATCAAGCACTTCCTTTGCCGTGTTGGCCTGCATGCAACGGGCGCACAAGCTGTCCGGCGCACCGAGATGCCGCAGTTCGTCTGCCAGAAAGGCAAGATCGACCTGACTTCGGGCTGAGTGCAGGTCAAGTGCCCCTTGTGCCAGCTTGGTGAACTTGGCAAAGCCACCACACAGGGTGAGCCGGGGCAGGGGGTGGGCTCTCAGATACTTCAACAATCCACCTGCAAAATCACCCATGTCGAGATAGGCCGCATCTTCCAGAGTGTAGCGTGCCCGAATGGCATCCTCCGATGACGCGCCGGTGGCAGCGGCAACATGAGTTAACCCGACCGCTCGGGCCACATCAATGCCGCGATGGATCGACGCGATCCAGGCCGCACAGGAGAATGGCCGCACGATGCCGGTGGTGCCCAGGACGGACAATCCGCCAACAATACCAAGGCGCGGGTTGAGTGTCTTCAAGGCCAACGTTTCGCCGTCTTCGATGCAAATTGTGATCTCTGCATCTGCCGTCACGCCCATGGCCTGTGCGACCTCCTGCAGTGCATTGCGCATCATCTGACGGGGAACGGGATTGATCGCAGGTTCTCCGGGGGGAATGGGTAACCCCGGTCGAGTGACTGTGCCGACGCCATTGCCGGCCTTGAAAACGATGCCCTTGCCGACGGGCAGACGGCGCAGGACGGCAGACACAAGCGCACCGTGCGTGACATCCGGGTCGTCGCCTGCATCCTTGATGACGCTGGCACTTGCGGTGTTCCCGGTTATATCGTGGTGAGCGAGACAGAAGTGGGTTGTCCCGCCACGCGGCAGGGTGATTTCTACGGGGTCGGGGAATTCTCCCGTGAGTAGCGCCTGAAATGCCGCCTTGGTCGCCGCCGTGGCACAGGCCCCGGTCGTCCATCCGCGTCGCAGCTCTTTGGTCCCGTCCATCGTCATGAGGCAGTTATAGCTGGAACTCTGTCGGAAGGGACCCTTAAAACATATGAAATTCGGCTTCTGCATCCTCCTGTTGTGGGCATGGGCCACTGCCTCAGAAAATCGATGCAAGACAAGGCTTCTCGCAGGAACTCTGCTTGGCGAGATCTCTTCGCGGCGTTACAACAGCCCTATGAAAAACGACGCGACCACGACAGAGCTCCTTGCCGATCTACCCGCCCTTGAACCAAGGCACGGTCTGGTTGACAGGAGCTGGTCCTGGAGATCCGGGACTTTTGACACTGCATGCTCTCAATGGCTTGCGGCAAGCGGATGTCGTTGTTTATGACGCCCTCGTCGATCAGACGATCCTGACCTGGGCGCGTGAGGATGCATTACTTGATTTTGCCGGAAAACGCGGTGGCAAACCTAGCCCTCAGCAACGCGACATCACGCTTAAGCTGATTGATTATGCAAGGTCGGGCAAGCGCGTTCTGAGGCTCAAAGGCGGAGATCCCTTCGTCTTCGGACGTGGTGGAGAGGAAGCGTTGGGGCTGGTTGCCGCCAACGTGCCGTTTCGTGTTGTCCCGGGCGTGACTGCCGGGATCGGCGGTTTGAGTTACGCGGGCATCCCGGCGACGCATCGTGACACCAATCAGGTCGTGACATTTTTGACCGGCCATGATCAGAGCGGCCTCACGCCCGGGTCAATTGACTGGCGGGCTGTTGCCAGCGGATCTCCGGTCATCATCATGTACATGGCGATGAAACATCTGGAAAAAATCGCTGACGAATTGATCGCCGGTGGACGTCATACGGATGAGCCGGTGGCGATTGTTTGTGAAGCATCGCTGCCGCAGCAGAAAGTTTTCGAGACAACGCTTGGACGCTGTGCCAAGGATAGCGCCGACATGCAACTTCGCCCGCCAGCCATCGTCTGTGTCGGGCCGGTTGTCCGATTGCGGGCGGGTCTTGATTGGCTGGGCGCGTTGCAAGGCAAACATCTCGATCCGGACCCACTTGGGCTGGGCGCGTCTGAGAAGGCAAACCATCAATGAAAGCAAACAACCGTGGTCTCCTGATCGCCGCTCCTCATTCCGGGTCCGGCAAGACCACAGTGACTTTGGGGCTGCTGCGCGCTCTGAAGGAAAAAGGTGTCTCGGTCGTTCCGGCAAAGTCGGGACCGGATTATATTGATCCGGCCTTCCATGAGGCAGCTTGCTTTCGTCGCAGTTACAATCTTGACGCATGGGCGATGCCCTCCGACAGTCTGCGTGAAAAGGCGTTCGAGCATACACAGTCTTACGGCGACGGTATGCTGATCGTCGAAGGGGCTATGGGGCTTTTCGACGGCGCTGCAAATGGCAAGGGCTCGGCGGCAGATCTTGCAGCCTTGTTGAAGATCCCGGTGGTACTGGTGGTGGATTGTGCCAAGCAGGCGCAGTCCGTGGCTGCTCTGGTGCATGGTTTTCGGACCTATCGCAAGGATGTCGCCCTTGTTGGCGTGATCTTGAACCGCGTTGGCAGTCAGCGCCATGAAAAGATGCTGCGTGAGGCGCTCAAGCCATCGAAGATCGAGGTTTTGGGGGCTGTTCCCAAGCTGGCGGAGTTGCGGTTGCCTGAGCGTCATCTCGGTCTGGTGCAGGCGGGTGAGCATACCGGTCTGGAAGAGTTTATCGCCCGCGCCGGTGAAGTCTGTGCCGAACGTCTGGACCTTGATGCCATTGTACGTCTCGGTGCACGTTTGTCGCGCCCCCTGACGAAAACAGGAAAGCGTTTGCCGCCACTTGGACAGCGTATCGCGATTGCCCGTGATGTGGCCTTCAATTTTTCTTATCCGCATGTTCTTGACGATTGGCATAGGCAAGGCGCCGAATTGACGTTCTTTTCGCCTTTGCGCGATGAAGCGCCGGACGAAAGTGCCGATGCAATCTACGTACCCGGCGGCTACCCGGAACTGCATGCGGGCAAATTGTCCGAGGCAGGGATCTTCAGGGAGGCCATGCGGTCAGCGGCGCAGCGCGGCGTTCTGATTTACGGCGAATGCGGTGGCTATATGACATTGGGCGAGGCGATTGTGGATGCGGAAGGGAAGCCGCACCGGATGCTTGGCTTGCTGCCGTTGATGACAAGCTTCGCGGAAAAGAGCCGCCGTCTGGGCTACCGCAAGTTGACCCCAATTCTGGGGATGCCGTGGAGCAAACCACTGGCCGCGCATGAATTTCATTATAGCCGCGTCAAGCAGTCCGGCCCGGGCGAAAGCCTGTTCAAGGTTGAGGACGCAGCAGGCACCGCATTACCAGACACTGGTTTGCGGCGCGGGTCTGTGATGGGGTCTTACGTCCATGTCATTGCTCCTGCCATCTGAAGCAGAGCAGGGCTTGCGACCTGAAATCCCAAGGACTTCAAGCCGCCGGGGTTTTCTTTTTGGGCCGCAGGACATGAACATGATCTGCGTCATAAAGTGCTGAATCCCTGAAGTCCTTGTTGGGGTCTAGAGCATGGCCGACAAAGATCAGTGCTGTACGGGTGATCTTGGAACTGCGCACTTTGCCTGCAATGTCCGACAGGGTGCCATGGATGAAGGCCTGATCCGGCCAGCCGACGCGATAGGCGATGATAACCGGACAGTCTTCTCCATAAAGCGGTGTCAATTGCCGCTCGATATGGCGCAGATTGCGCACTGACAGGTGGATCGCCAGTGTGGCGCCGCTGCGTCCCAGCGTTTCCAGATCCTCGTTGTTGGGCATGGCTGAACTTTGCATCGCCGTGCGGGTGACGATAATGGTCTGGGCCACTTCCGGAATTGTCAGTTCCATTTTCAGTGCGGCTGCGGCCGCGGCGAAGGCAGGTACACCGGGGGTGATCTCATAATCGATCCCCAGTGCATCGAGACGGCGCATTTGTTCTGCCGTGGCACCATAGATGGAGGGATCGCCGGAATGCACCCGCGCAACGTTCTGTCCCTTGGCATGAGCAGCCTCGATCTCGACCAGAATTTCGTCCAACGTCAGCGAGGCTGTGTCGATGACCCGGGCGCCGTCAGGGGCTGCACGCACGATCTCTTCCGGCACCAGCGATCCGGCATACAGACAGACGGGGCAGGACTGAATGAGCTTCAGGCCGCGCACGGTGATCAGGTCCGGGTCGCCGGGACCAGCGCCAATGAAGTGAACGGTCATGCCTGTTCCTTGTGGTTATCCGGGGTTTCCGCCTCATCGACGGCATCAATGCGTTTGGCGTAGCCGCGTGGTGTGTAGACAAAGGTGGAGCCGTCGCCGCGTGTGACCGCCCGGCTTTGTGAAGAGCCGACAAGAACGGTGGTCAGCATATCAACCTCGTCCACTGTGAGAGCGTCCAGCGTGGTGACGCGCAGTGTTTCTCCCGGTCGACCCAGATTGACTCCAAGAACCACAGGCGTGTCGGCGGGGCGATGCGCAAGCAGAATGCCACGGGCTGCGGCCAATTGAGAGCGACGTCGTTTTGACACCGGGTTGTAGAAGGCGATGACGAAATCGCCTTCCGCAGCGGCCTTGAGACGTTTTTCGATTGTGTCCCAGGGCGTCAGAAGATCCGAGAGCGAGATGGCGCAGAAATCGTGTCCCAATGGAGCACCGATGCGTGCAGAAGCGGCTTGCAGCGCCGATATACCGGGTGCATTCGTCACGCTGACCCGGCGCGCTGCTTCGGAAACACCACCTTCCATCGGTCCTCGGTCCAGCAACTCGTAAACGAGGGCCCCCATGGCATAGATGCCAGAGTCGCCCGAGCAAACCAAAGCAACCGTGTGACCTTCGCCCGCCCGCTCCAGTGCAAAGCGGACGCGATCCTCTTCGCCCCCGAGCGGAAAGTCATGGCGTGTCTTGCCGCGAATATGGGAGGCAACAATGTCCAGATAAAGCGAATAGCCGACAACATCGTCTGCTTCGGCCAGCAGGCGGGTTGCCTCCGGAGTGCGCCAGTCGTTTTGGCCCGGTCCCAGGCCAATGACCGACAGATGTCCACGGGCTCGACCTGCTTTTTGCGGCAGAACGGGCGCATCAGCCATGGCAAGAGCCATGGTCGCATTGGCGGTTTTCTGCTTTGTGATCACCAAGGTGACCCGAGGGACCGGTGGCCGCGAGACAAGCCCCTTCGCTGACACCGTGACAGCCGACTTCCTTGAAAACAACTTCGGACGGGGTTCTCAGTCGGGGCGTTTCTTCTTCCAGCCGCCTTGCGGTGAAGACACGTAGCGGTACGCCAAGATGGGCTGCGAGCGCGTTGACAGCGTGTTCGTCGGCCTTGAGGTCCAGACTTGCGACGCAGGCAATGGCACCGGGGGCAATGTTGGCGGTCTGCAATTGGCTGTCGACCAGCGTGATCAATTCGTCCGCCGGACAATTGCGCGCGCAGCCGACGCCAAGGACGTGGCGCTGTGGGTGATACACCAGACGGGTGGGGCTGCCGGTCTCCGGTTGTGCGGTCGCACGCAGGGAAATGGCGGCACTGTCGGAGATGTTGGGCAGTGCACGACTGAGCCATGGGGCGTCGCCGTCAATGCGGACAGGCGCGCCGGAAAGAAGTTCCGCCATGATTGGCTTGGCATCTTCCGGGTTGGCCAGCGTCCAGCCCGCAGGGGGCGCGTCCAGCGCAACACCAAGGGCAATGTCGCCCGCGGTGGTGATGGCTGCATGGGCAAACAACCGGTCAGAGAGATCGTGAGCCAACTGATTTGCGCCACGATGACCACCAAGCAGCGGCACGACACTCTTGCCATCTTCGGAGACGGCAAGCACGGGTGGTTCGTTGTGTTTGTCGTTCAACAGCGGGCCGATTGCCCGGATCAGAATGCCGCTGGCGCAGACCCCGATGATCGGGTGCCCACTCTCAAACAGTTGCTGGAGATGAGCAATCGTTTCGTTGAACAACGTGTCGGCATCGCGCACACGCCCGGCAAGCCCGTGGATGACAGCATCAGGCAGAGCGTCTTCAAGACGCCGTGCTGTGTCGAGACCTGCCGGGTTCAGCAGAATGATGATGGGGGAAGCGGCCAAGCCTCGGCTCCCTTGTAAATCAGGATCATGGAAAAATAAGGTGCACTTTCGTCTGACATGTCAGCAAGAGGGCGCACGATTTGGGTGGGCAGGCTGGCACGTTCGACGTAGCCGGCCTTGTCGGTCAGGCCCATGCGATCCAGCAACGCGCGCAGGCGTGGCAGATGACGGCCAACCTTCATGATGGCGATTGCCTGCGCGTGTTCGATGCGCTCTTGCAGAGCTTCATCCGACAGCGGTCCGGGGAGCACCGTCAGGATGTCGCCGCGGCTGGTCAATGGGCGGCCCAACACGCTGGCACAGGCGGTTAGCGAGGTAACCCCTGGCACGATTTCGCATGGGAACCGGCCGGAAAGGCGCTCGAACAGATACATGAAGGAGCCATAGAAGAACGGATCTCCTTCGCACAAAGTGACGACGTCATGTCCGGCGGAGAGTTCTTCAGCAATCCGCGCTGCCCCATCATCGTAAATCTGCTTCGCAGGAAACCGGTCAACGCGCATCGGCACAGTGATCTCGATCTCGCGCGTTCCCGGTGCAATGGCCGCCGCCGCGATGGATCTGGCAAAGCTCGGGCCCGTGTCTGGTGCCGGATAGGCCACGACAGAGGCCGCAGAGATAAGCCGGTGCGCCTTGAGCGTCATCAATTCGGGATCGCCGGGACCAAGCCCGACGCCATAAAGAGTGCCGGTCATGGTGTGTGTGATGCCTCCGCTGTCGGCCACGGCTTTTCATAGCGCCACTGTGTGACGGGCATCATCGGACGCCAGCCATGAAAGTCTCCCACGGGACTGGCGCGTTGGATGGCAATGCGGATCAGGTCGCCACCATAGGTCTGATGGGCGTGCAGCAGCATTTGCTCTCCTTCAAGAGTGACTGCATTGGCAACAAGCCGCCCGCCAGAGCATCAGCCGGGTCACGCAGGTGGATACCATGCCCGGGGTGCTTAGCCCTCCGCCGATGAAGATTGCATCGGGGTCTGGCAGGGCTGTGAGACAATCCGGAGCGGTTTCATCGCGCAGATCGAAACCCGGAACGCCCAGATCCTGCGCGTTCCGGTGTGCAAGAGCCCGTCGGCCTGCGTGAGGCTCAAGGCCGATGGCACGGGCATGGCGTGCGGCACGCATCCATTCGATGCCGACAGAACCGCATCCAGCGCCAATATCCCAAAGCAACGCGGATGGCACAGGAGCGAGGGCTGCCAGCGTGACGGCACGCACCTCGCTCTTGGTCATTTTTCCGTCGTGCTGAAAGGCTTCGTCCGGCAGGCCCGGCACGGTCGGACGCAAGGGGGTGCCGGTATCCCGCACCAGATCGACGGCGAGCGTGTTCAAGACATCGCAATCAGGCGCAAAGGTGCAGGCCAGCCCGTCTGTCCGTGTTTCGTTCACACCGCCCATGCGCGACAGCACAGTCATGTGGCTCTGACCATAGCCAGCCGCAGTCAGGAGGCGGGCGATCTCGGCCGGAGACCCGGCATTGCTGGTCAGGGCCAGGATCCTGCGTCCCGGAGAAAGATTCGCGCGTAGGGTCTCAAGGGGACGGCCATGCAAGGACAGTGTGTCGACGTCCTGCAAGGCCCAGCCCATGCGGCTTGCCGCAAGCTGAAAAGCGGAGGGTGCTGGCAGGAAACACAGATCCGCAGGGTCGAAATGCGCGAGCAGTGAAGAGCCAATGCCGAACCACAAGGGATCGCCACTGGCCAGCACTGCGACGCGTGAGCCCGCAGCGATCAAGGTCTTCAGATCGTCGAAGACACTGGAAAAAGGGCTTGGCCAGAGACGTGTTTCAATGGTGGAACCGGCCAAAATGGCACGGGCCAATTCAAGGTGACGTGCGCCTCCATAGACGACAAGAGCATTGCGTAACACATCCTGAGCGGCGGTCGTCAGCAGGCCATCTTCGCCAAGGCCGACCACTGTCAGGCGGGGCTGGGCGCGCGTCATTTCTTATCCCTCAACGAAAACCGGCCCCGTCTGATTGTGGGCTCAAGCTGTGAGGCTGAGCCGGTGTTAATCTCCTCGTGAGACAACATGCCTTTTGATTTTTTCGGCAGAGCGTTGCCGTCGGCGTTCGGGCTGGCCGGCGACCCATGCGACAGAAACCCGTAGGACCGCATCCCTTTGTTGGCGCCGGAAGACCGCTGTGTCGATTTGGCTAGCTTCGGCTTGTCAGGAGACGGGGCGTCCGTCGGCTTATGGGTCATGATGCAGGCTGGCCTTCTTCTTCGGGCAATCCGGCTGCCAGAGCATTGATGGCAGCAGCGGCCAATGCAGACCCGCCGCGTCGCCCGAGCAGCGTGACATAAGGAATGTCCAGCGCATTGGTTGCCAGTGCAAGCTTGGATTCGGCCGCCCCTACAAAGCCGACCGGAAAGCCGAGAACTGCGGCGGGACGGGGTACAGTTCCATCCGCGATCAACTCCATAAGATGAAACAATGCGGTTGGCGCATTGCCGATGGCAACCACTGCCCCTTCCAGATGCTCCGCTGCAAGTTCCAGAGCAGCAGCCGAGCGTGTGTTGCCGATGGAGCGTGCCCGCGCGGGAACGCTTTCCTCATTCAGGAAACACCGCACGGCATTGTCCGCAGGCAGTCGCGTGCGAATGATGCCATGCGCCACCATTTCCACATCGGTGATGATGTTTGCCCCGGCCACCAAAGCCGCATTTGCGGTCTCAACCAGCCTCTCCGAGAGGCTCAGGTCGGCGACAATGTCCGTCATGCCACAGGCATGGATCAGCCGAATGGCAAGTGGCACGGCAGACGCTGGAAGCGCCGACAGATCGGCTTCCCGGCGCACTGTTGCAAAGGATTGGCGATAGATCTCCAGGGGATCGCGAATATACGCGCGAAAGGAGGGCTCAGAGGCGTCGGGTGCAGACATCACTTGGTTTCATTCAGTGATCGAGGTCCCAGCGGATGGTCCGCATGCGGGTAAGGGTGATGATGATGGTCATGGTCGTCATGAGAATGGCTGTGCCCATGATCATGGGCATGTTCATGAGTGTGCTCATGTGATGGCCCATGGTGATCGTGGTGATGTACGTGATCATGATCATGGGAATGGTGTGCATTCTTGCGCACTTGAGCCTCGCAAGCCCCGGTGCAGATCTCGTCGCACAGTTTGCACTCCGCGTCTGCCCCCAGACCTTCGACGTGATGATGATGACTTTCCTGTGCCAGACCGATTTCCGCCTCGAAGCCGAGCACCTGTTCGCGGTACTTGCACATCTGGCAGTTCATCAGGTTTTCACCTTCAAGGATCTCTCGCACCCGGTCTGCCATCGTGTCGATGACTTGCGGATGATCGTTGAGATAACCGGCCTTGACGAAGTCGATGTCCGGATAGCGCTGGGCTGCCTCGTCGACGGCGGAATAGATCCGCTGGACCAAGACGCCTGTGAAAAGAAAATACGGAAACACGACGATGCGCTTGTAGCCAAGTTTGGCGGCATGGTCGAGACCGGGGCCAACCAGCGGAAAGGTCACGCCGGAGTAGCTGGTTTCTGCCCAGCCGAAACCCATACCTTCCCAGAGAAGGCGCATGATCTTGGTGACGTTGGAATTAGCGTCCGGATCCGAGGCACCGCGTCCAACCACCATCAGCAACGTTTCGTGTGGATCGACAGTGCCGGGCGCCGCTTCGATGGCTTCGCGGATGCGGTCGCCGGCGGCACGCACCATGCGCGTGTCGACAGCCAGTTCGCGACCATAGGTGATCGTCATATCCGGATGTTGCGCCTGATAGGTGTTCAGCACCGACGGGATGTCGTTCTTGGCATGACCTGCTGCAAACAGCATTCCCGGTACGGCCAGAACGCGGGTGCAGCCTTGTTCACGCAACTTGTTGAGGCCGTCATGGATGACCGGATTGGCAAATTCCAGATAGCCATATTCAACCGGCCAGTCTGGAAAGCGGCTCTTGAGACCTTCTGCGAGTTGGGCAAACTGCTGCACGGCACCGCGGTTGCGGCTGCCATGGCCACAGATCATGAGACCAAGTTTTTCAGCCATCAGACGGCCTTTTGAATTGGGTGGGAGGCCGAAAGCCGACCTCTTGCCGGGGAAAGGAAAGTGAACGGGGGCGTTTGATCGCCCCACATCGGGGGTGCGCCAACGCATAGCGGTCGGGAAAGCATCTTGTGTCCGGCGGTTGCCCGCTCGTCATGAACCGACATGACATGTTTCCCTCAACGAGGGCCGCGCCTGTCACCGCAGGTCGGCCTGTCCGATACGTTACAGTTGGGGAAAGCGGTGCGACACACGAACACCCGTCAGTCGATCGACTGCGGGGGGTCAAATGACAGCTCCGGAATGGGTCCCCGACTTGGGTCGACCACCACCGGATTCGCTTTCAGTCCCTCTGGGGACGCTGCCCGATTGCCGCCAACTTAATGCAGCGCGCTGTCAGGATCAATCCCTCAGAAAAGCGCGCAAGCATCTATCGAGATGCGGTCTTTCGTCATAAGACTATGCCACACGTCAGTTTTTCGAGTTTGGAAACATCAGGTGATCCTGGATATAGCGATTTTGCTTGCTGTGCTTTTGACAGCAAGCCTTTTCCTCTGGCCCCGTTTACGACAAGCGCCGTATTGGCGGGCCATGATTACACCGCTGGCCTCTATCATTGGCAGCGGTTTTTTGATCATCGGACCGATCCTGGATCGCTCATATGGAGCCTTCGCACCGCTGGTGATGCTTGGGTTATGTGGCGCGGCTTTCCTGTACGGGTCTGCAATCCGCTTCAACATCAAGTGTCGCGAAGAGCCGCAAGGCGAGAGCCATCATACGCTGTATCTGGAGACAATCTCCTCTTGGGCACTGGCCTTTGCCTATGTGATTTCGGTGTCCTACTACCTTAATCTGTTCGGCGCATTTGGCGTCAGCCTTGTTTCCGGCGCGACCACCTTTGATGCGCGTCTCGTCACAAGTGGGGTGCTGCTGGTCATTCTGTTGGTTGGCTGGACAAAAGGGTTTCGCTCTCTGGAACGAGTGGAATATCTGACCGTGACGGCAAACCTGTCGGTGATTGTCGGCCTGTTGGTGGGGCTGGCAATCTACATGGCACACCAGGCGCAGAGGGAGGCGCTGGTTGCAACACCGGTCTCCGTTCATGGGGCGCAGTCTGTCTGGCTGGCCTTCGGGTTGCTGATTATCGTGCAGGGATTTGAGACGACGCGGTATCTGGGCAACGAGTATTCCGCAGCGCTGCGCATCAAGGCGATGCGGTTGGCGCAATTCGTCTCATCCGGCGTCTATCTGATCTATATTGCGTTGATCGCCTACGTCTTCACACCTGACCAACTGCCCAACAGTGATACGGCCATCATCGATATTATCCGCATTGTCTCACCGACTCTGCCGGTCATCATGATCATCGGTGCGCTGGCTGCACAATTCAGCGCTGCCGTTGCCGACACAGGCGGTTGCGGTGGTTTGATCGAGGAACTGACGGGCCGCCGTGTTTCGCAGAATATGGCCTATGCCATTCTCGGTGCGTTGGGCCTTGTGATTACCTTGGTCAGTCGATGTCTATCAGATCGTCAATTACGCCTCACGCGCCTTTGCCCTGTATTACATGGTTCAGGCTGTGATTGCCTTTGCCAATGCACGCCACCGAAATGCGCCTATGCAGCAGGTGGGGCTGTACGGCGGGCTGGCGCTGCTGGGCGCGCTGATCGTGCTCTTTGGCCAGACCGTGGAAGGCTGACGCTAGTGGGTCGCTCTGGTCTGGCGAGAGTGCCGCATCGCAGCGCGGCATCTCCTGGCGTCAGGTTAGGCGCATGCCCAGTCGGTGACGTCATCACGGGCACCGATCAAGGCCAGGCCGTTGGCGATGGAGGACAGTTCTTCACCGCCTGCCAGCTTGGCCGCGCCGAAGCGGCTTTCAAACATGGCGCGCACCGCAGGCACAAAGGATGTGCCGCCAGTCAGGAACACCTGGTCAATATCTGTTTCAGCCAGATTTGAGCGCTCCAGCGTCTCATCCAGAGCTTTGTCCATGCGGTCCAGATCCGGCTGGATCCAGTGTTCAAAGTCCTTGCGGTGAACCGTGACGGAAAAATCACTGCCGATGCCGGAAAACCGAAGATCGGCCTGCTCCTGAGAGGACAGCCGGGCCTTGGTATCCGACACGGCCTTGTAAAGCGGATAGCCCTGATCTTCTTCGACCAGTTCGATGAAAAGTTCGATCTTCTCTTCTTCAGTGCAATAGCGCAGCAGCTTTTTCAGTTCGCGGAAATCCTGCGAGGTTTTGAAAAAGGACAGCTGGTGCCAGCGAGCGAAGTTGGAGAACAGGTTGCGGGGCACTTCCAGTGTCTTGCCCATGCTGCGATAGGTCGACCCTTTGCCAAGTTCGGGCAGAATGACGTTGTCGATGATACGATAGTCGAAGGTGTCTCCGGCAATGCCGACGCCGCCACGGCCGAGCGGCGTGGCCTGTAGCTTGCCGTCGGACTTTGAAAATCGCATCAGCGAATAATCGCTCGTACCGCCGCCAAAGTCGGCGACAAGCACGTTGGCATCCGCTTGCAACCGTTGTGCAAAGGAAAAGGCCGCTCCAACTGGCTCATAGACAAAATGCACATCGGTGAAGCCGAGCCGCTCTACCGCTGTGCGATACCGGTTCATCGCCAGCTCTTCGTCTGCATTGGTGCCGACAAAAAGCACCGGACGGCCGACAATCAGCCGACAATCAGCCGGGTGGATGCCCTGTTGCAGATGGTCCAGGCCACGCGAAAGAAATCGGGCCATGAGACTTTCGAAGTCATAACGCTTGCCGAAAACGCCAGTGCCGTTGAACTGACGGCTTGCCACGAAGCTCTTGAGCGACTGGATGAAGCGTACATCGCCAATATGCTCCAGAAACTGCTGGATGGCCCAGGGACCGACTTCTGCAACCGGCTCTTTGGAGGGGCCGTCGTCGAGAAAGCTGAGGATTGAGGCGATGGCCTTGTGTGGGTCGTTCTCATTGCCGAAAATGAGCTGCTCTGCTTTGCCAGCCCCATTAGCCCGCGCCAGAACAGTGTTGGAAGTCCCGAAGTCGAGTCCATAGGTGATCGGCATGTCAGTCTCACAGGTTGTCTGTCCGGCGATGGTGGCCGGGACGAGGTGCGGGCAAAGAGCAAGGGCGCGCTTTCTACGGTTTATTGAGCTCTGGATCAACCGGTCATGTCCAAAAGTCTGTCGTAAATGTCAGGCGGCGATCCGGAATGGTTCTGGTACAGTGACGTATCTGACTGTGCTGGACCACCTGCTTGCAGAGGCCGGCAAAACGTGAGTGCGCTGCATCAAAGGCGCCGAAGCAAAAGGGAGAAGGTGCATGACCTCCAAACCGGCAGAAGTTGTCTTCACGGTGATCGCGCAGGATCGCTCAGGTCTCGTTGGTGACCTGCGCGGCTGTGGTGGCCGATGCAGGCGGGAACTGGGTCAATAGTTCCATGGCGCGTCTTGGCGGAGAATTCGCAGGCATTGTCAGCATTCACATCGGGCCGGATGCTGTCGAGGATCTGAAAAGCCGACTGGATGTGCTCCAGGCGGAAAAGAGCATGTCCATTATCCTGCGCCCTCAATCGCACAGGGATGAACCGGCTGCCATGGAACAGGTGGTGCTGGACTTGGTGTCGCAGGACCATCCCGGGATCTTGCGTCAGGTCACCTCGCTGCTGGCCGGGCTTGGCGTGTCCATCGACAACCTGGAAACAGGGCTCGAAACCGGAGCAATGTCGGGCGAGCATCTTTTCAAGGCAACTGCGGTGCTGCGCTTGCCTGATGGTTTGTCGCAGACCCAGGCTCGGGAGCGGTTGCAGACCACGGCGGCCGATCTGATGGTCGAGTTACGCGCCATCGACGAAGACGCCTGACACATCGCGCCCGGAGAAATTCTCATCTGGGACCGCGCCGAATGACAACGCCTTGGTTCACTCTTTTCATCTTGTGACAAAAGGGAAAAGAGCGAACCAAGGCGTTTTGTCTTGGCCTGCCTCAGGGGGATCGAGAGGCGCTTTGGCATGCCTCGACAGGCATCTTTTTCTGCTTCTGGCAGGGAGAACAGTTGCATCGAATAATATTATGAGGCAAAAGCTCATAATAAACATGTTGCTGGTGATCTCGCCCCGAGACGAGGCACTTTGGCTGTCTTTCTTGGGGGCTTCAAGAATGCCAAATGGCGGCCTTTGGGAGATGACCTGCACCATGTTCAGTCTTTTTGATGTGGCGTGATGCAGCGGGTTTCTCTGAACCTTTTGGGTGTTGCGCCAAGACCCGCACACTGCGATCGCTTGCGCAAGCTTCCCCTTGCTGCCCTTGCGTGTGCGTTTCCATCAGCAACCAGTGACGGATCGTGCCATGTTCTCTGACTTTCTTGATAGCCTGCCTGCTTTTGCCCAGCCAATTACGGATCTGGTCCGGTCTGGCGGGCCGGTGGTGGCCATTCTTCTTGTGCTCTCGGTTGTCTCACTGGCGTTGATAATCGCCAAGATCTTGCAATTTCAGATGCTGCATGTCGGGCGGTTCGGGGCGGCGCGCAAAGGGCTGCGCCTGTGGCTTGATGGCCGCACGAGTGACGGACTGGAGGTGGTCGCCACGCGCCAGACCGGCTTGCCCGATGTGTTGCGTCGTCTGATGCAGGGCGCGTGTGAAGATCCGCAGCGCATGGCTTTGCTGAAGGAAGACATTGAACGGGTGTGCGCTGAGCGGATCCAGCGGTTGCGGGCTTATCTGCGTCCGTTGGACATGATTGCGCAGACATCACCTTTGATCGGTCTGTTGGGGACGGTTATCGGCATGATCGAGGCGTTTCAGGCCATGCAGGGGGCGGGGGCTGCTGTTGACCCTTCTGTTCTGGCAGGCGGGATCTGGGTCGCCCTGCTGACAACCGCCGTTGGCCTGGCCATCGCCATCCCCGTGTCGGCCGTCGTGGGGTGGTTTGATAGTCAGATTGAGGCCGAGCAGGCTGAAATGGAAGCCATCGTCACGGCCTTCTTCACGGGCGCAGTCGCAGATCGCGGCAGATCGCGGGTCGTGACGTTTGGTCATTCAGGTGCGGATGCGGAGCCGCGGTATGCATCTTAAGCCAAGGGCGCGACGCAAGTCGGTTGGCCTGACGTCGCTGATTGATGTGATCTTTCTGCTGCTGCTGTTCTTCATGCTTGCCTCCAGCTTTTCGCGCTACCAGCAATTGCCCCTCACCAGTGGTGGAGAGGGCGGCGGTGCGCAGATCAAGCCGGCCTATTTTCGCATTCATTCGACCGGGCAGATGGATCTCAACGGCACACCGGTCGACAAAGCTCATCTGGCCGCGCGCTTCGCGCAGCTTGTGTCACAGGATGGCAAACTGGTGGCGATCTGGTCTGGGCCTCAGGCGACAACGCAAGATCTCGTTACTGTCATGACGCGTGCGCGCGCTGCCGGTCTCAAGACTGTCATCGTCACCGGTCAGTAACCTCGGGAGTGTTTTTCAAGATCATGCGTTTGAACCGTCCCGTCCGTCCGGCTCCGCCCGACAACACAATTCCGCTGATCAATGTCGTTTTTCTGATGCTGATCTTCTTTCTCTTTGCGGGGTCTCTGGCTCGCGACGACGCCCGCCAGGTAACGCCGCCGGTCGATATTACTCAGGATGAAAACATCCGATCCACCGGAGCACTGATCGTCAATGACAAGGGCGCGACGATTGCTCAGGACAAGCCTGTGTCCGTGACCGACTGGATCGCACAACACAAGGCGTCCGATCTGGCCGATGAGCCGCTGAAGGTGGCCGCCGATGGTACGTTGCCGGCTGACAAGCTGGAGACAGTGCTCAAGGCGATTTCCGACGCGGGTGAGAAGAATGTGGTTCTGATTACAAGGAAGGCGCAGGAGTGAAGTTCTCCCGGTTCCTCATCGCAGGCTTTTGTTTGTCGCTTGCCGCCCATGCGGCAGGCTCGGCCTATCTGTCGGCAACGGAAGAGCCGGAAGCTATGGCCTCCTCCAAGGGCGGGGAGGTGAGTGTCGTCGGAACCTTACAGGATCTGGTCGAAGGCACGGATGCGCCCGAAACCGACATGGCAGACATGAGTGAGCCTGTTGAAGAGCCGGTGCCGGAGACGGTACAGCCTGTCGAGAGCGAAGAGAAAGCCGTTGAGACGCAACCAACGCCTGTGGAGCAACCTGTCGCAGAAGGGGTGACGCGGACCGATGCCGTGACCACCCGGGACGTGCCCGCAGAACCCGCGCCTGCACTTGAGCAGCCAACGTCCGTTGCCGTGGCAGACGTGCAGCCTGAAGACGTCAAGCCCGAGAAGCCTGTCGATCAGGCCAGCACCATTAGCGCAGTGACGCCAGAGACCGTCAAGGACACGCCAGTAGAGAAGGCAGTCACTCCCGTCACGCCGACCACGGAAGAGGTGGAGGCAATGGATGTTGTGAGTGCTGTGCCGATGACAAAACCGGCGCCGCCGAAACGGACAGAGCAGCCCAGGCGCAAGACGAAGGTAACGAAACGCCGGGGCACCACTCAATCAAGCCGTAAAGGGGGCGAGCAGGCAAGTTCGTCTCAAAGCACCAATGCGCGAGAAGGTCGCCAAAGTGCTGCTGATGTCGCGGCGGGCCGCAGGGCCTTCACCACTTACACGGGGCATGTGCGCAGCCGTATCGTGCGCTCACGCCGCAGACTTCGGTTTTCGCAAGGCAATGTGCACAAGGCAGTGCCGACGGTCAGTTTTGATGTGTTCAAAAATGGTCAGGTGAGCGGGATTCGCCTTGTACGCTCGTCAGGTGTGCCCGAAGCGGACCGTGCGGCGGTGGCTCTGATCCGTCGTGCCTCGCCCATGCCACCCATACCAGATGCAGTAGGTAAGCAGAAACTGCATTTCACGATCCCGGTCGGTTTCAGCGATTAGGGCCTTGGTTAAGCATAAGTAAAAATATCACCATAAAAATTCGGTGCTCGGCAGTGATCTGACGGCTCGCTTTTTACGTGTATTGTGCTCACATTCACGTGAAGAGTGTTAATGGCGTCGGAGCCAAATTTGCTTGTTAACCGATTCAGGCGACTCTCTTTTTGGGGGTAACTCCGCACAAGTGTGGATTGTTTTACCGCTTATTAATCTCCTCCCTTTCGGTCCACAGCAATTTGCCGGATGATCGGCATCGGGAGTTCAAGATTCTTAACGGTTGTCGACGAATCGGAGCTTGGATGGGCCCTGTCAATATCTGCAGCGCAAAAAACAATACGTTGACACTCAGGCTGGCTAACATACCTTATGTAGTGTTCTTAGTTTCTCCGAATCGCAAGTTTTGCTTATCTGAAATTGAAGTCGAATAGCCCATTTGGGGCTGGACAGGGTCTTCGCTTGGATGGTGTCCGATTGACCGGGAAAACGGGCTGGTCGGCATTGCAATAGGGAAACGGGACATTGTGTTGTCTGGCGGCAGTTCGCGGGGCAGCTCCTAACAGAAGAATTCTGCGGGAGGAACGGCGAACTGATGCAATTGGAGAAGTCCTCGGGGCGTTAAGAAAATGACAGTGACCGTTTACAGCAAACCAGCTTGTGTACAGTGTAATGCAACCTATCGCGCGCTTGATCAGCGCGGTGTTGTATATAATATCATTGATCTGACTGAAGATGATGATGCCATGGAGCGCGTTCAGTCTCTCGGCTATCGTCAGGTGCCAGTTGTTGTCGCAGGCGACGACCATTGGGCGGGCTTTCGCCCGGACAAGATCGGCTCCCTGAGCTGAAGCCGATGGGACCGCTCGTCTATTATTCGAGCGCTTCCGGGAATACGCACCGGCTAGTGGAGCGGTTGGACCTCGTTGCCCACCGCATACCAAGATCAGTAGACGCCCCGGTGTTGATGATGGACCAACCCTTTGTGCTTATGCTCCCGACGTTCGCGGATGGAGAAGGCAAGGGAGCTGTCAACAAGCAGATTATCCGCTTTCTGAATGTGGCGGAGAACCGGGCTCTGATCAGAGGCGTTATCGCCTCGGGAAACAGGAATTTCGGACAGTTTTTCGCCTGTGCAGGCGATGTCATATCGGCCAAGTGCAACGTTCCGCTTTTGTACAGGTTCGAGCTGTCTGGCACGCAAACAGATGTCACCCGCATCCAACACGGATTGGAAGAATTTTGGAAACGGCAACAGTAGAACGCCCCAGCGCCGGGGCTGCGGAAGCGCTTGACTATCACGCGCTGAATGCAATGCTGAATCTGTACGACGCTGATGGGCACATCCAGTTTGATGCTGACCGACAGGCTGCGCGACAGTACTTCCTGCAACATGTGAACCAGAATACCGTCTTCTTCCATTCGCTGGACGAGAAGCTCGGCTATCTGGTGCGTGAAGGATATTACGAGCAGAAGGTTCTTGATCAGTATGAGCCTGCGTTCGTCAAGTCGATCTTCGACGCAGCGTTTGCCCGCAAGTTCCGTTTTCCGACCTTCCTGGGCGCATTCAAATATTACACGAGCTATACGCTGAAGACCTTTGACGGCAAGCGTTACCTTGAACGCTTCGAGGACCGTGTGGTCATGGTGGCTCTCACTCTGGCGCAGGGAGATGAGAATCTCGCCATGCGACTGATGGACGAGATTATTTCCGGTCGCTTTCAGCCGGCGACGCCGACGTTCCTCAATGCCGGTAAACAGCAGCGCGGTGAGCTGATTTCCTGCTTCCTGCTGCGCATCGAAGACAACATGGAATCGATCGGGCGTTCGATCAATTCTGCTCTGCAACTGTCCAAGCGCGGTGGTGGTGTGGCTCTTGCCCTGACGAACCTGCGCGAGACGGGGGCTCCGATCAAGGGTATCGAAAACCAGTCATCCGGCGTCATTCCGGTGATGAAGCTGCTTGAAGACAGCTTCTCCTATGCCAACCAGCTTGGTGCGCGTCAGGGGGCTGGAGCCGTTTACCTGAATGCTCATCACCCGGACATCATGCGTTTCCTCGACACCAAGCGTGAAAATGCGGATGAAAAGATCCGGATCAAGACGTTGTCGCTGGGTGTCGTCGTGCCGGACATCACCTTCGAACTCGCCAAGCGCAATGAGGAAATGTACCTGTTCTCGCCGCATGATGTGCAGAAGGTCTACGGCAAGCCGATGGCCGACATCTCGATCTCCGAGAAATACCGTGAGATGGTCGACGACCCGCGCATTGCCAAGAAGAAGATCAAGGCGCGCGAATTCTTCCAGACGATTGCCGAAATCCAGTTCGAGAGCGGCTATCCTTACATTCTGTTTGAAGATACCGCCAACCGTGCCAACCCGATTGCCGGTCGCATCAACATGTCGAACCTGTGCTCGGAAATCCTTCAGGTCAACGAAGCTTCAGAATTTGAGGATGATCTGTCCTACAGCCATGTCGGCAAGGATATTTCGTGCAACCTGTGGTCGCTCAACATTGCCAAGGCGATGGACGGTGGCGATCTGGGCAACACGGTTGAAGCGGCTATCCGGGCTCTGACGGCTGTGTCTTGCATGAGCGCGATTGATTCTGTTCCTTCGGTGCGCAAGGGCAACGACGAAAGCCATGCCATCGGTCTTGGTCAGATGAACCTGCATGGCTATCTGTCGCGTGAACACATCTTCTACGGTTCGGAAGAAGGCGTCGACTTCACCAACATGTACTTCTACACGGTGCTGTTCCACTGCATCCGTGCGTCGAACCTGATTGCCCGCGAGCGTAAGGAAACCTTCAAGGGATTTGCTGACAGCACCTATGCAAGTGGCACCTTCTTCGACAAGTACACGGATCAGACGTGGGTTCCGGCCACGGATCGGGTGCGACAGCTTTTCGCCAACAGCGGCATCCAGATTCCGACTCAGGAAGAATGGGCTGCGCTGAAAGCGGATGTGATGGAGCATGGGCTTTATAACCGCAATCTTCAGGCGGTTCCGCCCACCGGATCCATCAGCTACATCAACAACTCGACCTCTTCGATCCATCCGATCGTCTCGAAAATCGAGATCCGCAAGGAAGGTAAGATTGGTCGCGTTTATTACCCGGCGCCTTTCATGGCGAATGATAATCTTGAATATTATCAGGACGCCTATGAGATCGGGCCGGAAAAAATCATCGACACCTACGCTGCCGCAACGCAACATGTCGACCAGGGTTTGTCCCTGACACTTTTCTTCCGTGATACGGCAACCACCCGTGACATCAACAAGGCGCAGATCTATGCGTGGAAGAAGGGTATCAAGACGGTCTATTATATTCGTCTGCGCCAGATGGCCCTTGAGGGGACCGAGGTTCAGGGTTGTGTTTCCTGCTCATTGTAGGGGCTGGAGGGTAGAGTTATGACGATACACCAATCACTTCGCAAAGTGCCGCGCGCGGTCAACTGGAACCGGGTTCAGGACGATAAGGATCTGGAGATCTGGAACCGCCTGACGGTGAACTTCTGGCTGCCGGAAAAGGTACCGTTGTCCAACGACATTCAGAGTTGGGCCACGCTGACGCCGCAGGAACAGCAACTGACGATCCGTGTGTTCACGGGTCTGACGCTGCTGGACACCATCCAGAACACGATTGGCGCTCCGTCGCTGATGCCGGATGCCCTGACGCCTCATGAAGAAGCCGTTCTGACGAATGTCTGCTTCATGGAAGCCGTTCATGCCCGCAGCTATTCTTCGGTCTTCTCGACTTTGTGTGGCACGGCGGAAGTGGACGAGGCTTTTCGCTGGTCGGAAGAAAACCCGTTCCTGCAAGCCAAGTCACGGCTGATTCTGGATGAATATGATTCCGCATCGACACCATTGAAGAAGAAGGTCGCCAGCGTTTTCCTGGAGAGCTTCCTGTTCTACTCCGGCTTCTATCTGCCGATGCATTGGTCCAGCCGCGCAAAGCTGACCAACACGGCTGACCTGATCCGTTTGATCATTCGTGACGAAGCGGTGCATGGCTATTACATCGGCTATAAGTTCCAGCGCGGTCTGGAACGGCTGACACAGGCTGAACAGCAGGAACTGAAGGATTTCGCCTTCTCGCTGTTGCTGGATCTCTATGACATTGAGGGCAAGTACACCGAAAGCCTTTATGACGGCGTCGGGTTGACCGAAGATGTGAAGCACTTCCTGCATTACAACGCCAACAAGGCACTGATGAACCTTGGTTTTGAGCCTTTGTTCCCGGATCAGGTCTGTCAGGTCAATCCAGCGATCATGGCGTCTCTGTCGCCAAATGCCGATGAGAACCACGACTTCTTCTCCGGCTCCGGCTCGTCATATGTCATCGGCAAGGCCGTTGCGACGGAAGACGACGACTGGGATTTCTAAGGGTCCACACCCTAGACCCAGCCTCTGGGTTAGACATTGAAAAGCCCCGGCCAGATCAACTGTCCGGGGCTTTTTGTTGGCAAAAACAGCGGATGAGTGAAGAAGCGCTATGCTGCCTCGGTTGCGTCTTCCACCAGACGGGTCACACCGGCGAAATCCAGCTTTCCGGTGCCCAGAACCGGCACCTTTTCGACCCAGCGTACCTCTGACGGTAGCATGAGATCCTGAGCGCCCATGGCTTTTGCCTGCGCGATGAAAGACGCACGGTCAGCATCGGGCTGTTCCGTGATCAGTATGAGCCGCTCGCCCTTGCGTTCGTCCTTCACGGCGGCAACGGCGCTGATGTGGTCCGGCCAGATTTGCCCGGCCAGCTCTTCGACTGCTGCGAGCGACACCATTTCACCGGCGATTTTGGCAAAGCGCTTGGCGCGGCCCTTGATCGAGACGAAGCCTTGCGCATCGATCTCGACGATGTCGCCTGTGTCGTGCCAGCCATCCTGCGGTGGCAGGATCACCCAGGCTGATCGGCAAGCAGGTAGCCCTCCATGATGTTGGGGCCGGAGATGAAAAGGCGCCCGCCTTTGGTCACTCCCTAGCACTGGCTCGATCCGCGGCGTGATGCCGGGCATCAACTTGCCAACAGTGCCCGCACGATTGAAGATCGGCGTGTTCAGCGCGACCACAGGAGAGGCTTCCGTCACGCCGTAACCTTCGAGAATGCGCACACCGAAACGCTCCATATAAAGTTCGCGTGTCGCAAGCTTGACCGGTTCGGCTCCGGCGAAGCAATACCGTAGAGATCGGAAGTCATAGGCGTGCGCCGTCTTGGCATAGCCGCGCAGGAATGTGTCGGTGCCAAACAGGATGGTGGCGTTTGATCCATAGATCAATTCCGGGATCGCCCGGTAGTGCAGGGGCGAGGGGTACAGGTATGTCGGCACGCCTGAGACCAGCGGCAGGATGGTGCCTGCCGTCAGACCAAAGGAGTGGAACATTGGCAGGACGTTGAACAGTTTATCCTTGGAGGTGAAATCGATGCTGGCCGCGGCCTGAATGGCATTGGCCAGAATATTGCGGTGGGTCAGGGCAACCCCTTTGGGCACACCTTCTGATCCGGAGGTGAAGAGGATGACAGCCAGATCATCCGCCGTGCGCGTGGCCACAAGCGCCCGCTTGTGGTTCAGAAGACCTTTGACCTTGTCGCGCAGTGTGATCTCCCGGCGAATATCGTCCAGCCAGACGAATTCAACTTCTTCTTCAATCGCGCTGACCAGATCTTGCAACTTGGCCTGATTGACGAACTGGCGAGAAGACAGGATGCGTTGCACGCCCGCCGTCTTGCAGGCGGAGATGATGTTGCGGGCACCTGCGGTAAAATTGATCATCGCGGGAACCTTGCCGGCGGACATGGTTGCCAGCAACGTTACGGCGGTGCCGTTGGAGTTGGGCAACATGATCCCGACCGTGCTGTCAGTCGTGACCCGTTCAACCAGTTTGCGTGAAAGAACAGCCGCGGCGATCAAAAGCTTCCGGTAGGACATGGCACCGCTGAGGGGATCTTCGACGGCTGGCTTGGACATGCCTATCGCGCTTGCCTTGTCGACCACGCATTCAAAGACGGTCCGGTCATTTTTGAGGTCGGTCTGTACCATCAGGTTGGCCAATATTTCCTGCAAGCGTGCGCCTGCCGCCATACGGCGCATACGGCCTTTGAGCGTTTTATTAACATGCAGGGTTTGCGGCGCTTCAATGCTGACGATGACCTTCGGAAACAGTCGTTTGCGTGTCTGGTCCGCCTTCAGATAGGAAAACGGTGTTTTCTCCAATCCCTCGATGCGGATCGGCAGAACCTTGGCCGTAGGTTCGGTCAGCGACCATGGCGGCGCCATCGTAGACTTTCATCAGGCTGCCCGTCACCGTAATGCGGCCCTCTGGAAAGATGACCATCGGTTCGCCCGAGTTGACCACCTTGATCAGCGACCGCGTTGCCATGGGCTTTGTCGGGTTGATTGGCAGGGCGTTGGCCAGTTTCAGAAACGGCCTGATCCACCATCGCTTTGCGATTTCCGCATCAATAGCGAAGGTCGGCGTTTTCTCTGTCAGCGACAATGCAAGGGCCGCATCCAGAAAGCTGATATGGTTTAGCGCCAGAATAGGGGCGTCTCCAGCCGCCTTGAGGTTTTCCATGCCACGCACTTCCAGACGGAAGACGCAGCGATAGATCATCGTGACCAGATCTCGCAACGGATTGCTGGGCGTGATCTTGAACATGACCAGCGCGACGATTCCGTTGATGGCGGCCAGCGCAAACAGGATATACGTTGTGTCCAATCCTGCCTTTTGCACCACTGCCAGCAGTATGCCGCCAAGGGTCATGAAGGCTGCGCCCATGGAATTGGCACCTGCGATGGTTCTGGCGCGGTTTCTGGGGTTGGCCCAGGTCTGAAGGGCGGAAAAAGTGGGAACGACGAGTAATGCGCCGGCAATGGCGAGGCCCGCCATGTCCAGCGCCACATGGACAACGCCGGGAGCCATGACAAACCCTGCGATCAGAGTTCCGGGGGCAACTTTCTGGAAGTCTTGCAGGGCGAACCCCAGGTCGACGCAGAAACCGGTGATGGCAATTGTGCCCAAAATGGCGGGCAACAGTACAACGCGGCCCGCACACAACCAAGAGGCCAGCGCCGACCCGATGCCGATGGAGACCGCAAAGACCGTCAGGAAAAAAGTCACGGCACCTTCCGTGCCGCCCATGATGTCTTTGACGATGATTGGCAGCAACGCCATGACGACCGCCCCGGCAAACCAGAACCAGGATGTCATGAGGGCAGCGCGGAACAGGCGGCTTTGCGAATGCAAATCCTTCAGGATGTCGCCTGTCGATGCAAAAATATTCCAGTTGATCTTGAGATCCGGGGCTGCCACCTCGGTTGAGGGAATGTAACGGCTGATCAGGTAGCAGCTCACCGCCAGCGCAATCATGAGCGGCGCAAACAACAGGTGTGCCTGATCACTGAGGAAGAGCAGGCCTGCTGCAATGGTGCCGGTCAGGATAGCCATGAAGGTGCCACCCTCCACCCAGGCATTGGCCTTGGGCAATTGCTCTGGCGGAAGATGATCCGGCAACAGACCGTATTTGACCGGTCCGAACAAGGCCGACACCGTGCCAAAAAAGAACAATGCAACAAACAGAATGGAGACAGACTGCAACGCCATGCCGAGGACTGCGACGAGGGCGCCAGCCATCTCTGCCATTTTCAGGCGACGGGCAACCATCGCCTTGTCGTGCTTGTCCGCAATTTGCCCGCCGAGCGCGGAAAACAGCAGGAAAGGTGCAATCAGAATGGCACCGGACAGGGAAATCAGCGCGGCAGAGCCATCGGCCAGATCGAACAGGATCAGTAGAACCAGCGCATTTTTCAGCAGGTTGTCATTGAACGCAGACAAAAACTGGGTCCAGAACAGCGGCGCGAAGCGTGGAGACGTCATCAGGGAAGCGGTCATGTCAGTCTTTCCTTGTCACAAGGCGGGACGTTGATGTCTCCGGCTCAAAGTTCCCCATCGGGTGTCTTGTTAAATGTCTTACGCGGTGTTCGTGACACTTGATCATGATTCTTGCGCGTATCTTCCTTGTCCCGCAAAGTTTTCGTCAGCGAGACAGAGGTTTGGACCAGCATGATGGAGGCCATGGCGTAGAAGCCTTTTGCGGAAAAGCTGGCCTCCATATTGTAAATGCCCAGTGCCATCATGGTTGCTGCGACACAAAAACTCAGTACGGAAAAGCTGGTCCAATATTCTGAGGGTTGAGCGTTGTCATCCTGCATCGGCTTTCCTTTCGAGGATATATAAATGAACTATGTTCACTTTTTGACAAATGACTCGACCTCAGGCAAAGGTCAAGATAAAAGTGAACTTCGTTCAATTTTATCGGAAGGCCAATGGCAGGAATTCAGCAAGCAAAACGCGAAGAAACCGGACGTCGTATCCTGGAGGCGGCCATCGCTTTGATGAGCGACGGGGGGCTCCATGCCGTTCAAAGTCGGGCGGTCGCCAGTCGGGCCGGCTGTTCTGTCGGCTCGATTTACAAACACTATACGGACATCGACTGGCTGATCGTGGCGGTCAATTCGAGCACATTGGACCTGATCGCGGGGGAGGTGATACAGGCGATTGCTGCAGAAACGGCCCCCTTGGCCCGTCTGCGCATTCTGGCGCAGTGTTATCTTGGATTTGCCCGCCAGCATGGCAATCGCTGGCGCGGATTGTTCGAGCATCGCATGTCCGGCGACGACGCCATTCCCGAAGAACACCTGAGCCGCAATACGGCGTTATTGGAACTCATTGCACGGGAGATTGGCCGACTGGACCCGGAAATGGATGTGAGCACGTTGGCGCGTCGCAGTCGCACCTGTTTTGCGGCTGTTCACGGTCTGGTGCTTATCCACGTCGAGAACCGCTTTATTGGCTTGTCCGACGAGGCGCTCAGCCAAGAGTTGGATTTTCTGGTCGAGCGTTTGGTGAAGCCCGTGTCCGCTTCTCTATAAAGCGGTTGCCGGACGGAGGCGCGAGCAAGATCGGGCCCTCAATCCTTGATGGCGTATTTCTCGATCATGATTTCGAGAAAGGCTTCGGCCTCTGCGCCTTTCAGCGATTTGTCCCAAAGGTCCTGCGCGATATTTTCATGCAGCGACATGGCCTCGGGGGCAGAGGTGATCAGGGCAACGCCAATCTGAATGTTGGGCTGCTCGCCAAGCCGGAAGGGGCTGATGGCCAGCACCGCGCGATCTTTCTGGCGGAAGATCTGGAAACTGGTGGCTGGAACGGAATCGCGCACGAGCCCGATTTGAATGCCCATCGGCTGCTCTCGCACCATTGCAAGAATGTGTTGTGCCTCTGTGCGGGCCTGCCGCCGCCGCTCGGCAACTGTCGTCTCGGACAGATCATAACGCCCCACCAGACCATGCAGCAGAAACCGTTCCATATCGGCAGAGGCGACCAGGCTGACGATTAGCGGTCGTTGCAGACGAAAGGTTTCCTTGCGCTGTCTCAGAATGTGCAGAAGGCGGGAGATCGTGTCCTTTGCCCTTAGCATCGCCCGGTGCGTCATGCAGCACTTCTTCCAGAACCGCATCATAGGTGTCGGAGGTCAGCAGGTAGGAAATGGGACTGAACAGACCGATCACCTGTTCGCAGTCCTCCTCGAGTTGTCGCATCCTTTCGAAGAAGGCCAATGCATTGTCGATATATTCAACACCGACGCCCATTAAACTGGGCAGGGAGACGTTCAATTCGTCTGCAATGCTGGTCAACGTCTCAATTTTGCGAATTTCGCCTTTCTCCGCCCGGTAAAGGGCTGCACGGGAAATGCCGAGTTTTTCGGCGAGTGTTTCCGGTGTCAGACCCTTTCCAATCCTGTAAGCTCTTAATCTTGCACCAATATCGTTAAAGCTGATGGGGTTTTTATAGGACAAGACACGTTCCGGAGTTGAGGGGTTTTGACAGGAGTTTATAGGGCGTTCCTGCGCCGCGGCAATGCCTTTAAAATTTGCATTTTGCAAGGTTTTTAATCAATATTGAGAATTGTCTATTTTTTGAGATTTTATTTGACTCGTTTGGAGAACGTTTCTAGTCTTTCCGTTCCACATCAGAGGCGGAAACATGAAAAAATTTCTTAAGCAGTTTACCGCTACGGCGGCTATCTCCCTCGTCAGCATGACCTACGCATCGGGTGCCTTCGCTGCCCAGTATGTTGCAAAGATCGGTCATCTGGAATCTCCGAAGCAGTCCCGTAACGTTTATCTTGAAAAAGTTGCAGCGCTCGTCAAGAAGCGCACCAACGGTGAAGTCGAATTCAAGATTTTCCCGCAAGGTCAGCTCGGCTCTCAGCGTGAAATGAATGAAGGCGTTCAGCTCGGTACGCTTGAAGCAACCGTTGCTCCGGCAGCTTTCCTCGGTGGTTTCAATCCGGCTGTCTCCGTTCTTGATATTCCTTTCCTGTACCCGAATGACGACAAGAAGGCTGAAGAGCTGCGCAGTGGTCCGTTCGGACAGGCGGTCTGTGACACCTTCTCCTCCCATGGTGTTACCTGTATTGGCCTGTGGCCGAATGGTCGCAAGGATCTGACATCCAACAAGCCGATCGCCAACATCGATGACTTCAAGGGTCAGAAATTCCGCGTCATGGATCTCGAAAATCCTTCAGGCGCAATTCAAAAGCCTTGGTGCAAGTGCCATTCCGCTGGCTTTCAGCGAGCTGTACACGGCATTGCAGACCGGCGTTGTCGACGCTGAAGAAAACCCGCTCGATACCATTCAGCGCATGAAATACTACGAAGTTCAGAAGAACCTCGTTGTGTCCAATCATGGTGCAATGGAAGACGTGATCCTGTTCAATCCGGCATGGTGGCAGAGCCTGCCGAAGAAGGATCAGAAGATCATCACCGATGCTTTCCAGGAAGTTGTTCCGGGTCTCATCGAGCACAAGGCTGCCGCTGTCAAGGCTGCGCTTGAGGAAGTCAAGTCGCATGGCATGAACGTCAGCGTCATGTCGGACACCGAGAAGAAGCAGTTCCGTGGCGACATGTATCCTGCAGCACGCGCCGCATACCTGCGTCAGGCTGGCGATGAAGGTCAGAACCTCATCGACATCTATGAATCGCAGTACAAGAAGGTCATGGCAGAATAACAAGGGGTGATCACACCTCGCGCCAGACATTTACCTGAAAGATAAGCCGAATCCCGGGGAGAAGGGGTTCGGAAGGGCCTCCTTTTTCCGGAGATCGGCTTTGATCTTACTGACCTTGCTCAGAAAAGCTGAGCGTTTCGCAGCCATCACGATTTTTCTCCTGATGGTTGCGCTCTTTTTCCTCAATGTCGTCTCCCGAGAGATCGGGGGCGACTTTGCCACCAACATGAGCTGGATCGAAGAAGTCGTCCGGCTGCTGGGATTGTTCCTGGTTTTCTTCAGTGTTGGATTGGCTATGGATCAGGGCCGCCATGTTGGTGTCTTCTCGTGGCGTGATCGTATCGCAGCGAAGACCAGGATTCCGCTGCGCCGGATCATTGACATCATCGGCTTTCTGTTCTGCGTCTATCTGGCTTTCCTCGGCTGGAAAATGACGGCGTTCATCCATCAGATGGGTCAGCGCAGCCCGACTCTGGGCATTCCGATTTTCTGGATCTATCTGGCACCTACTATTGGCTTTGCGCTCATGGGGTTGCGGTATTTCCTCAGTATTTTCAGTGTGATTGACCGCTACAATGGTCAGGAAACGGGAGACGAATAATGCTTCTGCTTCTTGCGATCGCCGTTGCCGTCATCATGTTGGTGGTCGGTTTCGAGATGTTCCTGGTGCTCGGTGTGCCGGTGATCATCATCAAGGAATCCTTTTACGGTCTTCTGCGCAGCGAAGTTCTGCCGCAGAAAATTCTCGGTGGCATCGACCATACAACGTTGCTGGCCATTCCCTTCTTTATCTTCGCTGCCTGTCTGATGGGCGAGGGGCAGATCGCCCGCCGTCTCATCGCGTTGGTGAAGGCCTTCGTTGGCCATCTGCGCGGGGGTATGGGCTACACCACCATTGGCGGGTCGATGGTCTTTGGCTCGGTGTCCGGCTCTGCTCCGGCCACCGTGGCGGCCATTGCCAAAATGGTTTTTCCTGAAATGCAGGCGAGCCGCTTTCGGGAGAAATTCTCGCTTGGCCTGATTATTTCGAGCGCGGAGACCTCGCTGCTTATCCCGCCTTCGATCACGCTGATCATCTACGGCTGGATCACGGGAACCTCGGTCGCCAAGCTGTTCGTCGGTGGGCTTGCTGTTGGCGTCGTGTTGGGACTTGCCTTTGCTGTCATCACGGCCATCGAAGCGCGTCGTACAGGGGTCGTTCGTGGCGAGCGCACCAGTTGGAAAGATCGCGCACTTGCGATCCGACGTGCTGGCTGGGCCTTGGGGATGCCCGTCATCATTCTGGGCGGAATTTATTCCGGCTTCTTCACGCCGACAGAGGCCGCAGCGGTGGCCGTGGTCTATTCGATCTTCGTCGAAGGCCTCATCTACCGGGAGCTGACCTTTAGTAAATTGTTCGCCATCACCGAGAAGGCGGCCGTCGCAACCGCTATCATCTTCATCCTGTTGGCGATGGGCTCGCTGTTGTCTTACTTCATCACGCTGGCGCAGGTGCCGACCTATATCATCAGCTTCCTGCATTCGGTGGACGCGGGGCCGATCCTGTTCCTGCTGATCGTCAACGTCTGCTTCCTGATTGCCGGCATGTTCATCGACCCCAATTCGGCGCAGCTTATTCTGGTGACACCGCTGTTTCCTGTGGCGCAGGCCCTAGGGATCGATCCTGTTCACTTCGGCATGATCGTGACGCTGAACATCTCCATCGGCATGATTACGCCGCCATTCGGGCTCGATATTTTCGTGGCCTCATCGACCCTGCAAAAACCTGTCATGACGATCATTTCCGGTCTCTGGCCCTTCATTGTGACCAACCTGGTTGTGCTCGCCATCATTACCTATGTGCCGGGGATCTCGACGTTCCTGCCGCATCTTGTCTTTGGGTGAGTTTCATGCAAAAGCACGTCACGGTGGACCGTATTCCAACCGGTTTCCGCTCTTTCGAAATTGCACTGGATGTGATCTCCAACACGCCGGTCAACGCAGAGTATCGCCAGCTCGTGCTGCGGGCTCCGCGTGATCTGCTGGAGCAATGTCACGCAGGCCAGTTCTTTCACTTGCTATGCCCGGATGTGACTGGCGAAGAGCCTTTCTTGCGGCGTCCGATGAGCATCTACGGCTTTTATCCGGAAGCGGAAGAACTGCACTTCCTCTACAAGGTGACGGGGGCTGGAACCCGTGCGCTGTCAACGCTTGAACCCGGCAAAACCCTCAATGTTTTCGGCCCTCTCGGCAAGCCTTTCGAAATCGCCCCGGACTGGAAGGATCTTGTTCTGGTGGCACGCGGTGTTGGTCTGGCAACGCTGGCCCCTTTGGCTCTTGAAGCCAACCGTCTCGGCCGTCGACTGGTAGCGGTCTGTAGTGCTCGCCATCCTGATTACCTGATGTCGCTCGACTATTTCGAAGCTCTTGGAGCAAAGATCATTACCCTGACAGATCACGAGGGCACATCTGGTCCTGAAAACCTGATTAGTGTGCTTGAGGATCTGATCGCCATTGGTCAGGTTGACTCACTCTACACCTGCGGCTCCAAGCGCATGTTGCGGGTGTTGCAGGAAGTGGGCAAGCGCCACGGCATTCCAGGTCAGGTGGCTTTGGAACAGCAAATGGCCTGTGGCATCGGCTTGTGCCACTGCTGCGTTCGCCCGTTCAATCGCGACAACGAAGTCGTCAACCTGCGGGTGTGTCGTGAAGGCCCCGTGTTCGACATGATGGAGGCCATTGCATGATCGACCTGTCTGTTGACGTTGGCAGCTTGACACTGAAAAATCCGATCATGCCGGCTTCAGGCACCTTTGCCGAGGATTTGGAGGATGTGTTCGACCTGGACCGTCTCGGCGCGCATGTGACCAAGACGATCACGCAGGGTTTGCGTACCGGCAACCCGACGCCACGGGTCTGTGAAGTACGCAATGCCATGCTGAACTCCATCGGCATTCCCTCGAAGGGCGCATCGTATTTTCTCGAAAACGTGGTGCCATTTTATCAGAAGTACAACACGCCTCTGGTGGTGAGCATTTCCGGCAGTACGGTTGAGGAATTTTCCTCCCTGTGCAAGCAGGTGAGTGTCGATGGCGTGGCCGCCATCGAGGTCAATATTTCCTGTCCCAATATCGAGGATGATGGCAAGGCTTTCGCCATCCGTCCGTCATCGACCCATGACGTGATGAGCGCGCTGCGCAAGGCAACCGACCTGCCGTTGTGGGCCAAGCTGACGCCGAATACGGGCGAGGTGCCAGATGTCGCGCGCGCTGCGGAAGAGGCGGGGGCTGATGCTCTGGTGGTGACCAATACCGTTCTGGCAATGGCAATCGACGTTTACAGCCGCAAGCCGAAGCTGGGCAATCTCATGGGAGGGCTGTCAGGGCCAGCCCTGAAGCCGATCGCTCTGCGCATGGCTTACCAGTGTGCAAATGCGACCAAGATCCCGGTGATCGGCTGTGGGGGCATTTCCACGGTCGAGGATGTTGTTGAATTCCTCATTGCCGGGGCTTCTGCGGTGCAGGTGGGAACGGCAACCTTTCTGCATCCGACCGCGATGATCACGTTGATCGAAGGACTTGAAGTGTGGCTGCAGGAGCAGGGCATTTCATCGGCCCGCGAATTGATCGGCTCTCTGATCGGCGCAGGCGCCAGCGAAGATCCGGAAATGGCGAGGGCCGCATCATGAATGTTCATGCAGGAGCGTCTGACGTGAATTTTGAGCTGGACCATGCTTTCGTCGCAAAGATCTTCGATGATATTCGCAATATGACCGTTGACGTGGAAGGCGTCAGCCGTCCTGCTTTTTCCGACCTTGAAACAAAGACGCTGAAGTATCTTGAAGAGCTAGCGTGCGCGGAAGGTCTGGCTGTCTGGTATGACGCTGGCTGCAATGCGGTTTTTTCTCTGCCAGATGATCGAGAGGCGGAGGAGTTTGTTGTTGTCGGGTCGCATGCAGACAGCGTGCCCCATGGTGGCAACTTTGATGGTCTCGCTGGTATCGTGACGGGTCTTTTGTGCCTTGTGCGCGCTCGACGCGCCGGTCTCCGGTTCCCTGTTCCGGTCCATGTTCTGGCCATGCGGGGCGAGGAAAGTTCGTGGTTCGGGCCGTGTTACATCGGCTCCAAGGTGCTGACAGGCACGTTGCAGGAGAGTGAATTTACAGCGCTGAACAAGGGCGACCAGCGGACTCTTGGTGATCATATGGCAGACATCGGCCTGCCGGTTGATGATATTCGTACGGGCAAGCCGTTGATGGATGTCTCGCGGATCAAGGCTTACATCGAATTGCATATCGAGCAGGGGCCGCTGTTAATCGGCAAGAACCTGCCCGCCGCCGTTGTCTCGGGAATCCGTGGCAACATCCGTTATAGAGGTGTCAAATGTACAGGTGAGGCCGGGCACTCGGGTGCCGTGCCCAAGGCTTTCCGTAAGGACCCTGTTTTGGCAACGGCGGACCTACTCGTGCGACTGGACGAAAGCTGGACGACGATCCTGAACATGGGGGATGATCTGGTGCTCACCAGTGGCATTCTCTACACGGATCCGGCCAAGCACGGCTTGTCGCGCATCCCCGATGACGTAACTTTCTCACTGGATATTCGCTCGCAGTCGGCACGCACGCTGGATGCCATGCGGGAACTGCTCAAGAGTGAAATCCGCCAGGTGGAAAAAGACCGCAAGGTGCATTTCGAGTTGGGTCAGGAAATGCGCGTTGAGCCTGCCATCTGTGATGCGGGCCTTGTCGAGCAATTGAGCGAGGCAATGGCGGCGGCCGGCCAGTGAGCCTTTCATCATGCCGAGTGGTGCTGGCCATGACGCCGCCGTTTTTGCAGGTGCAGGGGTGCCCTCTGCCATGGTATTCGTGCGAAACCGCAACGGGTCGCACAATCCAGCCGAGGCAATGGAACTGGATGATTTCCTTGCGGCTTCCGATATTGTCTACGAGTACCTCAAGAAAGCATCATGACACAGCTGACACTCAGAAAACCGGACGACTGGCATCTGCATCTGCGCGATGGGGATATGCTCAAGGGCGTCCTGCCGTACACGGCCGAGCATTTTGCCCGCGCCATCATCATGCCCAATCTGGTGCCGCCGGTTGTCACCACACAGGATGCCACAGCTTACCGTGATCGTATCATGGCAGCCCTTGCCCCGGACGCTAGCTTCACGCCACTGATGACGCTGTATCTGACGGAGACCACCGATGCTGATGATGTGGAGGAGGGGTTTCGCTCTGGCCTGATCAAGGCTGTGAAACTGTATCCCGCAGGAGCTACGACCAATTCGCAAAGTGGTGTGCGCGATTTTGACAAGGTGCAGCCGGTGCTGGAGCGTATGGCCGAAATCGGTCTCCCGCTTTGTGTCCATGGCGAAGTCACCGATGCGGACGTTGATATTTTCGACCGGGAAGCCGTCTTCATCGAGACTGTTCTTGATCCATTGCGCCGTCGGGTGCCGGGCCTGAAAGTGGTGATGGAGCATATCACCACGGAAGAAGGGGTCGCCTATGCCCGTTCCGGTGGCGACACTCTGGCGGCGACGATCACGACACACCACCTGATGATCAACCGCAACCATATTCTGGTTGGTGGCATCAAGCCGCATTTTTACTGCCTTCCAGTGGCCAAGCGTGAAAAGCATCGTCTTGCGCTTCGGGACGCCGCGACGTCTGGCGACAAGACCTTCTTCCTTGGCACGGACTCTGCGCCGCATGTGGATCCCAAGAAAGAATGCGGCTGCGGCTGCGCGGGTATCTTCAGTGCTCCGAACACAATGGCCTGCCTGGCTCATGTCTTTGAGGAGGATGCGGCGCTGGACAAGCTGGAAGCGTTTACCTCTTTGAATGGACCTGCTTTCTACGGCTTGTCGGTGAATGAGGAAACGCTGACGCTTGAAAAACATGAGGCGCCACAGTTTTTCCCGGCTCGTATTGAAACGGGTGACGGACCGGTGACGGTGTTTGATCCTGGTGTCAAGATTCACTGGACTGTCAAACTTTAGAGTGGCTATGTCCTGCGAAAGTTGATAGCGAAGGGCAATTTGAATTTACGCAGGACGCACTCCCATGTTCTCCAATACTTATCCGGACCGCAAACTGATTTCCGAAATGGTGGCCAAGATGCTGCTGGAAATCAATGCGGTCCATTTTCGCTCCGATCAGCCTTATACATTCACCTCTGGTCTTTCCAGCCCGGTGTATATTGATTGCCGCAAGCTGATTTCCTATCCGCGTATTCGTTCATCGGTGATGGACTTTGCAGCCTCGGTGATTTTCCGGGAGATCGGCTTCGAGCAGTTTGATGCGGTTATTGGTGGTGAAACAGCCGGTATTCCGTTTGCTGCATGGCTGTCGGAACGTCTTGGCCTGCCAATGCAGTATGTTCGCAAAAAGCCGAAGGGCTTTGGCCGCGATGCGCAGATCGAAGGCAATCTGGCTGAGAATGCACGCGTGTTGCTGGTGGAAGATCTGACGACCGATGGCGGCAGCAAGATCAAGTTCGCCGAAGCAATCCGCAAGACCGGCGCAACGGTCACCGATACGTTTGCCGTCTTCTACTACGACATCTTCGACTACGCGCCCAAGAAGCTGCAAGACGCCGGGATGCGTCTGCACTATCTGGCAACCTGGCGGGATGTTCTCGAGGTGGCCAAGGCCCAGAACGCCTTTGCGCCGAACGTGCTGTCGGAAGTTGAAAAGTTCCTGCATGAGCCGGTCAAGTGGTCTGCTGACAACGGCGGGATTTCCGAACTTCCGGTTTGATCTTTTTCGGCGGTTGATCTCGATTGTCATGGCTTTGCTGTGCCAGGGGCTTGCAAGGCTGCGTGACGCAGTTGCCTTTGGGCTTTCAGGCAAGGGGCAACCCGATGTTGATGGGAGGCATCGGCGAACCAGCGTTCTGCCAAGAGATTCTGTGGCCCGGGTGCTTTGTTGCATCCGGGCCGTTCGTTATGATGATGTGTGACACCGTGAAATGTGGAGTGGCAGGTCTTGGAAAACCCCGTAGAAACTGCGCCGGAAAACCCTGCCGCAAATGTCTGGGAAGCACGTCAGGGAGACTGGCGTAAAAGTCCGAAGGATGCGCGCAGCAATTGGGATACCGACTATGGTCGGATCATCCATTCTGCGTCCTTCCGCAGGCTTCAGGGCAAGACTCAGATCCTCAACATTGGCGACAGTGATTTCTACCGTACACGGTTGACGCATTCTCTTGAGGTGGCACAGGTCGCCTCCAGCGTGACCCGTCAGCTTCGGGCCGATAACCCGGATCATCCGGCGACCACTTGGCTGCCGGACCTGCCGCTGATCCAGCGCCATTGGTTCCACCCATGACCTTGGCCACCCACCGTTCGGGCATGGTGGCGAAGTGGCGCTGAACTATTGCATGAGAACGGCGACGGGCGGCTTTGAGGGCAATGGCCAAACCCTGCGCATTCTGTCGCGGCTGGAGAAGTTTTCACCACAAGAGGGGTCCCAGCTTACCCGGCGCACTCTGCTCGGCACGTTGAAATATCCGGTCAGCTACAGCAAGCTTGTGGGGCCGCTGCTGGGCTGGAGCATGGTCCATCTGTCGTGTCGCTGATTGATCGCAAGGCATCCCGTCCGCCCAAGTGTTTCATGGATTGTGAGCAGGATGTGGTCGACTGGATCCTGTCGCCTCTCAGTGAGGCGGACCGGAGCAGGTTCACCGAGTTCGTACCGCCGCTTGATGGCGAGGCCGGCATGCTCAAGCACGGCAAGACATGTCATAAGTCGCTCGACTGTTCGATCATGGATGTTGCTGATGATATTTCGTATGGCGTGCATGACTTTGAGGACATGCTCGCGCTGGATCTGATCGGGCGCAAGGATTTCGAGCGCCACGTGTCACCGGAGAGCTGCAAGCATTATCTGGATTATCTCACCGACCGCTTTTCGAAAGACTATGGCAACAATGTCTATTCGCGTTTGGTGGACCAGCTGTTTGGCGATGGGGCCGCCCGCAAATATGCGATAAACCGCCTGATTGGTTATTTCGTCATGCATTGCCGCCTCGAAGAGGATGCAGCATTCGAGGAGCCATTATTGCGCTACCGGATCCGACTGGACCAAGGAGCTCTTCAGGTGGTGGACGCGCTAAAGGATCTTGTCTTTGCCGAGGTGATCCAGAGCCCATCCGTGCAGCATCTCGAATTCAAGGGCCAGCAGATGGTGGTCTCGGTGTTCGAAGTCTTTCAGACCAACCCGCGGTTTCTTCCCAAGGAGACCTACGTCACCTACGAGCAGGCCGACGACAAGTTGCGGATCATCTGCGATTATGTCGCGGGCATGACCGACAGTTTTCTGCTGAAGACCTACGAACGCTTTTTCAGCCCGCGCATGGGCTCTGTTTTCGACAAGCTTTAAGACGTTCCGATAAGGTCTGGTATTTGAAAGCCGTACCAAGACCTTCGGTGTTGAGGTCGACGAAAAAGATCGGCGGGTCTTTTGGGAGCCGCCGATCTTCTTGATGTGTGGGAGTATGGCCCTATCAGCCTCGATTAGCCGATATGGGAGCAGAGATATTTGATCTCCAGGTATTCGTCGATGCCGTAGTGAGATCCCTCGCGGCCAAGACCCGACTGTTTGACCCCGCCGAACGGAGCAACCTCATTGGAGATCAGGCCGGTGTTGTGACCGACAATGCCGTAGTCGAGACCCTCGGCAACGCGCCAGGTGCGACGTACATCTTCGGTATAAAAGTAGGATGCCTAGGCCGAACTCAGTGTCATTTGCCATGGCAATGACCTCGTCTTCCGTCTCGAAGCGGAAGAGCCCGGCCACTGGCCCAAAGGTCTCTTCACGCGCCATCTTCATGTCTTGTGTCACTTCCGTGAGAACGGTTGGCTGGAAGAATGTCGGTCCCTTGTCGGATCGCTCACCGCCAAGAATGATCTTTGCGCCCTGGGCGATGGCGTCCTTGACGTGATCTTCAACCTTTTCAATAGCAGCGTCGTCAATCAATGGACCAATGAGAACGCCATCTTCGGTGCCTTCCCCAATGGGCAGATCTTTGACCTTGGCTGCAAGCTTTTCCGCAAAGGCATCGTAGACAGCGGACTGCACATAAATCCGGTTCGCGCAGACACAAGTCTGCCCGGCATTGCGGTACTTGGAAGCGATGGCCCCCTCAACGGCGGCGTCCAGATCGGCATCGTCAAAGACGATGAAGGGAGCATTGCCGCCCAATTCCAGGCTCGAGTTTCTTGATCGTCGGAGCGGACTGTTCCATCAGCAGACGGCCGACTTTGGTCGATCCCGTGAAGGACAGTTTGCGCACTGTGTCGGAGGCCGTCATCGCGCCGCCGATGTCGCTGGCTTTACCCGTCAGGATCTGCAAGACACCGGCCGGCACGCCGGCCCGTTGCGCCAATTCGCCAAGGGCCAGGGCTGTCAGGGGTGTTTGCTGCGCGGGTTTGACGATCATGGTACATCCGGCTGCAAGAGCTGGAGCGGCTTTACGGGTGATCATTGCCGCTGGAAAGTTCCAGGGCGTAATTGCAGCGCAAACGCCAATCGGTTGCTTGAGCACGAGGATGCGTTTGTCGGTGGTGGGAGCCGGTATCGTATCGCCATAGGTGCGCTTGGCTTCTTCGGCAAACCATTCCACAAAAGATGCGGCGTAAAGGGCTTCTCCCTTGGCTTCCGCAAGCGGTTTGCCCTGTTCAGCGGTCATCAGGGCGGCCAGATCATCCGCGTTTTCGACAATCAGATCAAACCAGCGGCGCAGGATCTTGGTGCGATCTTTTGCGGCCAGTTTCGACCAGCTTTTGAAGGCTGTTTCAGCGTGTTTGATGGCTTCGTCGGTTTCTGACTTACCGAACGCAGGCACATTGGCCAGATGGCTCTTGTCAAAAGGGTTGATGACTTCGGTGATGTCGCCGGAGGCCCCTCGCCAGTCACCATTGATCAGGCAGGCCTCCTTGAAAAGGCTGGGATCTTTCAAATCAGGCATTTCCGTCTCCTATTGAGTTCAAAATTCCGAACTCCACTCCAGATTAGGGCGTGGCCTTATAAAATGCATTTATGGGCGCGCACCTAGTACATCGTCCATTGCATTCTCTACGGCCTGACACAGTCTTCAAGCCGGGTAGAACGCGGTCTCAGGAGAAGAACAATTCAGATGCGATAAGCGTTCCTGCCATGCGGATTTTGAGTGAGGAAGCCTTTGGCAAAAGAGCCGGACGACTGGTCACGCAGCTCTCAGTATTCAATGTATTGCTTGGAATTTTCAGACAGGGCTTGTGCGAGAGTGGTTTGCGGCTCTCGTGTGCTTACTGATGGGCCATCGCCATCGCGTCGTAAGCCTTGTCGAAGTTGGCGGGAAAGCTCTCGCTGCGCTGGTGATGCGGCTCCTTTGGCTTCCTGCAAGATGATGCTGAAGATGGGAAGTTCCGGCAAGCCGCAGGCATCGTGCTGCAAAGGCAAGAGATCAGGAGGGATCATGGATTGTAGGGCGACCATGACGGCAAGATCAGCACGCACGGTTGCATGGGTCGCATCCTGACTTCCGCTTTCGAACTGGCTGCGCCAATCACGATGGGCGGCGGCCAACGCTGCCAAAACAACGGGACGAAATGCGCAGGTTCTGTCGACAAGCGACACCGGAAGTGGCGTTCTTGTATGAGCGGTGCCCCCTGGGTTCCGACCCAGACCAGTTTCTCATACCGCAAGCAGCCTGGCCCCTGTGCTCGCCCTCCTTGTTCGAACACCGCAAGATCAATCGAGCCTTTGGCGAGCGCGTCCTGTAACTGACCTGACGATAGGCATGTCAGCGCCACATCCACATGCGGGTGCTCTTGATTGAAGCGTTTGAGGATCGGAACGAGCAACGTCCCTGCAAGGTCGGGTGGTGCCCCCAGTCTGATCTGACCACTGGCGGTTGGGCCGGTGATCTCACTCCAGAGATCGTCATGGGCGGCAATCAGGTTTCTTGCTCCCAACAGCAGTTTTTCGCCTCTGTTGGTCAGGCGCAACCTACGTTTCTCGCGCAAAAACAAGGCATCTGAGTGGGCTTCAAGCCGAGCGATCTGCTGTGAGATAGCACTTTGTGTGAGGTTCAAGGCATTGGCTGCGGCGGTCATGCTGCCATGGTCAGCAGTCGCAACGAAGGCGCGTAGTAAAGCGATGTCGAGGTTACTGCTCATCGGGTCATTATAGATGCTTATGTGTGGCTTGCACAATATGCGCTTTTGCAAACAAGTTGGCGTTGTTATCGTCGCGCTAGCTGTTAAAGGTAACTGATATGTCTGCACAAATTGGTTTGCTTGTCGTCTTTATCGTGGTGGCAACGATCACGCCGGGCGGGGCGACCACAATGGCGCTCGCTTCGGGCGCACATTTCGGTTATCGCCGATCGCTGCCGTTGATCGTCGGTATTGCCTGTGGTCTGGCGATTATGGCTGCGGCGGTTGCTCTGGGATTGGGAAGCTTGTTGCTGGCCCAACCGACATTGCTCCTAGCAATGAAAGCCTTAGGGTCCGCTTACCTTTTGTGGCTGGCGTGGAAAATCGGCCATAGTGGATCTCCGCATCTGTCGACACATATGGCACGGCCAACACGCTTCGTTGCCGGATGTGGTCTGGCGATGTCCAACCCAAAGGGGTGGGCGATGACCTTGGGAGCTGTTGCTCTTTTTGCGACACTGGCCAGAGCGCCTTTGCATCTGGCCGTCCTGCTCGCCGTTTTTTTTGTCGCTGGAGCGTGTTTCTCGCTCTCCGTCTGGAGTCTGGCTGGTCAGACACTGGCTCAACGCTTGCGCAAAGAAAAGCATTGGCGTCTGCTCAATATTTCCCTCGCGCTGTTGCTTGCTCTGTCTATCGTACCGATGTGGTTTGAATAAACCGGCAAGTGTCAGACTTTGGTCTAAAGGTTTAGCCCGGCTTTCAGCAACTGGAAGAACCCACTGGTCCGGTAGCGGTCATAGGCACTGTTTTGCAGATAGGCTTGTCCTGCAGCATGATAGGCTTCCCAGAGCGATTTTGGCATTGCCTTGAGATGCTGCACAAGCGCCTCATTGGAGGCGAATTGGGTGCGGTCGATGAAGGTTTCAGGTGGAATGCGCTCTGCGATGTCAGGTGTGCCCCAATAAATCGGCACAGCGCCCGCATGAAAGGTATCGAAGAGCTTTTCCGTCAGATATCCGCGCGCGCCTTGCATATTCTCGTAGCATAGATTGAAGCGATACCCGGCCATCGTGCTCTTCTTGTCGTCGACCGCGCCGCACCATGACGGGTAAGCGTCGCTCCATCCGGGGCCGTAATGATCGAAGTCATCAGGATGATGTGCTTCCATATAGCGGATCATATCAACGCGGGCGGAATATAGTTCTTGCGGGTGCGTGGACGTTTTGTTGCCTGAAAAATTGCACAGGAATTTCCGGGTTTCGAAAGGCTCGGGATTTTGGATCGGATCAAACTCTGCCTGTGGGTAGACGATTTCTCGATATTTGCCGCCCTGCTCAAGAAGGTCGTCGCTCCATAGTGAAGACAATTGAGAAAGGCTCATGCAGCGCTGTGTCGTAATTTTCGGGAGACACCACAGCGGGCTCCAGCAAGATCAGAGCACGTTGGGAACACAGTTTTTCTTTCAAGCTGCGCTCGTAGAATTTGGGTGTCTTGAGCAACCGTTTCAGCCGGCGAACAAGGCGCTGGTTCTTTGGCGCGAGCGATGCTGGCAGATTTTGAAAAATGATCCAGGAGACTTCGCCGCCCTGAAAATGAGCCGGAGTCTTGATGTCATAGCCTGCTTCAAGGCACAGATCTCGCAGTAAATGCCAATAGCTTTTCGGTTGCTCGGATGCTTCATCATGAACGAAGACGTTTTCACCGCCACGTTGCTGCGTATCGTAAATAATCTGGTGCATCAGGACGCTCAATAATTGACAGGAAAGGCGAGTGAAAGGGCCGTAATAAAGCTCTTGATCTTCAAAAAAGCGCGATAAGTAAAGGTGAAACCACCGGCAGTGACATTTTTTCAAGCGTTGCCTCTTAAGAGGACCGGCGCAAGTGAGTGCTGCTATGGTCTTGAAACACCAATCGAACCTGAAAACTGCGCCGCCTCTGTCAAATTGTACAGGGTGATTTTCACGATCCTGACTTCGCGTGAATTTCATTTCATAAGGTTAGATTAACCTGACCTTGGCATATTTGCTCTCGTTAAAGTTGAGCCCGAAACGGGCGGATGACGTGTCTTCGACGCTATTGACAAGAAATGGTTTTACTCATGATTGAGCGTATTCGTACATTGCTTGCTCAGAACAATCTGATTCCGATCGATATCGCAAAGCTTTCCGATGACGAGAACCTTTATGATGCCGGGCTGACGTCTTTTGCATCTGTTCAGATGATGCTGGCAATCGAAGAGGAATTCGACATTGAATTCCCTGAAACAATGTTGACGCGGCGAACTTTCGCCTCGATCAATAATATCTCTTCAGCTGTCACGCAGCTGACAGACGCAGCGGCGTGATGCGATGAGCACCTTGGAAACACAAGAAATTGCTCAGTCCATCACCAGCACAGTGGATGCCAAGTCGCGGATGGCGCTGGTCACGGCCGTTGCGCAGGCTCATGCCGATGACGTTGACCATTCCGGCCGTTTTCCGCATGAGACCATTGATGCGCTGAAGCAGCAACGCTTGATGCACGTTGGCCTTCCTGTCGAGTTTGGCGGTGAGGGGCTGACAACAGGCGAGATCGCCGAGCTGATTGTTCTGCTCGCTCAGGCCTGCGGGTCGAGCGCCATGATCTATGGCATGCATCAGATTCAGATTTCCAGTCTTTCTACAGACGGTGGTCGCACGGACTGGCTGTGCAGTTACATGCGCGAGATTTCGGCGCGGCAGTTGCTGCTGGCCTCGGCCACGTCTGAGGCGGGGATTGGCGGTAACCTGCGCAACAGTATCTGCGCGGTTGAGGTTGCCGACGGGCGGTTCACGCTCACCAAGGAAGCAACGGTCATCTCTTATGGCGGTTATGCCGATGCCATTCTTGCGACGGCCCGACGCAATGCCGATGCCGCGCTGTCTGATCAGGTGATTTTGCTGCTGCCGCATGATGACAGCATGGAACTGGAGCGCCGGAGCAACTGGGACACGCTGGGAATGCGTGGCACCTGCTCCGATGGGTTTCTGCTAAAGGCTTCCGGGTCGGTGGATCAGATATTCACCAAGTCGTTTTCCGAGATCGCGGCGCAGTCCATGCTGGCCACGTCGCATATCTATTGGGCGGCGACCCGGTTTGGCATCGCCGCCGAGGCCTTCGCCCGTGCCCGCAATTTCGTCAAGCAGGCCGCGCGCAAGCAGCCAAATATCACACCGCCAGGTGCCTTGCGCCTGTCAGAGGCCGCAGCAAAGCTGCAAGAAATGAAAGGGCATCTTGTCGCGGCTATCCGCCGTTTTGAGATAGCCCAACGTGACGATGACGATCTGTCATCGATGGGGTTTGCTGCGGAAATCAATGCCCTCAAAGTGGCGTCCAGCGAGAAGGCTCGCGACGTCGTGCAATTGACCATGCTGATCACTGGCATCCTTGGCTACAAGAACGGCACGCCGTTCAGCGTCGGGCGTCACTTGCGTGATGTCACGTCGGCCGCCGTCATGATTTCCAATGATCGGATCCATTCGAATACCTCGACACTGCTTTTGATGAGCCAGTTCGACACCAGCCTCGGGATGTAACATGAGCACCGATATTGACACCAAGAGCCTTCTCGACACGTTGTTCGATGATGGCATTCTGTTCGAAAGCGGTGTGGATGGACTGTACGGCCGTTCGGGTCTTTTTGAAGACGTGATCGAGCGTTTTGAGAAGATTGTGCTGAAGGTGGGCGGTGCCGAAAAAGCAACCCGTGTGCATTTCCCGCCGGGCATGGCGCGCGCCATGCTCGAAACCAGCGGCTACATGCAGAACTTTCCGCAGTTGGCCGGGTGTGTGCACTCCTTTATGGGCAACGAGCGTGACCACATGGAAATGCTTGGCCTGATGGCTGAGGGAGAGGATTGGACACAGAAACAACAGGCAACGGCTGTCGCGCTGACGCCGGCTGCTTGCTATCCGCTGTATCCGACCGTCGCCAAGCAAGGCGACGTACCGGAAGGCGGACTTCTTTACGAGCTGTCGTCCTATTGTTTCCGACATGAGCCCTCAAAAGACCCGGCGCGTATGCAGCTTTTTCGTCAGCGCGAATATGTGCGTATCGGTACGGCAGAGCAGGTCATCGCCTTCCAGAACCTCTGGAAAGAGCGCGGCAAGGCGATCATCGAGTCCTTGGGTCTGCCATGTGACGTTATCGTTGCCAACGATCCGTTTTTCGGGCGCAGTGGCAAAATGATGGCCAACAGTCAGTTGGATCAGGCGCTGAAATTCGAACTTGTTATTCCGGTGACGTCGGAAGAAAAACCGACGGCGTGTCTGTCCTTCAACAACCATCAGGATCACTTCGGTCATACCTGGGGCATTCATTTTGCCGATGGCAGTACATGTCATACCGGTTGTGTCGGTTTTGGATTGGAGCGCATCGCGCTGGCCCTCTTCAGTCACTACGGAACGGATGCCGAGACCTTACCACAGAACGTGCGCGACGTTTTGTGGGGAGACTGAACCATGCAAAAGGTCATTTCCGGGGTGGAGCCTGCAGGCTACCAATCGAGTGCTCTGCATGAGGGGGAGCGGTTCTGGCCGGAGACCAATTGCTATGTTGACCTGTTGATCGAAGTTCTGCATGCGAAAGGCTTTGAGTCTCAGGCGGCTCTCGGATTTACGCTGGCGCAGGATTTCGAAGGTGATCATTTTACCTTCTTCAAATTTCAGACGGCGGATCTCCAGACCTTGTTTGGCGTCGAGATTGAAGAACTGGCGGTATTTGATCGGCTGGATGCCCGCATCCTGACGCAGATTGGGCGTGGCCGATTGCCGATGGTGGAAGTGGATTCCTTTTATCTGCCCGATACCCGTGGCGTTGGTTATAGACTGACACACGGTAAATCCTCCATTGGTATCAACGCGCTCGACCCGGCTGCCCGGCGGATGGAATACTTCCACAATGCTGGATATTTCATGCTTGAGGGCGAGGATTATGATGCCTTGTTCGCACCGCAGGACGCAGGTCCGGGCTTGCCGCTGTTTCCTTATTCCGAATTCATGAAATTCGATCATGCTGTCGATCAGGCTGACCTTGCCGAAAAGGCGATTGGCTTGTTGTCAAAGCACCTTGCGCGCCGTCCGGTCCGCAATCCGATCGCCTGCTATCAGGATGTTTTTACCGATCAGATCATCGCCCTGACAGATCGCGCGCCTGAATATTTTCATACCTATGCCTTCAATACACTGCGTCAGCTTGGAGCTAATTTCGAGCTTCTGGCCAGTCATATCGCATGGCTTGGAAGTCAGGGATTTGGTAACGTTGACACTGCCTGCTCTGCCGCCAGACAGATTGCGGAAACTGCAAAGGTGATGCAGTTCAAGCTTGCCAGAGCGATGGCGCGCAAGCGTTTCGAAGGCTTGCAAGACATGCTGACACCTATGGTCGAAGCCTATGATGTTATCGTGGTGGAATTGGAAAACCTGAGTTCAGCGAGATCGCGCGGCATTCCCGCAGCGCTCGTGTCGTGACCCCGACAGGGGACAGGAAAAGCATGCACGACACACTTACATTTGAGATTGCCGACCACCTTCATGGCGGTTGGGAGCTGAATATCACGCCCGCGCAGGCTATTGACCGTCCTCCAACGCATCTGCTCGATGATCATTGGCTTTCTGCACGCTGTCCAGGCGACGGTGGCGGCAAGTCTTGAAGACCATGGCTTATGGTCGCGCGAGACACCCACGCCTTTGCATGACAAAGATGTCTGGTATCGCCTGAGGCTTCAGCAGAGCGGCGCGTTTCGGTTGCGCTTCGATGGGCTTGCGGGCATTGCCGAGATTTATCTGAATGATGATCTTCTGGCGACATCAACGTCGATGTTTACGCCCTGCGACGTGGATTTGAATCTGGATGGCGACGATACGCTGTTCGTCGTCTTTCGCAGTCTCACACGGTATCTTGAAACCCTGAAAGGGCCTCGGGCACGATGGCGCCCGCGCATGATGGATGATCAGCGGTTGCGCTTGCTGCGCACGACGCTGATTGGTCATATGCCCGGTTGGTGTCCGCCGGTCGATGTGATCGGCTTGTGGCGTCCGGTCCGCTTGCTTCGCAAGGGGGAGCCTGCGCCATCGTGGATACGCGCTTGCGAACAGACGTGCAAGGCACACGGGGTACGCTGTTCGTTGACCTGACATTGAATAGTCCTTTGCCTGAAGGTGTGCAGGCGCACGTCCATTGCGCTGGCGTTGAGGCCTTGCTTGCCGGCAAGGGGATGCATCTCGCCGCTCAGGTTCATATCGATGACGTGGCTCTCTGGTGGCCACACACGCATGGAACGCCGGTGCTGCATGATGTGCATGTGGTTATGGAGGATCAGCCGGCCCAACGTCTCGGGCGTGTTGGCTTTCGCAGTCTGGGGCTGGATCGCGGCGCGAACGGACGCGCATTTCGCCTGCTGATCAATGGTATGCCGATTTTCTGCCGAGGCTCGGTCTGGACCCCAGGTGATCTGGTGCGCTTGCCGGATCAACGCGATGCCGTCGAACCTGATCTGCGGTTGGCGCGTGAGGCTGGCGTCAACATGCTGCGTGTCGCGGGCACCTTTGTGTATGAAAGCGATGCGTTTCATCAACTGTGTGACGAGCTTGGAATCTTGGTGTGGCAGGATCTCATGCTTGCCAATTTTGATTATCCTGTCCGCGATGCGACGTGGTGTGCCGAACTGGATGCAGAAGTCGCGTCCCTGCTGACGCGCCTGCAAGGCTCCCCGTCGCTGGTGGTGCTGTGTGGCGGGAGCGAAATCGCCCAACAGGCCGCCATGATGGGGGTGCCGCAGACACTCGATCCGACAGCATGGTTCGAGAAGATTGTGGTGCCGGTTGCTGATAAAATTCGCCCGGATCTGGTACAGATCGCTTCGTCGCCGTGTGGGGGCAGCCTGCCGTTTACCGCAGAGGGTGGGCCGACACATTACTACGGTGTGGGTGCTTATTGTCGCCCGTTGGAAGATGCCCGCCGCGCGGATGTCGGCTTTGCCAGCGAGTGCCTTGCCTTTGCCAATATCCCGGAACCGGTCACGCTGGATCAGACCTTGCCCGGTGTTTCTCTGCACTCTCCCGACTGGAAGGCGCGGACCCCGCGCGATGCCGGATCGCCCTGGGATTTCGAAGATGTTCGGGATCATTATCTCGAGCTTTTGTTCGATGTGTCTGCCCGTGCGCTCAGGCTGGAGAACCCGCAGCGTTACCTTGATCTGTCGCGCGCGGCCATCGCGGAGGTTTTCGAGCGTACGCTTGATGAATGGCGTCGTCCGGGATCGATCAATTCCGGCGCATTGACGTTGTTCTGGAGAGATTTTGTCGTCGGGGCCGGGTGGGGGGCGGTGGACGCAACCGGTCGCCCCAAATCGGTCTGGTATGCCATGAAGCGGGCTTTCCGGCCCTTGCGTCTCTGCATAACGGATGAGGGCGTTAACGGACTTGGGGTCAATCTGATCAATGATACGGACAAGCCGCTTTCGGGCGCATTGATGCTGAGTTGCCTGCGCGATGGCGCGACGCCGGTTGTTACAGGTCGTAAGCCGGTGGAGGTTCCCGCACATGGTGCTCTTGCTTTGTCGGCCTTTGATCTGATCGGCGCCTTCTTTGATCTTACCCACGCCTACAAGTTTGGCCCTGCTGCGCATGAAGTGACCGCACTGCGGTTCGAGGGCGATGATGGCGCCGTTCTGGCGCGCGCTTTTCATGTGTTGTCCGATGTGGTGGCGCAGCGACGCCAAACGGGACTCACTGTCTGTCTCGAAGGGGAGGCGACAACGGGCTGGTCTCTGGTCATCCGCACGGAGGTTGCCGCCTACCATGTGCATGTCGACGATCCTGCATTCCGCTCCGTGGATAATTATTTTCATCTGATGCCGGGAGACGAGCGCCGACTTGCTCTTCTGCCCATAAGACCGGATCTTGCTCTGCGTCCTGAAGGAACCGTGTCGGCCCTGAACAGCCTGCGCAGCGTGGAGTATCGCGCTCAGGAACATGAACCTGCGCAGGAATAACACTGTCCCGCAGCTTGAAGGCACCTGTTGACTGGAAAATCCGTGACTCTTTGCTTGGTGCGGGCTGTAAGCCTTGCGGAGCAATGAGCAGAGATTGGCATGGCGGTCTTCCGACTTGGAATTATAATGAAAGGTGAACTCGTGACGTCTGAAATTCTCCAGATACCGCAAGGGAATGAAATGTTTGAAGGCTATCGCGCGGCCTTTGAAAAATACGGGTTCTCACCAGCGGTCAAGTCGCGGGGACTTCTCTTTATATCCGGACAGATCGGAGCGCGTCCGGACGGAAGCGCTCCTGACGCGGTCGCGGATCAGACGGAGTGGGCATTAAAGCGCATTGAGGAATTGCTGAAAATCGCAGGCTTGGATTTTACCGACCTTGTTGATGTCACCAGTTATCATGTGGACATCGAAAATACGCTTCCGGACTTCATGGAGGCCAAACAGAGGTTCATAAAAAGCCCTTTTCCTGCCTTAGTCGATCATTGGAATTTCCGGATTGAGCCGACCGGAGCTCAAGGTCGAAATTCGCGCAGTGGCTGCCTTACGCGACTGACAGCCTCCGGGGCTTGTCGGTTTGCCAAAATGCCCTCGGTGGTCGCACCGCCTTAAGTGGCGCGACTGCAAGCAGTAACTCGGTTGCGTGGGTTCACTGCGTGACGGATGCACGTCAGTTGTCGATGACATCGCGACTGATAATAAAGCGTGAGACGCTGCTGCGCTGTTAAGCCAACCAAATATCAGGGGTCGTACGTGGAGATGGGGTTTTCCGGAACTCGGGATTCCGTTTTATTTTCGGGTCACATTCCGGGTCACACGAAAAATAAAACTCTTTAAAATCAGTAACTTAAGGAAGTCAAAAAGGAAATCTGGCGGACAGAGAGGGATTCGAACCCTCGATACGGTTGCCCGTATACACGCGTTCCGAGCGTGCGCCTTCAGCCACTCGGCCACCTGTCCGTACCGGCGAAATGCTCGCCTAATGGAGGCGCAATATACGCAGGCATGAGCGAAGTGCAAGATGTCTTTTATCTTTTCTCGTTCAAGTCCTCCGCCTGTGGATGAAGCCGTCGGGCAAGCCGGGCAACAACCGACGCGCCCTCAAATTTTTCGCTTCAGAAATGCTTCATTTTTGATCTGTTATGATGTGGCGAAAATGTGGTAGTGCTCTGCACGAATGTGGCGAACTGCCGTAGGGTGCCGTTTGGTAAATCTGCTCCGGCCTTTTGAAGTCGTTTATGACGCCACAGTCTGGCGGTGCTCAAAGGCGGTGGAAATGGTCCGTTGCTAACGGTGGCCGTTGCATGGGTCATGGGCCAATCAGTTGAGTTGTTTGGAGAAGCGTTGTGTTTGCATTTTTCCGATTTCTCCTGCGCGGTGCAGGGTTCCTGCTGCTTGGTCTGGCAATCATCGTTGCTGTTTCCGACGGCAGCACCATGATTGGACAATCGCGGATTGTTTTTCTGAATGTGGAAGAACTTTGGCAGGCGGTGTCGCCAGGCTCACTTGCACAGGCGCATGACTGGCTTTTACAGCAACATGGCCGGCTTGGTGCTCTGTTGCAGCATGCGCTGCTTGTGCCAGTGTGGGCCTTGGCGTTTTGCCTGTAGGGGCTTTGTGTCTCTGGATTGGCCACGCCCGGCGCCAGCGCCACGTTTCTTTCGTCTGAGAAATTCCCGCCGCAAAAAAGGGGCGCGGTCGGGCGCGTGCGCCGTGGCGTGTAAAGCCTGCCCACATGGTGGACAGCGTCTCACCTTGTTCTATCTGCTGTGACGCCCCATCTTTGACCATAAGATGAATGCCGTTCAGGGCTGCACGCAATGTGATGAGTGCGCCTTATCCTGCGAAAGGGAGTACACCATGTCGATCATGAGCCTTTTGACCAAGAAATTGTCACTACCAGATGCGGGTGAGGCTTTGCCGGGTCGTGACACGGCCTTGCCTCTGTCGCCAACACATTTCGTCAACGGCAACCGGATGACACAGCCATACCCGGACGGCCTCGAGATGGTTGTTGTGGGGATGGGGTGCTTTTGGGGGGCTGAACGGATATTCTGGCAGATGCCGGGCGTTTATGTCACCGCTGTCGGTTATTCTGGAGGGCAGACGCCAAACCCGACCTATGAGGAAACCTGCAGCGGCCGCACGGGTCATACCGAAGTGGTGCTGGTGGTCTATGATCCCAAGGTCGTGTCATTGGAAGCCATCCTCGGAGCCTTCTGGGAGAACCATGATCCCACGCAGGGCATGCGGCAGGGCAATGATGTGGGCACGCAATATCGGTCGGCGCTCTATGTGGCCGATGATGCTGATCTGGCGCGGGCGGAAGCCTCGCAGACAGCCTATCAGGCTGCTCTTGCCGATGCAGGCATCAAGGATCCCATCACGACAGATGTTCGCAAGCTTGAGACGTTCTATTTTGCCGAGGATTATCATCAGCAATATCTTGCAAAGAATCCAAATGGCTATTGCGGCATTGGCGGTACGGGTGTCTCTTGCCCGATCGGGGTGCTGAACCCCCGCATCCTGATGCGACTGTATTGATTGCTCTTATATGGAAAGAGGCGGCCGGAAGCCGCCTTTTTCTTTGGCATCTCCCGGTCGCTCGGGAAGGCATCAGCTTCTCACGCAAGGTGCTGTTGGTGGTGAAGCTTTCGGATATGGGCGAGAGTGCGAACCACGAGAATGCTGATGGACAGGCCGTTGATTAGCGAATAGCCAAAACCCAGTCCAGCGGATGGGCCGATCTGCGGTGCAACGATAACCAGCACGTGACTGACATAATTGACCCAGAACACCAGCATGAAAAGGCCGAATGACAGCCACTCGCCCTCCAGGCGGAGTTTGCCCTCCGGCGTGACAGTTGAGGCGCACAGCTGGGGCAAAGAATGCACAAGTCCAGACCCTGCAAGCACACCGATGAGAAGTCCGCTGACTTGTGGCAGGGCGAAATGTGCTTCGATCAGCCGGTAGAGCGCCAGCAGGCTGAACGCGATGGCCGGGATTGTCAGCCTCAGCGGGGGAACTGTCCGGGATCGTGTTGCGCTCACGCCTCGGAAAACGAGGTAGGCCAGAATGAGCCAGACCCAGAAGGGTGTGCCGAGGAGGATTTTCGGAAGCATTTGCATGGTCGTGTCCGTTTCGCTAGTGACGTGTTTCAGGCGTCGGCTTCAGGCCGCAATTTCAGGCATCAGCAATACCAAGCAAGGTGCCTTGACCATGTTGGGCGGACATCGCCATGAACGAGGAAAACGGGCAAGTGTCGGTGAAGGAACCGCAGAGAAACTTCGTGAATGACACGGCGTTGCAATTGGCGCTTCGTGAATTGCAGGCTGATTTCCGTAGTCCCAGAATCTGGCTGGGGTTATGCGGCATCGTGTTCCTGTTGGCATTGTCCGGCCCGTTTCGCACCTATGCAAGCATGGGGTTTGTCATGCGATTGGTGTATTGGGGAGCCGTGGCGGTGTGCGGGTTCTGTGCGGCCTCGATTGCCGCGCATTGGTGCCGAACCGTGATACAGCGTCGCGGTGGGACCAGAGTTTTGCAGATCACTCTGTCCTGCCTCAGCGCGGCGCTGCTGAATTCCATTGTCGTGCTGGGGCTGGATCGGTTGATGCAGACTGTGCAAGGGACGGGCCATGCGCCATCGATGTTGCTCATGAGCTATGCGTTCAGCGTGACAATGGTCATTGTGGCGGTGATTGCCTTTTGGAATGGCCCTTTGGCGGAGCGCGCTGTGTCGCCGGAGCGGTCGTCGGATGAGCCGGAGACCTCTATGCCGCGTCTGATCACACGCCTGCCGATAGAAAAGCGAGGCCGATTGGTCTGTCTCTCTGTGACCGACCATTACGTCGAGGTGACAACAGATCAGGGACGGCATTTGCTGTTGTTGCGCTTCAAGGATGCTATCGGCGAAACGGAGCCTGCCGCGGGCTTCCAGGTGCACCGGTCGTATTGGGTGGCGCAATCGGCGATCCGCAAGGTCGAGCGTCGTGCGGGCAGAGTTGTGGTGCTGCTCGAAAATGAAGTCGAAGTCCCTGTCAGCCGGTCGTTCCAGCCTGCCCTGAAAGACAGGGGACTTTTGAGTTGACGCGCAAATGGTCTATGTGTCTGCCGCCAAATGGCGTGGATCGTTACACTGCGTTAATCATCCTCTTCCATTGTAGATCGGGAAATGTGTGCCGCTTTACGGGCTCATTGCTGGCAAGTCCTGGCAATTGAGGCATGTGGGCATCATTCAGATCTCGAATTTTGCAGGAAATCGCAGGATGGCAGCAGAGGGCGTGCGGGGCGTTTCGCAGATGGAACGGGAGACCAGTTTTGCCGTCTGGTTCATGGTCGTTCTTTGGGCGCAGGTCGGCGGCTCCGGGGGGCTGGCCGTCTGGGCGGATCAGCCAGCGGTCTTGCTGCTTGCAGGTTTCTCGCTGCTCATTGGTGCTGGCGCTACGATGGCATGGTTGCGTCCTGTTGCTGCGCCGAGGCGACCGCCTCTCTTCTGTCTCTCGCATTGGCGTTGATCGCTGTGTTGCTCGGTCTGTCTCTCAACACAGCGGGTCTAACGAGTTTTGTGCCTTTGAGCGGTGTCAGTTTTTTATTGGTGCCGGGTGTCGTTGCGCTGGTTTCCCTGCCTCTCGTACTGGGGTGGGTAGATGGCCGAGCGCTCGCCACCTATAGCGGTGTGGTCCTCTTGGCGCTTGCCGTTGCTCTGGTCATCGCACCGAGTGCGCAAGAAACGGTTGCTGCAGTCTGGTCGGTGTCGGAGGCTGGTATTTTCGGTGCCATCGCAGTGGCTGGCCTCGTGGCCTCCAGAGCGCTTGCCATGTTGCAGGGCTATGCTCAACTGAGCGAACAGCAAGAGGCTTCTATCTTGCTGGGGCAAGGCGCTGATCATCAAGCACAATCATCGGCAGAGACCAGACCCACACCGACGGAGGACGCGCAGCTTGCGCATCTCAGGCAGCGCCTTCAGGCGGAGGAAGACAAGGTGCGCGCCTTGCAGGAAGAGCTCGCCGCGCAAAAGACTTTCGCTGTGCAGTCAGGCCAGCGCTCTGTGACGTCTGGAGAGCCTCAGGAGCGCGATACGAAAACACAGGTGGCGCTGGTGCCGTCTACTGGTGTTGCTGCGTCGCCGGCCGGTTTCATGGCAGCCAAAGCCCCTTCTCTTGCGGACATCACCAGAGTGCTGCACGAGCCTTTGCAGGACATCGACGTTGAGCTTCAGGAGACCGCCACCTCCTTTGAGAATGTGCACCGCGAAGCCGAACGGTTGATCGAAATGCTGGTGCAGGTGTCTTCCCGAAATGCGACGGCGCAGGATGTCACACATCGGGCGGCAGAAACATCGCGTCTCAGCAATGAAAAAATCGCTGTGCTGTCTCAGGCAGCGGGCAAGATTGGCGAGGTCATCATGCTGATCAAGGCGATCGCCGATCAAACGAACTTACTGGCGCTGAACGCCACCATCGAGGCGGCGCGGGCCGGAGACGCGGGACGCGGATTTGCGGTTGTTGCAGGCGAGGTCAAGGCTCTCTCTGCGCAAACCTCAAAGGCGACGGAAGACATTACACGACAAATCAGTGACATTCAGGCTCAAACGACTGCTGCATTGGATGTCATTCAGACGGTGGTTGGTGATGTTGAGCATGTCAGTGTCGACAGTCATGCGATTGCCGACGTGCTGGCAACCCGCGATGAGGTCACCATAATCCTACGTCAAACCCTTCAGGATGCCGGGCGGCATGCCAGCGGAGCGAGGGCCGCCATGAACCGGTTGCGACAATTACGCGAAGCGCCAGACCAAAACACGGTCGCTGCCAGGGTCTCCTGAGCAGGTTGCCTGTCATTAGCTGCTGGCACTGCGACGCGCGATGTGAGGTGGCCGATCATATTCTCGACATCAAGGACGTCTGCTCTTGTCATTTGGGCGCGAGGGTGTCATCAGCGCTGCGCTTGGATCTTTCGGATCAGCAAAGCGACTGACCTTTACAACAACGGATGGCATGACCTCTCCAGGGCTTCCAATTGGATCTGTGATGGTGCTCGATGTTCTGAACGGGCAGAGGGCACTGCTTTTTGAAGAGCCAGTCGAGGAACTCTGCTGCCGTCGTCTTGATGAGGTTGATGCCTTTCTTGAAGCCATCGAGATTCGTCGTCGTTCAGGTGCTCATCTGGCGGGCTTTCTGGCTTATGAGTTGGGATATGCTTTCGAGCCGAAACTGCACGCCTTGTTCCAGTCCCGACCCTACAGTGAGGACGATCTGCTCGGGTGGTTCGGTGTCTATCGTAATCCACCGCGCCAGCTTGACATTCCCGCTGCCAAACAGATTTTGCAGGCTGCAGCGGGTTCTTTTGAAAGTTACTTGTCGGCAGCCGATTTCGACATGTCATGTGCGGCGTATGAAGCCGCTTTCGATCGCGCGCAGCACCATCTGGCTGCTGGCGATATCTATCAGGTCAATCTGACAATGCGAGCCCGGTTTGCACATGAAGGACCACCCGAAGCGCGCTTCCTCAAGCTTCTTTCCGCCCAGCCGGTGGCTCATGCCGCTTTCCTGAAGGTGCAGGATCGCGCGGTGCTCTCACTGTCGCCGGAATTGTTCGTTGAGCGTCAGGGGGAGAGACTTCGCGCCCGCCCGATGAAAGGTACAGCCCCGCGTGGCAAAACGGCGCAGGAAGATTCTCGCGTGCCTGAGCACACTGTCTCGTGATGCCAAGCAGCGGTCGGAAAACATCATGATCCTTGATCTGATGCGCAATGACCTGTCTCGGATCGCTCAGACAGGCTCGGTCAAAGTCACCGGCCTGTGCGAGGTCGAGCGCTACAAAAGTCTCTATACGATGACCTCTACGGTTGAAGCCGATCTTCAAAGCGATGTTAGCTTTCCGCAGGTGATCCGACACCTCTTTCCGTGTGGGTCGATCACGGGAGCGCCCAAACTCAGCGCCATGCAGATTGCACATGCTTTGGAAACCAGTCCACGGGGCATTTACACCGGATCCATCGGCCACATTGAGCCGTCCGGTGATTTCCGCTTCAACGTGGCAATCCGGACGCTGGTGTTAAAGAATGATGGCACGGGATGTGCCGGTACAGGCTCGGGTGTTGTGCATGATTCAGGCGCAACGGCCGAGTATGACGAATGCAAACTGAAACTTGCCTTCCTGGGGCTGGACGAAAAACCGTTCCAGTTGCTTGAGACAATGGCGTTTCTACCGGGCGAGGGTGTGCTTTTGCGTGAGCGCCACATGAGACGGCTTCTGGCGAGTGCGTGCTATTTCGATTTTGAGTTGAAGCGATCCGAGATTGACAGACGGTTGGATGAGGTGGTCGCTGGTTTGATGGCCCCCCATCGCTTGCGGCTCCTGACGAGCGACGACGGCGCGCTTGAAATAACGGCGACACCTTATGAGCCGACATCTCCTGACACGATATGGCGGGTTCTGATCGCCGCTCCCAAGATCGATGCAGCCAATAGATTTATATATCACAAGACGACCAACAGAACGCTTTATGACGATACGCGGACAGCCTGCGCCACAGCTCATGATGTTCAGGAGGTCCTTTTTGAAAATACAGAAGGGTTCTTGACGGAAGGCAGCTTTACCAACCTCTTTGTCGAGACAGGCGGGCAACTGCTGACCCCGGCGTTGCGGCATGGTCTGCTGCCGGGGACGCTCCGTGAAGGGTTGCTGGAGCGCGATCTGGTGGCTGAAGCGGATCTGACCCGCGACGACCTTGCCAAGGCAGATGCGCTCTATCTGGGCAATTCCGTGCGCGGTCTTGTGCGGTTTCACCTGGTGTCTCCATCAGACCCTTAAAAGTCCGCGACAAGCAGGGGCAGAGTGCGGGGCCACACGTGTCGCGCTTGCCTTGGTGCAAGGGGTCAGGTTGGCTAGGGCACCACAGTCAACTCAGGCCAGAGCGCCTTCATCCGGGTGCCTTTCTCGCTGTAGGTCTTTGAGTTGTCGAGTGTCGAATTAGGCTCCAGCCGCAAAGCGAAAATAGCCTCAAGTCCAAAGGGGGCATAGATTTCAAAGGTGTCTTCGTCCAGCAGACGGATCGCCACTGCATGGGTTTTTGCGGCATAGTTCAGCAGCGATTGCGTCGCGTGCGCCAACTGCGGATAAGGATGACCAAACCGCTTTTCGAACCACAGGTGAACCCGAGCCTGATTGCGCAACTCGATCCGCTCCGAAAGCTCTGGCAGTGCAGATGCCAGCCGTTGGATGACTGCGTCCTCAGCCTCGTAACTTGCATCGTCGGCGTCAAAATAGATCGCGTCGTAGTCCTTGATGCCATGGCTGCGATGGCGCCCGGTCAAAGTGTTCCAGACGGTCTGATACAATGCTCCAGATACCACCCAGGCATCGGGCAGCCCCAGATCGCGCAGAGCCGTTAGCAGAGACATGACTTCCGGAGTTTCGCGAATGATCGCCGTCAACTCTGCTTCATGCAGATGCTCACTTTTCTCGGCTGCGGGGACGTCATGCATGGCGGACCTCGTATGAACAGCAAGACAACGTGGCGGAGTCCACGACGGCAGCGCCAGATCTTGCGAAACAGAGGTTCAGATTAAGCGATTCTTATGTCGTGAGGAGGCGCGATACATAAAAAAGCTCTCCGGACAGCCTGTGCCCGGAGAGCAGAATTTCAGTTACGCATGCGTCTGGATCAGCCGCGCAAGGTGCCGTTGGTTGCTTTTTCAACGGTGGCAATGATCCTCTTTGCCACGGCGTCGATTTCCTCATCCGTCAAGGTCTTCTTGAGGGGCTGCAACGTCACGTCGATGGCGAGAGACTTCTCGTCCTCGCCGATGCCTTTGCCCTCATAGACGTCAAAGAGCGTCACGTCGGTGATCAGCGCCTTGTCGGCCCCACGTGCGGCCTTCAGAAGTGTTTCTGCCGAAACATCCTTCTTGACGACGAAAGCGAAGTCGCGTCGCACGGGCATCAGGTCAGAGACGTTGCGCGCTCCCTTGGACTTGCCGCCTTTGCCCTTTGGCTGAGGAATGGCATCGAGGAAGATCTCGAAGGCCACCAGCGGACCGGAAATGTCCAACTGCGCCAGAATGCGTGGGTGGATTTCACCGAAAATGGCCAGAGTGTTCTTCGGGCCAAGCTTCAGTGTGCCAGAGCGGCCCGGGTGGAAATAGCCGGGAGCATCGGTGAAGACCTGTAGCTTGTCGACAGGAGCGCCAACCGCAGCAAGAGCGGATAGCGCATCCGCCTTCACGTCGAAGACATCAACAGAGCCTGCGCTTTGTGACCAATGGCGGCCAGACCCGGACAGCTTTGCCGTTCCACGACGAACGCCGGTGGCCACATTGTGCTGGTCACCTGTACTGATCGCCTGCAAACACCTGCCCGATTTCAAAAAGGGCAACATCCGAATAGCCGCGATCTGCATTGCGCTGGGCGGCGGTCAACAGGCCGGGCAGAAGGCTTGGCCGCATGTCCGACATTTCAACGGAGATCGGATTGGCAAGTTTCAGGCTGGGGTGGCCGCCGCCGAAGGTCTCTGCCAACGTTTTGGAAACAAAGGACCATAGGTCACGGCTTCGTTCATGCCACGCGATGCCAGCGCCCGCCGTGCCTTGTTGCGGCGCAACTGTGTCGTCGTGAGCACCTTGTGCGCAACGCTGCCCAGTCGTGGTAACGGAGTTGAAACAACACGGTCAAGACCGATGATGCGGACGACTTCTTCCACAATATCAGCTTTGCCATGCACATCAGGTCGCCAGCTTGGCGGCGCCACCTTGACCACATCGCCAGAGCCGGACAGCCAAAAGCCAAGGGCGCGCAGCGTCACGTTGATTTCTGCGGGTGTGACATTGACGCCAGCCAACCGCTTCACTTCCGCATAGGGGAAGTCGATGGTCGTGCTGGTGTCCGGAACTTCGCCGGCCAGGGTGAGCTGAGACGCTTCCCCGCCGCAGATGTCCAGCACCAGACGGGTTGCCTCTTCAAGTCCCGGCAGCATGTAGGTTGGATCGACTCCGCGTTCGAACCGGTAGCGTGCATCGGTGCTCACACCCAACTTGCGGCCGGTGGACGCGATGTTGTTTTCGTCCCACAGGGCGGATTCGATCAGCACATCGGTTGTGGCTTCATCACAGCCGCTGGCCTCGCCACCAAGGATCCCTGCGAGGCTCTCGACGCCGTTTTCGTCGGCGATGACACACATGCTGTCATCCAGCGTGTAGCTCTTGCCGTTCAGGCCTGCGATTTCTTCGCCGGTCCTGGCGACGGCGCACGACAAGATTGCCAGAAACCTTGGCGGCATCGAAAACATGTAGTGGGCGACCCTGGTCAAACGTCATGTAGTTGGTCATGTCGACCAGCGCGTTGATCGGACGCAGGCCAATGGCGCGCAGGCGGTCCTGCATCCACTTGGGGGCAGGGCCGTTCTTGACGCCTTTGACGAGCCGCAGGCCAAACGCCTTGCACAGCGGATCCGTGTCGCCGAAGTCCAGCGTAACGGACGTTGGGCAAGGGAAGGAAGCAGGCGCGGGTGTGTGGTCGCGCTCCTTCAGTTTGCCAAGTCCGGCGGCCGCCAGATCACGGGCGATACCATAGACGCCGGTGCAATCCGGGCGGTTCGGTGTCAGGCCGATTTCGATGACAACATCATCAACGCCTGCGTATGTGGCGAAACTCTCGCCGACCGGTGCGTCTGCGGGGAGATCAATGATGCCATTGTGTTCGTCGGACAGTTCCAGTTCGCGCTCTGAACACATCATGCCGAAGCTTTCGACATCGCGGATCTTGCCGATGGACAAGGTGATGTCGAGGCCCGGCACATAATCGCCCGGACGGCCCAGAACGCCAACCAATCCAGCGCGCGCATTAGGTGCGCCGCAAACGATCTGAACGGGTTCACCGTCGCCGGTGTCGACTTTCAGAACCTGAAGGCGGTCGGCATTCGGATGCTGTTCGGCGCTGATGACCTTGGCAATGCGGAAGGGCGCAAGCTTGGCGGCAGGATCTGTGACCTCTTCCACCTCAAGGCCGATCAGTGTCAGCTTTTCAAGGATCTCGTCGAGGCTGGCCTCAGTCTCCAGATGGTCCTTCAACCAGGATAGGGTGAATTTCATCGTGATGCTCTTTGTGTTTCAGCGGTGTCGCAGGACACCAAAATCTTCAAGACATGGGTGGGAGTTTGAAGCCCATCCGTTGAGGCGTCAGTTCGACAGGCCACCGAACAGCGTCGGCAGGTCGAGGGGACGGAAGCCGTAATGCTGGATCCAGCGCAGGTCTGCATCGAAGAAGTCGCGCAGGTCCGACATGCCGTATTTCAGCATGGCAATACGGTCGATGCCCATGCCCTGGCGCAAATCCCTGATAGACATCCGGGTCGAGGCCGCAATTGCGGATCACATTGGGATGGACCATGCCGCAGCCTAGGATTTCCAGCCAGTCGTTGCCTTCACCGATCTTCAATTCAGCCCCGGAACGGTCGCACTGAATGTCGACCTCCATGGAGGGCTCAGTGAAGGGAAAGAAGCTCGGACGGAAGCGCATCTTCACGTCTTTGACTTCGAAGAACGCCTTGCAGAACTCTTCCAGAACCCATTTCAGGTGGCCGAAGTGGGCTTCCTTGTCGATGACCAGACCTTCAACCTGGTGGAACATCGGCGTATGCGTCTGATCGCTGTCGCAGCGGTATGTGCGGCCCGGACAGATGACACGAACAGGGGGCGGCGTGTCGCGTAACGTGCGGATCTGGACCGGAGAGGTATGGGTGCGCAACAGCAGACGATTGCCGTCTTCTTTTTCGTCGAAGAAGAATGTGTCGTGCATTTCACGCGCCGGGTGGCCTTCCGGGAAGTTCAACGCGGTGAAGTTCAGCTCATCGGTTTCGATGTCCGGCCCTTCCGCAATGGAAAAGCCCATGTCGGAGAAGATAGCCGTCAGTTCGTCAACCACCTGGCTGACCGGGTGAATGCGTCCGGTTTCCAGCGGCGAGGGGCGCAACGGCAGCGTCACGTCGACGCTTTCGCTGGCAAGACGCGCTTCAAGAGCCGCCTCGGCCAGAACATCCTTTCGGGCGGACAAGGCATCACCGATGCGTACCTTGAGGCCGTTCAACAGCGGGCCCATGGTCTGGCGCTCTTCGGGGCTCATCTTGCCGAGCGTTTTCATCTGCTCCGAGATGCTGCCCTTTTTGCCGAGAGCGGACACGCGGATCTCTTCCAGAGCCGTTTCATCGGAGGCGGCATCAATCGCCGCCAGAAGGTCGTTTTCGAGGTTTGTCAGGTCGGACATTTGAGCTCAATAGGTCATGCAGCGCGCAAGGCGCGAGTGAAGATCAGAAGAATTCGAAGGGTCTTTTAGCAGAAATGCTCTGCAAGGGAACGGTTGGAAGCCAAAACTTGCGGTTTCATTGCAAAACCTGAGGGTGAGGCTTCAGCCGTCCAGCCCGATAAATCGTCCGCAGGCGGGGCCCTGACGGGTCAGAAAGCGGCAAAAGGTCAATGTCATGCGGACAGAGCGCCTGCTCTGCGGTGCACGTGGCCATGGCTGGCTCTTGTCCATTGGTTGCTGCATCTGGATCATCATGGCCGGAACCATACAAGGGACTGGCGGAATGGCAAGCGCTTGTTCGCGCAAACCTGTGCCATGACTGTCTGTTGTTTGACTTGCAGGCGCATCAATCGGTCCATGCGATATTGGTGATCAGCGTTTTGGGGAGTTCTTCTTTCAACCAGGCTGGCGAAAAGCTTTTGCGCTCGTGAGGGGACCGCCAACTGGCTGGTCAGCATCCAGTAGAACTGACCGGTCTTTGAGCGAATGGGAAAAGGGCAGACGATCTGTCCCGCGTTGAGGGCGTGCTGCGCCAAAGTATCCTGCATGCCAGAAATACGCCCTGACCAGCGATTGCCGCGTCCAGACACAAAGCGGCATCGGAAAAGCTGATATCGCTCGTGATCGGAATATGTGTCAGTCGGGCTCGTTGGAGCCACGGCGTCCAGTGGTCCGGCTGGCCGTCGTCGATAATGATGGGAACGCTGCTCAGGTCTGCTGGTTTCCGCAATGTCGTTGCGACGGCCGGACTGCACACGGGAAACAGATATTGCGGGATAAGCCTGACAGCTTTCGCAGCCGGATAAGGCCCTTTGCCGACCCGAATGCAGACATCGACATCGGAGGTGTTGGGGTCAACCAGTCGTGCATTCGAGTCCAGCCGAACACGAATGCCGGGGTTTGCCCGTGAAAATCGTTTCAGGTTCCAGACCAGCCACTTGCCTGCCAGGGACAGGGGCTGCTGAGACGATCAACGTGTCATCCCGCCCACGCTGGCTCATGGCGACAGCCTCGGAGAGGGCCGTCATGCCGACACTCAACCGCTCTTGAACCAGGCGACCGGCGGGTGTCAGCATCAGGCCTTTCGGGTGGCGCTCGAACAGGGCGAGTCCCAATTGGTGCTCGGTTTTCTGAATCTGCTGGCTCACAGCGCCGGAGGTAACACCCAGTTCTTCCGCCGCAGCCTTCAAGGTGCCGAGCCGACCAACGGTCTCAGCAGCCCGCAATCCGCTCAAATGGATTCGGTTGAGGTTTTTCATATAGAAAAGCTAAATTAGAATGGAGGCAATGTCGATTTCATTTTCTTTTGAAAAAACTATGTTACGAACATGGAAAACACTGTTCTAGACTTTAGAAAAACAATAGTTCGACTCTGGGGCCGGTTGATGCAAAAGAGTATTGAGGCAGATTGGCAGTCCGACGATCAGGACCCTTTCGCAGTGCCCGAGGTGCGCAACATGGATCTACGGGCGCTGGGCGATCTGCCTTTCCCGCGTAAGTGAGATTGCGTTGATCTGCGAGGGGCCGTCCAGAACGACCTCGCCCGCAATCGCCTCGACTGTGCAGACCTCAGCTTTGTGGCACTGCCTTCTCGCTGTCCACCGTGATGCGGTGGATCTGAGAGATCGACAGATAACCATTCGGCGCAAGACCAACGGTTTTCTGCCAGTCACGGATGGCCGCGCGAGTGTGTCGTCCGAAGACCCCATCAATGCCGTGGGTGTTGAAGCCCATCTTTGTCAGTCGACGTTGCAGATCACGACGCAGCATGGGGGCAAGGACAACGCCTTCTGTGGCGGGTGAGCCGTCCTGAAGTGCGGTTTCAGGCGCCGTGGGTGTCGTCGTCGAAGTCCGTGCGGTGGCCAGCACGAGATTGGCGTCAGTTGATGTTGTTGTTATTCTCATGGGCCCCGGTGAAACGGCAAGCGTCGGCATAGCGGAGGCTGGCGTCGAGGGGGAGGTGACAAGGGTGGCGATCTCAGTAGCCTTGATGTGTTGCAGGCGAGCCTTCGCAACACCTGAAAATGTGCCTTCCGGGAATTTCTCAAGATAGGCGCGATATTCATCGGCCGAGCCGCCGGTCTGCACGGCGGTCCAAAGCGTCACTTCCTGTTCCCAGGCGAGTTTGGGATCCTTGACGAGTATCTTATGCGCCACAGTCTTTGATGTTGTTGCTACCTGTCCCTCGGCAGCGAAACTTCCATCCCGTGTCGTCAGCGTGGCAGACTGCGGCTGGATCATGGGATCGCCGGTCACCGGCAAGGCTTTTGTCAGCGGCGATCCATCCGTAAATCCGTTCTTGATGGCTGCCAGAATGCTGTCGTTCGGATGACCCGCGCAACCGTTCCAGATCAACTGGTCCAGACTGTCAATGAATGTCGGGTCAAAACGATAGGACGTGCCTTCTTCAGAGGACAGGTAGCCGTTGACCCATAGCGCAATGAGATGTGCCGACGTGCGCGCTTCGTCTGAGTAAGAGCTTTTGATTTCTTTGTACTCAGCGCAAGACAGATGGTCGACACCTGTCGCAATGCCGTGCTGGCTGGAATAAAACAGAAGATCTGCCCCAGCATGGGTCGAAGATCCCGCTTGGAAATAGAAAAAGAACGTTGAAAGCGCCAAAAACAGGCGGAATACGTGCCTCATAATTGTCAGACCCCCAGTCTATCTAACAAGAACGGCTAAAAATAAATGTCTTAACGAAACGTTAACGTCAAATGTCCAAGGGGGTCAAGGCGCACAAATACATATAACCTTAGCGATGACATCACCTCTTGGTGTGGCTAGGTTGCCTCGCCATCTTTCTGGAGGCGGCAGCGAAGGCGTCAGGCTTTCTTGACGTATTCCGTCAGGATGACAATTCGCTGGCCTTCAACACGGCCCTCAATATGCGCGGGATTGTCGGCAACCAGCGAAATATTGCGCACGGCTGTACCGCGTTTGGCGGTGAAATTCGCTCCCTTGACCTTCAAGTCCTTGATCAGCGTTACCGTGTCGCCAGCCGCCAAAATCGCTCCATACGTATCGGTGTGCTGGACGGCGTCCGAAACAGTCTCGGGTGTATCTGCCTGAGCCCAGGCGAGAGTCTCCTCGTCCAGATAGATCATGTCGAAAAGATCTTGCGCCCACGTCTCTTGTGTCTTGAGCCGGGTCAACATGCGCCATGCCATCACTTGCACCGCAGGCACCTGGCTCCAGGCGCTTTCTTGCAGACCATGCCAGTCGTGGGGCTGAAGGTCGGACTCTCCTGAAATCTGGGCACGACAGGTGGCACAGGCCAGCACGGCCATCTCAGCCGCGCCGTCGGCGTTTGGCCCAACGGGCAGGGGTGCCAGATCCGTCTGGCTGCCACAGAGTTCGCAAACGGTGCCGGCGCGGCCGATCAGATCAGTTTCAAGGCTCATGCGATCATGTCTCGGAAAGGTTGGTCATAGTGGATTGGCAGGCGTGACGTCATGGGCAAAGGAAAAGGGACAGGAGTTTTCCTGTCCCTTTGTCTCAATCATCCATCTTGAGCGCCTGGATGAAGGCTTCCTGCGGAATCTCCACCTTGCCGAACTGGCGCATTTTCTTTTTACCGGCCTTCTGTTTTTCCAGAAGCTTGCGCTTTCGGGTTGCATCGCCGCCATAACATTTGGCGGTGACGTCCTTGCGCAGCGCGGCAATCGTTTCACGGGCAATTACACGTCCGCCAAGAGCAGCCTGAATCGGGATCTTGAACATGTGCCGCGGGATCAGATCCTTCAGCTTTTCACACATGGCACGACCACGACGCTCGGCCTGCGAGCGGTGAACCAGCACGGATAGCGCGTCAACAGGCTCATCGTTCACAAGGATCGACATCTTGACGAGATCGCCCGCCCGGTAGTCGGATATTTGATAGTCGAAGGAGGCATATCCCTTTGAAATCGACTTGAGGCGGTCGTAAAAATCGAACACCACTTCATTGAGCGGCAAATCATAAGACACCATGGCGCGTGAGCCGACGTAGGATAGATCAACCTGAATGCCACGACGTTCCTGAGCACAGTTTCAGGATGCTGCCCAGATAGTCATCCGGTGTCATGATGTTGGCGCGGATCCAGTGTTCCCGGATTTCATCGATCTTGACGATGTCCGGCATGTCAGCCGGATTGTGCAGTTCGATGTCGGTTCCATCGGTCATGGACATTTCATAGACCACCGAAGGGGCGGTCGCGATGAGGTCCAGATTGAATTCGCGGGAAAGGCGTTCCTGAATGATTTCCAGATGCAGCAGGCCCAGTAAACCACAGCGGAAGCCGAAGCCCAGAGCTGCCGATGTTTCCATTTCATAAGAGAAACTGGCGTCGTTCAGGCGCAGCTTGCCCATCGCTGCACGGAGATCTTCAAAATCATTGGCATCGACCGGGAACAACCCGCAGAACACGACCGGCTGTGCAGGTTTGAAGCCTGGAAGGGCCTGCGCACAGGGCTTCTTGTCATGGGTGATGGTATCCCCGACACGTGTGTCGGCAACTTCCTTGATCGACCCGGTAATGACGCCGATCTCGCCGGTGGAGATTTCGTCCACTTGCAGGAATTTCGGCGTCATGACGCCGACCCGATCAACTTCATAGGCAGCACCTGTGCCCATCATCTTGATCTTGTCACCCTTCTTGAGGGAACCGTCGATGATGCGAACCATCACCATGACGCCCAGATAGGTGTCGTACCAACTGTCGACGAGCATCGCTTTTAACGGTGCATCCGGATCTCCGACCGGAGCGGGAAGCTTTTCAACAATGGCTTCGAGCACAGTGTCGACGCCGAAACCGGTCTTGGCCGAGATCATGCAGGCTTCGGAAGCGTCAATGCCGATGACGTCTTCGATCTGTTCCTTGATGCGCTCAGGCTCTGCGGCAGGCAGGTCGACCTTGTTGAGAACGGTAACGATCTCATGGTCCTTGTCGATGGCCTGATAGACGTTGGCCAGGGTCTGCGCTTCCACGCCCTGACTGGCGTCGACCACCAGCAGCGATCCTTCGCAGGCGGCGAGCGAACGGGAGACCTCATAGGCGAAGTCGACGTGGCCCGGGGTGTCGATCAGATTCAGCCGATACTGCTGACCGTCTTTGGCATTGTAGATCAGGCGCACGGTTTGCGCTTTGATCGTGATGCCACGCTCGCGCTCGATATCCATGGAATCGAGGAGCTGTTCGGTCATTTCCCGGTCTGTCACCGTGCCGGTCATCTGGATCAACCGATCGGCAAGAGTGGACTTGCCGTGGTCGATGTGCGCCACGATGGAGAAGTTGCGTATGGTGGAGAGGCTCTTGGTCGTCATTCCGCCCGTTTACCACTGAACCAGCAAAACTCAAAGACGCCAGGACAGGCAAAATCTCGTCTTTCTTGCTTGCGGCAGTCTTTTTCAGAATAAAACTCCGCTTTCCCGTGCTGGCCCGGAGAAGCGGAGCCTGTTCTGCGTTATTCCAGTGGTTCAGTTTGCCTTGAGCACCTGTGTGCAAGCCCTTGGTAGAGCGGACAAGGGCATTGGCTTTTTCTTGACCGGTGGCTTGGTTGGATCCTTGGGCACCCAGGCTCGTCGGAGAGCCACCAGGTCAAAGCCTTAGCCACATCCGTCGCCCGGAGGTGGGGGCGCCTGAGGCTTGCAACTTGTGCTGCCGACCGGACAATTGAGGCGGACGTGAAAGTGGCTGGTGTGACCCCACCATGGGCGGATCTTGCGCAACCAGTCACGGTTGCCGCCGCGCTGCCAGGAGCACAGCTCCTTTTTGATTGCCGGATTGACGAAGATGCGGGCAACGCGCTTGTCCTGCGCGGCTCGACGCACGAGACGTGCGGCTGCCGGGGTCCATTTGGAAGGATCGACCGAGCGGTCGGCGCCCTTCACATCCAGAGGCAGCTTGACCAGTGACACGGCGGACAGTTTCTCACGCTCCTCGTAGCTCATGCGATTTTTCGGCATGGGCGTGAACCAGATGTCTGCATCCAGTCCGATTTGGTGGCTGGCATGGCCGGAGGTCATGGGGCCGCCACGCGGTTGGGACATATCGCCAATCAACAGGCCGTTCCAGCCAAGGGCAGGGGCATCATGCGCCAATGCTTCGATGTAGTTGATCAATACCGGATTACCCCAGTTGCGATTGCGCGACAATCGCATGACTTGCCATGTTGGGCCATCTGCGGGCAGAGCCTCGGCACCGGCCATACAGCCCTTGGCATAAGAGCCGATGGGGCGAGCCGATGCCTTTGTCGGCAGCAGGGCGGCACCAAAATAGTCCTTGGCGGGACGGGTGTAATCTAGATGTGTCAGCGATACCTTGGGAGCTCTTATGCGGCTTGCCGGCTGGTCCTGTTTGTCCTGCGGTACGGGAACAGGCCCGTTTACCGAGCCCGCAGCAGATACGGTTGTCGTCTGATCACCCGGCTTGGCAGAGGGAACAGGGGCTTGCGCCCAGGTCGCGGAGGCGGACAGAAAGGCGCTGGATGCGAATACGGCGCATACAAGGCCAAGACGTCGTCTCGGGTGGTGGTCGATGAGTGTCATCATGAAAGCTACCAAATGTAGGCCTTGTTCTGCAGCGCTGCAGTGCTCGCCATTTCATGGATCACGGCGACACGCTTTCTCTGTCGTGCAGGTGCTGCAGGCACCGTTCGTACCTTACGCCGCCTGAGAGATGCTGGTCAGGTTGTCCGCCACCAGTTCGGCGATTGTATCGAGCGTTCTGGTTTCGGTGCGAATGATTCGGTCTGCGGCATTGTTCAGGTCCATGATATTGCCCGGGCGCGCATTGTCCATGGCTTCGCAATGACCCGGGATTACTCCATCCACTCTGAAATAGTCCACATTACCCAGATCAGCGAACATCAGCTCGGCTTGCCTGCTTGTCGTTTGAGCCTGAGCGTCTGTGACAATTGACAGAAGCGGTGATTGTTTTGACGGCTGGATCCAGCCGAGGGCGCCCCATCCGGTCGTCAGCTCATAGCTGAAGGTGCGGTCGCTTGCATGCCCCGTTCCCAACGACAGGATCACCAGGTCCTCGGTGGCCCACCCAAGACGCCGAGCTTCGGCATAAGCTGTCAATGTCGGGTTATTGTTGAAGATGCTGCCATCGACCAGCAAGTGTTCGTTGTGCCGGGCCAGATTTTCAACGCGGGCCGGTTCGAAGAAGGACGGCATGGCGGTCGTGCCTCTGACGGCTTGCCAGAGATAGTAATTATTGTCGATTTGCCCGGCATCCGCATGCCCGTTGGTCATGACAACCGAGCGCCGCGCTTCAATGTCATAGGCGGTCAGGACAAGCTGGGTCATGGCACTGCTCATCGCTGTCCAGCCGAATTGCGCCTTGAGAATGCGTTCCAGTGCGCGCGCATTATACGTTTCGTCAAAACGCCCGAACGGATTGGAGACCATGCGCACCAGTCGACGTTTGATTGACGGGTCAAAGACTTCACGGGCCTGTTCTTCGTAAAAACGACGCAGGTCGGCGAGGGGCGTGGACGGAATGCCCGTCTTGCCTTTCAGCCTTGGTGGGATCTGTGGCGCCGCCAATGCAGCGGCCGTGAAGCCGCCCGTCGAGGAGCCGCAGATCATGTCGAAACAATCATGCAATGGCATCTGGATGCCTTGCCGGTTGAGACGGCTCACAAGACTTTCAAGGATGCGAACGGGGATGAGGCCGCGAACACCGCCTCCATCGATGGAAAGGATCAAACGCTTTTGTCGAGCCATGGAACTCTCGTTAGTCTGGAACGCACGAACACCTGCGCAGGAAAATACCGAGCAGATCCTCATCCTGTCGGGGAATTGCGACACGCCCGGGGCAGGTGCATTCAGTCTCCTGTGAAGCTGTGGGGAAAACGGGTCGAGAGGGGCTGTCAGAAAATGCAACTTGCGACGCACACGGGCTTTGCTGTGATCACGGGACGAGACAAACCGAGTTCAGCAAAGGGCCTTTTCCAAACCGGATACAATCGCTAGGCTGGAGACCATCAGTCATTAAGGTAATGGACACGTCATGAATATCGATCTGCTTCGCCGCCTTTGCGAAACTCCGGGGGTTCCCGGCCATGAGCACCGCATTCGCAATCTGATCCGCTCGGAAGTTGAAGGTCTGTTTGACGAAGTGACAGTCGATGCCATGGGCTCGTTGTTGTGTCGCCGTGACGCGCGCAAGGAGACCAAAGATGGTGCTCCCGCCAAGAAAGTCATGTTGCTGTGTCACATGGATGAGATCGGCTTCATGGTGTCGCATGTCACCGACAAGGGCTTTCTCTATGTTCAGCCGGTTGGTGGCTTTGATCCGCGCAACCTGTTTTCGCGTCGCGTGCTCGTCTCCACAGATGACGGCGACTACAAGGGGGTGATGAACCCCGGTGGCCGTCCGATTCACATTTCATCGCCCGAAGAACGCAAGAAAATTCCGGAGCCGACGGAATTTATCGTCGATACGGGGCTGGGGGAAGACGCCAAGGACAAGATCCAGGTACGGCGATATGGTCACCATGGATGAGCCGCTGATCGAGATTGGCGAGAAGATCGTGTCCAAGGCTCTTGATAACCGCATTGCCTGCTGGCTTGGTATTGAAGTGATCCGGGCGCTGGGCAAGACCAAGCACACATGCGAAATCCACGTTGCCTTCACCTGTCAGGAAGAGGTCGGTCTGCGCGGTGCGCGTACGGCGGCTTTTGCCATCCAGCCTGACATCGGTTTTGGCGTGGATACGACCCTGTCTTGCGACACGCCGGGTGTACCTGAACAAGATCGCACCACCGAGCAGGGGGAGGGCTTTGGCCTGCACGTCAAGGACAGCAGTTTCATTGCCGATCGTGAGTTGGTCAAGGAAATCGAAGCGCTGGCGAAAAAGGAAAGCATTCCCTTCCAGCGGACTATGCTCAAGGCTGGCGGTCAGGACGGGGCTGCAGCCCAGCAGGCCGCGGCAGGTGCGCGAGCTGTCGGTATTGTCGTGGGCACGCGCTACATTCACACAGTAACGGAAATGATTCATCGCAAGGATCTGAAGGCCGCAAAGGACATCCTTGCTGCCTATCTGAAAAAAGCCTGATTACGCTTTGCCTGCGTGAATGATCAAGCGGTGCCGGCGATCAGATTTCCGATTTGGTTGCCGGTGCCCGCATAAAGCGAGCTGACAGATGCGCTCTGATAGCTCAGGCTGCTGTGGTCGTTGGCCGCCGAAATATTCGAAAGATCGGCCGTGCGCACCGAAAGGCCGGTGTTGCTGTTGTAAGAGGCGCGTTCGATCGAGACGAATTGCGCCGAGATGTCGGTGCCGTTGATTTCACCCTCAATCGTTGTGGTCGAGATGCTGGCGCTCTCATAAGAGACGTTCGCGGCCGTGCTGCTTGTGTCGCTCTGGTCGGTTTGGCCCAGCGCCGACTTCAGCTTCTTGGCGGTGTCCTGATAATCCGAGACACTGGCCAGATCGTCGTCGTCCCCGTCAGTGTCTTCACTGTCGGCCTTGCCTTTTTCGACAGCTTCCTGCAACGCTTTGATGACCACTGCATCATCCTCGGCTTTCTTGGAGGCTGCCTCCAAAACATCACCAGCGGGCGAGCTGCTTGCGTTCGCGTCACTCTCATCTGGGTTGCTCTGACTGGATTGCGCCAGCGACGCAGTCAGAATGCTACTGTTTTGCGTTGTCGTCTGGATGCTCAAGTCCATGGCCTGTGCCTTTCGTCCTGAAACGGTCGTTTGACGCAGGGTCAGAAGTTCGCCTTAACGAAAGGTGAATTTGGCCGGTCAATGGCATGCCGTCCTGTTAGAAAGGCAGCGTGTCAGCTTGTTAGCATCGGCAAAAGCATCAGGACTTGAGACTTGTCCTATGGAGACTATTCCGTAGAGAAGCGCGACACTGCGGCGTGACAACTTTTGCGTTACAGGAGCCGCTTTGAGGCTATGCGCTTCAATAAGACTAGAGGATTTTTAGCTCAGTAATGACGAGACGACCATCTTCCAGTCCCGTCTCATAGGCAACGTGCTGGCCTTCGCGCAGCCGAGGGTGATGTGTGGGACCTGCTTGCATTTCAAACCGGATGATGTGGTCGCCGTCTTCCGGCTCAATGGCACCGATCCCGCTGGTATCGTCGAACCATTTGATATTTCCATGCTCCATGGGGCGTGTGACCTGTTTTATATCATGACGTCTTTTGTTGGCGAAAATGCCGGAATTTCAATGCGGTTTCATGACAGATCGCACAAGTTGGCCTCCGTCTGATCATGCAATCAGACGGAAAACCCCGCGCGATCTCATCGGGCGGGGTTTTGTCTACCATCGCTCTGCATTGCGCTCTGGCGCGGGCCGGGGTTATCCGGCGCGGCGCACCTTTTGCAGGAAGTCGCTCATGGCCTCTTGCAGATGCATGGAGCGGCCATGCAACTGTTCGACAGAGGTTTTCATCTCGGAGCTGAGGACGCCGGTCTTGCTAGCGCCGCTGCTGACTTCCGATATGGCCATGGAAACTGATTTCGTGCCTGTCGCTGCTTCCGAGACATTGGAAGCGATTTCGCTTGTTGCGGCGTTCTGCTGCTCTGTCGACAAGGCCATTTCGGTACTGCGTTCGGCAATGGAACGCACCATTTCTGCAACGCTTGCCGTTGCCGAAATGCTGTCATCGGCGGCAGACCGCATTTCCGAGATGGAAGTCTCGATATCGCTGGTTGCCTTTGACGTTTGTTCTGCCAGGGCCTTCACTTCCGAGGCGACAACCGCAAAGCCCTTGCCTGCTTCGCCCGCGCGCGCAGCCTCGATCGTGGCGTTCAACGCCAGCAGGTTCGTCTGTTCGGCAATGTCATTGATGAGGTTTGTCACATCGCCGATCTTGGCAACCACCTTCTGCAAGGTCGCGACCGCCTGATTGGAGCGCTCCACCTCGTTGGAAGCTTCAGACGCCAGATTGGACGACGCGCCGACCTGAGCATTGATCTCACGAATAGAGGCCGACAGTTCCTCGGTTGCGCTGGCGACGGTATTGACGTTGCTGGTTGCCTGATTAGCCGCTTCACTGACCGACACAGCTTGATGATTGGTGCTGTCCGCAATTTCAAACAAGTTGTCAGATTTTGTCTGCAACTCATCGAGCGCTGCACTCATTTCATTGCTGATGCTCATCACTGTTGCTTCGAATTCGCTCGCAACCTTTTCCAGCTCGGCTTTCTTGTCTACTTCAAGCCGCAGTTGCTGTTCTTTTGTCTCACTCTCAAGGCGGCGGGTCTTGATAAGGTTATCACGGAAAATGGCGAGCGCTGCGGCCACGGCGCCGATCTCATCATTGCGTTTGGCGAATTCGTCTCTGGGGCTGGTATCTCCCTTGGTCAGGTTCTGCGTCATGTCTCGCAGGGTGCTCAACGGACGCGAGATAAGCCGGAAGTTCAGGAAGCCCATGAGTGCGGCGAGACTGACGATGATCAAGGAGCTGACAATCGCTGTCCATTGAATGTTCCGCAGTTCGCGCGTGGCTCTTTCAGTCGCATCAAGACTGTATTTATCGAGCGTCGCCACGAGTGATGATGTCTTTTCCAGAACATCACTCAGGAGGGCTGTCGCGTTCGGGGACAGTTCCATTGCCCGGGCCAGATCAACGGTCTTGGGGTCGCGCATGTTTTCAAATTGCGGGTTGACCAAAACATCCAGCCATTTGTTCCAGGCAATCTCGATCTCTGCAAGACCTGCGGCCGCATCCGTGTCGGCGACATTGTCCATCCGGCTCTTCAAGGTGTTGAGTTCAGCATTGACCTGCTTGCTCAGGTCGATCGAACGGTTCAATTCGTCCCGTTCGCCCGTCAACATGAATTTCTTCGATGTTAGTGCCTGCAAGAAGATATTTTGTTTGAGGTCTTCAGCCTCGGTCGTCAATTTCTTGATCTCGGCGTTTGCCTGCGTCTCGGAGATGACCCCTGCAACGTTGACGATCGAGAGACCTCCTGCGAGCGCTGCGATCAGGGCAAGGCTGAGAAAGGCAAGGGCACCTTTGCGTGTAACGGACCAATTGTTCAACATTCGGATTTTCCTCGTATTCCCTTGCGTTAACTCTGCCCAGCGAAGGCCTTGCGGCGCTGCAGCTCTGTCAGGTTGATTTCAACGGTGGCTGAACCGATTGCCTTGCCACTATCTGGGTCGGCGACCGTCATGTTGAGCTGCGCACGCCAGATCTTGAAATCTTCATCCCACTCGGGCTCATCGATGAAAATCGCATCAGGGGCGACCGAAAAAGTCTTTTGAAACTTGGCTTCGTCTCCCTGCCAATAATCGGAGGTGGGAGCACTTTGGCCCACATTGAGGCCATTCTTGTCCATGACGAAGATTTCGAAATAAAGGCCGACGCTCTTGGCTTGTTCACGGACCAGATAGAGTGACAAGGGAGCGGACAGCGTGGCCGCAATCAGCGGCTTATCCGTGCTTTCGCGCTCGGCCCGCCATTGCTTGTCCAAGGCGTCGATGGTGGCTGAATCCAGTTCACCACGGCGCTGGTTCTGGGTGTCGATCGACAGTTTGACGATGGGGTTAGTCAGCCAATCCTTGACGTGGGCGATCACTGCATCGTCGATCAATTGCTTTGCATCCGGCGCGGGAGGGGCGTCCTGTGCGTTGACGACGGGTGCGAAGCCGATCGCCAACAGCGCGGCCAGACAAGTCAAGAATTTTTTCATGGTCTTCAGCCTTCTCGATATTTGGCTGAAGGATGGCTTGAAATTGATAAAAAACCTTCAATTTATTTGAAATTTTGAATATATATCGATAGTATAGGCATTATTACATAACAATTACACGAAAATACTCGATTTCAAATGTATGAAATTGACAATTCTTTGAGGGCAATTACGTAATTCGGGTAGGTGAACTTATATCCGAGCTGCGTCTTTACCCACTGATTTGAAACACGTTTGTTTTCGCCATAGAAAGAACGGGCCATCGGGCTGAGGTCTGCTGTTTCGAAATCAACAGGGTCTGGCGGCGCTATTCCAAGTAACTCGGCAGCATGTGTCACGAGGTCTTGAGGTGGTGCTGGCAGATCATCCGTGACGTTATAAATACAGGTCTGCGGATCTTGCAGTGTCGCGTCCAGCACACCAGCAATATCAGCGACATGGATACGGTTGAACACTTGGCCGGGTTTGATCAGACGGCGGGCCTTGCCCTTTTTGAAATTCTCGAATGTGTTGCGACCCGGGCCATAGATGCCGGACAAACGCAGGATCGCGACCGGGGCCAGCGTTTGCTGCGCAAATGTTATCCAGGCTGTTTTCTGCGGCGACGCGTTGGATGGAGCGCTTCGAAACGGGCTTGCAGGGTGTCGTCTCATCGACCCAGTCCCCATCGTGATTGCCGTAAACGCCAACGGTCGAAAGATAGGCGACCCATTGCAATGGTAAGGCGGCGAGTGTGTCACCATAGACATTGAGAACGGGATCGCCGCTCTCGTTTGGAGCAATGGAGACAAGGATATGCGTTGCCTGCTGCAAGGCGGTTGCGATGTCGGCGGAATAGGTCTCTCCGTCAAAGAGAAACGCGTCCACGCCGTCTTGGCGTAATTGATCCTGCTTGTCCTGAGAGCGGGTCGTGCCGCCGATCCACTCGAAATGATGACGCGCCTGCTCAATGAAGGCGCGTGAAGAGTACCCGACACCGAAGACGAAAAGACGCATTTGCAACCTGTCAGAGTTCGAGGTGAGGGCGACGGATCTCATAAAGGGCGATGCCGGTGGCAACGGCCAGATTGAGGCTGTCAGCCTGTCCAACTTGCGGAATACGGATCAGTGTTTTGCACACATCGGCTGTCTCTTGCTCAAGCCCCTGCTGCTCGTTGCCCATCACCAGCAAGCATGGTTGCCGATAGGTTGGTGCGCGATAGTCGACGGACCCCTTCAGATGAGTGCCGACCACCGTACCGGGCCATTTGGCGGCAAGTTTCAGGAAGTCATCCTTGCTCATCTTGATGATCGGCACATGGAACAGCGACCCCATGGTGGCGCGCACGGTTTCCACGGCGAAAGGGTCGGTGCAATCGCCCACCAGAATGATACCGGTGGCGCCCGCGGCATCCGCTGTGCGGATGATCGTACCCAGATTGCCCGGATCACGAACCCGGTCCAATGCAATCCAGACGGTGCTGTCCGGCCTGTGCAGATCGGCAGGCGTGCCAAGCTTCTGCTCGTAGACCCCCACAACCATTTGCGGGTTGTCCTTGCGCGTCATCGCGGCCAGAACGGCCGTGTTGACTTCCAGGATCAGAGCTCCGCGAGCCTTGGCAGTGGCCGCGGCCTTCTGGGCGGTGGGATTGTCGCGCGCGTCCGGGCCAACAGCGAGATAGCGCACAGTCCAGCCGGCATTGATCGCGTCGGTTGCCAGTTTCAGTCCCTCGGCCACAAAGAGCCCGGATTGGGCGCGGTGCTTGCGCTGGGCGACCAGCCCTTTGATTTCCTTGACGATCGGGTTCGAATGGCTGGTGACCTGCTTGACCGAGCCGGTACGAGGGGAGGACTGCGTGTTCATCGGCTGCTCCAGCGCGAAAACAGGGACGTAGAGAGGAACCGTGGGCTGGCCTCTTCACTGATGACGAGTTCGCCCGACTCCAGCAGCCCGCCTTGCTTGGACAAGGTCTCTGCCATCAATTCGTGAATGGAGACAAAGCTGGAGCGAATGGCATAGGCCGTCAGGATCATGAATAGAGCATCGTCGGAGAGAAGCTGCCGCAAGTTATCGAGCATTTCCGGCAGGCTCTCATAGATGTCCCAAACCTCGCCCTTTGGGCCACGGCCATACTTTGGCGGGTCGAGAATGATGCCGTCATATTTACTTCCCCGGCGCACTTCACGGGCAACGAATTTTGACGCATCCTCGCAGATCCAGCGGATCGGCTTGTCTTCAAGACCCGACAATTCCTGATTTTCCCGCGCGTAAGTGATGGCTTTTTTGGATGCATCGACATGGGTGACATGTGCGCCGTCGGCGGCGGGCAGCAAAGAGGCCAGTGCCGGTGTAGCCGAACAGGTTGAGGATCTTGAGCTGGCGGCTCTCGGGCTGTGCGTGGTGGGTACGCACCTTTTCGCTGACCCAGTCCCAATGGGCGGCCTGCTCGGGGAAGACGCCGACATGGCGGAAGGACATGAAACGACCAACGTATTTGGCTGCGCCATAGCCCATTTCCCAGGCTTCAGGCGTGTTGCCTTTGAATTTCCACCGGCCCGGGCCTTCTTCATCGGTATCGCCGGTGAAGATCGCGTCGACACGGTTCCACTGCTTGTCGCTCAGGCGGCGTTGCCCCATGGCCTGTGGTTCGGGGCGGTCCACAGTGAAGCGCCCATAGCGTTCCAGCTTGCGGCCCGCGCCCATATCGAGCAGGCGGTAATCCTCCCAGCCCTCTGTTTTCAGAATGACCGGCCACTGCGAGAGGGGGGCTTTTCCGCGAACTGGAAGATCTTTTGAGGGGCCGAGGAATTCGACAAGGGTCTGCTTTCTCATTAAACGGAGGGATGTTGCTGTTCGCATTAATCTGAGTGACGCAATGGGTCAACACAAGACACAGTCTTTCTTGAGGCTTGGCAAAGCGCAAGAGGCTGAGGAGAGAGTTGTTTGGCCCCGCTTTGGGAACGATCTTCCCGCCATGCCGTTTCACACTCAAGAGTGACGGAAGGAGATCCGTAATGGTTGACGACGAAATCGAAAAAACGGAACAGGAAATCGAGGTGGCAGCCGGACGCGGGTTCTTGGGTGGGCCTTATATGTGGGGCTTGATTGTTCTCGCCATCATTATCGTAGTGCTGGCTGTTCTGCGCTGAAACCGGCGACCATGATGCCCAACCAAACAAGGCGCGGACATTGATTGTCCGCGCCTTGTTTGGTTTTTGAAAGCGACCTGCGTTGATCAGGCGGCGGTCACGCCATTCAGGAAACGCTCGACTTCGGACTTGAGCAGTTCTGTCTGTGAGGTCAGGTCGTTGGAGGCTGTCAGAACCATGCTGGCCGACTGGCTCGTCTGATTGACCGCATTGGACAGGTTGCCCATGTTGGCGCTCACTTCATTGGTGCTTCGCGCCGTCATCTGAACGTTTTCCGAAATTTCGTTGGTTGAGGCGCCCTGCTGTTCCACTGCGGCGGCAATGCCGGAGGCGTAGTCATTGACCTCCTCGATGACGCTGGTGATCTCGGAAATCGCATCCACCGAGCCCTTTGTCGCCTGCTGGATCGCAGTGATCTGGCTGGAAATTTCCTCAGTGGCCTTGGCTGTCTGTGCGGCCAGTTCTTTCACTTCTGCTGCAACAACTGCGAAGCCACGACCGGCATCGCCTGCACGCGCTGCCTCAATGGTGGCGTTCAGGGCCAGAAGGTTGGTCTGTTCGGCGATCGCCTGAATGAGGCTGACCACTTCACCGATCTTGGTGGCCGCATCGGCAAGGCCTGTGACCTTTTCGTTGGTCGCATGCATACCGCTTGTGGCTCTGCCTATGACGTCGCTTGTCTGGCTCACACGGCGAGAAATTTCACCGATGGAACTCGCCAATTCTTCCGTCGCACCGGCAACCGATTGCACACTTTGTGCCGCTGTGTTGGTGGCTTCCAGCGTCTGCGAGGAGTGGGAGGAACTCTGCTTGGCAATTTCCGTCAGCGAGTGAGCGGTCTCGTCAAGGCTGTGCGCAGTGGCATCGACCGTCGAGAAGGCACTGGCGGATGCCTCGCGGAAAGTGTTGATCAGCATTTCAATCTGCTGCTGACGCTTCTGCTGGCGCTGATGATCTTCATCGGCCGCCGCCTGAAGCTCACGGCGTTCAATGGCATTGTCCTTGAACACCTGAACCGTTCGGCTCATGGCACCGATTTCATCCTTGCGATCCTGACCGATGACGTCGACTTCCGTGTCGCCGGCAGCGAGGCGGTCCATGATTGCGGTGATCCGGGTTACCGGATGCGAGATCAGCAGGGTCAGGCCGAAACAGACCAGAACGCCGACCAGCAGTGCACCAAGTGTGGCGATCGAGATGGCCCAGAAAGCGGTCTGCGAAACAGTCCGTGTTGCGGCCCCTTGTGCAAAGACGATGTTGGAGATCTGATGCTTCAGGGTCTGAAGCGCGGTATCGTTCTGCGCGATCTTGGCCTTTACCGCTTCGCGGGATGCGGCGAGCTTCTTGAACACGTCACCGAAATTGGTGATCAGCGCCGGCATGGCCTGGATGTCTTTGGTCAGGTCCTGCGGCAAGTTCGGTGTGTTGGACAGTGCGGTTGCTGCATCCGACAGGTTGGATGTCAGTTTTTCGATACCTGCAATGTCCGCGCCGTTCGGGGAATAAAGGAACGAGATCATGTCGGCACGGATTGCCGCAGTGTAGCGCGCGGCCAAGCCTGCCTGATGATCAAGCGAGGACATCAGGGTCAATTGCTTTTCGGCACCGACAGCCTTGGTCAACTCGCTGTTGATCTTCTCAAAAGCGATCAGACGTGCTGCATTGGTTTCCGTCTTCACCATGGTGATGAAGGTGCCGATCTGGCGCTGCTTGGTCTTCTTCTGAAAGAAGTTATGTTCGGTCAACATGTCTGGCAGGGTTGTTGCCAGCTTAGCCAGATTGTCTGCAATGCCCTTGAAGTTGATGGACTTCAACAGGTCGAGGTGTTCACCGTTCAAAGTCTTGACGGTGTCCTGCATCGACTTGATGTCCGCCATGATTTTCTTTTGAACGTCAGCCGTCATGTCGGCTTCGTTGTAGCTGCCAAATGTTCCGAAGCGCTTGTCGAGGCCGACGATGGTTTTCTGAATATGCGACAGGTTCTGTTCAGCCGCTTGGGCGACCTTCTGCAATTCCTGCGCGCCCTTGGCTTCGGAGACAGCCTCTTCTTGTTTTTTGGCTGCCGTATCGCTGACCATTGCGGTGAGCTTGCTGAGTTGCGAGGCCGAATCGAGCAATTCGCTCAAGCTGGCACGCTGGTCGATGACGGTCTTGCTCAAGCTTTCAAAATTATTTTCAAGCTGGGTCGCCAGGTCGCGGGTCGTAGCGAGTTCAGCCTGTGCGCTCTTGTCGATGTTGAGACGCAAGGTGCTCAGGGTCTTGCCCAGCTTTTCAAGCGCTGCGGTGGTCGTTGCAGATGTGTCTTGGCAAGGCTGGCTTAGAAATGCGCTTTGCGCGGCCATCGCCGATTGCAGGTCCACAAGCGATTGGGTCGCCATTTCCGAGGTGTTGGTGCGTTTGGACACACCTGACATGGCAAAGAGACCAACGCCGCCGACAACGGCCAAAAGAAGCAGAATTGCGCCGAAACCTCCGCAAACTTTTAGAACAATTCGCAGGTTCGTGAAAAACCGTTTTACCGACAACATGAATGAGCTCCGACCAAAGAGTGCCTGACTGTTATGAGTAAAAGTGTCGATCACGAGTGAATCTGAGATTAACTTCAGTCACTTCTGTTCTCTAAAGTTTTCATGATCATCGGAAAACCCTCTTGGAATCACTAAGGTGGGTCGGTGCCCGGCTTCGTGAGTCTAATGCCTCCGCTTGACTTGTTGAGTGCTGGAAGGGTGAAAGATATGTTTGATTTTTAAAGAGTATTGGTGAGATTTACAGTAAAAAGCCGACGTCTGGAGACCAGCGTCGGCTTGAAAACGTTTAGGTGGTTTGTAGGTTTTCCACAGGCCTAGACGTGTTGGCCGCCATTGATGTGGATTTCGGACCCGGTGACATAGGACGACGAGGCCGTGCAAAGGAAATAGATTGTTTCTGCGACCTCATCGGGCCGGCCCATACGGCGCAGGGGGATGCCTTCGACGATTTTTTCTGTGCCTTGACGATAAGATCGACGTGTCAATCTCTCCCGGAGCAATGGCGTTCACACGAATGCCGTGCGGTCCGAAATCGGCTGCCATTTCGCGGGTCAACGACGAGAGTGCTGCCTTCGAGGTGGCATAGGCCGTCCCGGCAAATGGATGGACGCGTGATCCGGCGATTGACGTGACGTTGACGATAGAGCCCTGGGTGTTTTTCAATTCCTGAAACAGGCCGCGACCCAGCATGATGGGCGCGAAGAAATTGACCTGAAACACGTCATGCCACATGGACATCTCAGTGGTCAGCGAGATCGGGACGCTCGCCCTTGGGGCCCTTGGGGCTGATGCCCGCATTGTTGATCAGCGCATCCAGTCGACCGCCGTGCGGTTCCAGGCGCTCCTTGATGTCTTCGATCGCGGACAGAAGGCTGTCCGGGTCTGACAGGTCCACTTGAATGTGGTCCTCGGGGCCCATCGGCCATGGGCATTTGTCTGAGAAAGGATGACGAGAGCACGTAATCACGCGCCAGCCCCCGGCGGAGAAGCGCTTGACGGTGGCGTGACCGATGCCACGGCTCGCTCCGGTCAGGACCAGAGTGCGTCGTTCGTCGGCAGAAGATGTGCTTTTCATCGGTTTGGGCCTTGATTGGGAACGTCTTGAGTCATAAAAAGTTGACTCTTGGATGGCACTTTAATTATGCATAGCTGAATTGATTATGCCAGAGTGCTGATCACCGTGAAACAAACAGGTCTCTTTTCATGATTGTTTGCTCTTGTAATGTGCTGTCGGACCGGCAATTGCGCAAGACTGCTGAAGAGATGCGTCAGGACCCGGATGGCAAAGTGCCAACGCCGGGAGCTGTTTTCCGGAAGCTTGGCTGTCGTCCTCGGTGCGGCAATTGTTTTCCGGGCGTTATTCAGCAGATCCACGACGATACGACGCACCAGTCCGCAGACGAGGCAATGCCGTGCTGCCAGATCAAGCAGAAGCTTGCCGCAGCGGTGCGTTGAGGCCGGGTGGTGTTGCCGCTACCTGCCTGCCCGCGACTTCAGGGTCCGGTTTATTTGATCTTCGCTCTCCTGGAAAATTCAGCTTAGTTTAGAACTATTCTATTTTGTGCTTGTGTGCAGGTGTGGAATATGGTCTTCAAGATGCAATGAATTTTAGATGGAGATCACGTCCATGAAGGGCGACACGCGTGTCATCGACTATTTGAACAAGTCGCTACAGCACGAGTTGGCGGTGGTGAACCAGTTCTGGCTTCATTCGCGCCTGTTTGCTGACTGGGGCCATGGGCGTCTTGCCGCCAAGGAAATGGAAGAAAGTCAGGAAGAGCGTGATCATGCCGATCGCCTGATCGACCGGATTATCTTTCTCGGTGGTTCGCCTGAAATGCAAACACTCTCTGAATTGCGGATCGGAACAAGCCTGAAAGATTGCATCGAGTGCGATCTGGCCGCCGAATATGCAGCACAGGCGCTCTACGCAGAGGCCTATAAGGTGTGCGTAGAGGCTGGAGATTATGTCTCCAAGAAGTTGTTTGAAGAACTTCTGGCTGACGAGGAAGGCCATATCGACTTCCCAAAACCCAGTTGGAACTGATCGAACGCATCGGCCTTGATCACTATGCAGAGCTTCAATCTTTGGCTGCTGACTCTGTCGAAGCCTAAGTCAGGCTTTTGTATCACCCATATGGGTGAGGTGCAGAATGTTGAAATGCGCTCCGCCTTTGGGCGAGCGCATTTTTTATTGGGAAGCGCGAGGCGAGGCCTCGGTGTCAGCTCTGATCAGGATCTGGCGGCTTGCGGATAAAACTGAGCGGCAGGCGATCTGGTGTGTAGTCTTGGCTGTCCTCGGCGGCCTGTGTCCAATGGAACTCCGTGATCGACAGCACGCACCGGCGCGTAGCGTGCAGCAAGGGTGAAATCCGCTTGCGTTGCTGCAAAGGCGATATAGCCCTTCTCGCGTCTCCATTCCCTTTTGTCTTCCGGGGCTGCCTCCAGCTTTTCCGAAGCTTCAGCCATGTCTTCGCGGAATTCATCGAGATCGCTTTGCAGAAATCCGAAACCAGACGTATCGAGCTTGCTATGTTTGAACATCTCCCGAACCAGTGGCTCCAGTGATTTCAGCCCGAGATCCGCGATGGCCGTGAGCCAGGTTCCCCAGATCATTGGCTCATCATTCTCAGATACAAGCACCGGAAACTGCCGCAACTTGTCCGCAGCACGGAACATCTGAAACCGCCCCTCTATGACTTCATGGATCCAGGCGCGCATGAAGGCATCGCGGATGATCCAGTCGGTGTGTGGGTCGATGATCTGCGACCAGAGGGCATCGGCCTTGAAGGCAGAAAGCCCCATCAAGGCGCGGGGAAGCGTATCGCCGATGGCGTCGCCAAAAATTGACGCAGCACGCCGTTCATCGCCCGTCAGCAACGTAATCAGCGGGTCGAAAGCGTCAGCCACTTTGAGCGCCCCCAACAGGTGTACGCTGTAGAAAAGTGCCAGCGGTTCGTTGAGGCTGATCGGTAAACCCCGAGCGGCACGGCCCAGCAATTCAAGTGCTGGGGGAATGCTGATTTCGGGCTTTTCCAGATGGCGCTGCAAAGAGTGCCACGGAAGAGTGGATCGGTCCGCCAACGATCTGACAAAGAATTCGCGGTCCATTTTCCCGGCCCCATGGCAAAATAAAAGATCTTAGAACGTCACGACCAGTGCGTTTGATCTGCACCAAGCGTGGCTTTGCGGTTCGTGCCCCCAATAAAAGCGGATATGTTCGCTCTCACCCTAACGACTATGAGCCGAAATATCTTAAGGACCAGTTTTTCCATCTTCAATGGATATACGATATTGGCCTTATTTCCAGCGCTTCGGCTTTTACTTGTCCTTGCGTGCCTTGGTGCGGCGGGTCGCTTCGGCTTCTGTCGGATCATCCGGCCAGTTGTGGCGTGGGTAACGGCCTTTCATGTCGGCTTTGACGTCGCGCCACGACCCGGCCCAGAAACCGGGCAGATCACGTGTGATCTGGATGGGGCGATGCGCCGGAGACAAGAGTTCAAGCGTCAGTGGCAATCGGCCATTGCAGACTGAAGGGTGCGTCGTCAGGCCAAACAGCTCCTGCACCCTGACCGAAATGGTTGGACCGCCTGCACTGCTATAGTCGATAGCAAGGCGTGATCCCGTCGGCGCGGTGAAATGCGAGGGAGCGAGCGCATCAATGCGAGCCGCGGCGTCATAGGGAAGAAGCATTTGCAGCGCCTGACCAAGGCAGTCTGCATCAATCTGCGACACCTGCGTCTTACCGACAAGAAAAGGCGCAAGCCAGTGGTCCAGATCGGCCGCAAGGGTTTCAGCAGCAAGGTCCGGCAAATCGTCTTCGCCAAGATTCCGCACATAGGCGACGCGGCGCATCAGGCGTTGCTGGTCGCGGCTCCATGGCAATCGGTCAATTCCCTTGCGTCGAACCTCGCGCACCAAAGCGGCAACCACGGCTTCCGGATCTGGCGACTGAATGATCTGGTTGTCCAGATCAACGGCCAGATAGCGCCGTATGCGATTGGCTCTCAATGTTCCGTTGCGATCCAGTGTGACGTCATCGACAGACGCAATCTGATCGGCAAAAAGGGTTTCGATGTCTCGCTTGGTGATTGGAGCTGCAAGCCGGATGCGTCCGTTCGCGGCCTTGCCTTGAATATCGGCGACCACCAGAAAGGCTTCATCGGCTAGAGGGTGTTCCTGCGGCAGTTCTGCACCGCGCCCGTTTGCTAGCCGGTAGCGGCCACGCTGCCCTCGGGCCTGAGCCACCCGGTCTGGATAGGCAAGGGCCAGCAAGCGCCCAGCGTCCTCCGGGTCAATATGCGAGGCGGGGGGCGTCGCACCGGCGAGTTTTGCCCAGCGTGTTGCCAAAGCTCGGGCTTCACGAGCACGCGGCGTCTTGTCATTGCGCAGATGGTTAAGCCGCACGCGAATATCCTGATCACGTCCACCGATGCCGGGATCAGACAACAGCGCGGCCAGTGTCGCCGCAGTGGTCAGTGTGTCAGCCTCCACCGCCCGGTGCAGCATATGTCCCAGCCTTGGCGGCAAGGGCAGGCGGGCCAGTGCTTTGCCTTCGCGGGTAAGCAGATGTGATGTATCCAGCGCACCCAATGCTTGCAGCAAGGCGATAGCCTCCTGCCAGGCCCCGCTTGGTGGTCTGTCAAGAAATGCCAGCTGTTCAGGGTCGAGTGTACCCCACGCGGCCAGATCCAGTGCCAGCCTGGACAGGTCAGCTTCAAGGATTTCAGGTGGTTCTTGTGCGGGCAGGCTGGAGGTCTGCGGTTCATGCCAAAGCCTGTAGCAAACGCCGGCCTCGGTTCGGCCCGCACGGCCCCGGCGCTGGTCGGCGGCGGCACGTGAACTGCGAATGGTCTCCAGCCGTGTCAGGCCGGTTTGCGGTTCATAGCGTGGCACCCGGCTGAGGCCGCTGTCGATGACGACACGAATACCCTGAAGGGTCAGCGACGTCTGGGCGATGGACGTGGCCAGCACGATCTTGCGGTGGCCCGGCTCAGGCGGATGAATGGCTGCATCCTGCATCTTGCCCTCCAGAGCGCCATAAAGCGGGGTGATGTGGCAATGGGCGGGCAGGTGACGGTCGAGCAGTCGAGCCGTGCGCAGGATTTCCGCTTGTCCGGGCAAGAAAACCAGCAACGAACCGGTCTGTTCTTGAAGGGCTTGGCGGATAGCGGCAGCAACCTGATCTTCGATTCTTTGCTCGCTCTGACGTCCCAGATAGATTGTCTCTACGGGGTAACTGCGGCCCTTGCTCTCGATAACCGGACAATCACCCAGCAGGGTCGAGAGGGCTTTCGTGTCCATGGTCGCCGACATTGGCACAATGCGCAGGTCCGGTCGCAGGGCGGCCTGTACGTCCAGCGCAAGCGCCAGACCCAGATCGCCGTCGAGCGAGCGTTCGTGAAACTCATCAAACAGGACCGCGCCGATGCCGCTCAGTTCGGGATCGTCGAGAACAAGCCGGGTGAAGACCCCTTCGGTGACCACCTCAATGCGTGTGCGTTTGCTGACACGGCTGTCCATGCGGACACGGTAGCCGACGGTCTCTCCAACCGGTTCTCCCAGCTCCCCGGCCATGCGGTGTGCGGCGGCACGGGCAGCCAGACGACGAGGTTCCAACACGAGGATCCGGGACTGACCGATCCAGTCTGCTGACAGAAGCGCCAAGGGCACACGGGTCGTCTTGCCCGCGCCGGGGTCTGCCAGCAAGATAGCGCAGGCATGCATCTTCAGCGCCGACAACAAATCGGCCAGCACCGCATCAATAGGCAGTGCAGTTGTGAAGGGCGGGATACAAACCATGAGCGGCTCAGTCAGATGCCGCGTCAAAGGCCTTCCAGGAACGGTGCTCGGTATCCATGGCGAAATTCGTTGGATGCCGCGCAAAGGCTGTCAGCCCTTCCAAGGCCGGATTGTCATGAGTAATGATGAAAGTCGGTATGGTTTTCATCAATTTGTCATGCGGTGCCTTGGCCTCGAAGGCTTCCCGAAACGAGCCATTCATCAAAAAGGGTTCGATCTTTGTCGTGACCCCGCCCGTCAGATACACCCCGCCGCGCGCCAGCACCGTCAGGGCGAAGTCGCCGGCCAGCCGACCGAGGGCACGTGAGAAAATCGTCAAGGCTTTGGCCGCGATTTCATCGCCGTCCATGGCGGCCTTGGTGATCTCGGCAGAGGTCTTGTCGTAATCGTTGACGCCAGCGGCCTTTGCAACTCCTGCCGCAAGACGAGGCAGGCCGGTGCCGCTGACCAATTGCTCGGCGCCAAGGCGTCCGCCAACAGGCGTGATCTGCTCCCAGATGCGATATTCGTCTGCACCGACGGGCCCCAATTCCACGTGACCGCCTTCGCCGGGTACTGGAACCCATGTTCCGGTAACGTGGATCAGCGCCGCGGCTCCAAGGCCCGTCCCCGGCCCCAGAACAAACTTGGTCGCGTCTTCAATCAGTTCACCACCGCCGACCTGAGTGATGGCGCTTTCATCAAGCACGGGCAGCGCAAGCGCCTGTGCTTCAAAATCATTGAGAATGACCACTTCCACAAGATCGTCGAGCGCTGCGATCATTTTGCGCGGTTCGATGACCCAGTCTGCATTCGTCAGGGAGATCTTGTCCCCGGTCACCGGACCCGCAACGGCGGCGATGATGGTCTTCGGACTGGGGGCATCTTCATTCTTGAAGGCCGCCTGAATGGCTTCAACGATGCTCGGGAAATCTGACGTGGTGACAGAATCCGGCGTCACTGCATCTGAAGACTGATCCAGAATCAGGGAGAAGCGCGCATTCGTACCGCCAATGTCGGCAACAAGAACGGGAAAGGCGTAGCTGGAAGGGGTTGAAAAATTCATGTTCTGGAAATTTCGACTTCAGGAGTGTTTGACGTGCTTTTGAGACCCTTGAGGCGGGCAGAGCGGAGAAGAATATCGGCCGTAGAGCGGTTGAGCGCCATTGGCAGCTCATAAACAACGGCGAGGCGCATCAGTGCTTTTACATCAACATCATGCGGCATGGCACTGAGAGGATCGATAAAGAAAACAAGGCCGGTGAGTTCGCCTTGAGCAATCATTGCGCCAATCTGCTGGTCGCCTCCCAAAGGGCCGCTTTTCAACGGCGTCACATCAAGTTGCGGACATGCCTCCAGAATGCGGCTGCCAGTGGTGCCGGTCGCGAAGATCTTGAATTCGACAAGCTTGTCGAAATGCCGGATGGCAAATTCGACCATGGCATCCTTTTTCGCGTCATGAGCGACAAGCGCGAGTTGGGGACGTGAAGGCATTCAGACGTTTCCTCTCCAAGATGCGTCCGGTCCGCTGGGATGCTGCGACGCCCCTCCTGACATGAGCCATGCCGACGCGCGCTGATCAGAAAGCGGATGCCGATCGCAAGATCTGATGGAAACTACATCCCTTTTTCGTGAAACGGAAGCAACCGCTTTTGCAGATGCGGTGATAAAAACCGACGAGCTTTGCCGTCCTCGGCGGGAGGACTGACAGCGGACGACGTATTTTGCCCAAGTCTGCCCCTGGGGGCAGAGACATTCAAAGAGGGAGCGGTCCCCTTGGTTTGATACGCTAAATCAAGGGGCTAACGGATCTTTCGGGCAAAGCTGAATGGGCCGGACGTTGTCAATCATACGCGGCGCACATGACCCGCTTGGTCCTGCTGCTGGCTTTTCGCACAAGCGGGTCCTGAAAGGTCAATCCGGCTATTTCCATGACGAGTTTCATGCGCACGGCATTCGCAAAGCCCCGTTTGGAACGGACGGGAATGGCAAATGCGCCCGGGCCGCCGATCACACAGTCCTTATAATATTGATCGAGATCCAGCATAGACTGCCAGCGCGCTTCCTCGGATTTCAGCATCAAGGGCAGACCGTTGATGGTGATGCCAGCGCGCACCAGGCATGATCGCGTTCCTTGGTGACGGAGCCTCCCTGATTGTTCGGGCCATCTCCGGAAATATCGATAACACGGCGCAATCCTTCGTATTGATTGGTCTCGATCAACTCGACCGCTTTGCTGAGGGCTGCTGCAATCGAAGTTCTTTGAACTTGCCTTAAGGGAGCCTCTGCGATTTGCGTGGCGAAAGCACTGGCGGTTTCCGCGTCCTTGATCACGGTCCAGTCGGCAACCGTATATTGCTCGTAGGCTCCACCCCATTCCATGTAAGTGATGGCGATCCGGCCGATCGGTCCATATTTGACGGCCTTCAGAACTTCTTCCGACGTCAGAGCGGCGACATATCCGGCGCGCTGGACCTTTTGTTCGTCGGGATCCATTGATTGAGAGATGTCGACCGCGAGGATCAACTCCACATCGACTTCGGTTTCCGGATCATACGCTTGCAAGAGCGGCGATTTGACTTGCAGAGCGGCGGGCTGGGCAATTGAAAGGGAGGGCTGCAAGAGGCTCGAGAGCGCGATAACCAACAGCGCGCCGAAAGGCGTGAGGGCACGGGTGTTCCAATCCAGACGCATGACAGGGTCTCCTTTTCCAGGTTTTGAAACTCTGTTTTCCACACCTCCCGGAAACGATTAGAATAGGAAGTTCTTATTGCTTCGTTTCTCTGTATTTTAAATAATGCCGATTATATCCTTGTGATAAATGCAGAATTCATCTGGGTCTTAAGATTTTTATAGTCATAAAGAATAGCTGATTCGTTTTATTTCGAGTTCATTTACTTGTTACTTTCCAAAAAGCGCTTCAAAAACGTCATCTGATCGCCTTGGTTTGGGGTTTGGGGTTTGGGGTTTGGGGTTTGGGGTTTGGGGTTTGGGGTTTGGGGTTTGGGGTGAAGTGGCAAGTTGACGGGATGTGTATTGCGATGCTTTCCGTCAGGGAGGATGTGTCATGAAGAAGAGTCGTCGCCTAGTTCATGGGCAATTCATTCAAGTCTCTGCCTGACGGATCATCACCCTGCTGCGAACGACGCCATTGACATAAAAACATTAGAAAGACTCGGTAAATTACTCGGTTTTCGTCTTGACGGATGGGTCAGGGACAGGCACTTCTTGCAAGAATTCTCAGGCCGTGAAGAAATTTTCGCTTGTTGTTCGTGCCGAATGATAAGTCCCCATGAGGCCTGAGAGTGTCTGTGGGTGACGTTGGATCCGCTGGGGTGGAGAGGGCGTCGGGTTGCTGTGGAGAACCTGAAAGCACATGCAGGGACGCGCCGAAGACCTGACCGATCACATGGCAATACGGGCCGCGTGGCTCTCCTTTGTAGGGGGGCAAACGCAGGGCGCGATTGCTGGTCGTCTCGGAATCTCTCCCGCCAAGGTTCATCGCCTGATCGCCCACGCCCAGAAAACTGGTCTGGTCAAATTCCAGGTGGAAATGCGACCCCGTGAATGTCTCGAAATGGAAGATGCGATTGTACAGCAATTCGGCTTGCGCAGTTGCTTTGTTGCGCCCGACTTGGGGAGTGGCGATCAGATAACCGCTTCGCGAGCGGTGGCTGCTACAGCTGCTCCGGTGCTGGCTGGCATCTTCGCTGATCCGGCGGTGCGTCAGGTTGGCGTCGGTATGGGGCGGACCTTGAAAGATGCATTCGAGGCCATGCCACGACAGGCGCGCAAGGACTTGCAGATCGTCTCTATTTGTGGATCGCTGACAGGAACATTGTCGGCCAACCCTTTTGATGTTGTGCAGCTTTTGCAAGAGCGCACCGGTGGTGAAGGCTATTATCTGCCCGTACCTTATTTTGCCGAAGATCTTCAGGAAAAAACGGTTTTTCTTCAGCAGCGCAGCGTCCAGACGTTGCTTGATCAGGCGCGCCGGTCGGATGTGTTCGTCATCGGGATCGGCTCGTTAGGTGCCGAGGCGCATCTGGTTGAGCGCGGTATGATCACACCGGCCGAACGGCAGGAGCTGGACACTCGCGGAGCAGTCAGCGACGTCACCGGTCGCTTTCTGACGATTGATGGAAAATTGGCACAGACTTCGCTTGGAGAGCGTGCCGTAGGTTTGCACTTCGAAGAACTTCGGGGAGCAAGAGTAATTGCGCTGGCTGGAGGCGCCGGGAAGGTCGATGCGACCCTGGCGGCCTTGCGCTCAGGCGTAATAACCGACCTGATCATCGATGAAACGCTCGCACGCGGGGTTTTTGAGGGGATTGGAGCGGATTTAGCACGTTCGGCCTGAACGCCGGACGGTGGTCGAGGGAAATGGAACAGGGTCGATCAGACGCGGCCCGGTATGTCGGAGGACACGATAATGAAAAAGCTCCTGACGTTGGGGGTAGCCCTTGCTGGGCTGGTGTATTCGGCGGGCGCTATGGCGGCCGACTTTAAACCGGCGATCGTTTATGACATCGGCGGTAAGTTTGATAAGTCTTTCAACGAAGCTGCGTACAAGGGCGCCGAGCGCTTTGCCAAGGATACAGGCACCAAGTTCCGCGATTTCGAAATCCAGAATGACAGCCAGCGCGAGCAGGCCCTGCGCAATTTCGCACGTCGTGGCATGAGCCCGATCATTGGCGTGGGCTTCTCGCAGGCGAATGCCATCGAGGCGGTCGCCAAGGATTATCCGAAGATCCAGTTTGCCATTATTGATTCTGTGGTGGATCTGCCGAACGTTCGCTCGATCGTTTTCCGCGAAGGTCAGGGGTCCTATTTGGTCGGTGTGGCTGCCGCACTTGCCTCCAAGACTCACAAGGTTGGCTTTGTCGGTGGTATGGACATTCCGCTGATCCGCAAGTTCGCCTGTGGCTACAAGCAGGGTGTCAAGGCAACTGATCCGAAGGCCGTTGTGTTTGAAAACATGGCTGGCACCACCGGTGCGGCTTTTGCTAACCCGGTCAAGGGCAGTGAGTTGGCCAAGTCGCAGATGGATCGTGGCGCGGACGTGATCTATCACGCAGCAGGCGGCACGGGCATCGGTGTTCTTCAGGCTGTCGCAGATGCGGGCAAGCTTGGCATCGGTGTCGACAGCAACCAGAACAGCCTGCACCCGGGGAATGTGCTGACCTCCATGGTCAAGCGCGTCGACAACGCTGTGTACACCACGTTCATGGCTGCCAAGGACGGCAAGTGGACCTCTGGCACGGTTGTCATGGGCCTCAAGGACAACGGTGTGGATTGGGCGTATGACAAATACAACAAGGATCTGATCACACCGAAGATGAAGTCTGCCATCGAACAGGCGAAGGCCGACATCATTTCCGGCAAGATCAAGGTGCATGACTATCTCTCTGATGAGAAGTGCCCCTTCTAAGACTTGCAAGATCTGCCCCACGGGTCTGGTGATCCGTGGGGTTTTCGGGAGGAAACCGGATATGCGGAGGGCAGCATGAACGATGCGCCTGCAATCGAGTTGCGCGGGATCAACAAGAGCTTCGGCCCGGTTCACGCCAACAAGGACATCAACATGGTGGTGTCCAAAGGCTCCATTCACGGGGTCATTGGCGAAAACGGGGCGGGCAAATCGACACTGATGTCGATCTTGTATGGCTTCTATCAAGCTGACAGTGGCGATATTCTGGTCAATGACAAGAAGGTTGCCATCAGCGATTCCAAAACGGCAATCTCCCTTGGCATCGGCATGGTGCACCAGCATTTTATGCTGGTCGATACGTTCACAGTCGTCGAAAATGTCATCATGGGGGCCGAAGGTGGTGCCATGCTTGGCAAGTCGATCTCCAAGGCGCGCAAGGAATTGCGGCGACTGGAAGACGACTATGAATTGAAGGTCAATCCGGACGAGATTGTCGAAAAACTGCCAGTCGGGTTGCAGCAGCGCGTTGAAATTCTCAAGGCCCTCTACCGCGAGGCCGAGATCCTCATTCTGGACGAGCCGACCGGTGTGCTGACGCCTGCTGAGGCCGATCATCTGTTCAAGATTCTCGAAGTTCTCAAGAACGAGGGCAAGACGGTACTGTTGATCACGCACAAGTTGCGTGAGATCATGGCCGTCACGGATACAGTTTCAGTCATGCGGCGCGGCGAAATGGTTGCCACCCGCAAGACCGCTGACACCAGCATGGAAGAACTCGCCGAGCTGATGGTGGGCCGCAGTGTTATCCTACGCGTCGACAAGGTGCCTGCAAGACCGCGTGAAAACGTGCTGTCGGTTGACGGCCTCAATGTGACCGATGAGCGTGGCGTCAACGTGGTCAAAGACGTGTCGCTGGAGGTTCGGGCCGGGGAAATCGTTGGCATTGCCGGGGTGTCTGGCAATGGCCAGTCGGAGCTTCTGGAAGCGCTGTCCGGCATTCGATCCGCTGACAGCGGTATTCTCAAGATCAACGGCGAAACGATTGATCTGTCGCAAGGCACGCCAACGCCGGATGTGATGCGCCAGAAGCATATGGCGCATGTGCCGGAAGATCGTCATCGTATGGGGCTGATCAACCGCTTCGCAGAATATGAAAACTCCATTCTTGGCTATCACACGCTGCCCAAATATTCCAAGGGCTGGTTGCTCGATATTGATGCCATCAAGGCCACGGCACGTGCCGAAATTGAACGCTATGACATTCGCCCGCCCAATCCGCTGCTCAAGACCGCCAATTTTTCCGGCGGCAACCAGCAGAAAGTGGTGTTGGCGCGCGAACTTGAGTCCGACCCCAATGTTCTGCTGGTTGGTCAGCCAACGCGAGGCGTCGATATTGGGGCGATCGAATTTATCCATCGACGCTTGATCGAGATGCGAGACGCAGGCAAAGGCGTGCTGCTCGTCTCGGTCGAACTGGACGAAATTCGCGCCTTGGCGGACCGGGTTCTTGTCATGTTCGATGGACGGATTGTTGGCGAGCGCCGCCCGGATGCCGATGAAAGCGAATTGGGTCTGCTGATGGCCGGTGTAGATGGAGAGACAGTATGAACGGCGGTCAATTGCCGCGTTGGGTGGACTTCGGTCTCATTCCATTGCTGAACCTCGCAGCAGCCTTCCTGATTTCCGGGCTGGTTGTTTTGCTGATTGGCGAAAATCCCTTTGAAGCGGTGAAGGTGCTGGTCTGGGGGGCGCTGGGCTATGGTGAGGGCATCGGCTTTACGCTGTTTTATGCCACCAATTTCATCTTTACCGGACTGGCAGTGGCGGTCGCCTTCCATGCTGGTCTGTTCAACATCGGCGGCGAGGGGCAGGCCTATGTCGGCGGTCTCGGCGTTGCCATTCCCTGCTTGCTGCTGGATCGCATCGTGCCATGGTATGTGACGATGCCATTCGCAGTGGCAGGCGCAGCACTGATGGGTGCAGCCTGGGCGTTTATTCCCGCCTGGTTGCAGGCCAAGCGTGGTAGTCACATCGTCATCACGACGATCATGTTCAACTGGATCTCTTATTCATTAATGATCTATCTGCTCGTCAATGTGATGCACAAAAAGGGCTCCATGTCGCCGCAGACGCGCGATTTCGAAGCGGGGGGGCATTTGCCTTATCTGCGAGACATGTTCCCATGGGCGGACCTTGGGTCCTCCTCGGTCAATCTGTCGCTGTTCATCGCACTCGTCATGTGTTTCGTGGTCTGGCTGGTGATCTGGCGTACAAAGCTCGGCTATGAGATCCGCTCCTTTGGCGCCAACCCGACGGCTGCCGCTTACGCCGGCATCAACACCTCGAAAATCATCATCATTACCATGCTGATCTCGGGTGGTCTGGCGGGCATGATGGCCGTCAATGAAATCATGGGGTCGCAACACCGTCTTCTGACCGAGTTCGTCGGCGGATATGGCTTCGTCGGGATTGCTGTCGCACTGATGGGACGGGGGCACCCGGTTGGCGTCATTCTGGCCTCGATCCTGTTCGGTGTGCTCTATCAGGGAGGCGCGGAGCTTTCCTTTGAAATTCCCGCCATCACCCGCGACATGATCGTTGTCATTCAAGCATTGGTGATCCTGTTTGCCGGGGCGCTGGAACACATGTTCCGCCCAGCCCTGATGCGTCTGTTCGCACAGCGCGGTGCCGCTGCTGCGGCCAAGGCAAAAGCAGCTTAGGAGAGCGGCATGCTGGATACTTTGACATTCGTGCTTGAGGCAACCGTTCGCCTGTCCGCTCCCTTGTTGCTCGCATGTCTGGCGGGGCTTTATTCGGAGCGGTCCGGCATCGTCGACATTGGTCTGGAAGGCAAGATGCTGGGTGCAGCCTTTGCGTCTGCTGCGGTGGCGTCTTTGTCGGGCAGTGCCTGGGTTGGCCTGGGTGCGGGCATTCTGGTTGGTGTGGCCATTGCCCTGCTGCATGGCTTTGCCGCCATCACCAACAGAGGCAATCAGGTTGTCTCCGGGGTTGCGATTAATTTTCTCGCTGCAGGCCTGACGGCTTTGTTGGGGCAAGCCTGGTTTCATCAGGGCGGCCGCACGCCGTCTCTCAGCCGTGGCGAACGTTTCATGCCGTTGAAATTACCCTTCGCGGACCAGTTGCATGATGTGCCAGGCGTTGGTCAGATCTATTCCGGTATTCTGTCGGGGCACAGCATTCTGGTCTATGTGGCCTTTTTGGCTGTGCCGTTGACGTGGTGGGTGCTGTTTCGCACCCGCTTCGGTCTGCGCCTGCGTGCCGTTGGTGAAAATCCGGCTGCGGTTGATACGGCTGGCATTTCCGTCACGTGGCTGCGCTACCGTGCGGTCATCATCTGTGGTGTGTTGACCGGGATCGCTGGCACTTATTTGTCGACTTCGCAGTCGGCGGGGTTCATCCGTGACATGACTGCCGGGCAGGGCTATATCGCGCTCGCCGCCTTGATCTTTGCCAAATGGCGACCGGTCAATGCGATGTTCGCTTGTTTGTTGTTCGGCTTCCTGGAGGCCATGGCGATCTTCTTGCAAGGCAAGGAACTGCCATTCATTGGCAAGATCCCGGTAGAAGTGTTTCAGGCGCTGCCTTATGTGCTGACGCTTATTCTGCTGGCAGGCTTCATCGGCAAGGCCATTCCGCCCAAGGCATCCGGTATTCCTTATTCGAAAGAACGCACATGAGCGAGCTTCAGACACTTTTCGAGGCTGCGCGGTCTGCCCGCGAGAAAGCCTATACGCCCTATTCCAAATTCAAGGTCGGCGCTGCTTTCCGCACGGAAAACGGCGAGATCTATTCCGGCTGCAACGTCGAGAATGCCAGCTATCCGGAAGGCACATGCGCCGAGGCGGGGGCGGTTGCTGCCATGATTTTGGCGGGCCAGACCCGCATTTGCGAAGCTGTTGTGATTGGAGACGCTGCGTTGTGCACGCCCTGCGGTGGGTGTCGACAAAAGCTCAAGGAGTTTGCGAAGGGCGATGTGAAGGTCCACATAGGGGATCTTGACGGCATCGTCCGTAGCTTCACGGTGGCAGAGCTTTTGCCTGCCGGTTTTGAACTCGAATCACAAGGGTAGGCAATCATGAGTGGCTTTGGCCCCGAATGCGCAGAAATCATCCGCGCTGCACGACCCGGCGACTATCGCGTCGGCATGATCCTGGGATCCGGTCTTGGCTCTCTGGCCGATGAAGTTGAAGATGCGGTTCGCATCCCCTACGCCAAACTGTCCGGCTTTCCAGTATCCACTGTCTCTGCCCATGCAAGCGAGTTGGTCGCAGGCATACTCTGTGGTGTTCCGGTGGTTATTCTGGCCGGTCGGGCGCACTATTATGAAGATGGCGATGCGCAGGTGATGCGCACACCAATGGAAACGTTGAAGGCGCTTGGCTGCGACATCGTGCTGGCAACCAATGCTTCCGGCTCATTGCGAGAGGATGTCGGTCCCGGCGAACCGATGCTGATCACCGATCATATCAATTATTCCGGTCTCAACCCGCTGATTGGCGAACCGAGCGAAGCGCGTTTCGTGGATCTGTCTGCAGCCTATGACCGTGATCTTCAAGCGGTGCTGACAACGGCTGCCAAAGCGAACGGCGAGACATTGGGTGAGGGGGTCTATATGTGGTTTTCAGGCCCGTCCTTCGAGACGCCCGCCGAAATCCGCATGGCAAAGACCCTTGGGGCGGATGCGGTTGGCATGTCGACTGTTCCTGAAGTTATTCTCGCGCGGTTTCTTGGTCTGCGCGTTGCGGCCTTGTCGTTGGTCACCAATTATGCGGCCGGCATGGTTGAGCAGACCCTGTCCCACGACCAGACCAAAGCTGTTGCGGCCCAGGGCATGGAACGGATGAAGCGACTTGTGCGCGCCTTCGTGAAGGAGTTGGCTGAATGACATCGGAAACTCAGGTGGATATCGCACGCCGTGCAATCGGCTTGCTGGATTTGACCAATCTGAATGACGGCTGCACCGAGGCGGACATCGACGCCTTGTGCAAGCGAGCAGTGACGCCCTATGGCCATGTTGCCGCTGTTTGCGTGTTTCCTCAGTTCGTGGCGCAATCCGCAGCCGCCTTGCGGGGCACGGGCGTCAAGGTTGCAACTGTGGTCAACTTTCCGCATGGCGGTACGGACACCTTTGCCGTTCTTGCAGAAACCAGACAGGCTATTGCCGATGGCGCGGACGAGATCGATCTTGTGATGGCTTATCAGGCTTTCATGGACGGCAGCAAAGGCTTTGCCGAAGAACAGATCATCCGAGTCCGCAACGCTATTCCCGTCCCGACATTGCTGAAGGTCATTCTGGAGACCGGCGAATTGCAACAGCCGATGCTCATTCATATGGCTAGTGAAATTGCCATTCACGCTGGAGCTGATTTCATCAAGACATCGACTGGCAAGGTCGAGGTCAATGCGACGTTGGACGCAGCGGAGGTCATGTTGACAGTAATTGAGGAAACGCGGCGCGACACGCTGTCCGATATCGGCTTCAAAGCGGCGGGTGGTATTCGCACGACCGATGATGCAACGGCATATCTCGCTCTCGCAGAGCGTTTATTGGGCGCAAACTGGGTATCGGCGGCAACCTTCCGCTTTGGGGCAAGCGGCTTGTTGGATGCGCTGGTTGCCACCATCGAAGGTTCGGACGCTACAGTGGTTCAGGGATACTAAGTCATGCTGCCACAGGAAATTGTTCGCAAGAAACGAGACGGCGGAACGCTGGGACGCGATGAGATTGCTTTTTTCGTCAAGGGATTGGCGAATGAAAGTGTAACCGAAGGACAGGTCGCGGCACTTGCAATGGCGATCTTCTTTCGTGGTTTGACCATTGAGGAGCGTGTTGCCCTGACGCTGGAAATGCGTGACAGCGGCGATGTTCTCGACTGGTCTGATCTGGATGCCCCCGTCCTGGACAAGCATTCGACCGGCGGTGTCGGAGACAATGTCTCGTTGATGCTGGCTCCGGCGCTGGCGGCTTGTGGGGCGGCGGTGCCGATGATTTCCGGGCGGGGCCTTGGTCACACAGGTGGCACGCTCGACAAGTTTGATAGTATTCCCGGCTACCAGACCCAGCCGGACAATGCGTTGTTCCGCAAGGTGGTGAAAGAGGTGGGCTGCGCCGTGATTGGCCAGACCAGTAATCTGGCACCTGCGGACAAGCGGTTCTATGCCATTCGTGACGTCACCGGCACAGTGGAAAGTCTGGACCTGATCACAGCCTCGATTCTGTCGAAGAAGCTTGCTGCTGGATTGCAAGGGCTTGTATTGGACGTGAAATGGGGCACGGGAGCCTTCATGGACACGCTGGAAAAGGCGCGTGGTCTTGCGGAAAGTCTCGTCAAGGTCGCCAATGGAGCAGGGCTTAAGACAACAGCACTTCTGACCGACATGAATGAGCCATTGGCATCGGCGGCGGGCAATGCGCTGGAAGTTCAAAATGCCGTCGATTTTCTGAAGGGCACCTCCATCGATAATCGCTTGTGGGACGTGACTGTTGCGCAGGGCGGGGAACTTCTGGTCACCGGCGGCCTGGCGGCCAACGCTGAGGAAGGCTGCGCCCGTATGCGGCAGGCCTTTGAAAGTGGCCGTGCGGCAGAGGTGTTCGGCAAGATGGTGTCCGCCCTTGGTGGACCCGCTGATTTCATGGAAAAGGCCGAAGCCTATCTGCCGTCAGCGCCCTTGACAGAACCGGTCTACGCTCGGGACGCTGGCAGTGTCATTGCGGTCGACGCACGCGGTGTCGGGCTGGCGGTTGTTGAATTGGGCGGCGGTCGCAAGGCGGCGGGCGATACCATCGACCCCACTGTCGGCTTGAGTGAACTGGCTGGTATCGGCCACCGGGTCGACAGTGAAACGCCCATTGCACTTGTCCACGCGCAGACACCGGAGCAGATCGCTGTCGCCTCGGCTGCGGTGCAGGCGGCCTACACGATCGGCGAGGCACGTCAGGTGCCGGACAATCTGGCTGTCGTGGAGCGCATTGGCGCGGATTAAATGAAAACCCGGATGGTAGGATGATTGTAGCAGGCGTGGTTACGTCTGTCGCAATTATCCGTTGTCAGCGCCAGTCTGATCTTGCAGCAAAGGCACGGGTGGATGTGTCATCGTCCGCCTAACATCTCGGCCGCACCTGCCGCCAAAAGGCAGGGCTCTATAGGGAAAACGTCATGGCAAAAGCAGTTCTGTGTGTGCTGGACAGCTTTGGAATTGGAGGCGCTGCCGATGCCGCGCGCTTCGGAGATGCCGGGTCTGACACTCTCGGGCATATCGCAGACGCTTGCGCGCGAGGAGAGGGGGATCGTGAGGGTCTTCGTTCCGGTCCGTTGCTGCTGCCGAATATGGACAGACTCGGCCTCGGACGGGCCGCGCGCGCCTCGACCGGCAAGGAATTGCCGGATCTCGGTGGCGGTGGAACATTGACCGGGCGTTATGCCTATGCGGCTGAAGTGTCGAACGGTAAGGATACGCCGTCGGGACACTGGGAGATTGCTGGTGTGCCGGTGCTCTTCGATTGGGGCTATTTCCCGCAGTCGGTTCCAACATTCCCGGCGGAACTGACTGACGCCATCGTGGCGAAGGCCGAGATTCCCGGCGTTCTTGGCAATAAACATGCCTCGGGCACGGAGATTATCGCTGAACTTGGCGCAGAACACATCCGTACCGGGCAGCCGATTTTCTACACATCGGCAGATTCCGTCATTCAGATTGCCGCACATGAGGATCATTTCGGTCTGGAACGTCTCTATGCGCTATGTGAAGCGACACGCGAACTGGCTGACCCTTACAATATTGGTCGTGTCATTGCGCGGCCTTTCAACGGCAAAACGCCAGAGACGTTCAAGCGCACAGCCAACCGGCGTGACTATTCCGTGTTGCCGCCCGAACAGACATTGCTGGATCGATTGGCAGACGCCGGGCGTCAGGTGATTGGGATTGGAAAGATTTCCGATATTTTTGCGCATCAGGGCGTCAGCTCGGTGTTGAAGGGCGATGGCAACGACGATCTCTTCAACAAGACGTTGGAGGGAATTTTGCAGGCCCGGTCAGGCGATCTCGTCTTTGCCAACTTCATTGATTTCGATTCTTTGTGGGGGCATCGCCGAGACGTGCCAGGCTATGCCGCAGCGCTGGAGCATTTTGACAGGCGCTTGCCTGAACTGATGGCAGCTCTTGACGACGACGACCTGTTGATTTTGACAGCGGATCACGGGTGTGATCCGACGTGGCGCGGCACAGACCACACCCGTGAGCATGTGCCGGTGCTCGTGTACCAGCGCAGTGCAGCAACCGGAGATCTCGGAGGGTTGGAAACATACGCCGACATTGGTGCAAGTGTCGCGCAGTATCTGGGCGTCGTGTCTGGCGCTCACGGCAAAAGCTTCCTTTGAAATCCTGTTGATGGTGAAGGGGATCTTTCGTTCCTGACGCTTCTGGAGGCATTGAGGGTGGCTTTCACGTTTCCCTCGGCTGTGTTCTGTGGCAGGCTTGAAGGACGCTAGCCTGTTCAGCGCAATGGGCTTTTTCACGTCTGAATGAATGGTTAGACCTTCGCATGAATGTGACACACACGGTCCCCAAGGCTGAACTTCATTGTCATATCGAAGGGGCTGCTCCGGCATCTTTGGTGAAGCGGCTGGCACAGGAGCAAGGCGTTGATGTATCAGGGATTATTGACGCACGCGGACGCTATGTCTGGTCCGATTTCACCAGTTTTCTGGAGGCTTATGATGTCGCCAGCAGTGTCTTCAAGACGCCCGAACATTACGCCCTTTTGAGTGAGGCCTATTTCCGGATGCTGGCCGCCGAAGGGGCCATTTACGGCGAGGTTTTTATCTCACCAGATCATGCCCAGGCAGCGGGGCTGTCCTATTCATCCTATGTGCAGGGTCTTGCCGCCGGCATTGAGAAAGCCAAGGCAGATACTGGCATCGAAGGACGCATGATTGCAATCGGCGTACGCCATTTTGGCGGCGCTGCCGTGGAGCGTGTGGCACGCGAGGTTGTCGCTAATCCGCATCCGTTGGTAACGGGCTTTGGTCTGGCGGGCGACGAGCGAGACGGTCATCCAGCCAATTTCGCGCGGGCCTTTCGCATTGCAGCGGACGCGGAGCTTGGTCTGACAGCCCATGCGGGAGAGTTTGGCGGCCCTGAAAGCATTGTTGCCGCGCTGGACTTTCTCCAGGTCAAGCGTCTTGGACATGGCGTGCAAGCTATTCAGGATGAAGTGCTGCTGGACCGGTTGGCACGTGAGAAAATCGTGCTGGAAGTCTGCCCTGGATCGAATATTGCGTTGGGCCTGTTCTCGCACCTGCGGTTCCATCCTTTCCGTCGCTTGCAAAAAGCAGGCGTGCGGATGACGCTGAATTCCGATGATCCGCCGTTCTTCCGCACCACCCTGAGCAAGGAATATGACGCAGTTGCGCAGGCCTTTGACCTGACCTTTGAAGATCAGATGGCGATCACACGAACCGCCATCGAGGCGGCATTTTGTGATGCGAGTACGCGGCAGCGTTTGTTGGTGCGTTTGGACAGCGCCCGGATAACCTGATTGTGTCGTCAGACTGTCGCGTTTGTCACATGCCCCGCGCACGGCCAAAATTCTGGATGCGCGGGGTTTTCGTGGGCGGAAACACTTCACTCAAGATTTGTGAGGCGGTTCATTCGGCAACGGCGTGTCTTCGTTCTCAGATGCAGCCTGTGTGCTGACATCTTCCGGACCATCGCCATTCGGTTCGCTCGCAGCCAGTGCGTCGTCGTGCAGTGTTTCAGCATCAGGTTCATCTGCTGCCGAGTGTGCCGCTGCTTCGGCTTCCGCTTCTGCAAGGTCTTCAATATCCTGCTCTGCGCGCGGATCCAGCATTGCCGTCTCAGGTGTGTTGAGGCGTGCAGTGCCAACAGAGAGGACAAAGTCAGACTTGTCCTCGCTCTCAAGCGCTGCACGGCGGGTGATGCGCCAGATGGCAAACAGGATGATGCACAGATGCGCCAGCGCTGTGACCTGAAACAGAGCGCCGGGAGCGACATAGGTCATCAACGGAGCCGCGGCCAGCGGACCGACCATTGTACCGGTGCCGAAGATCAGCAGCAGACCGCCGCTGGTTTTCAAGAAGGTGCCGGGTTCTGCATGGTCATTGGCATGTGCGGCCAACACCGGTTGCATCGAATAGATGACCCCGCCAAACAGCGATACGATGATGATGCGGTGAAAAGTGGACATGCCGGTCATGAAGCTCAGGGTAAAGCCCAGAGCCATCGCCAATATAGCCATGGCAATCAGCACCAGACGTCGATCGGTTCTGTCGGAAATAAAGCCGACGGGAACCTGCACGGCGGCGCCGATGAGCAGGGCAAGAGACATCATCACGGCAATATCCGACACATCGAGGCCGATGCGCCTTGCGTAAACCGCGCCCAAGGTGCCGAAGGCTCCATTGGAGATGCCGACAAGGAACATCCCCACCACGGCAATGGGCGAGTTTCGCCACAGCGCACGTGGGTCGAGCTTTACCTGTGTCAGAGGTGTTGGTGCTCTTGCGGTGGACAGAGCTGTTGGCAGCAGAGCCATGGAATAGATGATTGAGCCGATGACGAAAAATGTGTAGCCGCGTGCATCCCCTGTGGTCAGGAGCAACTGGCCGGCGGTCGTCGCGCCCAGGTTGATCATCGTGTAGAAGCCGAAGATCGTGCCGCGGCTCTCGTTCGTGGCTCGTTCGTTAAGCCAGCTTTCCACGATCATCGCAGCGCCCGCGAAACAGAAGCCTGAAAACGACCGTAGAATGATCCATGCAACCGGATGGATCAGAAGTAAGTTGAGAAGCAGTGTGACGCCGCCAAGGGAGGCCAGAACGCCAAAGCAGCGGGTGTGGCCGACGCGGCGAACGATGATCGGCACAACAACGCAGCCGATCATGTAACCGAGCGCCCAACCGGCGCCAAGAAGGCCAAGAGAGGAATCTGAAAATCCTTCATCCAACCCGCGCAGGGGTAGAAGAAGGCCGTGAAGTCCGCCCGCAAGAAGCAGCAGTGCGGAACCCGCCAGCAAGGCGGCAATAGAGAAAACAGTCGACATGGCATCTCAAATATCGGGCTGATCACGTCAAATATGATCGGCAGGATGAAAGACCGGCGCGATGCACTCAAGGAAAAGGCTCAGTCTGTCCTTGAACGCGCACACCATGTGAGCTGACCAAAAAAAGGTCATGCCTCAAATTAATGCTCGCTCGTTCTCAATGTTCCAGAATTATTTGGTCTCTTTTGGTTAAAAGACCGTCTACGAGCATCGGGGCTCTTGAGCAGAGGGCGTCTCCAGCCTAGGGCTAACCGCAAGAAAATCGCAAAAAAGGCACTGCGACCGATATGAACGAACAGGATACTCCCTCGCTGGCCATCGGCCTGCTGGCTGCCGCACCGGTCATGCCTTGCGCACGTAGCTATCTGGAAGCAGCGAAAGCAGGCACATTGCCTGAGTATCTCGGTGGATCTGACACACCTGTAAGCTTGCGCCGCACATGTGTGGACCGTCATGACGGAGAGTTATCCGGACATGCAGTTTCCGCCTTTTGGCTGTTGGCGGGCGTTTGAAGTTGATGGCAGTGACCGTTGGACAACATTGGTGGCCGCACGACAGTTTGAAACCGCCGACGAGATGCTCGCCGCCGCTGGCGATCTGGCAATTGTCGCCAGCACCATGAATGGCACCTTCCCGAAGGGCTGGGTGTTTGTCGATCCGGTCGACAGGGCGCGCCTGTCGGGACGTGACGGACGTGCCATGGCTGCCTTGTCGATGTTTGCGTCGGGGGCATTTTCAGCTGATCCCTCTGATCCACTGCGGGTCGACGCAGATGCGCTTGTGAGGCTTGAAGAGGCCGAGGTGGCCGCAGGATGTCAAATTGATCTGGCCACCAATGCGCCGCTCCTGCATCGGTTGACAGCACAGTTGCGCCGGTTGGGAGAGGTCATTTCCACCCGCTCTGATCTTTTTGAACAAAATGACGAAGTACGCCCAGGTCACTTGCTGTACACGATCTGGTCTGATGCCGCCGGTGAAGCCGTCGATGCACGGCTGATGCTTGATCGGGTGCTTGAAGGCCTTGGCAGCGCTTTGGTCCGGTGGGGCAGTCATCAACGACGTTCTGGTCGGGGATGTCTGGCGGGCTGCTGTATCCGCAAGCGAAACGACGCTAGACCCCGTTGGACACACGCAAGCACAGCCAGAGACAGCGCCGGAAGCCAAACCGGAACTCGAGCAAGCGGACTTTATTCCCTTGCACGAACCTGCTCTTGAAATTGCTTTGTCCTGCGTCGAGCCACTGGCTTGGGCCGGTGTGCCGGTCAGCAATCTGGACGCCTTGCCTGGCTTGGCGTCGGCCGATCATGTGGCACTGTTTCTTGAAACGGGAGTCCTGACGGTTGACGATATGCTCGCAGGCATCTCCCATATAGATCGTGCTGCCGTGCTGAGGGCCGTGACGCTGGCCTTGCTGGAGCAACTCGCGCTTCATCTGCGCCAGAAACTCGACATCACATCGGATGAGCTGCCTTTGACCTGCCTGATGGGCGGGGGAAGCGTGCCGTGCGGTCAGGCCATCCTGAAGGCCGAGCACAGCGAGAGGATCGAGAAAGGCCAGAAAATTCTCCGGGAAAGGGGTGTTTTTTGGCTTCCATTCGAGGCATAGCAGGGGTCAAACTGACCCGCGTCATAAATTGCCCTGCAAGGGCCAACCATCAAGAGGCAAGCCCATGTCCGGAGCGACTGTTATTGACCACCCGCTGGTGCAGCATAAACTGACAATCATGCGCGATAAGGATACCTCCACCCAGGGGTTCCGACGTTTGCTGCGCGAAATTTCGCTTCTGCTTTGTTACGAAGTGACCCGCGATCTGCCGGTGACGCTTCAGACTATCGAAACACCGATCCAGGAAATGGAAGCTCCGGTTCTGGCTGGCAAGAAGCTTGTCTTTGCCTCGGTTCTGCGTGCAGGCAATGGCCTTCTGGAAGGCATGCTGGATCTGGTGCCCTCAGCGCGGGTCGCTCATGTCGGGCTGTACCGGGACCCGGAAACCCTGCAGCCGGTCGAATATTACTTCAAGGCACCGGAAGACCTGCACGAGCGTCTGGTGATCGTCGTCGATCCGATGCTGGCGACGGCAAACTCAGCCATCGCAGCCGTTCAAAAGCTGAAGGATCGCGGTGCTACCAATCTTCGCTTCCTGTGCCTGCTGGCTGCTCCTGAAGGCATCGAGAAGTTCATCAAGGCGCACCCGGATGTGCCGATCTACACGGCAGCGGTCGATAAGGGCCTGAACGAGAAAAGCTATATCGTTCCTGGTCTTGGCGATGCTGGCGACCGTATGTACGGCACCAAGTAAAAACCGGCTGTGTCCGGCGGTGCTATTTCTGGGTCGCCGGACGCGATCTGCGGGGGAATGTCTGGGGAAGGGTCGGGAGGTCTTCTTTGATTACTGTGTTCGGATCTATCAATCTGGATCTCGTGGTGTCTGTGCCGCGACTTCCTGTGCGCGGTGAAACGGTGCTTGGCTCCGATCATCAGTCATTTTCAGGCGGCAAGGGAGCTAATCAGGCGCTGGCAGCACGTCGTGCGGGCGGTCAGGTTCGCATGATCGCGGCCGTGGGACGGGACACTTTCGCCGACCCCGCCTTGACCAATTTGTCCAAGGATGGCGTGGATCTGGCTGGGGTCCACACCCTTGATTGCAGCACGGGTCTTGCCTTCATCGGTGTTGAAGAGGCTGGAGAAAATCAGATTATCGTTGCCAGTGGCGCTAATGCGCGCGTCAAGGCAGACTGGCTGAACGACAGTCTCTCAGGAGACGATCTCCTGCTGATGCAAGGCGAGCTTTTGGCCGATGAGACCGCATTGGCCTTCAAGATGGCACGCGACAAGGGCACGCGCGTTGTCTGGAATCCGGCACCAATGCCGGCTCGCGATCTGGCCGAACAGGCTCGTGATGTTGCTGTGCTTATCGTCAACGAAGGCGAAGCTCGTGAACTGGCGGAGTTGCTGGATCTGCCCTCAAGCCCGGAGCTTTTCGTTGGGGCTCTGGCGCGCGAGGGACACTTGATCGTCGTGACCCTTGGGGGGGACGGTGTGCTTGCTGGAGATGGGACAACGATATGGCGTTTGCTGCCTCCCCATATACAGGTGCGCGATACGACCGGGGCAGGAGATGCCTTTTGCGGCGCATTGACGGCGGCACTTGATCGTAAGGAAGAGACGTTGACAGCGTTGCGTCAGGCGGTGGCCGCTGGAAGTCTTGCCTGCACACAAACGGGGGCACAATCGAGTGCTCCGGATCTGGCCGACATTCTCGCGCTGGTGGAGAGCGTGAAAATCGCCTGAAAGACGGTGTTCGCGCTGATCGGGGAAACAAAAAGGCGGGATGTCAAACATCCCGCCTTTCGTATATCGGTCGTGTACTGGCTGTGCCTCTTAGTTGAGACCTAGCTTGCCGCGCAGCGTCGACAGATCTTCTGCCAAAGTATTGACCTTGGCAGAGAGCAGATCGCGGTCCTTCTTCGTCAGCTTCTCATAGGTTTCAAAGCCGTTGTTTTCGGTCCGATACTTATCAAGGGTTGTGCTGACAGTATCGAAATTGGCATTCACCTTTTCCACGAACTTCGGATCAGACTTCTTGATCAGCGGACGCACCAGATCATAGATCTTCTCTGATCCTTTGAAGTTGGCTTCGAAGTCCCACAGATCCGTATGGCTGTAGCGGTCTTCTTCGCCAGAGATCTTGGTGGCAGCAACTTCTTCCATCAAGGCTGCGGCGCCACCGACAACCGTTTCGGGCGGGAAAGTCAGGCCCATGATGCGCTTGTTGAGGTCTTTCACATCGGCCAGCAGCTTGTCGGCGTAGGGGGCAAGACCTTCGGTCGAGTTTTTGGCCCAAAGGCCGTATTCGATGCGGTGGAACCCCGTGAATTTGGGATCCTCCGTGCCTTTTTCATAATCATCGACGCGAGAGTCGATTGAAGCATCGAGATCGGCGAACAATTCGGCGATGGGCTCAATGGCTTCATAGTCCACACGAGTGGGAGCGAACAGCGACTTGGCCTTCTCGAGCTTACCGTCCTTCACCGCTTTGGTGAAAGCTTCGGTATTTTTCACGAGCCTGGCTGTGTGCTTGGCAACGTAGATTTTGTACTGAGAAAGCGGGCCGACGAGTTCCAGGGTCATGTCATTGGATGGTGCAGCTATGGCGATCGGCGATACTGCACTCATCGCAGTTGCGACGACACTGGCCATCATCAGATGCTTCAGTTTCATTTCTCGTTCCTTTTGTTATGGGCTTATGCCCGGACGTTCGCGGCCTCTAGCATGGACTGGCCGAGATATTCACCAGGCGTTTCCACGCCCGGTAAAACGAAGAAATAGCCGCCGCCAACGGGTTTGATGTATTCTTCCAGCGGCTCTCCGTTCAAACGGTTCTGGACGGTGATGAAGCCGTTTTTCAGATCCGCCTGATAGACAATAAACAGCAAGCCCTGATCGAGCTGGCCGTTCTTTGCGACGCCGTTTGAATAGTTGAACGGACGGCGCAGAATGAGATTTTTTTGAGTGTCTGCCGTGCGCGGATTGGCGAGGCGAATATGGCTGTCCAGTGGCGTGATCTTGCCTTTGGGGTCCGCAGCGTAATCTGGGACGTCGCTCTCCTTGTGGCCATCCATCGGAGCGCCGCTGACTTTTTGGCGGCCGAAAATGGTCTGCTGTTCCTGCAAGGGAGTGCGGTCCCAGCGCTCAACGAAATTGCGGATGATCCGCACTACCTGATAGCTGCCGCCGCGCGCCCATTCAGGTTCCTGATGGTCCTGGCGGATCCAGACCAGCTCATTCATAAGCTTGGTATTATGGGTATCCGGATTGGCGGTGCCATCACGGAACCCCAGCAGATTGCGCGCACTTTCCTTCACATGATCCGGCTTGGGAGTAACCATGGGCACCGAGCCTTGCTGCATCCAGCGGACCACCAGATAGGGCGACATGTGTTTCACGATATCGCGCAGGGCGTGCAGGTTGGTGTCCGTCAGGTTGGAACAGATCTGTACCGAGATGTCGCCGTGACATTGATCTGAGTCCAGCGCATCGTTTGGAAACTGGTCCATGCGGTGCAATTGCTTCGGCTTTAGCGATTTCAGCCAGGGACGGTCGTCGAAGAAGGAGGCGCCAAGCCCGACGGTGATTGTCAGATTATCTGGAGCAATTTCAGGGCCGAGGATGCCGGAATCAAGTGGAGGCAGTTTGGGGTCGATCTCCTTGGAGGGGCCGCCCTTGGTCAGGAAGGCCGCGCGTTCTGTAAGTTTGCGCAGCATGGCCTTCACATCATCCTTGCTGGTGGCAACGGCATCGAACGCGACAACCATTCCGGTGGCAGGGCGTGGCGTCACAATGCCGGCCTGATGGCGACCGTGAAAGGGAACGCGCTCGTTCTGCTCGGCCATGTTGCCTTCGGGCGCGTCGGTAACCTGCGTTGGACCATTGCCCTCGGCGAAAGCCGGGCAGGTCGCTGCCCCCATTGCAAGTGTTCCGCCTGCCAAAAGTCCCATGCCGGTCAGCAACTGTCGACGATTGGTAGACACTGGGCATGTCAGATCGGATTTCTTGTCTTCACGCGCCATTTTGGGCCACTCCGATTTTGTCCTTCAAAGCCTCGTAGGTGGTCGCAAGGTCTCTGAAATCTTTCGCCAGGGTTTCGCGGTCTGCCTTGTCGATGGTCTCATACGACGGGAAGCTGTTTCCCTGCTTCAGCTTGGTAAAATACGCATTGAGCGTGTCGCTGCGGTCTTTGAGCTGTTTGGCCAGGTCGGGCGCAACTGGCTTGGCAATGACTTCAAGAAGCCCCGAAATCTTGGTGATGCCTTGCGCATTGGCCTGAAGATCGGCCAGATCCGTGTGGGCGTAATGTTCTTCGCCCTTGGCGATACGGCCCGATGCCAGTTGCGTTGCCAGACCCGCAGGAGAAGTCAGCAACAGGTCTGGAGTGATCTGGAGGGCATTCAGTCGATCCGCCAGCGTTTGCACATCTTTGGTCAGGGCGTCTGCGATGGGCTTCAGCCCCTCCAGGGAGTGCTGCTTGAAAAGGGCGTATTCAATGCGGTGGAAGCCGATGAAAGCAGGATCTTCCTCGCGTGCTTCAAGGTAGTCTGCAGTCGGTTCAATCTTGTTGGACAGATCCGAAAAGCGATAGGCGATTGGTTCCAGACGCTTGTAGGGCAGTCGGGCTGGCTCGTAGAGCGCTTGCGCCTTTTCAAGATCGCCTGCCTTAATGGCATCGGCCAAGGATTGTACAGCGGTTGTCAGCTCATCGCCCTGCTGGAAGGCATAGACCTTGTATTCAGACAAAGCCCCAAGGAACTGACGTACGCCAATGGTCGACGCAGCGTTCTTGTATTCGTCGGACTGCGTGACATGCAGGGTGCCATGAGGATTGGACAAAAGACCGCAAGTGATTTCGTAATCGCCCGGAGCCAGATCGACTGACAGCGTGGAGTGAAAGCCGGGCACGATGTTTTCGCGTTCCGCGACCACCATCACGCCCTTGACGATCTCCCATTCCAGCGTTCGCTCAGAAGCGTTGTGGATAGTGAATTTACGTTTTCCTGCAGGCACGGTCAGCGCGTTCGGCTGGCAAACCTTGGCGGTGATGGTCACTTTTGTACCATCGTCCGGCGTCTTGGAAGACTGCTTGAACTCGGTTGCATAGAAGAAGGCAAAAGCGCCACCTGCAACCAGAACCAGCGAGAGCCCGAGACCTGTAAACATTAGCCCCTTGGACGGACCGTTTTGTTGTGGGGATTTCTTGTCGGTCATTGTGTTATCGGCTCTCGGTTGGGGCGGAAAGGGCGTCTGCCTTTGTCGGGCGCGGCACGGGTTTCAGGAACAACCCCAGCGCCACTACAAGGAAGACGACGTAGACGATGACCTGACCCTCGGAGGGTGTTTCCTGATAGCTGAAGACGCCCGATAGAATGGTGCCCAGAACGCTGGAGGTCGGTAGAACGTTGCTGGCGTCATAGGCACGGGCCTGCAAGAGGTTCCACACGCCTGCTTCATGCAGGTTGCCAAGCGCACTGGCGAGGATGCCGCCAGCCACGAACAGGATGAATATACCGGTCCACTTGAAGAAACGCCTCAGGTCGATGCGTACGCCAAGTCCGTAAATGGCCAGACCGACCAGGACCGCGACAAAGATCCCGCCAAGAGCACCAAGAGGCGCCGACGGGCCGGGGCTCTGCTGAAAAATCGCCAGCAGAAAGAAAACCGATTCAAGTCCTTCGCGAGCGACAGCAAAAAACACCATGCCGATCAATGCCCAGCTTGCGCCACTCTTGTGTGCGAGAGCTTCATCAATGGAGGCTTGCATGTTCTGTTTGATCGACTTGGAGGCTTTGCGCATCCAGAAGACCATGGACAGCAGCACTCCAACAGCGATGAAGCCGACGATTGCCTCGAACAACTCCTGAGCCTTTTGCGGAAATTCCGCGCTGGCGAACTGAAGGGCAGCTCCGACGAACAGCGATAGCGCGACGGCAAGAAAAACACCAAGCCAGACAGCAGGTAACCATTGGGTCCTGTTGGTTTGCCGCAGGTAGGTGGCGATGATCCCGGTGATCAGAGCCGCCTCGATCCCCTCGCGAAGCATGATCAGAAATGGAGCTATCATTCTCGTACTCAGTATTCAGGCCGTAGCCGGTCAATGCTTGTTCTAAAGGGCTGTCGTGACGCGATCAGTCCAGATTGGCTGTGCGGTGCTCACGCAATGTGGAAGCGGCCGCTCAGGTAAACCGGGAAAACCCCGGATCATGGACACTTCGCAAAGCGGTCATTGGCACAATCCGTTGAATGACAGGCAATAAGGCAACCAGGGCGAACCCATGTGATCGGAGTAAATAATATGACTATGTGTGTCAAGTTTGTGAGGAGAATAAAATGGCACCGAAAACGAGGTGTTTCTTCAGTTTTCCAAGGGTGCGGGAACATTATCGTTATAAAAGCGTTGCTTATGCGCGGTTGGAGAGGCCTTGCGGGTGTTGGATCAATGTGTCCTGCGTGTGCAGCGCTTTTTAACCCTTGGCAATTTAAAGGATGATTCCTTGCCCGAAACGGGTGTTCAAGTGGCACAGAAAGTCTGATTTGCGCAGCTTCTTCGCTGTGTTTCTCGGGATGGCATAATTCTGTTGCGCTTGGACGTGATTATAGAGCAAGGCAATAGTCGGGTTCGCATCAGTATATCCGGAGATCGACATACGGTATCCGGCGGTTCTGACAGCATTGTCGTTAAAGATGGTAATGAGGTGAAAATGTTTCCTAAGCCCCAAGCTTCCTTGAAGCCCAATACATATGCGTACGAATCGCAGCCAATGGTCAAAGCCACGGGTTTCCGCGAATACGACGCTCGCTGGTTGTTTGAAAAAGAGATCAACCTGATGGGCATGCAGGCCTTGGGTATGGGCATTGGCACGCTGATGCATGAGCGAGACATTCGCCCGGACATTGTCACTGGCCATGATTTCCGCAGTTATTCCTCCACCATCAAGATGGCACTGGTCAACGGCCTGATGGCCTCTGGCATCAATGTGCATGATATTGGTCTGGCCATGTCGCCGATGGCCTATTTCGCGCAATTCGAGCTTGATATTCCTGCGGTTGCGATGGTGACTGCATCGCACAACGACAACGGCTGGACCGGCGTCAAAATGGGGATTGATCGCCCGCTGACCTTCGGGCCGGATGAGATGGGACGCCTGCGCGAAATCGTTCTTGAAGCTCAATTCAACATCAAGGGTGGCGGCAGCTACAATTTCATCAATGGGTTTGATGAAGTTTACATCAAGGACCTGACAAATCGGGCGAAACTCAAGCGCCCGATCAAGGCGGTTGCAGCTTGCGGCAATGGTACAGCCGGTGCTTTTGCACCGCGTATTCTGGAAGCGCTGGGGGCCGAGATCATTCCGTTGGATACCGAGCTGGATCATACCTTCCCGCGCTATAATCCCAATCCGGAAGACATGAAGATGCTTCATGCTCTGCGTGACAAGGTGTTGGAAACCGGTGCCGAGGTCGGTCTGGGCTTTGATGGTGACGGCGATCGCTGCGGCGTGGTCGACAATGAAGGTGAAGAGATCTTTGCCGACAAGGTGGGCGTTATGCTTGCGCGCGATATTTCCGCCCGCTATCCCAACAGCAAGTTTGTCGTCGACGTCAAATCGACCGGATTGTTCAACACGGACCCGGTGCTGAAGGCAAACGGCGTGGAGACCGATTATTACAAGACCGGTCATTCCTACATCAAGCGCCGCGTAACGGATCTGGGTGCGATTGCTGGGTTCGAAAAATCCGGCCACTATTTCTTCAATCCGCCGATCGGTCGTGGCTACGATGATGGTGTTATCTCGGCGCTCGCCATTCTCGACATGCTGGACCACAACCCGGACAAGACCATGGCCGACCTGCGCCGCGATCTGCCGATGACCTACGGGTCTCCAACCATGGCACCGCATTGCGAAGACGAGGTCAAATACGAGGTTGTCGATCGTGTCGTGAAGCGCTTTCAGGAGATGAAAGAAAAGGGTGAGACCGTTGCCGGGTCCAGGATCGAAGAGCTGATCACCGTCAATGGTGTGCGCGTTGTCAGCGAAGATGGCACCTGGGGTCTGGTACGTGCCTCCTCAAACAAGCCCGAACTTGTTGTCGTGGTGGAAAGCCCTGTCTCCAAGGACCGTCTGCACGCCATGTTCAAGGCAGTCGATACGGTTCTGCGCGAGAACCCCGAAGTCGGTGATTACAATCAGACCCTTTGATTTTTCTGGGAAACATCAAGATAGTGGGCGACAGGGAGACCTGTCGCCCTTTTTCGTTGTGAAGGCTCGGCGGTAAACGCGTGAAGGTGAGAAACAAAATGTCTGTTCAAGAATTCGGGGTCCTGGAGAATGGCTCCACGGTGGAGGAAATCACGATCAGGAAAGGCCCGCTCGAGGCCAGCATCCTGACTTATGGCGCCATCATTCGCGATTTAAAGGTCAATGGTCAGTCGGTGGTGCTCGGGTTCGATACTCTTGAGGGCTATCTGTACCATTCGCCGTATTTCGGCGCGGTGCCGGGGCGGTGTGCCAACCGCATCGGCAATGCGCGGTTCGAGATAGATGGCACGACTTACACGCTGGATGCCAATCAGGACGGCAAGCATCAGCTTCACGGCGGATCGGATGGGTTTGCTCACCGGCTCTGGACACTGGAACAGCATGACAAGGCAAGCGTCCTGCTGAAGCTGGTGTCTGAAGACGGCGACCAAGGCTATCCTGGACGGGTTGAGGTTCTTGTGCGCTATACGCTGACGGGAACAGGGGCGCTAAGGGTCAAATATACGGCAACAACCGACAAGACGACGCCTCTCAATGTTACGCAGCACAGTTATTTCAATCTGGATGGCAGCGATACGGTTCTGGATCACACATTGGAAGTGGCGGCAGAAGGTTATCTGGCCGTCGATGAAGATCTGATCCCGACTGGTGAGATCCGTCAGGTTGCCTGGACACCTTATGACTTCCGTGAGGGCAAAAAATTGCGTCGCAAGGCGGGCGAGGAAGATGTGGTGTATGACCATAACTTCTGTCTTGCGGACGCAGCTCACGAGGACGTCACATTCGCTGCCGCTCTTGAAGCGCCGGATGGGGATCTGCGTATGGAAGTCTGGACGACAGAGCCGGGCGTTCAGGTCTATGACGGTGGCAAGGTCTCAATCGACATGCCGGGGCTGAATGGCAAGCATTACGGCAATCACGCCGGACTTTGTCTTGAGACGCAATGTTGGCCCGATGCGGTCAACAAACCGTCTTTCCCGAATGTTCTGCTACATCCCGGAGAAGCCTATAATCACGTCACCGAATTCCGCTTTGCCTGATCGGTACAGTCTGCAAAATCTGAGCGGCATGAAATCACGATGTGACCAGTGTGACCTTGTCGCTCAGTCTTGGTTGCAGGAAATAGACGTGATGCAGGTGGATCTTGGTCAGTCGTGGGAAAATATTTTGAGCCAGCGACGCGAACAGTGGTGTGTATGTGTAGCTCGCATCGCCGACAATGAGCGACAATCCGGGACTAATCATGGATTTCGGCACATTGACCGGCGGTGTTGATCCGGGTGACCAAGGCTGCGCGCCATCCTGGTTGCGGCTCCAGTCGACCTGCGGCTTGCCTTGTGATGTGAAGGTGATGCTGGCGACGGTGATTTGCAAAGCCGGATTCGTATAAGGCACCATGATGGCATCGGCGGCTTGCTTGATTTCATAAAGATCAAGCAAGGTAATGGTTTGTGACTGTGCAACCAGATCCGCGACGGAACTTGCCGCCTGACCGACCTTGCGGTCGCAATTGAGTGCAAAGGTCGTCTCTGAAATGCCGATGAGCATGATCAGCAGGATGGGCAGAATCAGCGCGAATTCAACGGCAGCCACGCCTTCTGTATTTCGGAACAGATGGCTTAGTCGTCCGTTGGATAACAGCTTCGATAGCCCCGATTTGCCTCTTTTTTCGCTCATTTATACGGCTCATTTCTGAAAACGACAGTCGAGAACAGCAGGCGTTGCATGTCGCCGGTGTCGCCTTTGTCCATGCCGAGCACGGACGTCATCATCGGCCATTTGTAGACTGTGCGGACGATTACAATGCTATTCGGGAGGCCGGGCTCAAAAGAGACGGACTTGCCCAGGAGCTTGCCCGTTGCTGTATTGACGAGTGCTTGAAGCGTTGAGAGTTGCGAAAACAGCGAAAAACTTTCTACGTCGACCACGAGGCGGTCCTGCGAGCATAAAATGGTCATGCGTTTGCAGACTTCAGCCTTGAACTGCGCCTGATTTATGCTTCCGTTCTGAACCTTAGCCAGTCCGGATAAGGCGCGCGGATTGTAGTGTCGCGTAGTCCAGAACTCGATTGACCGTAAATGCCAGACCGATTTCCATAATGCCGTAAATCAGCATGAAAAAGGGGATACCTACGGCGGCAAATTCGATTGCGGTGACGCCACTTTCATCCCGCAAGAACTGCCCGAGCCCCGTCGTCAGAGGTCTGGCTCGTTGCGCCAGCGAGGGCCAATACGTGAAAAATCGAAGCTGCGGCATGTTCCTCAAGACTACTGTTGGATTTCACCGCTCGCAATCGGCGACTGACCACTGGCGGCGCCCGTGGCGAGTGACTTCAATTGAGATGCCTGAGAGGCGACTTCAGAGAAGGCCTCTTTCGAATCTCCCAATCGCAACGTGGGCTGACAATCGGGATTGCAGGAGAGTGTCGTCCGTTGAGAGCCGCGCGTCACGGAGACTGTCATATCCTCTGCCGCTTTCACTACGATCAACTCGTCCACCACTGGCTCGTTCTGCTTGTTCAGTACGATCAGGTTGGTGGTGCCATAAGCCTTGCCTGTCACAACCATCGTGCGCTTGTCTTGCATCGTGACGTCCGCAATGAATGGATTTCCGACGATCACTGTGGCTGCCGGGCTTTCGATGCGGAACACTTTGGCGCGGTCAATCGTCACCGTGACCGAGCCTTTTTGAGCATCACCGTCAGCCAGGCACATCTGCGGCACTGCCATCAGGCTAAAGCACAGCATCATCAGTCTGGGCAGGATCGTCATTGCGGATACTCTTTTGGCAGATGAACTTTCGCCCATTTTCAGCGGTTAGCGTGAACGAAGCCCTAACATTGCTGCATTAATACTCAAAAAGGCCAAATTTCTTTCCCGAAGGTAGTTTTTGTTGACTTTTCACGAGGCTCGCCGCGACCCCGAGCTGCTATATTGCTCCGCGTTACAAGCAGCTGAAGTTCAACAAGCTTGATTTTGCAATGACATCTAGTTTAGTCGATTATTCAATATTTCTAAATATATCTGTATATTGCGGCATGTGGTACTTATAGCAATGTCTTAGACTTTAGATGGCTCGTCAAAATATAGGATATGCTGAAAACTCGATACTTCGGATTAACTGAATCGCAAGAAGAGCGCCTTATGGTCGCTTCAGCCGAAGGTCAGAACCGATGACGATCCGACGGCCTAACTTTGTTTGTCTAATGGTCTTGGAGCATGAACATGAAAAATCTGATGACCCGTTTTGCCAAGGACGACTCCGGTGCCACGGCAATCGAGTACGGTCTTATCGCAGGTCTTATTGCAGTTGCACTGATTGGTATTCTCGGAACTGTTTCCGGTAGCATTCAGGGCCTCTTTTCGAACATCAGTGATGCGCTGGATTCTGCTGGCGGTTAAGTCTGCAAAGCAGTTCGAAATACGTTTCAGAAAGCGGGCAGTCTCTGTCCGCTTTTCTTTTTGTGATGTACTTTGCAAGATGTTTAAAACCGGTTGCCTGACATGATCCTTGAATTGGTGCTGCTTGTTTTTGTTTTCCTCGTCGTTTTTGCCGGGATCTCCGACTTCTTCACGATGAAGATTCCGAATTGGCTCAACCTGAGTTTGCTGGTGCTGTTTTTCCTGACCGCCGGGCTATCAGGTTTCGGGCTGGCGGAGTGGGGCTGGCATCTTCTGGCTGGTTTGATCGTGATCTCGGTCGGCTTGACCTTCTTTTCATTCGGTTGGATTGGTGGTGGCGACGCAAAACTGATCAGCGTGCTGGCAATCTGGTTCGGGTTCAACAGTGATCTTCTGGTCTTTCTGCTTCTGACCGCCGTTTATGGCATGGTCCTGACCTTGTTGTTGCTGGGTTTTCGTATTTTCTTCGTCGTGCCATCGTTCTTGTGGAAGCAGGAATGGCTGATGCGTCTGCATCGTAAGGAAACTCAGATCCCTTATGGTGTTGCCATGTGCGTGGCGACAGTGCAGGCGTTTGCGGGGTCTCCGTGGATGGATGGTGTGACACGGCTGACATTTTGAGGCAGCATTTGCTGGGTGCATAGCGCGCGACAAAACTCAAGCCAAAGCCATCCAGGTTGCTCTCAATGTAAGATGTTATCTTTTATCTCTTCCGAATAATTCTGAAATTCTCATCAGTTTTCTAAAGAGGCACATAGGTAATACTGACGAATGCTACATAGTTTTGACCGTGATATAGTTAACAGATGTTAACTTTGTCTTGTCAGTTATTATTAACTATGTTTTGACCAATTGCATGCAAACTCCCTGACAGTACAGCCCTCTAAGTGGCGAAGCGAGTGTCTGGGTAAGATCATGAACTATGCAAGACTGGTGATTTTGAGTGTCGCGCTGGGCGCGGGAATTCTCGCGGCGCGCATGGTTATGGTCAGTGGCGATTCAAACGATGCGCAGAAGACAGCTCAAGCCCCCGTCGACATAAAAACCGACAAGGTTTTGGTCGCAACGCGAGACTTGCAGTTGGGCAGCAAGCTCACCCCCAAAGACATTCAGTGGAGCGACTGGCCAAAAGACGCCATTCCCAAAGGTTCCATCCGTCAGTCTCAGGCGCCTGGAGAAAGCAAGACCCTCATCGGCCAGATCACTCGCGCCGCGATTTTTGAGGGGGAGCCGATTCGCAAGCAGCGTCTCGTGAAAACGGACAAGGGGTATATGGCTGCGATCCTGCCGAAGGGAAAACGCGCCATTGCCGTCTCGGTCGAAGACCGCACCACCGCAGGCGGGTTTATCTTGCCGGGGGATCGCGTCGATCTCATCTTGACGCAGTCAGAAAGCCGGACCAAGGCAACCAGCCGCACGATTTTGGAAAACGTCAAGGTTCTCGCAATCGACACCAACACGGTGGGCGATGACGATCAGCGCAAATCCTTACCCCCAAAGAAAACCGCCACACTGGAGCTGAGCCTGGAGCAAGCCGAGGTGGTCGCCCGCTCACAGCAGGTCGGCACAATTTCTCTGGCTCTGCGCAGCGCGCAGGATTCTGGTTCCGATGAGGTCTCTGACGGCGCTGGAAATCGAGGCGATGGCGTGAACTTCGTCAAGTTTGGCATCTCAACTCAGGCAACGACGCAATGATTGAATTCCTGACACGTTTCAAGCAAATCAGGATGCTTAACCGGAGGACGCCAATGATGCGGACCGCCGGGGCAGCATTGTTTGCCCTCGGACTTGTCATCTCGGGTCAGGCCATGGCACAGGGCGACTTTCCCAAGCAGGTCAACATTGCGTCCCATCAACGCGTGAAGAACCAAACGTTGAATGTTGGCACGGGCCGCTCGGTTGTGATCAATCTGGGCGGCGAGGCGGCAGATGTTCTGGTCTCCAACCCGGACGTGGCGGATGCGGTCGTCAAGACCAAGCATCGCGTCATCGTGCTGGGCAACAAGGCCGGGCAGGCGAGCCTGGTGATTTTTGACAGTCGCGGCGCGGAACTGGCCAGTTTCAACTTGCGGGTCGAGACAGACACGTCTGATCTGACTGCCATTCTCAATCGCTTTTTGCCAGATACGCATATCAAGGCGGAATCCATCAACGGCAATATCGTTCTTTCCGGCTCGGTTGCCAATGCATCTGACAGTCAACACGCGGCAGATCTTGCGGCACGCTTTGCTGGAGAGGGTGTGACGGCTGATCAGATCCTCAACATGATCACGGTCGATGGCAAGGAGCAGGTTTACCTCAAAGTGACCGTTGCCGAAGTGGATCGCTCGGTGATCAAGCAGCTCGGGCTGTCGCTTTCAGGGTCCTTCACATTCGGCAATTTCGGGGCCTCTTACAATCAGACGTCGTCCTTTGACACGAATTCGTCGATTGTGAATCAGCCCGCAGTTGGTGGCTCTTTTGCCTCTGGCGGCGCCTCTGGTAGTGCCACGCTTCAAGCCCTTCGCCGGAACGGCATTGTGCGCACGCTGGCTGAACCAACTCTGACAGCTGTGTCAGGCGAAAACGCAAGCTTTCTGGCAGGTGGTGAGTTCCCGGTGCCTGTATCGTCCTCCAACGACACGGTGACGGTCGACTACAAGAAGTTTGGTGTCGGGCTCGATTTTACGCCCATTGTCTTGTCAGGCGGGCGCATCAGTTTGCACGTCAAGACGGAAGTCAGCGATCTGAGCAGCGACGGGTCGGTCACGGCCAACAACATCACCATTTCTGCCTTGAAAGTGCGACGGGCAGAATCGACGCTTGAGTTGCCTTCGGGAGGAACTCTTGTCCTGGCTGGCTTGCTGAAGAAGTCTTACGAACAGACCATTCGCGGTGTGCCCGGACTTATGAATCTGCCGGTGCTGGGTCCGCTGTTCAAGAGCCGCGATTTCCTGAACAAGGAAAGCGAACTGGTGATCTTCGTCACGCCGTACACGGTCAAGCCTGTTGCACGGAACGATCTGCATGGTCCGGGTGAGAACCTGATGCCTGCCTCCGACTCTGAATCCATTTTCATGAACCGCCTGAACAAGATTTATCGCAAGGCTGGTCAAAGCGCGCCCGGGACCTATCAGGGTCAGGTCGGCTTTATTTACAAGTGAGGGTTGGCAGATGATTGCATTGAAGACCATTTCGCTCTGCCAGCTTCGCAACGGCCTGATGGCAATGGGTGCTGTGGCAATGCTTGCGGGATGTCAAACCACCGATACGACGTCGGGTGACCCCGCCGCCCTGCTGATGGCGAATGACTACCATTACCGCCATCCGATTGTGTACGAGGAAAGCCCGGAAACGCTGGATCTGCCCATCGGCTACAGTCCACGTTCGCTGGATCGCGGATTGAGCGAGACCGTCACTGCCTTTGCGCGCAAGGCACGCAGGGATGGCGGGGGCCGCGTTGCCGTTCTGGTGCCCTCGGGTGCGGGAAATGAAGTGGCAATTCATGATGTCCTGCCGGATATTCGCCGTGCGTTGGCAAAAGGTGGCATCGGGCGAGGGCGCGTCAGTGTCCGCTCTTTCCCGGTTAGCGATGCGACCCGCCCCGCTCCCATCCGGCTGGCGTATAATGCGATGAAAGCGACGGTGAAGGGCTGTGGTCAATGGCCGGCAGATATCGCTGCGAACCCAGGCACCAATGGTGATTACTACAACTTTGGCTGTGCGCAGCAGGCAAACCTTGCAGCCATGGTCGAACGACCGGAAGATTTGATGACACCTCGCGCCCAAACGCCTGCGGATCGTATGCGCCGAGCGACTGTCTTCAAGAACTATCGCGCTGGCACGACGCCTTCGGGGAGTTATGCCGAAAGCTCCGATTCCACCACGTCTGGCAACTAGGACGGAAGCCATGGACTTCGATTTGAACACACCTAAGGGGGCTGTCTCCGAGTCGAATGGAGAGGACGGGCTCGATCGTCGCGGCGAGGCCCAAGGCTTCATCGCGCCAATTCCCCGGATCTCGATCCAGGCCTTTTGTCTGCGCGAGGAAACCATCGCTCTGCTCGATACCGTGAGCCAGGACCGGCGCATGGAGAAAGCGCACGTCAAAGTCCACCCCGGTGGCGTACCCGCTGCGATCGATCTTTATGGCACGGCGCCGACGCCCAACCTGATCATCGTCGAGGTGAACGGTAAGCATCAGCAGATCCTTGATGAACTGGACGGGTTGGCGGAGTTCTGTGATTCCGGGACAAAGGTCGTGGTGCTTGGGGCCCTGAACGATATTGTCTTGTACCGCGAACTGATCCAGCGCGGCGTCAGTGAATATCTGGTCGATCCCTTGTCGATCTACGACGTCATCGCGGCCATTGGCTCGCTTTACACCGACAACACCACTGCTCCGCTGGGACGAACGATTGCATTTTTCGGCGTTAAGGGTGGCAGTGGGGCCTCGACGGTTGCACATAACGTCAGCCTGGGCATTGTCTCAGAAATACTCGTCTGAAGTGACTATTGCAGATCTGGATCTGCCGTTCGGGACAGCCGGGCTTGATTTCAACCAGGACCCTATTCAGGGGGTTTTCGAAGCGGTGTCGTCGCCGGATCGTCTGGATGAGACCTTCCTCGACCGCATCATGGTCAAATGTGATGATCGGCTCAATCTTCTGGCTGCACCTGCCACACTTGATCGCGCCTATGACAATGGCGAGGCCGATTTCGAGGGGCTGCTGGACCTGATGCGGGCCACGACGCCGGTCGTGGTGCTTGATGTGCCACATACCTGGAATGGCTGGACCAAAAAGGTGCTGGTGTCGGCAGACGAGATCGTTCTGGTGGCGGAGCCGGATCTTGCCAGTTTGCGCAATGCCAAGAATGTGGTCGATACGCTGAAAAGCTTGCGCCCCAATGATGGCATGCCGCACCTTGTTCTCAACAAGGTTAATGTGCCCAAGCGGCCGGAAATCAAATCATCCGAATTTGCTTCGGCACTCGGATTGAAGGACAAATTCGAGATCCCGTTTGAACCGCAGATCTTTGGAACGGCGTCTAACAACGGGCAGATGATTGCGGAGGTCGATTCAAAAAGCGTCCTCGCGGGTCTATTTACACAAATGGCAACGACGCTCTCGGGGCGTCGCGAAAATGCAAAAGGAGGGCGAAAGCCCTTCACGGGACTACTGACAAAGCTGAAGCGTAAGAAAGCCAGCTAATCTCGTTCAGGTACGGAGTATTTCGACGACATGTTCGGAAGACGAGGCACATCAACGAATGGACCAGGGGCCGAGGCCGCAGGCGCTCCTGCGCCGCGCGAGCCTTCGCACGTTCCAGCAGACGCGGGCAATGCCGCCCAAAAGCTCGTTGACCCGGCAACTCCTGCGCCTCAGCCCGCCGAGCGGGTCAAGGAGGCCCCTGTCGCGGCACATCAGGAACCCCAGAAGAACCGTCGAGACGACGCTTATTACGACACGAAAAGCCAGATTTTCAGCGCTCTTGTCGAGGCGATTGATCTGTCGCAGCTCAGTCGTCTGGATCCGGATGAAGCTCGCGATGAAATTCGGGATGTCGTCAACGACATCATCTCTCTCAAAAATGTTGTCATGTCGATTTCCGAGCAGGAATACATGCTCGATGACATTTGTAACGACGTTTTGGGATATGGCCCATTGGAGCCGCTTCTGGCGCGCGACGATATTGCCGATATCATGGTCAACGGGGCTGGCACGATCTATATCGAAACTGCGGGCCGCATGGAGCAGACGGGCATTCAATTCCGTGACAATGCGCAGTTGATGAACATTTGTCAGCGCATTGTGAGTCAGGTTGGACGACGTGTTGATGATGCCAGTCCGATCTGTGATGCGCGCTTGCCGGATGGATCTCGTGTCAACGTGATCGCGCCGCCTTTGGCCATCGACGGCCCGGCACTGACCATTCGTAAGTTCAAGAAAGACAAGCTGACGCTGGACCAGCTTGTGCGCTATGGCACGATCACACCGGAAGGCGGCACGATCCTGCAAATCATTGGCAGATCTCGCTGTAATGTCCTGATTTCCGGCGGTACGGGGTCTGGTAAGACGACCCTGCTGAATTGTCTGACCGCTTATATCGATTCGACTGAACGCATCATCACCTGCGAAGATTCTGCGGAATTGCAATTGCAGCAGCCCCACGTTGTGCGCCTTGAAACCCGCCCGCCGAACCTAGAAGGCGAAGGTGAGATCACCATGCGCGATCTGGTGAAAAACTGTCTGCGTATGCGACCAGAGCGGATCATCGTCGGCGAAGTGCGTGGACCTGAGGCCTTTGATTTGCTTCAGGCCATGAACACAGGTCACGATGGCTCCATGGGCACGTTGCATGCCAACTCTCCACGCGAAGCCCTGTCTCGCCTGGAATCGATGATCACGATGGGCGGTTTTTCGCTTCCCTCCCGCACCTTGCGTGAGATGATCGTATCGTCGATTGACGTTGTCGTGCAGGCGGCGCGTCTGCGTGATGGATCACGCCGAATTACCCATGTGACAGAAATTGTCGGCATGGAAGGCGACGTGATCACCACGCAGGACATCTTTCTTTACGATATTCTGGGCGAGGATGCGGATGGTCGCATCTTGGGTCAGCACCGGTCGACGGGTATCGGGCGACCGAAGTTCTGGGAGCGTGCGCGCTACTTTGGTGAAGAAGGTCGTCTGGCTGAGGCATTGGATGCCTCAGATGTTTCAGTTTAGTGAGTAGCTGGTCGCATGAATGCACTTCAATCGTTTATGAGCCCCACTGTGACGGCCATTGCCGTGGCCTTTCTGGTCACGTTGTGTATTGGCGGGGCAATTTACGCGTTGTTTCAACCGCGACTGTCTGGCGCCAAGCGTCGAGACGAGCGCATGCAGACCATGGCTGTGCGCCCTCAGTCGATCGAGAAGCGCCGCCAGATCCGCGATGGAGAGCGACGCAAACGCTCCGTCCAGGATCAGCTCAAGGATTTTGAAGAGCGCCAGAAGAAGAAGCAAGCCAAGCTCAATTCTGTCCCGCTGGAGGTCCGTATGGAACAGGCCGGGATGACGTGGGGGATGAAGGGCTTCATCTATTTCTCGATCATCTGCGCGGTTGTGTTCTTTCTAGCCGGGCTGATCTTCGTCAAGAGCCTGCCGATTTCGCTGGCATTCGGCTTCGTTGGAGGCCTTGGGCTGCCGCGCTGGTATGTCAATTTCAAGCGCAAGCGCCGTTTCAACAAGTTCCTCGATGAGTTGCCGAATGCGGTCGATATCATCGTGCGTGGGGTTAAAGCGGGTCTTCCGTTGGGCGAATGCATACAGGTGGTGGCCAAGGAAGCGAGCCAGCCGGTTGCCGGCGAGTTTGCCAAGCTGGTCGAGGCCCAGGTGCTTGGAATTTCGCTGGCTGAGGCGGTGGGGCGTTTGCCGCGGCGTGTGCCTTTGCCGGAGGCCAACTTCTTCGCCATTGTTATTGCTATTCAGCAAAAGTCTGGTGGTGGTCTGGCCGAAGCACTCGCCAACCTCTCAAACGTTCTGCGTGGCCGCAAGGCACTCAAGCGCAAGATCTCGGCGCTCAGTTCCGAGGCCAAATCCTCTGCCGGCATCATCGGATCTCTGCCGTTTGTTGTGACCAGCCTGATCGCCTTTATCGCTCCCGATTACATCAGCGTGCTGTTTACGACGACGACCGGGAACCTGATTATTGCGGGCGGTCTGTTCTGGATGTTCTGTGGCATCATGGTGATGCGCCAAATGATCAACTTCGATTTCTAGGGAGGAAACGCGAATGGATCCCTCCGCTTTCTTGAACACACAGACACTGGCTGGAATGTTGGCCGCCGTGGCCGTTGTGGGAACTCTGGTCTCGTTGGTCTGGCCGATGTTGAGCCAGGACAAACTCAAGAGCCGCATGAAAACCGTTGCTGTCGAGCGCAACAAGATCCGCGCCCGTGAGCGCGAACGCATGGCTCGTGAAAAGGCGGCGCCCCGTGCAACGCTGCGCCATCAGCCTAAAGCCAACGTCAAGAATATCGTTGATCGATTGAATTTGATTGAGCGGCTGTCGGATGACGGTACGCGTACCAAGCTGAAGATGGCTGGTTTCCGCGGCGGCGGGGCACTTTACACTTTTCTGCTGGCGCGTTTGATCGTGCCGGTCGTGCTGATGACGGTTGCCTTGCTCTACGCCTTTCTGGTGTTGCCGCCAACGCTTCCCGGGATCACCAAACTCAGCGGGTGTATCTGTTTCGGCATCCTCGGAGTTTTTGGCCCCAACGTCTATTTGCAGAACGCGATCAAGAAGCGTCAGCTGTCGATCCGTCGGGCACTGGCCGGATGCATTGGATCTGATGCTGATTTGTGTGGAATCCGGCATGTCCATCGAGGCGGCTTTCGGGCGTGTTGCAGAAGAAATTGGCAGCCAGTCCATTCCTCTGGCTGAGGAGCTGACTCTTACCAACGCCGAGCTGTCTTATCTGGGCGAGCGCCGCAAGGCTTATGAAAACATGAGCGAGCGCACCGGTGTGGACGGCGTTAAGAATGTGATGATGGCATTGGTTCAGGCCGAGCGTTACGGAACGCCGGTCGGGCAGGCTATCCGCGTCATGTCTAACGACACGCGTGATCAGCGTATGCAGGAAGCTGAAAAGAAAGCCATGTCATTGCCGCCAAAATTGACGGTGCCAATGATTGTGTTTTTCCTGCCGGTATTGTTCTTCGTTATCCTTGGACCCGCCGTCATGCAAGTGACCGCAGCGTTCAAGTGACGAGAAATCCATAAGCATTTACACCCTAAAATAAAAAAAGGCCCCGCACGCGCAGGGCCTTTTCTGTGATCAAATCAGCGGGGCCGTGCCAAGGCTTCAGCCTTTCTGGTGACCCAACATCTGCTGTAGGTAGGCGACATTTCGTTGCGCCTGCTGCGGATCCAGATCGGCGCTGGCGACTTGCTTTGCTTCCTTGTAGCGTCCCTGGAGGCCTAGAACGAGCGCCAGATTCTGCCGCACCCGTGGATCGGCGCCGGGCAGAGCCACGGCCTTGCGAAGGGTTTGTTCGGCCAGCGAAAGCTTGTTGGAAAGCAGATAGGACAGACCAAGATTGTTCAGAATGTCGGGATCGTTCGGCTGGATTTGCAGCGCCTGCTTGTAAAGCATCTGGGCGCGCTCCGAATTGCCGGTCTGATCGTTGATCGCGCCTTCTGCCGAGAGCAACATGGGGTCCGGCATTTGCGGTGTCTGAGCCCGTTCGATGACGTTCAGCGCTTCCTCGAAGTTGCCGTTCACCGCTAGAATCTTGCCATAGGCCGCAGCGATCTCGTGGTTCTTCGGAAACGCCAGAACGCCATTGCGCAGTACGGCCTTTGCCTGCTGGTTCTGCTCATTGTCCTTGAGCACATGCGCATAGCCCAGCACGATTTTCGGGTTCTTGGGGTCCTTGCCGTAAGCGCGTTCCCATTTGGCGACCAATTGCCGGGCTTCAGGGGTTCCGGCCGCAGGTGGCGTCGCACTCTGGTGCATTTGTGCAGAGGAGTTGGGGATAGAACCTGTTGTCGTGTTGGTCGCACAGCCTGCAAGCAGAGCAGCGCTGGAAAGCAGGGCGACCCTCGGCCAGCCCTTCAGTCGGGTGGCAAGTCTTGAAAAGGATACGAAAGACATTCGGGCGGTCCCTCATTCTGAAGGTTATGCGTGAGCGTTCGGCTCTTGATCTGATTATCCTTCATAAATTGTTATGCTTAACGCACCCTTAAACCTCGCAAATTGCGAAGGCCGACAATGCGTTGCAGCCAGTTGTCATCCCTTGCGGAAAAGCTTACCTCTTAAGGCAACCTGTCGTGCCGGGCCGTGGCTGCCGTGCGTACGACATCCGCGTTGAAAATCGTCAGGAGTATACCGTGCGAGAGACCATTGTCCGCCTGAGTGAGGCCAAAAGCACAATCGCCATCCATGCCGTCACCCCCGAGATACTTGGTGAGGTTGTCGCATCCCTTGGCAAACCCGCCGCAGATTGGGTTGCGTTCAACGGCTTCAAGGGCGATGCGCAGAGCCATATTGTACTGCCTGAAACGACGGGTGGAACGCCTGCGGTGCTGTTTGGTTGTGATGACACAACCGATCCTTTTGCACTTGGCGCTTTGGTTGGGTCATTGCCTGGTGGGACCTATCATCTCGCAGATGGCTTTCCCGGCCCGGAGCAGGCGGTTCTCGGGTTTGCCCTGTCGTCCTATCGCTTCACCACCTACAAGGCGTCGTCCAGGGATCTGCCGAAACTGGCTGTGCCGGACGACTTTGATCTCGCAGATCTGATTATCCTGCTGGACGGTGTGCAACTCGCACGCGATCTGATCAATATTCCGGCGAATGATCTGGGGCCGGAAGAGCTGGCGAATGCGGTCAAGGCGCTGTTTGATAAGCATGATGGCAACGGCCGGATCATCGTTGGCGATGATCTGCTTTCTGAAAATTTTCCCATGGTGCATGCCGTCGGCCGGGCCAGCAGCCGGGCGCCGCGGCTGGCTGACTTCACTTGGGGCAATGCAGACCATCCAAAGATCACGCTGGTGGGCAAGGGCGTCATTTTCGACACGGGCGGTCTCGACATCAAACCGCCAAGTTCCATGCTGCTGATGAAAAAAGATATGGGTGGCGCAGCCAATGTTCTGGGTCTTGCATCCATGATCATGGATGCTGGATTGCCGGTGCGGTTGCGGGTGATCGTTCCTTGCGTCGAGAACTCCATTGATGGGTCCGCCTTCCGCCCGAGCGATATTCTGCCGAGCCGCAAGGGATTGAGTGTCGAAATTGGCAATACGGATGCCGAAGGCCGCCTTGTGTTGGGCGATGCTCTTGCGCTGGCTGATGAGGAGCAGACGGATCTGATTGTTGACATGGCGACATTGACTGGCGCCGCCCGCGTGGCGTTGGGGCCGGATGTGCCCCCGTTTTATACCGATGATGAGGCTTTTGCCGATGATCTGGCGCTGGCCAGCGAGGCGAGCGCCGATCCTCTTTGGCGGATGCCGCTTTATCGGCCCTACATGAAATATCTCGACAGCAAGGTGGCTGATATCAGTCACATCAACACGTCTGGAGCAGGCATGGCCGGATCTGTCACCGCTGCGCTGTTCCTGTCCCGTTTTGTCGAGAACGCCAACACTTGGGCGCATTTCGACATCTTTGGCTGGACGCCAGCAGACAAGCCCGGAAAGACCTATGGCGGCGAAGCGCAAGCCATTCGGGCGCTCTTTGAGGTAATCCGTACGCAATATGGCGTAAAAAAATAACGCCTCCGAAACAAATTTATGCCTCAATGGCCGCACTATTCGAGGAAGTGGGGCACGCCTTATGGCGGTTGAAATACGCGCCTCCCAGGCGCTGAAATTGATGCATGATGTCAATCTTGAGTTGGTGCGCGGTGAACAGCCGGACTTGTCCGCGCGCCAACTGACGATTTTGCTGACGGTCTATCTTGAGCCACCGCCCCATACGGTGCGGGGACTGGCTTCGAAATTGGACGTCACGAAACCGGCAATCACCCGTGCGCTGGATACGCTGGGCGCCATGCGTCTGCTGTCGCGCCGCCGCGACGAGGCGGATCGCCGCAATGTGATCATTTCCCGAACCGTCGAGGGAGCTCTCTTTCTCGACAGGCTCGGAGATCTGGTGATTGACAAGGCGGCGGCGCTGCCGCGCTGACCCATGCGCAGGCCAGTGCTATGTCATCACTGCCGCAAACCAACCTTTGATTGAAGAGTTTTGTCATGTCTGAACATCTGGACCGTCGTTTGCATCCTGCGAGACCCGATCTCGCTGCTGCGTCCTATGAGGGACGCTATGCTGCCGAGCGCTATGTGTCGGGCGAGGTCAGGCAGGTTGTGGCTGATTTTGCTGACCTGCATCCCGTGCCTGACGCGAGCCAGTCTATTGATACGCAGGTCTTGTTCGGCGAACGCGTGACAATTTTCGAAGACACTGCAGATGGCTGGGCCTGGGGCCAGCTTGAACGGGATGGTTATGTCGGCTGGTTGCCCGCCAGCACTCTGGCGACACCTGTCGAAACGACACATCGTGTTCAGGCGCTGCGATCTTATCGATACCCCGGTCCGGACTTGCGGTTTCCACCAGTCGGTCTCGTGTCTTTAGGGTCAGAAGTACGGGTCGTCGGAATGGCAGAAACCCGTGGTCTTGAGTATGCGCTTCTGGAAGATGGCTCGGCGATGGTCGCCAAGCATCTCGTGCCGAAAACTTATGTTGATCCGGATTGGGTGGCGGTGGCCGAGCAATTTGTCGGCTCGCCCTATCTGTGGGGGGGCAAGACCAGTCTGGGTCTGGATTGTTCCGGGTTGGTGCAGGTTGCGGCTGCCGCTGGCGGTTACAGGGTGCCACGCGATGCGGACATGCAGGAAGACAAGGCCGGAGAGCCGCTGGACGGCGTAGACCTGGCTGACCTGGTGCGTGGAGATCTGGTGTTCTGGAAAGGGCATGTTGGCATCGCACTTGGCGAAAACCGTTTTCTTCACGCCAACGGTTATTCCATGACGACGTTTGTTGAGCCCCTGGACGCCGCCGTTGCCCGCATTGCGCAAAAGGAATGGGGCGAAGTAACCTCATTCCGACGCTTGCCGGACAGTTTCTGAGATACGCCAACCGCGTTTCACAGGGCGCGCGATAGTCGAAGCCAGCCCTATGGGATCAGTGCGTCCACCTGCGTCATCTTCGATGTGTCCGTGGTCTCATTTGGACCACCGAGATCCAATTCGCCAATGCGTGTGCCACGACGGTTGATCTTGTCGGCCGACACCGCAATCTGATCGATGTCCTTGTTGGCCTGAGCAAAATGCGATTGCAGCTTGCCGACACGGTCGGTCAGTCGACCGACATCATTAAGAATATGTCCGACCTCAGCCTGAATGAGATGGGCTTGTTCGCGCATCCGTGTGTCTCGCAGAACCGCCTGAATGACTTGGATCGACAACATCAGCAGGGTTGGTGAGACGATGACCACCCGCGCCCGGTGTGCCTTCTGGATCAGGTCCTCGAAGCTTTCATTGAGTTCGGCAAAGATGCTTTCCGACGGCACGAACAGGAAAGCTGTGTCCTGAGTTTCGCCGGGGATGAGATATTTTTCGCTGATGTCCTGAATGTGCTTGCCGAAGTCGCGGCGCAACTGCGCTTGTGCCTGCTTGTATTGCTCGTCGGATTTCGCGGCCTTGAGCATGTTGTAGGCTTCCAGCGGAAACTTGGCATCGATGGCAAGGGCGGGCGCACCATTGGGCATATGCACCAGACAATCCGGCCGCGAGCGGTTCGAAAGCGTTGCCTGAAAGCTGTAAGCCGACGGTGAGAGCTGATCCTGAATGATCGCTTCCATGCGACCCTGCCCGAAGGCGCCACGGGTCTGCTTGTTACTCAGGATTGATTGCAATTCCACCACTTGTGTCGAGAGGTCGGTGATCGTGCGTTGCGCCCGGTCAATCACGGCCATGCGCTCGTGCAATTGCCGTAAGCCGTCATTGGTCTGTTTGCTGGTGTTGGCCATGGACACGCCCAGCTTGTGTCCCATGCCGTCTAGTCGGTCATTGACTGATCGCATCATATCCGACTGCCGTGAACCGAAAACCTCGGCCATGGTCTGCATGCGGCCGGTGATCTCGTTCTGGGCTTTCAGCACAAGCCCGAGATGGCTTTCCAATTCCCGAATCCGTTCTGCCGATTCTGTATCGGGGCCAAGGTTGCGGCTGATCTGGCTTTTCGCGCTGTAGACCAGCCAGAGAATGAGAAGCAGAACAAGTCCGGCCGCAGCCAGCGAGGCTTCAAGCAGGGTGACGGGCCGCGAGCCCAGATAAAAGACAACGTGTTGCATGAAACAAACATAGAACGATTCGGGTTGATGTGGGCGTAACACTTGCGCCTCTTCCCAGCTAAGTCCCGCACTCGTGTGTTGCATTGTGATAGATAAGGCTGGCATTGCCGTCGAGTTGACAGGAGGGTTGGAACTGGGGCTTTACGGCCTTTTCTGATCGATTTGTCAGGGATTTTCGTTGACCGGAAAGTCGGTCTTGCCTATGTGGATGTCATGACAATACGCGACATCAATATCATTCCCGACGCCGTCTTGCGGGAAATGTGTGAGCCGATCACAGAAGTCAACGGCGACATTCGTACTCTGGCAGACGACATGCTTGAAACCATGTATGCGGCGCCGGGTATCGGTCTTGCTGCCAGCCAGATCGGCATTCTCAAACGCATGTTCGTTCTGGATGTTTCCAAGGATGAAGATGAAAAGGAACCGTTGGTCTTCATCAATCCGGAAATCATCTGGTCCAGTGAAGAGCTGTCGGTGTATCAGGAAGGCTGCCTGTCAATCCCTGAGTTTTATGCAGATGTTGAGCGTCCGGCGCAAATCAAGGTCAACTACATCGACCGGGATGGCGACGAACAGCAGATGGACGCCGACGGCCTGATGGCCACTTGCATTCAGCACGAGCTGGACCATCTGAATGGACGACTGTTCATTGATTACCTGTCGCGTCTCAAGCGTGACCGGGTGATGAGAAAGTTCAACAAGCTGGCAAAACAGAACGGCTGACGCCGCTCCTGTCGTTCAATGTGGTCTGTCGGTGACGCGACCAGAACCCATTGCCTTTTGAAATTCGCTGAAAGTCTGGAAGCGTTATGTCTCTTCGCATCGTCTTCATGGGAACGCCGCAATTTTCCGTGCCCACCCTGATGGAAATCGTCGGGCAGGGACACGACGTGATTGCCTGCTACACCCAGCCACCGCGTCCCGCTGGTCGTGGAATGGATCTGAAGAAATCACCGGTGCATGAAGCGGCAGAATCCTTCGGTATTCCCGTCTTTACACCGCAGTCGCTCAAGAGCGTGGAAGAGCAAGCAACGTTCGAGGCACTGGATGCAGACGTCGCGGTTGTCGTCGCCTATGGCCTGTTGTTGCCCAAGGCCGTGCTCGATGCCCCACAGGAAGGTTGCCTCAATCTGCATGCCAGCCTGTTGCCGCGCTGGCGTGGGGCGGCGCCCATCAACCGGGCCATCATGGCTGGGGATGCGGAAACCGGAATTCAGGTGATGCGCATGGAAGAGGGCCTTGATACCGGGCCTGTCTGCATGTCGGAAACACTGCCCATTGGGAATACCATGACGGCTGGAGAGCTGCATGATCGTCTGTCCGCGCTGGGCGGAGATCTGATGGCACGCGCTTTGGCCGCCTTGTCGCGGGGGGCTTTGACGCAGGTTACGCAGCCCGAGGACGGCGCGACCTACGCCCGCAAGCTTTCCAAGGACGAGACCCGTATTGACTGGACCCAGCCGGCGCATGTCGTGCACAATCATATTCGCGGTCTGTCACCGTTTCCCGGTGCCTGGTGTGAAATGGCACAAGGCGACAAGACAGAACGCCTCAAGGTGATCCGCAGTGCAAGCGCTGAGGGGAACGGGGAGCCGGGAACGATTGTCTCGCTTGATGGCAATGGGCCAGTGATTGCCTGCACTGAGGGTGCGGTGCGACTGACGCAGGTGCAGCGGGCAGGCAAGAAAACGGTCACTGGCGAAGAATTCATTCGCGGCACCAAATTAGAAATTGGCCAGCGCCTGAAGTGACAGGCGCCGACGCCCTCTCGGGGGTCTGTCGGTCCAGCGTGAACAGGGCATCGCATGCCAAGATACAAGCTGACGGTTGAATATGACGGCCGCCCTTTCAGTGGCTGGCAGCGTCAGGAAAACGCGCCTTCGGTTCAGGCTGTCCTTGAGCGGGCGGTGAAGTTATTCTCAGGCGAGGATGTGCCGATTGGTGGTGCAGGGCGTACTGACACAGGTGTCCATGCGACCGGGCAGGTCGCGCATCTTGACTTGAGCAAAAGCTGGCCGGTGCGCACCATCATCGGCGCCCTCAATCATCATTGTCTGCCTGAACCGATTGTGATCCTCGACTGCGAGGAAATGCACGACGGGTTTGATGCGCGCTTCTCGGCCATTCGTCGGGCTTATTGCTATCGGATCCACAACCGTGTGCCGCCGCTCACCCACCACCGTGGTCTGGCCTGGCACGTCAAACCGGAGCTTGATGCCGAAGCCATGAATGCGGCTGCTCAAGAGTTCGTCGGCCATCACGACTTCACGACGTTCCGTCATACACGCTGTCAGGCGAAAAGCCCGGTTAAGACGCTGGAGCAATTCTCCGTGCGGCGCGAGGGCGAGTTTGTCATCGCGGAGTGTTCGTCACGCTCGTTCCTGCACAATCAGGTGCGCTCGATGGTTGGCACCCTGCGTCTTGTCGGCGAAGGCAAATGGGGTCCGGGGGATGTGACACGAGCGCTGGAAGCGCTGGACCGCAAGGCGTGCGGCCCTGTTGCCCCCTCTGATGGCCTGTATCTGACACGCGTGGATTATCGTCCGAAAGAACTTGATCTCGAAGAATTTGCGATCTGGGGCGACAAGCGGTCCAGATCTACGAAAGCGTGATCGACGGTTTGAGGGCTGCCATGCTTGCAGGGACGAGGCGTTCGGGCTACGACCTTTTGTAATATCCAAAACGCGCGGCGGCCCTGTTCCAGGAACCGGGTCAGCAAACGGGAAATACATGTCTCAATACGAAAACGCACCGGCCAATTTCAATCCGGGTCTGGGATGGCTGTTCTTCAGTCCGTTCGGGCGTGTCTCGCGTCAGGTTTACTGGCTGGGTTTCGTCTTGAGCTGGGTTGTCATCGGGTTAGCCGCGAATATGTGGGTCAACTCGCTTGATCCGGACAAGCTGCAATCAATGACGTTCAACCTTGGCCAGTTCATGTCCTCCAATCCGCTGTTTCCGCTGCTCTTCCTTTTGTTGCAATGGTTTGAGTTGGCGCTGGTCATCAAACGGTTTCAGGACCTGAATTTGAGCGGTTTCTTCGCGCTGCTGATCTTCGTGCCGGTGTTGAACCTGATTGTCGTGCTGATTGTCGGCCTGATGCCGGGCGTTAAGACAGCCAACCGCTACGGGCCTGTCGCCAACAGCTATTTTCGCGGGAAGGTTTGATCCGTCCGTCGATCATCCTCACCCGTTCATACCATCTGCTGCCAACGTTCTGAGTGTTTCATGTCTGATACAATGTCCCCCGTCGTCGAGATTACCCGTGATCTGATCCGTTGTCCGTCGGTGACACCGGAAGAAGGCGGCGCCCATGCCTATCTGGAGCGTGTTCTTGGCGCGGCAGGTTTCACCGTGGACCGGGTGACATTCAGTGACGACGATACGCCGGACGTTGCGAATTTCTTTGCAACGATCGGAGAGGGACGACCACATTTCGTCTTTGCCGGACATACCGATGTGGTGCCTGCTGGCGACGAAGCTGCCTTAGTCGAGCGGCCCGTTCGATGGTGAAATCAAGGGCGAAATGCTTTACGGTCGCGGCGCGGTCGATATGAAGGGTGGCGTTGCCGCCTCTGTCGCTGCTGCGCTGACCTTCGTTGAGCAGCACGGACGTGATTTCGGCGGTACAATCTCTTTCCTGATCACGGGAGATGAAGAAGGCCCTGCCATCAATGGCACGCCGAAGCTGCTTGCCTGGGCCGAACAGCAGGGCCATTACTTCGATGCCTGCATTCTGGGGGAGCCGACTAACCCGAACCTGATGGGCGAAGCCATCAAGATTGGGCGACGCGGGTCTCTATCCGGCATTGTCAGTGTCAAAGGCACACAAGGTCATGTCGCCTATCCGCATCTGGCTGCCAATCCGGTGCCGCCGCTGATGCAGATGATGCAGGCGCTGGATGCTGTCGAATTCGACCGTGGCAACGAGCGTTTTCAACCAACCAATCTGGAAGTCGTCACCTTTGATGTGGCCAATCCGTCCTACAATGTCATTCCGGCTCAGGCCGAGGCCCGTTTCAATATCCGATTCAACGATGAGTGGACGCTTGAGACACTGACAGCCAAGGTCGAAGAAACTTTGCAGGCCGCGGCTCCGGACGGCGCCGACTGGTCTCTGACGCTTCGTCGGGAAGGCAGTGAATCCTTCCTGACGAAGGATGAGGCTCTGATCAACACGCTGACCGACGCGGTTGAAACTGTTGCGGGTCGGCACCCCGAATTGTCGACTGGGGGAGGCACATCGGATGCCCGTTTCATCAAATCCTATTGTCCGGTTGTTGAATTTGGCCTTGTTGGCCAGACAATGCACAAGGTTGATGAGTGTACGCCGTTGACGGATCTTGAAACGCTTGAAAAAGTCTATCGACAGTTTCTCGATGTTTATTTTGCTGGTGTGGAGGCATAGACGGACATGCTCTTGTCCGCTGATGAGATCAGTCGCAACGTAAAAGGTGTCTGGCGGCTGTTTCTCGGGGATGCCGGTGGCATGGCGGCTTTCGACGTTTCGGTCGAAGGGTTTTGGCGCTCGTTTCGCGTCATTCTGCTGCTGCTGCCGTTGTTTTTCATCTCCACCCTCTCGGAGCGCAAGTTGCTGATCGACGAGGCCGGAGCGTCCGTTGAGTCTCTTGCTGCTGGCGGGTTCTGGCTGGTGCAGATCCTCAGCTTTTTGGTCGACTGGATCAGTCTGCCGCTTGTGCTGGCGGCGATCGCCGGGCCATTGGGCGTTGAGGGGACCTATCCTCGCTTCATTGTTGCCCGCAATTGGGCCAGTTGCCTGTTGGCTGTGCCGCACACATTCGTGGCCTTGCTGTATCTGATTGGAGTGCTGAATGCGTCGATATTGGTGCTGTTTTCGCTCGTCATCATGTTGGGTCTGCTGTGGGCGCGGTTCACGGTCACCCGTATCGCGTTGCAGGCCAACATGACGCAAACCATTGGCGTTGTGGCGCTGGATATTCTCTTGTCGCTTTTTCTGGGCGAACTGATCGGTCGTTTCTGGAGCTTCTAGAGGGCTTTGAGTCCACACCCTAGCCCAACGCTTGATCCACTAAAAAAGCCCGCCGAGATGGCGGGCTTTTGTGTTTCTGGTCTGCGGCGGTGGGCTTAGTCGCGCAGCAGATCGTTGACGGATGTTTTGGAGCGGGTCTGCGCATCGACGCGCTTGACGATGACTGCGCAATAAAGGCTTGGGCCGGGTGTGCCATCGGGCAGCGGCTTGCCTCGGCAGGTTGCCCGGCACCACGACGGAGTAGGCTGGCACTTCGCCAATGAACACTTCACCGGTGTTGCGGTCGATAATCTTGGTCGAGGCGCTAATGAAGACCCCCATGGAAAGCACGGAGCCTTCCCGAACGATCACGCCTTCCACGACTTCCGACCGTGCGCCAATGAAGCAGTTGTCTTCGATGATCACAGGGCCAGCCTGCAAGGGTTCGAGAACACCGCCGATGCCAACGCCGCCGGACAGATGCACATTCTTGCCGATCTGCGCACAGGAGCCGACGGTGGCCCAGGTGTCGACCATTGAGCCTTCGTCAACATAGGCGCCGAGGTTGACGAAAGACGGCATCAGGACAACGCTTTTGCCGATAAAGGCGGAGCGACGCACGGTGCAATTCGGCACGGCACGGAAACCGGCAGCGCCAAACTGCTCTGCGCCCCAGCCTTCGAATTTCGACGGCACCTTGTCCCACCAGGTTGCGCCATTCGGCCCGCCAGAGATCACATCCATGTCGTTCAGGCGGAACGACAGGAGCACGGCTTTCTTGGCCCACTGGTTGACGACCCAGTCCTTGTCGGTTTTCTCGGCAACGCGCAGTTCGCCGCTGTCCAGCAGCAGAAGGGTCTTTTCAACGGCATCGCGGACATCACCGGTTGTCGCGGTCGAGATATTCGCTCGGTCGTCGAAGGCTGCGTCGATAGTTGCGGCAAGTTTGACAAGATCGGTCGTCATGGGAAGGCACATCTCCAGTGCAGAGTTTCAAACGGTCGAGCGGACCTAATAGCGCCTTTGCGCTCCTGTCAAGTTCTCGCAGGTTCGGGCACTGCGGAACACACTCACAGTACAGGCAAACGGGGCCCGAAAGCGAGGTGCACAGGCCGTCTGTCTCAAGGAAACTTGAGATAATCTAAGCTTTCCTGGGCGTGAAAACATGGCATTCAAGGACGATAGGGAAACAGGAAAGGGGTGAGGTCGTCGCAAAGCGGCGACGTGTCATGCTTTCCGAGCGAGAGAAGATACCACTATGCCGGCCTGGGCAATCATCACCATTTGCGCGGCTTTCAGCCAGAATATTCGCTCTGCCTTGCAAAAGAATCTGAAAGGCGTACTCGGCACCACTGGGGCGACCTTCGTGCGGTTTGGATATGGGTTTCCCTTCGCCATCTTGTATGTTTTGGCCTTGCATGTTCTGGCCGATGAACCTTTCCCGCATATTGGGGCAGGCTTTCTGCTCAAGGCTGCTCTGGGTGGACTTTTCCAGATCACGGCGACGTTCTTGTTCGTCTATCTGTTTTCCCTGCGCAGCTTTGTTGTCGGAACACTCTACACCAAAACGGAACCGGTCATCGCGGTTGTTCTGGGATTTGTTATCCTCGGTGATGGCATCAGTCTTGCCGGCGCCTTCGCCATCTTCATCGGGTTGCTTGGGGTCATTGCCATTTCACTCAAGAAGAGTGACCCTTCAGCTGATACGGTGCCCGCAGCCCCAGCGAGTAAACCCGCACTGATTGGTCTTGCCGCTGCCTTTTTCTTCGGCCTGTCGTCGATTATGTACCGGGATGCCTCCCTGACACTGCAAGGCACGGGTGTGCCGATGCAGGCAGGGTTCTCATTGGCTTGCGTGACAGTGTTTCAGACAGTTCTCATGGTCGCCTGGATGCTCTGGAAAGATCCGCGACAATTGCGTTTGTCGTTTAGGCACTGGCGCACAGCGGTTTGGGTAGGCGTTGCGGGTGTTGGTGGCTCTATCGGCTGGTTCACAGCCATGACGCTACAACACGTGGCCTATGTCCGGGCTTTGGCGCAGGTCGAGCTGATCTTCACCTTTGCCTCCTCGTGGTTCATCTTCAAGGAGACCATTCGGCTGAAAGATGTGCTCGGCTGTGTGTTGATCCTGACAAGCGCGTTTATTCTGATCCTGGGATAGTTGGCTCATCCGTTGCGGTGGTTGCAGGCGCTGCAAGTGCTGCCTCCTGCAGCCACGCCCGAAAGGCCGACACGGGTCGTGACAGGGGGCGATTGGGTGACCGAACGAACCAATACCCCGTGTCCAGTTCAAGAACCGGCCAATCGGGCAGGACCAGATGCCCCGCCTCGACTTCTCGCTCCACGAAACGGCGATCAATGACGATGGCGCCCATTCCGGCGATTGCCGCCTGAATGGCAAAGTCACGGCTTTCCACCAGAGTGCCAGAGATCGTCTCCGGATGCGGCAACCCCATGTGATCCAGCCATTTGGCCCAGTCATGGCGGCGACTGGAACTGTGTAACAAGCGCAGACCGGAAAGTGTTTTTGCTGTGGGGGGCGTGTCTGCAGCAGGCAACAAACGCGGAGCGACGGCAACAGCCAGGTGTTCGCGCCACAACAGATGGTTTTCGCTGCCTTGCCAATTTCCTTCGCCCAGCCGGATCGTGCAATCGTAGTTTTCCCGCTCCAGGTCAATGACCCGCGTTGAGGCAGACAGCAAGATCTCGACGTCGGATTGTGCGGTTTGAAACAACGGCAGGCGAGGAATGAGCCAGCGGGTTGCAAAGGTGGACACTGTGCTGATGCGCAGTTCGGTGCGACCGCGCCGCTTGAAGCCGTCAACGGCTTCGTCAATGCGGCTGAAGGCGTCGCCAATGCCAAGGGCCAGCTTTTGACCTTCTTCCGTCAGCGTCAGTCCACGGCCATCGCGCAGCACAAGCTGCGCGCCCAATTCGCTTTCCAGTTTGCGCATCAGATGCGACAGCGCAGACGGCGACACACCAAGTTCTGCGGCCGCCTGTGACGCACGGCCATAGCGTGCCAGCAGAGAGAAGGCATGGAGAGCACGCAAAGAAGCCATTGGGTCATCCGCAAACGGTTGAGTTTAGCTCAAGAGAATACAAGAGCTTTCGGATGAATGCCAGCGTGGCAACCGTGTATGGCCTGCTATCTGTCTGGCTGGTTAACACGACGGCTGTCGGTCCGTGCTCAGAAACTGGAGAGGGAAGCTCCAACGACCTTGAGAAAGCTCGCCAGATCGTCCGTGACGAAATCGACCGGGCTGTCGTCGCGCGCTTCCAGGTCCCATGACCCTTGAAACAGATCGCGCTCACGCGGTGGCACAATCAAGACGGTGCGCATTCCGAGCGTGCGGGGGACATCGAGGTTTTTCTGAAGGTCTTCAAACATGGCAGCCCGGACGGGTGAAACCCCGGTGGCCTGCATGAAACGATCATAGGTTTCGCGGTTGGGCTTGGGCGTCAGGTCGGCAGCAAGAATGTCGAAGATGTCATCGAAATGATCGGTGATGCCGAGGGCTGACGCCGTACGTTCGGCGTGGGGGCGGTCACCGTTGGTGAAGATGAACTTGCGTCCAGGCAAGGCCTGAATAGCACTGCCCAGCGCGGGGTTCGGTACCAGTGTCGAATAGTCGATGTCATGGACATGGCGCAAATAATCTTCCGGGTCGACGGAATGTTCTTCCATCAGCCCCCGCAAGGTGGTGCCATATTTATGATAGTAGCCTTTTTGAAGGCGTTGTGCTTCGTCGAGCGGCAAATCCAGCAGATTGGCAACATAGTGGCCAATCTGTTCATTGATCTGCGGAAACAGAGCCTCATTGGCAGGATAAAGCGTATTGTCGAGATCGAAGACCCAAGCTTCAACGCCTTTAAAGACGCGCAGATCCTGATGGTGAGCCTGCGTGCCCTCGTGTGTCACATCCTTGTCCAATGTCATTGTCCAATACGCCTTAAGGTACGATCAGTGTTCCGGCACCCCGATCGGTGAACAGTTCCAGCAGAACGCAATGCGGAACCTTGCCGTTCAAAATGACAACCCCCTCGACGCCACGCTGGATGGCCTCGATACAGGTCTCAACCTTGGGGATCATGCCGCCGGAAATGGTGCCATCCGAAATGAGTGCTTTCGCATGATCAACCGTCAGCTTCTTCATTAGGTTCCCGTGTTTATCAAGAACGCCGGGAACATCCGTGAGGAAAAGCAGTCGCTTGGCATTCAGGGATCCTGCAATCGCACCGGCAAATGTGTCGGCATTGATGTTGTAGGTGTCGCCATCACGTCCCGGGGCAACCGGTGCGACAACGGGGATGATCTCTTCTTTGAGGACGAGCTCCAGCACGGCCGGGTTCACTTCGCGCGGTTCTCCAACGAAGCCGAGATCAATGAGGCTTTCGATATGCGAATCCGGGTCAACGATGGTTCGGCGCAGCTTTTCGGCAATCACCATGTTGCCGTCCTTGCCGCATAAGCCGATGGCGCGACCGCCCTCGGCATTGATCGTCTGGACGATCTCCTTGTTGATAGAGCCAGCCAGCACCATTTCCACCACTTCAACGGTTGCCTTGTCGGTGACACGCAGGCCTGCCCGGAATTCACTGACAATACCAAGACGCTCCAGCATCTTGCCGATCTGAGGTCCACCGCCATGGACCACCACCGGATGCACGCCCGACTGGCGCAGCAGCGTGATGTCACGGGCGAAGGCGCGGCCCAGCTCAGGGTCTCCCATGGCGTGACCACCGTATTTCACCACAACGGTGCGGTCGTCATATCGCTGCATGTAGGGCAGAGCCTGTGCAATGGTATGGGCGTCGGTAATCGTGTTGCTGGTCATGGCGCGTCTGTCAGGTTGTTTCGGCTGAAAGATGGAGGGCAGTGATAGCGGATTTACGCCGCTATCACAAACGACTGATGGATCAGCTCAGGAGCAACTGATGGATTTCGGCCTTCAGTTCATCCAGTCCCTTACCCTTTTCGCTCGATGTTGCGATCAGGCGCGGAAAGGCGGCAGGGCGCTTGACAAGCTGCTGTTCTGTTTCTTCGATCAGGCGGCCCAACTGGCCGGGCTTGATCTTGTCGCTCTTGGTCAGCACAACCTGATAGATCACCGCTGCCTTGTCCAGAAGCTTCATGGCTTCCAGGTCATTGGCTTTGATGCCATGGCGGCTGTCGATCAGTAGGAAGACACGGCGTAAAGTCGGTCTACCGCGCAGGTATGCAAAAACCAGTGCGGTCCATGCGTCGACAAGCTGCTTGGGCGCTTGCGCATAGCCGTAGCCCGGCATATCGACAATGGTCAGCGGGCTGGTTTCGGCAGCAAAGAAGTTCAGCATCTGGGTTCGGCCCGGTGTGCTGGACGTGCGGGCCATGCCCTTGCGCCCCGTGAGGGCGTTGATCAGACTGGATTTGCCAACGTTGGAGCGGCCGGCAAACGCAATTTCAGTGCCGCCGATCTGCGGCAGGTCAGCCATGTCCGTGACGCTGGTCATGAAGTCCCAGGGCTTGGCGAACAGCAGTCGCCCGGCCTCAAGCTGGTCTTCGGAGAAAATATCATCTTCACTCATGGCGTTCTTCTAGCTGGCAAACGGACGGGCGTCGAGTGGGATTGTGCGGCTTTCTGCCTTTACCCATGCTTCTGGCAGGAGCTTTTCTCGCACAGGTAAACACAAAAAAGGGGCCCTCGCAAAAGGGCCCCTCGTGATCGTTGTCTGCTGTGTGCAGATCAGCTCTTGTCGTCTGTTTTCTTCTTTTTCGGCATAAGGAAGCTGAGATTGTCCCACAGTTCGATCTTCACGCCCTGACGGCGCATGATGATGTACTGCTGGGTAACGGACAGCGTGTTGTTCCAGACCCAGTAGATCACCAGCCCGGCTGGGAATGACGCCAGCATGAAGGTGAAGACGATGGGCATCCAGGTGAAGATCATCTGCTGTGCCTTGTCGGCCGGGGCAGGGTTCATCTTCATCTGTACGAACATGGTGCACCCCATGATCAACGGCCAGACGCCGATCATCAATGCGTGCGGCGGCGTCCAGGGGATCAGGCCGAACAAATTGAACACTGTGGTCGGATCAGGTGCCGAGAGATCGCGAATCCAGCCGAAGAACGGCGCATGCCGCATTTCGATGGTGATGAACAGCACCTTGTAGAGTGAGAAGAAGACCGGGATCTGCACCACGACCGGCAAACAGCCTGCCAGAGGATTGATCTTTTCCTTCTTGTACAGCTCCATCAGCGCTTGCTGCTGCTTCTGTCGATCGTCCTTGTAGCGCTCGCGAATTTCCGTCATCTGCGGCTGCACAAGCTTCATCTTGCTCATGGAGACATAGGACTTGTTGGCCAGCGGGAAGAAAATCGCCTTGATCGTGATCGTCACCAGCAGAATGGCGATGCCGAAGTTTCCGACGAGATGGTACAGGAAGTCGATGAGATGGAACATCGGCTTGGTCAGGAAGTAGAACCAGCCCCAGTCGATCATCAATTCGAAATTCTTGATGCCGAGCTTGTCTTCATAGCCGTCCAGGACACGGGTGACTTTGGCGCCGGCAAAAAGATAAGAGCTTTTCTGTGCTGTCGCATCCGGAGCAATGGTCATTGCCTTGCCCAGATAGTCGGCCTGATAGTTGTCGGTCTTGGCGGAATAGGTGAAGCTCGGCTTGAAGTCGTCACCGGGTTTCGGGACAAGCGCTGTCGCCCAATACTTGTCGGTGATGCCGAGCCAACCTTGATTGATCTGCTTGGGCAGGTCTGCGCCATCGTCCTTCAGCGTCGAGTATTTGATTTCTTTCAGGCCGTCGTCGCCCATGACGCCGATCATGCCTTCATGAAGCAGGTAATAGCTCTTGTGATCAGGAGCGCCCTTGCGCACGACAAGACCATACGGGAACAGTGTCACCGGTTTGCCGGTGGTGTTCTGAACCGACTGGTCGACGGTGAACATGTAGTCGTCATCAAGCTTGAAAGTGCGCTTGAAGATCAGGCCTTCGCCATTGTCATAGGTCAGTGTAACCGGGGTGGAAGGTGTCAGCTCGCTGCTTCCATCGACAGACCAGACAGTGTTCGGTCCTAGCAGCTTTGTCTTGGAACCGCTGTTCGGCACCCAGCCGTATTCGGCGTAATAGGGGTGAGCGGTTTGGCGTGGCGACAACAGGACAATGGTCGGGCTGCTCTTGTCGACTGTCTCATGATAATCGTTGAGGCGCAGATCATCGAGGCGGGCGCCTGTCAGATTGATTGAGCCACTCACCTTTGGCGATTTGATCGAGACGCGCTGACTGGAGGCGAGAGCAGCCTCCCTGCTCATCTGAGCCGTTTTGCTAGAGCACGGCCGCACCAACATCCGGTGTTGCGGATGTGCTGGCGCTGGACGATCCTGCGTTGTCGGGCGTCGGGGCGGAACTTGCGGTCTGATCAGACGTTGTCGAGTTGTTCTGCTTCGCAGACTGGGCCTGCTGTTGTGCTTGCTGGCGTTCCATATGCGGGCTGGCAACGAAGTATTGCCAGCCAAGCAGAACGGCCAATGAAAGCACCACTGCTATGATTGTGTTGCGGTTTTCGGAGAACAACTGGTTTTACCCCTGTCTAGTCGAAGGTCCCTTGCCTGAAGCAGCCTTGGATTGGCCCCTACGCGTCTTGTTGCGAAGCTGGGGGGATTTGGGATTCAATGCAAGTGGCAGACCCGATTTCAGATCCGATACAAGCACCTCGAACGGCACGCGCAATGCGTCTTCACGGCCAATCAGCACAAAGTCGGCCATGTCAGGTATGTCCTGATGGTCGAGAGCTGCCACCGCAGAGCGGAGCCGTCGTTTGATTCTGCTTCTGACGACTGAGTTGCCGGTTTTCTTCGTCACCGTATAGCCAACTCGTGGCGGCAGATCCGTATCGCGTTTCAGCCCTTGAAGCACAAAAGCGCGCCGACCCACACGACCGCCTTTGGCGACCGCTAGGAACTCGGAGCGCTTTTTAAGTGTTTTCATTGGTTGCGGCGCAATTTGAATGTCAGGAATAGCCATGTCAGTTCACGCCGCATGCGTCGGCCTTATCAGGCACTCAGACGCTTGCGACCCTTGGCGCGGCGACGGGCCAGAACGAGACGGCCATTCTTCGTCGCCATGCGCGTGCGGAAGCCGTGACGGCGCTTGCGGACAAGACGGCTCGGTTGATACGTACGCTTCATTGTTCAAATCCGCGCGTGAGCGCGGCCCTCATTTTATAAATGTCAAGGATTGAGCATCCACTCAAATCGCTCGCAACTTGCACGCAACAAGTCGTGCGACCAGGATGCAAATCTCAGTCGTGCGCGCTTATACGAAGGTCGCAGCGTTGAGTCAACGTGGGATCTTTCGCGAGAGCCCGAAAAACCCGGGAAGCTGCCGCAGACTCGCCCGAACGTGATGAGAATGCAATAGGAATGTCTCTAAACTCGTTTCTGCGGGTCTCTCTTTGTGTTCGGGGCACCCGCGCGTGGAAAGACTATCTCCTGTGGTGAGCGCGACTGGAAATCAAACGGTGATGCACACGGGTGGCGTATGAGTGGTTTTCAAGTCTTTGTTTAAATTGTAGAAATAGAGAATACGATCGGAGTTTCACGCAACAATCAGGAGTGTCTTCCTTGGGGAGCCAGTCAGATCCGATGCCAACTGCACAGCTTAAGGCCGATGTTTGCGTCATTGGGGCGGGTCGTGCAGGAGCGCGTCTGGCAGGTCTGCTTGCGCAGGCTGGTGAGACGGTGGTGCTTGTTGAAAAGCCTGTCGGGAAACTGGAGCGACGTTATGGGGCGCATTTGCCGCTTGTTGCCTTGCAGGCGCGGGCGGCCGCTGCCTGGACCGCTCATCTTAATGGGGCCCCCGGGTGGGAAAGCGCGGCGGACATAGATTATGAGACGGCGGTGGCGCATGTCCGCGACGTCGTTACCCGAGCAAGTGCGCGGGATGGTCTGCCCACGTTACAGCAAAGGGGCGTTCTCCTGTTGACTGGCAAGGCGCAATTTCTATCCAGGCGGGCGATCCTTGTCGGGACAACGGAGGTGCGGGCAGCGCGGTTCGTGATCGCAACGGAGGGCAAGCCCGTGGTGCCGCGCATTGATGGGCTTGATCAGGTGCCGGTGTTGACGCCGCATAGTGTTTTCGCTCTCGAACGGATTCCCAATCACCTGATCATTCTAGGCGGCGGGCGAAGTGGGCTGGAGCTGGCGCAAGCCTATTCACGTCTGGGTAGTCGCGTGACTCTGATTGAGAAGCGTGACCTTTTGGCTCGCGCCGAGCCGGCCTTTGTGGCGGTCTTGCGAAGTGCTTTGCGGGCCGAAGGCATTCAGATTCTGGAACGCACAACGGTGGTCGCGGCGCAAATTGATGAGGAGTTGATTTCATTGACGCTGGATGGCAGCACGGATGTCGGGTCTGTCGTGGGGACGCATCTGGTGCTTGCCACGGGAAGTCAGCCTTCACTTGACGGGCTTGATCTCGATAAGGCTGGTGTGCGCTGGGATGCCGACGGAATTGACGTCAATAGATCCTTCCGCTCGCGCAATCGGAGGATCTATGCCATCGGCAGCGCGATCATGGCGCGCGGTGGTGGGGCCGCAGCGTCGCACCACGCACGGCTCCTGGCTCGCATTCTGACGGAACCCTTCCGACATCATCGCAAACGACCGTCACATGTGCCGTGGATTGTCGCCACGATCCCGGAGATCGCCCACTGTGGCGTATCGGAAGGGCAGGCGCAAAAGCTGGCGGGACGTCATCTCAGTGTCGTTACGGTTGGTTTTGATGCCTCCGACCGAACGCTTGCGGAGGGGAAAAGCGATGGTCAATTGGTTCTGTTCGTTGGTCGCCACGGGCGAATCCTTGGCGCTTCTGCCATTGGTAAAGAAGCGGGTGATTTGATTGCACTCGTCTCTCTCGTGATTTCGAATGGTCAAACATTGTCATTTTTCACGAGGGGTGCATTGCCAGAGCCAGTTCACGCCGATTTGCTACGTCAGGCGGCGCTGAAGTATTCGAGACGTGTTCGGAAGCATCTGTTGCTCAAGGTTTTCCTTAAGATGTATAGATTTTTTATGTAATTTAAGCGTTTCACGCAGGTCTCCGGGAGACTTGAATTAAAATCGCGGAAACGTGACTTCAGCTTGCAAAACGCCATTTGCTGACGCAAGATCAGTGCCATGAGACACGAGGTCTTCCATATCAGGGCTCGACGGTCAGACCAAGCTGGACTGACAAGTTCTCTTTTGCGTTCCTTTAAAAAGACTGTCGAGAGAGTGGAAAAGACTAGAAGACTTGGATGGGGGCTCTCGACAAAGCTGCTGGTCTTTACGATCGGCTTTGTGATGCTTGCCGAAATTTTGATTTACGTACCGTTCGTCGCGAATTTTCGCGAAACGTGGTTGAGTGATCATATGGTCACGGCGCGTGTTGGTGTGTCGATGGCGCATGACGGACCGCGCCTCTCTCCAGTTTTGCAACATGACCTTCTGAGTGCGGCCGAGGCTGTGGCGATTTTCGTCGATTATGGCGATGCGCGTCAGGTGATCGCCCGTCGTGAGACCACGCAGAAGGTGACGGCGACCTATGACATGGAAGATCTGAATTTGTTTTCGGATCTGGTCGGTACGGTGGCAACGCTGTTCCATCAAGGCAATGGCCTGATGCTTGTGCGTCAGAACCTCGAAGGTGTTCCGGGTGCAACGTTGGAGCTGGTGGCGCCTCTGTCCGTTCTGAAGCACGAGATGTGGGCGTTCTCCGGCCGAATTCTGTGGTTGTCTTTGCTGATCTCTCTGATCACCGCTAGTCTTGTGTATGTCACGCTGCAATTGCTGTTTGTGCGGCCCCTGCAAAAGCTGACAAGGTCGATGGACTATTTTGCTGAAGCGCCCGAAGAGGCATCTCGGATCATTCCGACGACGGACCGCAGGGATGAATTGGGTATGGCTCAACGCCGCCTCTCGGTCATGCAGGAGGGGCTGGCCAAGGCCCTTCAGCAAAAACAAAGGTTGGCCGAACTGGGCCTCGCGGTTTCCAAAATCAACCATGACATGCGCAACCTTCTGGCATCGGCGCAACTCTTCATGGAGCGGCTGGAACATGTGCCGGATCCGACCGTGCGGCGTATCGCGCCCAAGATCCTGACGACACTGGACCGGGCGGTCTCCTATTCGCAGGCCGTGATGTCATATGGCAAGGTGCAGGAAACCGCTCCGAAGTGTCGTTTGTTGAATTTGCGCCGTCTGGTGCAGGATGTCTCAAGCGTTCTGGGGCTGAAAGATCAGGACGGTATCCAGTTTGACAATCACGTTGCGGCGGGGTTGGAGATATATGCCGACCCTGAGCAGATGTTTCGTGTGCTTCTCAACCTCTGTCGTAATGCGGTCCAGGCGCTGGAAAATGATATCGACACCAGTTTGGTGAAGCGCATCACGCTTGAGGCCAGCCGTGCATCCGGCAAGACCATTATAGAGGTGCGCGATACAGGGCCGGGCATTCCGCCAAAAGTGCGCTCGGCCATGTTCAAGGCCTTCCACGGTGGCAGCAAGCCAGGCAGCACCGGTCTGGGTCTGGCGATCGCGTCTGAAATCGTTCAGGCGCACGGCGGGTGCATCAAGCTGGCAGAAGACGTCAAGGAAACCTGTTTCGTGATCACATTACCGGATCGGCAAGAGAAGGGGTCGGTTTGACAGCGTTCGTGTGCATGAAGTGCTCTCAGCAAGTTCGTGGATAACTCGGCAGTGGCATTCGCGGCGGTCCGCAGTTTTCATGAAACTCTGATGACTGTTGCCGGTTTCAAATACATTTTCTTGCGAAAAATAGAAAATGCCTCTTGCCAAGTCGCAGGCAGACCAGTAGACGTAGCGACCTGTTCGGGGGCATTGCCAACATGGCCTTTTTCGCGAACAAACAGAAGCGGAAACGTTAGAGAATTCATTGCTTTAGCAATTCGCTTGATGCACCGGTAGCTCAGCTGGATAGAGCACCAGACTACGAATCTGGGGGTCGGGGGTTCGAGATCCTCCCCGGTGCACCATTTCAGGCTTTCCTGAAATCTGAAGATCCATACAGATCCTCTTGCCCGGTCTATGGGTGATGACGGATCACCGAAGATGCACCGGTAGCTCAGCTGGATAGAGCACCAGACTACGAGATCTGGGGGTCGGGGGTTCGAATCCTCCCCGGTGCACCATTCCCCCTCAAAATTTTTCTCGAAAATTATAGCCTTTGCCGTGCGTTGAAGTGACGTGTGGTCTGCAGTGATGTTGCGCTTGCGTGGCTTTCGGCTCGCTTGCTTTCATCGTGGCGATCTCTATGAGCTGAATGTGCCCTGTGAGGTCCTCCTGATAAGGGCTGAAGGTTGGCCCGCGGTTTAAACGAGGGGATGGTTGCAGGCGGTCAACTCCTCTTGCGTGGCCAATGGCTTGGGCATTTCAGTACAGATTTTGCAGCGCCTTTCAAATTGGCTGCCTGAGCATATTTTCATCGTGAAAATTGCTTTTTCTCGGCGTAGGGTGAGGGCGAACCGACTGGCAGTCTGCATAGCTGGACCGTTGGACAGAGATCCGGACCAAGACCCGAAAGAGGACTTCGATGAGCCACTTGCCCAATTCCGCTGAAGCGCGGGACATCGCTTTTCACCTGCATTCCTACACGGATGCCCGCAAATTTGAAGCGGAAGGTCCGATCGTGATCGAGCGTGGCGAGGGCATTTATGTCGAGGACAACACCGGCAAGCGCTATCTGGAAGGCATGTCGGGCTTGTGGAGTGTGGCGCTAGGGTTTGGGGAAAAACGTCTTGTAGAGGCTGCTACCCGGCAGATGAGCAAGCTGCCATATTATCACACCTTCACCTCCAAGACGCATGGCCCGTCTGGCGAACTGGCGGAAAAGCTGGTGTCCATGGCGCCGGTGCCCATGTCGAAGGCCTATTTCACCAACTCCGGCTCGGAAGCCAACGATACGGCGATCAAACTGATCTGGTATCGCTCCAATGCGTTGGGGCAGCCACAGAAGAAAAAGATCATCTCACGTGTGCGCGGCTATCATGGCGTCACAATTGCTTCGGCCAGCCTGACCGGCCTGCCGAACAACCATCGCTCGTTTGACTTACCTCTCGATGGCATTTTGCACACGACCTGTCCGCACTATCGGACAATGAAAAAGGAGGGCGAGAGCGAAAGCGCTTTCGCCAAACGGTGTGCGCAAGATCTGGACGATCTGATTGTATCTGAAGGCCCTGAAACCATTGCTGCGTTCTTTGGCGAGCCAGTCATGGGCGCCGGTGGCGTTGTCGTGCCACCCGTTGGCTATTGGGAGGCTGTGCAGCAGGTTTTGCGGAAGTACGATATTCTGTTTGTCGCCGATGAAGTCATTTGCGGCTTTGGACGGACGGGCAAAATGTTTGGCTCGACGACCTACAAGCTTCAGCCGGACATCATGACTTTGTCCAAGGCTCTGTCCTCGTCTTATCTGCCGATGTCGGCCTTGCTGGTCAATGAAAAGGTCTATGGCCCGGTGGCTGATGAAAGCCACAAGATCGGCATCTGGGGTCATGGGTATACAGCCAGTGGCCATCCGGTGGCGGCCGCTGTTGCACTGGAAAACATCAAGATCATCGAAGAGCGCAACATTTTGGCGCATGTGCAGGATGTTTGTCCGTTGTTTCAGAAACGGTTGGCTGCATTGGGGGAGCATCCGCTGGTTATTGAAACGCGTGGCGTAGGGTTGATCGGGGCGGCCGAAGTATCGCATCCTGATTTTGCAGGCACGATCGGAGCGCTGGGCGGCAAGATTAACGGCATGTGCCAGTCCAATGGTCTGATTTCGCGGGCAATGGGAGATTCTCTGGCCTTCTGTCCGCCGTTGATCATCACGGAAGCGCAGATCAACGAGATGTTCGACATTTTTGAAGCCAGTCTTGAAGACGTCGCGAAGACCCTCTGACCGCAGGACCGAAAGGCGCAGCCAATGGTACGCATCATAGGAACCATGAGCGGCACGTCTGCTGATGGAATTGATCTCGCGGAGATTGAAACGGACGGCGAAACCGTCTCCCATTTCGGCAAGGCTTTCACAGTGCCTTATCGGGAGAAAACGCGCACGGCCATTATCAAGGCCATTCATGGTGGCTCTGGCGAGCGCAAGTCGTGGCCTGCTTTGGCGGATGAGATCACACAGGATCACCATGAAGCGCTGACGTTCTTCATGGCACGCACCGGTGTGCATCCGGACTTCGTGTCATTTCATGGGCAGACGGTCTGGCATGACCCTGATCATGGTGAGACGGTGCAGCTGGGTGATGCGCAGGCGCTTGCGGATAAGCTGGGTCTGCCGGTCGTAGGCGATCTTCGTTTGGCCGACATGGCGGACGGCGGGCAGGGCGCTCCGTTGGTGCCGGTCTTCCACCGGGCGCTGGCCGAGGGTCAGGAGCTGCCGATCTGTTTCCTGAATATTGGCGGCGTGTCCAATCTGACCTTTGTCGGGTCGTCCGAATTGGTGGCTTTCGACATTGGTCCGGGCAACGCGTTGATTGATGACTGGCTGACCCTGCACAAGGTGGGAGAGTTCGACGAGGATGGCCGTATCGCTGCCGCGGGCAAGGTGCATGAGCAGCGTATCGAGGCAGCGTTGTTGCATCCGTTCTTTGCCATGAAGGGACCAAAATCGCTCGATCGCAACGCGTTTTCATTATCGATGGTGGATGGGCTGTCGCTTGAGGATGGGGCAGCGACCTTGACCGCCTTCACGGCAGAGTGTGTTGCGCGCAGCGTCGACTTTTTGCCGCTGGATCCCAAGCAATGGGTGGTGTGTGGTGGCGGGCGTCTTAATCCGGTATTGATGCGCGAGCTGGACCTGCGTCTCACAGGCGACATTTCTCCCAGTGAAGCACTGGATCTCGATGGCAATGCCATGGAAGCGCAGGCAATGGCGTTTCTTGCTGCCCGGCTGTTGAGCGGCCTGCCAACCAGTTATCCGGAGACGACCGGCGTGAGTGCACCAACAGTTGGTGGGCGGCTGTATCGTCCCTCCACTTGAGCCGGGGGCGGGTGTTCGTCTGATGGAGCGTGTTTCTGTGTTAAGTTCTGCTGTCTAAATGAATGCAGCTTCGCTACATAAGGCAAAACCCTGTGCATCCTCAGGGTACGGAAAACACAAGAAGTATTTGGTATATGTCCGACAAGCCAACACAGCCGATGAATGGATCCGGCGTCTATCAGCGATTGATCCGAGCCATCGAAGACCGGCAACTCAAGCCGGGTGACCGGCTGCGCGAGGCGGATCTTGCGGTGGAGTTCGGTGTGTCGCGCACGCCTATTCGCGAAGGCTTGAAGCGGCTTGAGGCACAAGGCCTCGCCGTGCATGAGCCCAACCGCGGCATGGTGATCCCGACGTTGGATCATGGCCAGATCAATGAAGTCTATTTCATGCGAGAAGTGTTGGAAGGCACTGCGGCAGGGCTTGCGGCCAAGCATGCGTCGGCGCCCGAGGTGGAGATCCTGCAAGATCTCGTGGCTGCGGATCTGAAACGCATCGAAGATCAGGACAGCCTTGTCCGGTCCAACCGTGAATTTCATCGCAGACTTTGTCTTGCGTCCCACAATCGCTATCTGGTCGATCAGATCGAACATCTGCGCCTGTCGCTTATCCTGATGGCAGGAACGACGCTCGACACACCAGAGCGCCGAGAAACGGCTGTTGGCGAACATGCCGCTATTGTCGAGGCAATTGCGGAGGGCAACTCGGAACGGGCGGATCAAGCCGCGCGGCGTCATATCAACCATGCCCACAAGACCCGTCTGAAGCAGATTTGACACAAGAGACGTTCAAGGAACAGGTTCGTTCGTCTGTTTGTGGCGGAGATCAGACGATCTGCGTCAAGGAAAGCAGCAGGGTCTCAAACAGGCGCGGGGCTGTATGGATGATCAGGCCAATACTTTCTAAAAGCAGCACCAGAAACGTCAACAAGACGCCGAAGGTGCGCTAGGAGAGAGATTCAGGTGTCTTGCCAACGCCGTAGGCGTGCGCCAGCCGCCCGATGATCAGCAGGCCGCCAATCAGATGCAGGCTCATCGTGGGAATGCGCATCAACTCGCCGATCAGCAGCATGATCAGGGCGAATGGCACATACTCGATAAAGTTGCCATGCACTCTGATGCGACGTTGCAACTCGGCATCCCCGCCATCGCCAAGGCTGACCCAGATCTGTTGGCGGCGCATGATGACGCGGACGCTCAACATGATGTAAATCAGTCCAAGAAGACCTGCATAAAAAGGCGTGATGAGAACGGCCATGCGATTGCGAGTGGTCCTTTCGACGGTAAATCTGCGTGCGGCTGGGGCCAAGCGCTTTTGGCGACACTTAAGGGGCCTCGCCATTCGCAGCCCGCTTCCCTCTCCATACATTAGCGTGAAAAGACGCCGGGTGCATGTCTTCGTGATCAAAGTCTTCTGCAATTTCCGGGATCAAGGCGACATCAGTACTTTTAACGTTATGCCTTATTGGAGAAGCAGGCAGGCACATGCCGTTTTCTTTCTACCTCGCTCTGCGTCAAGAGCAGAGTTGCAGGACTGCGAGCAGGTGTTTGTGAGCAAACACCGGGATGCTGCCGACCGCCCCTTTGCGGATCGGTCAAGGCCAGTTTTGGAAACTTCGTCTGCTTGAAGGCGCAATTCTTGCAAAAAACATGATAAAAATGTCTATTTGTTGTGAAGTTCAGCCGCAAATCACCTTTTCCCTGCGCGACAGCGCGTGGGTCATGCGATATGTCGCCAGTGGGGATTGACTGGGTTGTTGTCGGATGCAGGTAAGCCAGCCTACAAGAGAGCAAGAATTTCCCGATAGATATGTCCGAAGCGTAATGAAGCTTTAAGAAGACTGCTTATGTTGAAGCGGCGAGATGAGGGCGAATGCTGGAACTGAACCAGCTTGTGATGGATTTTAACGGCTTTCGAGCCGTGAACGGGTGTTCCTTCAATGTGAAGGAAGGCAGCATCACCGGATTGATTGGTCCCAATGGGGCGGGCAAGACAACTCTTTTCAATCTGATTGCCGGGGCTTTGCCGCCATCCGGTGGCTCTCTGCGTTTTCAGGGCAAAGATGTGACAGGTTTGTCCAGCGACAAACTGTTCCACAAGGGTCTCGTTCGCACCTTTCAGATCCCGCACGAGTTTCATCATCTCAGTGTGCTTGAAAACCTGATGATGGTGCCACCGCACCAGCACGGCGAAGGGCTGCTGGCCAATTGGCTTGCGTGGGGACGCGTGCGCCAGGAGGAGAGCGCCGTTGCGCGCCGCGCGCATGAAACACTGGCGTTTCTGGAGCTGACCCACGTGACACATCTGCGAGCCGGGTCACTTTCCGGCGGGCAGAAGAAGCTGTTGGAACTTGGCCGCACCATGATGACGGACGCCAAGTTGGTGCTGCTTGATGAGCCTGCTGCCGGTGTCAACCGAACGCTGCTGCGCAAGCTGGAAGAGAAGATCCAGATCCTCAACCGCGAGCGCGGCTATACCTTCATCCTGATCGAGCATGATATGGAGATGATCGAAAAGCTCTGTGATCCGGTCGTTTGCATGGCGGAAGGGCGGGTGCTGATCGAGGGCGATTTCCAGACAGTACGCTCTGATCCTCAAGTGCTTGAAGCCTATCTCGGCGAAACCACGGAGGCGGTGGTATGACAGCCTTGCTTTCCATTGCACTGTTGAATGGTGGCTATGGCGATGCGGATATTCTGCACGATCTGTCTCTCAGTGTGTATCCCATGGAAATCGTCACGATTGTCGGCCCGAACGGGGCCGGCAAGTCGACAGCGATGAAAGCCGTCTTCGGCCTTTTGAAGATCCGCTCTGGTGAGATCTCCTTCGACGGCGACACCATCACCCATTGGGCGCCAAACCAGATCGTCCAGCGCGGCATTTGTTATGTGCCACAGGTCGATAACATTTTCCGGGACATGAGCATTCATGAAAATCTGGAGATGGGCGGTTTCCTCAAGACTGGCGATTTGTCGGCCGCCTATGACCGCGTCTATGAGCTGTTTCCGGATCTGAAAGAGCGTCGTCGTACACTGGCTGGGCGGCTCTCCGGCGGGCAAAGGCAGATGGTGGCCATGGGCAGAGCCCTGATGCTGGATCCGAAGCTGTTGCTGCTGGATGAGCCGACCGCCGGGTTGTCGCCACGCTACATGGAGCAGATTTTTCAGATCTGCCGGGGTGTGCGCAATGCCGGTGTTTCCATTCTGTTGGTTGAGCAGCATGCCAAGCAGGCGCTGGCATTTGCAGATCGTGGTTATGTTCTGGCTCAGGGTCAGAACCGCCATGAGGGCAGTGGACAAGAATTGCTGGCGGACCGTGAGGTCGCCGAAATGTTCCTCGGCGGCTGAGAGCAAGACATGACATTTTTGGATTTCATCAACTTCTATTTCTTGCCGGGGCTGGTGATCGGCTCTGTCTATGCGTTGGGTGCGGTGGGTGTGACACTGATCTTTGCCATCATGCGGTATGCGCATCTGGCACATGGCGACCTTGCGACACTTGGAGCGTTTCTTGCGCTGGCCGTGGTGACCGGGCTGGGGCTGTCTCCCTATGTCGCGTTGCCATTGGCCATGGTGATGACCGCGGCTGTCGCCATCGGTATCGACAAGGTGTTTTATGAGCACCTGCGTGAGCGGCCGAAGATCATCACTGTCATGGCATCGCTTGGTATCGCGCTGATGGTGCGATCTGTCGTTCAGGTCTTCTGGGGGGTCGACAGCGAGAGTTATGTGCGCGGCATTGTACGCCCGGAAGTGTTTTTCGGTCTGCGCATCAAGGATCGTGAAATCGTTACGATCGTCTTCCTGCTGGTCATGGTGGGAGCGTTGCATATGTTCCTGTCACGCTCCAAGTGGGGCAAGGCCATGCGGGCCATGTCCGACAATCCCAATCTGGCGCTGCTGTCGGGCATCGACAACCGCAAGGTGGTCATGTTGACATGGGGCATTGCCGGAGCCTTGTGCGCTGCGTCGGGCTTTTTCCTCGGCCTGAACACCGAGTTGAAGTCGATGATGGGCTGGAACATGCTGCTGCCGATCTTCGCAGCCACCATTCTGGGTGGTGTGGGGCGTGTGGAAGGTGCAGTTTTGGGCGGTCTGATCGTGGGAGTTGCCGAAGAGATGTCGGTGATGGTCGTGCCCAGCGAATATAAGTCCGCGACGGCCTTCGTCATTCTGTTGATCATGCTGCGTGTCCGCCCAACCGGGTTGTTGCGCGGCAAGGTACTGTAAGGGGGCTCGTCATGGATCTCATCGGATTTCTCAACTACGCGCTCTTCCTGTCGACCTTCATCGCGATTTATGCGCTGCTGGCGCTTGGCTTGAACATTCAGTGGGGATTCGCCGGTCTGTTCAATGCGGGCATCGCCGGGTTCTTTGCCGTTGGGGCCTATACTTCTGCCATTCTGACAAGCCCGGAGGCGGCTGGTCGCATCGGAGGCTTTGATCTGCCAACGCTGATCGGTTGGGTTGGGGCCATGGCCATGTCCGGGTTGATCGCCTGGCTCTATCGGCAAGATCTGTCTGCGGTTTCGGTCTGACTATCTGGCAATCGCGACCGTGGGCGTGGCCGAGATTATCCGTCTGGTGATCAAGTCGGAGCCAGAACTGACCAACAGTGCGCGGGGCATTTCCAATATCCCGCGTCCGTTTGGCGATCTGCCGTATCTGGAAGCGCAATTTGCCTATCTGGCGGTTGCCGTGGTGGTGTTGTTCGTGGCCTATCTGATGGTCGAGCGGCAGGTTCGCTCGCCATGGGGCCGCATGATGCGTGCTATTCGCGACAATGAAGTTGCAGCGCGGGCGATGGGCAAGAACATCGAGGCGCGCCGCTTGCAGGCCTTCATCTTCGGTGCCGTTCTCATGGGACTGGGCGGTGCGCTCTATGCGCATTTCAATCGCTCGATCACACCAGAGGCAATCGACCCCATGGTGGCGACCTTCCTTGTCTGGATTATGCTGATCCTGGGCGGGGCTGGCAACAACCGAGGCGCAATCCTGGGCACGCTGGTTGTCTGGTTGATCTGGTCCATGTCGGAAATCGCAACGGACCAACTGCCGAGCCACTATGCCATCACGGCAAAGTATATCCGCCTGTTCCTGATTGGCCTGCTCTTGCAGGTTGTGCTCAAGTTTCGGCCGGAAGGGCTGCTACCCGAGCCGCAACGATCGGATGAAGCGGTCGTGGACAAAACGGGCAAGACGTAAAACAGGGAATGTGGACTTGCTGGGAGCCGAGGGGCTCGCGTGTCGAGGACCACATTTCGAGGGGATCAAACTGTGGAGGTTTTTGAAATGAAAACTGGACTTATGAAACTGGCCGGCGGCCTGATGGCAGCCACGATGCTGGCTGCCGTGCCGGCCAAGGCCGATGTCAAGATTGGCGTTTTGGGTGGGATCTCCGGTCCGATTTCGGCGATGGCGCCTTCGATGATTGACGCGGCCAAGTTCGCTTTCAAGCAGGTCAATGATCAGGGCGGCGTTCTGGATGGTCAGAAGATCGAAGCCGCAGTTGCAGACAGTGCCTGTAATCCTCAGGGTGGTACGGATGCGGCTACCAAGGCCATCAATATTGAAGGCGTAACCGCCATCTGGGGGCCGATGTGTTCAGGGTCGACTTTGGCTGCCGCGGGGTCTGTGACCATTCCTGCTGGCGTCGCTCTCATCACACCGTCAGGAACTTCGCCGGAAATCACTGGCTTGAAGGACAATGATACCGTTTTCCGGACCGTATCCTCCGACGACTATCAGGGACGAGCTCTGGCGCGTGCGCTCATTCAGCGCGACGTCAAGAAGGTAGCTGTTGCCTATCTCAACAATGACTACGGCTCCGGCTTGGCCAAGTCCTTCAAGGAAGAATTCGAAAAGCAGGGCGGCACCGTTGCCGGTTATGCAGCACATGAGAACGGCAAGGCGTCTTATCGCTCGGATCTGGCGGAACTGGCTCAAAAAGGTGCCGACACGCTTGTCATCTTCGACTATGGCGATGGCTCCGGCTTGACGTTGCTGCGTCAGGCGCTCGAAAATGGCTTCTTCACCAATTTCATTGGCGCTGACGGCATGAAGTCCGAAGCTTTGATCCGTGAATTGGGAGCCGATAACCTGAAGACCTTCATGACGTCCTCTCCGGTTGGCACCAAGTCACAGGCGCTTGAAAACTTCAACACGGAGTTCAAGAAGGCTGGCTACGACCCGAACGCAGTCTTCGTGACCACGTCCTATGATGCAGCGTTCCTGCTGGCCTTGGCCGTGGAAAAGGCAAAGGGCAAAAAGGCAGACGTTCCTGCGGCGCTACGGGCCGTTTCCAACGGCACGGGCGAGAAGATCCTGCCGGGGGAATGGAAGAAAGCGAAGGCGCTGATCGATGCTGGCAAGGATGTCGATTATCAGGGCGCTGCCGGTGAAGAAAACTTCGACAAGAACGGCGATGTCCCAGGCAACTACGCCTTGTTCAAGGTCGACGGCAAGACCTACACGTTGGTGCAGGACATGAAATAACAGGCTTTTGTCTGTTGGAGTGCTGAAAGAGGCCGTCGTCCCGCGAGAGGCGATGGCCTTTTTTCATGTTCCCGCCCTGCGGCGGTAGAAGCTTGGGTTACTTTGTCAGGATGAGCTTACCCAGCTTCGTGATCGACAGGCGATAGGTCTCACTATTGTGCAGGATCTTCAGTTCCTTGCTGCCCTTGAACAGCGCGCGTGTGTCCAGCATCACCTCTTCAGTTCCAACCTTTGTTCCGGCTGGCGATGGGTTGGCGTCAGCACTGTGACCAAGTGAGAGCTTGTCCTGTCGGACCTTTCCATAGTGTGTAATTCATAATGTCCCCTCAGTGTTTCTTGCGATGTCCGGGACTGTATAAAATATGAGTTTTATACTCAAGAAAAAAATCTTGACACAAATAGTCATATTTAGCTAAAAAGGCAGTGTCTTACCAAGGGCCTTGCGGAACTCGCGTCCTCCGCTTTGCATCTGGTCAGGCTCGGCAACATGCCGATATGCGATCTGGCAAGCCAACCGCCTCTCCTCTCCCTCAACGGTCAGCCAGCCATCGTCATTGCCACAAGACAAGACACCATGACCCACATGCGTCACCGCTTGTGGGTCTTTTGGTTTTTGGAAGGGGCGTTGCCTGCTTGCAATTTGCTCGCCATGTAACCGACGCAGGAGAGGTGCTTCAGGCATTAAAAAAGGGCCGCGAAAACGGCCCTCGTTCAGTTTGCATCCATAAACGCACATCGGCGTTGGTGTCAGCTTGCCGTCACTGCTGGTTGATCGATCTTCAACCATTGGCGAAGGTCGGTGCGGTTCTCGGACAAATCCGCTATGGTCTTGGTGTCGAGCACATCCATGAAGGCTTCCAGCGCTTCATGCAAGATGCCGTTGAAACCACAGGACATGATCAGCGGGCAATCTGTACGGCCGGAATCGAAGCATTCGGCAAGCAGGAAGCTTTCTTCTGCGGCGCGAACAACTTCGCCAACCGTAATGTCTTCCGGGGGACGCGCCAATCGAATGCCGCCGTTGCGACCTCTTATCGTCTGGATAAGGTTCGCGTCCACAAGCACCTTCATGATCTTGAAGAGATGGGTTTCGGACATGTCAAAGCTGGCCGCGATGTCCGCGACCTTGCTGGGGCGCTCCGGGTTCGCGGCGCAATACATGAGCGTACGAACAGCGTAGTTGGTTTGTTGTGTCAGGCGCATGTCAATAGATATGCGGTCTCTGTGCCCGAACGTCAATGTTTCTTATTGAGTTTTTTATTCCAGTTCTAAAGAGGCTTTTGTCTTGAATGACTGACAAGAAATTATAAAATGTATTTTTGGATTTTACTTTCGAAGAAACAATTATACTAAATTTTTTTGATAGATTTTATTGTTTTCAGTATATCTGAAATATTTATTTTTAACTTATTATAAAATTTGTTCATGAAAAGAAGATAATATGTTAAAATGCGATATTTTTGCGCATGAATAAGAGGATAGTGTCGATAAAATCTGTCATGTTTCTCTGTTTTTATTGATCTGACTGATCTTCCTTGGTGCGGATGTGCAGCCGCCTGCGACGGGGAATATGGCGGTATTCGCTGCGCCTTGGAGTGACGGTGCGGTTGACCTGCTGCCATTAACGAGCAAAGTGCCGCGACTGACGAAATTCATGCAATGTGAGCGAGGTTGTAGAAGGAACACAGCGGGTCGCAAACTCGCTTGACTTGGTACAATGACGCGGTGCCCAGAACATCGGAGACCGCCGTCACTGTGTCCGATGTCCCGGAAACGCTGGAACGCGAAGCGAAGACGATCCGCCTGTTGTCGATTGAAAATTCCTTGCCGACGTCCTGCCTGATCCATCGAGCTCGATGGTTGGTCTGAGATAGAAATCTGCTCAATCTCCGCCGTTACTGGCACCTTTGATTGAGCGGATTTTTCTGTAATCGGCAAGGAGTGGATTGGTTTAGACAGCTTGTCCGGCAGCATGGCCGGAAGACCAGGACCCATTGGAAGTTGAAGCCGCCAAGATGGCCGGTCACGTCGACCACTTCGCCGATGAAATACAGGCCCGGCACATCACGCGCTTCCATGGTCTTGGAACTAAGCGCATTTGTATCAACGCCTCCGAGCGTCACTTCTGCCGTGCGGTAGCCTTCGGTGCCAACCGGCGTCAGCTGCCAGTGTGTCAGGTTGTCTTCGGCGCGTTGCAATACCTTGTCCGACTGATCGGCCAGACGGCCTGTCAGCTTGAAGACCTTGACCAGCTCATCTGCCAGACGGCCTGGGAGCAACTGGGAAACTGCCGTCTTGAGATCCTGCTTTGGATTGCTCTGCCGTGCCGCGCGCAAGTGTTCGAATACGCCACCAGACGGACACAGGTTGACGCTGATCGATTTGCCTTCCTGCCAATAAGACGAGATTTGCAGGATGGAGGGGCCGGACAGACCGCGGTGTGTGAACAGCAGGCCTTCGCGGAAGGAGGTCTTGCCAAATGACACCACTGCGTCACTGGACAGACCCGCAAGCCGCTTGCACAAATCCTTGTTGCTGTCGGAGAAGTTCAACGGCACCAAAGCAGCACGTGGTGGCACAACATCCAGCTCAAACTGACGGGCAACATCATAACCGAAACCGGTCGATCCCATTTTAGGGATTGACGGGCCGCCAGTGGCAATCACCAGAGACTGTGCAGTAATCTCTTCCTTGTTGGTCGAGATGCGGAAGGTGTCGTCCGGTTTGGAGATAGAACGCACGGTGGTCTCAAGTTGAAGACGGCCACCTGCCGTCTTCAACTCGCTCAACAGCATATCGATGATTTCCTGAGCCGATCCGTCACAGAACAGCTGTCCGAGCGTCTTTTCGTGCCAGAGCAATGCGATGTTTCTCGACCAGCGCAAGAAAATCATGTTGCGTGTACCGCTTGAGCGCCGATACGCAGAAACGTGAGTTTTGCGACAGAAAATTGGCCGGTGCGCAGTGCACATTGGTGAAGTTGCAGCGACCGCCGCCAGAAATGCGGATCTTTTCCGCAGGCTTGCGGGCGTGGTCGATCACCAGGACCGAGCGACCGCGTTTGGCGGCTTCGATGGCGCACATAAGCCCGGCAGCGCCGGCTCCAATCACCAGAACATCTATTTGTCTCATGAAGATCGCTTAAAGGTGGACGCTCTCCCGCACAAGTCAAAAGACTGGCAGGAGAGCGTCCTGTTTTGAAAGGAAGACTGTGTGGGAGCTTAAAATGCGGCTTCGACGTCGCCCATTTCCACGTAAACACTCTTGATCTGGCTGTAATGCTCGATTGCAGCGTGGCCGTTTTCACGGCCGATGCCGGAGTTCTTGTAGCCGCCAAAGGGCATTTCGACAGGGGTCAGATTGTAGGTGTTGATCCAGCACGTCCCTGCTTGCAGGCGGTTGACCACCCGATGAGCACGCTGAATGTCGCTGGTGAAAACACCCGCAGCCAAGCCAAATCCGGTATCATTTGCTTGAGCAATGGCGTCTTCTTCTTCCTCGAAGGTGAGCACGCACATGACCGGACCGAAGATCTCCTCGCGCGCAATGCGCATGTCGTTGGACACATCGGCGAAGACGGTCGGCTGGACGAAATAGCCTTGCGGGAAAGATGCGACTTCGGCCTTGCCGCCGCCGAACACAAGTGTCGCCCCTTCTGATTGGCCAAGCTTCATATACTCCAGAACCTTGTCGTATTGTGCCTTGGAGACAAGCGGACCAATGCTGGTGGTTTCATTCATCGGATCGCCGAGAATTGCGTTCTCGGTGCGTTCGGCCAGCCGCTTCAGGAAGGAGTCCTTGACGTCTTTTTGCACGAAAACGCGAGTGCCGTTAGAACAGATTTGGCCGGTCGAATAGAAGTTGGCGTTGATTGCAGCGGACACCGCATTGTCCAGATCGGCATCATCAAAGATCACCAGAGGCGACTTGCCGCCGAGCTCCAAGGTGGCTTTGGTCAGGGTTTCACCTGCCGCCGCGGCGACCTTCCTGCCTGTCGGGACCGACCCGGTCAGCGAGACCTTGGCGATTTCGGGATGCGCAATCAGGTTGGCTGCAACATCTCCAAAGCCCTGGACCACATTGAAAACGCCGTCTGGCAGACCGGCATCCTTGTAGATTTCGGCGAGCTTGAGAGCTGTCAATGGAGTCACTTCAGACGGCTTGAAGATCATGGAGTTGCCGCAGGCAAGGGCCGGTGCCGACTTCCATGCCGCAATCTGCATGGGATAGTTCCACGCTCCAATCCCAAGGCAAATGCCCAGAGGCTCCCGCCGTGTCAGCGCGAAGGATCCACCAAGGTCAATGTATTCGCCCGTCAGCGTTGCAGCCAGGCCGCCATAATATTCCAGACATTCGGCGCCGGATTCTGCGTCTGCGACAAGCGTTTCCTGCAAGGGCTTGCCGGTGTCGAGGGTTTCCAGCTCGGACAGTTCGCGGTTGCGGGCGCGGATCAACTCGGCAGCTTTGCGCAGCACCCGGCCACGTTCCACTGGTGATGTCGCTGCCCAGACCTTCTGCCCTTCGCGGGCCGCTTCGATAGCCTGTTCGATGATAGCAGCATCCGCTGTCTTCAATTCGGCGATCGTTTCGCCCGTCGCCGGGTAGATCGACGTAAAGGCCGTGCCTTCGGTGCTTTCGATATAAGTGCCGCCGATGAAATGGGAGGCTGTTGGATGTGCACGCATAAGTGTCTCTCTCGGGTCAGAGGTGTCTCGGGACGGTTGAGCGTTCAGCGCTGACGACTTTCCCAATCGGGATGAATCCAGGGTTCTGCATTGGAAGCGGGCAGCGGTGCCTTGCCTAGAATATGATCTGCGGCCTTCTCGCCCACCATCAGCGATGGTCCGTTGAGGTTTCCATTGGTGATTTGGGGGAAAATTGAGCTGTCGGCAACCCGCAATCCATCAACTCCGATGACACGGCACTCAGGATCGACCACAGCGAGCGGATCGGTGGCCGCTCCCATCCGGCAAGTGCCGCAGGGATGATAAGCGCTTTCGACATGCTCGCGGATAAAGTCATTGAGGTCCTCGTCCGACTGCACCGCGTCGCCCGGCTGGATTTCCTTGCCTCGATACGGCGCAAAGGCTTCCTGTGCGAAGATCTCGCGTGTCATGCGGATGGCAGTGCGGAAGTCCGCCCAATCGTCTGCATGCGCCATGTAGTTGAACAAGATCGACGGTTTGGCTCTCGGGTCGGAGGAGGTCAGCTTGACGTGGCCGCGCGATTTGGACCGCATCGGCCCGACGTGTGCCTTGGAAGCCATGGCCTTCGGCCGCCGCTTTGCCATCATAGCGCACGGCAAAGGGCAGGAAGTGATACTGGATGTCCGGATACTTGACGCCTGCCTTTGAGCGCAGAAATGCTGAGCTTTCAAACTGGTTGGAGGTGCCAAGCCCTTTTTTCAGGAACAACCACTGTGCGCCGATAAGGGCTTTGGAAAACACGTTCCAGTGCTTGTAAAGCGTGATCGGCTGAATGCAGGCCTGCTGAATATAGAGTTCCAGATGGTCTTGCAGATTGGCCCCGACGCCAGGGCGGTCGGCGATCACATCAATCCCGAGCGCTTGCAGCTCGGCCGCATTGCCGATACCCGACTGCATCAGGATTTTAGGAGAGTTGATCGAGGAGGCAGACAGGATGATTTCTGAATAAGCGTGCGCTGTCTTGATCTCTCCGCCAACTTCATATTGCACGCCGACCGCGCGCTTCCCGTCAAACAGCACCTTGTGCACGAGGGCGCGTTGTACAAGTTTGAGGTTCGACCGCTTGAGGGCAGGCTTCAGATAGCCATTGGCCGCAGACCAGCGACGGCCCTTGTAGACGGTCATCTCCATATCGGAGAAACCTTCCTGCCGTTCGCCGTTGTAATCTTCGGTCAGACCATATCCGGCTTCAACACCGGCCTGTTTGAAGGCGTCGTAAAGCGGGCTCCATTTGGTGCCGCGCGTGACATGGATCGGGCCGTCAACACCGCGCCAGCCTTTTTGGCCGCCGTGGCTGGTTTCCATGCGCTTGTAATAGGGCAGTACATCGCGATAGCCCCAACCTGCTGCGCCCATCTCCTCCCAGGTATCGAAGTCACAGGCGTGACCGCGCACATAGACCATGCCGTTGATTGAAGAAGATCCGCCAATGACCTTGCCGCGTGGGGTCGCCAGACGGCGCCCCCCAGATGCGGTTCCGGTTCACTCTCGTATCCCCAGTCATAGCGCGGCATGTTCATCGGATAGGACAACGCTGCGGGCATCTGGATCATTGGTCCGGCATCTGTTCCGCCGAATTCCAGCAACAACACCTTGTTGTTGGAGTCTTCCGACAGACGGTAGGCGAGGGCGCAGCCAGCAGATCCGGCACCGACGATGATATAGTCGAAATATCCTTCCATCAGAAACTCCCTTTGGATTTGGTTTTCCGTGCCGCGCTCCGACAGGTGATTTGGCTTTCCACGAAGTCTTCCACCATAGTGATGGCTTGCTCGGGGTCGGCGTCTCCCTTACTCAGGGCTTGGCGAATCCAGACGCCATCGATCAGGGAGGCGGTGGTTTCGGCAACTTTTTGAGCCTGTTTGCGGCCCATGAACTTTGTCAGATCGTATGTCAGGTTGGAGACCAACCGGGCGGAATAGATTTGCAAAAGGCGGCGACTGGTCTCCTTGGTGCGGGCCTGATCGTAAAAGGCCAGCCATGCGCCGATGACCGAGCGACGAAACTGGCTCGGTGCAAAGTTGCCGGCAATGATCGCTGAAATCCGCTCGCGGGGCGTGGTGGCCGCTTCCAGTCGTTCACGTACGCTGTTCGACAGATCCCGGAGGAGATGGCGCATTGTCGCGGCCAGAAGTTGCTCCTTCGTGCCAAAATAATGCAGAGCCAGTCCGCTGGAGACACCCGCGCCTCTGGAAATCTGCGCTAGGGTCACTTCGCTGTAACCGCGCTCGCTGATGGCTTCTACCGTCGCAGCGATGAGGCTTTCGCGTCTTTGAAATTCGACACCGATTTTAGGCATAGGCGCACTCCTTCGCTGCTAGGTTTATTTTTGATTGAATAATCAATCAATAAAAAACTTGAGAACACGGCGGGAAAGTGTTTTGTTGTGCATCTCAAACAAGAAAATGATACGTGTTTATGCGAGGGGTTTCCTCCTTGGGTGGAAGCCTTGCGAGATCCATGGCGCTGTGTGCAACGGGCGTCTGACACGTGATTTTGGACGTTGCACAATCTGGAGGGTTCTATTGATGAAGCTTGTTCAAAAGTTGGTGGCCGGCGCGGCGATCGGTCTGACGTTCAGCACCGCAGCATTCGCAGCCGATGCGCAGAGCTGCAAGACAGTTCGTTTTTCTGATGTAGGCTGGACGGACATCACCTCGACAACAGCTGTCACGACGACCATTCTCGATGCGATGGGGTACAAGACAGAGGTCAAGCTGCTCTCTGTTCCGGTGACGTATGCCTCGTTGAAAAACAAGGATATTGATGTCTTCCTCGGCAATTGGATGCCAAGCATGAAGGGCGACATCGCACAATACACCAAGGACGGCTCGGTTGAGACGGTTCGCGCCAACCTCAAGGGGGCGAAGTACACGCTGGCAGTGCCGAAATACACGTATGAAAAGGGCCTGAAGACCTTTTCCGACATTGCCAAGTTCAAGGATGACCTGGGCGACAAGATCTATGGCATTGAACCGGGCAACGACGGCAACCGTCTGATCCTTGAGATGATCAAGAAGGATGCCTTCAAACTGAAGGGGTTCCGTCTGGTTGAATCGTCAGAGCAGGGTATGCTGGCGCAGGTTGGTCGGTTCGAGAAGCGCAAGAAGGACATTGTCTTCCTTGGCTGGGCTCCGCATCCGATGAACACCAAGTATGACATGAAGTATCTGTCCGGTGGCGATGACTACTTCGGTCCTGATTTTGGTGGCGCGACAATCTACACCAACGTGCGTGCTGGCTATCTCAAAGAATGTCCCAATGTTGGGCAGATGCTGAAGAACCTCAAGTTCTCGCTGCCAATGGAAAACGAGATCATGGGCAAGATCCTCGACGACAAGAAGAAGCCGGCTGTTGCGGCCAAGGAATGGCTCAAGGCCAATCCGGATGCCATCAAGCCGTGGCTCAAGGGCGTGAAGACGGTTGATGGCAAGGACGCCGACAAAGCCGTCAAGACAGCTCTCGGCCTCTGAGACTTCCTCTGATTTCCGGATCCGCGGGGGCCTTGGCTTTTGCGGGTCCGGTCTGCTCATGACCGACAAGAATAAGGAGAGTCGACCTTGCATTGGCTGACCGACAACAAGATCCCGATCGGGGATGTTGCGTCCAACTTCGTTGACTGGCTGACCCTGCATGCCGGAGGCGTTTTCGACACGATTTCTCTGGTGTTGGGATGGGTGCTGAGTGGCATCCTCTGGGTTTTGCAAACACCGCCGCCGCTTTTGGTGGTGCTGGTGGTTGTGGCATTGGCCTATTTCGTGCGCCGCAAGATCTCCTTCACGATTTTCGTCCTTTTCAGTCTGCTGTTGATCATCAATCAGGGGTACTGGGAAGAGACGACCGAAACAGTCGCGCTCGTCATTGCCGCGTCTCTCGTCTGCATGATTATCGGCATTCCAATTGGTGTTGCCGCAGCGCATAGGCCGAAATTGTTCGCCGTGCTGCGCCCCATTCTGGATCTGATGCAGACAATCCCGACCTTCGTCTATTTGATTCCGGCATTGATCCTGTTTGGTCTCGGAATGGTGCCGGGGCTGATTGCAACCGTGATCTTTGCCATCCCCGCACCTATCCGCCTGACCCAGCTCGGCGTGTCGTCTACACCAACGCATTTGCTGGAGGCTGGCAAAGCATTCGGCGCAACCAAATCGCAGTTGTTGTGGAAAGTCGAACTGCCCTACGCTCTGCCGCAGATCATGGCCGGTCTGACCCAGACCATCATGCTGTCGCTGTCCATGGTGGTGATTGCCGCTCTTGTCGGCGCGGATGGTCTTGGTGTGCCGACCGTTCGTGCGCTGAACACGGTGAATATTTCGATGGGCTTTGAAGTGGGTGTCGCAATCGTTCTGATTGCCATCGTGCTGGATCGTTTCTTCCGCCGTGACGACAAGGGAGGCACCAACGGATGAGCCATAAACCTGTTGTGAGCTTCAAGGACGTCGATATTATTTTCGGCGACAAGCCTCATATCGCCTTGCCATTGGTTGATGATGGCAAATCGCGCGAGGAAATTCAGGCTGCTACCAATCAGACCCTGGGTGTGACCGGCGCCAACTTCGACGTTGAAGAGGGCGAGGTCATCGTGTTGATGGGCCTGTCCGGTTCGGGAAAATCGACCTTGCTGCGGGCCGTGAACGGTCTCAACCCGGTGATCCGGGGAGAGGTGCAGGTACATACCGAGACCGGCCATATCAACCCGCATGGGTGTTCCGAAGCCGAATTGCGCGATCTGCGACGTCACCGCATTGCCATGGTGTTCCAGCAATTTGCCCTGCTGCCATGGCGCACGGTCGAGGACAACGTTGGCTTTGGTCTGGAGCTTGGCGGAATGCTTGAGAAGACCCGCAAGGCCAAGGTGCGCGATCAGCTTGAACTGGTCGGCCTTGATGGGTGGGGCAGCAAATATGTGCATGAGCTTTCAGGGGGGATGCAACAGCGTGTGGGTCTAGCGCGCGCGTTTGCGACGGATGCACCAATCTTGTTGATGGACGAGCCGTTTTCTGCGCTTGATCCGTTGATCCGTAACCGCTTGCAGGACGAGCTTCTGGAATTGCAGCGCTCGCTGAATCGCACAATCATTTTTGTCAGCCACGATCTGGATGAGGCTGCCAAGATTGGATCTCGTATCGCCATAATGGAAGGGGGCCGTGTCATTCAGCTTGGAACGCCGCAGGAAATCGTGCGCCGTCCGGCAACGCCCTATGTCGCGGATTTCGTCGGACACATGAACCCGCTGAATGTGCTGCGCGCGCGTGACATCATGGCCGATCCGCATGGCCGGGATGTGTCGGCTGATGCCGTGTCCTGCTCGCCGCGTACGCCTATCCGCGAGGTCGTTGCGGCGAAGAAAACCTCCAACGGCCCGATTGTCGTGGAAGATGCCGGCAAGATCGTCGGGATTATCGGTGAGGCAGAAATTCTCGACTGTCTCGAATAGGCGGTTTGGGTCGGCATACCGATCCACTCCGTGTCCCGCAAACGACAAAAGCCCCTGAAGCAGCGCTGCTTCAGGGGCTTTTGTGTGTCATGTGGAGGAGTGGTTTGTTGATCAGATGTCGCCAGCAAGCGCCTTGTCGAAGATCTCCAGCGCGCCTTCCTTGGTCAGCTTGCGTGGATTGCCTCCGGCGGTCGGGTCGACGATTGCCATCTCCGCCACCAGTTCGCGCTTTTCTGCGCCAATGTTGAGACCGGCAAGTGTGTGGGGGATCTCGAACGCCTCACGCAGATCGAGAATGGTCCTCATGAAGCCGTCAAACCCACCGGAAATGCCAAGAAAGCCGGTCAGCCGGGCCATCTTGTCCTCGATGGCAAGGCTGATTGAAAGCCAGCACATAAGGCATGAAGACGGCATTGGTCAGACCATGGTGCGTGTCATAGAGAGCCCCGACCGGATGCGACAGGGCGTGGATCGCGCCAAGGCCTTTCTGAAACGCGACAGCCCCCATGGCTGCGGCACTCATCAGGTGACCCCGGGCCTCCAGATCATTGGGTGTGTCGACGACCTTAGGCAGATTTTCGAGCGTCAGACGCATGCCTTCCAGCGCGATACCCTCAGACATCGGGTGATAGGCGGGCGCACAATAGGCTTCGATGCAATGAGCCAGCGCATCCATGCCGGTGCCGATTGTGATCATCCTGGGCATGCCAAGCGTCAGTTCCGGATCGCAGATGACGATTTCCGGCAGGATCATCGGGTGGAAGATCACTTTCTTGGTATGCGTCTCCTCATTGGTGATGACGCCAGCGCGACCGACTTCTGAGCCGGTGCCTGCGGTGGTCGGCACGGCGATAATCGGCGCGATGCCTTCAACGTCGGCGCGGGTCCACCAGTCACCGATGTCCTCAAAGTCCCAGATCGGGCGAGTTTGCCCGGCCATGAAGGCAATCAGCTTGCCTGCATCCAGTCCGGAACCACCGCCACAGGCAATGACGCCGTCGTGGCCGCCTGCCTTGTAGGCGGCGACGCCTGCCTCGACATTGGCATTCACCGGGTTCGGCTTGACGTCTGAAAAGACTGCGGCCTCAAGGCCAGCGGCTTTGAGGAGGCCAATGGCATCGGCGACCATCGGCAGCCCGGCCAGCCCCGGATCAGTGACAAGAAGCGGGTTCTTCATGCCGATGGTCTGCACGGCCTCGGCAAGTTCCTGGATCCGGCCTGCACCAAAACGCATGGACGTCGGATAGGACCAGTTCATACTCGGAAGGGAAGACATGGATATTCTCTTTGGTGCTTGAGCAGGTTGAAAATGGGGATCAATGGTCGACGCGGAAGTGGAAGGACTTCGGTCGCGTCAGATTATGAAAACCGATTTCCGACAGGGCCGCGCCCTTGCCGGTGTCCTTGACACCGGTCCACACGAGGGCCGGATCGAGGTAATCGCATCGGTTCATGAAAACGGTGCCAGTCTCAATGCCATCGGCTAAGGCTGGAGGCGGCGTCAACGTCTTCCGTCCATAGCGAGGCTGTCAGGCCATAGGGGCTGTCGTTCATGAATTGCAGCGCTTCGGCATCGTCTTTGACCTTCATGATGCCGACAACCGGACCGAAGCTTTCTTCGCGCATCACTGACATCTGATGATTGACGTTGGTCAACACCTGTGGCGCCAGATAGGGCGAGCCTTCCTTGTTCGCGGCAAAACTGGAGGTGTCGATGTGGGCTTTGGCTCCCTTGCGCAACGCTTCCCCGGTCTGCTCGCGCACCCAATCCGCAAAGCGCGTCTGCGCCATTGGTCCGAGTGTGCTTTCGCTGTCCAGCGGATTGCCCAGCTTGTATTGCGATGTCAGATCGACGAAGCCATCGACAAAGCGGTCGAACAGGCTCTCATGCACATAGAACACGCTCGATGCCGCAACAGCATTGTCCGGCATTGAAGAAAGCGCCGTCAACAAGGTTCTCTATCGCGTAGTCCAGATCGGCGTCCGCGCGGACATAGGCGGGATCCTTACCGCCCAGTTCGAGGCCGAGTGTTGCAAAGGTGCCTGCGAGAGCTTTCTCGATGGCGCGGCCACCGCCCACCGAGCCGGTGAAATTCACATGGTCGATCAGACCGGAACCGAGCAGCTTCTCGGTACCCTGGTGCGTCAGAACGATGTTCTGGAACACGCCGTCGGGAAGCCCCGCCATTTCGAAAGCCTTTGCCAGACGCTCGCCGACCAGCAGTGTCTGATTGGCGTGCTTCAACACAATGACGTTGCCTGCCATCAAGGCGGGCATGATGGTGTTGATTGCCGTCATGAACGGATAGTTCCAAGGTGCAATCACCATGACGACGCCAAGCGGTACGCGCTTCAGGTAGCGCTTGAAGCCCGGCTTGTCGGTGCGTTCGATATCGGCCAGCGCCTCTTCTGCAATGCTGGCGCAATAGCGGGTACGTTCTTCCGTGCCGCTCATTTCTCCGCCAAAACGAACAGGACGGCCCATCTGCCAAGCCAGTTCGGTGACAACATCATCGTTCATGCTTTTCAGCGCTTCTAGCGCCTTTTCACAATACGCCACGCGCTCGACGACAGATTGTGCCTGCCAGTCTGCCTGCGCCAGTTTGGCGCGGGAGATCGCATTGACGGTAGCTGCTTCGTCCAATGCAGGACGTTCGGCATAAACAGAGCCGTCGATAGGGGAAATGAGCTTCAGCGTCTCGGACATAATGTCACCTCGGATGGCTGCCGGTTTACGGTCAGTGTCAGTCTTTGCGGGCCGAGCCTGCTTTTTCAGACAGGGTCGTGTTTGCCTCAGGTAGAGTTGCGGTGCGGATCAGGCCCGTTCAAATCCCCTGTTGATTTCATAGTCTGTCACGACGCGCTCGAAGTCCTCAAGCTCCCATTCTGCTGCACGCACATAATGATCGACGACGGCGTCAGAAAACGCTTCTCTCATCATGGCAGAACCTCGCAAAGCGGTTGTGGCTGCACTCAACGTGGTTGGGACATCGCCCACCTCTGCGGCTTGATAGATGTCGCCACCTGCCGGGGGAGCCAGTTCCAGCTTGTCTTCAATGCCCTTCAGTCCGGCGGCGATCTGCGTGGCCAGGGCCAGATAGGGGTTGAGGTCCGACCCGCCGATACGGCATTCGATGCGCACCGACTTGGTGCCCTCCCCACACAGACGGAAACCTGCGGTCCGGTTGTCGACGGACCAGGTCGTCTTGGTCGGTGCAAAGGTGCCTTTTCGGAAACGCTTGTAGCTGTTGACGTAGGGGGCAAGAAAACAGGTGTAGTCGGGCGCATAGGCGATCAGCCCGGCGACGTAATTCTTCATAAGAGCCGACATGCCATGTGCGTCGGAGGCGTCGAAGAAGACGTTTTCACCAGCCTCATTCCACAAGGACTGATGCACATGTGAGGAACTGCCAACCTTGTCGTGATGCCATTTGGCCAGAAACGTAGCGGAGCAGCCCTGTGCCCAGGCGATTTCCTTGACCGCATGTTTGGCGATGCTGTGATGATCGGCACAGTCCAGCCCTTCGGCGTAGCGGATGTTCAGTTCTTCCTGTCCGGCTTCGGCCTCGCCCTTGGTGTTCTCCACGGGGATGCCTGCGGCATAGAGATGGTTGCGCACCGGGCGCATCACATGCTCTTCCTTGGTGGTTTGCAGGATATGATAATCTTCATTGTAGCCGGAAATCGGAGAAAGCGCGGTAAAACCCGCCTTGCGGTTTTCATCCAGCGTGCGCTCGAACAGAAAGAACTCCAGCTCGGTCGCCATCAAGGGCTTGAGTCCCTTTTCGGCCAGTCGGGCAATCTGCTTTTTCAAAATTGCGCGCGGTGAATGAGCGACTTCCTCGTGGGTGTGATGATCGAGCACATCGCACAAGACAAGTGCGGTGGCCTCCAGCCAGGGCGCACGCCGCAGCGTTGTCAGATCAGGCTGCATGATGTAATCGCCATAGCCTCCAGACCAGCCGGTGGAGGTATACCCTTCAACGGTGTTCATCTCCAGATCAGTGGCCAGCAGGTAGTTGCAGCAATGGGTTTCTGCATAGGCACTGTCGAGAAAATGCTGGGCATGAAACCGCTTCCCCATCAGGCGGCCCTGCATGTCGACAATGCACGCAAGAACTGTGTCGATCTCTCCGCCAGAAACAGCGGTCTTCAGGGTGGTCATGGTCAGGGTGCCGGGCATTCTGGAAGGGTCCGTTCAAAGTCTGCAAAAGGTCTGAGGCGGGAAGGGCGGGGCCAAATGGCCTCGCCCTCAAAAGATCAAGTCATCCGAGTGTATTAGGTATCCTGCCCGTAGCGATAGGGGCGTCCTGCCTTCTGCATGTCGGAATTGTACTTCTTGAAGATCTCGACGACCTTGGCTTTGGTCTCGGACTCCTGTGCAATCTCGTCCCAGAACTTGATGGCTGCGGTTTCGACCTGCTCCCACTCCTTGTCGGGAATAGAGGTCAGCTTCATCTTGGTGCCTTTGACCCGCAACGAGGCTTCCCCGCCCCAATACCACCACAGGCGGTGATAATGAGAACTGTCCATCGCCATTTGCAGCAGAACCTTCAGCCGGTCCGGCAGAGCATTCCAGCGCTCCATATTGGCGAAGAAAGATCCTGCCCATGCTCCTGAAATGTTATTGGTCAGGAAATAGCCGGTCACATCGGCCCAGCCCACGGTGTAATCTTCTGTGATGCCTGACCAGGCCACGGCATCAAGTTCACCTGTCTGCATGGCCACTTCGACATCTTCATAGGGAATGGAAACCGGCACGACACCGAATTGGGCCATGAAGCGGCCTGCCGTCGGGAAGGTGTAGGTCTTCAGGCCCTTCAGATCCGCCAGCGAGGTGATCGGCTTGCGCGTGGCGAAGTGACAGGGATCCCAGGCCCCGGCGGAGATATGCTTGACGCCGACCTTGGCGTATTCTTCTTCCCAGATCTCCTTGAGGCCGTATTGGTTGAACAGCACCGGCACATCGAGCGAATAGCGCGAGGCAAACGGGAAGTAACCGCCGAAGACCGTTACCTCGGTGGGAGACGCCATGGAGTCATCGTCCGACTGGACGGCGTCAATGGTGCCCGACTGCATGGCGCGGAACAATTCGCCGGTCGGCACAAGCTGATCGGCGGTGTAAAGCTCGATCACCATCTCGCCATTGGCGGCCTTGTTAAAGGCCTCGATCGACGGCTGGATCACATGCTCCGCAAGGGCTGCGCCCGCATAGGTTTGCAGGCGCCATTTGATAGGTGCCTGCGCATGCACGGCCGGTGCTGCAAGTGTTGTTGCTCCGGCGGCAGCCACGGTGCCCATGCCTGCCTTTTTCAGAAAGTCACGTCTGCTACTAGTCATTTCCAATCATTCCCCTCAATTATGAAACAACTTTGAGAAACTCCGGGTCTTTGGACGTTTGTTGTGCGGACTTTCTCGGCTCTTTTGCACTCCTTGATGGTTTCCTCGGTCGCTCTCCTGGCGATTGACACTCAGCTATCGACCGTAGACTTCATGTGGAAGCCACAGGGCGATTTGCGGAAACAACATGACGATGATCAATGCCAGCACCATCACCCCGACAAAGGGCACGATGGACTTGTAGATATCGCCCATGGTGATTTCTTTCGGAGCCATGGCGCGCATCAGGAACAGGTTGTAGCCAAACGGTGGCGTCATATAAGCAATCTGGGTGGTGATCGTGTAGAGTACGCCATACCAGATCAGGTCGAAGCCGAGTGCACGCACCAGCGGCACGTAAAGCGGTGCGACGATGACCAGCATCGCTGTATCGTCCAGAAAAGTGCCCATCACCAGAAAGGAAAGCTGCATCAGAACCAGGATCATCCATGGTTCCAGCCCGAGCTGATCCGTGAACAGGTTTTCGATGGATTTCACCGCGCCGAGGCCGTCAAACACCGCGCCAAAGCCCAGGGCCGCAAGGATGATCCACATGAACATGCAGGAAATGCCAAGTGTTTGCCGCATACAACTGATCAGGATGGGCAGTGTCAGCCGACGCCGGAAGATCGCTGCGAGAAGGGCTGCAAGCGCGCCGATGGCGGAGCTTTCGACCAGCGAAGTCCAGCCGTTGACGAAGGGCACCATCATGCAGGCAAAAATGACCAGAGGCAGGATGCCGGAGGCAAGAAGCATGTATTTTTCACGCTTGGGCGTGAAGCGTTCTTCCTTGCTCAGGGCCGGGCCAAGATGCGGCTGCAACTTGCAGCGGATCGCGATGTAAAGGATGAACATGCCCGCCATCATCAGGCCGGGAAGAATGCCTGCCAGCCACAATTGGCCAACGGGCGCGCGGGCGATCATCGCGTAAAGCACCAGGACGACGGAGGGCGGAACGAGAATGCCCAAGGAGGACCCCGCCTGGATCACCCCCGTGACCATGTGCTTGTTGTAGCCGCGCTTCAGAAGTTCGGGCAGGGCGATGGTCGCACCAATGGCCATTCCGGCGACGGACAGGCCGTTCATGGCCGAGATCAGCACCATCAGGAAGATCGTGCCGATGGCGAGGCCTCCGGGAAGAGGTCCCATCCAGACATGGAACATCTTGTAGAGATCGTCGGCAATCTTGGTTTCCGACAGGATGTAGCCCATGAAGATGAACATCGGCAGCGTCAGCAGAGGATACCATTTCATCAGCTTCATGGCGGCTGAAAACGGAATGTCGCCGCCACCGGTGCCCCATAGCATGATGGCGGCAATGGAGGCGATACCGCCAATGGCCCCGAACACGCGCTGTCCCGTCAGCAACATCAGCATCATCGACGAGAACATCAGAAGAGCGATCATCTCATAGGACATCGGAACGGCCTTCCCTGATGTGGATGATGTCCTTCAAAAACTCGGAGATCGCCTGGAGAAGCATGAGCGTGAACCCAATGACCATCACCAGCTTCACGGGCCATAGAAACGGACAGCCAGGCGGTCGGGCTGCGTTCGATGTAGCCCATGGTCTTGGAAGCTCCTTCCGGGCCACCGCTCAGGAAAGACCAGATGAGATGCCCGAAAAATGCAAGGCTGTGCTTGCCAAAATAGCCAAGCGAATAGGCGAAGGAATTGAGTGCGCCGTACAACAGGACACCGAGATAGAACATCAGCAGAAGCACGGTAAAGGCATCGACCAGGCTTTCTTTGTTGGCGACCACTCCGCATAAAACAGGTCCATGCGCACGTTGGACCCCATCTGGATCGAGTATGGTCCACCCAGCACATAGTAGGCGACCATCGCGAATTGCGCGACTTCCAGCGTCCACAGCGAGGGATGAAAAAAGGTCTTCGAGATTGAGGACCACAGCAAGATGCCAGCCATGGCGAAGATGCCCCACATCATGATCTTGCCGAGACCGCGATTGAAACCGTCCACCCAGCGAATATAGGCGTGTGCTGCGTTCATGGCTGCGCTTCCGCTCTATCGTCAAGACAGGACTGGAGAACATCGCTCAGCAGTGTGCCCCAGTGCATTTCGCTGTCCGCGTCGGTGATCTGATCGTTGCGAACCTCAATCATGAGGGTTTGCAGTCCCTGATCATCGCCATGGGTTTTCAGAGTGTAATAAACGCCGTCCTCTGGCGTGTAAGGGGCGTTGAGGCCGACAGTCAATTCTGGGTGAGCCACGGACAGTCGGTTCACAAATCGGCGCGCCAAAACGCCATCGGCACCATGAATGAGGCCAATCTCCCAAGGGCGGTCTACTCCCTTGTAGGTGGGGGTGAAACTGTGAACGGAGACCAGAACCAACTGTCGACCTTCATCGAGGCGTGGGGCCAAAACCTGATCGATTGTCGTATGAAAAGGGATATGAGACAGGCGGATGCGTTGGGCTTTTGCGTCCGCGTCGAGATTGGCATTGCCGGGAATGCGTGTTGTTTCACTGGTCTCTGGGATCAGGTCGTCGGCGGTTTCCGCGCGATTGCAGTCAATCACCAGACGCGACACGTTGCTTGAGACAAGTGTCGCGTCCAGTTGCTCAGACATGATCCGCGCAACGCCAAGCGCGCCCGGATCCCAGGCGATATGGGCTTTCAGATCGTCTTCCTCGAGGCCAAGATCTCCAAACTGCTGCGGAATATGCCGACTGGCATGATCGCACAGCAGGACGACCGCGCTTTTGCCAAACGCGTTGGTGATCGTGACCGGAGAGAGCTCCGTGCTCTCATCCCTCACACATGCCATCACTGTTCCCCTCAGAGCATCGCGGCGGTGTGTATTATTTATTACATCTTCTACCTGGTGCGAGCGTCTATGTAATATTTGATACAAGTTCTTCCGTAAAGTCAAACGGAAAAGCACAGCAATAATGCCGATGTGAGGGTGTGCGGTGACATCAAGAAAGATGCCTGCGACGGAGCCGTCGTTGCGCGATCAGATCCGTGCCGAGGCTTGACGATTTTACGACGACAGAGCGCAAGGCTGCTCGGGCGCTCCTGAGCAATTATCCCATGCTGGGTCTGGAAACAGTGGCCCGGTTTGCCGGGATGGCCGATGTGTCTGCGCCGTCGATCCTGCGATTTGTCGCCAGGCTCGGCTTTCCCGGCTTTCCCGACTTTCAGGCGCAGTTGCGCAGCGAACTGGAGGCGCAACTCAACACGCCTCTGGCCCGCACTGCCAACATGCAGCTTGGGTCTGCGCCCGAGCGTGATACGCCAATGGTAGAGCGCATTCTGGCCAATATCCAACAGACGTTCGAGCAGCTTGCCTCATCCGACCTTGAGGCGGCGGTGGCGATTCTGGCAGACGAAACCCGCTTTTTACACATGATCGGCGGGCGTTTCACCGACGCGTTGGCCCGTTATATGACAGCACATTTGCGCATCATCCGCCACAACGTGTTTCATATCGCCGGTCAGGAGGCGAGTTGGCTGGATCAGGTGATCAATCTGGGCAAGGGCGATGTCATCGTAGTGTTCGATATTCGCCGCTATCAGCGCGATCTGATTGGCTTTGCCGAGCAGGCGGCACGGCAAGGCGCAGAAATCATTTTGCTGACGGATAGCTGGCGCTCTCCCATTGCTGGCAGCGCCACTCTTGTCATTCCGGCAGAAGTGGCTGTGCCTTCCATGCTAGGATTCAAGCCTTGCTTTGATGGCTTTGGTGGAAGTGTTGATTGAGGGGGTCACGCAGGCCAACCCGGATCGCAGTCTCAAGCGCATGAAGCATCTGGAAAGTCTGCGTGATCTTCAGGACGAAGGGAAAGCCAAGGATGACCGGCTTTGAGGCGCGGCCCATTGAGAGCTCTGAGATTTTGGAATACCATGGCGTAAAGGCCCTGAGTAGTGCGAGGAGAGGCCTGAGACAACTGGCTGTCCTGCACGGGCACACTACTGGAAATGGCGAACCTCAAACAGGAAACGCCGGAGCTGCTCGGCACCGACGTTTCTTTGTGATTAGGTTTCAGGGTGAAGTGATCTGCGGTCACGCCACATGACACTGCAGTCTTGCTTCATCCCCTGAGTCAATCCATCAAATTAGACCAGCTCGAGCTGCGAAGCCTGCTTGCCACGTCCACGACGATCATCTTCAGCAATGAAAGAGATCTTTGCGCCTTCCTGAGGTGTCTGCAGACCGGCTTGTTCGAAAGCGGTGATATGGACGAATACGTCCTTGCCGCCATCGTCCGGAGTGATGAAGCCAAAGCCACGATCGTGGTTGAAGAACTTGATGGTGCCGTTCTCACGCATTGGAGAAGCCTTTCCGTAGTTGTATGCACATCTTTCAGACGCCAGACGATGGTCTGACTACAAAATCCCCGAAAGAGGCGGAAACGAGCAGTCTTCTAGAAACGGAAAAGTCTCGAATTTCAGAGCATGTCAAACACATGCCGAAGTCAATCTTCACCGGGTCTATTTCTGTCCCGTCCGGCCTGTCGCCAAGCCGATGGGTCGAACGATAGGTCGTCACCTAATGAATAACAAGAAAACTTTTGGAAGGTTGCGAGCAAGCATGCGTGAAAATTCGGCAACTCGCGCCTTTTCCTTTTGAATGGCTTAAAACTATTCAAAAGTGGAAGCAGACGATCTTGTTTCTTATCGTCATTTTTGGCGTATTTCTGCGAAATACGGCATGTCATTTTTACGAGGCTGCGGTTCTGGTTGCTTGAGCAAGTTCACAATCACTTGAATAGCCATGGAAACTTCAAGCCGACTTGCGCAGAGCTGCTCGCACCAGCGTTTCCATCTGGTTCAGGAAGCGTGATCGATCCTGTTTGGTATAGCCGGAATTGCGTTCCTGTATCTCTCCGGCTTCGCGAAGCTGGGTGTTCAGATTGCGTACCGCGAGCCGCATTCCCATAGCGTCTTCGCGAAACGGTTTGCCACTGGGCGAGATGACTCAGGGCCCCCTTGTCGACGCATCTTGCGGCAAGGGGGACATCGGCGGTCACCACCAGATCTCCGGGAACGGCCTGATCTGCAATCCAATCATCGGCGGCGTCCAGACTGTCGTTGACAATGACACGCTCTATAAGATCGCTTTCAGGCAATCTCATCCAGCTGTTGGCAACATATTTGACGGACACCTTGTGGCGCTCTGCAACGCGAAGGGTCTCTTCCTTGACGGGGCAACTGTCCGCATCGACGTAGATGATCGTCATGTGCCAAGCCCCTTCTGCGCCTTAAGCAGGGTGTTCATGCCATTTGCGGCGCTGTGGGCGAGCGAGAAACAGGCTTGCAACAGATAACCGCCGGTCGGAGCTTCCCAGTCGAGCATTTCACCTGCCACGAACATGCCGGGCACCTTGTGCAATTGCAGGTCCGGGCCGACTTCGGACCAGACGATCCCGCCCGCAGACGAGATGGCCCGCTCAATGGAATAGGGCGCTTGAAGGGTCAGGGGCAGAGATTTGATCCGACTGGCAAGGCCGTCTGCAGTTTCCGGCAGTGGGCCTGCCTCGTGCAGCAGTGCAATTTCGGCGGGGGTCAGGGAGACTGCCTTGCGCAGAAATGTCGAAAGGGATTGTTTGGGTTTGCGCGTTGTCAGGCGCTTGGCCAGTTTATCGTGGCTCAGGTCTGCCGCAAGGTCCAGCACCAGTGTGGCAGTGCCATCGGTCTCGATTGCTTTGCGCAGTTCGGCTGAAACAGCATAGACAACGCCGCCCTCCAACCCCTTGTCCGAAAGGATGGCGTCCCCCATGACATGACGCTCGCCGATGGTAAGTCCAAGCCGTTTCAACGGGGTCCCAGAAAATCTGTCGCGCAGGAAAGCGCTCCAGTTGATGTGGAAGCCGCAATTTGCGGGCTTTAGTGTCGCGATCTCGACGCCTTGGTCTTGCAGGGGAGTGATCCAGCGCGCCGTCGCGCCCAGTTTCGGCCAGCTTGCACCGCCCAGTGCCAGCAGGGTGCAACGAGCGGCGAGGGTGAACTGGCTTTTGTCGGGAGCTTCAATAATGGCGTTGCCAGAGGTGTCGAGACCAAGCCAACTGTGGCGGGTGTCAATGCGTACGCCACGTGTTGCAAGGCGTTGCAGCAGCGCGCGCACCAGAGGCGATGCCTTCATGGCCTTGGGGAAGACACGTCCGCTGCTGCCGACGAAGGTTTCCGCGCCCAATTCATCACACCAAGTGCGCAAATCGGTTGGAGAAAATTGCGCAAGATGAGGAGCGAGATGGTCGGCAGCCTCTCTGTAGCGCGCGCCAAACGTTTCCATAGGGTCGCTGTGCGTCAGATTGAGGCCGCCACGTCCGGCCATTAGCAGTTTGCGTGCCACTGAGGGCATCTGCTCGATGATGCGGACCTGATGCCCCTGTGCGCTGAGCAGGTCTGCTGCCAGCAGGCCGGCAGGGCCGGCACCGATAATGAGAACGTCTTCCATGCGGATCTTATAGCAAGTCTCGGCGAAGAGGAAAGCTCAATTGGCATTTTTACAGTGTCGAGTTGAGGTTCAGAACTCCAGATTGAAACTATAAGTAACTTCACTTAAAGATAATTTTTAACTTATTGTTTGAATGTAATCTGTATTTATTAACATCTGTGTGAGAAAAATAAGATGTAAAAATATATTGTAAGAAGTACGGAAGACAAAAAGTATCGTCTTCTGGCAGGAAAGGTTGCGCATCCCGTATAAAGACGTAGCCGAGAGTGAGGCGACTATGCGTGCAATGCCCACAGGTACTTGTGGTGGATGATGATCCGAAGGTCCTTGATGCGCTGAAGCGGCTGTTTTCAGATCGTTATAGCGTGACAGGCTGTTCAGATACGGAAGAGGCGTTGCGCTGGGTGCGGGACAACGCGGCAGTGACCGTGATTATCTCCTGTGTCAACGTTCCCTCGCGCGGCGGCATCAGTTTCCTGAAGATGTGTGAAAGCCTTGCCCCACGTGCGGCCCGTATCCTGCTGACGGCTGAAAAGTCGATTGATGTGTTCAAGGACGCAATCAACACGGCCAGTGTGTTCATGGTCTTGTCCAAGCCTTGCGCATCGAGTGAATTGAGCGCCGCCCTTCAGGCTGCTACCGCCTATCACGACAAGATTCTTCAGGATCGGCAGTTGTTGGAAAAAACTCTTGGCGGTTCCGTCAAACTCCTGATTGATATGTTGGCGCTGTTTCATGGCGAAGCGTTCCGTCGAACCACGATCATGCGTCCACAAGGTGCGAAGATCGCGCGCCGTCTAGGTCTGAAGCAAACCTGGGAACTGGAAATGGCCATCCTGTTTTCGCCTCTCGGCGAGGCCTTGTTGCCGGTTGAAATCCTGACCCGTTACCGGGCGGCTAAAGCGCTGACCGAACAGCAGAAGGAAATCCTTGAGGCGGCTCCGGCCCAGACCCGCAGTCTCTTGAAGAACATCCCGCAACTGGAGCGGGTGGCCGAAGCGCTGTATTTGTCCAACTGTGGGTTTGACGGATCGGGATTTCCTGCTGATGGCCCGAAAGGCAAGGACATTCCACTGACGTCCCGTATCGTCAAACTGCTGACGGATCTTTGGTACGCCAGTCCGGACAGCGGTGTTGACGCTGCCGCCTTCGAAGCGCTGGCCATCAATCGCAAACAATATGATCCAGAGCTTCTGGAGATCGCGCGGGCGGAGTTGCTGGTCGAGGAGGTGGCGGGCACCGAAGAGCCGAAGCCGACGCTTTGTTACATTCGGGCATTGAAGCCGGGCGATGTGCTGATGGATGATGTTCTGACAGAGGGAACGCATCATCTGGTGCTGTCGCGTGGTCATCAACTGATGGAAACCACCATCCGCCGCCTTGATCATTACAACCATGTTGCTGGTATTCGCCAGCCCATTCGTGTCTTGCGTCCGGTAACGGCACCGACCGCGCCGGATCGGCTGCAAGAGACGGCGGCCGTCGGTTAGGATTTCGCCGAGTGACTGTGCTGGTTGCCTTTGAGCAAAATCGCCGTGTGATGTGAGGCACTCACCTTATGGTTTGTCCGTTTTGGTGTGGCGTTCTCTCAACTCGGTCTCATAAGCCTTGGCGATGCGCAGAAACCGTGCGTGAGCATAGTTGACCGACAGGATAAAGCCCCACCAGCCGTAGCGGCGATACTTGCGCACGAAGTAGGCCTTCAAAAAGGCGGCCGGGAATTCAAATAGCAACCGTGTTCGGGGCAGGGTGCGGCCCTTGTCGCGCAGATCCCGCACCTGCATGCAGGAATAGCGGTTGTACTTGCCGACCTGAAATTCCAGAGACCGGATGGAGCGATGTGCAACGATGCCCTCTAGCGACTGGATGCGCGTGCTTGGCTCCGGGCGCACCGTGTCGTGGACCGGTGAGTCTGAAAACCGTCCCTTGGTTCGATCGTACAGGCGGATCTGGTGGTAGCCATAAGCCCAGGGAGCCGGTTCGCTCTCATGCGAAAACTGATCGCGGATCATGATGCGCCAGTGATCGGCATCGTGATGTCGGCCGGACGTCATTAATGTGCGAATTTCTTGTGCCAACTCCGGCGTGACTTCTTCGTCGCTGTCAAGGTTGAGCAGCCAGTCGTTGCGGCACTGATCTTCCCCGAATCGCTTTTGTTGTCCGTAGCCGGGCCAGTCATTGTCGATGACAGTTGCCCCAAGGGTGCGGGCGACATCTTGCGTCCCGTCCGTCGAGCCACTGTCGATGACGATAATCTCATCGACCCAATCCCGCACACTTAAAATGGGTTTGGCGATGCGGTCCGCTTCATCCTGGGCAATGATGAAGACGGAAAGTGGGAGGCGATCACTCATGACAGACTGCGGCTCCAGAAAAGATCGGATCGTGTGCTTCAGGTTCAGCGCATAGCAAGGACCGTACCCTAGCACCTCTTTCCGATAGGGTGCAGGCAGAGTAGGGCCATAATTGGATCATGGCCCTGGAGAACAGTCTGTTTTCAAGTGTTATTTGAGGTTTGCAAAGAAGGCATCGAGGGCTGGCACGGTCATTTGCGTTCCTTTGTCGCTTGTTGTCACGGTGCCATTGAAGCCGGAGCCTTCCAGCGGGCTGATGTCGCCCAGATCAAGCGTGATGCTCAGGGGGGTGTCCGTCAAATTGAAGGCGCAGAGGATTTGATGCCCTTCATAGGTTCTGACAAAGACCAACAGATCGCCAACCCCGTCAATGAATTTGATGTCGCCCTTGATCAGCGGAGCAAGGTGTCTGCGCCATTTCAGAAAGGCTTTTGTGCGCTCCAGAATGCTGGTTGGCACACCTTTCTGGGCTGCGACCGCAAGCGGAAGATGATCAGGGCTGACGGGGAGCCAGGGTTCATGCGTACTGAAGCCGGCGTAAAGGTCATCCGTCGTCCATGGCATCGGCGTGCGGCAGCCATCGCGGCCCTTGAACTTCGGCCAGAAGCGGAGACCGTAAGGGTCCTGGATCTTGTCGTAAGGCACATCGGCCTCCGACAGTCCCAACTCCTCTCCCTGGTAGATGCAAAGTGTGCCTCGCAAGCTGGTCAAAAGAGCCGTTGCCAGAGGCGCGAAGCGGTCGACGTTCTGATCGTTGGCCCAGCGGGTGGCCACGCGCGGCACATCGTGGTTCGAGAGAGACCAACTCGGCCAGCCGCTGCCGATAGTTGCCTCCATCGCTTCCATGCGTGAGCGGATGTAATCGCCGGAGTGCTCATGTGTCAGCAAGTCAAAACTATAGGCCATATGCAGCCGCTTGCCCGCAACGGTGTAGGCCGCCGTGGTGCTGGGAACGTCGCGATCCGCACCGATTTCACCAACGGCGGTTATGGCCGGGAAACTGTCCAACAAGCCACGCAAACGTTCCAGAAATACAAGGTTCTCGGGGCGGGTCTTGTCGTAAAGATGGTACTGGAAGGAATAGGGGTTCGTTTGCTCGACGCCCGTCAGGATCATGCCTTCGGGGAGGGGAGGATTATCGCGCAGCTCCGCATCATGGAAGTAGAAATTCGCCGTATCCAGACGGAAACCATCGACGCCACGCTTCAGCCAGAAGTTTGCCGCAGACAGAACTGCGTCCTGCACCTCCGAATTATGGAAGTTCAGATCCGGTTGGCTTTGCAGAAAATTATGCAGGTAATACTGGCAGCGTACGCTGTCCCACTCCAGAGCGGATCCGCCGAAGATCGAGAGCCAGTTGTTGGGGGGAGACCCTTCCGGTTTTGCATCTGCCCAGACATACCAGTCAGCTTTGTCATTGCTGCGCGACTTGCGGCTTTCGACAAACCATGGATGTTGGTCAGAGGTGTGTGAGATGACCAGGTCGATCATGACTTTGAGACCCAGGGCATGGGCGTGGGCTGTCATTTCATCAAAGTCGGCCAAGGTGCCGAACATCGGATCGACATCTTCAAAGTCGGCCACATCATAGCCGAAGTCTGCCATTGGTGATGTAAAGAATGGCGACAGCCAGATGGCGTCAACGCCGAGTGACGCGACATGATCAAGCCGGTCGGAAATGCCTTTGAGATCGCCAATGCCATCGCCGTTGCTGTCTTGAAACGAACGAGGGTAAATCTGATAGATGACTGCGCCGCGCCACCAGTCCGCGTCGTCGACGATTTCGTTTTGTAGCGAGGAGTTGGCGGCGGATTGGGGAGACATGAAACACCCTTTCAGGAAGACAGCAGGTTGCTTCTGGAGTGGATCCGAATTCAGGATCGCACCAGAAGCGTCGTCATTTCGGACGTCTATTTATTCAAAGCGCTTTGAATTGGCTAAAACACGCTTCCCGTTAGGTCAAGCGCAAAACAGGCGGCAAGTGTTCTGCTGGCGTCAGATATCAAGAAAGATGGCATTTCGTGCGCTGAAACGGCGAGGGCCGGATCGTATGTTTTCTTTTGTCGTCACTCTGCGCCAATTGCGTTCCCGGTGAAGTGATGGCGTAGAATAATTTATTGCATCCTCGATGGTGACAATAAGCGGAATCCTTTTTCTTCTGTTTGCATGTCTTTGAAATATCATGCCCGTTAACGGGTGGGCGAAATGAGTACATTGAAGAAACACTACAACACCTCCTTCGACAGGACGCGGGTCATGGCCAGACAGGATCAAAGACACTCAGATCGCCGCCTTGATGTGTTCCCGACCTTTTTCAAGGTTTCGGGTGAGCGTGTGCTTGTGGTCGGTCATGGCGATGAGGCTGCCGCCAAGGTTCGTCTGCTTGGCGAAACCAATGCTGTCATTGAAGTCGTGGCAACGGAAATTGAGCGATCTCTGCTCGATGCCATTGAAGCTGTTGGCGCGCGTCATATCGCAGAAGCCTTTGCCCCGGATCACTTGACGGGCGTCGTGCTGGTCTTCAGCGCCTGCGAAGACGAGCCTTTGGATCGTGCTGTTGTCGCGGCGGCCCGCAGTGCTGGTGTGCCGGTGAACGCTGTCGACAAGCCGCATCTTTGTGACTTCTACACTGGCGCACTGGTCAATCGTGCGCCGATTGCAGTTGCGATCACTTCGACCGGCGTGGGGCCGGTGCTGGCACGTCACATTCGGGCGCGTATTGAGGCGATGCTGCCGCGCTCGACAGGAGATCTTGCTCGGTTGGCCGAAAGCTTCCGCGATGCCGCAGCGCGTATGATCCCGGATGGTGCAGCGCGGCGCAGGTTTTGGGCGCGCTTTTTCTCCGGCAGCGTGGCGCGGAACATCTATGCAGATCGCATTGATGAGGCGCGCTCCGATGCACAGCGTCTTTTGAACAGCGAAACATCTGATGCTGGCTACGTCTGGCTTGTGGGTGCGGGTCCCGGGGCGGAAGATCTTCTGACCCTGCGCGCCCAGAGGGTGCTTCAGGAAGCAGATGTGATTGTCTATGACGCGCTTGTTCCGGAAAAGGTTGTTGCGATGGGGCGGCGTGACGCGGAGCGCATTTCGGTGGGTAAGCGCAAAGGTGCGCACAGCGTACCGCAGAACGAGATCAATCGTCTGCTCGTGGAGTTGGGAGAGGCTGGCCACAAGGTTGTGCGTCTCAAGTCTGGTGATCCGATGATTTTTGGTCGTGCTGCCGAGGAAATGGACGCGCTGCGCAGTGCCCGAATTGACTTTGAGGTCGTGCCGGGCGTGACTGCAGCGTTTGCGGCTGCGGCTTCGGCGCAGTTGCCGCTGACACTGCGCGGTGTCGCCTCCACTTTGGTCTTTGCGACGGGGCATAACGCGAAGTCGGAAACGCTGCCCGGTTGGGCTGATCTGGCGCTGAATGGTGCAACGGTTGCCGTTTATATGGGGCGTTCAGTGGCCGCATCCGTTGCGGAAAAGCTGATGGCTGGCGGTCTGCGTCGTCAGACTCCGGTGGTGATCATCGAAAACGCCAGCCAGGTCAGCGAACGGCAATTTTCCGGCTCCTTGCAGGAATTGGCTGGCCTGTCCGAGCGAGATGATGTCCCGAGGCCCAGTCCTGATCGTGATTGGGGAGGCCGTAGGCCACGCGGATCTGCATCAGGCAGAACCGATCGTGGCCCTGCCTGCCCGTGAAGAATATGCCGCCTGAGGAGTAAGGCAATGAAAGTAATTACGGCCAACCGGCTGATTGATGGCGAAGTTGTCTGGCTTGGTGAAGGCGAAGCTTGGGTCGAAACCCTGCAAGGGGCACGCCGTCTGGACGGCAAGGATGATGTTGCCACCGCCATGGAAATCGCAGCGCGCGCCATTGCCGCCCGACTGGTGGTGGAAGCCTATGACATGGATGTGGTCGATGAAGAAGGGCAGCTCGTGGCCGTTCGCCTTCGTGAAAAAATCCGGGCTGCCGGGCCGACGACCCATCCTGATTTTGGCAAGCAGGCCCGTACAGGCGCCTGACCGTTTTTGAAAAGACTTGCGATCGGCGCCCGACGCGAGGACGCGATCTCTGGTTCAAGTGAATTTGGGCCACTGGCACAAAGCCGGGGTCTGAGGGAGAGTTTGAAGATGTATCGTTACGATGAGTTCGACCACGAGTTCGTCAGCCAGCGTACCCAGCAGTTTGCTGATCAGGTGCGTCGACGTCTGGCCGGAGAGTTGACCGAGGAAGAGTTCAAGCCATTGCGTCTGATGAACGGCCTCTACCTTCAGCTCCATGCCTATATGCTGCGTGTGGCAATCCCCTATGGCACCTTGAACGGGCGCCAGATGCGCAAGCTCGCCCATATTGCCCGGACCTATGATCGCGGCTATGGCCATTTCACCACGCGTCAGAACATCCAGTACAATTGGCCCAGCCTGAAAGATGTGCCGGCAATTCTTGGTGAGTTGGCCGAGGTCGAGATGCACGCCATTCAGACGTCGGGCAACTGTATCCGCAACGTGACGGCGGACCATTTTGCAGGCGCTGCCGCCGATGAGATCGCCGATCCGCGCCCATATGCTGAAATTTTGCGCCAGTGGTCGTCACTGCACCCGGAATTCACCTATCTGCCGCGCAAGTTCAAGATTGCCATCACGGGCGCGCCGCATGATCGTGCTGCCGTGCAGGTGCATGACATCGGCTTGCAGCTGACGCGGAATGAGGCGGGGGAACCCGGGTTTGTGGTGTTCGTCGGCGGTGGCCTTGGCCGCACGCCGATGATTGGTCGCAAGGTGCGCGACTTCCTGCCGGAAGAAGATCTGCTGGCCTACACGGAATCGATCCTGCGCGTTTACAACCGCTTCGGTCGCCGTGACAACAAGTATAAGGCACGTATCAAGATCCTGGTGCATGAAACCGGACTGGACGTTCTCAAGACCGACATTGAGGCCGAGTTTGAAAAGATCCGTCATGGCGTCCTGCGCCTGCCGGAGGACGAAGTTCAGCGGATTCAATCGTATTTTGCGCCGCCGACATTAGAAGTTCTGGACGTGACCAGCGAGGCCGTCGAGGCGCGCCGCAAATCCGATCCGGCTTTTGATCAGTTCGTCGCTCACAATCTCAACCCGCACAAGGTGGATGGGTACACCAGCCTGACGATCTCCATGAAGCCGATTGGGGGCATTCCCGGGGACGCCAGTGCCGATCAGATGGATGTGATTGCCGACCTTGCCGAAAAATACGGTTTTGACGAGATCCGCATCAGCCACGAGCAGAATGTCATCTTCCCGCATGTGCGTGTGGCTGACCTTCCCGCGCTCTTTGACGTTCTGGTCGCAAACGGTCTGGCCGAGGGTAACTCTGGCCTGATCACCGACATCATCGCCTGCCCGGGGATGGATTATTGCGCGCTGGCGACAGCCCGCTCGATCCCGATTGCCCAAGGAGATTTCCGAGCGCTTTGGCACGGCCGCGCGGCAGGATGATATTGGCGATCTGAAGATCAAGATCTCCGGCTGCATCAATGCCTGTGGTCACCACCATGTCGGGCATATCGGCATTCTTGGCCTTGGAAAAGAAGGGTGAGGAATTTTACCAGATCACGCTCGGCGGATCGGCCAATGAAACCTCGTCGATTGGTGAAATTGTCGGTCGCGGCTTCTCATCCGAAACGGTCGTCGACGCTGTCGAAACCCTTGTGGACACCTATCTTGGTCTCCGCACCAAGCCGGAAGAAAGCTTCCTCGATGCCTATAGACGGGTCGGGGAAGCGCCATTCAAGGAGGCGCTTTATGGGGCAAATTAGTCAAGCCTGTCTGGCCACGAGCCAAAATCTTGCTGCCCTTTCTCCCGTTGAAGAAGTTGCAGCTCTCAACGAGATCTTTGCCGATGCGACCGCGCAGGATGTGCTGCGCTATGCGTTGACCGAAAGGTTCAATGGTGAAATCGCCATGGTCTCCTCCTTTGGAGCGGATTCTGCCGTGCTGTTGCATCTGGTATCGCAAATCGACGCGGCAACGCCGGTGGTGATGGTTGATACGGGCAAGCTGTTTCCAGAAACGCTGCGCTATCGTGACAGTCTGACGGCGGCGCTGGGCTTGACCAATGTTCAGTCGCAAAGCCCTGCGCGTGAAGATCGGGAACGTGATGACCCGGCAGGTATGCTGTGGATGAGCGATACGGACCGTTGTTGTCATATCCGCAAGGTGTTGCCGCTGGAACGTGCGCTTGAAGGCTTTGGCGCATGGATTTCCGGTCGCAAGCGGTTCCAGAGCAAGACCCGTGCAACCTTGTCTTACTTTGAATATGAAGACGGTCGGGTGAAGGTCAATCCGCTGGCCAATTGGTCAGCTTCGGATATTCTGGACTATGCCAAGGCACATGATCTGCCGTCGCATCCGCTGGTCGCACAGGGCTATCCGTCGATTGGCTGCATGCCATGCACGGACAAGGTCAAGCCGGGCGAAGATCCGCGTGCCGGGCGCTGGCGCAATCAGGAAAAGACCGAGTGCGGCATTCACATGCCAACGCATGGACGTGAAATCGACGGCAGCGGGATCTGATTGTCCGCTGGATTGCCCGCTAACAGACGATGAGCGATCCCCGGATCGCAAGAGGGACGCGAAACACCAATGACGAAAATTTTTGCGAACAATCTTCTCAGCGATGAGGCCTGGGTGCGGGTGAGCGATGAGGACACCACCATCCCGACGGGACAGGACGTTGTAATTCCATTGCAGCGCTATCTCGACGAGAAGGCGACGTTCGAAGGTACAAACCGGCGTGTCGCAGTTCTGGTCGCGGCAGGGGATCAGGTGGAAAAGCTTGCACCGGTCTTGAGTATGCTTGACATCATTGCTGTCGACTTTCCTAAATTCACCGATGGTCGCAGCTTTTCGTCGGCGCGGATCTTGCGCGAAGAACTGGGCTTTACCGGTGACATCCGAGCAACCGGTGATTTCATCCTCGACCAGATGCCGTTGATGCGGCGATGTGGCGTGAGCAGCTACGAGATTTCCAAGCCGGAGATCCTGAAGGAACTCGAAGCCGGGGAGTGGCCTGAAGTCACGAACTATACGCAACCGGTCGGCACAGTGGATGAAGTTTCTGCGGGGCATCGCCCTCGGGCACGCCGTCCAGCTTCTGTCTGACACGAGACGATCGCTCAAACGCGGTTGACCTGCGTGTAAATTTGAAAAAGGCCGATGTCGGACAACGACATCGGCCTTTTTCATCTGTACTTGCGTTTTGTACAACGTCGGATCAGACGATCTTGCTGTCTTTCTTCAGCGCGTCATACGTCTGGTCGAGTGTTCTGGTGGCGCGGGCCGCCAGGTCGTCAGCTTCTTCGTGGGTAAGCACCAGCGGTGGCGAGATGATCATCGTGTCGCCCACGGCGCGCATCACCAGCCCATTGGAGAAGCTGATGTCGCGGCACAATGTTCCAACGGTGCCGGTATCGGCAAAGCGGCGTGCACGATTGCCTTTCTCAGGAGCGAGCTCAAGTGCGCCCATCAGGCCGGTCATACGTGCTTCGCCGATCAGCGGGTGCTCGCCGATCTTGGCCCAATGCTTTTGCATGTAGGGCCCGATGTCGTTGGCAACGTAATCGACGACGTTTTCACGCTCCAGAATTTCCAGATTGGCGAGAGCGGCTGCCGCACAGGCCGGGTGACCAGAATAGGTATAGCCATGGTTGAAGTCGCCGTTGGTGGCAATTGTGTCCGCAACCTTGTCGGAAACGATGACACCACCGATTGGCAGGTAGCCGGAAGAGAGGCCCTTGGCGATGGCCATAAGATCAGGTTTCAGATCGAAATGGTCTGAGCCAAACCAATGTCCCAAGCGACCGAAGCCACAGATCACTTCGTCGGCCACGAGCAGAATATCGCGATCTGCGAGGATCTTCTTGATTTCCGGCCAATAGGTTTCCGGTGGGATGATGACGCCACCTGCGCCCTGGATCGGTTCGGCGATAAAGGCAGCGATGTTGTCTTCGCCAATTTCATCAATCGCGGCTTCCAACTTGCGGGCAACGGCAACACCGAAATCGTCTGGCGACATATTGCCACCTTCACCGTACCAATAGGGCTGGTCGATGTGATGAACCCCTGGCACCGGCAAGTCGCCTTGCTTGTGCATGCCCTTCATGCCGCCAAGGCTGGTGCCTGCCAGCGTTGAGCCATGATAGGCGTTCCAGCGTCCGATGATCACCTTCTTGTCGGGTTTGCCCATGCAATCCCAATAATGGCGCACCATGCGGAAGACTGTGTCATTGGCTTCCGACCCCGATGAGCAGAAGAACACGCGGTTCATGTGGTCTGGTGCAAGCGATGCAACCTTTTCGGTAAGGGCGACCACTGGTGGGTGCGTCGTCTTGAAAAAGGTGTTGTAGTAGCTCAACTCGCACATCTGCTGGTGCACGGCATCGGCGATTTCCTGCCGCCCATGACCGACCTGGACACACCAGAGGCCAGCCATTCCGTCAAGGATCCGGTTGCCCTCGGAATCCGTCAGCCAGATCCCTTCAGCTCTGGTAATGATACGGCTGCCTTCCGTATTCAGCGCCTGCGTGTCGGTGAAAGGGTGAATGTGATGCGCGGCATCCTTGGCCTGAAGATCGGCCGTGGAATGCAAGTTGGAAACAGGCTTCATGAAAACTCCGTCGTTCGCACTGATCGGCTGACAGAACGTCACACGTTCAAGAGAAGATATTCGCGCTCCCAGGGGCTGACCACGGACATGAATGTCTCGTACTCTTCCTGTTTGATGGCGCGGTAGGTTTCAACAAATCGATCACCAAAGATGTCGCGAATGTCGTCGCTGTTCTCGAAATATCCAACGGCTTCCATCAGACCCCGTGGCAAGGCTTTTTGTAGATTGGCGCAATCCACATCACGTGGCGCATCCGGACGCAAGCCGTTTTTCATGCCGAGATAGCCACAGGTCAACGACGCTGCGATGGCCAGATAAGGATTGGCATCCGAGCCGGGAATGCGATTTTCAAGTCGCCGTGCCTGTCTGTGAGAATAGGGCACACGCAGTCCAACAGTGCGGTTGTCATATCCCCAATAGACGTTCACCGGTGAGGTCGAATTTGGCGAAAAGCGTCTGTAGGAATTGACGTAGGGTGCCATCAGGCAGGTGACATACGGCAGGTATTTCTGATGCCCGGCAATGAACGACAGAAAGTCGGATGTTTCATCGTCTTCTGGCGTCGAGAAGATGGTATCGCCGGTCTCAATATCGACCACAGACTGGTGAATGTGCATGGCCGAGCCCGGCTGATTGGACATGGGCTTGGACATGAAGGTTGCATACATCTCGTGGCGCAGGGCTGCTTCCCGGATGGTCCGCTTGAACATGAAGACCTGATCGGCCAAAGCCAACGGGTCGCCGTGGCGCAGGTTGATTTCCATCTGCGCCGCACCTTCTTCGTGAATGAAGGTATCGATCTCCAGTCCCTGCTTCTCTGAGAGGTCGTAGACATCGTCAATAAGATCATCGAACTCGTTCAAAGCGGAGATCGAATAGGACTGACGACCCACTTCAGGACGACCGGACCGACCGCGTGGTGGTTCCAGAGGATAGTCAGGATCGGTGTTCGGGCGCACCAGATAGAATTCGATCTCAGGTGCCACAACGGGACGCAGTCCACGGTCTTCGTACAGTTTCAGGACGCGCTTCAGCAGGTTGCGCGGTGCGGTTTCCACCGGCGTTCCGTCGCGTGTATAGGCGTCATGAATGAGCTGCGCCGTCGGATCTGTTTCCCAAGGCACTTCGGCAAGCGTTGAATAATCGGCGCGAAAATACAGGTCGCCGTCGACCGGATTATGCTGGAAGCGGTCATCGTCTGCCGGATAACTGCCCGAAATTGTCTGGGCGAAGATGCTGGCGGGCATCGTCATGTCTGGTCCTGAGAAGAACTTTTCCGTCGGCATCATCTTGCCACGAGCAACACCGGCAAGATCGGGCACCACGCATTCGATGTCCTCGATGTTGCGTTTGCGAAGCCAGTCCCGGGCTTGGTCCATTCCGGGAACGCCGCGGTTCTTGTTGACTGAATTTTCGGGAGAGGATGGGTCCTGGCTCACGATTAGCTCCGGGTCGGTGTTGAACTTGAAAGTCTCTGCTGATCTTCCAGACGCAGCAACCACGGCTGTCGCATCGGTGGGCAGCAGGAGCGTTGCAAATGTCTGTCCCCAAGGGCTTTCGTCCGACTGGAAATTGCGCCTCGCATTTTCGCCAGTTCAGCGAAACCACAGTGCATAGCCAAGCGGTGATCACGGTTTGGCAAGTCTGCGCGGCAAGTCTGCAAGACGAAATAGGGGCTCATGATGGCGGCATCATTTCGTGTCTTACAGGGGCTGTCAATTGCCAAAAGATTATCTGAGTCAGTGCTGCATTGGTTTTTGCAATGTCCCCACGACTATCGATAAACCATTTTGCTCGCTCAGTAAAAAGGCAAGCCTGCCTCTTTCTGCATCTTGACACTTGAACGTGCGCAGGCTCAGATCCAGACGGAGCCGACATTGGCGCTGAGTGCGTGAAAAAATGTCGTCAAATACGAATGGAACAGGCCGAATAGAGGAAGCCTGGGAAAGGTGAGCTTTCGTGGGAGAGCAAGAGACGTCCGTGGAATTGCCGCAGCAGATTTTATCCCATCCGGATGCGCGCAAGGATACTGGTGAAGTTGAGCGTTTTCTGAAGGAGCATCCCGATCTCGATACGGTCGAAGTGGTGCTGCCGGATACGAATGGTGTGTTGCGTGGTAAGTGGCTGCCGGGCAGTGCGGCACAGAAGGTTTTCGAGCAAGGCATTGCCTTTCCGTTTTCGCTCTACGGGCTCGATGTCTGGGGCCGGGAAGTCGAAAGCACCGGCATGCACATCGAGACAGGTGACCGGGATGGCGTGTGCTGGCCTGTTCTGGAAAGCCTGAAGATTGTGCCCTGGGCCGACCGTAAGACGGCACAGGTTTTGTTGTCGATGTATGACCGTGACGGCAACCCGTTTGATGTCGATCCGCGCAACGTGCTGCGGAACATGGTCGACAAACTGGCCGCCAAGGGGTTTACCGCTACGTGTGCGTTTGAGCTGGAGTTCTACCTCTTCGAGGAAGAAGCCGACGGCGACTGGTCGGGTCAGCCCAAGCCGGTTTTCTCCACCAGTCTGGGGCCAGCCCGACAGAACATGTATGCCTTGTCGGATCTGGAAGCGCTTTGGCCACTGGTCGACGACTTGCGCCGGGCCACCGAAGTGCAGGAAATTCCGGCTGACGCGGCTGTTTCGGAAGCGGCTCCCGGTCAATTTGAATTGAACCTGCATCACCGCCGCAATCCGCTTCAGGCTGCGGATGACGCTGTGTTGTTGCGCCGTCTGGTGACGGGCGTTGCTCGCAAGCACAACCTGAAGGCGTCCTTTATGGCCAAGCCTTTTGTGGAATGGCTAAGGTAGCGGTATGCATGTGCATGTGTCGTTGGAAGACAAGAACGGCAACATTTTCGCCAACCCTGACAATGGCCAGCAGCGTCTCGGTCACGCGATCCGCGGTCTTCTCGATACCATGCCGGAAGCGCTGCTGCTGTTCACCAGCACCTTTAATGGCTTCCGCCGCATGCAGCCGGGCTCTTATGCTCCGACGTCCTTGTGCTGGGGTTATGACAACCGTTCGGTTGCTCTGCGGGTTCCGGCCAGCACCCCGGAAGCAACCCGGATCGAGCATCGCATCGCCGGTGCCGATTCCAACCCTTATCTGGTGTTGGTGGGGGTTCTTGCTGGAATGCTGGCGGGTCTGGAAAAGCAGGAAGATCCGCCCGCGCCGGTGATCGGCAACGCGTATGAAAAGCGTCACAAGCGTCTGACGCCCTGGATGGACGAGGCCATCGATGCGTTTGAGGCGTCTGACCGGATGAAGGAGGCCTGTGGCGAAGAGCTTCACAAGGTTTTGACGGAAATCAAGAAAGAGGAACTGGCGGCGTTCGGGCGCGAGATCTCCGGCCTTGAACGTCAGACCTATCTTTGATCGAATTGAAAGATCAGGAACAGCTGCCAGACAAAAGGTGGCCTGATGATGCGAGCAGGGCAGGCATGCCCGACAACACCTGGAGGGGAGTTGAAGTAATGCTGAAGAGTATACTGATGGGGCTGGCAGCCGTGGGTCTGATGACCAGTTCGGCACTTGCGCAGGAAGAAAAAGTCGTCAACGTCTACAATTGGTCCGACTATATCGACAAGTCGGTTCTGGAAGATTTCACCAAAGAAACCGGCATCAAGGTCAACTACGATGTCTTCGACAGCAACGAAATGCTGGAAACGAAGCTTCTGGCCGGCGGCACGGGCTATGATGTGGTTGTGCCGACGGGAACCTTCCTGGGGCGTCAGGTGCAGGCAGGCGTATTCCAGAAGCTGGACAAGTCCAAGCTGCCGAATCTGAAGAACATGTGGCCGATGATCATGAAGCGCGTGTCCAAGTATGACCCGGACAATGCCCATGCGATCAACTACATGTGGGGCACCACCGGCATCGGCTACAATGTCGACAAGGTAAAGAAGATCATGCCAGACGCGCCGGTGAACAGCTGGGCGTTGGTCTTCGATCCCAAGATCGCGGCGAAGTTCAAGGATTGCGGCATCTACATGCTGGACACGGCCGACGAAATGTTTCCGGCCGCTCTCGCCTATCTCGGTCTTGATCCTGACACCAGCAACCCGGACGACTTCAAGAAAGCCGCAGCTTTACTGGAAAAGGTTCGTCCTTACGTCTCCAAGTTCGATTCCTCGCAGTACATCAATGCGTTGGCAAATGGCGACATTTGTATCGCAGTGGGCTGGTCGGGAGACGTTCTTCAGGCGCGTGATCGTGCCGATGAAGCCAAGCAGGGCGTGAAAGTCGCCTACTCGATCCCCAAGGAAGGGGCGATGATCTGGTTTGACAACATGGCGATCCCGGCGGATGCGCCGCATCCTGAAAATGCTTTGAAGTTCCTGAACTTCATGATGAAGCCGGAAGAAATTGCCAAGTCGTCGAATTATGTTTTCTACGCCAACGGCAATCTGGCCAGTCAGAAATATGTCAATAAGGACATCCTGAATGATCCGTCGATCTACCCGAGCGGCGATGTCATGAAGAAACTCTTTGCGACAACTACTAAGGGCCCAAAGGTTTTGCGCGTGCGCACGCGCCTTTGGACCAAGGTCAAGACCGGTCAGTAAGCACGGCGAGAGGGAAGGGCACGCTGTGCCCTTCCCCCGTTGATAGTGGACCGTTCGTTTCGAATAAATGGCCGGGCATGAAGCGAGGGAACGGATTGCGTTCCCCTGACTTCTCATGGAAAGAATTTTTATCTCAAGGGTTTGGTGTTGCCTGTCAGACTTTTGTAGAGCGACTTGAGATCCGGGGGACGGGCACAAGTTGACGTTTGTGATGGGCGTGCAAGGCGCATCATCCATTTGGGGATCGGCGTGCGGGGGCTGGCAGCTTTGCCCACGTGCCGCCTGTATAGGGAAGAGGGAGACAAGGCTTGTCTAAAAAACCGATCGGGCCGGTGCGGCGTGCTTTTGCGCCGTGGGATGATCCTTCTGCCACTCCTTTCATCGAATTTCGAAATGTTACCAAGCGTTTTGGTGACTTTACCGCGGTCGATAATCTGAGCCTCAAGATCTTCGAGCGTGAGTTTTTTGCCCTGCTCGGTGGATCCGGCTGCGGTAAGACCACCATGATGCGGATGCTTGCAGGGTTTGAAACTCTGACAGAAGGCCAGATCCTGCTGGACGGCGAAGACCTGGCAGGTGTGCCCCCCTATAAGCGTCCCGCCAACATGATGTTCCAGTCCTACGCCCTGTTCCCGCATATGAATGTCGAGAGCAACATTGCGTTTGGTCTGAAACAGGAAAAAATGCCCAAGGCGCAGATCAAGGCCCGGGTCGAGGAAATGCTGCATCTCACCAAATTGGAGACCTTTGCCAAGCGCAAGCCCGAGCAGCTCTCGGGCGGTCAGCGCCAGCGTGTGGCCTTGGCGCGCGCTCTTGCCAAAAAGCCGAAGGTGCTGCTGCTGGACGAGCCATTGGGCGCGCTCGACAAGAAGCTGCGTGAAGAAACCCAGTTCGAGCTGATGACCATTCAGGAAGATCTGAAAACCACTTTCATGATCGTGACGCATGATCAGGAGGAAGCCATGACGGTGGCCGATCGGATCGCCGTCATGGATGCCGGGCAGATCGTTCAGCTCGCCACGCCGGCTGAAATTTATGAGATGCCGAAGAACCGCTTCGTGGCCGACTTCATCGGCGACATCAATCTGATTGAAGCCAAAGTGACGATGAGTTCCGCCGACGGGTGTCGTTTGCAGGTTCTTGGGGACGATGCGGTGATCGAGACCACCCAGACGACGGACGCCTCAGTCGGCGAAACCGTCTGGTACGCCATCCGGCCGGAGAAGATCACCCTGTCTGTGGGCGAGGTTGATCCGGCGGCCGTCAACCAGACTGCGGCAGAAGTCTGGGACATCGCCTATCTGGGGGATGTCTCGATTTTCCATACCAAGGTCAATGAAAGCATGATGCTGCGGGCAACCGTGGCCAATGTGACCAGACTGGTGGAGCGGCCCATCACTTGGGATGATCGGGTGGTTTTGAGCTGGGACAAGAATGCAGGTGTCATCCTGCGCGGGTGAGATAAGCCACTGGCACTATCAGGCCTGCCGTTCAGCGGGCATCCAACAACATAACATGAGGTGCTGAATGGCATCGGCGACCAAAAAGGCAAAACGGACACTGGGCGGAAAACTGCTGATTGCAGCCCCTTTCCTGTTCCTGCTGGTATTCTTTCTGGCGCCGTTTCTGATCGTCTTCAAGATTTCGCTGTCGGAAATTGCCGTGGCGATCCCTCCCTATGCACCGACCTTTGACCTGTCCACCGGGTGGCATGCACTTCTTGACAAGCTGTCGGTGCTGTCTCTCGATAATTATATCTGGCTGACGCAGGATGACCTTTATTGGAAATCTTATCTGTCCAGTGTCGAGATGGCCGCTGTCTCCACGGTGTTGACGCTGGCACTTGGATATCCACTTGCCTATGGCATTGCCCGCAGCCCGAAGGGCTGGCGCGCAGGGCTCGTGATGTTGGTCATCCTGCCGTTCTGGACAAGCTTTCTGATCCGCGTTTACGCTTGGGTCGGCATCTTGAAGAACGAAGGGCTCTTGAACAATCTGCTGCTGTGGCTGGGTGTGATTGATCAGCCGTTGATCATCTTGAACACCAATATCGCTGTCTATATCGGCATTGTTTATTCCTATCTGCCGTTTCTGGTGCTGCCGATCTATTCCAGTCTGGAAAAGCTGGATGGCAGCCTGCTGGAGGCGGCAGAAGATCTCGGCTGCCCACCGTGGAAGGCCTTCTGGAAGGTCACGTTGCCCCTTTCCATGCCGGGTGTCATTGCGGGCTGTTTCCTCGTCTTTATCCCGGCTGTCGGTGAATTTGTCATCCCCGATCTGTTGGGTGGCTCTAACACGCTGATGATTGGCAAGACCCTCTGGATGGAGTTCTTCTCAAACCGGGATTGGCCAGTCTCTTCCGCCGTGGCGGTTGTGCTTTTGTGCATTCTGGTAATCCCGATCGTGCTCTTCCAGCATCAGCAGCAAAAGATGGGAGATCGGATATGAGATCGCGCCCATCCTGGTTCAACATCACGTCAATGGTCCTCGGCTTTTCGTTCCTGTATCTGCCGATCGTCATCCTGATCATCTTTTCGTTCAATGAATCGAAGCTCGTCACAGTCTGGGCCGGGTTCTCGACCAAGTGGTATGGTCAGCTTTTGCAGGATCAGCAACTTCTCGATGCGGCCTGGGTCACATTGAAGGTGGCCACACTGTCGGCCAGCATAGCCACGGTTCTGGGCACCATGGCAGCACTCGTGCTCAATCGCTCGGGGCGGTTCCATGGCCGTACTTTGTTTTCGGGCATGATCTATGCGCCTTTGGTGATGCCGGATGTGATCCTGGGGCTGGCACTGCTGTTGCTGTTCGTGTCGATGGGCTTTCCCCGCGGGTTCTGGACAGTGATGCTGGCGCATACGTCGTTTTCAATGTGCTACGTCGCCGTTGTCGTGCAGTCACGGCTGGTGGGGCAGGATCGCAGTGTCGAGGAGGCAGCGGAGGATCTTGGTTGCCCCCCGCTGAAGACTTTCTTCCTGATTACCTTGCCGATGATCCTGCCGGGTGTTCTGGCGGGATGGATGCTGGCGTTCACGCTGTCGCTGGACGATCTGGTCATTGCCAGCTTCACCACGGGGCCAAGTGCGACAACCTTGCCGATGAAGATCTATTCGCAGGTCCGCCTTGGCGTCACGCCAGAGATCAATGCGGTTTGCACGATCCTGATTGGTCTCGTCACCTGTGGCGTTATCATCGCGTCGGTCTCGGCCAAGCGGAACCATGTGCGCCGGATGCGCAACGAGCAGGCAGCTCAGGCGTCCGGATAAGATCGCGCGAGATACGGCAATGCCCGCGCGCCTCGGGTCAATGGGGCCAAAGCGGAAGCCGTGTTTGATTGCCTTGAGAAAATCGTATTGCGGGCGCACACAAAGCAGCAGAGCAGATGCGAAAGCGTTTCTGTGCACTGCAATGTCTTGACGCCCGAGGTTGGCTGCGCTCAAGTGGCTAGGACGACTTCAGACGTCTTGTGGGAGAATAATATGGACAAGATTTATCCGGACGCCGCATCCGCTCTTGAGGACGTGGTCTCTGACGGTATGTTGGTGATGGCGGGTGGTTTCGGTCTGTGTGGCATTCCTGAAAACCTGATCACGGCGTTGCGTGACACCGGCAAGAAAGATTTGACATTTGTGTCGAACAACGCCGGGATTGATGATTTCGGTTTGGGCCTCTTGCTGCAAACGCGGCAGATCAAGAAAATGATCTCCTCCTATGTGGGTGAAAACGCGCTGTTTGAGCGCCAGTATCTCGACGGCGACCTTGAAGTGGAGTTCAATCCGCAGGGCACGCTGGCAGAGCGTGTGCGGGCGGGCGGCGCGGGCATTCCGGGCTTCTATACCAAGACGGGCGTTGGCACGCTTATTGCCGAAGGCAAGGAGCACAAGGAATTCAATGGCGAAACCTATATCCTTGAAACCGGCCTCGTGGGTGATCTAGCGATCATCAAGGCCTGGAAGGCTGATAAGGAAGGCAATCTTGTCTACCGCCACACGGCGCGCAACTTCAATCCGATGATGGCGACGGCCGCCAAGATGACCGTGGTGGAAGTTGAAGAGATCGTTGAAGTGGGTGAGCTGGACCCGGATCATATCCATACACCGGGCATCTACGTCGACCGCCTCGTCAAGGGCAGCTTTGAAAAGCGTATCGAAAAACGCACAACGCGCGACGCCTGAGGGCGCAGCCAGAACTTGTTTGAAGGAGGTAGACATGCCCTGGACACGTGAAGACATGGCCAAGCGCGCGGCGCAGGAACTCGAAGACGGGTTCTACGTCAATCTCGGCATCGGCATTCCGACGCTGGTCTCAAACTATATTCCCGAAGGCATGGAAGTGACCCTGCAATCGGAAAACGGCATGCTGGGTATGGGCCCGTTTCCGACCGATGATGAGGTCGACGCGGATCTGATCAACGCCGGCAAGCAGACGATCACCGCATTACCCAAGACGAGCTATTTTTCGTCGGCAGACAGCTTTGCCATGATCCGTGGCGGGCATATTGATCTATCCATTCTGGGAGCCATGGAAGTGGCTGAAAATGGTGATCTGGCCAACTGGATGATCCTGGAAAAATGATCAAGGGCATGGGCGGTGCCATGGATCTGGTGGCTGGCGTCAAGCGCGTTGTCATTATCATGGATCACACATCCAAGTCCGGCGCGCCGAAGTTGCTCAAGTCGTGTAGCCTGCCATTGACGGGCGCACAATGCGTTGACCGGATCATCACCAACCTTGGTCTGTTCGATGTAGTCGATGGAGGGCTAAAGATCTCGGAGCTCGCACCTGACGTCAAGATCGACGAAGTGCGCGAAAAGACCGAGGCAACGCTGGTGGAATAAACGCAGGCCGCTTCGTTTCAGGAATACGTGAGAAAAGGGCCGTTCCCGGGTCTCTGTATCAGAGGCATCGGGGCGGCTTTTTGTGCCTGACGGCAGCCGGCAGCTCTTTTCTGCAATCGATGCCCCCGCCCACACACTGTCCCTCTTTGCACTGAGGGTGGCGAAAAACAATTGCCCCATAATGCTCGTCGTCCGATCTCGCGCTCTCCAACACGTTAACAGGTGCGCTTTCTCGTTTCGCTGTAATGGGCGGTGAAGCAACCGGCTGGGGCTGGATGAGAGAGGACGTGAGAAAACTTTATTGTCATCAATAGATTTAGGATGCCTCCAACGAAAACGCCCCGCCTCCTGGAGAGGAGCGGGGCGTTTGGCATTCTTCATCCAGTGATCTGCGACCTATTCGGCCAGAACACGTTGTGACGGAAACCTAATCTCTACCAAGGTGCCTTGATCTGGCGTGGAATCGATGCGGAAGTTCGCCCGGTTGGCTTCCACCAGGGCCTTTGTCAAAGGCAGTCCAAGACCAGTGCCGCCGCCATGCCGTGAGGTGTGCAACTGACGGAATGGCTCAAGCGCAGCTTCCAACTCGCGTGCGGTCATGCCACTGCCAGTATCCCGCACCCGCAGGACAAGTTCGCCACTGTCTTCCATCGAGCTGGAGATAATTACCTGACCACCGGACTTGTTGAACTTGATGGCGTTGGACAGAAGGTTCAGCACAATCTGCCGAATGGAACGCTGATCGGCCACAACACTGGGGATCGAATCCGGCAGGCTTGCCCGAATGATGACCCGTTCCCGATTGGCTTGTGTCTGCATCAGAGCAACACACTCGGTAATGATTTCGTTGGGTGCGACCGCAGAGAACTTGAGTTCCATCTTACCCGCCTCGATCTTGGACAGATCAAGCAGATCATTGATGAGGCTCATGATGTGCGACCCAGAGGTGCGAATATCGCGCAGGTATTCCTTGTAGCGTTCGTTGCCGATTGGGCCGAACCGCTCTTCGAGCATCACTTCGGAAAATCCGATGATGGCATTCAAAGGTGTGCGGATCTCATGGGACACCTTTGCGAGGAAGTCCGACTTCTGTGAGCTGGCATTCTCTGCCTGTTGCTTGGCCTGGGTCAGTTGCTCCTCGGCCCGCTTCCACTGGGTGATTTCACGCAGAACCGCGCAATACTTCGGATCTTCACCGTTGGCAGACACACGCCCGATGGTCATGAACAGAGGAATGAGACCGCCTGAGCTGACTTTGCCAAGAACCTCGCGCCCATCATTGAGCACGCTGGCAACGCCGTTGCGCGACAGGCCGTCGAGATAATCCGCCGCACTGCGGTGGCTTTCGGGGGCCAGAAAATCAATCAGCGGCACACCCTCGATGTCCGCCCGATTGGCGCTGAACAAAGCCTCAGCCGATCGGTTGGTCTTGACGATATTGCCATGGCGGTCGAGCAGCAGAACGCCGTCTGTCGCCGTTTCCAGGATTGCATCCAATTCCTTGATGGCGGCGTTGGCACGGCGCAATGCGTCGCTATCATCTGTCTTGATGGCGCTGGACAAGGCAGGCGCAGGCGTTGTTACGCTGAGATCGTTTCCTGCCGCTATGGCGTTTGAACGCTCTGTGAACGAAATCATCAGACCGCGGCCACCATTCCATGGCACCGTGTGCATACGGGCATCCACCGGGCGAACACCGCCACCAGCCACGCGTACTTTCAAGGTGCCATCGACGGTGTCGTCCATGTTCTCGTCTGGCCACTCGTCGTCCTCGACGAAGACGGCTTCCAGACCACCAGCTTCCTGAAGCGAGGCAAGGTCGAGATAACCCAACAGGTCCAGCAATGTGTCATTGGCATAAAGAACATCGCGATCGCGGGCGATGGCAATGCCAATGGGCAGGCGATCCAGAAGACGCGGATCAATTGGCCCGGCCCGCGGAGGCTCGCTGGCGCGCACCAGTTTCTTCCGAAGCTGTGGGTCCTTATCTGTCGTGTGCTCGTTGTCCTGATCGTCCTCAGCCTCCATGTCGCCCTCCATGCGGGCGCCCAAGGCTTCTGCAATCTTGCGGAAGGCAGCCAGTTCGGGACGCGACAAGGCAGAGGTGTCGACAGGAACGTAATGGCGCTTGCGGCTGGCAAGGTCGACGATCTTGGGATCGCGGCGTGCTTCGCTATCGTCCGCGCTGGATGGAGTGTCTCGCACTTCTTCATCAACAGAGGCGGCATCGGGGAGTGGTGTTTCCGAGGCTGCATCGCTGTCCTTTGGCGTCGGTGAACCTTGCAAAGGAACAGGCAGACCTGTGGCTTCTGACGACACACCCGCTTCCGCGGGCTTGTCATCCTCGGCCGATACAGTTTCGTCGGTTTCTGCTTTTTCGTCCGGAGAACCGTCGTGCGTCAGGTCTGCGATTGTTTTTGCAGGGATATCTGCCTCAGTCAGCGCCAGCACGTCGGGCAAGTCATCGTCGCTGTCTGGTGTGGACGCGGTGTCCTCAGAATTGGCCGTATCCTCAGCGGCGTCTGGCGACGCGGTGACGTCTGAGGCCGCGGTCTGGCGCCGACTGCGTTCCTGATATTCCACTGCAAGCGAGCGAACGGCCGTTTCGATTTCCTCGGGCGGATAGGGCGTGGTGCCGTTGATGCCCCCCTGTACGGGAGTCGCTGACAATGGCTTGTCGCCTTCCTGTGCCGGCTCGAGTGTGTCCTGCAATTCAACAGGGACCGACGGTTCTTCGTGGAAGACATGCTCCTCGGCAGGCACATCGTCCCCGGCCACGTCAGCCCGGGCGTCATAGTCGGAAGGTGCCCGCAAATCATCATTGCCGGCTTCGCTGGTCCGTGACCACGAGGTCGGCGATGCAGGCTCGTTTGTGGCTTGTGTCGTATCTTCGTCTGTCGGAGTGCCCACGGATGTTGGGGGGCGATGGCCTGTGATCGGCCGGAATTTGAGCGAGCCAAGAACGGCAGCGGCACTGGCCCCGATCAAAGTGCCGCCTCGCAGAGCAGCATCGCGCAAGGGCGTGGATGAGTGGTAGGGCGCCTTGGTGTCCTGCATAAGCGGTGCATCGGGCGTGTCCTCGGTGTCGCTCGTCTCACTTGACGTCGCTTCCGTGCCAGACCTTTCGCCCTCTGAGGCGTCTGTTTCTTCTTCAGTCTCGGGTGCTTCTTCGCCGGCAATGGCGTCGACTTCATCCGGCTCTATAATGTCGAACGTTTCGGTCACATCCAGCGGAACATGCACCGGGCTGGCTATCTCGTCTTCAACCTGCGTCTCGCTGGTCACGGACCTGTCTTCGTCGTGTGCCAGCACTGAGAATGCATCTGTTGCGTCTGGTTCTTCGTCCGCTTTCGCGTTGTCAGTCGGCTCCACTGGTGCGGGGGCGTTTTCCTGGTTCCCGAGATCAGCGTCGCTGAGGACCTCTGCGGCAACGTTATCAGATGCGTCTGTTACGGCGTCCGCAGGCGCTGTGTCTTCTTCTTCGCTCGCAATCGCCTCAACTTCATCCGGCTCGATGATGTCGAAGGTTTCCTGCCGCCCAAGCGGCAGGTCGGGGGTCTCGCTCGTCAGGTCGACGGTGTCGGAGACGTCACCCGCCGTCTGCGTGTCCGTGTTGGCGCTCTTGCCCGCGTCTGCGTCTTCGACCGGCTGAGGTTCGGCAGACGCAGCATCTTCTGGTTCGAAGATGTCAAAGGCGTCGTCAATTTCGCGTGGTGCTGTGGTCGTCTCATCGACAAGACTAGCTGCATTTGCCAGTGATAGGGCCGCAGCGGGCACAGTCCCTTCGTTCGGTGCGGATGGATCCGTCGTCTCTTCGGCGCTCAAGCCTGGGTCGACAGTTATGCCAGATGCAAGCGCTGTCTCTCCTTGCGAAAAGGCATCAGCCGTGCGGCAAACACCGAAGCCGCGATACCCTTCAAACTCGCGAGTGCGGTCAAAGGCGGGCAGGGCGGCCATGTCAACGGGAACGCGCGTTGTCGATCCTGTAACAGGCCAGTTGACGGTCTTCCCGCTCCATGTGTCGCGGCGGTCAAGGGCGGCCGAAATTTCACCGGTGTCATCAAAGCCGAATTGGTTGGCAACATCGGTCCAGCGTTTGCCAACGATGTTGGCAGCAACCGGTCCCATGATCTCGGTGAACTCATCCGAGACGAAGGTAAAGCGCTGGTCGATGTCCATCTTCGAGCAAAGCGGATCGGGCGTGGACGCGGCTGAAAGATGAAGCCGGTCTCATCAGTCTCGGAGACGGCAACCTTATCCGTATCAGGTGTGGTGTACCCTGTGTCATTCGACAGAAGATCTGATGTGGTTTCGTCCGGTGTAACGCTATTCTCCGACAGGTTTTCGCTCGCGGTGAGGGATGGCAGCGCTGGCGTTGGGATCGGGTCGATTTCGATCGGCTCCATGTCCAGCACGGCAGGCGTCATCGGCAGGTCTTCAGGCAGCGTGTCAGTCGCGGCGGTCTCGGGCTCCAGCTCCGCCTCTGAGGACATAATTGGCTGTAATGGTTCCAAGGCGGCAGGGGCCGGTTCATTGTTCACGACCAGCAGGCGGCGCTGATCTCCGAGATCTGCATGCAGGACACGATGTGGCGTATCGTCCAGCGTGAGAACATCTTCGCCAACGCCGGATCCAGTGTGGGTTTCAAGAAGACGCAAAGCATCAGAACCGGAATTCGCCAATGCGCCGACGGCCCCCAGAAGCACACCGTTGTCGCTGATGCAGAACGCGCTCTTGTCATCACCTGCGAGCAGGCCAAGGAATGCGGGTAAAGGTGCACTGGTCAGATTCAGCGTTTTGTCCGTGCAGATGATCAGTGCGGCATCGCTGCCATCGTCCAGAAGGATGCGCTGGCACTGGCACGTCAGCAACATGACGCGCAGTCCGCGATAAAACCGCAACCGGTCGATGCTGGGCCGTTCCGTTGATCCACTGGCGGCAATGCGCGCGATATGCGGGCGGGCAGGTGATTTCGAAAGCACGGGAAGGTGGCCGAGTTTTTCGGCAGCATCGACTGCGAAAAACGCAGCCCCCGCCGCATTGGCCCACAAGATGGCCGAGCCATCTGCCGACCACAACCAGAGCAGCACTGGACTCATCACAGAGCCGCGCAAGAGCCGGAATGGTGCTCAGCTCCATAAATTTATGAAGTGGATCGTCCATGGGTCAACTCTTCTTTGTTGGTCGTTTCGCGCCAAAGGTTTCGTCGCGCCGTTGCAGTGGTAAACACCAAGTTAATAGCTGCAAACGGCTCTGTCGTCCACGTCAGATGACCTTTCTAGCGGCCTTGCGTGAAGGCGTGGTTAATTGCCCCTGTCAGTTTTCTCGTTAACGGTTTTCAGGAAACTGTTGTACAGTGCAACTGATCCGTCCGCGTTCCGTTCCATGCGCGGCGATGTGTCACCGAGGAGGAAAGTTTGTATGCCGACCGATGATTCACGTTTTGAAATCCCAGATCAGATGCGCGAATTTGCCGACCGCAGTGTCGATCAGGCGCGCAAGGCCTTCGACAACTTCATGACCATGACGCAGACCGCTGTCTCCAGTCTTGAAGACACAGGCAATGTGGTCAAGGGTGGAGCCGATGATGCGCATCGTAAGGCTCTCTCCTATGCCGAGGAAAATGTCGATGCCGCATTCCGCTTTGCGCAGGATGTGGTGAAGGCGGGCTCAATGGAAGAAGTTCTCTCCTTGCAGCAGGGCTATTTGCGCAGCCAGATGGAAACTCTGGGCGAACAGGTGCGTGAATTGGGCAATACCGCCAGCAAGACAGCGCAAGACGCGGCCAAGACGGCGCAAAAAGGCAGTTGAACAGGGCTTTGAACCTGTTGATCGGCAGAAAATTCGATTTTTTTGCCGGTCGTCAAATATGCCGTAACGGCAGATAAGAGTTTGAGTTGTTTGAGACATTGTTCTGGTCTTGCTCTGCGGCCAGAAGATGTAGGCTTTGTATTTTTTGTGCACTGCAAAAAAGATGTTGCAACGCGAAAATAGCGCTCCTATATTTTAGTCACGGATTGCGAGTACAGCCTTTTTTGTGAAGGCGTCGGATTTAACTGACCGAGCGATGATGATCGCATCCGAACATATGGAGAAGACATCATGAGCGATACAACAGCAACAAAGTCGACTGCTTCCAAGAGCCGTAGCAACGGTTCCTCGAAGGCAAGTGGTCCTTCCTCTTTTGCAAATCCTTTCATGGATTTCGAAGCCTTTTCGATGCCGAAGATGGAAGCACCGGAAATGTTCCGCGATGCAACGGAGAAGGGCATTGCCCAGGCCCGTGACACATACGCAAAGATGAAGTCGGCTGCTGAAGACGCAACGGACCTGATGGAAGACACCTTCGAAACGTCTCGTCAGGGCGCTGTGGAATTCAACCACAAGGCCGTTGATGCTGCGAAGACGAACACGGACGCCACATTCTCCTTCATGAAGGACATGATGGCGACGAAGAGCCTTAGCCGAAGCCATTGAGCTTCAGTCCAGCTTTGCACGTCAGCAGTTCGATGCTCTTTCGGCTCAGGCCAAGGACATGCAGGCATTTGCCACCAAGCTGACATCGGACGTGTCTTCGCCGTTCAAGTCTGTGATCGAAAAGACCGCCAAAGACGTCAAGATGGCCTGATTGGCCACTCGAGACTGATCGGTCTTTGACCGTTGGTGCGGGGTCGTCCGGAAAACCGGGCGGCCCCGTTTGTCTTTGTGCTCATGCGGCTGTTGAAACCGATGTGAGTGTCGCTCGTTGTTGAAACAGAAGGACCTGTCTCTTTCATTCACAGCCTTCAGGAGGCTTGCAGGAAAATGCCGGTTCGCTGAAATTCACGCTTGTGGATAGAGCAAAAGGACATTACAAGACCCCCTTGCAAAGGTGGAACATCCTTTTTATGTTTCGCGCACTTTGAAGGACGTCGTTTCAGGGCGTCCCCCGGTTGGTATGCAGACGTAGCTCAGTTGGTTAGAGCGTCGGATTGTGGCTCCGAAGGTCGGTGGTTCAAATCCACTCGTCTGTACCATCCCCTCTCTTTAAAAACTTCCGGTTTTCAAGTGTAACTTGCGTCCTGATGGATGCTGGCTTTCCATAGCGCTTTCTGCTGCTCTCGAGGTGAAACAGAAAGGGTCATGAGAGGGCCTTCTTCTGGCGCAGTGTGACAAGCTTGTCCTTGTTAAGAGAGCGCGGTGTTCCGTCGGGTGCAAATTGCACCTTGAAGGTGAAGGCAAAGGGCGTTGGGCCGTTGTCGAACAAATGCTCATGGCGTGTAACGGCATTTTGCCAGCAAGGACGCCGCGTCTCGACTTCCCACCACAAGGCAAATGGCGGCCAGTCGACCGCCGGAATATTCCAGTCACGCCCTCGGCGAAATGCTTCTCCATGAAGCCCGCCGTAGACCGCAGCCATCAGGCTCTCCGGATCTTCCCAGAGCGACAGCGTCGAGGGGGCAAAGCCATCGCCATTGTCCACCCAGAAACGCGGAAATACCTGTTCGCCCCAAGGGTCCAGTCCGTCTTCTGAATAGCCAGCACGCCCCAGAAAGCCTGGAGCCTTTTCCAACTCGGCGAAGACCGAGGGCTCGCGGTTCCGGAAGCCGCGAATGGCATCGGAGTCATACGGCGCGACAAACTGGCCGAAGGTGTAGGCTGCAAGGCGATAACCGGTCACTGTGCGGATACAGTTTGGAGGTGGTGGAGAGGGGACATGCAAGCAGACTTTCTTTCAAGACCTCAATCATTTCGCGTAGTCTTGACAATTTCACAGGTCTTGCAAGAAGGGCTTATCCGGACGGGATGTATTCCTGTGCCGGTGTGCTTTTTTGACGACAGGGAAATTAGGTGATGCTGCACTTGTGATGAGCGCAAAGCCGATCCTTGATAGGTATATCACCAGCTTTGATTGGTTCTTCTGCAAAAAGTGACATAAGCTTCTGAATGGATCTGGTCCTGATGGTCAATATCCATTTTCGCGCTATGGTGGGGGCCGACCCGGGAAGTCTTAAATGCTTGCTCAGGTGTGCCAGCACCGTTTCGCCCACCATCTCTCTAAGTGTTTGCCGGATCGCCGATGACGACTTCTTCTTCTGTGACCATTTCTCTGCGCGGCTGCCTGACAGGCGCGTGCCTGTGCCTGCCTATCCTGCCGGGAACCATTGTTTTTGGCGCTGTCTTCGGCACGGTTGCGGCGCAAAAGGGCCTGACAATTCTTGAGACACTGCTGATCAACAGCTTCGTCTTTGCGGGGGCCTCACAGTTTGTCGGTATGGAGGTTTATACAGACCCGGTGACCTATGGTCGACAATCATTGCCATGACCACGGTGGTTGCGGCGGTCAATATGCGTATGGTGCTGATGGGGGCTAGTCTGCGCCCATGGCTGGCTCCTGTGCCGGCGCGCCAAAGCTATCTGGCACTGTTCTTTCTCACAGATATCAATTGGCTTCTCTCCCTGCGCGCCTATGACAGGGGCGACCGGGACTGGGGCATTTTCTTTGGCAGCGGCGTGTTCCTCTGGATGGTGTGGTCGCTGTCAGTCCTTCCCGGATATTACTTTGCCAACCTATGGTGCGGGATCCCCATGCATGGGGGCTGGATGTTGTTATGCCGGCATTTTTTGTCGCGCTCATCGTGCCGAGTTGGAAGGGCCATCGCCAAAGCGTTAGCTGGGCGGCCGCAGGCTGTGTGGCGCTGGCGACCTGGTGGGCCGTGGGGGGCTATTGGTGCATCTTGACCGGGGCCATAACGGGCGCGCTGATCGGCGCCTTCTGGGACGAGTGAGGAGCAGTTGGAATGACCACGGGATCTGCTTTCTCTGCGGATGGAATGTTTTGCGTCGCCGTTCTGTGCATGGTCGCTGTCACTTATATGATGCGGGCCGGGGGCTATTGGATCATGGGGCGCGTGCCTCTGACACGGCGGGTGCGACGTGCTCTTGAGGCGCTGCCCGGCGCGATTATCGTTTCCACCATTCTGCCAATTGCGGTCAAGGGCGGCTTGGTCGAGACCCTGGCACTTGTGGTTTCCGCTGCACTGATGGTGCTGGTGCGCAAGGATGTCGTCGCGGTTTTTTGTGCCACCGCCTTCGCAGCACTTCTGAGAAGCCAAGGTTTCTGACGCTCTTGCCTTGGCATGGATCTAAGCACGCCTCACCTCTAACGCCGCAACGCGTGGTGCCGCCGTTCTGGCCTTCCCATCTGGAATGACCTCATGGCAAATCGATGTGGCGCGGGCCATGCCCAAGCCGTCGCGTTTAAGCTATAGCTTGGGTCTGGATTTAAGCGAAATGGGGAATGCCATGGTCGGCAAGACGGGTGGAGTGTTGCTGGTTGAAGCCTTGCAGCAGCATGGGGCGGAGCGCGTCTTCTGCGTTCCGGGGGAAAGTTATCTGGCGGTGCTGGATGCGCTGCATGATGCGTCTTCCGTCGATGTGGTCTTGTGCCGTCAGGAAGGCGGCGCCGCAATGATGGCGGAGGCGCATGGCAAGCTGACCGGCGCGCCGGGTATCTGCATGGTCACCCGTGGACCGGGCGCCACCAATGCCGCCAGTGGCGTTCATGTCGCCATGCAGGATTCGTCGCCGATGATCCTGTTGATCGGTCAGATTGACAAGAGAATGCGTGAACGCGAAGCCTTTCAGGAGGTAGATTATCGCCAGATGTTCGGCGGTATGGCCAAATGGGTGGCCGAGATTGACGATGCCGCGCGGGTGCCGGAATTCATGTCGAGGGCACTTGGCATGTTGCTACGTCGGGACGGCCGGGTCCGGTGGTTTTGGCTCTGCCGGAAGACATGCTTGTTGAAATAGCTGATGTGCCGCAGCCCGACCCGTGGGTTCAGGTGGAAACCTACCCCGGTCTGCCGGTGATGGCGGATCTGCAAAAGCGTCTCTGGGCAGCCAAGCGTCCGATTGCCATCCTTGGCGGTAGCCGCTGGACCAAGCAGGCCACCGCTACATTTACCCGCTTTGCCGAGCGGTTCGATCTACCTGTGGCGTGCTCCTTCCGCCGTCAGATGTTGTTCGACAATTTGCACCCCAACTATGCGGGGGATGTTGGGATCGGTATCAACCCGAAACTGGCCGAGCGTATCCGTCAGTCTGATCTGATCTTGCTGGTCGGTGGGCGCCTGTCTGAAATGCCAAGCCAGAGCTATTCGCTTTTGTCCATTCCACAACCCTCTCAGGCGCTGGTCCATGTGCATCCGGATCCGGAAGAGTTGGGGCGGGTCTATCGACCGACCTTGCCGATCAACGCCAGTCCGACCGCCTTTTGCAAGGCTGTGGAAGGACTGCAACCCCCTAACACGTTGCCTTATCAGGGTCTCGCAGCTACGGCGCATGAGGACTACATGGCGTGGTCGGGCGCCCGCCCGCAAACGGCTGGGACTTTGCAAATGGCCGGCGTCATGGAGTGGATCGAGACCCATGTCTCTGAAGAGGCCGTGTTCACCAATGGCGCTGGCAACTATGCAACCTGGCTCCATCGGTTTCACCGCTTCCGCCATTTCGGCACGCAGGTTGCTCCCACCTCTGGCTCCATGGGGTATGGTCTGCCCGCCGCTATTGCTGCAAAATTGTCCTTCCCGCGTCGGGACGTTATCTGCTTTGCAGGCGACGGCTGTCTGCAAATGACCATGCAGGAGTTCGGCACAGCCTGTCAGGCTGGGGCGGCCATCATTGTTGTGGTCATCGACAATGGTATGTATGGCACTATCCGAATGCATCAGGAGCGCAATTATCCCGGACGCATTTCAGCGACTACCTTGCTTAACCCTGACTTTGTCGCCCTTGCCGCGGCCTATGGCGCACATGCCGAGGTGGTGGAGACAACGGCAGAGTTTGGTCCGGCGTTCTTGCGGGCACAGGCAGCCAATGCTCCGGCTCTGCTGCATCTGAAACTGGACCCGGAGGCCATCACTCCGGCTGCGTCTCTGACAGACATCCGTCAGACCGCATTGGACAGCCGTGCGACGGTGTGAGCTGAAACGTCAATCTGGAGCCTATGTTGAGGAGGCTTCAGGTTCGACGGCCAACGTCACCAGTGACAGGCCTGGATCATCCGGGTCTGTCCTGATGGTGAAGCCAAGGGCCTCGCACAAGGCGAGCATGTTGGCGTTTTCACGCAGCACTTCGCCATTGATACGTCGGATGCCATCCTTGCGGGCGTATTCGATGATCAAGTGCATCAAGGCAACGCCGATGCCATGGCCTTTCAGATCGGAGCGCACCATGACACCATATTCACCGGTCAGATGATCGGGGTCGGCATGCAGGCGCACTGCGCCGAGCATGGCCCCGGTCTCCGGATCAATCGCGGTCAGAGCCATGGCACGTGAATAGTCCAACTGCGTGAGTTGTGCCAGAAAGCGATGCGAGAAGTCCTTGATTGGGGCAAAGAATCGCAGGCGCAAATCTTCCGGGTCCGCCGTTTGAAAGAACCGTCGGAACAAGTGTTCGTCTTCCGGCATCACGGGGCGAATGAAAACCTTCTGACCCGATTTCAGAGTGATATGGCGCTCCCACTCCTTGGGGTAGGGTCTGATGGCCAGCCGCGACCCATGCGTAGGCGGTGCCGTTGGATGATCATGTGCTGATGTCAGTCGGACGCGTGCGTCGAGGGCTTGCGCTCCATCCGGTCCAATCACCATCGGGTTGATGTCGATTTCGCGGATTTCCGGATGATCGATGCAAAGGTGGGAGAGTTTCACCAGCGTTTGCGCGATGATTTCGCGGTTGAGGACAGGCCGCCCGTGGCCACCTGCAAATAGGCGTGAAATACGCGTTCGGTCGATGAGCGCGTGCGCCAGATTGAGGTCCAGCGGCAGCAGTTCGAATGACACATCGGCGTTTTCCTCAACGGATAAGCCGCCGTGCCCGAAGCCGATCACAGGTCCGAAAACAGGCGTGTCAGCGAGACCCAGGAACAATTCCAGCCCATGGCGATCCTCGATCATCGGGTGCAGACTGACACCTTCGATCCGGGCGTCAGGATAGGTTGCCCGCGTTCTTTGCAAGAGAACCTCAACCGCCAGGGCGGCGCTGTCCACACTTTCCAGTCCAAGTCGAATACCGTCGATTTCCGACTTAAAAGGAAGATCGGGAGACCAGATCTTGGCGACGCAATGTGGATGCTCTTTCAAGATGACAGCCGCTGCGCGCCGGGCCTCCTCCACCGTCGTACAAAGATGGGCCTCGGTGATCGCAACCTGATAGGCCTTTAAAACCTGAACGACCTCTTCGGGCGATAGCCAGCTTCGGCCGCTCGCCAGAGCCGCGCGGATGAGGATCTGAGCGCGATTCCTGTCTGGCGTGAAGCCTTCAGGCAGGCTGGGCGGTGCGGCCATCAGAAAGGTCTTGGCGTCAGCGTCCCGTTTCAGGTGCAGCGCACCGCGAACGGCTTCGGCAGGTGATCCGTAACAGGGAACACGGGCGGCATCGAGTGCGCTGCGTGCTGCTCTGTCGTCTCCCACCAGACCGGCGATCAGCGCCTTGCGCCGTCCTGTCCGGCGCTTGTCGTGCTGGGCAGCTGCGGCGATAGAGGTGCCGATGCTGCTCAAAGAGGTCAAGGCTGTAGGGGCTTGCAACACCAGAACGCCATCGCTGGCAGGATCGGCCAGCACTGCGCTGATCACGGCCTCCAGTGTCTGGTCGGTCAGGTCTTCCTGCAAGATGACGGGTTCTGCCGCATGTGAGAAGCCTTCTTGCGAAAGCTGCATACGACAGAAGGGGGCAAGCGCCTGGTGTGTTTCCTCTGAAAGCTGTGCCAGTGTACTACCGTGATCCAGTATCTTGTCGGCGGCAAGGCTGGCGAGCGAGCGTCCGTTGGCCAGAATGGTCAGAGCGTCGCATTTGGGAACGCGCAGGCGGGTAAGTGTTTCAACTGCCTCGAACATGTCGTCGAGATCGTCCATTCGCAACAATCCCGCACGGCGCAAGGCGGCGTCATAGATCTCGTCGGGGCGTGCCAATCGTCCGGCGTGGGTAAGGCCGGGCCCTCGTGGGTCGCGGCTCTTGCCCGAGCGGATGACGACGACTGGCTTGGTTCGTGCTGCGGCTCTGGCGGCTGACAGAAATTTGCGTGGATTGGCGATGCCCTCCAGATGCAGCAGGATGGCCTTGCTGCGGTGATCCTGCGTGAAATAATCCAACAGGTCACCAATATCCACGTCGGTGCGGTCGCCAAGAGAGGCCACTGCGGAAAACCCGATGTGATGCGACGCTCCCCAGGACAACGTTGCATTCAGCAGGGCGTTTGACCGGGCAATCAGCGCCAGATCGCCAGCGGCCGGAGGTGTCGCGCTCAACAGAAGATCAAGGCCCCGTGCGGGCACAGCAATGCCAAGGCTGCCCGGTCCGATTAGACGCGTTTTAGAGGGGCGGGCCGCCTCCCTGCAATTTTGCAAAAGATCTTCGGGCCAGCTTTCGTATGCCAGTGAGGTCAGCAGCACGGCGCGTGTTCCAGATGCTGCAAAGCGTTGGATCAACTCCGGAGCGCTTTCTGATGGTCCGAGCAGGACGACGAGATCAAAGACAGGTAGATGCGTCGTGTCCGCCACCGACAAGGCGGCAAACCCCTCAGGACGTGACACTCCCGGCAAATTGATGAGAGTGACTGGGCAACGCGGTGCGCTGTCACGCAGGCGTGCGAGCAGCAGCCGGGCTGCACGGCCACCATCGCGAGACGGACCGACGAGGGCAACAGACGTGGGGGCGAAGAAACCGGCAAGGTTGCGGACTGTCATGGCGACCCTCCAGGTCTGGTGTGTGCCCTTGGGCATGGTGCCGCGTATCGTCCCGTCTATGGGAACTCCCGACGGGCAACCGAATGGTTTGCAATCACCCGCTGGACTGTCGCCATAAGCTCTCTCCGGGCAGATGCTGAAGCTGCCGCCCGGAGAAAAAGATGGCGGATCTCAGATCAGGATCAATGCGCCATGAACACCGGCAATGTCATGGAGGCGAGAACGTCCCGCGTGGCGCCACCAAACAGGAACTCGCTGACGCGACTATGGCCGTAGCCGCCCATGATCAGCATGTCGATGTTGTTGTCGGCGCAGCGCGTCAGGATCAGTTCTGCGACGCTGGAGCCGGAATGACGCACGATGTCCAACTCGACTTCCAGATTGTGTCGCGCCAGATGCTTGGCCATTTCGGTGCCCGGATCGAGCCGTTCGTTTCCCTTTTTGTCTATGACCATCAAAGTAATTTTGCGGCCGTTCAACAGCAATGGCAGAGCCGAGCGGATGGCTCGTGCAGCCTGTGCGCTTCCATCCCAGAGCAACCAGAAGGTTGTGCACTTCGGTGCGTTTGACGCCGACATGCGGCACCAACAGCAGCGGCGAAGCGCTCTCATACAGCACGGTTTCGATCAGAAGATCGCGCATTGGCTCAGGGCGGCTGGGGTTGTCCTGACCGATCACGGTAAGGTCGGTTGCATTGCAGCGGCGCATGACCTGATCAAGCGGGCCGCCAGTCAGGATGTTATTGACTGTGCTCTCGTAATTCACACCAGCCAGACGGGCCATCTCGTCAAAGGCTTTCTTGGCCTCGTCGGCATTCTTGATGGCGGCTTCGCTCGATTCCTGAATGTAGTCCGCTGGAATGGGTGTCGCTGCAAACGCCGGGATGACTGGCTCATAGGCCAGGCTCAAGCCGGAGATATGGGCCTCATGGATGCGTGCCAACTCCAGCGCGAATTTCGCCGCTTCCTGTGGGCCGTCCAGATCGACGATTGAAAGAATGTCCTTGATCATTTCCCTGTATCCTCCTGAGACATCGGGGGCCGGACCAGTCTTGCCCCCACCTCATGTCAAAAACACTATCACGTTTGCGCGACCTTGCAGAAGAAGATCCTCTGCGACGCAATGTCCCCCCTTCATGTGTGTGATGGTCGGGCTGTGCAGGTTTAGCGGTCGTCAAGGTATTGAGAGTTTTAATAATTTTTTCTTGACAACACTTCGCTGGATATTCTTACCTGCCTTAGAGATGTTTCGGCCTTGGAAGAAGAGAAGAGCCGATTTCATATCTCTCTTATGCGGTATATCTTGCAGGAATTGTCATTTTTCTTGCACTGCCGCATTTGTGTTTGAGGGACTTGGGAGGGTTCTATGCCATCGAAAAAAATTATTGTTTCCGCTGCTGTTCTGGCTGTTGCTGGAGCGATGTTCGTGACCGACGCCTTCGCGGCGGATGTGACGTGGAATGTGTCCCTGTGGGGCAAGCGCCGCGCCTTCACCGAAAATGTCGAGCAACTGGCCAAGGAAGTCAGCACGCGCACCGATGGTCATTTCAAGATTGAGCTGCACTATGGCGGAGCGCTTTCGAAAGCCCGTGAAAACCTTGATGGCATTTCATTCGGTGCTTTCGAAATGGCGCAGATCTGCGCTTCGTATCATCCGGACAAGAACCCGTCCTTGACGGTTCTTGAACTTCCTTTCCTCGGCGTGCCCGACCTGAAGACCGAGATCAAGGTGTCCGAGGCTGTGTATCAGCATCCGGCCGTGAAGAAGGATCTGGCCCGCTGGAACGCAATGCTGCTGATGCCAACCCCGATGCCGCAGTATAATTTTGCTGGCAAAGGCGATGCACCGCTGAAGATTTCTGACTTCAAGGGCATGCGCGTCCGTGCGCTTGGCGGCATTGGTGCGGCGATGGAAGCAGTCGGTGCGGTGCCGACGTCCGTAACCGCTTCCGAAACCTATCAGGCGATGGATTCCGGCACGGTTCAGGCCGCCGGTTTTGCGCCGCACGCCCACCTGTCGTTCAATACGGTTGAAGTGGCGACATGGTGGACAAAAAACCTCAATCCGGGAACGGTTCAATGTCCGGTCATTGTCAATATGGATGCCTACAAGGCATTGCCTGAAGACTATCGCAAGGCGCTGAACGATTCAGTACAACCGTCGCTGGATCACTATGTCGAGAATTACGGCAAGGTTTACGATCGCTGGTGGAAGGTTCTGAAAGAGAACAACATTCAGCAAATCACCTATCCGGACAGCGAGCTGGAAGCCTTCCGTGCCAAGGCAGCTCCGATCCAGGCTGCTCGGGTCAAGGAACAGACCGCCAAAGGCTTGCCTGCTCAGGAGCTTCTGGATCTGGTGAAACAAACGATCAGCGAGTGATCCTGAGTGGTAGCCTGCGTGTTGCCACTGCAAGCCTGTCAAGGCCAGCCGCCACGGTTGATGATGTGGCTGGCCTTTCCATCCCCCGAGATACAGCGACACCCACATGAACCGGATATACACCGGGCACTGGGGAGGATCTGTCCGTTCCCCGGACCTACATCCGCTTTGATGGCGCACTTGGCATCATCGAAAATATTTTCAACCTGATCGCCGCCGCCAGCATTCTCATCTTGATGCTGATGGCCGTGGCTCAGGTCTTCAGTCGTCTCCTGTTCAATCTGCCGATCCCGGGCTTCATTGACATCACGGAGCAGGCGATGGCGGTGTTTGCCTTCGGTGGGGTGGCCTATTGCCAGCGCGTTGGGGGCCATATCCGCATGGAAATCCTGCTGGGCAAACTGAAGGGCAGGGCGCTTTGGCTTGCCGAAATGGCCAGTGTCAGCGTCATTGCCTTCACAGTCGCGCTGCTGGTCTGGGGGGCCTGAGTATCATTTTGATCGGGCGTGGGCGCTGGGGGACAGCACGATGGACATCAGCCTGCCAACCTGACCGTCCAAGCTTGTGGTGCCGGTTGCCTTGAGCGTGTTGCTGTTGCGTTTGCTGTTGCAGATCTACGGTTATGCGCGCCTTGTTGTGGATCCAGGCCGCCAGCCGATTGCCGTTCCAACCATCGAGAATATCACAGACACGGCCCGTCACGAGATCGAGGATGCTCTCGGAGACGATGCTCGGGATGGGGGTGCGAAATGACGCCTTTTGACGTTGGTCTTCTGATGACGGGCGTATTGCTGGCCTTGGTGTTCATTGGCGTGCGCGTCGCCTTCGCTGCAGCTTTTTCAGGTCTCGTGGGACTGATCATCATCTTCTCGATGAAGATGGGCTTTGAGCGCGGCTTCTTTGTTGCGTTGAAAATGGCGGGAACAGTGCCGCATTCGAAGTCGGTCACCTATTCCCTGTCGGTGCTGCCGACGTTCATTCTGATTGGCTTTCTGGCGTTTTATGCCGGGTTCACCAAACAACTCTTTGAAGCAGCCAAGCGCTGGCTGGGTTGGATGCCGGGGGGAATGGCCGTCGGCACGGTGTTTTCTACCGCAGGCTTTGCTGCCGTCTCCGGCGCATCCGTTGCAACCGCTGCGGTCTTTGCCCGTGTGGCCATCCCGGAAATGCTGGCAGCGGGCTATTCCAAGCGTCTTGCCTCGGCGGTTGTCGCGGCAGGTGGCACGCTCGCCTCGCTTATTCCACCCTCGGCCATTCTGGTGATCTACGCCATTTTGGTAGAGCAATCGGTGGGCAAATTGCTGCTTGCCGGCTTCCTGCCGGGTATTTTTTCAGCGGTGGTCTATGTGACGATTATTGTTCTGGTTTCGGCCTGGCGCGGGGATGCGCCGCCTATTCGCGGCTTCACCTGAAACAGCGGTTTCAATCGCTGCCCGGCACTCTGCCCATTCTGGCGGTGATCGGCATTATCTTCTGTTCGTTCTTCTTTGGTCTGGCGACGCCAACGGAAGCCGGATCGCTGGGGGCGTTTCTCGTGCTTGTTGTGGCGTTTGCCAAGGGGCTGACGTTCAAGCAACTGGGGCAGGCCCTGCATGAAACGGCTCGATTGACAGTGATGATCTTTACGCTCATCTGGGGCGTTCTGGTTTATGTCCGCTTTCTCGGGTTTGCCGGTCTGCCGGACGCGTTCAAGGAATTTGTTGTCGCGTTGGATTTCTCACCTATGGTGGTGATGATCCTGATCCTGTGCGCCTATGCGGTGCTCGGTATGTTCATGGATGCCATCGGCATGCTGATCCTGACGCTGCCCGTGGTTTATCCGGCAGTCATTGCCCTGAACGGGGGCGAACACGTGACGGCAGCAGCCTCGACCTTCGGGATGAATGCCGATGCCTGTGCTATCTGGTTTGGCATTCTGGTGGTCAAGATGGCTGAGCTTTGCCTGATCACACCTCCGATCGGGCTCAATTGCTTTGTGGTGTCTGGCGTGCGCCCGGATATTCCGGTGCAGGAAGTGTTCCGGGGCTGCATTCCCTTCTTCCTCGCCGACATCCTGACTATTGCAGGGCTGTTGGCGTTTCCGGCCATTATCACATGGCTTCCGTCGATGATCTGATCCAGTGCAAGCAGTCAGAAAGCCCGGGACGATTAGATCATCCCGGGCTTTTCCTTGTCTGTTTATCAGTCAATTCGGGAACCTGTCTGACCTGCCTTGAGAGGCACGGTGGCGGGTCAGAACAGGCTGCCCTGAGAGGCCGGTGGCGTCTTGGGCGCGGATGTCTTTTTGGCAGAGGTGGTTTTCTGCGTCGGCTTTGAGGATTTACTTTTGGCTTGCCGAGCCTTGGGAGCCTCCGCTGAGGTCGGAGGCGTTCCCGGCTCAGTCACAACAGCGCTGAATGTTCCGTCCGCCAGTTCAATGGACAGAGCAGAGCCGGGTGCGGCATCGGCGGCGCTGCGCAAGGGGTGAGTGGTGTTATCGCGCACGACCGCGTAGCCGCGCGCCAGAACATCTTTGTAAGACAAGGACTTGAGCAATTGAGCTAGTCCATCCAGCCTGTCGCGCTGTTTGGAAAGTCGTGTGGTGTAGCTCTGGTCCAGCCGTCCGGCCAAGCCTGCCAGGCGCTCCTCACCAAGGCGGATTTGTTGTTGCAAGCGCTGTGGCGTCAGGCGCGGATGCACGGCGTCAAAGCCTTGTCGCTTGTGGCGCACGGTGACGTGAAGGCTCCGCCCCAGCCGGTCCGACAACCCCTTGAGTTGCGTACTGGCTTCGGCGTTCTTGCGGGTCAAAAGCAGGGGTGACAAACGCCCGGAGATATTCTGATAGGTCGCGCGGTGGCTGCGGGTGTTGACGGTGAGGGCATGTTCCAGCCGGTTGGCGGCCACATCGAAGCGTTGGCGCGGCAAGGCCAACAACTCATGCGCTGCGGGCAGCGCCGCCCCGGCGGCACGCAGTTCGGTGCGCCGGGTTGAGATCAGCCGGTTGAGCCCGGAGGACAGGCGCCGCGACAGGTCATCGACCATGGCCATGAGGTCTGCCTTCACGGGCACAGCGATCTCGGCAGCTCCGGTCGGGGTGGGCGCACGCACATCGGCAGCGTAGTCGATCAGCGTCCAGTCGGTCTCATGTCCTACAGCCGAGATCAGCGGTATGGCGCTTTCGGCGGCGGCCCGCACCACGGCCTCTTCGTTGAAGCCCCAGAGATCCTCGATGCTACCGCCACCGCGTGCGACGATCAGGACATCCGGACGTGGGATCGGACCACCAACGGGCAGGGCGTTGAAGCCCTTGATGCCGTTTGCAACTTCCGGTCCGCAGGTTTCGCCCTGAACCCGAACCGGCCAAACCAGCACATGCAGCGGAAAGCGGTCGCCGATGCGGTGCAGAATGTCGCGGATAACAGCGCCTGTGGGAGAGGTGACCACGCCGATGACGCGCGGCAGATGCGGTAGCGCTCGCTTGCGTTCAGAATCAAAAAGACCTTCGGCGGCAAGCTTCTTCTTGCGCTCTTCCAGAAGCGCCATCAGCGCACCGGCGCCGGCCGGCTCAAGCGAATCGATCACCATCTGATATTTTGACTGGCCGGGGAAAGTGGTGATCTTGCCGGTGGCAATGACTTCGAGGCCCTGCTCAGGCTTGATTTTCAGTTTCGAAGCATTGCCGCGCCAGATGACACCGGACAAAACAGAGCGATCATCCTTGAGATCCAGATAGATATGGCCAGACGACGGGCGGGAGATGCGTCCCAACTCACCGCGTACTCGAACATAGCCAAAACTGTCTTCCATCGTTTTTTTGATGGAAAACGAGATCTCGGAAACAGAGAACTCGGCAACATTGGATGATTTTTCGGCCAACTTGTGATTCCCTTGCAGATCAATGGAAAGTGGCTTGTCGTGCAGGACCGGTCAACCTCGGATGAATAAACATCGGGGGACCACACTGTTGAGTTTTGCCAGACACTCTGGCGGATACAGGTTTTCGGCAAGTCGGGTCCACGCGCCCCACGCAAGGGTAGACAGCAATTTGCCATGGCAAAGTATGAGTTCAAAATGCAACGTCTCTTTCTTCGACATATTCTGGGGCAGGGTGCCTCTATTGAAGCCGACCGGGCGCAGTCGAATTATCTGCTGAACGTTTTGCGGATGCGCGATGGTGACCCGCTTCTGGTGTTCAATGGGCGCGATGGTGAGTGGCGAGCAACGATCTCCGTCACAGGGCGCAAAGCCTGTACCCTGGAATTGCAAGAGCAAGTGCGGCCACAGTCTCCGGCTGCCGACCTTCATTACCTCTTTGCGCCGCTGAAACATGCTCGTCTTGATTACATGGTCCAGAAGGCCGTCGAAATGGGCGCGGGCGGCATTCGTCCGGTGCTGACGCAGCACACCCAATCGACACGGATCAACATGGAGCGCATGGAGGCCAACGTCATCGAGGCGGCAGAGCAGTGCGGCGTGCTGTCGATCCCCAAGGTCTTTGAGCCGATCAGCCTGAAGGATCTCGTTGGCAAGTGGATGACGTTGCAGCCCACGCGGCAATTGCTCTTTTGCGACGAGGGTGAGACCACGCAAAACCCACTGGCGCAACTCAACGCCCTGCGAGGCACAGATCCCAAGCCGCTGGCGGTTCTTGTCGGGCCGGAAGGCGGGTTTTCCGAAGATGAGCGCATGTTGCTCAAGGGGCAGTCGTTCGTCATAGCCATTCCACTTGGCCCACGTATTCTACGTGCCGATACGGCAGCTGTTGCCGCCCTGACCGTTGTGCAGGCGACATTGGGAGACTGGTGTTAAAAAATGCGCCTTTGTGTAGCTCTGAAACCGGCAGATTTCTGCTGATTTGAGCGATTTTAAACCGTCCGGTGAACATCTCGTTCATCGGTTTACGGTCTAATATTATTGAACGCATATTGCGTTTACTGAACGCCACGCCTAAATGCCACAGACGCGTCTCTACCCAAAGCATTGGGCAGGGGGTGGGTCAGGGGGCAACCTGCCAATCGTCACGTCGGGATTCGCGACCATGCGCTACCGCAACACGGTTTTAGCTCCCCCAGACATGTGTATTCTTGGAAGATTTTGAAAGGCTCCTAATGGCCCGCGATACTGTTGATGCGACCCCGATTGAGAGTCTGTCCGACCTGGTTGAGACGCTTGAGTCTGGCTGCAAGCCAGACGAGGCCTTTCGTATCGGGACCGAACATGAAAAATTCGGTTTTCGCACCGATAGCCTGAAGCCTATCCCTTATGAGGGAGAGCAGGGCGTCGAAGCCATTCTCAGAGGCATGGAGCAACTCACCGGATGGGAAGCCATTGAGGACAATGGCAAGATCATCGGGCTCGCTGACACCATCGAAGGTGGCGCGATCTCCATTGAGCCGGGTGGCCAGTTCGAACTTTCTGGCGCGCCGCTGGAAACCCTGCACCAGACCTGCCGCGAGGCTAATCAGCATCTGGCGCAGGTGCGCAAGGTTGCAGATCCGCTTGGCATCGGTTTCCTTGGCCTGGGCATGACGCCGACATGGGCCCGCTCCGATGTGCCGCGGATGCCGAAGTCCCGCTATGATATCATGACCAATTACATGCCCAAGGTTGGCTCGCTGGGCTTGGACATGATGTACCGGACCTCGACCATTCAGGTGAACCTCGATTTTTCCACCGAGGCCGATATGGTCAGGAAAATGCGCATCGGGCTTGCCTTGCAGCCGATCGCAACGGCCATTTTCGCCAACTCGCCTTTTACCGAAGGCAAGCCGAATGGCTTCAAGTCTTTCCGTGCCCAGATCTGGACAGACACCGACCTGCACCGCACCGGCGACCTGCCTTTTGTCTTCGATAAAGGGTTCGGTTTTGAACAATACGTCGAGTGGGTGATGGATGTGCCGATGTATTTCGTCAAACGCGGCACGACCTATTATGATGTAACGGACACCACGTTCCGACAATTCATGAATGGCGCGTTGAACGGGCGTATCCCGGAAGCCACGCCATCGATTGGTGATTGGAACAACCATCTGTCGACAGTTTTCCCGGACGTGCGGTTAAAGAAGTTTATCGAAATGCGTGGCGCAGATGGTGGCCCATGGCGGCGCATTTGTGCCTTGCCAGCCTTCTGGGTCGGGTTGCTTTATGACCGTGACGTGATGGATCAGGCCTGGAATCTGGTGAAGGATTGGACACAGGAAGAGCGCAGCGCCCTGCGGGCCGGAGTGCCTGTGCATGGTCTTCAAACACCGTTCCGTGATGAGCAGGTGCTGGATGTCGCGCGCAAGGCGGTGGAGCTGTCTGCAGAAGGGCTGAAGCGTCGCGCACGTCTGACGGATGACGGGTTGGATGAGCGTATTCATCTTGCCGCTCTTGAAGAAGGGCTGGCCGATGGCCTGTCGCCGGCAGACGTGATGTTGCATCGCTACAATGGAGCATGGGGCGGTGACCTGTCGCATGTCTACAAGGAATATGCCTACTAAGGCACGCGCACGCGATACCTGAGCAATGAATTGACGTTGGCGCCGAATGAGCCGATCATGCGATTTGCATGTTTTGCGAGGCGCCAACGATGGTTGAAACTCAAGACAATTTCCCCCCGTTCGATCCGATGGGGTATCTGTCTTCCCTGCAAGCGCGATTCGGCCTGAATGAGGCCGATCTAAATGCAGCGATGAAGCCGCTGATGGCTGCTGCCATGACCGGCTGGAAGGAATTTGGCACACCGGGGCCGGGAGAAACCTTTCCCTGACAGCGGGGAAGCGGTGGTCCCGCCAACCCTTCCTGACCGGGCTTCGCTTCGCCAGAGTTTGAAAAGGGGCTGTCACGATTTTATGGTGCGCCAGCCATGCGCGACAGTCTGGCACAATGGATTGCCGACGGCGCGGGACTTCAAAAGCAGGCAATTCTTGATTTGATGCCTTTGGCGGCTGCACTTGCTGCCGGTCAAATGATGCGGCCCTATCTGCATGGTGAGGCCGGTGAATTGTTCGAAGCTTTTCTGCGCGGCTTTGCCCGTGGGAGGCCCAAACCTGCCCCCATTCCGATGGACCTTCTGGAAGGGTACACCCGCGGCGTATATGATTTCTGGTCGGGGCTGATGACAGGCATGGCCGATACGTCAAAATCTGCGCCCAAACCTGAGACATCAGGCAAACGCGACCCCGCGAAGCCGCATGTCGCGCCGTCACTCAACGCAGCCCGCGAGGATCCAGCAGAGGTCAATGCCGCTGAGGCGCATTCCGAGACTGAAACAGAGGCCGACAAGAGCAGCAATGATATGTCGCGCATGTTCGACACCTGGCTTGCGGCGGGGCTGGATATGCAGGCGACGCAAAAGGATGCCTTCGAGAAATTTTTCCAGACCGGGCAGACGCCTGCAGGATCTGCCAAGGACTAAAATCGACGGCGGAGCTTTTGTCAAAAAAAGGCCCGCCGGGGGCGGCGGGCCAGTTTGCTTGTTAGCGAGGGGGCTAACAAGGCTGCAAATCAAAACTTGCAGGGGAAGCTTTTCACAAGGACCAGCGATAATCGACGGTCTGGTGAGAGCTGGGTAGACCAGCTATCAGCGGATCTGGATGACCTGGGTAATGCCGCGCGATCCAGCCGTTCCAAGACGGCGCTCGCGGGCAATTTCCTGAAGGCAGGTCGACGCATCGTCAAAGAACGGCTTGGCGAGCGCTGCAAAGATATCCGTGCGCAGAATGCCCATGTCGGTCAGTTCCATGTCACTCATCGCTTTCAGACGGGCAACTTTGCGACGGTTTGCTGCAATCGCAAATGTGTCGTGCATCAGGCCACCGAGCCGATGCCAGAGAGAATGCCGTGCTGTCAGTCTGAGGGTCGAGATTGCCATCGTTTTGAACCAATGTGCGTCAGTCAGGCAGGCCGCTTTGGGCTTGTGTGTCCGATCAGGGTTTGAAGTGATTTCTTGGCAGCGTTATCGATGGAATGCGGAAATAAGTCGAACGAATGTTTTGAATAGCTTCTATCATAATTTGTGATGGAATGAGCGTTCAATAAAACGCCTGCAAATGCCTGTTTCATGCGTTCTATGCGCGTGTTTCTCCACAAGATGATGGTCAGGCGGATATATCTCCTGTAAATGAATATGGTTACATATATTCGCATTGCTGATAGGCGGCTACATGCTGGATCCCGAACATCTGAAGACCTTCATTGCCATTGCTGAGTATGGCAGTTTCACACGCGCCGCTGAACGGGTTCACAAGACGCAGTCGGCTGTCTCGATGCAGATGCGACGGCTTGAAGACAGGATTGGCAAGACCCTGTTTGTGCGCGATGGCCGCATGTCGACTTTGTCAGAGCACGGTGAGCGCTTGCTTCCCTATGCGCGTCGTCTGGTTCAGCTGAACGACGAGGCCTTGGCGACCTTCGATGACAAGGAACTCTCAGGATTTGTAAGGCTTGGCACCCCGGATGATTATGCTGACCGGTTCCTGCCAGAAATTCTGGCAAGTTTTTCAAGGTCACATCCGATGGCGGAAGTCTCGGTGGTCTGTGCGCCGACGCCGGATCTGCATGCCTTGGTCCATGCCAACGAGGTGGATGTGGCGATCGTCACTCACGTCGAAAAAAAGGGCCGGCTTCCCTCAGAAGTGGTGCGACGCGAGCCGATTCTCTGGGTCGCGTCTTCTCGCCATGCGGTCGAGAATGAACAGCCTTTGCCGCTGGCGCTGGGCCGCCCGACCTGCGACTGGCGCAAGGCAGCGCTTGGCGCACTCGATTCTATTGGGCGCGAAAGTCGTTTGTTGTATTCGAGCTGGAATTCCACCGCTGTCGGGGCGGCTGTTCTGGCGGGGCTTGCGGTCTCGGTTCTGCCAGAATCCGCCGTTCGCTCTGGAATGCGCATTCTGGGCGAGGCAGAAGGGTTTCCCAAACTCCCAGATTGTAAGATTGGAATCTTGCGGCCATGGAGACAAAGCAACAGGGTTTGTGATGCTCTTGTTGAGCATATTGTGTCGTCACTCGACAATTTATCGATTCCGGCGATTAGTAAGTAGAAATAATTATTGAGCAAGAAGCTCCAGAATCCGTAGTGTATGATAAAGGGCAGGAGGGATGGCGAGCTGCCTGCGTCGCATTCGGAGCGGTCAGATTTCATGAACAAGGTGCTGGATATCGATCACCTTCGCACCTTTCTCGCGATTGCCGAGATCGGGAGTTTCACGAAGGCTGCCAATATTGTTCACAAAACGCAGTCGACGGTGTCGATGCAGATGAGGCGTTTGGAAGAGCGCCTCGACAAGGTCATCTTTGTTCGGGATGGGCGACAGTCCCGGCTGACCGAAGACGGCGAGCGCCTCGTCGAATACGCAAGGCGTATAATCCTTCTGAATGATGAGACCTTGTGTGCCTTCGCCGATAAAAAGCCCGGTGGGCGGATCAAGTTGGCTATTCCGGTCGCTTATGGCGAGCATCTTTTGCCACAAATCGTTGCGGCCTTCATTCGCATGAATTCCAGTGTCGACGTTGAGATGGTGGCGCTGGAAAAACCGGAAGTTGATGTGCAAATCGCCGAGGGTGCGCTCGATATGGCGCTGACTGCTGCGGTGAAGGGCAAGAGCCGTGATGGCTATCTGGTGCGTGAAGAACCACTTTACTGGGTCAGTGCAACACAGACCTTCTCGCATACCAAGGAAGTCGTGCGGTTGGCTTATACCTCACCGCAATGTTGTCTTGCCGAGGCCAGCGAGCAGGCGCTGAAAAATGCAGGACGGCCCTATATCGTCAATTACGTCCATCCCTGCATGGGCGCGGTTGCCAATGCAGTGTCGGCTGGTCTGTCGGTGTTCGTCCTGCCGGAGAGTTCACTGCACTCGGAAATGCGTATTCTGGATCAGAAAGACGGTTTTCCACCCTTGCCTGCATTGGATATTCGTCTCGTTCGATCTGCCAACGCGCATCAGAAAATGCATGATGCATTGGAAAAGCACCTGCTCGCCGCGATCGGCAAGCTCAATCTTCTGGACGTGGCATCAACTGCGGCAGAATAGGCTATTCATGCCACGCTATGGTGCGGTGATTTTGGTTCGTTGCACCAGATTGTGCCGCCCCGCATGGGCAATGTCGCGCTCACCGCAAAGCGCCATGGTGACATCCAGTTCCTTATGGATGATCTGAAGCGCCTTGGTGACACCGGGCTTGCCCATGGCCCCCAGACCATAGATGTAGGAGCGGCCGATATAGGTGCCGCGCGCACCCATCGCCACGGCCTTGAACACGTCCTGACCTGATCGGATGCCGCCGTCGATGTGCACTTCGACCTGATCCCCTACGGCGTCGACGATCTCCTGCAACACATCGAAGGTTGCCGGGGTTCCATCGAGCTGACGACCGCCATGGTTGGAGACAATGATTGCGTCTGCACCCAGACTTGCTGCAATGCGCGCATCTTCCACGTCATTGATGCCCTTGAGGATCAGTTTCCGGCTCCAGTGTTGCCGGACCCATGCGATGGATGTCCAATCCAGCGTCGGATCAAACTGCTTCGCCGTCCACTCGCTGAGCGACCCCATGTTGTCCACGTCCGCAACATGACCCATGATATTGCCGAAGTGGCGCCTTTTCGTCTGCGACATCCCCCAGCACCAGCGCGGCTTGAACAACAGGTCCATCAGCACGCGCGGGGTCGGCTTGGGGGTGCTGAGGCCATTTTTGATGTCCTTATGACGCTGCCCGAGAATTTGCAGATCCAGCGTCAGCACCAGCGCTTCGCAACCTGCATCATGAGCGCGCTGCATCAACGACTGGGAAAACCCGCGGTCGCGCATGACATAAAGCTGGAACCAGAATGGTGTGGTCGTATGGGCGGCCACGTCTTCAATGGAACAGATGCTCATTGTGCTCAACGTATAGGGCACTCCGAACTCTTCAGCGGCCTGTGCGGCCAGGATCTCGCCATCCGCATGTTGCATGCCGGTCATTCCCACAGGCGCGAGCGCTACGGGCATGGATATCTCTCGCCCGATCATGGTGCTGCGGGTACTTCGGGCATCAATGTTGACAGCAACGCGCTGGCGTAATTTCTGGCGTTGAAAGGCAGCCTCATTGTCGTCGTAGGTGCTTTGTGTCCAGGCTCCACTGTCCGCATAGTCGTAGAACATCTTGGGCACTCTGCGCTTTGCAAGTTGCTGAAGGTCGTGAATGCTGGTGATGGCGGACATGGAAAAGGTCTCTGAAAAAGTGGGGAGCTGTCAGACAGTTAGCCGTCGGTAAGGGATACGCCTCAAGACGTGCTCAGGTCAATCTTGGTCGAGCGGAGCGGAACGAAGTGCGTCATTTGGGCAGAGGGTCAGTTTGAAAGGTTTTCAGATAGGCGAGAACGTCTTGAATGTCCTGGCTATTACTCAATGAGAAATACATTCGGGTTCCAGGCACATAGGTATGAGGACTTTTCAGAAAATCGGTCAGTGTCTGTTCGTTCCAGACAAGGCCATCCTTGCCGTGCTGCTTCATGGCGCGTGAATAGCGAAATCCCGGCACGGTGCCAGCTTGACGGCCAAACAGTCTATTCAGCACCGGCCCAACCCTATTATACGCTTGCGGCCCGACAACATGGCAGGTCTGGCAGCGCTGGAAGATTTTCTTGCCCTGTGTAATCGCGCCGTCGTCCGCAGCCCAGACTGGACTTGCAGCCAGCCCGTAGGCAAGAAGAAAACAGCAGGCGGTAAGGGAGGCTGCGCGCATCACTTGAAAATTCCGTTTCGTTGGCTGTTCTAGGCCCTTGGCAGATGATCTTGATCGCGCAAAACGCACGGCGAGGCAACTTGCCTGACTGAGACAAACTGTCCGACCTGCCGATTGCACAGACAGCCTGTTTGCGAAATCATCTCAAAAAAGGCTATGTGGGTGCTGGGTCAAGGATGCAGGGTTTCATGTCAGCTGGAAATCAGGATAGTGCAATTGTCAGTCTCGGCATGTCGTGCCAGAGCTCGCGCCAACTGCGCAAAAACACCGCGCTGTTGAGTGAGTTGCTCGGCGCGGACATTGTACGGGAAAACCATTTTTTTGATGGTCTGATTGCCCCGCTGGCAGGCATCGCGCATCTTTTCGAAGACGGGTTTCCGATGTTTGACCGCGACAGTCTGCGCAACGGTCCGGGATTTCCCACTTGGCTGCCCTATGGCATCCGCTTTCTGCATCATTTCAAGAATGCTGAAGAACAGGCCGATATTGATGCCGAGCTTGCCACGGAAATCTCGCGGTTCACGCATTTACGCGGCAAGTTTCTGGCATTGGCCGACCGTCCAAGAGTTGTCTTTGTTGTGTCCAACTCGCAAAACAATCTGAGCGATGTCGCGCGTCAGGTGGGCCTCTCCGACATCAATTTATGGCACGCAGATCTTCAGAGGCTCAAGACGGCGACACAGGGCCTTTTGGGCCGAACTTGCGAATTTGTTGTTGTGAGCTATCCGGAGCGTAAAGGCGATCTGGTCGAGGGGGAAGTGACGCTTGTTCAGCCGGATCAAACCGAGTGGACCGGTGACAAAGAGCAATGGCGCGCCCTGTTGTCGCGCTATTTTGCGACCCATCCGTGAGATCTATGGGCCAGACTGACCGCTACTGCGATCAACTCACCACCACCCGCGCACCCAACGGGACACGGCGATACAGGTCGATCACGTCCTCATTGCGCATACGGATGCAGCCGGACGAGACGGCGTGACCAATTGTCCAGGGCTGATTGGTGCCGTGGATGCGATAGAGCGTCGACCCCAGATAAAGCGCCCGCGCGCCGAGTGGGTTCTGAATGCCGCCCGCAACATAATGCGGCAGATCCGGTCGGCGCTTCAGCATGTCTGCCGGAGGACGCCATGAGGGCCATTGCGCCTTGCGGGTCACACGGTGAACGCCTGCCCACTCGAAGCCTGGCTTGCCGACGCCAACGCCGTAACGGCGCGCACGGCCCCCTCGCAGGATCAGGAAAAGATATTTGTCTTCCGTGTCGATGTAGATCGTGCCGGGCTTGTATTTCCCGTGATAGGCAATCATGCGTGGTAGAAAGCGCGGATCAATCTGATGTGACTTAACCTGCACAGGCCCGCTTTCGCGGCGTGTCCGCACATCATGGGGCGCCGGCCGCAAAGCGGCCGTGTGTGCAGGGTGGCCTCGGTCTTTTCGGCCAAACAGCCAGGTGCTCATGCGGTCAGCCAAGGGGCTACCCTGCGCCTGAACCGGCGGCGGCACCCGCTGCAAGCGTTCTGTCTGTTCCGGGTTTTGTTCTTGTCTCAGGTGCGCAAGCCGAGGATCGGTCAGATCGGGACTGAGCACCATCGGCGGCGGTGCGATGCGGTCAAGGGCATCTGCCTGACTGATGCCAAGGGCAACAAGGCAAAGGCCTAGTGCGGCTGCGCCAAGACGTATCTTGCTTGCAAAAGAGATCATGACAGTCAACTCGCGTGTCGCTTGATCGGGGAGGCGGGGATGGCCTTTGACCCCCTCATGATGACGGGCAAACGCGGGCAGACGGTTAATCTGGTCGTAACCATAGTCTCGAACTGCAATTATGGTTAGCAAACCGTTAAAGCGTCATGTCACTTGCGGCTTGTGATGGTGCGGACCCAGAGCTTTGCGTGCGGCAGAATGGCGGGCAGAAGCTTCTTGACATCGCTGCGCTTCATGCCCGGCCTGATATGCGGGTCGTACAGCATTTGCAGCAATATGTTGTCGAACCGGGTGAATGTGTCCTGCGTTGAGGTGTCGTTGAAAACCGAATAAGGGAGGCTGTCATTGTCGTTGAGTGGTCCCAGGCCTTGCAACAGCTCTTCGATCATGCAGCGCTTGAAAAGCGCTTCACCCTGATCCGATACGATGACGGCAACCGAGCGCTTGATGCCGTGCGAGCCATCAAAGATGCGAACGATGCACCGGCCCGAAACATTCGCGTCATTGCGGCCATAGATCTTGCTGCGGACGGTGTGGTTGTAGTCTTTCTCGTCGACCACATAGACCTGAAAGTTCGCTTGGGCCACTGACGCGGCAATCCCGATGTCAAGAGCGGATATGCGTTGGTTCATCTCTTGCACAAACTGATTGATCTGCGCGCGTCGATCAGTCTGGGACAGGTTGATGATGCCATAGCGCACAGGCATGGCAAATTTCTTTACCCGGTCAGATGACCACGACCATGACCGGTACTCCAGCCCGAACACCGTCTTGTCGAAGCCTGACAGGATTGCCTGATCGCTGAACGGCAGGTCTGCATCTTGTGCCCAAGCGCTGTGACCTGCAAAACCTGCGAGCAGGGCAAACGTCAAAAGAAAAAGTCTCATTGTATTGGCCTGCAATTTTTACCAAGTCTGAGCAGGAGTTTTCGTACTTGCTTTTTACAGGGCATTTTTCGCTAGTCTTTCTTTTCTATGGGAAAAAGTCTCTCACTATCAGGTTTTAAGACGAGCTTTTACCACAAGAGAAAAGCATTTCTTAATGAAGGCCGGAGATAGTCAGCTTCGGTAGCAAGCAGAAGATCGCTCAATATTTCTTTTGGGTATCAGTGTGGCAGGGACACGAATGGCGGCTGTGAAAAGATCGTTTCGGGCAGAAACAATGGTGAGAACTATCGCCGAGCGAGATCCGGGTGCAGCCGATGAACGCCGTCACGATGAACTCATGCATGAAATCTCGGCTCTGAAGAGGATGGTCAGCCGGCAGGGTTCGGGCGATGCCCAGCCGCTCGATCCGCGCGAGATGAGCAAGAAGGTGATGGAAGAGTTCCGCAAGGAATTGTCCGAAGCCGCCAAACTCAAGACTGAGCTGGATTCGATCTACGAGAGTATCAAGCGCACCAAGCATGAGATTGCCACGCTGCATCACACCACCGGCGCTGATGGTGACGACATGATGCGGGTGACGAACGAGCTGGATGCCGTTGTCTCCGGCACGGAAGGCGCTACGGACCGCATTCTGTCGGCAGCAGAATTTATCGACGAGACGGCCAACACCTTGAACGCGCGTCTGTCGGGTCAGGATGCAGATCTGGCCAACGATATACAAGAACACGTGATACACATCTTCGAGGCCTGTAACTTCCAGGATCTTACCGGACAACGCATCACCAAGGTGGTGAACACCCTGCGCTTCATCGAAGACCGGATTATCGAGATGATGGACATCTGGGGCGGTATCGAGACCTTCAAGGACTTTGAAGTGCAGCAGCGTGAGTTGAAGGAAGGCGACGCAGCCCTTCTCAATGGTCCATCGCTTGAAACAGATGAAGACCTTGCCAGTCAGGATGATATCGACGCGCTGTTTGCCTGACGTCAAACACCACCTGATACCTGCTCGTGTGAAACCAGACCTGTCGATCCGTCTTGCGGCTTGACAGGCTCGTACGTCTGCGCTCTTGTCTTTTTTGGAACAAAATAAGAACGGTTGCGTAGGAGATGGCATGTCTGAGAGTGAAGAAACAGGTCTTTTGGAAGGACCGGACGGTCAGATGCGCTGCTGGTGGCATGGCGGGCTGGAGGATTACCAGCGTTATCACGACGAGGAATGGGGCTGGCCGGTTGATGATGATCGCCGCCTGTTCGAAAAGCTCTGTCTGGAAGGCTTTCAGGCGGGCCTGTCGTGGCTGACGATCCTGCGCAAACGGGATGCCTTTCGGGGTGCCTTTGCCAATTTCGAAATTGACAGACTGGCGCTTTTCGAAGACGCGGATATTGAACGATGTGTCGGGGATGCCGGGATTGTGCGACACCGCGGCAAGATTGTCTCGGCCATCAACAATGCCCGCCGCGCACGTGAGCTTCGAGACGAGTTCGGTTCACTGGCGGCCTACGTCTGGCGTTACGAGGCGCGGCCTGAAAGCCGGCCCGACGTGATGGACCTGGAGGCCGCCCGGCGATTGACCTTTTCGCCCGAAAGCAAGGCCATGTCGAAGGATCTGAAAAAGCGGGGCTGGAGCTTTGTGGGTCCGACCACAGTTTACGCCTTCATGCAGTCCATGGGCATGGTCAATGACCATCTGGAGGGGTGTTGCTGTCGCCCGTTGACCGAAGCCGCCAGAACCACCTTCAAACGCCCGACATAAGGCGGAGCCGTCTGTCTAGAAACGCTGGCCTTAACGCACTTTGTCTTGCAGCGGTTCGAACAGGGCGTTCTCGCGGGTAAAGACGTAGTCGAGCTGTTGCACGGTGACGGTTTCGCTGCCCATGTCGACCAGAGTGCGGGCGCAATCGGTGACCGTGTCTTTGGGGCAGAGAAGTTCGAGCAACGCGTCGTCACGGTTGTCAGCTCCGAAAGGGGTCTTGGCGCCAAAGCCGGAGACGGCAGACAAGGCACGGCGACGGTCGGCCACACGGGCAACGACCAGCCGGGATCCACCGGCTTTTTCTTCTGCCGAAATGCGGTCGAGAATATCGCGGGCTGCATCCAGCGCTGTTGGGGACCAGTCGGCTTTGAGCGAGGCAACCAGATGTGCCTGGCTCTGCAAGATGATCCCGTCGCGCAAGATCTTCAGGTTGTTGGCTTCCAGCGTTGACCCGGTCGAGGTGATGTCGACGATCAGTTCGGCCGATTCCGCAGCCGGTGCGCCCTCGGTTGCGCCCGCACTCTCGACAATGCGGTAATCGGCAATTCCCCGGGCTGAAAAGAAGTTGCGTGTCGAGTTGACGTATTTTGTTGCCACCCGCAGGCGGCTGCCATGACGGTTGCGAAAATCAGAGGCGACGTCCGACAGATCGGCCATGGTTTCCACATCGATCCAGGCTTTGGGCACAGCGACGATGACATCTGCGTGGCCGAAACCGAGCGGGGTCACGATGTGGACACTCTCGTCGGGCTGGGCAATGCTTTCGTCGATCAGATCAAGGCCGGTGATGCCGAAATGTACGGTGCCTTCTGCCAGTTCGCGGGCGATTTCAGAGGCCGACAGAAAGGCGATCTCGACATCGTCCATACGGGCGATGCCACCGCGATAATTGCGTGCACCACCGGGCCGCACCACCTTCAAGCCGGAGCGGGCAAAGAAGTCATGCGTGTTTTCTTGCAGGCGGCCCTTGGAGGGAATGGCAATCGTCAGTTTGCTCATGTCTTAGTCTCCCGTAAGCTGGAACACGCGATCAAGCCAGATCGAGAAGCCCGTGGCCGGAACATCCGCCTTGGCTCCCAGCAGGTTCAGCAGGCGGTCATAACGCCCGCCGCCCACCAGCGGCCCCCGAACGCGTGCGTCTGCGGCATGGATTTCGAAGATGAAGCCAGAATAGTAATCCAGACGCCGCCCAAAATCAGCGGCAAAACGGATTTTGTCGGTGTCAAGGCCTTTCGCGGCAATAGCCTTGAGGCGTTTCTCATAGGTTGCTATGGGAGCCGCAAGATCAAGACCGGAATGCTGGGCGAAGGCGTGCAACCGGGTCACACTGTCCGAGGCATTGCCCCGGATGGCGAGGAAGGCACGCAGCAGCGCCACAGCTTCCGGCGTAACGCCAGTGCCTGCTGCGAGCGTTGCCTGTTCCAGAAAGCGATTGGCTATTTCGGAGGGCGTACGTCCGCCAACGGCAGAAATTCCGGCAATGGACAAAAGGTCTTCGACAATGGCATGAGCTGCTTTTGGATCGGCGCCTTCAAGCGCCGAGAGGAAGCCCATGCCGAGGCCGCTTTCACTTGTGCTGTCGCTGCCTTTGCCGATCATCCGGTCGATGGCGGCAGACAGCTTGTCGGTTTCGCCGAACTGATCGCGCAGGCGTCTCTGCCACACCTGTGGCAGATCGAGCCGCGACAGAACCGCAACGAACAGGGTCTCGTCACCAATGCGGATGTCTGGCTCGCGGACGCCAAGCGCGTCCAGCGCCTTGACCGAAAGGTCCAGCATCTCGGCGTCCTTGTCTTCCGGGTCGCCGCCGCCAAGACTTTCTGCGCCAAGCTGGCTGATTTCGCCTAGCTCGCTCTCACGCTGACGGAAGACAGGGCCATGGTAGCAATAGCCGGTTGGCTCGCCCGCGCCGTTTTCCAGGTGCACACGCGCCACCGGAATGGTGAAGTCCGGGCGCAGACACAAGTCTTCGCTGTCCTTGCCGGAGGTCAGAAAAAGCCGCCGCCGAATATCTTCGCCGATCAGGTCGAGAAAGATATTGGCCGGTTGCAGAATGGGCGGATTAATCTTCGCATGGCCAGCATCACGGAAAATCTTCAGGGCCGCGTCAATGCGCTGTGCAACGGATCGGCTTTCGTCTGACATGCGTTAGTTGCTCCCGGTTTGCTTTTCGAGATCGTCGGCCTGTTGCTGCAACATGCGTGTGACGGTGGCCACCAGATCGCTTTCCGCAATGGTGATCTGGGCCGGACGGCTCTCACGCCAGGTGACATTGTCGGTGATCTCGCCGGACAGGCGCTTGCCTTCGATCAGGTCCTTGATCTGGACTTCGCCTGCATCGCGCTCGTCAGATCCCTGAATGATCGCCAGCGGACAATCGCGGCGGTCGGCATACTTGAGCTGATTGCCGAATTTCTTCCAGTTGCCCTGATACATTTCGGCGCGGATGCCAGCGTCGCGCAGGTCCTGTGCCATTTTCTGATACCGACCAAGTGCTGCCTGATCGCCGTCCATGACGGTCACCAGAACCGGGGCGGTTACCTTGGTGGACGTGCCACCTAGTTTGCCGAGGTTCTTCAGCGCCGTCATCAGGCGTGACACACCAATGGAAAATCCGGTGGCCGGAACATCACGACCGGTAAACCGCTTGACCAGACCGTCATAACGCCCGCCGCCGCCGACAGAGCCAAACTGAACGATCTCGCCTTTTTCATTGGTGACATCAAACAGCAATTCGGCTTCATAGACCGGGCCTGTGTAATATTCGAGGCCACGCACGACGGACGGGTCAATTTTGACGCGGTTTGCGTCATACCCGCAACTCTCGAAGATCACAGCCATGGCATCGAGTTCCTGTTGGCCCTCGTTGTCGAGCTGTGCCGTACCTTCGACAAAGCCGATGATCTGGTCAACGGCGTCAGCTTCCAGACCAGCGCCCTTGGTGAAGTCGCCGCTGTCGTCCTTGCGGCCTTCGCCAAGCAGCAGGCGTACACCGTCGATGCCGAACTTGTCGAGTTTGTCGATGGCACGCAACACTGTCAGGCGGCGTTCGGCATGGTCATCGTCCCCCAGTCCGATGGTTTCAAGAACACCGTCCAGTACCTTGCGGTTGTTGACGCGAATAACATAGTCACCGCGTGGAATGCCAAGAGCTTCCATCGTGTCGGCCATCATCATGCACATTTCGGCGTCCGTCTGGACGCCTGGAGCCCCAACCGTGTCGGCATCAAACTGCATGAACTGGCGGAAGCGGCCCGGGCCGGGCTTTTCATTGCGGAACACCCAGCCGCTGCGATAGGTGCGGAAGGGAAGCTGGATTTCATTGATGTGTTCGGAAACGTGGCGGGCAAGCGGTGCGGTCAGGTCGTAGCGCAGGCTCATCCACTGTTCATCATCGTCTTGCACAGAGAACACACCAGCATTCGGCCGGTCTGTGTCTGGCAGGAATTTGCCCAGGCAATCGGTGTATTCAAAGGCGGGCGTTTCAATGGGGTCAAAGCCATAGCGCTCGTAGACACGGCGGATCTTGCCGATCATCTCATCAGTAGCGCGAATGTCATCAGCAGAGCGATCAACAAACCCACGGGGCAGGCGGGCTTTGAGTTTGTTTGGTTTTTTGGCCATCTGTGCAGTCCAGTCGCGGTGGGTTTCCGTTGCGGCGCTGCCGGTCGCAAGACGGCGCAGCCACAACCTTTTGTTCTGTTGGTTGTCCTAGACGAAACGTCAGGGCAGGGCAAGCGAGACGGTTGGGGAGAAGGCCGCGATGTGCGCCCTCTTTGCCTTGAAATACTGTAATCCTGTTCAGGCACGTTGGTTCCGGCAGATATGGGCGCATATGTTGCTTGACCGGCGGGTATGAAAAAGCAAGAACACCTGATCGGTGCGGTCGGTATGGGCCGTGCTCTCAAGTGTTTCTGCTGGTTATCATCGTCCGTGACGGCCTTGGTCTGTGGGGCGTCTTAACGTTATCAGGGTTTGTTGATGTCACGCCTGTCCAATTCAGAACAGTCTTCTTCTCTTGCCAAGGATGACTTGGGCGCTCTTCAGGCCGAGCCTGCACAGATGCGATCGCCTGAAGTCAGTATTGTGCTGCCGACATTCAATGAACGACTGAATATTCCTGTTGTCATTGCTCTGCTGCATACAGCGCTGGCGGGTGTCGACTGGGAAGTCATTGTTGTAGACGACAATTCACCGGATGGCACCACGCATGCCGCCCGAGAGATTGCGGCCGTTGATCCGCGCGTACGCGTCATCCGGCGAATTGGTCGCCGCGGGCTTTCGGGAGCCTGTATCGAAGGCATGTTGTCCAGTTCCGCTCGTTTCGTCGCGGTGATGGATGCGGACCTGCAACATGATGAGGCGTTGCTGCCGCGCATGTTGGAAATCCTGCGTGATGATGAAACAGACCTTGTGGTCGCCAGTCGCAAAGCTGAAGGCGGCACGGTTGGAGAGGGCTTGTCGGCCATGCGCAGTTGGGGCTCGAATATCGCCAATTCGCTGGCGCAAAGGCTCTTGAATGTGTCGCTCAGTGATCCGATGAGCGGCTTCTTCATGCTGCGTCGGGACCGTGCCGAAGAGATTGCGCCCAAATTGTCCGCGCAAGGTTTCAAGGTGTTGCTCGACATCGTGTCCAGCTACAAGGGAGCCTTGAAGGTCAAGGAACTGCCTTTCACGTTTCGGGAGCGTCAGCACGGCGAAAGCAAGCTTGATACACTGGTGACACTCGATTATTTCGGTCTGCTGCTGGCCAAATATTTTGGCGACAGGGTGTCTGTGCGTTTTCTGATGTTCGGCATTGTCGGGGCCAGTGGGCTGGTGGTGCATCTGATTGCCCTGAAGCTGTTTCTGGTTCTGGCCGGGTTCGGCTTCTCCATGGCGCAGACTTGCGCGTCTTTTGTGGCCATGACCTCGAATTTCTTTCTCAACAATCAGCTCACCTATCGTGATCGGCGGTTGCGCGGCATGAAGGTGGTGATCGGTCTTGTGACCTTCTATGTCGTGTGCAGCGTTGGCGTTCTGGCCAACGTCGGGGTCGCCAATCTGATTTACGACAATCAGAGCTACTGGTGGCTTGCCGGCGCGGGGGGGCCTTGATGGGCGCTGTCTGGAACTATGCCGCCAGCTCTGCCCTGACCTGGAAGAAGGGTTGAGGGGTCCGTGGTGCTGACCCAACGCGACGCGGAGAGGTCTTTCTGGCTGCAACCGCTTGGCCTGTCGTTGCTGGTGCTGGGCATGATGGCCTTGCGTCTTTGGGCCGGTGCGCAGGCACATTTCGTCGAAGATGAAGCCTATTACCGGCTATGGGCGCTTTATCCATCGTTGGGCTATTACGACCATCCGCCGATGATCGCCTGGTGGATCTGGCTTGGGCAAGCACTCTTTGGCGACACCACGCTGGGTGCGCGGGTGCTTGTCATCCTGTCGACCGCGCTGGACACGTTCTTCGTTTGGCAGATTGCGGCTCTGTTGTTTGATCGCACGGCGGCGGGCTGGGCGGCGCTGTTTTTCAACGCCACCTTGATGGTCGGCGTTGGCGGTTTGCTGGCAACGCCCGATCCGCCCTCGGTGTTCTTCTGGGTGGCAACATTTTGGGCCGTTGCGCATCTCATTACCAGCCGTCGGCCGATCTGGTGGCTGGCGGTCGGCTGTTTCGCTGGTCTTGGCCTCTTGTCGAAGTTCTCTTTGTTGTTCGTCGGCGTTGGGCTGGCGCTGTGGCTGTTCGGTTGTAAGGCGGGGCGCGTCTGGCTGAAAACCTGGCAGTTGTGGTGTGGGGGCGCGCTGGCCGTGGTGATCGCCCTGCCGGTTGTCTATTGGAATGCCCAGCATGGTTGGCTGACGTTCGACAAGCAATTCGGACGCATGGCCGATGGTCATCTGACCAGCAAGTATTTCTTTGATTATCTTGGCGCGCTGGTCGGCATGCTGAACCCGTTTCTGGTCGTCGCTATTGTGCTTGGAGTTGTTTATCTCGCACGGCGGATGCGGGCAGGGGATGCTGGTGCCAGCTTGCTGATCCTTTGCGTTGCGCCCTTCCTGTTTTATCTGAGTGTGCATGCGCTGCATGCCGGGTTCAAGCCAATTGGCCAGCGCCGGCGTTCTCGCTTATGGCGGTCATGGGCGGCGTTGCCATGTCGCGCTTTGGAGCTGAAAAGCCTTGGCTGCGGTGGCTGTCGTCGGCGGGCTGTTGCATCGGGCTTGGGGTGAGCGCTCTGGTCTTGATCCATGCCGTAACCCCTTTCACCGGGGCCTTGGGGCGCAAGGATCCAACGTTTCAGCTGCGTGGCTGGCCGGCGGTCAGCACGCAACTGCACAAGATTGTTGCTGCCCGCAGTGCCGATTACATCGCCACCTCCAATTATGGCATGACCAGTCAATTGGCCTTCCTGTTCAAGGCGGAGCATGTTCCCGTCATTCAATTGAACGAGCGTCAGCGTTATCTGATGGAGCCACCGGTGGATCGCTCATTGTTCGCAGGCACTGGATTATATGTCACGACCAACCGGCGCGACCATGTTCGGGATATTCGCAAGCTCTATGGATCGGTGACCGAAATTGCCGCTTTTCCGCGGTCGGTCAAAGGGGTGCCGCTTGAGACGATGCGCGTCTATCTTGTGTCTGACCCGCATGGGCTTCCGTTGGCGACCTGGTAAAAGCCGTCAGTTGTGAAGGTCGCCGCAGGGTGGCGCGCCGGCTTGCGACTGTTTCCGGGTTCATGCGTTGGGAAGACATCGGGTCAGATTACTGCGGGGGAGTGCATGAAAAGGATCATTCTGGGGGCGCTCGACTACGGGCTGGCGTTTGGCATTGATCGCACACTGCGCGAACTGATGTCACGGCAACGTTTGAGCGCCATCGGGTGTCTTGTGTGCACGGATTTGTGGCCGCGTGAAAGTGTTCCTCTGAAAGTATTGTGCGACAGCGACGAAACGCGCGGACAGTTTGGATTGACTCTTGCCCTGTCTGGCCCTCTGGGGCAGCCGCAAAGTGAGGCTCTGCGCAAGACCTTTGGCGATCACTTTCCCTCAGAGCGTTGGCTGAAGACGCGGTCCGCGCTGCGTCTGCTTCCCGAAGAGATACTGGTTGATGAGATCAAGGCGCAAGTCTCTGTGTTTCGGGAGACCTTGCAGCAAGAGCCCGCGTTTGTGGCCCTGCGGGGGGCGGGGTTGGCATCCCGGCGGCTCACTTCATTGGTGCTGCTTGGTCTGAAGAGGGCCAATCTCGGGTCTCAGGTTGGCATCGTTGCAAGCGATCTGCGCCCGCAAGACGTTCGGCGTCTGCGACGTCAGGTGCAGCGTGCCGGCCGTCGACTTTTGCCGGTCGCAAAATCAATTCCCAGAGCTGCTCGACGAGGCGGCCTTGAACGCCGCGCTTTATCACCACTTTGATATGCTGGAAGAGGAGACATTTGTCGTTTGCATGCCGGGGAGGATGGATGACAGGCTGAAGCGTGAAGAGTCTCGGGAGCAGGTGCACGCGCGCGAAACGCAGCGTTTGGTGCTGGAGAGCGATGCTTTCGCTGAGTTGCTGGTGCAGCGTGAGGTGTTTCTGTACTAGGCGTGGACTGTAAGTCGGCCGTTTCTGTTTGCGCAGGTTCTACAATTGCGCAAACAGAAACGGCCCCACCGCACGGATGGAGCCGTTTCGAGGAGGCAGAAAAACTTTCAAGAGCTTTTCAACTATAGATAATAAAGAGTTTGCGTAAGAAGTCATCGGCTATTTTCAGTCATTTTATTTTAAGGTTACTTTTCATTAGGAATAGTAAATAGATCATTGATAAAATCGACAGTAATCATTGTGCTTCACCACTTTTGGGCGTCTTGGTGACGCACGCCTGCAAATTGCATCTGTGTGATGTATCAAGGCCTTGTTGCTGGGCTAAGGTGATGGCGGTTATGAACAAGCCATTGCGATGACTCGCAACGCTTGGCGGCCGTAGGGGTTTGACAGGGGACGTGCGACGACCGAGAAGGCTTTGGTTTGACGCGCAGCCACGAAATATGGAGTTTGATGTGAGTGAGATTGCCAAGGGCGCCGAAGGTGCAATGGACGCTGGACAGGACGATGGCAACAGCCCGCGTGGGGAATTGACGCTTCGCACGTTGGCGATGCCGGGTGATACCAACCCGTCAGGGGATATCTTCGGCGGCTGGGTGATGTCGCAGATGGATATTGCTGGCTACATCGCTGCCTCGAAACGCGCCGAGGGTCGCGTCGTAACGGTTGCAGTCGACAAGATGAAGTTCATCCGTCCTGTGCATATCGGCGATGTTCTTTGTGTTTATGCGCGCATCGCTCGTGTCGGCACCAGCTCCATCCAGATTTCTCTGGAAGCGTGGGCGCTACGCAATCTCATCGAAGCCCGCGAAAAGGTCACGGAAGGCAGCTATACCATGGTGGCTGTCGATGAGCAGGGCAATCCACGTCCTGTGCGCCAGCTCAAGGGCTGACGTCGCGCGCCGGTCAAACTTCGGGTTGCCGAAATCTCAGTCCTGGTGACGGGACAGGATGTCGGCAACCAGTTGCTCGTCGATCACGTGCGGGCAACCGCTGGACCAGAAGGAGAGCAAAGAGTGCAGCCGCGTGACGCGTTCGCTGGATGACAGACGGCGCGCAGCCGGGCGAAATCCTCCCACGAGCCGCAGCGACGATATATGCGACATGACGCAGGTTTCCGCAGCCTCGATGAACTGACTGATGTCTTCGGCGGTGGACACATCCTGTGCCAAAGCGTGGCGTGAGGCAGCTTCAAGGCTGTCCTGTTGCCCAGCGAACGGGTGTCTCGACATTGTTTATCCTCCATCGGTTTCCCGAGGGGGTCTGGCGCATGAGTTAAGTGAAAACCGTTTGGTTGCCGGTCTCATCGTCTGAGATCGCGGCCACATCTTCGGCAGAACCACCTTGCCCGGTCGGCAGGTTGGCGAGGGCGCCAGCCCTTCTCTTGATGATGATGGCTTTATGCCATGCAAAGTCTGCTCTGGCAAGTAGGGGTAAACTGTGGCGATCGATTGACGCTTCAGGTGGTCTGACCAACCGGTTCGAAACGCATTTATGCGTCCTCACACCTAGGTGGCTTGTGGTGGCTTGCTGAAGGAGATGAATTGCTCGGCCGCGCGGCTGAGGTGGCGCTCCTTGTGGTGCAGCACCGAGAATGCCCGCGACGGGAGGTCGATATTGGCACGGACCAGCGTTCTTTCGGCCAAAAATGGTGCCACGACGATTTCCGACAAGGCGGTTGCGGAGCGGCCATGACGCACTGCCGACAGCACCGCTTCATTGGAGGGCAGCTCCAAAGCGACCACCATGTCTTCGGGCTCAAATCCAAAGCTTGCAAGCGCGCTTTCGAAGGCTGACCGCGTTCCGGACCCCGGCTCGCGCATAATCCAGCTTGTCTCCTTGATCAATGCCGCCGGGGGGACCGGTGCACCAGACGCAAAGGCATGCGCGGGGTCTGTAACAACCAGCAGGGCATCATCGACAAGGTGTTGTTTGTTGAGATGGGGGTCGTCCCATTCTCCCTCAATATAACCAATGTCTGCCGTGCCGTCTGCGACCGCCATGGCAACGCCCTTGGTATTAGAGATGGTGAGTGCCAACTCAATGCCCGGAAACTCCTGATGAAAGCGCACCAGCACACGCGGCAGCCAGTAACTGGCAATCGTCTGGCTGGCGTAGATCGACAGGGCACCACGTTGCAGGCCGCCTAATTCTCCCAGTACCCGTTCCGCACTTCTGGCGCGCGCAATCGTTGAGCGCGCCTCGCCCAGAAAGGTGCGCCCTGCATCTGTCAGGCTGATGCCACGTCCAACCCGGTGAAACAGCTCCACGCCGTAAAGATCTTCCAGTTTTCGAATGGCGGAACTGACAGCAGAGGGCGTCAAATTCAAAGCCTCCGCAGCGCGCGTGAGATGTTCACGCTCGGCAACGGCTATGAAAATGGAAAGCTGTTCGAAGGTCATCATAGGGTAATCGTTCGCTCTAAATGAACGAAACGTAAAATATTATTCGATAGAAGTCCACAATAGCGCATGTCACTTATTCTCTCGCACAATGAGAGTAATGAATCATGCGAAATCTTTCCCTGACGACCCCCTATATGCGCAGTCAGCAGGGGCTGACAAAACTTCTGCCTGGAGTGCTTTTATCTGCGGGGGTTTCCGTTGTCGCCTATGCCGGGGAAGCGCTGGAGCGGGAGATTTTCTCTGGCGCCGCACCGCTGGAAAATCTGGTGCTTGCCATTCTCCTTGGGGTGCTGGTGCGCTCTGCCTTTTACATTCCCGGACGGTTCGAACCCGGCATTCACTTTTCGGCGAAGATCCTGCTCGAGGTGGCAATTGTCCTTCTCGGGGGCTCGATCAGTGTTCATGCCCTTGAGGCGGCCGGATCTGGATTGGTGATCGGCATCGTCGGTGTGGTCGCCATGGCCATTTTGATCAGTTACGGCATTGGACGTGGTCTCGGATTGCACCACAAGCTTGCGGTTTTGGTGGCCTGCGGCAATTCGATTTGCGGAAACTCGGCGATTGCGGCTGCGGCTCCGGTTATCCGGGCCGAAGGAGAAGATGTGGCTGCTGCCATTGCTTTTACAGCGGTCCTTGGTGTCATCGTGGTACTTTTGCTGCCCCTTTGTCTGCCGTTGCTGTCTCTTACAGGGACTCAATACGGCATCTTGTCAGGCTTGACAGTCTATGCCGTTCCGCAGGTTCTGGCTGCCGCCCAACCCGGTGGTGTGATTGCGGTGCAGACTGGGACACTGGTGAAGCTGATAAGAGTCATGACGCTCGGCCCGATCCTGTTCGCGCTGGGCATTCTGACGGCTCGCACCGAAGACCGCGCAGCCGGGCATCGCATCTCGATCAAGCACATTGTGCCGTGGTTCATTGTCGGATTTGGGTTGATGATGGGCTTGAGATCGTTGAACGCTATTCCAGATGGCACCGTGACCGATATGAGCCATGTTTCAAGCATCTTGACGGTTGTCTCGATGGCAGCTCTGGGGTTGGGAGTTGACATCCGTAGTCTGTCTCATGCGAGTGGCAAGGTGGTTGCCACCGCAGCCCTGTCGATCCTGTGCCTCGCTGGTATCAGCCTCGGGTTGATTGCCCTGCTGTTCGGCTGATCCAACACGCTGTTGATTGTATAATGGCCGAGGAATTGTCGAGTGGTCTGCCGTCGCACAGGCCCGCTTTCAGGGGTCAATAGTGTGGGGGCTTGGTCGCCTCATGCCCGGGTGACATGGTATCAAACAGCTCTTCCATCTGGTCTGTCATGGCATTCAGCCGACTTGCCAGCCGGTCAATCTGCTTGCCCTGATCAATGATCACCTGGTTGAGGTCGTCGATGGTGCGGTTGGCATGAGCCAGATCGGTTTCAAGGCGTTCAAGACGTACGTCGTCACTCATGGAAAGACCTTTCTGTCGAGCAGCGTTACGCCTACTCAGTTCCGCTCAATCTGGCAAGTGTATGCGTGCGATGCGCTTGCCAAAAAAGGCAGCGGTCTTGTGTCGACCTTGAGATTAAAGGCGGCTTAAGCCTTGGAATTCCGGCACAATCACCTACGTCTGACGTGACAATCGGTTTGCGATACTGCTGGTATCTGGCGGACCGAGCCAAGTTTTTTCGAAAGGATACTTCATGAGCGATCTTAGCGGCTTCAAGATTACCGAGAAATGGCCAGCCGAACACCCGGATCGAATCCAGCTTTATTCGCTGCCGACCCCCAATGGCATCAAGATTTCTGCCATGCTGGAAGAGGCCGGTCTCGCTTATGAACCCCATAAGGTGGATTTTGGGGCGCAGGATCAGATGTCACCGGAATTTCTGTCGCTCAATCCCAACAACAAGATTCCGGCGATCATCGATCCGGCTGGCCCCGGAGGCAAGCCGCTGGGCATTTGGGAAACCGGTGCCATCCTGATCTATCTGGCGGAAAAGTCGGGTCAGTTCCTCTCGGATGATCCGGCTGTGCGATACGAGACCATTCAGTGGTTGATGTGGCAAATGGGCGGCTTTGGTCCAATCCCGGGTCAGCTTGGTTATTTTTACAAGTTTGCCGGCAAAGAGATTGAAGACAAGCGCCCGCTGGAGCGTTTCGTCAATGAGGTGAAGCGTCTGTTGGGTGTGCTGGATCAGCAGCTCGAAGGCCATGATTTCGTGGTTGGCGATGCTTACAGCATTGCCGATATGGCTATCTGGCCGTGGGTATATTGCATCATCAAGTTTTACGAAGCGCCTGACCTGGTCGAGCTGTCCAGCCGCAAGAACGTTATGCGTTGGTACGAAGCCTGTCTGGCGCGCCCGTCCAGCCAGAAGGCAATCAACATTCCTGCTCGGGATTGATCTGCAAATGAGCTTTTAGACGCTGGTGATAGAAAACCCGGTCCTTTGGGCCGGGTTTTTCGTGCCGTGGGTCAGCGCTTCTGCCGCAGCACCATGACGCCGCTTGCCACGATAATGGCGCTGCCGATCAGGGAGAAGACATCCGGGCGTTCGCCGAAAACGGCAACCCCGAGGATCAGAGCGAACAACAGTCGTGAATAGCGGAAGGGTGAGACCGCGGAAATGCGTCCGGTGCGCATGGCCAGTGTTAGGGCATTGTAGGCCAGTCCGCCGAAGATCATGGCGCAGGCAAGCGCAGCCCAGGTCAACGCATGTGGCCAAGGCCATGACGCCATCAGAAAAGGCCAGCAGCACAAGACCTGCAATTGTCAGCATGGTGAAGCCCAGCACGCCAATCTGTGAAGTGGACATGGACACAGGCGAGGCGCGTGTCGCCAGATCGCGCCCGGCAAAGCCGATTGTGCCGAGAACTGCAAAGATCGAGTTGGGCTGGAAACTGTCGAGCCCGGGCCGCAGGATGAACAAGATACCGACAAAGCCCGCTGAGATGGCCAGCCAGCGACGCAGCGAGACGGTTTCGGCAAAGAACAGAATAGCCCCAAGCGCTACAATCAGCGGTGTGGCTTGCAAAATAGCCGATGCACTGGACAGCGGCGTCAGCGCAATGGCGAGCGCATAAAACAGACGGCCGCTGATTTCGCAGACCGACCTGATGATCATGACATGCGACAGGATGGCTGGGTGCAAAGCCCGTTTTCCTGGCTGCGGGCAATCGCCGCGAAGGCAAGCGTGCCGACAAAGCCGTACATGGCGACTGCCTGACCGATCGGAATATCCTGCGAAGAGGCCTTCACCGCCATATCTTCCAGCGCAAAGGCGGCCATGGCGAGTGTCATGAACACGGCGCCACGGGCATCATCTGACAAGCGGGCGAGAAAAGCGACAGGCGAATACGATCCGGTTGGCAAGGCAGGGTCCAGGGTTATGAAGGTGGTGAAGGGCGCTCTTCAGGGAAAACGTACAACAGAAAAGCCGGACGCAGTGACCAGCGGCGCGATTGTATTGGGTTTCGCAGCCTTCGCATCTGTGGGTTTGTCACGGAGACAATTCTTGAGCGTACCCAGTTGAGATCCGGAGAGCGCGCGTTAAAAATCGAGAGAGAAGGGGTCGTCCGCCGGGGCTTGTGCCTTGCTGGCTGCATAGAAGGCCCGTCAGGCCCAGTCTTGCAGCGCTTCTGGATCATCCAGGACGTCTTCGGGAACGGTATAGTAGCTCTCGATGATCACGGTGCCGCTGCGTTTTGTGTAGGTGAAAGGTTGTGCCCCATGCTCCTGGAATCGGGGGCGGAAGGCATCATCGACTTTCATATACAAGGTGCCTTCGCTCACGAATGCGAATTGAACGCCGGACTTGCGCAGGGAAGCCCCGGAAAAATAGCGTTGCACTGAAACGGGAGCTAAGGGCTTCCAGTTGGTCGGCATATTCGAGGGCGATTTCTTTCTGGGCAGTCAAGGCTCATGATGAGGTCTTCTGTGTCGGGGAGGGGCACATCGCTTGCCCATTGCCGTGAAAAGGAAAAAAGGGTCAAGCCTTTGATCGATGTGATCAGGCTTTGTGCCAAAAGAAAAGGGCGGTCCGAAGACCGCCCTTTCCGTAAACTCGTTCAGCGTGGGCTGAAGGCTTCTTAGAAGCCCATGCCGCCCATGCCGCCCATACCGCCCATGTCGCCACCAGCAGGCATTGCCGGAGCGTCTTTCTTCGGCAGTTCTGCAACCATGGCTTCAGTGGTAATCAGCAGGCCGGCAACCGAAGCTGCGTCCTGAAGAGCCGTACGAACAACCTTGGTCGGGTCGATGATGCCAGCTTCGATCATGTTGACGAACTTTTCGTTCTGAGCGTCGAAGCCGAACGTTTCGTCGTCGTTTTCCAGGATCTTGCCAACAACGATGGAGCCTTCGACACCAGCGTTGCTTGCGATCTGACGGATCGGAGCTTCAAGAGCGCGCAGAACGATCTTGATACCAGCCTGAATGTCCGGGTTGTCGGATGCCAGACCTTCAACGGCCTTCTTGGCGCGAAGCAGAGCCGTACCACCACCGGGAACGATACCTTCTTCAACAGCAGCGCGTGTTGCGTTGAGGGCGTCGTCGATGCGGTCCTTCTTTTCCTTCACTTCGATTTCCGTAGCACCGCCAACGCGGATCACGGCAACACCGCCAGCGAGCTTGGCAAGACGTTCCTGCAGCTTTTCGCGGTCGTAATCGGAAGTGGTTTCTTCGATCTGAGCTTTGATCTGGGAAACGCGAGCTTCGATACCAGCCTTTTCGCCAGCCCCGTCAACGATCGTCGTGGTTTCCTTGGTGATGGAAACCTTGTCGGCTGTGCCGAGCATGTCGAGCGTGACGTTTTCGAGCTTGATGCCGAGGTCTTCGGAAACAACCGTACCGCCGGTCAGGATCGCGATGTCTTCCAGCATTGCCTTGCGGCGATCGCCGAAGCCTGGAGCCTTGACAGCAGCAATCTTCAGGCCGCCACGCAGCTTGTTGACGACGAGAGTTGCCAGAGCTTCGCCTTCAACGTCTTCTGCAATGATGAGCAGCGGACGCGAGGACTGAACAACGCTTTCCAGGATCGGCAGCATTGCCTGCAGGTTGGAAAGCTTCTTTTCGAAGAGAAGGATGTACGGCTTTTCGAGGTCCGTGGTCATCTTTTCTGCGTTGGTCACGAAGTAAGGCGACAGGTAGCCGCGGTCGAACTGCATGCCTTCAACGACTTCAAGTTCGGTTTCCAGCGACTTGGCTTCTTCAACCGTGATGACGCCTTCATTGCCAACCTTCTGCATAGCTTCGGCAATGTCCTTGCCGACCTGTGCATCACCGTTTGCAGAGATCGTGCCGACCTGTGCAACTTCTTCCGACGTGGTGATGTCCTTGGAAGCAGCCATCAGAGCCTTGACGGCTTCTGCAGCAGCAAGATCAACACCGCGCTTCAGATCCATCGGGTTCATGCCGGCAGCAACAGACTTTGCGCCTTCCTTGACGATGGCCTGAGCCAGAACGGTCGCGGTCGTCGTGCCGTCACCAGCGATGTCATTGGTCTTGGAAGCGACTTCCTTGACCATCTGTGCGCCCATGTTTTCGAACTTGTCTTCGAGTTCGATTTCCTTGGCAACAGAAACGCCGTCCTTGGTGATGCGCGGAGCGCCGAAGGACTTGTCGAGGATTACGTTACGGCCTTTCGGGCCGAGAGTAACTTTTACGGCGTTTGCAAGAATGTCCACACCGCGGATCATGCGGTCGCGGGCGTCAGAAGAGAATTTTACTTCCTTGGCAGCCATTTTTACGTCTCACTTGTTTTGAGAGTTTCGTGTCAAATCGACAAAGTTTGGGGGCGCGTGAAATTACGCAAGCACACCCATGATGTCGGACTCTTTCATGATCAGCAGGTCTTCGCCGTCGATCTTGACTTCAGTACCGGACCATTTGCCGAACAGAACGCGGTCACCGGCCTTGACTTCAAGCGGAACAACCTTGCCAGCGTCGTCGCGGGCGCCGTTGCCAACAGCAACGATTTCGCCTTCTTGCGGCTTTTCCTTGGCGGAGTCCGGAATGATGATGCCGCCAGCGGTCTTCTCTTCAGATTCTACGCGGCGAACAACGACACGGTCGTGCAGTGGACGAAATGTCATTTTGGCTCTTTCCTCTCATGTGGCACGCCCCCACTACAGGCAGCGTGCAGGCATGATAAAACTAATGCGAAAGATCGCAGATCCACGGAGGATCTACGGCAATTAGCACTCCCTCACGGCGAGTGCTAACAAGCGCCATTGATTTAGGATTGACCCGCAGTGTTGTCAACGGGCGAGAGATAAAAAATAGAATTTCAATGAGGCTTTTTAGTGTCTGGCTGGCTGCGCAACTGGGCGCACTTGACCTGAGACGCCAGACGTTGTGCCGTTAGGTCAGATTAGTCGGCAGCGGCGATGGTCAAAGGCAGATCGAGTTGTGCTGTCTTCTCGCTCAGGATATCGCGATAAATGAGGCGAAGGGTGTAATGTCCTTCGGGAAGCCCGGCGAAGCGAAAGCTGAGGGCATTCATCAACTCATGGCGCGGCGATTTGGTGGTTTCCGAAAAAGTGGCGAAATCATCCTGCTTGGCCAGGACCTGTCCGGACGTATTGAGCAGGCGATAGTCGACAGTCAACTTGTAGCTATAGGTGTCATCGATCACCTTCAGCGTATAGGCGACTGGCTCGACATAAATATACATCGGATCTTGCGGTGCAAAGCTTGCCGAGCTGCGCTTTTCATAGGCACCATAGCGCGTTGCCGGGTTTTCTACAAAAAAGGCTTTCGCAAATCCGAGAGGGGCCTTGCTCCAAGCATCGTCCAGCGCTTGTTGCGCTTGCGTCAGGGGAACCGAAATGCCAACGCTATCCGGCTCTTGTTGGGCCGCCGAGGCGGTTGCCGAGAAGCCCATCGTGGTGACTGCGAGCAGCACGCAAAAGAGATTTCGAAGTGTCATTTTTCAGCTCCCCAGCCGACATGGCCTTGAAAAGGCCGCACAAAACATGATGTCCGTATAGGATGCTCAGGTTTCCTGAGCAAGTAGAACTGTCACACAACAGTGTTTCGGTTGAGTTTACCGTAAACACTGTTGTTTTTGCGGAGGGGAAAGGAAGATGCGGAGCGCAGCTTACGCGCCGCGTTCCTGCCAGGACTGACGCTTGCGATAAATTGTCGACGGGCTGATTTCCAGTGCCGCCGCCGCCATGGCGATGTTGCCGTCAAAGGCCGTGAGTGCGTCCTCAATGATGCGGCGTTCCTGCGCCCACAGGGGCTCGATGGACGAAAACGGGCGGATATTGGTTTGGGTCCGGGCGCGCTCGCGGGAGATGTCGACAATCGCCGGATTGCGGGCCGATGAATCGCGGATCATCAACGGCAGCATGTGCAAGGTGACGAACTGGCCTTCATTCATCACGACGATCTGCCGGATGGTGTTTTCCAGTTGACGTACATTGCCCGGCCATGTGTAGGCCAGTAGAGAAAGCTCTGCGTCGGCATCGAAGCCTTTGAAATTACGGCGCTCTTCTTGAGAAAAGCGGCTCAGGAATTCTTGTGCCAGCGGAACGATGTCATCGCGTCTGTCGCGCAAGGGGGAGATGGATCGGCAGCACGTGCAGCCGATAGAAAAGATCTTCGCGGAAACGGCCCGACGCGATTTCCGCCATTGGATCACGGTTGGTGGCGCAGATAATGCGCACATCAATATGCCGATCCGTCGTGTCGCCAAGCCTTTGAAACGAGCCGGTCTGCAGGAAGCGTAAGAGCTTGGCTTGCAGAGGCATTTCGATCTCGGCAATTTCGTCGAGAAAGAGTGTGCCGCCTTCGGCTCTTTCGGCAGCGCCTGGCTGGCCATCGAGCCCGGCGCTAAAACCGTTGCCGTTCTGGCCGAAAATCTCGCCTTCAATCATTTCCTGCGGGATCGCTGCGCAATTGAGCGTCACGAAAGGTCTGGACTTGCGTTCAGACGCCATGTGGACAGCCTGAGCGCAGAGTTCCTTGCCAGTGCCGGATTCTCCGAGAATGAAAACCGGAGCGGTAGAGGGGGCAATGCGCTTGATCTGGCCAAAGATGTTTTGCATGGCATCGGAGGCGCCGATAAGACCGGCGTAGCCGGCCAGGGCGCCGGGCGCATGGATTGGCTCGTGGCTGGCGGCGACGATAGGGTCGGCCTTGGCGGATTGCGACACGTCGGAGGTCATCTGTCGCTGCTTGCGTGCCATGAAGGGCTTGCGCTGTTCCAGCTGGAACGAAATCTTCGAGCTGAGGGCGTCGAGTGAAAAAGGCTTTGCCAGAAAGTCATGAGCCCCGGAGCGCATGGCGCTGACGGCACGGGATACGGACCCAATGGCGGAGATGGCGATGATAACGCTGGACGGGCAGCGAACGGCGAACGGCTCAAGGCCTGTGTCCCCGCCGATGGCCTCCAGATCAAGGATCAAAATGTCGGTATTGTTGCGCTCTAGCGCGTCAAGGCAGGCGTCAGACGTGTCATAAATTATCGGTTCATCACAATCGACAGGCAACTTTGCAGTGACTGCGGCCGTGCGCACGGCTTCTGCCTGCGACGAGTCGAGAATTCTAACTGTAACGGATTCATCACGATCCTGATCACTCCCCATTGATGGGTGCCCCCGTGTCATATGATTTAAAAATTTCCTTTAAAGATCTGATGCATGGACCAATGTGATCATTCCCTGATTACGGTAAACAAAGGGTTGTCACGGGGCAGAATGGTGAACTTTCATAATTCTGGCAAGAATTTGTTAACCATAAGTTACTGGCTTTGATGGCGGCAATTCGCCCTTCGGTGCGGGCGGGAAATATATGAAAATGACGGAAATCCGGCGGAAAAAACCCCCTGTTAAAGGTGCCTAGCCGCTTCTTGGCGCATCATCCTGTAAGCGTTTTTTCTGGGGGTAGTGACTGTCAAAAATGACAGTTGTTAATATCTGCGGGTAAAATGTGGACGCCCTGCCTGCTCTTGCGGTGTCTCTGATTGTTGATCAGCGTGTTTGACGGTGTTGCCGCAGAGGGATCCGGCATGGTTGCGTTCAACGGCGCGTGGTTGCATCGCGTCCTGCCTGTCCGAGATTTTTGGCCGGGATATGTAAGCACTTGACCGTGTTTTTCTCATGGCTTTTCGGTATGGTGAATCAAATGTATTCTTTGTGCTGTTCATAGATGTCTGCCAGGCGCTCCGGTGTCATATCCGGGGACAAGCTCCCTTAAACTCGACGTTAGGGGAGGAGGGAGTCGGAACAGGTCAATTATTAAGGCATTATTAATGCCAAGTTGTGATTCGAGTTGAGAGCTTAAGTTTGCCATGGGGCGCACCGCGACCATTTTCATCATGATCTGCATGGCCGTCATTGCGGGCTCGGCGGGTGTCGTTCTGGTGTATCAGTTCGGGCGGCCTGTTGGTGAAGCGATCTCCATGTCGCTCGCGCTCATGTGTACCTGGTCGTCTGCCATATCATGATCAACAAGTCCCGCGAACGCGGTGATGTCAGCGAGGCGGTGGAGCGTCTGGAAGACCGGATTGCTGATCTGGATGACGACATGGAAAATCTCGATGGCCGCCTCAATGGCGTTGAAGGCAATGTGTCGCGTCGCATTCGCGAGGAAATCGACCCGCTGTTTGCCGAGGTCGAGGTGTTCGGCACGCTGGTCAAACAGATGGCCGAGGCCATGTCTGAAATTGAGGGGCGTGTAGATGATCAGGACAGTCTGATTTCGGATGTCCAACAAAATGTCGCAGCCCTGCCCCCGCGTGTCGAGGTGCCGCAAGTCGGCTATACCCAGTCGCCGCATCAGCCGGCTTCCACAGCCTCCCTGCAAGGGTCTGCAAGAGTAGAATTGCAGCGGGAGGAAACTCGTCGGCATAGCACCCAGACCACGCATCGGCAGGAACACTACGTGACCCGTGACGGTCCGCCTGCCGTGGCGAACGCGAATGCGGATGCGAACGCGCCGGATCTGGCGATGCGGGAAGTCATTCGCTCCGCGCTCAATGCCAACCGGGCCGATCTGTTCTTGCAGCCCATTGTCACTCTGCCTCAGCGCTAAGGTGAAGTTCTACGAAGCTTATACGCGGTTGCGTGATGCCCGCGGTGAATCCATTTCCGCAGAAGTGTTTCTGCCGGAAGCGGTGCGCAGTGGCTTTATCGCCCGCATCGATAATCTTCTGCTGTTTCGCGCCATTCAGGTGGCCAAGCGGCTGACGTCGCGCAACCGCAACACGGCTCTGTTTTGCAACATCTCGTCATTGACGCTGGTTGATGAGACCTTCTTTCCCGGCTTCCTCGAGTTCATCACCAACAACAGGTCGATGGCCGACATCATCGTCTTTGAATTCCGGCAGGACGATGTGGCGCAAATGAGCGTTGTCGAGATGGAAAGTCTCAATGCCCTGCGCGATTTGGGCTTCTCGTTCTCTATAGATGGCATTTCCGATATGCGGATGGATTTCCGCGCCTGGGCGCAGCGCGGCTTCAAGTATGCCAAGCTGCACGCGGATTATCTGATTGGTCGTCGCAGCACACTGCATGGCCATATTCATCCGGCTGACTTTGGCGATCTGTTGCATCGCTATGGCATGACCCTGATCACCGATCATGTCGAAACGGAATCTCAGGTGGTCGAATTGCTGGATTTTGAAGTTTCACTGGCACAGGGCAATCTGTTTTCACAGCCACGTCCGGTTCGCGCCGAGATCCTTCAGGGCGCGCCCGCGCCTTCAACAAACAAGCGTGCTGCCAGCTAAAGACGTCTCTTCAGACAATCGAAAGTGAACGCGTTGCTGCTCTTTGCCCTCTCTTGCAGAGAAGGGCAAAGAGCAGCAACGCGTCTGGGTCCGCCACAGCCTTATCCGCCATAGCCACCAAACGTCACTTCGGTCTCGGCATGAAGGTGCGTGCTATTCCTGGGTAACGGTATGCACAGGTGCAATCGTTAGATAATCCATCACTGAAAAGGCCGGCCCCGCTTCCGTGGGACCGGCCTTTTTGTGTTTGAGTGAGATATATATCCCGGCTGTCGGGGATACTCAGTTTGCGCGATGCGCGCGTCGCCCGTTATTGAGCGTCGAGGCTTTTGCCTTCAACATCAGGCCCAACGATGGACACGTCAGGAGCTTTGTCTTTGAGCAGACGTTTGGCCACTTTCTTCACATCTTCCAGCGTGACGGCATTGATAATGTCGTTGCGCTTTTCAATGTAGTCCTTGCTCAGGCCTGCGTCCTGAATGGCGACGAGCTGTTGCGAGATCTTGCCGGACGTATCGAAGCGCAAGGCGTAGGAGCCGGTGATGTATTTCTTGGCATCGTCCAACTCGGTCTGCGTCGGTCCTTTGTCTGCCATCCGTTTGATCTGCTCGCGGATGACCTTCGAGGTCTCGTCAACTTTTCCCGGTCGCGTGGCCGCACTGCCGAGCAGAAGACCGCCGTGCTCATACGGGTTCACGCTGGTGTAGGCCCCATAGGTCAGCCCACGCTTTTCACGTACTTCCTCGTAAAGCCATGAGCTGAAGGTGCTGCCGCCCAGAATGTGGTTCATCACATAAGCTGCCTGATAGCCCGGATCATGATAGGTCAGGCCGGGCAGGCCAAAGACGATTTTTGCTTGCGGGATCTTCATGTTGGTGAGGACGGTCTTGCCAACCTGTAGGCTTGATCTCCGGTACGGATTTCAAATCACCAGTCTTGGGCAGTTTGCCGAAAACCTTGTCCAGCATCGGAGCCAGCGCCTTGGCATCAATATCGCCAACCACACCAATATGCAGGCCTGTGGTCGTCAGCAGCTTCTGCTTCTGAGACACCAGATCGTCATGGGTGATTGTCTTCAGGCTGGCTTCCGTCCCGTCCGTTGGTGACGTATAGGGGTGGTCGCCCAACATGGCTTTCAGCAGCTTGCGCGAAGCGATGGTATCAGGATCTTCATTGCTCTGGCGAATGCCTGCAGTCAGATCTGCTTTCATGCGGTCGATGGGGTCCTGATCAAACCGTGGCTTGGTCAACGACAGGCCCAACAGGTTGAAAGCAGTCTCCTTGTCGCGGGTCAGTGTCTTGAGGGAGCCGTAGAAGTGGTCCTTGCCGGTGTCATAGCCAAGGCTGATGGCGTTGCTTTCCAGCTTCGCCTGAAAGGCCTGTGACTTCATGTCGCCAGCACCTTCGTCCAGCGTGGCGGCAAGAAGACGGGTCAGTCCGGCTTTGCCGTCCGGGTCCTGTGTTGAGCCGCCCTCGAACGAGAAATTCATCGAGATCATCGGAATTGTGTGATCTTCGACAAGCCACGCGGTAATGCCGCCGGGGCTGGTGACCTTTTGCACGGTCATGGCCCAGGCTGGTGTGGTGGTCAGGGTTGCGACAAGGGCAAGCGTTGCCGTTGCGACGCGCGGCGCGCTCATCAGGAAATGTTTCATGGAATGCAGCATGATTACGACTTGTCCTTTGCACCGGTTGGCTTCGAGGTCTTGTCGGGGGCAGGGGCGCGTTTCAAAAGCCCGACCACCGGCGAACCGGCGAGATATGCGCGGGCGGCCTTCTGAATGTCCTGTGGTGTGACCGCATCAATGCGTGCTGGCTAAGGTCTGAACTTGTCTCATGGTCTGGCCGGTCGCCAAAGCGCTGCCAAAGAGGCGGGCCAGAGACTGCTGGCTGTCCTGACTGTAGATGGCACTGGCGGTGAAGCTGTGCTTCGCCTTGTCCAGTTCTTGTTGAGTGACGCCATCTGTCAGGATCTTGTGTAACTGGGTCTTCAACTGACTTTGCATTTCACCCAGCGTGTGGTTGTCACGCGGGGCGGCATAAACCGTAAAGGTGCCCTGATCCAGTGCGGTGCTCTGGTAGTAACTGCCTGCATCCAATGCGCTGCGATCGCTCAGCACCATGCTCTTGTGCAGGCGGCTGGTCGGTCCATTGCCAAGGATATAGGACAACAGGTCCAGTGCTTCCGGCGTGTTGCCCTTGCCTGTGTGATCACTGGGTACAACCCAGGTCATGGTAACACTTTCCTGCTTTACGCGGGGATCGCTGAGAGATACCTGACGCTGGCCCGGCAGCTTTGGTTCTTCCGGACGCACGCGCGGCGACAGATGAGACCGGTCCTTGACCTTGCCATAGGTTTCCTCCGCGAGTTTCAGCACCTTTGCCGGGGTCACGTCCCCTGCAACAACGACAATGGCGTTGTTGGGTGTGTAGTAATGCCGGTAGAACGCCAGAATATCGTGTCGTGTCAGGCCTTCGACCTCTTTGGTCCAGCCGATGGTCGGGGTGCCATAAGGATGGTTGACGAAGGTCACGGCGTTGAGCGTCTCGCGCAAGCGGGAGGCCGGGTCGGTTTCAACGCGCATTCGGCGTTCTTCCAGCACCACTTGGCGTTCCGGATTGATGACCTTGTCGGTCAGCACCAGGTGCGTCATACGGTCTGCTTCAAGCTGCATCATCAGCTTCAGGTGCTGCTTGGCAACGCGCTGGAAAAATGCGGTGTAATCGTTGGTCGTGAAAGCATTTTCCTTGGCCACCCAAATCGGCAACGATCTTGGAGAATTGTCCATCCGGATGCTTTTTGGTGCCCTTGAACATCAGATGCTCAAGGAAATGCGCCAAACCGGACTTGCCTTGGACCTCATCGGCTGCCCCGACCTTGTACCAGACCATGTGGGTCACAACCGGTGCGCGATGATCCGGGATCACAACCAGTTCAAGGCCATTCTTGAGAACGTAATGCTTGGCATGGGGACCGATCAATGGTGCCTTGGCGGTCGCTTTAGCCTCCGTCTTTTCGGAGGGTACTGCACTGGCAGCGGCCTCGTCTGCCTTGATCGGCGACGCTTTGGGTGTCGGGGCTTTTTCAGCGCTCGACTTTGGCTTCGGGATTTTTGATTCTGCGGCTTTTTCCGCCTTAGGCTCCGGTGTCTTCGCAGCAGGGGCAGTGGTTTCCTCTGGCGCTGCGTCTGTTGCCGGAACGGTGGCTGTGTCCTTGGTCGTTTGCGGCGACGTTGTCGCGGCAAGGCTGAGGCCAGGATGCGCGAAGGTAAGGCTTGTGAATACGAGAGCGGAGGTCAGTCGCAGTCCGCGCCTTCTTCGGCGCATGGACTGATCGCTGGGTGTGTCGAGGGGCACTACGGTCTCCATGTCGGTGTTCGGGATGGCAGCGCGTCCGAACCGGCAACGCTGGCCATTCTCTATGGTGGTCCTCAAGATATAAGGCCCTCCTGTTATCCTCTCCAGACGCATCACGGGATTTTGGGTTTTTTGAGACCGGGAGCTTAAAAAAGAAAAGCCCGCCACAAGGGCAGGCTTTTCCAGTACATGATCGCGGAAAGGCGATGAGAATTTACTGATTGCCGCGGTGGCAGTCGCCGCCGCTGTTTTCCAGGCACTTCATATCGAGAGGCTTGTCGTAAACGCCCTTCGTATCCTTGTGCTTGGCATCCTGAACCGTGGTCGGCATCGGTGCATCGGGCGAAGGCTGGCTATAATCAGATGGCGGCTGCGTCAGGTATTTGCGTTGCAGTCCGTCCGCCTGTGCCCCTTTGACACTCTTCTGGTCCAGAGCCTTTGCGTCGCCGTTCTGAGCGCGCATTTCGGCAGAGGTCATAAGGCTGCCTGAGGAAATGTCCTGCTGGCGCTGTTCGACCGCCGGGTTGCGTTTGGCCGCACTGCGAATGTTGACGCCGCGCATCTGTTCTGGGGTCAAAGGCTTGTCATGCTTGCGGGCTGTACCGGCATAAAGCTGTTTGACGCGTTCCAGATCCCGGTTCTGTGCTTTTTTCGGCCAGTTCGACTTGTCATCTTCTGCGACCCGTGTTTCGGGCGCAGGCAGATTGGACGTGTTGGCAGGCATGGCAAGCGGTGCGCGTGGCTTGTACTCAATCGGCTTTTGATGCGGATCCACCGCACCAAGGCCAGACATGATGCTGTCTACCAGCGCAACATCGGGAGCCTGCTTAGTGCCATCGGCGGCCTGACAGCCGGCCAGCGATGCTACGGCAGCCGCGCCAAAAGCTAGCCCTGCAAATTTTTTCAAGACCGTCCGCAACAAATCGGATCCCCCTGTTCGTGTCGATTGAACGTCCATTCCACGAAGCTTTCAACAGTGTGCAGTCTGTCGGTCAGTCGCAAAAGACTTTTCCATCACGCATGACGCGCTCTAGTTGTGCTTTGCGGCTTTGTTACGACCACTTTGAATTCCGTCATACAGCAGACCGATCACTCCGGCAACGATGGCCACGTCCGCCAAGTTGAAGACGTACCACGAAAAATCGCCCATGTGGAAATGAACAAAGTCCACCACGGCCCCATAAGCGACACGATCTATGCCATTGCCAATCGCGCCACCGATCAGCAGCGCCATGGCGATGGCCAGAAAGCGACTATGGACACGGGCCGACCAGATCCACAGCACAATAGCGGCAACAAGCGTGACGAGCGCCAGAAGCCAGCGCCCTTCGCCGGAGTTTTGCTGGAAGAGACCATACGAGATGCCACGATTCCATACCAGCACGAGATCAAGCGCCGGCAGCAGGTGGACCGGGCCGCGCAATGCGAGGTCCAGTCCATGCAGAACCCAAAGCTTGCTGGCCTGATCGAGGATCACCCCAATCACGGCCAGGCTCAAAACCAGACGGCTGTGTTTTCCCCAAAGCCAGGTCAAAGGGCTTGAGGCATCCGAGGTCGCTTTGGTCATATCGGTCATTGCTTTTCCTGTGCCGTTGTCAGGCTGCGGCGTGGGAGGCATCCCACTCGCGCAGTGCGTCAGCATCCCGAAGCGTAACTTCAGGATAGTCGGGATCGGTGCCAACCTCCGGCAGTACTTTCCAGGACCGAGCGCATTTGGTCCCTTCCGCCAGACCTGGAACAACGGCCACGTCAGGCGTGTCGTCCAGACGGAAGGCTGTTTCAGGGGCTGCATCAGATGTCAGCGTCAACTGGCTGGTGATGGCGATATCGGCCATGTCCTTGCCTTGCAGCGCTTCCATCAGGGTCGCGTCGGTGACATGCACCACCGGGTGCGCTTCCAGAGATGAGCCGATGCGCTTTTCGCGACGCTCGATTTCAAGTGCTCCGGTGATCACGCGACGCACCGTGCGGATCTTGTCCCACTTGGCCGCAAGCTCCGGATTCAGCCATGCCTGTGGCACATTCTGAAACTGTTCGAGATGCACTGAGCTGTCCTCGCCATAGCGCGAGGACCAGGTCTCTTCGGCGGTAAAGGGCATGACTGGCGCAAGCCACGTGACAATGCAGCGGAACAGCTTGTCGATAACCTGAAGCGATGCCTGACGGCGCACAGACGTCTGTGGATCACAATACAGCGCATCCTTGCGGATATCGAAATAAAAGGCCGACAGGTCCAGCGTCATGAAGTTGAACAGGTGATGCACAACGCGCTTGAAATCGAAATTCCAGTAAGCCTTGCGCACCAGGTCGTCCAGCTCTGCCAATCGGTGCAGCATCAGACGCTCCAACTCGGGCATGTCTTCAACGGCAATCTCTGATCCGGCATCATGGCTGAGAGATCCCAGCATCCAGCGCAGCGTGTTGCGCATCTTGCGATAGCTGTCGACGCTGGTCTTGATGATTTCATCACCCAGACGCTGATCTTCCGAATAGTCACAGGACGCAGTCCACAGACGTAGGATGTCAGCGCCATACTGCTTGATGATGTCTTGCGGGAACACCTGATTGCCCAGTGACTTGGACATTTTGCGACCGTCTTCTGCCATGGTGAAGCCATGCGTCAGCACCGAATCATATGGTGCGTGGCCACGCGTTCCACAGCTTTCCAGCAGCGAGGAATGGAACCAGCCGCGGTGCTGATCCGAGCCTTCCAGATACAAGACGTAGTCGTTTCCGCCAAGTCCCTGACGTGACGGTTTCAGATCGTCGCGCTGTTCAAGACAGAAAGCATGGGTTGAGCCGCTGTCAAACCAGACATCAAGAATGTCGGTGACCATGTCCCACTCATCAGCCTTGTAGTCTGCTCCAAGGAAACGCGCCTTGGCACCATCCTCGAACCAGGAGTCGGCGCCTTCCTTGGTGAAAGCCTCATAGATGCGGGCATTGACGGTTTCGTCTTTGAGGACTTCGCGGCTGTCCTTATTGACAAAAACCGTGATCGGCACACCTCAGGCGCGTTGACGCGACAACACCCAGTCAGGGCGGTTTTCGATCATCGAACGCAGCCGGTTCTGGCCACTTTGCGGCACAAACCGTGTCTCTTGAATGGCCTTGAGCGCCCGAGCGCGCAGCGTATCACCTTCCGCCGCAATGTCGCGGTCCATATAGACGAACCACTGCGGCGTGTTGCGGAAGATCACCGGCTTCTTCGAGCGCCATGGAATGCGGATAGGAATGCTTCAGACGACCAAGCCCGATCAGGGCTCCGGCCTCTTTCAGCTTGTCGATGTTGGCCTTGTTGGCCGAGCCGGTTTCACCTTTGTGAGTGATGACCTGATGCCCCTCAAAGCCCGGAGCGTCCTTGGTGTAAAAGCCATCATCAGCCACGGTGAAGGGGATCGTGCTGTCGATCCCGCGGGCTTCGTTATCCCGTGCGGACGCCATCCAGATTTCAAAGTCATCTGCACCATGGCCCGGTGCGGTATGCACAAAACCCGTGCCCGCATCATCGGTGACATGGTCGCCGTCCAGTACAGGAATATCGAACTGATAGCCGCCGAGATCGAGATCCCGATACGGATGCGCCAGCGTCATGGTGGCCAGTTCGTCAGACGTGACGGAGCGGACTTTCTTAAAGCTTTCGATTCTTGCGTTCTTGAAGACGTCTGCTGCCAGTGCATCGGCCAGAAGTAGACGGTCGCCTTGCTGTACCCAATTGTCGTCCGGCAGGCCATCCTGCGTCACTTCGTACATGCCATAGGCAATATCGGACGAGAAGCAAACGGCGCGGTTGCCCGGAATGGTCCAGGGCGTCGTTGTCCAGATGACAACGGCAGCGTCCAGCAACTCTTCTGCTGCGGCTTCGTCGGTGCCGCCAACGCTGACGATCGGGAAGCGCACCCAGATCATATCCGACTTATGGTCGTGGTACTCGATTTCGGCTTCGGCGAGCGCTGTCTTTTCGACTACGGACCACATCACCGGCTTTGAGCCGCGATACAACTGGCCGGAAGTGGCGAATTTCATCAATTCGCGGGCGATGATGGCTTCGCTTTCAAACCGCATCGTCAGATAGGGATTGTCCCAGTCTCCTTCGATGCCGAGGCGCTTGAATTCCTTTTTCTGAACGTCGATCCAGTGGCTGGCGAAGTCACGGCATTCCTGACGGAACTCATTGACCGGTACTTCGTCTTTGTTCTTGCCCTTGGAGCGGTATTTCTCTTCGACTTTCCACTCAATCGGCAGGCCATGGCAATCCCAGCCCGGAACATAGTTGGAATCCCACCCCGTCATCTGCATGGAGCGGGTGATGATGTCCTTGAGCGTCTTGTTCAGCGCATGACCGATATGGATGTTACCATTGGCATAGGGAGGTCCATCGTGCAGCACAAATTTGTTGCGGCCTTTGCCTGCGTCCCGAAGCTTGCCGTACAGGTTCATCTGCTGCCAGCGCTCGATGATCTGAGGCTCTTTTTTGGGCAAACCGGCGCGCATCGGATAGTCGGTCTTGGGCAGGTTCAACGTTTCGGAATAATCGCGTGTCTTGGTGTCGTCAGTCATCACTCGGTGGATCCAGTCGGATAGGCGCAGTTGTGGTTGCGTATCCCATCAAGCAGAATTACAAAGCGGGCCGCTTTCGCAGGGGCCCCGCAAAACGATAAGGATACTCCCGGTCCTTTGGCGGCGCAGGTTTGCGCTCTAGCCGCAGGCCGGGCCAATAATTCGAACACACCGGGACGATGCCCGATCTGTCAAGGCTGCGAAACAAACACTCATGGCGCATGGACATACCAGCACTTGGCAGATGAATAAAGCCATTCCGTGGCCTCTTTTTCGTGAGGGCTGAATTTGTCGCGGCCGAGGGGGCCGGCGGATCGGTGCGGGGGAGGGCGGTTTATGGGTTGGCACGCCCGGTTTCTTTGAGGTAGGAAAATTGACTTGGCCTTAGCCGAGGTCAGGAGAACGCAAGAATGACGTTGGGCAAGACCCTCAAAACCGGCTCATGGGCAACGCGTGACAGGCTGTTGCCAGCAGCAATCATGGCGCTGTTCGCCTATGGCGTCGTTCTCATCTATTTCTTTGGCTATCCGGGTGTCTTGTCGGTCGCAACCGGGGCGCGGTTTGGCACAACGGTGACCAATGACTTTCTGAGTTTCTGGAGCGCTGCCGCGCAGGCGCTTCAGGGACATTCTCTTGTTCCCTATGATCCGGCTGCCTTCCGCTCCTTTCAGGCCGATCTGTTACAACAGGGAAAAGCTGCCCCCTTCTTTGCTTTTTTCTACCCGCCAACGTTTTTGCTATTGGTTTTGCCGCTGGGGCTGTTGAGCGGATTACACGCTTTTCTTGTCTTTGAGCTTCTGGCGCTTCTCTGTGCAATGGTCGCCTGTGGGGCGCTGGTAATCTCTGTCAGCAATCGTTTCACCTATGGGATCGGCGGGCCATCGCCAAAATGCTCACGGGGACAGCTTTTCCTGGATGGTGCTTTGCTGGCCGCCGCCTTGCCGACGAGTTTCATTGCTGTCTTTCATGGCCAGAACGGGGTGTGGAGCCTGGCTCTTTTTGCAGGCGTGCTGGGGGCTTTGAGCTCGCGGCGAGAAATTCTGGCAGGGCTGCTGATCGGGTTCATGACGTTCAAACCGCAATTGGGCCTGCTCATTCCCTTTGTGTTGCTGGCCGGCGGCTATTGGCGCTGTTTTCTGGCCGCCGGGGTTGTCACGCTGACACTGTGTCTCGTCAGCCTTGTGGTTTTTGGAGAGCAGACATGGCTGGTCTTTTGGGTGCAGCGCGATTTTGCCGAGCAGGTTCTGACCCATGGCCTCGTCTCCATGAGCAAGATGGTTTCGTTTTATGCCGGGTTCCGGCAAATCGGTCTGTCCAGCATGCTTGCCATGGGTTTGCAGGGGCTTTTTTCGCTGGCGACGCTGGTGGTGTGCATGCTCATCTGGCGACAATCGCGAGACTGGGTGACCAAGGGCTGGACTTTGATGGGCGGCATTGCACTGTCGACACCCTTCGTCTTCTCCTATGATCTGGCGATCCTGGCTGTGCCCGCCGCACTTGGCATGGCAGCGCATCATCAGCGTCGCACTCTGCCCTTTGACCTGACGATCATTGCTTTCGCGATGATCTGCGCGATTGCCTCGCGCGCTCTGGCCAGCATGGTGGGGGTGCCTTTGGGGCCGTTGGCGTCTCTCTTGATCCTGTGCCTCGGCGTGCGCCGCTGGTGGGTCCTTGAGCGGTCGACCCGCACATAAAACACCATGAAAGGGACGGCGCGAGGCGCTGTCCTGCCGAGATTATCCGAAAGGCAGGAGCTTGGTGTCGAGTTCGCCTAAGGGTTGCAAGGATCCAAGCGCAGCGCGCGCTTCTTCACTGTCGCGGTCCATCTGGGCGATCAATGCGTCGACTGCATCGAATTTCAGTTCCTCGCGCAAATAAGAGCCGAGGTGAACCCGCAATGTCTTGTCATAGAGATCGCCCCTGAAGTCGAAGACGAAGACTTCGAACAGGGCTTTGCCATTGTCAAAGGTCGGGCGACGGCCGAAACTTGCGACACCGTCATGATAGGTGTCGTTAATACGAACCTTCACTGCATAAATGCCATGCTTGAGAGGCGCGTTCTCAGGCAGCTGCAAGTTGGCCGTGGGGTAGCCAAGATCGCGGCCCCGTTTGTCGCCGTGATGAACCTTTGCATCGAAGAACCAGTGATAGCCGAGAAGGCCATTGGCAAGCGCGACATCCCCTTCCGCCAGCGCGTGACGAATGCGCGATGAGGAAATGACCTGTGCGCCTTCATCGTGCTCTGCGGTGACAATGGTCACACCGAAATTATGAGTGGCACCTGATTCTGTCAGGAAACTGGGCGTGCCCTGACGCGCCTTGCCAAAGTGAAAATCATAACCGGTGACAGCATGAGAAATATCCAGCCGGTCGAGCAGAATATTTTGGATGAAATGATTGGCTTCGAGACCTGCAAATTCCTTGGTAAAGGCGATCTGCAACAAGCCATCCAGCCCCAGCTTGCGCATCACTTCGGCTTTTTCCTCTGGCGGCGTCAGGCGAAAGACCGGTTTGTCCGGTGCAAAGAAGCTGCGTGGATGGGGCTCGAATGTCATGGCAAACACAGGGCAGCCGCGGGCGTGGCCCTGCACGAGAGCCGTTTCCAGCACGCTGCGGTGTCCCCGATGAACGCCATCAAAATTGCCGATTGCCACAACGCCTTTCTTCAAGGCCTCGGGAAAGTCTCCAAGGTCCGTGACATATTGAAATGTGGGAGAGGCGTGCATTCAAGACCCTTCTTGTATCCGTTTCTTGACGGCGCAGGCATGGGAGATTGGGAGATCCTCGCCGGTCAATTCCGCTGTGGGCGGCGGTTGTGCTGACATATGTGCATGGCAACACTCTGCTGCAATCCTCATACTGTCTCCTGCAGGAACTGGCAATGTGACACGGTGCGCAGGTGACAGAAAGTCAAGTGGCCCATAGGCGCAACCGGCCGAATAAAAGCGAATATCACGAAAATTTCGATGAATTTTCTAAACATTCAAGGCAGAGAAACTGGCTCGCATTAACGGTCTTTTCAGGTGCTTCTCTTATTTTTCTTGAAAGTTGGGGAGGTGAGGACACAAACGTGTTGCTCTCCTGTTCGTCATATCGCGTTTCCGGGGCCCGACGGCCAGAGCCGCGCACCTTGACATTTATGGAGTAGATGAATGGCCCTTGATCTTCAGATGCCGGTTCTCGTGGTCGATGACTATAAGACGATGATCCGAATCATCCGGAACTTGCTGAAGCAGCTTGGTTTTGAAAACATCGATGACGCTGCCGACGGTACGGAAGCGCTGGAGAAGATGAAACAGCGCAAGTACGGCTTGGTTATTTCCGATTGGAACATGGAGCCTATGACCGGTTACGAACTGCTGAAGCAGGTCCGTGCCGATTCGGGCTTGAGCAAGACACCGTTCATTATGGTCACCGCCGAATCCAAGACGGAAAACGTTATCGCCGCCAAGAAGGCCGGTGTGAACAACTATATCGTGAAGCCCTTCAATGCTCAGACGCTTAAGGGCAAGATTGAAGCTGTCTTCTCCGATTGATTTTGGTTTTGCGCGGATTGCCTTTCCGACCAATGACTGTCGCCGAAGGCAATCCGTATTTTCTATCGACGGATGAATTGCTGATGGTTCCGCACGCAAGCGGCAAGCGGCGGTTCGCACACCAATGTTTGGAGCATTCATGACTTCGGGTGAGAGCGAGAATATTGAGCGGGTTATCCAGTTTTTGCAGGACAACAAAGAGCGTGGCGGCGACGTCTCTTTGAATGATGTCATGCATCTGGCGGAAATCATGTCCGGCTCCATGCAGGAGTTTATCCGCAATGTGCGCCCGGCCGTGATGGATGAGATGTCGTTGATTGCCCGCGAAATTTCACGGATGAAAGACGAAATCGTTCAGTTGCGCGCCAATGACATGAAGGACAACAAGATCCCCGACGCTGGTCGGGAGCTTGATGCCATCGTGGAAGCAACGGAAAAGGCAACCAATTCGATCATGGAAGCCGCCGAAGAGATCATGGGCGCCGACAGCTCCGATCATGATGCTTATGTTGGCATGGTCAACGACAAGATGATCGAGGTTTTCGAAGCCTGTACCTTCCAGGATCTGACAGGTCAGCGCATTTCCAAGGTTGTGTCGACACTGCATTACATCGACGAACGTGTCAGCGCTTTCGTCGAGAAGCTGAAGATTCCGGTCGATATGGAAAGCGAGCAGCAGGAAACGGAAGAAGAGCGTCGCAAACGCGAACTCATTCTTCATGGTCCGCAGCATGAGGGCGAGGGTGTTTCCCAGTCTGACGTCGACGATCTTTTGAAAGATGCGCAGGCGGATATCGACAAGCTGTTCGATTGATCCTGCTCAGATATTCAGAATATGAAAAAGGCCGCTGTCCTGAGGACCGCGGCCTTTTTTCGTTTGGTGATCTTGCTTCGGGGTCTACCAGACCAGTCGTGGCACTGCGGCAACGGCCTTCAGGCCTTCTCCGTGCAGACGGTCTTGAATGAGAGCCTCTTCCGGCGCGTCAATCGGGCCGAAATCCGGGCCGTGGATGCCTGCGGTGATGAACAGGACATCGAGATCTTCCGAGACCGCACCGCGAATGTCGGTCGGCAGGCCATCGCCAACGGCAAGCAACTTACGGTCGTCCGGCTGGTGGCCGAGAATTTTTGCCATACGCGCACGGGCTTCATCGTAGATCGGCTTGTGTGGCTTGCCGGCAATGGCAATCTTGCCACCCAGATCTTCATAAAGCCGGGCCAGCGCGCCGGCGCACCAGACGAGCCTGTCGCCACGCTCGACGACGATGTCCGGATTGGCGCAAATCATGAGCAGACCGCGTTTGGCAAAGCCCGCCAGCAGATCGCGGTAGTCGTCCGGGGTCTCCGTGTCATCATTGACCAGGCCGGTGCAACAGATAACATCGGCCTCGTCAGCCCCGGTCAGATGGACGCCCGTACCTTCGTAAAGGCCGAATTCCTCATCCTTGCCAAGGTGAAACGCATTCTTGCCGCTATAATCATGCAGCAAGGTTTGCGTGACATCGCCGGACGTCACGATATCATCATAGGCATCGTCCCAAACGCCAAGCCCGGCCAATTGCGTGCGCACGGCGGGTCCAGGGCGAGGGGAGTTGGTAATCAGGACGACATGGCCGCCCATTTTGCTGCGATAATTGGCCAGCGCTTCGCTGGCAGCCGGAAAGGCGCTCACGCCATTGTGCAAAACGCCCCAGACATCCGACAGGATGCCTGTGTAGTTTTCGGCAATGTGGCTGAGGCCGGGGATCAGAAGCCTTGAAGAAGATGTCATGCTCTGTCACTTGAGACGTGGAAGGACTGGTCAACTGAGGCTGAATCGGTCAGCCTGCGGCGCGACACTATAGGAAGCGGTCCCCGGTTGGAACCGGCGAAAGGAATTTGAATGCAGGTCAGGCAACTCAGCGACGAGACCATCAACCGGATTGCAGCTGGTGAGGTCATCGAACGGCCGGCGAGCGTGATCAAGGAGTTGGTCGAGAACGCCGTGGATGCCGGCGCAACGCAGGTTGATATTGTTACCGCAGCAGGTGGCAAAACGCTGATGCGTGTGTCCGATGACGGGCGTGGCATGACCCGAACGGACCTTGAACTGGCGGTGCGGCGGCACTGCACCTCCAAGATCAACGAGGAGGACCTGTTTGATATTCGCACTCTCGGATTTCGCGGAGAAGCCTTGCCGTCCATTGGCTCTGTTGCACGTCTGGGCATTCAGACCCGCCACGACAGCGAGAGCCATGCGCTGGAAAATTGCGATCGAAGGCAGCATTGAGACGCCGGCCGGTCCGGCAGCGCGTCACAAGGGCACGCAGGTGGAAGTGCGCGACCTGTTTTTTGCAACGCCTGCCCGCCTGAAATTTCTCAAGTCTGACCGGGCCGAGGCAACGGCGATCACGGAAATCGTCAAGCGAATTGCGTTGGCCTATCCAACCATCGGCTTTTCACTGTCGGGCGCCGACCGGACCAGCAGCACCTGGCCGGCCGCAACCGGTGAGGACCCCCGGCTGGCGCGGATTGCCCAGATCCTTGGGGCAGATTTCATCGAAAATGCGATGGAGATCAATGCCGAGCGTGAAGGCGTGCGCTTGACCGGATTTGCTGGTCTGCCGACCTTTCACCGCGGTAATGCACAGCACCAGTTCTTTTTCGTCAATGGCCGGCCAGTCAAGGACAAGCTGCTTCTGTCGGGACTGCGGGGTGCTTATGCCGATGTTTTGGCGCGCGACCGGCATCCGGTGGTCGTATTGTTTGTAGATTTGCTGCCTGCGCTGGTCGACGTCAACGTGCATCCGGCCAAGGCGGATGTGCGCTTTCGCGATGGCCAACTCGTGCGGGGCCTTCTGGTCGGTTCGATCAAGCAGGCACTGGTGCAATCGGGCCATCGCTCGTCCACGGCCAATGCGGGGGTCGCATTGGATGCCTTGCGGCCAACAGGGTTTTCTTCACGACCTGGCGCTGGATATGGGACATCTCCGCAGGCGGCTGCAGCGCGTGGCACAGGCTTCGATATGGCGGCATTTCGTCCGCTGGAGACAGCAGGCTTCGCCGATCCCGGTGAAGTGGGGTCTGACAGGGAATTGCGATCGGAATCGACCCCGGCCATGTTCGGCTTTGCAGACGGTGAGGCGGCGGGCGGCGCGTTGGCGCGAGACATGGCGCATGGTCTGGCTGGTGTTATCCATCCGTCAGCCGACGCGCGCGCGCATGAGGGGCCGCTTGACGCCACACGCATGGCGCTGCCTCTGGGGGCTGCCCGTGCGCAGGTCCATGAGACCTACATTATTTCGCAAACCGAAGATGGCGTAATCATCGTTGATCAGCATGCCGCTCATGAGCGACTGGTCTATGAGCGGCTGAAGGAAGCGCTGGCGAAGAAGGATATTGCCCGTCAACTTCTGTTGATCCCCGAAATCATCGAAATGCCGGAAGAAGACGTGGGTCGGCTGGTTGAGCGGGCAGACGAGCTGGAAGCAGTCGGGCTGTCTCTGGAGGCTTTTGGTCCCGGCGCCATTGCCGTGCGTGAAACACCGGCCATGCTGGGTGATACAGACATCCGTGGCATGGTCATGGACCTTGCAGATGAATTGGCCGAGTGGGACACGGCGACCGGGTTGCGAGAAAAACTGGATCACGTCGCCGCCACGATGGCCTGTCACGGATCGATTCGCGCTGGTCGGCGGATGCGGGCTCCGGAAATGGATGCCTTGTTGCGCGACATGGAGGCAACCCCTCTGTCGGGTCAGTGCAATCACGGGCGCCCGACCTGGGTCGAACTGAAACTCTCCGACATTGAAAAGCTCTTCGGCCGCAAATAGATGGCTGTGTGCCGCCGGGCGCTGTCCTTCCCTCACATTGCATCAGACATAAAAAAACACCTGCCAGGGGGAGGATCCTGACAGGTGTCTTTGGGAGGTTCTGCCTGGGAGGAGGCAGACTAACGACAACCGGTCCTTGGGAGGAGGAGATGGACCGGAGATCGAAACTTTTTAAATGGTGGCAGCCTGAGCGGTGCGACGGATGTCAGCACGCGCCATACCGAGGTCTGCGAGCTCACGATTGGAGAGCTTGCTGAGTTCGTCGTATGTGCTGCGGAACTTTTCCAGTTCTGATACTTGCGAGCAAAGCTGTTGATCATGGTTTTGGCCTTCTATCTCTATGGCCAGCGATTTCTTCAGTCCGGATGACTGAGACGTTGGCCCGTTCCCTTTGATGATCTGAAGATAGTCCTTCAGAACACCTTGAGGTAGAGGGCAAACCGCACGGCAGCTATGCCGAACATGCAAGGCTTGCAATGCGTTAAGCGCTCATCTTGCAAGACACTCTGTGCCTGCGCCATGCGGCGTGGTGCCGCACGGTGCTGATCAACTGGATTGGCAGCATTGCATCAGACACAAAAAAACACCTGCCAGGGGAGGATCCTGACAGGTGTCTTTGGGAGGTTCTGCCTGGGAGGAGGCAGACTAACGACAACCGGTCCTTGGGAGGAGGAGATGGACCGGAGATCGAAACTTTTTAAACGGTAGCAGCCTGAGCGGTGCGACGGATGTCAGCACGCGCCATACCGAGGTCTGCGAGCTCACGATTGGAGAGCTTGCTGAGTTCGTCGTATGTGCTGCGGAACTTTTTCCAGTTCTGATACTTGCGAGCAAAGCTGTTGATCATGGTTTTGGCCTTCTATCTCTATGGCCAGCGATTTCTTCAGTCCGGATGACTGAGACGTTGGCCCGTTCCCTTTGATGATCTGAAGATAGTCCTTCAGAACACCTTGAGGTAGAGGGCAAACCGCACGGCAGCTATGCCGAACATGCAAGGCTTGCAATGCGTTAAGCGCTTACCTTGCAAGACACTCTGTGCCAGCACCATGCGGCGCGGTGCCGCATGTGGATTATTTGGAGTTTTTCGGGTGGTTTTGGGTGTGCTTCAGCACGGAGCGCGCCAGCTCGTCAGTGACATACTGCGGGCCTTTGCGAAATTCGTTTTTGGCAAATTCCAGCATGGCGGCTTGCAGATTGTCTGGCACAGTCTTGAGCACCCTGTCCTTGGGGACAGGGCGTCCAATCAAGAACCCTTGAATTTCGTCGCAGCCCTGCCGTGCCAGGAATGTCAGGCTTTCGATGTCCTCCACACCCTCGGCAACGATCGACATGTCGAGGGCGCGGCCCAGGCGGATCACCGTTTCGATGATGGCCGTAGCTCCCGAATTGTTGGCGGCATTGGTGAGGAACGACCGGTCGATCTTGATCGTGTCGAAAGGAAACCGGCTCAGGTAAGACAGTGATGAATAGCCAACGCCAAAGTCATCAAGAGCAATCAGGACGCCAATGTCCTTCAGCGTGTTGAGAATTGACAGCGCGCGAGTGTCGTCGTCGATCAGCAGGTTTTCCGTGATTTCCAGTTCGAGGCGGTCGGGCGCGACGCCGGACTTCGCAATGGCTTGCTTCACGTCATCAAGGAAATTCGGATCGCGGAACTGGATAGGGCTGACATTGACGCTGATGCGTGATGTTGGAAAATCATCGCGAGCCGCTTTCAAGGCCGTATCAATCACCCATTGCCCGATCTGCATGATCTTGCCGGAATTTTCTGCAACCGGAATAAAGTCACTTGGGTTGATCAGGCCCTTCGTCGGGTGGTTCCAGCGGATCAGCGCCTCATACGCGACAATATCGCCGATGCGCAAATCAAGCCGTGGCTGGTAATAGAGCTCGAATTCGCCATTGGCGAGGGCAGGATGCAGATCTTCGTTCAACTCGCGTTGTCGACGGACGCGGTCGCCCATGCCTTCCTTGAACACACTGTAGGTGCTGCGGCCAAGGCTCTTGGCATTGTAAAGAGCGATGTCTGCATTCGAGACGAGATGGTCGAGATCGGGACTGTCGGTATCAATCCAGGCGACGCCGACGCTGGCGCTGGGATAGATGACCAAACCGCCACCACAATCAATCGGACGGGACAGATGGGAAATCAGACGTCTGGCCAGATCTTCTGCCTGATTGAGGAATGTGGCCCGGCGTTGAATGAGAGCGAATTCGTCGCCCCCGAGACGAGCCACAATGTCTGTGGGGCCGGACACTTGGCGCAGCCGTTCTGCCGTTTCGCGGATAACCTGGTCGCCTGCCGGGTGCCCATGCAGATCATTGATGTCCTTGAAGTGATCCAGGTCAACGAGAAAAAGCGCTGCCGTGTAATGACCGGCCGTTGCGCCCTTGATTGTATAGGCAAGCTCTGCATTGAAGAGCGCGCGGTTCGGCAGGTCTGTTAGCGTGTCATGCTGTGCCAGATGCAGAATTCGAGCTTCGGCCTGCTTGCGTTCGCGAAGGTCCACCAGCGCTGAGACGCGCGTTGGGGCGCCACGATAGGCAATGACGCGGGTGCGAATTTCCACCGGGATAATCTCACCGCTGCGATTGACCATTTCCAGCTCACGCGGCTCCCGTTCGGCCCGCACGAGATGGCTTTCCAGCGTGCTGGCGAGATCCGAATGGACGAATTCATAAAGCCCGCGTGTCTTGAGGTCTTCAATCTTGTAGCCGAGCAGCCTTTCAAGTGCGTCGTTGCCATCCAGGATACGGCCATCAATCGAGATGACGATGGCATCGAACGTTGCATTGGCAAGTGCGGACAGGCGCTCTGATTCTTCACGGGTACGTTTGGTCTCCCGCGCACGTCCCTGTTCAAGTTCAGAGCTTTGAATGGTATCCATCAGCGCATTGAACAGCACGGTCAATCGTTCCGCTTCATCGCCGGACGACACGTCCAGCCGCATGGTGAGGTCTGCCTTGCCCGCAATGACCTGATCAATGGCATCTTCAACGTGGCCGATCCCCAGGCTGAGTGGCATGCTCGGCTTCGTTCATGCCGCGCTCTTCATCGCCATCAGAAATGCGCAGCGGCGTAAACATCGACAGGATTTTCAGGCTGGCAAAACCCATGCCGAAACACCAGACAAAATTGAGCGCAACACCTTCAAACTGGACAAGGAATTGATCCCAGCGATTATGCAGGGGGAGATTGGTGAGTGGAGCGAGGAACACAAGACCAAGTGTGCCAACAACGCCCGCGAAAGCGTGTACCGAGATAGCCCCGACGGCATCGTCAATCTTGAGTTGACGTTCCAGAAACTGCCCGCCGATGACAGCACTTGCGCCACCCATAGCCCCGATCAACATGGCTCCGGGAGCGGTCAGGACATGACAACCTGCGGTGACGGCGACAAGTCCGCCAATCATCCCGGCAAGGGATTTTTCCGGCAGGATGATCTGATCCTGCCGCCATCCTATAAAATACCCGATGGAGCCGCCGGTGCCGGCGGCCAAAACGGTATTGGTGATGATGCTGGCAATCTGCGGAGTGGCCTGCAGGGTCGATCCGCCATTGAACCCGATCCAGCCAACGAACAGCAAAAGACTGCCGGTTGCAGACAGGACCGCACTGTGGCCCTGCATGCGCACCGGCTCGCCACTGGCCGTAAAGCGCCCCTTTCTGGGGCCGATGATGATACAGGCGGCCAGGGCAATCCAGCCGCCGGTACTATGCACAACGGTGGAGCCTGCAAAGTCGACAAAGCCCTGTGCCGCCAGAAAGGCACCGTCATTGTCAAAAAGGGCGCTGCCCCATGCCCAATGGGTAAACACCGGATAGATAAAGCCGGCGGTAATGATGGAGCACCAGACATAGGCGCGCAGTCGCATGCGCTCGGCCACGGCCCCGGAAATGATCGTTGCGGCGGTGCCGCAGAACATGACCTGAAATGCAAAGAATGCCAGTTGCCAATCGGTCAGATGCTGGAGGAAGGCGAAGTCCAGATCCCAGCCGATCGGCAGAACGCCGGATGGCGCAAATGCGAACATGAAGCCGACCAGCGCGAACAGAAGAACCGAGAACATGAAGTCCAGCAGGTTTTTCTGTGCGACGTTGATTGAATTCTTCGACCGGACAAGACCGGCCTCAAGCAGCAGAAAGCCGACCTGCATGAGAAGAACCAGCGCAGCAGAAACCATCAGTCAGGCAAGATCAATGTGATACTGCAACGCCGAAACTGTCGCTTCGCTGATTTTGGACAGCTCTGCGGCACCAGCGGAGGAACTGGTTACCAAGACAATAAGGGCAAAACTTAGGAGCAGTCGGAATGCTTGGCTGAAAACGGCTGACATAAGGGGTCCATAACTTCTCTGTGAAGGTCAGCTTCTCGCCCGATTGGTTAAATTAGTGTAACAATATTAGATAAATACTTAGTATTCCTGCCAAGTGTTCGCGTCTTGCAGGCAGTTGTCGCCGCAATGCAACATGATCGGGTTCAGTCGGAGCAAGATACCGTTACGCCAGGTTTCAGTCAGCCTGGTGCCGAGGCTGGAGATGAAGGTCTGCACTTGGCGTCAGAGTACTTGGCGGCGGCCTTTGAAAAAGCGCTTCAGCAGATTGGCTGCTTCGATTTCTGCAATGCCGGAATAGACTTCCGGACTGTGATGGCAAGTGGGGTGGTCATAGAACCGTGTCCCATGTTCCACTGCCCCGCCTTTTTCATCGCCTGCGCCATAGTAAAGTCGGCGGATGCGCGCGAAAGAAATCGCTGCGGAGCACATCGGGCAGGGCTCCAATGTTACATAGAGATCGCAATCTGGTAGCCGTTGTGATTGAAGTTTTTGCAGGCCTGCCGAATGACCAGAACCTCGGCGTGGGCCGTCGGATCGTTTTGTTCCAATGTGCGATTGCCGTCGTGGGCCAACACCTTGCCCTCGTGTACAAGTACGGCACCGACTGGAACTTCACCCCGCGCTGCCGCTTTTTGGGCCTCGGCAAGGGCGATTTCCATGAAGCTTTGACTGGTTTCTGGCATGGTGAAAGATCTTGAATGCAAGGTCGGACTGATGAAGGAGGCGCAGGACGTCGCCAAGCTGACGTATCGTATTGCCGCGTATCACGATAGCCCGACATGAAAAAACATGAAACTTGCTGATTCCAGAAAGTCGCAAGCTCTGCTATGAGGCGGATATGACCACAAGACAACCTCCCAAGAAGGGTTTTGGCCGCGATCGCTCCGAACGGAGCGCAGGCGGGCCGAAACGCTCATCGGCTGCGGGCGCGAACAAGCCCCCACGCGGCCCCCGTAAGGATGCAACCGGCGGCCCGAGCAAGATCGCGGCTGGCGGTGCACGCAAGGATGGCGCAAACACCGCGCGCGCCGCGGCGACATCTGCCGTGAACGCCGATGTCGCAGGCAAAGGCGAGCGTATTGCCAAGGTGATGGCGCGCGTCGGGCTGTGCTCGCGCCGCGACGCTGAGGCCTGGATTGCTGATGGCCGTGTCGAACTGAACGGCAAGACACTGGATACGCCCGCTGTGACCGTAGGGCCGCGCGACAGGGTCGTCGTTGATGGTGAGCCGTTGCCGATGCGCGAGCGTACCCGCCTCTGGCTGTACCACAAGCCACGTGGACTGGTGACGACCAACCGGGATCCGGAAGGCCGCAGGACTGTCTTTGAAAAGCTGCCGTCGGACCTGCCGCGTGTTCTCGCTGTTGGTCGTCTGGACATCAACACCGAAGGCTTGCTGCTTTTGACCAATGATGGCGGTTTGGCTCGTGTGCTGGAACTTCCGGCAACCGGCTGGCTACGCCGCTACCGCGTCCGGGCCTTCGGCAAGGTGACGCAGCCGCAGTTGGATGCGCTGGCCGACGGGGTGGCCATTGACGGTCTTCTTTACGGCTCCATCGAGGCGACCCTCGACAAGGAACAGGGCGATAATGTCTGGATCACCGTTGGTCTGCGTGAAGGCAAGAACCGCGAAGTGAAACGGGTGCTGGAGCATCTGGGTCTCGCGGTGAACCGGTTGATTCGGCTGTCCTTCGGTCCTTTCCAGTTGATGGAACTGGAGGAAGGCGGAGTACGCGAGATTCGTGGCCGCGTCTTGCGGGACCAGTTGGGTGACAAGCTGGTTGAAGAAGCTGGTGCTGATTTTGATGCGCCATTGCTGCATCAGCCCAAGCCGGAAGCCGAAAAGCGTGTCAGTACACGTGGGGGCGACAAGGATCGCAAGCGGGACGGGGCGACAAAAGGCGGCTGGGTTTCCGCGCGTGAAGCCTCCAGCCTGAAGAAGCCTAAATATAAGAGTGGTGCCGGTGCTTCTGCTGGTGGACGTGGCGGGGATCGCGAAGAAAGCCGTGATCAACCGCGTAAGCCAAAAGTCAAAGTGTCTCCACGTGGCCGTTTCAGAACCGAAGGCACGACACCGCGCCCGCGTGATGATCGTGCCGAAGGGCCGCGCCGTGACCGGGGTCCGACTCGCCGTATCTGGGGAGACGATGGTCTGCTCGATGACAAGGGGCAGGAGCGTCGCGCCGGGCAACAGGATGCTGCCAAGGCAGGGCGTCGCGGGGATAGTGGACCTCGTGGTGAAACCAGCCGCCGCAGTGAGGGCGGACATCGCAACGAAGGGGGCGCGGAACGCCGTGGAGGCAGTAAGCCGGGGGGCGTGGCGAGCGTCCGCCGCATCGTGACGAGAAGCCACAGCGTCGTGGCAATGCCCAGGGCCGTAACTCGGATGGTCCAGGCGGTGGTGGTCGTGGAGGAGCCCCGCGTGGTGATCGCAAGCCGTCGCCGGGTCGTTCCGGTCCTCAGGGTAGCCGGGGGCGTCGGTGAGAATAGTCGCCGGTCGCTTCAAGGGCAGTGCGCTTGCAACGCCCAAGAGCAACAGCACGCGGCCGACGTCTGATCGGCTGCGTGAAAGCTTGTTCAATATCTTGTCACATGGGATGGACGTCACATTTGACGGACTGCGCGTGCTGGATCTTTTCGCAGGCACGGGCGCGCTAGGCTGTGAAGCCATCAGCCGTGGCGCGCGTCATTGCACCTTTGTGGAAGAAGGGGCGGAGGCGCGTGGCGTTATTCGCAGCAATATGGAGGCTTTCGGCTTGAATGGGGCCGCCAAGATCTTGCGACGCGATGCAACGCGTCTGGGGGGCGGGAACCATTGAGCCATTTGATCTGCTGTTTGCTGATCCGCCCTATGACAAGGGGCTGGGTGAGTTGGCTCTGGCCTCGGCGCTCGAGGGAGGGTGGCTGAAGTCAAACGCTGTCTGTGTGCTGGAAGAGCGGGCCACCGCCGTTATCGAAGTCCCGGTCGGCTTTGACGAGATCGACCGACGCAATGCGGGCGATAGCCAGCTTGTATTTTTGCGGCTGACGGCTTCGAAATAAGGTCTGACGAGGCGGGCGGCGCCGAGGAAGGCGTCATCGACAAGAAAAAGGCAAACGATTGCAGCGTTGACGCAATCGTTTGCCAGTTAAGGATGCATGGGAGGAAGCATCCTGGCTTGCGTTGGTGCCCGTGAGAAGGAGGGGAACAGACACCGGCGCATCACATGAACCAAAACCTCACGATCTGTCGATCAAGGCAGTGCTGTCAGCAGCGGTGCAGACTGACGGGCTTGGGTGCGTAGCGGTCGGAGCGGAAGCGCTCTGACGACAGGAAAACGCCCGGGTTCTGAGCCTGAAAATAGATCAGTTCACCTGCGTGGCCACTCTCGCGCACAAGCGATTGCTTGCTGCACAAAGCTGCGACCATCAATCCCAGAGCACGATAGTGTCCTCTGCGGTAACAGTAGACCGCAAGCTGGCTACGAACCGTTTCATCGAAAGCGGAGACCGTTTCACGGATCTCATCCTCGGAATAATTTCGTAGATCGTTGAGCAGCTTGTCCGAGACGGGACAGGCGTCAACGTCAAGCGACGTTTCAACAGTCATCATCGTCCGTCATCCCCCAAATGGAATAAGTAGACACTAGCGATGAAGGGGTTAAAGAGTTATTAAATCTAACTTATTTTAATTAAAATTGTTTATGTATTTCTACGTGAGCGCAAGTTTACTTACGTCATTCTTTTGTAACAGTTCGATCTTCTCAGCAATTTTACGCTTGGTGAGTTCCTTGAGGTGGCGGCTGTCATCGAGAATTTTTTCCGTCTTCAGAAAGTCGAGCAAGCGCACTTGGTCATCGACCGGACCGACGAGGATATCAGGCGTATTGAGCTTGAGTTTTTGCGTCGTAATTGTCTGCATCAGGATCTGGGGTGCGCCGAAAAACGCATCGACGCTTGAAAGATGTTCGATGTCGTGACGCGGCACGGGCCGTCCGACCACATCGCAGGCGACTGTCAGATCACATTCCGTTGGTAGCACATCAAACGGCAGCGGATTGACTACACCGCCATCAATCAACACACGGTCATTGTGCGAAACAGCTTTGAAAATGCCGGGAATGGCGATGGATGCAGCGACCGCTTCGATCAGGCCACCATGGCTGAGGACCGTTTCATCGCAGGAATAGAAATCAGTGGCGACCACATACAGCGGTATCTTCAGCTCTTCAAAGGTTTCTGGCAGATGCATGGTAACGAATGCATCCAGAATCCGGGATGGGTCAAATGGCATGAGGCCACCTTCGAACCATCCGGTCAGTCCACGGGGTCGAATTTTCCATAGCGCCGACAGTGGGCCGGAGTTGGGGCCGAAGGTTTCAAGCGCAATCTGGCGCAACTCTGCACCGCTGCGACCTGAGGCATAAGCGGCACCCAGAATCGCGCCGATGGAGCAGCCTGAGATGGCATGAGGGGTGATTCCAAGGTCATCAAAGGCCTCAAGAACCGGAATATGGGCCATGCCGCGGGCACCACCGCCTCCAAGGGCCAATCCGATCTTCGGTTCACTCATGACATGCCTCTGATTGCTCTGTGTACGGTCTCAACCCTTCTTACAACTGCGCACCAGGGGGTGGTTTCAAGTTTTCTTGCAAAAATGGCAAAAGCTGATGTGCCGTGCGCCTTATCCTGTGCAATCACTGGCAAAACGGCATCAAAAACCCGCCCTGCCAACGTTGGTCAGAGCGGGTTTGAACCATTGCAAATGAGGTGTGAGAAGCGCACCAATCAGATATGGGGGTTGGGTTCCGTTTCGCGGGCAATCGCACGTTGGCCAATGTCCGTCCTGTAGAAGCCCTCTGGCCAGTCGATGCGCGCGAGGGCGGCATAGACCTTGGCCCGCGCTTCGCCGACTGTTTTGCCGCGAGCGGTGACATTGAGAACGCGGCCACCGTTTGCCAGCAGATGCGCATCGCCTGATTTGGTGCCGGCGTGAAAGATCTCCACGTCGGGCACGAGTGCGGCATCTTCAAGATTGTTGATCTGAGTGCCTTTCTCGTAGGCTCCAGGATAGCCCTTTGCGGCCATGACCACCGTAAGCGCGGCTTCATCAGACCATTCGGCTGTGACCTGATGCAAGGTTCCCTTGGCAGAGGCTTCAAGCAGCGTCAGCAGATCGCTTTTCAGGCGCATCATCAGCACCTGACATTCCGGGTCGCCGAAACGGGTGTTGTATTCGATCAGCTTCGGGCCGTCGGCACCGATCATCAGGCCTGCATAAAGCACGCCCTTGAACGGAATGCCGCGCCGAGCCATCGTTTCCGCAGTTGGAATGATGATCTCGTTCATGGTCCGCTCAATCAAGGCGTCGGTCATGACGGGAGCAGGCGAGTAGGCGCCCATGCCGCCGGTGTTGGGGCCGAGGTCACCGTCGAAAGCACGCTTGTGGTCCTGCGCTGTGGCTAGGGGCAAGACGGTCTTGCCGTCAACCAGCGCAAAGAAGCTTGCTTCTTCGCCGGTCAGGAATTCCTCAATCACGACTTCAGAGCCTGCGTCACCAAAGGCGCCATCGAAGCAGGTCTCAACCGCTTCAAGTGCTTCGTCCAGCGTCATGGCAACAACAACGCCCTTGCCTGCGGCCAGACCATCGGCCTTCACGACAATCGGCGCGCCCTGCTGGCGCACATAATCGAGGGCGAGCTCCTTGCTGGTAAAGTGGCCATAGGCCGCAGTCGGAATACCCGCCTCATCACAAACGCCTTTGGTGAAGGTCTTGGAACCTTCCAACTGTGCGGCTGCCTTGGAGGGGCCAAAGGCAGCAATGCCAGCCTTTTCCAAATCGTCGACAAGCCCGTCAACGAGGGGAGCTTCCGGCCCGACGACCACAAGATCAATTTCGTGATGCTCACAAAAGGCAATGACATCGTGGTGACTGGTAACATCCACTTCCACCAGCGTGGCGTTGCGGGCAATGCCGGCGTTGCTAAGGGTGACGTACAGCCGCGTCAGTCGGGCAGATTTTTCAAGCGCCCATGCCAGTGCATGTTCACGGCCACCAGACCCGATGAGAAGAATGTTCATGGACGTAACGTCTCCTGTTCAACCAGCCATCAGCCCCCAGAAGCGCCGACGGGCCATGCCGGTTCAATCGCGTTGATGCAGCAGTCACATGGGGTGTGCCGCAAGGTCTGGCGATCTAACACAACTGAACCGCAAAGAACAATCGCTCACACGCACTCTCGCAGACATATGGGCTTGTGACGCATGACAGGATGGGGGGCAGATGTTAGAGATGAAGCGAGAAAGTCCTCATCTTGACGCAAATTAGGTGGTGCAGAGACCCGTCATGTTTTTCCAGACCAAAGATACCGGCCCCGTCTCCGATGCTCTCAGCAAACATTGGGTTGATACTCGCATGCCGGGCTGGTTTCGTCCTTATGCGCGTCTTGCCCGTCTGGAGCGCCCGGTCGGTTGGTGGCTGTTGTTGTGGCCGTGCTGGTGGTCGGCGGCGCTGGCGGCCATCGCGGGTGGCGCAGCCTTCCCCAATATCTGGAATCTTGTGCTGTTTTTCGTTGGTGCTGTGGCCATGCGTGGTGCGGGCTGCACCTTCAACGATCTCGTTGATGAAGATATTGACGCCAAGGTGGAGCGGACCCGGTCGCGGCCCATTCCCGCCGGGCAAGTGACGCGCAAACAGGCGATGATCTTTTTGATCTTGCAACTTGTTGTCGGGCTTGTGGTGCTGCTGCAATTCAACACCTATACGATTGGTCTCGGCTTTCTGGCAGTGGTGCCGGTGGTCATCTATCCTTTCATGAAACGCTTTACCAACTGGCCACAACTTTTCCTTGGCACTGGCGTTTTCCTGGGGGGCGCTGATGGGGTGGGCTGCAAGCTTTCAGTCGTTGGGTTGGACGCCGATCCTCCTCTATATCGGCGGTATCGTCTGGACCATCGGCTATGACACGATTTATGCACATCAGGACAAGGAAGACGACGTTCTGGCCGGCGTGAAGTCAACGGCGCTGCTGTTCGGCGACAAGACGCGCCCGGCCATCATTGCGTTCTATGTTGCCGCGACCGCCCTTTTTGTGGCTGCAGCCGCAACGGCAGGTGCCGGGCCGGTCGCCTACGCTGGCCTTGCGCTGGGCGCCGGGCATCTGGTCTGGCAGGTGGTGCGGCTTGATATTGATGATCCGGATCAGTGCCTGAAGCTCTTCCGGTCCAACATCAATTATGGCTGGATTCTGTTTTTGGGCTTTGTGCTCGACGCTGTCGTCACCAACGCTTTTTGATCAGGCGGGTAAGCGAAAGCGCGTGCCCCGGGCGCTAGGAGCGAGCGATGATTTCACGGGCATTGCGATAAACCGGGGTCTGGCCCTGCGAGGAGCCGCAGCGGCGACGGTTGAGGAAGCGCGGGCGACGTCCGGTCAACAGCGCCAACTTGCGGCGCGGCGTTGGTGCCCCGCAGGGAGCTGCACTGTAGGATTCAATCGGATTGACCTTGCCGTCGCAGTCATGCACCAGCATCGGCAGACCAAGTTTCTTTGACCAGGACACCCACAGGGGCGCAAGGTCTTCGGCATTGGCCGAGGTGAAGAGCGTGATCCATTGATTCGGGTCTGCGTGTTTCAGGACCAGACGGGCGCAAACGCTGCCGGGAAGATCGCCCGGCTCAACAGCGACCATGACACCTTCATAATCTGCGTCGGGAATGTCGATCTGTGTAGGTTGGGTTGCGTGTCTCGTGTGGTCGACCCCATGGTTGGCGACCGTTAGCGCGGGACAATATGGTGCGGTGCTCATTGTTTCCTCCGCGCGGATAGGCGTGCGTGACGGTGTGCTTTGCAGGCAGACATCATGATTGTCATTCAACAGTGCGGATTGTCCGAGGGACTGCTGATGATCTTGTTTCGTTTGATGGTTCACAGGGTCACTCCGTCGCGTCCAGTTTGTTGCCCGCAAGGTCTTGCTGACACCCCTATGAATAGGCCCTGCGTCGTACCCATCGACTTAAAAAACAGAGTTAAAAAAAGCCTTATTTTCAAGAGGGTTACTCTTTTCTCAATGGTGCATTTACGAAGGTATAACCCCGCCTTTCCATCGTCTTAACCGGCTGTCCAAGGGGTTTGATTATCTTGGTTTTTTACAATGGCCAAAATGACCGGCCGGGCGGACGGGACGTCGCTTTGCCGCCTTGTTTTTGGGCCATCAAGGCTCTTGCCCTTGTTCGGGCATCGTCCTAGGGTCCGGCGCAATTCGATCAACGGGTTAAAGCCCCTTGGAAAAAGCCTTGCAGGAGTAATGCGACGCCATGGCACACGAAAGCATCAATCAAAAAGAGCTGGAGACGCGCGCGGCGGCCCTTGTCGAGGCAGCCAAGCGGGCCGGGGCTGATGCATGTGATGCCGTGGCCGTAACGGGTATGTCCCTGTCCGTTGGAGTACGGGAAGGCAAGGTCGAGGAAACGGAGCGCTCCGAAGGCAATGATCTGACGCTGCGCGTCTTCATTGGAAAAAGTGCGGCCTCCGTCTCCGCCAACAGCTTTGATGATCCGGCGGCGCTCGCCGAGAGGGCTGTCGCCATGGCGCGAGTCACTCCCGAGGATAAGTTTGCAGGCCTTGCAGATCCATCGCGCCTTCTGACGCAGTTTCCGGACCTGGAGTTGCTGGACGATGCTGCGCCCGACGCTGAGACTCTGACGCGCATGGCAATGGCCTGTGAGGAGGCCGGTCTGGGTGTCACGGGCGTGCGTACTTCAAGCGGGGCATCGGCCTCGCGCTCACTCGGTGGGCTGGTTCTGGCCACAAGCCATGGTTTTCTCGGCAGTTACAGTGTGTCGCGCTACGGCGTGTCACTGACGGCTGTGGCAGGCGAGGGGACGGTAATGGAGCGGGATTACGATTACGATTCCAAAACCTTCTTTGCGGATCTCGATGATCCGGGGGCGATCGGTCGACGTGCTGGAGAGCGGGCGGTGAAGCGTCTCAATCCGCGCCAGATTTCGACTCGCACCACCAACGTGCTTTATGAATCGCGCGCCGCTCGTAGTTTGCTGGGGCATTTCGCGGGTGCTGTGAATGGCGCTGCCATTGCCCGAAAGACCAGCTTCCTGCGCGATCTGATGGGGCAGCAGATCTTCGCAAAAGGAATTTCCATCGTCGATGATCCCTTCAAGCCTCGCGCAGCGGCCACACGTCCCTTCGATGGCGAGGGAACGGGTCCGCAGCCACTGCATATGGTCGAGGATGGTGTTCTCAAGCATTGGTTCCTGGATGGGGCTACCGCACGGGAATTGAACCTTGAGCCTAATGGACGTGCGCATCGCGGTGGGGCAGGCACGTCGCCGGGTAGCACAAATCTGACGCTGCAACCGGGACAGCAGACACCCGAGGAGATGATGCGTGAATTGGGTGAGGGGCTTCTGGTCACCGATCTGATTGGCCACGGTGTCAACGGCGTTACCGGCGATTACTCTCGCGGCGCTTCCGGGTTCTGGTTTGAGAATGGCGAGATCGCTTATCCGGTCAGCGGCATTACCATTGCTGGAAATCTCAAGGACATGTTCACACGGCTGCAGCCCGCTTCTGATCTGGATGACAGATATTCGGTGGCAGCTCCCTCGATTCTGATCGAAGGCATGGCATTGGCGGGGAACTGACATCGTGACCATGGAGCAGCAGAACGAGCAGGATCTTCTGCTTCTGGAAGAAGCAGCGCGCGAGGCCGGCGAAATTGCGCTGACTTTCTTTGGTGCCGATCCACAGACCTGGTGGAAGGAAAACAATTCACCGGTCTCGGAAGCCGATCTGACAGTCGACCGGTTTTTGGCCGAACGCCTCTTGGCCGAACGTCCGGATTACGGCTGGTTGTCAGAGGAGACGGCGGCCACCGATGCGCGCCTTGAGTCGAAGCGCTGTTTCATTGTCGATCCGATCGACGGGACGCGTGCGTTTCTCGCCGGCGGGACAGAGTGGACGATTGCGCTGGCCGTTGTGGAGGCCGGGCGCCCTGTCGCTGCGGTTGTTTACTGTCCTGTTCGAAAAGAACTCTTTAAGGCAATTCCCGGAGGAGGCGCCTCTTGCAACAATGCCGTGATTGGCGTATCGCCACAGGAAACCGTCCAGGGTGCAAGGTTGACCGGACCACACTCGGTTGCGGCCAACAAGGATGTTCAGAGCGCGGGTTTCAAGCGAGCCGAGGGCATTCGGTCTCTTGCCTATCGCATAGCGCTGGTGGCCGATGGGCGGACAGATGTTGCTGTTGCCCGAGCATCAGCAAGTGACTGGGATCTTGCGGCAGCCGATCTTCTGGTTGCGGAGGCTGGTGGTCATTTATGCACGCTTGAAGGAACTGGCCTGCTGTACAACCAGCAGGTGACGCGACACCCCACGTTGGTCGCGGCGCCATCCGGACTTATCAAAACGGCATGTGACGTCATCGCCCGTGCCCTAAGCTAAAGTGCATGTTGCAGTTAAAGGAGAAAAGAGACTCCCATGAGCGATACCACAAATTCCAAACAGCTTCTTCATCTCGTCTTCGGTGGCGAGTTGGTGTCTCCTGAGGGGCTGACCTTCAAGGACCTCAAAGATCTTGATGTCGTCGGCATCTACCCGAATTACGCCGAAGCTTACACAGCCTGGAAGTCAAAGGCACAGGCAACGGTCGACAATGCCCACATGCGCTATTTCATTGTCCATATGCATCGATTGCTGGACCCGGAAGTTCCGGCCTGATTTTTCTTCACTATGAACTGACAAGGGCTGACCTAAGCCACCCTTTTCGGTTTTGCCTGTTTCAGCCTGGCCCGGATTTTGGTTCGGACCGGGCTTGTTTTACGTTGTGATGGCTCCGAGCTGGTTGTCAGGCGCTGGAAACTAAGGCTTGATATGGCCTACCAGCGCTGCCTTGGCTGCAAATGACGATCTCCAGCAGACGTCCAGTCCGGGCGCGGCTGGCAGACATGATGACGGGTCCGAAAGAGATCCGGTTCAATCAGGGGATGAAAGACAGAGCGTGCCGCTTTTCCTGTTTCTATATCTGACGCTCTCCCGGTTTTCTTCTCCGGTCTACCGCGTAGTGCATTGGTACCGGGTCCGGAAGGGCAAGGCGGATACAACGCGTAAGGCCGAACGCTTTGGTATCACGGATCTGTCGCGTCCTGCCGGTCCGCTGGTGTGGATTCATGCGGCCAGTGTTGGCGAAACCAATTCTATCTTGCCGTTGGTGCGCAAGCTGGTTGCAGATGACATTTCGGTCGTGCTGACCACGGTGACCAAAACGGCGGCGATTGTGGCTGAACGCAATCTGCCCGAGGGGGCGCTGCATCAGTTTGCCTGCTACGATAATCCCGCTTTTATCAATCGGTTCTTGAACCATTGGCAGCCTGATGCTGCGATCATGGTTGAATCTGAAATCTGGCCTGCGACCTTTGCCACCCTCAACCAACGATCCATCCCGCTGGTTCTGGCAAATGGCCGGTTGTCGCACAACAGCTTTCGAGGCTGGCAGCGTTTCAAGACCTCCGCCGCCATGGTTTTCGGCTGGTTGGATCTGTGTCTGGCCCAAAGCGACGCTGATGCAGAACGATTTCGCGCGATTGGCTGTCGCAATGTGCAGATGCCATGGCAATCTCAAGTTCGATGTGATGCCGAAGCCTGTCGATGAGCCGGAGTTGGCGCGGCTGCGTCAGGACATCGGCGCACGCCCGTTGTGGCTTGCTGCGTTAACCCATCCAGGGGAAGATGAAATTGTGCTTGCCGCACATCGCAGCCTTTTGCAGCGCTGGCCCGAGGCGTTGCTTGTTCTTGTGCCACGTCATCCGGAGCGGGCTGCCACGATCGAGGCACTGGCGCGCAAGCAGGGGTTTGTCGTGCAGCGTCGGTCGACTGATGCGGTGTCTCTCTCGGGCGTTCAGGTGTATCTTGGGGATACATTGGGTGAAATGGAGCTTTTCTACGCGCTCGCTGATCAGGTTTTCCTTGGCGGATCTTTTGCCGAGGTGGGGGGGCATAATCCGGTTGAAGCGGTCTTGCAGAAGTCGGCGTTGGTCACAGGCTCGCGTGTGCCGAATGCGCGTCCTGTCTATCGGTCGCTGTGGCAAGGAGATGCGGCTGTGCGTCTGGAAACGCCGGATGATCTGGCCGGGCAGATTGAATGGCTGATGACACATCCACACGAGGCAGAGCAAATGGCGCAACGCGCAGAGCATATCGTAGTTGACGGGCAGGGCGCTCTGATGCGCACGCTTGAAGCGCTTGAGCCGCTTCTGGTCAAACTGAAACAGGATGCCGCCAAATGAGAGCGCCGTCATTCTGGTGGCTGGAACGTCCCTCGCTGGCCCGGCTGCTGTTGTCGCCCATGGCCTTTATCTACGGGGCTGTGGCGGGGCGCCGCATGGTGCGCCCGGCCAGCAGCAACACGATCATTCCGGTCATTTGCGTTGGTAACTATGTCGTTGGCGGAGCTGGAAAAACCCCGTTCAGCCTTGAACTCGCGCGCTTGCTGCAAGACATGGGCAGACATCCGGGCTTTTTGCTGCGTGGCTACGGCGGCCAGCTCAAAGGACCGCATCTGGTGGACATGAACATCGACACAGCGGAACTGGTCGGTGATGAAGCCCTTCTGCTGGCTGAGGCACAGCCGACCATTGTGGCCGCCGACCGTAGCGCGGGGGGCGCATTTGCCAGCCGGTTGGCCTCTGAGGGCATCATTGATGTGCTGATTATGGACGACGGCTTTCAAAACCCGACGCTGCATCGTGATTTTTCAATTGTTGTCGTTGATGCTGCAACGGGGGTTGGCAATGGAGCGTCCATCCCGGCAGGCCCTCTGCGGGCTCCTTTGCGCCGACAACTCAGTAAGACGGATGCCTTGTTCGTCGTTGGTGGCACACCGGATGACGGTGCTTTGCCGCGTCGCCTGCAGCGTGTGATCAAGAAATTGCGCAAGCGCGAAATCCCCATCTGGCGCGGTTCAGTCGAGCCGCGTGACGCCGACAGGCTTGCGGGCAGACCGCTGTACGCCTTCGCAGGGATTGGTCGACCGCAAAAGTTTTTTGATACACTTGGCAGCGTTGGCCTTGATGTGGCCTTGAGCCGTGGGTTTGGCGATCATCATGTCTATTCAGAGGAAGACGCAGAAGGTCTGCTGCGGTTGGCGCAGGACAAGGGCCTGACGCTGGTCACGACCTCGAAAGACATGGTCCGGCTGAAAACCGCCCGAGGAGCAGCCTTGCGCAAACTGGCAGCACAGAGCGAAGTGCTGGATATCTCCATGCGGGTCAAGGATACAGACGCTCTGCTTACGGAAATGAAGCGCATTCTTTAAGGCTTCCGCCGGGGACTGCGCTTCAGGATTTGCTTTGGTGATATGGTCGCAAGCCAGCGTTTGCGAAGCCACCGGCAGAGCAAGCCGGCAGTTCTGGCGAGGCGTCATCTTACTTGTCGTTTATTTCCTTGAAGCGTTTCTGCGACGCAATCGGGTCGACATAGGCTTCTTGCAGATCAACGGACCAGTATTTCAACTCGTCGAGCGGGATCGAAGTGTTCGTGACAGAGCAACGGACGAATGTTCCGGGGCTGACGACCTGAAAGTCGCCATCAAGATAGCGCACTTTGGCTTCCTTGGGCGGTTTCGGCGTGTCGAAAATATTCATGCAGTCAGGTCCATTTCAGGCAAGGCGCGGTCGGCGAAGGTGCCGGACGGCGTCGAAAAATCTTGCGCGGAGCATAAGACTTTGGGTCAGGCGGGGCAAGCGTGGCAGAGCGCACTGTCACATGATCCACCATCGTACGGATGAGGTTTTCATTCCATTCCGATCCCTGTAGGGTCGGGCCACCAAAAAGCGGCCATCTTACTCCTCGCGTCGCATCTCTGACACCAGCAGGATTTCCCATGAGCGATTTCAGCACTGATCTCATCGAAGCCTCCGGTCTTGGCCTTGAGACCGCGCAGCGGATTACGGCTGATGCCCTGAAGGGGGCAGACGACGGAGAATTGTTCTTGGAGTATCGCCAGAGCGAAGGTCTGGTGTTCGACAATGGTCGCCTGAAGGGAGCCAATTACGATACGTCGCAGGGCTTTGGACTGCGCAGCGTTGTGGGTGATGCCGCAGGCTATGCCCATTCTGGTGAGATGAGCGAAGAGGCGCTAAAGCGCGCTGCTGATGCTGTTTCCGCCGTCAAAACCGGCCATAGCGGCACCTATGCGACAGCCCCCGCCCGAACCAATCGTTCACTGTACTCGGACATCAACCCTCTGAGGACACCAACCTTTGAAGCCAAAGTGGCTCTTTTGCAGGAAATTGATGCCTACGCGCGAGCGCTTGATCCACGCGTGCGTCAGGTGACAGCCTCTGTTGCAGCGTCGTGGCAGATCGTCGAAATTCTACGGGCCGATGGTCATCTGGTGCGTGATGTACGCCCGATGGTTCGATTTAGCGTCAGCGTGGTTGCGGGCGACGACACACGGCAGGAGAGCGGCTCTTTTGGCTGTGGCGGACGGGAAGGGTTCGACCGGTTTCTGACGCCTGAAAACTGGCAGGGTGGCGTCAATGAAGCGCTGCGTCAGGCGCTCGTCAATCTCGATGCGGTTCCGGCCCCGGCGGGGACATTCGATGTTGTGCTTGCCTCTGGCTGGCTAAGGCATTCTCCTGCACGAAGCTGTCGGGCATGGACTGGAAGGTGACTTCAACCGTAAGCAAACCTCCGCATTCTCGGGCCTCATGGGGCAACGTGTAGCCGCGCCCTGGCGTAACCATCGTCGATGATGGCACGATCGCGGACCGTCGCGGGTCGTTGACGGTTGATGATGAGGGAACACCAGCCTCCCGCACGATGCTTATCGAAGATGGGATCCTCAAAGGATATATGCAGGACCGGCAGAATGCCCGTTTGATGGGCATGGAGCCAACCGGCAACGGGCGTCGTCAATCCTATGCACATATGCCCATGCCGCGGATGACCAACACGGTGATGCTGTCAGGCGACAAGACGCCGGAAGAGATCATCGCCTCAATGGATGATGGCCTCTACATGGTCAATTTCGGCGGCGGTCAGGTGGACATCACCTCGGGCAAGTTTGTGTTCTCCTGCACCGAAGGGTACCGGGTTCGAAAGGGCAAGATCGAGGAGCCGGTGAAAGGCGCGATGCTGATCGGCAATGGTCCGGATGCCCTGACGCGCATTTCGATGATCGGGAATGACATGAAGCTGGATCCGGGCATTGGCACTTGTGGCAAGCAGGGTCAGGGCGTGCCCGTTGGCGTTGGGCAACCCTCCATGCGCATCAACGGTCTGACCGTTGGTGGAACGCAGGTCTGAGGCCTCAAAATGGCGCGCCACACACCGCCGATTAGCTTTGTCATCTTCGACATGGATGATGTGCTGTATGATTATGACCATGCGGTGCGTTTGAAATTGCTGGCGGAGATGACGGGCCAATCCGTCGAAGCTATTGATGCCGCCGTGTGGGGAGGGCCGGAGGAAGCCCTTGCTGAGGCGGGATGTCCCGCAACCGGTGCGGCCTATCTGACGCAATTCAAGCAACTGCTCGGGCATGACATCAGCCGCGAGGAGTTTGCGCAGGTGCGTCAAGCCATGATGACCCCGCGCGAAGACGTGCTTGATCAAGTGGCCATGCTGAAAGCGCAGGTGGACATCGCTCTTCTGACCAACAACGGCATGCTGCTCAAGGATGTCCTGGGGCTTGTCGCCCCCCGTGCGCTGGAGCTTTTCGGGCAGAAGGCGCATGTTTCGGCAGAGTTTTCTGCCCGCAAGCCCAATCCGGATGTATACCGCGCCATCTGCCGACGCTACAGTCATGCGCCTACCCGCACGGCCTTTGTCGATGACAGGTCTGAGAACATCGAAGGTGCCGAAAAGGCCGGTCTGGTCGCGCATCTTTATCAGTCGCCACAAGGGCTAAGGGATTTCCTCGCAACGCTGGATCTCGTTTCTCCCGTTTCCGAAAGTGTGGACCCATAAGCACGGTTCGAATGGTCGGAGCAGATTGTTCTGCCTGTTAGGCGCGGATGCGCAGAAAACCGGCTGGTTTGCAGACGTCGAACGACACAGGCAGGGAAATCTGCCTGATCCTTCCTTTCTGCTCTTTGCGCTTTATGACGCGATATAAAGTGCATCCATGAATCCGTACCCTCGCTTTTGACCGATCTTCGGCAATGTGTCGCTGGATAACGGAAAGTTTTCCGGTCTTTGCTTTTTGTAGAAAGGTAATCCGGTATCCTTGATCCGTCATTCCACCGGATTTGCAAGGAGCCAGAATGTCAGCCGCTGACGGTCCTCCCTTTTTGACGGAAGCCATTATCCTGTTGTCATCGACCGTTGTGGCCGTGCCAATTGCGAAGCGGCTTGGACTGGGGTCTGTGGTTGGCTATCTTGCAGCGGGGGCCGTTATCGGTCCGTTCGGTCTGGGGCTTTTCGGCTCGCGGCAAGGGGCAGATGTGCTGCAATTCGCCGAACTGGGCGTGGTTTTTCTGCTGTTCGTGATTGGTCTGGAACTGGATGCAGGAAAATTGCTGCGCATGCGGCGCGACATCCTTGGGCTTGGTACATTGCAGGTGGTGCTGACTTCAGCCTTTCTCTTCATTCTGGCCCGCTGGATCGGGGCATCCATCCCGGTGGCTCTGGTTGCTGCTTGCGGATTGGCATTGTCATCGACCGCTTTTGCCCTGCAGATCTTACAGGAGCGTGGCCAGCTTTTTTCCGCTTATGGGCAACGGTCCCTCGCTGTTCTGCTCTTGCAGGACATGGCAATTGTGCCACTTCTGGCAATGGTTGCCATTTTGTCTCCAGCTCATCACGGTGCCACTGGTGTAAGCCTGTGGAAGGAAATCGGCACGGTCATTGCAGCTCTGGCGGCAGTGCTTTTGACAGGCCGTTATCTGGCCTCCCCCTTGTTCTCGCTGTTGGCTGCCAGCCGCGCCCGTGAGATTATGTTGACGGCAGCGCTGTTGGTGGCCCTTGGCAGTGCTGCGTTGATGCACGCCGTTGGTTTGTCGATGGCTTTGGGCGCATTTCTCGCCGGAGTGCTTCTGGCTGAAACGAGCTTCCGGCACACGCTGGAAGCGGATATCGAACCCTTCCGCTCGCTGCTGATGGGGTTGTTTTTTATGGCCGTCGGCATCTCGTTGAATTTCTCAATTCTGGCGCAGAACTGGCTGTTCATTCTCGTGGCGGTGCCAGGCGTCATGCTCATCAAGGGCGGCTGTCTGTGGGCGTTGACGCGGGGCACGGGCTCGTCCAATTCCGATGCGTTTCGGGTCGCGGTGACCTTGCCGCAAGGCGGAGAGTTTGCCTTCGTGCTGTTCACAGCCGCTGTCGGCAATGACATTTTCACTTATGAGACGGCCAACCTTCTCAACGCGATCGTCATTCTTACCATGCTGATGACGCCACTGGCGTGCCTTGGGCTTGATCTTGTCGCGGCCCGGATGAAAGCGCAGGGCGGGGACAAGCCGATCCTCGAAACATTTGACGAGGCGACCCCGGCTGTTCTGGTTATAGGCTTTGGACGTTTTGGACTGACAGTAGCCGAGATCCTGACCGCAGAAGGTCTGGAGGTCAGGGCGCTCGACAACAAACCCGAGCGGATCGGCTATGCCCGCAAGCTTGGCTACAAAGTCTATTACGGCGACGCGCGGCGCGCTGATGTGTTGAGCGCGGCAGGCGGAGGCGAAGCCGCGTTGATTGCCCTGTGTATCGAAGATGACCAGGTGATGAACAGTGCCATTGATCTGGTGCGCAGTGCCTTTCCGCAAGCGCTGATCTTTTGCCGCGCGACAGATCGGCAGCACGCCCTTGAACTGGAACGCAAGGGCGTCAACTTCCAGATCCGCGAGACATTCGAATCCAGTCTGGTGTTTGGCCGTGCCGCGCTGGAGCAGTTAGGCATTCCGGTGGAGCGGATTGATCAGATTGAAGAAGATGTGCGCGAACGTGATGCGCATCGGTTCGTGTTGCAGGTCAAGGATGGCCTGTTTGCCGGAACAGAGACCCTGCACAAGGTGACCCCGCGACGCGTCAAGACCGTTGCAGCAGGCCTTCCTGACAGCAGCCCTGAAGAGACAACCGCGACTGCACAGAAAAACAGCGCCCCTTAGGCGCTGTCATCAGATCACGGCAGAGCGTCGAAGCCCGGTGAGAAGCCTTTCAGGGAAATCGGAATGCCAATGCCCTCTTCCGGCGTCTGGAAGATGATGAAGGTGGCCTGCTTTCCCTTGCGCAGCTTGTCCAGAAGCGTGTCTTCCAGAACGACTTCAGCGATACAGCCATTGGGCAGACAGCGCACGAAACCGGCGCGGCCAATGTCCGAATTGTCGATGCGCAATCCCAGGCCCGAGGGCAACAGCACGCCCAGAGGTGCCAGAACGCGCAGGATCCGGCCTTTCTTGTCGGCGGTTTTCAACACGATGACGGACAGGCCGACATTGTCACGATCTTCCGCGGTAACATTCTGGATCAGTGCGCATTGCTCTTTCTTGGCACCCGGCGGGGTGTCGCAACGCATCTGCCAGTCGCCATACTTCGCCTTGATCTCACCCTGTGCCCGCGCAGTGTTCGGCGCGATCGATGCGCCAATGAGGGTCAGCAACAAGGTCAGACAGGCTGCGAGGGACAGAAAGCGGGTGGGCAAGGTTGATCTCCGGCTCTTGCTTTGGGTGTCCGACATCCGGTGAAGGTCCGTTTCTGGGGCGGCGGCACGCGCGTGCCGGTCAGACTTGGTCATAAGTGCGAATCCACATGATCTTTGTCGGTGCAGGATGCCGTATCCCATCCCGTGTGACCAGTGTCCAGACGGGTGAGACATGTTGAAATTAAAAGATTTCCTATAGGACGATGTCGGAAATGTGATTGCCGTAGGGTTAGCTAGTAAAAGTTTTCGGTGGCAAAATACACAAAGATGGCGCTGGAGGGTGCTATGGTCAGGATCTTGGAGAGGGATTTTTGCTCATAACGGCATTCTGCCGCGGCTTGTGCAAAGTGCTGGGAGGCCTTGCGGAACCTGCGGTACGCCGCATTGAAAGACTGTTTTCCAGATATTTCATAGGGACCATTGTCCGACATACCAATTTTCGCGGCCGCAGGAAGGGCTTAGGGTATCGATCACATGACGTCTTGGAGTGCTTGCCACTGAAAAGATCAGGACGTGTGAGGGGCAAGAAGACCGAGAAGTGTATGGCATCGCGGCAATGCGATTTTTTTGAAGAGCCAACGGTTTCATGACAGATGTAAACTGAGAGAGCGTTGATTGTATTTGGGTCAACTGCACTGAAATTTGGCACGTTTTGCTCTTGCCAGACGAAAGCTTGCCGGGGGCAGGTTTAGGGATTGATGTGACAAGGCGCGATGAGGAGCAGTTTGCAAGGGGTACAGGCTGTTTGAGGGAAGGAGCGCGATGTGACGAGTTTGATGGATCGTTTCTTGAGAGGGGCGGGGGTCTTCGTGATCATGTGGCTGCTGAATGCCATTGGTGTGGCACAGGCGGCTGATCCGGGCACTGGTGTGACCAATTGGCAGATCGGCATGCAGGAGCCTGCCACCGAGGTGATGCAGGACATTCACTGGTTCAATACGCTGACATTCGTGATCATGGCGGGCGTCGTGTTGTTTGTGCTGGGCCTGCTGGTCTATGTGATGGTGCGGTTTAACGCCAAGGCGAACCCGGTGCCTTCGCGCACCTCTCACAATACAGTGATTGAAGTGGCCTGGACGATCCTTCCGATCCTGGTGCTGGTGGTCATTGCTATTCCGTCCTTCCGGCTTCTTTATAAGGAACTGGAAATCCCCAAATATGACATGACGATCAAGGCGACTGGCTTCCAGTGGTACTGGGGCTATGCCTATACGGATGAGGCAATGAATGGCTTGTCCTTCGATTCCTTGCTGATCACGGATAATCAACGGGCCGACACGGCCAAGGCGCGTGGTCTCTCTTTGGACGAGGTGCCGCGTCTTCTTAGCGTCGACAATGAGATTGTGGTGCCGGTGAATGCTACCGTGCGTATGCAGGTGACGTCTGAAGACGTCATTCACTCTTTCGCCATGCCCGCATTTGGCGTCAAGGTCGACGCAGTGCCGGGGCGCCTCAACGAGACGTGGTTCCGCCCGGAGCGGACGGGCATCTATTATGGTCAGTGTTCGGAATTGTGCGGCACCAACCATGCGTTCATGCCAATTGTCATTCGCGTGGTCACGCCGGAGCAATATCAGGCGCTGGGCCAGCAAGGCACCTGAGGATCTGGAAAGCGCCAATGCGCAACTGATGGCGGCGCTGGCCTTGGACAAAAAGTCCGTTGCAGAATCCGGCGGGGTCGTTCAAATGAAGCTGGCAACCAACCGGATGGCGACGCGGTAACGACCGCTCAGGCTGAGGAAACGCTTTTAATCTCCGCTCGGGTCGGTTCATCCGCACCGGGATCGGGAAAGCAAGAGGGCAGGAAAAATGACGGCAAGTGACGCCCATGCAGGCCACCACGATCGTCCGACCGGTTTCACCCGTTGGGTCTGTTCGACCAATCACAAGGATATCGGCATCCTTTATCTGATCTTTGCGGTGTGCGCGGGGATTGTGGGAGGCGGACTGAGTGTCGGCATGCGTATGGAGTTGCAGGAGCCGGGCCTGCAAATTTTCTCAAATCCGCATGTCTTCAACGTTTTCACGACATCGCATGGGCTGATCATGATTTTCTTCATGGTCATGCCGGCGATGATCGGCGGCTATGCGAATTATTTCGTACCGATCATGATCGGCGCGCCGGACATGGCGTTCCCGCGCATGAACAACATCTCTTTCTGGTTGCTGCCACCGGCGTTCCTGCTGTTGATCAGCTCGCTGTTTGTGCCTTGGTCCACCGGCGGGCAACGGGGTGGGCGGCGGCTGGACCAGCTATCCGCCGCTGTCGACGTCCTTTCAGCAAGGTCCGGCGATGGACATGGTCATTCTGTCGCTGCATATCGCCGGGATCTCGTCGATCCTGGGGGCGATCAACTTCATCACCACCATCTTCAACATGCGCGCTCCAGGCATGACCTTGCACAAGATGCCGCTGTTTGCATGGTCGGTTCTGGTAACGGCCTTTCTGCTGCTGTTGTCGCTGCCGGTGCTGGCCGGGGCCATCACCATGTTGTTGACAGATCGTAACTTCGGAACGACCTTCTTTGAAGCGTCCGGTGGCGGCGATCCTCTGCTGTTCCAGCACCTGTTCTGGTTCTTCGGCCACCCGGAGGTCTATATCCTGATCTTGCCGGGCTTCGGCATCATCAGCCATGTCATCTCGACCTTTTCTCGCAAGCCGATCTTCGGGTATCTCGGCATGGCCTATGCCATGGTTGCCATCGGCGTGGTCGGTTTCATCGTCTGGGCGCACCACATGTACACGGTCGGTATGTCTGCCAATACGCAGGCCTATTTCGTCGCCTCCACCATGGTGATTGCCGTTCCTACTGGCGTGAAAATCTTCTCATGGATTGCAACGATGTGGGGTGGGTCGATCGAGTTCAAGACGCCTATGCTCTGGGCAATCGGTTTCATCTTTCTGTTTACACTCGGCGGGGTGACCGGGGTGCAGCTTGCCAATGCCGGGCTCGACCGGTCGCTGCATGACACCTATTACGTCGTGGCGCATTTTCACTATGTCTTGTCGCTGGGTGCGGTCTTCGCGATCTTCGCGGCGTGGTACTACTGGTTCCCCAAAATGTTCGGCTACATGTACAATGAAACCATTGGCAAATTGCACTTCTGGGTGACATTCATCGGCGTCAATCTTGTCTTTTTCCCGCAGCACTTTCTTGGCCTCAACGGCATGCCACGGCGCTATGTCGATTATCCCGAGCAATTCGCGGGTTGGAACTTCGTTTCGTCGATCGGCTCTTATATCTCTGCTTTCGCTGTACTGATCTTTCTTGTCGGCGTGGTGGATGCCTTTGCACGCAAGCGGGTTGCCGGAGACAATCCCTGGGGTCCGGGCGCCACCACTCTGGAATGGACGCTGTCGTCACCACCACCGTTCCACCAGTTTGAAACCTTGCCGCGGATCAGGTAAGACACGCATCAAATGGCCTCTGCCCTTAGGGCAGGGGCATATTGAGTATTGCGAAGCGTCAGCTTTTGGAATACTCGGCGGGTATCGTTTAGGCCGCGAGCGGGCAGGACCCGCATTCGCAGGGCGATGGGCCGCACATTCCCTTCGCAGTCAAAATCTAAGGAAAGCCGATGTCGCTGGTAGAGCGCCGGGAGCAGAGTGACACCGACAGCCTTGCCTGGAATGGCGGTATGGGCACAGTCGGCGATTTCATTGCCCTTCTCAAACCACGTGTCATGTCGCTTGTGATCTTCACCGCCTTTGTCGGCATGATCCTGGCCCCCGGACACATCAATCCGGTTTTGGCCGGGGTGGCCTTGCTGTGTATCTCTGTGGGTGCCGGGGCCTCTGGTGCGTTGAATATGTGGTATGATTCCGACATCGACTGCATCATGTCGCGCACGCGCAAGCGTCCGATTCCGGCTGGCAAGGTGGTGCGGGAAGAGGCCTTCGCTTTTGGTCTGACCTTGTCGATTGTCTCGGTGATGACGCTCGGCCTGCTGGTAAACTGGTTCACGGGGGCCTTGCTTGCCTTCACGATTTTCTTCTACGTTGTCATTTACACCATGTGGCTGAAACGCCTGACGCCGCAAAATATCGTGATCGGTGGGGCCGCCGGAGCCTTCCCTCCCATGATCGGCTGGGCTGCCGTTACAGGCAGTGTCAGTGTGGAAAGCGTTCTGCTGTTTCTCATCATCTTCATCTGGACGCCGCCGCATTTCTGGGCGCTGGCCTTGTTCAAGAACGAAGATTACAAGGCGGCAAACATTCCGATGATGCCGGTCATTGCGGGTGAGACCCATACGCGTCATCAGATCCTGGGATATTCGCTGGTGCTGGCACCTCTAGGCGTTGCGCCCTATTTCCTTGGTTTTGTCAGCCCTTTTTATGGCATTTGCTCAGGCATTCTGGGGGCCGTCTTACTGGGGCTGGCGGTCAATGTCTGGCGGCTGCGCGAGGGTGAAAGAGCCCGCAAGGCTTGCATTCGTCTGTTTTCTTTTTCCATCCTGTATCTTTTCCTGCTCTTCGTCCTTTTGCTGGTCGAAGGGGTAATGGCTCGTTTCTGAGGCGCTGATGTCGCATGACAATGACAAGGGGATCCGCTTGAGCGAGGAGCAATTGCGCCGTCGCAAAGGGCGATCTATTGCAATTGCCGTTGCGTTAGTTGCCTTTGTGGCCTTATTCTATGTTGTGACAATTGTGAAATTGAGTCTGCAAGCAAATAGCTAAGGTGTGGCCCCCTTAACGCGGTTCAACTGACGTTCTGACCGTCTTGATGGGCTACGCCTTCACCGCTTTGAGGAGGGCGGCATGAGCGAGGGCGGACAGTCTGATGGCAAGACAGGGCAGCCGACCTCCGCACAGCGCCGCAATGCGCTGGTTGGATGTGTTTGCTTTGGCATTTTCCTGGCCATGATCGGCGCGGCCTATGCAGCGGTGCCGCTTTACAACATGTTTTGCGCCAGCACCGGCTTTGGCGGAACCACGCAGCGCGCACAATCTGCCAGTAACACGGTGATCGATCGCATGATCACGATTCGGTTCGATTCAAATGTCAGTCGAGACCTTGCTTGGAATTTCAGGCCGAAGCAGCGTTCGGTGACGCTGAAGATGGGCGAGACGCGGCGGATCGCGTATCTGGCGACCAACGAGGGTCGGGCCCCCTCGGTCGGGACATCCGTTTTCAATGTCACGCCGAGTAAGGCCGGGGCCTATTTCAACAAGCTGCAATGCTTTTGCTTCACCGAGCAGGCTTTGAAGGCCGGTGAAACAGTGGAGATGCCGGTCGAGTTTTTTGTCGATCCGGACATGAGCAAGGACCCGGACCTGCGCTACGTGCGCGAGATCACCTTGTCTTATACGTTTTACCCGGTCGCGAAGCCGAAGACCAAGCCAGTTGCGGGTGTTGCCGGGCAGCAGAATGCTGTCGCGCGGCCACTCGAAAAACTTTGATGAATTGAAGTGGATAGTGCGTGCCCATCAGGCGCTGACGTGATGACCTGAGGGCGAAGGTGGATTTGGGACGATAAGCCCAAGAGGGGGAATGCACCGATGGCTGAAATGCATGCCAAGAACCATGATTATCATCTTGTAGACCCAAGTCCCTGGCCGTTTATGGCCTCGATGGGTGTGTTTGTGCTGGCGCTTGGCGGCATTGGCTTCATGAAGCATGCACAGGGCAAGGAGTTCATTCTTTACGGTTTTGATTTTACCGGGTGGTGGGCCTTCGCCGTTGGGGTGATTGTCATTCTCTACGTGATGTATTCATGGTGGCGCGACACTATTCGCGAAGGACATGAGGGGCATCACACACGTGTGGTCTCGCTGCATCTGCGCTATGGCATGATCCTGTTCATTGCCTCGGAGGTGATGTTTTTCGTCAGCCTGGTTCTGGGCGTATTTTGATGGCGCCCTCTTCGCAAATGAGGCCATCAACTTCAGCCGGGCGCAGGTCACGGGTGGGCAATGGCCGCCAAACGGCATTCAGACCTTCGACCCTGGCATCTGCCTTTGCTCAATACATTGATCTTGCTGTGTTCCGGTTCAACCGTGACCTGGGCGCATCATGCCTTGCTACATGACGACAGGGACAGCGTGCGCTGGAGCCTGATCACCACGGTTGTTCTCGGCCTGCTGTTCACAGCCTGTCAGGCTTATGAATACAGCCACGCGGCCTTTGATTTCGGTGGCAATATCTATGGCTCGACCTTCTTTATGGCCACCGGGTTTCATGGCTTTCATGTGATTGTCGGCACACTCTTTCTCGCGGTTTGCCTGTTTCGCATTCTTGCAGGTGATTTCACGGCAAAACATCATTTCGGCTTCGAGGCCGCAGCCTGAGTATTGGCACTTTGTTGATGTGGTGTGGCTGTTTCTGTTTGTCGCAATCTATATATGGGGTGCTGGCGAGACCGTTGCGGCCATGCATTAGGGTGCGGTGCTGAGAACAGGCCGTGCTTGTGCAGAACGATGGCCGTGTTCCTTAAAAACCGGCGGACAGGATGACCCTGCGCCGCCGATTGATCGTGAAGGGGATTTACGGACCATCTTGTGGGATGGTCATATGAGCACGCGGGGAGCTCAGGTCGTGTAGTCCACCAGAAGCGATCCAACCTCTTCGGAGGTGGTTGTGCCGCCTGCAGAATAACCCGTCGGATTTGACAACTGGTCGAGCAAGGCAGCGAGAGGGTCGTCGTCCTCATCCTCGTCAGTTGATGCAGCGGAGGAGGCGGCTGTCAGATCTGCCAGAATACCATCGCTTGGCGTTGTCCCATCTGCTGGCGGTTTCGGGGGCGTCATCAACTCCTTCAGCTCGCTGGCACTGGTTTTCTGTCAGATTTCCGGCTTCGACCTGATCTGATAAAAGACTGTCCAGCTTGGAGACCAATTCCGCAGGGTCGGGTGGTTGTGATGCAGTCGATTGTCCACCCTGAGGCGGAGCAAGTTCCTCACTCATGGTATTGAGAGCGCCGAGGAGGGCATCCTCGTCGTTTTGGCTGATAGTTCCGTTGGACACCTGAGAAGATAGTCGATCCTGAAGCATTTCATGGGGAGATGGACGGCTGGGCGAACTGGTTGAGATATCCATTTTCAACTCCTTTCGTGTCTGTATGAACATTCCGCTTCCCTAGCGTCAGATTGCACAGGTTAACGAGATGTTAAGCAGCTGACCTTTCTTTAATTCGCAATATTTCTACGTTCACTGAGGGATAAATGAAGAAATGTTGCGGACTAAAAATCTGGTTGCCGCTGCATCCGCGTGTTGGACGAGACTGGGGAATAGAGGGTGAAGCCTTGTCGATTTGGACAGGGGGCGCTTTGCGACCGGCGGAGAGTCGCCAGCGTAAGTTCAGTGAAGCCTTGGGGTTGAGAAATCGGGAGGCGCATATGCAGAATAAATGGCATTCTGGCTCAGTCATTTCTGACCCCGTGCGCGCGGGCTTGCGTGGAAAATGTCCACGTTGTGGCTAGGGGCGTTTGTTTCAGGGGTATCTGACAGTCCCCCAAACGTGTGAGAGTTGTGATCTCGATCTGGCGTTTGCCGACAGCGGTGATGGTCCTGCCGTTTTTGTGATGTTTCTGGTTGGATTTGTCATCATCGCATTGGTTCTGTTCGTCGAGGTGATGTATCGCCCGCCAATGTGGGTGCACCTCAGTCTCTGGTTTCCGTTGACCATCTTGTTGGCAGTCGGCATCTTGCGACCGTTGAAGGGTGTGTTGATTGCCCTTCAGTTTCGCCATAACGCACATGAGGGAAAGCTTGACCCCTGAAGACTCCAGGACATCGCGCAAGACTGATGCACCGGATTTCGTTCGCGCAGAACGGCCGTCGCTGCGCTGCCTGATCTGGCCAACTGTGGCGATGGTGATTGCCCTCGCCATCCTGATCGGTCTTGGCGTGTGGCAGCTTCAGCGGTTGGCGCAGAAGGAAGCGTTGATTTCCACGGTGACCAGGAGTGTTGCTTCGCGCCCCCATCCAGTGCCGCAGCCAAAAAGCTGGGACGCCTTGAATGCGACGTCCGGGGACTACCAGCACGTTGCCTTGTCGGGCCATTTTCTTTCCGGGCGTGCCTATTATTTTGGGGCCGTGGATGCGCCGGGCGCACAGTTTTCCGGTCCGGGCTATTTTGTCTATCGCCCGTTCAAGACCGATGCAGGCTGGTTGGTAATGATCAATCGCGGATTTGTGCCGCAGCACAGGTTTCGCGAGTGGCGCGAAGGGCCTCAGGACCTGGCAGGAGATCATCAGACATTGACCGGCATCCTGCGCGTTGCAGAGCATCCGAACTGGATAACAACGCAGACCGATCTGGCGCAAATGGTCTGGTTCGCCCGTGATCCGGTGGATATGGCGCAGCATATCGGCGTTGGCCGCGCGAAGGTCGCCCCTTTCAGTATTGATCTCGATGCCCGGTTCTCAGGAGAGGGCGGATTGCCGGAAGCCGGAGAGACCCGCGTTCATTTCCGCAATGATCATTTGCAGTACGCGCTGACGTGGTTCGGTCTGGCGTTGGGGTTGTTAGGCGTCTACGGGGCGTTCGTTGCTCACCTCATGCGACCGCCTGAGGATCATGACGAGGGTGTCAATGTACAAGACGGCGATGCTCTTGATGAGGATGAGGCGAGGGTCAAGCGCCGTGCCGCCGTAGGTTCAGGCGTCAATCTGTAAGACTGTGCTGCTGACAGCGTTATGGTCAGAGTACACGCTTTCTGTTGATATGAAAAATGCGCCACGAAGATCGTGGCGCATGTGTTTGAAAGCGATTGGGAGGATGCTGCTCAGGCCGATAGTTTTTCGAGCGCTGCATCAACGCCGCTGACATCTGTATTGGCCGGAGAATCTTCCAGACCGAAGTAGGTCACGACACCATCCTTGGCGATCAATGCGAAGCGCTGAGAGCGTGTGTCGCTGAAGAGTGGGGCTTCAAGAGAGACATCAAGAGCCTTGACGAAAACCGCGCCGGGGTCGGACAGAAACACGATGTCCGGATCGCCGGAGGCTTTCTTCCAGGCATCCATGACGAACAAGTCATTGGTTGCCATCACGGCAACCGTATCGGCGCCCTTGGCTTTCAGCTCATCCAACTTGTCGATGAAGCCTTTGAGATGTGTGTTGTGGCACGTTGGCGTGAAGGCCCCTGGCACTCCGATCAAGACCACCGTCTTGCCAGAAAACAACTCGCTGGTCATCAGTTCTGCGGGGCCGTCCGCTGACATGATCCTGAACGTTGCTGCGGGAATCTTGTCGCCAGTGTTGAGAGGCATAATGCGTCACTCCATGAAGAGAAAAGGGAACCGTCGCTCATTCGGGCGGCTATAGGCCGACCAGTGGAGGTCGGTGTTAAGTCACATATACGTGATTATACGTAGCTCTTGCAATGCTGCCGACAGGCTTATTGCGCTGGAGGTGGCAGCATGTCCTTGGTGATTTTTACGAGTTTCTGAACCACATTGGCTCCATTGCGCAGAACAAGGGTCAAGACGTCGTCGGTCTTTGCTGGCACGAGCCCCGTTGTCGGCAACACCCAGACGGCTTTGTCCTTGGTATGTTCGCTCAGACTTGGAAGACCGATATAGGATCCTTTGGGGCCACGGGCGAAAAGATCTGTCGTCTCCTTGGTGTAATCCTGTTTTAACTCCGCCGTGATCCGCAAAGCCTTGCCTTTGGCCGTTGCAATCGTGTTGACGCTGGTGATGTGTGCGCCGCTGTCCGTTTGCACTTGAGGCACCAGCGCCAGGTCGCGTTGGATGAGTTTGTCGGCGAGGTCATCGGTCGGTGCATCGGGCGACAGTGTCAGGTGGAGGACGGCATCATCGCGGATACAGATGTCCTTGCAGACCCCAAAGCTTGCCTGCACGGCCAGAGAGATCGGTTTTTTCGCGTCCGTCGGGCTTGCGAAGATCGGCAGGACGACATCTTTATCGTAAATGTTGGACGCGCTGAACCCGTCATCATAGCGCTTGGGAGCGGGAAACAGTACGTGCCCCCGCTCAAGGTTGGTCGACTTTGACAACGTCAACTCGGTGCCAATTCCTGCCTCACCCGGGTAACGCCAATACGTGTGCCAGCCGTCATTCAGCGAAAATTCAAAGCCGACCTGATAGCTGCCGTCCTGAATGGGCCCTGTCGAGATCAATCGCACGGAACCGCCTTGCACCTTGGTCCAGTTGCCAATAGCGGCGTTGGCGGGCTGCAAGCTGCATGTGGCGGCGAGAAGTAAACTGCCAAGAAGGAAGAGACTGCGGAAATGCTGCATTACTGTTTGCCAACTTGATCGAGAACGCCCAACCCTGGGCGGGAAAATAAGACTGAGGACAAAGCAAATACCCTGTGATTGCGAGCATAACTGATGCCCGCTCCGCCGACCATATACAACCTGATCGATCATCATGGCGGTGTTGTAACAGCGCGGTGATGCCGTCATCATGTCCTCAAGACCCAGTTGCTGCTCTCTTGCAGACCAACCAGCTTGCAGGGCAGGGAAGGGCTGACTATTCTTAACCCAGATGTCGGCGATGTCGAAACGTCGGATGACTCGTTTTCTCGGCGCCTGTGCGCGTGACCTAAGGAGCCATGAATGGACAATTCCCTTGAGGGACAGGTGCTAATCGCCATGCCCAACATGGAAGACGGCCGTTTCGAGCACTCCGTGATTTACATTTGCTCGCATTCAGAGCAAGGGGCCATGGGGTTGGTGCTTAATCAGGCCGCCCAGCATTTGAGCTTTGAAGCGCTGCTGGTACAGTTGAATATCGTCACCGATGACACGGCCATTCGCTTGCCTTTGCAGTTGCGTGACATGAACATTCACAAGGGCGGGCCTGTCGAAATGGAGCGTGGTTTCGTGCTGCATTCCGACGACTATGTGTTGGATCAGGCGACGCTGGAGATCGGCAACGGTATCTGCCTGACGGCGACGCTGGAAATTCTGAAAGCCATGGCCGATGGACGCGGGCCACAGCATGCCATGTTGGCGCTGGGGTACTCTGGTTGGGCTCCTGGGCAACTTGAAACGGAGATCCAGGCAAATGGCTGGCTGACGGCGCCCGCTGACCATGATCTCCTTTTTGATTCGGTCCTGGAAACGAAATGGCATCGTGCATTGGCTGGTCTGGGCGTGGATCCTGCCATGTTGATGCGGGATGCAGGTCACGCTTGATCCACATAGCCCGGACGCGACCTGGGTGCCTCCGGCTTTTTTGGCTTGGATTGTCGCAGGCTACGGGGCTTTCTGCGCTTCTCCTGTCTTTGAAAAGGCTCCTGTGGACGTCTTTGTTCGGCTCACGGCCGCATGCCGGTCCAATCGCTCTGCCATTCGCAGGGCCTCTCCGGGCGACATTCGTGACGGAAATGGCTCGGTTTTGTTTCAATTTCAGGACAGTTTGCTATAGGGTGCTCCGACACAAAAGCAAAAAAGCTTAACCAAGTTGGAGGCGTAGGGCACAGTGAAGTATTACAGTACGCGTGGTGAAGCCCCCGCTCTCGGATTTTCCGATGTGCTGTTGCAGGGACTTGCGCGCGATGGTGGTTTGTATCTGCCTGAAAGCTGGCCGACCTTTGATTCCCAGACCATTGCTTCCTTTGCTGGCAAGTCCTATCAGGACGTGGCCTTCGAAGTTATTTCGCCATTTATGGACGATGAAGTCGGGCCGGATGATCTGCGCGCAATGATCGACGACGCCTATGCCACGTTCCGGCACAAGGCCGTGACGCCGCTGACTCAGATCTCTCCCAACACTTTTGTTCTTGAGCTTTTTCACGGTCCGACGCTCGCCTTCAAGGATGTGGCGATGCAGCTCCTGGGCCGATTGATGGATCATGTGCTGACGAGGCGTGATCTGCGCGCAACCATTGTCGGGGCGACTTCTGGCGATACAGGTGGTGCTGCGATTGAAGCCTTCCGGGGGCGTGATCGGACGGATGTGTTTATTCTGTTCCCTGAAGGCAAGGTGTCTGAAGTGCAGCGTCGCCAGATGACGACGCCGACTGACCACAATGTCCATGCACTTGCGTTGGAAGGCAATTTTGATGATTGCCAGTCGATCATCAAGGGCATGTTCAACAATTTCGGCTTTCGCGATGAAGTGGCCCTGTCCGGGGTGAACTCGATCAACTGGGCCCGTATTCTTGCGCAGGTGGTGTATTATTTTGTGGCCGGTGTTGCGGTTGGCGCGCCGCATCGCCAGGTGTCTTTCACCGTGCCAACCGGTAATTTCGGCGATATCTTCGCCGGATTTGTGGCCATGAGGATGGGCTTGCCCATCGAGAAACTGGTGATCGCAACCAATGTGAACGACATTCTGGTGCGCACATTGGAAACGGGTCGCTACGAAATGCAGGGCGTGACCGCAACCACGGCTCCGTCGATGGATATTCAGATTTCGTCGAATTTCGAGCGGTTGCTGAGTGAGGCAACGGGACGAGACGGAGAGGCTGTGCGCCGCATGATGCAGAGCCTTGGTCAATCCGGCGGCTTTCAGATTGGCGAGGACGCGCTGTCCGTGATCCGGACGTATTTTGAGGCAGGACGCTGCGATCAGGCCGAAACGGCTGCGACGATCGCCAGAGTTCTGGAGGAGAATGGATATCTGCTCGATCCGCATACGGCGATCGGCGTCCATGTTGCTGCACAGAAGGACAACGGCACGGCACCCATGGTGGTGTTGGGCACGGCGCATCCGGCCAAGTTCCCGGATGCTGTCGAGGCCGCCTGCGGTGTTCGTCCTGAATTGCCACCATTGATGCAGCCGATGATGCAGGCCGAAGAGCGGCAGGATGTTCTTCCTGCGGATCAGACGGCCATCGAGCAGCATATCAAGACGCACGCACGTGCCGTGCAGGACGGGGTTTGACATGAATGTGAGGACGACACGACTGAGCAACGGGATGACCGTGGTAACGGATGAGATGCCGCACCTGAAAACGGTGGCCCTTGGCGTCTGGGTCCGCACGGGCTCGCGTGCCGAACGTCCAGAACAAAATGGCATTACGCACCTGCTGGAGCATATGGCCTTCAAGGGAACGCTGTCGCGCACGGCGCGTGGCATTGCCGAGGAAATCGAGGCGGTTGGTGGTGAACTGAATGCCTCCACCAGCATTGAACACACCAATTATTATGTGCGCATTCTGGCCGAGGATGTGCCTCTGGCGGTCGATCTTTTGGCCGATATCTTACAAAATTCGACCTTCAATGTCGACGAACTGGAGCGTGAGAAGAACGTCATCCTTCAGGAAATCGGCGCGGCCAATGACATGCCGGATGACCGCTTGTTTGATCTCTTTCAGGAGACGACCTTAGCCGGATCAGGCTCTGGGTCGACCTATTCTGGGCACCAGTGAAAGGGTCAAGAGCTTCACCCGGGATGGTCTTTACGACTACCTGCGTGAGCGCTATCGCGGCCCGGATATGGTGTTGTCTGCCGCCGGTGCAGTCGATCATGATGCGTTGGTGCAACTTGCCGAAGAGAAGTTCAATCGCATTGAAGCGGCCCCAGCGCGCGATGGCGAGTTGGGCGTTTATCGCGGCGGTGAACAGAAGCTGGTCAAGGACCTGATGGAAGCTCAGGTGCTGCTCGGCTTTGAGGGTCGATCTTACAGTGCCGACGATTATTATGCGGTGCAGATCCTTGCGTCTGTTCTGGGTGGCGGCATGTCATCCCGTCTGTTCCAGGAAGTGCGTGAAAAGCGCGGTCTGTGCTATGCCATTTACACCTTCCATTGGGCCTTTGCCGATACGGGGGTCTTCGGGCTTCACGCGGCAACAGGGCGCGAGGATCTCGGCGAACTCATGCCGGTGATCATTGATGAGCTCAAGAGCGCCAGCAGCACCATCACGGCGCCGGAAGTGGAGCGGTCGCGGGCGCAGATCCGCGCTGGTCTGATGATGGCTTTGGAAAGCCCGGCAGCACGCGCCGGCCAGATCGCTCGTCAGGTCCTGGTGCGCGGGCGGGTGCTGGACATTGAGGAAGTCTCGGAAAAGGTCAATGCCGTGACAGTCGACGATATCTGTCGCGTGGCGCATGAGACGTTTGTGAATTCACGGCCGACGCTGTCTGCGATTGGCCCGGTCGAGGACCTGATGAGCCTGGACGACTTGTCCGCCCGCCTGTCAGAGTCCGCACCGAAAGTGGCTGTGCTTTAGTCTTAACCTGACCGGTGTATCAGCGGCGACGTTTTTTGGGGCTTGGGGAAGATGGCGCTTTTGCGTCCGATACGTCCGTTTGAGGGGGACATGCGGATCGACAGCGAGACGCATTACCTTCGTGCGCCTGTCATGTCGGATTTTGCGTCGTGGGCTGCGCTGCGCGAGCGCAGTCGTGGCTTTCTCTCTCCTTGGGAGCCGATTTGGCCTGTCGATGATCTGACCAAGAGTGGATATCGTCGTCGGTTGCGACGCTATGCCCGCGATCGACGGCTGGAGCGGAACTATCCTTTCTTTTTGTTCCGGGCATATGACAACGAGCTACTTGGCGGTCTGACGCTGTCCAACGTACGCCGGGGGGTCAGTCAGGCGGCAACGCTGGGCTATTGGATGGGGGCTGACTACGCCGGGCAGGGGCACATGTCCCACGCTGTTTCAATGATCCTGCCTTATTGTTTTCAAGTCATGCGACTGCACCGTATCGAGGCGGCATGTCTGCCGCAGAATGACCGGTCCATTCGGCTTCTGCAAAGCAGCGGTTTCGTGCGCGAAGGCTATGCCCGCAATTATCTACTGATCAACGGTCGCTGGCAGGATCACGTTTTGTTTGCGTGTCTGGCAGATGATTACGCGACGCAAACCACGTTGCGCCTGACATCGGACGGGGGCAATGCAAAAGAATTCTTGTGAGATGAACCGCAAACCGATAGTCCTTCAGCCCATGTTACGCTGTGTATCGGGTGAGCTTTCTGGTTTGATTAGAAAATTCCTGCTCTTGGCGATTGTCTGTCTGACAGTCCTGTCCACGCAAAAAGCCTTTGCCTTGGAGCCTATCAACGTCCCGTTGGACGTTGAGGCGCTGGACCTGACGCATGCGGTTGAAATTCATCCAGATGCGGGTCCGCGCATTCAGGTGTCTACGGCGCCGGGCGCCGATGGCATCGTGCGCAGGATCGAGGTGTCCTCCTCGAACGGCAAGAACAAGGATTGGGCGGTTTTCTCGTTGGCCAATACCAGCGACGAACAGATCGACCGCTTGTTGGTTGCGCCCTATTACCGTCTTGTTGGATCACATGTGTTTTGGCCCGATCTGGGCAAGTCGCGCATCGCGTCGATCACGCCGAGCCAGGGCATCACACCGGTGCGCGAAAAGAGCCTTGATGCGGATGTCTACCTGATCACATTGGATCCGGGCGCTGTGGTTACGTTTGTGGCCGAGCTGACAACGCCCAAGGTGCCGGAGCTGCGGCTGTGGAAGCCGGATGTCTACAAGGAAACGGTCAACGCCTACACCCTGTATCACGGCATCATCATTGGAATTTCCGGCCTGCTGGCCCTGTTCCTGACCATTCTGTTCGTGGTCAAGGGAACGGTGATGTTTCCGGCTACCGCAGCGCTTGCCTTGGTCTGTTCTGGCCTATCTGTGCATTGATTTCGGCTTCTGGAGTCGGGTTTTCAACATTGCGCATGGTGATGATCAGATCTATCGGGCGGGTGCCGAGGTCATGCTGGCTGCCAGCCTGATCATCTTCCTTTATGCCTATCTCAATTTGAATCGCTGGAATGTTCACTACTCGCATCTGGTGTTGACGGCACTGGTGTTGCTGCTGGGTCTCTTTGGGGTGGCCGCCTGGGATCCGTCTGTCGCTGCCGGGATCGCCCGCCTGTCGCTTGGTCTTATCGGTGTTTTCGGATTTGTGACAATCATCATTCTGGCGCTTCAACACTATGACCGGGCGATCATGCTGATCCCCACATGGTTCTTGTTGTTGTGTTGGCTGGCCGGGTCTTTCATGGCCGTCACGGGACATCTTGATAATGACATCATCCAGTCGGCTCTGGGCGGCGGGCTTGTCCTGATCGTCATGCTGATCGGGTTTACGGTCATGCAGCACGCTTTCGCTGGGGGCGCAGTTGCGCAAGGTCTGATTTCAGATGTCGAGCGGCGTGCTCTGGCGCTGACTGGTGCGGGCGACATCATCTGGGACTGGGATGTCGACCGGGACCGCATTTTCACCGACAACGAGGTGGAAGATCTGCTTGGTCTCAAGCATGGCAGTCTGGATGGACCTGTGCGTGACTGGCTTGAGGTGTTGCATCCTCAGGATCGGGATCGGTTCAAGGCGACGCTGGACGCTGTGATTGACCAACGTCGGGGCAAGGTCAATCTTGTGTTCCGTTTGCGCTCCGAGGATGGCAATTTCCGCTGGTTCCGGCTGCGGGCCCGCCCGATTGTTGGGTCGGATGCAGAAGTCATCCGCTGTGTTGGTACCCTGTTGGAAGTGACTGAACAGCGTATGGCGGAAGAGCGTCTGTTGCACGACGCCGTGCATGACAATCTCACGGGTCTTGCCAACCGTGAACTGTTCATGGATCGCCTCAAGGCATCTGTCGCACTGGCGCGGGCGAGTGGCGACAGCAAGCCGACGCTGATGATCATCAATCTGGACCGCTTCAAGCAGGTGAATGACAGCATCGGTCTGTCGGCCGGCGACAGCATTTTGTTGACGGTGGCTCGCCGCCTGAGCCGTGTCATTGCACCGCAAGATTCACTGTCACGTCTGAGTGGGGATCAATTCGGTCTCATTCTGTTGTCGGAGCAGGTGCCGGATGCCATCGTGGCGTTGGCGGATGCACTGCGAAAGGGCGTGCGTGCGCCGATCACCTATAGTGATCGCGAGATCTTCCTCACCTGTTCAGTTGGCATCGCCTTGTATGACGAAGAAAGCCCGCAGGTGGAAGAACTGCTGTCCAACGCAGAGATTGCGCTCAATCATGCCAAGCGTCTGGGCGGCGACCGTCAGGAGGTCTTCCGGCCGATCCTGCGCCCGCTGGGCAAGAATATTTTTGACCTTGAAGGCGAGTTGCGCGAGGCGATCCAGAAAGAAACGCTCGGCGTTTTCTTCCAGCCGATTATCCGTCTCGACGATCATTCGATTGCAGGCTTTGAAGTTCTGGCGCGATGGACCCACGCCAAGCGGGGCAAGATTTCGCCGTCAGAGTTCATTCCGATTGCAGAACAGTCGGGTCTCATCAACGATCTTGGCACCTACATGTTGGAAAAGGGTGCGCAACAACTGTCGCAGTGGCAGCAGGACTTCCGCACCAAGCAGCCGTTGTTTGCCAGCATCAACCTGTCGTCGCGCCAGCTTCTCAAGCATGATCTGGTCAACGAGGTGAAAACCATCCTGTCGCGTATGGTTCTGTCGCCGGGGACGCTGAAACTGGAACTGACTGAATCCATGGTCATGGCCAATCCGGAAAATTCCACCAAGGTTCTGGAGCGCCTGAAAGAGCTTGGCGCAGGATTGTCTCTGGATGATTTCGGCACCGGTCACTCTTCGCTGTCCTATCTTCAGCGTTTTCCGTTTGACACCATCAAGATTGATCAGTCGTTCGTGCGCATGGATAGCAATTCATCCCGTCCGGTGCTGCTGCGCTCTATCGTTGCCATGGGCCATGATCTGGGCATGTCGCTGGTGGCGGAAGGGGCTGAGAATGAGACGGATGCGCTTGAATTGCGCCAACTCGGCTGTGAATACGCGCAGGGCTACTTCTTTGGCCGCGCCGTTGCTGCAGACGAGGCGACAAAGCTTCTGAAAGCACAGCAAAAAGACAGCTAAAACACCTGATGATGCCGCCAAGGCCGCGAAGGTTAGGGGCGACCACACGTCGTCTCCGGTTGTTTCAGCGTTTGGGTCTGGATGTCTTGCAAGGTGAGGGGATGGGTGGGGTCTTACCGCGCTAAGGTCACCGAGCGGGCTCGTGCATTTCAAACAGACACGCTAGAACTAACGCTTGGCCAAAGCACATGTGTGATGTGGTGGAACGATATGCCGGAGGGGTGGAGCGTCAGTCGGCCTCAGGCGTATAGCCCGGCTTATAGGGTGCCATGCCGCGCCGAGCGAGTTCATCCGCCTTTTCGTTTTCCGGGTGGCCTGCATGACCTTTCACCCAGTGCCATGTGACATCGTGCCGGTTGCGGGCCTTATCCAGAGCCTGCCAGAGTTCGGCATTTTTCACGGGCTTGTTGGCGGCCGTGCGCCAGTTCTTCTTCTTCCAGCCGAACATCCATTCTTTGATGCCGGAACGCACATAGGTGCTGTCGGTGTAAAGATCGACAGTACAGGATCGTTTAAGGGCATTGAGGGATTCGATTGCCGCTGTCAGCTCCATGCGGTTGTTGGTGGTTTCCTTTTCGCCGCCGTACAGTTCTTTCTCGTGCTCGCCGTAGCGCATCACGGCTCCCCAGCCGCCCGGGCCGGGATTTCCTGAGCAGGCCCCATCGGTGTAGATAACAACGCGAGATGTTTCGCTCATGCGGTTAGTCCATAGCTGGCGGGGCTGGCTGCATCGCGGTGAAAGCGCAGCTTGCGCAGATATTCAATCGGATCTTTTGGCGTCACAAGCGCGCCTTCTGGCACGCTCAGCCAGTCATAGAGACGTGTCAGCAGGAAGCGCAGGGCAGATCCGCGTGCCAGCAACGGCAAGGCTTCATATTCGGCAGTCCGCAGCGGGCGAACGGATTGATACCCATTCAGCATCGCTTGAGCCTTGGTGACATTGAAGGAGAGATCCTGTTCAAAGCACCAGGCGTTCAGACAGATCGCCAAGGTCGTACGCAAACGCATCGGTACATGCGAAATAGAAGTCGATCAGACCGGACAGCTCGTTGCCGAGAAAGAAGACGTTGTCCTGAAACAGATCTGCATGAATGACACCGCTTGGCAGATCTGTCGGCCAATGCGCTTCCAGATGATCCAGCTCAGTTGCGATTTCGTCTCGCAGCCCCGCAGACACAGTGTCAGCTCGCTCGGAGGATTGCTCGAACAAGGGGCGCCATCCCTCGACCGACAGCGCATTCTTGCGTGTCATATCAAAACTGCTGCCTGCCAGATGGAGCTTTGCCATGGCACTGCCAAGTTGTTCGCAGTGACCGGGTGTTGGCCGCTTGACCCACATGCCCTCCAGAAAGCTGACCATAGCAGCAGGCCTGCCTGCCAGTCTGCCGAGCATCTTGCCTTGCCGGTCTTGCAGGGGTGTCGGGCAGTTGATGCCTTGCGCCGCCAGATGCTGCATGAGCTTCAGGAAAAAGGGCAGGTCGGTCGGGTCGACGCGTTTTTCATAGAGCGTCAGGATCAGACTTGTCGTCTCCGTGCGCAGCAGAAAATTACTGTTCTCGACACCTTCGGCAATGCCTTTGAAGGACAGCAGGCGTCCCACATCATACCCATCAACGAAAGCCGACAGCTCTTCGTCGCTGACATCCGTATAAACGGCCATTGAGACCTACTCCGCAGCCGTGTGTGTTTCGAGATAGACGTCGCGCAGCTCTCTCGGCAGATTGAAGGCGATGGTCTCCTGCGCGGTGACAACGGTTTCAACCTGCACGTTGTAGCGCGCGGCAAAGGCGTCGATGATTTCCTCAACCAAGGTTTCCGGGGCCGAGGCCCCCGCAGTGAGGCCAAGGTTGGCAATCGAGCCGATCTTGTCCCAATCAATGTCGGTGGCGCGCTGCACGAGCAACGAGGTCCGACATCCGAATCGTTCGGCTACTTCGCGAAGTCGCTGCGAGTTCGATGAGTTGGGCGCTCCCACCACGATCATGGCGTCAACCTTAGGAGCAACCGCCTTGACAGCTTCCTGACGATTGGTTGTTGCGTAGCAGATGTCTTCCTTGTGTGGCGCGACCATGTCGGGAAACCGCTCGCGCAAAATGTCGACGATTCCCGCGGTATCATCCACCGACAAGGTCGTCTGGGTGATGAAGGCGAGCTGCTTGTTGCTGCCCGGCTGATAGGTGCGTGCGTCGTCTTCCGTTTCAATCAGCGCCACGGTGCCTTCCGGCAACTGCCCCATAGTGCCAATGACTTCCGGGTGGCCAGCGTGACCGATCAGCAGGATCTCGCGCTCCTTGCGGTCATGGATCATTGCTTCCTTGTGCACCTTGGAGACGAGCGGGCAGGTGGCATCAAGGAAGAACATCTTCCGCGACTGAGCATCTTCCGGTACGGATTTCGGAACGCCGTGGGCTGAAAAGATCACCGGACAATTGCCATGCTCTGCCGGAATTTCATCAAGCTCCTCAACAAAAACGGCGCCTTTTTTCTTCAGGCCATCGACCACGTATTTGTTGTGAACAATCTCGTGGCGGACGTACACGGGGCTGCCATATTTCAGCAGCGCCAGTTCGACAATCTGGATGGCACGATCAACACCGGCGCAAAACCCGCGCGGTGCGCAAAGGTGGATCGTCAGATCTTGTCTGTCGCTTGGCTGGGCTGTCATCACGGTCCCTTGGGTTCTTCAGTTGGTCGCAATAAGCGGGGCTGATCCTGTTGTGTCAAGGCGATTGTCGGAAAGAGCCCTTCGCACTCTCGCCAAGGTCAGCCTTTGCTGATATGTAACGTGGTCAAATTCCAATGTGATTCAACGGTGACATATGACTATGGGCAAAGGGAAGGTCGGATTTCGATGGGGACGGCCGCTTTTGGCAAGCGCTCTGTGTGCATTCGTTCTCACGGGATGCATGAGCGACGGTGGCGATGCACCAGCATCCACCACACCTCAGTCATCCGGCGGCGGTATCGGGTCCAAGACCAAAAACTGGTTTGCCAGTCTGGCGACCAGTGGCAAAGGCCCCATTGAGGTTGATCCCAATGCCTTCGTATCGGATGTGTATTGTCCGGCCATTCAGTTGCGCTCTGGTACGCATTTCATTGCGAAGTTCAAGCGCGGTCATCAAAACGACCCTGAAGCGCTTGAGTATCAGATCACCATTACCGATTGGGCCGATTCCTGTGCTCGTGAAGGGACGGATCAGACTCGTATCAAGGTTGGTGTTACCGGCCGTGTAACACCGGGCCCAGCCTGGACCGGCGGATCGGTTTCGGCTCCCGTGCGCGTGGTGATGGTCACGGACGACGATGGCGCCAAGCCGGTTATTTCCCGTCTTTTGAAAACTGAATTGTCCATTGGAAAGGATGCGCCAAGCAAGTCCTGGACGATCATTCAGGATGATTTCATTGTGCCGCGCAATCAGGACATGAAGATCGAAGTCGGTTTCGATGAAAAAGGCATGCATTAACGCTGACTGACATGAGATCTGCGGATTGTGTGTGAACGCTTGTCTGCAACATTGACAATGTTTTTCGCACAGTCGAAAATATAGGCATCGTCTCCTTCGTTGTGGAGGCGGTGCATTTGCCTGAAAGACATGATGCCTGTGCCGGGTGTTCCGGGGGCTGGTTGTCAGGCAGATCAACACCCTAGCGGGAGAGACCGGTTGAAATGCCGGCGCCGAAGGAGCAACCGCCCCGGAAACTCTCAGGCAAACGGACCGCGACGGGGACAACGCTCTGGAAAGCAGCTCTGATGCCGGCATGACGCCGGAGCAGGCTCACCGAAGGAGTAACCGTGTGTGGCCGTGGTCATGGGCGGGAAATCTCTCAGGTACTCGGACAGAGGGGGCACGGACGGGCCGGATGGCGCGTTCACGTGCGACCTTTTCCGAGGAGGCTTTATGGCCGGGACTGACGAGACAAGCCCAGCGGCGGCTGGCGATATTCTGAAACAAACACCCCTCTACGACCTGCATGTCGAACTGGGCGCCAAGATGGTGCCTTTTGCTGGTTACGATATGCCCGTGCAATATCCCGCTGGCATCATGAAGGAGCATCTTCAGACGCGCGACAGCGCCGGGCTGTTCGATGTATCGCATATGGGGCAGGCGCGCCTTGTCGGGCCAGACCACGAAACAACGGCCAAAGCGCTGGAAGCGCTTGTTCCCTCCAACATGATCGAGTTGAAGCAAGGTCGTCAGCGCTACACTGTTCTGCTCAATGATGAAGGCGGCATCATCGACGATCTGATGGTCACTCGCCCTGCCGATCCTGATATGGACGGCGTGCTGCTTCTGGTCGTCAATGCGGCTTGCAAGGACAATGATTACAAGGTCATTGCTGCAGGTCTGCCGGATAATGTCACACTGGAAATCTTTGAGGACAAAGCTCTGATCGCGGTTCAGGGCCCAAAGGCTGTTGACGCAGTGGCGGCACATGCGCCCGCTGTGGCGGACCTGGCCTTCATGTCCGGCATCTTTACCGAGTTTGACGGTATCGCCGTTCATGTGGCGCGGGCCGGATATACCGGTGAAGACGGCGTTGAAATGTCGGTGCCGGCCGGAGCCGCCGAGGCGATTGCCCGCGCTCTTCTGGCGGATGACCGTGTGCAGCCGATTGGGCTGGGCGCGCGTGACAGCCTGCGTCTGGAAGCCGGTCTTTGCCTTTATGGTCATGACATCGACGAAACCACCTCGCCGGTTGAGGGCAACATCACCTTCTGCATGCAGAAGCGCCGCCGTGAAGACGGTGGCTTCCCCGGTGATCAGCGTATTCAGCAGGAACTGGCCGATGGTCCGCGGCGTGTGCGTGTCGGACTGCGTCTTGAAGGACGTGCACCCGCGCGTGAGGGCGCCGAAATCCGGCTGAACGATGGAACCCCGATTGGCACCGTAACATCCGGCGGATTTGCACCAAGCGTTGGCGCACCAATCGCCATGGGCTATGTCGCTGCCGGTCATGAAGAGATCGGCACCAGCGTCAAGCTGATCGTGCGCGGCCGAGAGCTGACTGCCACCGTCAGCGACATGCCGTTTGTGCCAAACCGCTATTACAGAAAACCAAAAGCCTGACCCTCCTCCCAGAGAACGAAAGACATAATTATGAGCACCTATTTCTCCAAGGACCACGAATGGATCACCGTTGAAGGCGATACGGCGACCTTCGGCATCACCGACTATGCGCAAAAGCAGTTGGGCGATGTTGTCTATGTGGAGCTGCCGGATGTCGGCAAGTCTCTGACGCAGGGCGATGAAGCCGCAGTGGTGGAATCGGTCAAGGCAGCCTCCGAGGTCTATGCGCCGATTGATGGTGAGGTGACTGAGGCGAATGGCGTTCTGGCTGATGAGCCTGCCAAGGTCAATGAAGACCCGGAAGGTGCTGCATGGTTTGCCAAGCTGAAAGTGGCCAATGCCGAGCAGCTGTCTGACCTGATGGATGAAGCCGCCTACAAGGCTTACGTGGAAACGCTCTGATCATGGCTGGACACATCTACACGGCGGAAATTCTCTGGAGCCGGGAAGGCACCCTTGAAAAGGGGCGGTACTCCCGCAAGCACCTGTGGCGTTTCGATGGTGGTGTGGATGTGCCCGCGTCTGCCTCTCCGTCAGTCGTACCGCTACCTTATTCCGATGAGGCAGCCGTTGACCCGGAAGAGGCGTTTGTCGCCGCCCTGTCGTCTTGTCACATGATGACATTCATCGATCTGGCGCGCCATGCGGGCGTGATGGTGGAAAGCTACAGCGACAAGCCGGAAGGCACCATGGAGCGGGTCGGGCGCGGACGCATGGCGATGACCAAGGTCATCCTGCGGCCCTCCGTCAGCATTCTGGCGGACAGTGAGCCAGATCCCTCATGGCTGTCAGACCTGCACGAAAAGGCGCATGAAATGTGTTTCATCGCCAACTCCGTCAAGACCGAGATTGAGATTGCACCGGAACCGCTGAAGCTGGTTTCGGGCTAACCGAACGAGATCGCGAACATGCGTTACTTGCCATTGAGTAACCCCGACCGCGCCGACATGCTGGCAAAGGTAGGGGTCGATACGATTGATGAGCTGTTTTCCGATATTCCGGAGAAGGTTCGCCTGAACGACCTTCTGGACCTGCCGCGTCGTGCGGGCGAATTGCAGGTGGAGCGTCAGCTCTCCAAACTCGCCGCCAAAAATGTGTCGGCAGGCTCAGTCCCTTTCTTTGTTGGGGCAGGGGCTTACAAGCACCACGTTCCAGCCACCGTGGACCATCTGATCCAGCGGTCGGAATTCCTGACGAGCTATACCCCGTATCAGCCGGAAATCACGCAAGGGACTTTGCAGTACCTGTTTGAATTTCAGACACAGGTCGCCCGTCTGACTGCGATGGATGTTGCCAATGCGTCCATGTACGATGGTTCCACCGGCACTGGTGAAGCCGTGCTGATGGCGCACCGTGTGACCCGCCGCAACAAGGCTGTTCTGTCTGGCGGATTGCATCCGCAGTACCGCGAAGTGGTCAAGGGACTGTCGGAGATGGCCAGCGACAATGTTGTCGCACTGCCCGCCGACCCGGCAGGCAATGAAGACATTCTGTCGCAGATCGACAAGGATACATCCTGCGTCGTCGTGCAGTCGCCGAACTTCTATGGCCAGATTGTTGATCTGAAGCCGATTGCCGAAAAGGCGCATGAATGCGGTGCATTGCTGATCTCGGTTTTCACCGAAGTCGTGTCACTTGGCCTCATTGAGCCGCCGGGAACGCAAGGGGCTGACATCGTGGTTGGCGAAGGCCAGTCCATCGGCAATGGCCTCAACTTTGGCGGGCCTTACGTGGGGCTGTTTGCGACGCGCCAGAAATATGTGCGCCAGATGCCAGGTCGCCTCTGCGGTGAAACTGTGGATGCTGACGGCAAGCGTGGCTTCGTGCTGACGCTTTCTACCCGCGAACAGCATATTCGTCGCGACAAGGCGACGTCCAACATCTGCACCAACTCGGGCCTCTGTTCGCTGGCCTTTACCATTCACTTGTCGCTTTTGGGCGCCAAGGGCCTGAAGCAGCTTGCCACGATCAACCACGCCAATGCTGTGAAGTTGAAGACGGCTCTGGCCGCCGTGCCAGGCGTGGAAGTGCTGACAACAGCCTATTTCAACGAGTTCACCGTCAAGTTGCCGAAGGCGGCGCATGAGGTGGTTGAAGATCTTGCGGAGAAAGGCGTTCTGGCCGGTGTGCCGGTCTCCCGTCTTGAGCAGGGTCAGGATGCGCTGGAAAACCTTCTGGTGATTGCCTCAACCGAAGTGAACACGGACGACGACCGCGCCGAGCTGGTCGCAGCACTCAAGGAGGTGCTGGCATGAGCATGAACAATCAGGGACGTCCAAGTGCCCCCGTTGAAGGCGCTGACAGCTTCACGCCAACAACGTTTACCGGCAACCGTGCGCTTGATATGGAAGAGCCGCTGATCTTCGAATTCGGTCATTTCGATACAACTGGCGTTGATCTAGACATGCCGGACGACTTCGAAATGGAGCTGGGCGGTATGCAGCGTGAAGATGCTCTGGAATTGCCGGGGCTGGCCGAGCCGGAGGCCATGCGCCATTACGTGCGCCTGTCGCGCAACAATTATGCGATCGACAGTGGCCTGTATCCGCTGGGGTCTTGCACCATGAAGCACAACCCGCGCCTGAACGAGAAGATGGCGCGGCTGCCAGGACTTTGGTGATATTCACCCCTTGCAGCCCGTATCCACGGTTCCGGGAGCTATTGAGCTGATCAGCGACCTGAGCCATTGGCTGATGGTCATGACCGGTACATCGGCAGTGGCCATGAGCCCCAAGGCCGGTGCGCATGGCGAATTGTGCGGCATGATGGCGATCAAGGCCGCGCATGCCGCCAGCGGTCGTGATCCGAAGATCGTTCTCGTGCCGGAAAGTGCGCATGGCACCAACCCGGCCACAGCTGCTCTTCTTGGCTATAAGGTCGTCTCCGTTGCCGCAAAGGCGGACGGTACGGTTGATCTGGACAAGTTGAAGGACACGATTGCGGCGAATGCCGATGATATCGCCGGCATTATGCTGACCAACCCGAACACCTGCGGGTTGTTCGAGCGGGACATCATGGAAATTGCCGACGCGATCCATGCCGCTGAGGGCTATTTCTACTGCGATGGAGCCAACTTCAACGCCATTGTCGGCAAGGTTCGTCCGGGGGATCTCGGTGTCGATGCCATGCACATCAACTTGCACAAGACCTTCTCCACACCGCATGGCGGTGGGGGACCGGGGTCTGGTCCTGTGGTGTTGTCCGACCGCCTTAGCTCCGTTCGCACCGCTACCCTTCATCCGCAAGACGGAAGATGGTCCGATTCTGGTCGAGACCAACGAGGAAACTCTGGAGGACGAACTGCCGTTCGGCCGTATGACAGCCTTCCACGGCCAGATGGGCATGTATGTGCGAGCCCTGTCCTACATGATGAGCCACGGCGCCGATGGCTTGCGTCAGGCCTCTGAGGACGCGGTGCTGAATGCCAACTACGTTCGCGTTGGCTTGCAGGATCTCATGAGCCTGCCGTATGGCGAGCGTCCGTGCATGCATGAAGTGCTCTTTGACGACAGCTTCCTGAAAGACACAGGCGTCACCACGCTTGATTTCGCCAAGGCGATGATCGACGAGGGCTATCACCCGATGACCATGTACTTCCCGCTGGTGGTGCATGGTGCAATGCTGATTGAGCCGACGGAATCTGAAAGCCGTGCGTCGCTTGATCTGTTCGTGGCCACACTGCGCGATCTTGTGCAGAGCGCTACGCGCGGCGAGACGGACCGGTTTTCCGGTGCGCCATACTTTTCGCCGCGTCGTCGTCTGGATGAGACCCGTGCGGCCCGGAACCCGGTCCTCAAGTGGACGGCCCCGGCTCCAGCCGAGGTGAGTTCAGCTGCCGAGTAAATCTCAGGCTTGCTCAAGATACCAAAAAAGCCCGGGCAGATCAGATCTGCCCGGGCTTTTTCAGACGAAGATGTCGGGCGACAGGCTCAGTCGAGCTGTGTTTCGATGGCAGACTTATCCAGCACAGACCAGACCTCCCGCACTTTCCCATCCTCGTAGCGATAGAAGACATTTTCGGAAAAGCGGACTTTGCGGCCGTTGATCGGCAGACCCAGAAAGTCACCGCTTGGAGAACAATCGAAATCCAGTCGGCAGGCGATCAAGGGTGCATCAGCCGCCAACAGAGCGATGTTGAACCGGAGGTCAGGGATCGTGCGATAGTCGTTCTCCAGCATGGCTCGGTACCCAGCGATACCGAGTGGGCGGCCGTTGTGCTGAACATCGGTGTGCACATGAAGGTGCAGAGCATCCCAGTCTTGCGCGTTCAGGCAATCTATATACAGGCGATAAGCGTCTGCAAGTGCGGTCTCTGTCATGGCAAACCTTCAATGAAACAGTGATATCGTCAAAAATAACATGCGCGGAGCGGCGAATGAAAGGGCTGGCAGGCAGTGTCTTGTCGCTCAGCACAGCGTGCCTCTGTCCGGTGTAACGCAGTGTTCACACCTATGGCCTTGTACCACATGGCGTTGCACGGCACCTTCCACCAAAAGGACGTCTCGAACTCGAGAAAATGAAGGCAGGGGTCATGGCAGGGAACGGCAGAAACACGGCAGCTCTGGCGCTGGATACACGAACGGGTCTGCCCAGCGAATGGCTCACTTTGCTTGCGCTTCATCCGCGCGATCAGTGGGGAATGCCGGGTCACATCTCGCCCTTGGCGGATTTTTGGCTGGACCGCCATCAGGATTTGCGCGTGATGGGGCGCGGCGTGTTGCAAGGTCTCGATGCGTTTCGGGAGGATAGAGTGGCCGCGCGCGATTTTGCGGCCTTCCTGACTCCCGCGCCTCAATGAGTTTCTGTCCACGTTGCACCATCATCACGAGATCGAAGATGCGCACTACTTTCCAGTTTTTGCCGCCGCTGAAAAGCGGCTTGCTCAGGGCTTTGATCTTCTGGAAGGTGACCACGAGCTAATCCATGAACGCATCTCGTTACTGGCCGACAGCGCCAACGCTCTTCTGCTCGAAATGCGCAGTGAACTGAAGGATCCGGTGCGCCGAGCTGCCGATGCTTTTGCGGAGCGCAGTGATCAGTTGATGCAGGGCCTCCTGCGCCATCTGAATGATGAGGAAGATCTGATTATTCCGCTTATTCTCAACCGTGGTGAGGACGAGCTGGGCGTGTGACCCATCCGCCCGCCAAACCGATCAGGTAATCTGATGATTGGCCGTTTCCAGAAGCGCTCGGGCGCGCGGCAGGTCTGTCTGTTTTACCAGAATGTGGTCGCCGTCAAACGTCGAGACGACACAGAGGCCGAGCCCGCCAGTTGAGATCGGCTGCACCACAGAAAGAACAATGCCTGTGTCATCGAATGCGAACGGGCCTTGCAGTTTCAAGCAGGTCCATCCGGCATCGCATTGCACTTCGGTGGGAATACGATTGGCCAGACACATGATGGACAGCTCATCTTCGGTCCTGGAGATGCTGACAAAACCATCCCCATCGGCCCAGCCGGGCAATGCCTCATCCGCGGGAAGACGCGCAATGCCGTAAGTACCGGACAATTGCTTGAGGGTGATGGATCTAAGTGTCATGGGCGCGTGGCTTTGTGTCTATTTTTAATATATTTTCGCCTAAGTAACTCGAACTTACTATCAACGGAATAGTAAAGTAGCGCAGAAAATAAAATTACAATTATGTATGATATAATAGTTTTGAAGAAAGTTCCGTCAGCCTGAGGCAAATGCAAGCGGTTCATAACCCAGCCGACAACAAATAAATGTGATAAATAGATAGGATATGATAATTGTCCGATAAAATAATCTACCCTCCAATTTTTACTATTCTTAAAAATTAGATCGATGGATAGAGTTATTGTAGATATAATTATTATTTTTTTTATGGTTTCTCCTAATGGTATTATATTATACGATAATATAAGTGAAATTACGAGAACGTAAATTGTATAAAAAGATACAATACTTATTTTTTGAATGTTAAATCTTTTCCCTATCTCAAAAGCAATACTTCCAAGGAGGAAAGTCGATAGCTCATTTGGGAAGAAACGATAATTCCACGGATCCTCTGAGAGGCCATTATATGTAAGTAATAGGCGTAGTGTGAACGAAAAAGCAGCGAGCAGGATTATCAATGATAAGCTCCTTTTAAGAATAAATGGAGCTAAGATATAAAATGATATTTCGCAGCCAATTGACCATGCTTGCGGAACCAGCAAAAGCTGATAAAGAGGCCTTGCGCTATCTTTAAAGTCATAAGTCCAGTGAAGTGAAGATGAGCTAACTTTAAGGAACATTGTCATGTCTTGAAAAAATATTGTTAAATTTGTGAAGGTCAAGAAAACTATAGCAGAATAGGGTTCTGCTGATATTTTTTGTATATAATGTAAGAAATGAAATTTCAAAAAGAGAGTTAATAAAGCGCAGACAAAGTATATAGGAAATAATCTAAAATATCTACTAGCCCAAAATGTGTAAAATATATCATATTTTCCTATTATCAAAGACATGTAGTATCCAGATATAAGGAAAAATATCTGTACCGAACAGCTCCCACCAGTGAATTTTAAGAGATCATTTGAATTAATATGGGCGCCGACTACGGATAAGGCGAGTAATATTCTTATTAGACCCATTTTTATCTCAATGAATATTTTGTTTGTATAGATTTGGGTGGACCCTATATTAAAGTTCACCGTTTTGGGTTATCTATTTTGAAATAGATGAGTTCAACTTTGTCTTAGTCTTTCAAAACTAGGCGTCTCGTGGAGCGATTCTTTGCTTCGTCAGTCTTGCTGGTTTACCGGACATGTGTGTTTCAAGGCAAGAGCCGTGCGACGCAAACGTCTTTTCAGTGCCGCGGATCGCACGGTGGGTGCTGACAACAATCTGCGTCAGGTGAGGTTTTTCTTGAAAAAAGTGATGGTGCGGTCTTCAGCAAGTTTGGCTGCGTTCGCGTCGTAGCGCGGTGTGGTGTCATTGTGAAAGCCATGGTTGACGCCCGGATAGATAAAGGCTTGATAGGTCTTGTCATTGGCTTTCAAAGCTGCCTCATAGGCTGGCCAGCCGGAGGTGATGCGCGTATCTAACTCGGCATATTGCAGCATCAGAGGTGCTTCGATGGCAGGCACATCTTCGGCTGAGGGCTGGCGACCATAGAAAGGTACGCCGGCGGAGAGCTCAGGGTAGGCGACGGCGATAGCATTAACGACACCGCCTCCATAACAGAAGCCGACCGCTCCGACCTTGCCTGTACAATCCTTCCGCGACAACAGGGTCTCGAAACCGGCGAAGAAGTCGTTCATCAGTTTGACCGGATCGACGGTACGCTGCAATTCGCGCCCCTTGTCGTCATTTCCCGGATAGCCGCCTACTGAGGTCAGCCCGTCCGGAGCCAGAGCCATGAATCCGGCCTTTGCCATACGCCGAGCAACGTCCTTGATATAGGGATTGAGGCCCCGATTTTCGTGAATGACGAGAATGGCGGGCAATGCTGTCGTGACGCCTGCCGGCCGCACCAGATAGCCGTTGACCGCGCCGTTTCCATCAGGAGACTGGTAGGTGATGTCCTGTGTTTCAATCGTCGGATCGTCAACAGCAACTTGTGCTGCAAAGGCGTAGTCGGGCGAAAGCTGGTCGAGCAGCAAAGCTGCCGTCACGCCGCCGATGGCAAACTTGGCAGCGCCATCGAGAAACTGGCGTTTGGTGATCTTCCCGTGGGCGTAGAAGTCATAGAGATCGAGCAATTCTTGCGGAAAATCTTTCGCCGTTTTGCGTGCAGGCTTGTCGGAGGTCGTGTCAAGGTCAGTCATGCTGCTTCTCCTGCTGGTGATGCGGTTGCAAGCTTCTTCAAGCTCTTGATCGCGTGCTGCACTGGGTCACCTTCACGCTAATGAGGATTTGTGTCGTCGACCAGACAGCTGGTGGCGACACACGCACTTGTGACAGGGTGACTGCTATGCAACCAACTTTTCAACACATCAAGAGATCGTTCAATTATGATTTTATATTTTATATTCAGAGACTTAGATCGTGAATGCTGTGTTTTTGAGGCTGTGAAAATTTTTATGGCTTGACTCTTTTTCAGCCTGCGGCAATTAATCTGCACATGACCAAGATCGCCTGCACCTCTTTTGTGTATTCCTATTACGTCACCGACATATTGGCGGCTGCGTAGGATCTTGTTCACCTTCTAGAACCTTCAAAAAGCCGCCGCGTCAGGCGGCTTTTTGGTTTCATGGCTCCCCTGACGGGCTCAACGTCAGGATCGCCTACAATGACCCTTCATTCTACGACTGAAACATCATCACCCACACGGGTGAAATCCGAAGCTCTGCAAGTGCTTCTGGAGCGTGGACTGCTGCATCAGTGCACTGATCTGGAGGCGCTTGACGCAAAGCTTGCGGCAGGGCCGGTAACGGCTTACCTCGGCTTTGATGCTACGGCGGCCAGTCTGCATGTTGGCCATCTCATGCCGCTGATGGCCATGCGCTGGCTTCAGAAACTCGGCCACCGCCCTATCATCGTCGTAGGGGGTGGAACCAGTCAGATCGGTGACCCAAGTTTTCGCAATGAAGCGCGTCCTATGCTGGAACAGCAGCAGATTGCCGCCAATATCGCCGGTATCCGCCATTCTGTTGATCGATTGATCGACATATCGTCGCGCAAAGGCGGGCAGGTTGTCGACAACGGTGAATGGTTGACCGAGTTCAAGTTCCTTGAGTTCCTGCGCCAATACGGGTCTCAGTTCACAGTCAACCGCATGATGACCTTCGATAGCGTGCGGTCGCGGCTTGAGGCGCAGGTGCCGCTGACGGTGTTGGAATTTTGCTACATGATGTTGCAGGCTGTTGATTTTCTGGAGCTGTCGCGCCGCATGGATTGCACCTTGCAGGTGGGCGGGTCGGATCAGTGGGGAAACATTGTCAACGGCGTCGAACTTGGGCGTAAGGGCGGCGAAAAGCAGCTTTTCGGTGTGACTGTTCCGCTGATTACCACGTCCAATGGCAAGAAGATGGGCAAGACGGCCGCAGGCGCTGTCTGGTTGCATCCTGAGCATCTGTCGGCATTTGCCTTCTGGCAATTCTGGCGCAACACGGCGGACGCTGATGTCGCACGGTTCCTGCGGCTTTTCACGGAAATTCCGATGCCGGAAGTGGTGCGCCTGTCAGCGTTGCAAGGGACGGAAACGAATGAAGCCAAGACGGTTCTGGCGAATGCCGTGACAACTCTGGTGCATGGCGCGGATCAGGCCCGTCACGCAGCCCGGCAAGGGGAGGCGCTTTTTGCGGGCAATGAAGTAGAAGCCTCCCCGACACATCATGTGCCAAGGGCCCGTCTGGCCGAAACGCTGGGCCTTCTGGAGCTTCTTGTCGCGACCGACTTTGCCACCTCCAATAGTGAGGCGCGTCGTCTGATCGAGGGAGGCGGTGTTCGTTTGAACGGGCAGATCATTGAAGACCCGCGACGGATCATCGGCATTGGCGATCTTGGTCCCTCTGACCGGTTGGTCGTCGCCGCTGGTCGCAGGCGCAAGGCGTTGGTTGCCTTCGGCTGATCAACACGGTGCCTGAGTGTGATGGGTTACACCAAGTAGCGCATTGGCAAAGAGATAAAAGCCTCGCCACCTTGCGGTTGACGGGGCTTTTATCTCAAAAGGCTTCGCGGGGGAGCGAGGTCTTTGACGGAAAAGGCCAAACCCTTGACGGGTTCGGCCCTGGGTTAGATCGGCATTTGCGCTCTGACTTCCTGGCGCAATGTGTCGATCGACAGGGTCTTGCGACCCTTAGCGCACATGCCAGTAGGTCCAGCCGTTGCAGGATGTCTGGCCTTGAACCAATGCACCCACCTTGTGAATAGAGCCGGTAAAATCTCCGCACCGCAGAGAGCCATCGGCTCGCACAATGGCGCGGTGCAGGCCCTTGGGACACGAGAGTTCGGCACCCGCGCTCAACAGACCGGCTTCGAGCAGATTGCCAAAGGGAATACGTCGTTCTGCGCGTTTGCCCTTCTGCGTATCGAGGATGTCGCCCGACCCGGCCTCGATCTGATCGAGACGTGCCTGGGCGGCGTCAATATAGTCCTGCTCACGCTCAACGCCGACAAAGTGACGGCCAAGTTTTTTGGCCACGGCGCCGGTTGTGCCCGTGCCGAAGAACGGGTCAAGCACCGTGTCACCCGGATTGGAGGAGGCAAGCAGCACCCGATAAAGCAGTGATTCAGGTTTTTGGGTCGGATGCACTTTCTGGCCATCGTCGCTCTTGAGCCTTTCAGAGCCCGTGCAAAGCGGCAGATGCCAGTCAGAGCGCATCTGGAGATCGTCGTTGAACGTCTTCAGAGCCTCGTAGTTGAAGGTTGCTTTGGCATCCTTCGACTTGGTCGCCCAGATGATCGTTTCATGCGCGTTGGTAAAACGCTTGCCCCGAAAATTTGGCATCGGATTGGCCTTCAGCCACACGATGTCGTTCATGATCCAGAAGCCGAGATCCTGGAGGATCGCGCCAACGCGGAAAATGTTGTGATAGGATCCGATCACATACAGAGAGCCATTGTCCTTCATCACGCGACGCACCGACAGAAGCCAGGCGCGGGTGAAATGGTCGTAGGCTTCGAAGCTTTCGAACTGATCCCAATGGTCGTCGCAAGCATCGACCTTCGAGTGATCCGGACGATGCAAATCGCCACCCAACTGTAGATTGTAGGGTGGGTCTGCAAACACCAGGTCAACCGACTTGGATGGCAGTTTGTTCAAGGCGGCTACACAGTCGCCCTTCATGATCGTGTCGAGCCAGCGCAGGAGTGCCTGTTTGCTCATCTGGGAGTTGGGGTGCCACGGCGGACACCCCGTTACGCTGTACTCTCATTGCGACGCAATACCTCACGCAATTTCGAGTGTCATGGTTACCGGTTTTGGTAAATCAGGAGTTAAGCTAAGATCATAAAAAGTACTATAGAATCAATAGTTTGTTTACCTACGTAAATGCTTTACAGGAGATTAAGTTTTGCGTTTCGCGAAACATCAGCAGTTTCAGGTGGTTTGAGGTGCAAGCGTGCCATCCTGGCACGTCGCTTCGGTTAATATGGCATGGAAAAATTTACCAAGTTTTTTTCTCGCAGAGACAAATACCCTTGAGCTTTCGACCATCTTAACCATGGTGGATCGCCGGGCTTGCCAACGCAGTCCTGAAAAGATGTCGGTTGGCGACCTTTCCAGCTTGTGCAAGACACATGCAGATGGCTTCATCCATTTGAGATTGTGAACCCGGCAGAATAGGGTTGGTTGGCGAGTGACTTGCGGGACATCTTAGTTCAACCGTGAGGTTCGCACCGATAAACAGGAGGAAGCATGTCCGACAAGGCGAGATCCGTAATGGGGACCGGCACTGCCGCGAAACCGATTTTGATGAGCCCTGGGTTTCCGCTTGAAAGTTTTATGGAGGCCGACAAGGCCGTTACGCGGCTTATCGAGATCTTCGAAACGAATACGGCTTTCCTGCGCGAAGCGTTTTTGCACCTGATTGCGGGCACTGCACCTCAGGGGCGCGTGCGCGCGTTTTATCCGCAGGTGCAACTGGTCACGGAAAGCCACTCCCGTCTCGACAGTCGCCTGGCGTTCGGCTTTGTTGCAGGTCCCGGTGTTCATGCCGCGACGATTACCCGGCCGGATCTGTTTCGCAGCTATCTGGAAGAGCAGATTGCCCTGCTCATCAAGAACCATGGCGTGCCCGTGCAAATCGGTGCGTCCGATACACCGATTCCGCTGCATTTTGCCTTTTACGATGGCACCCATGTGGAAGGGGCGCAGCCGCAGCGCAAATTGATATTCCGTTGGCTGATGTGTTTGACCTGCCGGATCTGACGGTGATGGACGATGCTATTGCCAATGGCACCTATGAGCCAACAGACGGTGTAATGCCGTTGGCCTCTTTCACGGCGCCACGGATCGACTATTCGCTGCACCGCTTGCAGCACTACACGGCAACGGCGGCAGAGCATTTTCAGAACTATGTGCTTTTCACGAACTATCAGTTTTATCTGGATGAATTCTGCACTCTGGCGCGCAAGCTTCTTGCGGACCCCGCCAATGGTTATGAAGCCTTTGTTGAACCGGGAAATCTGACAACACTTGTCGGCCCGGATCTGGAGCAGCAGGGGGGCTGCCGCCAAGCTGCCGCAGATGCCTGCCTATCACCTCAAGCGTCCAGATGGCTACGGCATCACCATGGTCAACATTGGCGTTGGCCCATCGAACGCCAAGACGATCACTGATCACGTGGCTGTTCTACGCCCTCATGCCTGTATTGATGCTCGGCCATTGTGCAGGACTGCGTAACAGCCAGCAGCTTGGTGATTATGTTCTGGCGCATGGTTATGTGCGTGAGGACAATGTGCTCGACAAAGATCTGCCGTCGTGGGTTCCGATCCCGCCTTTGGCCGAAGTTCAGGTGGCATTGGAAGATGCGGTTGCGGAAGTGACTGGCTACGACGGTTTTGATCTCAAGCGGGTCATGCGTACAGGCACTGTTGCCTCAGTTGATAATCGCAACTGGGAGCTTTGGGACCAGAAAGAGGTGGTTCAGCGGTTTTCGCAGTCACGCGCCATCGCACTGGACATGGAATCGGCGACCATTGCGGCCAATGGTTTTCGTTTTCGTGTGCCTTATGGCACGCTGCTCTGCGTCTCGGATAAGCCCTTGCATGGCGAACTGAAGCTGCCAGGCATGGCGACGGACTTCTACAAGAAGCAGGTGGCCCAACATCTGGAGATCGGGATAAAGGCACTTGTGAAACTGCGTGAGATGCCCGCTGAACGTTTGCATTCGCGCAAGCTGAGGAGCTTCGCCGAAACGGCATTCCAGTAAGGCGAGGGGGCTGCTTTCGTCTTCCCGACGGGATAGCAAGCATAAAAAACGCGGTCCAATGACCGCGTTTTTTTGAAACGAACCTTTGAGGCATGACAAGGGGCAGAACTTCGCCCGTTGTAATTTACTCGGCTTCGTCGGCAGACGCAGATTGAAGCTGGCCGTATTTTTCCACGCCCAGCTTTTCAAGCAGCTCAAGCTGTGTTTCGAGGAAGTCGATGTGGCCTTCCTCATCTGCGAGCAGCTCTTCGAAAAGCTTCATGCTGACGTAGTCGCCTTCGGCATGGCAGATCTCGCGGGCTTCCTTGTAGTTGTTGCGGGCGTCATACTCGCCAGCAAGGTCGCATTCCAGAACTTCCTTGATGTCCTGTCCGATGCGCAGCGGCGAAACTTTCTGCATGTTCGGATGGCCTTCCATGAAAATAATCCGGTCGGTCAGCTTGTCGGCATGGCCCATTTCTTCAATGGATTCAGCGCGCTCTTTTTGAGCCAGCTTCGTATAGCCCCAATCTGCGGTCAGGCGATAATGCAACCAGTACTGGTTGATCGCACCCAATTCGAGAAACAGAGCTTCATTCAGCCGGTCGATGACTTTCTGGCTGCCCTTCATGGCAATTGCCTCCTCTTGAGGTGTCTGGATAACTTACTTTAGAACTATTCTACTTTATAAGTCCAGCTCTGATGCAGGTCCTTTTGGAGTTTTTTGCATCCTGCAACGGCCATCGTCTGGATGGCACTTCAGCGCTGCTGCCCGATGGCCACTTCGGCGTGCGGATGTATCAAACCAAATTCTGCTGAGGGAGGGAAGATCTGAAAAGAGTGCTGCTGTGCAACACCCTACCGTCAAGATGTGCAAAAGGACTCATCGGAATTCCGGGCCATGGCTCCAGCATGTCAGGGAGTAGCGCAGGCCGCGTGTGACGGGCGCGACTTTGTGCAACATGAAACTGGCAAACAGCGTTGCCGCACCGATCTCGCGCGTCGCCGCGGAGGGGTGCCCGCCTTGGGAGATCTCCAGGTTGCCGCCCTCATAGGCGTCCATTTCCGAAAGTTGTGTCACGATCGTGAGCTTGCGGTGGCGTGCCAGTGGGCCGTCGCCTATGTCGGAATGCCAGTCGTAATGGCCTTGATTGTCTTCCGGGTAGCAGGCGACCTGAAGCCGTTCTCGGAAATCGGTAATATCAAAATGAAAGACATCGCGGTTGGAATCTGCCACTGCCTGCACGATCCGGTCCATCACCCAACCGGCGTTGCCTTGATCATCCAGCCAACTGATTTTGGCACGGCGAATATTGTCGTGGTTCTGCCCGCCAACGAGACCGCCCGGGGCAAGCTCTGCGGCCTGCCCCATACGAATGATTTCCTGTGTTTCCTGCTTGCTGAAAAGAGCGGGAATTGAATGTGTGAACATACGCTTTGAAAGCCCTGAGAGTTCTGAACCGATCAGTGTAAGCGGTAAGTTTCAGGGCTTTGCAACTGAATAGTGTGTCACCTGGCGTCTTATGAACCAACAAGACGCTCCGGCGTGGGGCGTCTTTACAGGGCCGCCTTGATGATCTTGCGCATGACAGTCGGCAGGGCTTCTCCGTCAAGATCTTCCGGCGGAGACCACCAGGCAGCGTCCGGCACACGCTTGGTTGGGTCTACATCGGCCCGAAAGACGGTCACTTCCAGATGAAAGTGGGTGAACGTATGCTTCACCACGCCTATCTTTTGTTTCCAGGCTGCATCGCAAGGAGCAAAGGGATCGGCGTCCTTCAGAAGGAAATCTTCGCTCCACGTTGAGCCGGGAACTTCGCTCATGCCGCCTAGCAATCCTTTTTCCGGACGCCGTTGCAAGAGGACCGCGCCATCGCTGTTGCGCACGGTGACAAAAGCAGCACCTTTGCGGGTTGGCTTTTGCTTCTTGGCTGCTTTGCGCGGCAGGGTTGCTTCACTGCCGGATGCGCGGGCCATGCACGGGGTCATCCAAGGGCAGAGCGCACAGGCTGGCCGCTTCGGAGTGCAGATCGTGGCCCCCAGATCCATGACGGCCTGAGCAAAATCGCCGGGCCGATCCTGCGGTGTCAGCGCGCTCATCTCCGCCTTGATCTCAGGCTTTGCGTCAGGCAGTGGGGTGTCGATTTCATAAAGGCGGCTCAGAACGCGCTCGACATTGCCATCGACGACGGCCGCATGCTGATTGAAGGCGATGGCTGCAATCGCTGCGGCTGTATAAGGGCCGATACCGGGCAGTGCCTGCAAGTCTGCTTCGGTGTGCGGAAACGTTCCGCCGTGCTCAGTGGCGACAACTTCGGCGCATTTTTTCAGATTGCGGGCGCGCGAATAATAGCCAAGACCGGCCCATGCCTTCATGACATCCTCATCGTCTGCCGCAGCCAGATCTTCGACACGGGGCCAAAGGCGAATGAACTTGAGGTAATACTCTTTTACCGCTGCAACGGTTGTTTGTTGCAGCATCACTTCGGACAGCCAGATGTGGTAGGGGTCGGCAACCTGACCAAGACGTCTGTCTTCCGGCAGAATGCGCCAGGAAGCGTTCTCGCGTGGCGGTCGTACCAGTCGAGCAAATCAACGGAATTCGGGCGCTCGGGCATGGTCTTGCTGGTTTGCATCCGTATTTTTTACGAGTATCGAAACAAAGGCTGGGGAAAACGGAGGCAATTGTAGAACGTGAATCTACCACCTCCCGTTTAGCCGTTTTTCTGACGCAATCCCTGTGGCATGATTCTGTATAGGTGATTTGCGCAATGCTTTTCGGCTCGGTTCAGGAGTAACGTCATTTCCAGCCCCGGAGCAAGAGCGCCAGTCGAGTTTACATCCAGGTCCACAAAAACCGGAAGTAAAACATCAATGGCTGTCGCGTCAGAAAAACGACCCAGAGTTCATAGCCTGTCGGAATTGATCGGCAAGGCAATGACTCCCGTGTGTCGAAAGCGCGGGTTTGCATCATCGGATATTCTTGCAAGCTGGTCGTCCATCGTGGGCGAGAAATACGGCGAACGGGTTCAGCCGGAACGACTCCTGTGGCCTCGTCTTCCCAAGGACAGCGTTGACGGCGCCTCGGAACCTGCAACCCTTGTGGTCCATACCGATGGACCGACGGCGTTGATGCTCTCCCACGAGATGCCGCAGATCATTGAGCGTATCAATCAGTTTTACGGCTGGCGTGCAGTCAACCGCATTCGCATCAACCAGAAGCCGGTGCAGCAAAAGCCGAAACCTGTTTCGAAGCAGTTGCGCAGCCTGAATGATCAGGAACGCGAACATATCAGTGAGTTGGTGAAAGACGTTGGCAATGAGCGCTTGAAGCGCGCCTTGACCAAATTGGGCGAGCAGGTCATTGCGCGCTCCGAAGCCGCTCGTGAGGATGATGCAGGCGCCAGTGTTGAATCCGGTCTTGCCCGCAAATCTGCCTGACGTTAGTGAGATCTGGTCTCTTTGAAATATCTCATGATTTTTCTATCGCTTGCACTGTAGCGCTGTTGCCTTGGGTGGGCGGAAGACATAGAACCTCCACCCCATCAAGTTAATGATATTTAAGATAGTAATGCTGCCAAAGACAGCGGCTTTGAGCTAGTATCTCGCTTATGAAGCATGTGAGGACATGGGTTTGTGAAGGCCTTTCAAGGGGCTTCGGAAGCGGTGAATGTGTCCTTCTGCTTCCAACAAGCGCCACAATTCGTGTGTTTGTTGGCTTGGAATACGCAAGGTTGGATGATGAACATATGTCTTGAAGGCGCGCTGCGACGCGCTGCCTTTCAGGATTTTGGCCCGGTTTTGAGCCAGTTCGCCCCAAGTGACCCAAAAGCAATGTTGCACAGGATGACGCCCGTGAAATTCTCCCGCCGCCAGTTTGTACTTTCCGCCACAGGTCTTGCGGTTGCCGCAGGTACGGCGACCCTGCCGATCTCAGCGTTTGCGGCCGAAAAGGTCAACGTCAAGGAGCTGATGAAGCCGAGCCCGCTCGGTGAAATGTCGCTTGGCAAGGCAGATGCGCCGGTGACCGTGATTGAGTATGCCTCGATGACCTGTACGCATTGCGCACATTTTGCGGATGTCACGTTCCCGAAGTTCAAGGAACAGTTCATCGACACGGGCAAGGTTCATTATATCCTGCGTGAATTCCCGCTTGATGCCGTTGCTGCTGCCGCCTTCATGCTGGCGCGCTGCGCACCGAAGGACAAGTACTTCGACATCGTTGAAGTGATGTTCAAGGATCAGGAAACCTGGGCGTTCACCAAGGATCCCTACAACTCCTTGAAGAAATTCTCCAAACAGCTTGGTTTCACCGATACGACGTTTGACGCCTGCCTGACCAACCAGAAGCTTCTGGATGGCGTGAACGCAGTGCGTGAGCAGGCGTCTAAGGATTTTGGCGTCAACGCAACGCCGACATTCTTCATCAATGGTGAAAAACATCCTGGTGCTTTGCCGCTCGATGAGTTGAGCAAGCTGATCAACGCCGATCTCTGATTGGGCATCAGGTCACATTTTAAAGACATGACGGACGGGTCGGGGAAATGGTCTCATTTCCCCGACCCGTCCGTGTTTTTGACAGGCTTCGGTTTTTATTTTCTATTGCCTGACGGATTTGTATAAGATTTCCTTGCCGAAGGTGGGGTTCCGGCTGGGGTTTTCATGAAGTTCTCCAAACTGCGCATTGTGGGGTTCAAGTCGTTTGTCGAACCGATGGAATTTGTCATCGGGACGGGGCTTACGGGTGTCGTTGGACCAAACGGTTGCGGCAAGTCGAACCTTGTTGAAGCTCTGCGCTGGGTGATGGGAGAAAACTCCTATAAGAACATGCGTGCCTCGGGCATGGATGATGTGATCTTTTCGGGCAATCAGAGCCGTCCGCAACGCAATGCTGCCGAAGTCACCGTTTTCCTCGACAATGAGGAGCGCACGGCACCTGCCGCGTTCAATGATGCCGATGCGCTGGAAATTTCACGGCGTATCGAGCGCGAGTCCGGGTCCAACTATAAGATCAATTCGCGCGATGTTCGCGCGCGTGACGTGCAACTGCTGTTCGCGGATGCATCTACCGGGGCGCGGTCGCCTTCGATGGTGCGGCAGGGGCAGATCGGTGAGCTGATTTCGGCCAAGCCGACGGCGCGGCGGCAAATTCTGGAAGAGGCCGCAGGGATTTCCGGCCTGCATTCGCGGCGCAAGGAAGCAGAAATCCGGCTGCGTGCCGCTGAACAGAATCTGGAGCGTCTGGAAGATGTTCTGGTGCAGATCGACAGCCAGCTCGACAATCTGCGCCGTCAGGCACGGCAGGCAACGCGTTATCGCAATCTCTCATCTGAGATCCGCACCTCTGAAGCAGCCATTCTGTATTTGCGCTGGTGCAAGGCGCGCGATGCGGTCAGCGAAAGCCAATCGGCTTTCAATGTGGCCCAGGCTCGGGTCGCCGAGGTTGCCGCGCATCAATCTGAAACGGCGAGAACGCAGGCAATTGCAGCCCATAAGCTGCCGGAACTGCGGGAAGCTGCGGCTACCGCGGGTGTCGTGGTGCAGCGTCTGGTGATCGCCCGCAATGAGCTTGAATCTGAAGAGCGCCGGGTCAAAGATCGGTTGCAGGATTTGAGCGGACGCCTTGGCGCAATTTGAAGAGGACATCGCTCGTGAAACCAGTCTGCGCGATGAGAATGATGAAGTTCTTGAACGACTCATGGAGGAGCGTGCCGAGCTTCTTGAATTGAATGAAACGGCACTTGAGCGCGGAGAAGATGCTCGCGAAAGGCTGGTGGGCGCAGAAGAGAGTGTCGCGGAAAAAGAAGGCCATCTGGCCGATTTGACGGCTCGTCAGGCGCAACAGGCCGCACAGCGTCAGCAGCTTGAGCGCCAACTTGAAGAGGCGCGCGGCCGTGCTCGCAAGGCAGAAGATCAGGCAGAACAGGCAAGGACTGCCTTGCAGGCAATCCAGGATGAAATGGCCGATCTTGAAGACCTGACGCCTTTTCGTGAAGCCCTTGAAGAGATTTCTGAACATCTGCAAGAGGCGGAAGGCGCGGTTGAGGTTGCGGAAGAGCGGACCGCGCAGGCGCGGGACACCGAACAGGCGTTACGAAGCCCATTGGCCGAGGCGGAGATGCATCTTTCTGCGCTGGAAACGGAAGCGCGCACGTTGCATCAGGTCTTGAGTCTTGGCTCGGGTACGGACTTCAAGCCCGTCGTCGACCACATGTCAGTTGAGCCGGGATATGAGGCTGCGCTCGGTGCAGCGCTTGGCGAGGATCTTGATGCGCCGCTGGATGAGGCAGCTCCGGTGCGTTGGGGGCAAGTCTTTGCTGTCTCCGGCGATCCCGCTTTGCCAGGGGGCGTAACGCCATTGGCAACATGGGTGCAGGCTCCGGAGGAACTGACGCGCCGTCTGGGTCAGATCGGGCTTGTTGCGGCAGATGCAGGGACGGCTTTGCAGGCGTCCCTCAAGCCCGGGCAGAGGCTGGTGTCGAAGGAAGGGCATCTGTGGCGGTGGGATGGGTTCGTGATTGAAGCCGATGCGCCAACGTCTGCGGCTCAGCGGTTGGCACAGCGTAATCGCTTGACCGAGTTGGATGGCTTGATCGAGATGGCGCAAGGTCTGGTCGAGGGGCAACGGCAGAAACTTGTCGCCGCCTCTGAGGCTGTGCGCACAAGTGTCGAGGCGGAGCAGGTAGCACGTAACCGTATCCGAACGTTGCAGAAGCAGGATACGGACGCACGAGACGCGTTGACGAAGGCAGAGCGGGCCTTCTCGCAAATCGCAAGTCGTCGGGAAACGGCGCAGGAGCGTGTTGAGCGCACGCTTGACGATGCAAACGAGGCACGGGAAGTCGTCGTGGAGCGCGAAGAGATTTTCGCCGAGGCTCAGGAGCAGACGGACCTTGGCGAGGAGATTGCCATTTTGCGTGGTGAGGTTGCCGAATCACGTGCGTCTCTTGCCGAATTGCGGTCGATCGTTGACGGCTTGTCGCGTGAAAAACAGATGCGGGACGCGCGTCTTCAGTCGATTTCCGGGGAATACGACCAGTGGCAGCGGCGAGTCGCCAACGCTGGCGAACAGATCCGGGTGCTCTCAGAGCGTCAGCAAGCCGCGCGTAACGAACAGGAAGAGCTGCTTGAAGCTCCTGATGACATAGAATTGAAGCGTCGTGATCTGCTGTCCGGAATTGCCGAGGCAGAAGACAGAAAAAAGCGCTGCGACGATCAATTGGTGCAGGCTGAGGCCGGTCAGAAAGAGGTGGATCGCCTGGCACGTGAGGCCATTGAGGCTTTGTCAGGCGCGCGCGAAGAACGGGTCCGTGCGGAAGAGCGATTGCAGGCCAATCAGGAGGCAAAACAGGGGCTTGAAGAGCGTGTCGAAGATGAATTGGAGGTTGCTGTCGCCGCTCTGCCGGAGATCGCCGGAATGCGCGATGGGGCGCCGCTGCCGGATCTGGAGGGGCTTGAGCGCAAGTTGACGCGGCTGAAAAGCGAGCGCGAGCGGCTTGGGGGCGTTAATCTTCGCGCTGATCAGGAACTTCAGGACATCGACGAGCAGAGGTCCACGCTGACCCATGAACGGGATGAATTGATCGAGGCAATCCGCCGTTTACGCGCCAGCATTGGTAATCTCAATCGGGAAGCGCGTGAGCGATTGCTGGCGTCTTTTGGTACGGTCAATGACCATTTTCAACGGCTTTTCACGCATCTTTTCGGCGGTGGCGCAGCGGAATTGCAGCTGATCGAATCGGATGATCCGTTGCAGGCTGGCTTGGAAATTCTGGCGCGGCCCCCCGGTAAAAAGCCGCAAACCATGACGCTTTTGTCAGGCGGTGAGCAGGCGTTGACTGCCATGGCGCTGATCTTTGCGGTCTTTTTGACGAACCCGGCACCGATCTGTGTGCTTGATGAGGTTGATGCGCCTTTGGATGATGCCAATGTCGAGCGCTACTGCAATCTGCTGGAAGATATGGCTTTGCGCACCGAGACAAGGTTTATCGTGATTACTCACAATCCGATCACAATGGCGAGAATGAACCGGCTTTTCGGCGTCACAATGGCGGAAAGAGGTGTCTCTCAACTGGTTTCTGTGGATCTAGAAACGGCAGAGAAGTTCCAGGACGTAGGGTAAGAGTTTGGTTTTTCCTATGAGGTCTTGAGCACTTGCGTTCTATTGCATTGCAGCTTGCATTTTTCCTCTCTGTGAAAGTAAAATCAAATCGTTATACTGATTTTGCCTTTCTTGACAGGGGGAGGGGTGACACTATGGTGCGCCTCGATTTGGGGGAGGTACTCCGGTCTTTCGGACGGAATTATGGTGAGGGGGCAGCATGGCGAAATCTCCACACAATAATGATGTGCCTGAGGACAGGCATGCCGTCCCGCAAGGAGACTTGTCGGAGCGACGGAAAAGACTGAGCCAGACCCTTGCGGGTTTGAAATCGTCTGAGGAGGAAGAAAACCGCCCAGATGATACACGTTCAGGCTATTCTCAGGCTGTCAAACTCTCGTCTGAGTTTATAGCTGGCGTTCTGGTTGGGGGAGGCATCGGCTGGGTCTTTGACCAGTGGCTGGGGACGTCGCCATTCGGGCTGATCGTCTTTTTGTTACTGGGCTTTGTCGCCGGGGTCTTGAATCTTCTAAGGTCAGCGGGTTATGTGGCTGAACCCGGAGAACAGGCCCGCGATCAGAACAACGCGGACGATAACTCCGTAAAGTGAACCGCACCTTCGGGTGCATGGCAACAAGAGCAAGCGCAGAAGGCTGACAGGTGTCGAACAATCCGATCCATCAGTTCCAGATTCACAAGATTTTCCCGATCGAGGTCGGGCATGTGGATCTTTCTTTCACCAACTCTTCGCTATTCATGATCGTGAGCGTTGCAATTGCATCCGCCTTTCTGATCCTGTCTACGAGCGGGCGTGGTCTCGTTCCGGGGCGCTGGCAGTCGCTCGCCGAGATGTCTTACGAATTTGTTGCCGGCATGCTGCGAAGTGCAGCGGGAACGGAAGGGATGAAATTCTTTCCCTTCGTGTTTTCGCTCTTCATGTTCGTGCTGGTGGGCAACTCTCTTGGCCTGTTTCCGTATTTCTTTACGGTCACGAGCCACATCATCATCACCTTCGCGCTGGCAATGCTCGTTATTCTGACGGTCATCATCTACGGCTTCATGCGTCACGGGTTGAAATTCTTTCAGCTTTTCGTGCCGGATGGCGTGCCGGTAGTCCTGTTGCCGCTGGTGGTTGCGATCGAAATCATTTCGTTCGTGTCCCGTCCGGTCAGCCTGTCTGTTCGTTTGTTCGCAAACATGCTGGCAGGTCACATCACCCTGAAGGTTTTCGCCGGGTTCGTCGGAACTCTGGGCACGTTTGGAGCAATCGGTGTGGCTGGTGCCATTCTGCCTCTCGGGATGACCGTTGCGCTGACCGCACTGGAATTTCTTGTCGCCTTCTTGCAGGCCTACGTTTTCACGGTTCTGACCTGCATGTATCTGAACGACGCAATTCACCCGTCGCACTAAGGCAAATATACAGTCATGCGGCAAAGCTTGTTTTGGTCGCTTGGTAAACTCTGCAAAAACACAATCTAGGAGCACGTGTCATGGAAGCAGAAGCAGCAAAATACATCGGCGCCGGTATCGCATGTCTCGGCATGGGCGGCTCGGCCATTGGTCTTGGAACTATCTTCGGTAGCTATCTCTCGGGCGCACTGCGCAATCCGAGTGCAGCAGACGGTCAGTTTGGCCGCCTCATCTTCGGCTTCGCCGTGACCGAAGCACTGGGCATCTTCTCCCTTCTGGTTGCCCTGATCCTTCTCTTCGTCTGATCATCTTCTCGTTGATCAGCGAGACATGACGTGTTTCCGGCGGCGGCGCCGGATTAAAGCGCCGCCAAGCCCGGACCATGGAGAGAGTAAGAAATGGCAAGCCAAACCCATTCTAGTACAGACGGCACACACGCTTCGGTTGGCGTGCCTGGACAGGAGCACGGAGGGCACAGCTTTCCGCCGTTCGACAGCTCGACCTTCGCGTCGCAGATCCTGTGGCTGGCCATTGCATTTGGTCTGCTGTACTGGATCATGAAAAACGTGGCCCTGCCGCGGATTTCTGGGATCCTTGAAGATCGCCGTGATCGCATCGCGGGTGATATCTCCGAGGCAAACCGCCTGAAGCAGGAAACCGATGCGGTTATCGAAGAGTACGAACAGGCTCTTTCTGAGGCACGGTCCAAGGCTCACGGCATTGCGCTGGATACGCGCAACAAGGTGAAGGCAGAAATCGCGGCGCGCCGCGAGAAGGCAGACGCCGAAATTTCTGCAAAAATCTCGGAAGCCGAGGCAAAGATCAACGCCGTCAAGGATGAAGCTCTGACCCACGTCGATGAAATCGCCACCGAGACGACGTCCGTTCTCGTGAAGCGTTTGATTGGCAAGGCTCCGACCAAGACGGATCTTTCAAAGGCGCTGAAAGCGTCGTTGAACTGAGGAGGCGACCATGGATGCAACGTTTTTTGCCTTAGTCGCCTTTGCGATCTTTATTGGCGTCCTGATCAAATACAAGGTTCCGGGCACGCTTACGGGCATGCTGGACACGCGAGCTGATACAATCCGCAAGGAGCTGGATGAGGCGCGCCGTTTGCGCGAAGAAGCCCAGACCCTTCTTGCTGAATACCAGCGCAAGCGTCATGAAGCGGAAGCCGAAGCAGAGGCCATTGTGGCTGAAGCCAAGAGCGAAGCCGAAATGTTGGCACGTGAAGCGAACAAGGACCTTGAAGAGTTGATCGCACGCCGGTCGAAGGCCGCGGAAGCCAAGATCGCGCAGGCTGAAACGCAGGCTGTCGCAGAAGTCCGTTCCAGGGCTGCCGAGATTTCGGCGCAGGCTGCGAAAGAAATTCTGACGCAGAAGGTCAAGGACAAGGTCGCAGATGATATCTTGTCGCAGAGTATCGAAGAAGTGAAAGCCAAGCTCAACTGAGCCAAAGCGACATTTCACTGCGAACGATTTTAAAACGACCCTTCGGGGTCGTTTTTTTATGTCCGCAGTTTCAGTCCTGATCGGGTTGGATAAGCCATCCTGTGCGACGTGCCGCGGGTCTTATGCATCAGGTCTATCTGGGCTGCCAGAGAAACGTAAAGCGTTTGATGGATCGACAGGGTTGCGTATAGGACCATCCTGTGGCCACTTGGTCACTCTTCGTTGGCGAGCCGCACGGGCTTGAACGACAAGCGATGATGACGGCTCGGACCATGCTGCTTGAGCGTGAGCTGGTGTCGTGGCACGCCATAGCCCTTGTGGCTGGCAAATTCATAGGCCGGCTCATGACCAGCGAGACGGACCATCATGCGGTCACGCAGCACCTTTGCGATGATTGAGGCAGCGGCGACAGCCAGAGCAACGTCCGTCTCCCTTGATGAGAAACTGACCAGGACAGGGCAGTCCCGGCGGGACATCGCGACCATCAATGATGACGTGACGTGGCTGTGTCGGCAGCGCGTTGACGGCGCGTGTCATCGCGGCCAGCGTTGCGGCACGAATGTTGTGCCGATCAATGCTAGAAGGTGAGGCGCTGGCAATGCCGACTGCGGCAGAGCACATGATCTTGTCGAAGAGGGTCTCGCGACGGGCTTCGGTCAGCTTTTTGGAATCATTCAGCCCGTCAGGCAGCCTGTCATAATCGAGAATGACGGCAGCGGTCACCACCGGGCCTGCCCATGGCCCACGCCCGGCCTCGTCCACTCCCGCAAGCAACATGCTGAACTGTGCCGCATGGCGTCGCTCCAATATCTCGTTGGGACTGTCGTCAAAAGCAAGGTCGAAAAGGCAGGCGGAGGCTGAAGAAGTCATGCCGTGACAATGCCAAGAGCGTACCGCCGCGGCAAGCGCATGGTTCAGAAAAGATCAAGCTGCACACCGCCCTTTTGCGGCGAGACAAAAAGCTCCGTGTTCAAGCGGCGCTTGCGTTGGTTCAGTCCCAGCCGCTTGGCAGCCAGAGTAAAGCGCTTGGCAATCTGCTCTGCATAGGGTCCGCTGCCACGCATGCGCTGGCTCCAGTCGGCATCATAATCCTTGCCACCGCGCATGGAGCGCACGAGGTTCATGACATGTTGATAGCGTCCCGGGTGTTCGCGCAGCAACCAGTCGCGGAACAGCTCTGACACTTCATGCGGCAAGCGCAGCAACACGAAACCGGCACTCTCAATGCCCTGCTCATGGGCAGCGGTGAGGATGGCCTCAATCTCGCTGTCGTTCAGCGCTGGAATGACAGGGGCAACCATGACGGAGGTTGGAATCCCTGCCTCGCTCAGTTCCTTGATGGCGGCAAGGCGCTTGTGCGGCGCGGAGGCGCGTGGCTCCATTGATCGGCTCAGGCGATTGTCGAGCGAGGTGATCGACAATCCCACACGTACCAGATTGCGCTCTGCCATGTCGGCCAGAATGTCTTTGTCGCGGCACACGAGCGCCGACTTGGTGACGATGGCGACCGGATGATTGACGCGGTTTAGAACCTCCAGAATCTCACGCATGATTTCATACTGGCGCTCAATGGGCTGATACGGGTCTGTGTTCGTGCCAATGGCAATGGGGCGCACCGTGTAGCCGGGACGTGACAGTTCGCGTTCCAAAAGCTCGGCGGCGTTGGGCTTGGCGAATAATTTGGTTTCAAAGTCCAGCCCGGCAGACAGCCCCATGTGGCCATGCGTTGGACGGGCAAAACAATAGATGCACCCATGCTCGCAGCCCCGATAAGGGTTGATCGACCGGTCGAAGGGAATATCGGGAGAGCTGTTGCGCGTTATGATGGTACGCGCCTTTTCCGTCTGCACATGGGTCTTGAGCGCAGGCAGATCGTGAAGGCTGTCCCAGCCGTCGTCGACAGGTTCGGCCGCCAGTTTTTCGAAGCGCCCGGCCATATTGAGACCCGCGCCGCGTCCCGAGCGTCGTTCGGCCGCGATTGACGTCGAGGCGTGGGGGATTTCTCGTGCAGTTTCAGGCGCAAACGCAGGGGCGTTAATGGGATGTGCCGGTGCCGGCATGATGTTCCTCGTTTCGAAAAAATGAGAACGTAACAGGAACATGTGTTAAAAACGAAACGAATGCAATCAACCTTTTGTCGCCATCAAGAAAAAAACAGATACAACTCAGAGTCATGATTAGCGTGATTGTTTCGACACAGAACTCAGAAGTGAAGCTTGCCCACACGTTGGCCTCCCTGGTTTCAGCGGCAGCGGAAGGTGTTGTCCGGGATGTCGTGGTGGTCGACGGCGGTGCATCAGATGAAACGGAAATGGTTGCCGATGCGGCCGGGTGTGAGTACCTGCGCGTTCCCGGCAGTCGCGGACAACGTTTCATGCATGGCGCTGAAGCCTCGTCGCGCGGCGAATGGCTGTTGTTCCTGAGCGCTGAGACCGTTCTGGACGTGGGGTGGCATCAGGAAGTCTGCAAGTTACTGGAGCGGCTGGAGCGCTCCGGCAAGGCGCACCGAAGTGCGGCGGCTTTTCGGCTGCGCCTCGATGCCTTTGGTGCCCGCGCCAGACTGATCGAGTTCGCATCGCTTGCGCGCGCGCGTCTCACGGGTGGGTCGGACCGGCGACAGGGCCTTTTGATTTCGCGCCGTTTCTACAATGAGTTGGGGGGGCATCGGCCCTTGCCGGAAATGGAAGACCTCGATCTTTTGAAGCGCATCGGTCGCCGCCGTCTGGTGTTCCTGCATTCTGCGGCCATCTGCTCGGAAGAGGGGAATGAACCCGTTGGAGGGGTGACCGCACTACGTCGCCATGTGGCGCGCTTTTGTGTGGGCACCTTGCGGCTCCCCTCGCATTTCTTCATACGTTTGCATGGTTGAGTGAGCCGGCAAGCGCGATTGCCTGAAGGGGCCTGCCGTTTCAAACTCAGTTCGACGATTGCAGCTTGCCGCGTTTCAGGTGTTCATCCAGACGCGGCATGATCTCGACGAAATTGCAGGGCATATGGCGATAGTCGAGCTGCCATTTCAGGATTTCGTCCCAGCCATCCTTACAAGCACCTGTCGAACCCGGCAGCGCGAAGATATAAGTTGCGCCCGCCACTCCGCCTGTGGCGCGGGATTGAATGGTCGATGTGCCGATCTTTTCATAAGAAATCTGATGAAATAAATGCGAAAAGCCCTCCATGCGCTTTTCAAACAGTGGCTCCAGCGCCTCAGGTGTCACGTCGCGACCGGTAAACCCGGTGCCTCCAGTGGTAATGACCACATCAACCTGCGTGTCTCTGATCCAGCCTTGAACGACAGCGCGAATGGCGTCCATATCGTCAGGTGCAATCTGGCGATCATGAAGTGTATGACCCGCATCTTGGATGCGTTGCGCCAGAGTGTCGCCAGATCGGTCGTCTGCAAGCGTGCGTGTGTCGGATACGCTCAACACCGCGATGCGCAACGGCACAAAAGGGCGACTTGCATCAATTTTCGTCATCTTCATCTCCATTTTGCATCATCTTATGCGAGCTGGTTCTCAATGTCGCGTTTTCCGCTAGGTTCATTGTTCTTTTCGTAAAATTGCGAGAAACGTCTTTTTAGAGAAATTATCAAAAAAAATAGGGCAGGAATATTGACCTTATGTTGTTCTCGTGTTTTTGTCCTTCTTACGATGTGGCGCGGCCACTTGAATAAAAAAAGGTCAATTCCCCATGACAGACTGGACAACATTGTTCGCAGAACGATCGCAGCGAATGAGCGCGTCCGAAATCCGCGAGCTGCTGAAACTTCTTGCTCAACCCGACATCATTTCGTTTGCCGGTGGAATTCCAGATGCGAACCTGTTTCCGAAGGATGCTTTTGAAGCCGCTTACGCGAACATCTTCGCTTCTGAGGAGTGGCGCAATGGCTTGCAGTATTCGCCAAGTGAAGGCCATGCCCCGCTGCGCGAATGGATTGCAGAGCGGATGGAAAAGCTCGGCGTGCCATGCTCTCCTGACAATATCCTGATCACGTCAGGGTGTCAGCAGGCGCTGGATTATCTCGGCAAGATCTTGCTGTCGACGAATGACACGGCGCTGGTGGGCTGGCCCACGTATCTGGGGGCCTTGGGGGCTTTCAATGCGTATGAGCCGCGTTACGACCGGCTGCTGCCGTTCCGCAACGAGGGGTCGGAGGATATGACTGCGGCGGCGGCGGCTGCTGGCGGGCGGATTAAGTTCAGCTATGTGTCGCCTGACTTCGCCAACCCGACCGGCGAAACGCTGACGCTTGCAGAACGCTCCAGTCTTCTGGATGAAGCACATGCCCTTGGCATTGCCGTTGTCGAAGATGCAGCCTATCAGGATCTGCGTTACGAGGGAGAAACTCTGCCGTCCTTGCTGGCGCTCGACATGGCGCGCAACAATATGGACATCGACGCCACTCGCACCGTCTATTGCGGCAGTTTCTCCAAGACCATGTCGCCGGGACTGCGGTTGGGCTGGGTCTGTGCCTCGAAGGAATTGATCTCAAGACTGGTCCTGGTCAAGCAGGCGGCGGATCTCAATTCCTCGGCGATGAACCAGATTGCGCTGTCCAATGTCTTGCGTGACGTTTTTGACGATCAGGTTGCGAAAATCCGCAAGGCATACAAGAAACGTCTTGATCTGATGCTAGATGCGCTCGCCAAGCACATGCCGGAAGGTGTCTCCTGGAGCCGACCTGAAGGCGGCATGTTCATCTGGGCAACTCTGCCGGATCATATCAATGCAGGCGAGCTTCTGGCTCAGTCTCTGGTGTCCGCCAAAGTGGCGTTTGTTCCAGGTGCAGCCTTCTTCGCAGACGGTTCGGGTACGAACACGCTGCGTCTGAACTTCACCTGTCCGCCTGAAAATATCGAGCCGGGCATTGCGGCATTGGCAAACACCATCCGGCAGACGCTGGAGACGGCGCAGCCGTTATCTGAAGCGGTTTGATCGGCGAAGACAGTCCGTCGAAAACATGGGGCGCGCCCGTCAAGATTTTCTGGTGCGCCCGTGATCGTGAACAAGGCCGACCCTGCCGAACTGGAGCAGGGCTCTTTGGAAGGAGGAGGTCTTGGACCTCTGGCGTCACTACGACGGGTATTGTGAAAGACTGGGTCCAGGGTTCTGGGCAGAGCCATTGAATGCGGCGAGCAATGCGGCCTTTCTGGTTGCGGCGCTTGGCGCGTTTTTGCTATGGCGGCGTTACGCGCCCCGCGATGGTCTTGCGCTGGCGCTGATCCTTGTGGTGCTGATCACCGGCTTCGGCTCGTTTCTGTTTCATACATTTGCCACGGGCTGGGCCATGTTGGCCGACGTCATTCCGATCGCGGTTTTTATCAACATCTATCTGTTTGCCAGCCTGCATCGCTATGTGGGGGTGAGGCAATGGCGCGCGCTGGCGGTGACCTTGATCTTTTTCGCCCTGTCACCCCTGCTAGCCATGCAGTTATCTGCCGTTTTCGGCTCGTCTTCCGGCTATATTCCGGCACTTCTGGCTTTGTTCGCCATAGGCGTGGTGTGTTGGCGGCGCCATCGACAGGTGTCTGTGGCGCTGCTGTCAGTGGCGGCGCTGTTTACCGTATCGATCACCATGCGCGCGCTGGATGCGTCAATCTGCGCGCAAGTTCCGGTCGGGACACATTTTCTATGGCATATTCTTAATGCTGCCGTTCTCTTTTGTCTTCTTGCCCTTCTCATTTGGCATCGCGGCGTTTACACCGTGCGCTCAAGCTGTGAATGATGGTGTGAGGACGGTTTCGGCAAGGCTGCCTCAAGCAGGGCAGCAAACGTCCTGACGGGATGGAATTCGACTGAGGAAAGGCTGTGGACTGAGTATGAGCGACAAAAAGCCAAGCGGAAGCGATCTGACGGAGGCCGCGCTTCACTTCCACCGCTATCCGCGCCCCGGGAAGCTGGAAATCCGCGCGACCAAGCCACTCGGCAACCAGCGTGATCTGGCACTCGCCTATTCTCCCGGCGTTGCAGCGCCTTGTGAAGAGATTGCCATCGACCCGTCGAAGGCTGCGGACTACACGTCTCGCGGAAATCTCGTCGCCGTCATTTCCAATGGCACCGCCGTGCTCGGTCTTGGGGCGATCGGCCCGTTGGCCTCGAAGCCGGTGATGGAGGGCAAGGCTGTCCTCTTCAAGAAATTCGCTGATATTGATGTGTTCGACATTGAAGTTGATGAGACAGACGTGGATCGGTTCGTCAATGCAGTGGCTGCACTTGAGCCGACCTTTGGCGGCATCAACCTGGAAGACATCAAGGCCCCAGAATGCTTCATGATCGAAGACATTCTGCGCAAGCGCCTCAATATTCCGGTTTTTCATGACGATCAGCATGGCACGGCGATCATTGTCGGTGCGGCTGTGATCAACGGTCTGGAACTCGCCGGGAAAAACATTTCCGAAGCCAAGATCGTTGCCTCCGGGGCAGGTGCTGCCGCACTTGCCTGCCTGAACATGCTGGTCTCGCTGGGGGCCAGGGTGGAAAACATCTGGGTGTCGGACATCGAGGGTGTGGTCTATGAAGGCCGCGAAGTCCTGATGGATCCATGGAAGAGCAAGTTCTCTCAAAAGACCGATGCCCGTCATCTCGGCGATGTCGTTGATGGCGCGGATGTCTTCCTTGGGCTTTCGGCCGCAGGCGTCTTGAAACCGGAAATGGTTGCCAAGATGGCCGACCGGCCATTGATCATGGCGCTGGCCAATCCGCGCCCGGAAATCATGCCCGATGATGCGCTGGCTGTGCGCTCCGATGTGATGATGTGTACGGGCCGTTCGGATTTCCCGAACCAGGTGAACAACGTTCTCTGCTTCCCTTACATTTTCCGTGGTGCGCTGGATGTCGGGGCCACCAGCATCAACGAGGAAATGAAGCGCGCTGCCGTTCACGCCATTGCGGGGCTGGCACGGGAAGAGCCATCTGATGAAGCTGCGCAGTCTTATGGTGGCATCACGCAGACTTTTGGCCCAAGCTATCTGATCCCGACGCCCTTCGATCAGCGTTTGATTTTGCGCGTGGCACCGGCGGTGGCAAGGGCTGCCATTGAAACTGGTGTCGCGACCCGTCCGATCGAGGACTGGGATGCGTATATGGACCAGCTCAACCGGTTCGTATTCCGCTCTGGGTTGGTGATGAAGCCGATTTTCCGCGCGGCGACAGAAGATCCCAAGCGCATCATTTTTGCCGAAGGGGAAGACGAGCGCGCCTTGCGCGCGGCTCAGGTCGTTCTGGAAGACAAGACCGCCGTGCCGATCCTTGTTGGCCGACCCGATGTTATTGAAAACCGATGCGAGCGGTTTGGTCTCAAGGTGCGTCCGGGCGTTCATTTTGAATGTATCAACCCGGAAGACGATCCCCGGTATCGGGATTATGTCGACGAGTATTTCGCTTGTGTCGGCCGTCGTGGTGTTGCGCCAAGCAGCGCCCGGACCGTAGTGCGTACCAACAACACGGTGATTGCCGCTCTCGCAGTGCGTCGTGGAGATGCCGATGCCTTGATCTGCGGCATGGAAGGCAGCTACATGGAGCACCTTCGCGATATCAACCAGATCATTGGGCGGAGTGAGGGCGTGCGCCAGCTTTCTGCCCTGTCGCTGTTGATCAACAGTCAGGGCGCGCTATTCCTGACGGACACGCTGGTTTCTGACAATCCGAATGCGTCGGAAATAGCTGAAATGGCCACGCTGGCCGCGAAGGAAATTCGTCGCTTTGGCATTCAGCCCAAAGCGGCCTTGTTGTCGAAGTCGAATTTCGGCTCGCGGGATACGGAAAGCTCACGCAAGATGCGCGACGCCTTGCAGATCCTGTGGGAGACCTGCCCGGATCTGGAAGTTGATGGTGAAATGCATGGCGATTCGGCTCTCAGCGAGCCGCTGCGCGAGCGTGTGATGCCGGACAGCCGCCTGAAAGGCGAGGCCAACTTGCTGTTGTTCCCGAACCTTGATGCGGCGAATATCTCGCTCAACCTGTTGAAGGTGGCAACGGAAGCGCTTCACGTTGGGCCGATCCTGCTGGGCACTGCGCAGCCTGCACACATCATTACGCCGTCGGTGACTGCTCGCGGTGTCGTCAACATGGCGACACTGGCCTGTGTGCAGGCTCAAGCGCATGTGCAGGCTGCCGCAACCACTGCTGAAGAGTGAGCGCCTTCATCTGAAGGACCGCACCAGACATGAAAACGGGCTGGCCTTTTATCAGGCTGGCCCGTTTCGTCAGGAGGGAGTGGTTAAGCCGTTAGACGCAGACGGATTGCCGCGTCTAACAGGCAGGAAGATCTGCTCCGACCATTTGAAACGCATTTGGCTTCACACCTTAAAGCAGCGCTCCAGTTTGCTAAGATGCCTAAGGTGAGGGGGCTGTGCATCTGTTCAGACGTCGTAAAGAAACTGGAGACCTTTACATCGGACCAACGAGGGGGATTGTCAGGTCGGTCTCTCGTGCGTGCAATGGGCAGGTCTCGATCAGAGTGTCGAGCTGTTCCGCCGGAAGTGCTTCGCCGAAATGAAACCCCTGTCCGAAGTCGCAACCAAGCTCCTTCAACAAGGAGAGTTGCCCCTTTGTTTCAATGCCTTCTGCCGTCACCTGCATCCCGAACCCTTGGCCTAGCGATAGAATTGTCTTGACGAGGCTCAACTGTTTTGGGTCGGTTGCGCATGTAGAGATGAAGCTCTTGTCGATCTTCATCAGATCGATGTTCAGGGTTGCCAGCTGTGACAGGTTGGAGTTGCCTGTGCCGAAGTTGTCGAGTGCAATACGAACACCAAACCGGCTGAGGTCGGTCAGTACGCGCCGCGTTTGCGAGAAATCAGCCGTTACCGTGCTTTCCGTGATTTCGATCTCGAAACGTCCCGGCGCCAACCCGGTTTCACGCAATGTGCGGATGACCCGCATACTGAACATCGGATCGCCCAACAGGATTGGTGAGACGTTGAACGTCAGTTTCAGGGGCGGCGGCCAGGTTGCCGCCTCCTTGCATGCCTTGTTGAGGATGGTCATTGAGAGTTCGAAAATGAGACCCAGATTTTCGGCTGTCTCGACGAAATGTGCTGTGTCTGCATAGCTGCCATTGTCGCGTTTCCATCGCGCCAAAGTTTCAAATCCGCACAGGCTGTCGGTGGTCAAATCGTAAATCGGCTGGAAATGTGGAACAATGGAATTGCTTTCCATCGCGGATTTGAACTGTTGCTCGAAGGCGGCGCGGTTGGAAATCAACGAATCCATTTCCGGGTCATAGGGCATGACCTTGAGCGACATCTGATCGTTTCGCTTGGCGCTGTAAAGGGCGGTGTCAGCATGCTGACGGGCTTTGTCAATTGTCATATTGTTGGGCGACAGAGCCAGCGCAAAGCCGACACTTATGCCCACAGTCGCGTGGATGCCCTCCAAGTCCATCGGCTCGGCAACGCTGGCAATGATCGAGGTGGCAAATTCAATGGCTTCCGTTTCGCGCATGGCCTTGGTTACCCCAAGAAATTCGTCACCGCCCAATCGACAGACCATGTTTTCCTTGAAAAATTCGCGCAGTCGAGCCGACGTCTCGACCAACAGTTCATCGCCGCTTTCATGCCCCAGCAGATCATTGATCTTCTTGAAGCCATCCAGATCCATGGCGAAAACCGTAACGCCGCTGTCGCCATAGATTTGCTGCGCCAGCTCTGGCAACTTGGTCGCCAGAAAGCGACGATTGGGCAAGTTGGTCAGGAAATCATGTGTCGCATTCCAGCGCGCGTCTGCTTCCGCATTGGTGCGTGCAACAACCTCGCGTTTGAACTGTGCAATACGGCGTGCGGCGAGAAAGAAGCCTGACAGACCAAGAATGACGATGCCCAAAAGCAGTTCGTCCGCCTCCCAGCCTTCATGAGTCGCCAAAAAATTATGAACCAATTCGTGAACATCAAAATATGTGGCAAGAATCCAGAGGAAGAATGCCATTAAAACTGTTATCAGAAAGTCTCTCTGCATGTCCGTAGTTTTCGAAATAGTGAAAATTGACAGGAGTATTATTTTCTTTTACATATATTGTCATCAAAACTGTCAGTAATTAGGGCTAAAAAATATAAAAATGTCTTAGCGGAATCTGGATAATTTTATCTATCGTGGTTCTCCTTACAAATGTCTATTTGGCTTGACATAGTGTCGCTTTCACGCGATATGCAGAACCTTAGACGCCGCTTTGCCTTATTGAGGTGAATTGCTGCGGCTTGCGATGGGTGTGTCTGGTGCCGATCGATTTACTCGAAACGCTGTGGTTCTCGGAACGATGACCAGATTGGCGTGCAGTTGACCTATAGTCAATCTGGACGCTGTCTCGTTCCCTTGAAAAGAACCCGCCCCGTGCTCAAGGGGTCTGAGCGAACGCTGTGTTCGCCAGTCGACGGAAGCTGTCCGAAAACTGCACCAGATCCCCGTCTCAAAGGACAAAACTTGAAAGATTTTCAATCGCTGGGACTTGGGTCCCATCTCATTGCAGCACTTGCTGCAAAAGGCTTTGGCGAGCCAACTCCGATCCAGGAACAGTCTATTCCTTACGTTCTGGACGGCAATGACCTGATCGGTCTGGCCCAGACGGGTACCGGCAAAACTGCCGCTTTCGGACTGCCTATCGTTGAATTGATGACCCGTGAACGGCAGCCTCGCCTGGATCGTGGAACGCGCGCGCTGATTCTTGCACCAACCCGCGAGCTGGTGAACCAGATTCAGCAAAACCTGATCTCCTTCGTCAAGGGCACCCGCCTGCGCGTTGCATCTGTTGTTGGTGGCGTTTCCATCAATGGCCAGATCAAGCGCCTGTCGGAAGGCACTGACATTCTCGTTGCAACGCCAGGTCGTCTCCTTGATCTGATCGACCGCAACGCCCTGCGCCTTGATGGCGTCAACTTCCTTGTGCTCGATGAAGCTGACCAGATGCTGGACATGGGCTTCATTCATGCGCTGCGCAAGATCCGTCAGCTGGTTCCGAAAAAGCGTCAGACGATGCTGTTCTCGGCCACCATGCCGAAGCAGATCGAAGAGCTGTCACAGTCTTATCTCAAGGACCCGGTCCGTGTAGAAGTGTCGCCGGTTGGCAAGACCGCGGACAAGATCACCCAGAGCGTTCATTTCATGAGCCAGAACGACAAGCAGGATTTCCTGTTGTCGGCGCTGCGTGAACGTCCCGAAGATCTGTCGTTGGTGTTCTGCCGTACCAAGCATGGTGCGGAACGCTTGAAGAAGAAGCTGGAAACCAGCGGATTGTCTGCCGGATCCATTCACGGCAACAAGAGCCAGAATCAGCGGGATCGCGCTATCCGTGATTTCAAGGAAGGCGAAATCCGCATTCTGGTCGCAACTGACGTAGCCGCGCGTGGGATCGATATTCCCGGTGTCAGCCATGTCTATAATTATGAACTGCCGGAAGTTGCAGAAGCTTACGTTCACCGTATTGGCCGCACCGCGCGTGCGGGCCGTGAAGGCGAAGCTGTTGCCTTGTGCGCGCCGGAAGAAATTGGCCTGTTCCGTCAGATCGAAAAGCTGATCGGTATCGACATTGATGTTGCCAGTGGTGACATTCCGCCAATGCACATGGCTCAGTCCATGCGCAAGGGCAAAAGCGGTGGCGGTAGCAAGTCTGGCCGTGGCGGCGGCGGTGGTGGCAATGGCGCCAATCGGCGTCGGGCCCACGCTGGTGGCGGCAAGGGTCAGTCGTCCGGTGGTGGTGGCGAAGGCCAGCGTTCCAACCGGTCGCGCGGCAATGCCAACGCCAATGCAAAGGGCCGTCGCTCACAAAAGAGCCCGCGCCCTGCTGCTTGATGGTAACAAGGCATATGCATGTCTGAAAATTGAAAACCGGGAGCCTGATTGGCTCCCGGTTTTTTATTTGGTCACGGTCAGATTGTTTGCCCGCCCGACACCTCTATGCGCTGGCCGGTGACCCAGCGGTTGTCATCGCTGAGAAGGTTGGACACCATTGGCCCGATGTCGTCCGGCAGACCGACGCGACCCAGCGCCGTCATGGCGGCAAATTCCGTGTTGAGGTCGGGCATGTCGCGTACAGCGCCACCGAGGAAGTCCGTTTCGATAGCTCCGGGGGCAATCGTGTTGACGGTAATCCCTCGTGCACCCAACTCGCGAGCCATGTAAACACTCAGAATTTCTACAGCACCTTTGGCGGCAGAATAGGCTGAAAACCCCGGGTAGGATACACGCGTCAGACCCGACGAGAAGTTGATGATGCGGCCTCTGTCCGACAAAAGCGGCAGAAGAGTCTGGGTGAGAAAGAAGACGCCTTTGACATGTACGTCGAACAAGGCATCAAACTGCGCTTCAGTCGTGTCTGTAAAGGCGGCCAATTCGCCGTGACCTGCGTTGTTGATCAGGTGGTCGAATGTTGTCTGCTCAAATGTCTCGGACAATGTCATGCGCAAAGTGTCTGCGAAGGCGGGCAGGGACGCCATGTCGCTGACGTCTAGTTTCAGCGCTATGGCCTTTTGTCCCCGCGCTTCAATGTCGCGCACAACGGCTTTGGCGTCCGCTTCATTGCTGCGATAAGTCAAAATGACGTCACTTCCATTTTTTGCAATATTCAAGGCAGTGTTGCGGCCAAGTCCACGGCTTCCACCGGTTACGAGTGCGATTTTTGTCATGCTGTCAGGCTCCATTATGTGAGGGAAATTATGCCTTTATCGATAATGGAAGTGGCTTATGGCGTCTTTGCCGGAAAGACGGAACTTCTTGCCTATTTCTCCAAATGGAAAGTGTTAGGAAAACAGCCGTTGGTGTAGAGTATGAGGCAATTGCCATTGGGGAACACGATGTCTGACGAGTTATATGATCTTGTTTCTGCTCATCTGAAACGGCACGCAGACGGAAGCGGAATTGCCAGAACTCCGGTTCAGGGCTTATCCGCTGTCATCTCGAAGTGTCCGAGCGAGCTGGACTATGCGATCTTGCGTCCGTTGGTGGCTTTGGTTCTTCAGGGACAGAAACGGGTTGCAATCGGTCAAAACATCCTGACCTTGTCAGCGGGGGAAATGCTTCTGGTTGCGGCGGATGTGCCAAGCGTCAGCCAGATTGTGCATGCCAGCGCGGAGCATCCTTATGTATCGCTCGTCCTGGAACTCGATGTTTCAATCATTGCAGACCTGGTGGCAGAAATGCCCGTCGCTGACGAGGTCGAGCCGGGTGCCTTGCGGGTTTCACAAACATCGCGAGACGTAAGGGGTGCCGTTTTCCGATTGATGCAGTTGCTCGACCGCCCGGCGGCCTTGCCCATTCTGAAGGAGCAAGTTCTGCGTGAGGTGCATTATTGGCTGTTGTGCGGCGAGCATGGCTCGGCGATACGTCGCCTGGGGTGGCCGGAGGGGCAGGTCGTGCGAGTGACCCGTGCAATTGCGCTTTTGCGGCGCAGCTACACACAGCCGTTGCGTGTCGAGGCATTGGCGGAAGAGGCGCGCATGAGCGTCTCGTCATTTCACCAGCATTTCCGAAAGGTGACGTCCTTGTCTCCTTTGCAGTTTCAAAAACAATTGCGGCTGATTGAGGCGAGGCGGCTTCTGATGGCTGACGGCGTGACGGCTAGCGCAGCCGCTTTTGGCGTTGGCTACGAGAGTGTGCCTCAATTCACGCGGGAGTATCGACGCATGTTCGGCTTGTCTCCGGCGCGTGATAGGGCAATGCAGCGAAGCCGGAGTGCGGCCTGACGCGGACGTGAGATGGTTCAGGCCGATGTCTCCTCCTTTGTCGTCGTAAATTCTTGAAAATCGTATGGGGTTCTGAGGATCTGCGCCAACAGGTAGAAAATCTGCTCCGACCACTTGAGCCGTATGCATCGCGCCGGCGCCGAGGGGCAGGCTTTGCCATTTTGTCGCAAAAGTTCTTTCTTCTCTCGCACTTACAAAATGGTTATATGGTTTCGTGAATAAGTGTTATTCATAAAACGATCTTGCTGAACTTAGGGGCAGGAGAGTAATTTCCAGAAAAATAAAAGTTAGATTCTCTGTGCGTCCAAATAGATGTGAAAATGGAATGCTGGACGACTATTTCGATAATGATAGATCTCTACGAGAAGGGAGCCTGTTGAATTGTCACAGGTGCGGCATCGCCTATTCTTCAATGCAGATGAGGGGGCGGGTTTGCTTATCGTGTGTCGAGGAAGCGCAGGTCAGTGAAGAGCAGTATCAGGAAAGTTTGTTGCGGGAGAAGATTCTCAAGCGCAATTTTAACAATCCTGATGAAATCCCGATCGAATTGATCGACGAATACGCGACGCAGGTGGTGTGCTCTACCTCGCACACCATGCCTGATTACGCGCCTTACAGGATTATCGATATCATCAGTGCTGATGTTGCGATCACCTTGAATCTCTTCCGCGATATGCTCAACAATCGGACTGGCAACTTGGGTGGGCGCAATCTGGCCGTGCAAAAGGCTGTCAAGGAAGGACGAGAATCCTGTCTGCTGGAGATCAAAAGGCAAGCGTTCATCTGTGGGGCGGACACGGTGTTGTCGCTGGACTTCAAGCTGGGTGAGGTCTCGGCGTTCAGCAGTGGGGGCGTGCTGTTGATTGGTGCAACAGGAACGGCTGTCGCGCCGCGCTAGGCCTTGTTGCGGGTTTTTGAACGTGTCGTGCAGACGCGCAAAACCCCGCGCTTTTGTGGGGCGCGGGGTCTCTGAATTGAGTATTTTCTGCTCTCAGATACGACAAACGTCACATGTTTGGATAGTTCGGGCCGCCGGCCCCTTCGGGGACGGTCCAGGTGATGTTTCCGTTCGGGTCCTTGATATCGCAGGTCTTGCAGTGAACGCAGTTCTGCGCATTGATCTGGAAGCGTGGACCATCTGCCTCTTCGACCCATTCATATACGCCGGCCGGACAGTAACGGCTGGAGGGCCCCGCATAGACATCGTGTTCCGACCGTTTTTGCAGCTCCATATCCTTCACTTTGAGATGGATCGGCTGATCTTCCTCATGATTGGTGTTGGACAGAAAAACGGATGACAGCTTGTCAAAGGAGACTTCACCATCCGGCTTGGGGTAATTGATCTTCTTACAGTTCTTGGCTGGTTTCAGACTGGCCGCGTCGCTCTTGCCATGCGACATCGTGCCGAAGAACGAGAAACCAAAGAGTTCGTTCGTCCACATGTCGAGCCCGCCGAGCGCGATGCCCAGAACGGTGCCGAATTTTGACCACAGTGGTTTGACGTTGCGGACCTTCTTCAGATCCTTGCCAATTGCACTTGCGGCCCAGGCCGTATCGAAGCCGGTCAGTTCGGCGTTGATTTCCCCACGGGCCAACGAAGCCATGACTTCTTCTGCCGCAAGAATGCCGGAGAGCATGGCGTTGTGAGAGCCCTTGATGCGCGGCACATTGACGAAGCCAGCCGAGCATCCCATCAGCAGACCGCCGGGGAACGACAGCTTGGGAACAGACTGGAAGCCGCCTTCCGTAATCGCGCGCGCGCCATAGGAAATCCGCTTGCCGCCTTCGAAGGTAGAGCGGACTGACGGATGCGTTTTGAAGCGCTGAAATTCGTCGAATGGAGACAGCCAGGGGTTGTCATAGTTCAGGTGCACGACAAAGCCGACAGCCACCTGATTGTCCTCCAGATGATAGAGGAAGGAACCACCGCCGGTCTTGCCGCCGAGCGGCCACCCGAAGGAATGTTGAACCAGTCCCGGTTTGTGCTTTGCCGGGTCAATGGACCAGAGCTCTTTCAGGCCAATGCCGAATTTAGGGGTATCGCTGTCCTTGTCCAGCTCAAAGCGGTCGATTAGCTCTTTGGCGAGAGATCCGCGTGCGCCTTCCCCGATCAGGATATATTTGCCGCGCAATTCCATGCCACGGGTGAAGCTTGCGTTGGGGGTGCCATCGCGGCCTACCCCCATGTCGCCGGTCGCCACGCCAACCACCTTGCCGTCTGCGTCATAGAGCACTTCCGCTGCCGCAAAGCCGGGATAGATCTCAACACCAAGCGCTTCGGCTTTTTCGGCCATCCAGCGGCAGACATTCGCCAACGAAACGATGTAGTTGCCGTGGTTGCTCATCAGGCGCGGCATCAGAAAATTCGGCAAGCGGATGGAGGCTGCTGGCCCGAGAACCAGAAAATGGTCCTGTGTGACCGGAGTTTTCAGCGGAGCACTGTCATCCTCGCGCCATTCCGGCAGAAGTTGATCAAGTGCGATCGGATCAATGACGGCGCCGGACAGAATATGAGCGCCCACTTCGGAGCCTTTTTCCAGTACGACAATCGACAGCTCTTCGCCCTTGTCGTTGGCGATTTGCTTCAGACGGATGGCGGCGGCCAGTCCGGCAGGGCCCGCGCCGACGATGACAACGTCAACGTCCATACTTTCGCGTTCGCCGAGCAGTTCCTCGTCAGCCATAACAGTCTCCCTCTCTGGTGCAGGCCAATACCCGCGCCCATAATTTTGCGTCCCTTTACGACTTTCATAAACGACTTTCCCAGTTTTTGAAGACGTTAGAGCTGGTTTTCTGCCCACAACCCTGTGGTTTTGATGGTCAGACCCGGGCATCGCTTCGTCTGCGCAGTTCCTTCACAGGCGGAAGACCGCGCGTCTTATGTGATGGTGTTTTGAGGATAGAAGCGAATGGGCGCGCAAAAAGACCTGCACACCCTTGGCATAGTGACAGAGCGCCTTTGTCTTTTCGAGGCAGTTTGGATAAGGTCCGCACTTGGAGACAGGACCGTGCAGATAGCCAACCCCACACACGCCGAACTTGAAGCATTGCTTGAGTTCTATATTGAATCCGGCGTAGGCAGCTTTCTCGAAGAGCAGCCCGTGGATCGCTTTGCGCAGACGGTTGAGCAGCAGGCCCGTCAGGCGGCACGCCAGGGAGGCTGTCAGGGCAGGGCAGGGACAATCACTGCCGCCCATGCCGTTATCCGGGACGCCCCCTCCCTCTCAGGGGCCTCAACATCAGGCCCGGCCTTCGTATCCGTCAGCACCTTTGCCCCACACGCCGCCAGCTCCAGCCCGGGCGGTGCCCGCGCCGCGCGAAAATCTGGGGGCTGCTCCCGTTTCTTCTGCCGCCGGTGGCACCGTTGTCCTGCCAGATGAGCAGGTTGTTGCGGCGGCGCGCGAGACGGCTCAACAGGCCGGCTCACTTGCTGAATTGGAACGGGCACTTCAGGCTTTTGAGGGCTGTAATCTACGTCTGACCGCGAAAAAACTGGTGTTTGCCGATGGTAATCCGCAAGCCCCGGTGATGTTTATCGGTGATGCAGCCAGGGCGTGACGAGGATCTTCAGGGGCGACCTTTTGTGGGGCCAACGGGCCAGTTACTGGATCGCATGTTGGCGTCCATCGGTCTGGACCGCACCGGTGTCTATATCGCGAATGTCGTGCCGTGGCGGCCGCCGGGCAACCGCACCCCCACGCCACAGGAAGCCGAAATCTGCAAGCCTTTCATTCAACGGCAGATTGAATTGGCGAACCCGCAGGTGATCGTTTTTCTGGGTGCGGCCTCGGCCAAGACCTTTCTGGACGTCAAGGAAGGGATCCGACGTTTGAGCGGGCGGTGGATGACATATGACGTCGCTCGCCGTGAAATTCCTTGCGTGACGACCTATCATCCAAATTATCTTTTGCTCAATCCGGCCGAAAAACGCCAGTCTTGGCGAGACCTTCTGACCTTGAAATTGAAATTGCAGGAACTTTCCGAAGGCTCCGCGATTTAACCCATGACATTTCTTGCAGAAAAAATGTTTCTGCAAGTTTCCGTAATGGTTGGAAATGAAAAATTTACGCAGGGGAATTATACCAATTCCAGAAGCGTAAATTTATTTCTTTATTTCAAGGATACGCCCCTGTGATGCCCGGCCTGACTGTTTCGCCGCACGCAGAGATCCCCGTTTTGGTGGTCGATCTGACGCATCTGACCTGTCTGGAAGGACGGGCCAGCCAATTCACCTCTGACGGTTGTCAGCTTCATTCTAACGGTCTTGATCGCATCACGGGCCATATCGGCTTGCGCGTCACCGGTTTCGACAAGCTCTTGCGGGGGCGGATCACATCCTGTGCTGATGGTGAGGCGCAGGTCATTTTCGAAGACGCGGAGGCCGGTGAACCTGTGGCCTCGACGAAAAGGGCCGAGGCGCCGATGCCTCCCTCTCCGGCCGTCGAACAGGATGAGATCGAGGTTGTTCCCGCTTTCACTGAAAAGCGCAGGGAACCGCGCCGCAAGGTGCAGTTGCCTGTCAGGATTTTCGGCAAGTCCGAGGGATCCTGCATTTGCGCAATGATTGTCGATGCGAGCAAATCGGGATGTCGGATCAAGTCAGACAGCCTCAGTGAAATCGGCGACGAAGTCGTCTTGAAAATCTTCGGGCGCAAGCCGGTTGTCCGGGGCCGTGTGGTCTGGCGCAATGCTGATCATGCGGGCATCAGCCTTGTCTGGCAGACTGCCTGAGCGAGACGCAAATGCGGCTACCGCCATAGAAATAAGGCGCTGCGGCAAAGGTTTCTTCCCAAATCAGGTTGCGATACCTATATCGAGGTGTCCCTGTTACGTTGGAGATCCTTGCAGTCATCATGAACCTTCAAAATCTGCTTCCGAAAAAGTTTCGCAAATCTGGCCAGATCATCCCCGTTGTTCGACTGCAAGGTGCCATCGGCATGGCCACGCCTCTGCGCAGCGGCTTGTCTCTGGCCTCCGTTGCCGTTCAGTTGGAGAAGGCTTTTTCTGTCAAGAAGGCCCCGGCGGTGGCGCTGTTGGTCAACTCGCCAGGCATGGTTCTCCCGTACAATCGCGGCTGATTTATCAGCGCGTGCGCGATCTGGCGGGAAAGCATGAAAAAGACGTGTTGGTCTTCGTTGAAGATGTGGCTGCCAGCGGCGGCTATATGATCGCGTTGGCCGGTGACGAGATTTATGCCGATCCGTGCTCCATCGTTGGTTCCATCGGTGTCGTGTCTGCCGGTTTCGGCTTTCCGCAGCTTCTGGAAAAGGTCGGCATTGAGCGACGTGTTTACACGGCGGGCAAGAAGAAAGTCATTCTGGATCCGTTTCAGCCGGAAAATCCGGATGACATCGAGTATCTCAAGGGCCTGCAACACGAGATTCACGAAATCTTTGTTGATATGGTCAAGGCGCGTCGCAAAGATGTTCTGGCCGACGATGACGACATATTCTCGGGCAAGTTCTGGACCGGGCGTTCGGCCCGCGACCTTGGCCTCGTTGATGCCTTGAGCGATATGCGCAGTACGTTGAAGCAGCGCTATGGGGACGATGTTCGCACCAAGCTGATCTCTGCACCGCGCAATCTGCTGGGCCGCAAGAGCGGGGGCGGTGGTGTTTCGCTGTCCACTGTCGATGGCTTGCAAGTCAAAGGACTGGCAGACGACCTTATTTCCGCCGCAGAAGAGCGGTCTCTTTGGATGCGCTTCGGATTTTGACAGGCTGAAACACCGGCCCGGATAACCGGGCCGGATGCTGGAGAATGGCTATGAACGAGATACTTGGTTTTGCCGCCCTGGCTGTCGGTGGTTACTGGATCGTCCGCCGTATGAAGAAGAAGATTTCAGAGGTTGAGGGACGTCTCTCTCAGGCTACCCATCGGACACGGCAGACGGATGAGCCATCACCGGTGCGTCTGGTGCGCGATCCCTCGACCGGCAAATACCGTCCTGAGTAAATCTGTTGCTGCGCGCAGACGATGATGTCTTGCGTCCTCTGCCCGCACGGGCTGCGCAAAAATACCTCTCCTGAGTGAACATTTCCCTGAAACCAAAGTGACGCACTGCTGCATTTGAGCGTGGCGCTTGACCTTCTTGTTTCTGCGTGGCACCTCTCCCTTCCAAGGGGGCACTCTGCCGCCACTTTGTTTCTTTCGTAACGGATAGTCTTCATGTCGACGGACACGCTGCCGGTGCATATGCGCCCTCAAAACTCCTTTCAGGGCCTGATCCTGACCTTGCAGAGGTTCTGGGCCGACCAGGGCTGCGTTGTCTTGCAGCCTTACGATATGGAAGTGGGGGCAGGCACGCTGCATCCGGCGACAACGCTGCGCTCGCTCGGTCCGCGCCCCTGGAAGGCTGCCTATGTCCAGCCCTCGCGTCGCCCGACAGATGGTCGCTATGGCGAAAACCCCAACCGCTTGCAGCATTACTATCAGTTTCAGGTGCTGCTGAAGCCGTCGCCGGAAAACTTGCAAGAGCTGTATCTCGGCTCATTGAAGGCCATTGGCCTCGACCCGCTTCTGCATGATGTACGCTTTGTGGAAGACGACTGGGAAAACCCGACCACCGGCTCCTGGGGGCTTGGCTGGGAATGCTGGTGTGATGGCATGGAAGTGTCACAGTTTACCTATTTCCAGCAGGTTGCGGGCTTTGAGTGTTCACCCGTGTCGGGTGAACTGACCTATGGGCTGGAACGTCTGGCGATGTATATTCAGGGCGTCGATAACGTCTACGATCTGAATTACAACGGGCGTGAAGGCGATGAGAAGATCTCCTACGGCGATGTGTTCCTGCAAGCAGAACAGGAATACTCGCGTTACAACTTCGAGCATGCCGACACCGAAATGCTGTTCCGCCATTTCAAGGATGCGGAAGCCGAATGCCGTGCCATTCTGGATGCCGGAGCCAAGGCCAAGGAAGAGGCGGGCGCGCCGGTGCATCAGGTGGCTCTGCCTGCCTATGATCATTGCATCAAGGCCAGCCATGTCTTCAACCTGCTGGATGCGCGCGGTGTGATTTCCGTAACCGAGCGCCAGAGCTATATCCTGCGGGTGCGCGAACTCGCCAAGGCCTGTGGCTCTGCCTATCTCGATACGGTTGGCGGTGGCATTGGCTACGAAGGCTGACCCTGCTTCCTCATGACGTTTGCCGGTCGCCCGATCGGGACCGGATTTTGACTTTTAAACCGGGTAATTCACCCGCTACTTCGAAGGCTGACTGATCTTATGCCCGATCTCCTTCTTGAGCTTTTCAGCGAGGAAATTCCGGCGCGCATGCAGCGCCGTGCCGCTGATGACCTGAAAAAACTGGTGACCGATGCACTGGTTGATGCGGGTCTTCCTTACGAAGGCGCCAAGGCGTTTGCCACGCCGCGCCGTCTTGCGCTGCATGTTGCGGGCGTGCCTGCGGCCTCGTCAGCCACCCGTGAAGAGCGCAAGGGGCCTCGCGTCGGCGCTCCGGAAAAGGCACTCGAAGGCTTTCTGCGTGGCGCTGGCCTGACCTCTGTCGATGAGGCTCAGATCCAGACCGACCCCAAGAAGGGCGACTTCTACGTTGCGGTGATCGAGAAGCCGGGCCGGGATGCAATTGACATCATCGCCGGGTTCATGCCGGGCATCATTCGCAATTTCCACTGGCCAAAGTCCATGCGTTGGGGGACAGGTCAGATGCGGTGGGTGCGTCCGCTGCACTCCATCATTGCAACCTTCGGCCCGGAAACGGAAGAGCCGGACATTGTGCCTTTCGAGGTTGATGGCATTCAGGCAGGCAAGACCACGCGCGGCCATCGCTTTCTGGCGGGAGAGCCGTTCGAGGTGCGCCGCTTTGACGATTACGCCCCGGCGTTGGAGAAGCACAAGGTTGTGCTCGATGCGGATCGCCGCAAGGACATGATCCTTCATGATGCAAAGGACCGCGCCTTTGCGCAGGGGCTGGAGCTGATCGAGGATGACGGGCTGCTTGAGGAAGTCGCCGGGCTGGTTGAATGGCCGGTGGTTCTGTCGGGCACCTTTGATGAGGCGTTTCTTGCAATTCCGGACGAATGCATTCGGTTGACCATCCGCGAAAACCAGAAGTGCTTCGTGATGAACGACCCGGCAACGGGTCGTCTGGCCAACCAATTCGTATTGATTTCCAACATTGAAGCCACAGACGGTGGGGCCGAGATCATTGCGGGTAACCAGAAGGTTATTCGCGCCCGCCTGTCCGATGCCCGTTTCTTCTGGGACAGCGACCTGAAGACCAAGCTTGCGAACAATCTGCCGAAGCTTGATGCCATTATCTTCCATGAAAAGCTAGGGACGCAGGGCGCGCGCGTTCAGCGTCTGGAGGCTTTGGCCGCAACACTGGCACCGCTGGTCAAGGCGGATGCTGACAAGGCTGTACGAGCCGCGCATTTGTCCAAGGCCGATCTGGTGTCGCACATGGTCTTCGAGTTTCCGGAATTGCAGGGCCTGATGGGCCGTTACTATGCCGTGGAACAGGGCGAAGATGTCGCCGTCGCACAAGCCATCGAGGACCATTACCGCCCGCAAGGCCCGTCTGACAGCATCCCGACCGATCCGGTTTCCATTGCTGTCGCACTGGCCGACAAGCTTGACCTGCTAGCTGGCTTCTGGGCCATCGACGAAAAGCCAACCGGTTCCAAGGATCCGTTTGCCCTGCGTCGTGCCGCGCTGGGTGTCATCCGTATCATTTTGGAAAACGAGCTGCGGCTGTCGCTCGGCACGCTGCTCGACACCGCTCTTGCTGCTCTCAAGAATGCTCCCTCGGAAGACGAGCGCAAGGCGCTGGTTACGGACCTTCTGTCGTTCTTCGCTGATCGTCTCAAGGTTTACCTGCGCGACAAGGGTGCCCGTCATGATCTGATGGATGCCATCTTTGCTCTTGAAGGGCAGGACGATCTATTGATGATCGTGCGCCGTGTAGATGCGCTGGGCGCATTTCTGGCAACGGATGAAGGCGCCAACCTGCTTGCCGGGTTCAAGCGCACCGTGAATATTCTTCGCGCGGAAGAAAAGAAGGATGGCACGGCCGTCACAGGTATGCCGGATCGTGCACATCTGAAGGACGCGGCGGAAGTCGCTCTGCTTGAAGCCCTTGATATGGCAGAAACGGCTGCAAGCAAGGCTGTGCAGGCAGAAGACTTCGCCGCTGCGATGGAAGCTCTGGCTTTGCTGCGTGCGCCGGTCGATACCTTCTTCGAGGACATTCTCGTCAATGCCGATGATGAAGATGTGCGCATGAACCGCCTGCGCCTGCTGGCTCGCATCCGCACCGCCATGGGCGTGGTCGCCGACTTCTCCAAGGTCGCTGGCTAACTCACGTTCAGGCGTAAAGTTTAACAGCCCCGGCAGATCCGATCTGCCGGGCCTGTTTATTATTGCCTCTTTGCGCAAGGACTGCGCGGGCCTCAATGCCGGGTCACATGCCCGGGCGCTTCAGCACCTTGAAGGCGAGGAACTGGCTGACTTCATGTTTGCTGAAGTTATTGTCGGCCTCGATGATCAGCACAGGTGCGCCATCGTCCTTGGTCTTGCCAATGGTGATGCCTTCCAGATTGTCGGGCTTCAGGCCGAGGGCGCCGATGTTGAGTACCAGTGACTTGCTGGCTGGAACGACGCGGGTCTTATTGGCGGCCAGAGCAGAGGCTTTGAGCGACGGGATCTTGGAGACGTCTGTTGCGCCGGAAATATCGACGAGGAAAACCTTGGCGTAGTTGCCAACGCCTTCGGCCCAGCCGCGCTCCAGAGCCAGATAATGCGTGTCATCCAGCGCATAGATTTCCGAAACACCATTGTCGTTGCCGCCGGTCGGTTTGGCGGCTGCCAGAGGGATCGGGTTGATCGGATAGACGTATTCCGCCTTTGGCTCGCCGGTCTTGGTGTCGTAGCGAATAATCCGGGCGAGGCTGCCATGCAGCAGGCTGGCAATGGGGCCATCCTGATAAAGAGCTGATTCAGTACCCACCAGCGTATCACCATCCGGCAGCACGGTCAGGCCTTCGAACGCCAGGTTGTCACGGATACCGGAGGAGTGATCCTGCGTTGGCGCAAAGCCTTCAGGCAGCTTGAACTCACGCACAAACGATCCGTCACGTTTGGCAACGCGGACGAACGGCGGCAGGCCAGCATCAGCACCGCCTTCACTGGTCCAAAGAATATCCTCGCCGAACATGCGGATTGATTCCGGATCAGCCTTCTTGGGACCGAACGGCTTGCCGTCCTTGGTCAGAAGCGTGGTCTGCTTTAAAACCTTGACGCTCTTGAAGCCGTCTTTGGTGATGTCGAGATCAAGATCATAGTAGCGCGACGGTGCTTTTTCCGAGCGATCATCGGAAATGGCGATGTAATGCCCGCTCGCCGGATCATAGTCGATGCCGGACAATCCGCCGACTTCCACACCGTCAAACATGGTGCCGGTCGGTACATCAACCTTGCCAAGGAACGACAGGTCGATGGCGGCAGCGCAATCGCCGAAAGGGCAGGGCGTGTCAATGCGGGTGCCGACTTCGGTGGCGTGCGCGGCGGCGGTTCCGGCCATTAACAGGCCCAGGAGGGTGGTGAGCAATCGTTTTTGCATGATCATATCTTTTCGTTTGGCTTGAAGTCCGGGAACCCGCAACCTCGGTCAATGCAACGCTAATTGTCTTTCTTGTCAGATGTATAACGACAGCATGCCAGATGAACCATTCGTGAGAAAATACTCTCTTCCGCTCAGATACCTGAGTCATCACGCAAGATGCGACATGGCGCAGTGATCCGCCGTGTGAAAAAAATCGTCGAAAATCTCCGCATGTGCCAGACATTTCGCTCTGTCCTCTTTAAGCTAGCGGTGGTCCTGAGGGACTACAAACCCTGCACGACCCATTCCGGGGTGCAGCGATCGACTCTTGAAAGAGGATCCGTTGTTTATGAAAGTTCTGAGAGTAGTCTGTGCGCTTGCCTTGCTGGCTGCAATTTCGTCTCCCGCCTATCTGCATTTGCAGCCGCCACACGGGGCGTTCCTCGCGGGCTTTGCCCATCCTATCTTTGGTCTTGATCATGTGCTGGTGATGATTGCTGTCGGCCTGTGGGGCGCGCATATCGGCGGGCGGGCCATGTGGGCCCTGCCAAGCACTTTCGTTGCGTCGATGGTCGTTGGCTTTTCGCTGGCGTTGATTGGCGTGTATCTGCCGCTGGTCGAGGTGGCTATTCTTGCGTCTGTCGTGGCACTTGGCGGGCTGGTGGCTCTGTCGGTGCGTGTGCCGGTTTGGGGCGGCACGCTCGTCGTCGGCACGTTCGGCCTGTTTCACGGCTATGCGCATGGCAGTGAAATCGGGCAGGCGGGCGAAGCTGGTTTTGCCCTTGGCTTTATTCTCGCAACTGCCCTGCTGCATTCTGTCGGCGTGTTCATTGCCTATGGGTCACAGGCAGGCGCGGGACGCTCTGCAGTGGCCTTGCGCATCGTCACGAGGGCGCTTGGAGCGGTTACCGCATTGGCTGGTCTTTATATGATTGCCGGTTGAGCGACTTCCAAAGCGGAGAGATGAGAAAAGAGATCGCGTGGTGTCACGCGATCTCGATATCGAGGCCCAGATCAAGGATCGGCGCGGAATGCGTGATCCAGCCCGACGAAATCAGATGAACACCGGCCTCTGCAACGGCTTTCACGGTGTCTTCCTCGATCCCGCCAGAGGCTTCCAGCAACACTTGACCTGCGGCAATTTCCACGGCCTTGCGCAGGTCGTCGGGGCCCATGTTGTCCAGCATTACCACGTCAGGCTTGCATGGCAGCGCTTCCTTGAGCTGCTCCAGCGTATCGACTTCAACTTCGATCTTGACCAGATGCCCGGCAAAGCCTTGTGCCGCTTCAATTGCCTGACGCACACCACCGGCAACGGCAATATGATTGTCCTTGATCAGGATGGCATCATCCAGACCGAAGCGATGGTTGGACCCGCCGCCACACCGCACGGCATATTTTTCGAAAGCCCGCAGGCCGGGCGTCGTTTTTCGGGTGCAGACAATGTCGGCCTTGGTATGGGCAATCAAATCGGCAAAACGAGCCGTTGCCGTGGCAATGCCGCACAGGTGCGAGACAAAGTTCAACGCCACGCGCTCACCCGAGAGAATGGCACGGGCAGGGCCTGAAATACGCGCAACAAGCGTGCCTTTTTCAAGTCGGTCGCCGTCCTTGGCCAGCGCTTCGAAGACAATGGCCCCGTCGGTCTGGCGGAAGGCGCTTTCGGCCAGTGCTAGGCCGGACAGAACACCCGGCTTGCGGGCTGCCAGCACAGCGGTTGCCTGCGCATCAGCGGGAATGGTGGCCTGAGATGTAATGTCGCCAGCGCGGCCCCAGTCTTCAAGCAGGGCGGCCTTGACGGCGTCATCAATCATCAGACGCGGCAGAACCGGAAGTTCCTGTGCCATGGTCGTCACACCCCTTCACTTGCATAGACGGTTTCGCAGATTTCGTCCGCCTGCTTCAGCGTCAGATAGGATCGTTTGGCCAGTTCAGGCACTTGCTCGGGGAAATCGGAGCGGGCGTGTCCGCCTCGGCTTTCTTCACGGATCAGCGCGGCAGCCGTGATCATTCGCGCAGTCAGCATCATGTTCTTGATCGAAATGCGCTGGCAGCGGGCTTCCGCATCACGGATGTCGATCAGGGCCTGACGCAGACCTTCTGCATTGCGGACCACACCGACATTGCGAGACATGGTCTGCCGCAAGATGCCGACCGCCTCACGCTCGTCAACATTGCGCTGGCTGGGCAGGCCTTCGTCAGACGGTCCGGCATTCCAGAAGGCCAGACGCGGCGTTGGCATCAGGCAATGGATGTCTTCTGCGATTCTGGCCGCAAACACCACGGCATCCAGTAGGGAGTTGGAAGCCAGCCGGTTGGCGCCGTGGACGCCGGAAGAGGAGACTTCGCCCGCAGCCCAAAGGCCATCGAGAGATGTCCGTCCATTGGCATCAATCAGCACCCCCCCATGTGGAAATGCTCTGCCGGGGCAATGGGAATGAGATCCTTGGCGGGATCAATCCCGGCTGCCTGACAGGCAGCGTAAACTGTCGGGAACTCGTCTGCAAAGGCACTGCCAATTGCTTCGCGGCAATCCAGAAACGCTCCACGGCCGGAAACAACTTCTTCGTGCACGGCGCGCGCTACAATATCTCGTGGCGCCATCTCGGCCAGTTCATGGATTCCCTCCATGAAGTGATCGCCCTGTGCGTTGACCAGACGTGCGCCTTCGCCGCGCAATGCCTCGCTGGCAAGCGGTGCCGGGTCCCGACCGACATTCAGGGCTGTCGGGTGAAACTGGACAAACTCCGCATCGGCAATTACCGCTCCGGCGCGCGCCGCCATGGCAACGCCGTGGCCATTGGCTTCACTCGGATTGGTGGTGACGGAGTAAAGGTGGCCGATGCCGCCGGAGGCCAGAACCACAGCCTTGGCCGGAAAGGCCAGCCGCTCCAGACCGCCGCGCTTGCGAGCAAGAACGCCGGTGACGTGGCGGCCTTCCTTCATCAGACTTTCGCCCATGAAGCCTTCGATGACGCGGATCGAGGGGGTGTCGCGCACCGCCGTGATGATTGCGTCCATGATGGCCCGTCCGGCCATGTCGCCACGGACCCGCACGACGCGATTTTCCGAGTGGGCAGCCTCGCGCGATAGCGACAGTTTGCCTTCGAGGTCCTTGTCGAAGGGGACGCCGTAAGACAGCAGATCACGAACACGGTCACCGGCTTCCCGGGTCATCTGCTCGACAAGGGTGGCCTCGCAGATACCAGCGCCGGCGCGCAGCGTGTCGTCGCGGTGCTTTTGAAAGGTGTCGTTCTCAGAGACCGCAGCAGCGATGCCGCCTTGTGCCCAGGCCGAAGAAGCCCCATGCCCGATGAGAGCGTTGGAGATGATGGTGACAGGACGCGGAGCAAGCTTGAGCGCACAGAACAGGCCTGCCAGTCCTCCCCCAGGATGACGACGTCATCGACGTCTTTTCCCGCAAGTGAAGGGGCGAAGGCCTCAACCGGATATGCCATTGTATATTCCCGAGATGCGCCGACTGACAGAGGGTTCGTCAGCCGGGCCAATGCCCCGCCGCAGTGGGCGGGGACCCTATACCAAGGTCAATCAGATTTTCAGATTGATCATGCGTTCGACAGCGACCCTTGCTCTCGCAGAGATGGCGGGATCGACAATCACTTCGTCTTTCAGCTCGATCAATGTGTCAAGGATCTTGTCGAGCGTGATGCGCTTCATGTGCGGACACAGGTTGCACGGACGGATATAATTCACGTTGGGTGTCTCGCTGGCCACATTGTCGGCCATGGAGCACTCGGTGATCATCATGACCTTTTCCGGCTGGCGTGTCTTGACCCAATCGATCATATGCGCGGTTGAACCAGCAAAATCGGCTTCGTCGACAACTTCCGGCGGACATTCCGGGTGCGCGATGATCTTGATGCCTGGATCAATCTTGCGGTAGTCGCGCAGCTCCTGTGCCGTGAAGCGCTGGTGCACTTCGCAAGCTCCGTCCCAAGTGAGAACTTCAACGTCTGTCTTCTTGCCGACGTTGGCTGCCAGATACTTGTCAGGAATGAGGAACACCTTGTCGACGCCAAAGCTTTCGACAACCTGAAGTGCATTGGAGGAGGTGCAGCAGATGTCGCACTCGGCCTTCACGTCGGCGGATGTATTGACATAGGTGACGATCGGAATGCCCGGGTTGCGCTCGCGCAACGCGCGCACATCGGCACCAGTGATAGATTCTGCCAGCGAACATCCGGCTTTCATGTCGGGGATCAGGACGGTCTTTTCCGGGCTGAGGATTTTCGAGGTTTCTGCCATGAAGTGGACGCCGCACTGGATGATGATGTCGGCATCCGTGCGGGTTGCCTCGATGGCCAGTTGAAGACTGTCGCCGACAATGTCGGCAACGCCATGAAAAATGTCCGGCGTCATGTAGTTATGCGCGAGAATCACGGCGTTGCGCTCTTTCTTGAGCGTGTTGATCGCATGTACGGTCGGGGCCAGCGCGGGCCACTCGATTGCGGGAATGACGTGCTGGACCCTGTCGTAGATGTCAGCTGTCGCTTCGCCAATTTCGGGTGTGTAGCGCAAGTCGGGTCGATCGATACGGCCGAAACGATCCAGAGCAACAGCCCCCGCAGGAGTGGCTCCGGCGAGATCTGCCGGGGATGTATTGATGGTCATGGAGACCTCCCTAAATCATTTATGCTCAATTTGAGCATATCCCTTGCAAAAGAAAGAGGACGCAAGCGTCCGTGAACCTTCTTTTTATGTTCGTTTTTGATATAGGCTCTTTGTTGACAATAATCTAGCGCTTTCAAAGCAAAAGGCTTATTTTATTATAAAAGACTATATATTTCAGTATGTTATGTGATTTTTTCTAAATTATGACGATCAAAAAACTTTTCGTGATGACCTTTCAAGGCCGGACGGAGGGGGTCTGGTAAGACCATATTCCGAGCATGGGCGCAGGATCCGCGACCATGCTGATTGAAAGTCAGGGCGCGCGCTTTCGCGCAGAAATGCAGATTTGCGCAGCGCCGGCGGGGCTGAATCAGTTCCAGCCGCCGCCATACGTCTTGTAGAAGACGTGATCACCGATTTTACCACGTTTTACCATCGCTTTGGCCCAGCGGGGATGCACATAGGTGGCGTGATAATGCGTGGATGCATCAACCATCTTGGAATACAGCGTGCCGTCGGTGACCTCATAAGCGATTTTCTTGGCCTCTGCCCAGGAGGAACTGTCGGAAATGCGATGCCGCTGCCCGTCGCAAGCAAAAGAGAACTGGCAGCGATTGTACAGATGGCGGTTCTGATAAACGACGCCACAGATCGTGTCCGGATAGGCGGGGTTCTTGACCCGATTCAGCACGACCTGTGCCACCGCGGCCTGTCCACCTTGCGGTTCTCCACGAGATTCGAAATAAACCGCCTCGGCCAAGGCACTTCTGCTCTTTCTTCTTGGAGACTTCCAGCGGCAACGGTTTTTGCGCCCACCAATGTGGGTTTTCCGGATCTTCCGGTGGCGGCAGCGGCTGTTCATATTTGTGAGCGCCAAAGAGTGCGTTGAAGGGATCCTTGGCATCTGTCAGCGTTTCCGGCGCATAGGCGGAGACCAGCGAGAAGCTTGCGGCAGCGGCGTTGCGCGCCATCATAACGCGTTGCAGGTTCAGCGGCTTGCCGTCAGAGCTTGTGCTGGCGCTGCGGAAATCCCGATCGCCGGTCACGGGCAGGTTGGCCTTGACGAAGGAGACTTTTGGCAGGGTCGACAGATCGTCATGGTCGATCAGACTGGCGAGACGGAAAACCGAACCAGACGCCATGGAGCCGAGCTTGATGGCCGGGGCGCGACTGATCAAACGGTCCTGTTTGCCCTTGCGATTGATGTCGATGTGATCTGGAACGGTCTGAGGAGCAACCTCCTTGAGAACCTCCGACATTCCCTTTACTTCCTGCGGCGCTGCGCCCTTGACGGCTGAGGTGATGGACACGCTGGGTGCGTCGGCGACCGAGGTGGTCTGGCGCGAATTATCGGCCAGCATCAGCCTGGGCTGCAACTTGACAGTATATTCGGTTGGCATCAGCGCCATCATCCAGCGCGGCGTTTCTGCTTGCTGTTCTTCGGCTGCCAGAAGGCTGACGATGTCCTGATGTGCCACGGTGGTTGTCAGGTAAAAGAAGGAGAGGGGAACTCCAAGGGCGAGGAGCTTCAGCTTTTGCCTGCCAGACAGGCCGCCACGCGACCGATTGCGGGTGCGCCGTCGAGGGGCATCATACGAAACGGTGTGATTGAGGCCAGACATACGCAGCCAAACTCCAACTCTACTCAAGGCGCCTGACAAGACGCTGTCACTGAACCTGGATGCCCAGCATCCCCACGGTCAGAAGACTGGAGCATTAACCTTGAAAAAGGCTTAATCGGATTTTTGATGACTGAAATGAGCCATTTTGACGATGGTAAATGCGGTTTTATGGTTAAATGGCATTCCCTTGCGTCATGCTCGCTCTGTCCTATTTTTGCACAGGCACGATCTCATTTGCTGGGGTGGTACGAGCGGTCATGTCAAAGGGCTGGGAGTTATGCAGCGAAACACAAGTCTGCCTTTTGACAGAGGTGTTTGCGGTTCAGAAGGTTGGAGCCGGGGTGCGCGACTTGATTACCGGCGGCTGAAGCGCAAGCCGGGGGCAGGGCGCTCGTCCAGAAGCTCATGACGAAAGCGGAACAGTGCTGCCGGGCGTCCACCGGTGGCCGTTGACGTTGCGCCCGTTGGTTCAACCAGATTGGCGTTTTCAGCCAGACGCCGGAAGTTCTGCTTGTGCAGATGCCGCCCGGAAATCGCCTCGACGCAGGTTTGCAGTTCGGTGAGGGTGAATGTCCAGGGCATCAGCTCAAACACCACCGGGCGATACTTCAGTTTGGCACGCAACCGCGAAATAGCGGTCGCCAGAACGCGGCGATGATCGAATTGCATCGGGCGACCAAATTTCGGCAGATCCGGATTGGCCAAAGCGTCGGGGCGTTCATCGCGCAGGGCTTCCTCCACCAGACTGGCGTCATAGAGAAGTTCGTAGCGCTCAAGTGCCTTTTCTTCGTCCCAGTCGTCTGACCGGGTGCCGAACGCATGCTTCAGGCGTTCCATTCGAGTCAGGGATTGCGCGGCACCAGAGGCATAACTGCTGGTCGACCCGGCCTGCGCCCACTGGGACAGTGCGGGCAGAATGTCACTGTCCAGCAGGGCAGGGCGCCCTTTGCGCCAGTCTTCCCAGGGGAAGCAGTCGTACCAAGGCCGCCAAGACGAATGGTGCTGTGCCAGAACTTGCTCGGAATCTTGTGTCTGGCGGGTCAGTGCCAGATAGCCGACAGAGACGACATGTGGTCCATCATCTTCACGTGTTCGATGGCGTCCCCGATCTCCGAAGGTGTAGAGCTGCTCGATGTAGCCCAGTTTCAGGGCCGTCTGGGCTTCCACCCAGCTTCGCAAACCAATCTCGAATGTGCGATGATGAGGCGGCTCAAACGGGCCGAAGGGCAGGGCTGCGGGCTCCTGTCCCTTGTCGTCTTCAACGGCAACAAACTGCGGCATTCCACCGGACACGGCAACGATGACGGCATTCAGCCCGATCTCGACGGCAGCTGTCGATCCGCTCATGCGGGACACGTCCTTTGCAGTGGGCACATTTTCATCCAATCGGCATTTCGAAGGGAGCGCCCTCAAAGGCGGTGCGGCCACGGCCAATGCTGCGAATGGCGTCGATCATTCGTCCGTCCCTGTCCAGCAGCTTGTCGGCAATAGCAATAATACGGGCATTGGGGGTGGCGGAGGGGGAGCAGCGGCGCAGTCGTGCGGCGAGCTCATATTCATTGGCCTCCGGTGACAAGGCGCAACTTGTCACATACGCACCTGCGGTCGAACGGCTGACGCCCGCCCAGCAGTGCATGACCATAGGCGATGTCTGGTCCCATGCGCACACGAAATCAAGTAATTGTATGACATGCTGTTCGGCGGGGGAGGTCAGTCCTGATACAGTGCCGACGATATCGTTGAACGACAGTCGCAGATGCCGATTGGGCAGCACGCAGACCGGCGTATCGACAACGAACTCCTCATTGATCAGACTGACGAGATGGCGAGCTTCAACCTTGTTGACGGTTTCGGTCAATCGGGAAAGGGAACAGACGTGAAGCATCGAGATTTCGAACCTGCGCAGCGAATAACCACGCAGTCAGGATACAGACTTGCAACGCAGAGGTCATCGCTCGTAGCTAAATGGAAGCGGCTTGTTCCCAACTTAGCGGGCAGATCTCGCGGTTAATCGGGCGGTGTCATCAGGCAACCCTGTCAAATCGGGCGGTTTCGATGTCGATCAGAGCCGCTCTTCGATTTCACGGAACCGGTCGAGGAAGAGTTTGTGCGCTTCAAAGGCTGGCAACGGCCTCAGGTTGAGACGGATTTCCGCATCAGGCTCGTCTGCACAGCCGGCTTCCGCCGTCTTGATGAATTTGTCAGGTCGCGTAAAGATCTTGTCGGCTTCTTCCCGCGAAAAGCCGGCCAGCTCGATTGCCTCGAAATAGGCGCTGACAATGTCGGCCTGTTTGGCCAGCTTCTTGATAGGGTCGGGCAGAACCGCAGGCAAGCCAAAGCGCAGGTGAATGGCCGCCTGAAGCCGCTCTTCGACAGATTTATACGCTCCGCCCATCACGGCCTTGAACGGGGAGATCATGTCACCGATGACATATTCTGGCGCATCATGCAGCAGCACCGCCAGTCGCCAGCGCGGCTCAAGGCCTGGCTGTAACTGGCAGGCGATTTCTTCGACCACCAGCGAATGTTCGGCAACCGAAAACGCATGTTCTCCCTCGGTCTGTCCGTTCCACCGCGCCACGCGCGCCAACCCGTGCGCAATGTCTTCTATCTCAATGTCCATTGGCGACGGATTGAGTAGATCAAGTCGACGGCCCGACAGCATGCGCTGCCAGGCACGGGGGGCTTTATCGGTGCGTGCAGACACCATCGGGTCTCCGTAACAAGGGCGAAAAAGACAAGAGGCAGCTTATGGGCCGCCCGTTATGTTCGATCAAGCCTGTTCGGGCCAACTGAATTCTGCCCAGTCCGGGATCACGAGTTCGGCGGTCAGCCCATCACAGGTCAGTTGTTGGCCCGCATCCATGGCGCTTTTGGCCTTGTCGAGACGCACGAGCGCCATGCCGATGCCACTCACCTTGTCTTGTGCAGAGATAACGCTCGTCAATGTGCCGATCGACTTTTCCGGTCCCGCCATGATCGGCATGCCCAGTTTCGGGATGCCGGCTGCGCAGGTGACCTGGACGAAACGCTTGCGGGCACCGCCCCGATGCTGCATGCGGGAAACAACTTCCTGCCCGACGTAGCAGCCCTTCTTGAAAGACACGCCGTTAAGTTGGTCCATGTCCGCATCATGCGGGAAAATGTCGGAGTAGTCGTAGTCGCGCAGCGCTTGTGGGACACCTGTAGCGATGCGGTGCGCCTCGTATCCTTCGACGCTTACATCGCGGCTATCGACAGCCGCAAGTGCGTGGCGCAGATAGTGGTCATTGCCGGCAACGCGTAGCCCCAGCGCTTCAAGACGGGGGTCTTCATGGGCAATCACGAATTCGCGGATCCCGGCAATGTCTTCTGGGTCTACATTCCAGATCGCTGCGACAACATCATCTTCGATGAGGGGGCGAATGTCGACGCGCGCGCGCAGACGGTAGAACGTCAGCCGCTTGATGAACTCATCCATCGTCTCGCTGGGGGTATCGAGAAGATAGGCGTGTTCGCTTTCCTTATGGGCGATGAAGTCGAACAGGATCTTTCCCTGCGGCGTCAGGAGCGCTCCGAAGCCACTTCCTGTCTCATCAACCTGTGCCATGTCGCAGGTTACCAAGTTTTGCAGGAATGTGTGGGCATCGTCTCCCGAAACCCGGATAAGTCCACGATTGGTCAATATGGAATGTCTGGGTTCGGCCATGATCTTGTCCTGTTCGTTCTTGAAGTCTCTTTCGAGCGACATAGTGGCCCTTGTTGGCCCCTGCAAGTGGCAAGCGCTGGACCGTTCAGTCAGAGAACGATCAAGGGCTTTGGAAAGTTGCCTGTCTCAACGTAATTGACGATCGCAAGCCTGCCGTGGCCTGTTTTCTTTGGCACGCCAATTTGGCGAGAGGTCTTTTCCCTCAGGCTAAAAAAATGCAGCTGTAAGCGGTTTGGTAAGGCTAATTATACCGATTTGACGCAAACTGACCCTAAGGTAGATGGGCTATCGGGGCAGATGCGGAGAGTGGGATGAAGACGGAAACCAACCTCAAGAATATGGTTGAGGGCACAAGGCCTCGGGCATCTTGCGGGCACGCCGACGCGCAGGGGAAGGGCTATCTCCATTGCCGCCGCGTGTGGCCTCATTGTGCTGAGCATCGTGCCAGGGTATGCCGCCGGTCTCCATGAAGTGGCAGGCTCAGACCCGGCCGCCGTCGCTCCATCCCAGGCCCATGACAGTGATCCTGTGCAGATGATCGTGTCCCTGAAAGATCAGAAGATCCGCATCTACAAGGGAACGCACCTTGTCACCGAAGCCCCGGTCTCAAGCGGTCGAAAAGGACGCAGGACGCCAACTGGCGTCTTCACCATCCTGGAAAAGCAGCGCAAGCACTTTTCCAACCTCTATGACAGCGCGCCCATGCCGTATATGCAGCGGCTTACATGGTCGGGCATTGCCTTGCACAAAGGGCATCTTCCTGGTTATGCCGCCTCTCATGGCTGTATTCGTATGCCGGGTGATTTTTCGAAATCTCTCTACAGCATGACGACACGCGGTATGCAGGTGATTGTCGTCAAGGACGCGGTCGAGCCGTTTGTCGTGCGCGAGGCTGTGTTGCCAAAGCCGATGGCCTCTGGAGTGGAAGTGGCCAGTCTTGATGGCGCCGCACCGAAGACGACCGGTGCTACCGCCCTGCAAACCGATGCGTCCTTGCCGTCAAAGGCCGTGACATTAGCTCCACCCGCCTCGTGGAAGCGTCCGGTGCGGATGATCGTGACACGAGATACGGATCGTGATCGTTTGCAGCGTTTGCAAACCCTGCTGAATGACCTGTCTTATGACGCGGGAAAGCCGGATGGGATCATGGGTCAACAGACGCGCGCTGCCCTCCGGCTGTTTCAAGAAGGCGCTGAACTGCCAGTCACCGGCAATATCACCGATGCTCTGCTGCGCAAGATCTACGCAGAGGCGGGCTATGACAGCATTCCGAATGCGACCTTGCGAGTGCGGCAGAATTTCAAGCCGATCTATCAGGCTGGCGTGACACTGGCCGATGGCGCGGCCCCTCTGGGTACGAAACTTTATACGGCAATGGGCTTCGTGCCGGGGGAGACGCGCATTCAATGGATGGCTTTGTCGGCAGAAGGCGCAGATGCACAGGCCACCAAAGATGTATTGAATCGACTGCACTTCGCCAGCAAGGTTAAAACTGATCTGGCACCTCTTGTGTCGCCGGGCGCATCCTTGATCGTTACTGACCGCAGTTTTGAACGCAATACAGGCCTTGGCACCGATTTCGTGGTGATCACTCGCTGAGAGAGACCGCTGTCCCGGTCACATGTGTTGAACGCCAAGAGGCGGCCCGAAAGGAGCCGCCTCTTATTGCTTGACCATCACAGTCAGGTCGTCGGTTCGTGCCGCGAGGTGTTTATTCCTGCGTCATGAAATAGTGCAGCGTGCCATCCTTGCCGATGCCTACTTCATAGAACAGCCAGGTTCCAACGGCTTCCATCTCGTCGAAATCGGCGCCGGTGATGACGCGAAACATCTCGACCTTTTGCTTTGGCGTCAGCTTGTTCAGTGGGTATCCGGCGAAATAGGGCCAGACATACATTTCCTGCGGCTTGCCAATGTCGACATGCAGATAACCAGCATTCAGCGTGTCTTCGAGGATCGCGAGGATCTCATATCCGTCCGGATCGCCCGCTGTCTCCTTGAGATAGGCGATCGGGTCCTTTTTGGTCGGCGTGGCCGAAACGCTTGGTGGCATTTCATTGCTCTCGAAGACCTTGCGCAGGTTCTTGAAGTCACCGCTCTTGGCGGCTTCGATCAGCTCTTCGCGCATTTTCTGGACCCGTGGCGGCAGCTTCGACACATCATAGTAGACATGCGGCATCTTTCCGTCACGAGCAACGTTGGACGGTGGCGTTACCGTCTGCGTGTCATCACCGCCCTCCGGCGTGAGCGTCTGGGCTTCACTCGTATCTGTGTCATCCTTTTGAGAGAAGATGATGCTCTGTGTCTTCACTGCCTTAGCTAGGGCGGGCTGCGCTGTTGGGGCAAGTAACAGGACAAGCGCACAGAGAAAAAGGCGGGAGAAAAGGGGCTGGGACGAAATCATGGGTCAAGGCTCTGGAAAATGTGCGTCATGAAGAGTGAATTGAGGCTAAGGCAGCCTGTGACGAGAAGGGCCCAGCCTTGCTCTTTTCGGTCGGTGTCGTTATCGACGGAAAGGCAAGATGTGAGTAAGGGAGTCGGATCCAGGTGACACTTCTGGAATTTCTGGTGATTGGCGGTTTGGTCGGAATCATTACGAGCGCTCCGGTCGGTCCAGTCAACATCATGACCGTAAGACATGCTCTCCATCAAGGGTTCTATGCTGGACTTTTCGTGGGGTTTGGTGCGGTTGTTGCCGACGCGATCTTTGCAACCGTTGCAGCCTTCGGTCTTTCTGCTGTCACAGTTTTCATCGAGGGCAAAGCCGATTGGCTCAAGCTCGTCGGTGGATCCCTGTTGCTGGCCTATGGTGCGCGTCTGCTTTTCGTCCATCCGCAATTCTCCGATGAGACCTCGGAAGAAACCTTGAAAAACGCTTGGTCTGACGCGCTGGCGGCGTTCTTGCTGACAATTACCAACCCTGGCTCGATCCTCGGATTTGTCGCTATTTTGGGCGGTCTGGGCGAGTGGGGGCCGGATCAGTCAAACATTACCGGGACACTGTGCCTGCTGGCGGGTGTCGCCGCAGGGGCACTGAGCTGGTGGGCTTTTGTCGCCGCGCTTGTCACGCGGTTTTCGCGGCAGATCGACGATGTGTGGCTGACCAAGTTGAACCGGTGTGCCGGCGTCTTCCTGATTGTCTTTGGATTGGCTGTCTTCGCTGACCTCACGTACGACTACGTGCTGTAGCGGCGTGCCGCTCTGAAACGGAACAGGGCGCGTGGTATCACCCGTCTCAAAGGCTGTGTTTATGCTCTGTAAAATGTTGACCAGCCAGATGAGCCGCCAAGAGTAGGCACCAAGCATAAAGCCTAGCGGGTGCTGCTTACTGAAGCACCCGGTTGACGGTGTATTCGCCGCGCAGGATGCGATCAGGCAAACCTTCAGCCAGCTTGCAAACAGCGTCTTCGCCATAAGCCGCAACCAGATCTGCAAGAGCAGTGAACATAGCGGCATGGGCGACAGCATCAGCATCGACGCCATAAGCAATCGCGTCAGCCCAAGCGTCGGAAATGAAGCCAAGGGCAGCCCGCCGAGTATCTTCCTCTTCAGCGAAGTCCCCATCAAACTCAAGTGTTGCGTCGTTGAAGTCGTCGTTGGTCATTCTGTTCCTTAATCGGCTTAAGACACTTGGTCAGTTGCCTGACGTGTTGCTTCGCGAATCATGTAGCTTTGACATTAACATGGCGAAGCCGACGGGACGGCAAAGGTGAACGTGATCTTAACGACTGCCCACAGCGCAGAGCAAAAGGGTTAACAGACTGGATACCAAAACTCTTTCGAAACCGCCGCTTATTGGCCGTAGCGTGTGAGAAGGGTGCTGCTGACGCTGCGTCCTTCCTGACCATACTGTTCCATTGCGAGACGGGCTGCCACCGTGCAGCGGCGATAAGTTGAGGAAAAACCACGATACCCACGGTTAAAGGATTCAACCAGCCGGGCTCGCTCGCTGGAATGATCTTGCTGAGTGGCGAGAAGCTTTTCCATGCGCACACGCCAGCTCGGCTGGTCGTTATGCCCACACAAGGGACGTAAGAAATGCAAAGTCCCCATGATCTCCGCGAGGCGTTCCATATCGGGCTGAAACGGAGGAGCCTGGTCGATGCTTGGAACTTGGGCTCGGGCTGGTGTGGCGACCATGGCGGCAAGCGCACCGGCAAAGAAAATGGCAAAGATGAACGCGCAAAATCGCATAATTGGTCCCCAAACCTGATGCGGTAATCATGCGGTGCCCGGCGAGAGCGTGCAAGGGGAAGGCCACTCCGCGCACAGCGGACGTGTCAGGCTTTGACCGTCTTGGCCAGATTGCGCCGCACGATGTCCGGTGTTTTTGGCGTTGTCAGCAGTGTGTCGAGGGTGTCGACGCTAATCCATTGTGCGGCGGCGGCATCATCAGCGGCGCGCAGGTCGCCTGACAGGAGCGCTGCAGTAAACACGGCCAGCACATAATGCGCGCGCACCCGTCCGTCATCCTCTGTCTGGATGCTGTCGAACAGTTCACTTACCTCGTGAATGTCAGCCGTAAGGCCGGTTTCCTCGCTCAGTTCGCGCTGGGCGGCATCGCGTACAAGTTCGCCCAGTTCCACTTTGCCACCGGGCAGGCTCCAGTGATCCTTGAACGGCTCTTTACTGCGCTTGACCAGCACGATCTCGCGGCCCTGCGCGGTTTCTCGATGACAGATCACGCTGACGCTGAGAATGGGAGACGACGGGTAGAGGCGGGAATTTGACATGGAAAGGTTGGAGACTCGATTGAGGACGTCGAGGGCTCAATCTAGGAGGGGCGGTCAGCTTATGCAAACATGGCGTCGATCTGTACCTGCGCTTCAAAGCCTTCGCGGACGATGGCTTCCGCATCGACGCGGCCATGAATGATGCCGCCTGCCATGGAGACAAGAGGTTTGATACGCGTCGTGGCAACAATGGCGATTTCTTGCGCCACGAGATCCGGGCTTTTCGCTCGCCGGATCATCGCCTGAGCGCGCAAAACGCATTCGTTAATTTGGTGCACCAATGTCTCAAGCGGCGCCCTGAAATCTTCGTCAGCGGCCTGAAAAGCGGCAATTGCCAGCTTCTTATCCTTGAACGTGGAGTTTTCGAAATGAGAAATGTAATCTTGAGGTGCCCATTCAAGAACATCGTCGGCGCACATGGGCATGTCTGGGAGCATTTCGAGAAGCATGACGACTTCATTGAAATGGTTCAAATAATCGGTCGCCAACCCCGTGACAGGATTGATGTTTGCCGCCAAAAGCAGGTCTGCGCTAAGAGCTCCGCTGCCCAGAACCGGTTTCGCGCCTTGCATGCCATTCCCCAGGTTAAACTTTTCCGGTTGTGACGTTAACTTGGCTTGGTTGCCAATTGACTAATTTGATAATAATTCAAAGTGATGTGTGGTCGATTTACGCTTTCAGCCTCGCCGGAAGAAGTCCGTGCCTTTCTGCAATATGCGGAAAACCCCAATTTTCCGCCGCGGTTCAATATTGCCCCAACCCAACCGATTGCCACGGTGCGGCGCGAACATGGTGAACGTCACTTTCAGCTCATTCGTTGGGGCCTGGTGCCTCCGTGGGTCAAGGATCCGGGTGACTTCACGCTTTTGCTCAATGCGCGGGCCGAGACTGCTCTGCAAAAGCCGTCGTTTCGCGGAAGTATGCGGCATCACCGCTGTCTGGTGCCAGCCAATGGCTATTATGAATGGCTGCGCGTGGGGGAGGAAAAGCAGCCGTTCTTCATTCATCGGGCAGATGGTGGCTTGATTGCCTTTGCCGGATTGTGGGCAACCTGGAGTGATCCGGATGGTGGCGATATTGATACCGGTGCCATTATCACGACGTCAGCCAACCAGACGCTGCGCGGCATACATGATCGGATGCCGGCCATCGTGATGCCTGAACAGTTTGAGGACTGGCTTGATGTGGGCAATGTGCTGGATCGCCATGCGCACAAGATGTTGCGCCCCGCCAACGAAGATTTGCTGATCGCGACGCCTGTGTCGCGCCGGGTCAATTCGGTGGCGCAGGATGATGCGCAGTTGGTCGAGGTGGCCACGGATGTGACCGTTGCCCCTGTGCCCAGGGCGCGCGCCCAGACGAAGAAGGATGGCCAGCTCGATCTTTTCTGATAAGAGCGGGGCAGCGATCACGCAGAACAAAGAGCGATTGAGCATGACGGAAGAACAGGACGACGCTCTGGCCGAGGCCTACAACACGGGGCTCGCGCTGGAAAAAGCTGGCGACTACGATGGCGCGGAGAAGGCCTATCAAGAGGCCCTTGCGCTGGACCCGGCAGATACGGGTGGCGTCACCATTCGTCTGGCAGCCATCGGTCGCGCCGCGTCCCCCGACAAGATGCCAGAAGCCTATGTCGCGACATTGTTTGATCAGCATGCCGATGTCTTTGATGAAATTCTGGTCGAGCAGCTTGGTTATTGCGTGCCGCTGCAATTGCGCGAGGCTGTGCGGTCGCTCCAGCTCGGGCCGTTCGACCGCCTGCTGGATCTTGGTTGCGGCACGGGCCTGACCGGCATGGCCTTCGCCGATTGCACGGACCATCAAACAGGCGTTGATCTGTCGGAGCGCATTGTTGAACTGGCCTATGACCGCGAGGTCTATGATGATCTCTATGTGGGCGAGGCCGTCGCGTTTCTGCAAGAATTCGAAGAAGAGGATGGCACCAGTACCGTCGTGGGATTTTATCGCTGCCACTGACGTCTTTCCCTATCTGGGCGACGTGCGTCCCATGGTGCGTGGTGCGGCAGACCGACTGACCCCCGGCGGATATTTCGCCTTCTCCACGGAAACGCTGCCGGAGGCCGTTCTGGGCGGCAAGTCTTACATGGTGGGCCGCAAGCAACGGTTTGCGCAAGGCGAGGCCTACATTCGCGAAGAACTGGCGACCGCGCATTTCAGCATTCTCGATATGCAGCCGATTATTGTGCGGCTTGAAGATGGCGAACCGGTGTCGGGGCATCTGGTCGTGGCCAGACTCGACTGATCCAGTCTCTGCAAAACACCGTCTCGACGCCACGATAACAAAGACCTCGTCAGAAATCCGGCGAGGCCTTTGTCGTTCTCAAGGGCTCTGCGTCTTAGCCAATTTTATGCAAGCACATGTGCGGCATACCGTCAGATGTCTTTTGTCGGGTCGTGCCATTGGCATCGAGTGTGACGGAAACCCGTTGACGAAAATTCGAAAAGCTGTCGAAGGAGACCACATCCACCGGCGTGTCGAAGTGCAAGGTGACGTGCAAGGGAGCATCGGGAGATGCCTGCGTCAGGGCAAGCACTTCGCCTTCGAACGGTTGCCCGAGGTAGCTTCCGGCTACTCTGTCGCCGAGAGAAAGCAATGGATCCGGCATATTGCCTTTCGCTGCAAAGAGCGTGTTCCAATCGCGATAGCCGTATTGGCGGGCAACGACTTCAAGGGCCTTAGCTGTGGGAGAGGGAGGCGTTCTGATCCGCGCCAAGCGTGCTGCGTAGGCGTTTTGCCTGGGCTTTCAGTGCATCAATCGGGGGAAGGGACATGGCATGAGGCCTTTCTTCGAGGCGCAGGCAGCGTGTCGGATGGGGCTCGCATTGCCATCGGCCTGCCTGCATCAAAGCAAGGGCTGAGTGTCCTGTACGTCCGGTAAATCCGAACGGGAAGATTTCACCAAAGCTATGACGCTTGCGAGCGGCAGGGATCTTCAACCCGAGCACGATTTTCGCGCGCTCGGGCTGATCCTGTCAAGACAGATTGTGTGTTAGCTTGCCCGTGCCGTGCGGAAATTTTCGCGTGTGGTTGCCGCTAATTGGCGCGTCAGGTCTTCGCCTGACAAGGCCTGGCAATAGACAGGCAAGGCACGTTCAAACCGCCAGCCCTCCGACAGAGGCCCCACGTCCACGGGGTCATAGCCAAACGCGTCAACAAGCTCTGCCACAATGGCCTTGTCATGTGGGTGATCGCCAGACATCGGCAGTGCGCGGCGATCAGAGGCACCCGCAGGGCGGGCGTCACGTTCCAATTCATTCATGCGAATGGAATTGAATGCCTTCACGATACGAGCGTCGGGCAGTGCGGTCTTCAGAAACTCGCTGGTGGTCATGCCATCAATTCCGAGATCGGCAATGTCGCCGTCGCGGGTCGGGTAGTAGTTGGTGGTGTCGATGACGAGTTTTCCAGCAAGAAGCTCGGCTGGCAAATCATTGATCGCCGTCATTGGCACAGCCACAATGATAACGTCGCCGAAGCGAGCGGCATCATCGGCTGTGCCCGCCTGACAGCCGAGGCCAACGGCGGTGCTCATCAGTGTCTGCGGTCCACGTGAGTTGCTGATCAGGACGTCATGCCCGTTTTTGAGCGCTTGCGCAGCCAGCGTGCGTCCAACCCATCCGGCCCCTAATATTCCGATCTTCATGATGTTGTTTCCTTGAAGAGATGTGAGGAGCCGACGCTAATTCGCGCTTCATAAGAGATAAATGCTCATGATATAAAGAGATAAACAATAAAATGGAGGGAATAATGGATCGGCTTACCAGCATGAGCGTATTCGTGAAAGCGGCGGATTTGGGGTCCTTTGCGGCGACCGCTGAGGCATTATCGCTGTCGCCGCAAATGGTCTCCAAGCATGTCATGGTGTTGGAAAACCGGCTGGGAGCCACCTTGCTGAACCGCACAACGCGGCGTCAAAGCCTGACGGATGTCGGGCGAGCTTATTATGAGAGATGTCGCATCGTGCTGGCTGAGGCCGAGGCGGCAGATAACCTGTTGCAGGAAATGCGAGATGAACCCAAGGGCGTCTTGCGAATTTCTGCGCCGGTGACCTTTGGAACACATATGTTGGCGCCCTTCGTGACTCGGTATCTTGTCCGGTATCCGCAGACACAGGTTGATGTGAAGCTGTCCGATCAGTTTCTTGATCCGCTGGAACATGATTTTGAGATCATGTTGCGTATCGGTCAGCTCGAAGCCGATGCAGGTTTGCGGACATATGCGTTGAGGCCCTACCGGTTGATTGCCTGCGCGTCGCCGGACTATGTCGCCAGACGGGGATTGCCGTTGCAGCCTGTGGAACTGGCAGATCACGATTGTCTTTTCTTTGGCGATGCGCAGACACCTGCGAGTTGTCACTGGCAGATTGAAAGTGCGGACGGGCGTCGCCAGACAGTCGCGGCGAAGGGGCGCACGCGCAGCAACAATTGGCCTTACCTGATGCAGGCTGCAATTGCAGGCGCTGGAATCACCTTCGGTCCCGAGACGATCCTGTCACGACAGATTGAGGACGGACATCTTGTGCGCGTGCTGCCCGATTATGAGGGGCCTGCCAAACCCATGCGCATTGCACATCCCCTGAGCCGTCGCCCGACGGCCAAGATCAAATGCTTCATCGAGGCGGTTATCGCAGAGTTTGGCAATCCGGATCAGTCACAGTGAGGCCCCCTCTCAGACGGTGAAGACCTCGTCGCGCAGAAGCTGCCAGGTGTCCTTGTCTGGCGCGACCAGCAGTCCGCCGTCCAGATGTTCCGGCTGATAGGTGGACCCATCGAAACGGGCGACATAGGCTCCGGCTTCCTGCGCGATCAATGCACCGGCCAGATGGTCCCAGGGCAACAGCTTATTGTACATTAAAAAGTGCAGATGCCCTCCGGCAAAGGCGCGGTATTCGTGCGCCGCACACCGGTAACCGACCTGATGGCGGATCTTTGACAGATTGCCCCCGACGGAGACCCTTGCGGTGGGCGGTAAAAACCCGGTCGAAGCCGCGCCGACCATATGGTCCAGCGGCACACGATCACTGGCCGTCAGCTTGAAGCCGGAGCCGTCCGGGCGAAGCAGTTGCGCGCCAGAGCCTTTTTCCGCCATGACCCAGTCGTCGCCCATGGGATCGTAGATGATTCCTGCGACCGTCTCGCCCTTCTCGACGATGGAGGCCATGACACCAAACAGCGGCACGTCGGAGGCAAAGTTGAAAGTGCCATCAATCGGGTCGACAATTACCGCACGCTCCGCGCCATCAAGCTTGCCGAGAAGGTCCGGATCTGCGGCAACACTTTCCTCGCCGATAAAAAGGTGGTTCGGAAGCAAGGCTTCCAGTTCAGCGCGAATATAACGCTCCGCCTGTTCGTCTGCTTCCGTCACCAGATCGCTTGGCTCGCTTTTGGACCGGATGTCATCGTGTGCCAGATGGCGGAAGCGCGGCACAATCTCCCGCTTCGCCGCTGCGCGCAAAAGCTCGGCAAGAGCCATGATGTCAGGTTGAGTGGACATGAGGACACCTTTCAAACATTTGGGGAGCAAGCAAAGCGGGAGGGAGTGTTGTCAGAGCATACGGTCAGGGTTCATCAGGCCCTTGGGATCGAAGGCGTCCTTGATGCGCTGCATCAGGTCCAATTCGACCTCGCTTTTGACCGTCTTCAGCAGGTCGCGCTTCAGGCGACCGATGCCGTGTTCTGCGGAGATTGAGCCGTTCAACTCATGCACGATGCCATGAACGATTTCGTTCATCTCATCCCACTTGGCAATATAGTCTTCCTTGTCGGCACCAACTGGCTGGGAGACGTTGAAGTGAATGTTGCCATCGCCCAGATGCCCGAAAGGCACCGGACGGCAACCGGGAACGAAGTCGGTGACAGCGGTCATGGCGCGTTCAAGAAATTCCGGGATCAGACCGACGGGGACGGACACGTCATGCTTGATCGAGCCGCCTTCCGCCTTTTGCACTTCCGACATGCCGTGGCGAATATGCCAGAAATCCTGCACCTGGCTCATGTTCTGGGCAAACGCTGCATCTTCGACGATTTCGGCCTCAAAGGCTTCTCCGAGGATCGATTCCAGCAGATCACGGATGGGGAAAGCATCGGAACCGCTGGAGAGTTCCATCAGCACATACCAGGCATGTTCGCCTTCCAGCGGATCTCGGGCGCCGTCCAGATGCGCAACGCAGAATTCCAGTCCGACCCGTGGCATGATCTCGAAACCGGTGAGCACCGGACCGGCCTGTGCCTTGGCCGTAGAGAAGAGTTTCAGCGCCGCCTGTGGATTCGGCAGACCGACAAAAGCCGCTTCCAGTTTCTTCGGCTTGGGGAAAAGTTTCAGGGCTGCAGCCGTGACGATGCCAAGAGTGCCTTCTCCTCCAATGAATAATTGTTTCAAATCGTAACCAGTGTTGTCCTTGCGGAGTGTCCGCAATCCGTTCCAGATGTCGCCATTTGGCAGCACGACCTCCAGTCCCAGAACGAGATCACGCGTGTTGCCGTAGGACAGAACGGCTGTGCCACCAGCATTGGTGGAGATGTTGCCGCCAATGACACAGGAGCCTTGCGCGCCGAGGGACAGCGGGAACAACCGGTCCACTTTTTCCGCTTCATGATGCAGGGTTTCCAGCACCACACCGGCATCGACGGTCATGGTGAAACCATCCGGGTCGACGGAGCGCACCTTGTTCAGACGCGTCACGGAAATGACGATTTCATCCCCGGTTTCCAAGGGGATTTGAGCTCCCACCAAGCCCGTGTTGCCACCTTGCGGAATGATCTTCAGATCATTGTCGTAGGCGTATTTCATCACCTTTGACACTTCGTCGGTCGAGCCGGGACGCAAGACCATCTGAGTGGTGCCCTGATACAGGTCGCGCCACTCCGTCAGATAAGGGGCCTTGTCACTGTCTGACGTCAAAACATTGGTCTCTCCAATGATGTCGCGAAAGGCTTTGATGTGGGAAGACTGGTCCATGGAGAGGATCCTCGGAAATTCATGGTTGATGCGTTGCGTCGTAACATAATGATAGGAAAGGTGTACGTCGACGTTTCTATTCGGTGCTTAGAAGTCTTGAAGGGAAAAGGGTGGTGTGCCATAGGATGCCAACCCGTTGAGGGGTGGTTACTGAAATCCTTCTGGAGAAGACGATGGCGGAGACGCGCGGATTAATGAACGGCAAACGCGGCCTGATTATGGGCGTTGCAAACAACAGGTCTATCGCTCAGGGCATCGCTAAGGCACTCAGCGAAGCCGGCGCGGAACTGGCGTTGACCTACCAGGGCGATGCTTTGAAGAAGCGCGTCGAGCCTCTGGCTGGTGAGTTGGGTGCTCTTGTCGCTGGTCATTGTGACGTTACCGACGGCGAGTCGATCGATGCGGTGTTCAAGACGCTTGAAGAGGAATGGGGCAAGATCGACTTCCTCGTTCATGCTATTGCGTTTTCCGACAAGGACGAACTGACAGGTCGTTATCTGGAAACGACACCAAGCAACTTTGACCGGACGATGAACATTTCCTGCTACTCGCTGACGGCCGTGACACAGCGCGCCGAAAAGCTGATGTCGCATGGTGGGTCCATCCTGACATTGACGTATTACGGCGCTGAAAAAGTGCTGCCGCATTATAACGTCATGGGCGTGGCCAAGGCTGCTCTGGAAGCCAGTGTGAAGTATCTTGCTGCGGATCTCGGCCCGAAGGCCATTCGCGTCAATGCGATTTCCGCAGGGCCGATCAAGACGTTGGCTGCGTCCGGTATTGGTGATTTCCGCTATATTCTCAAGTGGAACGAAGACAACGCACCGCTGCGCCGCACCGTGACAACACAGGAAGTCGGCAATGCTGCTGTGTTCCTTCTGTCCGATATGGGCACAGGCGTGACCGGCGAAATCCAGCATGTCGATTGCGGTTACAACATTGTCGGCATGAAGGCTGTTGATGCTCCGGATGATGTGCCGAACAAGGGGTGATCCCGTCGGCTCGCAGCACACGGATTGGAATTGAGAAAGGTCGGCTTTGCCGGCCTTTTTTGCATTTATCGGCCTTTTGAGAGCCTGAAAGACACATCTGCGTCCGACTTTCATGCCTTTGCCATGAAAGCGTTGCACTTTTTCCAAGAATCCGGGAGAGATGAACGGCCTGTCCTGGAAGCTTGGAAACCTGCCCCATGAGTGAAATTCTATCGCCCATCGCCCTGCCTCATCTGCTGATCTTCATTCGTCACGGTCAAACCGACTGGAACGCGGAAGGCCGGATGCAAGGGCAACGCGATATTCCCTTGAATGATCTGGGGCGCGGTCAGGCCAGCGGAAATGGTGCCAGATTGAAGAGCTTTCTGGAAGCCAAAGGCCTGCGCGAGGCAGATCTTGATTTCGTCGCCTCGCCGTTGATGCGGACCCGCGAAACCATGGAGCGTCTGCGCGATGCCATGGCGCTTCAGCCCGACGTCTATCGCCTTGATCCTGTGCTGAAGGAGATCACCTTCGGCGAGTGGGAAGGATTGACGTTGGACGAGCTGGCAGAAACCGTGCCACATTTGGTGGATGAGCGCCAGCAGAACAAATGGGGGTTCACACCGCCCAATGGCGAGAGCTATGCCATGCTGTCTGACCGTATCAAGGGCTGGCTGGAAAGTATCGACCAGCCAACTGTGGTTGTCGCCCATGGCGGCGTGCTGAGGGTCGTGCGCGGTTTGCTTGAAGGATTGGCATGTGCTGAGGTGCCGAAGCTCGATACGCCGCAGGATCGTGTTTTTGTCTGGAACGGCGCGGAATTCGATCGGATCTGATCTCCGTATCAACTCTGCCGTTGACCGACACCTGAATTCGACTGATCCTGAAATGGACGGGCGGTTGCTGGATAATGTTTGGCAAACAGCAGGGGGAACGGGAAGAGTGAGCGCAGAAAACGCCGATTTCTATCTGGCTCTCAGGAGCCATGAAAAATTCAGTGCTGTTGAAGATCCTTCGTTCTATCAGGCTGTCCCCGATGACTGGTATGTGCTGGCGGCAGATATTGTCTCGTCTGGCAAGGCGATCGAGAACGGTCGCTATAAAGAGGTCAATTTTGTCGGCGCCTGCGTTATTGCTGCAGTCTTGAACCGGGTTGGCCGCGAACGTGTTCCCTTTATCTTTGGCGGTGATGGGGCTTTGCTGATGGTGCCCGCGTCTGAGGTCGAAAAGGCTCGGGAGGCGCTGGCCGGTGTGGCACGCCTTGCCCGCGATCAGGTCGGGTTCACGCTGCGCACAGCGGCGATCCCGGTGGCGCATCTGCGCGCACTGGGCACTCAGATCAGCTTGCTGAAATACCAGATGAGCCCGGATAATTTCCTGGCCATGGGGATTGGGGGCGGACTGGAACTGGCGGAAAAGATCCTCAAGAATCCAAAGCAGTGCCAACCGTTTACAATCCATATTTCTGACCCCCCGCAGCCCGATCTGACTGGCATGTCGTGTCGCTGGGAGAACTTGCCCAGCCGCAAGGGCAATATTGCCAGCCTTATTTTGAAGATGCCGGATGATCGTGAGACGATCAGCGCCATGCGGGAATTGCGTAGCGGCCTGATGGATGCGATCGGTGAGGATCCATTTCATGATGATGGTGAGAAGAGTTTGCTGGTGCTGCCGGAAAGCCTCAAGTTCCGCTTTCCACGCAGGGGTGTCGGGATTGAGGTTCGCGTTCTAGGGGCTGTTCGAGGGTATTTTCGTCAAGCGCTGAAGACGGTGTTTGAATGTGTGGCCTTCACCATCGGCATGGCAGCGAAATGCACCATCGGGCCGTTTGAGCCCAAGCGTTACCTGCATGAGGTGTCGCGCAACACGGATCATCGCAAGCTGGATGATTCCTTGCGATTGGTGCTTGATCTCGACGATCCGCAACTTGCCGGGTTGCGCAATTGGCTTGAGCACGCCTACGAGGCCGGGTCACTGGTCTATGGGCTGCATGTGTCTGGCGGCGCTTTGATGACGTGCTTCGTGTCCAATCTTGGTTCGGGCAAGCATGTGCATTTTGTCGATGGACAGAACGGCGGACTGGCCGCCGCTGGTGCCGATCTGAAGGATCGGTTGGCACACCTCACCAAGCCACAAGAAACGCAAGCGTAAGCGTCTTGGCCGTGACCGACGTCCCAAGATCCTATAACTTGGCCTTTGGCACTTGAGCTGCCTTGGCGGATGGCTTATCGCTGGCGTCTTGAGTGTAGTAGCAAGGTGTTGGCTTTCCTGTCGGGGAAGGCGGAAATGAAGGGCGTTCCATGTCGCACAATTCCTTTGGCCATCTGTTTCGCGTAACGACCATGGGGCGAGAGCCATGGGCCTGCCATTGGCTGCGTGGTGGATGGGTGTCCGCCGTTGATTCCTTTGAACGAGACCGACATTCAGGGATTTATGGACAAGCGCAAGCCGGGGCAGTCGAAGTTTACGACCCAGCGCCGCGAAGCGGATGAGGTTCGTATCCTGTCCGGTGTGATGGTCGATGAAGACGGCGTTCAAAAGACCACTGGCACGCCGATTTCGCTGATGGTCGAGAATACAGACCAGCGTTCCAAGGACTACTCCCAGATCAAGGACCGGTTTCGTCCGGGCCATGCCGATTTCACCTATGATGCCAAATATGGCATCCGTGATTATCGGGGCGGTGGGCGGTCTTCTGCACGTGAGACGGCGATGCGCGTGGCCGCTGGTGCTGTAGCCCGCAAGATCGTGCCGGGGATCACTATTCGTGGTGCACTGGTGCAGATCGGCGATCGAAAAATCAACCGGGCCAACTGGGATTGGGCCGAGATCGACAACAACCCGTTCTTCTGCCCGGATGTCCAGGCCGCCGCTGAGTGGGCGGACTATCTTGATGAAATTCGCAAGAGTGGATCTTCTGTCGGTGCCGTGATTGAAGTCGTTGCGGAAGGCGTGCCCGTCGGTCTTGGTGCGCCACTTTACGGCAAGCTGGATGGCGATATCGCCGCAGCACTGATGTCGATCAATGCTGTCAAAGGCGTCGAGATTGGCAACGGCTTCGAGGCTGCCACTTTGACCGGGGAAGACAATGCCGACGAGATGCGGCTTGGCGAAGGCGGCAAGCCGGTGTTCCTGTCGAACAATGCCGGTGGCGTTCTGGGCGGGCTGGCCTCGGGCGAACCGGTGGTGGCGCGCTTTGCCGTCAAGCCAACCTCGTCCATCCTGACTGAGCGCAAATCCATTACGCGTCAGGGCGAGGAAGTTGATGTGATGACAAAGGGACGCCACGACCCGTGTGTTGGCATTCGCGCCGTGCCGGTGGGCGAGGCGATGATGGCATGTGTTCTGGCCGATCACTTTCTGCGGGATCGTGGCCAGATCGGCTGATCAAAAACGTCTGTTGTCGACAGGAGTTCAAACAAAAAGCCGACGGGGTCTTTGGGAGCCGTCGGCTTTTTTGTGTCTTTGAGTGATCTTGCTTAAAGCCCGAGCAGAGGTCTGACAAAAATCACCAGCAGCCCGGCGGCAATCAGCAGCACCTTGTATGGCCAGCTTGAGGTCGCGATCAATCCATACGACACGAGGCTGAGGCCAACGCCCACCTGCACGAAGGCGAGTAGCGCTGCGACGGGGTGCGTTTCGAGGGCTATGAGATTCGGGTTGGCAACCATGCCCAAGGGGATCAAATAGAGACCGATGCCAAGCGCCATGGCTGTTCGGGCCACTTTGAGCCAGTTTTCGCCGATCATGCCCGCTGCAATGAACACAGCCCCGCAAACGGGAGGTGTGATCGTTGACAGGAGCGCGAACCAGAAGACGAAAAGATGGGCCTGCAAAGGCGCAAGGCCTAGCTGGTTCAGGGCAGGCCCGGCCACCGACACGCAGATTACATAGGCAGCCGTGGTTGGCACTTCCATGCCCAGGATCAGGCAGGCGACGGCGGTCAGAAACAGCGAGGGCCACAGCAGGCCGCCTGCGCCGGACAGGATCAGCGAGGTGATCTTGACGCCCAGACCCGTGATGGACAGCACGCCGATGATGATGGACGCACACAGGATGATCGAGGCGATCATTGCCACCTGTCGGGCGGCGCTTAAAATTGCAGCTTCGAAGCGGGCGCGGATCTGTTTCACATCCAGTGTCAGACGCGCATTGAAAAACAGCAAGATGGCGGCGGCCAGCGTGGCGATGCAGGCCGCGTATTGAGGTGTGTAGCGGGCCGCAAACATGCCCCACATCAACACGGCGAACGGGATCAGAAAGAAGCCAGTGGTGATCAACGTCATCTTGAGACCGGGGCGATCCTGTTCGTCCAGCGCTCGCAGGTCCAGTCGGCTTGCATAGGCATTGATGCCCACCCAGACGGCGAGAAAATACAAAATGGCAGGCAGCAGTGCTGCGCCCATGATTTGTGTGTAAGGCACACCGGTCAGTTCCACCATGACAAAGGCTCCGGCCCCCATCAGCGGCGGCATGATCTGGCCGCCCGATGAGGCCACGGCTTCTACGGCCGCAGCTAAGCGCTTCGGATAGCCGAGCTTGGTCATTGCGGGCAGGGTGATGGCCCCGGTTGACGCAACGTTGGCTGAGGCAGAACCGGAGATGGAGCCGAAGAGGGCGGACGAGATGATCGAAACTTTCGCTGCCCCGCCATTGAGCCGACCAGCGGCTGAGGCGGCAATATTCATGAAGCCTTGCCCGGCTTCGCCAGCGTTCAAGACCGCGCCAAAGATAACGAAGATGGCGACAACGGAGACAGAGACACCCGTCAATGTGCCCCATAATCCGCCTTCGGCAATGGTTAGCGTGCCGAGGAAGCTCGCCAGTGGCGTTCCGGCATGGCCGAAGTCTCCGGGAATATATTGGCCGAACAGCCCATAAAGCAATGCGAGTGCGGCCACCGTCGGCAGGGGCCAGCCAATGGCGCGTCTGGCGGCTTCCATGACGGTGATCAGCAACGCGCAGGCAACGCCTATCTGGAAGGGTGTTTCCAGATAGCCATATTGTCCGGTCAGCATATCCTGATTAAGCGCGATCCAGACGCAGGACGCGATGCCGACCCCGGTAAACAACAGGCCGATAACGCGGCCGGTCATGGTTTTGGCGGGCACGAACAGGAAAATCCATGGCAGCGCCAGAGCCATGTGCAGCGGTCGGCTGATCAGGTTGGGCACGAGACCGGAGAAGATCAGGCCAAGGTGAAAGGCCACCAGAATGGCAGCGCAAAAAAGCTGAAGGCACCGCAGAAGCGTGGCGTTGGTCGACGGCTGCAAAGGGGATGTCGTCATTTCTGGCTCTGGACTGAAGAACCCCGCATGGCAGCAGAGAGAACGCGATCACCGGATCGCGGACGTCTGCAACATGCGGGGTCTTGAGACGGATTATTTTTGCGCGGCAGTCACCGGGAAACCGGCTTCCTGATAGTAGCGCAATGCACCGGGATGGATCTGGCCTGTAATGGCCTTCATCAATGTCTTGTCGACACCTTTCCACCAGCGCGCACGATCACTCAATTTGGTCTTTGTCTGCCAGAATGTCTTGGTCAACTGGTAGGCGGTATCGTCGCTCATGGCTGTCGTCGTATAGGCAACCACCGACAGCGACGTGGTGTGAATGTCTTTTGTCTGACCTGCATAAGTGCCTGCTGGAATGACGATTTCGGTACGTTTGGTCTTGGCGATTTCGTCCGGTGTCAGCGACAGGATCTTCACGTCCGTTGAGGCGGCGGCCTCAATGACGTTGGGGGCGGGATAGGATCCCGCGGTGACGAAGCCGTCAATCTGGCCGTTCTTCAGGGCCGCGACAGCGTTGGACAGTTCAACGGTTGCCAGCTTTACCTTGCCGTCGAGACCGAACAACTTGAGATACTTCTCACCTTCGCGCGCGCCAAAGGAGCCCTTGCCGAGCAGAATGGTCTTGCCTTTGAGATCTTCGATGGAATTGATGCCACTCTTGCGCGACACAACGAAGTGCATCGTCAATGAGGGGATCGGAAACAGCGCGCGGATGTCCTTGAACTTCGGGCTAGCACGCTTTTCAAACATGCCCTTGCCAGCCTTGGCCAGCTTCACCAGAACAGGCGGGGCGGTGAAGACATAGTCGGCGCCTCGCACACGGGCTTCCATGACGTTTTGAACAGAACCCTGGCTTTCCTCGACCGTCATGTTGAGGTCGTCTTTCGAGCCTTTCTTGACGGCTTCCGCAATCTCGACGCCCATCTGATAATAGGATGATCCGGATTTTGCGGACTTGTAGGTAATGCGGGTCTGCGCGCTGGCCGGAAAGGCCATGGCAAGTCCAAGGCAGGCGGCAAGGCCCAGTTTGATAGCCGATCTGAACATGTTTCCTCCATTGATGCAGGAGGGGCGGGGTGGAGACTTCTTGCTGGAGTAGGTTCCTTGTTGCCCGGCGCGCCCTCAAAAAATGCTCTTCTTCCTTGCACAGCCCAACGGGCACGACAACCTCATTTCTGCCGAAACGGGTTCGCGTGTGGCTGTTTCTAACGCTTTCGGGATGCTGCCGTATCGTTAGATCGGCGACCAGATCAGGCGTGCGTATAAGCCTTGATGCGGGCGAAGATCTCTTTGGAATTGCCAGTCAGCGTATTGAGGCGGATCTCGCAGGTGCTGATTGACGTTCTTGCGTCGCTTCAGTTTCCAGTTGCGAGCCATCAGGCCTTTCCAGATCGGAAAGGTCTGCGGGGCAACGAGAGCATCGTCCAGTGGGCGCGTCAGTTCGATGTCCAGGACAGCGAGTTCTATGCTGCGCACATTGGTCTGTCGCAACTTGATCTCACCGATGGCCGACCAGTCGATGAAACCGATGCGCTCAACGAAAAGCCCTTTGGGATTAGCGCCCAGTTGAGGATGCTCGCGGTCCACCATTGGATAATACCAGTAGGCTGTGAACAGGGGCACAAGAGAGATCGCAATAAGCGGCTGCACGCCGCTGACAACACCGATGAGAAGAAACAGGAATCCGAACAGCAGTCCCCCATAGACCAGAGGTTCTCCAGAGGCTTTCGAGTAGCCGACAGCGAAAGGCTGAGGATCCAGGACCTTGTCTTCCTCTCCTGCAAACGGGCCGGCGCTCTGTTCACTCATCTCGGGTCTCCATATTGCCTGCAATCGCAGACGCTTCTCTCCTTTCTTAAATAGGAAGGATGATCACAAGTTTCAAAATGGAATTCGGGGCAGGTGGTTAACTGGCCCCGAATATCCTCAGCCTTGCTGAATGTCGGGCGAAATACTTGGCTGGGTGATCTTCAAAAGACGCAGCACCAGAAAAGCAATGAGGGCGCAGGCGAAGATGGCTCCGACCATCGGTGTCGCAGTGCCATCGAAGAATGGGCTGGCGACGGCGATCATCAGGCCCCCGATGACCATCTGCAGGGTGCCGCCAAGGGAGGAGGCAAGGCCGGCGATATCACCGTGATCATCCAGCGCCAGCACCTGTGTCGAGGGGATGACGAGGCCAAGAAAGCTATTGCCTGCGAACAGCAAGATAATCAGCACGAACAGGCTGTGAAAACCCGCCAGCGTCAGCGCCAGAAGCACGATCTGGCACAGAAGAAATCCGGTGATGGCGCGGGTGATCATACGTTCAGGCCCCATGGCACGGCCAACGCGAGCGGCAAGCTGCGAGGTCGAGAAAAAGCCGATGGCATTAACAGCGAATGCAATGCTGAAGCCCACCAGACTGAGACCATATTGCTCGGTATAGACAAAGCTGGCGCTTGACAGAAAAACGAAGAAACTCGCCATGCCGAAGCCTCCGATCAGGGTCAGTCCCATGAAGCGGCTGTCGCGGACAAGCACCTTGACGCCTGCCCAAAGGGCTTTGCCGTTGACCTTGTGGCGCTTTTCCGGTGTCAGCGTTTCCGGCAAGATGAAGGCAGCACCAACCAGGTTGGCAACGGCAACAAGTGCCAGGAACAGGAACAGCACACGCCAGCCTCCCAGATGGATCAGGCCCGTTCCAAGCAAGGGAGCCAACATCGGTGACACGCTGATCACCAGCATGATCATCGCCATCATGCGGGTGGCTGTGTAGCCGGTGAATTGATCGCGGATGATGGCGCGCGGCAGCACCATGGCAGAGGCAGCGCCCGCACCTTGTAAGGCGCGGCAGGCAATCAGCCAGCCAATGGAAGGTGCTATGAAGCAGCCAAACGAGCCGAGAGCACAGATGCCCAATCCGATATAAAGTGGCAACTTACGCCCCGTCTGATCGGACAAAGGGCCATAAATCAACTGGCACAATCCAAAAGCGGTGAAAAACGACATCAGGGTGAGCTGTGTCGTTGAGGCGCTGGCCATCAGTTCTTTTTGGATGGTTGGCAGGGCTGGGAGATAGACATCGATGGAAAGCGGCCCGACTGCGGCCATCACGCCGAGGATGAGAGCGGCACGAAAAAGCGGCGGCGCCGCAGGTGTCGTGTTGGACATATGCTGATCGTCACTATTCTTGAAGGAAAAAGGATGGCTGATGGGCACGGGACGCGTCAGCAAAATGTATCTTACCAGACATGCGGAAAAGGCGCGACACCTGCGTGACGCGCCTTTTCAAGCTTTCTCTGTCAGATCTTGGCAAGGGCCAAGACATCAACCGTCGATTGGTTCGGTGGCCTCGATCTTGATGTCAAAGCCTTCCAACCCGACGTAATGCCGCTGGCGGGACGACAGAAGGCGGATCGAGTTGACACCAAGATCGCGCAGGATCTGTGCGCCAAGGCCGATTTCGCGCCATTCTTCCTGACGGCTTTTGGCCGAGACGTGCTTTTCCTGGCTTGCAGCCTCCAGCCGCTCTTCTTCAAGCGGTTGGCGCATCCGGCTGGATTGGCGCGCCACACCAACGCCACCCTCGCGCAGATAAACAATGACGCCGCGGCCCCGGTCCGAAAACGCTTTCATCGTGTTGTGAATGCCCGGGGTGCAGCCGAACACATCATCCAACACCGATTCGAGCTGCAGGCGCACCGGTACATTCCGCCCATCCAGAATGTCGCCGTAGATCAGCGCAACGTGGTGCATCTGGTCATACGGCGTGGAATAGGTGATGGCATAGGCCGGACCGGCCAGCGTTTCGACAGGCTGCTCGCTGACGCGCTCCACCAAGGCGCTCTGTGCGTTGACGCCATGCAATGAGATCGGACACCGAGACACTGGTCAGATTGTGCTCTGCTGCAAAGTCGCGCACATCATCGCCTTTTTTGACGGAGCCATCATCGTTGACAAGCTCGCTGATGACGCCGACCTCAGGCAGTCCGGCCAGGCGGCAAAGATCGACGGCAGCCTCGGTATGGCCGGAGCGCATCAGCACGCCACCCTGTTTGGCGATCAGCGGGAAGACATGGCCGGGGCGGACAAACTCATGCGGGCCCGCATTGGGATTGGCCAGGGCGCGGGCCGTCGAGCAGCGTTCTTCGGCGGAGATGCCCGTGGTCAGACCGGGAGCATAATCGACGGAGACGGTAAAGGCTGTCGCCAGCGGAGCGTCATTCTGTGAGACCATCGGCGTCAGATTGAGGGCTCTGGCCCGTTCTTCGGTCATCGGCGCGCAGATGATGCCGGAGGTATGTCTCACGATGAAGGCAATCTGTTCGGTCGTGGCCTTGGAGGCAGCGACAATCAGGTCACCTTCGTTTTCACGGTCATCGTCGTCTGTCACGACCACGATTTCCCCTCGCTCGAACGCACGGATGGCGTCGGCGACGCGGCTTTGAGACACGGCATACTCCCTGCTGATGTCCAGGCCGAGAAAATCGTTGGGAGTGACCGCACCGCGCGTGGCGGTGGCAATCTTATGCGCCATGTCGCGCGACACCCAGACGTCGGGATCATTGCACAGCGCCGTTACAGAAGCGGCAGACAATCCTGCTCTTCGTGCAAATGCACTCCGATTTTCCCGGTTTTCATCAAGCCATTGATCAAGTTTCATGCTCTCTTAGGTAGCAAGAATGATCGGTGGCGCAAGGCCTGATGCCACGAAAATTCAGTGAGACTGAAAATTCATGTCACCAGTTGCGGGTAAAAGATCCTTGACCGCGCCGTTGCCGTTTGGTCAGCCGGCCTTGGTCAGATGTGCCACGCACTCGACGTGCGGGGAATAAAGAAACTGATCAACCGGCGTGATCGACTTCAAAGTGTAGCCGCCATCCAGCAGAATGCGGATGTCACGCGCCAGCGTTGCCGGGTTGCAGGAAACGGCGATCACGTTCGGCACCTTTGACAGGGCAAGTTGCTCTGCCTGTGCCTGTGCCCCAGCGCGCGGGGGATCGAAGACTACAGCGTCGAATTCGTTCAATTCAGCTCGCACCAGCGGGCGGCGAATGAGGTCGCGTTTTTCGACCGTGACTTTCTTGATGCCTTTGGGCACGCGCAGGGCCTGCGTCAGTGCATTACAGGCCGCTGCATCGCCTTCAACGGCGTGAACCGAGGTAATCCGTGCCAGACGCAATGAGAAGGTGCCAATACCCGCAAAAAGGTCGGCAACCTTCTTCGGCTTCTTGCCCAGCCCTTCGGCGACCAGCGCGCTGAGAAATTCCTCGGCCTCAAGGGTTGCCTGCGTAAAGCCACCGGGTGATGGGACGACGTTCATGCCCCCCATGTCCAGCAGGGGGGCGGATTTCAAGCAGGGTTTCGCCGTTGACAGAGAGGCGCGCAAGGTTCAACTCGGCCGCCTTCTTCGACAGCGCCGCAATATGCTTGTCGTAGGTGCGGTCGGCCTGCGTCAAGGCAACATCAAGGCCTGCGGTGGTCGACAGAACGGTGAGGCGCAACTCGCCCTTCTTCGGCATCAGCAGGCTTGCGAGAGATTTCAGGCCAGGCAATGCTGTGACGATTTCAGGAACCAGAACCGGGCACATGGAAATGTCGACCAGTCGGTTGCTGGCTTTTTCATGATAGCCGAGCAACGTGTGACGGCCAGCGCGCGAAGCGGACAAAACGGCGCGCCGCCGGGTGCCGGGCAGGCCAGGCTTGATCGGCTCCGGCTGGATTTCGAGACCTCTGTCGGCAAACGCCTTGGTCACCAGACCGCGCTTCCACTCCAGATAGGGGGCGCTGGCCAGATGTTGCACGTTGCAGCCACCGCAAGCCTCGAAATGGGCGCAGATGGGAGACACGCGATCGGCGCTTTCTTCCAGAATGCGAATGTCCTTGGCGCGGCTTTTGTCGAGCTGCACGGACACTGTTTCGCCGGGAAGGGCGTCAGCGACATAGACGGTCTCGCCGTCATGCGAGGCGAGGCCATCGCCTTTGTGGCCGAGACTGTCGATTTTGAGTTGAAGTGCCGTATCTTTCATGGGGGAGCGATAGCCTCGATCCGGGATTTGAACAAGTGGGCGCGCGCAAAAAGACGCGCGACGCTCTGAAAAACGTACCGATTGGCAAACAGACGGCAAAAGTCGGCGGCATCGTTGGGCCCGTGACATGCCGCATGTTGCGTAGAAAGTGGAGTGCGAAGCCGATCAGGTCTTCTGGCCGAATAAGAGCCACTCCGCGTTGCCATCGCCGCCTTTGACCGGCGATGGGATCAAATCCCCTGCCTGCCAGCCGGGCTGCTCATCCAGCCAGAGGCGAAGACTGTCTGCCGTCTCGCTGGCAATGTCAGGGGCGACAAGTCCACCCTTGCCAATATTCTTGCGCCCGGCTTCAAACTGCGGCTTGACCAGGAAAATGCCACAGGCGCCGGGGGCGCCTAGCGCAAGTGCAGGCGGCAGCGCAAGTTTCAGCGAGATGAACGACACATCTGACACCAGCAGAGACGGCGCATCACCGTTGAGATCATCGGCCACAAGGTCCCGCGCGTTCAGGCCGTCGCGACGGTGGACCCGCACATCCTTGTCAAGCGTGTCATGTAACTGGTCATGGCCAACGTCGATTGCGTGCACCTTGCGCGCACCCCGTTCCAGAAGCACTTGGGTGAAACCGCCCGTCGATGCGCCAATGTCGAGGCAGATACGATCGGTCGGATCAACACGATAGGCGTCGAGGCCGGCGATCAGCTTCAAGGCAGCTCGCGAGACATAGGCTGCAGCCGGGTCGGTGACCACGATTGCAGCAGACGCATCGACCTTTTGTGCGGGTTTGTTGCAAATGCTGCCCGCGAGCGTGACAGTCCCACGCAGAATTGCATCCCGCGCTCGGGCGCGAGAAGGGAAATGCCCGAGATCGACAAGCTGCTGGTCGAGACGTTGTTTCTGGCTCATGGCTGGATCTTCGCTGGTCGCAAGGCTTAGGCATGAAAGTCTGAAAGACGGGCGCCCCACCTGTCGCACCTTGGCAGGCGGGATCGCGCTCTCATAAAGGCTCGTGTTCCCGCTGGCAAGCAAAGCCCGAGTTTACACGGCGGGCTCTGCTGATGTTTCCAGCAGGCGATGGATCTTCTTCAAGGCTATCTGGTCGCTTTCGCCATAGGTGATGGTGCCACGCAGGTGCTGGTTCGCGTCCATCAGATAGATCTGGGCAGAATGGTCCATCGTATATCCGCCGTCTTCAAGCGGCACTTTCTTGGCCGAAATACGATAGGCCTTCAGCGTTTTGTCGATGGCAGCCTGTGATCCTGTCAGGCCCATGATATGATCGTCAAAGACACTGACATAATCCTGCATCACCTCCGGCGTGTCGCGGGTCGGGTCAACCGTGATGAAGACGTAGTTCAAATCATCGGCCTTGGGGCCGAGAGCGGCAATCCACCCTTGCATATCTGACAAGGTCGTCGGGCAGACCTCCGGACAAAAGGTGAAGCCGAAGAACATCAGGCTTGGCTTCCCCTTCAAGGACGCCTGTGTGACCGTGGTGCCATGGCCGTCGACGAGGGTAAACGGGCCGCCGATGCTGGTGATTTTGGCTATGGGTGGCGTGTCCCGAAAGGTCAACGCAAACAGACCTCCGGCAAGACACAGCGCCAGAACCAGAACACTACCCTGAGCTGCCGTAGCGGATGATTTTCAAAGAAGACATCGCTCATGCTCTCCTTATGGCTGCATCTTGGGGCTGTGTGCCATCATGCGCGCGCCGATCTTCTGCACGGCGAGGTGGGTCGTCACGGCGCCTGCATGTTCAAATGTCAGAGTTGCGGCAATGGACTGGCCCCGCTTGAGCGGGTGCTTCAGCCCCATAAACATCAGGTGATACCCTCCGGGAGTAAGCACCACAGCCTGATTTGAGGCAATGTTTAGCCCACCAGTGACCTCGCGCATTGTCATCACACCATCCTTGATCTGCATGCGATGCAGGGAGACGGACTTCGCATCCGGTGAGGTGATCTTGATCAGTCGGTCGGCCTGTGTGCCAGTGTTGGTGATGGTGACATAGCCTCCAGCTGTTGTCGCGCGTGGTGGGGTTGCTGGGCTCCAGCCCTTCGTCAACGCAATCGGCACAGAAGGGGTCGTTGAGGCAACATCCGCGCGGCTCGGGAAGATAGCTGTCGAGGTCAGCAGGATTGCTGCGGCAAAAGCGGATAGAATAGATGTCTTCATGATGAGCTCGATCCTTGAAGGAGACAGGACAAGCGGAGTTCTTGAGGGCCAGTCAGCGCCTCACTCTGCGGTCGAATCAGTCAGTCAGGATCGATCAGCGGGGGCGCACGGATTGGCCTATGCTGGTATGCGGACCACTGAAACAAGTGCAGGGGTCGGGGCAGCGTCAGACGCAGCCCGCTTGCTGCAAATGCCACAGGAACGCTTGTCTGAAGGCTTGGCAGATACGGCGCCCAGTGGTGCAGATGCATGCAGGCCGCACCACAAATGCAGTGTCCGGGATTATATGCAACGGGCTGGGTCTGGTCGAGTGTCGCACCGAGGCTCAAAGAGGTTTGCGGTGTTGGCGCGCCGTGGCAAAGCACGAGAAGGTGCCCGGACGGAGACGCATTGGCCGGGCTGGCCAGCGCCGTTGCAGCAAACAGAACGAAGCGAGCGGTGATCGCAAGGATCATCAGACAGACAAATGGATGTCGTTCTTGACGCAGTCCGCTGAACAGCATTGTCGCGCGCCCCATGTGCCACCAGACTGGTCCACCTGCCTTAGAGCTGTGGTCCTTGTCTTTTCGGCGATGTCAAAGGATGCGCCTTTGACGACGCTGCGTCAATTCTTCGGTTTGCTAGGCGATATAACCGGTGAACCGTCATCATCGTCGTCATCGTCATCATCGTCGTCACCATCGAAATCCGTCATGTCTTCCAATGTATTGTCTGCATCGGCCAGCGTGTCGCTGTCGTCGTCGTCCTCATCATCAACGGCATTCATGGCATCGAAGTTGTAGACATCGTCTTCATAGGCCGGGAAATCTTCTGGCGCGATCACGTAAGGCGCATCGACATCAAGCGGATCCGGCGAGATAACCGAGCCGACCTGTGCGGTGGAGGCGTATTCGTAATCGACCTTGTCTTCCGGGTCGATGGCATCGCGGATGAACAGGCGGGTCAGGATGAAGGCGGCCATGATCAGGCTTGTGATTGTGATGACCAGATAGAGGCCTCCGGGGCCGACAAGCGCCATGGCAAGGGAGGCCAGCAGAGGTCCACCCACCGACCCGAGACCGTTGGACAGCAACAGGCCTGAAGAGGTTTCGACGTAGTCGTTTGAATCTGCGTAATCGAAAGCATGCGAGACAGCGATGGCGTAAGTCGGCTGTGAAACCGCGCCAATCAACAGGGCCAGCGCCGTTGCAACGTAGAAATTATGTGGTGTGAAGATGGCAATGATCAGCCCCACAACGGCCGTCAGAACGGCCAGTGCAATAAGCACGATACGACGATCGAGCCTGTCCGACAGACGACCGAAGGGCCATTGGGCAACCATGCCGCCGCAGATGACCGCAGCAGTATAGAACGCGGCCTCATTGGTGGTGAAGCCGATGCGACTGCCGTACAGTGGTGACAGCGACCAGATGGCGCCATTGCCGAGACCGATCATGAAAACACCGACCAGAGCGGCGGGCGAGTTCTTGTAGAGTTTCAAAGGCCGGAACCGTACCAGGGTAATGGGCGCGGGCTGGTTGGCTTTGGTCAGTGAAATCGGGATGACAGCCAGACTGATCGTCACCGATGCAATGGCGAAAGGCATGAAGCTCGAAATATCCATCCCGGCGATGGAGACCTGTCCGCCCATGAGCGCGGCATAGACGATCACGATGTAGATCGACATGATTGTGCCGCGGTTCTCGTTGGTGGCGCTTTCGTTCAGCCAGCTTTCCACGATCAGGTAGAACCCGGCCAGACAGAAGCCCGACAACATGCGGATGATGAACCATGCCATCGGGTTGACCGCAATCGGGTGCAGCAGGGCTGCGGCGGACATCAGTGACACCAGCGCAGCGAAAGCACGAATGTGACCAGCGCGCATGACGAGATGAGGACCGGCAAGGCAACCGATCACCATGCCGATGTAATAGGCAGATGAGATCGCACCAATGGCGAGGCCCGAGAATGAATACTTGTCTGCGGCCAGTGGCAGGAGCGTGGTTTGCAAGCCATGGCCCACAAGGAGCAATGCAACCGAAAAAAGAAGGGCAGAGACCGACGCGAGTGTCTGAGCCATCAAATGCTCCTGCAACTGGAGTTAAAATAAAAGCGCCGACAAGCGTCGGCGCGTTTCATTTGTTTCGATACGCTTTTCAAGGTTGGACTTGAAAGTCAATGCTCAAACGTTTCGCACATCCAGCTGTTGTGCGGGTTGTGTTCGACGCAGATACACCCGAAAGGTGGCCGGTCAGCGCTCCATATGCAGGGCTGTGAAGACTTGTTTGCAGATCCCGTCGGCAGAAAGGCCTGCGTCTGCATACATTTTTTCCGGCTTGTCATGGTCCTGAAAGACATCGGGCAGGGTCATTGTGCGCACCTTGAGGCCATTGTCGAGAAGTCCCATCTGCGCCAACGTCGAGAGAACGTGACTGCCAAAGCCGCCGATTGAGCCTTCTTCGATCGTCACGAGAACTTCGTGTTCGCGCGCCAGACGGCTGATCATGTCAATGTCCAGCGGCTTGGCAAAGCGGGCATCGGCCACGGTGGTCGACAAGCCGGCGCGGTCCAGATCTTCTGCTGCCGTCAGACATTCCTGAAGGCGCGTGCCGAAAGACAACAGGGCGACTTTCGTGCCCTCACGCAGAATGCGGCCTTTGCCGATTTCCAGAACCTGACCGTATTCCGGCATGTCGAGGCCAACGCCTTCGCCGCGCGGATAACGGAAGGACAGGGGACCTTCGTCATAGGCAGCGGCTGTCGCCACCATATTCTGCAATTCGACTTCATCTGCTGCCGCCATAACGACAAAATTCGGCAGGCAGGCAAGAAAGGCTGTGTCGAACGCGCCCGCATGGGTGGGGCCGTCTGAGCCCACGAGGCCCGCGCGATCAATGGGAAAGCGCACGGGCAGCTTTTGAATGGCCACATCATGCACGACTTGATCGTAGCCGCGTTGCAGGAAGGTTGAGTAGATGGCTGCGAAAGGTTTGAAGCCTTCCGTCGCAAGACCGGCAGCGAATGTCACAGCGTGCTGTTCGGCAATGCCCACATCGAAGGTGCGCTTGGGGAACAGCTCCTGAAACAGATTCAGGCCGGTGCCATCTGGCATGGCCGCGGTGACGGCGATGATCTTGTCGTCTTTCTCTGCTTCCTTGATCAGCGACTTGGCAAAGACGCTTGTATAGGAGGGCGCATTGGCTTTGGGTTTGGACTGTTTGCCGGTGACAACGTCAAACTTTGCAACGCCATGATACTTGTCCTTGGCGCCTTCCGCGGGGGCGTAACCTTTGCCCTTCTGGGTGCGCACATGTATCAGAACAGGTCCTTGGTGCATGTCGCGCACGTTCTTCAAAACGGGCAGCAACTGCTCCATGTTGTGGCCATCGACCGGGCCCACATAATAGAAGCCGAACTCCTCGAACAGCGTGCCGCCTGTCCAGAAGGCGCGGGCGTATTCTTCAGCACGTGCGGCCTTTTCCTGCAAAGGCCGAGGCAGGGTGCGGGCGAAATTCTTCGCCGCGCCGCGCAAAGACTGGTAGGTCTTGCCTGATACCAGTCTTGCAAGATAGCCGGACATGGCCCCAGTTGGTGCTGCGATCGACATGTCGTTGTCATTCAGAATGACGATCAGCCGAGAGCCGAGATCCCCGGCATTGTTCATCGCTTCATAGGCCATGCCCGCAGACATTGCCCCATCCCCGATCACTGAAATCACGTTGTTGGTGCCGCCCGCCAGATCGCGTCCGACCGCCATGCCGAGACCAGCGGAAATCGAGGTCGACGAATGGGCCGCCCCAAAGGGGTCGTAGGGACTTTCGGTGCGCTTTGTGAAGCCGGAAAGTCCATTCCCCTGACGCAGCGTCCGAATACGGTCGCGGCGCTCGGTCAGAATTTTGTGTGGGTAGCACTGGTGTCCGACATCCCAGATCAGGCGGTCGGCAGGCGTGTTAAACACTGCATGCAGGGCCACGGTCAGTTCCACGACGCCAAGTCCCGCTCCAAGGTGCCCACCGGTTTCCGAAACAGCGTCAATCAATTCCGCGCGCAGCTCGTCAGCAACCTGTTGAAGCTCGGCTTCAGGGATGCGTTTGAGGTCGGCAGGAGAGTAGATTGAATCGAGAAGAGGGGTGGAAGGTTTGGAAGACACGCGGCTTTGGGCTCCAAGTGAATTTAACGCTGCAGCCTTACACCAAGCACTTCGAGTGCGCAAATACACTCTTGCCAGTCCATGCTTTGCGCTCTTTGCGGGCAAGGGGCAAATATGTGCAAAAAAAGCATGTGAAAAGAAATTATCGGCATAATTATCAAGATGTCACCCATGTGGGTGATGCATTTTTCAATGAATTGGCATAAGTGTCTTCACGTGGTCGATGGGGCCACGTGCACAGTGAACAACTAGGGCCGCTTCTGCGGCCCTTTTTTTATGTGTTTCAATGGATTGCGGATCATATGTCGCAGAGCGGAAGGGCTCTTCTGGTGATCAGGAGCCCGGCGTCTCCAACAGCGGCAGTAAGCTCGTAACAAGCATGACCAGTTCCAGCTGTGAGTTCGTACCGGTCTTGTCATAGATCCGGCGCAGGTGCGTTTTGCCGGTGTTGCGCGTGATATTGAGCTCGTCGAGCGCTGGCGGCAGGGCCTTGTGGACCATCAGGGCATGAACCAGCGCGGCTTCGCGGGGCGATAATGTGAAAGTTTCTTGCAAAAAATCGATGAGCTGTTCTGGAAGCGACGTTTGCTCATGGACATCGATCAAGAGGTAGCGCGCTGTCGAAAAATCAGTCCGTAAGGGTCTGATACGGATGCGACAGAGCTGGCCGGATGCGCGGTGCAGAATATGGCTTGATCCACCGCTCTCCCCATCTGATCCCAGCCGGTCGCTGGCAAAGGAGGGCGCTGCCGTTGCCAGATAGGTCAGGGATTGCGAAACAGAAGAATCAAGCGCTTCGACATTCCCGTCTTTCAATGCAAACACATCCTCGTAGGTAAACAGCTCATAGCAGGGCGGTGATTGCGCCAACAGTTGCAGGCGGCTGTCGAGCAAAAAGGCGGCGTGTTCCTGTGCAGCAACAGCAACGCTGAAGGCATCACAACTTGGGTCGCTCTCCAGATTTTCGGCTTCGATACGCAGGGTGGCAGATATTGTTCGCCGAATTTGCGAAAATTGCCCTAGCAGCTGTCGGTTCTGGCTCTGTGCAATTGCTGCGTCGTTACTGTCAGGATCCGCGTCGCCTTCAGGAGCGGCGCGCGGCCCGCAAACGACAAGGATTGTACGATTGTCTTCCCGAAAGACCGGGCAGGCCAGAACCTGATGACTGGCGATTTCTGTCTCCGGTGCCCAGTCCTCTGGAATGCGTTCGACATCGGTTTCATTTTTGTCGTTCAGGTCAAACGCATAGACAGCCTGGTTGAGGGATGACTTGACTAGGAAGGTCAGCACGTTGACCGAGGCCATCCGCAGCCGGGTATCGGCCAGCTTATCAACCATCGGACGCGCGTGGGAACTTGGAGAGTATCGACCGGTTGAGATGATGCCGCTTTGAAATTCAAGCAGATAGAGTGATCGTCCGAGAATGTTGCCGGCAGCCTCTAGCGCTTTGGGCCAAAGACGACGATTTGCAGCACATTTGTAGATGTGCTCCAGCGTTTCAGCCTTCTTTCGTTCAACATCAGCTAGCATGCTAAGTACAATTACGGAGTCTCATCGAAGGGTCTTCTGACGGATAACACAGAAAAAAGCATTTTCGTCTCTACAAATTCAAATTTCAGCGACTAAAATGAACCTGCGAGCGAAAAAGGCACTCTTTAAGCCAGATTTGCCGCCACCCACAATATTTCAGGGGCTTTGGGGCGGTCTTTCTTAAAACGCGATGCCGCCGCACGAGCGGAGTGAAGGTTCAGACGCGGTGACTGGTGCCCGCCAATTTCATCAGGGGTCCTGCGGATCCAGGCTTGTGGTGCCGGAAGCCTGTCCATCTTGCGAAGAGATCTGGATTTTCTCAACTTTGGCTTCGGCGGCTTTCAGCAGACTGTCGCAATGGAGGCGCAAGGCAGAGCCGCGCTCGTACATTTCAATTGAACGTTCAAGCGGAACATTGCCCTGTTCCAGCTCGCGCACAATAGTCTCCAATTGCTTGAGCCCATCTTCAAAGGACAGGGCAGAAACATCGGCGTGCGGCGCTTGGTCGGTCATGTCGTGAACTCATGCTGGTGGCAGGTGGGGAATGGAAAGCCTTGTGAGACTGACCGGGCGACCGGGAGTCGTCAAGTTCTCCCGTGCTGGCATCCGGGGCTGTCCTCAGCAGAATGCAGAATGTGCGCCGTTCTGGCCATTCGTGTCAGACTTTGAAAGGGTCCACATCCTAAGTCATCAGTGCATGAATATGGGCGGCCGCAGACTTTGCCAAGGCTTCCAGATCGTAGCCTCCTTCCAGAATGGAGACCAGTCTGCCATCGCAGGTGGTGTCGGCGATCTCCATCAAACGGCGGGTGATCCAGACGAAATCCGCCTCGACAAGGTTCAGTCCGCCAAGCGGGTCGCGGCGATGGGCGTCAAATCCGGCGGAGATCAGGATCAACTCCGGGGCATGTGCCTGGACACGTGGCAAAATGTGATCCTGTATCACCTGACGAAACTGTGGTCCAGCGGCGCCGGCAGGCAGAGGCGCGTTGAGTGTCATACCGAAGGCTCCGGTCTCCTCCGCTTGTCCGGTCAGCGGAAAGATCTGGTCTTGATGCGTAGAACAATAAAGAACATGCGGGTCATTCCAGAAAATGTCCTGTGTGCCGTTGCCATGATGCACGTCGAAATCAACGATGGCGATGCGCTCAAGCCCATGCACAGCCTGTGCGCGGCGCGCTGCAATCGCCACGGTATTGAAGAAGCAAAACCCCATGGCGCTGTCGGGGCCTGCGTGATGCCCGGGCGGACGTGCTGCGACAAATGCGTTGCGGGCCGTCTTCTGGAGAACCTCATCCACTGCCTGACAGCCCGCACCAACAGCCCGCAGGATCGGATCCCACGACGTTGGCGATAGAAAAGTGTCAGGTCCGATGCCGTGAAACCCTTCCGTTGGGATCAACGTCTGCAAGTGGTCGATATAGGAGACGGGGTGGACCCGCGTCATGTCGTCTCGTTTGCCAAGCGGCGCCATTTCGCGCTGGAGCAAGTGGAATGTCTCATTCTCCAGCAGGCGGTCCAGCGCGCGCAGGCGGTCGGGTCGCTCCGGGTGACCTTCCGGCACAAGATGATCAAGAAAATGCGGGTGATGCAGAAGAAGCGTGGACACGGGACATCCGTTCGACAGGGTCAGGAAAGACATTTCTGTCAGTCATGCCTGTTTCGTCTTTCCTGTCAAATTGCAAGGGAGAGGATTGCTTCTGAAGCGCGCAACAAAAAAGGGCGATCCGAGGATCGCCCCAGTAAGGTGCGGGCTGCATATGTGCCCGAGGGGAGGTCAGAAGCAGAAGATATCTTCTTCGACTTCAAAACTATTCGATTCTGAAGTGCTAGGTCCAGATTGAATAAGATTTAAGATGTGCAAAATATAAATTTAAAAGAGCATTGAATGAATACTTGATATTTATCTGAAGTGTAAAAATGCGGATGCCGGGTCTCTGCGTAACTGCCTGTTGGCTTGGGGGCGTCGTTACGTGCAGACCCATAAATGTGGTTCAAATGATCGAAGTAAAGTTCCGTACCCTAGGGGCGTGGGGCTGCTGCCCGGCGCAGGCGGTCGTTGATGGCTTCGCCAAGGCCTGTCTCCGGAATGGACTGCACGCAGATCGTTTGTGGCCCATCGGCATCCAGCCTGCGAAGCGCCTGAAACAGGTTGGCCGCAGCTTCATTCAGGTTGCCGGACGGGCTGAGGTTGAATTGTGCGGATGCCTTGTCGGCATGGGGGAGTGGGGTTGGGCCAAAGGCAAGCAGCGCATCACCGGTATGCACTTCGTTGGCATCAAGACGGACGCTTGCTCCGGGCGCATAGTGCGAGGACAACATGCCAGGTGCCTGCGGGGCTTGGGGATTGTCTGTCGCCTCCTGCAGCAACAAAGGCCGACCAAGGACGTCTTCGATTGCCTGTCGCGGAATGCCGCCGGGGCGTAACAGACGCGGCTGATCATCAAGAACGGCGACAATGGTGGATTCAATGCCAACCGGTGTCGGGCCTGCGTCGATCAAAAAAGTCAGTGCGCTGCCCAGATCGTCCTGCACGGCATCTGCATCCGTGCCGCTGACCTTGCCGGAAAGATTGGCGCTTGGGGCCGCCAGCGGCAGGCCGCTTGCGTGTGCCAGAAAACGCATGATCGGCCCGGACGGCACGCGCAATGCAACGCTGTCGAGACCGGCGGTTGCCAGATCGCAGATCGTGGAACTCTCGCGTTTGGGCACAACCAGTGTGAGGGCTCCCGGCCAGAAAGCATCTGCCAGCAAGTGGGCCAGCCCATTGAAATGGCCATGCAACAGCGCTTCTTCCGTGCTGGCGACATGCGAGATCAACGGATTGAATTGTGGACGTCCCTTGGCCGCATAAATTTTGGCGCAGGCCTCGGGCGATGTAGAGATAGCGGTCAGCCCATAGACGGTCTCGGTCGGTACGGCCACAAGATCACCGTTGCGCAAGGCCTGGACCACAAGATCGGCTTCTTCTGCGGTTTTCCAGGTCTCATCGGACAGATCAATTGTCCAGCGTTCCATCCGTGTCATCTCCAGGGGCAGACCTTTCAGGCGCATTATAGCGGCCTGATGTGGCAACAGGGGTGTTTGACGTTAACGTAAAGCGGGCTAGAATTGCAGTGCCTGTTTGTCTTTGCGTCTCTCGCTATGCCTTTTGCGGTGCACAGGCTCTGAGGTCAAGCACACACGCAGAACAGTTGTCTCGGGAGGATACGAATGTACCGCGCACCCTAGCAGGAAATCATCTTCACCTTGAAAAATGTGTGCGGGTTGGACGACCTGCGACAAGCGCAGGCCCATGCAGGTCGTGACGTGTTGGAGGATGACCTGCTCGAAGCAATTCTGAAAGAAGCCGGACGGTTCGCAGCTGACAAAATCGCGCCGCTAAACAGCCCAGCTGATCGAACCGGCGCACGGCTTGAAGACGGCAAGGTGATCACATCGCCTGGGTGGAAGAAGCTGTATGCAGCCTGGATTGCAGGGGGTGGAATGGTGTTGGCGCGCCGGAGCATCTTGGCGGACAGGGATTGCCGATAATGGTGTCGATGGCGCTGATAGAAATCTGGAATTCCGGCAGCATGGCCTTTGCCATTGGTCCGACTCTGACGATGGGAGCAATCGACGCACTTGCGGCACATGCCCCAGATGACATTAAGGCCCTCTATCTGCCGAAGCTGGTGTCGGGGGAGTGGATGGGCACGATGAACCTGACGGAACCGCAAGCAGGTTCGGACCTTGGGGCTTTGGCGACACGGGCCACCCGCGCGGCAGACGGAAGTTATCGCATCACCGGCGAAAAGATCTTTATCACCTACGGCGATCATGACCTGAGTGAGAACATTCTCCATCTGGTGTTGGCGCGTCTGCCGGATGCACCAGCGGGCACGCGCGGCATTTCACTGTTTCTGGTGCCAAAGAGGTTGATCCAGCCAGACGGCAGCATGGGGCAGGTCAACGATCTGCACTGCACCGGTCTGGAGCACAAGATGGGCATTCATGCCTCGCCCACCTGTACGATGCGGTTTGGCGAGGCCGGGGGCGCTACAGGTTGGCTCATCGGTGAAGAGCACAAGGGTCTTGCCTGCATGTTCACGATGATGAACAGAGCGCGCCTTGCTGTCGGACTGCAAGGCGTTGGGGTGGCAGAACAGGCCCGTCAGAAAGCCTTGGCTTACGCACTGGAACGTCGTCAGGGGAAGGTGCAGCATCAAAATAAGGCACTGGGTGCTCGCGACGTGGCCAAGGCAGAAGACGGAATGTCTCCCATCGCCGCGCATCCGGATGTGAAGCGGATGCTCTTGGGCATCACCGCCCGCACTCAGATGGCGCGTGTTCTGTGTTACGCCTGTGCCAATGCTCTCGATCGGGCGCAATTGGCGGCGACCTCGGACGAGGTGGCTCACTGGAATGATCGTGCGCATTTGCTGACGCCGGTGGCCAAGGCACTGGCGACCGATTTTGGCGTCGAAGCGGCCTCTCTCGGCATTCAGGTTCATGGCGGGGCAGGCTATATTGAGGACACTGGCGCGGCGCAACTGCTGCGCGATGCCAGAATTGCACCGATCTATGAGGGCACCAATGGCATTCAGGCCATTGATCTTGTGCTGCGCAAATTGCCGCTTTCTGAAGGGCGTGCCATCAAAAGCCTGCAAGATGAAGTCAAGGAGATCGCAGACGCTCTGGAGCAACGGGGCGAGGAGATGGATGGCTTGCAGACGCGTAGGCTTTCCGCTGCCTTGAGGCAAGCTCTTGGCCATCTGGACGAGGCGGTGAACTGGTTCGCAGTACAAAAGCGTGATGGTGCAACACATGCTGCCTTGGCCAGCGCGACACCGATGTTGCGCCTTTTGGGGGTGGTTTACGCGACCGCTTTGCTGGCGAAGGGGGCGTTGACCAGTCCGCCGCCGCACAAGAGGCGGCGAGTGACGGTGGCTCTTTTCGCCGCGCACAGTCTTTTGCCGGAGACATGTGCGTTGTGGGGTGACATTCGCAGTGGCAGCGACGCTATTCTGGCGTTTGATCCGGTTGCAGACGCCGACCTTTGATCGCGCCTTGTCGGGAGGTGCCGGTCAAGAAAAAAGGCCAGCCTTGTGAGGCTGGCCTTTAGATCGTTGTAGAACAGACGTCGCAATCGACCTTAGTCGAATTCCGGTCCCCGTGCCCGGTAAGGTGTTACGTCATGCCAGGCCTGCATCAGCTTTTCCAGCTCGACATCAGCTTTGGCCGGGAGCACGATCTGTAAGTTGACCAGCAAATCGCCGTGTCCGGTCTTTGTTGGCAGACCTTTGCCCTTGAGACGCATCGTGCGATCGCCGGAAGAGTTCGCTGGAATGGTGAGATTGACCGCGCCAGTCAGCGTTGGCACACGGATTTTTGCACCCAGAACGGCTTCATACAGCGTCAGCGGCAGGTCGAGGATAATGTCGTCGCCGCGCACTTCAAACAGGCGGTGCGGCTTCAGATGCACTTCCACCACAGCGTCGCCAGCAGGGCCGCCGCTCTGCCCGGGGTAACCCTGACCGCGCAAACGGATCTTTTCGCCACTGCGGGTGCCTGCCGGGATGGTGACATTGACCGTCTTGCCAGAGGGCAGGGTCACGGCCGTCTTGCCATTGGTCACAACATCTTCAAGCGACACATAGGCCACAATGTCCGCGTTTTGTCCGCGACGGGAGGCCGCCGCATGTGGCCCGCCAGCGCCTGGGCCTGCAGCCCCAGGCCGGGGTCCTGTTGGGCCGGCCTGACCGCGTCGGCCACCAAAGCCGCTGAACAGGTCATTCAGAATGTCGTCGAAGCCACCGCCACCAAAGGCACCGCCATTGCCACCGGCAGCCCCGCGGAATCCGCGTGCGCCAGCGCCAGCCTGACCTGCGTCATCAAAGCCGCCGAACCCTTCAAAACCATGAGACTGAAAGCGTGGCTTACCTTCGGCATCAATCTCGCCTTGATCGAATTTGACGCGCTTTTCCTTGTCTCCAACGATTTCATAGGCCTGGTTCACTTCCGCGAACTGTTGCTGGGCTTGCGGGTCATCCCGGTTCTGATCCGGGTGATACTTCTTGGCAAGCTTGCGAAAGGCCTTCTTGATCTCGGCCTCGTTTGCCGATTTGGCAACGCCGAGGACGCTATAGGGGTCTCGCATGTCTTGTTAGTCACCGAATTTGAGAATATGCGCCCGAGAGGACATCGGACACCTTGTCATATTTGCACTATATATTGTGCTTCAGCCGCTAAATTCCAAGGACTTCTGGAGGTTTCCAGAGCCAAAAACACGTCTTTTTTACAAGTGGGTTAAAGTCAGGCGTCGACTGGCGTCAACTGGGTGATCTTCAGCCCGGCATCGCCTGCCTTGCAGGCCAAGCCGTTGTAGACGTGGATCCCCGCAATCGTGTTCGCTGTGGTCTCGAAATTGACGCAGCCGGTTTGGGCCATGGCCAGACGATCAACGTTTTTGATCGTGCCGGAATTACCACTTTCAGGGTTTTTCCACTGTAGATGCGGCGGCTCGTCCTGATCCTGATAGGCGGTCGCCAGGTTGGCGTCATCCGGCGATGAGGCCACCAGACCGATGGTATAGGCGATGATTTCGCGGTCCTGGGTGTCGATGTCCTGCGCGGCAATCTTGGTTTGTGCCGGAATTGAGCCAGTGATGAGCTGAGTGTCGCTTGCCTTCTGGTCGGAGAACGATCCGCCGTTGATTGCGCAGCCGGACATCAGAAGACCGAGCGCGATCAGACCAATTGTCTGAAGACGCTGGATATTGGCGCAGCCAACGGTATATGACTCAGTCTGACACAAATTACATGGCCTTGAATGCGTGAAGTTTGGCGCTTCGGGCTCCCCACCAGGAACGACCGGCAGGCAGAACATGAGCAATCAAAATCCTTCCGCAAAAGAGTTAATAAAGCGTGACTTTACGGAATCTACGGATCCGTTTGAATTGTTTTCGCAATGGCTTGATGAAGCCGGCGAGAGTGAATTGAACGATCCGAACGCTCTCTCGCTGTCAACTGTCGACCGCGATGGATTGCCAAATGTACGTATAGTCCTTCTTAAAGAGCATGATAAGCACGGTTTCGTGTTCTATACAAATTTCCAGAGCACCAAGGGTCAGGAGCTGTTGAGTGCCCGTAAGGCTGCCATGTGTTTTCACTGGAAATCACGGCGCCGTCAGATCCGTATTCGCGGGACTGTCTCCACCGTGAGTGAGCAGGAGGCCGACGCCTATTACCATTCCCGGCCGCGCCGCAGCCAACTGGGTGCTTGGGCTTCGAAGCAGTCCAGTTCGCTGGAAAATCGTCAGATTCTGGTGGATGAGGTGACTCGGTTGAGCGAACAGTACGGCGAGGGTGAAATCCCGCGACCGCCGCATTGGTCTGGTATGCGATTGAAGCCGCTGTCGATCGAGTTCTGGCAGGATGGCGAGTTTCGTCTGCATGACCGCATCGTTTTCACCCGTTTGAGTGAAAACGATGCGTGGAGCAAAGAACGCCTTTACCCGTAAACGACTTGTCGTGACGATGCGGCATTGCGCCTGATCAGAGCAGCCTATGGTCAGTTTCAGCATGACTCAGGCTGAAACTGACACAGGCTGCCATCAGAAACAGGGAGAACGGAAAGCCATAGAGCCAGTTCAGTTGCGGCATATGCTGGAAGTTCATTCCGTAGATCGAGGCGATCAGGGTTGGCGGCAGAAACACGACGCTGACAATCGAGAAGATTTTCGTCATCTGATTCTGCTCCAGATTGACCAGCCCGATGGTGGCGTCGAGTACAAAGGCCAGCTTGCTGTCCAGCGCATCGCCGTGTTCCTTGACCGAATGGACGTCGTTTGCCAGCCCTTTGTAGAATTCTGTTTGGGCTGAGGTCAGCGACACCAATGTGCCATGTGTCTGCAAATAGGTCATTAAACGCGAAAGATTGGCGCAGACTTCGTGCAGCTTGGTGACCTGAATGCCGATTTTGCCCTGCATCCGGATGGCTTCCTGATAGATGCGTCGCTTGCGGGCTGCGATGCCTTCAATGAACACCTGATGCGACATCTGATCAAGGCGGTACGACGCCGCTTCCATCATGTCGGCGGTGCGATCGACAATGACTTCCATGATCGTCGACATGATGTCGAGAGGGCTTGAACCAAGGGTGGTGTCGGTCAGGAGGGCCTTGCTGGCGACGGATACGGACTTTGAAGCGCCATACCGCAAGGTGACGAGTTTGCCCTTCGTGACCATGAAGGTCATGGTTGCAATTTCAGGGTCGGGGTTTTCAATGGCGCCCGGCAGCAGGGCGCTCATCACCAGGCCGTTGGCGCTGGTGGTAAAGCGGTCGGATAATTCGAAAGATGTCATTTCATCTTTGGGTGGTATGTCCAGACCGGTGATGGATTTGATTTGCTCAAGTTCATGCGGGCCGGGCTGCTCGACATCAATCCAGACGGCATCCTGCGGGACTGAGTCGCCCGGATACAGGTCCTGACGGTCCAGAGTGCCAGCGCCAGCGCGATAAATGACGATCATCAATGGGTCTCCAAGTGCGATTCGCACTCAGAGTGCCACTATCCGCTAGCATAAGCCAAGAGTGCTTGAGACCCTTCTCAGCTCACATCGCTCACCTCGCCCGGAAGCTCCGGGAGAGGTGTCTTTGGAGAGATTTCAGCGCTTCGGCAGATCGCGACGCTTGGCGTCGGGGGCCGGTTTGTTGCAGGTCGTCGCCGCATTCAGGGCGGCAATACCCACTGGCTTGTATTGCTCGGCCAGGGCAGTTTTGGCTGCCAGCTTGTTCCGGAGGGGAGGCTTCATCTTCAACTCTGCCATAATCAGCTCTTTCAAGGGTTAGGTCCGCAGGGTCGACTGCTACCGCCTTGTCCATAAATGTGTATCTGCGCGGCCAGTCATATGCCACAAACCAGGTTGCAACGCGCCTCTCACTATACGAGGCGCACATTCAGGATCCAGTCAAATTGGTTAACTCTATGTTACGCCAAACTGTTTCTTGTGTTCTTGCCAGAAATTCCTGCACAACGCATATCGTCTTGGCAGCTTTGGCTGGTGTTTGATGAAAGACTGAGCTTATCTGCCACACGGATTGTGTAGGAGTTGGGGAAAAGGATGCGGGGGCATGAAGCTGTTTCCTGAATACGAGACGGGGCTGGGTCGACTGAGTCGTTTCGTTGGAGCGATCGGGCTGACCGTCGCGCTTCTGGCTCTGGTTGGGTTTCGGGTGCATTTGCTGCAACTTGACACGCTTTTTGCCTCGCTTTGGGTGGCGCTGTGTCTTGGGGCACTTGCTGTCATCATCTCCTTCATTGCCTTCAACCGGGTTTGGGTGTTTGGCGGTAGGGGGGCAGGTGCCGCGCTTGCGGGGTTTCTTTATGGTGTTGTTTGTGCGGTTCCCGGCGCGGTGTTGTTGATCCCGCCTTTGCTTACCCCGCAGGTGGCCACTGTGTACACGGAGAACGGCGCTCAGCTTTTGCAGAAAAGAGCTGCAGGTCCAACCGGGGGAGAGGTTGTTCAGTTGATGAGCCCTGATGCGACGCAGCAGGTGTCCCCTGTCAGCGATGGCGGTGACAGCGAGACCTCCGCACAGGAGCAATCCACCGGAACCGGCAAGCCCCCTGCAGTGATTGAGACGGAGGCCCCCGATACGTTGCGGCCCAAGCGCTATCCTGTCGAGCCTGCGACCCTGCATGACGCGGCCAAATTGGCATTGAAACATCTGGGATGGCAGATCACTGCCGAGGTGCCGCCCGATTTGCCTGATGCGCCGACCGAATTGAGTGTCAAGCGTCACAGTCTGGTTTTCGGCTTTGTTGATACGATCCGGTTGCAGGTGCATTCGGTTGGCAGTTGGTCGCGGATTGACGCCAGTCTCACGTCACGAATGCACCCCTTATGGGAACCCACACGCATGGATGTCTTGCGCTCTTTCTACGCCGAACTGGATAGCGTTCTGGCGCGGACCTATGGCGGCGTGGAGGGGGAAGAGATGGTGCCCTCTGGCAATGGCGAAATCATCATTTATGACGATGGCCAAAAGCAGGAGATCGCGCCAGCACCTGCCTTGCCCATGCCAGCGGTCAAGCCGCGCTGAGTTTCAGGCTTCAAAGGTCTTTTTGATGCTGTGCAGCGATGTTGGATGGTTCAGGTCCGCTGAAAGCGTGCGGTGAGATCCAGCGTCGGGTCAGCTTTGACAAGCGTGCGGGCCACAAGGTCTTCCAGGTGGGCGAAGACGGACAGTCCAGCGGCGGCGTGTAGATGCTGTGGGAGGTCCTGATAAATTGCCTGAACCAGTGCATCGATTGTGGAGGCTCCGCCGGCCAATTCGCGTAAAATGTCGGCCTCTCGTTCCAGCCGGTGTGCTTTGAGGGCGTGCATATAGGATCTGGCTTGCAGAATTGCCGGTCCATGACCGGGCAGAAACATCCTCTCAGGCCGTGCTTGCAGCTTTGCGAGAGAGGCCATGTAGTCGCTCATGTTGCCATCCGGCGGCGCAACGCTGGTTGTTGACCACGCCATGACATGATCGCCGGAAAACACGATGTCGGCACGCGTCAGGGCAAATGAAAGATGGTTGGCGGTATGTCCCGGTGTGGTGATCGCCTCAAGGGTGACACCGCCGAGCGAGACCATCTGCCCATCTTGCAATTGCTCATCCGGCATGTGATCGAGGTCTGAGCTGTCAGGTGGCTCCATGTCCGGGCGTGTTGTCATATGCGGGCCACAGCCCAGAATGGGGGCACCGGTTTGGGCTTGCAGAAGCCGCGCGCCGGGCGAATGGTCCTTGTGGGTGTGGGTCACGAAAATTGCATCGATCGGCATACCGTCACATGCGCGCAGAAGAGCGTCGATATGCTCCGGGAGATCAGGACCGGGATCAATTACGCAAAGCGAGTTCTGGCCGATCAGATAACTGTTGGTGCCGAAGAATGTCATCGGTCCGGGGTTGTTTGCAGTCAGACGGCGCACGCCGGGAACGATCTCGACGGGCGTCCCATAATGGGGCGAGAAATCACGGTCGTGCTGCATGGTTCTTCCGGATCCGTTATCGGGATGGCCGGCACAAGGTCGGCACATTGTCGGTCCCAGATGGCTCTTGGAACCTCGTATGAATGTGCATCACATTTCGGCTGGTTGAGAGGCGACGTCAAGTCGTGGTGTGACGCTCAGGCAATATCCGTTTGTTGGTAAGGAGTCTGTTAGTTTGTTTCGTCGTCCAACTGTCATAAAAGAAATGCTAATAAGACAGTTCGTTTACTTGCGTCTGTCGCCGTCGCCCTTTTTGTCACGTCGAATTGTACTGCACCAGACGAGTTCCATGCCCCGCGACAGCCATTAAGATATCATGACAGACCCAGCAAACGAGTCCGGTTCGGACACGCCAACACCCGCCCGCCCATCATGGCGGAGATCCCCAATATATGCAGCGCGTTGGACAATTGTCCTGTCGGTTGCTGCTGCGGTTGCCGGGTGTATTTTTTATGATATTCCCTGGTATCAAGCGGTTATCGTTGCTTTGCTGCTATCGGTCACGGGGGTCGTCGGGCGTCGCCGCAGCGTGTCGCGTCGCATTCTCGCTGGAAGTCGTCCCAAGATGTCTCTGGTGTGGCCGTCGACCGACATGAAAGCCGTGGTTGAAGGCTTGCCTATGCCTTGTCTTGTCACGGACGGGCGCGGTATTATGCGTTTCCTCAACAAGGCAGCGATGCGGAAGTTCGGGATTGCCCGGTTGGCCGAGCCGTTGTCCTTTACCCTGCGCACGCCGGCATTGCTGGAGGCGTTTGATCGGGTGTGCGAAACCGGCAATGCGGAGCGTATCAGTTGGTCAGAAAAGGTACCGACCGAGGCGTGGTTTGAAGCCGACATCGTGCCCGTGCATATTCCGCGCCTGGGCAATCGGACGTCGGATGCCAGTCAGTCGGATTTCGTCATGGTGGTCATTCAGGACCAGACCGAACAGCGCCGTCTGGAACGCATGCGAACCGATTTTGTGGCCAATGCGAGCCACGAGCTGCGCACGCCTCTGGCATCTTTGACGGGGTTTATTGAAACTCTACAGGGGCCTGCGCGCGATGATCCGACGGCGCGGGAGCGGTTCTTGCAGATCATGCTTGATCAGTCTGCTCGGATGCGCCGCTTGATTGATGACATTCTGTCCCTGTCGCGCATTGAACTTCGTGCCCATGTTCGCCCGAGCCAAGACGTCAATCTGGTTGAGATTGCCCGTCATACCCGTGATGCCTTGTCGCCTATGGCGCGTGAGAGCGAAATGGACATTCGACTGAATTTCGAGACGGCTGAGGCGCTGGTCAAAGGCGAGCGGGACGAGTTGATCCAGGTCGTTGAAAATCTGGTTGAGAATGCTTTGAAATACGGCAGTCAGGGTAAGTTCGTTGACTTGAAGCTGGAGCAGGATGCCGATGGCGGATGGCGTTTCAGTGTGCGTGATTACGGCGTTGGTATCTCTGAGGAGCATTTGCCACGTCTGACCGAGCGGTTTTACCGCGTTGATGTGGCGTCCAGCCGCAGCATGAAAGGCACCGGTTTGGGACTTGCCATCGTCAAGCATATTTTGACTCGTCACCGGGCCCGCCTCGAAATTGAAAGCACGCCGGGCGAGGGTGCGCAGTTCTCGGTCTATTTCCCGCCGAGCGAAGCGTCCGCCTGATTTCAGGCGCGCTCGCTTGGTCGATCTTTGAAGCCGACCCCATCAAGTTTGATCCGGATTAGAACCGCTGAAGCAGGTATTCTCCGCACTCGCCTTTGGTCAGCGCGTCGCCGATACAGGTTCGCCAACGGCAGCGATGGGCGCTGCCGTATCCTCTGGCGCTATATGAAAAGCTGGCTTCCATAGGCAGTCTCCGGTGAAAAGCGGTCTTTGGTTCCGTCTGACTGCTGAAACATGATCTATGCGCACACTTCAGGTTGGTGGCGTCCCTTGGCCACTTGCTCCTCTGGGCAGGACCGCTGTCGGCATCGTAGCACCCTCGTTTTCTCCCTTGAACCTCATCGCCTGAGCGGCCGTGCTGCGATGCTCGCTGCATGCATCAAAAACTCACGCATGTATCGGCCCACACACCAGGGTGGAGTGGTGGGTCTTGGTGGCATTTTGTGATCAAACGGAACCTTGGATGTTAACGCGAGCTCTGTCGCTCTAGTCGCGGCCGAGGCACGGCAGCGGGTCCGTGATGAACTCTTCTTCACGAGAATATGAGTGCCCGGGCTCTTGTGGTCGTGGGTGGTTTGGCGTTTGTAGAGCCAGATTATCAGGACTGTTGTTTCTACCGATAAGGGGTTCAGAGCGCTGCTCACCTCAACGGGTGTCCTTACCCGTTTTAGAAATATTCAGACAAATAAGATGTCATTTTTATGTATTTTTGACGATGAAACATGCTGTCTTCGCTCCTGAAAAGCGACAGAGGCTGGCATGAAGAAATTTGTCATGAAAAACCTTTCTCAGCTTTCCAGAAAATCAATATTTTTGAAATATACTATATTTTCCATATCTTTAGACCGTCATAAAACTGATATATATATGCCATAAAACTCTCACCCGACGAGACTAGGTTCGAAGCCGTCGACGGCAAGAGATGTTGCCGAAGCGAAAGACAAGTTCGGAAACTTATACCTTCAATCCAAAGGGAGTGATCAGGTGAAATTCACATCATTCGTAAGCGTTGCTGCCATCGCCGTTGCGGCGACTACTGTTGCTGGCGCCGCTCAGGCTCGTGATCAGATCCAGATCGCAGGTTCCTCGACGGTTCTGCCTTATGCCTCCATCGTTGCTGAAGCTTTCGGCGAAAACACCGACTTCCCGACCCCGGTCGTTGAGTCCGGCGGGTCGTCTGCAGGTCTGAAGAAGTTCTGCATGGGTGTTGGCGAAAACACCATCGACGTTGCAAACGCATCGCGCGCTATCAAGTCGTCGGAAATCGAAACTTGCGCCAAGAACGGCGTCAAGGACATCATGCAGGTTCGTATCGGTTACGACGGCATCGTCTTTGCTTCCGACGTCAACGGTCCGAAGTTCGCTTTCACACCGGCTGACTGGTACAAGGCAATCGGCGCAAAGGTTCTCGTTGACGGCAAGCTTGTCGACAACCCGAACAAAAGCTGGAAAGAAGTCAATGCTGACTTTGCTGATCAGCCGATCATGGCCTTCATTCCAGGCACCAAGCACGGCACACGTGAAGTGTTCGAGGAAAAGGTTCTGGCAGCTGGCTGTGAAGCAAGCGGTGCAATGGAAGCAATGGTCAAGTCCGGCATGGACGAGAAGGCCGCTTCCAAGGCTTGCATGAGCGTCCGCACGGACGGCGTTGCTGTCGACATCGACGGCGACTACACCGAAACACTCGCTCGCATCGCGTCCAACAAGGATGGCATTGGCGTTTTCGGTCTGGCTTTTTACGAAAACAACACAGACAAGTTGCAGGTCGCAACGATGTCCGGCGTGGTTCCGTCGACTGAGAGCATTGCATCCGGCAAGTACCCTGTGTCCCGCCCGTTGTTCTTCTACGTCAAGAAGGCGCACATCGGCGCCGTTCCGGGCCTGAAGGAATATGCTCAGTTCTTCGTATCCGACGAAATGGCTGGTCCTGAGGGTCCGCTGGCACAGTACGGTCTGGTTTCCGACCCGAAGCTGGCTGACACTCAGAAGGCTATCGCCGACGAAGAAACGATGAAGTAATCGCATAATGTTGAGAGGCGGCAGTCAGCCGTCTCTCTTTTTTGTCCTGTACCCAGGTGACGATCTTCATGTCTTTGCTCCTGCTAGTCATCATCTTGCTTTGCCTGTCTGTGGCAGGGAATATCCTCGCCCGGGCGAAAGCCTTGCGGTCTGCAGGCAGTGATCCACGCAAGTTGCACTCCAGACCGGTATACTATGGATGGAACGCAGCTCTCAGCGTGCTGGTCCCCTCTCTTGCCGTGTTGGCTGTCTGGCTGATCGTTCAACCAATCGTCATCAACGGCAACATCAGTGACATGGCGCGCGACAGCGGCCGCAGCGCGGGCCAGCTCAGTCTGGTCATGAGCGATGTGCGACGTGTGGCAGCCGGTCTTGATGTGGCGGTGGCGCAAGGGGCAATCAGTGCTGACCAAGCCGTGTCCAATACGCTCGATTCCACCACATTGCGCGGGACGCTTGGTTCATTGGGTGTTGCTCTGGCATCGGATGTTTCACCAGAGGTGCTCAAGGACGCACAGGCATATCGGGCCCAAACGATCACCGGCAACATCCTGAGAATGATTGCCGTTTTGCTGGTGGCAGTTGCGGGTCTTTATTGGGGACTTCGAACGGCTCGTGCTGATTTTCGGTCGCGACGCGCGGTTGAGCACGTCGTCCTCGGGCTGCTGATCTTTTCGGCCAGTGTGGCCATTCTCACGACAGTGGGTATCGTCTGTTCGCTGATCTTCAACACCATTGAATTTTTCAAGGTCTATCCGGCTGCCGATTTCTTTTTCGGCCTGACCTGGAGCCCGCACTTTGGTGGCGGCTCGGAACTTGGCATTCTGCCGCTGTTGTGGGCGACAATGTACATTTCCTTGATCGCACTGGCTGTTGCCGTGCCGATCGGTCTGTTCGCCGCTATTTATCTGGCCGAATATGCGTCCTCCGGCGTGCGCGCTTTTGCCAAGCCGATGCTTGAAGTTCTGGCCGGCATTCCGACCATCGTCTACGGTCTGTTTGCACTGCTGACAGTGGGGCCATTTCTGGTCACCATCTTCGGTGGCGACGGAGTTTTGGGTCTTGACTGGATGCGCGGCGGCACTGCCGTCATGACAGCAGGTCTGGTCATGGGCATCATGCTGGTGCCCTTTGTCTCCTCGTTGTCTGACGACATCATCAATTCGGTTCCTCAATCGCTGCGCGATGGCTCGCTGGGCCTTGGCGCAACCCACTCGGAAACCATTAAGCAGGTGATCCTGCCAGCGGCTTTGCCCGGTATCGTTGGAGCCATTCTTTTGGCTGCCTCACGGGCGATCGGTGAAACCATGATCGTCGTCCTGGGGGCCGGGGCCGCCGCGCGTCTCAGTCTCAATCCCTTCGATGCCATGACAACCGTGACGGCGAAAATCGTCAGCCAGCTTACTGGGGATGCAGACTTTGCGTCGCCTGAGGCTCTTGTCGCCTTTGCTCTGGGCATGACGCTCTTTGTCATCACCCTCGGGCTCAATATCATCGCTCTTTATATCGTGCGCAAATACCGGGAGCAGTACGAATGACGGATACAGGTCTTCCCGCTGGCGCCATGCCAGCCTCCCGTCGACCGGCGACAGTTGCAAAGTCTCTGCTTGCGGTCGATGCTCACACCCGCAAGCGGCATGCTTCCGAGCGTCGCTTTCGTTTCTATGGGCTGGCGGCGGTTCTGGTAGGCTTGCTGTTCTTGGCAATCCTTTTGTCTGCGATCCTGTCGAACGGCCTGACGGCGTTTCAACAAACCTTCATCGAAGTCTCGGTGCCGCTCAATCAGGGTGAAATCGACAAGGCCGAGAAATCCATCCTCAAGACCTCTAAATACCGTGACATGGTGATTATCGCGCTGCGGAAGGAAATGGCGGCCAAGGGCATAGAGACGACGCTGTCGAACAAGGATATGCGCAAGATCATTTCTGGTGGTGCCGGTTCCACGTTCCGCGATTTTGCACAAGCCAATCCGGACAAGATAGGGCAGACGGTCACTTTCGATCTGCTGACGACCTCGCGCGTTGATGGCTACATCAAGGGCCGTGTGGCGCGCGAGAATCTTGAGCGGGACCCCAATCTGGATGTGGCGCACCTCGATTTGGTCGACAAGCTGCGTCAGGCAGGGATCATTACCGAGCACTTCAACTGGCAGTTCGTGTTTGGCTCCGATGCGTCGGACAGCCGTCCTGAACAGTCTGGCATCGGCGTGTCGATGGTTGGATCGCTCTATATGATGCTGGTCGTGCTTCTGCTGTCGCTGCCAATTGGCGTTGCCGCCTCGATTTATCTCGAGGAATTCGCGCCCCAAAACCGGCTGACCGATTTGATTGAGGTGAATATCGCCAATCTGGCAGCGGTTCCCTCAATCGTATTCGGGATCCTCGGTCTGGCGGTGTTCATCCAGTTTGCACATTTGCCGCAGTCGGCGCCGCTGGTTGGCGGACTGGTTCTGACGCTGATGACCTTGCCGACAATTATCATCTCGACCCGTGCGTCGCTGAAAGCGGTGCCGCCCAGCATCCGCAGTGCCGCACTGGGCATTGGGGCCTCCAAGATGCAGGCGGTATTCCACCATGTGTTGCCGCTGGCCATGCCCTGGCATCCTGACCGGCACGATCATCGGGTTGGCACAGGCGCTTGGCGAAACAGCGCCGCTGTTGCTGATCGGTATGGTTGGTTTCATCGCCTCGGAATACCCAGGCAATGCACTCGAAGGGTTCATTTCTCCCAACTCTGCCATGCCGGCGCAAATCTATGAGTGGGCCAAGCGCGCCGACCCTGCGTTTTATGAGCGAGCGTGGGGGCATCATCATTCTTCTGGTGGTCCTGATGACCATGAACATCGCCGCGATCATCCTGCGTCGCAAGTTTGAACGTCGTTGGTAAGAAAGGTCGTAAAGATGAATAATATGTCTGAAGCCACTGAGGCCATTGCCATGAGCAAGCATAAGATCCGCGCCGAAAAGGTTCAGGTGTTCTATGGCGACAACCATGCCATCAAGGACGTCGACCTTCAGATCGAACCGCAAACGGTGACCTCCTTCATCGGTCCGTCAGGGTGCGGCAAGTCGACCTTCCTGCGGTGTTTGAACCGGATGAACGACACCATCAACGGCTGTCGCGTTGAGGGAGATATCCTCATCGACAACGAAGATATCTACGATCCGAAGGTTGATCCGGTGCAGTTGCGGGCGAAAGTCGGCATGGTTTTTCAAAAACCAAACCCTTTCCCCAAGTCGATTTTCGACAATATTGCCTATGGGCCTCGGATCCATGGACATGCCCGCAAGAAAAGCGAACTGGACGAAATCGTTGCCTCCAGTTTGCAGAAAGCAGGCCTGTGGAATGAGGTCAAGGATCAGCCTGGATGCGCCGGGAACCGGGCTTTCTGGCGGTCAGCAGCAGCGCCTTTGTATCGCCCGCGCCATCGCTGTGAGCCCGGAAGTCATCCTGATGGATGAGCCCTGTTCAGCACTCGATCCCATCGCCACGGCAAAGGTGGAAGAGCTGATCGACGAGTTGCGTGAAAATTTTACAATCGTCATTGTCACACATTCGATGCAACAAGCTGCAAGAATATCTCAAAAGACAGCTTTCTTTCATATGGGCCATATGGTTGAGATGGGGGAAACCCAGGATATCTTCCATAACCCGAGAGATCAGCGAACCCAGGATTATATCACCGGGCGCTTCGGTTAAGGAGCTGGCTTAGCGAAAAAGGACGAAAGTGAAATGGCAGAACATACAGTCAAATCGTACGATGACGAGCTCAAGGCGCTCGCCGGACGCATTGCTGAAATGGGTGGCATTGCTGAGGAAATCACCTCGCATGCCGTCTCCTCTTTGGTGAAGCAGGATCTTGAGCTTGCCGAGGTGACGATTTCCAGGACGGGAAGCTTGATGATTTGCTGCATGACATCGAAATGCGTAGTGTCATGGTCATCGCGCGCCGCCAGCCCATGGGGCAGGATCTGCGCGAAATCATGGCCGCCGGTCGCATTGCCAACGATCTGGAACGTGTGGGCGACATGGCCAAGAACATCGCCAAGCGCGTGATCGCCATGGATGCTGGCCTCAAGTCGCAGAAGCTGGCGATTGGTGTTGAGCATATGACCGAATTGGCGCTGTCACAGCTCAAGTCGGTGCTGGATGCCTACACCCGCAAGGATGCGGAACTGGCACGTGAAGTCTGGACCCGCGATGCGGAAGTTGATGCCATCTACACCTCGTTGTTCCGCGAACTGCTGACTTACATGATGGAAGATCCCCGCAATATTTCGCAGTGCGCGCATCTGTTGTTCTGTGCCAAGAACATTGAGCGCATTGGCGACCATGCGACGAATATCGCCGAGAATGTTTTTTACATGGCGAAGGGAGAGCGCCTGGGTGATGAACGCCCGCGTGTTGATGAGACCGGGGTGGAAGACCGAGAAGAAGTCTGATGGCTGGGGAAGGGGTCCCCAAAGCCATCACTTGGAGTGTGAAATGTAATGCCGAAGGTACTCATCGTCGAAGATGAAGAGCCCATCAGCCTGATGCTGAAGTACAATCTGGAAGCGGAAGGATATGAGGTCGAAACCTGCGAACGCGGCGATGAAGCCGAGGTTCGCCTTCGTGAAGTTCTTCCCGACCTGCTTTTGCTCGACTGGATGCTGCCCGGATTGTCGGGTATCGAGTTGTGTCGCCGCTTGCGCATGCGTGAGGAAAGCGAGCGCTTGCCGATCATCATGATGACGGCGCGTGGAGAAGAGACCGAGCGCGTGCGCGGTCTCTCCACCGGTGCAGACGACTATGTGGTCAAGCCGTTTTCTGTGCCCGAACTGACAGCGCGGGTGCGGGCGATCTTGCGCCGGGTGAACCCGGAAGTCGTCTCCAGCATGTTGCGCATGGGCGACATTGAACTGGACCGCGAAACGCATCGCGTTCGTCGCAACAGCAAAGAAGTTCATCTCGGACCGACGGAGTTCCGCTTGCTGGAATTCCTCATGACGGCCCCGGGACGTGTCTTCTCGCGTGAGCAACTTCTGGATGGTGTCTGGGGGCATGATGTCTATGTGGACGAGCGCACTGTCGACGTTCACGTCGGGCGCTTGCGCAAAGCTCTCAACCGTGGTCGCGTGAAAGATCCGATCCGCACTGTGCGTGGCGCGGGCTATGCTTTCAATGACCAGTTTGCAGTGGCTGCCGACTGATCCTTCCGAGTCGTTCGTTCGGACAGGCTGACTTTTCGGGCATGGCTTCCTTGAAGCTGTGCCCGTTTTGCTTTCTGGGGCGCGAGATGCTCTTTCACGCGCCTCAGAGGGGCGCATTCTATTTGCGGCTGTCATGCTATGCGGGCGAAAGTTGGCCTGCCGGTTCGTCGCCTCACAGGTCTTCGTGGTAGGGTGACGGTATCTCAAGCGCTATACTTCAAACACAAGAAAGCCCGCCAGATGGCGGGCTTTCTTGTAAGATCAACCTGATTTGAGAACGGTCAGGACGCTTTGGCGTTGGCAACAACCTTGCGCTCACGGCGGCGATCGCTGACAGGCTGATAGGCGACCTTGCAATGATGGGCACAATAAGGGGCGCCGGCATCAGAGTTGCGACCGCAGAAATAGAAGTCATCGGTGCTTGGATCGCCAATCGGCCATTTGCAGGTGTTTTCCGTCAGCGTCAGGATCGTCGCGCGCTGAGAGATCGGGATCACCAGATCATTGGCGCGCTTTTCCTTCGGGGCTTCCATCGGAACGGCATCGAAAATCGGCTCCGGCTGCAACGCGGCGTTGCCATGGGTCGGAAAGCTGGCCGGTTTTGACGGAGCAGCTTGTGTCGCGGACGGGGCCGCAGCACCTGTGCTTGTCTGTGGGGCGGTTGTCGAGCGGGCACGACGTGGCTTGCTCGCCTGAGCCGGCGCCTTAGCGCGGCCCGACAGGCCAAGACGATGGACTTTACCGATGACGGCGTTTCGCGTCACACCGCCAAGTTCGGAGGCAATTTGGCTTGCGCTGTGTCCCTCGGTCCAAAGCTTCTTGAGCAGTTCAACGCGATCGTTTGTCCAACTCATTTGCCGCACCCCTTAAGTGTATGGTTAATAAAAGCAGCCATTAACCATAGGCATTAAGATACGTTCGCAACGCATCAGGCTTTAGCACATATAGTGCTTTCAGATTGCTTGCCGCACGATATGTCGTGGCTGACAGGATGGAGCGTACAATAGCCGTAAAACGCCACGCAAGGTTGCGGTCCCAAACAGCTGGGGACGAAAAGACTTTTCCCCAGAATAGCCATCTTGCTGGCGGTGCATATGAAATTGGCTCGTTTAGGCCATTTCCGTTGACAATCTGCCCTTGCCGTTGTCTATAAAACCTCGACTTGGTCTGGCCGCCTGAACGGGCGGCCTGTTTTTGTTTTTCGCAGCAACACCTTGAAAGTCTGCGCGGAAACGGCAACCGGGTCGATCATCAAAGCCTCCAAAGGAGTGACGGGAAATGGCGGCGTCTGCGCTGTACGGAACATATGCAAGATCGAACCTGGAGTTTGATCACGGGGAAGGTGTCTGGCTGGTAACGAAAGACGGCCGACGATTCCTCGATTGCGGTTCCGGCATTGCGGTCAATTCCCTTGGTCATGCCCATCCGCATCTCGTTGAAGCGCTGAAGTCGCAAGCCGAGAAGCTGTGGCATACGTCCAACCTGCATCAGATTCCCGGTCAGGAAGAGCTTGGCCGTCGGCTGTGTGAGGCGACCTTTGCCGACAAGGTGTTTTTCACCAATTCCGGCGCAGAAGCCATGGAAGCGGCAATCAAAACGGCGCGCCGTTATCATTATGCTCAAGGTCAGCCAGAGCGCTTTCATATCGTGACCTTCGAAGGTGCATTCCATGGCCGTACTCTTGGAACGATCGCCGCTGGTGGCCAGCCGAAGTATCTTGAGGGTTTTGGCCCCAAGGCGCCGGGTTTTGATCAGGTGCCAGCGGGTGATCTGGAGGCGTTGAAGGCGGTTATCGGCCCGCAGACCGCGGCTCTTGCCATCGAGCCTATTCAGGGCGAAGGCGGGATTCGTGAAATCCCGACGGATTACCTGCGCGAATTGCGCAAGATCTGTGATGATCATGGAATTTTGCTGATTTTCGACGAGATCCAAACGGGTGTTGGCCGGACGGGTAAACTTTTTGCGCATGAATGGTCGGGTGTTTCGCCAGATCTGATGGCCATTGCCAAGGGCATTGGTGGTGGCTTCCCGATGGGGGCCTGTCTGGCAACAGAAGAGGTCAGTGCAGGTATGGTTCCGGGAACGCACGGCACAACCTTCGGTGGTAATCCGTTGGCTATGTCTGTTGGCAATGCGGTGCTGGATGTCATTCTGGAAGATGGGTTTCTGAATGGCGTTGAGCAGAAAGGCCTGCTTTTCAAGCAGAAACTGGCCTCGCTGCTGGATCAGCATCCGACAGTGTTTGAAGAAATTCGCGGCAAGGGCCTGATGATGGGTCTGAAGTGCAAGGTGCCGGCCGCTTCGCTCGTGCAGGCCGCGCGGGCGGAAAATCTGCTGCTGGTGCCAGCTGGCGACAATGTTGTTCGGCTGCTGCCGCCCTTGACGATTTCGGATGCTGAAATCGAGCAGGCCGTGGCGCGTATTGAAGCGGCAGCGCAGCGGTTGGAACAGGAAGCAAAATTGGAAGGAGCAGCCAGTGACCGGGGATAAGATGTCGCGGCATTTTCTGGATCTGACAGAACTTTCGGGCGATGAGTTGCGCCATATTCTGGACAGCGCCAAGAAGCTCAAGTCGGAACGCAATGGCGTGCAGCGCGGCCAGGGCCCGCTGGCAGGCAAGGTTCTGGCTATGATTTTCGAACAGCCGTCAACGCGTACTCGCATTTCGTTTGATGTTGGGATGCGGGAACTTGGCGGTGAAACGCTGATGCTGACGGGCGCCGAGATGCAGCTTGGCCGTGGCGAGACCATTGCCGACACTGCACGCGTCCTGTCGCGCTTTGTTGATGGGGTGATGATCCGTATTCTCGATCATGATTCCCTCAACGAATTGGCCGAAAATGCCAGTATCCCGGTTATTAATGGCCTGACGAAGCTGTCGCATCCTTGTCAGATCATGGCTGACATCCTAACTTTTGAGGAACATCGCGGATCTATTGCCGGGAAAACCGTGACCTGGACGGGCGACAGCAACAATGTGCTGGCCTCCTGGGCTCATGCTGCCCCGCGTTTCGATTTCGAATTGCGCATTGCCACGCCCAAGGAGCTGGCGCCGCCGCAAGATCTGATCGATCGCGTGCGTCAGGATGGCGGAACCATCTCTGTAACGGATGACCCGTTCGAAGCGGCCAAGGGATCCGATTGTATCGTTACCGATTGCTGGGTTTCCATGGGGGACGATGACGCTGAAAGTCGTCATAACCTTTTGATGCCCTATCAGGTCAATGCACATTTGATGAAGGAAGCCTCTCAGGATGCGCTCTTCATGCATTGCCTTCCCGCTCACCGCGGAGAAGAAGTGACTTCCGAGGTGATGGATGGCCCGGCGTCGGTCGTGTTTGACGAAGCCGAAAACCGGCTCCATGCCCAAAAGGGCGTGTTGGCCTGGTCGTTCGGCGCTGTGTAAGAGGCTGCGACGCTGTGGCGTTTAATGTTGAAGACTATGGTGTAGACCCGGTTGGGCAGGACGCAGTCCTGCCCTTCGCCGTTGAGGGTCTGGATGTACGCGGTCGTGCCCTGTCGCTGGGCCCGGTGATCAATCGTATTCTGGAACGACACGCGTATCCCGATTCCGTCTCTCGGCTTGTGGCGGAGGCGACGGTGCTGACTGCACTTCTGGGGACGTCGTTGAAGTTTGATGGTCGTTTCACCATGCAGACCCAGACCAATGGGCCTGTATCGATGCTGGTGGTCGATTTTTCGACTCCGGACGCGATCCGGGCTTGTGCGACCTTTGATCAGGAGGCGGTGGAGCAGGCTGTTGAGGCCGGGCGGACGTCGCCTGCCGAGTTGTTGGGGCATGGGCATCTGGCCTTGACCATTGATCAAGGCCAGCACATGCAGCGCTATCAGGGCCTTGTCGAACTCGACGGAATTTCCCTGGAAGAGGTGGCGCAGCGCTATTTCGACAGATCCGAGCAGATTCCCACGGTGGTACGTCTGGCGGTTGGGGAATTGTTCGTGCGCTCTGAGGGCGAGGCGGCAAGCCGCACCTGGACTGCGGGCGGCGTGCTGGTGCAGTTTTTGCCCGAGGCTCCGGAGCGTATGCGGGGCGCGGATCTGGATCCTGGTGATGCTCCGGAAGGGGCCGACCTGTCTGAGTTCGGTGATCTGGACGATGACGCCTGGGTCGAAGCCAAGACACTCGTGGAAACTGTCAAGGATGACGAGTTGACAGATCCGGCTGTGCCGGTCGAGACGCTGTTGTTCCGTCTGTTTCATGAACGTGGTGTGCGCCTGTATGAGCCGCAGCAGATCAACGACAAGTGCCGCTGCTCGCGTGAGAAAGTTGCCTCGGTCCTGGATGGCTTCTCGGAAGAAGAGATGGAGGAGATGGTCGTCGATAACAAGCTGGTGGTGACCTGTGAGTTTTGCAGCACGACCTACGAGTTCGACGCAAACGAATAAGTAACTCTCCTTAGAGAATACACCGCGTGCGGTCTTGTGATTTTGGAGTCCAGCAATACACTCGTTTGTGTTGCTGGATTTATTTTATAAAATTAAGATTTAATTAGATCTGTTTTCAGCGATGTGTAAGTTATTATCCGTATTTTTAAGGTCTCAATATTTATTTTTCTGCAGACTTCCCATAAGTGAGTAGCGAGAGAAGCGTCATGCCAACCATGTCTTCTCGTTAGCTTGGTAATATTACCAGGATATAAACCGGGAAGTTGGTGGGGCCATGACGAATGAAATGACATCTATCCTGAGTGTCGCACAAAGCGCGTCCGTTATCTTTGTGGGCGTTCTGGTGTTGTCGTCATTGATGCAGAAGACAGGCCGTCTCACATATTGTTCGTCTCTGCTTGCAGGGAGTGCTCTCGCGGTCGTCGGCTTGTTGGTGATGCTTAATCCTTTCATGCCAGTTGAGGGCGTGCGGGTTGATCCTCGCAATGCGGTCGTCGTGCTTGCTGCGGGGTTTGGTGGTCCGATCGCCGGGTTGGTGTGTGGTGGTGCATTGGCGGTGGCACGAATGCTCTTCGGTGGCGTCGGCATGTTGCCAGGGGTTGTGAGCATTACGGTGATCACGATTTCAACGCTTCTTATTCGCCACCTCTGGGTCAATGTTTCACGTCGTGACTTGTCTGTCGCATATCTCATGGTGATTGCCGGACTGCCCGAGGTCTTCAGCGCCACTGCGACGTTCTACACGTCGTCTCTCAGTCTGGATATCTGGCTGGCGGTAACGCTCGCCGCGGCGCCGGTCAATGTCGTCGCTGTCTTGTTGTTCGGTGCATTGCTTCTACGCGAACGCAGCCGGCGCCTGGAGATCCGCGAAAAGCGCGTCATCGAGCAGCGGTTGGCAACCATTGCAAAAACAGCGCCGACAGTCCTTTTCCAGCTTCGCTATAACGCACAGGACGAACTGGAATTCAGTTATCTTTCGCAGAGTGCTGATCGTATGCTTGGAGTGCCAAGTGCACGTGTTGAGGAAGCGTCGGATATTATCTTCCGCATTTTGCCGCACTCCAGTCACGCTGATCTTGTCTCCAGGATCGAGGCCTCAGCCGACACCGGCGAGGGGTGGACGATGGACATCGAGTGGCTGCGGATGTCTGATCAGGCCATTATATGGGTTCGCTTCATGGGCGAGCCAGTGCTTTCGGATGAGGGCGACCTCATCTGGAGTGGCACTATCAGTGATATCACCACGGAAAAGCGTAATGATCAGCTGAAAGATGAATTCATCGCGGTCATGAGCCATGAATTGCGGACACCTTTGAGCGCTATTCGCGGCTCTTTGGGGCTGCTGAATTCTGAGAATGAGCGCGTGCATCTTTCCAAGCATGCTCGTCATCTGATCGGCATTGCCTACAACAACAGCGTTCGCCTTGTGTCGATGGTCAATGACATTCTGGACATCGAGCAGCTAAGAGCGGGCAAGATGCGCTTCAACAACAGCAAGGTATCTTTGAACCGCTTGCTCGAGAAGAGCTATTACGCAAACGCGGGCTACATGCAGGAGAAGAACGTCTCGACTGTGCTGCTTAGCGATATTGACGAGGTGCGGGTCAATGTCGACAGCGACCGCTTGCAGCAGGCCTTCGCAAATCTACTGTCTAACGCAATCAAATTTTCGCCAACCGGAGGTATGGTGCGGATTGAGGCCTTGCGGCAGGGCGAGAATGTTCAGATAACAATTCAGGACGAAGGTGCGGGGATCCCGGCAGAGTTTCGCGATAGAATTTTCGGACGCTTCGAGCAGGCAGAAACGGCCAATGTGCGCCGGACAGGCGGCACTGGATTGGGGTTGAATATCACCCAGTCGATCGTTGAGCAAATGGGCGGCGAGATTGGCTTCACCTCGACGGAGGGGCAGGGCTCCAGCTTTTTCATCAGGCTGCCGATTGTGAAAGAACCTTTGGCGCGCGTGTTCTCGCTGGTGCCTGAGAAAACTGATGTCAAGCCGCGTGCCCTCGTGTGCGGGGTGATGGCCGAGGACCTGCCGGTTCTGCGCGAGGCGTTGAGCATGGCAGGGATCATCAGCGATGTTGCTCCGGATGAAGCATCTGCCCTGCGTCTTGCCGCAGAAGGAGACTACATTTTTGCAGTTTTCGAGAAGGTCGTTGGGGCAGAAGCAGCAGGATCACCCGAGAGCATGTCTCCGAACTTCTCGTTGCTGAACAATTTGCCGACGTTCAATCTCGAAGGTGACGCATGTGATGTGGCGCTGAGCGACCAGATCAGGAAAATGGAAGCTGAAGGGGGGCAGTCCATGGTGTTCAGCGAAAGTGTCGCACGGTTGCTCGGCGTTCTTGAAGCCCGAACGACATTGACCCCCGGCGCAAAATCCCGGGTTAGAAAGGCGAGAGAGGGTGATGCAGGTTTTATATATCGATGACGAGCCAGATCTTCGTGAGATTGTTCAGATGTGTCTGGAGCTGGATGGTGAGTTTTCGGTCAAGACCGCAGGCTCAGGCGAACAGGCGCTGGAAATGTTGCGGAGCGAACAACCGGACCTGATCATCCTGGATGTGATGATGCCGGATATGGACGGACCGGAGACGCTCGCGAATATTCGAAAGAATGACGACCTGGCCGATGTGCCGATCATCTTCATGACCGCGCGGTCGCAGTCGCGCGAGATCAGCCATCTCATGTCGCTTGGCGCCTTGTCTGTGATGCCCAAGCCATTTGATCCGCTGACTTTGGCGGCAAGTGTTCGGGAGCAATTTAAAGCATAACATCATGTTGCTGCGCCGATCGATCTGTCGGCGCAGCGACTGCTCGTAAACGTGCAAGCGTTTATCAGGAGGTGGTAAGCGTCTCGGCAAACACTGCGGTCAAACGGGCTGCTTCTTCAATATTGCTGTCGAGTGTGGCAATTGCCCGTCCGCGTGGGCCGAAGTCGTGGTTGCCGTCATCCACATAATGAATGGTCACATCTGTCGGCAGATCGATCCTGTCGACCTCGACCTGGCTGCCGAATGGGTCGCGTTCGCCTTGCACGATCTGCAAGGGTCGGCGCGTATTTTCCAGCGGATCAAGGCGCCACGGGGCATCACTTTTGCCAGTGGCGTGGAACGGATAACCGAAGCAGGCAACCCCTGCGACACGTGATGGCAGGCCCTCATTGCCCGCCAGCATCGCGGCGATCCGTCCGCCCATAGACTTGCCGCCAATCATCAAAATGCCCTGCACATCCGGCAGAGCCTCCTGCAAGGCCGTTTGATATTCGCCGATCAGTGTTTCGGCACGCGGGGCAGGGCGTTTCTTGCCGGTGGTGCGGCGCTCCGCCATGTAGCTGAATTCGAAACGGGCGACGCTGACATCATGCAAGGCCAACGCAGTAGCCAGCTTGGTCATGAAGGGGCTGTCCATGGCTGCACCGGCGCCATGAGCAAGCAGAAGCGTTGCGCGGGCTGATCCGTTCGAAGCCGGTGTCCAAAGAAAATCTGTCATGGAAGTCCTGTTGTTTGCGCAAGGACCAGACCTTGATGAAAGGTGCAGTCCGTGCCATGGGGCGTCGTGTCAACTCGCCCGGTGATGTCGTGCCCTGTTGGCATGCTCACGCGTGCGTAGGCTAATCCAGAAATGGCACTGGGAAATAGCGCAAGTAAATTTCCTGATACTTGCCGTTCTTGATCAGGGCATCAAGTGCGAAATCAATGGCCTGAGCAGTGGTCGTGTCATCGGCGCGCATGGCGAGCGATAAGCCGCGGTCGAAGTACCCCGGTTCCAGCCATGGCCCGCCAACCAGTGTGCAGCAGTCTTTGCCAGCCTCACTGGTGGTCCAGAAGGACAGTGCCAGTCCATCCCCGAACACGGCGTCGGCACGGCCATCCTGCAAGGCCTCCAGGGCTTTTTCTCGCAAGGGAAAGGCAAGTGTCTCCACCTCCGGCCAGAATTTTCGGGTAAAAGCCTCATAACGTGAATTCTTCAGCACCGCTATGCGCTCTCCCGCCAGAGCATTCTCGCTAAACTGGTGCGCGTCCGTCTTGCGCACCAGAAACCGGGCGGGAAGCCGGATGTAGTTGCGAGAAAAAGTCAATTTCCCAAGGGTCTCTGCCGAGGGTTGCAGGCCAGCGGCAATCACGTCGCCTTGTTTTTTCAGCAGAGAAGGCACCAGCTGATCAAACGGCATGATCTTCAGAGCGCAGGCATCTTTCAACTCGGTGCAGAGTGCGCGCGCCAGATCCACATTGAACCCGACCAGTTCATGATCCTGATTGCGGAACACAAAAGGCGGGAAATCATCGCTGGCGATGAATTCGAGTTTTGCCGGAATGTCTTCTGGGCGTTCGACGGCAAGTTGCGGGTTCCATGGCAAAGGAGCGTCCAGTGATGGTGGAGACGCATCGGCCGCCAGAGCCAAAGTCGATCCACACACGACCGCCACCAAGACGCTCAGGTAACCTGCGAACAAGGTTATTGCTTTTCTTTTTTGTTCTTGATTAAAATGACCTTGCGTTAATTTGTAGTATTCTAAGTATTTTTTACAATATATTTTGGGTTGGGGAGTGTGGTGATGCGCGAAACCTGGTCCGGGGATCTGGAAGTCCATCATTTCAGAGGGCTTTCTGATCACGCACTCAGGCTGGCCTTGAGAAAAAGCGATGCTGCTGGTGTCGCGCCTGCCGAATACCTGGTTAAACATTCTTATGTCTCCGAAACAGCGGCTTATAGTGCTCTTGCGGAGATTTGTGGGGCCCGGTTTTGCGCGGAAGATGGCTTTGCCCTGCACTGTGAGGCTGCGCAGGGCGCGCTGGGGCCAAGGCTCGACGGGCGTGGGCCTGTGCCGATGCGCTCGCACGGAGAGGGGCGTGCCTATGTTATTGCGCCGCAATACTCGGAGTTTGAAGAGGTTAGCGCGCATTTCGATCGATTTCCCCAATTGCGCCATTCCGTCAGCATAACAACGCCGTCAGCCTTGAAAGGCGCTTCGCATAAATCTGACACGCCGCTGGCTGCTCTGGAAAGGCGTTTTCCGGAATTTTCCGCAAAAGAAAGGCTTTCCCCCTACAGCGTCTGCTGGTTCCAACTGCACTCCTGTCATTTCTCGTGGGCTTTGTCGTTCCCGTGGCATTCGTGACGCAGCTGTCGGTGCTGCTCGTTTCGGCGTTGTCGGTCCTGATTGGTGGCGCGCGCTGCATGGGAGCTCTGGCCAGCTTGCCGGACCCCATCGACTATGCGCTGCCGGAGCGTTTCAATCACGGGGATATTCGCTGGCCAAGCTATACGGTTCTGGTGCCACTCTACAAAGAGGCAGCGGTCGTGCCGGATCTGGTTCGGGCCATGGCGGCATTTGACTATCCGCGCGACAAACTTCAGGTGATTTTCCTTCTGGAGCCTGAAGACACCGAAACCCGGCTTGCCTTTGTCGGCCGATTGCAGGAGGGCATGGAGGTTCTCACTGTGCCGCAGGGCTTTCCCAAGACCAAGCCGCGGGCTTTGACTTTCGGTCTGGAGAGAGCTGTTGGCGAATTTTTGACGGTGTATGATGCGGAGGATCGTCCAGACCCGGATCAACTCAAGAAGGCCGCTTTGTTTTTCGCCCTGGCGCCGGCCGATGTGTCCTGCCTTCAGGCGCGGCTGGCGATTGATAATGCGCATGAGAGCTTTTTTGCGCGTCAATTTGCGTTGGAGTACGGCTGTCTGTTCGATCAGATCCTGCCATGGTTTCATCGACGGGGCTGGGCTTTCCCTCTCGGGGGCACATCCAATCACTTCCGCACGGATGTCCTGCGCGAAGTGGGTGGGTGGGATGCTTATAATGTCACGGAGGATGCGGATCTGGGCGTTCGGTTGGCGCGCTTCGGGCATCGGCTGGGTGTGTTGCCCAGTTCCACCTTTGAGGAAGCGCCGGTGACATGGTCGGCTTGGTTGGCACAGCGTACCCGTTGGCATAAGGGGTGGATTCAGACGCTGCTGGTACATTTGCGCGATCCCGTGCTCAGCTTTCGTGAAATTGGCGCGCTGCAGGCCTTGGCGATGTTTGCCATGATCGCTGGCAGCTTTCTGATGATTGCGCTGGTGCCGGTCGGTTTGATGACCCTTGTCGCCTACAGCAGCGGGCTTCTGGCGTTGCCTGACTGGGTGGGACTCCACGGAGCGCTGCTTAAAACGGTCTGTCTGTCGGGAATTGGCTTCGGGTATTCAGGTGTTCTGGCGACAACTGTTCTGTCGTCAGTGCGGCGCGGCTACGGTGTCCGCCTGAGTGATGCAGTGGCCGTGCCGATCTATTGGCTGTGCACCAGCATTGCCTTTTATGCGGCTGTGCTTGAGTTCTGCCACGCTCCGTTTCGATGGAACAAGACGCCCCACGGCGTGTCGCAGCAAAGGAGGCGCAAAGCCAAACCGCCTCGTCCAGCATAATCACATAAGCGCCCACACCCTAAGCGTTGGTGGTTCAAACCTCGGGTGGTGCGGAATGTGATCGACTAATTCTGGAGGGAATGGCTGGAGCGGGTGAAGGGAATCGAACCCTCGTCGTTAGCTTGGGAAGCTACTGCTCTACCATTGAGCTACACCCGCATCAGTCTGACCATATCTGATCCCTGGGAGCGATGCTGTCAAGCAGCAACCGGGAACAAGAAAATGTCACCAACAGACCTTTTGCTTGCTCTTGCTGCTCTGATCAAAAGTCGCCATCTGACGGGGATGAGTGGGTTGGCAGGAAGGTGAAATGCGCAAGAAGATCGGGAAGCTGTTGCAATCGCGCCAATGGGAGGCTGCGATCGTCACATTGATTGTTGTCAATGCCATCACTTTGGGTCTTGAGACGTCCAGTCAGATTATCGGGCGGGCAGGGTCTTTGTTGGAATGGGTCGATACAGTCGTTCTCTGGGTTTTCTGTGTTGAAATTGCCTTGAGAATTTACGTTGCCGGTCCGCGTTTCTTCACTGGGGCGTGGAACCTGTTCGATTTCGCCGTCGTGGGCATCAGCCTGCTGCCTGTGGCCGGGCCATTCTCCGTCCTGCGTGCCTTGCGCATTCTGCGTGTGCTGCGGCTCATATCAGTTGTGCCGTCCTTGCGGCGAGTCATTGGCGGGTTGGTGGCCGCTCTGCCGGGCATGGCCTCGATCATGGTTCTGATGGCGCTGGTCTTTTACGTCTTCGCTGTCATTGCCACGCAACGCTACGGGGGAGCCTTTCCCGACTGGTTCGGCACGCTTGGTCGCTCGATCTATACGCTGTTCCAGATCATGACGCTGGAAAGCTGGTCCATGGGCATTGTTCGCCCGGTGATGGAGGTGTTCCCTTATGCCTGTATTGTTTTTTGTGCCCTTCATCTTGTGTACCGCCTTCACCGTGCTGAACCTGTTCATCGGGATTATCGTCTCCGCCATGCAGGAAGAGCATCTGCAAGCTGTCGAGGATGAGCTTCGTCTGGAGCAGGGCAGGGGCGTGTCCGCTGATCAGCAGGCCATTCTTGACGAGTTGCGCATGCTTCGAGCCGAGGTGAGGGAGCTTGGCCAACAGCGGGACGGATAGGGCGTTGCCACGCTTTTTCAAGCAGGGCTTGCTATTTACCGCAATGTTAGAAGAGTAAATAACTCCGTCGTATTGACAATTTTCTAGCTACTAAAGTTATTTCATGTTTTTGAGAGATATCTTTATTTCAAATAAAAAATGATTCTCTTTAGTTATTTTCATGTATTTATCGCGTATATATGATTTTCTGAAATCAATTTAAAGTAACTTTATGATTTTCTGGAAATTTATATTTTTTATTTTCTCTTGTAATATGACAGCTCTACGTGTTGTGTGACAGTTTTATGAAATTCTATTATTTTAACGCAATATTAGATCGAAGCGACAAAGAAGTGACTTGTCAGCGCGGTGTTGACACTGGGAAGCCTCCACTTCCGCTGTTCCTTTTTGCTTCGGATGCTAAGCCAAATGTTGAAAAAGCTGAAAATCAAGACCCGCATTTCTGCAGGTTTTTTTCTGATGACGCTACTGCTGCTTCTGTTTAGCGCATTCACCATCTATCAGACACGATCAAGCCAGGTCGGCTTCGAAACATTCAAGTCGCGAAATGCGACTGCCCAGCAAGTCACCGAGATTAATCTGGAAGTGCAGCGTCTGCATGCACTGCTCGCCTCGTACCTGAGCAATCCAAGTCTCAAAAACGTTCCGAATGAGGTCAGCGAGCTGCTGAGAGGTCTGCGCGGCCGCATGATCTCCTTGCGCAAGGACACCGATGAAATTCACTTGAAGCAAGTCAAAACAGTTCAGGACAACGTTGAGGCGTATGCGGTCGCCACTGAAAAACAGATTGCCTTGATGCAAACCGAACAGGCTGACCTGCAAGGAACCGTGGCAACGGTGCCCAGTATCCTTTCTCCTCTTGAAGAGGCGCGCGAGCAGGCGCATGAAATCACGGATGAGAATTTGCTGAACGCCTTGTCCCAGGCGCAGCAGGCCATCATGGATGCCCGCGTTTATTCCTTTCAGTTCCTTGGAGATGATCCCAAGGCTTATGACCTGTTCATCGACGCTCTCGCAGCGTTCAAGAAGCATCTCGACAAGGCTGCCGGGCTGGATCAGACGCCACAGCTTCGGGCCAAGATCAAAGCAGTCAAAGCGGGTTTTGAGACCTATGAAAAACTCGCACTCGCCATGTCTCAGTCGGCCCTGAAAGTTCGGGCGAATGACACTGCGATGAGCCAGAACGGCGCGCTTTTGCGCGCCAATCTAAATGAGCTGGCCAAGAGCTATGAAGTTGAAAGCGAGACTTTGGGCAACACGACATCGACGGCGATCTCGCGTATTTTGCGGGCGACTGTTTGTGTTTCGCTGATTGCGATCATTCTGTCGATGGTGATTGGTCGTTTGGTGGGGCAGAGCATTTCGCGTCCTCTGCGGTCCATCACCGAAGCCATGACGCAATTGGCCGCTGGCGCCAAGGAAACGGAAATTCCGTACCAGGACAGCCGCGATGAAATTGGCGAGATGGCCGATGCGGTACATGTCTTCAAGCAAAGCATGATCATGGCGGAACATGCGACACTTCGTGAAAAGGAGGAAGCACGTCGTGAAGAAGAACGCGCCGTTCATCTTCAGGTTCTCATCCGTGAATTTGACGAGAACGTTTCCTCGCTGCTGACCTTGGTCGCCGACACCTCGTCGGAGATGCAGGATACGGCGGTTGCCATGTCGGGCATTGCTGAGAGCACCAATCAGCGGGCGTCCACGGTTGCGGCGGCCTCGGAACAGGCTTCGACCAACGTGCAGTCCATTGCCACGGCCTCCGAGCAGCTCTCCGCCTCCATTCAGGAAATCGCGCGGCAGGTGTCGGAATCCTCCAAGATCGCAGCACTTGCCGTGCAGCAGGCGGATCGCACGAATGCGCAGATCCAGGGGCTGGCCGGCTCCAGTCAGCAGATCGGGGATGTGCTGGAAGTGATCTCCACCATTGCGGCCCAGACCAACTTGCTGGCGCTGAATGCCACCATCGAGGCCGCGCGTGCCGGGGACGCCGGTAAGGGCTTTGCCGTGGTCGCGGCCGAGGTCAAGCAATTGGCTACGCAGACGGCCAAGGCGACAGACCAGATCCACGCCCAGATCTCCACGATTCAGAGTGAGACAGGGGATGCGGTCGCGGAGATCCAGTCGATCAGCACCACGATCAAGGACATCAACGCGATTGCCACAGTCGTGGCGTCCGCGGTCGAAGAACAGAATGTCGCAACCTCGGAGATCGTGCGCAGCGTTGAACAAGCCGCATTGGGTACATTCAACGTCAGCCATAATATTGCGGATGTGACAGAAGCAGCCCGTGAAACCGGCACGACTGCAAGCAAAGTCACGGCGGTGGCTCAGAGCCTGAGCCAGCGGTCGGAGCAGTTGAGCAAGCAGGTTGAAAAATTCCTGATGGATATTCGCGCCGCTTGATCTGCCTTTTTGCGCAAGGAATCAAAGCCCGCCGGTTCTCTCTGGCGGGTTTTTTTGTATCCGTGACATAAGTCACAGGTCTGAATCGGTCAGGAGGAGGAGTGCGCCAGCCGTTTGCGGCGGAGCATCCGCAAGGTCGCATTGCGACCTGCTCGCAAGACCGGGTAGAGCAACTTTGAGCTGCGCGGTGAGGACAGCATCAATCGGTTCAGGCGGTTGAAGATGTTGACGGGCGTTGACAGCAATGCCAGCGTATTGACCGCATCGGCGCCACTGAGCCGGTGGCCCGCCCAGTCGACCACCATGCCCTCATCAAGATCGAACCCTTCATTCGCCAGTGCCTGTCGGGCCTCGGGCGCATGTCTCAGATCAATCAGACTGACTGGTCCGACACTCTCGCGCAGGCGCAGCAGGCCGACATATCGCGAACAGAAGGGACATTCGCCGTCGTAATAGATTTTCAGGGTTGCCGGAACAGCAGACCCTGCGGGCGACTTGAACACGGGACTTTCCTTCAAGTGATGCAGGTTGCATCTGAAAGGGAGGATCATAGGCGCTTTGCCGGAGCTTACGCAAATGAGTTGCGAGAGGGGAGACGATGGATGGACGCGCCAAGAAAAAAGGCGGCTCCATGAGCCGCCTTCCTTGAGACCGGATCAGATCGCTGCGATGCGGATCAATTGGTCAGTTCGCCGGACAGCGCCTTCTTGATCAGATTGCGTGTTTCTTCGATACCATAAAGCGCAACGAAGGAGCCGAAACGTGGTCCGCGTTCCTGACCAAGGAGAACCTGATACAGCATCTGGAAGAAGACGACAGACACGCCGGGGCCCCCATCTGGGCCGGTTTTCTTCAGATCCTGATAGCGCTCGATCGGGCGGGCCACGTCGAGGCAGGCGTCCTGTATCTGCGCACCATCCGCATCGGCGGGCAGGGCGGCCAGAACGGCTTCCAGATGTTCGAGTGCGGCGCGCTCGACATCGTCTGCCGGACGAAACGACTTGTTCGGCTTGACGAAATCATCGAAGTAACGGATTGCATAGCCGACCAGCGCATCCAGATGCGGGTGGGTGTCAGACGTGACGCCCGGGGCATAGCGGGTGATGAAGGCCCACAGCACATCCTTGTTTTCGGCATTCGATGCGGACACGAGGTTGAGCAGCATGGCAAAGGGCACCGGCATGTCGAGATCCGGCACGCGGCCAGAGTGAATATCGCCAGGCCGGGTTCTGCAGCTTTTGCTCCACCGGCATCGTCTGATACTTGGAGGCAAAGGTGTAATATTCGTCCACGGCCTTCGGGATCACGTCGAAGTAGAGCTTCTTGGCGGTCTTGGGCTTCTGGAACATGTAGAGGGCAAGGCTTTCGGTCGGAGCATAGGTCAGCCATTCGTCGATGGTCAGGCCGTTGCCCTTGGATTTGGAGATTTTAGCCCCATCGTCTGCCAGAAACAGCTCATAGACAAAGTGCTCAGGCGGAGTGCCCCCCAGAGCCTTGCAGATGTTGTCATAGACCGGCATGTTTGGGCCGTGGTCCTTGCCGAACATTTCAAAGTCCACGCCGAGAGCGGCCCAACGGGCGCTGAAGTCAGGCTTCCATTGCAGCTTGACGTTGCCGCCCTTGACCGACAGCGTGCATTCTTCGCCGTCTTCATCATCGAAGGTCACTGTGCCGTTTTCCGCATCAACGTGCTTCATCGGCACGTAGAGCACACGACCGCTCTTTGGCGAAATCGGCAGGAACGGGCTGTAGGTCGCCTGACGTTCTTCGCCAAGCGTCGGCAGCATGACATCCATCACCGCCTGAAAACGTTCGACTACCCGCTGCAGGATGTTGTCCATCTTGCCGGACTTGTAATACTCGGTCGCGCTGATGAACTCGTAGTCGAAGCCGAAGTGATCCAGAAAGCGGCGCAAAATAGCATTGTTGTGCGCAGCAAAACTCTTGTGCTCGCTGTCGAATGGGTTCGGCACGGCGCTCAATGGCATCTGAAGATATGGCTTCAGCGCCGCCATGTCCGGCACGCTTTCCGGGATCTTGCGCATTCCGTCCATATCATCGGAGAAGCACAACAGGCGCGTCGGCACCTTGTCTTCGGTCAGCAGGCGAAACGCCGTGCGCACCATCGTTGTGCGGGCCACCTCGCCAAAGGTGCCGATATGCGGCAGGCCCGAGGGACCATAGCCGGTTTCGAACAGAACCGGAATTGACGGATCCCGTTTCTCGATCCGTTTGACCAGTTTGCGCGCTTCTTCAAAGGGTACAGGCTTTGGAAGTCCGGGCCGCTTCAATGAACTCGGGCGAGAGGTCAAGCGGAGGCAGGGCGTTTTCTGTCATGATCGTTGGGTCTGTTCTTGATGTTGTGATGAATGAGGTCGTCGCAATACGTTCCTGAAACGTCGGGACGTAAAGTGTAGGCGACACTAGAAAAGGCGGTGCGGCGCGTCAACGTACAACTGGGGGCAGGCGCCGGTTTGTGGCGTTTTTCTCAGTCTTCACGGGCTTGGCCGGGCACTCACGATCCGAGCCACAGCAGCATTCAGTTCAGACTGTGAACCGCATCTGGAAGATCGAGAGAAAATGCGGGAATGGTGACGTCAAAGGAGGAGCCGTCTTCGCTCTCCATCTTGTAAGTGCCCAACATGATGCCCGAGTTGGTGCGCAGCGGACAACCGGACGAATATTCGAAGGTCTGTCCAGGTTCGATGACCGGTTCTTCGCCGACAACCCCAGCACCACTGACTTCTTCGACGCGACCGAGTGCGTCCGTGATCTTCCAGTAGCGCGAACGCAACTGGACACGCTGGCGCGTGCCATTGCGGATCTCAACCACATAGGCCCAGACATAGTGACCCGCTTCCGGGTCCGAGTCATCGTCCAGATAATAGGGTTCTACAGAAACTTCTATGCCATTCGTGACGGCGCGATATTGTCCCGACACGTGAGCTCCCTCGATGATGGCTGTCAGGCGCATGGTCTTGCTGCAAAGGCTTATAAGGCCAATGAGCGTGGCGCGAAAGGGAGCCGTTTATTTCTTTTCGTCTCTTGGACGAATTTCTGCAAAAACCTATTGGATCAAGGCCCTGCCAGAACGCGCCAGAACTTTTCACCTCTGACAAGCTATCAGGAAATGTTGCCCATCACGGTGTCAGTGCGCCTTGCGTTGAGGTGCCTTAAACGTCACGAGACACCAGCAACCCCGTCTTGCGATGGGCTCTGGCGCCTCGTTAAAAAGCTTGTGGAGCGTTCGAGCTACTTGATCATGTCCAGTGCGCGGGCGAAGTCTTCAATCAGGTCGTCCTTGTCTTCCAGACCGATGGAGAGACGCAGCAGACCGTCGTTGATGTCCAGCTCGGCCCGTGCCTCCTCGGTCATCGACTGGTGCGTCGTCGTGGCCGGGTGGGTGACCAGACTTTTGGCATCGCCGAGGTTGTTCGAGATCTTGACGATGTTCAGCGCATTGCAGACGTCGAAGGCCGCCTGCTTGCCGCCTGCCACTTCAAGAGCAATCATGGTTGAGCCACCAGTCATCTGGCGTTTCGCAACGTCGGCCTGTGGGTGGTCATCACGGCCTGGATAAATGACCCGTGCAACCTTTGCGTGATCGGCAAGGAAATCGGCAACAGCCGCCGCATTAGCTGCCTGCTGAGTAACGCGCAGCGACAGGGTTTCCAGGCCCTTGAGCAGGACCCAGGCATTGAACGGGCTCATATGAGGGCCGGTGTGCTTGACGAAAGGCATCACCTCGTCTTCGATCCACGCCTGATCGGAGAGCACCAGCCCTCCCATGGCGCGGCCCTGACCATCAATGTGCTTGGTGGCGGAATAGACTACGACATCGGCGCCGAGCTTCAGTGGTGACTGGAAGATCGGCGTGGCAAAGACGTTGTCGACAATCAGGCGAGCGCCAACTGAATGGGCGATGTCTGCCACCGCTGCAATGTCGATGATTTCCAGCGTCGGGTTGGTTGGGCTTTCCAGAAACAGAGCCGTGGTGTTCGGTTTGACGGCAGCCTTCCATTGCTCAAGATCCGTGCCGTCGACCAGTGTCGATTCCACACCGTAGCGCGGCAGCAGGGTTTCGATAATGTAGCGGCAGGACCCGAACAGGGCCTTGGCAGCCACCACATGGTCGCCAGCCTTGACGCTGGCCATCAGCGCCAGATTGACGGCAGCCATGCCGCTGGCGGTGGTGCGGCAGGCCTCGGCACCCTCAAGACCTTTGATGCGGTCTTCCAGCATGGTGTTTGTCGGGTTGGCATAGCGTGAATAGACGTAACCTGGATTTTCGCCGTTGAAACGCGATTCCGCCAATTCGGCAGTATCGTAGACGAATCCTTGCGTCAAATACATGGCTTCCGAGGTTTCGCTGAAGGGGGACCGCATTGTTCCGCCATGGACAAGTTGGGTTGCCGCACGCCAGTTTTTGTTGGCTTCAGTCTCGTTGGTGCTCATGTGTCATGCTCCGAAATACAAAAAAACCCGGCCTAAGCCGGGGTTTTGCAACCCGGCCCCTTAGCTATTTGTTTAACGTGGCTGCAAGCCGGCCGGCCAAAATCACCACTTCTAACGATGTCGTTATGCTTAGGCCAAAAGCGCAAGGACGTCAATCTCAGCCGGTTCTGCAAGGTATCTGCGAGACTCTTGATGTCAGGCTGGCGCGGTTTTGCATCTTTCGCTGCAAAACCGGTTGGCGGGAGCCGTGTCATCCGTTAATCACACTGCAACAAGGCACCGCACAGGGATCCGGGACATCATGACCACGCCTGCCGCCGGCATTCTTCCGGCTCAGACCATTGAAACCATGTTTGCGCAAGGTGTGATCCGGGCGGATCTGCCGCCTGTTGACGGTCAGATCCAACCCGCCAGTCTGGACCTGCGCCTTGGCAGCACGGCCTACCGGGTGCGCGCCAGTTTTCTCACCGGTCCCAGGACCACGGTGTTGGACAAATTGCAGGCGTTCAAGCTGCATACCTTTGATCTTCGTGAGGGCGCGGTTCTGGAAACGGGCTGTGTTTATATTGTGCCCTTGCAGGAAGCGCTCGCACTTCCCGGTGATATTTCGGCCACCGCCAATCCCAAGAGTTCGACAGGACGATTGGACGTCTTTACCCGTGTGATCACCGATCAGGGCCTTGCCTTCGACACAGTGCCCGCAGGCTACATGGGGCCGCTTTATGCGGAAATTTCACCATTGACGTTCCCGATCCTTGTGCGTGCGGGATCGCGTCTTAGCCAGATCCGGTTTCGGCGTGGACTGTCTCTGGTTGGCGATGCCGAGCTTGAAGGTGTGCATCGCAACCAGACACTGGTGAGTGGCGGCAATGAGCGCATTGGTGGCGGCGTGCAATTGTCGATTGACTTGCAGGGGCAAGGCGAGAATTCGCTCGTCGGCTACCGCGCCAAGCATCACACCGGTCTGATTGATGTGGATGCCATCGACATTCAGGATCCCTTGTCCTTCTGGGAGCCGATTTATCGGCGTGGCGCCTGCGAAATCATTCTGGATCCGAACGAATTTTACATTCTGGTGAGCCAGGAAGCCGTGCATGTGCCTGCCGACTATGCTGCCGAAATGGTGCCCTTCGATGCGCTCGTGGGTGAGTTTCGGGTTCACTATGCAGGCTTCTTTGACCCGGGCTTTGGCGCGGCCGTGGCAGGGGGTGTCGGCTCAAGGGCTGTGCTGGAAGTGCGGTCCCATGACGTGCCTTTTATTCTGGAGCACGGGCAGACCGTGGGCCGACTGGTTTATGAGCGCATGGCGGAGCGCCCCAGAAGTCTTTACGGCGAGGGCATCGGCTCCAACTACCATGTGCCAGGCGCTGAAGCTGTCCAAGCATTTTAAATCTCCAAACCTTTGAGCGACAAAGGGTTGGTCGATAATGGCGTTTAAAACAATCGAACAGGAAGTAGAAGGCTATCTGGAGGATCGGAAATCCCGGTTTCTCGCCTTTCTGGTGCCCTTTGATCAGTTTGACGCCAAGCTTGAATTTTTGCGCGGCGAGCATCGCAAGGCCAATCATTTCGTCACCGCGCATCGCCGTCTTCTGGAGGACGGTCAGATCGAAGAAAGCGGCAAGGATGACGGCGAACCCTCCGGCACATCCGGTATGCCGACGCTGAAAGTATTGATCGGTACAGAACTGATCAATGTTGGTGTGATCGTCGTGCGCTATTTCGGCGGCACGAAACTGGGTGGTGGTGGTCTCGCCCGAGCCTATTCTGGCGCGGCGGCCGCTGCCATTAACAATGCGCTGCTCATTCCCTACATCAAGACGTCCGTTGGTACGGTGGACGCGACCTTCGCCGACAGCGCCGAGATTGAGCGCCGTATTTCGCAGTCCGGCTTGACCGTTCTGGATCGCACCTTCACTCCCGATGGCGTTACTCTGACCATCGAAGGACCAGAAAATGCGGTGGTGAGTTTAACGGACAGCGAGGCGTAGCCGCGCGTAAAGCTGTTCACTGACTGGGCGTCGGGGTGGTGGCGGGCTGGCCGAGCAACTGGTTCAGGGTCGTGGGTTCGCCAGAAAGAAGCGTATCGGGAGTGGATGGAGAATCGTCGGCCGCAAGATCCAGATCATTCAGATCCGGATCAACACCGGGCGTTGTGGCGCTGTCAGCCGCAAGTGATGGCAGGAGGGGCTGCCAATTGCTGTTCCATTGGCCTTTTTTCTCTTGTCGCGCAGTCTCGGCCAAGATTTTGTAATCATCTGGGGCGTCGTCTGTTGGCTCGGCCCAGCCGTAGGTCACCAGCCATTTCGACAGATCAATATTGTAGCGATGGCACCTGTACCACAAAGTCTTGCGGGCCTTGTTTCACAAAATGATCGCAGGTGATTTGCGACACGCGCGAGACACCACGCATGGCGGTGCGCGCGCGGGCGCCGCAGGGCCAGTTTTCGCCGGTCGTTGCGGCGCAGGTTGTGGCAAGGGTCAGCGGCCTGATATGAGCCAGATGGATGCGCATGTCGCCCGCTAGCAGCACACCCGCCTCGGGCACCGTTGGCCGGACAAGTTTCACGGCTTCCTTCGGCAAGGCGATGTCGGCAACATGCTTTGGTTCCAGTACAGGGTTGGGGTTTATGGCATCCGGCAACCGCTGAAGCGGAGCTGAAACGATTGGGGTCACAACGCCGTTCGGGGCAACATTGCGCAGTTGCACGGGCAGAGGTGCTGCCGATGCCGCAGCAATCTTGTCCAGATCGACAGGCTTTGCCGCAATAACAGGGCGTTGCCGTTCATGCGCGCGCCGAGCCCTTTCGGCAGCACTTTGGTCCTCCGGCATGCGCGGCGGTGGCACCAGAACAAGCCATGCAACTGCGCCTCCTGCGAAGGCGAGCAGCAGCACTGGAGTCCGAATAGCGCGATAGAAACTCATGACGTTCAATTAACGCCGGGTCGGCGCTGCTCCTGTTGCCGTCGATCTTCGGCTATGCGGCAAATCATTTGGCACAGCCGGTGCGCTCCATTGAGCCACAGGCAGCATTGCTATTTTGCTACTGGCTTGCCCATAGAATACGGGCGGTCCAGGCAATTTGTTCGCGCGCTGCACTGATCTCGACCCCGACATGTGCGGGGTGTTCGAAAATGATAGCTGCGCTTGAGCGTTTGTGAAAGATCATCGCTTCCAGATGACCATCCTTCCAACCGATCAATGCCCTGTCGGATTTGCGCAGGGCGGAATGACGATCAGCGATCAGGACGGTGCCCGGACCATAAAGCGGTGTGAGGGTGGCGTCGAGCACTTCGAGGGCAAACAGCGTGCGTTTGCGCTTTGGGCTGCCAAAATCCAGTGTGCCCCACAGTCCTCCTTTCAGACTGCCATCATCCCGAAAGGCTTCGCCAAGGCTGATGTTCTGCCAGCGCAGGAGCGGCAATTCGAAACCGTCGTCGCCACGGGGACGCGCCGGTATTTTTCGCTGGGTGGTGCCATCCAGAAAGTCTTGCAGACTTTCGCCAGTGGCTTCCAGGATCTTGGCGAGCGATTCCGTCGAGGGCCAGCGGGGTCGGCCATCGGTGGCGAAGCGTTTGGAGCGGTTGAAGGTAGTGGGGTCTAGTCCGGCTGCTTTTGCCAGACCGGATGTGGACAGGCCGTTGCGTAGGGCAAGCCGATCGATTCCCTCCCAGACTTGCTCATGCAGCAGCATATTCCCCTCCGTTCATGCAAAATCCTTCACTAGGCCCGGGCTCGTCAGCGCAAGAGCGGTGAAAACTCGTCAGTCGTTACAAGCCGGCAGATCCGGTGCACTCTGTTGGCCTCAGGCAAGGTTCCGCAATTCATGCCGTCCTTTAAAGCGTATTTCCGGAGTGGTTCCCTAGGCTGTCTCATTCAAAATAGCCGGTTCCGTCCGGTTTGGGCGTGCTGATGATTGTCTTGGTTGCCAATTTCCTATGAATTTCCAGCGAGGCGCGTATTGGTATCTTGTTTGGTGGCGGGTCGGGTTATAGGCTCCGCGCACTTTGCGCAGGCGGTTTTGTGCAGGGTTTCACGCTCTCGGGTCGCAAGGGACAACGGGCAACAACCAGAAGGATGATGGAGATGGTCGGTATCTACAAGATTGTGCCTCGCGCGCTTTGGGAGAAGGCTGTTGCGGATGGCGTCTTTGAGGGTGCACCGGTGGATCTCGCCGATGGCTACATTCATTTCTCGACCGCCGAGCAGGCTGGCGAAACGGCTGCGAAGCACTTTGCCGGTCAGGCCGATCTTCTGCTTGCGGCGTTTGACTCGGAAACCTTCGGCGCTGCACTGCGCTGGGAGCCATCGCGTGGCGGCGCATTGTTCCCGCATCTCTATGCCCCCTTGCCTGTGTCCGCTGCCCGTTGGGTCAAGCCTTTGCCAGTCGGCGACAACGGTGTTCATGACTTTCCGGATCTGGATCAATGACTTTTTCCTTCATCGATAGGCTGGCGCTGGGTGGTCTGCACAAACTGGACGCCGAAACAGCCCATCTCGTGACGCTCAAGGCGTTGAAGAAGGGCCTGCTGCCACCACAGCGCAAGGTTATGGACCCGCGTCTTGCAGTGTCAGTGGCCGGGCTTCTGTTCGCCAATCCGCTTGGAATGGCAGCCGGTTTCGACAAGAATGGCGAAGTGCCTGATGCCCTGCTGCGGGCGGGCTTCGGCTTTACCGAAGTTGGAACCGTGACGCCAAAGCCGCAGTCAGGCAATCCACGGCCACGGGCATTTCGGCTGCTTAACGATGAAGCGGTCATCAACCGGTATGGATTCAACAATGACGGTCATTCCGCCCTGCTTGCGCGCTTGCAGCGTCGCAATGCTCGCGGTGGTATCCTTGGCATTAATGTTGGAGCCAATAAGGAAACGGATGATCGCGTCGGTGATTATGTGGCGGGCATCCGCAAGATGTATCCGGTAGCGCGCTACTTTACCGTCAATATTTCATCGCCCAACACGCCGGGCCTGCGAAATCTACAGGCGCGCGCGGCTCTGGCCGAGCTTTTGGGCAAGGTGATGCAGGAGCGCGACGAGAGGGCCGATGCCACGGGCTTTACCGTGCCGGTGTTCCTGAAAATTGCTCCCGATGTGTCGCAGCCCGAACTTGAAGACATCACAGCCGAAGTTCTGACGCATAACCTCGATGGGTTGATCGTTTCCAATACGACCCTGTCACGCGACGGTCTGTCCGCTGATCCGAACAGGGATCAAGCGGGGGGGCTGTCAGGTCGCCCGCTGTTCAGCCGGGCAACAATCATGCTGGCCCGCACCCGCCAACTCGTCGGTCCGGATTTGCCGCTGATTGGTGTTGGTGGCATCGACAGTGCGGAAACTGCCTTGGCAGAAAATTACCGCAGGTGCCGATCTGCTTCAGGTTTATTCCTCCTTGGTCTTCAAAGGCATGGCGTTGGTGCCTTCTATTCTGGAAGGGTTGGTGGCGCGTCTTGACGAGGGTGGCTATGCGTCCTTGCGTGACGCGCGTGACAGCAGTGTCGAAAGCTGGGCTCTGCGCGAAATCGACTGAGTTACAACCTGCCGGAGCGCTCACTCATGTGCTGGCAAAACAAGGTGTCTTCTGCGTCGCGCGAGTGTTGTCAGGTGGCCTGTGCTGCAAAGTGCGTGCGGGTCCGTTTGCGGCACATCAGCGCGAGCGACACCCCACGGCAACTGACGAAGATCACGGTCGCCAACCAAAGACCATTGTTGCCCCAGATCGGTGCAAGGCAATAGTAAGCAGCGATGTAGATTGCCAGGGACAGCACCATCATGTTGCGCATGTCGGTTGACCAGGTTGCGCCGATGAACACCCCATCCATCTGATACGCCAGCGCGCCCGCGATGGGCATGACGGCCACCCATGGCAGATAAATTCTGGCCTGCTCACGCACCAGCGGGGCTGTTGTCATCAGGTCGATCATCGCGTGACCGACGGTCAGATAGAACAGCGACAGCACGAGCGAGAGTGTTAGCGACCAGAACAGGGTCAGTTTGACTGCCTTGACGAAATGCGGACGGCTGCGCGCGCCGACCGCCGTGCCGGAGAGCTGTTCTGCGGCGGCTGCCAGTCCGTCGAGAAAATAGGCGCCGGTGATGAAAAGCTTTTCCAGAATGGCGTTGGCGGCCAGGGTCACATCCCCATGCGCGGCGGAGCGGGCGGTAAAGAAGGTAAAGCCGATCAACAGCGAGAACGAGCGGATCATGATGTCGCGGTTGACCGACATCATGCGCAACAGCTTGTCTTTTTGAAAGACGACACTGCGCGCAGGCCAGGTTTTGCCGTGAACGCTGGTGATCACCAGACCGACGCCGAGCACGAAGGTGGAGATTTCGGCAATGACGGTTGCCAGCGCAACGCCTTCGATGCCCATACCCAGATGCAAGCCCAGCAGCACTGACAGAACGATGTTGACGGCGTTTAGAAACACTTGCAGCACAAAGCCCGTGTGTGCCCGGCCCAAACCGAGAAACCACCCAAGCACGGCATAATTGGCTAGCAGGAAGGGCGCGCTGTAGATGCGGACGTTGAAATAAGCGCTGGTTGCGGCTTGAACCTCTGCGGATCCGCCGATAAGCCACAGTCCGGCGCGTAGAATGATGAGTTGCGCAAGAACCATCACCGCGCCGATGCAGATGCTGAGGAAAAGCGCGCGCAGGAAAGTGGCGCCGATCTCTGTGTCTTCATGCGCGCCGAGCGCTTGCGATGTCAGCCCCGTCGTGCCCGTTCTGAGAAAATTGAACGAGTTGAAGACCAGATCGAAGATCACGCCGCCCACGGCAATGCCGCCCACCAGCGCGGGATCCCCCAGGCGCCCGGTCACCGTCGTATCCACTATGCCCAGCATCGGCGTTGACAGAAAGGCGAGCGTCATGGGCACGGCAATGCCGAAGACCCGTCGATGGGTCACATCCGGGATCGCATGAGGCTGAAGTGGTGACAGAGGGCTGGGGGCAGTCATGGGAAGTCCTTTAAACGTACCCTTGTCAATGGCGCGAGAAACGTCCTCCGGTCAAGGTCGATTTGCTGATTTAATGGACTTGCCGCAAGGTCGTGCAGATCTATACTCCACGCCATGAGTGTCGCCTTTGTTCACCATCCCCGTTATCACGCTGACCTGAAGCCGGGCCACCGTTTCCCGATGGACAAATATCAGCAGGTGGCCATGCTGATTGAGCAGGAAGGCCTGCTGCGGGGACACAAGTTTCACCGCCCTCGTGCGGCGCCAGTGGAGTGGCTGGAGCTGGCGCATGATCCCGCTTATGTGCGTGGAATTTTCAATCTGGACGTGCCTGCGAAGATCGAGCGGGAAATTGGCTTGCCGATCAAGGAAGACGTAACGATGCGTGCAAGGTTTGCCACCGGGGGAACCGTCCTGGCTGGCTATCTGGCACTTGAGCAGGGGCTGGCGTGCAACACAGCTGGTGGAAGCCATCATTCAGGGCGTCTGCATGGCGCAGGTTTTTGCGTTTTCAACGATGTGGGTGTCGCCATCCGGGTGATGCAGGCGCATGGCGTCATTCGTCAGGCGCTGGTGATTGATCTTGACGTGCATCAAGGCAATGGCACGGCGGATATTTTTGCCGAGGACGACAGCGTTTTCACATTGTCGGTGCATGCCGAAAAGAACTATCCGGTGCGGAAAGCACGCTCGGACATGGATGTGGGGCTGGCAGACCAATTGACGGATGCGCCGTATTTGGAATGTCTGCAGGGCGTACTGGATGAAGTGCTGGACTTACGCCGCTGGGATCTGGTGTTTTTTAACGCAGGCGTGGACCCATATGAAGGCGATCGACTGGGACGTTTGTCGCTGACCCGTGAGGGCCTCATTGAGCGTGACCGTATGGTGATCAGCTCTGTGCGCGGCAAAGGCTTGCCGCTGGTCGGCGTCTTGGGTGGCGGCTACTCGGTCGACGCCAGTGAGGTGGCCGACCGGCACCTGACGCTGTTTCGCTGCAGGCACTGGCATGGCAGGACGCCCAGTCCTGAACCGAGGCAAGCCCCACATTTTGCAGCAAGTCCTGCCCGATCGTTTTGCGTTAGCGTCGGTTTCCCATCGCGAGCAGGCGCAAGATGAGCCAGATAGGCACGACGATGGCCGCACCAACGAGGAAATAGCGACCAAGGCTGCCAAGAGCATCAAAACCCATATGCCAGATGCGCTGGAAGAAGCGCCCGACCATATCGAACAATTCCAGCGGTTGCAGGTCAAGCGCTGTCAGGATGACGCCGACTACGAAGGACAGAAAAATCAGTCGCAGAGCGACATGCGCGGGAGACCCGCCGAGAAATCGGGAAAGTGTGTTGTCTGCCATCAGTCGTCCAGTGTCACGAGTGCCATTCCTCTTAGGTAGGGAATTGCGCGGTGAAACGCAACGTTTCTGGGCATTCGCTCGCGGTCTTGCGCAAGAATGTGATGCCGGCGTGCGCTGGGGCTGGGCGCGGTTGACAAGGGCGATTAGTCCCCCGGAGAGGATGGCGGCGGCGTTGGTTGCTGTTGTCGGACGGCGCGGGGGGATTGGCCAAACCATTTCTTCACCGCGCGCGAAAAGGCGCTGGTATCGGCAAAGCCGAGTTCATAGGAAATCGATTTGATTGATTTCGACGTTTCGGTCAGGAACCGCAGCGCCAGAACCTGACGGACATTTTCCAGGCAGGCCCGAAAACTGGTGCCTTCATCATCCAGGGCTCTTTGCAGGCTGCGCGACGACAGATTGAGCTTGGCGGCAATCTGATTGATGCTGAATTCCTGTTCGCTCAAGCCGCGTGTGATTGCCTCATTGACGATGCCTGTCATATTGGCCTGAGGGGCGGCAATATCCAGCGCGGCCTGCGCCGCCTGTTTGACAATTGGCAACAGGTTGGGGTCCGCCATTGGTGGTTTCAGATCCAGAAAATGCACGGGGATGATCAACCGGTTCGTGGTCTTCTCGAACCGCAAGTTGTCTCCGAATTTCGCGCGCAGGATATGTGGGTTGGAAGGGGCCGTCACAGCCATTTCGACAAACACTTCGCCGGCTTGTCCCTGAAGGCCCTGAGTACAGCCTCGTCGCCACAAGCGAAAACAGTGCGAGCGTGAACTGACGGTTCGGCCCGAGATGGGTTGGGACGTAAAGCTCCAGCATGGCGACACTGTCGGTTTCTGTCAGCGACATGCGCAGGCTGTTGCTTCGGATCGGATAGAATTCCGCGATCAGTTGCAGCGCCATCCTCAAGCTGTCGCTGCATAGCGTGAGGTAGTCGAAGATGCCTCCATAGCCGAGTTTGCTGCGTCCGAAATGGTTTGCCATGACGGAATCGTCCTGCAACCGGGCCGCAACCGTTTCGAAAAGGGCAAAGACTCTTTCGAGCGGCAGGTGGACGTTATTGTCCTCGCCTGAGACATGCGGCAGGCCGTGCTCTTCCAACAGAGACGCCCAATTCAGATTGCGTGCTCTGATCAAATCTTCCATGGCCAACGAGAGGACCTGATGTAACCCATTCAATAATTGGTTGTTTGATCAAGCAAAATGCCTCGCTTGCACAGTGAAAATAAATACATCAAGAAGTTTTATTTTTAATTTTCCGACAATATTAAACAAATATATTAGATCATTAATACGTGAAAAGACGTACTCCGTTTGAGCTCCAGTTTAACAAACAATATTATTCAATAATTTGCCTGATCTTTTCTCGTGTCAATGTCCATGCGTCTTTTCTGCCAAAAATGCTTGATGGCTTGGTTTCACATCCTAGCCGCGAACAGAGCCACTATCTTTATCAACTTCCGTAAAGCGACCGTAAAAGGTCTCCGCATTTTTCGCCATTTCACGCAACAGCGGAGTAGGCTTGAAACGATCGCCATACTTGCGGGAAAAGTCCCAGCAGCGGGATACGAACGCCTTGGTGCCGACCATGTCGATGTAGCTCAAGGTGCCGCCGGTAAAGGGGGCAAAACCGAACCCGAGGATAGAACCGATATCAGCCTCCCGCACATCGGTCAGACATTTTTCCTCAAACACGCGAGCGGTCTCCAGCGCCTGGATCGTCAAGAGGCGTTGCTTCAACATGTCGATGTCAAAGTCTTCGGCAGCTCTGCTTGGTCCGGTGATCTCGCTGAGACCCTGCCAGAGAGACTTCGCTTTGCCATCGTAGTCATAAAAGCCCTTGCCGTTCTTGCGCCCGAAGCGTTGCCGGGTGACAACCATCTTTTCGAGGATTTCGTCTAACGCAGAGGGGTGATAGGCCTTGCCTGCATCTGCCTTTGCAGCCTGGGCGATTTTCCAGGCAAGGTCCAGCGCCACTTCATCAGCCAGCGCCAATGGCCCGACCGGCATCCCCGCCATTTGCCCGGCATGCTCGATCATCGCAGGCGGAACACCGTCTTCCAGCATGAGCAAGCCTTCTCGCACATAGGTCATGACCACGCGCGTCGTGTAGAAGCCGCGGCTGTCGTTGACGACGATCGGCGTTTTCTTCACGGCCTTGACGTAATCGAGAGCGACGGCGAGCGCATGAGGCGCAGTTTTCTGCCCCATGATCACTTCAACCAGCATCATGCGGTCCACTGGCGAGAAGAAATGGATTCCGATGAAGCGTGTCGGATCTTCAGCCGCGTCTGCGAGGGACGTAATCGGCAGGGTGGAGGTGTTGGAGGCGAAGGTTGCATCTGGCTTCATCGTGGCGAGTGCGCGCTGCGTCACGTCTTTCTTGACGGCGCGATCCTCGAAAACGGCCTCAATCACAAGATCGCAGGTGCTCAGAGCACTAAAGTCGGTTGTCGGGGTGATGCGTGTCAGAATGGCGTCTCGTGCCGCTTCATCCAGACGCCCCTGCTGGATGGCCTTGGTCAGCAGGCTGCGACAGTGGGCCTTGCCTTTGTCGGCAGCTTCCTGGGTTTGATCGATCAGGGTGACGTCCAGCCCGGCACTTGCGGTAACATGTGCAATCCCGGCCCCCATGAACCCAGCCCCCAGAATGCCGACCCGTTTGAGATGCGTTGGCGGCTCGTCTACGGGGCGTCTTGCCAGCTTGTTCAGGGCTTGCAGGGACTGAAAAAGTGAGCGGATCATGTTGCCCGCTTCAGGCGTTTGCAGCACTTTGGCGAAATATCGGCTTTCGACCTGAAGGGCGAGGTCCATCGGCAATTGCAGCCCCTCGACCACGGCTTGCAGCAGATAGCGGACGCCGGGGTAATTGTCGTATGTTTCTCTCCGATAGATGGCGGCGGCGGCAGGCCAGAATTGAAATCCCTGTGCCGAATAGATGGGCCCACCAGGCAGCTTGAAGCCTTTTTGATCCCATGGCTTCAGCGGCGACACCCCGTTGCGCAACAGGGTTTTCGCAGTTTCGATCAGGTCGGCCTCGGGCACGGCGGCATCAATGAGCTTCATCGCCTTTGCTTTGGCGGCATCAAGCGGCTTGCCCTGCATCAGGAATTGCAGACCAGCCTGAGGATCGCAGATGCGCATGACGCGCTGGGTGGCACCGGCACCGGGAAAGATGCCGACCTTGACTTCCGGCAACCCAATCTTGAGGGCAGGGGTATCGGCCACAACACGCGCGTGGCACGCCAACGCCAGTTCAGTTCCCCCGCCCATGCAGATGCCCTTGATGGCGGCGACGAAAGGTTTGCCGCATGTCTCAAGCTTGCGATAGATCCGCGACAACGCGCGAGAGCCTTCCAACAGGGTTTTTGCGGCCGCCTCGGCATCCTCGTGACGCGCTGACTGATAGCTCGTCAGAAGCCCCCGGATCATGTCCAGATCGGCGCCGCCGGTGAACGTGTCCTTGCCGGTCGTGAGGATCGCACCGGTTATGGCATCATCCGTGGTGATGGTGTCGATGATCCGCGTCATGTCCTGCATCACTGAGACGTCAATGATGTTCATCGATCTGTCGCGCATGTCCCAGGTAATCAGCGCGATGCCGTCGGTGTCGATTTCCAGCGTGAAGTTCGTGTAGGTCATGATGTCCTCCGGGGAGAAAGAAACAGACGCAAACCCCTGGGTGCTAACGAATTGGTAGAATTCACACTGGTATGGTGCAGAGAATCATAAATTCTCAAATGCTCTCCAGAGGTGCTGCAATGACCTGTGTTGCTTGCCGCGAAGCTGTGCCGCTCGACTTCGATTTTTCCATGGCGTTTCAACCCATCATCGAGGTGAGTGGGGAGCGCATCTGGGGTTACGAGGCGCTGGTTCGCGGGCGGAACGGCGAGGGGGCCGAGACTGTTCTCTCGCGGTTGACGCCGGTCACGCTCTATCGTTTCGACCAGGCTTGCCGGGTCAAGGCGATCGAACTGGCCGCTCGCCTGTTTCCCAGGGATGACACGCGACTGTCGATCAATTTCATGCCGAACGCCGTGTATGAGCCGGCTGCCTGTATCCGCACCACGCTTTTGGCTGCGGCGCGAACCGGCTTTGATGTCAGCCGCATCATGTTCGAGTTTACCGAAGACGAGAGGCTGACCGACACGGCCCATGTTCAGGCGATCATCACCGAGTACCGGCGGCACGGGTTCACCACCGCCATCGACGATTTCGGGGCGGGTTATTCGGGCCTCAACCTGCTTGCCAGTTTCCCGCCGGATCTGGTCAAGATTGATATGGCGCTGGTGCGTTCCATCGATACCGACCCGACCCGGCAGATCATTTTGCGGCACACGCTTGCCATGTGCCGGGACTTGAACATTCGTGTTCTCGTCGAGGGTGTCGAGACGCGGGAAGAGTTCGCCACGCTGTGCGATATGGGAGTTGATCTGGTCCAGGGCTACCTGTTTGCCAAACCGGCTTTCGAAGCCTTGCCGCCGGTTCAGTTCAAGCCGAGCCTTGTTTCTGTCGACTGATTTCATAATGCGTGTCCTCACACCCGCTCGATGAGCGTTGCTGTGCCCATACCGGCACCAATGCACAATGTTACGAGAGCCGTCGTCTTGTCCTGACGCTCCAGTTCGTCCAATACGGTGCCCAGGATCATGGCCCCCGTCGCGCCAAGCGGGTGTCCCATCGCAATAGCGCCGCCGTTGACGTTGACGACCGCTGGATCCAGATCGAAAGCCTGGAGATAGCGCAGCACCACGGCAGCGAACGCTTCATTGACCTCGAAAAGGTCGATGTCCGCCAGGGTCATGCGGGCGTGCTTGAGCAGCTTGTGTGTCACATCCACCGGCCCGGTCAGCATCAGGGCTGGATCGGAGCCTATATTGGCAAAGGCCTTGATCCTGGCACGTGGCATGAGGCCGTTTGAGCGGGCAGCGGCCTTGGAACCGATCAGTACAGCGGCAGCTCCATCAACGATGCCTGAGGAATTGCCAGCGTGATGCACATGCGTCACGGTTTCCACTTCTGGGTGCGCCTGTACGGCGACGGCGTCGAACCCACCCATCGCCCCCATCATTTCAAAGGAAGCATTGAGACCGGACAGAGTGGTCAACGCGGTCTCGGGGCGCATGTGTTCGTCACGTGCCAGCAGGGTGATGCCGTTGACATCCTTCACTGGCATGACGGAAGCGGCAAAGCGGCCTTCCTCCCAGGCCCGAGCGGCACGGTGCTGGCTTTCAACCGCATAAGCATCGCAGTCGGCGCGGCTGAAGCCGTATTTGGTGGCGATAAGGTCAGCGGAGATGCCTTGCGGCATGAAATAGGAGGGCAGGGCGACCTGGGGGTCAACGGCCCATGCCCCCCCGAGGCGCCAAGTCCGACCCGGCTCATGGATTCGACGCCACCTGCGATCACCAGGCGGTTCTGTCCGCTCATGACTTGTGCGGCGGCCATGTTGACGGCATCAAGACCCGACGCGCAGAAGCGGTTGATCTGCATGCCGGGAACGGTCACATCGTAGCCTGCCGTGAAAACGGCGGCCCGTGCAATGTCACCACCAGCTTCCCCTACCGGATCGACGCAGCCCAGAATGACGTCATCGACGTTGCGGGTTTCAAGAGCGTTGCGATCCCGCAAGGCCTCCAGCGGGTGCGCTGCCAGGCATGGACGGAGGGGACTTCGTGCAGGGCGCCGTCCTTCTTTCCCCGTCCACGCGGTGTGCGTATATGGTCGAAAATATAGGCGTCCGGCATTATGTGTCTCCTCCACGAAACAGGCGATCAGGCGGTGGCAGGCATCGGGTGTCCAGGCATCAGGTCGTAGGGTGCTTTCCAGCCGCGCAGCTTGCGAATGCGGTCGAGCCAGCGGTTCATGTGCTCGTAAGGGGCAAAGTCGATACCGATTTCATCTGGCCAGAACAGATAGCCACACACCGACAGATCGGCGATGGTCGGGCGGTCTTCGATGATGAAGGTCCGGCCTTCCAGATGCTTGTTCAAAATGCTGTAGGCACTGACCACGCGCGCTTCCAGAAAGGCGGTTACGTCCGTTTCCCCTGTCTTGGCGAACATGCGCAGATACCGAAGGGTGGCGGTGAGCCCGCTGAGCTTGTGATTGTCAAACAGGATCCAGCGAAAGATCTCGCGCCGTTCTGCAGGTGTGCGCCAGCCAAAAGTGCCAAGCTGCTCGCTCAGGTACTCCAGAATGACGCCGGACTGAGACAATCGCATGTTGCGATGGATCAGCACCGGGATTTCGCCCATTTCGTTCAATTCGTCCCGAAAGGCATCGGAACGGGCCGCACCGTTGAAAAAGTCGATCCATTCGGGTGTCCAGTCTGCACCCGACAGCTCCAGCATCAGCGCCACCTTATAGGCGTTCCCGGACTGAGCGAAGCAGTGCAGCGTGAATTCGGACATGCGCTTGGTTCCTCTGAAAGAAAGATCAGGCAGGATTGCTCCACATCTTTCGCTGGTGATGACAACAGCCTTTTGTGTCCGCTGCCAACTGCCTTTTCATCAAAAATCAGCTTCATCCAGTGCCATGACACTGTCCGCCCCGGCGAGGATACGGGTCAGATGCGTCGCTGTGTCCGGTAGCATATGAGTCATGAAGAATAATCCCACCGTCAATTTTACGGATAAACGCTGTATTTCTGTGGCCTCAGTCTCATTCAGCCGGTCATGAGCCGCCTTTGCAATACGCGCCCACATGTATCCCATGGCGACCAGACCAAAGAGGTGCATATAATCCGTTGCCGCAGCGCCTGCGTGATTGGGATCCTTGGCCGCGGCATCCATCAGCCATAAGGTGGCCTTTTGCAGATCGTCGAGAGCTGCTTTCAGAGGTTGTGTGAATGAGGAGAGCGTATTATCGGCTGCCGTATCGCTCAGGAAAGCCGTCAGCTCGTTGAAAAAGGCGATGGGCGCACGACCACCGTTTGCGGGCAGTTTGCGGCCAACGAGATCCAGCGCCTGAATGCCATTGGCCCCTTCGTAGAGCATGGCAATACGGGCATCGCGCACAAATTGCTCCATGCCCCATTCGGCAATGTAGCCGTGCCCACCGAAGACCTGCTGCGCCAGCACCGTATTGGCAAAGCCGGTGTCAGTCAGGACGCCTTTCAAAACAGGGGTCATCAGTTCCATCATGTCGCGTGACAGTTCGCGCTGTGCCGCATTGGGAGAGTGATGCGACCGGTCGCCGTGCAAGGCCGTCCACAGCACCAGAGCGCGACCAGCCTCGTTGAAAGCCCTGATACGTAGCAGAATGCGGCGAATGTCGGCATGAACAAGCAGCGGATCAGCGGGCTCGTCCGGATAGGCAGCGCCTTTCAAGGCGCGTCCCTGCAATCGGTCACGCGCATAGGCGGCCGCGTTCTGATAGGCGACTTCAGACAGGGCCAGCCCCTGCACGGCGACACCGAGCCGAGCCTCATTCATCATCGTGAACATGGCGCGCAGGCCTTTATTTTCCTCGCCTACAAGTTCGCCGACCGCGTTGTCATAGTTCATCACGCAGGTGGCATTGCCGTGAATGCCCATCTTGTGTTCCAGACTGCCGCAACTCACACCATTGGCGGCCCCCGGCGTGCCATCGGCGGTGATGAGCTGACGTGGCACCACGAACAGAGAAATACCCTTGGTTCCCTGTGGAGCGCCCTCAATGCGGGCAAGCACCAGATGGATGATGTTGTCGGCCAGATCGTGGTCGCCTGCCGAGATAAAAATCTTGGTGCCGGAAAGCTGATAGGTTCCGTCTTTCTGGCGTGTGGCTTTCGTGCGGATAAGGCCCAGATCCGTACCGCACTGCGGTTCGGTCAGGTTCATTGTGCCGGTCCACTCGCCAGAGATCATCTTAGGCAGAAACATCTGTTTTTGTGGTTCGCTGCCATGAAGTGACAGGGCAGCAATGGCGCCTTCCGTCAAGCCGGGGTACATGGCAAAGGCCATGTTGGCAGAGGACAGGTATTCGTTGACGAGTGTCGCCAGTGTATGCGGCAAGCCCTGGCCACCGTAAGTCGTTTCTGCCGAGAGTGTGCTCCAGCCTGCCGCGCAAAATGCCTTATAAGCCGACCGGAAACCCTTTGGAGTGTGGATGGTGCCATCCTCCTGGCGGTGACAACCTTGTGTGTCGCCTATCCGGTTGAGAGGCAGAACTTGTTCTTCGGCGAATTTCGCCGCTTCGCGCAAGATCGCCTCTACGGTATCTGGCGTTGCCTCTTCGAACCCGGGCAAGTCCCGCAGAGCATCAAAACCCAGAACCTCCCGCAAGAGAAACAGAGTGTCATCGACGGGTGCGATATAGTTCGGCATGGCGCTCCTCCCAGATTGCCCACCTCAAGGCGGTGACGTTTCCGTTAACGTCACCTTGAGAGCAATATAGGCTTGACTGAGATGCCCGACAAGCCGTGTCGTAAGGGAAGGTCATGCAAAAAAAAGACCTGAAGGGATCTGCCGTTCAAAACGGTAAAAGAAACCTTCAGGTCAAAAAGCAGGCAAGGGAGAGGAAGATCACGGTGCTACAACGTGAGAAAAGGATGGCTTACTCCAGAGAGCGGGCCGAAATCTCCAGTTCGGCGCTTTCAGCTTCCTCGGCTTCGCGGTGACGCAACATGCCCGAGACGATTTCAACCGTGCGTGACAACTCGTCAACAGCCTGGTCAATTTCTAGCGCTGCGTTTGCAGCACGGTGATTTGATCGTTGAAACGGGCCAGAGCCACGCGCAATTGAGTGGCTTGACCATCGCGCAGATCATAAAGGTCCAGCATATCGCGAATTTCTGTCAGAGAAAATCCAACACGCTTGCCCATCAGCACGAGCTTCAGCCGCGCACGATCCCGCCGCGTGTAAATCCGGTTAAGGCCTTCCCGGCGCGGGTTCAACAGGCCTTTGTCTTCGTAGAAGCGCAGGGTTCGCAGAGTGCAGTCAAATTCCTTCGCCAATTCGCCGATTGTGAATTGGGTCTTCTTGGTGCTGCTGTCACGCGCGGCGACGATTTCGACGATCTTCTCATTGTCGCGAATGGAGAGGGCTTCACTCATATCCGTCTCTGATGTCTTCCTGTTGCGGGAGGCAGGTTGTCTGGCCGATGATCCTGGATCTCCATCTGACGAAAGCGTCAAGGAGTGTTGGCTCGCTCGCGGGTCAAGATGGGATCTATACGGTAGTCACTCTGCCTATGCATCCATCTTACGCAAACGTCAAGGCTGAGATGCGGCTTATTGATGCGTTAACCTTGCCAGATGGTTGCGATTTCGCGAAAAGCAATGAAATGACGGAAATTGAAAAGAATAAGGAGGCTGAAAAGAAACTTTCCTGCGCATAAGTTGCAGGGGAGAAAGACACTTGGAGAAGCTCGGGTTAGGCCTTGTCCAAGAGGCCGTATTTAGCCTCGAATGTGTTGATAATTCAACCTTTTTGGTGAATTCCAGCGCGTTTGACAGGTCTTCCGTAGCGTTATTTTTGATGAGATCATCGCATGTATTTGCCTCTTGAAAATGAGGGGTAAGGCATCATTCATGGTGAATCGCAAATGAAGGAAATCCATGTTTCCCAAGGACTTTTAACGCGCTGTTTACCCTAAACCGCAATCATTTGGATGCTGTCTTGCAACGGATGTAATTCGTCCGATCATCATGCCGGGCAGCCCAGAGTCATCAAGCGGCCAGAAGGTCGCCAGTTCAGGGTCAAAAAATGTCGGCTTGGAAAAACCATAGGGCAGGACGCCGTGGCCAGGATCAATCCTTGTACGGGATCGAGGATCGCCTTGAAACATCTGAGGATGGTTCCGGAGTGGAGCCCGCGTTTCGACCCAGCCGACATGATGCCTTGAACGAACGTGTGGAGCGCTTGACTCGCACCGCCACATCCATTGCAGCAGATGCCTCCAGCCGTAGCCACAATGGTGAAAGCGACGATCTGGCAGCGGTTGCGAAACAGCTCGATCGGTTGCTGCGCGAGCGCGAAGACCTGAAACAGTCGGGTGGTCACGCAGCCCTTAAAGGCAGTGCGACAGCGGAACCGGCAAGAGCAGCTTCCAAGCCGATTGCTGACACACCACGCCCGCGTCGCACGGTCCGCAAGGCTGCTGAAACGGTGGTGCCTGCTGCGGAAAGTGATGCTTTTGACAGTATCATTTCAGCGCTGGAACGCCTTGATCGTCGGGTCGAGGACCTCAGCAACGCTGACGCACGCCTGAGTGCTGAAATCTCTCATGACCCGCAGGACGATCTGAGATCTTCTGCGCGTGATACTTATCTTGAAGACGAGGCGTTGGATGACGAGGGGGACTATGATCTGGCTCCCGCTTCCATGCCGTCTCGCGCAAAGAGCGACTTCCACCCGCCAATGCAGCCGGTTGCTGATGGCGGATTGTCCGCGCGCATGGTCGACGATCTCGCCGCCCGGATCGACGCTTTACGGCAGCCACAGGAACAGGCCTTTGGAGCTGTTCGTGGAGAAATTGGCTCTCTGCGCGAAAGCCTTGATGGGTATGCCACGGATCACAAACAACGTATTTCGCGCCAGAATGATGAGCTGCGCCGCTTGGGCGACATGGTCGAACGGTTGCGCGCGGGTGGGCACGACACCAAACTTGCACATGAAGTACGTCAGGAAATTTCCAGCCTCAAGGATCTAGTCTCGGAAGCGAATGTCGAAGGCTCGCTGAAGACGCTGGAACATGGCTATGCCCATCTCTTGCAGCGCATGGATGAATTGAAGCGCGGTGCCGCGGATCCCAAGATCCTCAACAATGTGGCCCTGCGCCTGAATGAAATCGAGGACGCTTTTGCCTCCTTGCCCAGCGGCGAGCACATGCTGCTGCTGGAAACCCGTATCGCCGATGTTGCCTCAACTCTGGAAATGCTGCTTCAGCGTAATGCCGGGGCCGAAATCGCTCCCTTGCGCGATGAGTTGCGTGAAATGCGCGACGTGGTTGAGCGCATCAATGTGCAGGGCCTTGTCTCCGGCATTGACGAGCGCTTGCGCTTTGTCTCCGGCCGTATGGACGAGATTGAGACGCTGGCGCGCGAACAGCACGGCCTGGGGTCGCGCCTGACCTCCATGGAAGATCGTCTGGAAGGGCGTCTGGAAGAAATTTTCGGCATGATGGCCGAGGATCGCTCCGCTCCCTCCGACACGCGCCTTGATGACATTGTCGGTCGACTGGATCGGATGGAAAATAGCCCGGTTGCCGCACCGACGGTTGAACAGAACATTGCCGCGCTCGATAGCCGTCTGGATCTGATTGCTGCGAAGCTGGATACGCTGGTCAAGAAAGCCAACCGTCCGGTGCCCGTCCTGGATGCGGCTGCGACCAAGGCAAGCACCGTCGAGAGCAAGCTTTTACAGGATCTTCATGCAAGGGTCATGGATCTGACCCGCAAGCTTGATGTGCCGAAGGACGGTGTCTCGCGTCAGGCGTTGGATGAATTGCGCGGCGAGATTCGCGAAATGCGTGCGACGCTTGTTCAGGCGCCGCGCAACAGCGATCTGGAAGACCGCATGGCGGATCTGGCCGATGCGCTGGCCAGTGGAGCCGAGCGCACCGATGATCGTCGCCTTGAATATCTTGGCGAGAAGGTCGCCGCACTGGTTGATTTATTGCAGGAAAGCGGCACCTCTGAACGGGGTATGCAGCAGATCGCGACCACTTTGCAGCGCATCGAAGAGGGGCTGGGCGAAACCCGCCGTGATATGGCCTCGCTGGCGCGCGACGCTGCCTTTGAAGCTGTCTCCAAGAGCGCGGCTGAAATGTCTGCAAACGGCGGTCACGGCGATCCGGCAATGGAAGGGTTGCAAGACGATCTGCGTCGGCTGCTGGAAGCTGCCGAAGGCTCTGAACAGCGCACACGCAATACCTTTGGCGACGTCAAGAATGTTCTCAGTTCGCTGAATTCCCGACTGGATGACCTGGAACGCTCCAGCGTGGCCCGCAGCGGTCGCAAGGGTTGGGGTGGTCCTGCGGAATCTGTGCCAGCACCGCGCACAGCCGCAGACCGTGGCCGTGATCGCAAGGCCGATTTTATTGCGGCCGCGCGCCGTGCCGCGCAAGCGGCATCGCAGGAAGCCGCCCGCATGGAAGAGGAAAAGCCGGAGGTTCCGGTCCCTGCTGCCCATGTGGACGACATCGCAGAAACGCAGAAGCGCGATGGCGGTTGGCTGAAAAAGGTTCTCAAGCGCGATCGTGAAGCACAGGAAAACCTGACAGGCGATGATGAGACGCTGGAACTCGGACCAGAAATGGAAGCTCCATCGCGTGAACCTTTCGGCTTGCGCGCAGAACAGCGCATCGCCGTGCCGGATGCGACGCCCGCTGATGAGGAAGAAGCTGATGAGGAGGCGTCCGGCAAGGGCAAGACCCGCCGTCGGGCCCTTTTGTTTGCTGCGGCAGCCGTTGTTCTGGCTATCGGCTCGCTTCAGGCGGTAAAGTTTGTCGATCCGGCCCTCTTGAAGGGCAAGCTGCCCGGCATGATGGCGCAGACGGGTCCGACACAGACAGACGGAAAATCAGCTGCGTTGGCGCAGGCGGCAACGCCGGTCAAGGTTTTGACATCGGGCACAGACCAGGCGCCGAAGAAAGTCGCTGACCGGATGATCCCGCAAGGGGCGCGGGACGGCGACCAGATGGCGAAAGGGGCTGTTCTGCCAAGCGATGCCGCGACATCCGCTGAGGATACATCGGACATCCCGACAGAACCCGCGCCGGAGGCAACCGCGTCTATCGGATCTGTTGGTGACGGCGCAACCGCGGCCAATCCCAGCAAGGCCGTGGCCTATGCTCCGCCAAGCGGTGTTGATAGCCATTTCACCAAGTCTGCATCTGCGGATGCAACGGCTTTCAGTAAAACCAATGCACCTGCACAATCGGCAAAAGCAACACCTGCTGATCTCAAATTGCCACCTGAAGAGGTTGGGCCGATGGCCCTGCGCAAAGCTGCAGCCCGTGGCAACGCCTCTGCCGCTTTCCTCATTGGCGTGAAATACACCGAAGGGCAGGGCGTGCAGGCCGATCTCGCCGCTGCTGCCAAATGGTACAAGCTTGCCGCCGACAAGGGACTGGCTCCGGCTGAATACCGTCTCGCCAGCCTTTATGAAAAGGGCCGCGGCGTTACGCGCGATCCAGCCAAGGCGCGCATGCTCTATACGCAAGCCGCTCAGGCGGGCAATGCCAAGGCCATGCACAATCTCGCGGTTATGTATGCCGAGGGTGTCGACGGAAAGCCTGACTTTAACAATGCTGCGCGCTGGTTTGAAGCGGCGGCCAATCACGGCATTCGCGACAGTCTCTTCAATCTCGGCATTCTGTATGCGCGTGGATTGGGTGTGCAGAAGGATCTTGTCCAGAGCTATAAATGGTTTGCCATCGCGGCCAGCCAAGGCGATCAGGGCGCTGCGAAAAAGCGTGATGAAATTGCCAAGATGATGGATGCGACGACCCTGGCCAAGGCCAATGAAGCGTATCAGTCCTTCAAGGTCAAAGCGCTTTTGCCCGCGGCCAACAAGGTCAAGACGGATGCCTCTTGGGAAACCGCTCAGGCAAATGGTCCGGATCTGACGACATTGACAAGCGGACTTCCGGATTTTGGCGGCATGGTGCTGACTGCTCAGACGAAGTTGAATGATCTTGGCTTCAGCACCGGTCAGCCTGATGGCAAGATGGGCCCCCGAACACGCAGTGCGATCCGGGCTTTTCAGCGAAGTATAGGGCGTCCGGAAACGGGCGAAGTGACTGCCAGCCTGATGCAGGCGTTGAAGAAGCAGTCCATTTGACGTGCCAGTGATTTGAAGCCTTCACGAGGTCAGATATCTCGGGCGGTGGAAAAAGACGGAAAGCGACCTAAGTGTCATAAGGATGAAAGAAATATAGCTTTTTTCCGGGGCAGGGTCGCAAAGGCAAATTCCGTCTTCCTTGCTTGACAGTTTCTGCAGAGACCGGCTTTAACCACTCAACAGCAATAGGGCGCAGTCAATCGCGCCCACAAAGTCCGGCAGCCTATCGTGCAACTCTACCTGCCTATCGCCGAAATTCCTGTCAATATGTTCGTCATCTTCGGCATGGGGGGAGCGATTGGCTTCCTGTCGGGATTGTTCGGAATTGGTGGCGGGTTCCTGTTGACGCCGCTTCTGATCTTCTCCGGCATTCCGCCCGCAGTTGCCGTTGCCACCGTCACCACTCAGGTCACCGCGTCTTCGGCCTCCGGCGTTCTGTCCTACTGGCGACGCAAGGCCATCGACTTCAAGCTTGGCACAGTGCTGCTGATTGGCGGCATCATCGGGTCCATGTTGGGTGTGGTCCTGTTCAGGGTGCTTGAATCGCTCGGCCAGCTCGATCTGGTTATTTCCCTGTCCTACGTGACGTTTCTGGGCACCATCGGCGGCTTGATGCTGGTTGAGTCTTTGCGCGCCATGCGACGCCGCAAGGGGGGCGCCCGGTCACCAATCGTAAACCCGGACAGCATAACTGGATCCATGGCCTGCCGTTCAAGATGCGGTTTCGCCGCTCCAAGCTCTATGTCAGCGTGATCCCGATTGTTGTGCTTGGCGGCACCATCGGCTTTCTGGGTACGGTGTTGGGCATTGGCGGCGGCTTCATGATGGTGCCTGCACTGATTTATCTGCTGCGGGTGCCAACCGGCGTCGTGATCGGCACCTCGCTTCTGCAAATCCTCTTCACCATGGCAACCGCGACTGTGCTCCATTCGGTCAGCACTCAAACTGTTGATGTGGTGCTGGCGATGACCTTGATGATTGGCGGTGTCATTGGCGCGCAGTTCGGCGCGCGCATGGGACAGAACCTGCGCGGAGAACAGTTGCGCCTGATGCTGGCCCTGCTGGTCTTGCTGGTCGGTGTGCGGTTTGCCTACGAATTGCTGCTTCAGCCCAGCGAACTTTATTCCATTGCCATTCTCAAGGGGGCAGGGGCGTGATGACCAACTCTCCTGCAAGCGGCGGCAAAGCAAGTCGCACTCGCCGCGCCGGAAGGGCTCTTCAAGCCGCTCTTATGAGCATCGGGGCGTTGTTGCTTTGCGCAGTGGGCGCTGCACAGCAGGCTCAGGCCGAGAACCTCGTCATGTCGCTGTCGTCCAACATTGTGTCGATTGAATCGAATTTCAGCGGGACATCCATCGTGGTCTTCGGTCAGGTGTTGCGCGATGCGGAAACGGTGGAGCGTCCAGGAAAATACCAGATTGCAACCATCGTTGAAGGTCCCTCGCAAGAGGTGACGACACGGCGAAAGGGGCAGCTTCTCGGCATATGGGTCAACCGCGGCAGCGAAGTCTTTGACGACGTGCCATCATTCTATGCGCTGGCAAGCACCGATAAGGTGAGTCAGCTTGCACCGCGTGTGACCCTCGATAATTACGAAATCGGCTTGCATCACATCAATCTGGCGATCACGGGCACATCGGATGTGCCCGTCTCGCAGCGGTTGGGGTTCCGTAATGCGTTTTTGCGCCTGAAGCAAAAGCACGGGCTTTATTCAGAAGCTCCCGGAACGGTGAGCTTTCTGACCAACAGCATGTTCCGTACCACCATTCCCCTTCCAGCCAATATTCCGGTTGGGAAATACAAGGTGCGCACCATTCTCATGCAAGATGGCATTGTTTTGGCGCAGGTCTCGCAGAAGTTGGCAGTCGCCAAGATCGGCTTTGAGCAATTCACCTACCACCTGGCGCATCAGTCTCCCCTGATCTACGGCATCGGCGCAGTTGCCATTGCGCTGCTGACCGGCTGGTTCGCCGGTGTGATCTTCCGCAAGGATTGAAGGATGGACTGCGTTATTCAATTGGCAATAATTCTTTTGCTTACGTACCAGTCATCAAATTTTGACAAATCCGTGAGTACGCGTTGAAAGTTATTTTTCTCGAGAAGATTTTTAATCTTCTCCCTTGATTCCGTAAAGTTATGTTCGCACGTAATTACATCGATGTTGTATTCTGAGAAATCAAAGGCGTCTAAAATATCAAATTCGCTCCCCTCGGTATCTATTGATAGGTAGTCAATATTTTTTGGTGCGTTGTGTTTCTTGAGAAGGTCATTCAAAGATATCGTCTTTACCGTGTAAATTGTTCCTTTTTGCCTACTTTGTTCGTGGAAGTCTGAGGCTTCGAAATCATGAAGTGTGGACAAAGTTGCAGCTTCGGCTTCTTTGAATTGCAGGGTTTCTCCTGACGTGTGCCATACACAATCAGTTTCAATAGTTGCATTGCGGTTTGATTTCAGTGCTGTCTGCCAACATTTTGCTGGCTCTGCCAGAATGCCTGTCCAGGAAAATTTCGTTTCCAGTAAATGGGTATTAGAAAATTCGATACCATCTGTGGCACCGAATTCTACAAAGAAACCGTTATATTTAAAATCCGTCTGGCTGAGAACAAAAAGATCTTGAAATATTTGCGATTTGGAATCGTCAATATTTTTCAAAAGGTCTTTATGATATAAATCCAGCATGCCCTTGAGGAATATTAATTTAGACTCGATTGAATGAATACGAGAAATTTCTTTCTTAAGTTTCTTATATTCTTGATAACGCTCTTCCTTAATCAATCGAAACGGAAACTTATTATTTTTCATTAGGTGTATCTCCATTTGAACGATGCATAATTTAGTGTGATCAGTCTGCCACCAGACGGGTGGCGACAAAGGGATAGAGGCGGCTTTCGCCAAGCAGGAAGGTCGAAAAGCGGCGGTCTTCGAACAGTGGCGAAAACGTCTGATCCAGCACATTCAATCCGCCGGTCAATGCGCCAAATGCGGGAAGAACGATGCGTTTGCCATCCGTGGCAAAGCAAGGCCGACGAATCCCGCGTCCATAACGGCGGATCTTGGCGGCCGGGTGCAGATGGCCGCAGACCTCACCCATGTGGTGTCCGCCGATGTCCTGGTTCGGCTCATGCCGGAAGACGAGGCGACCCAGGCTCGATTTCATCGACGGTTTCCCCGCACAGACGCACGGGCGCGATCGGATCATGATTGCCTGTGACCCACAGCCACTCGCGGTTGAGCTGCAACGTCGCCAGCATGGCGCGGTAGGTTGCAGGCAAACGATCAGAGCCGTTGCTGTCGTGAAAACTGTCGCCAAGCGCAATCACACGCGTCGGCTCGAAAGCCTCGATTACGGCAGCGATTTTTTCCAGCGTGGCAGCGGTATCATAAGGGGGCAGCATGAGGCCGCGCCGGGCAAAGCTGGAGGCTTTTTCCAGATGCATGTCGGCAATGATCAGCGTTGACTGATCAGGCCACCAAAGCGCGCCACTTTCATGAAGGCCGAGTGTTTCGCCATTGATCTGCAAGTCATAGCAGACCGGCGCAAACATGAACTCTTTCATATGGGAGGGAAGCAAGCTCATTCTTCTGTCGCCTCGCGAAACAAGACGTCGGATGTATCTTCGAGAATGCTTTCCATAGCTTCGCCATATATCGGTTCACGTCCAATCTCAGACAGGACTGGAACGGCAAGAGGGGAAACGCAACTGAGACGAGTATGCGTGATCTCGTCCGCGAATTCGGGTGAGAAGTTCACTCAATCGCAAGATATCCAGAAGTCCTTCCGCGGCGTCGTTCCATGTCGCCTGCAACAGGATATGATCCGGTTCATGACGGCGCAAAACGTCATAAATAAGGTCGGAGGAGACGGTGACCTGACGGCCAGACTTCTCTTTGCCCGGATGCCGCCTCTCGATCAGACCGGCAATTACCGCGCAGTTGCGGAACGTTCGCTTCAAGAGCGCGGACTCTGCCAGCCAGTAAGCATCCAGATCGTCTCCCAGAATATCTTCTTCAAACAACTGATTGAAATCGAGAAGCCCTTTGTCGACGAGACTCGACAGATCGCTCAGGGTCCATACGCTGAGAGCATAATCATTGGCAACGAACCCCAGGGTTTCGCCCCCATACGCTCAAGACGTCGCGTCAACAGCATGCCCAGTGTCTGGTGGGCCAACCGTCCTTCAAAGGGATAGCAGACGAGATAGTGCTTGTCGGCGCGCGGGAACGTTTCGATCAGCAGTCCATCGCTGGAGGGGAGAAGCGATTTTTCATCCTGCAATTCCAGCCAGACCCGCACTTGATCGGGCAGCAGTTTCCAGTGATCCCGGTCGGCCAACATGCGACGCACGCTTGCTGCCAGATAGGTGGACAGTGGAAACTTGCCGCCTTGATACGAGGGCACCATTGGCTCGCTTGCCTGTGCCCGTGACACTTGTACCTCGTTCTCCATCAGGCCTTCGAAGCGCAGCACCTCGCCACCAAAGAGGAACGTATCGCCCTTAGCTTAACTGCTCGATGAACCATTCTTCGATCTCGCCCAGCATGCGCCCGCCGCGTCCCACCGGTTTCCGGCTGCCACTGGCTCGCGAACGCACAAGGCGTACCTTCAGCATGGGGGCCTCGACAATGGTGCCGACATTCAACCGGTATTGCTGTGCAATCCTGGGGTTGGCAATGCGCCACACATTGTCAGGCGTGCGCTTGAGCTTGGCATACTGGTCGTAACTGCCGAGCGCATAGCCGCCGGTTGCCACAAAATCGAGCACCCGGTTAAACGTTTCGCGGTCGAGCGAACGATAGGTCTGGCACCCCGTGACTTCGGCAAACACCGCATCGGCAGAAAAAGGGGCCGCACAGGCAAGGCCGAGCAGATGCTGGCTCAAAACATCCAGTGCGCCCCGACGCAGCGGCGGCGTGTCCTGATCTCCCGTCCACGAGGCCTCAAGCGCAGCCTGACATTCCAGCACTTCAAACCGGTTGGAGGGCACCAGAATTGCCTTGGAGGGTTCGTCCATGCGGTGATTGGCACGCCCTATGCGTTGCGCGAGTCGGCTGGCTCCTTTGGGCGCGCCAACATTGATGACCAGATCAATGTCGCCCCAGTCAATGCCCATGTCCAATGACGAGGTCGCAACGACAGCGCGCAACTGGCCATCTGCCATGGCTGCTTCCACTCGGCGACGCTGGCCAACATCCAGTGAGCCATGATGCAGGGCAATCGGCAGTGTGTCCTCGTTGATGCGCCAGAGGTCCTGAAACAGCACCTCGGCCTGTGCGCGGGTGTTGACGAAGACAAGCGATACGCGATGGGCACGGATCAGTTCATAAATTTCGCCAAGCGCGTAGCGGGCCGAATGGCCGGACCAAGGAATACGATCCTTCGAGTGCAGGATGGAAATATCGGGACGCGCTCCGCCCTTCACTTCCACCAGTTCGGCCAGCGCCTGAACGTCCGGGTTATCCTGTGCCACCAGCCAGACGCGCAGGTCATCCACCTCCGCTATGGTGGCCGACAAACCAATGGTGCGCAGGCCGGGGGCCAGGCGTCTCAGTCGCGCCAGCCCGAGGGCAAGAAGATCTCCGCGTTTCGATGTCACCAGCGCATGCAACTCGTCGAGAATGATCGTGCGAAGGGTGGAGAACATATGCCCGGATGCCGGGTCGGAAATCAGAAGGGCAATCTGCTCCGGTGTCGTCAGCAGCATGTCGGGTGGTTGCTGCTTCTGGCGCTGCCTCTTGTGGCTCGGGGTGTCGCCAGTGCGGGTTTCGATGCGAATATCGAGCCCCATCTCCTGCACCGGTCGATCCAGGCTCAGGGCAATATCGACGGCCAGTGCCTTCAGAGGTGAGACATATAGCGTGTGCAGGCCTTCTTTGCCAGGAGAGCCGGGTGGCAAGGCCTTGCGTTGCGTCAGTTCTACCAAAGACGGCAGAAATCCAGCCAGTGTCTTGCCCGCACCGGTGGGGGCGATCAGCAATGTCGAGCGGTCCCGCTCCATGTTGTCCAGCAGCGCCAGTTGGTGCGGGCGCGGCGTCCATCCACGGGTGACGAACCAGTCCTGAAACTGCGGGGGAAGAAGCGGCGCGTCATTCATGTGTGATCTATATAGGTGTTGCTGGGGCAACGGCCAGAGGTTCGCCGGGTGTTACTGGTGTTGAGGTCTTTCCGGCTGCTGCTATCACCCAGGTCGCGGCGCCCAGAGAATGATGGCCGCCCCGGTCAGACAAAGAGATGCGCCCAGCACGTCCCAATGATCTGGCCGCTGCCCCTCTGCAAGCCAGAGCCAGAGCAACGAAGACACGATGTAGAACCCACCATAGATGGCATAGGCTCGGCCGGCCTGATTGGCAGGACTGAGTGTCAGGAGCCAGGCAAACACCGCCAGAGATGTGAGGCCTGGCGACGAGCCAGAGAGCGGACTGGCCGAGGCGCAGCCACGCCCAGAAGGCAAAGCAGCCGGCAATTTCCGCCAACGCTGCGGCAAAGTAGGTGAGAACAGTTTGCATCCGGCAGATATACGAAGTTGCTTGAAGCACGTCCATGGGGGTAGTGCATTGGCTCTGTTCTTCGCTTTGAAGCGTGCCTATATCCTGTGGCATGACCAATTTGTTGAGCCAAACGGCGGAGGGATTGTACTGCCCGCAAATCGACGCCCATATCGATCCGGTGCGTCCGGTCGAGCGGGCGCTGATCACGCATGCCCATGCGGATCATGCTCGCTCTGGCCATGGAGCTGTACTGGCAACGCGACAGACGCTGGACATCATGGCCATCCGCTATGGCGAAGCGTTTTGCGGTACACGCCAGCCTGTCGACTATTCAGAGACGTTGGACATCAACGGAGTGCGGGTTTCGTTTCATCCGGCAGGCCATGTGCTGGGGTCTGCCCAGATCGCGTTGTGTGGACGGGAAGGGCGAACGGTGATCTCGGGCGACTACAAACGGCAGTCCGACCCGACGTGTGCACCCTTCGAACTGGTGCCTTGCGACACCTTCGTTACCGAGGCGACTTTTGGTTTGCCGGTGTTTCGCCATCCCCCTGCCAGCGATGAAGTTGCCAAGCTCTTGCACACCCGCGCAATTTTTCCGGAAAAGACGCTCCTTGTCGGAGCCTATTCACTCGGTAAGGCGCAGCGCGTGATGGGCGAACTGCGGGCAGCCGGCTATGACGACACGATTTATCTGCATGGCGCTTTGGTGCGTCTGACGGAGTTCTATCAGGCTGAAGGTGTGGATCTGGGATCGGTTGAGCCGGTCGGAGACCGCGGCAAGGAGCTTGCCGGCGAAATCATCCTTTGCCCGCCGGGCGCGCTCGCCGATCGCTGGTCGCGGCGGTTTCCAGATGTGGTCACGGCAATGGCCTCCGGCTGGATGCGGGTGCGGGCGCGAGCCCGCCAGCGTGGTGTTGAACTGCCACTGATTATCTCGGACCATGTGGACTGGGATGATCTGTGCCGCACGGTACAGGAGACCGGTGCCGAACAGATCTGGGTGACACATGGCGCCGAGGACGCGCTGGTTCATTGGTGCGAGATGCAAGGCCTTCAGGCGCGCCCGCTCAATCTGATTGGTTACGATGACGCAGAAGACGAGGTGTAAACACTTCTTCTTGCGTCTTGCCCGTTGCAACGACGATCAACAATCTCATATTGATCAAGGCATTGATCGAACTGAAGGACATACCATGGCGAAGATGATCCACTCCATGATCCGGGTCACCAACGAGGCGCGCTCGGTGGATTTTTACAATAAGGTGTTCGGTCTGGAGGTTGCCGGTCGCTATGCTTTTGACGGCTTTACCCTGATCTATCTGGCGAACGAGGAGACTGGTTTCGAACTGGAGCTGACCGTCAATGAGGGCGAGCAGAAACCGTTTGATCTGGGCAACGGCTATGGCCATCTGGCGGTCTCCGTCGAGGATCTCGAAGCTGAACACGCCCGTATCATGGCGTTGGGATACATTGATATTGCCATTGGCGAGATCAAGCAAATGCCGCATGACGGCAAGCCGTTCGCGAAGTTTTTCTTCCTCAGCGATCCGGATGGCTACAAAGTTGAAATCTTGCAGCGTGGTGGCCGCTTTCAATAAGCGGTCCCGAGTATTTTGAAAGCCAATGAAAAAGCCCCGGACGCAGTGTCATGCGTCCGGGGCTTTGTCTTTTGTTTGTATAAAATCAGGCGTTCAAAGCCTATGTGGTTCAAGCCTTGTTGGCCTTGCGGTCAGACCGCGAAGGCTTCTTGCTTGGCTTGCCGGTTGGCTTCTTGCCAGCCTTGGCAAAAGGCTTTTTGCCGCCAGGCTTCTTGTCAAAAGAGCGCTCGCCACGCTCCCCCTTGTCCTTGCGCTCCGGCTTGTCGCCAGCACCAACAGGGCGGGCGTCAAACGGCTCGTAGGCCGGATGGCTTGGCCGGGCATCCTCGTCGTCACGGCGCGGACGGCGCTTCGGCTTTGCGCCATCACGGTCCTTGAAGCGACGCTTCTCATCAAGGCGATCTTCCGCACCACTTTCGAAATCTGAGCCCCGGTCACGACGCGGCTTGCGATCTGCACGATCCCGGCTCGGTGCACCACGGTCCGGGCGCGAGTAGGGAGGAGGCGTCTTGGCAGCACTGTCATCCATCTTGGTGATGGTGACATTGTCTTCGCCGGTGCCATCACGGTTGATGACTTCGGCATAACGCGCGGCATGTTCGCTGGCGATTTCGAAACGGGTTTCGTTCTGGAAGATCTTGATGGCGCCAACTTCGCGCTTGGTCACGTGACCGGCACGACAGATCAGCGGCAGCAGCCAGCGCGGTTCGGCACGGTGCTTGTGGCCCAGAGAGACCCGGAACCACGACCCATTCTCGAACTTGCCGAGAATTTCCGCAGACCGGCCACCGCGTTCACCAGCGCCACGGCCCTGCAAGCGGTCTTCACTGGCTTCGCTCACGTCTTCGGGAGCGGGCAGGCGAGACTTGTAGAGACCGACGAAAGCGGCTGCAATCTGTTCCGGCGTGTGCTTTTCCAGAAGAGCTGCAACTGCGCGCTGGATGTCATCATCCGGAACCACCGTCAAAGACGGATCGTTCAAGAGGCGTTCCTGATCCTGTGCCAGGATTTCATCCGCCGTCGGCGCACCTTTCCAGGTGACCTTGACGTTGGCGTGCTGCAAAACGCGCTCTGCCTGACGACGGCGCGGATAAGGCACCATCAGCACGCAGGTGCCCTTGCGGCCCGCACGGCCGGTTCGGCCAGAACGGTGCAGCAGGCCGGCCTTTCCGGTCGGAAGATCGGCGTGAATGACAAGATCAAGGTTGGGCAGATCGATACCACGGGCGGCAACATCGGTTGCCACGCAAACGCGCGCGCGTCCATCCTTCATTGCTTGCAGCGCGTTGGAGCGCTCTGCCTTAGCTCAATTCACCAGACAGCGAAACGATGGAGAACCCACGATTGGCCAAACGGCTCATCAGGCGATTGACGGCTTCACGTGTCGAGCAGAAGACAATCGACTTTTCCGCTTCATGCAGGCGCAGCACGTTGACGATGGCGTTTTCACGCTCGTTCGGCGCAACCGGGTGAGCGATATAGTCGATGTCGCCATGCTGTTCGCGGGCGTTGATCGTCGTCAGGCGCACGGCGTCATTCTGATAGCGACGTGCCAGATCGGCAATCTGCTTCGGAACGGTGGCCGAGAACATCAGCGTACGGCGCGACGCCGGTGCAGCGTCGAGAATGAATTCGAGATCTTCGCGGAAGCCCATGTCGAGCATCTCGTCGGCTTCATCAAGCACAACGGCGCGCAGGGCACTCAGATCAAGCGCACCACGTTCGATATGGTCGCGCAACCGCCCCGGTGTGCCAACAACAATGTGGGCACCACGATCAAGAGCACGGCGTTCGGCGCGCGGGTCCATTCCACCAACACAAGAGGTGGTCTGGGCCTTGGCATCGGCATAAAGCCAGGTAAGTTCTTCCTTGACCTGCAGTGCCAGCTCGCGTGTTGGCGCGATCGCCAGTGCGAGCGGCAGATCTGCCTGCCCAAGGGTTTCTTCGTCACCCAGAATGGTGTCGGCGAGTGCCAGCCCAAAGGCAACAGTCTTGCCCGAGCCGGTTTGTGCAGAAACAAGCATATCCACGCCGGATGGTGCTTCTGTCAGTACGCTTTCCTGCACGGGCGTCAGGCTCTCATAGCCACGCTTTGCCAAAGCCCGGGCCAACGCCGGAGCGACGTTATTCAATACGGTCATAAATATCTTTCAATGGAGATCAATGCAGCGACAGACAGGTTACAAGTCCGTCCGCTGACTTTTCATTGACGGCCTGTATAAGGGTTTCTTGCCTCAACGTCTACAGTCAAGGCGTTTTGACTGGCCGGATAGACAATAAATTCGCAAAAGACGTGTAACGGAACCACAGCCTTGCATGTTCTGTTGTCAATAATAACGGCGTCTTGGCCCTGCGTCGATATGTGTCAGGGGCTAAAAGACGATTTTTGGGATTTTCATGCAGGCTTTTGCAGAATTGCTGGATCGATTGTCGTTTGAACCGCGTCGCTCGCTCAAAGAAGCGTTGCTTCGGGACTACTTGCGCCAGGCGCGGGATCCGGATCGCGGCTTTGCGCTGGCGGCACTGACGGGGGATCTGTCGTTTCGCAATGCCAAACCGGCGCAACTGCGAGCGCTGGTCGCCGAAAAGGTCGATGCGCGCCTGTTTGAGCTGTCCTATGATTTTGTGGGTGATCTGTCGGAAACCATCGCCCTGATGTGGCCGCAGGGGACCACACATACGCAGACGGCTCCTTTGCATCTGTCCGAGGTGGTCATGCGTCTGCACGAGGCGAAACGCAGCGATGTGCCTGCATTGCTTGAAGGCTGGCTTGACCAGTTGGACGACACGGGGCGTTGGGCGCTGTTGAAGCTGGTCACGGGCGGGTTGCGGGTGGGGGTGTCCGCACGGCTGGCCAAGGTGACGGTGGCCAGCATGGGACACGTTGAGCCGGATGAGGTGGAGGAAATATGGCACGGGCTTTCGGTGCCTTACGAAACGCTGTTCGCCTGGGTGGAAGGCCGTGCACCACGGCCCGAGATGACCGATCCTGCACCTTTTCGTCCGGCCATGCTGGCGCATCCGCTTGATGAGACCAAGGATAGGGACGCGCTTGATCTGGGCGACTTCTTTGTCGAATGGAAATGGGATGGTATCCGGGTTCAGGCTGTCAGTGGTGTCGATGAGACGGGAGCACGGGTGGCGCGGCTTTATTCGCGCACCGGCGAAGACATTTCGCAGGCCTTTCCGGATCTGGTGAGCGCCTTGACGTTTGACGGAGCGCTGGACGGCGAGTTGCTCGTTGTTCGGGAAGGGGTCACGCAAAGCTTTTCCGAGTTGCAAAAACGTCTCAATCGCAAGACAGCGAGTGCAAAATTGCAAAGGGACTATCCGGTCGCCATCCGGGCCTACGATCTGCTGGCCGCAAATGGCGAAGACCTGCGTAACCGCCCCTTCATCGAGCGACGCGAGAGGCTCGAAGCCTTTCTTGGAGATCTTGACGGCGCGCGCTTCGAGTTGTCGGCCCGGGTGCCCGTTGAGACCTGGGAGGCCGTGACGGCCGCGCGCGCCGCGCCTACTACGTGGCTTCCCGACGATGAGGCGACAGCGGTGGAAGGGCTGATGCTGAAACGCCGCGATGCTCTCTATGTGCCCGGCAGACCGAAGGGGCAGTGGTACAAGTGGAAGCGCGACCCTCTCTTGATTGATGCTGTGCTGATGTATGCCCAACGCGGCCATGGCAAGCGGTCGTCGTTTTATTCCGATTACACGTTTGGCGTCTGGCAATCTTCGAAGGATGACGATGGGACGGATGAGCTGGTGCCGGTGGGCAAGGCCTATTTTGGCTTCACTGACGAGGAACTGGCCGAGATTGATCGTTTCGTGCGCAACCACACGGTCAACCGCTTTGGGCCTGTCCGGGAGGTCGAGCACACGAAGCAGACGGGGCTGGTTCTGGAGGTAGCCTTTGAAGGGCTGGCGCGTTCGTCTCGCCACAAGTCAGGCCTCGCCATGCGGTTTCCACGGATCTCGCGGTTGCGCTGGGACAAGCCGCCGGCAGAGGCGGATCGGCTGGAAAGCGTCGAGGCTCTGTTGGGAGGCACCAGGGCATGATCATGTAATTTCATGCCTCTTCCTCAGGAAATGCTGGTGTCCCCGTGATTTCTCTCAACACGGCCGGTGTCCTTTGGTAAAGTTTTATTCATATTGGATGTGGTCGGCCGTGATGGTCTCACGCTGCATGATAGGGGAGCGGGTCTTGAAACAGGGAACCATGGCGCTTTTGCTGGTGGTCGGACTGACGGCATCCGCCGCAGCACAAACGATGGATACGAACGCAGGCATTGCCGCTGGGCCGGGCGATGGATCTGCGTCGACCGGAGCGCCACAGGGGCCGGGTGCAATCGGCAAGACACAGCAGTCCGTTCCGCAAGAGCGTGTTCCGAAAACGGAGCCAAAGGGCGGATTGCCGGGGCCTGACACAGGTGCCGCGACAGGCCGTTCGGCTGGGGATGAGGCCTCTGTTCCGCAGGCCAGCGACCGTTTCGCGATTGTCAAGATTGAGGGGGATATTCTTCGCATCGACCGCGAAGAAGGGACCGTCAACGCCTGTCGCAAGCACAGCGGGATCTGGCGCTGTATTCCAGCGCCTTTGACTGAAAAGGCCTATCGCAAGGAAATCAATGATCTATCGGATCAGGTGACACGTCTGACGAGACAGGTGAGCGAACTCGAAGCGCGCAACGACGATTTGGCGCAGGCGAAAGAGCCGGATGCAGGCGAGGCGCAAAAGCCCGATCCGGCGCTTTCCATGGTGGGCAAAGGCAAGTCGGCCAACCCCTTCACGCCGGATGACGAGCATTATCTGCATCGTCTTTGGGTCTCTTCTCAGAAAACTCTGGATCATCTGTTTGACCGGTTGCGGAAACTGAAGCCGGAGTGAAAGTGTCGCTTCAGGCGGGACCATTTGATGTGAGCCATTGACGCAGAACCGATGAGGCTGGCCAGACGTCTCAAGAGGCTGAAGTATTTGCGATTGCACGGGGTTACCAGTGTTCCTCGCCATGAGTGCTGAAAAAGCCCCCCGTGCGCCCATCGGCTTCCAGGGCCAGACGCACGGCCGCTTCGGCACCCTGGGCGACGGTTTGCACACCGGTGTGGTTGTTGAGGTCGGTTGCCGTGAAACCCGGGTTGACCGAGTTGACCGCAATGCCGTCGCCTCTCAGTTCTGAGGCCAATTGCACGGTCATCATGTTGAGAGCTGCCTTCGACGCGCAATAGCCGATGTACTGATAATCGGAGAACTCCCAGTCGGGATCACTGTTTCGCGTCAGAGAGCCAAGCCCGCTGGACATGTTGATGATCCGGGCCAGCGGTGCCTTGCGCAACAGCGGCAGCATGGCTTGTGTGACCGCAAGTGTGCCGAAGAAATTGGTTTCCATTGTCTGTCGCACTGCATCGACCTTCGCGCGGGACGGCGCGTCGTCGCCATTGCAGGTGATGCCAGCATTGTTGATCAGAACATTCAGTTGGCCCTCATGGGCCGTGATGTCTGTCACTGCCGCTATGATGCTGGTCTGATCGGTCAGGTCCAGTTGCAGCGCGCGTGCTTTGCCAGCCAACTCACCCAGATCGCGGATTGCAGCCTCAGCATTGGCGATGGATCTTGACCCTATGAGGACGTGTAAACCGGCTCCCAAAAGTTGGCGCGCCATTTCGAACCCAATGCCCTTGTTGGCGCCGGTGATCAGAGCAACACGCCCGGTTTTTTGCATCATGAAAACGATCCCGTTGAACAATTGATCTCTTTGTGTTTACGTCCCTAAAATATGAAGCAATCTTCAGGTTTTGAATTCGCATATGGCCCCGCTCGCAGAACTCAGTCAAAATCCCCGAAAAGTGCCGCGTCAGGCCCGCTCGCAAGCCACGGTAGAGGCGATTGTGCAGGCAACCCTTCAGGTTTTGCTCGCCGTCGGATCACGTCGGTTGACGACCACAAGAGTGGCTGAGCGTGCGGGATGTTCCGTCGGTACGATGTATCAATATTTTCCGAACAAGCGGGCCCTGTTCTATGCTGTCTTGCAAAGGCATCTGGACTTTATCGCAAGCGAGATCGAGGCAACGTGTAACCGTCTCCATGGGCACACTCTTGCCGATATCGGCACAGAGCTGGCCGAAACTTATTGGGCGGTGAAGACACGCGAGATTCCCAACTCCCGGGCGCTTTATAAGGTTTTTCTGGAACTTGATGTCGATGATCTGATCAATGGCATCTCCAAGCGGACACAACTGGCAATCGAGACAGTTCTGATCAGTGCCAGGGATGCGGAGTTTTCAGATCCTGCTGCAGTGGCCCTGACATTACGTGTCATTCTGGCGGGGGCCTTGCGTGTGGTTCTTGAAAATGAGGCCCCGGCAAATGGGCTCGAAGCGTTGCACCAGCAATTGCCAGCCGTTTGCCGGGCCTATCTTTTGTCTGTTGCCGCAGACGGTGCCGATGAACATGCGCCCTCCTTGAAAAATGTCGCTGCCGGTTGATCCGCAAGGGCTGTACACACTTTGCAAAGCGATTATCTTAGAGTGCAGTTGTCTGGATCAACAGCCGGGTGCCACGCCCTCGCCGTCTTGAAGGCGACATGCTGTTGAGGAAAAACTCTCGCGTTTCCCTCTGTGGAGACGGCCAAAAGTCAATGCGGTTGCAAGGGAGGCTGCGATGATGGACCAATCCGTAGGTGTCTGGACGTTTGATGATGATACAATGCCATTGCGTCAGGCGATGGGCCGCTTGATGGTGCCAACGCAAGGGGCGGGTTTCATCTCCATCAATGCTCCTCTGGGAAAATGGCTGCGTGAGAAAGACGCAGGCGATGGCCTGCTGACGCTGTTTGTCCGGCATACCTCCGCAGCGCTGGTCATTCAGGAGAATACCGATCCGGATGTGCAGTTCGATCTGTCACAGGCGCTCGATATGTTGGCACCGCAAGACCGCCCGTATCGACACTCGATGGAAGGCAAGGACGACATGCCCGCACATATCAAGGCCATGTTGACTGGGGTGAGTATGCAGGTTCCAGTTGTCGGCGGAGAGATGGACCTGGGCACATGGCAGGCGATTTATCTGGCTGAATATCGGGCAGCCCCCCACCGCAGAACCTTGACCATGCACTATCTGGGGACGTGAGGTCGCCCTTCTTTGTCGCCAGACCAGATGCACGCGTGAGCAGTTGATGTGAAGACAAGCAGCCTGTGTTGGGATTTTTTGTGCCTCTCATTAAAAAATATGCGTGGCGGGTAGGAAAATATGCCGAGACCATGCATTGTACTTATCGATACAATCGATGCATTTGGCGTAAGCAATTTGTAAAACTGTTGACGGCGAGGGACTTGTTTTCTGCATGACGAGCTCGGTCTACTTCTGTCTGTTTTATTTGACTTGCTCATGATGTTCCTCATGGGACACCCTGCAGATGTAGAGGTGATTATCGCGTCAACAGATGCGGAGACCACGGCAAGGAAGGCATTTTTCTCCGATGGCAGAATTCGTTTGCGTGTCCAAGTCGTTGCATGAGCCCGCAAGCAGGCGGTCCTGATGGACGGTCGGGAGAGGGTGATGTCGCTGTTTGCCGAGTCATTGGACGGTACTGCGGATATTTGCGCGGCGCGCTGGGCCTGTCTGCTCGATACGTCGCGCGATGGCATTCTTGTTCTCGATGAACAATGTCAGATCCTGTCCTTCAACCCGGCTTGCGCGCAGCTTTTTGGCTGGAGCGCGGAAGATGTCCTCGGAGCCCATGTCTCGGACCTCATGGTGGGGGAGTTTCGGGTCACCCATGACGGTCTTGTGCAATGGGACCCGGAGGCTGGCGGCGCAGTTCTAATAGAGCGCGAGCATGAAGTCGAAGGGCGCCACAGCAACGGAACACATTTTCCCTTGGAGCTCTCTGTCGGCATGGCTCCGACGCCCGAGGGCCGACAGTTCATTGGCGTGGTCCGCGATATTCGAGGCCAAAAGCAGGTTGAGGAGCGCCTGGCTCTGGCGCAGGCCCAGCTTGTCAATTTGACCCGCCTCAATGCCATGGACGAGATGGGCGCTGCCATTGCTCACGAGTTGAACCAGCCGCTGACAGCGATCTTGTTGTATCTGCAATCGATCGCCCGCAAGAGAGCGCAGGTGGAGGAAATGGATCCGCTGCTTTTGGGCGTAATCGACAAGACCATTCGTGAAGCCGAACGTGCTGGTATGATCATTCAGCGCATGCGCAGCCTTATCGAGCGCCGTGAGCCGCGCCGGGAGCGGATTGATATTGCAACGCTTGTTGTGTCCTGCATAGAGATGGTATCGCTTGCAACGCCTGTTCCAAGCTCGGTCTTTGCCTATGAGATTGCCGATAATCTGACTGATCTCTATGCAGATCCTGTTCAAATCCAACAGGTTGTCGTAAATTTGCTCAAGAATGCCGGGGAAGCAGTGCAGGGTTGGCCCGATCCGAAGGTCAATCTTTCTGTCTATGCCGATGAGACGTCTATTCTCTTCGAGTTGAGCGATTCCGGGCCGGGTATTCCAGAGGATCAGATTCCTGATCTGTTCAAGGCCTTTGCAGCCAGCAAGCGAAAGGGTCTTGGTCTGGGTCTCGCCATTTCGCGGTCCATCGCCCAGAATCACGGTGGCGATCTACATCTTGTTAAAGGCAATAGCGGGGAAGGGGCAACGTTCATTCTTCGTTTGCCGATCCAGCGATAAGAACCGACGATCTCGTCAGAAAATACGAAGCGACAATGTCACCTAAACGAGTAATCTGCGTTTGCTATGGTGTTCGACAGGAACACTGGTTTGAAAAGGGAGAGTGAAATGAGTGAGACCAAGGCCGTCTACATTGTGGATGACGATCCGGCAGTCCGGGATGCACTCTCCGTCGTCTTGAATATGGAGGGCTTCGAAGTTGAGACCTTCACCGATGGCGATGCGTTTGTTTCTTCGGCAAGCAAGACCCATCCGGCCTGCGTGTTACTGGATGTTCATATGCCGGGGCGCTCCGGCATAGAGATCCTGAAAGCACTGAATGCCGATCAGTACCCCGTGCCGATCTTCATCATTTCCGGGCAGGGCGATATTCCCATGGCCGTGGAGGCCATTCGCAATGGTGCGTTCGACTTTATCGAAAAGCCGTTTACCGCAGATCTGGTCATTCAGCGCATTCGCGAAGGCATCGCTGCCATGGAGCAGCGTGCAAAGGAAGAGGATACTTCCAATTTCGAAGGCTCCGAGTTGCTGACCCGTCGAGAGAAAGAAGTTCTTTCGGAAATTACCGGTGGGGCGTCCAATAAGGAGGTCGGTCGTATTCTGGGCATCAGCCCGCGCACGGTGGAAGTTCATCGTGCGCGAATCATGGAAAAGCTGGGCGCGCGCAATGCTGCCGATCTCGTGCGCATTGTGCTGGAACGTCGCTGAGGCGCGGGACAGCAGATTTTTTGCGCCGGGCCGACGAGACTGGATCTGGAACAGGGAGGGCAGAGGTCTCCCTGTTTTGGTTTTGACAAGGCGTAATATTTTGTCTTTTTATGAAAGGTTTTCCATCACGGAGTGATATTTTAAGTGTTTTTATCTAAATGCATTTACTTATAATTTGTATGTAATTTCCCGTAAGTATTCATAGAATCAAATTTTATTGTCCACATTTTCGATATTAATCGCTCTGATTACGTGCTCGCGCGTACGAAAGAATGAAAGCCCTTCGTTATTCTCTTTGAGACTTCTTTGAGAAAAATGAAGGTCTCACTGTGAAAATCTATATTGTAGAAGATGATCCCGGCGTGTCCGACGCTTTGAATTCTTTGTTGATCGAAACTGGCTTTGAAACGAGCGTCTTTGCCTGCGGGGAAGACTTTTTAAACGTTTACGATGCAGGGCCGACGGATGTGATCATTCTGGATCTTGATTTGCCAGGGCTGAATGGCGGGCAGGTGTTGCAGGAGCTGATCCGTCGTGACCTGTCGCCAAGGGTTCTGGTAATCTCGGCGATGAACGAGCGGGAAGCAAAAACACAAATCGCGGACTATCAGCCCGCCGTTTTTGTGCGCAAGCCATTCCTCATGCCGAGGATCAGCGAGTATATCCGTGAGCAGGAAGACCTTTTGACAGGCAGTGACGCGCTGTCGACTCTGGCGCAAGGGCAACATCGCGGCGCTTGACCTGCGGCGAGCTTGTCTCTTGAACGTTCGAGGTCACCCCAAGACACCAGCACAGAGTCGCGGTTCTGTTCAGAACTGGCGCGAGATTGTGAATTTTTAGGGGTGCCTGAAGCAGGTGGCGTCTGCCGGGCAGATAAAGCCCTTGGTGTCGTCTCGTCGTGGTTCCTCAGAGAACCATGGTGGTGACCACCATGCTGACGGCCACGAGAACGAGTGCAAAACCTGACACCATCAGAAGGTTTTCCCGTCTGTTGGGCAAACCGGTTTTACTGTTTGTAGAGGTCTCATTCCGGGATTGCATGCGGAGGTCTTCTTTTTCTGTTTTTTGTTGTTCTGCCGTCATGGCGCACCTTCAAGCTCAACATACAGGGAGCGTTCGACCCGGCCACTATTGCCATGTCTCGCTTGAAAGTTCAGTTAATTTTGCTCGGCAAAACTCATTAACTCCCCGCAACTTTACCAAGGTGTAAATTGGTGGGTTGCAGTTTTAGCCACCCGCCGCAGGATAGATCGAGCGGCGTGCGCCGCTTTCATCTTCGTCGATGCGCAATTGTCCGTCACTGTCGACGGAACCCTTGGGTAGTTCGAGCATGTCCCAGACGTCCAGCAGCGAATCGCGCAATTCACCGATCAGCACATCACTGTGCAGAGGCGTTGGCGTGATGCGCAGTCGCTCCGTGCCACGCGGCACGGTGGGATAGTTGATGGGCTGGATATAGATGTCGTGACGGTCGAGAAGAATATCGCTGGCCTTCTTGCACAAATCCGGGTTGCCGACGAGGATGGGCACGATATGGGTCTGCGAGGGCATCACCGGCAGACCGGCGGCCGTCAGTGTGTCCTTGGTGCGCTGGGCTTGCGCCTGATGCTGTGACCGCTCGCTTTGCGAGGCCTTGAGGTGGCGGATGGAGGCGCAGGCCGCAGCCGCCAGGTACTGGGCGGAATGGCCGTTGTGAAGATGAACTCCGGCGCGTAGGAGCGCACGGCATCGACAATCGTCTGACTGGCCGCGATATAGCCGCCCATGACGCCAAAGGCTTTGGCCAGGGTGCCTTCGATCACGTCGATACGGTCGAGCACGCCTTCGCGCTCGCAGATGCCTGCGCCACGTTCGCCGTACATACCCACGGCATGCACTTCATCAATGTAGGTCATGGCATTGTATTTGTCGGCCAGGTCGGCAATGCGCTCGATCGGCGCAATGTCGCCATCCATGGAATAGACAGATTCGAACACGATCAGCTTGGCGCGATCATTGCCCGCAGCCTTCAACAGATCTTCGAGGTGTTCGAGATCATTGTGGCGCCAGATCTGCTTGGCTGTTCCCGAGCCTTTGACACCGGCAATCATCGACGCATGATTGAGTTGGTCGGAAAGGATCAGACAGTCGGGCAGCAGGCGGGCAATCGTCGCAATCGAGGCTTCGTTGGATACAAAACCGGAGGTGAAGACGAGGGCCGATTCCTTCTGGTGAAGATCCGCGAGCTCGCGCTCAAGCTGGACCAGAGGGTGATTGGTGCCCGATATGTTGCGTGTGCCGCCTGCGCCCGCGCCCATGCGCTGTGCCGTTTCCGTCAGCGCCGACAAAACCTGCGGATGTTGCCCCATGCCCAGATAGTCATTGGAGCACCACACGGTGATTTTGCGTTCCAGACCATTGTCCGACCGCCAGATAGCCTTTGGAAATTCACCAACCACACGTTCAAGGTCAGCAAAAACCCGATAGCGCTTTTCGTCCTTCAAGGATGAGATCGCATTTTCGAATGTTTCTTGATAGTTCATCAGTGAACCTAATCCTATCCTCTCCGCATATGCGGACCCTATTGGCTCCCGCCGCCTGTGTCTATTGACACATTGACGCGGCTGCGTGTGTGCAACGCGCGCGGCAAGTGCTTGTATGCCTGTGCTGCCTTGCAAGGCTGCGCAGAGCAGAGTGTGGCCTCTGTCAGGATATGGATACGTATCGGCGGATCGCATCCTTTTTAATTATTCCAAGGTAGATTTACGCTTCCTCTTTTGATTTGACCAGCACGTTCTTTTGTCAGGCAGGGCAATCAAGGATGTGGCACACTGTCACAGCCTAACAACAGACGATGAAAGAGCTTTAAACGGTGGCCGTCACCTGAGCGGATGACAGGGGCCAGCCTGCCAGCCGTGCATTCAACTGAGTTGTGATGGGCGACAGGGCCTTTCTGCCATTGCCTGTAGGGTTAATAACTCTCTCTTCAGCTTTTTATGCGAAGGCTATCGGAGATAACGGAGGTTTGCGTGAGTCTTGATCTTGCTTCTCTAACGTTTCTTCTTGTTGAAGATAGCGCCTACATGCGGACGATCATTCGCACGATGCTTCAGGGCTTCGGTGCACGACGGATCGTGGAAGCGGAAGATGGCGCCTCCGGCCTGGAAGCGATGGATCGAGCCAATCCGGACATCATCATTCTGGATTGGGTGATGCCTATTCTGGACGGAGCGGATATGGTGCGCATGATTCGCACTCCCAACAATCCCTTCGCCTATATTCCGATCATTATGGTCACGGCGCATACTGAACGCAGCCGCATCGTTGAGGCGCGTCGTCTGGGTGTGCATGAGTTGTTGTCCAAGCCGATTTCGGCCAAGGCGCTTTATCAGCGTGTTTCAAGCGTCATTCTGCATCCGCGCGACTTCATCAAGACGGCGACCTACTTTGGTCCGGCCCCGCGTGAGATCCGCAATCGTCAGAAGATCTGGCAGGGCGTGCCCGGCGGCGGTGGCGACGGCAATGGCAACGGTTCAGGCGATATGTCGATCGGCTGATGTTTCTCACAAGTCTCTTTTCGCGCCGTGACGATTCTGCCTAAGCTTTGACAAGGTCGGGCCTTTCTGGCGCGGCATGTCGTTTTTTGATCTTGAGACGCTAGGAGCCGTTTCGTGAAATCCATCTACATTCTCAATGGTCCCAATCTCAATTTGCTTGGTAAGCGTGAGCCGGAGATCTACGGTCACGAAACGCTTGCCGATGTTCAGACCCTTTGTCACTCGACAGCAGCCCTGGCAGGCTTTGCTGTGCGGTTTCTGCAAAGCAACGCCGAGCATCAACTCATCGACTGGATTCATGAAGCGCGCGAAGAAGCGTGCGGCATTATCATCAACCCCGCCGCCTATACGCATACCTCTGTCGCTATCCTGGATGCGCTGAATGCCTGTGCTTGCCCCGTGCTGGAGGTGCATATTTCCAACGTGCACAAGCGTGAGGACTTCCGTCATCATTCCTACGTGTCACGGCGCGCCGATGGCATTCTTGTCGGGCTGGGCATTCATGGGTATGCAATGGCGATCCAGCACATGGTGTATCTGGTGCGCGGACAAAATGACGGCGAAGACTGACGGTCTAACCGGCGAGATTGGCTGGCGCGCGGCCTGTTGTGCTGATTACGCAAGCGCTTTGCGCGCCATCCACACGCTCCAGCGGCTTTTCTCGGTCAATGGCCAGACGGCAGTCTGAAGCCGATCTTTCATGACATCGACGAGACCATCGATCTGTTCATCGACGAGCGTGTGCAGAATGGAGCGCCCGGTGCGGCCTTTCAGGTCGGCTGCCAGATCTTCAAACCGGGCGTAGCTGCGGCGCGTTTCCCAAAATGAAAATTCTTCGTTCAATTCCAGCCCCGCGGCAGTCAGCGCCTGTGTAATGCCTTTGCCGGTTGGACGTCTCTTGATCTCTATGTCGTTCAGATGCGGATGCGCTTCAACGAAATAGCCGCGCAGATGTTCGTTGGATCCCGGTTGCGTGACATCTTCGACCGTGCGGTCCTGAATGATGAGATGGCCACCGGGGCGCAAAATGCGACAGGCTTCGCGGAAGGCCGCGGTCAGATCGGCGAGATGATGGACAACGGCACGGGTGAAAACCACGTCCTGGCTCGCTGTCTCCAGCCCGGTTGCCTCAGCCGTGCCCAGTCGCAGATGAACATTCGGAATGCCTTGCAGGGTTTTCCGGGCATCGGCGAGCATTGTCTCGGAAAAATCGACCGCCGTCATGCTGCGCAAACCAAGCCTGCACCAAGGCGCGGGAGTACAGACCACCACCGCAGCCGATGTCAGCGAGGTCCGCATCCAAGACGTCAATGCGGTCTTTCATGACATTCACCCAATCCTGCTCCACATCTCGCGCCGCATAGGTTCCGGCAATGCTTGGCGAATGAAAATCGATCATGACAGAGGCCTTTATATTGTATTCTAATGTATACAATATTGCGACTTATTGGCGGCCTGTCAATTGGGTGCAGGTGGGCTTGCAGCACATGCAGCTTGAAAAAACAAAGCCTCGCACTGGAGCGAGGCTTTGCAGGGGGCAGAGATATTGCGAAGACAGCTCCGCCATTGATCATCAGACGCCGGAGACATCGCAGAGCCGAAGCCCTGAGTGGCGCGTTAGTAGCTGCGCCCGACGCTGGTGTAATTGAACCCACGTGCGGCCATGTCTTCGACATCATAGATATTGCGCAGGTCAATGATGTTGGGTGCATTCAGACTGGTCTTGACCCGGTCCATGTCGAGCGCCCGGAACTGGTCCCATTCGGTGACGATCACCACTGCGTCGGCATTCTCGATAGCGTGGTAAGGGCCATCGCAGAACAAGACGTCCTGCATCATGTGGCCGGCTTCTTTCATGCTTTCCGGGTCATAAGCGCGGATCTTCGCGCCCGCGTTCTGCAGCTTCGCCACAATGTCGAGGGAAGGGGCATCCCGCATATCATCGGTGTTTGGTTTGAAGGCCAATCCCAGAAGAGCAATCGTCTTGCCGGAAATGTCTCCGCCCATGAAATCGATGACCTTGTCGGCCATGCGCTTCTTGCGCTCGGCATTCACCTCGATCACCGAGTTGACGATGCTCAGGCTGCTGTTGTGGCTTTCTGCGATCTTGGACAGCGCCAACGTATCCTTCGGGAAGCAAGAGCCGCCATATCCCGGACCTGCATGCAGAAACTTGGAGCCGATCCGCTTGTCGAGGCCAATGCCGCGCGAAACTTCCTGAACGTTGGCGCCCACCTTTTCACAAAGATCAGCGATCTCGTTGATGTAGGTGATCTTCACGGCCAGGAAGGCGTTGGCGGCGTATTTGATCAATTCAGCCGTGGGCCGTTTTGTGATGACGATCGGCGTTTCGTTGAGATAGAGCGGGCGGTACAATTCGCGCATAACCTTGATCGCGCGTTCGTTCTCCGTGCCCACCACAACCCGGTCCGGCCGTTTGAAATCGCTGATGGCAGCGCCTTCGCGCAGGAATTCCGGGTTCGAGGCCACTGCCACATCTGCTTCCGGATTAACCCGCTTGAGAATGGCTTCGACCTCGTCGCCCGTGCCAACCGGGACAGTCGATTTGTTGACGACAACGGTGAAGTCCTCAAGGTAATTGGCAATTTCTTCGGCAGCAGCATAGACATACGACAGGTCTGCATGGCCATCACCACGGCGTGTGGGTGTGCCAACCGCGATGAACACCGCATCGGCAGAGCGTACTGCGTCTTCTGCATCGGTGACGAAGAACAGACGGTTCTCGGCAACATTCTTGGCCACCAGGTCCTTCAGACCTGACTCATAGATTGGAATCTCACCCTTGTTGAGGGCATTGATCTTGCCAGCATCCTTGTCGATGCAGGTCACGACATGGCCGAAATCGGCGAAACAGGTGCCTGAGACAAGTCCGACATAGCCGGTCCCAATCATTGCGACGCGCATGTAATCTATCCATTTTTCGTGACATGCCCCGTGTCACAAATCCAGAATGGACTGCGGGTGAATGTCTGGTGGTCTGCAAGCAGCAGGGCTGCCGTGGCGCTTTTAATGTGTCTCTTTAGCAAACTTATAACAGGTGAACACCTGACAAATGATCGCGGTGGAGAACTCTTCGGGCGGTGGCTGTGGTTCGGCAGGATTGGGACTCCATCATAGAAACATTTCCTTCCCCCTTCACAAGTGCATTCGCCGCCCCAGGTAGCGGTCACAGTGGTCGGGACCTTTACAAAACAAAGTTTTTCGTTGCTCTCCGGCAGGTGTGCTGCGGGACGGAAGGCGCCGTAAAGCTGAAGCAATTTGAAATTGCCCAGACATCTTCAAGCCCAAAACGAGGCTCGATACGGCGAATTTGCGGCGTCTTCGTGAAACTTTTTGACGGCACCCGGCGTTGCTCAACGAGTGGGGACTGAGTATGGGCGCAATGTCTTGCTGCCTTTTCCTGTGCCTTGAGACATTCATTCAAACCGAGAGGGAGTTTTCGACGGCATGAGCCAAAGCGAAACGAACGAGGGAGTTCCCGCACCTCAGGGGAAGACAAACCTGATCGAGACGGATTACGAGGTCGGTCAGGATAATATTGAATCGTCCATTGGCCCCTTTGGCTTCGACATCCATAACCCCGTCTTTGTGGTATCGGCGGCACTCATCATCCTGTTTGTGATCTTGACTGTCATTTTTCAAGGACAGGCCGACGCGGCTTTTACCGGAATGAGAGGCTGGCTCACGTCGCATCTCGACTGGTTCTTCTTGACGGCCTCCGACATCATGGTGGTGTTCTGCTTAGGACTGATCTTTTCGCCACTGGGCAAGGTTCGTATTGGCGGTAAGGATGCTCGACCGGATCATTCCTATGCCAGTTGGTTTGCCATGTTGTTTGCAGCCGGCATGGGCATTGGTCTGGTGTTCTTCGGTGTCGGGGAGCCGATTTCGCATTTCAACGCGGCGATGGGCGGCGTGCAATTGCAGGATGGTATCCGCACGGACGGTGCACCGCTTGGCGGGGCAATGGGCGATCCGGCGGCGGCCCGTCGTCTGGCGATGGCGGCGACGCTGTTTCACTGGGGTCTGCATCCCTGGGCCATTTACGCCGTGGTTGCTCTGGCATTGGCGCTGTTTGCCTATAACAAGGGTCTGCCGCTGACGATGCGTTCGGCTTTTTATCCGATCTTCAAGGAGCGGATCTGGGGCTGGCCGGGTCACATCATTGATACGCTGTCTGTCTTCGCCACACTGTTCGGCCTTGCAACGTCGCTGGGGTATGGTGTCGAGCAGGCCAACGCAGGGCTGAACTTTCTGTTTGGATTGCCAGATAACAACATCTCGCGTGTGATTCTTATTTGCATGATCACGGGCGTTGCAACCTTCTCGGTCTATCGCGGACTGGATGGCGGCGTGAAACGCCTCAGTGAGATCAACATGGCGATTGCAGCCCTGCTCCTGGTGTTTGTGCTTCTGGTTGGTCCGACGCTGGCGATCTTCACGGGCTTCTTCGATAATATCTGGCAATATGCCAAAGAGCTTCCGGCGCTGGCCAATCCGTTCGGTCGAACGGACAATGGCTTTCGACAGGACTGGACGTCGTTTTATATGGCCTGGTGGATCTCGTGGTCACCGTTTGTCGGCATGTTCATTGCGCAGGTCAGTCGTGGCCGTACCGTGCGTGAATTCCTGATTTGCGTACTGGTCATTCCATCCGTGGTCTGTGTGTTGTGGATGACCGTGTTTGGCGGCACTGCGATTCAGCAGATCGTGCAGGACAACATTACCTCGGTGGTCGATGCCGATATTGATCTGAAGTTGTTCAAGATGCTGGGCTATCTGCCGCTGGCGTCAATCACTTCGCTGATCGGTATCGTGCTGGTGATCGTCTTCTTCGTGACCTCGTCGGATTCCGGCTCCATGGTCATCGACACGATCACCGCAGGCGGCAAGATGGATTCACCTCTGCCGCAACGCATGTTCTGGTGCACCTTCGAAGGCATCGTCGCCATTGTGTTGTTGCTGGGTGGTGGTCTTGGAGCACTGAGGGCAATGGCCGTTTCAACCGGCTTTCCCTTCACCATCGTGCTGCTTCTGGCATGTTACTCCACCTATCGTGGCTTGCGTGAAGAACCTCGATAAGAGATGAGATCTGAACATTGAAAACCCCGGCGAGCAGCAGTGTTCGCCGGGTTTTTTATGGATTGGGATGCCCCGGAAAGCGTACTTTGCAACAGCCCATGAAGGGGGAGGTTAAGTTTCAGACCCCTGAAACAGCATAATCCCCCCACCGGAGGCAGAGGCCAATGGCAGGCCCGCATCTTTTGCCACCTGCAACGCCAATGTCGTTGGAGCCGAGAGAGTCGCCAGCCCGCCAAGGCCTGCAACGGCCGCTTTTTGTACCAGTTCAAAGCTGCAACGGCTGGTCATCACCACGAAACCGGCGTTGCCGCTGGTTTGGGTGCGTGCCATGGCGCCGATCAGCTTGTCGAGGGCGCAGTGACGGCCGACATCTTCCCGCGCCAGAAGAATGGTGCCGTCTTCATCACAGAAAGCCGCCGCATGAACCGACTTGTTGGCATCGCGGATGGGTTGATGATCGGAAAGACTGTGGAAGGCCGCCTTGATTGCACGTGCATCAAGCTGTTGCCGTTTTTGATAAGGCACGGAGAGGCGAATATCGGTCAGCTCCTGCATGCCGCACAATCCGCAACCGGAGCGGCCTTCCAGGGTACGACGTGGAATTTCTGGGGCGTTGTCTGCAAGATCTGTGGGGTCTGATGAGGACACGCGCGCCGCCACATCAACACAAAAGCCAGTCTCCGTTGGCAGCACCAGTGCATTGAGCAGGTCAGCGTGCTGAACGCGGCCTTCCGCCAGCAGAAAGCCGACGCCGAGGTCTTCCAGATTGGCTGGTGTCGCCATCATCACGCTGACGGGGACGGAGTTCAAAAGAATACCGACGGGAACTTCTTCCGCCACCTGCCAAGTCGTCAGGGGGGCAGGGGAAATGTCCCTGTCCCGCATGTCGGTCGACGACGCAGTGTCCTGAGGGGGCGCCACGAATTGACCCGAAACTGGCTTGCTGCCGGGAGGGGCGGCCTTGGTCATGGACCTCAACCAGCCTGTTTCAATGGAGCACTTTGCGTCTGTATGTCCGCCTCGATGCGCACAGGCACGGACTTGGACGCTGGTGTTTTGGACATTTGGTCATGATGATCGAGAGGCACCAGAACATTGCACTCCGGATAGTAGGAGGCGACTGTGCCACGTGGCAGCTTGAAGGGAATGACGGCCAGTCCGCCTAGACGCCGCAAGGGGGCATCCTCTTCGTCGGAATCTGTAATCAGCGCTGCCATGTCGCCTTTCTTGACGCCGATCTCCCGCATGTCCTCTTCATTCATCAGCAGCACGTCCCGCGTCCCCTCGATGCCGCGAAAGCGGTCTGAATAGCCGTAGATCGTGGTGTTGAACTGGTCGTTCGAGCGCATGGTCAGCAGACGGTAACGTCCCGGCTTGTCTCCAAAACTCAAAGAGGTGAGTTGGTCAGGTGTGGTGAACTCGGCACGGCCAGACTCTGTATTCCACTTGCGTTCGCGCGCAGGATTTCCGCGCCAGAAACCGCCAGGTTCGAACAGACGCTCGTTGAAATCCTTGAAATCGCTCGGATAGGTGTATTCAATCAGGTCTCGGACCTTGGAGTAATCCGCAGTCCAGCCATCCCAATCCACTTTCGGGTTCGGTGCCAGCGTTGCCTTGGCAATGCCGGCGACGATTGCCAGTTCGCTCTTCAATTTGCGTGAGGCTGGCGCGTGAATGCCATGCGACCCGTGAATGCAGGAAAAGCTGTCTTCGATGGAAATATACTGCTCGACGCCGTTCTGCATGTCGCGCTCGGAGCGTACAAGGCAGGGCAGGATATAGCTGTTCTTGCCGGGGAAAATATGACTGCGGTTCAGCTTCGTCGAGATCATCACGGTCAGGTCCAGCTTTGACCAGGCCTTTTCGACCATCTCTTGATCCGGTACTGCCCGCACCAGATTGCCTCCGAGGCAGATCATCGATTTGACCTTACCTGCAATGGCTTGCTTCATCGCGTCAACGATATGGTAGCCGTCTTCCTGCGGTGGCTCGAAATCAAACAGCTCGCGCAGCTTGTCCATCGGGATAAGCTTTGCCTTTTCCGCAATGCCAACGGTGCGCTGGCCCTGCACGTTGGAATGGCCACGCACGGGACACATGCCGGCCCCAAGGCGACCGATGTTGCCGCGAAGCATCATGAAATTCACGAACATGCCGATGTTCAAGGCACCGCGTGAATGTTGCGTCAGGCCCATGCCATAGACACCAATCACGCGTTTGGCCTTCATGTAGACATCGGCCGCGTCACGCAGGTCTTGCTCGCTCAGGCCGCTTTCACGGCAGATTTCGTCCCAGCTGGTGGTGCGAACCTTTTCGGCGAACTCATCAAAACCGGTGGTGTGTTCGGCGATGAAGGCCACGTCGATGATGCGCTCACGCCCTTCTGCAAGGGCTGCGTCATCAGCTTCCATGACGGCCTTGCTGAGGCCAAGCATGGCTGCGACATCACCGCCCACCCTGAGTTGGTGATACTGGTCGGAAATGATGGTTTCCTTGCCTGACAGCATTTCAACCGGGTTCTGCGGTGAAACGAAAGACACCAGTCCCTGTTCAATGACGGGGTTGAAGGTGACGATTTTGCCGCCTCGCTTTTTAAGCTCTGCGAGCGGTTGCAGGAAACGGGGCGAATTGGTGCCGGGGTTCTGGCCGAAGAAGAAATAGCAATCGGTTGCCTCGATGTCTTCCCAGATCACTGAACCAACGGGAGAACCAATGACTTTTTTCAGGCCGACCGAGGTGGTCTCGTGGCACATATTGGAGCTTTGAGGCAGGTTGTTGTTGCCGTAAAGACGCGCCAGAAGGGCCCACAGATACGAGGCTTCCAGCCCGGCGTGGCCGGAGGAATAGAACACTGCGGATGTCGGATCTTCGCGCCGCAACTCGTTTAGCTTCTGGCCGATTTCCCGATAGGCATCTTCCCAGGAAATTTCTTCATAACGATCCGTCTCGGGATTGTACTTCAGCGGCGCGGTCAGGCGTCCGGTCTTTTCCAGTTCATGATCGCTCCAGCTTTTCAGGCTCTCAACCGTGTGATCACTCCAGAACGACGGCTTGCAGCGATCTGCCGTTGTCTCCCAAAGGGTGGACTTGGCACCGTTTTCGCAAAACTCGAAGGGCTTGTAGTTGGCAGGTTTCGGTACAGGCGCAAGACGCACACATGACGCCTTTCGTCTTGTTCAGCTTCCAAAGAACTTGCAGCGAGGCGAGGGGAGGATTGGACGATTGATGAGACTTCCTTGATGCCACGTAATGATCCCCAGCCTCCGGCGCCGTGGTAATCCTTGGGCAAATCAACAATCCTGACCATGGTCGAACCCTTCCCTGACGAGATATCACGTTTTCGTTATTGCCATAGAGGCAACGCCGGAGTCTCGTGTTTGTTGCGCTTGACACGCGAATAAGCTGTCGCCTCTGTGTGTGCGGCCAAGCTTACATCTCTTCTTTTACACCTGCACGGATAAGCCACCAGTTAACCGGGTAGGCAGTAAGAAAGCCTGTGCACATGGCAATCTGCATCGCGAACCAGAATTCAGGCTGGGCAGCATTGATCTCGGCGTGTAACAGATCCTTGAAAATCCAGAAATGCGCAATGGCCATGAAGCCATACATGCCGATCTGCCAGGAGATCAGCGATGCGGCATCGGCCTTGAGTGCGGCCAGAGTGCCCTTGCCAACCGAAAGGCCACGCATCGGAGCAATGGCGAAGAACTGGAAGATCACGCCGATGACGAAGGCAAAGACGAAATCCAGTCCCCAGACTGCAAAGATACGCTCTGAAAACAGACCGGGAAAACCAAAAGGAACAAGCACCGCAGGGGCCGCCAGAGCTAGGCTTTCAGCCATGACATCCCCCAATGTGCAGCCTGCGCCGCAATGCAGGGTTCCCTTGGCAACTGCAATTGGAAATGCCGGGCCTTCACCGTCGCCATGAGAGTGGCTGTGCGCGTACTTGTAATAAAACCAGAGCACCAGCAGGCTGCCGAACAGACCGCATAACGGCCAGACAAAGTTCATGACGGCCATGGGAGCGGGGCGCTTGCGTAGGTCCAGCGCAATGAGGGCCGCACTAAGAACGCCCAGGAGCAGGGAAAGGCAGGAAAGAATTGTCAGCCAGATCGGTGTCATGATGTCTCTCGGGTTGGAGTGCAACTGCGAGCGAATGTCAGAACCGGTGGCGGGGGGCGCAGATCATGTCGCCCCCGGGCCGCCGCGTGCCGCGATCACCGCCGTTTAGTGGGGTAATCGTGTCTGACAGCATAGTGAACTAATGGATCCGGAGGGGTGCAAGTTCCCAAGTGGCTTTGATATCATCTTGATTACAAGTCTAAAAAGCCTGCGGTCCGCGTGTGGAAATTTTAGAAACGGCTCATCAGGAATGGCGAAGGATCAGACAGACGCGGTTCGCCGATAATTCCCTGAACCACTTGTTTGGCAAGGCCCGGACCAATGCCGAAGCCATGGCCGGACAGGCCCGTCGCAATTGTCAGACCTTACCAGCTTTCCGGTGTGTCGATGATGGGCACTTCGTCCGGGGTAACGTCAATCAGCGCGCCCCAGCTTTCTGCAATCTGGGCGTCGGCCAATTGCGGGTGCAGCGCTTGTGCGCCAGTCAGCACGGCCTTTATCAGGTTGGCGTCAGGAGCGGGATTGTAGATGCGGTGTGTCTCGAAGGGCGTTATGTCATCCGCTTGCCAGCGATGATGCCCCAGCGGACCAAAAAAATCAGCGCCGAACCGGATCTTCATCATGCTCCAGCGACGGCGAATGGTGGGTAAAAACGGCTTGAGGTGACGAAAGGCCGCCGGGATCAACTGGAATTCGGCCGCATTGCTGCGGGCAATGGTATAGCCGCCATCCAGACGACGACGGATGGAAGCCACGCCAGCGCCAAGCGCCCCTGGCGACAATCAATGGCGCAGCCGTCGTGCGCAGAACAGAAGACTTGATCGCCAATTGCGGAATATGAACGCCGATGTTCTCAAGGAAGGGTCTGGACCACGCGCCACCAGCCAGAACCACGTGGTCGCACGCAATCTCTCCCTTTTCGGTAATCACCGAAGTGATCTTACCGGCGCTGCGCTCCAGTGTGCGCACGGCACAGTTTTCCAGAATGACAGCGCCATTTTTCCGGGCCAATCGTGCCATCGCCGGCACCGCCAGAGCAGGCTCCGCAATGGCATCGGATGGTGTGTGCAGTGCTCCGGCAAAGGAGTTGGTCGGGCGCCCAAGATATTTGCCGATCTCGGTGCTGGACAGCAAGTGTGACCCATGGTCAAAGCCTTTGGTATCTGCCAGCCAGCGCTCATGGGCGGCCAGTTCCGCTTCTGTTGTCGCCAGATAAGTGATGCCAGCGCGCCGATAGCCGATGTCCTCGCCCAGGCGCGCATTGATGTCGCTCCAAAGGGCAGCGCTTTCGATCATCATTCGGAGTTCGCGGGCATCACGACCTGCCTTGCGGATCCAGCCCCAGTTGCGGGACGATTGCTCGCCAGCAATGTGACCCTTTTCGCAAAGCACCACGGGAATCCCCAGATCGGTCAGAAACAGCGCTGTGCACACGCCAATGATCCCGCCACCGATGATGACGACGTTGGTTTGGGCGGGGAAGGCAAGGTCAGGTTGCATGAAGATCGACCATATTGAATTCGGTGTTTGTTTCAGTGGGGCAAATCATCCTATAAGGCAAATATCAATTTGATCATGTGGAATGCGAAAATGTTATGACGTCCTTTCTGTCCCAGCGCTCCTTGGAAGCTTTTCGCTCGGTCATGCGATCCGGCTCGGTCACGGCGGCTGCCGACGAATTGTCTGTGTCGCAGCCGGCGATCTCCCGATTGATCCGCGACCTGGAAGACCGGCTTCAACTCACCCTTTTTACGCGCCATGGTGGCCGGGTGGTGGCAACGCCACAAGCGCATGAACTGCTGGAAGAAGTGGAACGCAGCTTCATTGGGCTTGGAGAAATCCAGCATGCTGCGGATCAGATTCGACAAGGTTATCGCGCCAACTTGCGAATTGCGGCGGCTCCAGCCTTTGCGCAGGCGGCCTTGCCTGTGGTGATTGCTGACCTGCTGCATCAGAGGCCGTCTTTCCGGGCTGAGTTTCTGTCCATGACGACGTTGCCGGTCTTGCGACAGGTGGCCTCGCGCCAGTGTCGTATTGGCTTCGACATTCCAACGCGGCCGACGCATGAAGTGGATATCATTGCGCGGGGCGATGTTCCCTACTGCTTTATTGCTCCCCCCGGACATCCGCTGGGCGCGCGTGATATCGTGCAATTGAATGATCTGTCCGGCCTTGGTTTCGTTGGCTTCGTCGAGAACACCACGTCGGGCCGTTTGCTCGACCGGACTTTCGCTCGCATGGTGGTGGCGCCTGTGGTGCGCATGAAATGCTATGTTGCAACAGTGGTGTGCGGATTGGTGTTGCGGGGCGTCGGGGTTGCTCTCGTCGATGCATTCAGCGCCCGCGAACATGAACGTGCGGGCGGTATTGTGCGTCCTGTCGCGCTGAACGACCCGTTTGAATATTCCATCATCAAGCCGCAGGGCGAACATCTGGGAGAGGAGTGCCTCGCCTTGATCGACGGCTTTGAACGCTATGCCCGTTGGGTGAAGGAAGAGGCAACCGTTTGAGCCTTCACGGCTTTGCTTCGGGTGGCAAGCTGTTTAAGTTTCGCCTGACCGCAACGCTTTCACACAGGCAAAGCGCGCGGCCCAGCGACCTGCGGGATGGCCTGCAATCAGGGAAGGGAAAACGATGAAGTTTCTGAGATATGGCGAAAAGGGGCAGGAGAAGCCGGGCGTTCTGGACGATGAAGGCCGCATTCGCGATCTGTCCCAGATTGTGCCGGATCTGGCCGGAGATGTGCTGCGTCGTCTGGAGGAACTTGGTTCGCTCGACGTTTCGACCTTGCCGGTCGTGGAGGGCAATCCTCGCCTTGGTCCGTGTGTTGGCCAGATTGGCAAGTTTGTCTGCATTGGGTTGAATTATTCCGACCATGCGGCCGAGAGCGGTATGGATGTGCCGGCGGAGCCGATCATCTTCACCAAGCTTAATTCGGCGATCTGTGGTCCCAATGATCCGATCATCATTCCGCGCAAATCTGAGAAGACCGATTGGGAGGTCGAACTGGCCTTCGTGATCGGGCGTCCGGCGAAATATGTGTCGGAAGAGGATGCACTGGATCATGTGGCGGGTTATTGCGTCGTCAATGATGTGTCAGAGCGGGCCTACCAGACAGAGCGCGCCGGTCAGTGGGTCAAGGGCAAGTCTTGCGACAACTTCGGCCCTATCGGTCCATGGCTGGTGACCCCGGACGAAGTTGGCGATCCGCAGGACCTCGACATGTGGCTAGAGGTTAATGGCAAGCGGTTTCAGAACGGCTCCACCAAGACGATGGTCTATGGCGTGCGCTATCTGATTTCCTACCTCTCGCAATTTTTCACCTTGCAGCTACAGGTGATGTTGTGACCACCGGAACACCTCCAGGTGTCGGTATGGGCCAGTCACCGCAGGTATTCCTCAAGGCAGGCGATACGGTGGAACTGGGTGTCGACAAACTGGGGACACAGAAACAGGTCTGCGTCGACGATCTCTGATGTTCAACGGGAAACACTGTGCGGCCGGGACTTGCCTTTGTGTTTGATGTTTCCGGCCGCGCGCAGCGTTAAAAAGAATTGGTGCTTTATCGGCTCAAAAGTCGGTGCGCAGACGATAACCCGGCGCATAAACCATCCGGACATGGGTGATCGGCTGACCCAGATCCCACGTGGCGCGATCATTGGCAAACAGGGCTGTGCCGGGTCGCGACTCGAAATAATTTGCCAGTGTCGCGTCCGCGTCTATGGCAAAGAACACCATTTCACCGCTGGTATAAGGCACGTTGTGAACCAGCCATTCGTTAGCTGTGACCGTGTCGAAGGCAACATTCTCGATCTCCGGCACAGCCTCACAATTGGTGTAGCGGACTTCATGCCCGAAAGGTCGGTCATCAGCATAGTGCATTGTCTCGGTATAAAGCAGGCGCGCGTCCGAGGCGACCGGGAAGGCAGCTCTCAGTTGCGGCGGAATGTGCCGGATCTCGCGCGACAACAGCACGTGTCGATAGGTGCCGCCGCGTGCCTCGATCTGCTCGCGGATGATGGGAATGGTGAACGTCGCCTTTTGCGGCGGGTTGATCGCGACCCGCGTTCCGGCACGCCGCTTGCGCGTTACCAGACCGCTTTCGGCCAGATCTCGCAGCGCACGATTGACCGTTGTACGGGCGCAGCCGAACTCAACCGCCAGATCCATTTCACTGGGAATAAGGTCGCCCGGCGCCCAGATCCGGTCTCGGATACGGTGCAGCAATTCCGCGCGGATTGCGGTCCAGCTGTTGGTGACTGGCTTGGCCGTCAAAGCTTCTGCCTCAGCGCTTGCATGGTGGTGCGGTAGCGGGCGCGAATGGCGTCGCTCTTGATATGGTGTCCGTCGCGTACGACATGCCGGCCCGCAGACCAGACGTCGGTGATCATGCGATCATCGCCCGCGAAGATCCAGCTGTCGAGCAATTCGTCCCCCTTCCTGCCTTCCAGATCAATCGTCTGATCATCCAGAGCTAGGAGATCGGCCTGCATGCCAACTGCCAGAACGCCTGCGTTGCGTCCCGCTGCCTGAGCGCCGCCGCGGGCGATGGTGTCGAACAGGATACGGCCGGTCGATTTTTCCGAGGTTGCGACTGTAGCGCGGCATTTGTCGCGCAGGCGCTGGGAGTATTCAAAGGTCCGCAGTTCTTCCGAGAGCGAGATGCGGATGTTCGAATCTGATCCGTAGCCGAAATGACCGCCATTTTGCAGATAGGTGACGCCGTTGAAAATACCGTCGCCCAGACTGGATTCAGTGATCGGGCACAGCCCCGCAACAGCGCCGGTCTTCGCCAGCGCGATGGTTTCTGCATCCGTCATTTGCGTGCAATGGATCAGACACCAGCGTTCGTTGACATCATGTGTGTCCAGCAGCCACTCGACAGGGCGTTGGCCAAGGGCCTGAACCACTTCCTCGACTTCGCCAACCTGCTCTGCCAGATGCATGTGCAGGGGACGGTTGCCGGCAAGCTGCACGGCTGCCGCCAGTCCCTCTGGGGTCACGGCGCGCAGGGAATGTGGTGCGACGCCGATGCGCGCATCCGCAGGCAGGGCACCGATGGCTTTCTCGGCCTGCTCATGCAGCCGCATGAAACGGTCGACATCATTGCCAAAGCGGATCTGGCCTGCACCCAGGGGGCGTCCGTCACACCCGCCTTGGCTGTAAAGCACGGGCAGAAGCGTCATGCCGATGCCGGTGTCCGCAGCGGCGGCAACAATGCGCTCGCTGAGTTCGCCGAGAGTGTCGTAAGGCTGACCGGATGGCTGATGATGCACATAATGAAATTCGCCGACCCCCGCATAGCCCGCTTCCAGCATTTCCATCTGTACAAATGCGGTGATGGTCTCGATGTCATCCGGCGTCAGCAGGTCGAGAAAGCGGTACATGATCTGGCGCCACGTCCAGAATGTGTCACGACTTTCGCTGCCACGCCGTTCGCTCATCCCTGCCATGGCGCGTTGAAAGGCATGGCTGTGCAAATTGACGGGGGCGGGCAGAGCAACACCGATCTGCTGACCGCTGGGGCTCGAATTTGCTGTCAAACTCTGGATTTTCCCGTCTGCCGCGATGTCGATCTGCACGTCTTTTTGCCAGCCGTCCTGCGTCAGCGCAGTGCGCGCAAAAAGGCTTTGTGATGCGTTTGAAGGCTGCTCGGCACAAATTTTCAACACGGCCTGAATCCTCGTTGACAGGTAAATATGTGCATGCATATTCTCAAATAACACGATTTAATCAAGTCTGGAGTTGCTCTTGTCATCCTTTCTTCTGACAAACGCCACGCTTGCAACCTTGCAGGCTGGCGAGGCTGCCTACGGACTTTCGCAGGCGAATGCTCTTGCCGTAAGTGATGGAAAGATTGTCTGGATTGGCGATCATGCCGATGTTCCTGCTCAATTTTCGACCCTGCCTGAAAAGGATGCCGGAGGCCGTCTGGTCACGCCCGGGCTGATCGATTGCCATACGCATGTGGTGTTCGGTGGCGACAGAGCGCGCGAGTTCGAAATGCGCCTCGAAGGGGCAAGTTACGAAGAGGTGGCGCGCGCCGGTGGCGGCATCGTCTCCACCGTGTCCGCAACCCGGTCAGCCTCGGAAGACGACTTGCTGCGGCAGGCTTTGCCGCGGGTCGATGCCTTCATTGCCGAGGGCGGCACGACCATGGAGATCAAGTCCGGCTACGGGCTCGATCGCGAGACCGAATTGCGGATGCTGCGCGTTGCTCGTCAGATCGGCAAGGTGCGGCCTGTTCGGGTTCTGACCAGTTTTCTTGGCGCACATGCGGTGCCTGCCGAATACAAAGGTGCCCCGGTCCAATATCTCGATGAGGTGTGCCTGCCAACGCTGGAAGCCGCGCACGCCGAAGGCCTGGTAGATGCGGTCGATGGCTTCTGTGAGGGCATTGCCTTCTCTCCGGCCGAAATGTCGAAAGTTTTTGACAAGGCACGCGAGCTTGGCCTGCCGATCAAGCTGCATGCTGAACAGCTCTCCAATCTTGGAGGAGCTGCGCTGGCCGCCGACTATGGGGCCTTGTCCTCGGATCATCTGGAATATCTCGACGAAACCGGCGTGAAGGCCATGGCGAAAGCGGGCAGCGTGGCTGTGCTGTTGCCCGGTGCCTTTTACACCCTGCGCGAAACGCAGGCTCCGCCGGTAGATCTGCTGCGCAAGCATCAGGTTGCGATGGCTGTCAGTACCGACTGCAATCCCGGTTCATCACCTATGTCCTCGCTGTTGTTGACACTCAACATGGCGTGCACCTGTTTCCGCATGACGCCGGAAGAGGCGCTCTCAGGCGCGACACGCGTGGCGGCACAAGCCTTGGGTCTGGCCGATTGCGGCGAACTGAAAGTTGGCCTGCGTGCAGACCTGGCGATCTGGAACATTTCCCATCCTGCCGAACTGGCTTACCGGATCGGCTTCAATCCCTTGCATGAACGCATTTTCGGAGGCTTGTCATGAGTTTTATTGTCCTCCATCCTGGCGCGACGACGCTCGACCAGCTTGAACAGATTTACCGCGGCGAGTTGGCAGTGCAGATCGACCGTGCCGCCAAGGATGGCGTTGACCGGGCGGCAGCCCGAGTGCGCAAGGCCGCGAGCGGTGAGGATGCTGTTTATGGCGTCAACACGGGCTTCGGCAAATTGGCCAGCGTCAAGATTGCGCCGGAAGACACTGAGACACTGCAACGCAACCTCATCTTGTCGCACTGCTGTGGCGTTGGCGATCCGATGCCCCGTGGCGTGGTGCGCCTGATGATGGTCCTCAAGCTCCTGTCGCTGTCTCGCGGCGCGTCCGGTGTGCGCTGGGAGGTTCTTGAATTGATCGAGGCCATGCTGGACAAAGGCGTGACCCCGCTTGTTCCTGCGCAAGGCTCCGTCGGCGCGTCCGGGGATCTGGCGCCTCTGGCCCATATGACGGCCGTGATGATCGGTGAAGGCGAGGCCCATTACGAGGGCAAGCGCATGAGTGGGGCCAAGGCCCTGCGCTCGGCAGGCCTTACGCCGGTGGTGCTTGGCCCCAAGGAAGGCCTCGGCCTGATCAATGGCACACAGTTTTCGACCGCTTATGCGCTCATAGGCTTGTTCGATGCCTTGGCGTCTGGCGCAGTCCTGTCTCGTAACCTCGTCTCTGTCGACTGATGCCATCATGGGCTCGACCGCGCCGCTGCTGCCGGAAATTCACGCCTTGCGCGGGCACCGTGGTCAGATCGAGGTTGCCGCCGGGATGCGCGGCCTGATGGCCGGATCTGAAATTCGTGAAAGCCACCGTGAAGGCGACAGCCGCGTGCAGGATCCTTATTGCATTCGCTGCCAGCCGCAGGTGGTGGGCGCTTGTGTGGATCTGCTGCGCATGGCGGCAGGCACGCTGGTGATCGAAGCCAACGCCGCAACCGACAATCCTCTGGTTTTGACCGAAGCCGATCAGATCGTCTCTGGCGGCAACTTCCACGCTGAGCCGGTGGCTTTTGCAGCGGATCAGATTGCGCTGGCTTTGGCTGAAATCGGTTCGATCGCCCAGCGTCGCGTGGCGCTTATGGTGGATCCGACCTTGTCGTTTGATCTTCCGCCGTTCCTTGCCAAATATCCGGGGCTTAATTCCGGATTGATGATTGCTGAAGTCACCACGGCAGCGCTGATGAGCGAGAACAAGCATATCGCGCATCCCTGCTCGACGGATTCCACGCCGACCAGCGCCAATCAGGAAGACCATGTATCGATGGCCGCGCATGGGGCGCGTCGGCTGGGGCGCATGACCAGCAATCTTGGTCACATCCTCGGCGTGGAGCTTTTGTGCGCGGCGCTGGGCGTCGAGTGTCGGACCCCGTTAAAGACGAGCGCTGCTCTGCAAAAAGCCATTGATTGCCTGCGTGAAGATGTAGCGAGCCTGAAACAGATCGTTTCATGGCCCCGGATCTGGAGGCTGCCACAAAGATCGTTTCGTCCGGCAGACTTCTGGCCGCCGTCGATGGCACGGCCTTGCTCGAATTGGAGAACTGAGATGGATCCCGTTAAAGTTCACCGCGGCGATGGCCCTGTCATTCTTGGTGTTCCCCATGCTGGCACTCATGTCCCGGCAGAGGTCTGGGACACCCTCAACGAGACAGGGCGGGCGCTTGCCGATACGGATTGGCATGTCGACCGGTTGTACTCGGATCTGTTGCCGGGCACGACGATGGTTTGTGCCACCTTCCATCGCTATGTGATTGATGCAAACCGGGACCCGGAGGGCGTGAGCCTGTATCCGGGCCAGAACACCACGTCCTTGTGCCCGACCACCGATTTTGACGGCAAGCCGATTTACAAGGAAGGGCAGGCCCCTGATGAGGCGGGAATCGCCCGCCGCCTGAGCGCTTTTCATGCGGCCTACCATACGGCGTTGCAGGCCGAAATCGACCGGGCGAAGGCCCGTCACGGTTACGCGGTGCTGTATGATTGCCATTCGATCCGCTCGCATATTCCGTTCCTGTTCGACGGCAAGCTGCCGGACATGAACATCGGCACCAATCAGGGCACGACCTGTGCCCCCGAAATCGAAAGCGCGGTACTCGGTCGCGCCGCTCAGGCCACGGGCTACACGCATATTCTCAATGGACGCTTCAAGGGCGGCTGGACCACGCGGCATTACGGTCAGCCGCAGGACAAGGTCCATGCCATCCAGATGGAACTGGCCCAATCCACCCATCTGGCCAGCGAGGCACTGCCCTTCGAGTATGACGAAGGCCGCGCCACATCTTTGCGTGACGTGCTGGCACATATTCTCGCAGATCTGGCGACCGCCGCCAAAGATTTGCCCCGATAAGAAACCGAACTGTTTGATCCTTCCGGAGTACCTGATCCATGGTCGATCGCCGTCATAATTCCCGCGATGTGTTCCCGCCCACCGGGACCGAGCTGAACACCAAGTCCTGGCTTACCGAGGCACCGTTGCGCATGTTGATGAACAACCTGCACCCGGATGTGGCGGAAAACCCGCATGAGCTGGTTGTCTATGGTGGTATTGGCCGCGCAGCGCGCACCTGGGAAGACTTTGATCGCATTGTCGCGGCGCTGAAAACGCTGGAAGACACTGAAACGCTGCTGGTTCAGTCCGGCAAGCCGGTCGGTGTGTTCCGCACCCACAAGGATGCGCCGCGCGTTTTGATCGCCAATTCCAATCTCGTGCCGCATTGGGCCAATTGGGACCACTTCAACGAACTCGATAAGAAGGGTTTGATGATGTACGGTCAGATGACGGCCGGGTCATGGATCTACATTGGCGCACAAGGCATCGTCCAGGGCACCTATGAAACTTTCGTGGAAGCGGGGCGCCAACATTACAATGGCGATCTCAAGGGCAAATGGATCCTGACTGGTGGTCTGGGGGGCATGGGTGGTGCACAGCCTCTCGCCGCTGTCATGGCAGGGGCCTGTTGTCTGGCGGTTGAATGCGATGAAAGCCGCATCGATTTCCGTATGCGGACCCGTTACGTCGATGAAAAGGCGCATAGTCTTGACGACGCGCTGGAGATGATCGAGCGCTGGACCAAGGCAGGTGAGGCCAAGTCCGTTGGGCTGGTCGGCAATGCTGCCGACATCTTCCCGGAACTGGCCCGACGCGGTGTTCGTCCCGACATTGTCACCGATCAGACCTCGGCCCATGATCCTGTCCACGGCTATCTGCCCAAGGGCTGGAGCGTGGCTGAATGGCGCGAGAAGCAGGAAAGCGATCCGAAAGCTGTCGAGAAGGCAGCTCGCGCATCGATGCGTGAGCATGTTGAAGCGATGATCGCCTTCTGGGACAAGGGCATTCCGACGCTGGATTACGGCAACAATATTCGCCAGGTCGCTCTGGATGAAGGTCTGGAAAATGCCTTCGCTTTTCCGGGCTTCGTGCCGGCTTACATTCGTCCGCTGTTCTGCCGTGGTGTCGGTCCCTTCCGTTGGGTAGCGCTGTCCGGCGACCCGGAAGACATCTACAAGACCGATCAGAAGGTCAAGGAGTTGATCCCGGACGACGAACATCTGCACAACTGGCTGGACATGGCGCGGGAGCGCATTTCCTTCCAGGGTTTGCCGTCCCGCATCTGTTGGGTTGGTCTTGGTCAGCGCCATCGCCTCGGCCTTGCCTTCAACGAAATGGTTCGCAACGGTGAGTTGAAGGCCCCGGTCGTCATTGGTCGAGATCATCTGGACTCTGGCTCTGTGGCCTCCCCGAACCGCGAGACCGAAGCCATGAAGGATGGCTCGGACGCCGTGTCTGACTGGCCGCTTCTCAACGCATTGCTGAACACTGCATCGGGCGCCACGTGGGTGTCGCTGCATCACGGCGGTGGGGTCGGCATGGGTTTTTCACAACACGCCGGAATGGTCATCTGCTGTGACGGTTCGACGGATGCTGATGAACGTCTGGCGCGCGTCCTGTGGAATGATCCGGCCACCGGTGTCATGCGTCATGCAGACGCGGGCTATGACATTGCCATAGACTGTGCGAAAGAAAATGGGCTGAACCTTCCCGGTATTCTGCCCAAAGACTAAAAAATATAATAAAAACAAGCCATAAGGTGCTTTCAATCTTCCATAAAAACAGGGGAATTGACATGAAGAATAAAGTAGTCGGATTGCTCGTGGCAGCCGGAATGACCATGGGCCTGGCTCAGGCCGCCCAGGCAGACATGCTGTCTGACATTAAGGCCAAGGGTGTGATCGTTTCCGCGACGGAAATGCACTATGCGCCGTTCGATCTGCTCAAGGACGGCAAGTATGTCGGCCTGTCGCATGATCTTTTTGTCGAGGTGGCCAAGGACCTGGGCGTCAAGGCCAAGTTCATCGATCTGCCGTGGAACTCAATCCTGCCGGGTCTGGATGCGGGCAAGTTCGATTTCGTCAATGCACCAGTGACACTGACGGCAGAGCGTGAAAAGCGCTATGCCTTCACGCTGCCGATCGGCAATGCCACTGTCGCGCTGGCCAAGAAGGCGGGTGACGACAGCATCACCAAGCCGGAAGACATTGCCGGCAAGACGGTTGGTTCGCAGAAGGGCTCGTCACAGCTTGAGCAGCTCAAGGCATTCTCTGCCAAGCTGAACCCGCCTGCCACTGTGCGTGAATACGTCAACATCGACCAGGCTCTCGCTGATCTGGCGGCCGGTCGCATTCAGGCCGTTGCCAACTCGCTGCCGCTCATGGGCTATGCCAGCGTCAAGCGCCCGAACCTCTTCAAGGTTGTTCTGCCGCCTTTCGGTGATCCGAAGTACTTCGGCTGGGTGACCCGCAAGGATGGGTCTGAAAGCCTGATCAAGGCAATCAACGCGTCGCTGTTGAAGATGCATGAAGACGGACGTCTGAAGGCCATCAATGAAAAGTGGCTCGGCTCGTCTCCCGAGCTGCCTACCACGATGCCCGACGTCAAGTAATCGACGATGGTTCCCGGCGGTGACACTGTTGCCGCCGGGCTCCCCGCCGCCTGTCCGGGATACTCGGACGGCCCAGGTCATTCGTCTTCGGGGATGCGATCTTGAATTTTTCCTTTCAGACCATCTGGCACAATCTGCCGTATTTGCTTGATGCTGCCAAGTGGACCGTTCTGATCTCGCTTGCTGGCATGGTCATCAGCATGTGCTGGGGCACTGTGCTGTGTGCAGCCCGCCTGTCCCGCGGGCAGGTCATCTGGCGGCTTGCAGCTGTCTACATCAGTTTTTTCCGCGGCGTTCCGCTGCTGGTGCAGCTCCTGATGTTCTTTTACATGCTGCCTTACATCGGCCTGAACCTGCCAGCCATTCCGGCGGCCATTCTGGCCATCGGCATGTGTTCGGCCGCCTACACGTCCGAAATCTTGCGCGGATCACTGATTGCCATTCCGCATGGCCAGATTGAAGCCGCTGATGCGCTGGGCGTTCCGCCATTGTCGTTGTGGGCGCGAATTCTGATCCCGCAAGCCGTCCGCATCGGTCTGCCATCGCTGGTCAACGAGTTGATCCTGCTGGTCAAGGTCTCGTCGCTCGCCTCGGTCGTGGGCATTGGCGAATTGACGCGCGTGGCGCAGAATATCACCGGTGAAACCTATCGTCCGCTGGAAATCTACATCGCTGCTGGTGTGATCTATTTCCTGATCAATCTGGTGATCTCGACGCTGGGTCGGATTGTCGAACGTCGCTTGCAGATCGGATAGGAGCCGCCGCATGGATTTCGCACTTATCCTTCATTACGCACCCGACCTGCTGTTCGGCTTTGGCATCACCATTCTGTGCTGGATCTTCGGGTCGCTTGGTGGAGTCATTCTGGGCTTTGCGCTGGCGTGCCTTTACCGCTGGGGGCCAAGGGTCCTGCGCTGGATCATCTTCGCTTATGTCGAGGTGATCCGCGGCACACCCTTCATGATCCAGTTGTTCATCCTCTATTACGGCGGTCCTTACGTGGGGCTGGTGTTGTCTCCGGTCGAGGCGGGCATCCTGAGCTTCATTGTCTATGGCAGTCCGTATTTCTCCGAGATCTTTCGCTCCGGCTTCAATGCCATTCCGCAAGGCCAGATCGAGGCCGCCCGCTGTGTCGGCCTGTCGGAGATGCGTATCCTGCGGCGGATCATCCTGCCGCAGATGCTCGTGCCGACTGTCGCACCGCTGGTGAATTTCTTCATCATTCTGACCAAGGAAACCGCGATCCTGTCCGTCGTGACGGTGCCGGAATTGCTGTTCCAGACACAGACGATGGCGTCTGAGACGTATACATACGTTGAACCCTTCCTGGTGCTGTCGCTGTTCTACTGGCTCATGGTGATGGTGACCAGTTGGCTGGGCGGCAAGGCGGAAGCCCGTGTGACGCGCCATCTGAGGCGGGCCTGACGAAAATGGAAAAGCAAAACATGACAGATCCACAGACCGATACCCCGTCCCCGACACAGGCAGGAGCCGCCGGTGAGCAGATCATCACGGTGCGCAAACTGAGCAAGTTCTTTGGTGACTTCGAAGCCTTGCGCAGCATTGATCTGGACGTCAATCGCTCGGAAGTTTTGTGTCTCATCGGCCCGTCCGGGTCGGGCAAGAGCACCTTGCTCCGCTGTCTTAATTTTCTTGAGGCCTATGACCGGGGGGAGGTCCATCTGGAAGGCGAGTTGATCGGCTGGCAAAATGCCATGGCGACACCACGCCAGCCCGTCGCCTCAAGCACCTTGCGGCGTCAGCGCCAACACATCGGTATGGTGTTCCAGCAGTTCAATCTGTGGCCGCACATGACCGCCATCGAGAATGTTGCGGAAGCCCTGACGCAGGTCAAGAAACTGTCGAAGGCGCAGGCAATGGAGAAAGCGCGCGCCGCGCTGGAAAAGGTCAACCTGGGTGACCGGATGAACAATTACCCGGCCAATCTGTCCGGCGGTCAGCAGCAGCGTGTTGCCATTGCCAGGGCGATTGCCATGGAACCCCGTGTGATGCTCTTTGATGAGCCGACCTCAGCGCTGGACCCGGAACTGGTGGGCGAAGTGTTGTCAGTCATGAAGGAAATGGCGGCCGAAGGCATGACCATGGTGGTGGTAACGCATGAAATGGGCTTTGCCGCCCATGTTGCCGACCGTGTAGCCTTTCTGGAGCAAGGGCGGCTCGTCACGTGTGTGCCGCCAAAGGAAATCTTTGGCGAAGAGCCGGAAGACCCGCGCATTCGCAGTTTTCTTCAGACTTACCGCGAGCGCAACGTGGTGTAGCCACGTGTCAAAAGGGCTATTTGGATAAAAAGAGGGGATGATCCGGGGGCGGATCATCCCCTTTCAAGTTCTGTCACATGAACGGGCTCAGGCTGCACTGCCCAAGCCGAATTCCTTCAGGTGACAGGCTGCAAAATGTCCCGTGCCACGCTTTGTCAGTTCCGGACGGTCGACGTTGCATGTGTCGAAGGCGACCGAACAGCGCGTGTGAAACGGGCAGCCGGTTGGCAAGTCGAGGGGACTTGGCAGTTCTCCTTTGGCTGCAGACTTCTCTGAGCGTTTGTCCGGATCGAGATCCGGAGCCGCGTCCAGCAATGCTTTGGAATAGGGATGCCGTGGAGTTGTAAAAAGGTCCTCCGTTAGCGCAACTTCCACGATACGCCCCAGGTACATCACGGCCACACGGTGCGAGATATGACGCACAAGCCGTAGATCATGCGCCACGAAAATGACGGTGAGCGAAAGGTCTTCCTGAAGCTGCAAGAGCAGGTTGATCACCTGCGCCTGCACCGAGACATCGAGAGCAGAAACCAACTCGTCGGCAATGATGATTTCTGGTTCGACGGCGAGTGCGCGGGCAATGCCGATGCGTTGACGCTGGCCGCCGGAGAATTCATGCGGATGACGGTCTGCCGCATCGGCAGGCAGGCGCACCAGATCCAACAGCTCGTCGATCCGGTTCGGAATGTCTGCCTTGGGTCGCATCTTGTGGACCTTCAGCGCTTCGGTGAGTGTCTGGCGTACCGTCATACGCGGGTTCAGCGATGAGTAGGGATCCTGAAAGATCATCTGCACACGGCGATTGAAATCTCGGCGTGCAGGCCCCTTCAGCTCGGCAATATCTTGACCCTTGAACAGGATCTTGCCGTCTTCTGGTTCATAAAGCCCAACAAGGCACCGCGCCAGAGTGGACTTGCCGCACCCACTTTCTCCAACAATGCCAAGAGTTTCTCCAGCGCGCACCTCCATATCGACGCCATTCAGCGCATGTACCATCAGACGTGGTTTTCCCGACAGTCGACGTGAAATGGTCTGTCCGGCGTCAAATTCCTTGGTGATCTGCGTCAATGACAGGATGGGGGATGAGGTGTCTGGCATCAGGCCACTCCTGCTTGGGCGACGGCAGTGCTGTGAAAACAGGCGACCGAGCGGTTGTCATCGAAAGGCAGCAATTCTGGCTTTCTGTCGCGGCATTGGTCCGTTGCGAAATCGCAGCGCGGGTTGAAGGAGCAGCCTTTCGGCATATTGGTCAGACTTGGCGGGGTGCCATCAATAGACTGTAATTGCGAGCGCTCGCTGCCGCCTCTCGGTACTGAGCCGATAAGTCCGCGCGTATAAGCATGATAAGGTTTTGCAAGGATGTCGCGCACATTGGCGGTTTCGACAAGCCGTGCGGCATACATGACAGCAACCCGATCGCAGGCACTGGCGACAACACCCAGATCATGGGTCACCAGCACGACGCTCATGGCGAATTCATCGCGCAGGTCAAGAATGAGTTTCAGGATCTGATCCTGAATGGTGACATCCAGCGCTGTTGTTGGTTCGTCGGCCAGCAACAGGCGCGGTGAGCAGGCCAGGGCAATGGCGATCATGGCCCGTTGGCGCATGCCGCCGGAAAACTGATGCGGGTAATCGTTGAGGCGTGTTTGAGCCGCGGGAATGCCCACGATGTCGAGAAGTTCAAGAGACCGTTTCTGGCGTGCCCTCGCATCCAGATCCGTATGGGCGCGCAGGTTCTCGTCAATCTGTACTTTGATGGGCAGCACCGGGTTGAGGGCTGTCATCGGCTCCTGAAAGATCATGGCGATTTCGCCACCGCGTACCCGACGCAAGGCGTCCTTCGACATGGAGAGAAGATCGCGGCCTTCCCATTCAATGGAACCGCTGATTTCGCCGGTGGCGCGCAACAGTCGGATGAGCGACCGTAACGTGACACTTTTACCTGAGCCGGACTCACCCACGAGACCAAGTATTTCTCCCTTGTAGACATCAAAGTTGACGTCATCCACGGCGCGTACGGGACCTTTGGGGGTGTTGAAGGTCGTCGTCAGCCCCCTGACGCGCAAAGCCGGTGTTGCTGAAGTCATTTCTTGATCCTTAGAAGTTCCGTGACGCCATCACCGAGCAAGCTGAAACCCAGTCCGGTGATGATGATCGCGATCCCCGGGAACACAGAGATCCACCAGGCTGTGGTCATGAAGTTTTTGCCATTGGCAATCAGGACGCCCCATTCGGCGGCGGGCGGTTGCGCCCCCAGGCCCAGATAGCCAAGACTGGAGCCGAGCAGGATGGCCAGCGCCATATCTGTCATCCAGTAGACGATGGCTGGTGTCATGGCGTTGGGCAGGAGATGGCGGAAGATGATGCGTGTGGCGGAGTAACCCATCACCTTGCCCGCTTCCGCATAGTCCAGGCGCTTCTGGACCTTGATTTCGCCAAGCGTCAGTCGGCCATAGAACACCCAGTCAATGATGCCGACGGCGATGTACATATTGATCAGGCCAGGGCCCAGAACCGAAACGATGGCGATCACCAGCACGAGGAAAGGAAAGGTGATGGTGGCATCGACGATGCGTCCGAAGATGGATTCCGTCAGGCCGCCAGCATAGCCGACGAACGCGCCGATGATGGTGCCGACGACGGCTGGCACGAAGGTCGCAAAAACGGCGATCTGCATGTCGATGGTATAGGCGTGTATGACGCGCGAAAGCATGTCACGGCCGAAGTTGTCCGTGCCGAAGGGGTGGGTCCAGCTTGGAGCTTGCAGCAGTGCGCCATAGTCAAAGGCATTCGGATCATATGGGGCAACTGTGGAAGGGAAAACCGCCAGATACAGGCTGATCAGCAGGATCAGACCACCTCCTATAAAGGTGATTGGCAGTTTTTTCGGCCAGCGAGCCTTGCGGGCCGCAAGAGGTTGAGTTGCGGTCTCACTCATCGGGAAATCCTCGGGTCAAGCCAAGGCCTGTAGCAGGTCGGTGGCGAGAAAGATCAGTGACACGATGATGGCCAGAGAAATCGTCAGACCCTGAATAACCGGATAGTCACGGCCATAAATGCTGTCGATCATCAGGCGTCCGGCACCGGGAATGGCGAATACGGTCTCGGTGATCACTGCGCCGCCCAGCAAAACCCCGACCTGCAGGCCAAACAGGGTGATGGTCGAAATGAGGGCGTTGCGCAGCACGTGGCGGCCGAGAATGATCTTGATGCGAAGACCTTTGGAACGAGCAAAATCCACATACTCGGCGTCGATGACGTCCAGAATGGCGGCGCGTAAGTTTCGCATCAAAATGGCGGACAGACTGAGTGCCAACGTCACCGCAGGCAGGAACAGGTGGTAGAGATGCGCACCGAATGTGTCGCCATACCCCCCAACCGGAAACCAATGCAGATTTGCGGAAAAGACGATCAATAACAGCAGGCCGACGTAGAACACGGGCATCGACAGGCCAACCTGAAACGTGCCGCGAATGGCGGTGTCCGCGGCCTTGTTGGGGCGCAGGGCTGCCAGAAAAGCCAGAGGTACGGACAGGCCGATGGCAATGATGGCAGCCATGCCGGTCAAAAGCAGGGTGACAGGCAATCGGTCTGCCAACAGGCTGGTGACTGGAATGCGCAGTGCAATCGATTCTCCGAGTTGTCCGGAAAACACGTTGCGAATGAAGTAGAAGAACTGGACGAGCACCGGTTTGTCGAGCCCAAGCTGGGCATTGATGCGGGCGATGTCCGCCGCCGTGCCGCGATCCCCCAGCATGACGGTTGCCGGGTCGCCGGGGAGCAAACGGACAAGAACAAAGGTCACGACGAGAATGAAGGCAATCGTCGGGATCATCTGCAATATGCGGCGCAAGATGAAGTTGAGTGCAGTCAAAGAACTGATCCTAGGTCGCAAGGCAAAGAAGAAGGGCCACAGAATGGCTGCGGTCCTTCTTCCCAAGCCATCAGGCAGGCTTACTTCTTGGAGATCCAGGTATACCGGAAGATATTATTTCCCAGCGGGATCTGCTCGAAGCCGTGGACGTCTTTCGCCAGAGCCACGGGATACGGTGTTTCGTAAAGCGGGATCGTTGGACCGGTTGTGTTGAAGATCTTCTGGATCTTGGCGTAATCCTCAGCACGTTTCTTTGGATCCAGTTCCTTTTGCGAGGCTTCAAAGAGCTTGGTTGCGTCCTTGTTGCTCCAGTGGGTGTGGATCGAATCGACAGTCGGCGGGTACACAGCATAGGATGTGAACTCGTTCGGATCGGCAATGTCGTCCGTCCATACAGACATCCGCATGTGGAAGGTGCCGCTACGGTACTGGCTGTCCCGGGTGCCGTTGTCGACCTGGTTGATCTTCAGCTTAACCCCGAGCTGGGCCCACATCTGTTGCAGGGTCGTGGCAATGCCAATTTCGTCCTGATTGCCCGCAAGGACAAGGATGCTTGTTTCAAAGCCCTTCGGATATCCCGCATCGGCCAGAAGCGTCTTGGCTTTTTTCAGATCATATGGATACAGCGGCTTGTCGCCGGAGTGCAGCGGCGTTGCCGATGACATGAAGGAGGTCATCGGAGATCCCACGCCATGCGTAACGATCTGGATGATGGCCTTTTTGTTGGTGGCGTAGTTCAACGCCTGGCGAACCTTGACATTGGCCAGCGGGTTTTTGTTGCCGCCCAGTTCCTTGCGCACATTCATCGTGACGTATTCGACACGTGTGGATGGGAACAGCGCCATGTTGATCTTGGTATCGGCCTTCAACTCGCTGACACGCGCGTAAGGAATGTATTCCGTACCGTCCAGCTCGCCGGACTGAAGCTTCAGAATACGCGTTGCGTCATCCGGAATGATTTCAAACTTGATGCCGTCCAGATAGGGCAGGGGTTTGCCGTCGGCCCCTTTGGCCCAATAATGCTTGTTGGCGACGAGCTGCATGGAGGAGCCGCGGTCCCAGGATTTCAGTACGAAGGGGCCAGAGCCGACCGGATTCTTGGCAAAGCTCTTGGCCTTGTCTTCGTCTGTTTTGCCTTCGGAAGCCTCATACTGTTTTTCAGGCATGATGGCCGAATTGAACACGGTCAAGGCATGCAGGATCGCTGGATCAGGATGCTTCAGATGCATGACGACGGTGCTGTCATCCTTGATGGTCACGGTCTTCACTGCACCCAGCAGGAAGTTCCAGATGCCGTTCTTTGGATTGGCAGCACGGTCCAGTGACCAGCGTACGTCTTCTGCGGTGATGGGCGAGCCATCGGAGAATTCGGCGCCTTTGCGAAGGGTCAGTGTGACGGCAAGCCCGTCGTCGGAAATCTGCCACTTGGTGGCGAGCCCGGGCTTCAGGCCTTTGCCATCCTTCGTCGGCAGAATAAGCGTGTCATAAAGGTTGGACAGCACCCAGATGTCGACGTTGCCCTGATTGTAGACCGGGTCGAGCAGCATGCTGTCGGCGAAGCGCCCATAGGTCATGACGCCACCACGCTCGACGGCATGCGCAGCGGTCAGGCTGGCGCTTACCATCATCGTGCTGACGAGAGCCGTCTTGAGAAAGCTTTTCATCAAAATCCCCTGATTTGAAGGTTGGTCTTATTGTTATAGTTGACTATAACGATTTTACGGAAATAGTGACCTTGTCAATAAAAAAATCGTGACGCAAAAAGTGGCAGCCTTGTGTAACAATTTGTGCAGCAAGGGAATTATGTGAAATTGTATTCCTTGTGTGTGATGAATCACTATAACACTTCAGAGGGGCCGATGGACTTCAGGATCGACCGAACATTGCCTGTGCCTTTGCGCCAACAACTCAAGGGCGTCATCGAATTTGCTATTGCATTTGGCGAATTGCGTGTTGGTGATGCCTTGCCGTCTGTTCGCGAAATGGCCGAGACGGTCGGTGTCGCTCCCATGACGGTGAGCCAGGTTTATCGAGAGTTGAAGAACGAAGGCATTCTGGAAGCCCGCCGTGGCGCGGGCACATTCATCGCAGACTGTTCGCAAACCCGCACAGCTCAACGATCGGATACGTCCGATTTGCACCTTCAGATTGATCGGGTGGTGGATACCGCGCTGGAGTTGGGGGTTGGGGCCGATGACCTGATCGCCATCCTGCGGGCACGCTTCCGCCATCGCATGCAGACGGGCCGCAGGTTGCATATCGTGATGGCTGGCCTTTTCCCGGAGGCCACCAACAGCTACGCAAGGCTGATCGCCGCCCAGCTTGGGGAGGGGGTCGTTGTCGAGCCAATGACATTGGATGGCTTGCGGTCAGATGCGAGACAGCGCGCAGTTGCTGCTTCGGCGGATTTTGTCGTCACCTTCAGCAATCGTGATCGTGAGCTGGCGGAACTGATCCCGACCGCAAAGGTGGAGATTCTGCGCTTCATTCCATCGGAAAAAACACGTCTCTCGCTCGCTGCGATCCCGCCAACGGCAAGAGTTCTCGTGTTGTCGCAGTTCCCTGACTTTATTCCGGTTTTTGTCTCTGCAATGCAGCGGTTCGCTGCCCATGTTTCGCAGGTGGTGACGATCAACTTTGATGATCCGGGCGTCGAAAGCCATCTGACCAAGGCGGACGTTATCGTCTATGCCACGGGAACTGAAGCGACAGCCGAACGGGCGCGGGAGGGCGCTCTCAGATTTGAATATCGCCACGACCCCGATCCGGCAGATGTCGACCGGGTTCTTTTGCCTCTCGTTGAAAAGGCCGCGGCGGCACACGCTAATGAAAAGGACTTGTAATGAAGATCAGTGATATGAATTGGGGCCAGGTGGAAAAATATCTTGAGAGCAATGACCTCGCGGTTCTGCCTCTTGGGTGTACCGAGCAGCACGCCTATCTGTCGCTGTCCGTTGATTCCATTCTTGCCGAGCGCATGTCGGTAGAGGCCGCCGAGCCTCTGGGTGTGCCTGTTTTTCCGGTCGTGCCTTATGGCATTACACCATCGTTCATGGCTTACCCGGGCACAGTCAGCCTGCGCATCGAAACGTATTTAAATGTCGTGCGGGATGTGTTGAACAGCCTGAAAAGTCATGGATTTCGCCGCATTCTGATCGTCAACGGTCATGGCGGTAACATTCCGGCCGGTAATTTCGCGCTTGAGTGGATGGGTGACAATCCCGATTGCGCTGTCCGGTTTCACAATTGGTGGAATGCGCCGAAGACCCTTGTCAAGGTGCAGGAAATCGACCCTGTTGCGTCCCATGCATCGTGGATGGAGAATTTCCCTGGACCCGTCTGGCCGGGGTTGCTCAACCGGACGAGCAGAAGCCTATGGTCGATTTTGCCCGCATGCGTGTGCGCGGTCCTAACGCCGTACGCGAGCTGATTGGTGATGGTAACTTCGGTGGCGTCTATCAGCGATCCGATGAAGACATGCAGAGTGTCTGGGATGCGGGTGTGGCCGAAACACGCGAACTGCTTCAAGGGCCCTGGAGCTGAGTGCTGCATGCCTGAGTGAAATCATTTGGAACGGGTGGGCAGGATTATTCCTGCTCGCCCGTTTTCGTTTCAGCATGGTTCTTCAGTCAAACAAGACCGTTTTATAAAGGGAAAGCGCAGAGCTCAGGGACACTCGGAAAATTTTTTGCAACTGCGAACAAAGTGAAATTTCGAGGCTGATGCAGAGTGTGTTTTTAGCCTAAATTATTAATTTCCTTGAAGGAGTCTGTACGGCTTACGTACGCGGTACTTGGGCAGGTGCGAAATGATTTCAAGAGTGCAATTAATCATAGGGGTATAATTAAATTTTGACCTTTCTCAAAAAATCGTGAAATAAGGCGTTTCTACGTATACGGCAGGAGGTTTTTTGGGATGTCTTCAATTCAAGCTGATGCGACGGGGTCTTCGGCAACCCGCGCGGGGGGAAAGGGCGGAAGCAACTTTGGCTTCGCACTCTCCGCCCTGACTGTGCTGTTCTTCATGTGGGGCTTCATCACGTGTCTCAACGACATCCTGGTGCCACATCTGAAGAATGTGTTTTCGCTGAACTACGCACAATCCATGCTGATTCAGCTCTGCTTTTTCGGCGCATACTTCCTGATGTCGATTCCGTCTGGCGCCATCGTCAAGCGGATTTCCTACAAGGGCGGTATCGTTCTGGGTCTTCTGGTCTGCGCTGTCGGCTGTGTGCTGTTCGTGCCGGCTGCAAGCATGATCTCCTATCCGTTCTTCCTTGGTGCGCTGTTCGTGCTGGCGACGGGCGTGACCTTGTTGCAGGTCTCTGCCAACCCCTATGTCACGGTGCTCGGCAAGGCTGAGACAGCCGCCAGCCGGTTGACCATGACGCAGGCGTTCAACTCGCTCGGAACGACTGTTGCTCCCTGGTTCGGCTCGTTGCTGATCCTGGGCGGAGCCACGGCTGCGGCCTCCGGCATGAGCAAGGCAGCGGAAGCTGATGCGGTCAAGATGCCGTATCTCATTCTCGCAGCCACTTTCCTGGTGCTGGCTGCTGTTTTCGCCTTCCTCAAACTGCCGACGGTGGATGAGGACGAAAACGACGTGACGGCACCTGCTGGCAGCGTGGTGATGGGGTCAGCCTGGGGCTATCGCCATCTGGTGCTCGGTGCCATCGGCATCTTCCTGTATGTCGGAGCAGAAGTCAGCGTTGGCAGTTTTCTGGTGAATTTCCTGCATGAGCCGAACATTGCAGGCCTCGCCGAAGACAAGGCTGCCAACTATGTGGCTTACTTCTGGGGGGGCGCCATGGTGGGTCGCTTCATCGGGTCTTTTGCCATGCGCTACATCGATAGCGGCAAGGCGCTTGCATTCAACGCGGTAATCGCGGGGATCCTGTTGCTGGTGACCTTTGCCACAACCGGCCATGTTGCCATGTGGACCGTTCTGGCTGTTGGCCTGTTCAACTCGATCATGTTCCCGACAATCTTCTCTCTGGCGCTTGATGGTCTTGGCCGTCACACCAGTCAGGGGTCAGGCATCTTGTGTCTGGCTATTGTCGGCGGCGCAGTTCTTCCGGTTCTGCAAGGGTTTCTGGCCGACCATTTCGGCATTCAGGAAGCTTTCCTGATGCCGGTGATCTGCTACGTCTTCATCGCCTATTACGGCGTGATCGGCCACAAGCCGGCATCCAGGGCTAAGACGGCCTGATGCAGCAATAGCGCTGTAAACGTCAAAGACCGGCACCCTCCCGTACCGGTCGGAAAACGGCGGCTCCACTCCGGTGGTAGCCGCCGTTTTTTTACGGCCTGCCGATTCATGCCTCTGGCGTGTCTGGAAAGACAAGATCTGGTGCGGGCGCTGGTCCCTCCGGGTCGGTACGGTCCTGCCCATCGACGCCGAGAAAGATGCGTGTGCCTTGCAGGATCTTGCTGGAAAGATCTTCCGTATCAGCAAGGCGGGCCAGAACAAGTGCCCCAACCATGGCGGCCCAGTTGCCGATGGCTGCACTCTCATTGTCATCAGGTGCGGCGCACCCCGTAAAGGGGGTGACTGTACCAGAGCGTGAAACGTCGGCGAGGGACGTGATTTGCGCAAGCAGCGCTTCGCTCAGAACATGGCGCGCCTGTAGGGACTGTCTCCGCGGCTTGCTTCCTGCGCCAGTGCTGCCAGAACGCAGCCGTCGCCACGTGCGTCGCGGTGGCGCTCACTCAGGTAGCCACAGGCAAATGACTGATAGGCCGGAGTGCTGTCGAAGCTCAGGGCGGTCTCACTCATGCGGGACGCTTTGAGAGCCTCGGTGACCAATTCGCCTTTATTGGCGAAATGGCGCGGAAATCCCCCATGGGTCAGCCCGGCTGCCGACATGATTTCACCAACGCTGACGCCGTTGATGCCACGCTCGCGAAACAGGCGCGCTGCCGCCTTGATGATGGCGTGACGACTTTCTGCCTTTTTCTCTCGACTGGTGCCCATGAGATCCCTTTTAAAAAAAGATGACGGCCATCATCTTGAATTGAGGATGATGTATATCATCTAATTTAAGCGAAGCACTCGCACTCAACAAGAGGTTAGAGAAATGCCAACAGCACTCATCACCGGCGCGTCCGGCGGCATCGGCGCCGTCTATGCGCAAAAGCTCGCCGATCGTGGCTATCATCTCGTTCTGGTCGCACGGTCGACTGACAAGCTTGATGCGCTGGCCGCACGTCTGCGCGAGACCTCCGGCGTTCAGGTCGAGGTCCTGACCGCCGACCTCAGTGTCGCAGATCAAATCGAGCAGATTGCTGATCGGCTGAGGAGGGATCCTGCCATTGATTTGCTGGTCAATAATGCCGGAACCAATCTTGCTGGCGGATTTGCTACGGCCAGTGCAGTCGATTTGCAAATGCTGATCAGTCTGAATGTGACAGCTCCGACGCTTTTGGCATCTGCTGCACTTCAGTCGATGCTGCCGCGAGGCGAGGGGTCTATCATCAATATTTCATCCATTGTCGGCCTCGCTCCGGAATTGCTGAGGGGCATCTATGGGGGGACAAAATCCTACATGTTGTCCTTGTCACAATCTCTGGCGGGCGAAGTTGGAAGTCAGGGAATTTATATTCAGGCCGTGCTGCCTGCTGCGACACGCACCGATATCTGGCAGCGGTCTGATATGGATGTCGACACTTTGCCCAATGTGATGGAGGTGGAGGATCTGGTCGAAGCAGCTCTGGTCGGCTTTGATCGCAGAGAACTCGTCACCATCCCGCCGTTGACTGACGAAGCGCTGTGGCAGACGTTTGAGGCAGGCCGTCACGCGCTACTGCCATCGATCAGCGACACACCGGCTGACCGGTATCGCGCATCCGCATAACGTGTCAAGCAAGGTCGGGCGATGCAAGCGCGCTTCATGGTGCGTCAGCTTCGCCCGACTTTTGTCAGATTGATGGGGCATTTATGGGTCTGCGTCCTAAACCTGTGATCTCTACTCTAGGTAGAGTTGCGTAACGTCAGAAGATGCGTAAAGTGCGCAGAAATTTGGCTTTCGCCCGCAGTACAGAGACCCCATTACCATGAACATGCGCGATATTGATCTCAATCTCTTGTTGATCTTCGAGAAGATTTATTCCGTTCGCAGCATTTCACGCGCAGCTGAGCAACTGGATTTGAGCCAGCCCGCCTTGTCCAATTCCCTCAGCCGTCTGCGCGGCCAGTTGAATGATCGCTTGTTCGTGCGCCAGGGCAACGGGGTCGCGCCGACTGAGCGGGCCGAGGAGATCATTGGCCCGGTGCGACTTGCACTTGGCGCCATTCGCAAGTCGCTTGGCCCTCCGGGCCAGTTTGATCCGTTGACCAGCAAACGCCACTTCCGGCTGCTGGTTGCCGACCCGCTGGAGCGGATCATCGTGACCGAGATCTTCAACACCTTGCCCGCAACGGCGCAGCTCACATTTGAATTGTTGCCGCCGCAGGTGTTCAGCGTTGAAGATGCGTTGCAGGGGGGCATTGTGAGCTTTCTGCCTTCCTGATGCCGCTGGACGAAGGCGATCTGAACAGTCAGGTGCTCTGTCCGGTTGATTTGCGTATTGTTGCCAGACTGGATCATCCGCGCATTCAGGGGCGCATTGCGCCCGAATCCCTGATGCAGGAGCATTTTGTTGCATTGGCGTTGGGCTCGGCAAAATTGCAGAACACCGAGAAAGTGACGGTCTGGCAGCGCTCCGGCCGTATGCAGAAGGTTCTGGTTCACAAGGTCAGTTCGATTGCGCAGATTGCATCGGAAACAGACCTGATCGGTGTTTTGCCCGCTGTCTATGCAAACAAGGTCGCCAAAGGCTATGGCCTGCAAGTCATCCGGCCGCCGATGCCGTTGAGCAATCAGTATTTTCATCTGATCTGGGATCGTCGCTTTGATGATGACGCAGGGCACGTCTGGTTGCGCAATCTAATGGAAAAAGCCGTCGACCGTGCCGTGAAAGCCAGCGATGCAATGGATCATGGCTCGACGCCTGAAGAGGCTTTGAACGCGCGATCATAACGCCTGCTGCACGTGTCAGCCATCCTGACACGCCATCGGGTCGCCGCTCTCATTCAACAGCTTGATGGAAGGAAGGTAAGAGGGCAGTAAGAGAGGGGTGTGCAACGGCAGAATAATCAAAAATAAGGCATTTGGAATTGGTCTTTGTTCCGTCGCTCTGGTTCAATTGAACCAAAAGGAACTCCGGAAATCATATCTAACTTATTGAAAAATATGGTGCTGCCGGAGAGATTTGAACTCTCGACCTCTCCCTTACCAAGGGAGTGCTCTACCCCTGAGCTACGGCAGCTCCTGATCTCGACAACGCCTTGAGGTGAGACGTCAGAGTGGTCGGCGCGCTGTGTCGCCGGAACAGGGCGGCTTTTGCCATAGTTGGGGCAGGCTGGCAAGCGTCTTGCCATGCTTTTTTATCAAACTTCGCATTTCATCTGTGCAAGATGTGGCAAGACCTCTGGTCGAGAGGGCGGGATTAGCGGAAAAGCCAGTCTTGCGGCGGTGAAATCGCCCTGGCTCATCTGTGGATTTCCCCTTTAGGCACGGCGCCGTTGGGGTTTGACGACAGGTGGCATGTGCTGTTGAAAGGGGGCGGAACTTGAGAGGACGATCATGAGCAAGGATACCCCATCTGCCAGTCCGATGAACGGGCCACAGGCGACGGCCAAGGCGTCAAAGGCTGCGGCGCCTGCCGGCAGCAAGGAAGAGCGTCTGGCGGAAGCTCTGCGAGCCAATCTGCGCAAGCGCAAGGCAGCGGCCAAGGCCCGCAAGACGCGAGAGGAGGGTGGCTCTGATGGTTCATAATGAGGGGGGCGTCGGTGCCTCGCTCTGGAGGGCCGGCTGCCGCGGGACTTTGAGGTTAGATGCGCGGATTTTCGCCGCTCAAGGTGCATAACCCCCTGCAAGGCGGGATAAGGTTTGTTCGGATCTTGCTTGCGCGCACTTGCAGCCTTGCTCCTGCCACACGAAATGTGTAGGGCCTGAATTTCCGAAGATCCACGCAAGAGCTTGTCGGTTGGGTGATCGTCAGGTTTAACTAGGCCGCTTGTTGGTGTAGGGCTCAGTTGCTTTTATTTGAAGACGGGAGACGTGCCTTGGGTGAGAGGGCGGCGCTCTCATGAAGGGGACATTTCAATGGACAGTATCAAGGTTATCGGCGGAGCGCAGTTGAATGGCGTCATTCCAATCTCGGGCGCGAAAAATGCCGCATTGCCCTTGATGATCGCCTCCCTGTTGACCGATGAGACATTGACGCTGACCAATGTACCTCGCCTGCGCGATGTGGCTCAGTTGACGCAGATTCTAATGAACCATGGCGTCGATTACTCGGTCAACGGCAAGCGCACCGGGCAGGACGATCTGGAAGGCCAGACCGTTCATCTGACAGCGCGCGAGATTGTCGACACCACCGCCCCGTATGAACTTGTGTCCAAGATGCGTGCAAGCTTCTGGGTTGTCGGGCCGCTTCTGGCGCGTATGGGCGAAGCCCGTGTCTCGTTGCCGGGCGGTTGTGCCATCGGTACGCGTCCGGTCGATTTTTTCATTGATGGTTTGCAGGCTCTTGGAGCCGAAATCGAGATTGAAGCCGGCTATGTCGTCGTTCGGGCACCAAAGGGTGGTCTTAAGGGCGGTCGCGTCGAATTCCCACGCGTTTCTGTTGGCGCAACCCACACCATCATGATGGCGGCGACGTTGGCGCAGGGCGAAACGGAAATCGTCAACGCAGCGTGTGAGCCGGAAGTGATGGACTTGGCCAAATGCCTCAAGGCCATGGGGGCGCAGATTGAAGGGGCTGGCACCTCGACCATTCGCATCACAGGCGTTGCGCGTTTGCATGGTGCGCGTCATGCGGTGGTTGCTGATCGGATCGAAACCGGAACTTACGCCATGGCTGTCGCCATGACCGGTGGTGACGTTCTTTTGAAGGGTGGCCGCGCTGATCTGATGGAAAGCGTCGTCAGCGTTCTGGAGCAGGCGGGCGTCGAGCTGACACAGACCGATGCGGGCCTGAAAGTTTATCGCAATGGCAACGGCATTCGCCCTGTCGATGTGACGACCGAGCCTTTTCCGGGCTTCCCAACGGATATGCAGGCGCAATTCATGGCACTGATGACGCGTGCTGGCGGTCAGAGCCGTATCACCGAGACCATCTTTGAAAACCGTTTCATGCACGTTCAGGAGCTGGCGCGTCTCGGCGCTCAGATTCATATCGATGGCCGCACAGCTGTGGTGGATGGCATCAGCACTCTGCGCGGTGCGCCGGTGATGGCAACCGATTTGCGGGCGTCTGTTTCGCTGGTCATTGCAGGCCTGGCCGCAGAAGGTGAGACCATCGTCAACCGTGTCTATCATCTGGATCGCGGGTTTGAGCGCCTGGAAGACAAACTGTCGCGCTGTGGTGCACAGATCGAGCGTATTTCCGGCTAACAGTGCCGTTGGCCCGGGCGTCGTGTCCGGGCCACTGCTTGCCAAATCCCTCATAAATGGCTAGTTGAAACGGTCGCCCTGTTCCACGAACCTTTGTGGCAGGGGCTATCAGTTTTCCCGGATGCTGCCAGAAGGTGGCACTCCCAGCAGGAACGGTTTTTGCCCGCCATGAATTTGCTCAAGCTTGCTGCCCTGGATGACGAGGATCTTCAGATTGTCTCGGCCTATCTGCAGGATGCCGTTCTGCCTGTGGGCAATATTGACTACCAGCCTACTATTGGGCAGGTGACGCTGATCCTCAACCGATTTGTCTGGGAAAACAAACGCCGCTCCTGGTGGCGCAAGGCCCTGAACGAGCGTCGCCGTTCAGCGCTGACATTTTCCCGTGTTACATCGTTCAAGATTCGGGGCATCGCGCAGGAAGCATCGGGGACCGTGGTCAATCTGCTGGCCATGCGCTTTGAGATGGATGCAGAGCCATCCGGTCGCATCATTCTGGAATTTGCTGATGAGGTGGCGCTGGAAATCGGCGTCGAATGCATCGAGGCGCGCCTGTCGGATCTGGGGGCAGTCCTGGCAGGCCACCAGCCGACCCGTTCACGATTTGGATTGAGTTTCGGTCCTGCAAGTACAGGATCAGACAGTATAGGAGTGTGTGTCCGTGGCCTCTCGTCTGAGTGTAAGGGATGATGACTTCGAGACCCGTTTTCAGGCCTTGCTGAGTGGCAAGCGGGAAGCCTCTGAGGATGTTGACCAGACTGTGCGCGATATTCTGGAGGATGTGCGCCTGCGCGGTGACGCAGCGGTTCTGGAATACACGGCAAAGTTTGATCGGCTGGAGGTTGCCGCTATGGCCGACCTCAAGGTTTCCGACGCTGAAATCGACAGTGTCATCGGCCATAGGTGCCTCAAAAGACCCTTGATGCGCTTGAATTGGCGCGGCACCGTATTCACGCCCATCATGCCCGCCAGATGCCCGTGGACGAACGCTATACGGATGCGGTTGGCGTGGAGCTTGGCTCGCGTTGGACTGCGGTGGAATCGGTCGGGCTTTATGTGCCCGGCGGCATGGCTTCTTATCCAAGCTCAGTGTTGATGAACGCCGTGCCGGCGCGGGTTGCCGGCGTTGAGCGGGTGGCCATGGTTGTGCCAAGCCCGGATGGCGTGTTGAACCCGCAGGTTCTGGCTGCTGCCCGCATTGCCGGAGTTGATGAGATCTACCGCATTGGCGGAGCGCAGGCGGTGGCAGCCCTTGCTTTCGGAACGCAGACCATTGCGCCGGTTGCCAAGATTGTCGGGCCGGGCAATGCGTTCGTCGCTGCGGCCAAGCGCCGGGTGTTCGGCACGGTCGGCATCGACATGATTGCAGGCCCCTCGGAAGTTCTGGTCATTGCTGATGCGACCAACAATCCGGACTGGATTGCCGCTGACCTTCTGGCTCAGGCCGAACATGATGCGGTGGCTCAGTCCATCCTGATCACTGACAGTGCAGATCTGGCGGATGCGGTTGAGCAGGCGGTACAGCGCCAGCTCAAGGTGTTGCCACGGGCTGACATCGCTGCGGCAAGCTGGCGGGACTTCGGCGCCATCATCGTTGTCGACGCGCTGGAAGCAGCCATGCCACTGGCCAACCGCATCGCGCCAGAGCATCTGGAACTCGCCGTTGATGATCCGGAAGCGCTGCTGAGCAAGGTTCGCAACGCCGGTGCCGTCTTCATGGGGCATTATACACCGGAGGCCGTTGGTGACTATGTTGGTGGAACCAATCATGTTTTGCCGACAGCACGCTCTGCCCGCTTTTCCTCGGGCTTGTCTGTTCTGGACTTTGTCAAACGGACGTCTATTCTGAAGTGCGGACCGGAGAGTTTGCGGGCCATTGGTCCGGCTGCCATCGCGCTTGGCGAGGCAGAAGGGCTTGAGGCGCACGCAAGGTCGGTTGCAATCCGTCTGAATATGTAAGGCCTTTCACGGAAAGGGCAGCCATGGTCGCAGCAGGAGCGCAGGCTGGAGAACAGCAGCAAGGCGGCAAGCTCGTCGAAGTCGTTCTCGACGAGGCGTCGATTGCCCGATCAACGGCGGACGTCGAGCACAACCGCGCGGCCGCTATTTATGACCTGATCGAGGAAAACCTCTTTTGCCCGGATGGGCAGGAGGGGGGCGAATTTGCTCTGCGCCTGTCCGTTGTCGAGAAAAAGCTGGTGTTCGAGGTGATGCAGCCGGATGGACGTCCGGTGGTGACGCATGTGCTGTCGCTGTCGCCGTTGCGCCGGATCGTCAAGGACTACGATCTGATCTGTTCCAGCTATTACGATGCCATCCGCAAGTCGACGCCCAGCCAGATCGAGGCTATCGATATGGGACGGCGGGGGGTGCATGATGAGGGGGCAGCCATCTTGCGGGAACGGTTGCAAGGCAAGATTGCCGTTGACGACCAGACCGCGCGGCGTCTTTTCACGCTGCTTTATGCACTGCATTGGAAAGGCTAGGTGGTGGAGCAAGACGACAAGCGACCCAGCTCGATCCTGTTTGCGTGCGGAATGAATGCCGTGCGCTCTCCCATGGCCGCCACGATTGCCCGTAACCTGTTTCCCAATGAGATCTACATCCGCTCGGCCGGGGTGAAGCAGGGCGAACCGGACCCTTTCGTTGATACGGTCATGGCTGAAATTGGCATGGACACCAGCTTGCATCAGCCCAAAACTTTCGAGACCTTGCACGAATCGGGATTCGACCTGGTGATCTCGCTCTCGCCGGAAGCACATCACAAGGCCATTGAGCTGACGCGCAGCGAGTCCGTTGATGTGGAGTATTGGCCGACGATGGATCCAACCCTTGCCCGTGGCAGTCGGGCGCAGATCCTCGATGCGTATCGCGGTGTGCGGGATCAGTTGATGGACCGCGTCAAGGACCGGTTGCACTGGTGCCCGCCCTCGCGCAAGGATGCAAGCTGACAGGGGCCGGGCTTGCAATGCAAAGGCGGTCAGATGGTTTACGCACACCGTGTTAAATGTCCGGTGCGGGTCGTAAAATGACGGACTGGTAAAGGATTTGGTCTTTCAAGCATTCGCTGACTGGACGAAACCATCAATCCCTTGTATACCCTGCCCAACCTGGTGAGCAAAACGGTTGACGTTCAGTTGAACGACCCGTTTGGTGCGCCAATCAATCAGACTGCCTTAATCAGGATACCTTATGGCAAAAGAAGAAGCTCTGGAGTTTCCGGGCGTCGTTACGGAACTCTTGCCCAACGCGACGTTCCGCGTAAAGCTTGAAAACGACCACGAAATCATTGCCCACACCGCTGGGCGTATGCGTAAGAACCGTATTCGTGTTCTGGCAGGTGACAAGGTCTTGGTGGAAATGACACCGTATGACCTCACCAAGGGTCGCATCACCTACCGGTTCAAGTAACCGCTTTGTTAGCACGCTTGTTTGCAACTGCGCGAGCGAGCGTGCCGGGATATAATCGGCAACGGTCATGACATCGCTTCCCTCCCTGATCCTGGCTTCCGCTTCGCCGCGCCGTTTGGCGCTGTTGCAGCAGATCGGTATTGAACCGGATCATCTGATCCCCTCTGATATCGACGAAGCGCCGCAGAAGCTGGAAACCGCTCGGGCGTTGGCGCAGCGTCTTGCCGTTGGCAAGGCGGAAGCTGTGTATCGCGGAAATCTGGAAGACCCAGCTCTTCGGGGCAGTGTCATTCTGGGGGCGGATACCGTCGTGGCTGTTGGCAGACGTATTCTGCCAAAGGCCGAAATGACCAAGCAGGCAATTGCCTGTCTGGCCCTGTTGTCGGGTCGTGGCCACCGCGTGTTTACCGGTGTCTGCGTCATTGACGCAGACGGACGACGGCGGACGAAAGTCGTTGAAACCCGTGTGCGGTTCAAGCGCCTGACACGCGAAGATATTGATAGCTACATCGCTTCTGGCGAATGGCGCGGCAAGGCGGGTGGCTATGCCATTCAAGGTCTCGCCGGGACATTTGTTGTCAAACTTGTGGGCTCTTATCCCAATGTTGTCGGACTGCCGCTCGTCGAAACCGCTCGGCTTCTGTCCGCCTCGGGCTATCCAGTGTATCGTCGCTGGGTGGATGGCGAGGAAAGCTGACGAAGAAAGTCATTCATGTGAATGTCTTTCGTGACCATTCGGCGGAATGCACCACGAGGAACGTGTCATGACACAGTCTTCCGAGACCCCAGCCCACAGATCGCGGCCTTGTCCGATTTGCAGCAAACCGTCGACCCGTGAGGATCGTCCGTTCTGCTCGGCACGTTGTGCCAACATCGATCTGCATCGCTGGTTTTCCGAAAGCTACACCATCCCCGTCGTTGAAACCGACGATATAGATGAAGATAATCTTCCCGAGAGCTAGTTCACTTCTCGTTCGCTTGTGAAGGGGGCGTGGCCAACTGAATGGCTTTACGGAGCTGTTGTGAGGTACGCCCAAAGGGAGCGCAGCCGGAGCAGTGTCGCGGCGTGTGCCTTGCGAGTTGTTTTCCGCAGCAGCGGGCTTTCCACCCCGGAAAATCTTTGTCAAAGGGACTGCGTTGCGAAATTATCCATAGATTAAGATATTGAAATATATGGGTAATTTTATTCGTTATTGAGATTTTTCGAAAACTTGCAGCCGCATGTTGAAAAAGCGACAGGGAGGCTGGACAAGGTCAGTTCAAGCTCCTATAAGACCCAAGCTTTCAGCGAACGGGACACGTCCCTGACGCTCTAGTGCCCGGATAGCTCAGTTGGTAGAGCAGCGGATTGAAAATCCGCGTGTCGGCGGTTCAAATCCGTCTCCGGGCACCACTCTTCTCTCCCCCTTACAGTATCTGCTTTTCAAGTCTTCGAGATGACAAGACGTGCAAACTTGCGTTTGCAACGGTCATGCGAGAGACACACAAAAGGCGCTCCACTGCGAAGCGCCTTCCTCATGATGTGTTAGCCTGTGATGTCTCGCGGCCCGGAATACGCGCTCGGTTCCGTTGAGCGTGCTTGCGACCCTTAGCTTGCGCGTCGCGCCTCCTTCCGGCTTTCAGATGCCAGTTTGATCAGAAACTGGGTGAATTGTGCCTGCGCTCGCTCCGACGTCATGTTGTGGTCGGCATCGGGCACTGTCTCCACGTCCACATGAACAAAGCGATCCAGTCCTTTGGCATCCGGACCGAAGTAATAGTGCAATTGCTCTTGGGCTTCGTCGCCCTGACTGCACAGAAAATGCGTGTTGACAGTGCGGGCATTCAAATCGCCGAGAATTTTTAGACATTGTCGCCGAAAGCGCGAGTATTGTGTGCTGCCGGGAATGACCATGCCAAGGCCCTTGGACAGGCGGGAATTGGCGTGGCTGACCAGTCCGCGCAGGGTGGCAGGTACGTCAATTTCACCGTTGACAAGCCTTTGCAGCGTGCGCACGTCCAGCATCCGCCGCTTGTAGTCACTCATCGAGCGGCGTGGTGCGCGGCGGGCATAATCGACTACTGGTTCATCCGGGTCCCAGACCAGTCGCGGCAGGTTCATCAGGCCAAGCTGGTGAACGCGGTTGTCGACGTGGGCGGCCTGCATTGCAGCATAGGCACCGCTGCATCGACCCACCAGTGTGGTCGGTCCCAGGTTGCGCCCTTCGAGGGCTGATATCGCGTCGCGCACATCATCCACCGGCTCGTCCGTGAACAGCACCTGCCGTTCTTCTGCGGCCTTTGGCGGGCTGTCTCCCAGACTGGAAATGTCGAGCCGCAGCGAGGCAACACCATGGCGGGCCAGCGTGCGTGCAGCATTGACCCAACACCGGGCCCAGCCGCCATGGTGATCTTTGCCGGCAGACAGAAAAATGAAAAGCCCGGTCGAGCGCGCGCCCTGCGGTTGGCACAGAACAGAGAAGAGGGGTTGCTCCGGGCGCAGGATCAGCGCTTCTTCGGTGAAACCGTCTCCGGCCAGAACCGTGGTGAGCTTTGTGAGGGCGGGCCATGTGGTGGGATCGGCTCGCTCAGACACGGGGAAAGTGTCGGAACACCAGTCGACGAGCGTCTGCAAGGTGTCTAGCGGTACGCGGGAGGCAAGTGTGTCTTGCATCAAGCTGGTGTAGCCCTCGAATGGCTTGACGGTGACAGCCGCGCCGCGCGCGGCGAGATGCTTGGCCAATTCCGCGTCGGTGGCGTTGTTTTCACGTGCCATAAGCAGCGTCGGCACATGGAGCGGGGTCTCGACCTTGGCAAGGTTCTGGCGCTTCAGGTCCGCTTCCAACGCTTCCGCCATTGGCAGACCTGCAATGGTCAATTTGTCCTTGGGCAGGTCGCTTTCATCCAGGCCGAGAGACTCGATGATGACGCGGGCGCGCAGGCTTGCTTCGCGCAGGAACCGGCGACCGTTCATGGTTGGCGCAGCCAGAACAAGTCCGGTGACGTCTTTGCGGCGGCAGGCCAGGGCATCCACCACGAAACTGCCGAGACCAAGAGCGCACAGGATAATTGTTTCACAGCCCGTTACCTGTTTCAGCGCCTCGCAGGCCGCATCTCCGGATCTGATCCAGTCGTCCAGTGTTTCGCCCTCGGGCTGATCAAGGGAATCCACTGTGCCTGGATAGTCGAACCGCAGGCAGGGGTAGCCCGCAGTCGCAAAATCTTCGGCCAGTTTCCGCTGATACTTACGGCTGCACAATTCGTCGTAGCCCCAGGTGCGAAACAGCACGACACCCTGCTTGGCGCGGAGGCTTTCAGGCAGGGTGAGAAGACCGGAACAACCGGAGAAGGCAATCGGCTGCAATCTAGCCATGATCAGTGTCCTTCTGAGGAGAAGTGGGAGCCCCAAGCCATCTCAGGATCGCGATCGCTGGCCTCGACACGAGACGAGGCGTGGCACGCGGGAGATTACTTGCCAGGGCATGAATATCACTTTGTGGAATGGATCCCAAAAGTTTCAAAGCGAGAGGGTAAATGATGGCACCGGCGAGGATTGCGGCACACATGCCGATGAGCCCGCCAATCGCATCCAACACCAGATAGGCACCGACAGCACACAGAACGGCGGCGAGTGCGATGCTCGCGAGATTCATCAGGTCCAGTTTGACCGACAATTTCTTGTCACAGTAAACGATGATCCAGACCAGCCACACGCCATGGGCCAGAACCCGGACACAGGCGGTGCCAAACGTGCCGAAAAATGGCGTGACGGCTGCAAAGGCCAATAACGAGGCTGTGGCAAGGATCGGGGTTGCAAACACGAAGAACGAGGAGCGTTCGCAGGCGCTGATGATGGTTGCCGGCACCAGAGCGAGCGCCGTCAGGAAGGCAAATGCCAGCAGCAGTCCGGTGATGGTCGTGGCATCAGCGAAACTCTGCCCGAAGAGAAAAGGCAGCAACTCACTCATGATCGCGGCGCCCCCAAGACAGATTGGGAAGGTCAACAGGCACAACCAGCGCATGACCCGTTGGTAGGTCTGATTGATATGCGCGATGTCGCCTTTATCGTGATGATGGCCGATATGAACTGCCAGTGCCGGCGGTCATTTGCGTTGGCAACTGCACTACGAGGCTCGTCAACGTGAGACCGGCGGCGTAAAAGCCCAGTTCCATCTTGGACACGAAGTAGGCAAGGATCAGAAACTCCACTCTTGTCCAGACCAACATGCCGATGATGTCGAACAGCCAGATGTTGCGGCCGATATTGCGCATGTTTGGAGTGATTTGGGTGTCGGGTGCGGTTGGCAGGCGCAGATAGTGGATTGTGCGGAAGGCCTGTGGTAGATGCCGGGCAATGTGGCCGGCCAGCGCGCCGCCGACGCCAAAGAAAATGCCGCCGAGCGCCACCAATGGCACCTGGAGGCAGCAGCCGAGAGCGGCCAGGCGTGTTGTTTCGTCAAAGCGATTGAGGCCTCGAGCCGTTGCCTCGGCAAAGCCCGCCGTGGCAAAGACCAGCAGGAGAATGGCGGTCATCCCCCAAAATAGCGCTGAACGGTCCCAGTCGCTGACATCTCCGGTGGAGGTGTTGAGAGGCGAGAAGAGCGCATACAGCAGGATCAGCACGACACAGATCGCGACAAGCAGAAAGAAGCGCGGAAAGAGCTTGCGCGCCAGTCCGCCGCCCGGATTGTCCGGCGTTCCTTGCGACTGCATGTATCGCAGCAAAATAGCGGGCACACCGCGATTTGCGACAAGCGCCATCGTTGTGGCGATCCACAAGGCGTAAGCGACGCCGCCAGTGCCTTCTGCGCCAAGCGTTTGCGCTACGATGATGCTGCTGACAAACCCGAAGACCAGAGAAATGATGCCAGCCAGTGTGCTGAAGGCCGAAGATGTTATGAAGCTGGGCATCAGTGGGGTGCCGCACGAAAAAGGGGCAGAAGCGGGATGCGGCGAGGCAGGGTGACGGAGGGGGCTCTTGCAGGCGCAAGCCCGACTGTCGCAGACCCCGTTTTACGCTGTGGTTCGTAAAGACCCCAAGACATTCATCTTGTGGTGCAGTTGCACAAGTCTGTCCTGGTGTTGCAAGGCCGTGCAGCGTGGTGGCGAGACACTGTCCCATCACATTTTCTCCAGTAGGTCGGTATAGAGCGCCAGATGTGCCCGGGCGATCTGCTGCCAGTCATAGTGTTGTCCGGCACTCGTCGCGGCATGGCGCTGCAATGTCTTTTCTTCCGGTATGGGCGGTGTTTCGATCAGATGTGTCAGAGCGTCTGCTGGTGTAGGTGTTGCAAGGGTGCCTGCTTTCAACCAGCCGGGTGTCTCGTTGCCATGACGTGTCAGGATCAGGCATCCGTTGATCAGGGCTGCGGCCAGACTGCCGCGCCTCTCGTCTGCGCCTTCAGGAAACGGCAGATAAGCATAGTCATGCCTTGCTACGGACACGGGCCACGTCATCGGCGGGAAGGCCTTCGTAAAGTGTAATGCCGAGGTCTGTGGCCGCCTGACGGATGCTCGTGGCAAAGGCTTCCTGTCCGGTGACTGCCGCGCCGATGATTGATAGCGACAAGGAAGCATCCGGTCGGTGTGATGCCAGACGAGCCAGATCGAGAAATTCTTCCAGTCCCTTCCCCGGCCAGAACAGGCCGAAGAACGCCACGCTGTTTGGCACACGCGGCGGCAAGGTGATGTCGCCGGTAGCGGGGATGGCAACAGGGATATTGCTGCCGATCGCCAGGATGCGATCTTCGCCGCGTCTTTTGGGAAAGGCCTTGGCAAAGGCTGTGCGTTCAGCCTCGCGGGAATAGATCCGAGCAGCACTCCAGGCGGCGTAGGATGAGAACCACGGGCGGCGGTAGGGCTTGAAGATGGCGTATTCATGCAAGGTCACAACGCTTGGTCCCGGCGCAAGCATGGGCGTCAAGGCAGGCAGCAGCGAGCGACCATAGCCAACGCCCGGATATTGCACATGGCAAATGTCAGCCCGTGCAGCCCGTAATTGCGCGCGGTATCCCGGAAGGCCGGTCAGCCCCCAGTCTCCGCGGCGAATGCGTAGGATTTCCGCACCTTCCTGTTCCAGCGCCTGGCACAGACGCTCGCTGTAGTCGGCAATACCACAGCGCACAGGAGGCCAACTGGCGCTGATCATGGCGATCTTCATGGCCGGGTCTCCTTTGCGTTGGGTAAGGGAATGGGGCCGCGCGGTTTATCGGCTACTTCTGTGACAAGCGCACAGCTTTTACCCGTGTCCCGGGTGTCGGACAAACTGGCTGCGAGTGCTTTCATCTGCGGCTGGTCGGATCCATCAGCGCGCGGCTGAAGCGAAAAGGGGTAATCGCCCCACCACGTTCCCGCCGCCCAGGCGGTCCATCCCAGCCAGACATCATCATGATCCGCCAGCATTTGCGTCATCTGTTTGAGACCCTTCAGGCAATCGGGCGCGGCGGTGCCACCAAATTCTCCCAGAAACCCTTTGAGATTATTGGCCTTCAGCCATGTCCCTACATGCTCCAGCGCGCCAATGGCATCGGCCGCGCGCGGGCATGTCTTGTGGGTGCCGGAGAAATTCTCGTCCATATACTGGTGCACTTCAATGACGTGTCGATGGGCGGGGTCCGGCAGATCGGCAAGGGCGCTGGCGTTGGACACACCGTCGGTTTTGTCAAACCAGCTTGTCGCCCCGGTCCAATGCGTGCCGGGCACCATGACCAGATTGTTGGCACCTGCTGAGCGAATGGCGCCGAGGGCGGCCTTGGCGGCTTCGCTCCAGAGGGCGGGTGTCATGTCGTGTGGCTCGTTCATAAGCAGGAAAATGACGCCCTTGCGATTGGCATAGCGGCTTGCAAGCCGCGACCAGAAGTCGGCAAAGGCGGCAATCGGCACGTCCTTTGAGCCGATGGTGTGCTTGTCGTAGTCGCCGTAATTGTGGGGGTCGAGGATCACCGTGAGATGTCGTGCAGTGGCGCGCTGAATGAGGTCATCCAGCGGCCCCAGTTCGCTGCCGTCCAGCGGCTCATTCAGGATTGGCTGCATCCGCTCCCAGCGGAAGGGCAGGCGGATGACATTCGCGCCCTTCTTGTGAAAATAATCGAGTGTCTCGGCGCTCGGAAAAATGTGCGTCTGGCCATAGGCCCCGTTGGTGCCGCCAAACTCGCCACCCGCAATGTTGACACCTCGCAGGCAAGGCGCGGCCTGAGACGCCTGAACACCGAGGCAACTGGCAAGAACAAGGCTGGAGATGATTTTCAACATGCGACGCTGGCCCGCTCAACTCTAAATTCAGATCTCTGTGTGCCACTGTTCATGACGGTCACCGGGAAACACGTGCCAGTCAGCCGGCCAGGGGAGGCAAGACGTGCAAGAACGGTCTCCACTCTGGCATGCTGGCGACAATCCTGATTAAAAGGGAGAGTCTACAACTTATCGTTAAAAATGACGGTACGTGATGCCGCTGTTTGCAAGGATGTTCAATGAACTCAGGTTTGCCCATGGCCCAGACCAGCGATGATCAGGCTGATCTGTCTCGTCTTCGCATTGTGCATGTGGTGCGCCAATACGCGCCGATGGTCGGTGGACTGGAAGATGTGGTGCGCAATCTGGCCGAGCGGCAGGTGCGTGTGTTCAAGAGCGTGAGTGTCGTGACGTTGGATCGGTCCTTCCGAGAACCGGAGCGGCACTTGCCAGAACGTGAAACGGTGAATGGTGTCAACATCATTCGGATCCCCTTTTTCGGCAGCACCCGCTATCCGGTCGCGCCCGGCGTTGTGTCACGGATCCGCAAAGCCGACCTGGTGCATGTTCACGCTGTCGATTTTTTCTTTGACGCATTGGCGTTGACCCGGCTGCTGCACCGCAAGCCGCTGATCGCAACCACACATGGCGGTTTCTTTCACACCGAGAAACATGCGACGCTGAAGCGCATCTGGTTCAACACGTTAACCCGGTTATCCGCCAATCAGTATCAGGCCATTGCCTGTTGCAGTTTCAGTGACAAGGATCTGTTTGCCCGTGTTGCGCCGCGACGCTTGCGGGTGATCGAGAATGGCGTTGATCTGGTCAAGTTTGCAGATGCCGCCGCACCACAACCAACCCGGTCGCTGGTCACTATTGGCCGGTTTTCCTCGAACAAGCACTTGGTGCGTTTGATGGAAACACTGGCATGCCTGCATCGGCAGCAGCCGGAGTGGCGGCTCAAGATTATCGGCATTCCTTCTGATTTCAGCGAGGACGATCTGCGTAAGGCGGCCGAAGCAAACGGTGTGGCCGAGGCGGTTGAGATCCATGTCGGCCTGTCCAACGAGGAGATCCGCGACCAGCTTGGCGCTTGCAGCTTCTTCGTCAGCGCGTCGACGTATGAAGGCTTCGGCCTGGCGATGATCGAGGCGATGAGCGCCGGGCTTCTGCCTGTGGTGCAGCCCAACACGGCGTTTCAGTCACTGGCAGAGCAACACGCCTTGATTCGTTTGGCGGATTTTGCGCAGCCGCAAGAGGTGGCCGAACTTCTGGAAGCCAGTTATCAGATGCTTGAAGCGACGCCTGCCTTGCGAACAGAGGCGATTGCATCCGCGGCCCAACATGGTTGGAAGGCGGCAGGGGCACGATATGAAACGCTCTACCGCGATGTCTTGCGTCGCAGGGTGTCTCATCACGACCAGTGACTGCCGCTGATCAACATGCGAACCCTTTGGTTCGGCGTTATCGGGCCCACGGGTGTGTCGGCGCGGCCGGGTTTGCGCGCCGTCATCAATGGCCCATCGGCCGCGCCCGCCGTCAGCCAGAACAAGGCCCCGAGTTTGATCGAGAAGAACGAGTTCGATACCACCATCAGCAGGCTGACATAGGTGACGGCCAGCGCCTTGAAAACGATGGCATCGCGCCGGGTGGTGGGAGCGAAAATGAACAGAGTCCACAGAGCCATGATGCCGACAAAGCCGATCTTGGCCAGTGTGTAGGCATAGCCGTTGTCATCCAGAAACGGCAGGTTGGAGGCGATGCCCAGTGTGCTCTTCCAGTCCAATTCGGCCATCAGTTCAGCGGCGTGCACAATCCGACCCGGCAGATTGTCTTCCCACGTTCGACCATGGACGATCGCCCCATAGATCGACAGCAACAGCGCGATCAGGATCGGCACACTCCACCAGGTGATGCGCGGCAGCAACCGCGATACTGGATAGACGATGACAAAGGACAGGGTGACGAACATGCCAAAGCGTGAATCGCCCAAAATGATAACCAGAAACGCACAGGTCCCCAGCAGCCAACGGCCACGCATATCCTTGCGATAAAGCGCCCAGAGCGCCAGAAACGCGCCGCAGTTGCCCATTGTCACGGGTTCGAGAAAGACCGAAGACGCACGCACCTCTCCCAGAAACGGAAAGAAATTGCGCCCGCCGACGCGAATGCTGCTGATGAACAGGTTGGAGCCGGACACGAAGTTGGAATCCTCGGTCAGCGTGCCGCGGGCGACATAATACTGGAAGACGTTGACGAGCTTCATGAAGGTATCAATGAAGAGGAACTCGAACAGCCCGACGGCAATGACGATGCCTGTCACCAGAAAGACGATGCGGTCTGCATCACGGATGGAGCGCAGGTTGCGGCCGAGAAAATAGAAGACGATAGGGATCAGAATATCGCGCACCGCCTTGAGATCCAATTCGGGTCGCAGGCTGAGAACCAGCGCCATATAGGCCATATAGGCTGTCAGCACGAGATAGAGACCTGAATGTCGCCGCAAGGCCAGCAAAAGGCCGCTGCTGATGCATACCAACTCGCCCAGAATGACGTAGCTCTGGTGGATCGGCATGACGTTGGTATTGATGATTGCCAGACCCATGTTGAAGGTCAGGCAGGCAACAATCAGCGCGGTGACGGCCCAGTGCCACAGGCGGCTGCGGTCATTGGAGCGCGCGACCGGGCGGTCAAACATGCTGTCGTTGCCGGAAGCCCGTGCCGACGGCATGTCAACGGTTCTCGAGGACGACATGCCCGATCAGACGGTCCTGCCAGGGTTGCAGGTAGGACATCAGGCGTTTGACATTTGACTGGCGCACTTCGCTGAGAATGCTTGTTACGATGACGCCATCGCAATTGCTCAAAAGCACCGGCAGAATGGGGCTGGTATCGGCGGTTCCCGCGTCGACCAGCAGAATGTCTTCGCCGAATTCTTCCTTGGGGCCGCGCAAGGAGACGTTGCGGCGTTCATCCACCAGTTCGACACGCAGATATTGCCCCCAGGTGCCGTTCATTCCTTTCAAGGTCGCGGGTTGCGGGTCTTCGGCGGTCTTGCTCTGGCCAGCGGCACGGCGCAGGGAAAGGCTGCGCTTGCTGCGCTCTTTCAGCGGCAGATCGGTCACTTGTGACCCCGCTTGAGATGCTGTGTCCGACATCAGATCTCTGCCGTTGGCAGCCGTCGTGGTGGCGCGGGCAAAAAGAACACGCTCGTCCATTTCGTTGAGGTTGGCTGCGACCCCGCGCCAAAACCCGGTCATATCTACCGTTGCCGTGGTTGAGATGACGAGAATGTCCGCCGGGCGGTGCTGGTTGTAGGCCTGATAGAGGGCAAAGGCGATGCGCGACTGGGCGACGGAAATCTGGTCCTGCGCGGCAGTGTGTCTACGGCCTGAGAAGGGGATCAGACGGCGCAGGCCGCGACGGCCACCTGCGAGCAGCCGTTTGGCGTTGAGCGGCAGATAGGCCAGCACCGGTGCGCCGGTGCGCCGTGCCAGATCTTCTGCCGAAATGATGCGTCCGCCCAAGGTTGCCAGCGCTACGATGATGACGGCGGTGAAGGCGAAGCCGAAGAGGGCAGCCGCCACCAGCGCAATCATGGTGCTGGGTTTCTGGGGCTTTGTGGGCACGGAGGCCTCAGTCAGAATGCGCGAGGCATCGGAAGTGCCGTTTGATTGGTCCGCCAGCGCGTGCGCCTGTTTCAGAAAGGTTTCGTAGACGGCCTGACTGGCATCGGCCTCGCTTTGCAATTGCCGCAGCTCAATTGATGCGGTGCCCTGCTTCTGATTGGTCTGTTCCAGCCCGTTCAATTGGCTTTGCAGCGAGGCGACCGTCTGCCTTGGCTTCCTGATACTGGTTCTTCAAGGTGGTCTTGATGCGTTGCAGTTCAGCCGTGATTTCGCGACGAATATTGACAAGCTGCGAGCGCAGGCGTTGAAGCGTCGGATGATCCGGGCCAAGGTCCGTCTGGGCTTCTGCCATGCGCTGCGAAATGGTGGCATATTGTTCGCGCAGGGCCGAGAGGACCGTGTTGCCAGCCATCGGCGACATACCACCGTTCTCAATGTCTTTCTGGGTCAGCGGAGTGACCTGCTCATAGGTGGAGCGGGCCTGAGCCAGGGCCAATTGGGCCTGTGCGATCTGTGTGTTCAAGGCCTGGATCTTCTGGTCATTGACCAACCCGCCCTGACCGGTGCTGACCAGCCCCTGTTTCTGCTTGTAGGCTTCAACAGCGGCCTTGGCGTCCTGAACTTTCTGGCGCAGGTCGGTAATCCGTTTGGTCAGGGTCGTTCCGGTCTTGAACAGGGCCTTTTGTGTTTCGTCGAGATAGCTCTGGGCAATCGCATTGGCGATGGCTGCCGATTTTTGTGCGTCCGGATGGCGCATGGTGATGTCGAAGACATAAGAGCCATCCAGTCGTGAGATCTGGAGGTTTTTCTTGAGTGCATAGAGGGTCGCATCGTGTCGCTCTGCGGGTGTCATCGCTTGTGATGTGCCGCCACCAAGCAGTTTCTGGCGCAAGCCGGGCATATGCAGGCCAGGGTCGTTATCCAGATCAAGCTGGTCAATGACCGGGTCCAGCACATTGGCGGAGAGCATGATGTAACGCTGGCTGTCGAGGTCCAGCTTCTTGGCTTCGGGATCCGCACCGGGAACTGCGCCGGAGCCTGTTACCAGCGTATTGGGCGCGGGATCGACAAGCAGTTCGCTTGTGGCGCTGAACAGGGGCGTTTTGAGATGCAGCACCGGCAGGGTCAGAACGACCATTACAATCGGCACAAGGATGAGCCACAGCGCGTTTTGCTTCAGCAGCCTTGGAATGTCCTGAATCTCGATCATCTCATACCTTTGAGTGAGGGTATTGCTGCATCTGGCAGGCACGGACGTCTTGAAGAAAAGAAAGAATACGTCATGCTGTGGTTCAAAAGTGTTGCCGTCATTGAAATAAAGCGCGGGCTGCTCCGGGCCGTCGCAACGGGTTTGCGTTCTTGCCCCTGATACCATGGGCGAATGTACTTAATAACTTCCAAATTTGTAAGGAAACATGCCACCCGACACCGCTTGAAGAACTGTGCGGACAAGGTCGCATTTCGAGGTGTTTCTATTGGAACGCTGCGTTGGTCAGTTGGGCCTCATCTGCGCAGCAGGAGTTGTTTGCGTTTGATTAACCTCAATTTTTACATTCGGAAAATCACGCAATCGCCGCTTGACCCGCCTGTTCGCTATACTGTCTACTTCGCCTTGCCGTGGTCATTGTCCGCTGCGATAGATGTCACTGGTGGCTTTGATTTCAAAAACGCATGATCTCCTCATCGACATACTTTTTCTCAAGTCAGCATAAAGAGTTCGAGAGCCGGTGATTGCCCGAGATGCAGCGGTTGACGGTGCTGCAGACAGCGGTGTGCAGGATCGTCCGGTCTTGAAAAGACGAAAGGAAAACGGTTTGAACGTGACCGCCGACGTGGTTCAAATCGGGCCCTTGTGCTTGCTCCGGCGAGACAGAGAGGCCGTGGTCCGGCTGGTCGAAGAGGCCATCCGTGAGCGCGCGTCTCTCAAGATCGCGATTTGCAATGCGCATACCATCCTGATGGCCTTGGAAAATCCGTCTTATCTCGGCACCCTGCAACAGATGACCTTGCTGAATGACGGCATTGGCACAAGTGTCGCCGCGCGCTATCTGCAAGGCGTCAGCTTTCCTGAAAATTTGAACGGCACGGATCTGATCCCCGCCTTGCTCGACAAGATCGAGATGCCCTTGCGCATTTACCTGCTGGGTGCGCATGAGGCACAGCTTTCCGGTGCCCAGGCTGTTCTGCAACAGCGCTATCCGCAGCATGAGATTGTCGGTGCACGCAACGGTTATTTTTCGGAAGGTGAGGCGGCAGACGTGTGCCGGTCCATCGCTGCGACAAATCCGGACATCTTGCTGGTGGCCTTGGGCAATCCCTTACAGGAGGTTTTTATTACCGCGAAAGGCGCTCATCTGGATGTGCCGGTGATGATCGGTGTGGGGGCCTTGTTCGATTTTTTATCCGGCCATGCAGTGCGTGCCCCAGAATGGATGCGGGCCATCCATATGGAGTGGGTGTTCCGTCTGCTGCGTGAGCCCCGGCGGTTGTTTCGCCGCTATGTGATCGGCATTCCCCAATTTCTCGGTATTTTGTGGCGCTTGAAACGTCAGCAACACCGATAGGCTTGCGCTGATCCTGGTGCGGTCTTGGCTTCACGAAATGACCATAATTGTTTTCAAAGGCGGGGGCAGTGCTTCAAAGCCTTGAATTTCTGCGGGGGGTGGCCCGCTTGTCTGCTGAGAAAGAGTGTCAGCACGGCCCAAGGGAGCCTGGCGACAGGAACAAACCTGTTAACGAAGTGTTTGCATTTCGAAAGACGCAGAGGACATCAGAAACGTCCCGGTTTTTCAAAATGACACGACGCAAACCCATCGACAGGAGGCAAAGATGCCAAGCATCAATGAATCCAAAATTCTCATTATGGCGACCAACGGTTATGAGCGCTCCGAGCTGCGTGTGCCGCTCGATGAGTTGAAGAAGCGAGGTGCGACCGTCACCATCGCATCGTTGGAAAAAGGCTCGATCAAGAGCTGGGACGAGACCGACTGGGGCGACAGTGTCGATGCCGATCTGACCGTCGACGATGTTAAAGTTGACGAGTATGACGCCATTGTTCTTCCCGGTGGCCAGATCAACCCGGATGTCTTGCGTACGTCTGAGCGTGCTGTCTCTATCGTCAAGGATTTTGTTTCATCCGGACGGATCGTTGCGGCCATTTGCCATGGCCCTTGGATGCTCGTGGAAGCGGGCGCTCTGAAGGGGCGTGAAGCGACTTCCTATCATTCGATCAAGACGGACCTGATCAACGCAGGGGCCTCTTGGGTGGATGAAGAAGTCGTCTGCGACAATGCCATCATCACATCTCGTTCGCCGAAGGACCTTGAAGCTTTCGTCAACAAGATCGTTGAAGAAGTCGAGGAAGGCCGCCACAACCGCGCGGCGGCCTGACCCGGCCTCACCCAGCATCGCCCGGGCACCCTCCCGGGCGATGTGCCTCTTCAGCCTTATCGGCTTTCAGGATCTGCTTCTCCGAGCCTGTCGTCAGGTCTCGGATGCTTGTGTTTCGGGTTTGCACGGTGTCTCTCCGACCCGGCTGATCGCGTGAAAACGGCTGGTTGAATTTGTCACTCTGATTCGTGACAGGGGAACTTGAGCCGCTTCCCGTGCTTCCCGGAACACCCTCTTCCGTCATTTTGCCGATATGCGCTGATGGAATAACAATTCAGGCAAAGCTGGCATCATGGAGTTGGGACAACACGAGCAGGTGATTGTGTTTTCTCAGTTTCCGATTTGCAAAATGCGAGAAATCGCTTGTTCGCAGGTCTGTATACGGGCATCCTGTCAGAAAGATATTCGGTGGAAAACGGCAGTATGCCTCACTTTCCCGCCGCAACAGTGTTAGCTGTATAAAGAGTTAAATCCATCCTGATTTGAAGGTTGCGCGAGCCCTTATGAAGTTCAAGGGGAAGTCTTTTGTTGCCATTGTTCTGACGCCTGAGGCGCCAATGGACAAGTGGTTTGCCGAAATTGACCGGATCATGACCCGGTCTCCGGGGTTTTTCATTGATCGGCCGATCATTCTGGATATGCGCGGCACGCGCATGCCGATTGATGAGCTGGAAGAACTGCTGGCTGGTTTGAACCAACGCTCGGTGCGTGTCATGGGGATTGATGGCATCGCCGGAACACGGCTGAAGCCGGGAATGCCGCCCAGTTTCTCCGGTGGGCGATTGTCGAGCGATGTTGAGGTTCCCGCGCCGCTTGCTGAAAAGGTTGACAGTGACACGGCCTCTGCGCCGGCAACGGCTGCCAAGTCCGATAGTGTGTCGAATGCCTCGGCTGCGACATCAGCGAGGGGCTCAGGCAAGGCGTCCGGGTCAATCGGCGTTGCGCTGGCGGACAAGCCGGACGGTGGCAAGGCCGATGACAAGGCAACCAAGCCTGTTGCGGCCACAAGCGCTGACGAGCCTGAGACCGTCGGGCAGTCCATTGTGATCACCGAGCCGGTGCGCTCAGGTCAGAGTGTCGTTCACCCTGAAGGTGATGTGACGGTGATCGGTTCTGTCAGTTCGGGTGCCGAGGTGATCGCCGGGGGCTCTATCCACGTTTATGGCGCCTTGCGCGGGCGCGCGCTCGCCGGGGTTTCCGGTGATGAAAAGGCACGTATCTTCTGTTCGAAGCTGGACGCAGAACTTGTGTCTATCAACGGACTTTATTCCATTGCGGACGATTTCAAGACCGACGTCCTCAATGCCGCCGCACAAATCCGGTTTGAGGATGAAGTATTAGTGTTTGAGAAACTCGATTGAGGAAAATGGCAAAACGGACTGAGGATCTCCTAGAGGGGGCCAAAGACAAGGCAGGATCAGGCGAGATGAGCAATGCGACTGTCGTCGTCGTCACGTCGGGCAAGGGCGGGGTTGGCAAGACAACTTCAACCGCAGCGATTGCCTCGGCGCTGGCCAAGGAAGGCTACAAAGTCTGCGCGGTGGATTTTGACGTGGGCCTGCGAAATCTTGATCTGATCATGGGCGCAGAGCGTCGGGTTGTGTTCGACCTGGTCAATGTGGTGCGGGGCGAAGCTTCCATCAAGCAGGCGCTCGTGCGGGACAAGAAGCTCAATAATCTCTATCTGCTGCTCTGCTTCGCAGACGCGTGACAAGGATGCGTTGACCGAAGAAGGTGTTGCTAGCGTCATCAGCGAATTGCGCATGTATTTTGACTGGGTTGTCTGTGACAGCCCGGCCGGGATCGAGCGCGGCGCGTCGCTGGCCATGCGGTATGCGGATGAGGCCATTATCGTCTCCAACCCGGAAGTGTCGTCGGTGCGTGACTGTGATCGCATCATCGGCCTGCTGGATTCCAAGACGATTGCTGCCGAACAGGGCGACCGTATGCCCAAGCATCTGCTCATCACCCGGTATGACGCTGCACGCGCCAAGACCGGCGACATGCTGTCGGTGGAAGATGTGGTGGACATTCTGTCGGTTGATCTCATTGGCGTCGTGCCGGAGAGCAAGGACGTTCTGAAGGCCTCCAACGTGGGTCTGCCGGTCACGCTGTCCGACGAGACATGTGCAGCGGCAAAAGCCTATACGGAAGCGACACAGCGCCTACTGGGCGAGGATCTCCCGGTCACCATTCCGACCGAGAAGAAAGGCTTGTTCGGCAAGCTCTTCAGGGGGAGGGCTGCATGAATATCATGAGCTTCTTCGGCAAACGGGACACGACGGCTTCGGTTGCCAAGAACCGCCTGCAGATCCTTCTTGCTCATGAACGTGCGAGTGATGGCTCGGATGCCGAGCTGATTTCTTCTCTTCGGGAAGACATCCTGGAAGTGGTGCGCAAGCGGATCTCGATTGATCCCGATGCGGTTCGTCTTGAGATGGATCGCACTGGCGACATCACCACCATCGGCATCGATATAGAGTTGCCGCAAAACGACGAGAAAATGCCGGCTCGGAAGAAATCCTGATCCGAACGGCAGACCTACTCATCAAGACCTTCCGGAGGCGTGACGCATCCGGAAGGTCTTTTTGTATTCGGCAGCCAGAGGTCTATTATGCGATCATGCGCCATTTGATTGCACTTGAGGCAGAGCGCTCGTTCAGAGGCTCCAACTGCGGCATTTCTTGTAATTTCTTGATGGATTCTCAAAATTCGAATTGCATTTGATTATTTTTTAGGCAAATTTGGTGCAATTTCAGTCTGTCCCTATGTAATTTCCCCATAGAGTCATCACTTTTTCGCCTGATTTCACGAAAGCGTGACTAAATTTTACCATTTTCGCCAAAAATGATGCTCTTATAGGCAAAAACCTGCATCAGGTGCAGGCCACGGGTCACGGAATTTCCCGCTACCTTTTTTAAATCAGACAGTTAGCAAAAAAATAAAAACTTGGCACACGACTTGAATGGTTAGCTTCGGTAGCCGTTGGTCTGATGTGTGGGCTGACAGCTTTTTGCAGCTTTCCCGGCTGCGTGAAACGAAGGATGGGAAGCGTATGAAACTCGTAATGGCAATTATCAAGCCGTTCAAGCTGGACGAGGTGCGGGATGCTCTCACCTCAGTCGGCATTCAGGGCCTGACGGTCACTGAGGTCAAGGGATATGGACGTCAAAAGGGGCACACCGAAATCTACCGCGGGGCGGAGTATGTCGTGAGCTTCCTGCCTAAGCTGAAGATCGAAGTTGCTGTGCCATCGGACCAGGTCGATCCTGCTGTGGAGGCGATTTCGAGCGCAGCCAAGACGGGGCAGATCGGTGACGGCAAGATCTTCGTTTTCTCGCTCGATCAGGCCATGCGGATCCGCACGGGCGAGACAGATGTAGAGGCCCTTTGAGGGTCTAAGGAAAGGATTTCGGGGATGCAATCTAAGTCTCTTAAAACAGTCGGGCTTGCAGCGCTCGCAATGGCGGTCTCCGTACTGCCAGCGTTCGCGCAAGACGCCGCACCCAAGCTGGACAGTGGCGATACAGCCTGGATGTTGACGTCAACGGCACTCGTGCTGATGATGACGGTGCCGGGTCTGGCGCTGTTCTACGGCGGAATGGTGCGTAAGAAGAACGTGCTGGCAACCGCCATGCAGAGTTTTGCAATCTGCTGTCTCATGACAGTGATCTGGATGATCGTCGGCTATTCGCTGGCCTTCAAGGACGGTGGCAGCCTGAATGCCTATGTCGGTGGTCTGGGAAGTTTCTTTCTCAAGGGCATGACCGACAGCTCGATGAGCGGCACGATTCCTGAATCCGTGTTCATGACCTTCCAGATGACCTTTGCGATCATCACGCCTGCGCTGATCACCGGCGCTTTTGCCGATCGCATGAAGTTCTCTGCCATGATGTGGTTCATGGCAATCTGGTCCATCGTTGTCTACAGCCCGATCTGTCACTGGGTCTGGGGCGGCGGCTTCCTCGGCGAACTTGGCGTGAAGGATTTCGCCGGCGGCACGGTGGTTCACATCAACGCTGGTGTGGCTGGCCTCGTCTGCGCGCTCGTTCTCGGCAAGCGCAAGGGCTTTGGCACAGACAACATGGCACCGCACAACCTGGTACTGTCGCTTATCGGTGCTGCTCTCCTGTGGGTGGGTTGGTTCGGCTTCAACGCCGGCTCTGAGCTTGCTGCTGATGGCACTGCCGGTATGGCGATGGCTGTTACGCAGATTGCAACGGCTGCTGCTGCCCTGTCCTGGATGTTCTACGAGTGGTCGACCCACGGCAAGCCAAGCGTTCTGGGCATCATCTCTGGCGCAGTTGCCGGCCTGGTTGCCATTACGCCGGCCTCCGGTTTCGTCGGTCCGACGGGCGCTCTGATCATCGGGATTGTTGCCGGTGTCGTCTGTGCCTGGTCTGCAACCACACTCAAGACCAAGCTTGGCTATGACGACTCCCTTGATGCCTTCGGTGTACATGGCGTTGGCGGCTTTGTTGGCGCAATCCTCACCGGTGTCTTCATCAGCTCGTCCTTTGGCGGTGTTGGTCTTGATGCAGGTGTTTCGATGGGCCATCAGGTCTGGATCCAGTTCGTCGGCACACTTGCCACGATCATCTGGTCCGGTATTGCCAGCTTCGTGATCCTGAAGATCCTCGACGCTGTCATGGGGCTGCGCGTTCCTGAAGCAGTTGAAGTTGAAGGTCTCGACATCAACCTGCACGGCGAAGTGGTTCACTAAGCCCACAAGTGGTGATCGCAAATCTGAAAGCGGGAGAGGCAACTTTCCCGCTTTTTGCGTTTTAGAATAGTTTGGACTTTTCTTACGCGGCCGAGAGCACATTCCGCACCATCTCGACATTGAGCAGGGATCTGCTGAGGCTCTCAGCACAGTTCAGCGCACCTGATCTGATGTCGCCAAAGACACCGGATCAGGTCCGGGGCGGCACGGTGGGGATGGGGTGCCGTGTGGCGCATCGGTGGCGTGAGGCCGCTTCAATGCCTGGCCTCATCGCGCAGGCGCACTCAGTCCGTGTGCACGATCTCGCGGGTTTCGCGGAAGGTGACATCCGGATATTTTTCGGTGATGTAGCCGACTTCCCAGGCATTCTTGAACATGAACACCGGCTTGTCATCGCGGTCGTTGGCCACCGACATGCGGTGTGCGTCGATCATTTTGGCCAGCGTCTGTCCGTCCGTGTCGATCCAGCGGGCGGTGGAGTACGGCGCCGGTTCAAAGCCGATCTCGGTGTTGTATTCGGCGCGCAGACGCTCTTCCACCACATCCAGCTGCAGAATGCCGACCACCCCCACGATCCAGTTGGAGCCAAGGTCCGGCTTGAAGATCTGCACGAGGCCTTCTTCAGCCAGATCCTGCAAGCCCTGCCGCATCTGCTTCACCTTCATCGTGTCGCCAAGGCGTACGCGGCGCAACACTTCAGGGGCAAAGGCTGGCAGTCCGGTGACATGAATTTCTTCACCCTCGGTCAGTGTGTCCCCCACGCGCAACTGGCCATGGTTGGGTACGCCGATCACGTCTCCCGGGTAGGCGGTCTCAGCGATCTCGCGCTCTTCGGCAAAGAAGAAGATCGGGGCTGTCACGGCAATTTGTTTGCCGGCACGCACATGTTTCAGTTTCATGCCGCGCTTGAAGGTGCCTGAACACAGACGCACAAAGGCAATGCGGTCGCGGTGCTTGGGGTCCATGTTGGCCTGCACCTTGAAGACGAAGCCAGTGACCTTATCTTCATCCGGCGAAATTGTCCGCCCGCCGGTGGCCGACTGAGAGTGCGGCGCTGGCGCATGGTCGGCGATGAAGTCCAGCAGTTCCTCGATGCCGTAGTCACGCAAGGCCGAGCCAAAGAACACCGGTGTCAGGTGCCCCTCCAGAAAGCTTTCCTCATCAAAGGTGGCATAACCCTCGGCGCCCAGTTCCACGTTCTCCGTCAGGTCGTCCATGATCCGGTCGAACACGGTGTCGACCAGAATGGGGTCATCCAGTCCGGAAATGTCCCGCGTGACGCGGTAAGGGCCGCCACGCTCGCCTTCAGACGTATGAAACTTCTTCTTCTGCCAGTCATAGACGCCGAAGAAATCCGATCCCATGCCAACGGGCAAGGTCTGCGGGCTGACGTCCAGCGCAAGGGCTTCCTGAACTTCGTCCAGAATTTCCAGTGCGTGACGGCCTTCGCGGTCGATCTTATTGACAAAGGTGATGATGGGAATATCGCGCAGACGGCAAACCTCAAACAGCTTGCGTGTCTGGGCCTCAATGCCCTTGGCGGCATCAATCACCATGATGGCGGCATCCACCGCCGTGAGTGTGCGATAGGTGTCTTCCGAGAAGTCCTCGTGGCACTAGCGTATCCAGCAGATTGTAGATGATGCCGCGACGCTCGAAGGTCATGACGGAGGACGACACGGAGATGCCGCGATCCTGCTCGATCTTCATCCAGTCAGACCGGGCGCGACGACGCTCGCCACGGGCGCGCACCTGACCGGCGGCGCGAATGGCCCCGCCCGACAGCAGCAGCTTTTCCGTCAGTGTGGTTTTACCGGCATCCGGGTGGGAGATGATGGCAAACGTGCGTCGGTTGGTATAGGGCGCTGCATCATTGGCAGTCATGAAGGGCTCCTGGTCATTCTGTGAGCCCACAAGCCATGTCGGCGCGTCACAGGCCAAGGTCAACCTGCGGCGTCGGCCGGTTCAGAAGCGGGGCTTTCAACTCTCAAATCGTTGGTGCCCGTCATAGAAGGAGTGGCCCGAAAAGGCTAGGGGGAATGTAAGGTCGCGCGAATATGTAAGGCGAGGGATGCTATTCGTCACCAGCAACGATCTCATTCCCAAGCGCATTCCATCTGGAAGAAGTTATGGGGGCGTGGCGTCATTCCGGCGTCGATTGGAGATCTGGTTCGGACTGTGGAGGGCCGCGGTCCGGGCTCCGAAAGGCAGAAAGCAGGTTCCTGCCTTTCGAGAGAGGGGCGTACTGGTGCGCTGATGCTCACGGACCTTCTGGTCTCTCGTCACAAGGCGGCATGCCCCGGCCGATCACGGTGTCGATGGGGATTAACCGGCCTTCTTGAACATGTGATACCAGCGCCGACGATTGACGCTGATGGCGCGTTGCAGAACTTCGGCTGCATAAAGACGGGCGTTGTCCTGCGCCTTGTCCAGATTGCTGACGGTGTTTGGATCCTGAGCGTTCAGCCCGCCGCCGAATTCGAAGAGGTCGCGATAGGCGGCACGCTCCACGATCGGCGTCATCAGCACGTCAATGCCATTGGCGGCCAGATATTCCTGAACCGATTTGAGGGCGCGCGTGGTGACGGCAGCATTGGTGCGGGTCAGGGCGACGCAATGGCGAATATCGTGCTGGACAATCTTTTCCAGTTTCTTGATCAGCTTGAGGATCTTGGCCCCGCCGCGAGCATCCATCGAGGACCCCTGGATCGGCACGACCACAAGGTCGGACACGGACAGGGCGTTGGCGACAACAAGGTTTTCGGTGCCCTCCAGATCGACGATCACATAATCGGCGTAATGGGTGGCGTCGAGGATCTGTTCCGTGATCGATGATGGGGTCACTTCGCTGATGACATCAATGTTGTCAGGGCGATGCGGCAGTTCGGCCCAGTGCGAGATCCACTTTTGCGGATCGGCATCGAAGATCATCACGCGTTTGCCCAGATCGGCAACTTCTGTTGCCAACAGCAAGGCTGCAGTTGTTTTGCCGGCGCCGCCTTTCGCGTTCGCAAAGGAAATGACTGGCATGGTGCGTCTCCTGATTGAAGACCTGTCCGTTCTGGACTGTCCTGTAGGAGCCAGTGTTTAAGATTTATGGTTACCAACGTCTTAATTGAAAAATAAATTACCAAATAAATCAATTGCTTAATCAAAATTACGAAGGGTTTTGATGTTAAGGAACCGCTTACGCTCCGTGGTTTTGACAGGGGGCTGTGAAAACTGTTGCGCTGCACGCAAAGCGATCAGGCAAACCAGAGGTTCAAAATGTGTGTGCATGGGAGAAGACAATCGCCGGTCCGTCGATTGAATGCCACGATGCGGATCGTTAGGCTCCAGACGCAATTCTGGAACTGTCAAGCGAGGCCCTGATGAACTGGACGCGCCACATGCAAAAGACTGCGCTCTTTGCGATGGGCATGCTCTCCGCCCTTGCCATGAGTGGCAGCGGTGCCAGTGCCCTGACGCTTGCGCCCTATAAGGACAAGCTGTTCGCCTATCCCAAGATCCTGTCGTCGTACAACAATGGCGATTTTCTGGTCGTCGACTATTCCAAACAGCGCGACTTGCGCGACCGTGACAAAGTGGATGAGCGCGAGGTCTATGGCCGCTACGTGTCGTATCGACCAAGCCGCAGCAAGAGTGATTATGCGCTGAAGGCCAATGGTCGCACCGTGCGCTACATGGGCGTCGGCAAGGCGCGTGGTGGTGCCAAGGTGGTCGTCATTTACATTCATGGTCAGGGCGGCAACCGCTTTCAGGGCATGAACGATGTCATGTTCGGCGGCAATTTCAACCGGGTCAAAAACCTGATGGTGCGCAATGGTGGCGCTTATCTGTCTCCCGACATCACCAACTTCAAGGAAGCCGGAGTTCAGGATATTGCCGCGCTGGTCAAGGATCAGAAGCGCCGCTCTCCGCATGCCAAGGTGATTGTGTCTTGTGGTTCCATGGGGGGCATCATCTGCTGGGGTCTGCTGGATGATGCGTCGGTGCGCCGGGATCTCGGTGGAATCATCTTTTTCAGTGGCCCGCCCAACCCGGCTTTTCTGAAGTCTGCCGTGGTGCATCGGGCTGCCGACCATGTTCCGATTTTCATGGGGTACGGCAGCGATGATTCCGTTTATGACTGGCAGAAACAGGCGTATTTCTTCAAGAAATTAAAGGCGATGGAGCCGAGTTATCCGATTCGCTTCACGCTGTTTGACACCGGCAGTCATGGCACCCCGATCCGCATGACCGATTGGCGGGTGGTGCTCAACTGGATGTTGACTCTCTGACGATCTTCGAGTGTTGGAAAAATGCTGCAAGAGGATCAATAGCCAATGCTATGCAAACACGTCTTTTTCTTTGCATCGCTTTTTCTGACAAGACTGGCGGATCAGATCCTGCTGTTTTTGGTGCCGCTGGTCATCTTCCAGATGACCAATTCGGTCAGTTGGTCCGGGCTGGCTTTCTTTTTTGAAACCCTGCCGCGCTATGTGGCTTTTCCACTGTGCGGCATCTTGTGTGACCGTGCACCGGTCTACCGTCTCCTGCGCATGTCTCAGGTGTTGAGAGCCATTGCCTGTGTGATCGGCATTACAGGTCAATTCACTTTCGGTGGCGTCTGGTGGCTCATCGGTTTGTCTGCTGTCAGTGGCGTTTTGACGTCGCAGGGGTTGATGGCGCGCGAGACGATCCTGCCGCGCAGTTTCAAGGCGCATCGGTTTGAGACGGTGGCGAGCTACACCCAGCTTGCCGACCAGAGCGGCACAGTCATTGGGCCTCTTCTGGCGGCGTCTCTGCTCACGGTTCTGCCATGGGAAACTGTTATTGTGCTGGCGGCCGCACTCTTCGTGCTGGCCGACATCAGTGCCTGGGTCTGGTGCAGGCAAGACAGATCCGTCGCTGCACAGGGTGCCGACACCGGAACAAGGCTGGCACAAGGATCTGGTGCAGGCGGCGCGGCGTGTGGTGACATTGCCCGGGCTGATGCGGCCCATTCTTCTGGCCTCGGCCGTCAACCTGATCATCGGTGTGACGCTGGCGAGTTCTGCGGCGATGATGACCGGGTTTCACGGGCAGGGACAGGATGCCTATGCGCTTTTGCAAACCGGTGGCGCGCTGGCCACCATTCTGGTGCTTTTCGTCACCGCGCATGTGGTCATTCCTTATCAGCGGCTTGGCGCCATGGGCTACAGCCTCATGCTGCTGGGGGCGGTGATGACGGGTCTTGCCAATGTCTGGGTCTATGTCATCGGCTTTTTGCTGCTCACTGGCTTTGACAAGATGTTCAATGTCTATGTGCGCACGCTGCGCAAGTCTGTTATCCCGATGGAAGACTTTGGCAAGACGACTGGCTTGATTGTCTGTCTCAACAATCTGTCGCAACCGGTTGCCGGACTGCTGTTGACGGCCTTCGCGACGGGCGATGATGCCCGTGTGGTGATCCTGTCGTTGTGCGGTGTCATGGCGCTTACCGGGCTGGGCGTTGTGCTGGTGCCTCGGCGTGTCAGGAACATTGATGCCTGCTCCTGACAGGGGCTCTTGTGGCAATGCGGCTGGCATGGGAGCATATGGCGCGCATTCCCTTTGACGTTGCCGCCCAGCCAGCCTATAGCTGTCGCCCGTTTCATGACTTGCAGAGCGAGGAAACCTGCGCTGACCACTGCGATTTTCTGGTCTATTGCACAGGCTGATGTTTCCATCGCTCACCCACTGACCGACTTGTAGGACACCTATGCTGGATCCCGCGCTTCAAACGCTTTTGCTGCCCTTGCTGAATGAATGGGTCACCCCTGCCGCTGACAGCCGTTTTTTGTTTCTGCGCGCACGTGCTGCCCGGGAGTTGAGCGACCTTCCGATTGGCTCTCTGGTGTGCGAGCAGAGCTTCGTGCCCGAGCGGGACAAGCTGGTGGCTGCGCGTCTGGATGTTGAGCCGGACATCGATGCAACTGGTTTTGACGGCGTGCTGCTGCTCCCCCGGCAGAAGCAGGAAGCCCGTGCGCTTCTGGCACGCGCCGTGGCCCAGTGCCGGGATGGTGGCGTCATCCTTGCGTCGGCTGCCAACACCGAAGGCGCCCGGACGCTGGAAAGCGATCTCGTCAAGCTGATGGGGCCGGTCGATACGCATTCCAAGAACAAGTGCCGCGTGGTATGGGGCACACTCGACAAGGCAACGGTTGATCAGGCTTTGCTGGACGAATGGCAGGCACTGGATGCACCGCGCGACATTCTGGAGGGCGCCTATATCAGTCGTCCGGGCATTTTCGCTCAGGACCGGATCGATGCGGCATCACAATTGCTGGCCAACACCTTGCCGGCGACCCGGCAGGTCGGGGAGCAGATCTTGGATGTGGCTTTGGCTATCTTGCCAGAACGCTGCTGGAAGCCTCAGACAAGATTGCCAGCATGGACCTTTACGAGGCTGAACGGCGGGCGCTTGATCTGGCTGAAAAGAACCTGACCAATGTGTCTGAGACGGTGCGTGTCACACCCTATTGGAGAGACGTGACCAAAGGTCTTGAGGGCACATATGATTTCCTCATCAGCAATCCTCCGTTCCATCAGACCGGCAAGGCGGATCGATCCGATGTCGGGCAGGGCTTCATTCGCGCAGCGGCGCGCGGCCTGCGCACAGGCGGAACCTTCTGGATGGTCGCCAACCGTCACCTGCCTTACGAGCAGACCTTGTCCGAAGTCTTCACCAACGTCGAGATGCTGGTGGACGAAGGCGGCTACAAGGTGATCAAGGCCATCAAGGGAAAGGCTCGCTAAGATATGCGTCTGGTCAAACTGATTGCAAATCTCGGTTATGGCAGCCGCAAGGAAATCCAGCAGGCCATTCGTCATGGCTGGGTGACCGACAAGGACGGCAAGACCCTGAAGGCTGATGCAAACACGCCACATGAAGACATTCGCTTTGATGATGAACCGCTTGACCCGGCGGAGGGCATGGTCCTGCTGCTGAACAAGCCGCTGGGTTATACGTGTTCGCTCAAGGATCAGGGGCGGCTGGTCTATGAATTGCTGCCAGAACGCTATCGTATGCGCAAACCGGCCTTGTCGTCCGTTGGGCGGCTCGACAAGGAGACCTCTGGCGCATTGTTGTTCACCGATGATGGAAAGCTGCTGCATCAGATCATTTCACCGAAGGCGGATGTGCCAAAGGTCTATGAGGCAGTATTAGAGCGTCCGTTGAACGGCAGTGAGGCCGCGCTGTTCGCAACAGGCGAATTGATGCTTGAAAATGAAACCCGGCCGCTGAAGCCTGCCGAATTGGAAGTGATTGACGAAACCCATGTGCGTTTGACGCTGCATGAGGGGCGCTACCATCAGGTCCGGCGCATGTTCGCTGCCACCGGCAATCACGTCACCACGCTGGCGCGCGCACGCATAGGAGCTCTGGATCTCACGGGCCTTGAGGATGGGGCGTGGATGCATCTGGATGAGATGCAGGTGGCGAAGATTTTCGCCTGATCCTGGCTCACACACCGCTTTAAAGCGGTTCAGTCCTCTCCGCATAGAGAGGCGGTCACCCCGAGGGCGCGGAAAAGATCCCCCGGGGCGACGTTCGCGGCGTCATGAAGAGATTGCTCCTCAGGCACTGGGCCTGCGGGCAAGCAGCCCAGAGCAACACCGCGAGCAGGGGAGGCGGGAGCGGCGTAGCGTGCCCGCCGAAGCCCGGTTTATTCGCTGAGGCTGACGGCATCGGCCTCGACGCCCAATTCCTTGAGCGCCTCTTGAACAGCGTCCATCATTTTGGGAGGGCCGCAGAGTGAGAAGCGCTTGTCTGTATCCTTGATGAGCTTGCGCAGCAGATCGGCGTCGATAAATCCATGGTAGATATTGTTGCCGCCTTCTGCTGTCCCGGCCGCTTCATCAGACAGAACATGATCGACCTTGAGGCCAGCCATGCTGTCCAGTTCCTGTCGTTGGATGATGTCGTGCGTCTGCTTGTTGGCGAAGATCAGCTGATTGCCTGCCAGCTTGTTCTGCATTTGCAGATTGCGCAGGATGGCAAGAAACGGTGTGATGCCTGCTCCACCCGCGATGTAGACGCTGCCCTCTGAATGACGAAAGGTCTCGAAGGGATCATCGATTAGAATTGTATCACCCGGTTCCAGCCCATGCAGGCGCGTGGTCACGCCGTCATGATCCGGATAGCCTTTGATGGTGAATTCCAGCGTTTCTTCCTGTGGCAGTGACGTCATGGTGAAGGGACGGCCTTCATCAGACCATCTGTCGTCGTTCAGCGCTAACTCCGTTGCATCGCCAGTACTGATAGTCAAAGCCGGATGGGCGGGCAAGGCGAAAGCGCTTTACGTCGTGGGTCACAGGTTCGACGGATACAATCTTCGTCGTCTGCATGATGGACCTCCTTGTTGTTTTGCAATGGAAACAAAATGGAGGGACGAAGGGTTCCAGAGAAACTCCGGCACCGGCATGTTCTGAGGTGTTCGTCGCGCTGTCGCACGAAAGGCGCGACAGCGCAGGGGACGGTCAGATCAGCCTTGAGCCTCTTCGTTGAGCATTTCCAGCTCCAGCCATTGTTCTTCGGCGGCTTCTTTTTCGCGCGTCAGATCCGTGATCTGAGCGGTGAGCTTGGCGAACTTGTCAGGATTTTTGCTGTAAAGGTTCGGATCGCTCATCTCGCCTTGCAGTTTGGCGAGTTTTTTCTCAATGCCTTCAATCGTCTTGGGCAAGGTCTTGAGCAGATGCTGCTGAGTGAAGTTCAGCTTTGATTTCGAACCCGTGGATTTGTCGGACTTCGCCTTTGCATCACTGGCCGAAGCGCTGCTGCCACTGTTGCTCGGCTTGCGAGAGGCGGCCTCTGCCTTTTTGCGGGCGGTGACGCCTTCGCCACGTTGGGCCAGCATATCCGTGTAGCCTCCAGCGTATTCCTGCCACTCGCCATTGCCTTCGCTGACAATGACAGAGGTGCAGACACGGTCGAGGAAGTCACGATCATGGCTGACGACGATGGCCGTGCCGGGATAGTCGGCCAGCATTTCCTGCAAGAGATCCAGTGTTTCCAGATCCAGGTCATTGGTCGGCTCATCGAGCACCATCAGATTGGAGCGATTGGCCAACGCGCGCGCCAGCATCAGACGGGCGCGCTCGCCCCCCGACAGCACATGCACCGGCGTACGCGCCTGTTCTGGCGAGAACAGGAAGTCTTTCATGTAAGACACGACGTGCTTACTGTCGTCGCCGATGACGACTGTGTCGCCGCGTCCGCCGGTCAAGGTGTTGGCCACGGTTTCGTTGAGGTCGAGATGTTCACGCTTCTGATCGAGCGTGACCATTTCCAGATTGGTGCCAAGACGCACGGTGCCGGTGTCCGAGGCCAGTTCGCCGGTCAGCATTTTCAACAGGGTGGTCTTGCCTGCGCCATTGGGGCCAACGAGGCCCAGACGGTCATTGCGCAGGATCCGGGCGGAGAAATCCTTGACAATGACGCGCTCGCCGTAGGTCTTGCTGATGTTCTTGGCCTCGATCACCTGTTTGCCAGATGTCTCGGCATCGGTGGCGCCGATCTTGGCCGTGCCTTGCGGGCCGCGATGATCGCGCTTTTCCTTGCGCAGGTCAGCCAGTTCGCGCACCCTGCGCATGTTGCGCTTGCGCCGGGCTGTGACCCCGTAAGTCATCCAGTGTTCTTCGCGCTTGATCTTTTGCGCCAGCTTCTGCTGGTCGCGCTCTTCCTGTTCGAAAACCTCGTCGCGCCAAGCTTCAAACTTGCCAAAGCCGTCTTCCATGCGTCGAGAGATGCCACGATCAATCCAGACCGTCGCGCGCGACAGATTTTCCATGAAGCGACGGTCGTGCGAGATCAGCACGATGGCCGATTTGAGGCTCTTGAGTTCGCTTTCAAGCCACTCGATTGCGGGTAGATCAAGGTGGTTGGTCGGCTCGTCCAGCAACAGAATATCCGGCTCCGGTGCCAGCGAGCGAGCGAGAGCGGCCCGGCGCGCTTCACCACCAGACAGGCTGGACGGGGTTTCATCACCGCGCAGGCCCAGCACATCCAACAGGTAGGGCGCACGATATGCCGTGTCGCCATCCGTCAGGCCGTCTTCAACATAGTCCAGAACGGTCGCGTATTTTGACAGGTCTGGGTCCTGCGGCAGATAGCGCAAGGTGCGGCCGGGTTGCATGAAACGCTCGCCCTTGTCTGCTTCCACCATCCCGGCGGCGATTTTCAAAAGCGTTGATTTGCCTGAGCCATTGCGTCCCACGAGACACAGTCTGTCGCCTTCGGAAACGGACAGCTCCGTTCCGGTCAAAAGCGGAGTCCCGCCGAAGGTCAGATGAATGTCACGCAGGATGAGGAGCGGTGGAGCCATGGTGCAGAAGGTACTTTCATTCCTTGGAGGCGGCCTTGCGCGGATGCCGTTAGGCAGGGGGAACGAAACTTCCGGCCAGTCAGACAGCAACGCGAGCGCGCAACCTATACCTTGTCCGGGCGGCGCTGCAAATGGAGCTGTGCGCAGGATGGGAATTTTCATCAAGGACAAGAATTGCAGGAATTGTCGCAACGATTTTGTCACTTGCGCCGTTCTCTCTCCACGAAAGATCTCGGGCCGACCAACATCTGGGCGCAAAACCGAGACAGGAAATGGAGACTTCTCATGAAGACGACGCACACAAACTCAAAAAAGAAGACGCCGCTGAAGCGGATCAGCTCTGTCGTAGTCGCTCTTGGTTTGTCAGTTGGCCTCAGCAGCAGGCGCAACACAGCCCGCTTTTGCTTATGACCATCACGACAATTCAGGCGCTGCAGCGGCTGCTGGCGTGGCTGGGTTGGCCGCGGGCGTGATTGTTGGCTCGACACTTTCGCACCATCATGATCATCACCGCGACCGCCGCCGCGAGTATCACCATCGTCATCATGATCGTCGCTGGTACAAGCACCATCACCACCACGATGATCATCACCACCGTCACCATGACGACCATCATCATCACCATTACCCCTATGATCGCTGAGTGGTGGGCCTTTCAGGGCGGGTGTGCAGGACAGCTCGCCCTGTCGCTTTCGATGCGTTTGCAACGGCTCACGCGCGCGCTGTCGAGTGTCCGTTGCAATAAATGTGTCTGACTGGGAAACAAAATTGGAAAAGAGCCGCCAAATAAACAGGCGTGCTTGAAATATGGGCTGGTGCGGACTTTCTCATTCGTCTAGGGTGTCGGAACTAAGTTTCAGATATATATGATGTTTTTATCCTTAATTTGTTGAATATCGAACTGTTTTCGCGCCGAGTTGTTGTATTTGGGGAATGTTCTCCCTCTATGTTGCGAGTTTGCGGAAACCGTGGAATCTATGCCTCTCCCAAAAAAACTTTCAAAACGAGGGGAATTCCATATGTTCAAGAAAGCGGGCCAACTGGCCCTGTACGCTGTGCCTTGCCTCTGCAATGCCAGCCGCTGCCTATGCTGAGGTGGTGATTCACCGCGGCAATGCGGCTGATCCCGAAACGCTGGATCAGCACAAGACCTCAACAGTTTACGAAGCCAACATCCTGCGTGACCTGTACGAAGGCCTGGTCACCTATGATGCCGATGGCAAGATCATTCCATAGGTGTTGCCAAGAGCTGGAAAGTTTCGAAGGACGGCAAGGAATACACCTTCACACTGCGCAAGGATGCGAAGTGGTCGAATGGTGACCCGGTTGTCGCCGGTGATTTTCAGTTTTCGTTCCGCCGCGTGATGAACCCGGAAACGGGAGCAAAATACGCAACGGTTCTATATCCCATTCTCAATGCTGAAGCGGTCAACACGGGCAAGATGCCTGTCGACAAGCTTGGTGTGAAGGCGATTGATGACCATACGCTTGAGATCGACCTCAAGTCGCCAACCCCTTATTTCCTCGGCCTTCTTGGCCACCAGACGGCGCTTCCGGTCAACCCGGGTGCGGTGAAGAAGTGGGGCACGGATTTTGTCAAGGCTGACCACATGGTCACCAACGGCGCTTATACGCTGGCTGAATTTATTCCAAACTCCGACGTCAAGCTTGTGAAGAACAAGTACTTCCATGACGCCAAGGATGTGAAGATCGACACCGTTTACTGGTATCCGACGGAGGATCGGTCGGCTGCTCTGCGTCGCTTCCAGGCTCGGCGAACTCGACACCAATGTCGATGCGCCGACGGAACAAATGAAGTTCATGAAGAAAAACCTCGGCAAGGAGCTGCATATCGCGCCTTACCTCGGGGTTTACTATTATGCGCTGAACATGCGCCGCGACAAGCTGGCTGACCCGAACGTGCGTCGCGCCCTGTCCGAGTCGATCGATCGCGAATTCCTCGCCGATCAGATCTGGAACGGCGTCATGCTTCCTGCTTTCTCCTTCGTGCCTCCTGGAATTGGCAACTACGGCGAGCCCGCCTATGCCGATTACAAGGACATGTCGATGATCGACCGTGAAGATGAAGCCAAGAAGCTTCTCGAAAAGGCCGGTTACAACAAGGATCATCCGCTCAAGCTGACGATCAACTACAACACTTCGGAAAACCACAAGAACACGGCTGTCGCCATTGCCGACATGTGGAAGCCGCTGGGTGTTGATGTGAAACTCATCAACACTGACACGAAGACTCATTACGCCATGCTGCGTGACACCCAGGACTTCGATGTGGCCCGTGCAGGCTGGATCGGCGACTACTCCGACCCGCAGAACTTCCTGTTCCTGACGGAAAGCAACAACACTGGCTTCAACTATGCGGGCTACAACAATCCGAAGTTCGACAAGCTGATGAAGGAAGCCTCAACCGAGGTTGATCTGAAGAAGCGTGCCGAATTGCTGAAGCAGGCCGAAGCGATGGTCGTCAAGGATCTGCCGAACATTCCGTTGCTGTACTACAGCTCCATCAACCTGGTGTCCAAGCGGGTTCATGGGTTCAAGGACAACCTTCTCGACATTCACATGAGCCGTTGGCTCAGCCTGGATCCGAAGAAGTAATCCTGTTCGACTGTCTGCGTGTGGGGGAAGGGGCTTCGCCCATACGCAGACGTGACATCGTCCACCAAGGGATGCAGGGTTGTCCTGACACGTGCGAAGCTGACACCTGACACCTGACACCTGTACCAAGCGGTTCATTTCACCGAGTGGTCAGGTGATCCTGTTTTGTGCGAAGCGGACTGTCTTTAATGGCAGGCGACGGATGACCTCACGGGGCTGACGGGCTCCCTCTGGCAAGCTGGATTTTCCGAATGTTGCGTTATGTGCTTGGACGGCTTTTGGGTGCCATTCCCACGCTGTTCCTGATTGTCACAATTTCATTCTTCCTGATCAGAATTGCGCCCGGCGGGCCCTTTGATCTCGAACGGCCGCTGACCCCGAAGGTCATGGCCAACCTGAACAAGATCTATCATCTCAATGAGCCGATCTGGCAGCAGTATCTGCTGTATCTTCAAAGTCTGGCGCATTTGAATTTTGGCCCGAGTTTCTATTTCCGCGACTTCACGATCAACGAATTGTTCGCCGAAGGCCTGCCGATTTCCATCCAGCTCGGCCTGAGTGCCTTGACGCTGGCGCTGGTCTCCGGCGGCATCATGGGCGTGTTCGCAGCCCTGCGTCAGAACCGTTCTGGTGACTACATGGTCATGACCGCAGCGACGCTGGGGGTGACTATTCCGAACTTCGTCGTCGCGCCCGTTCTGACGTTGATTATCGGCCTTTGGCTGGGCTGGTTGCCTGTGGGTGGCTGGGGCGGCGGGGCCTTCGTCAACAAGGTGTTGCCGGTCATCACGCTAGCCCTGCCTCAGGTCGCTGTGATTGCGCGTCTGACCCGTGGATCGATGATCGAGGCCCTGCGCTCCAACCATGTGCGCACCGCTCGCGCCTATGGCCTGAGCGACTATCTGGTTGTCGTGGTGCATGCCCTGCGTGGTGCCATCCTGCCGGTGGTCTCCTATCTCGGCCCTGCAGCGGCGGCACTGCTGACGGGATCGGTGGTGATCGAGACGATTTTCGGAATTCCCGGAATTGGCCGTTACTTTGTGCAAGGCGCCTTGAACCGCGATTATACGCTGGTGATGGGCACTGTTGTCGTGGTGGCCGTCTTTGTCATCCTTTTCAATCTGTTGGTCGACCTGCTTTACGCATGGCTTGACCCGCGCGTTCGTTACGATTGAGGGGAACGCTTGTGAACTCTGAAACTGCAAACACCCCAGCGGCTGGCGAAGAACCCGCCGCCGTGCGTGGACGCTCGTTGTGGCACGATGCCCGCGACCGTCTTCTGAGCAACAAGGCTGCCGTTGGCGGCCTCATCGTTTTGACGCTGATCACGCTGATTTCGATCTTCGGTCCGATGCTGTCACCGCACAGCTATGACACGGTCTACCGCAATTACGTCAAGGTGCCCGCCAGCATCCATGCCTATCCGCTGAAGGAGGATGTCGAGCCGGGCTTCAAGTCGGTTCTCCGGCGCGCGCGCGTCAAGCTGTCCGACTATTCCTCGGACGGAAAATCCGTGCAGGCGACCATCACCGGTTATCGCAAGATTGACCCGCGTATCGTGCGCTACGTCGATCGCAGTGATCTTTTCAAGAATGCGAGCATCACCGATTATTCGGATGACGGAAAATCGGCCGTCATGCATGCAGACATCAAATATCTGCATTTCTACTTCGGCACGGATGCCAACGGGCGGGACCTGATGACCCGCACATTCATTGCCGGGCGGGTGTCATTGCTCATCGGCGTGCTCGCCACCACAGTGGCCCTGTTCATTGGCGTCATCTATGGCGCTACGGCGGGTTATCTTGGTGGCAGGGTTGACCGCTACATGATGCGCATCATCGACATTCTGTATTCGCTGCCGTTCATCTTTTTCGTGATCATGCTGGTGGTGTTCTTTGGTCGGAACTTTATCTTGATGTTCATTGCCGTGGGCGCTGTCGAGTGGCTTGATATGGCCCGCATCGTGCGCGGTCAGACCTTGATGATCAAACGGCAGGAATATGTGCAGGCGGCGGAAGCCATGGGTGTCGGTGATGCCGGCATTCTGCGGCGTCACGTCATTCCAAATTCGCTTGGTCCGGTGGTGATCTACATGACGCTGCTGGTGCCCAAGGTGATCCTGCTGGAAAGCTTTCTGTCGTTCCTCGGTCTTGGCGTGCAAGAGCCGATGACCAGTTGGGGCGTGCTGATTTCCGAAGGTGCGCGCAGTATGCAGGGCGCGCTCTGGATGTTGCTTTTCCCATCGATTTTCCTGACATCGACGCTTTTCGCCCTGAATTTCATCGGCGATGGTCTGCGTGATGCCCTTGATCCGAAGGACAGGTAAGCCATGACTGCGGATACACCAAAGACACAGACGTCGCCGGAGCATGCAACCCCGGCCCCGCGTGAGACTGTTTTCGACGTTCAGAACCTGACCGTCGATTTCAAGACACCGTCCGGGCCGGTGAATGCGGTGCGTGGCGTCAACATTTCGGTCGCGGCGGGTGAGACTGTTGCCATTGTGGGCGAAAGCGGGTCTGGCAAGAGCCAGACGATGATGGCGGCCATGGGTCTGCTTGCCAGCAATGGCATTTGCGGTGGTCGTGTGGACTATCGGGGCAAGAACCTGCTGGAGATGAACAAGCGTCAGCTCAATCAGGTGCGCGGCAAGAAGATCACGATGATCTTTCAGGAGCCGATGACGTCGCTCGATCCGCTCTACACCATCGGGCGGCAGTTGAGTGAGCCGTTGATGCAGCATGGCAACATGGGCCGTCGTCAGGCGCGCAAGCGGGCGCTGGAGTTGCTGGAACTCGTCAATATTCCTGATGCCGCTCGCAAGATGAACTCCTATCCTTACGAGTTGTCAGGCGGTCAGCGTCAGCGTGTCATGATTGCCATGGCGCTTGGCAATGATCCTGATGTTCTGATCGCCGATGAGCCGACGACGGCGCTGGATGTGACCACTCAGGCGCAGATCCTTGACCTGATGAAGGATCTTCAGGTGCGGCTTGGCATGGCAGTGATCTTCATCACGCATGATCTTGGCGTGGTTCGCCGCATTGCCGACCGGGTATATGTGATGAAGGATGGTCTGGTTGTCGAAGATGGCACTCGCGAAGAGATCTTCGATCACACCGAGCATCCGTATACGCAGATGTTGCTGGACGCCGAGCCGACCGGCAGCAAGGAGCAGGTGCCGGAGAGTTCCGAGATCGTGCTGTCTGCCAACAACATTGGCGTTGAGTTTACTTTGGAAGGCGGCTTCATGAAACCGGATTTCAAGCTCAAGGCGGTGGATGACATCACGCTGACATTGCGCAAAGGACAGACACTGGGTGTGGTTGGCGAAAGCGGATCGGGCAAGTCAACGCTTGGTCGGGCACTTTTGAACCTTCTGCCGCATGAAGGACGCGTCGTCGTCTCCGGCGAGGCGATCAGCGGCTTTAACCGGGCGCAGATGCGTCCGTTGCGCCGTGGCTTGCAATTGGTGTTTCAGGATCCCTTCGGCTCTCTGAGCCCGCGCATGACGATCGGTCAGATCATCTCCGAGGGCTTGCGGGTTCACGAGCCACACCTCTCCAGACGTGAGCGCGACGAGCGTGCCTGTCAGGCGATGGAGGAGGTGGCCCTGGACCCGGTCGTGCGCAACCGCTATCCGCACGAGTTTTCCGGTGGTCAGCGGCAGCGCGTCGCCATCGCCCGTGCCATGGTGTTGAAGCCGAAGCTTGTCGTTCTCGATGAGCCGACCTCGGCGCTGGATCGTACCATCCAGAAGCAGATCGTCACGCTGCTGCGCGATTTGCAGGAAGAGCACGGTCTGACTTACCTCTTCATCAGTCATGATCTCTCGGTTGTGCGGGCGCTGTCCGATACAGTCATGGTCATGCAACGGGGCAAGGTGGTGGAAGTCGGGCCGGCGGCGGAGCTGTTCGACAATCCGAAGGAAGCCTACACGCAGGAATTGGTGGCTGCGGCCCTCAAGACCGCCCACGTGCGCTAGCGAGCCATCCGGTTCTGGTCTGATGGGTGCGAAAGCCGTTGGCCGGGTCGGAGGCATTGATCATGAGGGGGGCATCCTGTGCGCAGGGTGCCCTTTTTGCTGTGCCTTACCACCAACTGGCGAGAGGGCGGTGGAACCCCAGGCTCTGATCGCCGACCCAAGCGTTTTGCCAAGGCGAAAGGAAGATTGCATCGCGCTGTCGCCGACAGTACGTGCCGAACACGGCCGCATGCGCAGGGGCGTTTGTCGAGGCAGGGTAGGGGGCGCGATGTTGACGTGTCCGCTCCTTTCTGGATTTTGTCCAGAAAGGAGCGGTGGGTTTCACGTCGATGGGGTGTGCTTGATCCATGTATCAAGCCGAAACAATAGAAACTCCGGCGAGCTTGTGCTTTGCACTTATATCTTCGTTCGGTTCTGTCGTTTCGCAGTCAATAAAGCTCATCGTCACTCATGAACTTGATTAACCTTACGTAACATGTTTCTCGAAGGTCTCTTCGCAGAAATAGCGATGATGCACACACATTGAGGTCACAAGTTTGCGAGTAGTGGATTGTGTTAAATACGTAGAATGCATTTAGAATTTCGTCGAAGACTGGGATATAAGGGTTTTCCCTTATATCCTTTTGATTTCATTATGCTTGCGTCCGTTCAAGAACCGACAGCCAATTCTCTGAGGCGATTTTGCGGATCACGTCTTCACCAAACTGGGCGTCGCGGAAGGCCTGAATAAGATTTGGCAGGCCGGCGGCGTCCTTGATGCCAGCGGGCACCATGCAGCCGTCGAAGTCAGAGCCAAGAGCCACGCCATCTTCGCCCAGATGTTCGATCAGATGGGCCGCGTGATGCACCACCACATCCAGCGGCGTGTTGGTGCTCATGACACCGTCTTCGCGCAGGAAGCCGCAATGGAAGTTGATGCCGACAAGGCCACCGCTTTCGCGGATTGCATGAAGCTGCCGATCCGTCAGATTACGGGCGTTGGGGCAAATCGCGTGAACGTTGGAGTGGCTGGCCACCAGGGCGCAGTGGTGCTCTTGGCGACATCCCAGAAGCCTTTTTCGTTCAGGTGGGACAGGTCGATCAGGATCTTGAGCTCGTTGCAGGCCTTGACCAGTGCCTTGCCCGTATCTGTCAGGCCGTTGCCAATGTCGGGCGAGGCCGGGAAGCTCATTGGAACACCTTCGGCGAAGATGTTGGGGCGGCTCCAGACCGGACCGATGGACCGCAGGCCGGCTCCATGCAGCGTTTCCAACGCATCAAACTCGGGATCGATGGCTTCCGCGCCTTCAATGTGTAGAGACATCGCCAGAACGCCTTCGTCCATCGCCTGCAGCGCAAGTCTGCAGCAGAGCGGCAGATCTTGATCTGGCCGTCGGACTCGCGCTCGAGGCGATAGGCTTCGCCCGCCATCTTCATGGTGAAATACAGGGCTTCTTCCTGCTTGATCGGCGCATAATTCTTGGCGTCGTTCGGATCGTAGGGCTTGGAAAAATCCTGATGAATGTTCGAAGGGGCGAACATGGCAAACAGGCCACCCGCCAGACCGCCTTCGCGCGCCCGCGGCAGGTCGATATGGCCGTGGTTGGCGCGCTCAAAGAAACTGGTCTGTTTGGGAGTGCCGCGCTGCGTGACGAGACGCAGAAGCGTGTCATTGTGACCGTCAAAAACAGGAACGAGAGGGGTGTTAGGGCTTGGTGTATCTGACATGGATTGAAGAAAACTCTTGAAAAGTCGGGAACATTGTGGCGCGGAGCAGGCTCCAGCGAGCAACGCACCCTGTTCGCCGGTGGGGGAGCATTCCAAGAACCTGTCTTATTTCAGTGACTTTGGAAAGAGGGGGCTGCCGTTCAATTGTGCTGATCACTGCCACATATGAGGCAGAAACAAAGGAACGGGACTTGTCATGCGGCGTTTGTTAGGCAATGAGAAGACAGCCTGTCGATCAAGGAGCATTTGATTGTGAACCAGAGAATCCCTTCGCCCTCTCTAAAAGTTGATCCTTCCCAGCCGGATGGGGCGACGCGCCGGATGCTGCTTTTGGGCGGATTGTCTGCGTTTTGTCTGCCCTTGGCCGGATGTTATTCGGTTGGCCTGCATGATCAGCCGCCGCTGCCGGATGAGCAGTTTGATTATGAAACCGCTTACGCTGCACGCGAAGACGGGGAATTTCACATTCCGGCCATCAATTACAAGGCTGTTGATCGTCAGTTCTGGCGTCAGATTGTGAATCACAAGTCGCGTGCCCGCCCGGGGAGCATCGTCGTCGATCCGCATCATCACTTCCTGTACTGGATCTTGTCGTCGACGCAGGCGCTGCGCTATGGCGTGGGCGTGGGGCGGGCGGGCATGGCCTGAGTCGGGTGATGCGACAATCCGCATGAAGCGCGAATGGCCGACATGGACGCCGCCGAGCGAGATGATTGCCCGTCAGCCGTCGCTGCGTCGCTACAAGGACGGTATGGATGGTGGTCCACACAATCCGCTGGGGGCTCGTGCCATGTATCTTTATCAGGGTTTTCAGGACACCTATTATCGTATTCATGGCACGACTGAGCCGAGCAGCATTGGCCACAGCGTGTCCTCGGGCTGCATTCGCATGTGGCAGCAGGACGTGATTGATCTTTATGCCCGCGTGCCGCTGGACACCAAGGTTCTGGTGCTGGGCAAGGATCAGACCGACGCCATTTGATCGGTTCAGACCGATTGCACACACGAAAAAGCCCGCGTCATAGGATGCGGGCTTTTTGTTTTGGTTCGTGGGTATCCTGTGTCGACCAGCCGTCGCTTCAGGCCGCATAGCCATGCAGCGCAACGTCGCTTAGAACGGCAGTGAAATGGCAAATGGCGGCGGCCAGCACGAAAGCGTGCCAAATGGCGTTCTGAAAGGGCAGCCGTTTGCAGGCGTAGAACGCCGTGCCTGCGGTGTAGAGCAACCCGCCAATGACGATCATTGACAAGGCAAACACCGACGCATGTTCGGCCAGGGGTTTGATGCCGAAAACCACCACCCAGCCAAGGGCCAGGCAGATCGGAACCGTCAGCCGGTCGAGTTTCTTGAGGTGGGCCAGCTTCAGAATGACACCGGTTGCGGCGCCGGCCCAGACGACAATCAGCATGATGCGTCCGGTCAGTCCGCCAATGACCATTGAGGTCAGAGGGGTATAGGTGCCGGCGATCAGCAGAAAGATGGCAGCATGGTCAAGCCGCCGCAGAATGCCTGCCTTGTTGTCCTTCGCCAGCATGTTGTACAGCGCCGAGCAGATCAGCATGGCCAGCAGGCAGCCCGCATAGACGAACACGGAGACTTGGCGCGGTGTGCTTGGATTATCCCACATCAGCACGATCAGGGTTGCCAGTGCCGATCAGTCCCAGCGTGATGCCAATGATGTGGATTGTGCCGTCTGCAATTTTCTCGGCTGAAGTGACCTGGCGCAAGGCAGTCTCCCTCTGGCATCTCGGTTGAATTCCTCTCAGGGTGCATGACGCGTGTGTCGTGATCAAGATGCTTCCCACGAAAGATCGGTGACAGGGCGTCATCTGATGGATAACAGCCGGGGTCTTCCTCTGTGACGCTCGCAGCACTGTGTCTGCTACATTGGGGCTTGCGCAAGCTGGCGTTTTTCCGTGCAGGAGCACGGCCGAAAAGCCTCGATATGTGCCCGTCAAGACTTGCTCTGCCGTTGCAAGGCAGGTAGATCAGGGCTGTCCATTTCTTCGGTCGGGGCGTGACTCGGCAAAAGCCACGAGAGGCGCGCGCAAAGGTCCGTCGCCGAACAGAAATTTTGTGCTCCAGTGGGTCGGCCCGACCCGGTTGAACGGAGAGGCGAGGCGGATCCCGCCATTCGTAGAAGGGTTTCATGCCCTGGACATCAGACACGCCATGTTGAACTGAAACGGATGCTTCGGAAGCTGAGATGACGGTGAACATTGATATCGGAGAAAAGGCGCGCGGAGAGCGAGCCGAGCTGGACCTTGAAGAGCTTCTGGCCACCCGCCTGCTTGTTCAGGGCAACTCCGGATCGGGTAAATCTCACCTTTTGCGCCGTATTCTTGAACAGTCCAGCGCCTGTGGTGCAGCAGGCTATCATCGACCCGGAAGGCGATTTCGTCTCTCTGGCTGAAAAGCATGGTCATGTCGTTGTGGACGCGGTGGGCACCGAAAAAGACCTGCAAATGATCGCAGGGCGTGTGCGCCAGCATCGTGTCTCAGTCATTCTCAACCTGGAGGGCCTGGACGCGGATCGTCAAATGAAGGCCGCGGCGACTTTTCTAGATGGTCTTTTCGATGCTGACCGGGACCTGTGGTATCCGATGCTTGTCATCGTCGATGAAGCACAGCTCTTTGCCCCCGCAGCCGCAGGCGAAGTGACAGAAGAAGCCCGCCGCCGCTCGCTTGGCGCCATGACAAACCTGATGTGCCGCGGACGAAAGCGCGGCCTTGCAGGCATTATCGCGACGCAGCGTCTTGCCAAGCTGGCCAAGAATGTCGCCGCTGAAGCCTCCAACTTTTTGATGGGGCGCACGTTTCTCGATATCGACATGTCGCGCGCTGCAGATCTGCTTGGCATGGAACGCCGCCAGGCAGAGACTTTCCGCAATCTGGATCGCGGCCATTTCGTCGCGCTTGGGCCTGCCTTGTCGCGTCGCCCGATCCCGGTCAAGATCGGTCCGGTGGAAACATCGGGGCGCGGTGGCCATCACAAGCTGATGCCCTTGCCCGAACAGCCCAAGGATGAGGCAAAGGATCTTATTTTCTCGCCGGGGGCGGGCGAGGAGACCCAGTCACGCCGTCGCTTTATTGAACCGGAAGTCTCGACCGACGACGTGCTGAACCAACTCACCACCGCGCATGGCGCACGGGAGGCGGCGGTGGAACCGGCTGCGACGCTGCTCGACTACGGAGAGCGTGAGGAAAAGATTGATGTGATCATCGGCGAAATCCTGAGCGAGACGGACGCAGCCTTTCAGCCGATTGCTTCGCTTTATCAGGATTTTCAGGTGCGGTGTCGCATTGCCAAATTGCTAGGCTGGAGCGCCGGACTTGCAGATGTTCCGTGAGAAGTTGTCGGTGGCCCGCGCCGGGATCGATAAAGGCGAGATGGACGATGGTGAGTGGCAGAAGGCTGAACTTGTCGCGGGTGAACTGCCCGAGGACATGCGCGGCGTTTATCTGTTGTTGGCCAAGGCTGCATTGGCCAAGGCGCCGTGTCCGGGCAATCGTGAGATTGCAACAGCCTATGGCACCCGCTCGCCGGGACGCGCGCGCTGGTTGCTCAGTCATATGGAAGAGCGCGGCTTTCTTGTCTGTGCCACGGATTTGCGCGGTAATCGCATCGTCACGTTGACCGATTTGGGGTGGCAGACGGCCCCGGGCGATGAAGCCGCCGCCTGAACCGGGTTTGCGTTTCCCGCACGGCAAATATCTGTTTCCCGGGTCGAAACATACTTGGGGTGTCGTTCCGCGCCTGTCGGCAACGCTTCGTCATAGCTTGGCTTCGTCTGGCGCTGTTCGTTTGCTGTAATATAATCTTCCTCTAGGGAAGAAGTGTCATTATTTACAGTGGTATTATAAATATTAATCTGTGTTTATAAGCAATTTTATCAGTAAGACATTTTATTTATTCCTGAAACGACTGAGATTTTCAAATTATATTAAGAGACGCAGCTCGTAATGACTTTGGTTATTACGGGAAAGCATATGTCTGAGCAGTCCGAAGCTTTTGAAATCCGGCGGCAGCAAATGGCCGCAGCCTTCAGTGTACGCCTGAAAAACGATCTTGCGCTGTTTGAGGGCTTGGCGCGGGATCTCGGCACACCTGCGGATACGGATGACCTGCGCGAGGAGGCTCGCAGAACGGCCCATCGTCTGGCTGGCACTGCAAGTCTGTTTGGCTTTGACGACCTGACTGATCCCGCGCAACGCGTTGAAGTTGCGATTGATAATAAAGTGTCTTTGGCTCAGATCGCCGGAGCGACCGAGCATCTGTGCGGGGTCATCAAGGTGAAGATCTGACAAGACGACGTGTAATTTCAGGTGCGCCAAAATGGGTTGTTGAAGCCTTCTTTTTGACGTGAAGGTTCAGAGTTTCAAATTCGCTGGTGTTGGGCAATTGGGCATGAGTACGAAAAACCGTCGCAACAAGAATATTTTTCTTCTTGAGAAACCTGAGCTTTTCAAGAAGACGCGGGATGCGCTCGTTGCACTGGGATTTGGTGTGATCGACGGATCGCAATTCGCTTTCCATGGTTCCTGTGTTGCCGCGCTTGTGAACCATGACATGGACCGGGACTTCGAGATCTGCCGGTCCATCGGTCGATCCTGCCCTGTGTTGCTGTTGGCAACGCGCTATGATTTCGACTTCAAGCTGGAGGTTGCGCGTCATCATGTGACTGCGTTGATCGAGGCGCCGCTGGATGCGACCCATGTCAGTTCGTGGTTGTCTGAGCTGACAGGCGGCGAGACCGACAATGCCAAGGTGCTGATCATTGACGATGATGAGCTGGCCTCGGAATTCTGTGCGTTGGCACTGCGCGAAACCGGTATGGAAGTGACGACGCTGACCGATCCGCTGCTGACTGAAGGAGTAATTGCGGAAACCTCGCCGGATCTGGTGGTCATGGACATCGACATGCCCGAAGCCAATGGGCTGGAGGTTGCCAAGGCCCTGCGTCTGTCACGGCGTCACCAGAATCTGCCCATCCTGTTTTTGTCTGCCGAGCAGAATACCCGCATTCAGGATCAGGCACGGGCCATCGGCGGTGATGATTTTATCTGCAAGCCGATAGATATGGAAAAACTGACACGGATGATCCGCATGCGGGTGGCGCGCGCATTGGAACTGCGCAACGCCATTGGCAAGGATGGTCTGACCGGTCTCTACAATCACGCACATTTCAAGCAGCGGCTGGACGACGAGTTCAAGCGCACCGGCAGAACCGGTGCCCCAATCGTGCTGGCGCTGTTGGATCTCGATCATTTCAAGTCAGTCAACGACACCTATGGCCACCAGGCGGGCGACCGGGTGCTGCAAGCCTTTTCGGCGCGGCTCAAGGTCGCTATTCGCAGCAGCGACGTTATCGGGCGGTACGGCGGCGAAGAGTTCGCCATTCTGTTCCTCGACACGAAGCCCGAAATGGCTCTGAACATTCTCAACACCATCCGCGAGAATTTCTCGAAGATCGAATTCGACGGCGGCTCGGAGACATTTCAAGTCACCTTCAGCGCCGGTGTGTGCGGCAGCAACTCGACGCCGTCGCCGGAAGCCTTGGTGCGCAAAGCCGACGAAGCCCTTTATGCCGCCAAGAAAAACGGTCGCAATCAGGTCAATGTCTATTTCGAAGGACGGCAGTCGGTAGCTGGTGATGATGAAAGCGATGAGGACGTAAGTCCATTGTCATCCGCCGGATGAGCAAGGGAATGCGAGGGGAATTTTATGCGGCAGGGCAAGAGCATATCTCCGGAACGCGTCACTCGTCGTTCCATTTGGTCAAAGTTGAAGTACCGTTTTTCGGGCTCCATGAAAAAACGGATCATGCTGCTGACGGGCGGGTGCGTCCTGGTGAGCATGCTTGCCGTCAGCCTTTTCGCGTATTACCGCATTCAGGATATGGCACGTGAACAAGCACGCTTTGCCATTGCAGGGCAAACGCGCCTTCTGGCCCAGCGGATCGAGCTGAGTTTTGATTATCTGGCGCAGGATGTGCTTGCGACAGGGCGGGCCCTACCCATCGAGAATCTGGTGCGGGCCGACCGTCAAGGCGGGTTTGATCCTGTCAGCAATATGTCGCTTGATTTGCTCAAGATCCGACTGACAACCATTTTCAAAGCCTTCCTCGGGGGGCATTCAGCCTATCTTAATCTGCGGCTGGTCCGGGCCGATGAGGATGGCTAGTAACTCGTACGCGTTGACGAAACGCAATATGGACCTTTGAGCCGGCTGGCATTTGATCTTGGAACTCTGCGCGGCCATCCTTTGCTTGCGTTGGCGAGCAATGCCCCGGTGGATCAAGTCAGTTTTTCTATCCTCAATTCTGGCGATGCCAATAGCCGTACGCCGGAAGCCCTGTTGAAGCTCTATGCCTTCAAGCCGATCCTGGATGAGAAAACCAAAGGCATTTTTGGCTATCTGATTCTGGAGGTCAATTACGCAGAGTGGTTGCGCCAGACCTTCAATCAAACGCAAACGGCTGCTGACACCTACATCATCAATGACAAGCAGGACTATATGGAATTCCTGCCGTTTGGGGACAACAACCAAGGGTCTTTGCATCTTTTTGGTGCGCCCGATTATAAGCCTCCGTCTCTGATCAAGCAGGCCAGCATGTCGACCTACAGCGAAAGCATGCTGGAGACGCCAGATGCCATTGGCTACCTTATGCGTTACGATATCTCAGGGACATTGCCCAGCCGTCAGATCCTCATTTTGCTGAGTGAACCGAAGGCGTTGCTGATGGCGAACGCGCAAAGAGCGGTGATCCAGGTGGTGCTTTTCTCAGGGGCGATCATTGTCGTCAGCACTCTGCTGTCGCTGATCATGGCGCGCACGTTGATGAGTCCCTTGCATCGGCTGACATGGACCGTGCGGCAGAGTGATCAGGAGACACTTGCCAGCTCTCTGCCTGTCGGGCGAACCGATGAGATCGGCGATCTGGCGCGAACGCTGGCGACAAACTCACGCGCGTTGGTGGCGGAGAAGGTCCGTTCCAATGCAATTGTCGACAATGTGTTGGATGGCCTCATTCTCATTGATGATTACGGTCGCATCGAAAAGTTCAATCCCAGTTGCGAGAAAATTTTCGGCTACACGGCGCAGGAGGTTCTGGGACGCAATATTTCCATGTTGATGGCTGAACACATCGCCGTTGGTCACGACATGTTCCTGAAGCGCTATCGCGAAGGGCGTGGTGGTAAGATCGTGGAGACCATCCGGGAGTTGGAGGGATTGACGAAGGACGGCGAGCTTGTCCCGATCGAATTGGCGATCAACGTATTGAAGGCAAACGGTGAGACGAAGTTCAGCGGCGTCATTCGCGATATTACCGCCCGCAAGAAGGTTGAGATGCTGCGCTCGGAGTTCATCGCCACGGTGAGTCACGAATTGCGCACGCCTTTGACCTCGGTGCGAGGCTCTTTGGCCCTCGTCAATAAGCTGATGCCCGAAGAGGGGACCGAGGCTCCCCGGCGCATGTTGCATATGGCGCAGAAAAATACGGAACGTCTGATCTTGCTGGTGAATGACATTCTCGATTTTGAGAAACTGGAAGCACAGAAAATGGAGTTCTCGCTGGAAAGCGTGAATATCAGCGACGAGTTGCACAAGGCAGCGGAGTTGAATGACGGCTACGCAAGGGAAAAGGGTGTGTCCTTGCGCGTTGAGTATCCGACGACGCCGTTTTCCGTCGAAGTTGACCCGAACAGGTTCCAGCAAGTTCTTGGCAATTTGCTGTCGAACGCCTTCAAATTTTCTCATACGGATGGCGAAGTTGTGTTGCGCGCGGTTTTCAAATCAGGATCCGGTCGCATTGAGGTCGTCGACAAAGGCGCCGGGATTCCGCGGCCGTTCCAGGAGAATATTTTTTCGCCCTTCCTGCAGGCGGATAGCAGCTCGAAGCGCAAGCAGAGTGGCACAGGCCTGTAGGGCTGAACATTACCAAACGATTTGTTGACGCCATGGGAGGACGGATCGGGTTCATTTCAGTCGAAGGCCAGGGCACGACGTTCTGGATCGAGTTTTCGGCGGTGCCGGAAGAAGAGAAGCAGCTTGTTGGGCCTAACAAGAGTGCTCTGCTCGGTTTGCATCTGGAGGATGACCTTGATTTTGCTTACGTGTTGGCCGCGGCCCTACGAGACGATGTGACCTTGGTGCCTGTTTCGACAATGGATGAGGCGCGCGAACAATTGAAGAAGACGAAGTTCGATCTGCTGCTTCTGGATCGGTCTATTCAATATGAAAATGGCCTTGATCTGCTTGATGATCTGCCTCCGGATCAGGATCCGGCTATCATCGTTGTTTCTGCGATGGATCAGAAAATTAGAGATCCTCGCGTGGGAATGACGGTGGTGAAATCTCGGACAGATACAAGTGAACTTGTCGAGCTCATCAAAGCAGAAATTATAAAGAACAGGAAAAATATGGAGAATTTCGAGAATATATCTAATATTGCATAATGTAAAATTTTACATTGTTGAAGTTTATATTGGTAAAAATAAAGTTAAATATATTTTTAGATTTTAAGAATTATAATAAAATGAAAGATGTAAATGAGTATCAAAAGGGAATAAAGGCGTTAAATCATGAGCCGGCTTCCGGGTTTGACAATATTGATTTTAGATGATGATCCAGAGTTTCTGGAGCTTGCTACTCTTGCGCTTCAAGGTAGCGAAGACATGCAGGTCTATGGTGTGCAAACGGAGGCGGCCTTTTTCGAATTTCTGGAAACACGTCGCGTCGATTGCCTTCTGATCGATTATGATCTCGGGTCGACGACGGGTTTTTCTTTGGCGCATAAAGTCATGCAGATGCTGACACCTGCACCGCCGATGATCCTGATGACGGGAACCGGAAACGAGGCCATCGTCACCAAGGCGTTTCGCATTGGGTTCAATGATTATGTGTCGAAGCGCAAGTTCAGTAAACGGGAGTTGCAGGTGGCGATTGAGCGTACCGTGCAACGCCAGCGCGAGTTTGAGACCATCGTCCAGGAGCGTGATCTGCTGCGCAGTCAGCATCGGCTCGACCGCCTCACCGGCTTTTATTCTCAGGTCTACGTCCGTTCGCACATAGAGCGGCTTGTGGCCAAATGCAGCGCCAGACTGGCAGAGCGTGCAGCTCGGGTTCCCGTGGCAGCCCATGCCGGAGGGCATGAACGCCACTCTGGCAGCGAACCACGCCCCGGCAACGAAGACGACACGGGTTTTGTCATTGTTGCAACCTCCGTTCGGTATCTGCGCGACCTGCGCAAAACACTGGGGCAGACCAAAAGTGAGCGTCTTTTCCGCGACTTCTCTCGTCAGGTGGCAAAGTTGGATGTGAACGGAGCTCTGATCGGTCATCTGGATCTCATGACCGTCTGTTTCGTGGTTGAAAAGCGCATGAGCGATCTGGCGCTGTCGCATTTTACCGACCAGTTGAGGACTGGGGCCTGTTTCTTTCGCGACTCTTCGGAGCAGAAGTTGCAGATCGAGCCGACCATCAGTTGCGCGCGCTTTCCGGAAGATGCCAGCACAGCCGACCAATTGATCGAGATCTGTCTCGACCGCCTTGAGTTAGAGCGCTTGCAGTCTGTTGATACGCGCCGACTTGGCGACGAGGAGGCGGTACAGGCCGATCTTCCGCTGGATGAGAAGCTGGAAACGCTGGAGCCGATTCCGGATCGCCGCAGCAATGCCGAGGAGCCGCTCGACGATGAGCGACGCTCAAGTGAGGCTCCACGTCGCTATGAGCATCGTCGGCGTGTGTTCAAGTCCGGTGTGATCCATGTTGAAGCCTTGAACCTGAGTCTCGAATGTACCGTTCTGAACTTGTCCAGCAAGGGGGCTCTCTTGCGGGTGGAAGATGAATTCGTCGCCCCAAATCACTTCAAGCTGGTAGTCAATGGCTTGTCTGAAACCTTCCTGGTTGAGCGCCGTTGGCAGGTGCATGACGAAATCGGTGTGATGTTCGTTCGCTGACCAGCGCCGTTTTGTGAGATCGAGCGCAAATCTCTCCTGTCTGACAGGAGGCTGGCCATATTTTAAAACCGAACGACCAGCGGCATTTCGGTTGAAAAGGGTCTTTCAAATATATATACAGTTTAACTGTATTTAAAAAGCGCAATCACCGCTGCAGTTGCCGCGCGATTGCCGGAAGTGTAAGAGAAAGCATGTCGCATCGTTCGCCGAAAGAAGTTGTCCGCCTGTTCAACAAGGATGTCATTGAGGGAGGAGACCATGTGGTTTTCGAAGCGCTGATGGCTCCGGGGTTTATCAATCATGCTGCACCAGAGGGAGCGCCCAAAGGTCCAGAGGGCATGTGGAACACCTTTCAAAACATTCTGCGCCCGGCCTTGGCGGACATGAAAGTCACGATCCACGATCAGGTGGAAGAAGGTGGCAAGGTCGTGACCCGAAAGACGATCTCGGGACGTCACACAGGCACACTGGCGGGAATTGCTGCAACCGGACACCCGATCCACATTGACATCATTGATATCGTGCGCGTTGAAAACGGACAGTATGTCGAGCATTGGGGCATCAATACTTTGCCGTCGGTGCTCGCCGTCCTGAAGTCTCAGGCGGCCGCATCATAAGATGTGCTGGCCGGGCCTGTTTTGGGGCGGCTCGTGGACGCAGGTTTTCTGAGGTGGTCCGGAGCACTCAGGTGCCTGCGGTCCCGAGGCGCTGCAAGATCGCTGCGGCCTGACGTAGAATCTCCCGCTCGTCGGAGCTCACATTATGTGCGAGAGCGTTGGCGATCCAGGTATTGCGAGCGTGCCGGAAGGTGGTCAAAGACGTTCGCCCGCGGTCGCTCAGGGTGATACGCTGGCTGCGACCATCAGCAGGGTCGGGTTCTCGTGTGACAAGTGTCTCGCTCTCCATCTGATTGATGACAAGGCGCATGCTCTGGTGCTTGACATTGCGAAGCTTGGCAAGGTCGGTGATTGTCAATGCGCCACGTCTGTCCAGCAATCCCAGCGTTTCTTCCCGCGCCGTTGTTGGTGTGTCCGCCGACGCTCGCACCTGTCTTACAAAACCACCAATGGCCATGCGCAAGTCTTCGGCCAATGCCAAAAGCTCAGGTGTGACGGTCGTCTCGGAGGTCTGCGGATGTGGTGGGCGGCTTGGCATGAGGCAACAGTCTTTCTCGTGCGTGAAAAGCCCCTGAGTGCCGTCGCACCGATCAGCAGAAAAGGGCAGGACTGTCTTCTAGCTGAATTGGGCAAAGCGCAACAGCGGCACGGACTGTAAAACAGTCTCCATACCTGTCGCCCTGCCCAGAGGGCGACCATTCTTGTCAGATAAGTCTTTGAAAAGAATGGTCGGAGTGAGAGGATTCGAACCTCCGACCCCCTCGTCCCGAACGAGGTGCGCTACTACAGGCTGCGCTACACTCCGAACCTTTTATTTCAAGCCAGAGGCTTGTCGGGAACAGCAAGGTGTTAGCCTCGCTGATGTGGAGGCTGTGTATCACCGTGCCTTGCCTTCGGCAAGACCCAGTTTGAGGGTTATGTGACAAATTTTACCGTTTTCTCAGGGGATGTGGATGAGCGTCAATCATCCGGTGAGGGACAGGTGAGGGCGCTTTTCAGTGCGCTGCTGCCGTCCCTGCGATAAGGGAATGCTCTTGGGGAAAACTGCGCGTCGCAGGCTTGGAAAACGCAGGCACGGGACTTGCACAAGTCAGGTGGGAAAGCTATACACCGTCCTCACGGCATTGGGGTGTAGCCAAGCGGTAAGGCACCGGTTTTTGGTACCGGCATGCGCAGGTTCGAATCCTGCCACCCCAGCCAACTTTCCTGGACCTTGAAGAGATTTGACAGCACTGCGCTTGCATTGCGCGGTGGTTTTTGTCGGGCTGATCAGCTCCGGGGGCTTAGAGCGTGGCGCCGATCTTCCAGGGCACGAACTCATTGTCGCCGTATCCGAATTCTTCCGACTTGGTTTTCTTGCCTGAAGCCGTATCCAGCAGCAGCGCGTAGATGTCTGCCCCCATGGCCTCCAGCGCGACGCCTTCCGAAATGATTACACCGCAATCAATGTCAATGTCTTCGGCCATGGACCGGGCCAGCTCCGAATTGGACGACAGCTTGATCGAGGGGGCGGGTTTTGCGCCAAAGCAGGAGCCGCGCCCGGTCGTGAAGGCAATCAGATTGGCTCCACTGGCGACCTGTCCCGTGGCGGCCACCGGATCATAGCCGGGGCTGTCCATATAGACGAAGCCGGGTTGGTCGATCTTCTGCGCATAGGCATAGGCGCCCGAGACGGGAGCAAGGCCGCCCTTGGCCACCGCTCCCAGCGATTTTTCCAGAATGGTTGTCAGGCCGCCCTTCTTGTTGCCAGGGCTGGGGTTGTTGTCGAGCGAGGCGTTGTTGCGCTCGGCATAGTCGCGCCACCACGAGATCATATCCTTGATTTTCTGGCCGGTGTCGGCATCCGCCCGGGCAATGAGCAGATGTTCCGCGCCATAGATCTCCGGCGTTTCCGACAGGATGGACGTGCCGCCCGCGGCGACCAGCATGTCGGAGGCAACGCCCAGCGCCGGGTTGGCGGTGATGCCGGAAAACCCGTCGGAGCCGCCGCATTGCATGCCCAATGTCAGTTTGGAGACGGGTTGCTCGCTGCGCGTGTCCGTGTTTGCTTTTTCGCAGATCGGCTCCAGTAACTCCAACGCGCGGCGCACGGCAGAGCGAGAGCCACCAACATCCTGAATGTTGAAGGTCTGGTAACGGTCCTTGGTCCAGTCCGTCGGCGGATAGAGGGTCAACTGGTTGACCTCACACCCGAGGCCGATGATCAGCACACCGCCGAAATTCGGATGGTCGCGGTAGCCTTTCAAGGTGCGCACCAGCGTGTCGAAGCCTTCACCGCGATTGGCCATGCCGCAGCCCTGATCATGGATCAGCGGTGCGAAGCCATCAATATTGGGAAAGCGTGGCAACAGCGTGCGGTTGGCTTCCATGGCAATGGTGTTGCACACGGTGGTCGAGCAATTCACCGACGCGATGATGCCGATGAAGTTGCGCGTGCCGGCGCGGCCATTCGGGCGCTCAAACCCCATGAATGTCTGGCGGGCAGGTGCATCATGGCGGCTTCCGGTGAACGCGCTTTGGTCCGAATGCGTTTCGGAGAGGGCACAATTGTGCGAATGGACATGGTCACCAATGGCGATGTCGGCGGTTGCCTCGCCCATCACCTGACCGTACTTCACCACAGGCGCACCTTTGGTCATAGCCTTGCGGGCTATCTTGTGGCCGCGCGGGATTGGCTGTCGCGCGGTGATGCCCTCCAGCATCGTGCCTTCGGCAAGGTCGCTCAGGGCAACGGCCACAGTGTCGGCGGTGTTGAGTGTCATCAGCTTGGGGGCCATGGTGATTGCGTCCATTTGTGCTGGCACCGGACCCGGTGGTCGGCAAACCCTCATTTGCCGCCGTCAGCCGGTGCTGTGTGCTGACCCATGCCTCGTTCAGGCGTGGGTCGTCTCCTCTATTCTGTTTTTTATTTATAAAGTACATTTGCCGTCAAATGGTTTTTTGGCGTAGATCTGGCATGATTGCGCAAAAAGGGAATGCTGCTGCTTGGCCCGTCATAATCTGACCTTCAAAACAGCCTTCAATGCTCTGCTGGACCATCTGCGCCTGTTGACGCCGGGCGACCGGTTGGGGCCGGAAACGGAGTTGGCGGAGCAGCTTTCAGCCAGTCGCACCACGGTGCGCAATGTTCTCACGCGCTTGACAGAGCAGGAACTGGTGTCGTGGCAGGGCCGCGACAAGCTGCTGCTGCGACCGCCTCAGGCCGCGGATTATTTCGAGACTGACGAGGTGGAAAGCGCTTCGGAGAAGCTGGAGCGGCAGTTTCTGGAATGGATCTTGCGCGGTGATGTGCCGCCGGGCACGGCGCTGGCGGAGAGCGATCTGGCGCGCCGGTTCGAGGTGCCTCTAGCGACGGTGCGCGACTTTCTCATCCGTTTTCAGCCCTTTGGTCTCATTGAAAAACAGCCCAATCGGCACTGGCTGCTGAAAGGGTTCACTTTGGCATTTGCCCGTGAGATGTTCGATGTGCGCGAGATGATGGAACGGCTGGCGTTTACGCGTCTGCTGGAGCGCGCACACGAACCGCAGTTTCGTGAGGAATTACAAGCTCTGCAAGACGCCCATGCCGGATTGCTGACGCAAGACGACGTTCATATGCGCGATTTCCCCGCCCTGGATGCGCGCTTTCATCGGCTGATTTCCGCAGCGTCTGGCAATCGTTTCATCGACGACTTCATAGGTCGGATCTCAATTATCGTGCATTATCATTATCAATGGAACAAGCGTGATGAAGTGGTGCGCAATCGCGCGGCCATTGCAGAACATTTGCGGGTACTGGAGGCCTGTCTGGCAGGGCGGGAGACAGAGGCTCGCGCAGCTTTCGAGGAACATATGCGTATTGCGCGCGGCAACCTGATGAGCTCTGTCAACTGGAGTTGAGATCAACCTGCCGGGGGCTGACAAACGTCCACCCATTCGGCCTGTGTGATGTCGGCCATTTGCGTCGGGGTAATGCGCACTGCCGCATTGCGGGCACCGGCGGCCGGCAGCACTTCGTCAAAGGCCTTGAGGCTTTCGTCGCAATAAACCTTGATCGGTTGTGCCAGACCAAAGGGGCAGACACCGCCGACCGGATGGCCAGTCATCTCTTCAACCTGCTCCAGTGGCAGCATCTTGATCTTTGCACCAAAGGCAGCTTTGGCCTTTTTGTTGTCGATGCGTGCGTCGCCGCGGGCCACCAGCAGGAACACATCCTCCTTGACGGAAAACGACAGTGTCTTGGCAATCTGGCCGGGAGCGACGTCATGTGCTGCCGCAGCTTCCATCACGGTGGCGCTACTGGCCTCCGTTTCCAAAACGATAAGGTCGGGAGCAACCTTGCTCAAGTGATTACGCACGCTGTCCAGGCTCATGATGGCTCCTGATGGGGGCGGGACGGGAAAGAAATTCACGAGCACGAGATCGTACCGAGCGGGACGGCTACAGGCAAGTCCTTTGCGTACTCGAAGATGCACCTGTCTGCGGCCAAGCCATCAGGCGAAATGAGGGGCGGGGGTGTAGCGGTCGGGCAGGGGAACGCGCGGTGCCTTACCGGAGATCTCGGCAATGAGGGCTTCTGCAATCAGATGGGCGATACCAAAGGAGATCTTGAAGCCGCCCGTTGCTGCATAGAGCCGCTCGTGGCCCGGCAGCAAACCGACGATGGGTTCTCGGGTGTTGGATCGGGGACGCACGCCTGCCCATTCGCTGACAATGGCTTTGCCTTGCAGTGATGGGCAGAAGGCGGTGGCGCGGGCGACCAGATCACGGGTTGCCTCCGGCTCGATCACCGTGTCGGTCGCGTGGCGGATGGAGGTGCTGCCCACGGCCACCGTGCCATCGTCATGCGGGACGACATAAAGTCCGTCGCAATAGATTGCGGGCTGATGAGCCAGATCCATGCCCTCCAGCAGCAGAGCCTGACCTTTTTCGCCACGACCAATGCTATGTCCTGTGGCACGTTCGATCTCGGCATAGGCGGCGGGTCCATTGGCCAGAACGACCCGGTCGGCCGACAGCACCAGATCGGAGGTATCGGTTTCGACCGTGCCAGTTGCAGCGTCAAAGCCCAGGTAGTGGGTCTTTTCGAACAAGCCGTCTTGACGGCGTACCAACTCTGCAAGCGCGAGAAGGTAGGCCATCGGCTGAACGCGCGCTGCGAGTGTTTCATAAACGATGCCGAATGGGGCTGCGGTGGCCTCCAGCCATTGGCTGCGGCTGCCAGCAGGTTCAACCTGGTAGGTGAAGCCGGTTTCTTGCGAATGCCAGCGCTGGATTGCCTCGTCGGCGCGCTCCTGATGATGCGCCAGCTTGTCTTCGCTTGTCAGCGGTAAAATGCGTCCGCAGCGGCGATAGCCTGTCGAAAGACCACTTTCGGCTTCCAGCGTTCGGATATCATCTTCCAAAGTCACCAAAGCCTGAAACTGGAACTCTTTCTTGGCATTCCAGCGCGCCGGCATGTGTGGCATCAATGCACCCAGAACACCACCGCTGGCCCCGGCTCCCACATGCGCTTGCTCAATCACTGCAACGCTGTAGCCCTCCGACATCGCCTTGCGCGCAATCGACAGACCAAAAATGCCGGCACCGATGATGGCAAGGTCAACGTGGCGCTGTAACGGCTTGGGCATAAGGGCATCCTGTGAGCATGAGGTGTGTCAGCAACACAAGACCTCATGGCTTTATCTCTGGTGTGGCTCGTCCTAAAAGGAGCAGCACCTTGTGGCAAGCACTCTGTTACAGGCTGAAGAGAGGACGAACGAGAAAAATGGCGACTGACGGACCTTGGCTCTGGCATCCAAGCGCCCGATATCGAATGGCTGGAGGATGGCGTGCCACGAGCCACGGCCTTCGAGGATACCTATTTTTCTCGGGCAGGGGGGCTGGAGGAAACACAACATGTGTTTCTGGCAGGCAATGGTCTGCCCGAGCGCTGGGCGCAAGAGGAGGCATTCACCATCGCCGAGTTCGGCTTTGGCACGGGGCTGAATTTCCTCACGACCCTTGCGGCGGTCTCCCAATGCCAACAGACACCGCGCCTGACGTTCGTTTCGTTCGAACTTTATCCCATGTCGCGGGACCAGCTTGAGCAGGCGCTGGCACCTTGGCCCTCGCTTGCGTCGCAGGCGCAAGAGTTGCTGTCTCGCTGGTCGCCAGAACGCGGTTGGAATGTTTTGGAGTTTGGACCCGCGCGGCTGATCCTTGCGCTCGGCGATGCACGCTCCATGGTGGCAGATCTTGCGGAGATCCTGACAGCCCATCAGGCTGGGCCGGTCGATGCATGGTTTCTTGATGGTTTTTCGCCCTCGCGCAATCCGCAGCTTTGGGAACTTCCTCTGTTGCAACACGCCTTTGAGGCCACACGCCCCGGCGGCACATTGGCAACCTATACGGCGGCGGGGTGGGTGCGACGTAATCTGCAGGCGGCTGGCTTTGACATCTCCAAGACCAAGGGCTTCAAGGGCAAGCGCGAAATGGTCATTGGCCAGCGCCCTCTAGCAGACACAGACACAGGTTTACAGGCAACAAGCATGACTGCGCAGACTGGAAGTGAGTTGCAGGTCATATCCCTGGGCGACATATCAGACGATGTCTGATCCTCAGCTCTTTGATGGATCCCGATGAAGCGCGATTTCCTCATCGCGTGCCAGCGCTTCTTCGTGAGCATCGGAGCGGGCGGCATTGTCATCCAGAAGATCTTCAGCCAGCGCTTGCGGATCCTGCCGGTCATTCGCCAAACGTGAGATGTGCTCCTGGATCTTCGGCTCACGTGCCATGAAACGCTTGTAGTCGGCGCTCGACAGTGTCAGCAGCTGGCAATAGCCAAGCGCGACGACATCGGCCATGCGCGGATTGCCGGTGATCAAAGCGATTTCCCCGAACATTTCACCACGCCCGAGACGGAAGACATGCGTTTCGGTGCGCACTTCCACAGCGCCGGATGAGATAAAAAACGCCGTATCACCACGCCCGCCTTGCTGGATCAGCCGCTCGCCGGGCACGGCAAATTGCGGATGCATGAGCTTGGCAATCTGGTGCAACCGATCGTGAGACAGATCGGCAAACAGGGCATGTTGCGCCAGCAGATCAAGGGTATTCAACCCCAGATCCAGCCGCGGCTTCCGCTCGCTGATGCGCAGTTGCCGCAGTTCCTTGTTCAGGTCCGAATGCAGTTCCGCGCCAATCAGCGCATGTTCGCGTGCCTCGATGTAGGCAGCATCTTCCATCCGCATGGCGCTTCGACGCAACATGGTGGCTTCCAGCGCATCGGCATAATCGGGATATTGCAGACGCATGGCTTCCTGTCCGCGGGTGATGTCCTCCAGCCGGTTCTCCAGAGTGCGCTCAAGAATATCGGCAACGCGCCCGCCGAACAGCGGCTCGATGCGATCCCGGTTGAAGCGGATCAGCTCGGCCAGCGCTGATGCCTGTCCCCATCAGATATTCGAAGCGATATTCCAGCAAGCCCGCCAGATAAAACTGGATCTTGAAGCGCCTATGCAGCCATTGCCCGAGCTGGTAGCGAAACCCGAAATTCAAGGGATGACGCGCAGCGCCGATGTATCCGGCACGGCCTTCAGCCAGCGTGCGGTCGAAAATCCGTCCTGCGTGGGCCAAATGCAAGGCGACGGAGCGGCTGGAGACGATTTTTTCATAGAATCGTTTCAACACCAATTCCCGTTCCCGATCGGCAAGGGCAATCAGTCCCAGCGTCACACGCTGCTTGTCCGTCAGATCTTCCTGCGAGTTGGCTTCGGCTGCGGCTTGTTCCGCGCGGCTGCGATAGGCCTCGATGACCGGACCAGCGACAGTTCTTTCAATGCCGTGGCGCGAGGCTGTTTTTTCCAGATCCTGCTCCACGTCGGATAGCACCAGCGCCTGAAACTGATTGCGCAGCGCCTTGTCGCGTGGTGAGAGCTGGTTCATCTTCAAAAGCGCAATCAGTGGCTTCAGGCTGGTGCCATAGACCAGCAATGTGAACAGTACAAAACTGGTCGATAATTTGGTGATGAAGCTGGTGGCCTCGGGCGAAATAAGGGCATTCTCAGATACACTCAACGCCAGCGTCAGCGTAACGGCGCCGCGCATTCCCCCCACAGCATCACTGTCTTATAGCCGGTGCTGACTTCCTAGCCGATCTTGAAACGTGTCAAAAGCGGAAGCACTCCGAAAATGACGATGGCCCGCGAGGTCAGGGCAGTCAGGACGAGCACCCCCAAAAGAAGGAAGTCGACCGCATCAAACCCTTGCACCAGATGCGGAATCAAAATGGCAGCGAGAATGAAAATGAAGGACGACGCCCAGAAGTCGATCTGCTCCCACACATCATGCAGAAACTTCCAATTGTCGGGTGCAATGCGCGAGGGGCCAGACAGATTGAAGACGATCCCCGCCGAGACCACTGCGACGACCGCTGACACATCCGCAATCTGATCGGCCATGACGTAGATAAGATAGGGCAGGGCCAGACTGACTGTGACTTGTGCAAGACGTAGATCTCGCAGCAAAGGCAATAGCATGACGAACAGCCGGGCCACCAGCCAGCCCGCCAGAATACCGCCAGCGAAGGAACGTACGAAGGCCATGGCGGCTTGCATTGGATCAGGATGCCCGCCGCTGATCAGCATGCGCGACAAAATGACGAAGAGCACAATGGCGGCAGCGTCATTGAGCAGACTTTCACCCTCGACGATGCGTCCGAGACGCGCCGGAGCACCGATGTCGCGGAAGATGTCGACCACCGCGATAGGATCCGTGGTGGCGACGATGGCGCCGAGCAGCAGGCAGACCACAAGCGGCATTCCGGACAACGGATAAAGTGCAAAGCCGATGAAGAAGGTTGCCATGAACACGGCGACGATGGCCATCACCAGGATCGGTCCGGCGTCCTCGATGACGCGCCGGAAATCCAGTGTCAGCGCGGTCTGAAACAACAGGATCGGCAGGAAGACATACAGAATTTGCTGGGCATCCAGCGGCACATGCACGAAGACGGCGGCGATCCGGTCAAAGGCGCTCGTGCTGGTGGTGTAGAGCAGATACGTCGCACTGATCCCGATCAACGTGCCGACCAGAGCCAGAAGCACACTCGGGGAAAGCCCGAACCGTCGCGCCAACGGTTGGAGCAGAGCAATGATGACGAGAAGGCCAGCAAAAGCCGAGATCAGAATGGGTGTCTGCATTTTTCAAATGTGACAAGGGAATAGGCCCCTGACAAGGCAGGCTAACGCTTTCCCCATTCTCCTTGAGGCTTTCCAACAGCCAAAGTTGCGGCTGTGTCTTTAAATCAGTCCTTCAGATGCTTCAGGTCTGTGCGTCTTGCTTTTCCTTGGCCAGCGCCGTGGCCTTGCGCTCCGACAGCCAGATGCCGATCAGCACGAGAGCCAGCGCAATGGCGTGATAAAGGTGGAAGGCCTCTCCCAAAAGCACAATAGCGAGGATCGGGCCGAAGATGGGCACCAGATTGATGAAGATGCCTGCCCGCGCCGGACCGATCAGTTCGACTCCGCGCATGAACAGCATCCTGGCTGAGAAGCGATGGTAAAAAAGCGATGTAGAGCACCACCAGCCAGCCATGGGAGGTCGGCCATTGCACGGTGCCGGTGATGATTTCATAGCTGACGACGGGAAGGGAAACGAACGCCGCAATGCAGGCCAGAACCGTGAAGAAAACCATCGCGGAGACCTGCGGTCGATTGCGCAGTCCCAGCGTGTAGGCGCCATAACACAGGCAGGCAATAAGCATGTAGCCATCGCCCGGATTGATCGACAGGCTCAGCAGCGTTTGCAGGCTGCCTTGCGACGCGACCATTGCTACACCGATCAGTGTGGTGACAATGCCGACGGCTTGCAGCAGGCGGATTGGCGTTTTGTAGATCAAGGCCGCGCCGACGAGCACCAGAACCGGCATGCCGCCCTGAATGATGCCGAGGTTGACGGCGGTGGTGTCATGCGCCGCGATATAAAACAGCGAATTGAACGCCGTGAAGCCAAGGCTGGCAATGACGACCATCTTCGGGAAATACGGCCGGATCAACGGCCACTCACGCTTTAGGTGGCGCATCTGAAATGCCAGCATGACGGCCGCCACGATGATCCAGCGCAAAGCGACAATGGCCAGCGGTGAGACTTCACCAATCGCAAGACGCCCGGCCACGGTATTGCCGCCCCAAAAAAGGGTGCAGACCAAAAGAAGGACGTAGGCGTTCGAATTGAGACGTTCCGCGAGGGCACGAAGACCGGCAAACATGGCGTTTCCTAGTGTGGATTTCGCCGTCAACGGTCACGTAGAGGCGGGCAAGCGGCGTTTTGATTGTCTTCTCCCTTTACAGGAAAAACGCCGCCCCGCAAGGTCGGGAAACCTTATCATCGGTCTATTCGTTAATACTGGGGACCGGTTTTTGGTTCAAGTGGTGCAAAACGACCGTTGCGCTGACGATCAAGCTCTGTGAAAAAGAGAGCTTACAGCGCCCGACTGGCCACACGCATTGCGTATGTGTTGGCTGGTGCCTCACCGCGCCCTCCATAATCTTGACAGACGACCTTCCGGGAGAAACCTGAATGATTGCCAGAACAGATGCTTTCGGCCTTGGCGTGGCTTCACAGCTTTACGACTTCATCAACGCCGAAGTGTTACCGGGAACCGGGCTTGACGCAGACGGCTTCTGGCAGGGCTTTGCTGCTATCGTCAATGATCTGGTGCCGGACAACCGGGCGTTGCTGAAGGTTCGCGATGCGTTTCAAGTGAAGTTGGACAGCCTGGCACAGGGAACATCCCGGAGTTCCGGATACAGAGCGCTATACGGCCTTTCTCAAGGACATTGGCTATCTTGTCGAGGCGAAAGAGCCTTTCAAGGTGACAAGCTAGGGGCTTGATCCGGAAATCACAACAGTTGCCGGGCCGCAGCTTGTGGTGCCGATCACCAATGCCCGCTACGCTCTGAATGCTGCGAACGCACGCTGGGGATCTCTCTATGATGCGCTTTACGGCACGGATGCGATGGGGTCTCTGCCGTCCGGCAAAGACTATGATGCAGCCCGTGGGCAGGACGTCATCGCCTATGCCCGCAAGCTTTTGGACCAGTCCGCACCGCTTGTGGGCACAAATTGGGCTGATGTCGACCGGCTGACCATTCAAGACGCGGCGCTGGTGTGTCATGTGGCCGATGCCCAGTTCGCGCTTGGTAATCCGGCGCAGTTGACAGGCTATATTGGTGATCCGGCAGCGCCTCAGACCGTGCTTTTGGCGCGCAATGGCCTGCATCTGGAAATTATCATTGATGGCACCAGCCCGATCGGCAAGATCGACAAGGCACAGATCTCTGACGTGATCGTAGAGGCGGCCATGTCGACCATCATGGATTGCGAGGATTCAGTTGCAGCCGTTGATGCAGATGACAAGGTTCTGGTCTATCGCAACTGGCTTGGTCTGATGAAGGGAACGTTGGAAGCATCCTTCCAGAAGGGCGGCGAAACGGTCACCCGTCGGATGAATGCGGATCGCACCTATACCGCACCAAAGGGGGCGGAGCCGGTCACGTTGCATGGTCGTTCGCTTCTGTTGGTCCGCAATGTCGGTCATTTGATGACAAGCAATGCCATTTTGACCGAGGATGGACAGGAAGTGCCCGAAGGCATCATGGATGGTGTCATTACCTCGCTGATCGCCTTGCATGACATTGGCACTAATGGCGTGCATCTCAACAGCCGGGCCGGCTCCATTTATATCGTCAAGCCGAAGATGCATGGCCCGGACGAAGTTGCGTTCGCCACGCGGCTGTTCGAGCGTATCGAAAAATTGCTGGCGCTGCCCCATGCGACCTTGAAGATGGGTATTATGGACGAAGAGCGCCGGACTTCTGTCAATCTGTCGGAGTGCATTCGTCAGGCGCAGGACCGGGTGTTCTTCATCAACACGGGCTTTCTCGATCGCACCGGCGACGAAATGCATTCGACGATGGAGGCCGGGCCAATGCTGCGCAAGGGTGATATGAAGTCCGCCACGTGGATCAGCGCTTATGAGAACAACAACGTTGATGTCGGGCTTGCAGCAGGTCTTCCGGGCCACGCCCAGATTGGCAAGGGCATGTGGGCAATGCCCGATCTGATGCATGATATGATGGAGCAGAAGATGGGACATCCGCTCGCAGGCGCGTCAACAGCCTCGGGTGCCATCCCCCACCGCCGCGACCCTGCATGCGCTGCATTATCACAAGGTGGATGTCGGGGCGAGGCAGAAGGAGTTGTCCGCCCGCAAGCCGGCCAGCCTCGATGGACTTCTGACCGTGCCTGTGGTGGAGCGTCCTAATTGGGCAACTGAGGATATTCAGGCCGAGCTCGACAACAACGCACAAGGGATTTTAGGCTACGTCGTGCGTTGGGTTGATCAGGGCATTGGCTGTTCCAAAGTGCCGGACATCAACAATGTCGGTTTGATGGAAGACCGCGCCACCTTGCGCATTTCTTCGCAGCACATTGCCAATTGGTTGCGTCATGGCGTTTGCAGTGAAGCGCAGGTGATGGAAACGCTCAAGCGCATGGCCAAGGTCGTGGATGGTCAGAATGCCGGTGATGCGGCGTATCGGCCTATGGCGGACGACTTTGATGGCTCGATTGCTTTTCAGGCCGCGTGCGAACTGGTGTTTGAAGGCGTCAAGCAGCCCAACGGTTATACCGAGCCTGTGCTGCATCGCCGTCGCCGTGAAGCCAAGGCTGCGCATCGCGCTTGATCCTGCGCGTCGCAGACAGGTTGTAAGATTAAACCGTCCCGGCCATCGCGCCGGGACTTGTTTTTTCACGGGAGGTTCGGTCTGTCTTAACGATAGGAGCAGGCCCGAGTTAATGGCCGAACGGCAGGTGGATTTCTGCCACAAGGCCTCCGTCGGGATGCAATGACAGGCCGATGGTGCCGCCATGCGAGTGGATGATCGAGCGGGCAATCGACAGACCCAGCCCAATGCCGCCAGTGGCCTCGCTGCGGCTTTCTTCCAGTCGAACAAAAGGTTCGAACACATCTTCCAGTCGGTTGCGCGGAATGCCGGGGCCATGATCCCGAATGCGTACCACGGCGTGGTGGCCTTCGTGATGCAGGGTCATTTCGACCCTTTCACCGTAGCGCACACCGTTTTCGATCAGGTTGCGCAAGGCGCGGCGCAGGGCCATGGGCCGACACGGCAGAATGATCTTTTCGTTTGGATCTTCAAAGCAGACGTCATGACCGATGTCCTGCTGATCCGCGGCAAGGCTTTCCAGCAGGCTGCCGAAATCGGTGTTGCTGACGACTTCCGATTTTGAATCTTCGCGGGCAAAAGAGAGGGTTGCCTCGGTCATCTGGCTCATTTCGTCGAGCGTTGCGACAATCTTTTCGCGGTTTTCATCGTCGTCAACGAACTCGGCGCGGATGCGCAGCGAGGTGATGGGGGTGCGCAGATCGTGGCTGATGGCGGCCAGCATCCGGGTTCTGTCGCGCACGAAGCGTGTCAGCCGGTTTTGCATGTCGTTGAAGGCGTGCGTCAGTGTGACCACTTCGGCGGGGCCTTCGACCGGTAACTCTGGAATGTCTTCCCCGCGGCCCAGCCGGTCGGCCGCCGCCGCAAGGCGGCGCAAGGGCGCTGCCAGCCGGCGCATGACCAGCCAGACGATGGCAAGGACCGCAAGTGCCATCAGCGCAAGCTGTGTTCCCAGCGCCTGAAGATTGGCGGGCGGTGGGCGATAATTGGCAATCACGTTAAGCCACTGGCCATTGGTCAGGCGGATCGAAAGCCGCATATCGGGTTCCAAAGCCCAATGGGGCAGGGGATGGTTGTCTCTACGGGGCCCCCACCAGGAGGTGCTGCTGGCCTGATCAAGTTGTTTGCGCAGGTTGTCGGCGTGCGCGGCCGGGGCATCGAGTTCGGCACGAACGGTGTTCTGGGGAGGCAGCTTGCTCTCCAGAAAACCGGCAAAGCGTTTGTCACTCCGGGTCGGCTCTTTGCGCACCGGTTCGAAAGGAGGGCCGATGAAGAACAGCGTCGACTGGCTGCCGACTGACCGCAGAATACGGTGATGATAATCCAGTGGCGTGTCTTCAAGCAGACGGGCAATCGCTGTTGTGCGCACGACAATATCGATGCGCGCCGCCCGGATCAGCGCATGCCGACGCTCATCATGAAACAGCCATGTGGTGACTGCCTGCACCACCACCATGGCCAGTAGCATCAATAGCGTCAGTTGCATACCAAGTGACATGCGCTGCAGGGCGGGCGCAGCAGATGCAGGCGCTGTCGAAGGGGCTTGGTGGTCTGGGCGTCCGTATCTGTCATGCCGCATCCGCTGTCACATTGCCCGTAAACATATAGCCGCCGCCCCAGACCGTCTTGATTAATTTGGGGTCTTTCGGGTTGGTTTCGATCTTGCGGCGCAAGCGCGACACCTGATTGTCGATGGAGCGGTCAAAGACCATTGGCGCGCGGCCGGAGGTGAGATCAAGGAGCTGGTCACGACTGAGCACGACGTTCGGGCGCTTCACAAAAGCGATCAGCAATTGAAACTCGCCAGAGGAAAGGGACACATTGACATCATCAGGGCTGATCAACTCGCGCTTGTTGACGTTGAGTGTCCAGCCTTCGAAGTGCAGGCTTTCGCGTTCCACCGGATCGCGCTCACGCGGCTGCGTTCCCGTGCGACGCAGAACTGCGCGAATGCGGGCCAGCAATTCACGCGGATTGAAGGGCTTGTTGACATAGTCATCGGCCCCGACTTCCAGCCCGATCACCCGGTCGGTGTCTTCGGCCATGGCCGTGAGCAAGATGACGGGCATGGAGGTGCTTTCCACCAGATGGCGACACAGGGAGAGGCCGTCTTCGCCCGGCATCATGATGTCCAGCACCACGAGATCGATTGAAGCGGCTTGCAGGATCTTGCGGGCCTGTGCCGCATTCTCGGCTGTCGTGGCGCGGAACCCGTTCTTGATCAGGTAGCGAGCCAGGGTTTCGCGAATGTCGCGGTGATCGTCGACCACCAGAATATGTTGGCTCTGCTCATGCATCTTCGAACTCCTTGTGCCCTAGCATTGTGCCGTCAACTCTTTTTGGCACCTCTTGTCGGGTCTTTGTAGCACCTCGATCCTCTTGCGGAGGGCTTAAGTGTAACAAAACGTAACGGTCGGATCAGATGAGACAAATGGCGACACTTGCCCCCCAATGCGGGGGTATTCCTGCGACAATTGCCACCTACCTTCTGGTCATCGGAATGATCGATTAAGGAGTTCGACCATGAAAAAGTTCACCAAGATTGCAGTTGCAGCCCTCATGACAACCGTTGCAGCCGGTGCCATCTCGGCCTAGGCTCAGGGTGCCCGCGATGAAATGAACGCCCCGGCATGGGATGGTCCACAACAAGCAGGCCCTCACAAGATGGGCCGAGGCGGTCACGGACAGCGCGGCAAGCATACATTCGCCCGCTTGAGCAAGAGCTACGACACCGACAAGAATGGTGTTATAGAGCAGACGGAAATCGATGCGGTTCAGGGTGAGCGCTTCAAGAAGCTGGATGCCAACTCTGACGGTAAAATCGATCTGGGCGAATATCAGGTCGAATTTGCCAAGAAGACCCGCCCGCAGGAAGTGCGTCTGTTCCAGCGTCTCGACAGCGATGGCGATGGCCAGATTTCCAAACAGGATATTGTTGCAGCCGCAGATCGCATGTTCGACATGATGGACCGCAACAACGATGATGCGCTTAGTCCGCAAGATCGCGGTGGACGTGGTATGCACCGTGGAATGCATGGCTAAGGGTGGCAAGCCGATGCAGGATCAGCAGGCCAAGGGTGATGACGCTGACGCCGCAAATGCGCCGGACCAGGCAAAAGGCCCGGATCAGTCCGATGACAAGCCAATGCAGGGCCAGCAGCATGATGGCAAGCGTTGGCATCAGATGGGGCATCACAAGGGCCGAGATCACCATGGTGGTCAGCACCATGGCTTCCACAAGCGTGGCGGTCAGATGCACGGCCAAATGCACGGAAAGGGCCATGGTCAGATGATGGGCCAGCTCATGAAGGTCTTTGACACCAACAAGGATGGCAAGGTCACGCGTGACGAAATGCACCAGAAGCTGGATGCTCTCTATCAGGCCGCTGACAGCAATGGCGCAGGTTCGATCAACCTGAGTGGCTTTGACAGCATCTGGATGAGTGTCAACCACGAACGTATGGTGCGTGAGTTCCAGCGCATGGACAAGGATGGGTCTCTGGGTCTCGATCAGACCGAGTTCTCGGCCAAGCGAGCTGACTTGGTGCAGAAGCTGGATCGCAACGACGACGGTGTGCTGACAAAGGCCGATTTCGCCAAGCCGCACCACCACGCGGGACGCGGCAAGGGTCGGTTCTTCGGCCACGGAATGGGTCGTCACGGTGGATTGGACCAGAATTTTCATGCGATGATGGAACGCCACGGCGGTCGCGCGCATTGAATTAGTCAAAGGCGGGGGCGCAGAACTCACCGTCAAAAAGGCCGGAACCATACTTTACCTCACCCACCCATCGTGTGGTCCGGCTTTGCAAACACGAAAAGACCGCCATCCCGGCGGTCTTTTCACCAAGACTTTTTGAAAGCCGCCCTTGAGGTGCGTTTGTCAGGAGCCTTCCCCTTGTCTTTTGATGGTAAGGGGAAGGCTTTTTTCTTTTGATTTCAAATGGATAACGATAGGCGTCGGATCTGTGGAGAAAAGGTTCGACAAGACGCTTTTTGTTCGAATTTTCGCTTGATTTCCATCTCGAATTGGCGCATTAAAAATTTGCCCAAATTCGCACGTGCCCGTGGTCGTCCAACAAATAAGGGCCGCTGCCAAAATCTCTCACCGAGTGAGAGCGGTAGCACCGGACGGCTTAAAGCAACGACGTAAGAGGGCTTTTTGGTCTCTGCCGGGGAATCCATCCTCCGGGGTCACTGAAGAGGCACTTATTACATCATTGCCAGCTGTGCGGTTCGGATACTCATTCGTTCCAATCTCAAGGCATCACACGCGGGAAAGCTTTACAGGCATTCCGGTTTCTCATTCGAAGAGCCGGCTGGGTTGCCCAACCGTCGCCATATATTGCTTTGGCCGCCGGTGTCCAACCCGGCGGGGTCCTTCGCACATATATGGCTCCCTGCGACGTGACTCTATTGAATGGGAGCTGACCCATGACTGATCGTATCCGCGAATTCCTGCGCCAGCGTGAACACGATGGCCCTTGTGTTGTTGTTGATCTCGACGTGGTCGAAACCAACTATGAAGCGTTTGCACGCTCGCTGCCCGACACCTCTGTCTACTATGCTGTGAAGGCCAATCCGGAGCCGCAGATTCTTGCGCTTCTGGAAAAACTTGGCTCGTCGTTTGACTGTGCCTCCGTCACCGAAATCGAACTGGTTTTGGCCACTGGCGCGTCTCCGGCTCGTATTTCCTATGGCAATACCATCAAGAAGGAACGCGATATTGCGCGGGCCTTTGCGCTGGGCGTGCGTCTGTTTGCCGTCGATTGCCGTGAAGAAGTTGAAAAGATTGCTCGTGTTGCGCAGGGCGCCCGCGTTTTCTGCCGCGTTCTTTGTGATGGCATTGGCGCTGAATGGCCGCTGTCGCGCAAGTTCGGTTGTGATGCTCGCATGGCACCGGATGTGTTGGAACATGCGCATCGCCTCGGCCTGAAGCCTGTGGTGTTTCCTTCCACGTTGGCTCGCAGCAGGCGAACCTGGTGGCTTGGGATCATGCCCTGAAGATGGCTGCCGAAGTCTTCGCCGAAATGCGTGTGCGCGGTATCGAATTGTCGATGGTCAACATGGGCGGCGGTTTTCCGACCCGCTACCTCAAGGATGTCCCGGGCGTTTCGACCTATGGCGAAGCGATTTTCGAAGCTTTGAAGGTGCATTTTGGCAATCGTTTGCCTGCAACAATCATCGAGCCGGGCCGCGGCATGGTTGGCAATGCCGGCATGATCCAGAGCGAAGTCGTGCTGATTTCGCGCAAGGCCGACGATGATCCGGTGCGCTGGGTTTACCTCGACATTGGCAAGTTCCACGGTCTTGCCGAAACGATGGACGAAGCGATCCGCTACCCGATCCGCACCCCCAAGGATGGTGACGAGACAGCGCCTTGCGTGCTGGCTGGTCCGACCTGCGACAGCGTCGACGTCATGTATGAAAAGACGCCGTATGAATTGCCGGTCACTCTGTCGATTGGCGATATGGTGTTGATTGAAGCCTGCGGAGCTTACACGACGACCTATTCGACGGTTGGCTTCAACGGTTTTGCGCCTCTGGCATCCTACGTGATCTGAGACCGGGCCCATGACAATCGAACTCTTTGACGAGGCTCCGGCACACGCTGGAGCCCGTGAGGGCCTGCTTGACCGTGCCTTCGGTCCTGAGCGGTGGCTGAAGACGTGCGAACTGTTTCGGCAGGGTCGTACACCGGCCTTTGCCTACGTCGCAATGGAGGATGAGGGCGTCCTCGTCGGAACGCTTCGCCTGTGGCATGTTACCGATGCTCTGGGCACTGCAGCCTTGCTGTTGGGGCCTCTGGCCGTGGAAGATCGGGTGCGCAATCACCAGATTGGTCGCCGTTTGATGTTCCATGCACTCAATCAGGCTGCAACACGGGGTCATGAAGCTGTGATCCTCGTTGGTGATCTCGGCTACTATCAGCGCTTCGGCTTCATGCGGGATGCCCTGGACGCTGTGACATTGCCGGGTCCCTTCGAGCGGCATCGCTTGCTTGGGCTGGATCTGGTTCCCGGTGGGCTGGATCACATGCACGGCTGCTTGCAGCCGAGTGGTGCGCCGGCCGTCGAAACACTGGATTGGTCCGTTCAACAGTTGGTTGCGGGAGACTTGCAGTCGGCCGCGTGATGCGGAACAGCCCGGAGGCAAGGCAGGTGCCTGCAACATGGCACCTGACGTGATTGAAGCGAATCAAACAAAAACGCCGTCGGGGAGCAGGGCCCCGACGGCGTTTTGCGTTTTCCACTTTACGTTCACATGTAAGTTTTTTTCTGTATGTATCTGTTTCAAAAATGAAATCGGGTTTGAAGCCGCACTCTGGCGCTGTTTATAGCTGTGTCACGTCAGAGTTGAGAAACATTAAGAACAAAATAGACAAAAGAAGAAACAAAGCGAGGCGTGTATATACAAATCTCGGATGGATATTGCGGCAATTTTATGTTTACAAGGAAGGGAGGAAATCGTCGACATAAGATTTTTTACATATCTATTCAGGTACTTATGCAATGAATGCACGAAAGACGCCCGTAGGCACGTCATGCAGCGCACACGTGCGCGCGCTTCTTACTTCTGCCATATCGGTTGCAGCGCACGACCGCTCTTTGGCGTGGGGCCTTGTCGGTTCCGTGTCGACAATCGTGCTGGCATTGGCACTCTCCGCCACGCCCGTCTTTGCCGCGACGGTTGAGAACGAGGTGACGACAGACACAACGGTCACTACGGATGACGCCTCCGCTGATGATATTGCCTATTACATCAGTGCTGACTCAGTGACACTGACGGTCGCCGAAGGGGTCTCGGTTTCAGGGAACTCTGAAGCCGTATCGGTTGGTTACTATGATACGGATAGCACGAAAAAGGTCGATGGCGTCACGGTGGAGAACAGCGGAACGCTGACAGGAAGTGGGACGACAGGCAGTACGCAAGGCATCTACGTTTACGGAACCGGCACGACGATTATCAACACGTCCACCGGGACCATCACCGCGGATTCCGGCAACGGTATTTACGTCAAGGATATCTCCAGCGACACAAGTATTGATAACTCGGGTGAAATTTCCGGCAATAACGGAATTTACACCCATGCCTCTGGCACACAGATTACCAATAAAAATGGCGGCACGATTTCCGGAGCGATCTATGGGGTTGATACGGACGGCGAGGACACGGCTGTCCTGAACAAGAATGGTGGCGTTATCTACGGCGCGTCCTATGCGATTTTATCCGCGGGCGGCGGTTTGATCGTAACAAACGGCGGTACAATCGGCCAAACAGCGGATGCCTCGAGCACGAGCGTCGATGGAATTTATTCGACAAGTGATACGGCCAAGATCACCAATAATGCCGGTGGCGTAATCGTTGGGACAACCTCTGCAATCTACTCTAAAGGAGGATATCTGACGGTCACCAACTCTGGAACAATCGGGACAGCGAACGGTGTATCCAGTACCTCTGCTATCAACTCGGTAGGTGATAACTCTCTGATTACCAACAATTCTGGCGGTATTATTTACGGTTCTACTTACTCAATCAAGTCCTCCGGCAGTTCCATGACGATCACCAATGCTGGAACGATTGGTCAAACAGCCGATGGGGTGAATACGAGCAACAACAGCAGCATTTACTCGACAGGCGATGATCTGACACTGACGAACACTGGCGCGCTCTATGGTGCAAATAATAGTATCGTTTCGAGCGGGAGCACGGTCAGGATCACCAACGCGAGTGGTGGGACGATTACCGCCACAAATCAGTATGGTGTTGACTCAATGGGCGCGTCGGCGAGCATTTCCAATGCTGGCACGATCACATCTGGCGACAGTTCAATCTACTCGTCAGGTGATAATGCGAAGATCACCAATACAGGAACACTTGACGGCGTTTCCTATGGCATCCAGTCGACCGGGGCGAGCGCTGTTGTCACCAACTCCGGCACCATCAAGGCTGGTGTTAATAGTGGTGTCTATCTTACGGGCGCTGGGTCTTCCTTTACCAACACCAGTACGGGCACTGTTACGGCCACTACACGTGCAGGGGTTGAGCTGGAGGGAAGCAATGAGAGCGTCTCCAACGCAGGCAGTATTACCGGCGCAACCTACGGTCTCTATATTGGTGCCACATCGGGTGGCGTAGCCATCACCAACTCCGGCACCATTTCCGGCAGCACTGCGGCCATTTATTACGGCGCAGGGGGCAATACACTGACCATCAATGATGGTGCCATCTTCACCGGCGGTGTGAATTTCAACACCACCACCGGCAATACCACCGTCTTCTCAACATCGAAAAGCTATGTTCTCGATGTTTCAAACTACGATACAAGCAACAACACGGCCTATTCGACAAAGAGCAATGTCACGGTCGTCAGTGATGTTGATGGCTCGGGCAATGGAACGTTGAACACGGTGAACTCCTCCACTGTTGGGTCCTCTGCGCAGGCCGCCGGTCAGTATTCCACGATGGTCGTGCAGCTGATGGATGATATCCTTGCGCTGGATATTGATCGTTCAGGTCTCTCCGGTGCGCGCAGTCGCACCAAAGTCGGACCGCTTGGCTATGCCGAGATGCCGCGTGCCAAACAATCCAGGGCGTTTGATGTCTTGATGCCGGGTCTGGCTGCGGACAATGCGGGCAATCTGTTCTGGGTGCGGGCTTTCGGAGGCCAGTACTTCAACCACTCCGCGGATACCACGTCTGCCGATGTTGCGGTGGCTGCTGGTATTGATCATGACTTCGGCAGCCGCCGTATCGGCGTGCTGTTGGGAGCAGGGCAGCTGTATAACCGTGAAAATGATGGCTCTGACAAGATCAGGGGCAACGTCGGCTTTGGTGGTGTCTACATGCGCCAGTCTCTCGGGTTGCTGACGTTGGATGCGTCGCTGGATGCAGGTGGCATCAGCTCGCACAGCGAGCGTACAGTTACCGCAACGACTCAGCAGACGGCCAAAGGCGATTTCGGCGGCTGGTTTGTCTCGCCGGGCGTCAAGGCGTCCGCCAAATACCAGATCTCTCGCGGCTGGGCCGTGACGCCGTCGCTTTCGGTGCGCTATACCGCCGCTGGATTCAACGGATTTGATGAGCATGGATCGTCGCAGAACGTCAGCTATGACGACCGCACGGCGCAGTCCGTCGAGGAAATCCTCGGCGCCAATATCTCTCATATGTTGCAGCTTTCGACCGGACAGATGGGCAAACTGTCGTTTTCCGGTGAGTTGGTGAACACCACCAACCTCGGCTCTTCCGATCTGGATGCCAGCTTGAGCGGCACCGATTTCACCGTGCGCACGACAGATCAGCGCAATGTGGTTGGTGGTCGCGTTGGAGTGCAGGCGCAGGTCATGTTGAGCAAGTCGGTCGCGCTTTATACCGGCACCAAGCTGGGCATCTACTCCGATGACAGCCGTTACCTGGTCGGCAGATGCAGGCATCAAGATCTCCTTCTGAGGATTTCCTTCGGACATGCCATGAAGACGAAACAAAACGCCGCCGGAGTTGTCTGCTCCGGCGGCGTTTTGTTGCTGACGACATGAACGGGTCAGGTCGCCGGTGCATACGTCACTGCTGCCTGAGGTCGCGCCCTAGGTGTGTTTCAGGAGATCGGGCTGAACCGTCTGCTTGTTTGATGCGGATATGCAGAAAACCGTCCGGTTTTCATGAAGCCGCAAGGTCAGGGATGGGAAACAGCCCGATTCTTTCTGAAGGCTGAAACAGCGCGGTCTGTCTTGGGGTCAAACCCTAAGTTTGCTCTTTTCTGTCATTCCCGCACCTCTTCAGATCTCATATGGCGTCATGAATGAGGTCAGGCAGAATAGCCATTCCAAAGCTGTCTAATGGGGCAAACCTTGTTTTCAAGAAGGATGCCTGTTTCTTTCTCTCTATTAATTATAACGATAAGAGATGTGTAATTTAAAATAATATAGCCGTATCGTTTGAATATGTACTATAATTTTGACTATATTTACTTTTGTAAAAACCTGTTTTGGAGGCGGTGATTACGAAGTGTGAGAAGCAAAATTGCAACAGGCATGGGAATTTATTCAATTTTAATGGTGGAAAGTGTCAGTGATAATTTATTCAATTTTAATGGTGAAAAGTGTCAGTGATATTGGACAGTTTGTTCTCAATGTGGTTTGAGATGATCCAAGAGTGATTTGTTTATACCAAACATAATTATGATCAGGAAATATGGAATGACCGGACATCTGTTGCGAGATTGCGCCCGTGGTAAGTCGCTTGCATGGCTTCTGGCAAGCACTGTCTCAATGCTCACGCTTTCTGTCATGACAGGTGTGGCGCCTGCTGTTGCTGCGACTTTTGAAAACAATATCAATTTTAATTCTGTCGTTACCGGTGATACCACAACTTCAAAAGACATTGCTTATTACATCAGCGCGGATAAAGTGACGCTGACCGTTAATAATGCTGTTGCGGTCTCTGCTCCATCAGAAGCTGTTTCTATTGGTCTTTATGATTCTACCGATCCTGGAAACAACAATCTTGTTGACCATGTAACGGTCCAAAACTACGGGACTCTGACTGGAACCGGTTCGTCTTCTACGCAGGGACTCTACGTTTACGGAACGAATTCGATTATCACGAACCAGTCAAGCGGACAGATTTCCAGTGCTTTTGGCAATGGCATCTTCGTTAATGAGGCCTCCACAAACTCTTTGATCACCAACTCTGGTCTCATCTCAGGCGATAACGGCATTTATTCTCATGCCGGCTCGTTGCAGATTTACAATGGTGGCACCGGTTCGATTCTGGGGACCACAAATGGCATAAATACCGACGGATCTGCTACAATCATTAACAATTTTAATAGCATTTCTGGTGGCACCACGGCCATTTTGTCTACCGGTGAAAATCTGGGTGTCTACAACTATGGCACAATAGGGCTAGTTGATACGGGTTCTGCGAGCACGAGTTATAAGGCGATCTACTCCCAAGGTGATAAAGCCACGATTAGAAATCTGGCAAATGCGACCATCAGCGCAGCGACTGGCTACGGTATCTATTCGACCGGGGCGGAAGCCAATTTGAGAAACGATGGTTCGATTACCTCAAACTACAGTGCGATCTATTCTTCCGGGGATCATGCGCAGATCGTGAACACCGGTACGATTGATGGAGGCACGGACGGGATCAAATCGACCGGGAGCTATGCTCAAATCAGCAATTCCGGGACGATCAAGTCCGGGAGCTTTTATGGTGTGGAAATAGCCGGATTGTCTTCGGGCTTTACCAACACCGGAACAGTGACGGCCAGCAGCCTGTACGGTGTGTATCTGACGACCGGTACCAATCAAATCGCTGCAAACTTCGGGACAATCACTGGTGCTGATTATGGCATCTATGTTTTGTCTGGCAGTGCAGCCCTTACCAACAGCGGCACACTTTCCGGCACCGTGGGTTCGGTTTTTTATGCCAATGGTAATAATACCCTGAACATCTTGGACGGCGCTGTTTTCAACGGCGATGTCGACTACAACAAGACCACAGGCAATTCGCTCGTTTTCAAGACGACCGGCAGCTATACGCTGAATGTTGCCAATTATGATACTAGCGGCAACACAGCATACTCTACAAAAAGCTATATCACTGTCGTCGATAACGTCGATGCTTCCGGAAACGGGACCGTGAGTGCAATTGATGCTGCAGCGGTGGCTTCGTCAGCCTAAGGCAACAGGCTATTATTCTTCCAATGTGCTGCAGCTTATGGATGATATGCTCTCGCTGGATATTGACAGATTTGGTCTGATCGCTCCCCGGAATGCAAGCATGGCGCTTGGCTACGCTGAAGCTCCGAAGCCCCATGAAAGCGAAGCATTTCGTTTGCTGATGCCGGGTCTGGCGGCAGACAACGCAGGTAATCTGTTCTGGGTGCGTGCTTTTGGGAGCCAGTATTTCCATCATTCAACCAGCACGACCTCCTCGAATGTCGGTGTGGCTGCCGGTATCGACCATGCTTTCGGCGATCGCCGCATCGGTGTCTTGATCGGGGCAGGGGAACTGTACAATCGTGAAAATGATGGCTCCAGTAAGGTGAAAGGCACGGTTGGCTTTGGCGGTCTCTATCTGCGTCAGAACTACGGTCTGCTGACCCTTGATGCCTCGTTGGATGCCGGTGGTATCAGCTCGCAGAGCGAACGTGATGTTGCGGGAGCTGTTACGGAAACGGCCAAGGGCGACTTCAGCGGCTGGTTCGTCTCGCCGGGTGTCAAGGCATCGTCGCGCTTTGCCCTGTCTCAGAACTGGTCGTTCCTGCCTTCCTTGTCGCTCCGCTATACGGCGGCCGGGTTCGGCAGCTTCGACGAGCATGGCTCCTCGCAGAACGTCAGCTATGACAACCGGACGTCGCAGGCTGTTGAAGAGGTTCTTGGTGCAAAGCTCTCTCGTCGCCTGCAGATGCAGAATGGTCAGACAGGTCTGCTGACGGTCTCTGGCGAGCTGGTGAATACCACCAATCTTGGCTCCAACACGCTCAACGCCAGCCTGAGCAATACGGACTTCACGGTGAGCACATCGGATGACCGAAATGTTTTCGGCGGTCGTATTGGTCTGCAAGGTCAGGTGAACCTCGGCAAGTCGGTCGCGCTTTATACCGGCACCAAGCTGGGCATCTACTCCGATGACAGCCGCTCCTGGTCGGCAGATGCAGGCATCAAGATCTCCTTCTGATCCCCCCGCCTGTCCAAGCCAGAGATATAATCAAAACAAAACCGCCGCCGGAGGGTCTCTCCGGCGGCGGTTTTTTGTCGGTTGGTTGCGTGACTGGGGATCAGGCGTGATCGAACTTGTGGCCGTAGTCGACGGCGACTTCGTAATCCGGATCTTCGAGCACAGAGACCTCGATCATGGTGCCAGCTTTTTCCAGCAGCTTCTGGCAATCCGGCGACAGATGTCGCAGATGCAGGCGTTTGCCGGCTTCATTGTATTTGGTTGCAAGGGCATCAATGGCTTGCAGACCGGAATGGTCGACTACGCGGCTGTTCATGAAGTCGACGACAACGTCGTCCGGGTCGTTGGCAATGTCAAACAATTCTCCAAAGCCGGTTGATGAGCCGAAGAACAGCGGGCCTTGCAGACGGTAAACCTTCCAGCCTTCCTTGCTCTGGCCAATTCCTGCATGAATCTGGCGGCTGGCGTTCCACGCATAGGCCAACGCAGAGATGATCACGCCAACGACGACGGCAAAGGCCAGATCCGTCGCAACCGTGACACAGGTCACAATGACGATCACCAGCGCATCAATCGGTGGAATGCGGTGCATGATTTTCAGGCTGGCCCACGCAAAGGTGCCAATGACCACCATGAACATGACGCCGACAAGCGAGGCGACAGGAATTTGCTGGATCAGGCCGGAGGCGAACAGAATGAACGACAGCAACAGCAGACCCGCGGTGATCCCTGCAATACGAGTGCGTGCGCCCGAGTTCACGTTGATCATTGACTGACCAATCATGGCGCAACCACCCATGCCGCCGAAGAAGCCGGTCAGAAAGTTGGCTGAGCCAAGCGCAATACATTCCTGCGATGCGCCGCCCTTGGTGTTGGTGATGTCAGACACCAGCGTGTGCGTCAAAAGCGTCTCGATCAGGCCGATGGCGGCCAGAATGATCGCATAGGGAAAAATGATATAAAGCGTTTGCAGATTGAACGGTACGCTTGGAATGTGAAACTCTGGCAGGCTGCCCGCGATGGAGGCAAGATCGCCCACGTCACGTGTATCCAGACCAAAGCCGAGCACTACGGCGGTTACCACCAGAATGCCCGCCAGCGGCGCTGGAAATGCCTTGGTGAACTTTGGCAAGATCCAGATGACCAGCATCGTCAGCGCGACCAGCCCAAGCATCACAACCAGATGCTGGCCCATGATCCAGTGATAGCCGCCGTGACCATCGGCAACCTGAAACTGCTTGAGTTGCGCCATGAAGATGACGATAGCCAGCCCGTTGACGAACCCCAGCATCACGGGATGCGGCACCATACGAATGAACTTGCCGAGCTTCAGAACACCCACAAGGATCTGGATGATGCCCATCAAGACCACGGTGGCGAACAGATATTGCACGCCGTGCTGGCTGACGAGATCGACCATCACCACGGCAACCGCGCCGGTGGCCCCGGAGATCATCCCCGGACGCCCGCCAAAAGCAGAGGTGATGAGACAGATGATAAAGGCGGCATAAAGACCGACCAGCGGATTGACGCCTGCGACAAAGGCAAAGGCCACGGCTTCCGGCACCAGCGCCAGCGCCACGGTCAGCCCGGCCAACAGCTCGGTCTTGATCCGTCCCGGTGTGAATTTGATATTGTTGGGCGCAAGATACGCCGTGAGATCGAACAAATGCGTCTCCAGTGTTCAAAGGATGCAGTGAATTGCCGGATTTCAAATTTCGTGCTCACGGATGTCGATCAAAAGACACCCCAGCGGCCCCCAGCGTTCTGTGGAGGGTTTTTAACGAAAATGGCTCAATTGAGCAAGCAACCAGCATCGCTGAGACAGCTGCAATTGTGCGCCGCCACATGAAACATCTTGTTTTCGCCCAAATAAGCAGCAGAGATAGAGGGTGGCGCAAGGCGCAAGCCTCGCAGGAGCGCTGCAAGCTGCCTCTTTCAAAGGCTGAGAGATCGCCCTAAACTGCGCGCCAGTCTGAGTCGCCTGGCGCCAAAGACTCGTTTTCGTTTTGCCGTCCCGGAGTTTCTGATGAAATCGACGAATCCCGTCTTCACCGGCCTTGAGACCACCATCTTTGAAGCAATGTCGCGCCTTGCCCGCGAAAAAGGCGCCATCAATCTGGGGCAGGGGTTTCCGGATGTGGACGGTCCGGCCGACATCCGGGAAGAGGCGGCGCGGGCGCTGATTGACGGGCCGAACCAGTATCCGCCGATGCTGGGCATTCCGGAGCTGCGTCAGGCGGTCGCCGATGTGAACAAGCGCTTTTATGGTCTGGATGTCGATTGGCAGACGCAGGTGGTCGTCACCTCTGGCGCTACGGAAGCGCTGGCCGATTGCATCTTGGCCCTTGTCGAAGCTGGCGACGAAGTCATTGTCATTGAGCCGCTGTATGATTGTTATGCGCCGATGATCGTGCGGGCCGGTGGAACACCTGTCAGCGTTCGGGTCACGCCGCCGAATTGGGATCTCGATGTGACGGCTGTGGAAGCTGCAATCACACCGCGGACCAAAGCCATCCTGATCAACAATCCGATGAACCCGGTGTCCAAGGTGTTCACCGATGATGAGTTGGCCGGACTGGCGCGCCTGTGCGTGGCGCATGATCTCTACGCCATTTGCGATGAAGTCTATGAGCACCTCGTCTTTGATGGCAAGAAGCACCGGCCGCTGATGACCTTTGAGGGGATGGCGGAGCGCACGCTGCGCATCGGCTCTGCGGGCAAAACCTTCGCGCTTACGGGCTGGAAGATTGGCTATATCACCGGCGGTGCTGCTTTGATCGATACGGTGGCCAAAGCACATCAGTTTGTGACCTTTACCACATCGCCCGCCTTGCAAAAGGGCATCGCGCTGGGATTGGCGAAGCCTGACAGCTATTTTGAAGAGCTGGCGGGAGATCTGGAACTCAAGCGTGACCGACTGTCGATCGGACTGGCGCATCTGGGTTTCAAGGTGATGCCCTCGCATGGCAGCTATTTCGTGTGTTGTGACATTTCCGGCTTGAAGCTGGCTGACAATGACGTCGACTTCTGCCATTTGATGATCCAGAAGGCCGGGGTCGTCGCTGTGCCCGTGTCTGCATTTTATGGCGAGGATGCGCCTCGCACGCTCATTCGTTTCTGTTTCTGCAAACAGGACGAGATTCTGGAAGAAGCTCTTTCGCGCATGGGCCAATGGCTGATGCCGGGAAACCTGCCCGCAATGGGCAACAAGGAGGCCGTTGATGTCTAATCCGGTTGTCGTCGAAGTGACCCGTGGCCATCTGGTCGAGAGCCGCCATCGCGGCTCGCTGTCCATCATGACGGACACGGGCGAGGAAGTTGCCTCCATTGGCGACGTCTTTCAGCGCGTCTTTCCCCGCTCCGCCATCAAGGTCTTGCAGGCTCTGCCTCTGGTCGAGAGCGGCGCCGCTGAGGCGTTGGACTACGACGAGGCTGAACTGGCGCTGGCCTGTGCCTCGCACAACGGTGAAGGGGTTCATGTGCGCAGTGCTCGCGTCATGCTGCTCAAGGCCGGATTGTCGGAAGACGATCTGGAATGCGGGTCGCATTGGCCAAGCCGCGTTGATGATATTGCTGAACTGGTGCGCGCTGACGAAACGCCGTCTGCCTTGCACAACAACTGCTCGGGCAAACATGCAGCCTTCCCTGGGACTGGCCAAGGTTCTGGGCGTTCCGACCAAGGGCTACGTCAACCCGGAGCACCCGGTGCAGCAGGAAATCAAGTCGGTGATCGAAGAGTTTACCGGCGAGACGCTGACCGACGACATCTGCGGCACCGATGGGTGCTCCATCCCGACTTACGCCTGTTCTCTTACTGCACTGGCGCGGGCATTTGCTGTCTTTGGCACGGGCGTAGGTTTGTCTGAAGCGCGTCAACAGGCGGTCGAACGACTGTATGAGGCCTGCGTCAACGAGCCCTATATGGTCGCTGGCACGGACCGGTTTTGCACTGAGATCATGAAAGCCTTCAAGGGGCGCGTCTATGCAAAGACCGGCGCCGAGGGGGTGTTTTGCGCCTCGATCCCTGAACTTGGCTATGGCATTGCGCTCAAATGCGACGATGGTGCCACGCGTGGATCCGAAGCGATGATGGCGACAGTCTTGCAGGTGCTTTTGACCCTGGATGACGACGAAAAATCTGCCGTTGACCGCTTCCGCAACCCACCCGTGCTGACCCGCAAGGATTTCAAGGCTGGTGAAGTGCGTCCCGATGTGGATTTCGTCGCCTCGCTTGAACGTCAGGTGACAACCGCCAGAGCCCTCTGAGGGCGTGGCGCTTCTCCGCTCACTTTCGCATTTATCCGTCGCAACGATCAAAACAGGCAAGCCCCACCGCTTGCCTGTTTTTTGTCTACGCTCAAGGTTTCGGCTCCTTTGCACCTATTGCGCTGGCCCAACCAGCGCCGAACCTGTGTCGAAAAATGGTCGGTTGCAGGCATCAAGGGGGCAGCAACACCTGAATAACCGCGCAAGATCGGGCAAAAAGCTTTGCTGTCGCGGGGAGGGGGACCTAGGGTCCGGACATATTGGAATGTTTGGAAAATTTTAATGTCGACGATCAGATACCGGCCTGAGATTGACGGGCTGCGCGCCATCGCCGTTTTGGCAGTGATTTTTTGCCATGCCCATTTCAGCTTTGCCAAAGGTGGTTTCATCGGTGTCGATGTCTTTTTTGTGATCAGCGGGTATCTGATCACCTCGATCATTTCGAAGGACATCAAGGCGGGAACGTTTTCTTTTCTGACGTTCTACGAACGCCGCGCCCGCCGTATTCTTCCTGCCCTTTTCGTTATGCTGGCGGTGAGCTTCATCTTTGCCTACATGTGGCTTCCTAATCGAATGCTTCGGGATTTCGCGCAATCCGTTCTGGCAACCAGTCTCTTTGGCGCGAACATCAGATTAATGGGCCAAGGGGGCTACTTCGCGACGTCGAATGACCTTAAGCCCTTGATGCATATGTGGAGTCTAGGGGTCGAGGAACAGTTCTATATTGTGTTCCCGATACTGCTTTTCTTGCTGGCAAAGGTCAGGCGGTTTCGTTTGCATATGCTCATTGCGATCTTTGTGGTGAGTTTAGGCTATGCACAGTATCTGTCTGGTATTGATCCCCTGAAGAACTACTACCTGCTTCAGACGCGTGCTTGGGAGCTTATGGCCGGAGCATTGCTTGCGTTCTGGAAGCGAGATCAAAGTTGGCAGCCATCCCGTATTGTCTCTGAAGGGGCTTCTGGTGCCGGCCTTAGCTCTCATTCTTGGGTCCGTCGTTTGGATGGATGAGAGTGTTGCCTATCCAAGTGTATGGACTCTGCTTCCGGTTTTGGGTTCTGTTCTGCTGATTGCCTTTGTCTCCCCACGTATGTTTGTCGGACAACTACTTTCGACACGACCATTTGTCGGTGTGGGCCTTATCAGCTACAGCCTTTACCTCTGGCACCAGCCTGTCCTAGCATTCGCGCGCATTAGGTTTGGAGAAGAAAATCTGCATACATCGTTTCTTCTGCTTTTGATCATGATGAGCGGCGTTTTTGCGACAGTGTCTTTGGTCGTCATCGAACAACCAATGCGGTTTCAACGTATTTTAAAGGGGCGGGTGCTGCTGATTGGTTTCGTTGTTATGGCGATCGTGATTGCCGCTGCTGGACGCCTTCTAGCGCTTGGAGCTAGGGATAATCACATTCTTCCTTTCAGGCCGGGAATGAGTTCAAATTTGATGTATCGTCTTCGGGGGTGGAGGGGTTGAGCAAAAAGTGTGATGGGAGTGTCGATGAATTTGTCGTTTGTAAAACTTCCGAAAACCCTGAGATCGTTGTGTGGGGCGACTCTCATGCCGGAGCATTTGATCCCCGGCATCGTTGCCTCGAATCCGAAGGTCGGCTTAATTCAGTTTACGCTTTCAAGCTGTACGCCAATGATTTCAGGAGCAGTTTCGTTAAATTATAAACCTGGATATTTGCTGCGAGCTCAGAGATGTTTGGATTTTAATAAGAAGGTAATCGCATGGCTTAAAAAAAATCATAGACCAAAATATGTGGTTTTAGCTTCTAGGCTCAATAAATTTGGTTCAAATTCTCCGTATATCGACGAAAAAAGTAATAAAAGACCGTCGAAAGTTATTGATGCGGTGAGGGGACTAAAGGCCATGATCAAGTGGCTAAAGGTGGAGGGGTTTACCCCGGTCGTGATTACATCGCCGCCTTCGACAAGATATGACCCAGCACAATGCTACGCTCGTAATTTGATGCTTTTTTTAACTCTCGACTGCAATTTTTCATCTGAGCGGGATCTGGAGTTCAATAAATCTCCATATCACATTTTTAGGTCCCTAGAGAACGACGCCAAGGTGATCTGGTTGCGTAATTTTTTCTGTCACGATGGTCTTTGCCGAACAAACGATGATAATTTTACTTTTTATCATGACCAGAGCCACCTCTCTTACTACGGGTCCAAGTACCTCGGAAAGAAGTGGAATCTGTATCAGAAGATTGTCGGGCCCTATTCAAAGGATGCAAATGAGCCGCTGGGACACGTTGGCTCTGACCACTAGCCTCTGTGGGCGGTCTGTAGCGTTGCCCTTGTTTGCCTGAGCCGGCGCAGGTTTCCTTGTCCTGCGCTACGGTTCGTTGCTCATTCGCTGATCATCGTGTCTTTGACCACCAATGCTTCATCCAGGGACGCCAGTTTTGCCGGGTCATTGGTGATGCGGTTGGTCCAGCGGTAGCCGGCGATGGCGTCTTTTTTGGTGCCCTGGATGATGTTGCTGGTGACAAGGCACGGACCAGTCTTTTCGACGAGACTGATGTAGATGCCAGTGCCGCACGCACGCAGGATGTTTTGCGAGGCGAGCAGGTTGCGGCGATAAGGCCCCCAGCCAAGCACAAGCCCGAAATTCGGAGCGCCTTCCACCACATTGCCGGTGATAGAAACGTCCGCCTCGGCGGTGATGCCATTGCCAAACCCTAGCCCTTCGGCTGGATATGGGCCTTTCGATATCAGATTGCGGATGAGATTGCCGGAACACACCGCCAGACGACCGCCCTGATCGAGATTGGCAATCGAGATGCCTGTAGTGGCTCCATCGACAACATTGTTGGCAATGACAGCCCCTTCAAAGGCAAACTCGCAGTAGATCGCCACTTCGCCGGATCGTTTGCAGGCATTGCCGCTGATCTGGCTGTTGGAGCCGCTGTTGACCCGAATGGCGGAAAAGGCACAGTCTGAAATATGGTTGTTGGCAATGAGCACACCTTCCGCCCGAAAGACATTGATGCCATTGCCATTCTGTCCCGTGCCACCGGCTTTTGCAGCAATTCGCTGAATGCGGTTGTCCCGCACCAATGTACCGTCCTCACCGATACTCCAGCGCCAGATCTGTATGCCGGCATTGCCGCAGTCCTCAACCGTGGTGCCTGAAATCGTCAGGCCTTTGGCTTCATTCGAACGAATGCCGGTATCTGCGGCTTTGGAGACCAGACAATTGGAGACATGACCGGATGATCGGGTCAGCACCAGGCCACTGCGCTTTGAGTTGAGGATCTGGCAATCCTCGATGAGAATGTTACTGGCGTTGGACATTTCAACCAGCGCACTGGCTTTCTCTGGTGCCCAGTGGTCGATGCCATCAAACACCAGTGCCGCTGAGCGTGATGTTCTGCCCGCCATCCGTGCCGCAGATCCGTGAACCACCATCATAAACGAGGCGGGTTCGACCGGGCACACCCATGATGACTGCCCCGCTGGGCAAGTCGATTTCCGAAACGGGGTAGCTTCCGGCCGGTAAAAACAATGGCTTGCCCTGTTCCATCGCAGCTTTGAGCGCTTTGGTAATGGCGCGTGTCTGGTTGTGCGTGGCATCGGGGGCGACGTTCAGGCTTGTGGCATCCACAGATCCGCGCAGGCCTGCCAGGCTGAATGGCCGTGGCGGAGGCGGGCAAGGCAAAAGCTATGGGCGTCAGGCCAAAAGCCGCCGCGGACGTCATCAGGCGCCGACGTCCCGTGTCGAGACGCGCCGCATGGCGTGTGTGATCCGTTTTGAGCCATCTGCCGACAGATGATGTATCAAAAAGAGAAAATATGCTCATCATAGTCGATGTGCAGCAAGCTCCGTGCCGGGCAGTTTGGCGGGAGACCACATCAAGAAAAGCCGCGTTTCGGGCTGGGCCCTTTGTCCCAATTTTCGCGATGGATCACTCCGTTTCAAGCGCCGCCTCGCGCAAGGAACTTGGCTGGGAGCCGGAACCTCCCCGCCTTCTGGATGATCCGGAAACTATCCGGTCGTGACTTGAAGACGCCGTAACCGTTGCAGATCTGCGCTGGACATGAACAGGCCGAAAAATCTGTTCCGACCTTTGTCACGCATTTATAGATCACACCCTAGCTGTTGGCGGCACGGGCTGCGGCATGCGGAGGCTGCCACAGCAGGCGTTGCAGATCTGCCTTGGCCAGCTTGTCTCGCGGTGGAAGCTGGTCAAACGGCCCGGCATACTGGGGAATGGCATAGACAAGCTTGACGTTGGGGGCATTCTTAGCCCGACAAATGGCCATGCCGCGCCACAGGTTACGGCCCACACGGCATGAGCTGATGCGAGTGCCTATCTGTTTGAAGGTCATGCCCAACTGCTCGCCATTGGGGCCGGTCACTGTTTCTCCAACACCGTGAACTTCACGAACCTTTCCATCCTTGCCCTTGAAGATTTGCAGCACCTGAAAGCCGTCGCTGTTGAAGGCAGCCTGCGCCCACTCGGTGTTGTCTTCGACGGCGGTCTGGATGCCCTGGATGATGTAGCCGGGCAGAGCCGCCTCAAGTGATTGCGCACCATAGGGGGTCAACACGGAAATGCCTGCAACGCCGTCATTGGTGATCTGGAGGCCTGGGCCGGATGCGCCGGCGGGAGCAGGCAGGGGGGCCGATGACGACAGGTCCAGCGCGTTGGGGCCAACGGCAGGGGAACAGGCTGTCAGGCCGAGAAACAACAAGCCAAACATGGCCTCACACCGGTAGCGGATCAACTGGTAACTCCAGAATAAGGCCGTGAGATCGGAGCGCTTGCTCCGGGTTTCATCATAGGCAGTTTGTCGAATGACAGGAATGCGCTGGACAATAAGCCGAAGCATTTTAACGGCCTCTTAAGGCTGTTGTCTTGCCTGTGAATAGCTGTGAAATGCCCGTTGAACGGGGCCTGTGCGAAACCAGTCAGCTTTGCTCGATGCGGTCTATCCATTTTGGTGTGGAAGGAGGCGTATAGGTGCGAAAGGCCTCCAGCAAGGCGGCTGGGGTGGCCGCTTCCTGAACCATGGCGCGCATTTGCGGCTTGGTGAAGCCGGCAGTAACTTGCTGATCAAGAAACGTCAGAAGCGGTGAATAGAAGCCTTCGATATTGAGAAAGCCGCATGGCTTGGTGTGAAACCCGAGCTGCCCCCATGTCCAGACCTCGAAGATTTCCTCCAGCGTGCCTGCGCCGCCGGGAAGCGCGATGAACCCATCGGACAGCTCTGCCATTTTTGCCTTGCGCTCGTGCATCGAGGTGACGATGTGCAATTCGCTCAAGCCTTCATGTGCCAGCTCCTTGTCCTTCAAGGCTTTTGGCAAGACGCCAATGACCTGTCCGCCGGCCATGATGGCAGCGTCGGCGACAGCCCCCATCAAGCCGACCTTGGCCCCGCCATAGACCAGTTTGAGGCCTGCTTCGGCAATGAGTGTGCCGGTCTCTCTCGCAGCCTTTTCATAAAGCGCATCTGTGCCGGAACTGGAGCCGCAGAAAACGCAAACGGACGTCAAAACCGTGGACATGGAACACCTCAAAAAAGGGACGGGAGCTTGGAAGAAGAAGGGCCGGGGGCAGGACGCCCGCCGCCGGCTTTTGTCAGACAGGATTGGCTGGCAAGGGGATTGCCTTAGGATTCGGCCAGTTCGTTCAAGACGCGGGCCCAGGAGCGGATGCCCTTGTGGAAGCTCTTGAGGTTGTATTTTTCGTTGGGCGAATGCATCGCGTCGTCGTCCAGGCCGAAGCCGATCAGCATGGAGTCCATACCAAGCTTGCTCTTGAAATCGCCGACGATGGGAATAGAGCCACCACAACCGATAAGAGCAGCCGTCTTGCCCCATTCTTCGGTCAGGGCCTTTTTCCCCTTGAGCAAGGCCGGGTGATTGAAATCGAGACGCAGGGCCGGACTGACGCTGCGTTCCGTGAACTCGACTTCGCAATCAGCTGGCACTTTGGAGCGAACATAGGCCCGGAATGCCTCGCGGATCTTGAGCGGGTCCTGATCGCCCACGAGACGGAACGAGATCTTGGCGTGGGCTTCTGCCGGAATAACCGTCTTGAAGCCTTCGCCGGTGTAACCGCCGATCATGCCGTTGATTTCGCAAGTCGGACGGGTCCATACCTGTTCGAGTGCTGTGCGACCCTTTTCGCCAGCCGGCAGCGACAGGCCGATGGGGGCGAGCAAGGTGGCGTCGTCAAATCCCAGATCTTCCCACATGGCCTTCACATCGTCCGGCATCTCGATGACGCCGTCGTAGAAGTTCGGCAGAGTGATCCGCCCGTTTTCGTCACGAAGCCCGGATAAAATGTCGACCAGCACCTGATTGGGGTTACGTGCTGCGCCGCCGTAGAAGCCGGAATGCAGATCGCGGTCCGCTGCCTTGATGGTAATCTGTTCGGCGCACATGCCGCGCAGCATGACGGAGATAGCCGGTGTGTCAGCATCCCACATGCCGGTATCGCATACCAGCGCCAGATCGGCGGTCACTTCATCGCCGTGCTCCTTGAGGAACGGCGCGAGTGACGGCGAACCAGATTCTTCCTCTCCCTCGAACAGGATAGAGACATCGACCGGCAGATCGCCATGTTCGGCCATGAAGGCGCGGGCAGCTTCCACAAAGGTCATGAGCTGTCCCTTGTCATCCACGGCCCCGCGTGCGGTGATCACCTTGACGCCATTGTCACGGGTCTCGATGACCGGCTCGAACGGATCACTGTTCCAGAGGTTGAGCGGATCGACCGGCTGGACATCATAATGGCCGTAAAACAACACATGCGGCCCCTGGTTTGCCGGACTTGCGATGTCCGACAACCATCGGATTGCCAATGGTGTCGCGGACACTGGACTCGATGCCGATTGCCGTCAGCTCTTTGGCCAGCCAGTCCGCGGTGGCGCGGCAGTCGTCCTTGTAGGCCGGATCAGTCGAGATGCTCTTGAAGCGCAACAACTCGAAGAGGCGGTCCAGGCTCTTGTCCAGATCGGCATCAATGCGATCGAGAACCTTGTCGAGAGTGCTCATGAGGTATCCTTGGTGTTATCGTGTTGGAATTCGAAAGCTTGCCTTGGTCATAGCAGACAGGTTGAGCCTGTCGCAATTGGACAGTGACCTTGATCTGGCGATGGGTATCGATTGGCTGAGGATCGCGGCTGTTTGATGTCCTCAGCCGCGTGAGCGGAGAAGGGGGCTTTCGTGCCGACCGGGACGAAGCGACACCCTGCGGGTTTTTGTCGACAGCAAAAGCCGTCGCCGGGTAGACTTCGCACAGCATTTGTCGCTCGCCACAGGAGACCCATTCCATGCGATTTTTGAAGGCTCTTGTCGTCTGCGTGGCCGCCTTTTCCGCGCCTGTCGGGGCATGGGGTGCCGATGCGGCTCCGGCAGATCCTGCTCGGATGGCGGCTGATATGACCGCACGTCCCGGGTGGCGCGTCATGTCCACCTCGCTGCCCTATGAGACCTTGGTGAACCGGGTGAGAGCAGCGGTGAAACGCCAGGGGATGTTGGTGGTGACGCAAGCCAGCGCGTCTGATGGAGCCAAGGGGCAGGGCCTGAACATCCCGGGCAACAGGATCATCGGTGTTTATCGCAATGACTATGCCCGACGCATGTTGAAGGCCTCGCTCGCCGCCGGGATTGAGGCGCCGATCCGCTTTTATGTCACGGAGACGCCAACGCATACTGGCATCTTGTCGTGGAAGACACCAAGCATGGTGTTTGCGCCCTACATGAGCGAAGGCGGCTCGGACCTCAAAGCGCTGGCGCAAGAACTGGATAGGGTTTTCGAGAAGATTGCCACAAACGCGGTGGCACCTGTCGGGCCAAAGCCGTAAAAATCTGCGCCATCGCACATCCACTTGGCACAAGCGGGGCTGATGTCGCGACTGAGAGGACCATCGAGAAATTCGATGACGGGGACCCCGTCAAATGGCGCGCGACCATTCGCGAGAGTGCGCTGGCGTTCTGAAAATACCTGCCAGATCGTTCACTCTGAACTCTGAACTCGAAAAGGCTGGCTCGGGCAGCGTGTGGTCACCTCAGATCAGATGCAGCTTATGAAAACGGGAACGGACATCACGTCCATTCCCGCATTTTCAATGAAGTGTAGGGGATTGCTTCGTCACACTCGGATCTGACCGTAACGCAATGCCTCCACCACCGTGTGCGTCTTGTTGGAGGCATTGAGCTTTACGCTGGCATTCTGCAAGTGCGCGTGAACCGTTCTCTGGGAAATATCCAGAACCACAGCAATCTCACCAGCCGTCTTGCCGAAAGCTGTCAATTCGAGCACGCGACGTTCGCGGGTCGACAAGGCACCGGGGCGTTGACCCGAAATGACGCCAAGGTCATGCAATCGGGAAAAGGCGGCCGATGACAAAGTTTCGAGGCCAGACAATTCCCATTTGTTCAACTGCATCGACGGTCCGGCGGCAAACACGAATGCCTGGAATGGATACAGGTCCGTAATCGGAATGATGACCACTTCATTGCCTTCTCCAACAGAGGCAAGAAGATTTGAGTGCTCGATATCACCCGCCGAGACTTTCCAGACGGATGCTCGATTTGACGCGAGCGCCAGCATCAACGCACTGTCGCTCGTCGAGAGCGCCGTGCTTTCAATACCGTCGTTGCGTTGGTCTGGCCAACGGAAGCGCTGTACCAGGTTTTCGATGGGGCGATTAGGCATCGGCAGTCCGGTGACCAGAATATGGGTCGCTCCGAGCCGACGCAGGTTGGATTCCAAAATATCGAGCACATGATGTGCTGCATTTGCTTCGGAAATAGCTCTGACTTTGCTTTTCAGTTCAGAATGATCAAACATTGTGCACATCCATTATACGCAACCTTTGGTTGCTTGTTTGCGTTCCGAACGGCTCTGTTTTTATTTTGCCGGTCGTTCCACCGATGGGATTATTAGTTTTGTCAATTTACTTACTATTACTACACTTGGTGGAAGGCTTAGTGGTTAAAATACCTAGCCTTTCTTCTCCTCCCATGCGGCAGTTTGTATAAGTTACAATAATTCTATTCAAAATACCAATGCGGAATGTGTCTAAATTTGTCTTTCGATGCCAAATTTTTATCAAATGATTTCTGCAAATTTCTAAATTTGCTGTGGGGATGTTTACGTATATCCTGTGGGTTGTGGAGAGCAAGCTTCTGTAAATAAAAAAGAAAAATGACATTCGCAGTTCTGCGAGGTTCTGCTTGTGTCTTATTTTGATCACATTCGCTTGAGGCGATTTATGTCACAAGTAACGCGCCTGTGAGGTCTCTGGCGTCTGCTCGGGAGCTTGTATTTCGTCTCGCCGAGTCCAAAGAAGAAAAACAATTGCTAAAATCGACAATAGTTTTTCGACACAACCGAGAATCGCAACGTAAATCGACTCATTCGTGTCGAATTGTGCCGCGTCTTGTCGCATTTGGCTGGACGGGACGACGGGACTGATCGTTCGAAATGGCGTTCTAAGCAATAGTCTGGTTCCCCTCTGACAAATGTCATAGAGCAACCAGATTATTGCGGACGGATGGCAGGTTTTTGAACCAAAAACTCGTTGCGTCAGTCGAGCGTTGTCAGGCCGGTCAGATCACTCAAGACCGCTTGTGGAGCCTGATCCGGATATTCGTCCGGGGCATGTCCCCGGTTCATCCAGACACTGCGGAAGCCGAAGGCTGTTGCCCCGGCAATGTCCCAGCGGTTGGAGGACTGGAAAGAGACGGCCGTGGGGTATATGCGAAACTGTGTCGTGACCATCTCGTAAACAGAGGCCGCGGGCTTGTAGGTGCGCAAGGTGTCGGTTGAAAACACATCATCGAAGACGGCACCCAGACCCGCAGCGGTAACGGCGGCTTCCAGCATGGCTGGTGTCCCATTGGACAGGATGACCAATTTTGCGCCGTCCTGCTTCAGCGACGTCAGCACCTGAGGCACCTCCGGATAGCAGTCCAGCCTCCAATAGGCCTCGAGCAGATCCTGCCGAAGCGTCGGATCAGCGCCCGGAACGGTCTGGTAGGCTGTTTGCAGGGCGCGCTCCGTCAGCGTCCAGAAGTCGACATACTCTCCCATCAGGGCATGCACCCATGAGTATTCAAGCTGCTTCTCGCGCCACACCGCAGAAAACCGCTTGGCGTCGGGTCCAAGCTTTTCTGCATGGCGACGCACGGCAGAATGGACGTCGAACAAGGTGCCATAAGCATCAAAGGCGTAGGCAGAATAGGCCATCGAACAGCCTCTCTAATGGGGGTTTTTGAACGATTGGTATAAAGACAGCTTTGTTCGAAGACGTCAATATGCTGCGATGCACAATAGAAAAAATAGGTAAGTATTGCTGCCGTACCAAAACATCGACTTCCGGTATTGACGGGCTTTGGGAAAAGGCGTTCCCTCCGCCGGGCAACACGATATGAAAAAAGGGCTGTGGAGATGAGCAACACGATTGAAAGCTGGACCTGGATCAATGGGCAGTGGAAAGACGGCAACCCCATGATCATGGGGCCGCTTTCTCATGCGTCCTGGTTGTCCTCCTCGGTCTTTGACGGTGCGCGCTATTTTGAAGGCGTCATGCCGGATCTGGCGCTGCATTGCGCCCGCATCAATGCATCTGCGCACAGTCTTGGGCTGAAACCGTTCATGAGCGTCGATGATATGGTGCAGATCTGCAAGGAAGGCGTGACCAAATTCTCATCGTCTGACAAGCCACTCTATATCAAGCCGATGTACTGGGCCGAGGGCAATGGCCTGTGGGTCATCTCGCCGGATGCCGAAACCACGGCCTTCTGCCTCAATATCTTCGAGGCACCGTTTGGTGATTTCGAGAAGTCCTCCAGCGTGACCCTGTCCCCGTTTCGTCGTCCGACAATCGAGACCATGCCGGTGAATGCCAAGGCCGGGTGTCTTTATCCCAACAACGCCCGCGCCGTGCGCGAAGCTGCCTCACGTGGCTTTGACAATGCGGTTGTTCTGGATGTGCTAGGCAATGTGGCGGAGCTGACTTCGTCCAACCTGTTCATGGTCAAGGATGGGGCGGTTCATACCTCCGTACCGAACGGCACGTTCCTGAATGGTCTGACGCGTCAGCGCACGATCCAGCTTCTCAGTGCAGCTGGGATTCCTGTTTACGAGCGCTCTCTTGTCTATCAGGATCTTCTGGATGCGGATGAGCTGTTTTCGACAGGCAATTATTCCAAGGTATCGCCGATCACCCGTATCGAGACAAAAGAGCTGGGCGTTGGGCCGATTGCCCGCAAGGCTCGCGAACTCTACTGGGAGTTTTCGCATGCTTGACGCTGAAGGCGTCTAGGGGATCAAAAGAGACAGGGCGTCGGGAAACCGGCGCCTTTTGTGTCTGCGGTGACCATTCAGCGTGGAGCGCGCCATCCGGCGGCGCGCGCTTCGCGCTCGCTGCAAAACCAACGCTCGCCGCGCGCGGTGTTGATGCGCGTGCGCGAATAGTAACGCGAGCCGGGAACATGATAGATCTTGCCGTTCGCGGAAATATTGCCCTTGATCCGGCAGGGTGCGGACGTTGTGCCCCGGGCAGCCACGGTGAGGGGCTTCAAGGTGCTGGTGGCGCGCTCTGGCTGGATGCTTGGAACATCTGAGGCATCAGACGTCTCGCTTCTGCGATACTGCCAAGGTGCGGTGAAGTCGCCTGCCCACATGCCGGCCTTGGCTTGTGCGGCTTGTCGCTGCTGCGCTACGTAGCGCGTGGAATAGTGCACATAGGCGAGAGCATGCCCGCTTTTGACCATGGCTTCGTTCAGGTCAGTCGTGCCGACGTAGCAGGTGGCGATGCGGCGGCCATAGCGGTCTTTGTCGGTGCCATCACAAGATACGCCGCTGGAACCGATCAGCGATTGCAGATAGGCCTTTGCCTGTTGGCCACAGGCATAGCGATCTCCGGAGGCGTCCTTGCAGGCCTGCGACATTTCAGGCGCATCAATGCCGTTCATACGAACGTGGTCTGCGCCGAAGGCAAGCGTATCGCCGTCAATGACGCGCGCTTGGGAGCCGATTTGAGGGGCGGATGCAACGCTTGCCGGGATCCATTGCCCCCATTCCGGACCAGTGCCGAGCAGAATGCCGAGGGCAAAGGCCACAGCAAGCCAGCTCATCTTCAGGCGCGACCTGCGGCGGATGCGAAAGAGCGTTAGGGCTACCAAAGTCAAAATCCAGACAGATCAAATACTTGAAACGAAATCGGTTAAACAGCAGCGCAATTTTCTTACGAAATCGTAAAGATCCGGTTTCCGCCTGCGTCCGCCTCTGAGAAAGCGGCGTTTATCTGACGCATGAGGCAAAGCGAATGTGATGAAAGGGCAGCGGTGACAGGCGTGGTTTCGCTCTCCCGATGGACTTGCCATCAGGCGATGCGGTCAGGTCTGTTGTGAGATGCGAAGAGGAGGGGGGGGCTGGACGCACGCAGCCTGATTGTCCAATGCGGAGCAAAGACGTCCGTTCCTAAAAAAGAAGGAAAATATTTTTTTATTTACCGTTCGAACGTTGCCGAACTCCGGAGGACTGCTTAAATTGCCAACCGAAGCGGGAGGACGGATGTCGATTGATCCGATTTAAAATCCCCGCCGCTGGTCTCTGACCCAAGGAGTTTAGATATGTCTTTTGAACTGCCCGAGCTTCCCTACGCATATGATGCGCTGGCCCCTTATATGTCGGCCGAAACGCTGGAATTCCACCACGACAAGCACCACAACGCTTACGTGACCAAGGGCAACGACCTGCTCAAGGGGACGGAATTCGAAGGCAAGTCCCTCGAAGAAATCGTCAAGGGCAGCCATGGTAAGAACCAGGCGCTGTTCAACAACGCTGCACAGCATTTCAACCACATGCATTTCTGGAAGTGGATGAAGAAGGACGGCGGCGGCAAGTCCCTGCCTGGCGCTTTGCAGACCAAGATCGACAGCGACCTCGGTGGCTATGACAAGTTCCGCGAAGACTTCCTTGCTGCTGGCGCTGCACAGTTCGGCTCTGGTTGGGCCTTGGCTGGCAATGAAAGACGGCAAGCTGGAAATCATGAAGACCCCGAACGGCGAAAACCCGCTGGTTCATGGTGCAACGCCGCTGCTCGGCGTCGATGTCTGGGAACATTCCTATTACATCGACTACCGTAACGCGCGCCCGAAGTACCTCGAAGCGTTCGTCGACAACATGGTCAACTGGGACTACGTCCTGGAACTCTTCGAAGCGGCCAACAAGTAAGTCTGGCAACTTCAAGACATGATCAAGATTTAAGAAAACCCCGGTCCATTTGGCCGGGGTTTTTGCATATCTGGGGATGTATTTGCGATTTGGCGGAATGGCACCCTGCAGGCACCGACTGTCCTCAAGTGTGCAGGGGAGTGAGGCTGACGGGTGAAGACGGGCTTCTACCTGCTGTTGTCTGAAGAGAAAACCCATCCGTCATGTCAGCCTTAAGCTGCCGGGACCGGAGAGCCAGCGGCCAATTCAGTTGTGGTCAATGCCGCGTTGTGCTTGTCGATGGCGATCAGAAACTTTCGCACTTGCTGTAAAAGCTCATGTCGATGTAGCTGCTCATCCCCCAGAGATAGGCTTTGCATTTCTGGCGCGTTGGAAAGCAGCCTTCACCGGAGACATTATGCATCTTGTCGAAGTCGAACTGCCGCCCGCCAACGATGCCGCGCCAGCCATGGGCATTGCCGTTACGCTTGTAGATGCTGCACTGATACTTCGTGCCATAGGTCGTGGGCACTTTACTGCGATCCGGTGTCGGACCGAACAGGAACTGAGTGATCGGGTTTGCATGGGCCAGTGTGACCGGTCCTGTCACTAGGGCGGCTCCCGCCAGAGCAATGCACATGCCGGACAGGAGAGTTTTGGGCAGAAACGGTCGCATTATCGGCTCCTTGCGCAGATTTGGGGCCGGATGTCCGGCACAATGTCTCTTGTGTCCTGATATAGGAAGAACGCGGTCGAATTTCGACAGGTTCCTTATTCGCAATAAACAACTGGTAAGCCGGGGTTTTGTCCTCAATATGCAAAAGGCCCGGCGAATGCAGCATTCGCCGGGCCTCCAAAGTCTGCAAGATGGCTGTGGTCAGGCCTTTTCGGCAATCATCAGCGCGAAGGCTTGCACAAGTGCGACTTCCTTGAGCCGATCGAAGCGCCCGGACGCACCGCCATGACCAGCTTCCATGTTGGTCTTCAGCATCAACACAGCGTCGTTGGTCTTTTTGGCGCGCAATCGTGCCACCCATTTCGCCGGTTCCCAATAGGTTACGCGCGGATCGGTCAGGCCGCCCACCGCCAGGATCGCCGGATAGGCCTTTTCTTCGACCTGATCATAAGGCGAATAACTGGCGATATAATCATAAGCGGCGCGATCTGCGATGGGGTTGCCCCATTCCGGCCATTCCGGCGGTGTCAGCGGCAGTGTTTCATCCAGCATTGTGTTGAGCACATCGACGAAGGGCACTTCGGCAATGATCCCGGCGAAATTCTTCGGGGCCATGTTGGAGACAGCGCCCATCAGCATACCACCGGCAGAGCCGCCTTGCGCCACGATGCGGTCGTGCGCGGTAAAGCCTTCTTTCACAAGATGTTCGCTGGCCGCGATGAAGTCGGTGAAAGTGTTCTTCTTGAACTCACGGCGCCCTTTCTTGTACCAGGCAAAGCCCTTGTCTTTGCCACCGCGTATATGGGCAATGGCATAGACAAAGCCGCGGTCAACCAACGACAGGCAATTGGTGTTGAAGCTGGCGGGAATGGAAATGCCATAGGAGCCATAGCCATAGAGCAGGCAAGGGGCAGAGCCGTCCAGTGGTGTATCCTTGTGAAACAGCAAGGAAATCGGCACAGTCTCGCCATCGGCTGCCGTTGCCATCAGGCGACGGGTTACATAATTCGCAGCCTCATGCCCGCTAGGAATTTCCTGTTCCTTGCGTAACACGCGGTCCTGCGTGGGGACGTCATAGTCATACACCTGCGATGGCGTGGTCATTGAGGAATAGGAGAAGCGGATGGTCGTCGTGTCGAACTCATAGGAGCCGCCAAGGCCGAGAGAGTAGGCTTCCTCGTCAAAGGAAATCTCGGTCTCACGCCCGTCTTCGAAGGATCGCAGCACAATGCGTGGCAGACTGTTTTCACGTTCCAGAGCGCACCATGAACGTCTTGAAGACATCATGACCGAGGATCAGCCGTCCGGACTTGTGCGCAACAAGATCGCTCCAGTTGTTCCGGCCGGGTGCGGATTTCGGCGCGGTGACGATCTTGAAGTCTTCCGCATCGCCTGCATTTGTCAGGATGTAATACGTGCCATCCCGATCTTCGAGCGAATATTCGATGCCGGTTTCACGCGCTGCAATAAGCTGCGGAGCCTCAAGTGGCGAGTGCGCCGGGATGGTCCAGATTTCCGATGTTTCGTGATCGTGGATATCGATGACGAGTGTTTCACCAGACTGGGTCTTGCCAACGCCCATGAAGAAGCCGGGATCTTTTTCCTCGTACACCAGCACATCTGATGCCGGGTCACTGCCGACTTCATGACGGAACAGCTTCGACGGTCGGTGATTGGCATCCAGCCGCACATAGAAGAGATATTTGCTTTCCGCGCAAAAAACACCGCCGCCGCCAGTGTCCTCGATGCGGTAATCACTGTCTTTGCCGGTTGTCAGGTCGCGAATGGCGAGGGAGTAAAATTCGGAGCCTTTGTCATCAAAGCCCCAGGCGAGAAGCTTGTGGTTGGGCGAATGATCCGCCCCGCCGAAACGGAAATAGGCCTTGCCGTCGGCTTCCTTGTCTCCATCCAGAATGACGCTCTGATCGCTACCGTCACGATTGGCGCGAGTGAAACGAGGGTGCTGGCCGCCCTTCACATATTCGGTGCCATAAAGATACGGACCATCGGGCGAGGGGACAGCACTGTCGTCTTCCTTGATACGGCCGCGCATTTCGGCAAACAGTGTCTCCTGCAAGGGAGCTGTGGGCGCCATGACGCTGTCCTGATAGGCGTTTTCCGCTTCCAGATAGGCACGAATATCAGCGTCCAGAACATCCGGATCGCGCATCACGTCCTGCCAGTTGTCGGCCCTCAGCCAGGCGTATTCGTCCTGCCGCTTGATGCCGTGGATGTCCAGGGTTTGAGGCCGCGCGTCTGCGCGAGGGGGAGCAACGTTTTCATCATGCTCTTCGAGGTAGGGCTTTTGCCGTAAAGAGGCAAGAGGCAGCAGGCCTGCCATGTTCGAGAAACCCGGTGAGTTCAAGCCAGCACGTGCAATGTCATTGGATAGTTTTCATTTTCTTGTAAGTATAGATTTCTCTCAAGAGGCCAAAATTAAATGATAAAAATCACAATGTTTAAAATAATTATTACATTAAGTTGATAGTTGATGTTGTGCGCTAATAGTTTTTCCTTATCCGTTTTTTAATTCGTTTCATCTGTATTTGTTTTCAAAGTGGGTTAACTCAAGGTTTGATGATGAAAAATCTTACAGTCTCTCGAAAGCTGCTTCTTGTTTTCGTCATTCTGGTGCTTGTTCCGGCTGGCGTGGGGCTGACGACAAACTTCCTGCTAAATCGTGTCGGTTCCGCCGGGGTGAGCCTCGGTGAACGCCTCGCTCCGTTGGGGGATGCGGCGATGGAGATCAAGCTGACGGCGACGCAGGCGCGTCTTCTGTACGAACGCATTCTCTCCGGTGCGGAAAGCGGTGACAAGATCGAGACGGTCTGGAATCTGCTCGATGAGACCCGCTTTTACGTTCAGGCTATTCAATCAGGTGGCAAGAACGACGAGGGGACATTTTTGGCCAGCACCTCACCGAAGGTGCAAGAGATCATGACCGAAGTTGGTCCAGCCGTTGATAAGTTCATCAAGAGCGCCCAGGCTCAATACGCGGTTCTGTCAAGGGATCAGGGGGTGGGGTCACAGGCTGACATCGAATTTGATAGCCTCTACGATCAGCTTGTCGAGCGATTGGCCGACTTGGGCGATGCGACAGCGCCGAACGCTGCCGTCCTGAAAGCACTGGGGGCTGCCCGATTCGATCTGGCGCATGGCCATCTGCTCGTCGCCGAAATTCTCAGTGGCGATGAAGGTGAGCAATTCAGTGAAGCAACTGATAGCTTTACGAAGGCGCGTAAGGAGGTGGCCAGTCTGCCTGCCGATCTGCTTGGCGCGGCAAAGGTTGCGGCGATTGCCGCTGACATAGACCACCTGACTGATCTAGCCAATACGCGTTATGGTGTGGCCAAAGAAATGAGCGAAGCCCGTAAAGTGGGGGGAGTGAGTATTTCCGAAAGCTTCACGAACTTCATTACTCTTGCGGATGAAGCCGAGGAACTTATTCACGATTCGATGACCTCCGAACTGAGCGGTCTTCAGGATAAATGGGAAGATTCTCAGGTCATTCAATTTGCCGGAACTTTGCTCATTGCCTGTGTGGCGATTATCAGCGGCCTGTATTTCCGCCGCACGATTGCGGTGCGGGCCAGTCAGTTGGAAAGCACTGCAACGCGATTGGCTGCCGGTGATCTGGCCGCAGATATGCCCACCTGGAAAAGCGGTGATGAGCTGGGCAAGCTCAAGGATGCTCTCGCCGACTTCAAGGAATCACTCATTTCGCGGCAGAAGTTGACACAGGAAATGGCTGAAAAGGATCAACATCAGGCGGGCGAGCGCAAGCGTTTGATGGCCGAGCTGTCAGAAGGCTTCAAGGCCAGCACGGATGCCTATTTCATCTCGCTGGAACAGGCCGCAACCGGTCTTGAGGCAGCAGTCAAGGTTCTGGCAGATGAGGCCCGGAACTCACAAGCTCTGACGGAAGCCACTGAAGATGCAGCTGAAAATGCATCTTCGAATGTTGAAACAGTTGCGACAGCAGCGGAAGAATTGTCAGCCTCGATCAGTGAAATCAGCCGTCAGGTTGTTACCACTGCCCGGGTGGTGGACAGCGCATCGACCCAGGCCCAGTTGACGAGTCAGAAGGTCGGCAGTCTTGCCGATGCCGTCGACAAGATTGGCCAAGGTGGTCACGCTCATTCAGGAAATCGCCGAGCAGACCAACCTTCTGGCACTGAACGCGACAATCGAGGCGGCTCGGGCGGGTGAAATGGGCCGTGGCTTTGCGGTCGTGGCCGCCGAGGTCAAGGAGCTAGCCACCCAGACGGCGCGTGCTACCGACGAAATCGGCGGGCACATCAGTGCGATCCAGAGTTCGACCGTCGAGGCCGTGAGTGCCATCGAGGGCATCGTCAAGACGATGGGCGAGATTGACGTGAATACAACGTCGATTTCGCAGTCGGTCGAACAGCAGGGGGCAGCGACTGGAGAAATCGCTTCCAACGCGCAAAGCACATCAAACCAGACGCAGACGGTGTCGCGTAACATGACCCAGTTGAGCACGGCGGTGGAAACCGTGACGATTACATCGGGGCAGGTGCGCGATTCCTCGACGCAGGTAAGCCATCATACTGAAAACCTGCGGAAGGCAATGCGAGACTTCCTGTCTCAGCTTGATGCTGCCTGATGCAGACGTTCGTGTCCAGGATCACGCTTTAGGGAGCTGGGCCTGAGGTAAACGGCATGACAGCCGGGAGCGGGGAGAATATCCTCGCTCCCATTTTTTTGGCAGAGCGTTTTGCCGTTAGGACTGAGATTTTACAGTCTCAGCCACAAAGTCTTGCCAAGGCTTCGTTGAGTGGCCGATGAGTGTGGCAAGTGTGGTGTCGTCGCTTTCCAACGCTCCGTTGGCAGCACAGGCTTCGGCATCAAGCAGGATCGGCACGAAACTGTCCGGCAGTCCGGCGCCAAGCAGCAGATCTGCATAGGCCTGCTTGTCCATATGGGCGAGAGTGATGTTCTTGCCGGATTGGCGGGAAACTTCTGCGGTCAATTCAGCCATGGTAAAGCCGGGGGAGCCTGCCAGTTCCAGCGTGCGGTTGGAGGTGTCGGGATCGACCAGCACTTGCGCAGCAGCCTCGGCATAATCCTGCCGGCTTGCAGCAGAGATCGTACCGTCACCGCTGTTTGTGGCAATGGTTTCATAGGCAAGGCCGGCGGCGATGCTGCCCGCGAAATTTTCCAGATACCACCCATTGCGCAAGAAGACATGGCTCAGTCCCGAAGCGCTGAGCAAGGTTTCCGTTGCCCGGTGATCGTCGCCCAGCGTCATGGGAGATGTCCATGGCCCGCAGCAAGCTGGTGTAGGCGATAAGGGAAACGCCTGCCTGCTTGGCAGCCTCGATGACTGCGGTGTGCTGTGCCACACGGTTGCTTAGATCATTGCTGGAGATCAGCAGCAATCGGTCCACGCCTTGCAAGGCGGGAGACAAAGTGTCTGCGGCGTCATAGTCAAACTTGACGAGTTCGATTTGATCACTCGCAAGACCTGCCGCTTTTTCTGGCGAGCGCACCAGCGCGCGGATCTTTTCATTGGTTTTTTCGCTAAGTGCCTTGAGGACGAACTGACCCAAATGGCCGGTGGCTCCGGTGACTGCAAGCATCAAAATCTCCTTGGTTTGTGCTTTTACAAAGGGGATATGGATTGCCAGCTCTCTTTTTGTTAGTACGTACAAAAAGGTGAGTTTTGAGAAAAGCGAAGATTGGCGAAAAAATGCAAAGAACCGAACATCCACAGACGGCCTCGCTCGAAGGAGAGCGCGACTATTTGACATTGTCGGAAAAGATGGGGCGTGGTGAAGTCATGAACGCTGATTGTCCATCACGTCGCATCTTGAACCACGTCACCAGCCGATGGGGAGTTCTGGTGATGATTTCGCTGATCGACGGGCCGCACCGCTATTCGGCCTTGCGTCGACGGATCAATGGTGTGAGCGAGAAAATGCTGGCTCAGACGTTGCAGGTTCTGGAAGGCGATGGGTTTCTGACACGTCACTCACGCCCTGTCGTGCCCCCGCATGTGGATTATGCGTTGACGGAACTGGGGCAGGAAATAGCCGGAAAACTGCGCGATTTTACCGATTGGATTGAGTTGAATATTGAAAGGATCGAAGCGGGTGTCGCCACTAAAAAGCTGGCAGCGGACAGTGTGTCCGTGCCAGCTTGAGGATCATTTCTGCGAGGGCGGAGGCTCGCAAAAATCGTTTTCTTATCGGCCCAGTGGCGTGAACGCCATCGCGTGACCATTCATGCAGTAGCGCAGGCCGGTCGGTGGTGGCCCATCGGGAAACACATGACCAAGATGGGCATCACAGCTTGCGCAGCGGATCTCGGTGCGTTTCATGCCATGGGAAGAGTCGTCGATCTCGGTAATGGCCTCAGGGGTGACTGCCTTGAAGAAACTTGGCCAGCCACAGCCCGCATCGAACTTCGTATCAGATTCAAACAAGGGGGCACCACAGCACACGCAGTCGTATCGGCCCAACTCGTGGTTATCGAGGAAAGGTCCGGTATACGGGCGCTCGGTGCCGCTTTCCCGCGTCACATGGAATTGCTCGGGCGTAAGCTGCTCGCGCCATTCTTCCTTGGTCTTGCGGACTTTCCCTTCAGGCGCAGTGTCCCCCGCCTTCAGGGTCTTGTCAGTTGCGTCGGTCATCAGGTGTTGTCCCTTCCACAAATTTGCTTTCTCTGCACATAGGGGGAGGGAGCAACGACGGCAAGCCTGTCAGATGGTTTGTCGACCACAAACGGCGGGTCTCATTCTGAGGTGGCGTGCAGAGTTGTTTCTAGACGGACAACTGAATGAGGAATGTACGGTCGCCGCTTTCGACACGGGCGCGAAGCAGGGCTTCTTCTGCCGAAGACAGCAGCTCTTCGGGCCAATCGACGGTGTCGCGGTTTTCGCGGATGGTAGCGCAGACGCCGATAGAGACAGTGAGAATGTTGTTGGAGGCGTTTTCCAGCGGATTGGGAAAGTCCAGGGCCTCGACGGCTTTCTTCAGTTGGTCGGCCACCAACATCGCACCGCTTGCATTGGTGCGCGGCAGAATAATGGCCAATTCGTCATTGCCAAAGCGGGCGGTCGTGTCGTCGGGGCGGTTGACGCCCTGCAACAACGTGTGTGCCACGGCCTTGAGGCAATCCTCCGCCACGCGGCGCCCAAATGATCGATTCAGGTCCTTGAAGTGGTCGACATCCACGATCAGCAGGGAGATTTCGGATTGCTCGCGCCGGGAAATGGCCCATTGCTTTTCAAGTTCCGCATCAAAGGCGCGACGATTGGGCAAGCCGGTCAGCGGATCGGTCATGGCCATTGCCGCAACCTCTTTTTGCAGTCGTTTCAATTCGGACACGTCACGCAGGCTGACTAGACATCCGCCCGGTTCCCCATCCGTTCCAGCAATGGCGGTGCAACCCATCTTGATCCACATCAAGCTGCCATCGCGGCGAAAGACCTGAAACATCGAGTTTCCGGCGCGCGGCGAGCCGGAGCGCAGATTGCGGACGCGTTGGCTGAACTCCAAACCGTCATCGTCCTTTAGAATGCTGCGATAGATGTCTGAAAAATCGTCTTCTGTCCACCCAAGGACAGTGCGCACGGAGGGCGTAACGAACTGCAACTTCATCTGCGCGTCAAACTGCATGATCACGTCGCTATGACAGTCGATCAGGGCCTGAACATTAACGGATTTGTTCAGCTTCGGCAGATGTTGAGGGGGATGTTTAAGATCGGACATCAGTGGTGCTCTCCCGCGTGATCCCGTCAAAGGCTAGGAGAAAATTGGAAATAAGTTGTAATTTTCTTTGGTTAATCGGTTGCTTTGCGCAAAGTGAAGCAGATCTGCAGCAAGGAGTTTTGTAAATGAACTTGTTGTGAGTGTAAGTCATTTTCAGTAGGTCTCAGATTTACCAAATATTTTCTTTTTGAGTAAACGGCGAAATCTGAGCTGAAGTTTGCTTGTAATTGCCTTTTCGGGGGGCGGATATGCTTTGCTGCAAGGTTTTCATAACTCTTGCATGGGACAAGAGAGGGACGTAAGAGTGCTGATTAACCAACCAATTGGCGCTTGTCGTTGATTCGGGATCTGATCCCGCCATGTCCATTCTGTCAAAGCGATTGATACAGCATGATGCCAGCCGCGACCGACACGGTTATCTATGCCGTCCTAGCTCCTTTTCTTGCAGCACTGATCTCGCCATTTGCGACACAGCACCTGAAGCATAATGCGGCCTGGCTGCTGGCACTGGTTCCAGCCATCATTTTCGTCTGCCTGCTTGGGTATGTCGGGCCTGTGGCTCACGGCGATACTTTTGTGATCGCAAAGGCATGGGCACCACAGTTCAACGTTCAGTTCTCGTTTTATCTGGACGGCCTGTCTCTTGTCTTTTCGTTGCTGATCTCTGGCATCGGTACCTTCATTATCCTTTATGCCGGTGGGTACATGAAGGGACATGCCAAGCAGGGGCGCTTTATTGCCTTCCTGTTTCTTTTCATGGGGTCGATGCTGGGCTTGGTGCTGGCCAATGATCTGGTCACGCTGCTGATTTTCTGGGAGTTGACGTCAATTACGTCCTTCCTGCTCATCGGGTTTGATCATCTGCGCATCGCGTCGCGCCGGGCCGCCCTTCAGGCGCTTCTGGTGACGGGCGGCGGGGGATTGTCGCTGATCGCGGGCTTTATGTTGATTATCTCGGTCACTGGCGAAACCAGCATGTCGGCGTTGTTGAAGGACCCGGACGTTCTGCGCAGCAGTGGCTTCTATCTGCCGGTTTTTCTACTGGTGCTGGGCGGTGCCTTCACCAAGTCGGCACAGTTCCCATTCCACTTCTGGCTGCCGAACGCCATGGAAGCGCCAACGCCAGTGTCAGCCTTTCTGCACTCGGCCACCATGGTCAAGGCAGGTGTGTATCTGTTGATGCGTATGCATCCGCTGCTTGGGGATACAGCCCTTTGGGAGACCATTCTGCCGATCTTCGGCGGTGTCACGCTGATTGCGGGCACATTGCTGTCGATCCGGCAAACCGATCTGAAGCTGATCCTCGCCTATACAACGATGGCATCGCTTGGCCTTTTGGTCATGCTGGTGGGCGTCGACAACAAATATGCGCTGCAAGGCGCTGTGCTTTATCTCTTCGCGCATTCGCTCTTTAAGGGCGCGCTCTTCATGGTCGCGGGCTGCGTGGATCACGAGGCTGGTTCGCGTGAGCTATCGAAGCTGGGCGGTTTGCGCCGCTCCATGCCTTTGACCTTCCTCGCGGTTTCGCTTGCCGCTCTGTCGATGTGCGGCTTGCCACCGTTCATTGGCTTCATTGCCAAGGAAGTGCTCTACGAGGGAACGTCCGGCGTCGGAGGTGTTCTCGCTGTCGCCGCCACGGCCACAGCTGTAATCGGAAACGCCCTGATGATGGCGGCTGCCGCGATTGTTGCCATCAAGCCGTTCTTCGGACCCAAGGTTGAAACGCCGAAACATGCGCATGAAGGGCCCGCTCTGCTGATCATCGGCCCGCTGGTTTTGTCGATTGTCGGGCTTCTGGCAGCTCTGCTGTCGCCTTATACGGGTGAGTTCTTCATCGGCCCAATGACCAATGCTCTTGTGACCAAGGAGCTTCATGTCGAGCTGCATCTGATCCCGGAGCATGTCGGTCTGCCGTTGCTCTTGTCGGTGGTGACCATTGCCCTTGGAATTGTGTTTTTCCTGATTTCGGACCGAATTCGCGGTGCCGTGGGGGTCTTCCTGGATGCTTTGAACTGGGGGCCGAACAAAGGCTTCGATCAGTTTGTCAGCATTTGCGTGAGATCGGCCAACGGGCTGACACGTTCGGTGCAGGGCGGTCGCATGCACACTTATCTCATGGTCATCTTCAGTCTGGTCGCGGTCGCATTGTTGCTGCCGCTCTACCTGAACGATGCTTGTAGCCGAGTATACCGGAGTGGCCGGGTTACAAGTTCTATGAACTGGGCATGTTCCTGATTGCCGCGGCAGGTCTCTGGGCGGTGCTGATTGCCAAAAGCCGCTTGACGGCCATCGTATCGCTGGGCATTCAGGGCTTTGCGGTGGCGTTGATCTTCCTCTTGTTTGGCGCGCCTGATCTGTCGTTCACCCAGTTCATGGTGGAAACCCTGTCGGTTGTCATTCTGGCGCTGGTGATGACGCGGCTGGACCTGGCCCCGTCCGATCACCGGTCACGCGGTGCCACCTGGGCCACCGGCATCATTGCTGTGGCGGTTGGGGCAGGCTTCTGTCTGACGCTCATGTCGATCACACAGCACCCGTTTGACAGTTCCCTGTCTGACTTCTTTGAGAAATACGCCCGCACGATTGCCCATGGCCGCAACATCGTGAACGTCATTATCGTCGACTTCCGCGGCTTTGATACGCTGGGCGAAATTGCCGTTGTCGCCATGGCGGGCTTGTGTGTTCTGGCTCTGGTGCGCATCAGCACCCGGCCAACAACCAATCTCGACAAGACGGCCAGTGAAGAAGCGGTCACCAAGAAGGTGGAGATCCAGTAATGCGCACCATCATCTTTCGCACGATCGCCCCTTATATATCCGCACTGATGATCCTGTTTTCCATCTTTGTGCTGCTGCGCGGCCACAACGAGCCGGGCGGTGGATTTATCGGCGGGTTGATTGCTGCCTCCGGATTGGCGATTTACGGGATTGCCTGCGGCGTGGTCACCGTGCGTCGGGCCATCGTTTTCAATCCGCTGGGGCTATCGGCCTTCGGGCTGCTGTTGTCGGCGCTCTCCGGGTTGCCATCGCTGCTCTATCATCAGTCCTATCTGACCAGTCAATGGGCCTTTCTGCATTTCGGCGATACCGAGATCGCCCTGTCGACACCTATGCTGTTCGACATTGGCGTCTATTTCGTGGTCGTCGGGTCGATCGCGTCCATTGCGCTGGCGCTTGAGGAAAGGGAGAGCGACTGATGGAATCAGGTCTTTGCATTCTGATCGGCATTTTTTTCGCCGTAGCCACCTACCTCATGCTGTCGCGCCACATCGTGCGGTTGCTGCTCGGGATTACCTTGCTCGGTAACGCCGTCAACTTGCTGATTTTCACGGCGGGTCGTCTGACCCGTCAGGTGCCTCCGGTCATTCAGCCCGGTCATTCGGTGCCCGATGTTGCCACTGCCAATCCACTGCCGCAGGCCCTCGTGCTGACGGCAATCGTCATTTCCTTCTCGTTCTTTGCCTATCTGCTCGTGCTGGCGTTTCGCGTCTATCAGGAGCTTGGGACGGACAACATCGACGAGATGCGGGTCGCCGAGCCTGAAGACGAACTTCCCCCGCCACAAGGATATTGAGATAGATGGCTGGTTCTTCTGTTTCCGTTGATATTTCCCAGGCCATGATGACGGCGCCGGTTCACTATGGGGATTGGCTTGTCGTGGCGCCGTCCATTCTGACGATCGTCGGCGGGGCGATCTGCCTGATGCTGCGCAAGAACACCAGTTTGCAGCCGAAAATCGGCATTTTCTTTCTGTCTCTTCTGGTGTTGGCCAATGTCTTCCTGACTGCGCGGGTGCTGGACGAGGGCATCGTCACCATGGTCATGGGCAGTTGGCTTGCGCCCTTCGGTATTGCCTTTGTGGTCGATCCTTTTGGCGCGGGCCTGTCGCTGATTGCCTCTGTCGTGGCGCTATGCGCGGGCATCTACGGCGCGTCCAGCGTTGAGTCCTCAGGACGGCGATACGGCTTCTATCCCTTCCTCCTGCTGCTGATGACTGGCGTGAGTGGCGCGTTCCTGACCGGCGATATCTTCAATCTGTATGTCTGGTTTGAAGTTCTGCTGATCTCGTCTTACGGCTTGCTGGTGCTGGGCAATGACCGCCCGCAGCTGGATGGCTCGGTCAAATACGGCATTCTCAATCTGCTGGGGACCAACCTGTTCCTGATCGCTACCGGCATGCTCTATGGCTTGCTGGGCACGTTGAACATGGCTGACATCGCCACAAAGATTGCGTCCATGGGGGATGCGATGCCGGGATCGCTCAAGGTGATTGCTGCGCTCTATCTGTTTGCCTTTGCCATGAAAGCCGCAGCCTTTCCGGTCAATCGCCTGGCTGCCATCGTCCTATCACACGCCCAATGTTGTGGTGTCGGCAGTGTTCGCTGGTCTCTTGACCAAGGTGGGGGTTTACGCCCTGTTCCGGGTGTTCGTGCTGATCATGCCGGGTCTTCGTGCCGATATGGGCGACATCATCTCGCTGCTGGCGATTGTCACTTTGATCACTGGGGCCGCAGGCGCGTTGGCGCAGACCGATATTCGGCGTCTTCTGGGCTATCTGATCATCTACGGCATTGGCTCCATGCTGGCAGGGCTTGCCATTGGCAATGAGCTCGGTTTTAGCGGCGCCATGGTCTACACAGTGCATTCGATCATCGTCATGACGGCCCTGTTCATGGTCGCAGGCTTGATGAATGTCGTCGCTGGTTCCTACAATCTGCGTGAGTTGGGCGGCATCTATACACTGTGTCCGCCGCTGGCGATTGTCTTCTTTATTCTGATGATTGCGGTGTGCGGTCTGCCACCGTTCTCCGGCTTCTGGCCCAAGGTCATGCTGATAAAGGCAGCCTTTGATGGCGGTCGCAGCTGGTTGGTGGGGGCCATTCTCGTGTCAGGCTTTCTGACGACCATGGCCATGGGCCGTGTCTGGCTTTACGCCTTTTGGCGCGGTGGGTCTCAGGATTCACCGGATGGAACCGGCCCTGCGCGTCTCGTCACGGGTGTGGAGATCTCCTCTGTGGCGCTGTGGTTGCCCTTGGTCGTGTTGACGGTGCTGGTCGTGGTGATCGGCTTGCAGCCGGACTGGCTGATGTCCTGGGCCAATCAGGCCGCAGCCGGGCTGCTTGACCCGCTTGCCTACGAACACGCTGTGCTTGGAGGTCGTTCATGACAATCCTGCTTTTAATTAACATCCTCATGGCGCTGGTACTGGGGGGCGGTGACCGGCGAATTTTCCGAGTTGAACCTGTTGTTTGGCTTTCTGCTGTCGACGGGAGCCCTGTGGCTTATTCGCGAGCAGGTCGGCACGGCGCGTTATTTCCGCCGAACCGGCAAGATCATCAGCCTCGGTATCATGTTCCTGTACGAGCTGGTTGCCTCCATGCCTGGCGCGTGGCGCTGATTGTCGCCCGTCCTCGGATGGATGATCTGCAACCGGGGATCATCGCCTATCCACTGACGGTCAAGGACGATTTCCAGATCACGCTGCTTGCCAACCTGGTGACGCTGACGCCGGGCACATTGTCGCTCGATATTTCCGATGACGGATCAATCCTCTATATCCACTGCATCGATGTGCCCGTTCCTCAGGACACCATCGATGACATCAAGAACGGCTTCGAGCGCAAGATCCTGGAGGTTTTCTCCCATGAGTATTGAGAGCGCCGCATCCCATTTCCTCGACTGGTGCGTCTGGATTGCGCTGGCCGTGCTGACCGTCTCCTTCGTGCTGATCGTGGTTCGCACCATCAAGGGCCCGACGTTGCCCGACAGGGTGGTGGCTCTCGACATGCTGGTTGTCGTTGGTATCGGCTTTATCGCCGCCATCAGCGTGTTGTCGGATTATTATCTCTATATCGACATCGCCATCACCCTTGGTCTTGTGGGCTTTCTGGCAACCGTCGCCTTTGCCCGCTTCGTTCTCAACCGTGGCAAGGCGGGAGATGCAACGGTGGCCGAGGAAGTTGAACAAAGTGTGGCTCGCAGAAAGGCCGGACAATGATTGATGCATTTTTCGATATCATCGTCGGCGTGCTTCTGGTGGTGGGGGCGCTGTTTGCCCTGATGGGGTCGATTGGTCTTTTGCGCTTGCAGGATGTCTACATGCGCATGCATGCCGCCTCCAAGGCGGGCACACTTGGCAGTTGTCTGATGCTTCTGGCGATTGCGCTTTACGCACATAATTTTTCGGTCGTGACGCGGGCTATCACGGGCATTATTTTCTTTCTGTTGACAAGTCCGGTGTCGGCTCACCTGCTCGCACGGGCAGCCTATGCGGTGGGGTATCGCCCGTGTAGTGCAACAGTCGTTGATGATTTGAAGGACGCAGGTGCACCCGAGCATGCTGCAGGTGCACAAAAGTAACGTTGCGGCTTGAGCGCCTTAAAAGCTGACCATGCTGTTGGTCTCACTCTTGCCGTATTTATTACTGCCATTATTTGCCAAACGGTCGAGAATATAGGCGGACTATTTCCGACATCCTATGTGATGTTAATAAAATACTGTATTTGATTGCTATCGGGGGTTGTCCCAAATAGATGGCAGCGATATAAGGTGATCAAAATTTCTCTTTCAGTAGAGTCGTGGTTCGCTTCAATAGAAAGCAAGTAACCAATATTTGGCGGCCTGCCGCGAACAGTTCCCAAGCAATTTCGCGGCTGGGATGTTTGTATAGAAGCCATAGAATGGATAAGAAATGAACGACAATATCGACGATACCAACTTGATCGATCTGACAGCAGACATCGTTTCCGCTTACGTAAGCAATAACACAGTTGCTTCCACGGAGCTTTCCGGTTTGATCAATGAAGTCTACAGCGCTTTGCAGAACACGTCGTCTGCCGCTGCTGAACCAGAGCCAGAGCCGCTGAAGCCTGCTGTTCCGGTCAAGAAGTCGGTCATGCCTGACTACATCATCTGTCTTGAAGATGGTAAGAAGTTCAAGTCGCTGAAGCGTCACCTGCGCACGCATTACGACATGACACCTGAAGAGTATCGCGAGAAGTGGGATCTGGGGCCGGATTACCCGATGGTTGCCCCGAACTATGCTGCAGCGCGCTCGGAACTGGCCAAGAAGATGGGCGCTGGGACAGCAGCGCAAGCGCACCAAGTAAGTTCCTTAGCTCCCGGTTGTGTGACCGGTTGTCAAATGATCGATCAAAAGGCTGCCTGATTGTTCAGGTGGCCTTTTTTTATCTTGCGATGTACCCAATGATTTTCGAAGGATATGACGCAGATGTCATGTTGCAGCGGTCAAGGTCTTCAAGGATCTATTCCCCACGCTATACCTGCTGGTCTGTGATCTAAACCGTTCTATTTTCGATGTTTTATTTTTCAAATTAACAAACTTGATGAACTTATCCCCGGGGGGCGCGGCTGCGCTTAGAATATAGGAACAAAAACCTATTTTAGTCCTGTGCAAATTAAGGGGTATGACATGCGGTTCTGTGGGGATGAACACATCGCAAATGTCTCGGCGCATCACGCGCAAAATTTTCTTCAATTGCTTTACGAAAATACGATTGCCGCACATATGCATCTCATTGAAGGCTTTGTCGCTCCGGCTTTTGGAATTCAGCCCGGTGACATCAATCAGCCGAAGCGTGGCAAAGCCCATGCGGCTGAAGCCCGCCATGTGACGATGTATCTGGCGCATACTCAACTTCATATCCCGACCCATCATATCGCGCGTCATTACACTCGGGATCGTTCAACGGTGGCCTATGCCTGTCGCGCGGTGGAAGACCGCCGCGAGGAGGCTTTTTTCGATGCCATGTTGGGAGAGATTGAAACGCGGGTTCGTGCTTGCAATCTGCCAAGGGTCGAGAGCCCGCTTGTGGGAGGTCAGCAATGAGCACCGCTGCCACATATCCTGAACCCACACCGCAGATGTCACCAATCTCCGGTCCCCTTTCAATGCGGGGATCTCGTCCGGAGCGTAAGACTGTGCTCGCTATTCTGCGCCCCCTGGCAAAGCCTGACACGGCGTTGGTGCGGGAGAAAACCGCACAGGGGAGTCCTACAGGCTGTTGTCGGCAGAAAAACAGGAGGAAGGACCTTTGGTGCAGCCACATGTGGTGCGCGCGCTGTTGTCATCTGGCGCTTTGGTGGAGCGAGATGAAACGCACCTGCATCTGAGCGCTGCTGGAAAGACCCTGTTGCGGCGCATGTTGTCTTCCGCAGGTCTTGATCCGTTTTCTGCCCAGCATACCGAGGTTCGACGTGTTGCAATCCCTGCAGGAGATGACCAGAGAGACCATGGGACGGTGGCAAATGGCGAAAACTCCGTCACCTGTCTCCTCAATCTGAAGGAAAGCCCGCTGGCACTGGCTCGCCAGTCGCAAGAACCGCAAGGGGCAGCCATTGTTGGAACCTGTCCATCTCAAGGCGGGAGAGAGGCTGCGCGCAGACTTCACGTTCTCAGCACGCATGCCGTCTTTCTCCGGTGGTTGGAAAGGGGAAAAGCTCTCAGGCGGTGGTAGGGGGCCGACAGATCTGTCCGACGATGTTCTGGCAGCCCGTCAACGGCTTGAGAAGACGCTGTCCGCTCTTTCTCCGCTGCTTCGGCGCACTCTTATCGACGTCTGCTGCCATTTGAAGGGGCTGGAGGTGATCGAGCGGGAGCAGGGCTGGCCTGCGCGTTCGGGAAAGGTGGTGTTGCAGATCGCTCTTGATGCTCTCGCAGAGGTTTATGGCTACAAGAGCGTGGCTCCGGCGAGACGCGGAAAGATGCGGGCCTCTCGCCTGCAAAATTCTTCCCTCTAGGGTGGGTGGCCTGGTTGATAAAAAAAGGCGCCGCAGAAAAATCTGCGACGCCTTTTTTGTATCTCTTTGGCGTCAAGCCTCAGGACTTGGTCACGGCCAGCTCTTCGCGCGCATCGTTGAAGATGCGATTGACCATGGAGGTCAGGCCGTTGGACCGCTGCGGGCTGAGATGTTCCTGAAGATCGAGCTTTTCAAAGACATCCTGCACATTGGTTTTGAGAATTTCGGTTGCGGTATGACCGGAAAAAACCGCCAGTACCACAGCCACAAGGCCTTTGACGATCAGTGCGTCGCTGTCGCCGCGATAAAACAACAATGGTTCGCCGGTTGCGTTGGTTTCGCGGTGCTTGACCAGCCACACTTGCGAGACGCATCCGCGCACCTTGTTGTTTTCATTCTGTTCGTCCGGGGCCAGCGGCTGCAAGTCTCGACCCAGATCGATCAGAAATTTGTAGCGGTCTTCCCAGCTTTCCAGAAAGTCGAATGATTCGAGAATATCGGTGAGGCTTGTGGTCATAGCAATGCACTGCTTCGAGAGGAGGAAGGCACGGTCAGCGGAGGCCGTGCTCTTTTCCGAATAGATATAGTCTCTCGGCGATGCTTGCAAATTCAGCAAGAAAAAAAGCCGCAAACGGAATGGGCAGCTATCCGTTCGCGGCTTGGTGGCAGAAAATCCACCAGAGTTTTAGTCGTGGATCCGGAAAAAGGTCAGGCCCGGATCAATTCTTGTATTTGCGGAGTGGGTCGACCCAGGGTTTTACGTCTCTGGGCCGCCACGTCGCACTGTTTCGTTCGAATTGCGCATGCTGTACGGGCATTCTTCGCATGGTCGGCCAGCATCGCTAAATCAGATCGAGCGATTCGGGTTCGGCTGTGGCAGCGGAATACGTGTTGCCTTGGCCTTTGTTGGCTTGCCGGTCCACGGCATTTTCAGATCCTGCGCCGTCAGAGTGCCTGTCGGATGGATTGAAACGGAACTGGTAATGATCGGATCGGCGTCGGCGCGGGCTTCCGCCGTCTTTGCATCTTCCACGGCTGGTGGCGTCACGGCGGGCGTGTTGTTGCCATTCAACTTGGAGCCGACGAAATTATAGACGATCTTTGCCCCTTCGGCGGCGTGTGTGCCGATGGAGGCGAGAGCCTGACCGCCGGCTTCGCAAGCCTTCGGGTTGCGATCGCAAAACCCGCCAAGGTCGGAAACGGTTTCCTGCGCGGCGACGATGGCCGTCAGCGGATCAACGCCGGTCTTGGCCTGTGCGGTGTCGGCGGAAGAGGAACTCTCAGACCCGACGCCGAAAGAAATGACGACGAGAACCAGCGTGAGCCAGAAGGCTGTTCTGATCAAGAAAAACATTGGCGCTACCCTTTCAAAGTCCGGCCGGTTGCTGGCTCTTTTGATGGCTCAGCTTCGGCATGAAGATGTTTTTAGCAGGATCGTCCAAAGCTCAGGTTCATTTCACCATCGGCATTTTCATCAAATGGGAATCGAATTTGATTCAAATTTTATGCATTCGATAAACCATTGAAAAATAAGCGATGTGTAAGAAACGAGTGAGATTTTGTTATCCTTTATCGTTCCTTAAGTGGTGCCCGGCATTATGGTGACAGTTGAAGTTGCTTCGGCCGTTGTGCTTGGCCTTGGTGGAGTTGTTGTGCGTAATCACCTGTCCAGATTTGCTCGCGTTACCGAAAGGCTGTGCGCCGCACTGAGGATGTTCGTTCATCCAGGTGCGATCGGGGATTCTCTGGAAGAATCCCGGCACATGTCGTTCTTGGCGGGCGCGGTCCTTGCCGGGTCCTCCGCGCTCGTGATCATGCCGCTGTCGCTGGCTTTGTCCGGTGGCATCAGCCTGCCGATGCTGGTCATTGTGGCCGTCCTGATCGCCCAATGGCCGCTGGCGTTGTATCTGTCGCAAAGCGGTGATCTCGCACGCGCTCATTCTATTTTCCTCGTCCTTCTGGCGATGGCCGTCACAGCCTTGTGCGCCTTGACTGGTGGTCTGCATTCGGCTGGGCTCGCGTGGCTGACGGCGCTGCCTGTTGCTGCGTCAGCCTATGGGCAACGTCGCAAAGGACTGTTCGGTTGCGCTCTGGCGCTTGCCTCTCTGACAACGCTGTCGCTCTTGCCGGAAAGTGCTCAGTTGATCGGGACGCCGCCGGTGTTTGCTGCACTTGCCGGGGGCAGTGCCTGCGCCTATGTGCTCATTCATCTCAATTCGCTCATGTCGGAAAACCGGCACTACCGGGCAGAAGCGCGTGACAGCGATCAACGCTCCGCGCTGGTGACCCGACGCAGCGACAGTCTGACCTGTCGTTTGCAGGACAGCGGACAAATCGACATCCGTGAGGGTGCATTGGAAGCGGTTCTTGGTTTTCCTGAAAATCAGGCCAAAGGCGACTGGCTGTTCTCGCGTCTGCATGTGGCGGATCGTCCAGCCTGGCTGACCGCACTGGCAGATGTTCGAGCCGGAGACCGGGAAACAGCCACCCTGGAAGTGCGCCTGCGCAAAGGCGAAAGCAGTCCCGGCCAAAAGGGGACCGTGGAGTTCGGCTGGATCGAACTGTGTCTCTCAGCCAATCCGCAGGCGACCGATCTGACATTGGATCTGGTTCTTCAGGATATTTCAGTGCGCAAGCTGCATGACGCCGCGATGCATGAGGCCTGTGCGCGGGCTGAAGCAGCAAGCCTTGCGAAGACCCACTTCATTGCCACGGCCGGACACGAGCTGCGCACACCGCTGAATGCCATCATCGGATTTTCCGACATGATGAAGAGCTTGAACGATGAACATCTTCGGCTGGCAAAAACGCGCGAATACGCCGCATTGATCAGCCAGTCGGGACGTCACTTGTTGCAGGTGGTCGAAGAAATTCTCGATACGTCCCGCCTTGAAACCGGGCATATGTCTCTGTCGCTGGAATCCGTCGATCTGGGGCTGTGTCTGAAAGAATGTCAGGCCATGATGGCGCCTGTCGCCAATGAAGCTGGGGTGTCGCTGACCCTGGCTGTGCCGGAGCGCCTGCCACAGGTGCCTGCTGATGCGCGCGCCGTGAAACAGATGGTGTTGAACCTTCTGTCCAATGCCATCAAGTTCTCCCGCTCGGGCGATCAGGTGACTTTGGGTGCTCAACGCGTCGGAGAGAAGGTCGAGCTGGTCGTGCAGGATCACGGCGTCGGTATTCCGCGCGAGGCCCTGTCGCGCCTTGGAGAGCCGTTTGTGCGCATCGCGCCCACCAGCGGAGAATCAATCGGCGGCTGCGGCCTTGGCCTGTCAATCGTCAAAGGCCTGGCGGAGCTGCATGGCGGCGCGCTGAGTGTGGAAAGCGAGGATCAGCATGGAACAAGGGCTCGTGTCTCGCTGCCACTCAGGCACACTGAGGAATCGAATGCGCCGGTTGTGCCGCAGGCACCGTCGGTTCCGCACAACGTGAAAACTGAAATCGACATCGTACATGGTAGAGTTGACGGGGAAGACCGTCGCAGAATTGCATAAGAGACAAGACGCATGGCGCGCATGAAGAACATGAGACGAGAGGACTTGGAAGGAAAACGCTCTGCCGCACAGGCCGGGCGCGTGGGCAGTCTTGCGCGTGACAATCCGGTTGCCATCGGCGGCGCTATCGTGATCCTTCTGACGTCTGGTTTGATCGTTGCCAACGCAATCGGCTTGCAGCCCGGAAAACATCCTGCGCCGCTGTTTCGCACGCGCACGGCTGTCTCCTCGGTGCAAAATGTCGACGCGACCAGCGATGTGAGTGCGCCAAAACCATCGTCTCTTGTTTTGGAAATTCAAACCGGTCTGCGCCGTCTGGGCATGTATGAGGGACCGCTGGACGGCCTGAGCGGACCTGCCACGGAACGCGCCATCCTGCATTATCAGCGCCTCAGTCACATGTCGCAGAGCGGCGATCCCAGTCAGGGCTTGTTAGCCTCCATCACCTTGCAGGATACCTCGGACGGACAGACGATCTCGTCTATTCCTGCACCGATGCCCAAGCCTGATGAGCCATTGATGACGGCCAGCACGTCTTCGTCCAGCCATGACCAATCGAGCCAATACGGATCGGTTGGCCGGATCATTGCGCAGGTCAGCCAGACGCCGGATGACGGCAGCGATGTCACCAACGAGGGGGATCCGGTGTTGCGCGAGGTTCAGGCGCTGCTGGCGAAAGCGGGGTATGGGCCGCTGAAGCCGGATGGCATGATGGGCGGCAACACGGCCAGCGCGATTGAGCGTTTTCAGCTTGATCGGGGCTTGCCGATCACCGGCACATTGACCAATGATGTCATCAAGACCCTTGAACGCGTCAGCGGCAAGAAAATCGGCTGAGACGCGTCGACCAGATGCCCTGACGTCATCTGAAGGAGCGCTTCCATGCGCGTTACCTCTGATTTTTATGTCGCGGCGTTGATCCGCAAGACCTTTGCTGCCAACGGCTATGCCGGGATCATCCGTCGCGGTTCGGAAGAGGCGGGGGCGATCTACATCACCGTGGATCGGCTGGATGGGACTTTCGATTTTTACGGCCCGGCACCGCAAGCCTATTTTCTGGATCAGCCGGATGGGCGCCTTTTCGAGAAGATTTTCTCTCTTGTCGGGCGTGACAAGGTGCAGGCGCGCGTCGACCGCGAGCGCAATCTGGACCCCGATATCTGGATCGTTGAGCTTGAAATGCGCGACGGTGCCGTGGATCTGCCTGTGGTGGACGAGGGCGACGGCGAGAGCGAAAAGCCCGGTGTCAGCGAAGCGGATGCGGTCTTCAAGTTCTGAACGCGGTAGGCCACCGTCTAAAGGCTATCTATTCATTTTGAGACAAGGTGAGCACTTGAGGGAGGCGCAGGTTTTTGCATGCCTGCGCGGATGTCTGCGAGCGCTTTTGCAGGACGATCATGCGATCAGTTACCGCATGATCTCGGATCTCTTCAACCGAAGCGCAGAATTTCTTCGATCTTGTCGATCTCTTCCCAGATTGCCTGACGGGTCGCGCCATCACCGCGGGCGCGGTGACTGTCGAGGTAAACGGCGGAATGGGCCGCAGACTGTGACGTCGGATGGACGTTCGGAGCGACTTTGTTTTCCGTCTCGATCCATGTCGACAGGAACCGGTGGCAGGCACGGTCGCTGACGTTCTGAAAAAACCGGATCAGATCCCGCAGCACCGCATAGGGCAGATAGTCACCGACAAGCCTGACCAGAATCTGCGAGACATGCACCGTTTCAAAGCCAACTGCCTTCAGGCAAATGGCCAGAGCCTGCCCATCATCTTCAAAGACAGCGCGCTCACAGAACTCGCGTGGCAGAGACAGGATGCGGGAAAATTCATCGATAAAGGGATCTTCATCGTCGGCAAATGCGAGTTTCTTCAAGGCCTCAAGCGCATCGGCGGACAGGCGGAACTGCGATAGTGCCGGACCGCTGTTTTGAACATCTTCGACAACGTTCTGCAATTCGATGGCCGCAAGGGCTTCTTTGCGCTGCTCGCCGTCCATGCGCAGATAATGGCGGATCTTGTGGCTGCCGGTCAGGCAGTTGCGCAATTCCGGTTGTTGGCCAAGCACGCTCATGATGTCGGCCCGGCCGCAGATGGTATCGAGGTCCTGCTCGGATACGTTGAATTGCAGACGCGCCAGAACCTGCCAGACAACATCGGGGCCAGCATGGGCCAGCAAGGTGCCAATGATCTCAGCAGACAGGTCGTCGCGCTCGGCAATCACCTTGCGCAGACTGTCGGCGCCATCGCGTGCCTGTGTGATGAGCACATGGGCTGGCAAGTCGGCGACATTGGTCAGGATGATATAAGCGGTCAGCGGATCGGGATCTGAGGCCAGGGCCTCAAGGATCTCGCGCGGCGCATTTTCATGGCGCAACAATTGCTGCAGACGAATGCTACGCTTGTTGGTGTCGTTTGTTGTCGGCAGCAGTTGCAGCGTCAACTCGCGGAACAGGGAAACCTCATAGGCATTGTGATCGTCACGGGCGACAAAAAGTTCGGTGGCAGCCAGAAGAACCCCCTCGGGAGCATCAAAACTGCCCGTATTGGCATTGGATTTTTTGGCAAGGGCGTCATGTTGCACGTTCAGGCGATGCATGGGGTCTCTTCTACGCAAGACTACTAGAGAGCAGAATCTGTTCAGTTCTGTGTATGATTTAAGCGTGAAAGCGTTAGCGGGCTGTTAACCGTAACAGCGCGTAATCAAATAGATCGGTATTGCGTCCCCCGTTTTTTTGCCGGCCGCTGTTGGCCTTGCAGCAAAGGAGCTGACGATGGGAACACTTCTCGACTTTTCCACTGCGCCACGATCCGTCAGGGCTTTGGCGCAGGCGCGTGCAGCCAGACTGCGGCGGTCTTCGCAAGGCCCCGCAGAGCTTGTGCAGTTTCCCAGTGTTCGATATGAAGACAAACCTGTCCCGGACACACGGAATCATGCTGTTCTGGATCGGGAGCAGTCGTCGAAAGAGCCTGCTTCAGAATGACCGACCAGCCATTTCAAGCGGTCGGTGCATGAGCAGCGGAGACCGTTTTATGGGCTACTTGTCGTTCGGATCCTGCAACGTGTTTGCGCGGGCAGGACTGTTGCGATTTGCGAAATCTGCGGCACGCCTTGGCGTGATTGGCACTGGTGGCATCTGCCTGACCCTACTGGCGGGATGCACCCGGCCCGACGGCGACTTTGGCCGCTCTGAACCGGATTTCGTTCATGACAAGGTTATGCCAATCCTGGGCAAGGCCAATGCACGGTTGCGCGGCGATCCCGTTTCGAAATTTCATTACACCGACGATGAAAAGCTGATGCGTCAACGGGCGTGGTCGCTGGTGCGTCCGCCCTGGGCCAAGGACTGGATCGGCGGCACTCTGGCAGAACTGGCGCGCACGCGTGTGCTGCCGGAAACCGAAGGTCGCATTCCGCCAGACCTGTATTATATCTTCCTGAGTTCCGACAAGTTTCGATCCAGCGATGCGCGTTATGACCGTATTGCGTCCGACGCCAAGGGCGATGCGGATCTGGTGATGCCATTCTGCAAGGTGGCCGTGCGGGTCGAGAAGGCCGATGATGAACGTTTGCGCGTGCTCTCCAACAAGCGGGTCACAACGCAGGAGGCCTTCGCAGGCACAAAGGCGCGGGTCTGGGAAAACCGTCAGATCATCGGCTGGGTCGGGCAGGCCTTGCGCTACCGGATGAAAGCCTATGGCGTTGCACTGGACAAGCTGGAGCTTGAAACGCCACCGACCGGCAACCGCTTGTGGGAAGTCAATCAGGCAATCCGGACCCTGCGCGGGCAGGTGCGTCTGGCGGAAAATAAATGCGATACCTATGAGCAGGCTGCGGCAGAGCAAATCTCGCCCATCCGTCATTCCCGCATCTACACCCATTGGGGGATGGAACGTCCCGCGCCGATCAAATAAGCGGTGCGGCTGCAAAGGCGGCTTTGTGGCGCGTTGCCACGCCGCTGGTCCTCCGGTTGCCCTTCTTGAAAAGACATGCGGGTTGTTTGCGTCTGCTCCGACCATTCGAAGCGCAGTTATGGATGCTCAGCCTAGATCTCGGCCAGTCCATCAGTGAGCTTGGCGAGCTTTGTCAGGATGTGGCTCAATTGCTCCAGATCGTCGTCCGACAATTTGCCGAAGGTCTCATCGACGGTCGTGCGGCGGGCTGGTTCCGAGCTTTCAATCGCTGCCCGGCCCTTGTCGGTGAGTTCCAACAGCTTGGAACGTCGATCATCGGGGTCCGGCTTGCGAAGGATCAGCTCCTCACGCTCCAGAGCATCAAGGGCCTGGGTGATGGTGCGTGGTGAATAATTCAGGATCTGAGCGATATCGCTTGCTCGCGGACGCGTCAATTTCTTGATGATGACGAGCTGTTTGTAACGGGCCAGCGATACCCCCTCGCGCGTCATCGCCCGGTCGAGCACCCGGTGCAAGCGAAAATGAATGCGGCCAAAATCTTCAGTAATTTTTGTCAGGTCAGGCATTGTAATTGCTATTCGTGAGGTACCATTATATATGGCTGTGATTGTTTTATAGCTGAGGCGACCAGCGCGCCGCAAGGGTGAACATGCCGCAAGAACCAGACACCACGATTCAATCCAGTGACACCGAGGCACAGAAAAGCGCTTCCACCAGCTCTGATGCCCCGAATGAGCCGCCGAAGCCAGTCAAAACAGGCCGCAGACGCCGTATTTTGCTGGGAGGCGCTCTTGTGGTCATCGTCGCGGTTGGAGCGTGGTACTATCGCTACAAGACCTATGGTCAGTATTTCGAAAATACCAATGATGCTTATCTGCAAGCCAACATTATTACCGTTGCACCAAAGGTCTCCGGTTATGTGGCGAAGGTTCTGGTTCGCAACAATGAGGTGGTTAAAAAAGACCAGCCATTAATGCAGATCGACCAGGACGATTACAACGTCAAGGTGAACCAATACGAAGCGCAAGTTGCCGAAGCGACGGCGAATGTCGCCAGCGCACAAGGCGCCCTGGACGAACAATCTTCGATCATTGCCCAAAACAAGGCCAAAGTCGACGAGATTCAGGTGCAGGCGCAGTACAACCAGTCTCTGGCCGCAAAATATCAGCATCTGGCGGAAACCGGCGCTTCGACCAAGGACAAGTACGACGAATTGGTGATGAACGCCAATGTGTCGAAGGCACAGCTTGAGGCTGCTCAGGCGGCGCTGAAGCAATCCGTCAATCACACGAGCGCGCTGAAGGCGCAGCTTGCTCAGGCTCAGGCGCAGGTTCAAAGCGCAAAGGCTGAACTGGCTGCCGCCAAGACGGATCTGGCCGCGACCACTCTTCGTGCCAGCGCGGATGGGCGCGTTGGCAGCAAGACCGTGCGTGTCGGGCAATATGTTCAGCCTGGCACTCGGGTCATGTCGGTGGTGCCGGTGAATGATGCCTATGTGACTGCCAATTACAAGGAAACCCAGATGGGCCTCATGAAGGTGGGAATGAGCGCCGACGTGACGCTGGATGCCTTGCCTTGACGTGACGCTGAAAGGGCATGTGGAAAGCATCTCGCCAGGAACAGGGGCCGAGTTCTCACTGATCCCGCCGGAAAATGCGACCGGCAACTTCACCAAGATCGTGCAGCGGGTGCCAGTGCGTATCGCTCTGAATGTCGGGCCTGAAACGCGCAAGCTTCTGGTTGCCGGTCTGTCGGCCGATGTCACCGTCGATACCCGCTCCGGCAAGGGACGACTGGACAAGGTGCAGCAAGAGCAGCAGCAATTTGACGGGCAGGGGAAATAACATGGCGGCCACAAAGCCGGTCTCCGAAGAGGACGTCGTCGAACCGGGCGCCTGGCTCGCTGTGGCGGCGGGGACGTTGGGCGCTCTCATGGCGACCCTCGACATTTCCATCGTCAATTCGTCCCTGCCGACCATTCAGGGCGAAATTGGTGCCACCGGCACCGAGGGCACCTGGATTGCCACGGCCTATCTGGTGGCTGAAATCGTCATCATTCCTCTGGCCGCATGGTTGGAACGGGTGTTTGGCCTCAGAACGTTTTTGTTGGTTGCCACGTCGCTGTTCACTGTTTTTTCCATGGTGTGCGGTCTTTCGGACAATCTGATCACAATGATCATCGGGCGCGTCGGACAAGGGTTTACCGGCGGCGCGCTGATCCCCACGGCGATGACTATTATCGCCACCCGGTTGCCACGTTCGAAACAGCCGATTGGCAATGCCATGTTCGGGGTGACTGCCGTGATGGGGCCTGTGATTGGTCCCGTGATCGGAGGCTTTCTGACCGAGAATGTCAGTTGGCACTACGCCTTTTTCATCAACCTGCCGGTGTGCGCCGTGCTGACCACACTGCTCTTGATGGGCTTGCCCCACCGCAAGGCGCATCTTGAACTGGTGCGTGAGGCCGACTGGCTGGGGATCTTCGGGCTGGCCATGTTCCTTGGCGGTCTGACCGTGTTTCTGGAAGAAGGCCAGCGTGAACAGTGGTTTTCATCCGAGCTGATCCGCACGATGGCTGCGGTCTCTGTCACCGGATTTTGCCTCATGATCACCGGACAGATGACGGCCAAACGACCGATCATCCGGCTCAGTCTGCTGCTTGACCGGCAGATTGGGGCAATCGTGATGATGGGCATTGTCGTGGGGATGGTGCTTTACGGTACATCCTACGCTATTCCGCAGTTTCTCGCGACAGTTGCCGGGTACGATGCCTTGCAATCAGGCTACATCGTGCTGCTAAGCGGTTTACCCAGCCTGTGCCTGATGTTCTTCATGCCTCTGTTGGGCAAGTATCTCAATATCCGTTTTGCCGTGGGGCTTGGCATGTTGATCATGGCCTTGAGTGCATGGCTGGAGACCGAGTTGACCCCCACCGCAACCGGCGGAGCCTTCGTTTTTTCGCAGCTCATGCGCGGCACGGGAACGATCCTGAGCATGATGTTCCTGAATCAGGCGTTGATCTCGTCCGTGTCACGTGAAAATGCAGGCGATGCGTCCGGGTTGTTTAATGCCGCCCGTAATCTCGGCGGCTCGCTGGCGCTGGCCTCTATCGCCGTGGTGCAAAGCCAGCGTTTGGCGCTGCATACCTTGCGCATCGACAGCACGATGCCGGCCAACTCGCCTGCGGTGCAGGGATATCTGAGCGATATGACGAACCTGACGGGGAGCTAGTGCCGCAGGCTACGCCATGATCAGCCAGCAGGTGAATACACAGGCGCTTGTGATGACCTATAATGACCTGTTTTATTTGCTGGCCTTGGGAACCTTGATCGTTACGCCTCTGGTGTTTTTCGTGAGGCCCATCGACACGGGCGGCAAGCCTGCCGCCTTGCACTGATCGCAGGCGAACCAAATTTGCCAAAGACAAGAAGAGAGCAGACGCGGGATCTTATCCCGCGTCTGTCAGGTCGCCGCAATAGGCGCTTTTCAGCGCGCTGTTGATTCGGGCACGGTCATAATCGTGATCGACAAAGGCGCGCAGCAGTACGAAGCCGTGCAGGCTCTGACTTTCAATAACGATCATTTCCTTCAAGTCGTCCGGATCCTTCTTGCGCAGCGCATTGAGCTGGCTTGAGGTGAGCACCACCATGGACAGACTGTCGGACCCGACCGTACGGTTGTTGAGGCTGTAGACCACCTTGCCTGCGTCATCAAACAGGCCCATTGACCAGAACGACGTTGGAATGTTGGCCGAAAGATACACCGGCCCATCCTCCAGCGAATAGCTGCAGGTGGCATGGGCCATGGCCGGATCAAGTGAGGGAAGCGGCTCGTTTGCAGGCGTGACTGTATCCAGCAGATTGAATTGCTGTTTCGGGCCCAGATTGCTGACCCGCACGTAGCTGCCGTGTGTGACCTTCTGCGGGATCGTCAGAACAATGAGAATGTGAACGATTGTCGCCAATGCAAGCGTGGCAAGAATGGCAAGCGTCCAACTGAAGCGGGGAGACAGTCTCATTGGCAGCCCAGTCGGGTGATGGCGGGCAGGGAGGCCCCTTTCAGGGCGTCTGCGTTGGTGGCGCGGGTGTCGTAAAGTCTGAGTGTCAGCATGATGTCATTTGAGCGACCCGCCGCCCGCGGTAGTGGCAGCCAGTTGCCAGACTGAGGAATGTTGGCCGCTGTAATCTTGAAGCTGGCATCCGGTTGCCAGAGAATCTGCCGGCTGGAAATATCACTGCGACCGGCGATTGTCTGGCGCAAGTGTCCCTCTCGGTCGGTGGCCGTCAACGTCCACAGGCGTGCGTTTGGCGTCGTCCCGTAGATGCGATAGGTGCAGGACGAATTCAGCGTGCGGCCAAAGCTGTCTGTGCGTGCCTCCATGACCAGCCCTTCGCCGTCTGCCAGCGGGATGCGGGCATCGCGGGTATAGATGGCGTTGGAGTAGGGGTCAGCTTCCAGCGCGGTAGCGCGGGGCGCGACAACCCAGGGACCAATCTTCAGCGGGTCGAGAGGTTGGGCCCGGTCAATCAGGTAATAGGCTGACAGGATGCCCAGAAATGTGCCGAACACCAGAATGAGCATGAGTGTTGCCAGCGACGACAGCGGCGTCGGATGACTGTCACGCAGAATGCGCGGCGTCTCGAAGGGCGCGTCGTCGTGTAGCAAAGGTTCAGGATCGGACAACCGCCGACGTGGCGTGTAACGGGTGGTCATTGGAGGACCCGTTCAAGGTTAGCGACATCTCTGGTGTGCGCCGTGTCTAAGGTAGCTTGTTTGCCCGGCGGGGCGGGTGTGACGTCGCGAACGGGAGCCCGCATGGGACCTGCCGGATCAACTTCGGCGCGAGGCGCGAGGCTTTCAAAGGCGTCTCGAACATCGCTCAGAACCTGTTCGGTCTCTGGTGACAGCTTGTCGGGGCGGGTCTGCGGCTTCTTTTCTTCCACCACCAGCGTTTTGGGGAACCGCGGCAGTGTTGAAATGTCTATGCCGGGCATTGCAGCGGGCGCCATGGTTTTTTGCGCCTTTTCCATATAGGCGTGCCACGTCATGGCAGGCAGATTGCCGCCGGTAACCCGGTTGGTCTCGCTGAAGTTGTCGTTGCCGAGCCAGACCGCTGTTGAGAAGTTGCCGGTGTAGCCGACGAACCACGCATCGCGGTAGGCTGAGGTGGTGCCGGTCTTGCCTGCGGCCACGACGCCCTCAAGGCGAGCCTGCCGCCCGGTTCCGGCTTCCACTACATTCACCAGACACTGGTTCATTTCGGCAACCTGCTTGGCGGGCAGGATGCGCGTGCGGTGCTCCGGATTGCTGTCATGCTTGTAAAGAACATCGCCGTTGCTATCGCGCACATTGACGATGGCATAAGGTTTGGCCCGGTACCCGCCATTGGCAAAGGATGCGTAAGACGCTGCCATGTCGATGACGGACACATCCGAGGCGCCAAGCGGCAGACTGGCCGAAATGGTCAGTTCATGGGTGATACCCATCTTGTAGGCCATCTCGACGATGGCCTTGCGGCCCACTTTCTGTGCGAGGCGGACGGGAACGGTGTTGTAGGAGTGGGTCAGAGCTGTTTCCAGCGTTACGCGGCCATGATAGCGACGACCATAATTGCGCGGGCTCCAATTGCCGATGTGGATTGGCCCGTCAATGATGGTGGTGCTGGGTGTAAAGCCATTGAGAAACGCCGTCATATAGACGAAGGGCTTGAACGATGATCCCGGCTGGCGCAAGGCATCGACAGCACGGTTGAACTGGCTCTTGCCATAAGAGCGCCCGCCGACCATGGCCACCACGGCGCCATCTGGACGCATGGAGACGAGGGCGGATTCATCGACCCGGCGGCTTTCGCTGTTCTGGTCCAGGATCGAGGTGACCGCCTGATCCGCCGCCCGTTGTAACTCGGGTTCAAAGGTGGTGCGCACTGTCAGAATGCGGTTGCGCGACAGGTCAGGTGTTGTCTTGGCGAGGTCGCGGACTTGCTGGAAGGCCCAGTCGAGATAATATTCGGGAGCCTGCTGTTGTGCGCGGTCAATGGCCGTGGCCGGATTACGCCTTGCGCCCAGAACCTGACCTTCTGTCAGATAGCCGGCCTGAACCATATTGGTCAGTACTTCATTGGCGCGGGCGCGGGCGGCGGGCAGATTGACATGCGGAGCGTATTTGGTCGGCGCCTTGTAAAGCCCCGCCAGCATGGCACATTCCGCCAGATTGAGAGAGCGCACATCTTTGCCGAAATAGAATTTTGCTGCCGCGGTCACTCCGAACACGCCCCCCCCATATAGGCGCGATCAAGGTAGAGCTTGAGGATTTCGTCCTTGGACAGATTGGCTTCCAGCCACAGCGCCAGAAAGGCTTCCTTGATCTTGCGGCTCAAGGTGCGCTCATTGGACAGGAACAGGTTTTTGGCCAACTGCTGGGTGAGGGTGGACCCGCCTTGCACCACGCCACCTGCCTGCGCATTGACCGCGATGGCGCGCAATGTGCCCATCACGTCGATGCCGAAGTGTTGGTAAAAGCGCCTGTCTTCCGTTGAAAGCGTTGCCTTGATGAGATTGTCGGGCATTTCAGACAGCGGCACGCTGTCGTTCAGGACAATGCCGCGTCGTCCGATCTCGTCGCCATCGGCATCTTCAAAAGTGACAGCAAAGTCGTTGGTGGTCTTCCAGTCCGCCTTTTCGGTCGCATGGAATGAGGGCTGCGCGAGGGCCAGCATGACGATAAGCCCGGCAATGCCATAGGTAATGCCGTCGGACCCCAGTTCAGCCAACACACGCCAGATGCCACGGGCGCGAAATCGCCGCAAAAAGGCGTCATAATTCTCGAAGAAACGTCTCAGGGCAGAGCCACCACGCCACAGAAAGGTGTCGACCCAAGCATCGCTCAACAGCAGGAACTGGCGCACTGTAAGACGTTGGCGCGGCGCGCGCTCAGGTGCCCCCTCGCCAGATCCGGTGGGCGTGGAAGATGGTATATCCTTCCCCTGCGCATCCGGGTGCTTATCCGCATCCGATGACGTCTTGTCGTCCACCACGTTTCAACGTCCTGCTTGCTGTGTGTCGATCAACCATGATAGGGCGCTGATAATCCCCTTGCCAAAGGAACTCGAAACCGTCGATGAAATCAATCGTAGAACCACATAATTCCAAGGTGAAACCGTTTTGGAAGACAAAACGTCTTGATCAGATGACCAGTGCAGAGTGGGAAAGCCTCTGCGATGGATGTGGACGGTGTTGTCTGAATAAGCTGGAAGACTGGGATACCGGCGCCATTGCGTGGACGAACATTGCCTGTCAGTTGCTGGATGGCGAGAGTTGCCGGTGCAAGGACTATGAAAATCGCGCGGCGACCGTGCCTGACTGTATCCAGTTGACGGTCGAGGAAGTGCAGACACTGACTTGGCTGCCGCCTACCTGCGGCTACCGGCTGATTCGTGACGGCCATGATCTTTACTGGTGGCACCCGTTGGTCTCAGGAGATCCGGAGACCGTGCATCAGGCGGGTATTTCCGTGCAGGGCCGCACGGTCAGCGAAGTCGGCATGGAGTTGGAAGAGTACGAAAGCCATCTGGTCGACTGGCCCGAGCGGGATCCTCAAAAGGATCAGGTCAAAGACTGACGATGCTGCGCTGGCAGCGTAAAAGTGTCCCGCCTCCACTGCAGAGTGGCAGATGAAGGCGGGAGAGGAGAGCGTTAATCGCCGGACTTTTCGTCCGTGTCGCGGGGCGTGTTGTCTTCCTGATCATCGTCCTGACGTTCTTCCTTGGCTTCAGGAACACTTTTGACAGGATCGAAACTTTCTGCCGTGGCCATCGCCCAATAGGTGGAATACCCCGGCAGATCCTTGTCAGACAGCAAGTCGCCCGGCTTGAGCCACTCGATGGCAGTGCTGGCGGGCAGGACCTCTCGGTGGCCTTCGCGTAGGTAGAAGTGTTCCGGTTTGAAATCTCGTGGGCTTTCGTGACCTGAGGCACAGGCAAAGTCCAGAAGGGCTTTCAGTGTGTTGCGATGGAAGTGCCAGACGCGTTCCGACTTTTCCGGCACCACCAGAGCCTTCTGGCGCTTGGGGTCTTGCGTTGCCACACCCACCGGGCAGCGGTTGGTGTGGCAGGCTTGCGACTGAACGCAACCGACTGCGAACATGAAGCCGCGTGCTGAATTGACCCAGTCCGCGCCCATGGACAGCGCTTGCGCAATATCAAACGCGCTGATCAGCTTGCCGCTGGCGCCGATGCGGATGTCGTCGCGCATGTTGGCACCGACCAGCGTATTGTGCAGAAAAGTGAGGCCCTGACGCAAGGGTGTGCCGAGGCGGTTGGAAAATTCCAGCGGTGCTGCCCCAGTCCCCCCTCTGCGCCATCAACGACGATGAAGTCCGGTTTGATGCCGGTTTCCCGCATTGCCTTGACAATGGCCATCAGCTCCCAGCGATGACCGATGCAGAGCTTGAAGCCAACCGGCTTGCCACCGGAGAGCTCGCGCAGCTGCTTGATGAAATTCATCATCTCTATGGGGGTGTTGAACGCGGAGTGGGCGGGCGGCGAAATGCAGTCCTGATCAAGCGGCACATCGCGGGCTTCGGCAATTTCCGGCGTCATCTTGGCGGCCGGGAGAACGCCGCCGTGCCCGGGCTTTGCACCCTGGCTGAGCTTGATTTCGATCATCTTGACCTGTTCGGTTTGCGCATTCTTGGCAAACTTGTCAGGATCAAAGGTTCCGTCATGCTTGCGGCAACCGAAATAGCCGGTCCCCAATTCCCAGATCAGGTCACCGCCGCCTTCCCGGTGATAGCGCGAGATCGAGCCTTCGCCAGTATCATGGGCGAAATTGCCCATCTTGGCGCCCTTGTTGAGGGCTGAGATGGCATTGGCGCTCAAAGCTCCGAAGCTCATGGCGGAAATATTGTAGATGGAGGCCGAATAGGGATGCTTGCAGTCCGGACCGCCGATGAGAACGCGCATCATGTCGTCGGTTTCGATGTTCTCTTCGAGATTTTCTTCTGGACGCTTGGCAGCGATGGAATGGTTCACCCAGGAATATTCGTTGGAATAGACGTTGTATTCCGTTCCGAAGGGCTTGTTGCCTTCGATGTTCTTGGCGCGGTCGTAGACCAGACTGCGCTGCTCGCGTGAGAACGGTGTTCCGTCAAGATTGCTTTCGAAAAAATACTGTCTCAACTCTGGCCGGATGGTTTCCAGCATGTAGCGGAAATGGCCGATGATCGGATAGTTGCGCAGGATCGAATGGCTCTTCTGCATCAGATCGCGCAGTCCGACCAGCATGAGCCCCAATGCCACAAGCGTCAGCCAGATAAAGTCGGGCGATGCGGTTGCGCTTAACAGGATCCCGAGCAGTGTTAGGGCGACAGACAGAACCAAGGCGAAATAGCGGGAAGGAAAAGAAACAATGCTCGAAGGGGTCATGCAATCTCCTGGCGATCAAGGCTGGGCTGCCGAAAACATGCTCATCATAAAATGATTTCAATATCATGTCGTCAGGTTTCGGACCTTCCAGCACGGGGCCGGAGGGGGGCGGCATATGCGCTGGAAGGTCCAAAACCAGGTCGGCTGCGACTTGATAACGGGTTAATGCGAGATCGGCTCCATTACAATTTGGTCATGCCGCGTTTTTCCTGGATCACGTGCCATGCGGCGCACAAGACCTGTCTTGCGCGCCGCTGAAGATCAGGGGCGTTTGAATGTGATGTAGACCTTGCCAACGGGGATGCCCAATTTGGTGACCTTCGAGGTGTTGATCACAGTCTTCGGCCCGGTCTGGGTCAGGGTGTCTGAGAAACGCAATTCGGTCTTGCTATCCTTGACCGGAACGCTGGTGACATAGGAGAACCCAAGCGCTCCCTTGGTGCGACGGGCCTGCACGATGGTCATGACGTCCGAGCGCTGACCGACATAGTGGTCGTTACTGAGCTTTTGAAACACCCATACGGCATGATCGCGCTCACCGTCGTCGTAGCGGATGTCCTCGCGCAGGGTGAAGCGATAGTGGCGCGCATCCCATGAGCCGTGCATATAAGCGGTAAGCTTGCGATGCACACCGGCAATCTTGCTGGTGAACGCACCGTGACCAACTGTGCGGCCCTGGAAAAACGTCTCCAGCACAAGCGGTTTATAGGCGGTTATCTGCTGATGCATCATCGTCTTGTGCATCTTGTCGTGCATCATCTTGGTTTTGTGCATGTCCGTCGCTTGCACGCTTTGTGAGAGGGCAAGACCACCGGCGAGAGGCAGGGTCGCGGCCAGTGTCAGGCTGGCGACAAACCGTCGAAATTGTCTTCTATGCATGAGGATGCTCCATCGAAAAACTGAACGGAAAACTCACTTTGTTTACGAGGGAGACTGGAGATCGGATCGGAAAGATCCTGAAATAGGAATATATTCTTGACAGCGTGACGATGGTCTGATAGGTTTTTGTCATGCTCGAAGAAGTGTAAGACGACTTAACTCATCGGATCCGATTGGTGCTGATGAGATTGAGTCACCGCTTCGGGTTTGCGTCTCCAGACATCTTGAGAGTTTCTGCCCGGCCTGACCTGTCGGTGTTGAGTGATGCTGGAATGTCGTGTCTGGCGCTGTTTGGATGTGTTGGCATTTTTGATGCTGCATCTGTTTCTTGAACAAACATTGTAAGCCGCTTTGGCCGTGTGAGCACAAGTTTCGCTCATTCCGCCCAAGCGGCTTTTTTTATGGCCGAATTTCCGGTTTTGCCGAGGAATAACTGCAAGCGGGAGGCGCAAGTGTCACGCAAGGGTCCAACACGGTTTGCCCAACGCACGGATCGTTTGATGAGGGGGCGAAAGACCGGACGGCACCGCTCAGGCGCATCTCCGTCGGATAAGGACGAGACTGCGCAGTCAGCACTGTCGAGCCAGTCACTTGACCCGTTGGTCTCGTCCGCTGTCGAGGTGCCGGATGAGGTGCGCCAGCTTATGGCGACGCTGCCGGAAGCCACAGGCTCCGACCCCGGCGCATCGTCTGCAGCGGACGGTCAGCCTCACCTTGTGGAGCGCCTCTATCAGGCCTTTGCCAGCCAGGTGGACCAGATGGAAGCCCGGCTCAAGGAGCTGTTGCTGGAAGCGAGTGTCTCCAGCGATCTTGGCGAAATCGACAAGACGGTCAAAACACTTGCCAGTCTTGCCCGCACGCTGAGTGTTCTGCTGGACTTGAAGAAAACCAGCCATCTGGAAAACGAGGGGGCAGACGATGAGCTTGGTGACCCCGAGACCTTGCGGGCCCAGCTTGCGGAGCGTCTTGGCCGCTTGTGTCCGCAATCGCAACCTTGATGCGGCCCTTGCAACCCTTAGTGCGGCGGAAATCCGGTTTCTGCTCACCGATTGGCCGACGTTTGCGCATGACCATCAACTGCCACCACCGGGCGACTGGATGGTGTGGCTGCTAATGGGTGGGCGCGGTGCAGGCAAAACCCGTGCCGGGGCGGAATGGGTGCGTGCCATGGCGCAAGGACATCGACTGGACCGTCAGGGAGACGGTGATCCAATCACCAGGGTTTCAAGCAAGGGGGGGCGACGCAACTGCACACCCGGAGCGCTGCTGCAGGCCCGGCCTATGGACGCATAGCGCTTGTCGGGGAAACACTGGCCGATGTGCGCGAGGTCATGGTTGAAGGGGTCTCCGGCATTCTCAGCGTTCATCCCAAGGCAGAACGGCCGGTATGGACGCCGACACGACGGCGCCTTGAATGGTCCAACGGGGCCATCGCTCAGACGTTTTCCTCCGAAGATCCGGAGGCTCTGCGCGGTCCGCAGTTCGATCTTGCCTGGTGTGATGAAATCGCCAAGTGGCGTTATGCAGAGGAGACCTTCGATATGTTGCAATTCGGTTTGCGGCTGGGCCAGTGGCCCCGCCAGTTGATCACCACCACGCCGCGTCCAGTGCCGATCCTGAAACGCTTGTTGGGGACCGAGCGCACCTGTGTGAGCCATGCACCGACGCGCGCCAATGCACCTTTCCTGGCACCGGGATTTCTGGAGACGGTTGTTGGCCGATACGCCGGGACCCGTCTTGGCCGACAGGAACTGGATGGCGAATTGATCGAGGATCGGCCAGATGCGCTGTGGACACGTGACACGCTGGAGGCCTGTCGAGTGGCACATGCACCCGAAAGCCTGACGCGCATTGTCATCGCCATTGATCCACCGGCAACCTCGGGACGCAAGGCAGACGCCTGTGGCATCATCGCGGTGGGAATGGGGGAAGATGGTCTGGCCTATGTGCTGGCCGATCGATCCCGTCAGCGGGCTCGTCCGTCCGAGTGGGCGGCGGTGGCCACTGGTCTCTGGCACGGGTTGGCTGCCGACTGTCTGGTGGCGGAAGTCAACCAGGGTGGTGAGATGGTGGCCGAGGTGATCGCCAGTGTCGACGCAAGCGTTCCGGTGAAGCAGGTACGGGCGACGCGGGCCAAGTTCTCGCGCGCCGAGCCGGTGGCTATGCTCTACGACCAGGGTCGTGTGCGGCATGTGGGGGCGCTTCCCGAACTGGAAGACGAGATGAGCGATTTCGGTCCCGGAGGCTTGTCGACGGGCCGCTCGCCCGACCGACTGGATGCGCTGGTCTGGGCTTTGACCGACCTCATGCTTGGCCCCAAAGGCGCACCGCGTTTGCGTTCCTTGTAGGCGGGCAGGCGCGTTGCACGCTGACTCAGCGCGAGCCGCTTGAATCACTTTCTGAAACACAGAAGAAAGGCACGCAAGATCATGGGCTTATCCTCCTTCCTTGATTCAGTGTTCGCACGGCAAACAGACCAGCCGCAGGAGGTGAAGGCCTCGCGTGCCGGGCCGCTGCTGGCGCTTCAGGCTCATGCGCAACCGGTGTGGACGCCACGCGATTATGCCGCTTTGACCCGCGAGGGCTTTGCACGCAATCCGGTTGTCTATCGGGCGGTTCGCATGATCTCGGAGGCCGCCGCCAGCGTTCCCCTGTCGCTGTTTGCCGGGCCGCGCGAACTGGTGCAGCATCCCTTGCTGGATCTTTTGACACATCCCAATCAGCAGGAGACGCGCGGCACCTTCCTTGAGACCGTCTATGGTCATCTGCTGGTGTCCGGCAATGCCTATCTGGAACAGGTGTCAGTCGCTGGTATTCCGCAGGAGTTGCATGCGTTGCGCCCCGACCGGGTGCGGGTGGTGCCGGGCAGTGACGGCTGGCCGCAGGCTTATGACTACACCGTGGCCGGGCGTACACTTCGCATTCCGGCGGAGGAAGCAGGCGAAGGTGGGGGTGTCGCGGTTCTGCGGCATCTGAAACTGTTTCACCCGTTGAACGATCACTATGGGTTTGCCCCTATCGAAGCGGCACAGACCAGTCTCGATCTGCACAATGCGGCGGCGAGTTGGAACAAGGCGCTGCTGGACAATGCGGCCCGTCCGTCGGGCGCCCTGGTCTACGGTATGGGGGACAGTGTCAACTTGACGGCAGATCAGTTTGATCGGCTGAAGAGCGAGCTTGAAAGCGGCTATCAAGGTGCGCGAAATGCCGGACGTCCCTTGTTGCTGGAAGGCGGGCTGGACTGGAAGCCGATGGGGATGACGCCCAAAGACATGGATTTCATCGAGGCCAAGAACCAGGCTGCGCGTGAAATCGCTTTGGCTTTCGGGGTGCCGCCCATGCTGTTGGCCATACCCGGCGACAACACCTATTCGAATTATCAGGAAGCCAACCGGGCTTTCTGGCGGGCCGCCGTCCTGCCTCTCGTACAGCGTACGGCGCAGGCCTTGGCAAGCTGGTTGTCACCTGCCTGGAAACTGGATTTGCAATTGCAGCCGGATCTGGACGCCATCGAGGCACTGGCCGGAGAACGCGAAGCGCTGTGGCGACGCGTTGATGCGGCCAGTTTCCTGACCAGCGACGAAAAGCGTGAGGCTGTGGGCTATGGACATATTTCTGGGCGGGATGCCGAACACGCACGCGGTGAGGGGGCATGATGTGGCTGGATGATGTGCCCCGCTCAATCATCGAACGGGGCGATCTCGCTCATATGGCGCTGTTTCTCTGGGCCGCCGCTGCGACGGTGCTGTGCGCCATGGCTGATCCGCGAGTTGGCGGCGTCCAACAAGCGCTTCGCGGATTTCGTAACAGAAATCGGCCACTTGAACCGAAACTTGACTCATTGTCTTAACGCCCGGTCAGCCAACGCCGACACACGTATGAATCGATGGACCAGAGGTGCGCCCCAAGACACTGATCCGGCAGACCAAAATCGACGCGACTGAGGCGCGCGCAGTCCGCAAGCGACGGCCATTCGATCCCGGCCTTGACCCGGACCCGGATAAACAATTCCCCAGTGTTTTCGAAGACCTGAAGAGGAGACTTCAATGAAACTCGTCTGTTCATTGGCGGCGGGGCGACACCGCTTGTCTGCGGCCCTGCGTGGTTCGCTTGAAGGGGTGCTCGGTCCAAGTCGCAGCACCTTGCATCATCAACCGCTGTTTGAAGATCTGCGAGGCACCTTGCAGGATCTTGTGCGCGAAGCGCCGGATCGGAGCGAGCGGTGATGCGGCTGACGGGACGTAGTCGCAACTGGACCCGGGAGCAAGAGGGCTTGCATCAAGAGGCCGCACAGGCGCAGGCACCGCTCATTGGCGGCTACGCCAGCCTCTTTGGTCAGCGAGATGCGTCTGGCGATGTGGTGATGCAGGGCGCCTTCGCCCGGTCGCTTGCCGGTGGCCGCCTCAGTCGGATCGCCATGCTTTGGCAACACGATCCGGCCAATCCCATTGGCGTATGGACGCATGTTCTTGAAGATCGGAAAGGGCTGCGGGTGGCGGGACGCCTGCTGCCCGGCGTTCGCCAGTGCTCGCGAAGCCGCAGCGCTCGTGGCGGGCGGGGCGGTCACCGGTCTCTCTATTGGCTTTCGGGCTGTGACCGCCGTGCGCGGGCCACGGTCCGCAGGTCGCATTCTTTCGGAGATCGACCTTTGGGAAATCTCCCTCGTCACGTTTCCGCAGGCAAGCGAGGCGCGAGCAAGTCTTTTACCCGGTTTGCCGACCGCTTGATTCTTCCGCTTTCACAAGGAGAAATGCAGATGACACACGCAAACGAAACTCCGTTCGAGATCAAGGCCGGGCCGGTGGCCGGTCACGCAGACCCGGCACTTCCCGCCCGTCCGGTTGAGGACGCCGGACAGGGCATGGCCCGCACGTTCGATGCTTTTTTCCGTACCTTTGAAAGCTACCGGGATGTCAATGATGCGCGCCTCTCGGAGATCGAGCAGCGCGGCACCTCGGATGTCCTGACGCTGGAAAAACTCGATCGCCTCGACAAGGCTTTGGATCAGGCGCAACGGCGGATGGATACCTTGAGCATCAAGGCCCGACGTCCGGATCTTTCGGCGCAGTCTGAACGGCAGTTTTCAGGGCCAGCGCTTGAGCATAAGTCGGCGTTTGAAGCCTATGTGCGCTCGGGTCAGGATCACAGCTTGCGCGCTTTGGAAGCCAAGGCGATGTCGGTAAGCTCCGATCCCGATGGCGGCTATCTGGTGCCGGAAGAAACGGAAGCTGGCATCATGCGCCGGCTGGCACAGGTGTCGCCCATCCGCGCCATTGCCTCGGTGCGGCAGGTGTCGTCGTCGACCTACAAGAAGCCGTTTTCGCTGACGGGGCCAGAAACCGGGTGGGTGGGCGAAAAGGACAACCGCCCGCAGACCAGTGCTCCAACGTTGGGCGAATTGACGTTTCCCGCAATGGAGCTTTACGCCATGCCTGCGGCGACGGCCTCGCTTCTGGAAGATGCTGCCGTCGATATGGATGCCTGGATCGCGGAAGAGGTGGAAACCGCTTTCGCCGAGCAGGAAGGCGCGGCCTTCGTGACAGGGGACGGCGTCAGCAAGCCTAAAGGGTTCCTGAGTGTAGACACGATTGCCGAGGCCAGTTGGTCCTGGGGCAAGCTTGGCACTCTGGCGACCGGGGTTGATGGTGGTTTCGCCACCACCGCACCCGGTGATGCTCTGCTGGATCTGATCTACGCCCTGAAGAGTGGCTATCGCCAGAACGCCCGGTTTGTCATGAACCGAAAGACGCAGGGCGCACTGCGCAAACTGAAAGACGGCGACGGCAACTACTTGTGGCAGCCACCGGCTGTGGCGGGCGAGACGGCAACCTTGTTGAACTTTCCGATCACCGAAGCCGAAGACATGCCGGACATTGCCACCGACGCATCAGCGATTGCGTTTGGCGATTTCAAGCGTGGCTATCTGGTGGTGGATCGCATGGGTGTTCGTATCCTGCGCGACCCCTATTCGGCCAAGCCCTATGTGCTGTTCTACACGACCAAGCGTGTCGGCGGTGGCGTTCAGGATTTTGATGCCATCAAGCTTCTGACCTTCCAGGCGATAAGCCCCGCCACTTCGCGCGGGGAAAAGACTGGTCACGCCGGAGGCTTTGCGGCGTCCTTTGATTGCGTTGCTGAGATGCCGTGGGGCATCCCCAGTAAGCGCTTACTCCCTGCTACTCGCCGGGCTCTTGATTTCTGGAGCCCGGCTTTTTTGTGCCCGCATTCAGGGGGAGACTGTGATGACTGCTGTTCGAGTGAGTGCGCCTGCACTGCAACCGGTCGATCTGGCCAGCATGAAGCGTTATCTGCGCGTCCGCTCCGATCTTGAGGATGATCTGATCAGTGAGCTGATTGCTGCTGCCACACGCCACGTTGAGACTGAAACGCGCCGCGCGTTCATGACGCAAGGCTACCGGCTTTATCTCGACGAATGGCCGCTTGGCCGGCATATCGCATTGCCCGTTGGCCCGCTGATTTCCATTGATCAGGTGGTTGTTTATGATCTGGACGGCGATCCGCATGGCCTTGCCGTGGAGGACTACAGCATCCTGAAAGGGCAAACGCCCGCCCGCGTGCGGGTTCGGCCCGGTGCCGGGCTGCCATCTCAACAAATGTTGGGCATCGAGATCGACTTCACGGTCGGCTACGGCGACAACCCGGGCGATGTGCCGGAGACTTTTCGTCAGGCCATCAAGCTGCTCGTCGCGCATTGGTTTGAGCACCGCGAGGCAGGCACCGAGCTTGCCATGGCGTCGCTGCCGCATGGGTTGGACCGTCTGATGAGCGTCAACCGGATTCCCTTGTTGTGAGGGCGGGGCAATTGCGACAGGTCGTCGATCTGCATCGCCCGGTCGAGACGCTGGTAGAGGGCAATGTGTCCATCACCTTTGAGCCGGTCGGCAATGACTTCGCGGAGTGTCAACTGATCAGCCAGAACGAGGGCATGGCAGGTGAACGCCTTCAAAGCCGCTCTGTTTATACGCTGCGGCTGCGCTACCGCGCCGACATCGCCGCCGGGTGGCGCGCCATCTTTGACGGTGTGACCTACCGCATTCTGGCGGTGGCTGATCCGGATGGTCGTCAGCGCAATGTGGTCTGTCGGATGGAGGTGGAAAGCTGATGAGCGATTTTGCCATGACAGCTCTGAAGCGAGCCTTGCTTGCGCGGCTCGCCTCTGACAGTCCGCTGACACAGGCGCTTGGTGGGGACAGGGTTTTCGATGTTCCGCCACGGGCGCAGGCTTTTCCTTATGTTCGGCTGGATGCCATCGGAACAAGCCTTCTGCTGAACACGCTGGACGAAGGTCTCTTGCATGAGCTGACGCTGGCGGTTTTGTCGCGGGCAGCCAATAGTGATGAGGCGCTGAGCCTTGCGGCACGCGCGGGAACTGTGCTGATGGATGCGCCGCTTCGTGTGGCTGGTGCAAGGGTTGTCGGCCTGCAACTCAGCGGCATTTCCTGCGAGACGCTGCGCGACGGACGAACCCGACGTGCTGAAATCGGCCTGCGCATCGTCAGCGAGCCTGCGCCGGTGTGACGTCCTGGCGCTTCCAACAGTTCTCCGCACTTCTGGTTGCGGTGTTGGCGCGCGAAAGCCATTCGGTTTCAAGACATGATGAGCAAGGGAGGTAAGCCATGGGTGTTCAGGCTGGCCGCGATCTTCTGTTGAAGGTTGACCGGCAATCGACGGGTGATTTCGAAACCATCGCAGGTCTGCGGACGCGCCGTCTGGCGCTGAATGCAGGCACGGTCGATGTGACCAATTCCGACAGCGCGGGGCGCTGGCGCGAGCTTCTGGCGCAAGCGGGCACACGGTCCGCCAGCCTTGCCGGGTCAGGTCTGTTTCGGGATCAGGCCAGCGATACGGCGGCGCGCCAGATCTTCTTCGATGGCACCATTTGTCCGTGGCAGGTGGTCATTCCCGATTTTGGCGTGTTGCAGGGGGCATTTCAACTCACCGCATTAGAGTACGCCGGCAATCATGACGGTGAAGTCACCTATGAACTGGCACTGGAATCCGCCGGTTCCTTGAGCTTTACCGCAGATGAAACAGGGGCAAGCTGATGGTCAACCGTATTCGGGGTGAAGTGCTGGCCAGTCTTGATGGACGGCAATGGACATTGGTTCTGACGCTGGGGGCCTTGGCCGAATTGGAACACGCCTTTGCTTGCGATACGCTGGAAACACTTCTGGCCCGGTTCGGAGGGGGCAACCTGTCGGCTCGGGATCTGATCCGGGTGATTGCTGCCGGCCTGCGCGGTGCGGGGCACGACGTCAGCGACGATCAGGTGGCCGCCATGACCACCCCCGGCGGCTTGCGGGGGTTTGCCATGATCGCCAGTGATTTGTTGCAGGCAACGTTTGGCACCGACAGTGATCTGGCTGACGAGCCATCTCCATCGGCTCCCTCGGCAGACTCTTCTGCAATGACGACAGACAGGGTTGCGGAGGGGTCCCGCCGCCCTTTTGCCTGAGCGGGGCATCCCAGCCTCTCAAACCAGAGGCTCAGATGTCGGTACCTGAGCGGCCGGGCTTTCCCTGGGAACTGATGATGTATCTGGCGATGGGGCAGCTCTTCTGGTCGCCGTCGACCTTCTGGGCGGCGACACCGCGGGAGTTGGCGGCGGCCTTGCGCCTGTCTTCCGGCGGGCAGGCGGCATCGCAAGGACTTTCGCGCCCGGACCTTGCCGAACTGATTGCCCGCTTTCCTGATCAGGAGATTGAACGATGACAGATCCGACGGAATTGCAGACAAGCGCGGTTTCAGTGCCCTTGAACGAATTGCGCAGTTTTGCCAGCCAGATGCAGATCATCCAGAAGGCGGCAGACGGATTTTCGTTCAGCCTGACGAGTGGTCTCAAGGCGGCCGTCCTGCAGGGCAAATCGCTGGAGAGTGTGTTTCGACAAGTCGCACTCAGTGTGTCGTCGAATACCTTGTCCGCCGCCTTGCAGCCGCTGCAAGGTGCTGTGCAATCCGGCGCATCGTCGGTGTTGAGTGGGCTGTTTTCGTCAATCACACCCTTTGCGAAGGGCGGTGTTGTGGCCTCGCCCACCTACTTCGGTGCGGATGGCGCGCTGGGCGTAACTGGTGAGGCTGGAGCGGAAGCGATCCTGCCGCTGTCACGTGACAGCAACGGACGCCTTGGCGTGCGTACAGGACAGGCGGGCGGCGGCGGAGGGACCGTGCAGATCAACGTGCGCACGCCGGATGTTCAGTCGTTTGCCCGGTCCCAGGTGCAAATTTCGGCCATGGTGGCACGGGCCGTCAAACGCGGCGCACGCGGCCTGTGACAAAGGAGAACCGGCGATGTTTTTGCGCGATGAACTGTTCCCTTTGAGTGTGGCCTTTGATGCGTTGGGCGGGCCGGAACGCCAGACCACAGGTGGTGTCTCTCGCCTCTGGTCATGAGGCGCGCAATGCTCGGTGGGCAGACAGTCGCCGCCGCTACGATGCCTCGACCGGCATCCGATCTCTGGGCGATTTACGAGCCGTCCTTGCCCTTTTCGAAAAGGCACGTGGGCGTCTGTACGGCTTTCGCTTTCGCGATCCCTTCGACCATGCGTCCACTCTTGCAAGTGAGGGCATCACGCCAGCTGACCAGCCCTTGCCAACCGGCGACGGGACGACGACCCGGTTTCGTCTGTGCAAAAGCTATGGCACGGGCGCAACGGCCTATGTGCGGGAGATTGCCTTGCCGATTGCTGACAGCGTGCGACTGAGCGTCAACGGCCTGGAGCAGGCCCGCGACACGGATTTTACGATCGATCCGCAGAGCGGTGAGTGTGTGTGTGCCGTGCCTCCGGCCTCTGGTGCCGTGCTCACGGCGGGGTTTCGCTTCGACGTGCCGGTCCGCTTCGATCTCGACAAACTGGAACTGAGCCTGACGCATTTCGAGGCGGGCGATATTCCCTCCATTCCGCTTATCGAAATCCGGCTTTGACGCGGTTCGCGCTGACTTTGCTCTGTCTCGAAGAAAGACCGTCATGAAAATTCTGCCCCCAACATTGCAAGCCCGATTGGCTGAAGGCACGACGACACTTTGCACCTGCTGGCTCGTGACGCGCCGCGATGGTGTGCGTCTTGGCTTCACGGATCACGACCGGGCGGTGCACGTCGCCGAGGTCGATTGTTTGCCGGAAAATGGTCTGGAGGCGACAACGGTTTCTGCCGGTCCAATGTTTTCTGTCGGCGGTGCGGATGTCAGCGGGGCCCTGACCAGCGACGGTTTGCGGGATGCAGACTTGGAAGCAGGTCTTTGGGACGGTGCCAGTGTCGAGGTCTATCTGGTCGATTGGGCCGAGCCGGAGGTCCGTCTTTTGACCCAGCGCGCCACCATCGGCGAGGTGCATCGGTCCGGCGTTGCCTTCCGTGCTGAACTGAGAGGCTTGTCTCATGCGCTGGAGGCGGTGAAAGGACGGGTGTTCGGGCTGGCCTGTGATGCGGATCTGGGCGATAGGCGCTGTCGTGTGGATGTGACATCCGCCGCGTTTCGGGCGCAGGCAAGCATCAAGGCCAGCGCTGCCGCAGCCACGCAGGCCGGCATACTCGTCACCACCGGTCTGATTGACTATGACGCTGGCTGGTTTGCTGGCGGGCATTGTCTGGTGCTCGACGGAACACTGAAGGGGTTTGCCAGCGAGATAGCCTCTCATTGGACAGAGGATGGGGATGCGGTTCTGGCGCTTTGGCAGGCCCCGCCTGAAGAGCTGGCTATCGGTGTCGCCTTGCAGGTGACCGCCGGTTGCGACAAGCGTTTTGCCACCTGTCAGGAGAAATTCCTCAACGCGCTGAACTTCCAAGGCTTTCCTCATATGCCGGGCAGTGATTTCGTTCTCTCTTACCCAGCCCGCAACACCGGTGAAAACGATGGAGGTGCGCTTGTCTGACTTCCATAGGTGACGACACGGATCCTTGCGCGGCAATGCGACAGCGCGTGCTTGCGACAGCGACCGCTTGGATCGGCACGCCTTACCGGCACCAGGCGAGCGAGCAGGGCCTTGGCTGTGATTGCCTCGGTCTGCTCAGGGGCATCTGGCGGGTGCTCTACGGCGATGAGCCGCAGACCGTTCCACCGTATAGCGCCGACTGGTCGGCGGCCGGATCGGAAACACTGGTTGAAGCCGGGCAGCGCTGGTTGCGGCCGCAAACGCTTGCAGCGGTTCACCCCGGAGATGTGCTGCTGTTTCGCTGGCGGGACGGAGTTCCCTGCCGTCATCTGGCCATTCTGGCCGAGACCGATGCCATTATTCATGCCTATGAGCGGGTGGGCGTCGTGCGCAGTCCTCTGGTGCCCATGCCTGGCGACGTCGGATCGCTCACGTCTTCGCGTTTCCTCTGGTCAGGTCCAGTCACAGCGACACTTCCAAAGGAAATCCTGAGTGGAACCCGATGCCGGGCAAGGCAACGTGACAGCTCACGCGCCTGGAGCGGTGGCCTGATTTCTTGGTAGCACACATGGAGATGCGGATATGGCAACGCTTGTCTTGGCAGCAGTGGGGCAGGCCGCTGGCGCGTCGCTCGGCGGAGTGCTGGGCTTTGGCGCAGTCGGGGCGCTGCTCGGCAAGGCCACCGGCGCGGTCATCGGCAACAGTCTTGATCAGGCTTTCTTCGGCAGCTCGAAGACAGTGGACCAGGGCCGCTTGTCGGACCTCAGCGTGCAGGCCTCCAACGAAGGCAATGCAGTGCCACGGGTCTACGGCCGGATGCGGCTGTCCGGTCAGGTGATCTGGGCCACCCGCTTTGAGGAAGTGGTGAGCGAGGAGAAGGCGGGTGGCAAAGGCGGCTCAAGCAGCCAGACCACCGTGCGCTCCTATTCCTACTACGCCAATTTCGCCGTCGCCCTGTGTGAGGGGTCGATTGATCACATTGGCCGCATTTGGGCCGATGGCAAGGAAGTGGATACGGCCAGTCTGCCGATGCGGATTTATCGCGGCGACGCAGAACAACTCGCAGATCCACTGATTGCTGGTCACCAGGGCACCACACCGGCTTATCGCGGCACGGCCTATGTGGTCTTCGAGCGTCTTGCTCTCGAGGCCTATGGCAATCGTTTGCCGCAATTGAGTTTCGAGGTTCTGCGCTCGGTCGACACGCTGGAGCGGCAGGTGCGGGCAATTACCATCATTCCCGGCGCGGGTGAGTTTGTGTATGCACCGGGGCAGGTCAAGCAGGTGCTGTCGCCGGGCGCATCTGAAACTCTCAATCGTCATGTCTCGACAGCCGTGTCTGACTGGCAGGCGTCGTTGGATGAGTTGCAGGCCGTATGTCCGAACCTGGAAAGCGTCTCGCTGGTGGTAACGTGGTTCGGCGACGATCTGCGGGCGGAAAACTGTCGGTTTGCGCCAAGGGTGGAAGTGCCCGTCAAAACGACCAGTGGTGGCACCTGGTCGGTGGCAGGGCTGTCGCGTGCTCAGGCACAAGTGGTGTCATCGTTGAACGGCCAGCCTGCGCTGGGAGGAACGCCGTCAGACCAAAGTGTGTTGCAGGCGATCTCAGATCTCAAGGCACGAGGCCTCAGAGTGCTGCTTTATCCGTTTGTGATGATGGATATTCCGGCAGACAACGCACTGCCTTCTCCCGATGGCGCTGCGCATCAGCCAGCTTATCCCTGGCGCGGGCGGCTTATGCCTACGGGTGATCCGGCCGCCGCACAGGCCGTGTTTTTTGGCACGGCGCAGGCAAGTCAGTTTCCCTCCGTATCGAGCGTTGCCTACACGGGGCCAGCTGTCTGGTCATATCGACGTTTCATTTTGCATATGGCAGCGCTTGGTCGGGCGGCGGGTGGCGTTGATGCCTTTCTGATCGGCTCTGAAATGCGCGGCCTGACGCAGGCGCTGGATGGTGAGGGGCTGCGCCCTTTGTTGCCGGGTTCATCGACCTGCTGTCCGAAGTGCGCAAACTTTTGCCGGATGCCAACCTGTCCTACGCAGCGGACTGGTCGGAATATGGCGCTTACCAGACGCCGGAAGGGGATCTGCGCTTTCCGCTTGATCCCTTGTGGGGGGATGCGAACACCGGTTTCATCGGCATCGACAATTATCTGCCGTTGACTGATGACCGTCTGACCCCGACCTATGATCTGGCAACCTTGCGCGAGGGCGTCGCGTCAGGGGAATATTATGATTGGTACTATGCCTCAGACGACGGGCGGCGCTCACAAGACCGCCTGCCGATTTCCGATGGCGCATATGGTAAAGCCTTTGTCTACCGCGCCAAAGACCTGAAAGGCTGGTGGCAGTCGGCACACCACGAGCGGATCGCCGGTGTGGAAACAGAACAGGCCTCGCTCTGGTCCCCAGCCTCGAAGCCGATCTGGTTCACCGAACTGGGCATTCCGGCTATCGACAAGGGGGCGAACAAACCGAATGCCTTCGTTGATCCGAAGTCCGCGGAAAGCGATACGCCTTACTTTTCGCTTGGCACGCGGGACGACCTGATCCAGCGGCGTGGGCTTGAGGCGCATCTGTCCTATTGGGACACGGGCCACCCTGTGTGGCCGCAGGGTGATAATCCTGTTTCTGAAGTTTATGGTGGGTGGATGGTCGATCCGGCCAATTGTCATCTTTGGGCCTGGGATGCGCGGCCCTATCCGGCTTTTCCGCTGTATCAGGACATCTGGTCGGATGGGCCGAACTGGCAGGTGGGACACTGGCTCACCGGACGTCTTGGCGCAGTGTCTCTGTCAGGGTTGATTACGGCCCTGCTGAACGATCACGGCATTGCGGTGGGTGATGTGGACGTGGCGGATCTGGAGGGTGTGGTCAATGGTACTGGCGCTGGCGGGGCCAATCAGCCTGCGTCAGGCGCTGGAGAAGATGTTGCCGGTCTTTGGCGGTACAGTCAGTGATTGCGGCAGTTTCATTCGGATCGAGCAGGCCCGCAAGCTCCCGGACTCATTCCAATCAGAGCCATTGGCGCTGCACGATTTGGCTGTCCCGCCAGATAGCGATGCGCTTGTGTCTCGGGTGCGGTCTGAAACCAGCGCCTTACCCAGCGAGATACGCCTGAGCGCAGCGGATGACATGACGGATTACCGCACACGTCTTGCGGCCAGCCGTCGGCTTGAGGGGGGCAGTCGCACCGTTGAGACCATTGATCTGGCTGTTGCCATGACGCCAGACCGCCTTCAGCAGACCGCTGATGGGGTGCTGGCGCAACGGTGGGCAGAGCGGGAGACCGTGCAGTTCAGCCTGTCGCCCGCGCGCCGGGACGTCGAACCGGGCGACGTGCTTCTTCTGGCCGATCTGCCCGGCCAGACCTTCGATCCGCCGTTGAGACTGCGTGTGCAATCCATCGAAGAGGAAGATCTGCGGCGGATTGAAGCCGTGCGTATCGTCGAGACACATCGACCAAGCTATCGCAACGCTGGCCTCATCTCTCATGCTTATCGGTCCACGGAGATCGGTGCGCCTTATGGGTTTCTGATGGATCTGCCGCCGCTGACGAGTAGTGATCCGGATCGTGCAGTCTATCTGGCGGGGTTTGCGAGCCCGTGGCTAAGGAAGCCTGACCTTGCTGTCGTCGGTTTCTGGAACCGGGTTCAAGGCGCTTACCAGTCTGGAAGCGCCCGGCATCGTCGGTCGTCTGGTTTCCGCACTTGAGCCGGGGCCTTGCGACTATTTCGACCGTAGGTCCGTTGTTGATGTCGAGTTGTTCGGTGGGGGGCTGCAATCCAGAGATTTGGAAACACTGTTTGCAGGTGAGAATGCACTGGCTGTGCGCACGCGCAAGGGTAGCTTTGAAATCTTGCAATTTCAGCAGGCCACGCTTGTTGGAACGCGCCGCTACCGCCTGTCGATGCTCTTGCGTGGACAAAAGGGGACTGGTCCTGAAACGCAACAAGGGGCGGATGCGGGAGCGGATGTCGTTCTGCTGACGCAAGGCGCAACGCCACGCGTCCCGTTGAGCGATGATCTGGCGATGACCAGTCTGTCGTACCGGCTGGTTCCGGCGGGTTTCGAAATTGATGCGGACGAGGCTTTTGCGTTCACGCACAAGGCAAGCGGTCGCGGCGCCTTGCCCGCCGCGCCGGTGCATTTGAAAGCGCGCCGCGAGGCGGAGGGGGTACGTTTGAGCTGGATCCGACAGACCCGCCGTGGCGGCGACAGTTGGGATCAGGTCGAAGTGCCGCTTGGCGAGGATACCGAGGCTTATGAAGTCGAGGTTCTGTCGGCTGAAGGCGTGGTCTTGCGGGTGCTTTCGGCCGCCACAGCGCAGGCTCTTTATTCCAGCGCAGATGAAATCACCGATCACAGCGCCCCCGTCAAGGCGCTGACCTTCGTCGTCTATCAGCTTTCGGCCACCGCTGGTCGAGGTTTTCCGGGAAAGGAAACGTGTCGTGTCTGAGACCCTGCGGTTCAAACTGCCGCTTCTGTCTGCCGCTCAGGCGCAGAAGCATGTCACCCATAACGAAGCGTTGCTGAGTCTGGATGCCTTGTCCGATCTGTGTCTGGTGAGCAGATCCCTTGCAACGCCGCCATCGGGCTCAGAGGGCGACACCTATCTGATCGCGCAAGGGGCGGATGGCGGCTGGATAAACCGGGCAGGCGATCTGGCCGTCTGGCGCGATGGGAGCTGGATCTTTCATGAGGCCTTTCAGGGCCTGCGCGCCTATATCGAGGACGAGGCGACGCTGATCGTCTTCACCTCTTCGGGCTGGCAGGACTATGGCTCGCTGCTTGGACCGAACCGACTGTTGGCGCGCTCGGTCAGTGGGGCGGAAACACGGCTTCTGGTGCTGGAAGAAACCCTGTCGGACCTGAGTGGCGATACGGTCGACACATCACCTTTGATTCCGAACCGGGCGATTATCTTCGGTGTCTCCTGCCGGACTGTCACAACCATCAGCGGTGCGGCGTCCTACGACTGTGGGTTGGCGGGCGAACGTTCCAAATTCGGCGGATCACTGGGCATTTATGCCGGGTCTACCAACGCTGGTGTCATCGGGCCTACAGCCGTCTACAGCGATACGGCGCTACGCTTGAGTGCCAATGGCGAGGCGTTCTCAGGCGGTGTCGTGCGGGTGGCAGCACATTGCCTGTTGCCGGTGGTTCCCCAGCGTTGAGGGGGAGCGGTGAAGCTGTCTTACCGTTTGGCAGTGTGGATTGAGAATTTGGTCAAGGAGGAACGAATGTCGTCATCTCTTGCTGTTGATCCGCTTGTGTGCCCTGTGGTGTCTTTGCGCGGAAAGGCCATGGGCGCTCACACCGTCAGCGAAAAGGGAGTGGCCTTTACCGCCCGCCACGAAGGCTTTGTGTCACGGGCCTATCGCGATGCCGCCGGCGTTCTGACCATCGGCTATGGGTTCACAATGGGGTCGCGTATTTTTGCGGCCTGGTGGCGTTCGCGTCATGGCGAGAAGTCGCTTGCCATCGGTAATGTCATTTCTCGCCAAGAGGCAGACCAAGTCTTGCGCACATTGCTTGATCAGGAATATGGCGCAAGCGTTACGCGCAGTCTGCCCGATTTGTCGCAGACCCAATTCGATGCGGCCACGGATGTTGTCTACAACCTTGGGCCGCGGGCGTTGTCGTGGCGCTGGGCGGCTGCATTGCGTTGTGGTGAGATCAGAACCGCAGCCTCTTTGCTGGAGGTCACAGGGGTGACGGCGGCAGGTCGTCGTTTGGCCGGGCTGGTGCAACGGCGTCGCGACGAAGCCGCCCTGCTGCTTCACGGCACCTATGGAACAGCAGATATTTCCGAGTTCTCGAACGAGGTTCTGCGCAAGGCGCAGGGCTTGTTGGCCCGTCTTGGCTATGGGCCTGGCCCCTGTGACGGAATTGCAGGTGCCTTGACGGCGCGCGCAGTGAAAGCGTTTCAGCGCGATCATCCGCCGTTACTGGTCGATGGGCGTCTCGGTCCGGCAACGCTTGCCACGTTGACGCGCGTATCTGACCGGTCATGGCTGCACCGGATCACGGCCGTTGGGACGGCAGTTGGTGCACCGGTCTTTGCCGGGGTCACACGATATTTCGGCGCTGGGTTTGGGTCCGTTCTGGCCATTGCCGGGGGGTGGCCCTGGCGCTCGGCGTCATCGCCGTTATGGGCGGACTTGTCTGGCGTTACCGCGGTGCGATCGTCTTGCGCCTTAGACGCCTCTTTCGTTGATGTGTCTTTGGACAGTCTGCATGTGCCTCCCGGGCTGCCGGCTTGTCCCAGGACACGCCGGATGCGGCGTGGCGCTCCACACCCGGCTCGATCTGTCTGCCAAATCTGAAAAAGGACGTTCGCGATGTTCGGAAAGTTGCTCTTGACGGGATGGAAAACCTTGATTTTTAACGGAGGGATCGGGTCTCTGGCGTTGCTGGCCGAGATCCTGCGTTACGCTGGCACTTATGATTGGACCAAGATGCTGCCGGATGGGATCGGCGCTTACGTGGCACTCACTCTTGGCATTACCAATATCCTCTTGCGGCATGTCACGACGACACCGGCGGGCTGGCGTAAACCAGCCTGAACCGTCAGGCCTCTCCACGTGCAATTGAAGAGGGCAGTCGATATGCTGCCCTTTTTTCCTGCACGTCCGGTCTTGCGAGACATCGAAAATCAGGTGATCGTTCATGTCGTATTCAGGCGCAAGGGGTTACACAGGCTCCTTAAGACTGTCCCGGAAGGTTGATCTTGTCCCTCAAGCGACTTTTAAAGGGGTGGTGCCCTCAATCAAAGATCGAATGGATCTCGGAATGCCTTCTCTCAAACGTCTGATTGTCGCCGGTTCTCTGCTGTTGCTGCCGCTGACAAGCTTGTCGGTTCAGGCAAAGTGCCTGTCTCAGGCCGAAGCGCGGGCGGCGGTTTCGAGCGGGAAGGCCCAGCCATTGGGGGCTTTGAAGTCGCGCGTGCATGGCCAGATCGTCAAGGCGGCCTTGTGTGAGGAGGGCGGGCAATATGTCTATCAGCTCACCATCTTGCAAAATGGTCAGGTGAAGATGATGTCGGTCAGCGCCAGCCGGTAGGCAGAGCGCAGTCCGGCGGACGGCGATTGCTTTCAGCCAAAAGCCTGAACAGCAAAATCTTGAAACTTTGAAGAAGGACACCAGAATGCGCGTGCTCATTGTCGAGGATGACAAGGATCTGAACCGTCAGTTGGTCGATGCTCTCGGCGAAGCTGGATACGCGGTCGATACTGCCTTCGACGGCGAGGAGGGGCATTTTCTCGGCGATACGGAGCCTTACGACGCCATTGTTCTGGATCTGGGACTGCCCAAGCTCGACGGCCTCTCGGTTCTGGAACAATGGCGTCGCGATGAACGAACGACTCCGGTTCTGATTCTCACGGCGCGTGATCGCTGGTCGGACAAGGTCGCGGGCATTGATGCAGGCGCAGATGATTATGTCGCCAAGCCCTTTCACATGGAAGAAATTCTGGCACGCGTGCGGGCGCTTGTGCGTCGCGCTGCGGGTCATGCCTCCAATGACCTCACCTTTGGATCCTTACGGCTTGATCTGCGGGCCGGGCGGGTGACGCTGGATGGCAGTCCCATCAAGCTGACGTCGCATGAGTACCGGCTCCTGTCTTACCTGATGCATCATCAGGGCAAGGTGATTTCGCGCACTGAGCTGACAGAGCATCTCTACGAGCAGGATTTCGATCGCGATTCCAACACTGTCGAGGTGTTCGTTGGCCGTCTGCGCAAAAAGATCGGCTCGGATATGATCGAGACCGTCCGGGGGCTTGGCTACCGGCTCGGGGAGCCTGCGGATGCTTGAAAGTTTAAGCGAGGTCGGTGAAGACACCTCCGCGCCCAAACGCAAGATGTCATTGTCGCTGCGGTTGGTTGTGGTCGCGGCGATCTGGTCTGTTCTGGGGCTGGCGATTGGCGGCACTGTTCTGGTGGCCTTTTACCGAACGGCTGGTGAGCGGGCCTTTGATGCGCAACTGGATGTCTATATCCGGGCGATCGTTGGCCAGATTATTCCTGATCCGACTGACCCGGATCCCAAAAAATCCGATGGACTGGAAGATCTGCTTCAGGCCCCCAAGGCATTGGCGCAACCGCGCTTCTCGCTGCCTTTGTCCGGATGGTACTGGACGATCACAGCCTCCAAGAGCAGTTCGATCCTGTCATCCTCGCCGTCCTTGGTGGGGGATGATCTGAAAGTTCAGCCGATGGGAAATTCGATCATTCATGCCAGTTTCGAGCGCGGTCCGGCGGGGGAGGAGTTGCGTGTCATGCAGCGTCGTATCCGCTACAAGGGTGCCGGCTACATCATCACGGTTGCAGCGGAGACCAAGGATTTCCGCGCGGACGTTTATGCCTTTGCCAAACAGGTGATCTTCACATTGATGGTGATTGGCGCAGGCCTGGTTGGTGCGGTCTTTTCCAGGTTCGCCTTGGACTGCGCCCCTTGAAGAAGTTGCAAGCCTCTCTCTCGGCAGTGCGCAGCGGCGAGGCGAGTTATATCGACATGGATCTTCCTGTCGAATTGTCGCCGCTGGCCATTGAGTTGAATGGCCTTATTCATTCCAACCGTGAGATTGTCGAGCGGTCACGCAAGCATACGGGCAATCTTGCCCACGCCCTCAAGACGCCGCTGAGTGTTATCGCTAATGACGCGCGTGCAGAGGAGGGGCCGTTTGCGCGCAAGGTGGACGATCAGGTTCAGGTCATGCGCACCCAGATTCAGCATCATCTGGAGCGGGCGCAAATGGCGGCTCAGCGGCGTGTCATTGGTGTCAGCACGGAGGTCGAGCCAGTGGTGACGCGATTGGTGCGCGCCATGAACAAGATCTATCGCGAACGCTCTGTGGTGGCGACCGGAAGCTGGCCGGAGGATCTGCGATTTCGCGGCGAACAGCATGATCTGGAAGAGATGGTTGGTAATCTTCTTGATAACGCCTGCAAGTGGGCACAATCCTCGGTCACAGTCTCGACACGAAAAAAACTTTTTGATCGGAACGGAAAGGCTCTGTTTGAGTTAACCATACAAGACGATGGGTCTGGGTTAAGCGATCTTCAACAAAAAGAAGCCATGAAGCGCGGCAAGCGCCTTGATGAGACAGTGCCGGGAACGGGACTTGGACTCTCGATTGTCGCGGAATTGGCGGAATTGTATGGTGGGCAGCTTGAGTTGGGCAGGGCCGAGGCCGGAGGCCTGAAAGCTTCTTTGTTTTTGCCTTTGGTCGAGTGATCAGAGCTTCGTGCCGGACCATGGTTTGAATTTTTGAGTGGGGTGGAGTTTACTTTTGCCGGACATTAGATGTTTCGTCCGGACGCAAGATTGGCTCCCTTCCACACACCTGATAATGAAAAGATGAATGTATCCTGCCAGGCGGTTGCCGGGTGAACAAGGGTCACAGATATCTTGAGTGATGGACCCTTCGCTATGTCGACAGGAAACGGAATGACATTGAACAATAACGTCCGGGATTCGGCAGATATGCTGTCACTGCCTCTTCTTCGCACCATCGCCCTGATTATCCTGATTGGTGTCCCGTTGTTGTCCGGTTGCATGGGGCTATCCCATGGCATGAAGTCTGGCTTCTGGCATCATGATGTCAGTCAGAAGCAGCTCAAGACCATTGGCTCCGAGCATGAAAGTGCGCTCGCCTATCTTGCCAAGAGTGATGCGGGGCGTGATCTGACACAGGAAGATCGCATGGAGGCCGTCAAGGCTCAGCACAATGCCCTGCGGCTCAATCAGGCCGGTGTTTCCGTTCACTGGAGCAACAAACGCACCGGCAACGATGGCGAAGTTCGCCCTGGCCCGCTGTATCAGGTGAACGATACAACCTGTCGTGAATTTACCCATCAGATCAACGTGGGTGACAAAACCAGCAATGAGCGCGGAATTGCCTGCGAACAGGGTGGTGGAAGCTGGAAGACCTTGAACTAGGGGCGGAACCATAACTGCGCTTTATGACATACAGGAAAGATAGATCAAACTGCTCTTTCTGTGTCGTTGAGATGTCTTGAAAATCGGGTGTTTTCTGTGCATCCGCGCCTAACAGGCAGGAAAATCTGCTCCGACCATTTGAAACGCATGTATGGGGCCTCACCCAAAGGCAACTGCTGCGATTGATGATGACCAAAGACCGAGATGCTGGCCCGCCAGAATCTCGGTTTTCTATTTTATGTTTGCCTGAACGTCATTTCTATTCGGAGTGCGTCGGCGTACGGGGCGATGGCCTGTCAAATGTGATTGAAAACGCAACGATTGCTTAAAAAATAAGGGATATCACTTGAAGCTCGAGTCATGAGGACCGAGGCGGTGGCGTTGATAAAATATTCACGGACCAAAGGCATATAAGCGAGCTTATATGGCCTGTTTTTTGTCTACCGGAAATATTTTTCAATGACCGACTGCCTTGAGAGCGATCCAACGGAATCGTGACCATGACCTATCGGCTAGGGGAAACCCTGTGTTTGAAAGTCTTTCGTGAGCGCTCATGGCAAAAGCTGACCCGGTTCAAAAGAAAGTCAAAGATTACTTGCAGGGGTTGAGCCCTCGCGCTTTGGACATGGTCGTGCGCAAGCTTGAAACATCACGCGCACAAGGCTCTGGCGACCCGCATCTGGAAACCATTCTCAACCTTGCACTTGGACTGGTCCGCACACCCGAATTGGTGGAGGTCGTCAAAAATCAGGATCTATCCGTACATCGGGAAAACAAGATCCAGCGCCTTTTTTTGAACCGCTTGATTCTTTCATCATCGGCGAATATCTGCCGCAGAAACAGACGGGCCGCATTCATCGCGCCATGCTCAATCGCATCTGGAGCTGGCTTGCTCAGGATGTGCTTGCGCGTGACATGTCGATGATCGTCAAGACGCTGACGACCTGCAGGATGTTGCGGAGGAGCGTGTCGACAACATCATCAACGGCTTGCGACGCCGGTCTGTGGAGGCCATCCAGGAACGCTTCGACCTGATGCAGAATTCGCACAAGGAAGATCAGCGCGCTCGGGTTGCTATGGGCGGTGCGCGCGGCGTTGAGGAATTGCGCGATGTGGTTCGGGTGTTCGAATCTCAGGGCTGGCTGAGGCCTTTTCTTCATGCCATTCCACCGAGCATTGCGGCCCTGCAATTTCAGCAGGACGAAAAGCTGCTGCGGATCGTCCGCAAATGCACCTCAACCTTTCCCGGAGCGACGCCTCTGGTGGCCGCGGCGCTGCTTGATCGGGCATTGCAGCCGTCAAGCCTGTGCAGTCTGGCGACCCGACTGGCAGCGAGTGATGATGCTCGGATTATCGGCGGATCGACCTTTTCACCCTTTGTCGACATGGTGCTGAGTGAAGCAGAGAGACTGCATCTTTTGGCCGAACATCACCGTATTCACAACCCTGATCCGGTTGGGTTTTCAAAAGCGCTTCATGATTATCAAGGCCTGGTTCGCGGTGTTGAGTTTGATCTGGATCTGTCGTTGGAAAAACGCTGGCACCAGCGTCTGTCGGAAACCAAGAAGGATATCTCCAAGATCATCAGCGAGGAACTCGCCAACGCTCATGGCGCGGTCCGCAAGGCGCTGCAAGTGCCCTCTATTGATGCGAATGGACAATTCAGTGTCGATTCCCACGCTATTGATGAGGCCGTGCGGGCCCTTCAGGTCGTGGTGATGGTGCGCGGTGGCTCGCAAACCTTTGCAGTCAACGATATGGCCAAGCGGACGCATCAAGCGGTCGAGCAGACCTTGGAAATTGTCACGAGGTCGTTGATCTCTGATCTGGCGAAAAAGCGCGGGCGGCAGCAAGACGCACATTTGTCATCGGTAGACGCGGCGATCATGATGTCCGAGATCTACTTCGGCGATGATTACGCCAAACAATTGCGGCGCAGTCGGCGAAGCGCGCTCAGTGGTGCAAGCGACAATGCAATGGACCTGATCGATCTGCCGAAGTCGACGGCGTCCTCGCACGCGCACTCTGCCTGATACGCGTCAATTTGCCATCGGCCGGATTTTCCCGGACATCCCTCGGCCAAGGCTTTCAGACCATCAATTTTTCTCAGGTCAATCGCATCATCTGCGTTGATCAAGTCCGGGTCAGGCTGTCGTGAAGCGGGCCAAAATGCTTGCTTTTAGCGTTAAGATCATATGTATTCTGCATCATGATTTTCTGGATCCTGATCGCGACGCTGACGGCCGCAGCAGCGCTGTGCATCGTGTGGCCGATGGTTTCGGCAGTCTCTCGCCAGAATTTACAAGATCATGATTTATCACCAGATTCTTATGTTTATAAGCAGCAATATCAAGAAATAGAGCGTGAGCAAGTAAACGGTCTGATTGACGCAGAAAGCGTTGCTGCGGCGCGGATCGAGATTGGTCGCCGGCTTCTGGCGTCACAGCGTCGACATGGACGCCGCGCGGGGACAGGCGAGGCGGCAATTGCGTCGACATCTGGCGCGCGATTGCGCATCGTTGTTACGGCCATTGCTCTGATCGGTCTGCCACTTGGAAGTCTGTTGCTCTATCGGTTCATCGGCGCTCCGGGCGTGCCCGATGATCCCCTGCAGGCGCGCCTTGAAGCCGCACCGCAAACGCAGAACGTGGCGGAGTTGGTTAGACGTGTCGAAAAACAATTGGCCACTCATCCTGATGATGGTCGTGGCTGGGCCGTGATTGCGCCGGTTTACTTGCAACTTGGTCGCGGGCGTAATGCCGTGATGGCTTACGACAAGGCCAATCTGTTGCTGGGGCCATCGGCGCAGCGATTGATTGGGCTGGGGCGCGCGTTGATGATGCAACATAATGGCAGCCTCACATCGATGGCGCGCAAGGCCTTTGAAAAAGCTGTCAGCCTGCGGCCGGATGCGCCCGAGCCGAAAATCTATCTGGCGATGGCTTTGACGAAGTCGGGCGAGACGGAGCTTGCCATCAAGGCGTGGAAAGCGGTTCTGACCTTTCCGAATTTGCCCGATCGCTGGGCCGAATTATCCCGCAAGACACTTGCTGGCACTGGAAGAGTCTGTCAACAAGTCGGCAGCCACACCAACATCGCTGTCCTTGCAATCGATCGATCATCCTGACGATACGTCTCACTTGTCAAATCCCGATGCGGCACAGGTGCAGGCCATGTTGAAGCTATCAGGCAGCGCTCGTGACCGCGCTGTTCGCGCCATGGTCTCCGGTTTGGAGCAACGCTTGCATATGTCAGGCGGTACACCCGCAGAATGGGCAAGATTGGTGCAATCCTATAAGGTTCTGGGAGAGGCAAACAGGGCCAATCACGCTTTGCAGGATGCGCGCCAGATCTTGCAAAAGACGCCGGACGCCTTGACAGCGTTTGAGCGTCTGGTCGCCGCACAGTCACCGGAAGCAGATCATTTGGAAACGGGCAGTGGGCGCAGTGCATCTGCACCAGAGGGTGCGGCGTCCCTGAAAGAAGAGGCAGGGGCACCATGACGAGAAAACAACGTCGCCTGAGTTTGATTGCCTCGGCTGGTGGTGTTCTGGCGCTTGCCCTGGAATAGCGCTTTACGCCTTGCGCGATGACATTGTTTTCTACCGCACACCGTCCGAATTGGCGCAGATGGCTGACCCTGCCAGTCAGAGTTTCCGTGTGGGCGGTCTGGTCGAGAAAGGCAGTGTCGTGCACGGTGAAAATGCAAGGGTGTCCTTTCGCATCACGGATGGCGCGGCGACGCTGGGGGTTGATTACAAGGGATTGCTGCCGGATCTGTTTCGTGCAGGCTATGGGGTTGTCGTGGAAGGCAAGATGCAGCACGACGGTCGCTTCCAGGCGGAAACAGTACTGGCCAAACACGATGAGCGCTATATTCCGAAGGATGTTGAGGAAACGCTCAAGAAAAATGGTGTTTGGGAGGGCAAAAGCTGATGCGAGGGGTGGCGGCAGCACGACACACCGCATCTGAGGCAGGCTTGGGAGCTAGCGGATGATCATTGAGCTCGGCCATTATGCTCTGGTGCTGACACTGGTTCTCAGTCTGGTGCAATCCATTTTTCCAGTGATCGGGGGCATGCGTTCCGATGCCGGGCTGATGGCTATGGCGCGGCCTGTTGCGCTTGCCATGTTTGCACTGGTGGCCTTGGCCTTCGCCTGTCTTGTCTTCGCTTATGTGACGTCCGACTTCTCTGTCATGAACGTTGCGGAAAACTCCAGCTCGACCAAACCCTTACTGTACAAGATTACCGGAGTCTGGAGCAATCATGAAGGCTCCATGTTGCTTTGGGTACTGATCCTGGTGTTCTTCGGCGCGCTGGTGGCGGCCTTCGCTCGCAATCTGCCGCGGGACCTGTGTTCTGTGACCCTTGGCGTGCAGGCATGGATCATTTTCGGGTTCGTGCTGTTCATCCTGATGACGTCCAATCCGTTTTTGCGGTTGGTCAACCCTCCGATGCAGGGCAATGGCCTCAACCCGGTTTTGCAAGATGTGGGGCTGGCGATCCACCCACCGCTGCTCTACATCGGCTATGTTGGTTTCTCGATGACGTTTTCCTTTGCCGTTGCGGCTCTGCTTCTTGGGCGCATTGATGCGGCATGGGCACGCTGGGTTCGTCCGTGGACGCTGCTGGCCTGGATCTTTCTGACGCTCGGCATCGCTATGGGGTCTTACTGGGCCTATTACGAGCTTGGCTGGGGAGGCTGGTGGTTTTGGGATCCGGTTGAGAATGCGTCTTTCATGCCGTGGTTGGCGGGGACAGCTCTTCTTCATTCGGCGCTTGTCATGGAGCGCCGCGAAGCCTTGAAGGTCTGGACTGTGCTGCTGGCGATTTTCACGTTTTCGCTGTCGCTGCTCGGCACGTTTCTGGTTCGCTCTGGTGTGCTGACCAGCGTTCATGCCTTCGCCACCGATCCAACACGGGGCGTCTTTATTCTTGCACTTCTGGCTGTCTTCATTGGCGGCTCATTGTCGCTCTATGCCTTGGCGTGCGCCATCGCTGCGACAAGGTGGTCTGTTTGCCCCAATCAGCCGCGAAGGCGGGCTGGTGCTCAACAATCTGTTCCTCACGGCGGCGGCTACCGCGGTTTTGGTGGGAACCCTCTATCCGCTGGCTCTTGATGTGCTGGTCGGTGAGAAGATTTCCGTCGGCGCGCCGTTCTTCAATCTGACGTTCGGTCCGATCATGGTGCCACTGTTGATCGCTGTTCCCTTTGGTCCCGTTCTGTCCTGGAAGCGGGGTGATCTGTTGGCAGCCTGTCAGCGGCTTTACGCTGCCTTTGCTGTTGCATTGCTGATGGTGCTTTTCCTGTTCTGGCTTTGGGGGGCGACACGCATCCTGACGCCGCTTGGTATCGGGCTTGCTGTCTGGCTGATGTGTGGTGCGTTTGCCGAATTGATTGCCCGCACGCGCCCGCTTGAGGTTGGTTTTGGACGCGCTTTCCAGAGGCTGCGCGGACTTCCCGGGTCGACGTTCGGCACGGCATTGGCGCATTTCGGGTTGGGGGTTTCCTTGTTGGGCATCGTCAGCGCCACATCTTTTCAGCAAGAGCAGATTCTGACCGTCGCTCCCGGTCAGACCGTGACGCTTGGAGGCTATCAAGTCACCTTCAAAGGCCTCAAGGACAAGAGAACCGCTGACTATAGCGCCCGTATCGCAACCCTTGATGTGCGTAAGGGGGGCGCGCTTGTGGCAATCCTGATGCCATCAAAACGGCTTTTTACCGGTCAGTCATCCTGGATGACGGAAACCGCAATCAACACCTCGGGATTTTCTCAGGTCTATGCGTCTTTGGGCAAGATCCATGAGGATGGCCGTGTTGATCTCAGTCTTTACGACAAACCGCTGATTACGTTGATCTGGCTTGGCTGCATCATTATGGCGTTGGGGGGGTGGTGTCGCTTGCGGATCGACGCTTGCGTGTAGGCGCGCCGCGCCCGGCCGCAAAGCATGCACCAGTCCCTCTGCCGACTGTGGATCAGCGCGAGGCGGCGGAGTAATCTATGAGTCAATGGATACGCCGGGCCTGCCTTCTGATTGCGCTTCTTGTGGCGAGTGGTTCGGCTGTCTGGGCCGTTGAGCCGGGCGAAATGCTTCAGGACAAGGCGCTGGAAGCACGGGCCCGCACGATCTCTTCGGAATTGCGCTGCATGGTGTGTCAAAACGAGTCTATTGATGCCAGTAATGCGGATCTGGCGCATGATATTCGCGTGCTGGTGCGCCAACGGCTGACGTCCGGGGATACCAATCAGCAGGTGATCGACTATCTCGTGGCACGCTATGGTGAATTCATTCTGCTTAAGCCAAGGCTTGAGGGGCGGACCCTGGCGTTGTGGAGTGCGGCGCCGCTGGTGCTGTTGTTCGGGGGGCTTTACATCTTCATGCGGACTTGGCGTGCGCGGCGCAGGCCACCGGAAGCAGCGGTCCTCCCTCCGCTAGATCGGGAAGAAGAAGACCAGTTGCGCCGTTTGCTGGAGCAGCAAGACTGACAGCCCTGCCTTTTGAACGACACGTCTGGCGACCAAACTTCAGGAGGCTGCGGCCAGCCCTTCAAGGGTTCGCATACGCGCCTTGACAAACCGCAGTGCGCGCTGTGCATCTTCCTTGCGACACAGGGCGTATTCGGTCATCCAGCGCTCGGTCGACGCCGCGTTTGCCTGAAGCAGTTCCCGCCTTGCGCGACAGAATGCACCAAACTCGATTTCGCCAATATCGAGTGACTTGCAGAGCAGTGCGACACCGTCGATGTTCTGGTTCATGATGACATTCAGAACATATTTTTGGTCGATTTCGGCAAAAGCGGCCAAGAGATAGGACAGATCCAGTATTCGGGTTGATAGACTGAATTCGCGAAACACTTCATTCAGTTTTTGCTTGCCCGTGCGAATGTCCTGAATGGCGACTTTCGTCTCGATCCGCAGTCGCTTGCGATCCAGATGACTGCGGGCGACAATTTCGCCCGCCTCACACAGCAGGCTTTTGACCAGAACTTCGTTGCGATTGCGTATGTATTTGACCGTTGCGGCTTTTTCCGACGGCAATTGGTCAATCAGCGTTTCAAGGTGCTCATCGGTCAGGTCAGGCCGGTTGAGCATATTCGTCTGGATTTCTTCGTCCTTGCTGGCGAGCTTGACCAGAAATCTCGCTCCCCAGTTCGAGAGCTGGGCGCCCAGGTTATGCGACACACAGCGGCGCACAGGTGCTTCGCCGCGCTCGATTAGAACATCTGTGACCTGTGTTTCGAGATGATCGCGTTTGGAAATAGCCAGAAGGTGGCCCTGTCCCTTGACCTTGGCGACCTTGAGCAGGTCCTCCTGCGTCAGGGCGGGGGAATATTGCAGCATGTATTTAGCCACGATCAATGTGTCATTGGCGAGCTTGCGGGCAAGGTCCGGTGATACCTCGTCGAGGCCACTCAGGCCATCCGCGAGTTGGGCTCTTGCGTTTTCATCCACCTGATCGACCAGTCGTCCCATGATGCCATTGAACAGCGTGCGTTCTTCATTGGAATATTTGCTAGCATCATTGGAAAAAATAGAAAAGATCTCGTCGAGAAGCTGACGTCGGGTTCCTGGATCCTTATCCTTAGCAATTTCAACCAGACGCTTCAGCATTTTTCGCGCTCGTGAGTTTTTCATGTTCACTTGAAGTATGACTTCATGTTGATGAAGTTTGCTTTAAGTAACCTTCTAAAATTTGCATGTGGTAGCGGGTGGCGTTCAAAGGGGGCTGAATGCAGCTTTGTTCGGGCAAACTCTCCGGTGCTCTTGACGCCTGTGTTCGGGAGAGGCAAGAGCAGGTCATCATGACCTATCCGATCTTGTATTCCTTCCGCCGGTGTCCCTACGCGATGCGCGCGCGTCTGGCGATCCTTGCCAGTGGCCGCAGTGTCGAACTCCGCGAGATTGTCCTCAAGGACAAGGCATCCGCGTTTCTTGAGACATCGCCAACCGCCACTGTTCCCTGTCTTCGACTGGAAGACGGAACAGTGATTGATGAAAGTCTCGAGATCATGCTGTGGGCGCTTGAGGGCAATGACCTGGAAAATTGGCTGAGGCCGCAAACGGCAACCCGTGCCGAGATGCTTGCGCTGATCGGCGAGTGCGATGGTCCCTTCAAGACCGCGCTGGATCGCTATAAATACGACACGCGGTATCCGGAGGCCGATGCGTTGCGCGAGCGGGAGATGGCTGGCAGGTTTCTGACGGACCTGGATCAGCGTTTGAGCAACGGTGGCTGCCTGTTCGGAGTGCGACCCAGCTTGGCGGATTTCGCGATTCGGCCTTTCATTCGTCAGTTTGCGAATGTGAATCGTGACTGGTTCGACGATCAGTCTTGGGGATACCTGAAAAAATGGCTGACTGTCTTTGAAAATTCTCCGGCATTTCTGGCCATCATGGCGAAGCTTGAGAAATGGCAGGAAGGGAAAAAACCTCTAATTTTTCAACGGTCAAGATGGCTTGATCCGACGTGTGAAAAGGTTCCGTTTGCCTAAATTACAAAAGAGTAACCTCGCCGACAGGACGCTGTAAGACTTCAATCCCCATTATCAGTCTCGACAACGACGAAAGCCGGTTCAGTTGGCGTTTCGCGACAGACAAGTTGAAACCTTGAGGATGATGATGATGCAGCAGAGTTCGAAATTCGCAGCTTCTCGTACCCGGAAGACACGCCTTCTTGCTGGCGTCATGGGTCTTGCGCTGGCAGGTGCTGTTTCTTCCCAGACTGTTTTCCCGATTGATGTGGCGCATGCGGATCCTGTGAAGGTCGATGCTCCGGCGCCTGTCAACTTCACCAAGCTGGTGAAGGCTGTGCAGCCCGCTGTGGTGAGCGTCCGGGTGAAGGAAGAAATTGATTCCACCCCGACCGCTTTCGGCGGCAACATGGACGACTTCTTCGGAAACCTGCCGAAGGATCACCCTCTCTACAAATTCTTCCACCGCTTCGACCAGCAGCAACAGCAGCACGACGGTAAGGATGGTGGCGATCAGAAAAAAGAACATCACTATGGTCTGGCAGAAGGCTCTGGCTTCTTCATCTCCGATGATGGCTATCTGGTCACCAACCAGCATGTGATTGACCACGGCAAGACCTTCACTGTCGTGATGGATGATGGCACGCAGTATGATGCCAAGCTGGTGGGAGCCGACAAACGTACGGATCTGGCCCTGCTGAAGGTTGATGCAAAGCGCAAGTTCAAATACGTCGAATTTGCTCCCAAGGCACCGGAAGTCGGCCAGTGGGTCGTTGCCATTGGCAATCCGTTCGGTCTGGGCGGCAGTGTGACAGCCGGTATCGTCTCGGCCCGTGGCCGTGACATCGGTGCAGGTCCTTACGATGACTTCATCCAGATCGATGCGCCGGTCAATCGCGGTAATTCCGGGGGTCCTGCCTTCAACGCTCAGGGGCAGGTTATCGGCATCAACGCCGCGATCTATTCGCCCTCTGGCGGCAACGTTGGCATTGCCTTTGCCATCCCGGCTTCCACGGCCAAAGATGTCATTATGGACCTCAAGGATCATGGCAAGGTTGTGCGCGGTTGGCTCGGTGTTCATATCCAGCAGGTCACGCAGGATATTGCAGACAGCCTGAGTCTCGCCAAGCCTGAAGGAGCTATCGTTGCGGATCGTCAGGAAGGCAGCCCGGCAGAGAAGGCTGGCTTGAAAGCCGGTGACGTGATCACCTCTGTTGACGGAAACGAAGTGAAAGGGCCGCGCGATCTGTCCAAGATGATCGCGGCTTATCCGCCTGAATCCAAGGTGAAGATTTCGGTCTGGCGTGATGGCGCCAAGAAGGATCTCGAAGTCACGCTTGGCAAGCTCACCGAAAAGGCTTCCGCTGCAAAGTCCGTGGATCAACCCAATGCAACGGACACGACCCTGTCCAATCTCGGCATCACGCTGATGACGGCTCAGCAGGCCGGAATTGATGGTGACGGTGTTGTGGTCTCTGACGTGGATCCGGATGGCCCGGCTGCGGACAAGGGTTTGAGCCGTGGTGACATGATCGTTGAAGTGGCGGGCAAGAAGGTCAGCACACCTCAGGATGTTGCCAAAGCTGTTGCCGCAGCAAAGAAGGATGGTCGTAACGCTGTTCTTTTCCGGATCAACAGCAATGATGTCACGCATTTTGTGGCTCTGCCGATCACCAAGTCCAAAACCAAGTCCAAGGGCTAAACCCTAAGGACTGACAGCTCAGGCCCAGGTTACCCCTCCCTTGGCCTTCTCGACGAACCGGGTCTTGCGCTCCCCCTCAACCGGTTCGTCGACACTGCCGGCGGCGGTTTCTGAAAAGATCCGCCGCCGGAGTTATGTTGAGATCTGGCTGTTTTTCGGTAAAAGGAGACTATGTTGAGAATTCTTGTTATCGAAGACGACGTCGAAGCATCGGCTTATCTGGCCAAAGGGCTGACTGAACTGGGTCATGTGACCGATCAGGCAGACGATGGTGAGACAGGGCTGATGATGGCGCAAAGCGCCGAATACAATGTGCTGATCGTTGATCGCATGTTGCCGAAGCTTGATGGCCTCAGTGTCATTTCATCCTTGCGCGGGCAGGGCAACCAGACGCCGGTGCTGATCCTGTCAGCCCTCGGTCAGGTTGATGACCGTGTGAAGGGTCTCAAAGCGGGTGGCGATGACTATCTGACGAAACCCTATGCCTTCACAGAATTGCAGGCCCGTGTTGAAGCACTTGCGCGCCGCCCCAAGGCCGGCGTTGTCGTGCAGACCAGTTACCGTGTCGGTGATCTGGTGCTGGATCGTCTGACGCATACCTGCAAACGGGCTGACACCGACATTCCATTGCAGCCGCGCGAATTCCGCTTGCTGGAATATCTCATGCAGAACGCCGGGCAGGTGGTCACGCGCACCATGCTTCTTGAAAACGTTTGGGAATATCACTTCGATCCGCAGACCAATGTGATTGACGTGCATATTTCGCGCTTGCGCTCGAAGATCGACAAGGACTTCGACAAGCCGCTTCTTCACACCATTCGCGGAGCCGGGTACACCATTCGTGATACGTCTGACTAGAGCGTTCAGAACCACAGCCTTCAAGCTTTCCGTGCTCTATGTCGTGGTGTTTACGGCATTGTCGGGCTTTCTGCTGATCTATATTTCCAGCAACACCAACAGCCTGATGCGGGCTCAGGTGCGTCAGACAATTGATGCTGAAATCACCGGTCTTGCCGATGAATATGTGCGCGGCGGCATTCGCGCCGTCGTCGCCAGCATTGAGCGACGTGCGCGGCGACCTGATGCCAGCCTTTACATGCTGGTGGATTTCTCTGGCAACACGATTGTCGGCAATATCTCGCGCTTGCCCAACATGGTTTTGAACGAAGCCGATGGCGATATTCGTCAGGTGGAGTACAGCCGTCCCGCGCACAATGGTGAAGAACAGCGCGATGCGCTTGTGCGCATCTTCCAGCTGCGGGGGGATATCGGCTTCTGGTTGGCCGGGATCTTGGCGAACAGCTGCGCTTTTCCAACGTCCTGTCGCGTGCGCTGCGGTTCTGGCTCCTGGGCGTCGTCATCATGGCCGGCACCACCTGGTATTTCGTCACGCGCCGCGTTTTGCGCAGGATTGACGCGATTTCTGCGACCAGTGCCACCATCATGCACGGCGATCTTGCTGGGCGTTTGCCGGTCGCTGGAAATGGCGATGAATTCGATCGTCTTGCCGGCAATCTGAACGAGATGCTGGATCGCATCGAGGTGCTGATGCAGAGCATGCGCGATGTGACAGACAATATCGCTCATGACCTCAAGACACCGCTCAATCGACTGCGCACGCGTGTTGAACAGGCCTTGCGTGAAGGTCGCTCCGAGACCGATTACCGGGAAGCACTGCAAGCGGCCATCGAGGATTCTGATGGGCTGATCCGCGTCTTCGACGCATTGTTGCGCATCGCGCGGATCGAATCGATGAGTCCGGACGTCGATATGGAACACGTCGCGCTTGCCACACTGGCTGAAGAGGTTGTCGATCTTTATGGGCCACTGATTGAAGATGAGGGCGGCCATCTGGAGCCTGACATTGCACCCGACCTCAAAGTTTTCGGCAACCGGGAGCTGTTGGCTCAAGTGCTGGTCAATCTAATCGAGAATGCCCTCAAGTATGGTCGGCCTGAAAATAGCGCCCTGTGCATTCGCATCGGGACTTATCTGCGCGATGATCAACGAGTGGGCCTTTGGCTTGCCGACAATGGTCCCGGCATTCGCAGTGAAGACGTCAAAAGAGTATCTGCCCGTTTTGTGCGGCTGGATGAAAGTCGTAATCTCCCCGGGTACGGTTTGGGGTTGAGTCTTGTCAGGGCCATCGCGCGGCTGCATGGTGGCGACCTTCACTTGCATGATGCCAAGCCCGGTCTGAAGGTCGAACTGGACCTCAAGGCCGTGCCGCTAGGTCCGGGAGAAAAACACAATGACAAGGACACGGACGCCGTCTGATTTGCCACACCCGAAGCCGGTGTTGATCAACTCTTTGACGCAGATCATTCCCACAAATGACACTTGCAACGCACCGGCTTTCCTCGAGGATCTGCTTAAGTCCTCGGGCAGGCAGAAGGGCGGCTTCGCACAACTGCTGGCCGATGATCCGGCCGTGCGCGACTTCCTCGAAGGCGTCTTGTCCAACTCTGCCTATCTGCGTGATCTTTGTATGCGTGATGTGACGAGGCTGGAGGCGATTTTGCGGCAAGATCCGCAAGAGCGGGTGGCTGACATCATTGCAACGGCCCGTGCCGTTGCACCGGAGAGTGAAGCCTCCGTCATGCGCGATTTGCGGTTGTTGAAACAGGATCTGGCGTTGACGTTGGGGCTTGGCGATCTAGCCGGAGCCTTGTCTCTGTCCCAAGTGACTGCTGGTCTGTCTGATTTTGCCGATGCAGCGCTGTCGGCCTGCGTTCGCTTTGGTCTGAGCGATCTGGCCGCTCGCGGTCGGTTCGCGCCCATCAGTGCCGATGATCCCGAAAAGCAGTCAGGACTGATTGTTCTGGCGATGGGCAAGCATGGCGCGCGTGAGTTGAATTACTCCTCTGATATCGATCTGATTGTTCTTTATGATCCGGATATCGCCCCGATTACGACCAAGGGCGAGGCCCCGGTCGAATTCGTGCGACTGACCCGGCGTCTTGTGAAAATGATGCAGGAACGCACGGCGGACGGCTATATTTTCCGCACTGACCTGCGTTTGCGACCGGACCCCGGTGCCACGCCCCTTGCCATGTCTGTGCCCGGTGCTTTGACCTACTACGAGTCTCTTGGCCAGAACTGGGAACGCGCGGCGCTGATCAAGGCACGTCCCTGTGCGGGGGATTTGCCGGCTGGCGAGGCCTTTCTCAAGGAAATTACCCCTTTCGTCTGGCGCAAGTATCTCGATTTTGCTGCCATCGCCGATGTCCAGGCGATCAAACGCCAGATCAACATCCACAAGGGGTATGGGCGCATTGCGGTCGCGGGACACAACGTCAAGCTTGGGCGTGGCGGGATCCGCGAAATCGAGTTTTTTGTTCAGACCCAACAATTGATTGCGGGTGGACGAAACCCGGAGTTACGCGGACGTCTGACGTTGCAGATGCTGGACCGGTTGGTAGAAACCGGCTGGATTCAGGGTGACGTCCGCGATGAGATGCAAGCTGCCTATGTGTTCCTGCGCAAAGTGGAGCACCGCATCCAGATGCTCAACGACGAGCAGACGCAATTGCTCCCCAAGGACGCGGAGGGATTGACGCGCGTTGCCTTTCTGATGGGCTACGACAGTTTGTCACCTTTCGAGGAGGATCTGCTGGGCCATTTGCACCGGGTCCAGCGGCACTATGCGGAACTCTTTGAGGAAGATCCAGCTCTCGTATCGGAACTGGGCAATCTGGTGTTCACTGGCGAGGACACGGATCCCGAAACACTCGAGACCCTGACAGAACTTGGGTTTCGAAAGCCGTCAGATGCTGCGAAGATTATCAGCGTCTGGCATTTTGGACGCTATCCCTCGACCCGCTCATTGAGGGCGCGTGAGCGGTTGACCGAATTGCATCCGACACTGATCAAGGCGCTGGGGGAGACCGAAAATCCCGATGGGGCCTTGCGGGCCTTTGATCAGTTTCTGGCGAAATTACCTGCTGGCGTACAGCTCTTTGCGCTGCTGCGCTCCAATCCGCAGTTGATGAGTCTGCTGGCGACGGTGATGGGGTCAGCTCCGCGCCTCGCGGAGACCGTATCGCAGCGCGTGCATGTGCTCGACAGCGTGCTGGATCCGGCTTTCTTTGGCGCTATGCCGACAGAACAGGAGTTTTCCGAAGGGCTTGAGCGCACGTTGACGCAAGCCCGTTTCTATGAGGAAGCCCTCGACCGGGCGCGGATCTTTGCACAAGAGCAGCAGTTCCTGATCGGCTTGCGTTTGCTCTCCAGCACCATTGATGCGGTTCAGGTCGGGCAAGCGCTGGCGCGTCTCGCCGAAGCCGTAGTCGCGCATCTGCTGCCTTGGGTTGAGGCAAATATTGCCGAAAATCATGGTCATATTGAAGGCGGTGAGCTTGCCGTTCTGGCGATGGGCAAGCTGGGCGGTCAGGAAATGACGGCAACGTCCGATCTGGATCTGATCTTGCTCTATGAAGCGCCCGCGGGTGCCAAGCAATCTGACGGCGCGCGCCCTCTGTCGGTGACGCAATATTACACGCGTTTGACACAGCGCCTCGTCAGCGCGCTTTCAGCGCCGACGGCGGAAGGGCGGCTCTACGATGTGGATTTTCGTCTGCGTCCGTCTGGGAATTCCGGACCATTGGCCACCAGCCTTGAAAGCTTCATTGGCTATCAGGAACAGAAAGCCTGGACTGCAGGAGCATATGGCTTTGACGCGGGCGCGGGTCATCACCACCTCATCAACGCAGTTTGAGGACCGTATCAATGCCTATTTGACGAAAACCTTGTCGCGGACACGCGATCCGGTTCAATTGGCAACAGATGTCAGCTCCATGCGGGCGCGCATTGAGCGCGAAAAGGGAACCACTAATGTCTGGAACATGAAGCAGGTGGCTGGTGGTCTGGTGGATATTGAGTTCATTACACAATATCTGCTTCTCGCTCACGCAGCCGAAGCGCCGAACGTGTTGTCGCAGACAACAGAGACAGCCTTGCGCAATTTGCGCGCAGGCGGAATCCTCGATCCGATGCAGGCGGATGAATTGCTTGGCGCACTCGCCTTGTATCTGTCGCTGACGCAGGTGCTGCGCATGACGCTGGACGGGCGGTTCAAGCTGGATGATGCGCCGCGCGGCGTGGTGTCGCTGCTGCTGCAGGCGAGTGGTGAGGCGGACCTCGCCCGCCTGACCCAGCGTTTGAAAGAGGTGCAAGGTCAGGTGCGGGATCTGTTTTTCGACATTGTCGGGCCTCTGCCGCAATAAAGCACAGCCGCGATCCCGTTGCAGGGTCGCGGCTGTGTGTATCGTCGTATGTTGGCGTTATTGGGTCTGGCTGTCGGCAGCGTTTTGCGCGCCCGACCAGCCATCGGTCAGTGTCTTGAGGAAGGCGACGACGTCGGCAATCTCCTGATTGTCCAGCGCGGGCTTGGATCCCTGTTTGGTGCCGAAGGGGGCGTCGATCATGTCGATGTTGCCCCGGTATTTCTTGGGGAGGTCATTGTAGATCTGTACGTTGCCATCGGCATCTGTCGGATAGACCAATTCGGGGTGGGTATCGCGGTTGACATAGAATTTTACCACATCTGTCAGATTGCTGTAGACGCCGTTGTGAAAGAACACCTTGCGGCTGGCAACGTTGCGCAAACTGGGCGTCTTGAACAACCCGCAATTCTGCGGTTGCCTGGAATAGGCGTCATGGCGCAGCGGACCGCAGATACCGAGATCGTGGTAGTGCGGGTTTTTGTTGGCCGGAATCTTCGGATTACGTGGAACGCCCAGAGCTTCAAATTCATTGTCGGTGAACAAGGGCAGGGTGCCATTGGGCGTCTTGGTGTCAAGATGACACGCAGCACAGTCGCCCTTCTTGGGGTCATCGAACAAGGCCAGTCCGCGCTTTTCCGGTGCTGACAACGTGGTCTTGCCACGCAGATAGGCGTCATACTTGCTTGTATAGGGGTGGAACGACATGCTCTCCACCTGATAGCGCGACAGCGCGAAGGCTGCCTCCGAAAGAGCCATGGCCTCGTCACTCATCACCTGATGGCCGAAAAGCTGTTCCAATTGCTGGCCATAATGCACGATGACACGCTTGTAGAGGCTGGTCGTGCTGGTGTTTGCCATTTCAAACGGCGACATCAGTGGACCAAAGACCTGCGCCTCCAGTGTGTCCGCGCGCCCGTCCCAGAACATACCGCCTTGGGGCACCTTGTTGGCATCGGCGTACATTGCCTTGACGACCGGAGAACCGGTGGCAGCCCCCCTGTGGACGGTGCAATCTGCGACAAGGCCACGCCGGAAGCCTCAGCCATTGGGCTGGCTTCAGCCGCTTCTTCTGCCCCGCTTTCTGGACCAACCGAGAAGGATGGCGTGTCAATGCGGTAGGTCAGGCTGGGAACGGCTCGGATGCCGGGTTGCTGCATGTGTGGCCCGCCCATGACAACGGATGTCGAAGCTGTTGGGGCGTAATGATTGTCCGGGTCGTGGCAGCTTGCACAGGACATCTTGCGCGAGCCGGACAGGCTCGTGTCGTAAAACATCTGCTCTCCCAGCGAAGCAACAACGCTGAGGGATGGGTCCGGGGCAGGGTGATGGCCAGACGATGGGCTGGGATCGGCCTTCACAAATGTTGTCACGAAGGCGGTTTCCAGCCCGATGCTCGCGAGGCAAACCCCCGCGAGCATCATCATGGCTAGTGGCTCGGTTTTAGCGTTCCTGGAAACATGGGTCTCTGGTTCCGTTAGCTTTTGACGGTGCCGGTCTTCGGGTCGAGGATCAGCTTGTCTGTGCGCGGATGAGACCAGTCGAACATGCTGTCGATCGAACCGGAGATGGCATCAAAGGACCCGCCCCCCAGACGCTGTCCGGCCATCCAGTTGTCTTCGATAAAGCGCATGACAGATGTCTGGTCGGTCAACGTATGGTCGACGTAGTTCTTCTTGGAATACGGCGAGATGACAATGAACGGCTGGCGTGTGCCATGGCCGCAGCGTCCTTCAGCCGGCTTGCCGCTGACCCCCGGCAGCGGAGTGCCCTAGCTGCAGGCATCGCCATTGAGAACGTCGTAGCCTTTTACCGGAACGTTCGAAGGGTTCACGATCGCATGGGCATGGTCGTACCAGCCATCGGAATCATCATACATGACGATCACGGCCGTGCTCTTCCAGTCCTTGGACTGTTGAACCTTGTTGACGATGTTGGTCACGAAATGCTGTTCGTCAATGGGGTCGGAGTAACCGGCATGACCATCCTGATAGCCCGAGGCCTTCAGGAAGGAGACGGACGGCAGGTTGCCATTTTTCAGCACGGCGTAAAAGTCATTGATGTCATACTGATGATTGGCGCCGCCATCTTGGCTCGTGCCAATGACGTCAACCGAAGAGGGGCGAACGTGGGTCGGATTGGCGGTCGATGGATAATACTGGAATGGCTCGTGGTGCGGAATATAGTCGACTTCTTCCGACTTGGTGATTTCCGAGGTATGCGAGCGTGCACAATTGGTGGTGCCATTGTCGTTCTTGACTGAAAGATCGAAGCCACCTTCGAACCAGCCCCATGTAATGCCGTGGTCGTTCAAGAGGTTGCCGATGTTCTGGCCTGTCATGGATGCAGTCTTGCCCTTGGAGCAGACGTCGCTGGTCGGGTCGAGATCCGAGATCATCGTCCAGTTTCCGTTGCCATCTGGAACGACGCGACCCTTGTCATATGTGCCGTCTTTTTCCAGCTTATAGCCAGCTGGCAGAGACATGCCGTTGGTCTGACCGGAAACCAGGTTGATCGCGCCCGGCGTGGACGGACCGAAGGTCGAGGAGAACGAGTTGTCGCTCATGGCGAAGTCTTGAGCGTAGTTCCACAAGGATGTAACGGTGTTGCCGTCATAGTAGCCCATGACCTGACCATTGGTGCCGAACGAACCGGCAGCACCGTTGGTGCCGCGACCGGTGTTCTTCGGGAACAGGTCCATTTTCAGGTCGTCGTAAGCGGCCTGTTCCGCAGTGTAACCGTGGTTTTGTGATTGGGTTGCAGCCTGGGTGCGGTCCAGACGGAAAGGCGCCGCGGCATTTTTGCCGTTGTCCGTGTTGGTCTTGTTTGGATTGGTGTCGAGAAGGCCTGCGTGGGCGAGCGTGTTTATGTCGCTCGGCGTGTCGGCAGCGGCCTTGAACTCTGGCTCACCCTTGACGTTGGCTGCATTCGGATAGGTTGCAAAATAGTGGTCGAAGGAAACGTTTTCCTGAAAGATTACCACGAGATGCTTGATCGGCGTTGCCGTGTTGAGCCCAGCCGCGTGAGCCTGTGCAGCAAGAAGTGGCGATGCCAGAACAAGCATACTGCTGGTTGCATAAATCGCAGCACGTGCCTTGAGATGAAACATGTTGAAACCTCTGGGTTCGTGAAAGGTGTGGCGCACACGCTGATGAAAACGGGTCGCTTACGAAACGATCACAAATTAGTGATTTCGCATGACGGTAAGGTGACTGATTTCAGTCTTGCTCGAATAACGTGCATTTTTACTTCGGGCTGTAGGCTTAAGGTTCTGGTGCCTCAAGCACGAAACCCCGCCGCTGGGGCAGGGTTTCGTATGTCTGTAAATTTTGGGTCGAGTATGCTTCCTCAAGCACCGATGAGATCAGGAGGCGGTCGCCACATCGCTGGCGTCGTCCGCTATATCGGCTCTTGCAAAGGCGAAGCTGATTGTTGTGCCTTTGCCCACCTCGGATGCAATTGTCAGTTCGCTGCCATGCATCTCGATCAGTGAGCGGGCGATGGCCAGCCCCAGACCAGAACCCTTGTGGCTCTTCGTGAACTGATTTTCCACCTGAATGAACGGACGTGCAAGTCGCTCGATGTCTTCTTTTGCAATGCCAATGCCCGTATCGGAGATGTTGAAACGCACCATAGTGTCGTCGCGTCTGGCCTGAAGGGTGACGGTGCCGTCTTTGGGGGTGAATTTCACCGCGTTGGCCAAGAGATTGAGCAAGACCTGTTTCAGGGCACGACGGTCTGCCGAGATTTCCAGATCGCTCGCCACGTCGCACTCGACCTTGATGTTTTTTTCGGTCGCGGCCGCAGTCATGATCCGGGCCGCATCGGAAGCAGCCTCGCGGACATTGACGTCCTCGGTTTCAATGGTCATGCGCCCGGCTTCAATCTTGGACATATCCAGAATGTCATTGATCACGTTGAGCAGATATGTGCCGCTGTTGTGGATGTCGGCGCAATATTCCGCATAACGCTCGGTCCCAAGCGGCCCAAACATTTGCTGCGTCATGATCTCCGAGAACCCGATAATGGCGTTCAGCGGTGTGCGCAATTCATGCGAGATATTGGCAAGAAACTCGGATTTTGCATGGTTGGCGTCTTCTGCTCGTGTCTTTTCATCACTGTATTTTTCCGCCAGCTCCACAAGCTGTTGTGCTTGCGTTTCAAGCGTCTTGCGAGACTTCCTCAAGTCGATAACGGTCGCCTTGAGGCGTTGCTCGCTCTCGGTCAGGCGCTTTTCATGGCGCTTCAGCGGGGTAATGTCGGTGCCCACTGACACGAAGCCGCCGTCCTTGGTGCGACGTTCGGAAATCTGAAGCCAGCGACCATCCTCAAGCTGCGCTTCATAGCTGCCGTTGGTCAATTTAGGCGCAGTTTCCGGAGATGCAGGCGCAGAGGCAATTTGTGCATTTGCGGCCGCAGCCATCACCTCATGATAGGGCGTGCCGGGCTTGATTACCGTGGTCGGCAGGTTATGCAGAGACTGATAGTTGGAATTGCAGATCACCAGTTCGTTCTTGGCGTTCCACAGCACAAATGCTTCCGAAATCGTCTCAATGGCGTCGCGCAGGCGCAGATCCGCCGTGCGACGTTGTTCTGCCAGCTCATGCTGCTCGGTCACATCAATACAGATGCCGATAAGGTGCGGATCAGTGTGCTCCGGCTCATACTGCACTTCACCTCGGGCGCGCAGCCACACCCAATGGCCATCGGCGTGGTGCATGCGGAAGGTGTGATCGACGGTGCCGCCACCGTTTTCGAGAAGTTCTTCGGCCAGAGCGAAAAGGTCGATGTCATCCGGGTGTGTATGGGCGGTGGCTTCCGAAAAGGACAGGATGTCGTCCTTTGGCTCACGCCCCAGCAACTCATACAGCGAAGACGACCAGAACATGCGCCCGCGTGACAGGTCCCAGTCAAAGAGACCGCAGCGGCCATGGTTGAGTGCGGAATCAATGCGGTTGCGGGTCGATGCGTAGATGTCGTCAGCCTGTTCGGCGCGACTTGATTGCGCGAAGAAGGCATAGATCAGAACCAGCATGACACAAGCGGTGCCGACAAACAGTGTGACATTGGCTGAAACCGTCCGGCGCCAGCTTTGAAAGATTTGGCTTTCCGGCTGTAACAGCGCGACCATGCCGAGGCGTCCGTCCAGATGATGCACGGTCGCCAGAGTGTCGACCATTTGCTCCGTGCCAGAAAGACGGGTTGGCAGACGCATCACACCGGCGCGGGCGCCAAACACGGTCAGGGGCTGCGGCCCGTTGAAAATCTGCGTGATCGGCAGACCTTCCAGTTTTGGCGTCAGGGGTGAACTGGCGACGACGATACCTTGATTGTTGGCCAGAAGCACGACGCGACCATCGTCGCTCATGTCGGCCGGTACACTTTCGTCGAGGATGCTCTTCAAGGCATCACGGTAGCCAAGTTCGGGCAGCTTTTTCTCGTCACTCGTCAAGCCGGACGAGATTGCGGAAGCCGTCAGCGACAATTGGGTCTTGGCGTTGTTGAGAATGTCCTGGTGGTCGTAGGAGAGTTCCAGTGTTCGGAAAATCGCTAAGGCAGGCAATGAAAATGATGCACAACGCTGGAATAGCCCGTCGCAGAACAGGCTCAGATCGCAGAAGTCTGCGATAATTCGGCTCGGAGAGCAGGCGGAGGTGTGCGGCCAGACGGCTGTTGCGTCCTGTCAAAATTCCTGAAATCTGGACAAGGCGTCTCACGGACGCGCTGCCGACAAATGCCCGCGCCATCTAAAGCGTCCCCCAAAAGAAGCTGCTGGAATGTTTGCCGAAGAAGCCGTCTCCTTCGAATCAGTTCCATTTGAATCCAGCTTTTGAGTTTTGTCCAGTGCTTCAAAGAAAAAATGGTTAACGGGAAAGGCCACCCCGGAGCTTTCCCGTTAACACATTGCATTGCACTGCTTAGCTCAGGCTGCGATCAACGATGTCGCGGCTGTCGCGCGACAATGTTTCACTGGCTGCAATCTTCTTGAGGGCCTTTTCAGCGCGCTTGGCACGTTCGCTTTCATAGGATCGCCAGGAGCGGAAGCATGTCAGCAAGCGCGAAGTCACCTGTGGATTCTGTTGGATCGAGCGCGAGCGCGGTGTCGGCAATAAAGTCGAAGCCCGCACCGTCAGCGCGCGCAAAGCCTGTCGGATTTCCTCCGGCAAACGCATGAACCAGTGACCGCATCCGGTTGGGGTTCTTGAAATCGAATTGCGGATGCGCTGTCAACGCCTTGACGGTTTGCAGGTCTCTGCGCCCGGTGTCGTGGCTTGAATCTGGAACCATTTGTCCATCGCCAGTGCATTGTCCTGATAGCGCGTGCGATAGGCGCTCAAGGCGGCGTCGGCGGATGACCACTGATCATGCACCAGAAGAGAGAGCGCGCAGAAGCGATCACTCATATTGTCCGCAGTGTCGAAAAAGGCACTCAGTAGTGGTTCTATCTGCTCTCCACCACTGCCGGACAGATAAGCATAAGCCTGATGAGCCAAGGCGCGCTGGCCAGCTTGCGCTGCGTCTGGTGAATAGGCAGCGTCGTCCTTTCGGGTCACCAGCGCCATGAAGTGGTCGTGATGCGCCTTGACCAATGGCGCGACGCAATGTCTGGCGTGCCAGGTGGATGAAGTCAGGATCGACATTCTGTCCTTGTTCGCGGGCCAGTTCACCTTCGCCGGGCAATTGCAGTGCCAGCGCCTTGAAAGCCGGGTCTAGCGAGCTGTCGGTCAGGATCGTACCGAACAGCGAGACGATACCATCATCCGCCTGAGGGGTGCCGCCGTCTTGCAGATCCCGTGTCAGCGTCAACAGGGCGGTCGTTGCCAGTGTCTGGCTCGCCTGCCATCGATTGAACGGATCATTGTCATACGTGGCAAGGAAGGTCAGGTCTTCCGTACTCAGATCTGTCGTCAGGTTGATCGGTGCGGAGAAATTGCGTAGCAGCGAGGGGACAGGCCGTTCGCTCAAACCGGTGAAAGTGACTTGCTGCTCGGGTTCGCTCAGAATGAGAACGTCGCCGCGTAGGTCAGCTCCCTCGACCGAATAGCTGTTCAATTCGCTGCCATTGCGACCGAGCAGAGCAAAGCTGATCGGGATGACAGACGGTTTGCTGTTTGGCTGTCCCGGCAAGGGCGAAATATGCTGCTTCAGGGTCAATGTCAGCGTCTTGCGCTGGACGTCGAAAGCGCTGGTGACGTTAACGGTGGGTGTGCCTGCCTGATCGTACCAGCGGGAAAACTGACCAAGATCCTCGTTGCAGGCGGTAGCGAAGCACTCAAGAAACGCTTCAATCGTCGTCGCATCGCCGTCATGGCGTTCGAAGTAGAGATCCATGCCTGCCTTGAATCCGGCATCGCCAAGCAAGGTTTTCAGCATACGGATGACTTCAGCGCCTTTTTCATAAACGGTCGCCGTGTAGAAATTGTTGATTTCGGTGTATTTGCGAGGTCGCACCGGATGGGCCAGCGGCCCGGCATCCTCTGGAAACTGATGTGACTTCAGGGTCCGAACATCGGCAATACGCTTCACCGGTCGTGAGCGCATGTCAGACGAAAACTCCTGATCGCGGAACACTGTCAGCCCTTCTTTCAGGCACAATTGGAACCAGTCTCGGCAGGTGATGCGATTGCCCGTCCAGTTGTGAAAATATTCGTGCGCAATAACGCTCTCGATGCGGGCATAATCATCATCTGTTGCCGTGTCCGGGTCTGCCAGAGCATATTTGTCGTTGAAGATGTTGAGGCCCTTGTTTTCCATCGCGCCCATGTTGAAATCGGACACGGCGACGATGTTGAAGACATCAAGATCATATTCCCGGCCAAAGGTGTCTTCATCCCATGTCATCGAACGTTTGAGACTGTCCATTGCCCAATCGCATCGGTCTTCGCGACCATGTTCGACATAGATATTCAAATCGACGGACTTGCCGGACGCGGTGGTAAAGGTGTCGCTGATGTGAGCGAGATCCCCGGCGACCATAGCGAACAGATAGGCGGGCTTGGGGTGCGGGTCATGCCAGACAGCGAAATGGCGGTCGGTCCCCTCAATGTCGCCGCTTTCGATTGGGTTGCCATTGCCAAGCAGCACAGGTGCGCTGGCCCGGTCGGCCTCAATGCGTGTGGTGTAGATCGCCAGCGCATCTGGACGGTCGAGAAAATAGGTGATGCGACGGAACCCCTCGGCCTCGCATTGCGTGCAATATGTGCCAGACGAACGGTAAAGCCCTGACAGCTCGGTATTGGCTTCGGGATCGATTTTGGTTTCGATTTCCAGCACGAACGGCTCTGCCGGCGGCTCGTCCAGACGCAGATGCTTGTCGGTGACCTCAACGTCGGTATGCGCCAGTCTTTCACGATCCAGCCAGATGTCGACGAGCTGAAGATTTTCGCCATCCAGAACCAGCGGCGTTCCCGCGGCCGTATGGTCATTGCGATGGATCTGAAGGCGGGATCGAACGCGGGTCGCTTTCGGTCGCAGGTCAATGTCCAGATGAACGGCTTCAATCCGGTAGGCTGAGGGATGATAGTCTTCCAGACGAATGGCGATGGCCGTATCGGATCGCATGTGCAACTCCACAATGACTTTGAAAGCGTCCGAAACGGACGTTGAAACTGTCGGATTGCGAATCAAAGCTGGGGCTTGGAACGTCCTTGCCTCGATCGCGTGCCTAACATGGGAATGCTGCCTGCCATTGTCCAGTTTCTTGCAGGCGGCGTGACGTCTATGTCGCGGCTTGATGGCGTTTGTTTGACGCGGTGCGAAGGCGCTTGTGAAATTTCTGTAAAACAATGATAACATTGAGAAATACTAATCAGATTTAGCGATATGCCCGACTGGGAGCTGATTTTGGAAACGGCAGCTTTCAGGGCTTTGCGGAGCTGCATTGAGAAAATGTGCTGCGCCGCGTGCCGAGGTTTTGTTAGCAAGGTCTGTGAAGTGTGCAGAAAGATGTACGTACAAGGAGGAGAGAGCGGAGATGGCATCGCCACTTGAAGGGATCAGGGTTGTCGAGTTGGCAAGAATCCTGGCTGGGCCATGGATCGGCCAGACGCTTGCCGACCTTGGTGCGGATGTCATCAAGGTGGAAAGCCCGGCAGGCGATGACACGCGCACCTGGGGGCCGCCGTTTGTTGAGACGGAAGAGGGAGGTGAAGCACTTGGTGCCGCCTATTTTCATTCCTGCAACCGTGGCAAGCGGTCTTTGGTCGCCGACTTTCGGACGCCTGAGGGGCAGGAAACCGTGCGCCAACTGGTTGCGCAGGCCGATATTTTGGTCGAGAATTTCAAGGTTGGTGGTCTGACGAAATACGGATTGGATTACGACAGCCTCAAGGCTATCAATCCAAGGCTGATCTATTGTTCTGTGACGGGCTTTGGTCAGGACGGACCGTATGCGCATCGTGCCGGGTATGACTTCATGATCCAGGGGATGGGCGGCATCATGGAGCTGACCGGCGACCCGGATGGTGAGCCGCAGAAGATCGGCGTGGCCTTTGCCGATATATTCACCGGACTGTATGGGGTGGTCGGCATCCTTGCTGCTCTGCGCAGGCGTGATCAGACGGGCGAGGGCGATTATGTCGACATGGCGCTGCTCGATACGCAGGTCGGTGTACTGGCCAATCAGGCAGAGAATTACTTTGTGTCCGGCAAGGCACCGCGCCGTCTTGGTAATTCCCATCCCAATATCGTGCCGTATCAAGTGTTTGCGACCAGCGACGGCCATATGATTGCGGCGGTTGGGAATGACGCACAATTCGCCCGCTTCTGTCGTGTTCTTGGATGTGCAGAGCTTGCGGGCAACCCGGCCTATGCCACAAATGGCGCGCGCGTCGCCAATCGCGAGGATCTGGTGCCGATCCTGTCAGCTTTCATTGCGACTTGGGCGCGGGATGATCTTCTGGCGCGGCTGGAGGCGGAAGGCGTTCCTGGTGGTCCGATCAACAAGATCTCCGATGTTTTTGACGATCCACAGGTGGTGTTTCGAAAGATGAAGGTCGACTTGCCAACGACCTCTGCCAAAGGCGGCTGCGTTGCCTCTGTGCGCACGCCCATCCGGTTTGCCAATGCAGAGCTGAAGCTGGAGCGTGGCGCGCCGGGGCTAGGCGAACATACAGATGAAATTTTGGCCGAACTGGGATTGAAAAAAACACAGGAAAGCTGAAACACTTCAACGAAATGTGGTGTTTTACGTGTTTTGATCACAGGGCTTGCTGGTAGAATGCGCCTGCCCAATGGGCGGGCAAGAGCCGTTCTGTTTGCAATGAATTGCGAGTAAAAGAGCGGCACAACCGCCATCGGACACTTGTGCGGCTGAGGAGACTGAATGACAGACGAGCGCAAACGCTCCTACAGGTTCAGAGTGCCGCTGACCCGGATCGTCTCCTTTGGCTTCGCCGGGTTTGTCGCGATCACGCTCAGTCTCGTCCTCATTCTGTCGATCTTTTCAAATTACAAGAACACCTTTTCCTTGCTCAATGACAAGGCCGTGTTGTTGACGAATGGCTTTGACGGCTATGTCAAGGATCACTTCCTCTCCGTCGAAATGGCCTTGCGCAATCTGCGCCCGTTCTTTCAGCGGGGGTCCGTGAACGTTGACGATACGCAGGGCATGATCGAATATCTGTCGATGGCTGTTGCGGCCAACCACGATCTCTCGGCTCTTATTTATACAGATCAGCGTGGGTTTGCGGTTGGTGTGTACAAATCACTGAGTGGCCAGCTCTGGCCATTTACTCAAGAGCATGTTGCAGGGGTCAAGCGCGCCTATCATATTCCGCACCTGACCCCCGCCAGCGGTTTGACCTGGGGCAAGCTGATCACCAACAAGGTGGGGCAGTTTGCCAATGCCTCCTTGCCATTGGTGCGCGATGGCAGGATGTTCGGCACTTTGACGGCGACAACATCCCTTGAGCAGCTGTCGCGTGCGCTTAGTCTGTTTTCTGGCAATGGCGATGCGACCACCTTCATTCTTCTGGATGGCAAGACGGTTATTCTTCACTCCAAGATGACCCGGTTTGCGACTGGTGATATTCCGCGCCACAGCCTGCCTGCGGATCGCTCGGAATTGGGGGATCCTGTTCTGGCAAATTTTGATCGGGGCCGTGCGGCTGACGGGTTTTCGCGCGCCGCCTCGCAAGGGGTTCAGGTGTCACGGGTCAGTTTGAAACACGGCACCTACATCGTGATCTCATCCTTGATCAAGGGATACAGCGATCAGCCTTGGTTGCTTGGGCAATACTTGCGGCGCAACACCCTAGGAGGCGAGGTCGGTCGCCTGATCTGGAGCGGCGCGGTTGGTTTTGCCGCCATTCTGGTGGCGGTCCTGATCGCCATGCTTTTGGGGCGCCGTGTCGCCAAACCCTTGAAAATGCTGTCAATGCAGGCAAGACGAGTTGGTCACTTCGATCTCGACAACATTGAGCCAGTGCCTCGCAGTCACATTGCGGAGTTGGATCAGCTCGCCGTCACCTTCAACTCCATGGTTGATGGGTTGCGTGCTCTGAACCCTTATGTGCCGCGGTCACTGTTTTCCAAGCTCATGCGTCTGGACGGGCAGACAAAAATTGGCGCCCACGAAGCAGAACTGACCATCCTGTTCACAGATGTTGCCGGCTTCACCAGCATGTCAGAAAATATGAGTGCAACCGAGACGGCACATTATCTCAACGACTATTTCAGTATTCTGGTCGAGGCGGTGGAATCTGAAGGCGGCACAATCGACAAGTTTATCGGTGATGGCATGTTGGCGTTTTGGGGCGCGCCGGACGAGCGCCCGGATCATGCGGATGCGGCGGTGCGTACTGCGCGCAAGATTGCCAAGGCCTTGCAGAGTGTCAACGAGATCGCACTCGAACGTGGCGAAGAGCGCTTGCGTATGCGCATGGGGCTGCACTCCGGCATGGCAATGGTCGGCAACGTCGGGGCGCTTGATCGCTGGAACTACACAGTTGTCGGAGACACAGTGAATGTGTCTGACCGCCTGCAGGCGCTGGGCCGTGAGATCGGCGAAGAGGATGAGATCATCATTCTGGCCAGTTCCGATACGGTCGAACGGCTGGAAAATGAAACAGCCAAGGAGCACGTCGGCAATTTCGTGCTGCGGGGGCGGACCTCGGATCTCGAGGTCTGGAAGCTTGACCCATACGCGTGGAACGAAGTCGTTCAGGCATATGGTGAGACTGTCGAGAGCGATGAAGACGATTGAGAGCCTTCTTTCACCGAGGAGGTAATTGACGTTTTGCGCACAGCTTGACCACAATCAAGCAAGTCCTTGAAAAAAATGCATGTAAAAAAGCCTATCCGCTTGTACTTTTTTGTATTCCTGTAACAAGATTGGCAGACTTTGTGATGCCTGTGGCCAACAGGCTGGGTTTGTTCTTGTCTCTGGGGAAGATATGTCATTGAACGTTTTGTCGATTGAAAACCTGACTGTAGATATCCGGTCTCAGGAAGGTATCATTCGTGCCGTCAATGATGTTTCTTTCAAGGTGCCGCGCAACAAGACTGTAGCACTTGTCGGAGAATCTGGATCTGGCAAGACGGTGATCTCCCAAGCGATCATGGGGTTGCTGCCCGACGTTGCGCATATCGCCAATGGCGCGATCCATCTCGCGGATCCGTTTGGCTCCGGCCTTCCCGTTGATCTGACGCAATTATCTCCCAAAAGTCCTGAATATCGTCATATCCGCGGCAACAGAGTTGCAATCATCTTCCAGGAGCCGATGACATCCCTGTCGCCTTTGCACACCATTGGCAATCAGATTGGCGAAGCCGCGCTTCTGCACCGCGATGTGTCGACCGCTGAGGCCCGTGAGTTGACGCGCGACATGTTGCATCTCGTCGGGTTTCCGGATCCGGCGAATGCGCTCGACAGTTATTCCTTCGAGCTTTCGGGCGGTTTGCGGCAGCGGGCGATGATCGCAATGGCGTTGATCTGTCGACCGGCGCTGCTGGTGGCGGATGAGCCGACGACGGCACTGGATGTCACGATCCAGGCGGATATTCTGAAGCTGATCAAGGATTTGCAGGGCGAACTGGATATGTCCGTTCTGCTGATTACTCATGATTTCGGTGTTGTCGCCAATATGGCCGACGATGTGGTGGTGGTTTATCACGGTGAGGTCATGGAGAAGGGCACGGCAAAGCAGATTTTCTCTGCGCCGGGCCATCCCTATCTGAAGTCCTTGCTGAAATCTGTGCCGCGGTTCCAGATGCAGAAAACGGAGCGACTGGAGGCGCTGCGTCCCTTGACGCTGAAGCCGGAGAGCGATTTTCGCAAGCCAGTGGATTGCAAGGTCAAGGTGGGTGAGCCTTTGGTGGAGGTTTCTGAAGCCTCAAAGACCTATGTCTTGCGCAAGCAGAAGCTGTTCGGGTCACTTCAGCGCGAGGTGAAAGCGGTTAGCGAAGTCAGCTTGAGCATTCGGCGGGGCGAATGTGTCGGCCTCGTCGGGGAATCCGGCTCGGGCAAGACAACGCTGGCGATGGCCATGCTGCATGCGATGGATCTGACTGCCGGGAAGATCCGCTATAACTTCGGCGATGGGCTGACCGACATCAGCACCTTGAGTGCAGGCCAGATGATGGATTTTCGCCGTCGCGTGCAGTTGATTTTTCAGGATCCATTCTCCTCGCTCAATCCTCGCATGACTGTGAATGACCTGCTGCTGGAACCCTTGCAGATCCACAAGCAGGGATCAGCAGAGGAACAGGCGGATCGCGTACGGCAGTTGATGGAACTGGTTGGGCTGGAAAAACGCTTTTTGCGGCGCTATCCGCATTCGTTCTCTGGCGGGCAACGTCAGCGAATTGGCATTGCACGCGCGTTGGCACTTAATCCGGAATTCATCTTATGCGATGAGCCAACCTCGGCGCTTGATGTGTCCGTTCAGGCGCAGATTCTCAATCTGTTGCAAGACCTTCGGCAGAGTCTGCAATTGACGTATCTGGTGGTCAGTCACAATCTGGCTGTCGTGGATTTTCTCGCGGATCGCGTGGCGGTGATGTGCAAGGGGCATCTGGTGGAAATGGGCCCGACCCGCAAGGTTGTCGACAATGCCCAACATCCCTATACGCGGGCGCTTTTGTCCGCCGTTCCGGCTCCGGATCTGGAAACACCGCTGGACTTTGACACATTGGATGCGATGCGTGCCTCAACCCCGCAGGAGTGGCCTGACCCCTATCGCATGATGCCGGGCGCGACCGCTGCAATGGTGGAGGTGGAACCCGAACACTTCGTTTGCGCGCCGGGGCTGGCAGGCCTTTCAGGAACGACAGAAGGACGGGCCGCATCATGAGTCTTCTCAAGAAAACGCTGCGCACTGCTGGTCTTCTATGCGCTTTGCTTGCCTCCGGTCTACCTGCCTTGGCCGAGCAGTCGGATGACCACACAGCCGTTTCTGAAACCTTGCCGCCTTTGAGCGAGCGTCTGCCGCAAGATCCACTGGTGGTCAATTTGCCGGAACAGGGGCGCACCACGGGTATTCCAGGGGGCACGCTGTACACGTTGATCGGCCGGGCCAAGGATTTGCGTCTTGTCAATGTTTGGGGATATGCGCGGCTTGTCGGCTACAACAAGGATCTGAAGCTCGTCCCGGACATCTTGAAAAGCGTTGATGTGAAGGACGGTCGCATCTTCACCATGCACTTGCGACGCGGACAGAAATGGTCCGATGGTGCGCCGTTCACGGCTGAAGATTTCCGCTATTACTTTGAGGATATTGCCACCAACAAGGCCCTTAATCCGACAGGGCTGCCTGCCTTCATGATGGTGCAGGGGCACGGGCCAACGTTTACGGTGATTGATCCGACAACCGTTCGCTATGCCTGTACCAGTTCCCAATCCCCAGTTTCTGCCGGAACTGGCCAAGGCCCGGCCACCGTTCATTTACCGCCCGGCACATTATTTGAAGCAGTTCAATATCAAATACGGGGATCCGGCCTTCATCAAGAAGGAAGCGGCTGAATACAAGGTGCGTGGTTGGGCTCCGCTGCACAACAAGATGGACGACATGTACAATGCCCATAATCCGGATCTGCCGACGTTGCAGCCCTGGATGCGGGTGAAAGGGCATGGCGGTGGTGAACGCCGTTTCGTTTTTACGCGCAATCCTTACTATTACCGCGTCGACAGCACGGGCCAGCAATTGCCGTATATTGACCGGATCGTGCTGACGGTCGCCAACGGCAAACTCATTCCGGCCAAGACCCAGTCGGGCGAAAGCAACTTGCAAGCGCGCAATCTGTCGTTCTCGAATATTTCGGTGCTGAAGCGCGGTGAAAAACGCTCTCGCTATTACACGCTGCTGTGGCCGAACACCAAGGGATCAGAGATTTCGCTAATCCCGGATCTGACGGTGAAGGATCCGATGTGGCGCAAGATCTTGCGCGATACCCGGTTTCGTCACGCCCTGTCTGTTGGCATCGACCGGGTGATGATCAATCGGGTTCTGTTCTTCGGTCTGGGCACGCCCAGCAATGACACGGTGTTGCCCGAAAGCCCTTTGTTCAAGAAGAAATACCAGACGATGTGGGCCCAATATGATCCCAAGCAGGCCAACGCGCTTCTGGATGAAATGGGCCTGACCAAGCGCAACAGTGCCGGTATTCGTCTGCTGCCCAATGGAAAGCCGCTGGATATCATTGTCGAGACATCGGGTGAAAGCCGTGAAGAGACTGATGCCCTGGAACTGGTGAAAGACAACTGGCGTGATCTTGGCATTCGCCTGTTTATCCGGCCCAGCCAACGCGACATTCTGCGTCGCCGCGCCATCACGGGCAGTCTTGTCATGGCCGTGTGGTCGGGGTTTGAAAACGGACTTGCGACTCCGGACATGCCGCCCGACGATTATTGTCCCGTGCATGGTGATCGCTTCGCGTGGTCGGCGTGGGGGGATTACTTCGAGACCAATGGCAAGTCTGGCACAAAGCCGGATTGGAAACCGGCCATCGAATTGGTGCAACTGTACCGCCGGTGGCTGGCCTCCACTACGGATCAGGAACGCCGTGCCGTATGGGACCGGATCCTTGAAATCAACGCTGAAGAAACATTCCATATCGGTCTGGTGAATGCGGTGCCGCAGCCGGTTGTCGTCAAAGGCGTTCGCAATGTCCCCAAACGCGGGATCTATGGGTGGGATCCCGGGGCTCAGTTTGGCATTCATCGCATGGATGAATTCTATCTAACCGACCGGGATGACTAAGCAGTCTGTCTGCCGTAGGCAGATCATTCGGCTTGCGCGCAAATCAATGAGAAGAAGAAGCAGGACGCACCGTCATGATGAAATATATTCTGCGCCGGATTTTGATGATGATCCCGACGCTGTTCGTCATCAGCTTCTTGATCTTCTTTGTGATTGAGTTGCCGACGGGGGACTACATCAGCAACCAGATTGAGGTTCTCAAGACGTCGGGCGAGCAAAGTTCGGTTGCCAAGCTGGAGTTTATGCGGCAGGAATTTGCGCTCGATAAGCCATTTGTGGAGCGCTATCTGATCTGGGTTGGAGCTCGTACCTAGCCCCAACGGTTTCAACGGCCTGATCGAGGGCAACTGGGGATGGTCATTTGAATATGATCGACCCGTCGCGCAGGTTCTTGGGCCAACGATGCCGCTGACATTCATTTTGAATTTCGCCAGTGTGCTGTTCGTCTATATCGTCGCGTTTCCGATTGGCATCTACTCTGCGACCCGACAATACTCTTGGGGGGATTACGGCTTCACCTTGCTGGGGTATCTGGGTCTGGCGGTGCCCAATTTCCTGTTGGGTTTGATCCTGTTGTACTTCTTCAACGTCTGGTTTGGCATATCCATCGGCGGGTTGATGGATCCCGCCTATATCAACGAGCCGCTCAGCATGGGCAAGGTCGGCTCCATGCTCGGCCACCTGATTATTCCGACCATCGTCATCGGCACCGCGGGGACGGCTGCCATGATCCGCCGCCTGCGCGCCAACCTGTTGGATGAATTGAACAAGCAATATGTCACCACAGGCCGTGCGAAAGGCCTAAAGGAGCAGCGCTTGCTGATCAAGTATCCGCTCCGTATGGCCCTCAATCCTTTTGTGGCCGACATTGGCAGCCTTATTCCCTCGATGGTGTCGGGATCGGTGATCGTGTCTGTGGTTCTCGGTCTGCCAACGGTGGGGCCGATCTTGCTGGATGCCCTGCAATCGCAGGACGAATTTCTGGCAGGCTTTGTCTTGATGTTCACTTCGGTCCTGACACTGATCGGCATGTTGGTCTCTGATCTGTTGTTGGCTGTTCTCGACCCCCGCATTCGGCTTGGGGAGAAGGCATGATGAGCGATCACGACAAGTCGAAGACAGAGATGCAGGACCGGGCCTTGGACGATCATCCGCATTACGTCAATGAAGCGTCGTTCAATCCGGTCGAGTTTGAAAGCCTGACACCGGAGCAGGAACGCTATTATCAGGCCTCGCAGTGGCAGATCATGTGGTGGAAGTTCAAGCGCCACAAGCTGGCGCTTTGGTCCGGCGTGATTCTTGTCCTGTTTTATCTCTGCGTGCCTTTTGCCGAGCAGATCGCGCCTTATACAGCGTCGACACGCAACAATGATTTTCTCTACGCGCCCCCTCAGACGGTGCATCTGTTTCATGATGGCAAGTTTGTTGGCCCGTTTGTCTATGGCATGACGGCAAAGGTCAATCTGGAGAAGATGCGCTGGGACTACACCCGAGACGAGGGACGGATTGAAAAGCTGCGGTTTTTCTGTTCGGGCGATCCTTACAAGTTCTGGGGCTTCCTGCCGGCATCATTTCATCTGGTTTGCCCGGCCAAGGATGGCACATTGTATCTGTTGGGCACGGATCGGCTTGGCCGTGACATGCTGTCCGGTCTGGTCTATGGCGCAAGGCTCTCGCTGACGGTCGGGTTGATCGGCGTGGCAATCTCGATTTCCCTTGGTCTGTTGTTCGGTGGGCTGGCTGGTTATTTTGGTGGCTTTATCGACAGTACCATTCAGCGGTTGATCGAGATCCTCCGCTCTCTGCCGGAACTGCCACTCTGGATGGCTCTCTCCGCCGCCTTGCCAATCACCTGGAGCCCTTTGTGGATCTACCTCGGAATTACCGTCATTTTGGGCTTGCTCGATTGGCCGGGGCTGGCACGTGCTGTGCGAGCCAAGTTCTTTTCCCTGCGTGAGGAAGAATATGCGCGCGCGGCCGTGCTCATGGGGGCAAGTCCGCGCCGTGTGATCGTGCGGCATCTGTTGCCGGGGTTCACCAGCCACATCATTGCATCGGCGACACTGTCCATTCCTTCGATGATCCTTGGGGAGACGGCGCTGTCGTATCTCAATCTGGGGCTGCGACGTCCGGCGGTCTCGTGGGGCGTGCTGTTGAACGAGAGCCAGAATATCTCGGTCATCACCATTTATCCCTGACTGCTTTCGCCTGTGGTGCCAATCATTATCGTTGTGTTGGCCTTCAACTTCCTCGGGGATGGTTTGCGCGACGCAGCCGACCCATATAAGTGAATGATAACATGGTCGGACACCGCTTTCGGTCCGGCTGACACACCGGGAAAAGGCCAGAACAGCATGTCGAAAAACGCAAGCTCAACCGAAGGCTGGGATCAGGAATACGGCGATGGGCGCTGGTCTTTTCTGTCGTCTCTGCCCGAAAGCGGACGCTATGGCATCATTGGCATGTGGCTGTCGTTGAGTGGCAATCTTGAGCATGTGCTGGATGTTGGCTGTGGCGAGGGGTTGCTGTTTCAGCGGCTGCGCCCAATGGGGCTCGTGCGCTATACCGGACTGGATCTTGCGCCCGCCGCCCTTGAGATTGCCGATGTCGACCTGGAAATTGCCACCTTGCAAGCAGGCGATATGCATGACTTCCTGCCACCGGAGGGCACGCGTTATTCGGCCATTGTCTTCAATGAGGTCATGTATTTTTCCAAGGATCCGGCTGCGCTTTTGGCACGCTATGCGGATTTTCTGACCGACGATGGTGTTCTTGCTGTGTCGATGTATGCGCCCAAGCGTCCGGAGAGCGGTGCCAACCGTGCTATCTCATGGGTTTGGGAGGCTACGGACGATCCCGAAAAATGGGACGTTCTGGATGACTATCGGCTGGTGTCTGACAAAAAGAACGTCACCTTGACGTTTGCGTCTCGTCAAGCCAAAGCGCTGACGCGCAACGTCCGCGCTCACTCCTGAAACAGGTCTTTCACCAAGGGCCATGATGCGCCGGGGTGATGCGCGGCGATCTCCAGAAAGACATCTAGAAAGCCGAAACAATCCTCTTCCTGCGCCAGATGGTGCGTAAGGATGCCAAGAGGTTCGGCAGGATCTCGTTCGGCGGCGGCACAGTTGCAGATCAAATCGCAGACGTGCACTTTCCCATCCAATGAACCGGCGCTCCTTCTTCCACTTGATGATGTCGACATGCGATTGCACCTGATGGGCGCGCGGAAAATGGTCCCAGGTGAACGTGGACAGGCCTTGCAAGCCGAGGCGTGGCAACAGATGCCGGATCGCGGGGGACACGCGGTTCCAGGAGCGGTACGAGAGCAGGCACGAACCGCTCGCCAAACAGTTCGGTCAATCGGGCCTTGCCCGTCTGCAATTGCGTGAAGACTTCTGACGGATCGCGTCGACTTCCAAGTTCTGCAGCTTTTTCGCCCAGATCCTTGCGTTGGAAATTCTGATGCTGATAGCCATGCTGCAAGACGATGGCGTGGGGTGTCTCTTCCAGACGACGCGCCAATGCTTCCGTTGCATGCTTCGGGATCACGGCCAGAGCAACGTCGATTTCGTGTTTGTCTGCAAGGCCTAAAAGCCGGTCGAGTTTTGCGGTTGGCTCGATCGCATCATCGTCGCGCCACCAGAAGCGCACGCTTTGATCGCGTGCGGCAAACCAGTCGAGATGGGTGATCAACGCGGTGCAGAACCGATCTTTCTCCGTGCTCATGCTGTTCTCGCCTTCAAATCCTCAAGCAGAATGTCGGCACTGTTTTCTGCGCCGCCAAGCGCAACAGTTTCCGTACTGAGATCCTGTTCCAATGCGGTGTCTATTGCCTGTCCCAGCACCTTGGCGGTTAATCCGTCTTCCTTGCAGACAACGGCCCGGTTGCGATCTGCCAGTGCCTGGGCACGCTGGGTCTGCTCGGTCTCATTGATTTGCGCAAAGGGCACGAAGACCGCACGCACGCCCGCGATGAGCACATCCAGCACCGTGTTGTAGCCAGCCTGACTGACAGACAGGCGGGCACGGGTCAGTAGATCGGGGAAATCGGGTCTTGCCCGTTCGACCAGAACGCCACTTCCGGCTCGCGCCTGATAGGCAGCGAAGGTGTCTGCATCAATATCATGGCCGATGAGCAGGCGCCAGAGCGTGTCCCTTGGCACGCTGACAGTGGGCCTTTGCGTCAAGCGCCGCCTCGATGAGGTTTCGCGCCACGGCGCCGCCACCGCAAGAAACAACGACTTCGTCATGTCCGTCAGAGGTTTGCGAAGCCTGTCGGTTATGCCCCCCGACAAAGCCGGTGTAGCGCACAAGAGGCTCGACCCGGTCCGCGAAGGGGAAGCTGTCGGCAAGCTTGACCAGTGCGGGGTCGGAATGCACGAGAATACGATCATAAAAGGCCGTGGCCTGATTTGCCATCCATTCCTCTTTCCAGATTTGCTTCTTGCGTACTGAGGATATCGCGGATCGATGTGGCGATCAGCGGTCGGTGTGGCATGGCGCGGGCAAGGTCCACCAGCGGCAGCAGTTCAAAGGCAAATTGACGCCGCCCAAAGGGAAATGTCTCGGTGAGAAGCAGGTCGTAGGGCTGCGAGCGAAAGGCTGCGAGCGTCATGTCAAGGCGGCGTTGCTGCCAGGCCGCATCAATCTCGTCGCCCTCTGGTGTCACCAACCGGTCGAAAACGGCATCAGGGCTGCGCACTGGTGGCAGATGCAGCACGTCGAGACCATCGGTGTTGAGGGTTGGCGGCAATGTATTTCCCGTGGCAAGTGTGACCTTTCCACCGCGCGCGACAAGGGCTTTGCCAATGGCTGCGGCCCGAACGGCGTGGCCTGTGCCAAGCAGATGCTGTACATGAATGAAAACGGAAAACGTCATCGGTCCCTCGTGTCGTCCTGCTTGGGATTTGTCGCGATTGCCCGGCTTGCGTGAGTGTCGCAGGCCTGCAACAGGAATGCTTCGAGCCGCGCAGCCCCTTGCGCCAGCGTGTGATGTGTCTGAATGTGCTTCCTAGCCGCTTGCCCGAGAGCGGTGAGGCGACTGGGGTTTTCAATCAGATGCCGTAAGGCTTGTGTGAAGGCCTCCACATCGTCGACCGGAACAATGATGCCGGTTTTGCCGTCGCGTACAATGTCTGGAACGCCAAAACTGTCGCCGGCAAGAACTGGCAGGCCGCACGTCTGCGCCTCCAGAAAGACAAAGCCAAAGGCCTCCCGCACGGCAGGCCAGACAAAAAGATCATGCGCCGCATAGGCTTGTGCCAGTTCGCTCTGGTCGAGGGCTCCCGGTGCGCTGATGCGATGCGACTGAAACCCGGCCAGAACGGCGTCACGAGCCGGGCCGTCTCCGATGATCGTCAGATGCTAGGGGAGGTCTTCGAGCCGTGCCAAAGCCTGCGCCAGAAGCTTGAAGGAGGCCTGTTTGTCACCCTCCCGCATCATGGCAACGCTGAGAAGGCGTAAAGGCTTGTGAGGGGAGGTTGCAGAAACCGCGGCATCTCTCGTCTCAAAAGGGGCGGTATCCAGAAAAGGCAGCACGATCTGGAGCCGTTCCGAAGGTAGAACCGCTCGCAGGCATTCGGCATCTGCGCGGTGCAGGGCGGCGACATTATCGGCCCGGCCAAGGGCCACATCGGCAGCGGCGAACCCGGGTGCGAAGGCACCCGTCTGGCGCTTGGGCGCGCGGCTGGCTTCAATGATGGCATAGGGAATATCAAAGCGATCAGCCAGTGCCGGGCCAATCCAGTCTGGGGCCTTGTGATAGAGATGGTAGGTCAAAAACAGGTCCGGAACCCGTTTCTGGCGTTGCCATTGCGCGCTGATACGCTCGATTTCGGCGCTCGCCTGCACCTTCAATTGCTCATAAACGTCATTGCCACCTGCCTTCGTCCAGGAGCGAAAGGTGCTGGCAATCTCGACGTCGTGGCCACGTAGTTGTAATGCGCGCAGAAGCAGGCGCCCCATGGTCCGGTCGCCAGACGGCGTTGGATCATCGAGCGGCTTCATCGGGGCGGTAAACGCAATGTCGAGATGGCGTGTCATCAGACCGGTGCAGCCGCCGTGTGTCAGTGGGCCAGTAGCGGGCGAAACTTCTCGGCCAGATGGTCCAGCCCCGGTGCACTGGCGAACGTCTCGCGCACATGCGTTGCGGCTGCGCGGCCGAGGCGGTCACGCGCGTTCGGGCTGGCAATCAGCTCCGCCAAGACCTCTTTCAAGGTGGCTGGGTCGGCCTGAGGGACGAGGCGGCCGGTCTCGCCGTCCTTGATCAATTCGGGGATGGCAGACACCTGTGTCGACAGGCAACACAGTCCCATGGATTGAGCCTCCATCAAGACGTTGGGCAAGCCGTCCCGGTCGCCCGTGCTGGCGATCTTGGAGGGGAGTGCAAAGAGATCTGCCGCTTGCATTGTGGCGATGACTTCTTCACGCGGCTGCGCCCCGCGCCAGGTGATGCGCTCGCTGAGGCCAAGACTGTCGCCAAGAGCTTGAAGGTCGTCTGAAAGTTCACCGCCGCCGACATGTGTGAACTGCCAGTTGAGATCGTTGGGCAAGGTAGCCAGCGCCTGCAGCAGGTCATCATAGCCTTTCTTTTCCACTGCACGGCCAACGGACACGATGCGTACGGGATCGTGAGGGTTGTGCCCGTCGCGGGTCGAAGTCTCCTGCGAAGGCAGAGGGAAACCGGTAAAATCAAGCCCATGATACACCAGTTCGATCTTGTCGGGCGTCGCACAAAGGCTTTTGAGATAGTCCGCATTAACGCCGGTGCAGGTCACGCCCCAAGCCGCATCGTCGAGCTTGGTGCGCAGATCCCATTCCGGGCTGGTCCAGATGTCCTTGGCGTGGGCCGAAAAGGACCAGGACTGGTTCGACAGATGTGCCGCATAGCGGGCGACGGAGCAGGGCGTATGCAGATAATGTGTGTGGATCCAGGTGATGTCGTCTGGCAGCTCTTGTGCAAGGACGCAGGCCTGCGACCAGCGTTTGGCACGGTCTTCGCTCGGGTCTTGTGCATAATCGGCCTCAAACAGGGCTCTCGCTGCTGCATGGGTCGGTTGACCTGCTGCCCATAATTCACTGCAGGCTACCCGTTCCCGGTCATCTTCGACATACTCCGGCAGATAAAGTACGTCAGCTTTGATCTGGCGGTGGACTTCATGGATGAACGGATCATAGGGCTGGCGTAAGGCGACAATCAGCACATCGATGCCACGTTGCTCCAGTCCGAGAATTTCCTGGGCGATAAAGGTCTCGGAGAGGCGAGGATAGCCTTTCACCACGACGGCAATACGGGGCATATAACACTCTTTGGCGGGTGGTTGAGGTGACAGGCAGTTGACCAAGTGAAAAGGCCGAACCGTTTGAGTTCATATAATGCGATCTGATTTCGCAGGGCCACCTCCAGCGTGCGCTTGGCTTTGAGCGAACACAGAAAACTGGCGCGGAGAAGAGATCGTGCCGCGCACCGGTTCGTTCTCAAGCGTCTTCGTCGATCGTTTCCGCTTCGGCATCCGACTCCAGAAATGGTCGGGCACCGGGATGCCTGATGTGGTTCTTGTGCTGGAGGATTTCTTCCACTCGGTCACCAATGGCTCCCAGGCCGCCAAGCAGGCTGCGCACGCCGGCCTGGGACGGACGTGGCTGCATCGGCAAACGTGCAATGGCCTCGGCCATCAGGTCGGCATTTGGATAGTGGTCGATGGACAGAACACTCAGGAGCCCGTTGTCTTCCGCCTGTGAAGCGCGGATTGCCTGTTCACGGCGCGGCTTTACACGCGGCACAATCAACGTCGGCTTGTCGAAGGACAGGATTTCGCAGAACGTGTTGTAGCCTCCCATGCCGACGATTGCCTTGGCATTGTCCATGTAAGGTTCGATTTCTGGCGTGAACCGCAAGACCTCCACATCGCGCAGGCGTTCGGCTCTGGCGCTGAACGCGGCAGCGTCGGCGGCGGCCATGAAAGGACCCAGAATGACGAGAGCCGGAAACAGTGGCGTCTTGCGGGCTTCATAAGCGCGCATCACCCAATCGACCATTTCCACACCATCGCCGCCGCCTCCCGGCGTGACGAGGATATAAGGCGTCGACCCGAAGGGGGCAGGCCCATCGGCATCAGAGGCATTGGCTGGAAGGTCACGGCGCAGATAGCCAGTGTACATCAGCTTGTCTTCGACGCCTTCAGGCAGGTCAATGCCGGTCAGGGGTTCGCACAGGCTCTCTGGCCCATAGACCCAGATCTCGTCGTAAAGATCGCGCAGGGCAGGGTAGACGTTCTTGCGCTCCCATTCCTCACGCAGCATGTCCGGATCATCCATCACATCGCGCAGGCCCAGCACCAGCCGTGTCGGCGTTGAGGCCAGAGCTTCCAACGTCGGCAGAACTTCACCGCGCAAGCCCAGCGGCTCCTTGTCAACGATGAATATGTCTGGTTCAAAGACCTTGGCAGTATGCTCGATGATCGAGGCGCGAATTGCCAGCGTATGATCGAGATTAAGCCCCAGCGAGAGCGGTGTATATTCACCATTCTTGAGTTTGATGACGCCAGGGATGCGAACGAAATCCACTCGCGATCGGAACTCGAAGTTGCCGATGATCTGCGATCCGGACAGGATCAGGACCGACAGACTGTCGAATCGGCCCACAAGTGCATGGGCGATGGCACGACAGCGCCGCAAATGTCCAAGACCGAACGTGTCATGGCTGTAGATGAGAATCTTGGGCGAATTTGATGACATGCTTTCACATTCATGGTCGCAGCAGTAAAAACGTGGCCTGAGCCATGCGATATGCTCAAACGAGGGGACAGCCGCCCGAACATCGCGACCCCGCTGAAACTTCAGTCGGCAAGCCATGCGTCCGGAAATGCCTGAATGTCCTTGCACTCCTCCCAAAGCAGATTTCACCTTGAGCGAGAGCGACACTATCCCGGTCGAATACGCCCTGTCCATGCTTTAACGTCACAGAAACGTGCATTGCGACCGTTGGTGCAATGCCTACGAACGATTATGTGATTGACGTATCTTGGAAGAAATGATCAATACAGAAAATTCAGATCATGGCCGTCTCCACTTGGAGAGCGTTTTTTAACGGTGCGTGGTCTTTGCTTTCCTAAACTTCCAGCGTGCCGCCCCCGCCGTGCGACAGTTCATCGCGCTGGCGGCTGATCAGCTTTCGGCAAACTTGTGCTGTCTATTGGGTTTCTGTGATGGAAAAGAATCTGTTTCGGTTTATCTGGCAGTACAGTTCGAGACAGCAACTGTTCATCCTCCTGATCACCATTCTGTCCTATCCCATCAGCTATGTGCTTCTGGAACTGCCCAAGCTGATCGTCAATGATGCCATTGAAGGGGATAATTTTCCTCGTGAGATCTCCGGCTTCGAGTTTGATCAGGTTTCTTATCTTGGTCTGCTGGCCTTTGCTTTTCTGGCTCTCGTGGTTCTGTCCAACGGCCTCAAGCTTTATCTGAACGTCTATAAGGGGCGGTTGGGTGAGCGCATGTTGCGCCGACTGCGCTTTGATCTGTTTCAGCGCGTGCTGCGTTTCCGCCTGCCGCATTTCAAGAAGATCAGTTCCAGCGAAATCATTCCGATGCTGACCTCGGAAGTTGAGGACGTTGGCACCTTCGTGGGAGAAGCCATCGCCTTGCCTGCCTATCAGGGCGGCATGCTTGTCGTGCAGATCGGCTTTATCTTCATGCAGAACCCGTGGTTGGGTCTGGCGGCGATTTCGTCTTATCCGGTGCAGGGTTATGTCATCCCGAAATTGCAAAGACAGGTCGTTCGCCTGTCGCGCGAGCGGGTGAAGAATGTGCGGTTGATCGCGGATAAGGTCGGCGAAAGCATCAATGGCATTTCCGAGATCCACGCCAATGACACCAGTGCCTGGCGATTCGGCAGAGGTATCCAGTCGCCTCTATACCAACTTCAAGATTCGCTATGAAATCTTCAACCGGAAGTATTTCATCAAGTTCTTGAACAACTTCATGAACCAGTTGACGCCGTTTCTGTTTTATCTGATCGGCGGCTATCTGGTGATTGAAGGCAACATGAGCATCGGGGCCTTGCTGGCCGTTGTGGCTGCCTACAAGGACTTGGCGGGGCCTTGGAAAGAGCTGCTGGCTTATTATCAGGCCGTTGCCGATGTCGATGTGAAGTACCAGACCGTCGTTGAAAATTTTGATCCGCCCGATCTTTATCCGCGCGATCGATTGGTTCGTGATGAAGATGTCGAATTGTCGGGCGATCTGAAGATTACGGATGTCTCCTTTTCCGGCGGGGCGGCCGGGCAGGATGTTTTCGATCTGTCCCTGGAGGTGCCGCAAGGCACAAGTCTCGCGGTCGTTGGACCGGATGGGTCTGGCCGCAGCGAGGTCTTGCAACTTGCCGCCGGACTTCTGTCCCCCGTCAGCGGTCGCGTTGAGGTGGGGGGGCACGATCTGGAACAAATGGCGGCATCCACCATTGGGCGCCAGATCGCCTACGTCAGCGCCGATGTACATATCTGGAGCGGCACCATCCGCGACAATCTCTATTACGGCCTGCGGCATCGCCCGCTGATGCCGCCCGAACGTAACGCCGAGCAACTGGCTGAATTTGAACGTCAGGTGCGGGAGGCTGAAATTACAGAGAATCCGGCCTATGATCTGGCGGCGATATGGGACGACCATAAGCAGGCCGGGCTGGAAGACAACGCGGCTTTGGATCGACGGGCACTCGACTTGTTGAATAAGCTGGGCCTGGAAGCGGACATCTATCGTCTCGGCTTGCAGTCGCATTTTGACCCGTCTATGCACGCGGACTTTGTCGATCAGATCCTGCAGGTGCGGGCCGAACTGAAGGAGCGCATTGCCGCCAGTGATGAACTGGCCGATCTGGTGGAACTCTGGGATATCAAACGCTTCAATGCCAGCGCCAGTCTGGCAGAAAATCTGTTCTTCGCGGTGCGCACCGACCCGGAGATGCCGCCGGAAGTGATCCTGGAGTTGGAGGAGGTACGAAGCTTCCTTCATGAAAGTGGTTTTGAGCGTAAACTCGAAGAAATCGGTCTCAAGATCGCGGAAACGATGATCGAGCTGTTCGCCAACTTGAGTTCGGACAGTGCGCTGCTGGGGACGTATTCCTTCCTGTCGCAGGACGAATTACCGGAATTTGAGCGTATTGTGCGTGTGGCACGTGATGTTCATGCAGCCAAGCGCAAGAAGCGCCGTCTGTCGAGTTCGCAGCGCGCCGATCTGGATCGCTTGATCCTTCTTGCCTTCCGGCTTGTGCCAGCACGGCATCGTCTGGGCGTGTTTGAGGATGGCTTTGAGGACGAAGTCGTTGAAGCCAGACCGGTTTTCCACGAAAAGGTTGTGAGCAAGTCGGAGTATTTCGACGCCATTGATCCGGACGTTTTTCTGGCGTCTCTGTCGATCGAAGACAATCTCCTGTTCGGACGTCCGCGCGTTGACCGTCGGGATGCACGACGGCGCATTGATGCTCTTGTCCGATCCGTGGTCGAGGAACGCAATTTGCGCGCGCCGGTTGTGCATGCGGGCTTCGGATACCATGTAGGAGTGGCAGGATCGCGCCTTTCAGGTACGCAAAAGCGCAAATTGGCGCTTGTTCGCGCCTTGTTGAAAAACGCTGCCATTACCATCATTGACGAAATCGGCGCGACCCCGAGCAGCGAGGACAAGGCGCTGCGCGAGTTCTTGCGTAAAGAACTTCATGGCAAGATGTTCCTGATCGGAACAACATTTGACTCGGTTGCCGCGGAATATGATTGTAAAATCAAGCTGGATCAGGGGCGTGTAAATCAAGAGTCTTCGTAAGGTCTCTTGAGCTTAGCCTGCCAAGATGTTTACTTGTCTATAAAAATAAAGATGGGGCCGTAACAAACGGACACTTTGGCTGTTGCTCAGGGAGGTTGATGTGAGTCTGGAAAAGGAAGTCGAAGCTCTCAGACGAGTGCCGCTGTTTCGTGGCATCGATCAGACCAAGCTGCGCCTGCTCGCCTTTATCAGCGAACGCATGACGTACCGGCCCGGCGAAAGGCTGTGTGCTCAGGGTGAGGAAGGAGACTGCGCCTTCATCATCCTTGATGGGGAGGCGGATGTTCAGATCAATACGCCGGACGGGGACCGTGATGTTGCGCACGTCGGGCATGGATCAATCGTCGGGGAGATCGCCATTCTGTGCGACGTGCCACGAACGGCAAGCGTGATCGCTGCCAGTGACATGGATGTATTGATGGTCTCTAAAGACGATTTTTTGAAGATGCTGAAAGAGTTCCCGGATATGTCGCTTGATGTTATGCGTACGCTGGCATTACGATTGGAACATACGACAAGTGATCTTGTTGCGATGCAATCCAAAGTGCCTTCTTAAGAGGTGAGTGTGAGTTCGACGTTTTCCCTTCGCTGTTGGGGTGTTCGCGGGTCGATACCGACCCCGGGGCCAGACACCCTGCAATATGGGGGCGAGACGACCTGCTTTGAAATTCGAGCGGGCGATCAACTTCTTATTGTTGATTGTGGCTCGGGTGTGCGCCGGTTGGGCAAGCAATTGTTTCAGCAAGGCCCGCAGGCCATGGACATTCTTTTCACCCACACGCATCTCGATCACATCTGTGGTCTGCCCTTCTTCAAGCCTGGATATGACCCCGAGTTTGATGTTGTGGCGTGGGCCGGGCATTTTCAGGACAACGCCTGCCTGTCACAGATTGTCGCCAAGATCATGTGTCCGCCGGTGTTTCCTGTTGCCGCAGAAACCTTGAAAGCCATCAAGTTCAAGCCGTTTGTGGCCGAGCAGGAATTTCCCAAAGATTTTGGTGATCTGCGCGTCAGCACGGTGCGCCTCAATCATCCAGGGGGCGCTTGTGGGTATCGCTTTGATTATCAGGGCCATTCCATATGCATCATTACGGATCACGAACATGGCGACCCGCATATTGATGCCAAGGTAGAGGCCTTTGTTCAGGATGCGGACGTGATGTTTTATGATGCCATGTTCACCGAGGGCGAATATGCCAGCCATTTTCGGGGTTGGGGTCATTCAACCTGGGAGAAGGCGATAGATCTGGCGCGCAAGACAAACGTCAAGGATTTACAGCTCTGCCATCACGGCCCTTATCGCACGGATGTCGAGCTGGACCAGATCGCGCGGGAAATATCTGCGGTTCTGCCTATTGCGCATGTGGCGCATGAGGGGCTTTTTCTTTCCTTTGGAGACGATGCCGAAGGTTGATCGTCGTATCGTCTTGGCGCCGGTCCGAAAGAGGGTCTCGAAGCCTGAGAAGGTCAGGAGCTGTCTACGGACCCGATCTTTTAACGGACTTTGAATGAACCTATCGCCCCGGGCTGTTGCTGTATCGATCCTCTCCTTGTTGAAGGCGGTTTTGCCGACCAAGGTGTCCACCCGGCTGCTTCCGGAGATTGAAAAGAACGAGGTGCGCGCCGAGCGTCTGATCGGTTGGGTGCAGCTTTTCATCATCGCCTGCTTTCAGGTTCTCTATATTCTGGTGCCCTCCAGTATCGATATGATTGGCTATGACGTCATCCCTTCGGTGCTGTCGGTGTATTTCGTCTTCACCCTGTTTCGGCTGGTGTTGTCCTACCGGATCATGCTGCCGGGCTGGTTCGTCTACCTGTCGATTGTCGTCGACATTTCCCTGCTGCTGTTTCTGATTTTCTCGCTCAAGCTCAACAGCCTTGGGCCGGAAGCGCTGTATCTGAAGACCCCCATTTTGCTCAATGTCTTCATCTTCATTTCCATCCGGGCGCTGCGCTTTGACCCCAAATACGTGATCGTCTGCGGCTTTCTGGCGACATTGGCATGGGGCGTCGTCATCGTCTATTCCATCACCGCGCCGTTCAATCCGCAATCGGCTGCTGAGGCCGGGGCCATTCTGTCTGCCAATCGCCTGTTGGTCAGCGTCGAGATCCACAAGGTCGCGGTGCTGGTGATGGTGACTGTTGTTCTTTCGCTGGTGCTCATGCGGGCGCGCAAGACGCTGTTTGAGGCGCTGGAAAGTCAGGCGGAAAAGACAGAGCTTGAGAGGTTCTTTGCACCTGAGGCCGCGCGCTCGATCACCAGTGCCGTGAGTGGTATGGCGCCGGGCGAGGCGGTCAGTCGCGATGTGGCGGTGCTTTACGTTGATATTCGCGGCTTCACGCGGACCAGTGAAGGTATTGAACCAACGAAGGTGCTGCGCATTCTGACACTTTATCAGGATCTTCTGGTGCGCACTGTTCAGCGGTGGGGCGGTCGGGTCGACAAGTTTCTCGGCGACGGCGCGCTGATTACATTTGGTGCCCTTTCAACTTCGCCAAGTTATGCAGCAGATTGCATGGCGGCAGTCTGCGAAATTCTGGAGGAAATTGAAAAGAGTGGTGACAAATTTCGGGCGGAAGGTTGGCCGGGTGCCTTTCGCGTGGGCGCTGCCGTTGCCACTGGAACAGTGTTGGTGGGAACGGTTGGGGGCGGTGGTCGTCTGGAATTCACCGTCATCGGCGCTGCCGTCAACAGAGCATCAAAGCTTGAGAAAGCCAACAAGCAGGAAAAAAGTCGTTTCGTGACAGATCCGCACAGTCTGCATGTGGCTCAGGATCAGGTCGCGAGCTTGAGCCAGCGTTCGCACGTCGAGCACTTGGCCCAAGATATGGATGACGTCGATGAACGCGGCGTTTTTCAAGAGGTCGATGACGAGGAGGGGCGCATGGCCAAGGGACATGCGACAGACCCACAGGCGCTCGCCCAAGCGCTTGAGACCTTGTCCCGATGCTTGCTTCGCCGCGATGGATGTAGCGTCGAAGGGCTTGGCAAAGATTTGTCGCTGCTGGTTCTGCCGTAGACGACCGGCTTTCCGCATTTTCCGCATTGCAAGGTGCTTGAGGCACAGACCCGTAAATGCGCTTCAAATTGCCAGGGCGATGGTTGTCTTGCGTCGCGACCTGCTGCCTGCGACGTACCTTGCCGGATCTGCTGCCTTCCATTTGCACGGCATTGCCGCCTCATCGAAAGCCGGCCTGAAACACTTTCCGTGTTGCGAGCATCGCTTGCCGATTTTCGGGTGTGGGAGATCTGTGTTGACAGTGTAAAACGAACGTTTTACATGTCGACTATGGATATCAAGACACGTCTCATTTCTGTCGCCGAGGGTCTCTTTGACCAAAACGGCTTCAACGCCACCGGCATGGACCGCCTGACGCAGGCTGCGGATCTTTCAAGCCGGACACTCTACAAACATGTCGGCAGCAAGACCGGTCTTATGGTGGAGGTGCTGAAAGCGCGTGAAAAGCGGTTCTTCGTCCAACTCGACGTCAACAGCATCGATGAAGCCTTTGTCGCGCTTGAGGACTGGATCCGGATCGAGGGGGCACGTGGCTGCTTGTTCCTGCGTACCCACAGCGAAACCGGTGGGGAAATACCCGAGATCTCGGAGCCCGTTCTGGCGCATAAAGAAACCATGCGGCTGCGTATCGAGGCTCTCGTGGCACGGGAAATGGGGGGCAAGACCACAGGGATGTGAGCGAACAGGTTCTTATTCTGTTTGAAGGAGCGATTGCGGCGGCGATTTACCGCGGACCGGCAGCAGCGGCGAGTGCCCGCCGAGCCGTTGCGGTTCTCATTGCCCAGGCAAGGGACGTGCCCTCATGAGCCCGGCGGTGCGTCTTGGAGCGGTCGGCTTTGCACTGATCGCGACCTGTTATGGTCTGGCTCGATTTGCCTTTGGTCTGTTTCTGCCGCAAATCGATGCGGACCTGGGGCTTGGCTCCAGCCTTTCCGGTGTTATTTCCGGCGGGTCCTTTGTAGGCTATTGTCTGGCCATTGTTCTCTCAGCCTATCTGACCGAGCATGTTGGCCCCCGCGTTGTTGCTGTTACTGCGGCGCTGGTGGCTGCGATTGGCATGCTGGGCATTGCCGTTGCACCAACCTCTCTCTGGCTTGCCGTTTCGGTGCTGGTTGCCGGCTCAAGCACCGGACTGGTATCTCCTCCGATGGCCGCGGCCATCGCCGTCACCGTTGCGCGGTCGCGGCAAGATGCGACCAACACCTTCATCAATGCCGGAACAAGCGCAGGGGTGGTGATCTCCGGGCCTTTCGCGTTGATCATTGGTGGACAGTGGCGACTGGCATTTGCGGTCTTCGCAGGCGTTGCGTTGTGCCTCGCCGGTTGGGCATTGCGCAGCCTGCCGGGCGCCAAACCGGATCGCGCCATACCTTCACAAGAGCGCGGCAATTTCACTTGGAGCCTGGCCCTTGTTCGCCTTGGTGGGGCGGCCTTTTTCATGGGGGGGCCAGCACGGCGCTTTGGTCGTTTGGCGGCAAGCTGGTGACATTGCACCTTGGTTGGGGACCGACAGGCTCCGGCTTGTTGTGGGTGATGATCGGCGTCGGGGGCGTTGGTGGTGCATGGGCCGGGCTGCTGGCTTCCCGTTACGGAATAGACCGCGTCCACCGGATCTTCCTTGGTATCATGGCTGCCAGCCTGTTGATCGTTGGAGCTGGGTGGTCGCCATCGGCTCTGGTTCTGGCTGGTGGCCTTCTGTTTGGAGGGGCCTACGTCATGTTGAGCGGCATCTATCTGGTCTGGGGCATTTCTGCCTTGCCACAAAGACCAGCCACCGGCTTGATGGTTGCCTTCCTGAGCATTGCGGTCGGACAGGCTGCGGGAGCGCCTCTGTTCGGGCTGCTTTTGAGCGATGTGGGGGCCGGAGCCGCTGTGGTGATCTTCACCTGTATCGGCCTGCTTGCCGGGGGAATACCGTCACAAAGGCGGGCCATGCTGACAGCCTGACACCAGTGCCTTTCGGGGCCTCAAACAAGCCCGCAGAAACGATGAAGGCCGCGCTCCTTCTTGGAGAGCGGCCTTCATGTCTTTATCAAAGGCACGTCGGCCTTTTCACGTCACGTTGTTACATGCGCGACAGCAGAGCCGGGGTCGGCCAGCCATCGGCAGGCATCCCGAGCTTCTCCTGCATGGCCTGCACGGCGTTGCGGGTGCCGGATCCAAGAATGCCGTCGATCTCACCAACGTCATGGCCTTGTGCTTCCAGCTTGCGCTGCAACTGCTTCATCTGGCTATCGCTCAAACCTGTGTCGGGATGACCGGCATCATAGACTGGAGCACCGGCCAAACGGGTCGCCAGATAGGCGGCCGTCGTGGTGTAGATGAAGGATTTGTTCCATTCCAGATAGACGCCATAGTTTGGATAGGCGAGGAAGGCCGGTCCATGACGGCCCTGCGGCAGGATGATCGAGGCTGGCAGGTTGCTGGCGATCTTGCCGAAGCGGGATCGCACGCCAAGGCGGGCCCAATCGGCACCACTCTTGGTGTGGTCGAGGCCCGTTTGAGCCCAAGGCAGATTGGAGGGAACCTTGACCTCTTGCAGCCACGGCTGTCCGGCTTTCCAGCCCAAATGCTTGATGAAGGCTGCCGCCGTCACGATTGCATCAGGAGAGCTGGTTTTCAGATGCACATGGCCATCGCCGTCGCCATCACGGCCCCAGGCGACAATATCTTTCGGCAACATCTGAACCTGACCGATTTCACCAGCCCATGCACCCGTTGTCTGGGTGGGATCAAGATCGCCGTGCTGCACCATTTCAAGGGCTGCCATCAACTGCGGGCGGAACAAGTCCGGACGACGGCAGTCATGCGACAGCGTGACCAGGGCGTTGATGGTGTTGAAATCACCCTGTACGGCGCCGAAATCGGTTTCCAGCGCCCAGAAGGCAGTGATGACAGGAGCCGGGACACCGTATTGCGACCGGGCTCGTTTGAAGACACTGGCGTATTTCGCCATGTTCGCCTTGCCGTGGCTCATTCTGTAGTTGGAAATGACACGCTTGGAAAAGGTCAGAAAGTCCAGTTTGAACACGCCCTGCGCCCTGTCCATCGACAGCACTTTACGATCAATCTGGGCATGGGCCAGCGCGCGATCTGCGGCACTTGCGGAAACGCCCATGGCAACCGCATCTCTTTTGACGCCTTGCAGAAACTGGTTGAGGTTGCCGCCACAGGCGGGGGCGGCGATGCCGGAGGCGGTCGAGGCCGCCAGTCCAAACAAGGCAAGGCTCGCGGATAGGGTGAGTGCTCGCAGCATGATGTCTCTCTTGGTCTCCAAGAATGTGCCTTACGGGAACAGGGTCTGTGACCCTGTGGTTGGCTCAGTTGAAAGCCACCAGTGCAGACAGGTCAAGCCTTGATACGGTTGTCGTTGACGCAAGGCCCGGCCTGTCACCGGGAAACACAAGATAAACGTCCCTTCGAGTGAAAGGGCTCATGAGGATTAACAAACAAGGGCGTGGCCGGTGAGGGGGCGAACGAGACAAACGACAGGGGACACCTTCGCTCGCAACCGGCCACGCCAAGGAGGGGCTGGTCAGAGCGCTGCGACAGGCTCTTCCTGCAATTGCTTCATCACGTCGGCGGCGATCTCAAACGACTTCAGGCGGGCTTTGGGATCGTGGATCTGGCCAGTCAGGATGACTTCATCCGGCTTGTAGCGTGTCAGAAGGTCACTGAGCTGATCCTTGACAGTCTCGGGAGACCCAACGGCAGTCACGGACAGCGCCTGCTCGACCCCCGCCAATTGCTGCGGCGGGAAATGCTGCTCAAGGTCTGTCATCGGGGCAGGCAACTTGCCCGGATTGCCACTGCGCAGCTTGAGGAAGGCCTGCTGCATGCTGGTGCGCAAATACGCCCCCATCTGGTCGCTTTCCGCAGCAAAAACGTTGATCGCCAGCATGAAATGCGGCTTCTGCAAATGTTCGGAGGGGCGGAAATAATGCCGGTAGATCTGAAGAGCATTTTCAAGTTCTGCCGGAGCAAAATGCGACGCAAACGCATAAGGCAAGCCGAAGTGCGCAGCCATCTGAGCACCGTAGGTGCTGGATCCCAAAACCCACACAGGCACCTTGGTACCCGCACCCGGCACTGCAATGAGCCGAGTACCCGGGGCCGGGTCTCCGAGGAAGCCAATCAACTCCATGACGTCTTGAGGGAAGTTGTCGGAATTGTTCAGCGTGCGGCGCAGGGCGCGGGCGGTCAACTGATCAGACCCCGGCGCACGTCCAAGGCCCAGATCAATGCGGTCAGGAAAAAGCTCCGCCAGCGTGCCGAATTGTTCTGCGATCACATAAGGCGAATGGTTGGGCAACATGACCCCGCCAGAGCCGATGCGCATGGTCTTGGTGGCAGCGGCCACCTGGCCAATCAGCACAGCGGTCGCCGCGCTGGCAATGCCGGACATGTTGTGATGTTCCGCCAGCCAGTAGCGCTTGTAGCCCCACTCCTCGGCATGGCGGGCCAGATCAATGGTATTGTGCAAGGCGTCGCGTACAGTGCTGCCCTCGGCGACCGGGGCCAGATCTAGAACGGAAAACGGAATCATGGCTGTTTCTCGTCTGCTCTCGTGTGGGACCCGTCTTGTCAAAGCAAGCGGGCAGTCTATCTTGAAACCAAAATAGGAATGCCCAGTCCAAAAAAGAACCCTTGAGAACACACGCGACCTTGTTTTTTGTCGAAGAAGGCCCAATATCGGCAGATATCCGTCATTTAATAAGGTTGGTTCATGCCCCTTCAGGTCGCAAAATCAGGCCCCGGACGCCCCAGATCCTTCAATGCGGAGGAGGTGCTTGGCGCTGCGCTCAATCTGTTTTGGGAGCAGGGCTTCGAAGCGACCTCGGTGGAAGATCTTACCCGAGTGATGGGGGTGTCCCGGTCCAGTTTCTATGCTGCCTTTAGCTCGAAACACGGGGTGCTGGTTGCAGCCCTTTCGCATTATTCTCAAGAGGCGCTGACCCGTCTTTTCCAGATTGCCCAACGACCGCGTGAAAGTGCGCTCGATGCCATTGTGCGTGCCATTGCGCTACCGGACGGGGATGAACCGCGTGGGTGCCTGCTGGTGAACTGTATTACAGAGCTTGCGCCCCATCATGAGGATATTGCCAAGATCGGCCGCAAGCACATCGAGCAAATGGAAACGATCATCGCGGCTGTCCCGGCGCCTGAAGCCCCTGATCAGGCGCGCGAAGTGGCGCGCGCGCTGACGGCGCTCGCCATTGGCTGTTTGACCCTGCGCAAGTCGGGTCTGCCGGACGCCCATGTCGAGGATGCGCTGTCACAAGCGCGTGTCTTGATTTCCGGTTTCCACGATCACACCTCTTAAAGCAATCGCGGACCTTGAGAGCGCTTCGTGTCGCGCAGGGTTGAATGTCGCAAGGCAATCTTTATTTAAATCTGGACTGACCGGTCCGAAATTGAAAAGGAATATCTGATGAGTACAGAAAAGCTGTTTGGCCCGATCAAGGTGGGCGATCTGGATCTGAGCAATCGCATCGTCATGGCACCGCTGACCCGAAACCGGGCTCGAGCGGAAGATGATGCGCCCATCGACATGCATGTCGAATATTATGCGCAGCGTGCCGACGCTGGTCTGATCATCACTGAAGCCTCACAGATTTCGCCGCAGGGCAAAGGCTATCGCCTGGACGCCGGGCATCTATTCCGACGCCCAGATCGAAGGCTGGAAGAAGGTGACTGATGCGGTTCACGCCAAGGGCGGCAAAATTGTCATCCAGCTCTGGCATGTCGGTCGTATCTCGCATCCTTCTTTGCAGATCGATAATGCTTTGCCGGTTGCGCCGTCCGCAATTGCAGCCGCGTCAAAGACTTTTGACGGCACCACTTTTGTCGATACGCCGACACCGCGCGCGCTTGAGCTCGGTGAACTTCCGGGCATTGTCGAAGACTATCGCAAGGCAGCGGCCAATGCCATCAAGGCAGGGTTCGACGGCGTAGAAGTTCATGCCGCCAATGGTTATCTGATTGACCAGTTTCTGCGTGATGGGTCCAACACGCGCGACGATGCCTATGGCGGCTCGATCGAGAACCGCTCACGGTTCCTGCGCGAAGTGCTGACTGCTGTTGTCGGTGAAATCGGCGCAGGCAAGACGGGCATTCGCTTGAGCCCGTTCTCCAATGCCAACGCCATCAGCGACAGCGATCCGGTGACGCTGTTCTCTCAGGTTGTCGATATGATCAATGACTTCAATCTGGCGTATATGCATCTGGTCGAAGGCCAGACTGGCGGATCGCGTGATTTGCCTGAGGGGGCAAGCCTCGATGATCTCTATGCACGCTTCGAAGGCGCTCATATGGGCAACAACGGCTATGACCGTGCGATGGCCATTTCTGCGGTTGAAGATGGCAAGCTGGATCTGGTCGCGTTCGGGCGTCCGTTCATCGCCAATCCGGATCTGGTGACACGCCTGAAGAAAGGGGCGCATTTGAACGAGGTGAATCCCGATACGCTTTATGGCGGTGGCCGTGAAGGGTACACGGACTATCCGACGCTGGAAGACGAAGCCACAGGTGTTGGTGGAACGCCGGGCGTTCGCGACTGATCAAAGCGCGTTCGCACCTTGGAAAACCTATCGGCGTAGCAGGAAACGGCTGCGCCGATCCTGTATTCGGTAGCGGGATGCGCCATTGTAGGCTGGGAAAAATTCACCAACCGTACCGGGGCGTACTGTTTTGAACCGTTCTGGTCTTTCGTTCTTTCGCAAAAGCTGACACAACAGAGGCAGAACGCTGGTTGCTGAGGAGAGTGACCAGTCTGGAGGACCTGTTGAGGTTGACGTTGCACGTCAGGACGGCAGCCCTTGTATCAGGATAAGAAGCCAAGAGGACGCAGAAAATGCCCCCGTATCGCTCTCGAACATCGACCCACGGCCGTAACATGGCGGGCGCGCGCGGCCTTTGGCGCGCCACCGGCATGCAGGACGATGATTTCGGCAAGCCGATCATCGCGATTGCCAACTCTTTCACGCAGTTCGTGCCGGGGCACGTCCATCTCAAGGACCTGGGCCAGCTCGTCGCGCGCGAAGTTGAAAAGGCTGGCGGTGTCGCCAAGGAATTCAACACCATTGCTGTAGACGATGGCATTGCCATGGGCCACGATGGCATGTTGTATTCTCTGCCGTCGCGCGAGATCATTGCCGATTCAGTCGAGTATATGGTCAATGGCCACTGCGCCGATGCGCTGGTCTGTATCTCCAACTGTGACAAGATCACGCCGGGCATGCTGAACGCGGCCATGCGCCTGAACATTCCGGTCGTCTTTGTGTCCGGTGGTCCGATGGAAGCAGGCAAGGTGGTGCTGGAAAATGGTGTCGCCAAGGCCGTCGATCTGGTGGATGCCATGGTTGCTGCTGCCGACGACAGCTTTTCAGATGCTGATGTCTTGCAGATGGAGCAGAACGCTTGCCCGACCTGTGGCTCCTGCTCGGGTATGTTTACCGCCAATTCGATGAACTGTCTGACGGAAGCGCTGGGCCTGTCGTTGCCAGGCAATGGTTCGACACTGGCCACCCACGCCGACCGCAAGCGTCTCTTTGTGGAAGCCGGGCATCTGATTGTCGATCTGGCCAAGCGCTACTACGAGCAGGACGATGAAAGCGCGCTGCCGCGCAACATTGCCACGTTCAGCGCCTTCCAGAACGCCATGACACTGGACATCTCCATGGGCGGTTCCACCAACACGGTGTTGCACCTGTTGGCGGCCTCGCATGAAGGCGAAGTCGGCTTCACCCAGGAGCACATCGACAAATTGTCACGTCAGGTGCCGGTGCTCTGCAAGGTCGCTCCGGCAATTGAAAATGTGCATATGGAAGACGTTCACCGGGCGGGGGGCATCTTCGGTATTCTAGGCGAACTGGACCGCGCAGGCCTGCTCGACAACACAGTGCCCACGGTCCATTCCAAGACGCTGAAGGAAGGTCTTTCCCGCTGGGATATCAAGCAGACCAATTCTGAAAGCGTGCAAACCTTCTTCCGCGCCGCTCCCGGTGGTGTGCGCACGCAGGAAGCTTTCAGTCAGGATCGTCGTTGGGACGAGCTTGATCTTGACCGCGAAAAAGGGGTTATCCGCTCCAAGGATCATGCCTATTCGCAGGATGGTGAGCCTGGCGGTTCTTTTCGGCAACATCGCCGAGGACGGCTGTATCGTGAAAACGGCCGGTGTCGATGATTCGATCCTGACCTTTTCCGGCCCGGCACGCATCTTCGAAAGTCAGGACAGTGCGGTCTCTGCGGTCTTGACCGGCAAGATCAAGGAAGGCGATGTCGTCCTGATCCGCTATGAGGGTCCGCGCGGCGGCCCGGGAATGCAGGAAATGCTCTATCCGACGAGCTATCTGAAGTCCAAGGGGCTCGGCAAGGTCTGTGCTCTGGTGACGGATGGTCGCTTCTCCGGTGGCTCGTCCGGCCTGTCGATCGGCCATGTTTCCCCTGAGGCGGCTGAAGGTGGTGCCATTGCACTGGTTGAGGAAGGCGATACGATCGTCATCGACATTCCCAACCGTGTCATGAAAGTAGACTTGCCGGATTCAGAACTTGCAGCGCGCCGTCTGGCGATGGAAGAGCGTGGCGAGGCGGCTTGGAAGCCGACAGAAAAGCGCAAGCGCAAGGTGTCGAAGGCGCTGAAAGCCTATGCTGCCTTGACCACATCAGCCTCCAAGGGCGCTGTCCGTCATATCGATTGATGCGAGCTCTGACGAACTTATGAAACACATGAAAAGGCGTGCCATCTGGTGCGCCTTTTTCTTTGGTGCAGCGTGGGAAAGTGTGATCAGGCGGCTGCCGGGGTTGGCAATGCATGAAAAATCGGTGATTGGAAACACGTTCGATCATGGTGCCCAATGTGCGTCTTTTCTTTGCGATATGGAGACAGACACTTGCAACTTCAGATGAAACGTGTCGGCGACAAGGCCGTGCTTTATGTCATGGCGGTTGATGCTGAGTATGGTGAAAAGCTGCGCGCGATGATTACTCCATTGATGACGGGCATTGGCCCCGTCGAAGCGGCTGTGGTTCTGTCAGCGGCGTTGTCACGTCTGGAGGCGCAAGGGTGCAAGCCTGATCTGGTGGTGTCTCTTGGTTCCGCCGGATCTGCGCGTCTTGAGCAGACGGAAGTCTATCAGGCGACGTCCCTCAGCTACCGGGATATGGATGCCAGTCCGCTGGGCTTTGAAAAGGGTCAGACGCCTCTGCTTGATCTGCCTGTCGTTGTGCCGTTGCCCCTGCGCATTACAGGCGTTGCCGAGGCCAGTCTCTCGACGGGCGGCAATATCGTGTCCGGTGCTGCTTATGATGCTATTGAAGCCGATATGGTGGACATGGAGAGTTTCGCGGTATTGCGCGCTTGTACCTTGCACGACGTCCCCATGATTGGTCTGCGTGGAATTTCCGATGGCAAGGAAGAGTTGAAGCACGTGGACGACTGGCGCGAATATCTTCACGTCGTCGATGAAAAACTTGCCGACGCCCTGATGCATCTGGAACGGGCTCTGCTCGACGGTGTGATCTGAGCTTGGCTGTTTTGCCTTTCTTGCAGCAAAACGAAAAGCGGGGCAGGTGTAACGCAGACCTGTCAGCGTTTTTAGCGTTGGCGCGTTGCCTGTCGGGTGGTGCGCACGCGTTGGCGAAATCTGGATCGTCTGATGGGCATTTGCCGTGCATCCTCATCGGCCAGCCATGCCAGGATCAGCAGAAACAGAATGAATGGCTGGGGCAATCCGCCCAGTGGTGACGTCGTGCCACCACAGCGTGAGGACATTTGCCGTCCCGATGCACGGTCACGCGATGCGGACATCATCGTCAAACTCCTGAAATCATATAAGTGAACAGGCCTTTGAACAGAAGGACGCCCGTGCCGGACGTTTGTGACACCGCTATCGCTTCCCCTTGTGCTTTCGGGCCGGATAACGCTCCTGTCGGGACTGGGACAAGCTCGCGTTATGGCGGCTTGCCCGCCGGATCAGGCGGCGAAAGGTCGGACATTCCATATGCGATGGGGCCTTGCAGTCGGCTACGTGACGTAGCGTGTCGCGCAGGACTGTCATGTCCTGAATTTGCCGGTCCAACTCATCGGCCCGTGCATGAAGGTCCGACCGGCGCAGATCCGGTTGGCCGTCCGGGGCAAACATGCGGGCAATCTCAGCAAGCGAGAAACCGGCCGTTCGGCCCAGCGAGATCAGTCGGAGTTGCAGCACCACGCTAGGCTCAAACTGGCGCCTCAGCCCATGGCGGGCAACTGAAGAGATCAGGTCGATCTCGTCGTAGTAGCGCAAGGTCGAAGTCGGTATTCCGAGTTTCTCCGAAACCTCGCCAATATCGAGCAGCTTCATGCTTGACCTCAAGTTGGCTTGAATTCGTAGCATGCTCCCTGACCGTGATTACGGAAAGGGAAAACCCAATGACATCTATCAATCCATCGGCAAAGGCTGTGTCTGATCCCATAAATGAGCCTCTACGCCACACATTGGGTTCAACGCCACACCAAAAGAAACCGGCCTTGCTGTGTCTGTCTCTGGCGATGCTTCTGGCATCGCTGGGAACAAGCATTGCGAATATTGCACTGCCTGCGCTGGCTCAAGCCTTCGGGGCGTCCTTTAGCGACGTCAAATGGGTCGTCGTGTCGTATCTGGCAGCCTTGACGGTCTGCACGGTTCTCACCGGGCGACTTGGAGACCGCTTTGGCAAGCGTCGAATGTTGATGGTCGGGCTTGCGGTGTTTTCTCTTGCCTCTGTGGTATGTGGTGTTGCGGCAGGGCTTTGGCTGTTGGTGGCCGCAAGAGCAATGCAGGGCGCCGGGGCTGCCTTCCTGATGACGCTGTCGATTGCGATCTTGCGTGACACGTCGGATGAAGAGCGTCTGGGACGCGCCATGGGATGGCTCGGCACCACGTCTGCTTTCGGAACGGCGCTGGGTCCATCATTGGGCGGCCTCCTGATCTCCTGGCTGGACTGGCGTGCCGTGTTCCTGGTTCTTGTGCCGCTTGGCGCAGGGGTCTTGGTGCTTGCAGGCTGGGCATTGCCACCACCCATGTTGCTCGGTGCAAACGGCAAGCCGCCAATGCTGCGTGTCTCGTCACTTGCCGTGGTGCGACAATCCGGCATTTCTACACGTTTGATCTGCAATCTTCTGGTCGCTACGGTGATGATGAGCACCTTGATCGTCGGCCCGTTTTTTCTTGCTCTGTCGTTTGGGCTGAAGGAGGCAATGGTCGGGCTGGTGATGACTGTTGGTCCGGTGATTTCGATTTTTAGCGGAGTGCCGTCCGGATGGCTTGTCGATCGCATAGGTGCAACAAAGGTCGTGCTTTTAGGGCTTCTGGCTCTGGCCATCGGATCTTTTGCACTCTGTGTTTTGCCACAGTCATTAGGGCTTGCTGGCTTCATCGGTGCTATCGCGCTTCTCACAGCCTGGCTATCAATTGTTTCAGGCCGCAAACACCACCAGTGTCATGAAGTCTGGGGCATCGGAGTGTCGAGGGACCCTGTCCGGACTGCTCGGTCTGTCCCGCAATCTGGGGCTGATGCTGGGAGCTTCGGTGATGGGAATGGTCTTTGCTTTCGGTGGTGGCAATGCCATGACAGCGACACCCGGCTCTGTGGCAGAGGGAATGCAATTGACGTTTCTTGTTGCGGGCTGTGCGATGCTGGTCGCCTTGGCGCTAATGGCGCGGAAAGTTCTGAGGCCGCCACCCGATCATGCCTGAGGCGCGAGTTTCTGCTCTGATGCGGGAACGCCGGGCGCAAAAATACCCTGCCCAACACAAGGTCGGGCAGGGTGCGAGGCCGTAGGGGAATGGCCTTTGGAGGAAAGCAAGAAAAACGGGTTATATTATGAACTGGGCGCGTCTGCTTTGGTTGCATTGTTGTTTGTGTCGTCGGTGTAGACGGTGGTTTCCACTGACATGCCTGGCACCAGTCGTTCAAAGGCTTGCTGGTTGGGGTCGATGGAAATGCGCACCGGAACACGCTGTGGCACCTTGGTAAAGTTGCCCGTCGCATTGTCGGCCTTGATGGCGGAGAACTGCGAGCCGGTGGCTGGCGAGAATCGTTCGATGCGCCCGGTGAAGCGTAGGCCGTTGAGTGCATCCACGGTGAAGGTTACTTTTTGACCGGTCTTCATGTGGCCGAGCTTGGTTTCCTTGTAGTTGGCAACCACCCATATGTTGACGGGCACCAGCGATGTCAGATGTGTTCCCGGTGACACATATTGGCCAAGCTGAACGCCAACAGACCCCAGAATGCCATCACGCGGCGCGGTGATCTCGGTGTTGTCCAGATTGATTTGCGCCAGTTTGAGTGCGGCCTGCGCCGATTCTACCTTGGCTCGCAGGGTTTCCTTCGTCGAGGTCAGCGAAATGACATTCTGCTTGGCCACATCGATCGCCGCCTTGGCGGCATTGACGGTTGCCTGCGCCTGATCCAGCGTTGATTTGCGCTGATCCCGGTCACTTTCGCTCATGACGCCTTTTGTAACGAGCGTGTTGATGCGTTTCCAATTGGTTTGAGCAACTTTGAATGCGGCGGCTGCTTTCTCAAGATCGGCGTTGCGTGCCTCGACCTGGGCCTTGGCGGTTTCGCGCTGGTTGGCCAGATTGTCGAGAGCTGCATTGGCAGAATCAAGCGCTGCCTTGGCCTGCGCAACCTTCTGGGCGTAGATCCGGTCATCGACCTTGGCGATCAACTGACCTTTTTTGACCTTCTGATAGTCCTGCACAGGAACTTTGACGATATAGCCTGAAACTTGCGGACTCAATGCTGTCACGTGACCCTGGATATAAGCGTCTGAGGTTTGTTGTGAGCCGGTGTGAAAGGGCGGCAGATCCCAGGCACTGAACACAAGGACAATACCTGCAATCCCGATGAGGGAGGCGACAATGGTCACCGTAGCTCTGATGTGTTTGGTCATGGGGGCTCCTCAGGTACGGGGTTGTTGCGATGGTGCAGCAACCGGACCTGACTCTTTTTCGTCTTTGGAACGGGTGTTGATCACGAAGTGAATGAGCGCACTGGCGCTCATGTAGACAATTGCGCCTAGGGAAATGAGACAGATCGTGAAGGCTGCGTCATTGTAGGCGAGAACGTTGGCTTGGGTTCGGATCTGGGCGGCCAGAAGCTGAAGGCCTTCTGCCTGCAGAAAGGACTTGTCAGTGGTTTGTCCGGCATAGGTCGCTGCATATTGTTGCACCCGCAAAGCCACGGCGGGGTCGGTCAACTGCGCTCCTTGCGTTAACTGGACCGAATGGAACTGCTCACGTAACTTGACGAAGCTGCCGTACAAGCCGCTACCCATGATGGCACCCATGCGTTGGGTTGTCAGAAATACGATGATGAAGTTCAAGATGTACTTGGGGCCACGAGGAACCACCATCATGAAGCCGCGGATCAGGATGGGCGGGAGAAAAATGCCGCTGGCAAAGGCCATCGTGAACTGGCTGTAGATGACATTGATTGGCCGCGTCTGGGCAGTGGCGTGGCTGTCCGCCCAGGTAGCGCCTGCGATCAAAAGTAGTGCCAGCAGATGGATCGCGGTTTCCCGCTTCGGATCGGCAATGAAAAGATTGGCGATGATGCCGATGATGGCTCCTAGAAGCATGGCAAGATAGTAGGGTGCCATTTGCTCGGTTCTCAGGCCAAGGGTGAAGAACATCATGCGCATGCCATAGGTCTGCTCGGACGTGAGCATACGAAAGCAGGTGAGTACCAATGCCATATTGAGGATTGGTCGCGAGGTGAACCAGGTCACATCGAAAAGCTGCTCTTCACGATGTGCTTCGAGAATGCAGAAGGCACACAGGCTGAGAATCCCGGCAATGGTAACCCAGCCGAGCCACGGCGCATCTGTCCACCAATAGAGCCTGCCCATGCCGAACAGCACGACGAAGCATCCGAGCCCCGCAGCCAGCAGACCGTAGGACAGGAGATCCATGGGAAATAGCATCCGCATCCGTTGGATGGGGCCAAGAGGCAGAAGATAAATTGCTGCGCCGCAGATCATTGCAAGCCCGGCTTCGGTAAGGAACATGGCATGCCAGCCGCCGGTATTCAGCAGGATGGGACTGACAAGCCCGGCCACGGCTGTTGGCATCGAGATGATGCCAAAGGCAATGGGGAGCCCGACCTTCAGGCGTTTGGGAGGCGGCAGCGCGTCGAACATGTAGAGAATCGACAGGGACGTCATGGATGAGGCGGCCAGTCCTGCAAAGAAGCGAGTGACCAGCGCACTTTCCACGTTATAGGCCCAAAGCTGGGTGAGGGATGCCAAAATGAACACGACGATGGACACTTCGGCAAAGTTGCGCAGGCCATATTGAACGCGCAATTTGTAAAGCAGGATCGTGAAGCTGACATTCGGGATCATGTAAGCCACAGTCAGCCAGCCGACGCCCTGATAGGTGGCACTCAAGGCACCCGCGAGATCTCGTGAATTGACGGATACAATGCTGAGGCCGAACCCCTGCGTCAGGCCTATGGTGACGGATGCTGCGATGTAGCAGGCTGCTAACCAGGCCGGACGCGGAATATAGGTCATGGCTCCGGGAGGTGGGCTTGGTGGTGCCTCGGCCTCGGCCTCGGCCTTGTCGCCTGTCTCCGCGTCTGACCCTGAACTGGATGCCTGATCGTTGGAATGTCTATCTGCCTGCGACGCTTCCTGTCTGTCAGCTGGCTTTTCATCTGGCATTGTCAGGCCATTTTGAGCTGTCTGTGGTGCCTTCGTGTCGGCGGGGTCCAGCGTTGTTTGGCGGGCACTTTTCTGATGGGCGGGGGTCTCTGTCTCAGTCATCAAAGCCTCCCGTCATCATCGACAAGGCATTTTTCGATACGGTGCCGAGTACGTCGACGGTTTTTTGCAGTTCAGCGTCCGTGATGCCGGAGAAAATCTCGGCGCGCAGCTCGGCTCCAAGCGTGGCCGCGATTTCTGCCTGTTCGTGTCCATAAGACGTCAGTCTTATGACCTTCGAGCGACGATCATTGGGATCGGGCATGCGTTCCACAAGGTCCAGTTCGGCCATGCGGTCGAGCAGACGCACCAGCGTTGGCTGTTCCAGCTCCAACTCACAGGCCAGTTCCTTTTGCGACATTTCGCCGTTGCGCCACAGGCGCAGAAGCGCCCGCGCCCGCGGATAGGTCAGGCCGATCTTGGTCACCCTTGCATTGAAAAGGGTTCTCATCCGCCGACCTACGGCCGTGAGCTCTTCAAGAAGCTGCGAGGAGATGTCGAAACGTTTATCCATAGGACCATATTAATTAGTGCGCTAAGTATTTTCTCCTGAAATAGATAGGGCACTACCTAAAAAGATACAAGTCTCTTTTTCGATCTAAAAACGCACATCAGGATCCCACTTGTGAGGTGCTTTCGCAAACCTGCTAGGAATGCCGTGGTTGGATGTGCGAGGGGACAAGCTGTGGTCGATGCCTGCGGCACCAAGCGAAAAAAAGCCACCGGAACAGGGCCGGTGGCTGTGTGAATTTCAGGGAAGAGAGAGGCTACTTCTCTGAGGCGGCTTTTTCCATTTCTTCCTTGGTCATGGCTGCAACGATGCCGCCATTCGACAGAGTGAATTGATCTGCAGGAATGACCAGCGACTTGGATCCGATCCCCAAAACACCGCCAACTTCAGCGGTGATGCTGACCACCTGTTTGTTATCGTCCAACTTGACCTTGGCGACACTGCCGATGTTCTCACCGTCCAGATCCATGATGTTCTGGCCGATCAGGTCTTCCGGTTTGATCACCGGCTTTACCTTGGGGGGATTGTTGCCCTCGACGATCGTGTTTGTGCCCGTGGCGCCGCGCTGTGCCGAAACATCGTTCTTGTTGGTCTTGGTATCTGCATCGCGCGCCGGGCCGTCGGCGTTTTTGACCTCGCCGGGTTTTGCTTGTGCAGTCCCGTTGGTGTCGGTCGCACTGCCCGCAGCGAATGCGGTGCTGGATCCGGCAAGAAGGGTCGACATGATCGCCGCAGCAACAAGGCGGGTGGTGACTGTCAGAGGCTTGCGCATTGTCTCGTCTCCTAGGGGTCTCCCGTCAGGCATTCCACCGGACATGATCCGCTGTGCCTGGACCGAGACCTGTTCGTTTGAGCAAAGGTCATTGTCAGGAAAATGCGTCAGGACAAGCGGAGTTGCATGACGGCTATGTCGCAGTGCGGCATGATGCTCACGTAAAAGAAAGGGCGAGCCTCGCGGCCCGCCCTTGAACAAGTGGTCTCATGATAATGTGTCGAAAGGTCGATCAGGCCGTTTTGGCCAGACGACGAACCTTCACCAGATGCGACACAACATTTTCGATAATCTTGTGCCCGGCATCCTGATTGAGCGACATGATGCTTTCCGGGTGGAACTGCACGGCAGCGATGGCTTCGTGCTTGTGCTCGATGGCCATGATGACGCCGTCCGCGGTTTCAGCCGTGATGCGGAAATCTTTCGGCAATTTGTCCTTGCGGGCATAAAGAGAGTGATAGCGCCCGATCACGGCAGGGGTTTCGATCCCGTCAAACAGCATGGAATTGCCCTCGATGCTGATCTCTGATGGCTTGCCGTGGACGGGCACGTCCAACTGGCCCAATTCGCCGCCAAAGCTTTCGGTTAGAGCCTGAAGGCCTAGACAAACACCGAAGATCGGCAATTCGCGTGAGCGAGCTCTGCCGATAGTGGCATCGCAATCGAAGTCTTTCGGGTTACCGGGACCGGGAGAAAGAACCACCAGATCCGGGTTCACGTCATGAAACACATGATCGGCCACCGGCGTGCGATATGTCACCACTTCCGCGCCGGTCTGGCGGAAATAGTTGGCCAGCGTATGCACAAAACTGTCTTCATGGTCGACAAGCAAGATCTTCAGACCAGCGTCAGAGCTTGGCTGCTTCCTGCGCCTTGATTTCCTTGTTGGCCAGTCCAGCTTCACGCACGGCAGCACGCATGGCTTCGGCCTTCAATTCGGTCTCTGCTTCTTCATCTTCGGGCACACTGTCGTAAAGCAGTGTTGCACCGGCACGAATTTGCGCCACACCGTCCTTGATGCGCACGGTGCGCAGGGTCAGGCCGGTGTTCATGTCGCCGTTGAACTGCATGGCACCGATGGCGCCGCCATGCCAGGCGCGTGGGCTCTTCTCATTGCTCTCGATGAATTCCATTGCCCAGCGTTTTGGCGCGCCAGTCACCGTGACGGCCCATGTGTGCGACAGGAATGCATCCAGTGCATCCATGTCATCGCGCAGGATACCCTCGATATGGTCAACCGTATGAATGAGGCGCGAGTACATCTCGATCTGTCGCCGCCCGATGACCCGCACGGAGCCGGGCACACAAACGCGGCTCTTGTCGTTGCGGTCCACATCGGAACACATCGTCAATTCGGCTTCATCCTTCTTGGAATTCAGCAGAATGCGGATCTGGTTTTCGTCCTCAATGGCATTCTTGCCACGGCGGATGGTGCCGGAGATCGGACAGGTCTCGACCCGGCGACCGCCGGTGACACGGACATACATCTCAGGGGATGCGCCGACCAGGTACTCGTCGTTGCCCAGATTGAAGAAGAAGGAATAGGGCGACGGGTTGATCTGCTGCAAGCGTCGCGACACCGCTGAGGGCGGATTGGGGCAGGGCTCGTAGAACGTCTGGCCCGGCACGACCTCAAACAGATCTCCCCGGCGAAAAGACTCTTTCGCTTTGTCCACCAGCTTCGCATATTCGCCGTGCTCATGATCCCCGCGGCCGGGTGCGTCGGTGGCAGGTACATACTCTGCGCTCTCACCAGTGCGTGGCAGGCCGCTGGTCGTCTTGCCGTCGACCGCGAAATCATATTCAAGCACATAGGCATTCTTGCCGTGGTGGTCGACGATGAGGATTTCATCCGGCAGATACAGCACCATATCGCGCTGGTCGGCGGGACGCTCCAGCTTCAGGTCAATCGGCTCGAACTGGAAGGCAATGTCGTAGCCGAAGGTGCCGTAAAGCCCAAGATGTTCGTCGTCTATGGCGAAGAGATCCTTCAGCGCACGGATAACTGAGAACGTTGACGCCTGACGCGAGCGATCTTCTTCGCGCACCTGTCCATCCGGCAACTTGACCGAAAGCTCAATGGCCCTCTCCGTCGCTTCAAACAGCGCGACATGGGGATGGTCTTTCAGGCAGGCGACAATCGTGGGCAGCAGCACAAGGCCGCGATCATTCAAAACCCGGATGCGCACGCGGCGATCTGTCGCCTCCAGCATCAGCGGTGGATTGACCAGCGCCATATCCCAGCGGGTGTAACGCCCCGGATATTCATAGGAAGAGGACAGCACAGCGCCACGCTCCCGATCCAGCCGGTCGATCCAGTCGCTGGTACCGGATTCATAGTTGGAAGCGCGTGAGGTGCGCGAGATGGTGATCCCGCTTTTCGTCTGGAACGTCTGGTCTGCCAAGGAGGGCATCTGCTTCATCTTCCCTTGTACGCATATCGGCCAACACGACACCGTAAATAGACCAAAGGCCGCCTGCGGTGTCCCGCGGCGGCCTTTGGTCTTTCAGTCCATCAAAACACGAAAGGGCATTGGCCGCCGATCAAGCGTCCCGCCACCACCAGTTTTGATGCATGTTCTTTTTCATGCGTCTTCCTTACCGGAACTCTCAAGGCGAGGCAAATAGTTTTGCGTCGAGGGGCGCTATCGCTTTGTCCTGTCTGACTGAACATTCGAACACAGTGTTCAATGAGGTGAGACAAAGAGCAGTTTAACCTCTCGCCTGAAGCGCTTAGATTAGCCGCAACAGTTGAACAGGCCGATTGGTCGGAAAAGTTTTCAGAAAGATGTGCGGGACGATGAGCAACCAACTTGAACTTGGCATGGATACCTTCGGCGATGTGACCGTCGACGCGGCAGGCAAGCGCCAGTCCGAAGCGCAGGTGCTGCGTGACATGCTGGAGCAGGCGGTGCTGGCCGATGAACTGGGCATCGACTTCATCGGAATTGGCGAGCATCACCGCGATGATTTTGCCGTGACTGCCCCAGAAATCCTGTTGGCGGCGATTGCTGCAAGGACCAACCGCATCAAGCTGGGAACGTCGGTCACCGTGTTGAGCTCGGACGACCCGATCCGTCTGTTCGAGCGATTTTCCACCCTGCATGCGCTGTCCAGCGGGCGGGCGGAGATCACGGTCGGGCGCGGCTCATTTACCGAGAGCTTTCCATTGTTTGGCTATGATCTCAGCCAATATGAAGTGTTGTTCGAGGAAAAGCTGGGTCTGCTGCGTGAGACTTTGAAGTCGGAGAAGGTTACCTGGTCGGGTCAATTGCGTCCGCCGCTGAAAAATCAGGCCTTGTTTCCGCGTGTTGAGGGCAACCCGATCACGTGTTGGGTGGGCGTGGGGGGCAGCCCGGAATCGGTGGTGCGCGTCGTCAAGCATGATCTGCAAATGATGTTGGCAATCATTGGCGGCGATCCAGATCGCTTCAAGCCGTTTGTCGACCTGTATCATCGCGCCTGTGATCAGATGGGCCGAGCTCATAAGCCGCTCGGTGTGCATTCGCCAGGTCATATTGGGGAAAGCGATCAGAGCGCCCGTGAAGAACTGTGGGAGCACTACCGGGCTTTCCACGACCGGCTTGGCCGCGAACGGGGCTGGGGTCCAATGACGCAGCAGGCGTTTGAAAACGAAATTCGTCATGGTTCGCTGTATGTCGGGTCACCTGAGACTGTGGCGCGCAAGATTGCCAAGACAGCGACATCGCTGGGGCTTTCGCGGTTCGACCTCAAATATGCCAATGGAACAGTGCCTCATGCCAACTTGATGAACAGCATTAAGCTTTACGCCACCGAGGTGAAGCCGATGGTGCTGGACATGCTGAAATAGGTCTGTGGCCATGGGCAGTGGATCTGCCACGTAAATGCGTGCAGGTCGCGCGGTATCTTTGAAGCGCGGCCTGTGTGTGTACACCCGTCTTGATTTTCGGCGCCCGATTATGCTTTTCACAACAGTTGTGAGATAACGTCGCCGTGAAATTCGGGACAGGTTGCCAGCGGTAGGGACTGATTAAAATATGGACCATTTTGATCTCATCGTGATCGGGAGTGGCCCGGCAGGGCGCCGTGCGGCTGTTCAGGCGGCCAAGCTTGGACGTGATGTGCTGGTTGTCGAAAAAGGACGTCGTGTTGGAGGCGTCTCTGTTCATACCGGAACCATCCCCTCGAAGACCTTGCGCGAAACTGCGCTCAACCTGTCTGGCTGGCGTGAACGTGGCTTTTATGGTCGCGCCTATCGCGTCAAGCAGGACATTTCCGCCGACGATCTGCGCGCCCGCCTGCACATTACTCTGGATCATGAAATCGAGGTTCTTGAGCATCAGTTTGCCCGCAATAAGGTGGTTACAGTGCGCGGCGAAGCATCTTTTTCCGATCCGCATACGCTCAAGGTCAAAGGCGATGCAGGGGAAGAACTGACGTTCACAGGCGACAGCTTTCTGATCGCTGTCGGCACCCGGCCATTCCGGCCTGAGTATGTGCCGTTTGATGGGGAATATGTTCTCGACAGTGATGATATTCTTGAACTGGCCGATCTGCCGCGTTCCATCGCCGTGATCGGCGCCGGGGTCATTGGCGTCGAATATGCCACGATCTTTTCCGCTCTCGATGTCCATGTGACGCTGGTCGAACCACGCAACAGTATGCTGGATTTCATCGACAGCGAATTGGTGGCCGATTTCACTCACGAACTGCGCGATCGGGGTGTTGCCCTGCGGTTTGGCGAGAAGGTCGACAAGATCACCAAGCACGGACCGGGGCAGTGTGAAATCGTGCTGGAAAATGGCCGGTCTGTGCGCTCCAATGTGGTGCTGTTTGCGGCAGGCCGCATGGGTTCGACGGACTCTCTCAATCTGGAAGCCTGTGGGCTTTCCGTCGATCATCGCGGGCGCATTTCCGTTGATCCGAAGACCTTCCGCACCGAGGTGGATCACATCTTTGCCGCTGGCGACGTTATCGGTTTTCCGAGCCTTGCGTCCACGTCAATGGAGCAGGGGCGCATTGCCGCCTGCCATGCGCTGGGCGAAAAGGCTCAGTTGCCGCCGGAGTATTTCCCTTATGGCATTTATGCCGTCCCGGAAATTTCCACCGTTGGTATGAGCGAGGAAGAAGTGAAAGAGCGTGGCATTCCTTATGAATGCGGCGTTGCCCGGTTCCGTGAAACATCACGTGGCCATATCATGGGCCTCAACAACGGCATGCTGAAGATGATCTTTTCGCTGAAGACGCGCCGTTTACTGGGCTGCCACATCGTTGGCGAAAACGCGACAGAACTGATCCACATCGGGCAGGCCGTGCTGAATTTGAAGGGAACACTGGACTATTTTGTTCAAAATACCTTCAACTACCCAACGCTTGCCGAAGCCTATAAGATTGCCGCCCTCGACGCCTGGAACCGCATGCCACGGTAATATCGTGAATTTCCAGATTTCAATGATCTTACTAAAAGGATTTAGAGGCGCTGGCGGAGAGGTTTCGTCCTCGGGTAGACGTTTCAAACTGCGGTGAAGTTTATGAAAACCATCGGTATTCTCTACATAGCAACGGGCAAATATATTGATTTCTGGCCGGGCTTTTTTGAAAGTTGCGAAACGTATTTTTTAGACAAGTCGGACTTCAGGAAGGAATATTTTGTCTTTACCGATGCCGATGAGGTGGCGTTTGAAGACAATGACCGTGTGCATCGTATTGGTCAGCCGCCATTGGGGTGGCCCTACATCACCCTACATCGCTTCAAAATCTTCCAGAAAGCACGGGCATCTCTGGAGCAGGTAGATTTCATCTATTTTTTCAACGCCAATATGGAGTTTGTCGCTCCCGTCGGCGAAGAATTGCTGCCAGATGTGGACAAGCCCCTCGTTTGCGTGACGCACCCCGCTTACCACGACAAACCTAGAGAGGAGTTCACATATGAGCGCAATCCTAAGTCTCTCGCCTATATCGGTGATACCGAGGGCATCTCATATTATATGGGTGGCCTCAATGGTGGTGCGCGGCTTGCTTACCTCGAGTTGATCGATGAGCTAGAACGTCGTGTGGATGAAGACGAGGCGAACGGTATCATTGCCGTTTGGCATGATGAATCTCATTTGAACCGCTATGTGTCCGAAAATCCATCAAGCGTGAAAGTGCTCTCGCCAGCCTACGGCTACGTTGAAAAATGGAAGCTCCCATTCGAGCAAAAGATTATCATCCGTGACAAACGCCGCTATGGTGGTCATGCGTTTCTGCGTGGCCAATCAAAAGACGCTAAGCCGGCAAAACAAAGATTTTTGTCGAATGTGAAATCATTTTTAAGAAAAGTGAATATTATTTTTAAATGATTTTATCATTTTATTGAATATTTTATCAATTTAAAGTATATTTTGAGAAATATATAATTAATATTTCTTCCGAAAATGCGATTAAAATGATTTTCTACTTTTGAATATTTGAAAATTCCTTTTATTTCTGAGATATTAGATCGAACTCTAGAAGGGTGTAATTCTGTGTCCTTAAGGGCAATTATCGATTGCTTTCGCAAATTGCGATCTACAATCGCCATATATGGTTTTTCTTGTCCATATTCTGACAATATTTTAATGAAATCTTTCAGTCGTCTCGTTTTTGAAGCGAAAGTGACTGTCTGTTTTTGCATTTGATTTGGGTGGTGTCGAATAGAAGTGAGCTCTTCATCAACAAAGTCGAAACGGGAAGACTTTGCAATTCTTAACCAGTAATCCCAGTCCGTGCCAATGCTCAAATCTTCACGGAAGAAACCTGCTCGGTTTATCGCATTTCTTGTAACAAGAACCGCTGACGCAGAGCCTGTTATATAATTTGCTCTTAATAAACCTTCAAATATATCTCCAGATAGAAACGGCCTAGACGTTTCCTTTGGCTGAAAAAGATTTCCATTTTCGTCGATATGGCTGCAATCGCAATAGATAGCATCGACTTCACCGTTTAGTTTCTCAAATAAACCTACTTGTTTTTCTATTTTGTAGGGGGCCCAAATGTCATCGCTATCAAGAAATGCGACGAAATGAGCTGTTGAATGTCGTAAGCCAAGATTTCTGGCTCCGCCTTCCCCTACATGAGAAGTGCGGATTAGCTTGACTCGATCTTCGTTTTTAAAAACCTGAGAAACAATGATTGCAGAAGAATCTGATGAAGCATCGTCAATAACGTAAATATTTTCTATTTTATATGTTTGGTTTAGGACCGACCGTATCGCTGTTGAAATGTATTTTTCAGTGTTGTGAAGCGGTATTATTACATCAACCGTGAGCGGATTTTCTTTTTTTGCTTTCTCCATGAGTGTTGGCCTATGCGAATGAACTATTGAAAAAGCCATATGTTTTTTCAATACCGTCTTCTAATGAGGTATTTGGCGCCCAGCCCATGGCTTTGAGGCGATCAGCACTCATCAGTTTGCGAGGTGTGCCGTCGGGTTTTGACAGATCATGAACGATTTCGCCCTTGAAACCGACGACCTTGCAGACAAGTTTCGTCAGATCGAGGATCGAGATGTCTTCGCCACTGCCAACGTTGACGTGTTCTGGCGCAGAGTGATGCTTCAGCAAATACACCAGCGCGTCGGCGCAGTCGTCGACATAGAGGAATTCGCGCAGAGGTGACCCCGTGCCCCAGACGGTCATTTGCGTGTCGCCGCGTTGCTTGGCTTCATGGGCCTTGCGGATCAGGGCGGGTAGGACGTGGCTGGAGGCGAGATCGAAGTTGTCTCCGGGGCCATAAAGATTGGTGGGCATGGCGGAAATATAATCGCAGCCGTATTGCTTGCGATAGGCCTGCGTCATCTTGATGCCCGCGATCTTGGCGATGGCATACCACTCATTGGTCGGCTCCAGGGGGCCGGTCAGCAAGGCATCTTCCCGGATCGGCTGTTCTGCGAGCTTCGGATAAATGCAGGAGGAGCCGAGGAACAGAAGCTTCTCGATGTCATTTTGACGCGAGGCTTCGATGATGTTGGCCTCGATCATCAGGTTTTCATACAAAAATTCCGCCGGCCGCGTGTCATTGGCCAGAATGCCGCCCACCTTCGCTGCAGCCAGGATCACCGCATCCGGGCGCTGCTTTGCAATCCAGTGTGCGGTGTCTGCCTGATTACACAGATCCACCTCAGAACGGGTACAGGTCAGAACCTCACAATTTTCGCTCCGCAGCCGTCGCACCAGCGCTGAGCCAACGAGACCGCGGTGACCGGCAACCCAAATGCGCTTGCCCTCAAGAGAGTAGGGGGACATCTCAGACTCCCTTTTCGATCGGCGCAGTCTGCATGATTTTCAGATCTGCGCGCACCATTTCGCTAACGAGATCCTTCAGGTCTGTTTCATGTGACCAGCCAAGTTTTTCGTGCGCCTTGGTTGGGTCTCCCATCAGAAGATCAACTTCGGTCGGACGGAAGTAGCGCGGGTCGACTTTGACAAGAACCTTGCCGGTTTCGGTATCAATGCCTTTTTCCTCAACGCCGTGGCCGTCCCACCGCAGGGTGATACCCACTTCGGCGAACGCCTGATCGACGAAAGTACGCACCATCGTCGTTTGGCCTGTCGCAAGCACGTAGTCGTCGGAGACATCCTGCTGCATCATCATCCACATGCCGCGCACATAATCTCGGGCATGGCCCCAGTCGCGCTTGGCATCAAGGTTGCCAAGATAAAGTGTGTCCTGCCGGCCAAGCTTGATGGCTGCCACAGCGCGGGTAATCTTGCGGGTCACGAAAGTCTCGCCGCGCAAGGGGCTTTCATGGTTGAACAGGATGCCATTGGACGCGTGCATGCCATAGGCCTCTCGGTAATTCACAACGATCCAATAGGCATAGAGCTTGGCTGCGGCATAGGGACTGCGCGGGTAAAACGGCGTGGTTTCCTTTTGAGGTGTTTCCTGCACCAAGCCATAGAGTTCAGAGGTGGAAGCCTGATAAAAGCGGCAGGTCTTTTCCAGACCAAGAATGCGGATGGCTTCCAGAAGGCGCAAGGTGCCCAGGGCATCGGAATTTGCCGTGTATTCCGGTGTTTCAAAGGAGACCTGCACATGGCTTTGGGCCGCCAGATTGTAGATTTCGTCAGGCTGGCATTCCTGCACAATCCGGATCAGGTTGGTCGCATCGGTCATGTCGCCGTAGTGCAGGATGAGGCGTGGATCGGTTTCATGCGGATCCTGATAAATGTCCTCAATGCGCCCGGTGTTGAAGGAGGACGAGCGACGCTTGATGCCGTGCACGACATAGCCCTTGTCGAGCAGAAGTCGGGCAAGATAGGCACCGTCCTTAGCCGGTGATGCCTGTAATCAAGGCTGTTTTGGTCTTGTCGCTCATTCCATCACTTTCATATCTTTGTCGTGCCGCTAGATACCCTAGCCCGGCGTGTCTTGCACCGGCAACTCAAGCCAGTTGTTTGCCACAGGATTGACCGCCTGTCCGCCTGTTGTTGAGCGCGGTCTTCACTCTTGCGTCAGGACCACAACCATGCCGCTCCACGGACACCAGAGCTGTCGCCATGCTTTGCCTTGCGGATTGGGACCTCGTACACGTCAGACATGATGTACGGGGCCATGGCCGCTGGCAGGTCCCTGTAAAGCTCGTCAATGTTGGACATGCCGCCACCCAGCACGAAGACGTCCGGGTCGAGCAAGTTGGCCGACATCGCAAGGGCACGCCCCAGATGGTCGACATAAGCCTCATAGGTCGCACGGGCCTTTGTATCTCCCTCGCGTGCCAGAGCCATGATTTCATGCCCCTTGAGGTCGATACCAGCGCGCTGCTTGTAATCATACTGAAACCCGGTACCAGAGCACCACAGATCGATCGCACCGCGGTGGCCGGTCCAGCTTTCGGGGCCGGGAAACTCATCTTCCCGCCGCCAGGGTTGCGCAATTGCGCCCCACTCGCCAGCAATGCCGTTGGCACCGCGATGCGCCTTGCCCTGAATGGCAATTCCAGATCCTGACCCGGTGCCGATAATGATGGCATGCACCAGAAACGCGCCAGCTCCTGCACCATCCGTTGCTTCTGAAACAGCCAGACAGTTGGCATCATTTTGAATGCGGACCGGGCGGTTGAGCAGTGATTCGAGATCGGTGTCGAGCGGCTTGCCATTCATCCAAACGGAATTGGCATTTTTGACGAGGCCTGTTGCGGGTGAAATGGATCCGGGAATGCCCAGCCCAACGGTTCCTGTTTCTCCTGTTTGCGTTTCTGCGGCCTGTACAAGGTCCGCAACGGCCTGCAAACAGCCCTGATAATCGTCTCTTGGCGTAGGCACTCGCTTGCGAAACAGCTCGTCGCCCGTGTCCGAAAGGGCGATGATTTCGATTTTTGTGCCGCCCCAGTCAATTCCCAGTTTCATTGCTTGACGTTCCCTGCCTTTTGGGGCGCAAACTAGCGTGTAGAGGCGGGTGGGGAAACCTCTAAGATTGCAGTTTGGGTTCAAAACGCCGGAGGTTTACACAGATGGCAGCAGACCCGCGGCCTGTAAACTTCTCCTAGGGGGAGGAACAGCCTGATCGGCGCCCGGCGAAGGAGCGTCCAAGGTTTATCCGGGCAGAGCGTCGCGCGTGGTGGCGGCGCGTCTTGCGCGGCTTGAGCCTTTCTGTGGCAATTCTGGGTCTCACAGCTCTGGCTTTTATCCTGTTTCGGCCAACCGTGCTGCATCCCACTGATCCTGCGTTGAAACTACGGCCTTTCGTCGTGCCTTGGGGGCTGGCGGGATTCTCTACCGGATCAGGAGAGAAGCAAGTTGACCTTCGTGGCAGGATATTTCGGGAGGCCTGAAAGTCTGTGTGCGCTGTTTGAGCCTGCGGGCTTCGATATGTCGAAATGGAGTTCAGCACCGATTGTGGATCGCCTCTGGCAGTGTGCCAGTGATCCGAAGACCATCACCCCGGCAACGCTCAATTATGGACGGGCGACACTTAAGGTACGCATTGAAGGCCCGTCACGGGTGCAGGTCTCGCGGTTACAACTGATTATCACCGAGCCGGATCCTGAGATGACAGGGGAGATTTCGCCTGTCATCACGCAATTGCTGCGTTCGCTTGAAAACCGCTATGGCTGGGATTTTCCGACGAGTTTTTGGCCGGCACTCTCCCAGTTCAAGCCGTATCGCCAGCAAAAGGGCGGCATTTCTCTGGAAATCCGCAGCGACACCGTGCGGGTCTTTGGGCAGAATTCTCTGGCTATTCGAAACTACGTCACAGCGTCGTTTCATCGGCCGCAGGCCGTGGTCCCGTCATGGCAGTTTGATCCCGCCAATGGCCGGGTCTTCAGCGCGTCGGTAAAGGAATGAAGTCTTCTTCATCGCCTTGGCACAATGTCGAAGCGACCTCGCCGCCAGTCTTCTTTCGCCTGCTCGATGCGCTCCTTCGAAGACGACACGAAATTCCACCAGATATAGCGGCGTTCACCAAGAGGCTCGCCGCCAAGCAAAATGAACCGTGCGATGTCCGGTCCTGTATTCTCGACAATGAGCGGGTCCGCGGGATGAAAAACAAGAAGGTGGCCCGGACCGTATGTCTGGCCCCCAACGCTGACCGAGCCTGAGAGCGTATAAAGTCCACGTTCGGCATAGGTTGCATCCAGGGGCAGTCTTGCGCCGGGGTGCAGTTCGGTGTCGGCAAAAAACAGATCGGAGTCGGTTTGTACGGGAGCGGTTTCACCATAAAACGACCCGGCGACCAGCCTCATTGACAGGCCCGTGTCTTCAAGCAGTGGCTGGTGGGCCACATCAACATGTTGAAAAGAGGCAGCATTGTCTTCGCGCTCTTTCGGCAACGCGACCCAGCTTTGCAGCCCGAAGAGAGGCCGCGGCGCTTGTTTGCGGGCATCATCTTCGCGCTCGGAATGCACGATGCCGCCGCCGGCCGACATCCAGTTGACGTCGCCGGGTTTGATCACCTGAGCGCTGCCCAGGCTGTCGCGGTGGAAGATTTCGCCCTGAAACAGATAGGTCAGTGTGGCGAGCCCAATATGTGGATGTGGGCGCACGTCCAGACCATTGCCCACCAGAAACTCTGTAGGGCCCATCTGGTCCAGAAAGACGAAGGGTCCAATCATGCGCTTTTGGAGGGAGGGCAGGGCACGGCGCACCTCAAAGCCGCCAATGTCACTGGTACGCGGCACAACGACGGTTTCGATGGCATCAACCGAAGCCCTGTCGCCGGGGATCGGGTCGGGAATATGAAACCGGCTCATGTGAGGTCTCCTATCGGGTCCACGAACATTTGCCGGTCACGGGCCACCAGTGTTTTCAGAAACTCAAGCACAACGGCGACATGACGCAACGATCGTGTGCTTTCATGTTGCACTGTCCAATAGGCACGCTGAATGCGCAAGTGTGGCAGCACATTGAGAAGTGACGTGGTGTTGCGGGCAATGAAGCCATGCAGGATGCCGATGCCCGCGCCCGCCTTGACGGCTTCCACCTGACCGAGCGCAGAGGCAATTTCAAACCGGGCCGACCAGTCCTTCCAGACCTCCTGGGCATAGTTCAGTCCCGGCGCATAGATCAGGTCGTCAACAGACCCGACAAGCTGATGCCGTGCCAGATCGGTCTCGCTCACTGGAACACCCGCGCGATCAAGATAGGCCTGACTGGCATAGAGCCCCAGATCATAGTCGATCAGCTTGCCTGCAATCAGACGACCGTGGTCGGGGCGCTCGATGGTGATGGCGAGATCGGCCTCGCGCCGTGACAGGGAAAATGATCGTGGCACCGGCACGAGCTGGATGGTCAGATCGGGGTGGACTCTGGTCAGCTCCGCCAGGCTGTGGCGCCAGATAGGCAACTCCGAAGCCGTCAGGCGCGCCAATGCGAACCGTGCCGGTGATGCTGGAAGGAGTGTTGCTGATGTCGGTCTGCACACGGGTCATTTCCTGCTCAATGCGCTCGGCGCTGGTCAGAAAGCGCTCGCCCTCCGTCGTCAGGATACAGCCGCTGGTCGAACGGTCGAACAGCTTCACGGTCATCTGATCTTCTAGCGCACTCAGGCGTCGAGCGACGGTCGCGTGATTGAGCCCTAATCGTCGCGCGGCGGCCAGGATCTGTCCAGCTCTGGCAACCGCCAGAAAGATGCGCGTATCATCCCAGTTCATGTGGAGGATCCTGTGACAGAGAGCTTACATTAAAATTTGCACAATGGATGCGCGCTTATTGCCATTGTTTAGCGCAAAAATAAAAGGCATGAAACAGGGTAGATAATTTCAAGCATCAAGGGAGATGGTGAGATGGAAACGATCGGTCATTTTATTGGCGGCAAGCGTGTCGACGGCACCTCCGGTCGGTTTGCGGATGTGTTCAATCCGGCGACGGGGGAAGTGCAGGTCAAACTGGCACTCGCCTCCGGCGCTGAACTGGATACGGCGATTGCCAATGCTGCTGATGCGCAAGTGGCCTGGGCTGCGGTCAATCCGCAGCGGCGCGCCCGCGTGATGATGAAGTTTGTCGATCTTCTCAACCGGGATATGGACAAGCTTGCTGAAGCCTTGTCGCGTGAGCATGGCAAGACCATCCCTGATGCACGCGGCGATGTGCAGCGCGGACTTGAAGTGGCGGAGTTCTGTATTGGCGCACCGCAGATGCTGAAGGGCGAGTTCTCGGAGGGAGCGGGCCCCGGCATCGACATGTATTCCGTGCGCCAGCCTCTTGGGGTTGTCGCTGGGATCACACCGTTCAACTTTCCGGCGATGATCCCGATGTGGAAGTTCTGCCCGGCCATTGCCTGTGGCAATGCGTTCATTTTGAAGCCATCGGAACGTGCGCCGACCGTGCCATTGATGTTGGCTGAACTGATGCTGGAAGCGGGCCTTCCCGCTGGTGTCCTCAACGTCGTCAATGGCGACAAGGAAACCGTTGATGGCTTGTTGGATCACGAGACGATCCAGAGCGTCGGCTTCGTTGGCTCTACTCCGATCGCGCAATATGTTTATGGCCGTGCCAGTGCATCCGGCAAGCGGGTGCAGTGTTTCGGTGGCGCCAAAAACCATATGGTCATCATGCCGGATGCCGATATGGATCAGTGCCGCCAATGCGTTGATTGGCGCAGGTTACGGCGCTGCCGGCGAACGCTGCATGGCTGTTTCGGTCGCAGTGCCAGTGGGCGAGGGAACGGCAGATGCATTGATTGAAAAGCTGGTGCCCAAGGTCGAAGCTCTGAAGATCGGGCCTTACACGGCAGGTGAGGATGTGGATTTCGGACCGGTGATCACGGCGGATGCTTTGAACCGTATCAAGGGTTTGGTGGCGCGCGGCGTCGAAGAAGGCGCAAAGCTGGTGATCGATGGACGTGGGTTCTCGATGCAGGGCTATGAGAATGGCTACTTCATGGGCGGCTGCCTGTTCGACAATGTCACGCGGGACATGGACATTTACAAGACAGAGATCTTCGGGCCGGTCTTGTCGGTGGTGCGTGCCAAGACATATGAGGATGCTCTCAGCCTTGTCATCGACAATGAGTATGGCAATGGCGTCGCGATCTTCACCCGTGACGGGGATGCTGCCCGCGACTTTACGTCGCGTGTGAACATCGGCATGGTCGGTGTGAATGTGCCGATCCCCGTGCCGCTGGCCTATCATACCTTTGGCGGCTGGAAGCGCTCATCTTTTGGCGATCTCAACCAGCATGGCGCGGATGGCTTCCGGTTCTATACGCGCACCAAGACAGTCACTGCGCGCTGGCCGTCTGGCATCAAGGATCAAGCCGAGTTTTCGATCCCGACGATGGGGTGATGCGTCCCACCAAATGAAAAAAGAGGCGGCGCTTTGCGCCGTTTCTTGGCCTGTATTTTATATCGTTGCAATTTTTTTCATGCAAATGCCGCAAATGCGCGTCAAGGTTGATTTGGCTGCGGAAGGGCAAAAAAAAGCCGGTGTAAACCGGCTTTTAAGTTTAGTGCGGGTGCCTCAATAAAGAGGACAAGAAGGATGTCCAATAGCGCCAAAATGAGACGCGTGACAGACCTTTGAAATGCTACGGCAATCAGTCTTAAAATATAACCTCGATCAACAAGTATATAATATACACAAATCTGCCACTTGTGTACCCCATTTATTGCGAAAAACGCCGTGCTGTTTTCTGTCATCGCCTTTTTTCTCAAGCGCGCAAGATGCTGCTCTCCCGTTTCGAGTTTAAATCTGACTAAAACATGCAAAACTACCACCCAAAATTAGTGGGGTCTTAGTTGAGCGGAAGAGAACCTCCAGCTTAAAACTGCATAATTTGCATGTCCTGCGCTGGTTGTGCTGCGTGCTTGGCGCCTTGGCAGATCTGCCAGTACGAGAATGCCTCGAAGTTATAACATGAACAAATTGTCACATAGTAGGGGGTGTTCATTTCCCGGTCTCGGCAGTATGACTTCTGACTTGAGAGAGGGCCGGTTGTATCGGTTTGCTACGCAGATACAGCAGGTTGGTATCAGCTTGACTGAAAAACGCGTCATTGTGTTTGGTGCATGGGCGATCGGGGATGCACCTTCAGGCACGGTAACCGGGCGTGAACCGTGCCCTTGGAAGCATCTGAATGACCGTGGAAAACTATGAGCGCCAGGCTAGAGATCGACAGCGACACCGCCGGACCCGAAATACCGGCTCGCCGAAAGACACGAACTGCAAAGCGGTCAAGGTCGAAATCCGCAGCACCTCTCCAGTTTGCCAGACTTGAAGATGCCGAGGCACGTCTATTGAAGCGTGCGGGCATGACAATGTCCTTGTCGGATCTTTTATGGATCCCGCAGGCGTGGCTTGTGGTGATGTGTTTTGCGCCTCTGATTGGCTCGCATACGGTCGATGTCCCGCTTGGTCCGCACACACTTGGCTATGAAGCGGCAGTCTACGCCGTCCTTTTTTTGGTGATCGCGGCCGTTCGTCTGGCCTTGAACCTGAAGGCCGGCACCTGGGCGCGCCAGACAGCGCGTGCCGCCAAGACTCGTTTGCGTGCCACACTTGTGCAGGCTATTGCCCGTCGCTCTCCCGCCAGTCCGTTGCCTGCCAGCGGCACAATGGCCTCGCAGATCGGTGAACAGATTGATGCGCTGGGGCCGTATTATTCCAATTTTCATCCGCAGATGTCGCGGCTCAAGATTGTTCCCATTGGCATCGTGCTGGTGACCTTCGCTGTAAGCTGGCTGGCTGGCATTATCTTGCTGGTCACCGGGCCGTTGATTCCGGTGTTCATGGCGTTGATCGGCTTCAAGGCGAAGGATGCCAGCGAGGCGCAGCAGGAAGAACTCAACCGCATGAGCGGCTTTCTGCTGGATAGGGTCAAAGGTCTGGAAACCCTGAAGCTTTTCGGTTCAATCGGGCGTACACGCAACGAAATTGAACTGGTCGGAAACCGCTTTCGCGAGGGCACTATGAAAGTGCTCAAGATCGCCTTTCTGTCCTCGACCGTGCTTGAACTGTTCAGTGCGCTGGGTATCGCTCTGGTGGCGGTTTTCGTTGGTTTCTCCCTGCTTGGCAAGGTCGATATCGGCATGTGGAGCGGTGACATGACCTACAAGATCGGCTTGTTTGTCCTGCTGCTGGCGCCGGAGTATTTCGCCCCCTTGCGTTCTTATGCAGCTGCCTATCATGACCGGGCAGCCGGGCTGGCCGCGGGCGAAGCGCTGGAGGCTCTCTATAAGGAGATCGACGCGGCTTCGGAGCAGCCAGCCGACACAGAGGTCTCATTCGGCACCATTTTAGAAGACGTTGCGCCGAACGCACACGCGCATCCCGGTCAGACCGCGCCTGCCGCTGGGCTGGCGCCAGTGAGCCTGCAATTCGATGATGTTTGCCTGACACTCGGTGAGCGGCAGGTGCTGCGTCATGTCAATCTGGAGATCCCTGCCGGGGAGACACTATTGCTCGTCGGCCCAAGTGGCGCGGGCAAATCCACGATGATTGATTGCTTGCTTGGCTTCCACCAGCCGGAGCAGGGCCGTGTACTGGTCGATGGACAAGACATTACCGGCATGAACCTGGACGCATGGCGAGCGCGTATTTCCTGGCTCGGCCAGACGCCGCGTCTGTTTCATGAGACATTGCAAGCCAATCTGAGACACGGCAACCTGCACGCCTGTGAAGATGAAATGATGGATGCGCTGGAGATGGCCGGAGCCCGTACGCTGGTGGAGCAATTGCCACGCGGCCTTGCGACACCTGTTGGCGAGGATGGTTTCGGCTTTTCTGTTGGCGAAATGCGGCGCATCGCATTGGCTCGGGCGGCCTTGCGCAAGGACGCAGGATTGATCGTTGCTGATGAGCCGACAGCGGGACTGGATGAAGAAACCGCGCACGACGTCATCAAGGGGCTTTCAAGGTTGGGGGGCGGACGAACTCTGGTGATCGCCACTCATGACCCGAGACTGATGGCGCAGGGCTGGCGGCAGGTCAGCGTTCCGGATCTCATGCACATGGAGGTCCCGGCATGAAAGCGCTTCGCTCTATCATCAAGTGGCAGTGGCAGCATCATCGTCGCGCCTTTCTTCTTGGCCTCTTGGCAGCACTCGTACCAGCCATCTCAGGTGTCGGTTTGCTGGCTGTCGCAGGATGGTTCATTACCGCCTCGGCCATCGCGGGCCTGACTGGTGTGCTGATCAATATTTTTCTGCCGAGTACGGTCATTCGCGGTTTGGCGATTTTCAGAACGCTTGGTCGCTATGCCGACCGGGTTGTGACACATGACGCGACTTTCCGGTTTCTGACGGATCTGCGCTGCAGGATTTTTGATGGGCAGGCAGCCCTGGCGGGCAATGGAACCCGCCAGCGCAGTGGGACCAGCCTCAATCGATTGACCTCGGATGTCTCTGCGCTTGATGGTGTCTATCTGCGCCTTGTGGTTCCGGGGGTCTTGTGTCTGGTGGTCGGCGGCATTGCGGTGGCTTTGATTGCAAGCCTGTCCCATGGCTGGCAGCACTTCCCGCCGCTTTTCTGCTCCTGCTGGCTCTCGGGGTTGGCGGCTATCTGCTGCGTCACCGTCAGGAAAAGGTCGTGCGCCGTCAGGCGGCGGCAGAAGAGGCCATGCGGTTGCGGGCGCTGGATCTCGTTGCGGGGCGGCGTGATCTGGCAATTTACGGCGGGCTGGAACCGGCGGCGCGCAAGATCATCGAGGCCGATGAACGCCTTGCTCAAAGCGAAGAGCAGGCCGAAGCGCGGCGGGCGCGTCTTTTGGCCTGGATGATGTTTGCAGGGCAGGTCGCCATCGCTGTCACGCTTGCCATTGTCTGCTGGCAGGTATCGGCAAGTCAGATGACGGTGGCCATGTCCGTTGCTGTTGTTCTTGCTGTGCTGGGTTTGCCTGAATTCTGGTCTGCGACCATTCCCGGTCTTGCTGTTGTTGGTCGGACGGCTCGGTCTGCTACCCGCGCGGTCGCAGGCGTGGAAGAGGGGACGGCCAGTCTCTTGCGTCCGGCTGCTCGCTCTGCCGCACCAGCCTTCACGGCAGCCCCCGCCAGATCTCCTGCCGTCGACATGCAAAGTGTGTCTTTTGGCTATCCGGGCGCGGAACGGCGCATCTTGTCACATTTTGATCTCTCGGTGGCTCCGGGCGAGTGGCTGGCTCTGACAGGCCGCAGCGGCTGCGGCAAATCGACGGTTTCGTCGCTTGTTGCCGGGCTTTTGACGCCGGACGCTGGTCAGATCTACCTGGGTGAAAATGCGCTGACCGACCTGCCGGAAGAAGAGGTGCGGCGTCGAATCACGGTTATTGGCCAACGGCCCTATTTGTTCAACGACACGGTTGCGGCAAACTTGCGCATCGCCAATCCGGATGCGACCGTCGAGCAATTGTGGGAAGCGCTGCGTGTTGCGTCACTGGAAACACGGATCCGCGAAAACGCTCTTGGTCTCAACACTGTGCTGGGAGAGGGCGGTATGGGACTGTCGGGTGGCGAACAGCGGCGTCTGGGTGTGGCACGGGCCTGTCTGACTGCGCCGGACCTCTGGATTCTTGACGAGTTCACAGAAGGTCTCGACGCAGATACCGCCGCGCTGGTGCAGGACGGCTTCAAACGCATCCGCGGCGACGCTGCGGTGCTGATGATTTCGCATAAAACCGAGGAGATTGCTCTGGCTGACCGCGAGGTGCGGCTTGACGCCACTGCGACACATTAGCGCCGTGGGACGCCTTGCCGCAGCCCCGCCTACTGGAAATTGTGGTGGGTCGGTCGTAACGTCATCCCAGCTCATGGGAGCGGATAGAGGATGTGTCACGGCCAAGTGACCGCGAGACCAGTTGGCCGATCCGATCATCCCGAGTAATGGAGGCTTTGTGCAGGTCATGCGCCTCAATCAGTCGGGCTGGTCACATTACAAACAGATGCCTTGATACCGCTTCCTAGCAGGTTCGCTCACACTTTGAGCGTTTTTGACTAGGGGTGACCAATGGAACTCGACGTCGTAAGTCTGTCGCGATTTCAATTCGCTGCGACAGCGCTTTACCATTTTTTATTCATACCGTTGACCTTGGGTCTGTCAATTCTACTGGCAACCATGGAAACGGTATATGTCATGACCGGGCGCGATATCTGGAAGCGCATGGTCAAATTCTGGGGTGTCCTGTTCGGGATCAATTTCGTCCTGGGCGTCTCCACCGGTCTGACCATGGAGTTCCAGTTCGGTATGAACTGGGCTTACTTCAGTCAGTATGTCGGTGATGTTTTCGGTGCGCCGCTGGCCATCGAAGGGTTGATGGCCTTTTTCCTGGAGGCAACTTTTGTCGGGTTGTTCTTCTTCGGTTGGGACCGCATGAGCCGCAGGGCGCATATGTCCGCAACCTGGCTGATGGCAATCGGAACGAATTTTTCCGCGCTTTGGATTTTGATCGCCAACGGCTGGATGCAGCATCCCGTCGGTTCGGTGTTCAATCCTGAAACCATGCGTATGGAAGTGACGAGCTTCTTCGATGTGATCTTCAATCCGGTCGCACAGGCCAAGTTCGTTCATACCGTATCTGCGGGTTACGTCACCGCTGCCATGTTCATGATCGGGGTGTCCTGCTGGTATGTGGTGCGCGGCCGTCATCTTGCGCTGGCATATCGCTCGATTGCGGTGGCTTCGGCCTTCGGTCTTTTGGCCTCCTTGTCCGTTGTCGTTCTTGGCGATGAAAGCGGCTATGAAGCCAATGCCAACCAGCAGATGAAACTCGCTGCCATGGAAGCCATGTGGCACACCGAAGAGGCACCGGCCAGTTTCAATCTTCTGGCGGTTCCCAATATGGTGGAGCACGACAACAGCTGGGACATCAAGGTGCCCTACATCATGGGTCTGATTGCGACACGCTCGCTGACCCAGCAGATCCCGGGCATCCATGAATTGGTTGATCAATCCAAGGACAAGATCCGCGATGGTGTGAAGGCCCTGACGGCACTGAACACAATCCGGGCGACCAAGGATGGCAAGGTCGCGCCTGATGTGCGTGCAACGTTCGACAAGTACAACAAGGATCTGGGCTACGCCTATCTTCTGTTGCCGTATTCCAAAAATCCGGCACAGGCGACAGACGCCGAAATCAGCGAGGCCGCATGGTCCGCAGTCCCCAATGTGTGGCCAATGTTCTATGGCTTCCGCATTATGGTCGCGATCGGTATCTTCCTGATTGCTTTCTTCCTGGGCTTCTTTCTGCTGTCGTCCACACGCAAGCTGGAACTTTGGAGAACCAAGCACCTGTGGGTGTTCCGACTGGCCGTCTGGGCCATTCCGCTGCCGTGGATTGCTTGCGAATTTGGCTGGCTTGTCGCTGAATATGGCCGCCAACCCTGGGTGATTGAGGGCATGTTGCCAACGGCACATGCAGTCTCCAACCTGACATCGTTGGATCTCCTGATCACCATTATCAGCTTCGTGACCCTGTATACCGTTTTGCTGGTCATCGAGATGAAGCTGATGCTGCGGGCGATCCGCAAGGGCCCGGTCGAAGACCATACGCCATCCGCTTCTCTTTCGTCGACTGCCGGTTCAACCGCAGTTCCAGCGGAGTAATGAGACATGATTCTTTATGAACTGATCGACTATTCGGTCCTCAAGGTCATCTGGTGGGTGCTGATGGGCGTCCTGCTGATTGGCTTTGCCGCCACTGACGGCTTCGACATGGGGGTTGGCACCATGCTGCCTTTTGTTGGTCGCACAGATATTGAACGCCGTGTTGCCATCAACTCCATTGCACCGACCTGGGAAGGAAACCAGGTCTGGTTCATCCTGGCAGGTGGAGCTCTTTTCGCGGCCTGGCCGCCGCTCTACGCCATCAGCTTCTCGGGCTTCTATCTGGCTATCTTCGTTGTTCTGGCAGCGATGATCTTGCGCCCGGTGTCGTTCAAGTATCGCTCCAAGGAGCCGGATCCCAGTTGGCGGGCTCGTTGGGACTGGGCACTTTTCACAGGCTCTTTCGTTCCGGTGCTGGTCTTCGGGGTTGCCGTCGGCAACGTCCTGCAGGGCGTTCCCTTCTCCATCAACAGCGAATTGCGCATGTCTTATGAAGGATCGTTCTTCGGTCTCTTCACACCCTTTACCCTGCTGTGCGGTCTTCTGTCGGTGGCCATGCTGGTGATGCATGGTGGCGCATGGCTCGGGCTGCGGGCCGATGGCATTGTTGCCCAGCGGGCGCGGCGCATCGGTGGTATCTCGGCTTTGCTGGCGATCGTCTTTTTTGCCCTCGGCGGGGTCATGATCGCGACAGGTTGGGTTGATGGCTATGCCATCACCTCGAAGATCGATCCGAATATGGAATCGAATCTTCTGGCGAAGACTGCCGTTGAGCAGGCCGGAGCCTGGATGACCAACTACAGCCTGCATCCGTGGATGATCATCGCGCCCATCCTTGGGTTCGGCGGGGCTTTGTTGGTGATGGTCGGTCTGCGGACCCGCTTTGAAGGCCTGACTTTCATTGCCTCAAAACTGTCGGTGGTCGGCATTATCTCGACGGTTGGTCTGTCGATGTTCCCGTTCATCCTGCCAAGTTCCATTCAGCCGGGCGCAAGTCTGACGGTCTGGGATTCCGGTTCAAGCCATTCGACCCTGTTCACCATGCTGGTTGCGACGGCGATCTTCCTGCCCCTGATTCTGCTTTACACGGCCTACGTCTATCGTGTGGTGTGGGGCAAGGTGGATGAGAAGACCGTCGAAAACAGCGATCACGCTTACTGAGGAAACAACACGATGTGGTATTTCGCTTGGCTCCTTGGCATGCCGTTGGCGTGCTGCTTCGCGGTCCTCAATTCCATGTGGCTTGAGTTTCGCGAAGAAGACGACGACCGCCGCGAGGTGCGTTGATCGTCGGATAAGCTTTGGATCGGCTGTGGCTGATCCTCTGTTCAGCATTGAAAGCCCGGTCGCTGCGACCGGGCTTTTTTCATGATCCGGACCTTTCTCCAAAGTCAGTCTGCGCTGTAGCTTTCGAGGATGTAATGCGCGGTCATCAGGTCCAGATGTGCGCCGCCACCATTCTTGAAAATGGTCACATCGTCGGGGGAGGTGCGACCGGCGCTGCCTGCCACCAGTTCGTAGAGGTCGGCACGAATATCGTCTGCCGTCAGAATACCACTCTCGATCGGCATGATCAGTTCGCCAATGTGGCCGAGTGTGGTGTCACGGCTGTCGACAAACAGTTTCCCCGTTGAAATGAGGGCATCATCGGCCTCTCGCATGTCCTTCTTGAAGGCTCCGATCAGGTCCACATGTGTGCCGGGTCTGATCCAGTCACCTTCCGGGACGGGCGTTCGCGCCATGGTGGCCGTAGATATAATGTCGGCCTGCCGGGCGGCGGCCTCAAGATCATCGGTCCGTGCCACTTTATAGCCGTCCGCGCTCATGTCGGTGATCAATCCGTCGAGGCGCTCCGGTGTGCGATTCCATAAAAGGATCTCGTCGAGATCGGGAAAGACTTCGGAATAAGCCCGCACCAGCGAGCGGGCGACGATGCCGGCACCAACGATCAGCAAGCGACGACTGTCTGGGCGAGCCAGAAGCTTGGCCCCGAAGACCGAATCGCCGGCAGTCTTCCATTCGGTGACAAGATCGCTCGCGATGATCGCCTGCACGTCACCAGTCTCTGCTCCGAACACCAGCATCGCGCCTTGCACCGAGGGCAGGTCCTTGGCCGCGTTTCCGGTAAACACGGTGACGGCCTTGACGCCGAACCCAAGCCCTTCAATGAAAGCGCCGCGATTGAGCAGTGTCTGGTCGCTTGAGCCCAGAAACATGTCGCCGATTTCAGGGGCTGCCCGACGGTGGCCTGCCGCCAGCGCATCACAGATACCCGTCCAGGACAACTTGTTCTGAACATCCGCTCTGTTGATCTGAAGAACCATGGTGACCTCGTGTTGGGGAATGAGAACGTCAGGATATTGGCAGATTTCGTATCATGTTGAACGGACAGGCGCAGCGGGGTCAACTGTGCTCGGGGTGGATTGAATAAAGACGCGCCTTGATGCGAACTGCGTTTTGCAGGTTTCGGAGGCTGGCAGCCTATGGCTGTTGTTGATTTCCACTCGCCTTTTTCAGCATTTTCGGTCATACAGGCGCCCTGATGTGTGGCCCCATCACTGTGTTTCGCGGAGTGCACTCCCGGCCTTGGGGCAATTGAGAGTGAATGAGCCTCGGTACGGCGCGAACAAAGCCGTTTGACCCTCGACGCTCCCGCCTCAAGCCACATGAATTGCCCGACCGAGTGGAAGTTGCTGGAATGACCGAGACGCTGGATTACAAGACTGTTCGTTTTGCCGTTGCCCCGATGATGGAGTGGACGGACCGCCACTGCCGTGCTTTCCATCGCCATTTGAGCCGAAATGCCCTGCTGTATACCGAGATGGTCACCACCGGGGCCGTGATCCATGGTGATCGCGACAAACTGCTCGGCTTTTCCGACATTGAGCATCCCATCGCCTGCCAACTTGGTGGGTCTGACCCGGAGGCGATGGCTCAGGCTGCGCGTATTGTTGAAGACTTTGGCTATGATGAGGTCAATATCAATGTGGGGTGTCCGTCCGATCGGGTTCAGTCCGGCAGCTTTGGTGCTTGTCTGATGCAGGAGCCGGAGTTGGTGGCAACCTGCGTCGCGGCGATGAAAGCCGAGGTGCGTATTCCGGTGACGGTCAAATGCCGCATTGGCGTTGATGAACAGGACCCGGAAGAGGCACTGGACGCCATGGCGGATGCGGTGCACGCCGCAGGTGTCGATGCGGTGTGGGTTCATGCTCGCAAGGCCTGGTTGAAAGGATTGAGCCCCAAGGAAAACCGCGATGTACCGCCACTGGATTATGACCGTGTGCTGCGTTTGAAAAAGAGGCTGCCGGGTCTTTTCATCGGCCTCAACGGCGGTCTGACGGATCTGGATGCGACCGGGCCGCTGCTGGATCATCTGGATGGTGTCATGCTGGGGCGGGCTGCCTATCACACGCCGGAAATCCTGGGGGCTGTCGATGCGCGTCTTTATGGCGATGAATGCGGCACTGGTGTCGCCTTGGGAGGCCGTGCGCGCCTATATGCCCTATCTGGAAGAGCAGGTCGCCAAAGGCACCAAGCTGTCGCATATGACAAGGCACATGCTGGGGCTGTTTCACGGTCGTCCCGGTGCGCGCGCCTGGCGCCGTATCCTGACGGTTGAAGCGATCAAGCCGAACGCTGGTTTGGAAGTGGTGGAACAAGCGCTGGCCGCCGTGTCGCCGCGCGACATGCAGTGCGATGACAACACACTGGAAGCCTCTGCGGCATTTTGCTAGACATGCCGCATAGCTGTCACTGCACTCGTTTTCATCAGGCGCTGTAGGGGGCATCAATCGTGCCTCCGGTGCAGCAAGCCCGTTTTTTGCTGTCTTGCCCTTACGAGGCATCCATGAAAGCAAGGAGAAAACGATGGACGTAGCGTCGCTGCTCGGCAATGTACCCTGGTCAGAAGTGCTGCCGCTGGTGATTGGCATGATCGGAGCCGGATTGATTGCCGGGTTTCTGTCAGGGTTGTTCGGCATCGGTGGTGGCGCTGTTCTCGTGCCGGTGCTGTACCAGATCATGACCGTGATCGACGTGGATCCGTCCATTCGTATGCAGGTGTCCGTTGGCACCTCCCTTGGGATCATCATTCCAACCAGCATCCGGTCATTTCGTGGTCATTATGCCCGTGGTGCGGTGGATATGAGCCTGTTGAAATCCTGGATCATCCCCATTCCTGTGGGCGTTATTGTGGCGTCTGCCATCGCGGCTTATTTGTCCAGCAACGAATTGAAGGCCATCTTTGCCGGCATCGCGTTTGTTCTGGGGTTGCGCATGTTGTTCAATCAGCCGCATTGGCGGTTGGGCGACGATATTCCGGGGAATCCGGCCCGAGCAATCATCGGTGGTCTGATTGGCTTTTTCTCGACGCTGATGGGCATTGGCGGTGGTGTCATGAACAACACCTTCATGACCTTGTTCAACCGTCCGATCCATCAGGCCGTTGCCACATCATCCGGGGCAGGCCTGCTGATCTCCATTCCGGGCACCATTGGCATGATCGTCGCCGGGTGGGGGGCAACGGGCTTGCCGCCCTTGTCGCTGGGGTTTGTCAATGTGCTGGGCGTGTTGCTGATCATCCCGATGACACTGTTTGCCAGCCCTTTTGGCGTCAAGGTGGCGCACACCCTGTCAAAACGAAAGATGGAAGTGTGGTTCGGCATCTTCCTGCTGATCGTGGCAGCACGCTTTATTTTCAGTCTCACTGGCTGGATCTGATCGCCAGATCGATAAGTTGAGGCAGACCGATTTTTGAAACGTGCGCTACCGAAGTGCCGCGAGAGCCAGGAAGCGTCAGGGGGTCAGCGTCAGTTGATCCCCCTGGATTTTCCAGGAGGTCAGCCTGTCGAGGGCACTCATGCCCAGAAGACTGATTTCCAGAACATTTTTTTGCGCCACAAAGGCCCGTACATTGCTCAGGTTGATATGTCCGATGGTCAGGCGTCGGATATGCACCGGCGCAACTTTGGAGCTGCCATTAGCCGTTTTGACGGGGATGGAAAAGACGAACTGGTCAGGGACAAAGCCAGCGCGTAGCGCGTCCGCATAAGTCAGCACCACGGCGCTGGCACCTGAATCCAGCAGCAGGTTCATGTCGGTGCCATTGACGCGGGAATTGACGCGAAAGTGGCCGGATGTATCGCGCACCACCAGCACATTGCCATTGTCTTGTGTTACTGGCCGCCCCGGTGACAATGCTCCAAGCGTTCGATAGCCCACCTGAATCAGTTCGTTGCGATTGGCGTATCCCGCCACCAGAATGACGCCCAAAAGCCCCCAAAAGACGGTGCCTTGCAGAATGTCACGGGCACGAGGCTGGCCGAACAACAAGCTCGCCAGAAAGACAAAAGCCAGCACCGACAAGCTGACCAGACGTGGCGTGATCTGATCGCTTTTCAGCAACGGCTGAGTGTTTGTCAAATGCGAAAAATCAATCCACCCGGCACCGTGCAGCACCGCGATGATCATGATCAGAAGCAGAATGGCAAAGGCGATGCCCCGGAACGCCCGCATCGGCTGACCTCGGTTTTCGTGCAAAAGCGGCCATGTGACCGTTCTCGGGCCGACATGCGACAGATCCCCTGATTTTCGCCAGTCTGGGCGAGGATGTAAAGGAGTGAGACTAAAACCTGTCGCTCGCGTGATCAGTGCTGTTGATAGGGCGGGAAAAGGCAAGCAGTCCATGCTCTTCGCTTCAGGAGATTGCGCAGATTCCCAGAAGAAACGCCATGTCTGCGACCTGTTGGGCGGCGCCCAGAACATCACCCGTCGACCCGCCGATCTTGGCGCGGGCAAGCCGTCCAACAAGCCCGACACAGAAGGCCGCCACGACAAGCCCGCAGATCAGCGCTGAGAATGGGGCGCCAAAGGCTGCCGGAATCTGGCAGATCAGGGCGACAAGCAGCGTTTGAAAGGCAAGCCATGACCCCGGTTGTCCGAACCTGTGGCCCAGCCCATCGGGTCGGGCCGAGGGCAGATCGGCCCATTGCCAGACCATCAATCCGCGACTGAAGGCGGCTGAGGACAAGACGAGGAGCATGGCGATGAAGCCGTCGAAGCGGGCAAGAAGTGCTCCGATCAGAACGGCACGCAATCCAATGCTGATGACAAGGGCAATGCCGCCAAACGCACCAATGCGGCTGTCCTTCATGATTGCCAGCCGCCGTTCCCGCGTAGCCCCACCAAAAAAACCGTCGATGACATCGCTGAGGCCATCCTCATGCAAGGCCCCTGTCACCGCCACTTGTGCCATCACCACAAGAAGGGCGACGGCCAGCGATGGGAGATGTGTTTGTGCAAGCAGCAAGCCGAGGAGGCAGGCTGGAAAAGAGATGATGACGCCAGCCAGCGGTGTGGCCCGGGCGATGCGCGTGAAATCGGGCAGGGCCGTCGGGTCGTCTTTTGGTCCCAGAACCGGGCAGGGAATGCGCGATAGAAAGCGGATACAGGCGGCGGTTTCAGCCAATAGGGTTTGAGCGAACGCCAGCAGCGTTGACGAACGGCCCTTAGAAGTCGTGTGGGTGTCCTGCATGGTGTCGTTGTGCCCTGACCTTGTGTTTTCCCGTATGAGGGTTATAGATCGCCCAAACTGACAGTCCAAGACATGTCAGACATATCATAACGTCTTTGGAGACCAACCTCATGTCGATGTCCGACTCCGCCCTCCCATTCGATGATATTCGCAATCTGGTCAAGCAGATGCCCGGACCTGACGAGGAAGCCGTCGCTGCGGTGCGTGCTCGTGATGCACAATTGACCAAGCCGGCAGGATCGCTTGGGCGGTTGGAAGAGATTGCTGAATGGGTTGCGGCATGGTCTGGCCGCCCGCAGCCGACGGTCAGCCGTCCGCTTGTCGCGATCTTTGCAGCCAGCCACGGCATTACAGCCAAGGGCGTTTCGCTGTTTCCGCCGGAAGTGAACCAGCAGATGCTGGAGAATTTTGCGGCAGGCGGGGCGGCGATCAACCAGATCTGTCGCGCTTATGACATTGGCCTCAAGGTTTTTGATCTGGCTGTCGACATGCCGACGCCGTCGATTACGGATGAAGATGCGTTGGATGAAGCCAATTGCGCCGCCACCATGGCCTACGGCATGGAAGCGCTGGCGGGCGGTATTGACCTGGTGTGTCTTGGCGAAATGGGCATTGGCAACACGACGATTGCGGCTGCCGTTTTCCATGCGCTTTTTGGTGGCGCGGCAGAAGATTGGGTCGGACGCGGCACGGGTGTGGATGATGCCGGTCTGGCGCGCAAGCGCGATGCGGTTCATCAGGCCGTGACACGTATTGCCGGGGAAACCGATCCACTGGAAATCCTGCGCCGTGTCGGCGGCCGTGAAATCGCTGCCATGACGGGGTTGATTATTGCGGCCCGTTTGCAGCGTGTTCCGCTGGTGGTCGACGGCTTTGTCACGACGGCCGCCGCTGCCGTCGCCTATGCCATGGATCCACGGGCGCTCGATCACTGCCTGTTCTCGCATTGCTCTGCCGAAGGCGCGCATCGCCATGCCCTGCGCATCATGGGCAAGGAACCGCTGCTGGATTTGGGCTTGCGTCTTGGAGAAGGCACAGGTGCTGCCATGGCTACCGGCGTCATCAAGGCTGCTTTGGAAACCCACAACTCCATGGCCACCTTTGAACAGGCCGGTGTGAGCGTCGGAAAGAACTGAGCCGGCAGAGTGACATCGTGAACAGATGCGTCCGCCTTCCTGAGGCGGACGTGCTCAGTCTGGCGACGTTTGGTGCCGAAGGGAGAGCGCCAGACAAAATAGAGCGAGAGCGGAGCAACCTGATGCTTCGCCGTTTCGCTCGCATCCGTCTCCCGTCGCGATCGGGCGGTCAGGCGATCTTGCGCATACGCGTTGGTTTGCGAGGGGCCGTTGTGGGCGTATCGTACATTGGCATTTGCTCCATAACGCGGGAGCGAGGCAGGGAGAAGGACACGCGGGTGCCTTCACGCAGCTTGGATGTCAGCTCAAAAGTTCCACCGTGCATCTTGACCAGAGCACTGGACGATGGACAAGCCAAGACCTGTGCCCGGTTCGGCGCTTTGCACAGCAACAGATCCCTGACCAAAAGCCTGTAATACCAGGGGAATTTCCTCTTCCGGAATGCCTGGGCCTGTGTCTTGCACGGAAAGGACACGGCCCCCATCGGGTGTTGCGACAATCTCTATTTGCACCTGACCACCCACGGGGGTGAATTTCACTGCATTGGACAGGATGTTCAACAGCACCTGACGCAGGGCACGGCGGTCGGCCCAGATTCTGCTCGGGCGTGTCCGCTGGCATCACCGTGATGCCAATGTCCTTTGAGTTTGCGCGGATCGTCATCATGTTGCGGCATTCGTCGATCAGATCGCTGAGGATGATTGCTTCTTCCTGCAACTCATGACGTCCGGCTTCAATGCGGGAAAGGTCGAGAATTTCATTGATAAGGTGCAGAAGATGCGCGCCTGAAGAATGAATATCCGCAGCATATGACTTGTAGCCGGCATTGTGCATCGGCCCCATGATCTCGTCTTTCATCACCTCGGAAAAGCCAAGGATGGCGTTCAGCGGGGTGCGTAATTCATGGCTCATCGTGGCCAGAAAGCGGGACTTCGCCAGATTGGCTTCTTCGGCGCGGCGCCGGGCTTCGTCCGACATGCTTTTTGCGGTTTCCAGTTCGGCAATGAGATGGTCTTTCTCAGCGCGATACTCCAGCATCGTGCAGGCATTCTTGAGCAACTGATTGCCAAGAATGAAGAAAAAGCCCTGAGCTCCAAGTGTCATCGCTGATAGAATATATTCGAGGTATCCGGGCTGATGCAGAAATGACAAGGCCAACGTGAAGGAGATTGGCAGCGTGCCTGCCATCAGGGTGCGCGGCAGAGTGGCATTTTGCATCGTCGTGACGGCAATCACGATAAGCATGGTCGAAAATTCAAAGACCAGAAATCCCTGCCGGTTGATTTCGGCATGCGGCAGCAAAAAGAAGATGGCCCAGCTCAGGCTGTAAAGCAGATCACCGAGAACAAAGCGGCGTAGCCATTTGCGATCGACTTGCGCGGTTTTCTCCGCGCGTTCATAGGCCTTGCAGGTCGCGACGGTCAGTCCATGGATGCAAACGTTGAACACCAGCCAGATGCCCAGCAGGATCGGGTCGACCCAAAGGCTGGAGATGACGCAGATGATCAGCGACAGAAGCGGCATCGCAAAGGCCGCATTCAGACGGGCTGCTGCAAACAAATGCACCCGGGCGGCTTCAAAAATACCGGAGACCGCTCTTTTGATCCGATCTGAGCCCGGGCATCACGCACAGTGCGCGCCAGCTCACGTCGACGAACAGCACGTTGCCGATTGATCGTGGTTCTGTCTGCGGTGGTGCGTGGTCTTGCTTCAGCCATGTGGCTGACGGCCCCCTGTTGCTATCTCTCCCTTTCTTTGTGCAGCAGAAATTCTTAAGATGGTCCTCAGCAGGATAGTAAACAAAACGTAAGGCGAAACAAATAGTTGTCCGCAAAAGACGATAAAATGCAACAGCATCTGGCCGAGGTTGACGCCTTGGCTCGCGATATTTCGCACTGCCGGATTTGTGTCGAAAATCCGATCGGTAAACCATTGCCACATGAGCCGAGGCCTGTGGTTCAATTGTCTGCGACAGCGCGCATTTGCATTTGCGGGCAGGCGCCGGGAACCCGCGTTCATGCAAGCGGACAGCCTTTCACGGATGCCTCTGGCGATCGTCTGCGGGACTGGCTGGGGATTGGCGCAGATATTTTTTATGATCCGGCGCGTATCGCTATTGTGCCGATGGGGTTCTGTTTCCCCGGACTGGATGCCAAAGGAGGCGATCTTCCTCCACGACGGGAATGCCGGAAGACATGGCATGACCGGGTGTTTGCCGCGATGCCGCAGCTCGAGCTGCTGTTGGTCATTGGCCAATATGCGCAGGCCTATCACATGGGCGATACGCGCGACAAAACTCTGACGCAGACGGTTGGCAACTGGCGCAACCATCTGTTTGGCAATCGTGAGGGACCAAGCATCCTGCCAATGCCGCATCCTTCTTGGCGCAACACTGCGTGGTTGCGCAAGAATCCGTGGTTTGAAGCCGAGGTGTTGCCTGTGCTCAAACAAAAAGTCGCCCGGCTCGTGTAAGCCGGACAACTTTTATCGTGTTTTTGGGCCTGAAATTTTGGGGTCTGGTGACGGTCAGTCTCAGTCGGCCTGCTTGCTCATCGGCAGCTTTTTGTCCTGACTCCAGCCTACCATGCTGTCATCATACAGCGTGACGTTCTTCTCGCCGACGATCTTCGACAGGACGAACCAGTTATTCGCAGCCCAGTGACCGGTGTTGCAGTAAGACACCACCTGGCCTTTCGGCTGCTTCAGGTCGGATGGGAGCTGCGCCTTGATGTCTTCGACGGACTTCAGCTTATGTGTTTTGTCGTCGTAGAAGTTGCCCTGAAAATAGTTTACGGCGCCAGGGATATGGCCGAACCGAGTGGCTTTCGGATGCTTTTCTTCACCAATGAACTGCGCTTTCGGGCGGCCATCCAGCAGAACCTTGTTGCTCTTGCCCAGATCATTCTGCACATCCTTGGTCGAGACCAGCAGTGCCGGATTGATATGAGCTTCGAATTTGGCCGGTGTTGGTGTCACGATTGCGGTTTGGAGCGGCTGCTGTGCAGCTTTCCAGGCGCGTGTTCCACCGTTCAGGATCGTGTTATTGTCATGGCCGAGATAGGACAGCGTCCAGAACACGCGCGCCGCAGCACTGAAATCAGAACTGGACGTTCCCGCCGGAACGATCACGACGTTTGTCTTGCTGGTGATGCCGAGCTTGGAAATATCCTGAACGATCTGTTCGACAGTGGGCAGTTCGCCGACAATGCCGTTGCGAGTGGTGCGCCAGATGCTCGGGTACGTGGCGCTGAGGGCCCCCGGGATATGACCGCTGACATAGGCGTCATCGCCTTCGCGGGTCTTGCGAATATCGAGGATGACGACATTCTTGCTGTCGAGATGCTTGGCGACCCACTGCACATCAACCAGGGGCTTGAGGCTGGTCTGCGCCATGGCCGCGGTTGTGCCAACGGGGATCAGAACCAGCAGAGCTGCGGCGATTTTCGTCAAGGCATTGCGCATGATTGTCCTCACTCGTCGTTTTCCTCCGCGTCACAAAAGGCTGCGGAATTTTTTTCTAAAATTTTCTTGCAATTGCCATTGCGATTGGAAATTATCAAGCGGTTTATGGGATTTATTGAAAAGAAAAATTCAATTTTCTCGTGAGATCACAGGTTGCAGAAAGTCTTTGCCGTTTAGGGCTTTCGTGCCGAAACAGAATCTACCGGATATGTGGATGCGCGCCTGAAATGGGCGCCGAGAAAACTGGACAAGACTGATGATAGATCGCATCGACCGCCGCATTCTCGCAATTCTTCAGGAAGATTGCACAGTTCCCGTTGCCGAAATCGGCCGTCAGGTGGGGCTGTCGACCACGCCGTGCTGGCGTCGCATTCAGAAAATGGAAGAAGAAGGCGTCATCACCGGGCGCGTTGCGTTGTTGGATGCGGCCAAGGTCAACACCAAGGTGACGGCTTTCATGGCGATCACCACCAATCAGCATACGGAGGACTGGCTGAAGAAATTTGCTGACGTCATCAAGGCGTTTCCTGAGGTGGTCGAGTTTTACCGCATGGCGGGCAATGTGGATTATCTGCTGCGTGTGTCGGTGCCCGACATTGATGCCTATGACAAGTTTTACAAGCAGTTGATCTCGAAAATCGCCATTGCTGATATTTCGACGACTTTCGCTATGGAGCAGATCAAATACACGACCGAATTGCCGCTGAGCTACGTTCAGACGGACAAGTCAAAATCGGATTGATCCTGAGGCTCTCGTTTTTGACGATGATGTTGTTGTCCCGCAGCTGATGCACTGGCTTTCCCCTTGAGAGGGTGCGCATCAGCTACGGGACTGTTTTTCATCACGCCGTTGCTGTCGGCGAGACTGGTGGCGGAGGGGGCGGTTCAAGAGGTGCAGGGCTCGCTCACCGTCTCTGGGCAGGATTTAGCCTGCCTGCGAGGATGCCCGGCTGTGACCAAAGCGTGCCAAAGCTGGGCCACGCCGGACAGAAGCAAGCTGTCTTTCCCAAAGAGAGGGTGCGCGGTGTGCTGACCCTGACCGGGTGAGACAACACCAAGATCCTGTTTTTCGTCACATGTCAGGCGCGCATTGAATGCTGCGTTCGGCAGCGGGTAGCGATCACCGGGGCGCGGCTCAGGCAAGGGGCGGGTGAAGGGCGTCATCCGGGTTGCCTCGAACATTGCTTTTGCCAATGGATCTAACATCATTCAGTCCTTTCATCGGGGTTGCTATGCTTGCAGCGTGGCGCAAGTTGTGTTTCCGTACGAGTCAGGAAGTTTTCTGTCATGTTAGATGGATTTACATATGGACTGGACGCAATTGCCCTCTGTCTCTGCGCTGAAGGCGTTTCATGCGGTGGTCGAGACCAACAGTTTTTCCGGCGCTGGACGCGTGTTGAACGTTACTCATGCCGCTGTCAGCCAACAGGTGCGCGCGCTTGAGCAGTGGTTTGGTGTGGCGCTGGTGCAGCGTGACGGGCGTGGCTTGCGGTTGACGTCGGAAGGCCGCGTTCTGGGGGAGGCGGTTCAGGCGGGCTTTGCGCGTATTCAGGATGCCGTCGAGCTGCTGCGTGCCGATGATGCCGCACGACCTTTGCACATCACCACGACACCTGCCTTTGCCACCAATTGGCTTGCCACCCGCATTGCCGATTTCAAACGCCTGAACCCGGAGGTTGATCTGTCCCTCAATCCCACCGGTGATGTGCTGGAGTTGGCTCCCGGCGGCGTGGATCTGGCGATCCGGTTTGGGCAGGGCAGCTGGCCGGGACTGGAGGCGGAATTGCTGTTGCCGTCCGATCATGTGGTCGTTGCGGCCGAGCGGCTGCTGGCGGGTCAAGATGTGAGTGGGCCAGAAGACTTGCTGGCTTTCACCTGGCTACAGGAACTCGGCACCAATGAGCTTGTCGACTGGGCGCAGGCGCAAGGACTGGATCTGAGCCGCCACAAGCCGAATGTCATGAACGTGCCGGGCTATATGGTGCTGGAAGGCCTGCGGCGTGGTGAGGGTATTACCAGCTGTGGCCGTGTTTTCGTTGAGCCGGAAATTTCAGCCGGAACAGTGCGCGTGCTTTTCGAGCAGGTTGGCGGCGAGAACTCCGGATATTTCCTGGTCACCCGCCCCGGAGTCCCGCGGCCACCTCTCAAGGCCTTTCTGACCTGGATCCGGCACGTTGCGCGGGAAGCCGCGGACAGGGCCAGTCAGTGTCAGTAAATGAAACTGGGGTGCGGCTGATCTGAGGCCTGTTCATATGCCTCGTCTTTCCCTGCCTGGAGATGCCTCAATCCGGCAGTCCATCGAGAGCCTGATCCAGATCTGCGATCAACAGCAACGGATCTTCAACGCCAATGGAAAGTCGCAACAAGGTTTCAGGGATGCTGTCCTCGCCTTCGTCAATGGAGGCGCGGTGTTCGACGAGACTTTCCACGCCCCTCAGGGATGTGGCCCGGCGAAAGCGTTGCAAGCGCTGTGTCAGATCCAGTGCATCTTGGCGGGTGCCTTCGGTGATCACCGACAGAAGGGGGCCGTACCCCCCGCTCATTTGGCGGCGGGCCTGCCTCTCGGACGGATGTCCACCAAGGCCGGGGTAGAGCACGGTTCGAATTTTGGCATGGTCTTCGAGAAAAAGCGCCACCTTGAAGGCCGTTGCATTCATACGTGCGATGCGGCGCCCGAGCGTTTGCAGCCCTTGAAACAGAAATGCTGCCGTGGCCGTGGAAAGACCGGCGTCACTCTGGCTGCGCTCGTGTATCAAAGCGCGCCAGAGCGGGCGGGTCGTGTCGTGGGTCACGATCACACCCCCCAAATCCTCGGAGCGGCCATTCAGTGCCTGAATGGAGGAATGTACGACAAAATCGGCACCAAATTCGAGCGGTCGGAGAACAAGCGGCGTTGCAGCAGTGGAATCAACCACCAGCGTGCAGTCCGCCTGATGCGCGAGATGCGCCACCGAGGCGATGTCTGCCACCTGCAGAAAGGGATTGCTTGGCACTTCCAGAAAGATCAGCGTTGGTTTGTGCTGGCGAAGGGTTTCGGCGAAAGACGCCTTGTCGGTCGGGTCCCGTTCCAGAAGGATGATCCCCGCACGGGCACAGGCTCGGCGGAAGAACAGCGATGTTCCCCAGTAGGCCCCGGTTTGCAAGATCATGGTTTGACCCGGTTGGAGCGTTGCCAGCAGGGCAGCCAGTGCCGCCATGCCGGAGGCAAAGAGCAGACTGTCTGCACCGCCTTCAAGCTTGGCAATCAGCCCTTCGCTTTGGCGGATGGGATCGCTCGCCGAGTGTCCCCCCGCCAGATTGCTGGCCGCATAAGCCTGTGCGCCTGCGAGCGCGACCATTGCAGCGGGCGCCAGGATTGCGCAGAAGATGTGTCCAGAGCCGCGGCCAGCTCACTTGCCCTAGCGGATGCAGATCCATTGTCCGATGCATCGACATCGCTTTCGAGGGGCTGCACAAGGCGGTCTGGCGTCACGGTCTTGACCTGCTGGCGGGAACGAATGCCAGGATGCTGGACTGATGTTGGTGAACTGTCAAATACTTCGCACCTGAAAGGCCTGTGTCCTGATCGGCGCGAGAGCTAAAAAAGGCGGCCACAAATCTGGCCGCCCTGTTGCGTTTTGGAATGAAGCTGGTCTTTGATCAGCGTGCCAGATGGCGAGTGAGGCGCATTTCAAAGCGCTCCCACACCTGACGGATCACTTCGACTACGATCAGATAGGCCACGGCGGCCCAGATATAGGCCTGAAAATCGAATGTGCGCGAGTAGGCACGTCGTGTGACGCCCATGACATCAAAGATCGTGACCAATGCGGCGATCGCCGAACTTTTCAGCATCAGGATCAGTTCGTTGCCATAGGGGCGCAGGGCCACCATCATGGCTTGTGGCAGAACGATCTTCCAGAAGATGATCGGTTTGCGCAGGCCAAGCGCCTGAGCGCCTTCCCATTGGCCAGCCGGAATGCTGGCGATTGCCCCGCGGATGATCTCTGCCTGATAGGCGGCGGTGTTCATCGAGAACGTCAGCACGATGCAGAACCACGCATCGCGGAAAAACCCCCACAGACCAATGTCGGAAAGTTCATGCTGAAACGAGCCGGAGCCATAGTAGCACAGATAGGTCTGGGCCAGCAGCGGTGTGCCGCGGAAGAAGCCGATGTAGACACCAGCCAGCCAGCGCAGCACCTTGAAACGGCACGCGCGGGCCGCTGCGATCGGCAGTGACAAGGCTGCGCCAATCACCATGGCGGTGGCAATCAGCTCAATGGTGACGATCATGCCCTGCACGTATTTGTAGAAATACTGCTGAACGAAGGGACCGAAAATATTTTGTCCCAGATAGATCAGAAGACCACCTGCCGCGACGATCCACAGTGCCATCAGAACGTGGCCGAGAATGCGCTGGTTTGTCCAATGCATCTTGGGGGAGGGCGGTGGTGTTTGGGGCTGAATGAACTCCGGGGCGACAAAGGCATCAGACGGCTTCATGTGCGCTGCTCCCCACGGTTGGTCCAGCGCTCGACGCGCGTCTGTCCCGCACTGATGATCAGCGTCAGCGCGATGTAGATGCCGCAGGCCACGGCGTAGAAGAAGAACGGTTCCTTGGTGACACGCACCGCAATGCTGGTCTCGCGCAAGAGGTCGCTCAGGCTGATGACCGAGATCAGCGATGTATCCTTCAGCAAAATCAGAATGAGATTGCCAAGCGCGGGCAGCGCGAGACGCAGAAGCTGCGGCAGAATGACGAAGCGCAGCGTGTTGCCAGAAGACAGACCGAGAGAATAGGCTCCTTCATACTGGCCTTTGTCGATGCCGCGAAAGGCTGACAGGAACGCCTCAGAGGCATAGGACGAGAAGACGAGTGCGAGCGCCACAACGCCTGCGCCAAAGGCATTGACCTCGATATACATGTCGAGACCAAGAAGGCGGATGCCCTTTTGCAGCAGTGTCTGCACACCGTAATAGACTAGAAAGATCGTCAGAAGTTCAGGCAGGCCACGAAAGATTGTGGTGTAGATGTCGGCTGCCAGGCATGGAGTGTCTTTTCGCTCGATTGCTTGGCAAGCGCCAGCAGCAGGCCGAGGATCAGGCCAATCGGCAGGGTCACCAGTGTCAGCGTGACCGTGATGAAAACGCCGTGGAGGAGTTCATCACCCCATCCAGCGTTTCCGTAGGACAGGAGTTTAAGGTTTTCTAGCATGAGCGCCGCTGCTGTCGTTCCAAAAACGGTAGGAACGCGCGGGGGTGTCCCGCGCGTTCCCGATTGGCGAGCCTGAGAAGCTCTTATTTGCCGTAAACGTCGAAGTCGAAGTACTTGTCGTTGATCTTCTTGTAGACGCCATTTTTGCGGATCGCGATGATCGCATCGTTGAACATCTTTTTCAGATCGTCAGAGCCCTTGCGCAGACCGATGCCAGCACCAACGCCATTGATCTTTTCGTCGATCGGCAGGCGTGCCAGGATCTTGCAGCAATCGCCATTCTTGCTCTTGACCCATTCGCCAAGAACGACACTGTCGTCGATCACGGCGTCAAGACGACCGGCAATCAGGTCCTGCTTGTACTCGTCAGATGTCGGGTAAAGCTTCAGTGTTGCATCCGGGAAGTGAGCTTCCGCATAGTTGGAATGCGTCGTGGAGGACTGAGCACCCAGCAGAGCGCCGTCAAGATCCTTGTCCGTCGCACCCTTGAGCTTGCTGTCCTTCGGGACGGCAATTGCTGGCGGGGTGTTGTAGTACTTGTTGGTGAAGTCGATCTTCTTTTCGCGCTCTGGCGTGATGGACATGGACGCGATGATAGCGTCGAACTTGCCAGCCTGAAGGGCCGGGATCATGCCATCCCAATCCTGAGCGACCAGGGTGCACTTGACCTTCATTTGGTCGCAAAGCGCCTTGGCGATATCAACGTCGAAGCCTGCCAGCTTGCCAGCAGAGGTCAGATAGTTGAACGGAGGGTAGGCCCCTTCCGTTCCGATCCGTACGGTCTTCCATTCTTTGGCCTGTGCCCCAGTGACGGCGGCCACAACGGCAACAGCAGCTACAGCTGCCAGACGCATAATACCCATGATCTGTTCCCCTCGCATTTGAAGCAAAGTTTTCTTGTAGGTTCGATCAAAGCGATTAGCGTTTTCAGTTTCAAGTGTAAATGCACAAATTTCGTTCAGCTATGCTGCGTTGCGCAAAACAAGTGCGAATGCATTGAATTTGCGCAGGATTAAGCCTGTTTCGGTGCCAAAAGCGTGGGGATATTTCAAGGGTTTGCTCCGGCTGTGTGTGAGCGCCCTTCGTCGTTTTGTCGCTTAAGCCAGACTGTTTTGACTGAAACCCGGCGACGCCGTTCCGCTCGTCGGGCCGGAAATCAGTTCTGAAGTGATGTCCCAAGGCTCGTTTTGAAGAGGGAAAAAAGGTGGTGTGGAGCGCTCGGACGCATGACGAAGTTAAACGGCTCCGGCCAATACCGCGTCGCATCATGGACGGGGTTGAAAACACCTGCCAACAGGAGCGAAGCTGGGGCGCTTGGACAAATGATTGACGGGTCTTGTCGTTCAACCTTCAGAAAAAAGGCTCGACTCAGAGCCGCTCGGGCGACACCACGGCATTGGCCCGCGCCAAATCTTCGGGATGATTGGCGTTGAAAAACGGGTCAAGCCCGGTCGCGGGGTCGACGTCAAATGTCACCTCGACACTGTCATGCTCATCCACCCAGGCCAACACCTTGCCGGTCTTTCCTGCCTCCAGCCAATGCCAGAGGTGGTCTGCCAATGTGACAGGCCACAGGCCAAAGACAGGGTGCAGGCGGTCGAGGGAGCAGGCCAGCGCAATGACTGATTGATCGAGCGGAGCAGTCTGAGCCAGACGCACGGCCAGATCTTCGGGGAAAAACGGGCTGTCGGAGGCCACCGTCAGGACATGGCTGACGTGGGGATGATGCTCGCGAGCATATGTCATGCCTGCTAGAATACCCGCCAAAGGACCGGCATATTGACCAACGGGATCAGGCACGACGGGCAGACCGAATTCGGAGAATCTGCCGGACGACCCGTTTGCATTGATGATGACGGTATCCGTCTGCGTTCCAAGCCGATCCAGAACATGTGCCAGCATCGGCTTTTCGCCAAGGGGCAAAAGGGTCTTGTCGCCACCACCCATACGCCTCGATTGCCCCCCGCTAAAACACATCCAAGCGTCCGGCTGGCAATCGCAAGCTGACTTTCAAACTGCACGCGACACTCCGTTGATTATCGGGGTTTCAAAGGCAATGACATTCGATAACGCACAGGCTTGAACAAAGCTTGAAGTCGCGGCAAAACTGAGGCCGCAGTGAAAAAGCACCATGTTTCGACCTAAAGCCGCGTTTCTGGTCAATCGCGGGGACGTTCAAGCTCCCATTCAAGATGGAGACGCACCGCAGGCCATTCGGTTGCAATGATCGAATAGACGGCGGTATCGCGTAGCGATCCATCGGCCAGTTGCTGATGCGAGCGCAGAATACCGTCCAGCTTTGCGCCGAGACGTTCAATGGCCTTGCGCGATTGCTGGTTCATGAAATGCGTGCGGAATTCCACGGCAATGCAATCAAGATCTTCAAAGGCGTGGCGTAGCAAGAGCAATTTGCATTCGGTGTTGAAAGGCGAGCGTTGCACTGCCTTGCGATACCAGGTGCTGCCAATTTCGACACGCCGGTTCAGCGCGTCAATGTGCATGTAGGTGGTCATGCCGATGGCCTTGCCGCTGTTGGTGCCGAGGATCGCGAAGGGAAGCATGCTGCCCTCCTTCTGCAAATTCAGCCGTCGTTCAATCTCAGAGGGGACGGCACTGGGCGCAGGCACGCTGGTGTACCAGAGATTGTGCAGATTGCCGTCAGCGGCAGCTTCCGCCAGATCCTTGGCGTGATCCTGAGTAAGGGGAACGAGGGTGACATAGCGTCCGCGTATACAGAACGGGGCAGGCCAACACATGGGAGCAGCATCCAAGAGAATCAGGGTTTAATCTGTCAAAAGCGTAAGATGAACCTGAAGCGAGCGTCCAGCCGCAAAACTGTTCAGGTTACCCGTTTTGTTTCTGCTCTGCGCAGGGCAGCTCACAGATGCATCCGATAGGTAAAAAAGCCGGTTTCGCCAGGGCCGACGCCTTCAATCCGAAGGCCTGTCAATTCAATCAGGCTGGCGAGATGTTGGTGCGCGCCGGCACCCGTTTCAAACAGCACTGAGGTGTCGTTGATTGGCTTGAACCGCCAGTTGCCATCTGCGGTCGGGTTGATTGTACCCTGCTCGACGATGTGACGCACGAGAACATCACGGTTGCTGTCCGGCGCCACGATCACGACTTTCCCGGGCGTAAGACCGGGGAAGTTGCCGCCGCCACCCGCGCGGTAATTGTTGGTCGCGACAATAAAGCGATCCGTGTCCTCTACAGGGTCGCCGTCGCGTCTCAGGTTGACAATCCGGGTCGTCTGCGGATGAAGCAGCTCTCCGGTCTCACTGTAGCGCGGCGGGCAGGTAAGATCTATTTCATAGCTGACGCCATCCAGCACATCAAAATCGAAACTGGCAAATTTCGGATTGATCAGCGGCTGATCCCCAATGCCGGGCGTGACTTGCAGGAACATTCCCGCAGCCATATCCAGCCAGTCGCGCAGCGTAGCCCCATCGACCAGAATGCCACGAACCGTATTGGGATAAAGATAGAGATCCGCGACGTTGCGAATGGCAATGTCTCCGGCAGGCACGTCGGTATAATTTTCTGGACCGCCACGGCCTCCCGCCTTGAAGGGAGCTGCCGCCGATAGAACAGGCAAGCTTTCAAACTCGGTGCCTTTGATCAGCCTTTGCATGTAGTGGATCTGAGCATTGGCCACCACCTGGATGCTGGGATCATCTGCCACCAGCGAGAAATACGAATGCAATGGCGCCAGACTGTGTCCAACCGGACGGCGCACATAGGCAAGGGTCGCTTCATGGTCATCGCGCACGGCTTCGACGACGGCGCTGTCGCTTTCGACCAGGGCTGTGACCTCGGTTCCCTCCTGCCGATAGATTGGAAGAGCGCGTGACTGGGTTTTGCAGACCTGCCAACGCCGCGCTGTGTTCTTCTGGGGGGCGTAGCCGGTTACGGTCTCTGTTGGAGCAAGCCACAGGTCGATCACGCCCAGATGCGATCCCCAGAAGCCGGGCATAACAGCTGGAACGCCGTGGAGCGTACCTGCTGCACTGTCAGCGCCGGCAACCTCGGCATAGTCCGGACCGGGAAACAGCCGGTGCTGATGGCCGGTGCAGATGGCATCAATGCCGTCTACCTGCGCCAGCAAAAGGGAGGCGTTTTCCAGTGCGTCTTCATCGTGTGCATCATCGACCAGGTCACTCCCCACGCCGGAGTGAGACAGGGCAATCACCACGTCACAGCCGTCCGCGCGCATCTTGGGAACGAAAGCCCGGGCTGTCGCCAGAATGCCACGCGCATTGACCTTGCCGGTCAGGGTTTCGCGGTCCCAATTCATGATCTGCGGCGGCAGAAAGCCGATGATGCCGATGCGCAGCGGAACCTTTGCGCCCGTTGCGTCGCTCATCTGCTTGTCGAGAATGATGTAAGGCGGCAGGAAAAGTGTGTCATTCAGCGGCGTGTCGCTCAGATCTCCCTTGACCAGATTGGCACAAACGAATGGAAACTTCGCGCCGCGCAGAACCTTGTCGAGAAAATCGAGGCCATAGTTGAATTCGTGATTGCCGAGCGTTCCGGCATCGACCTCAAGGCAGTTCAAGGCTTTGATGACGGGGTGAACATCCCCCTTCTGCAGCCCACGTTCATTGGCTATATAGTCGCCCATCGGGTTGCCTTGCAGAAAATCACCATTCTCTACCAGGATCACATTGTCGGCGGTCTCTCGCATCTGGCGAATGAGGCTCGCGGTACGCGCAAGACCTGCCGTATCGATCTGCCTGTCGGCGTAATAGTCATAGGGCATGACATGCGCGTGCAGATCGGTTGTTTCCAGGATGCGCAGGTGAAGCAACGCGGCAGTGTCGCGGGCAGGGCTGGAGACCATAGGGAGCTGGAACCTGAAATACTGGCTTTCGGGGTAGGGCTGAAAGCGCCAAGGACAACATGCTGGCTCAGATGATGTCCGAGCCATTCGTCGACACCCTATGGGGGAGATGTTTCTGCGGCAAGGTCTTGTTACAAATCGCCAAGTCGAGGTTGAGACCGCTCGTCAATAGGGCGTGCCGTCGACATGGGTATAGGTATAACGCCCGGTCTCGTCGCCCACGGCCTTCAGATCTTCACCCGGATAACTCACCACATCGTTTGGCGAGCGGTCGCCAATTTCCAAATACAGGCAATCCTCAGAAGATGTGTTGATCAGCATGTGGGCGTCACCGCCTTTCGCGAAGCCTGCAAACATGCCTTTGGTCAGCACGCGCTCCTGATCGCCCACCCGCAGTACCGCCTATGGCCCTCCAGAATGAAGACGAATTCATCCCTGGCGTGAATGCGTATGGAAGATCGTTGAACCGCTTCCAGGCGTGAGACGCGCATAATTCACGCCGAAATTGCTCAGGCCAAACAGGTTGCCGAGAGGGGCCGTTTCACGACCGGTGACCCGCGTGGCAAGGTCGCCGGGATAGGTCGCAGGCAGCTTGCGCAAAACAACATCGTCGAGGCTGGCAGCAATCGGGACAGGGCTTTTGGGTATGTTATCGGTCATTCTCTGGCTCTCGGTCACAAGTGTTGACAGGTGGAAAACGAAATTTAGAGGTCTCTTGCGGCTGGCCAAAGACAAGAGGCGTTACCGCCACAATTCGTCAGAGGATGGGGAGGAGGTCGTGGGCGCAGAGAAAACCAGATTGACCTTGCTTCATGAAGTCTTACCTTGAGCGCAATATTTTGGATGCGGGGCTGGTGTGCTCGCCGGTGTCCGGCAAGTCTGACAGGAAGAATTTATGAGTGAAGCAATCAAGCGGACCGTTCAGGAGCGCCTTGCAACCATCAAGGGGCCGGATCTGGAAGGCAATCTGATTTCTCGCGGGCTGGTCTCCGACATTTTCGTGTCTGATGGCCGGGTTGCGTTTTCGATCACTGTGCCCGCCGAGCGGGCTCAGGAACTGGAGCCAATGCGCCAGGCTGCGGAAAAGATCGTCAGCGACATCGAGGGTGTTGAAGCGGTGATGGTGGCATTGACGGCAGAACGTGCGCCCGGCAGCAAGCCCGCCGCAGCACCGGCCACTTCTCCGGCGACAGCTCCCCACACCGCCCCTGCCGCTTCACGCGGCGGCGCACCGACAGAAAAACCGAGCGGCAAGCCCGGTGTTCCCGGCGTCAAGCGCATCATCGCAGTGGCGTCGGGCAAGGGCGGCGTTGGCAAGTCCACCACCACTGCCAATCTGGCGCTGGGCATGAAGGCCAATGGCTGGAATGTCGGTGTGCTGGATGCGGACATCTATGGGCCGTCCATTCCGCGCTTGTTTAACGTTTCAGGCCGCCCTGAGCCGGTTTCTGGACGGGTGATGAAGCCGCTGGAAGGTCATGGCATCAAGGTCATGTCCATGGGCTTCATGGTGGAAGAGGAAACGCCGATGATCTGGCGCGGGCCGATGGTGATTTCTGCCCTGACGCAGATGTTGCGCGAAGTTGCGTGGGGGGATCTCGATTGCCTTGTGGTCGATATGCCACCGGGAACCGGAGACGCCCAGTTGACCATGGCGCAGCAGGTGCCGCTGGCCGGTTCTGTCATCGTCTCGACACCTCAGGATCTGGCGTTGATCGATGCACGCAAGGGGCTCAACATGTTCCGTCGTGTTGAAGTGCCTGTGCTCGGTATCGTCGAAAACATGAGCTATTTTCTGTGCCCTGATTGCGGCTCGCGGCACAATATTTTCGGACATGGCGGTGCACGCAAGGAAGCTGAAAAACTCGACGTGCCGTTCCTCGGCGAGGTGCCGCTCGACATGTCGATCCGTGAGACGTCTGATGCCGGAACGCCGATTGTGGTGTCTGATCCAACCAGCATCCACGCCCAGATCTATCGGGATCTGGCCCGTAAGGTCATGGAACACCTCGAACGCGACGAGGCTGGCGCAGGACGCCAAGCCCCGAACATCGTCATTGAGTAATGATGTCTCTCGCGGCTTTTTCAAAGCTTGATCATCTTCGGCTTGGCCGGGGATGACGCGTGGCGGGGTGTCATCGAAACACGTGAGCAATCATCTGCGCGGGGAAGGGCTTATCCGCCAGTAACGCTCATGTGGCGGGACACGGCGGGGGCGGAGCGGTCCCGATCAATGATGAAGTCATGTCCCTTGGGCTTGCGTCCTATGGCTTCGTCAATGGCGGCGGACAAGAGGTCATTGCCTTCTGAGGCTCGCAGCGCCGCGCGCAGGTCGGAGCTGTCGTCCTGCCCCAGACACATATAGAGCATACCAGTGCAGGTGACGCGCACCCGGTTGCAGCTCTCGCAGAAATTATGGGTCATCGGCGTGATGAAGCCGAGACGTCCGCCGGTTTCCTTCACCGTGACATACCGGGCCGGTCCGCCGGTCTTGTAAGGAATGTCTTCCAGAGTGAAGTCTTTTGCGAGAGTCGCGCGTACGGTCGACAGCGGCAGATATTGGTCGGTCCGGTCGCCTTCAATGTCGCCCAGAGGCATGGTTTCGATCAGCGTCAGATCATGGCCATGCTGATGTGCCCACTCCATCATGGGAACGATCTCATCGCCATTGACGCCCTTGAGCGCGACCATGTTGATCTTCAGTTTCAGTCCGGCTTCCTGTGCAGCCTGAATGCCTTCCATCACCTTGCCCAGTTGTCCCCAGCGCGTCACGGTCTTGAACTGCTCAGGGTCAAGAGTGTCGAGCGAGACATTCACCCGGCGCACGCCGTGTGCGTAGAGATCGTCGGCATAGCGGGCCAGTTGCGAGCCATTGGTGGTCAGGGTCAGTTCTTCAAGCGCACCGCTGTCGAGATGACGAGACAGATCCTTGATCAGCTGCATGATGTTCTTGCGCACCAGCGGTTCACCACCCGTGAGGCGCAACTTGCGCACCCCCTTGTCGATGAAAGCCGTGCACAGCCGATCAAGCTCTTCGAGAGACAGAACGTCCTTTTTGGGCAAAAAGGTCATGTTCTCCGACATGCAATAGACACAGCGAAAATCACATCTGTCCGTGACCGACACACGCAGATAGGACACCGTACGTCCGAAAGGGTCGATCATGGGGGCAGATGGCATGAGAACTCCTGAAACCAGCGACACAAACCCATCGCCGCAACAGGCGGCTCATGTCTGTTTGTTGTCATAAGATATAAAGAGTGGAAATACGGTTGTTCAAGGGCAAGTGGGGAAAAGCCTTGCGATCCTGACGATTTGAGCGAACCGGAAAAGGGCAAATACGTTTTTAGAGTGATCTTTCGAAACCTCTGTTGCGTAGGCAGACCGTATTCTGATCGCAAGAAGTTAAGGACGCCCTGTGACGCACATAGTCTGGTTCCGTCAGGATTTGAGAATTTCCGATAATCCCGCCCTGTTGCAGGCAGTGGAAAAAGGCAAGGTGCTGCCGGTCTATATTCTCGATGATACAGGAGATGAAGACTGTCCTCAGTATCTGGGCGGGGCCAGCCGCTGGTGGCTGCACCACAGTCTGGCGGCGTTGCAGAAAAGCCTTGGCGGATTGTTGATCCTGCGCGGTGATCCGCGCCATCTGATCCCGCATGTGCTGGAAATGAGCGGGGCAGAGGGCGTCTACTGGAACCGGTGTTATGAGCCGCAGGCAATAGCGCGCGATTCGGATCTGAAGGCAGAGCTGAAAGAGCGCGATGTTGACGTTCAGAGTTTCAATGCGGCGTTATTGTTTGAACCTTGGGAAGTGCAAACGCAAAATGGGGATCCCTACAAGGTCTATTCACCGTTCTGGCGCATGGCCAGTGCCAAGGCCGTTGCCGAGCCGTTCAATGCCCCGACCAATGTGATCATCGCTCGGTCCGCTCTCGCAGATCTGGACGAAGGTGGACTTGAGGCCTTGAAGCTTTTGCCGCTCAAGCCGAATTGGGCTGCAGGCTGGGACAGGCTGTGGACGCCGGGAGAGGCGGGGGGCAGAGGTGTTTGAGCGCCTTCTTAAAAGAGGGGCTGGATGGATACGGCAGTATGCGCGACCGTCCTGACAAGGATCAGACGTCGCATCTGTCGCCACATTTGCATTTCGGCGAGATTTCGCCGCGTCAGATTTGGGCGGCAACCCGTGAGGCGCAAGCGAAAGATGGTTCTCTGGACAAGGATGCCAACAAGTTTCTGGCCGAGGTCGGCTGGCGCGAATTCTCGCATCATCTGCTGTATCATTTCCCTGCCATCGTCACGGATAACTGGAAGCCAGAGTTTGACGCCTACCCGTGGAGGGACGATCCGCAGGTACTCGCTGTTTGGCAGCAGGGGAGTACGGGCTACCCGATTGTGGATGCCGGAATGCGGGAACTCTGGCAAACCGGCTATATGCACAACCGTGTGCGCATGATCGTGGCGAGTTTCCTGATCAAGCATCTTGGTCAGCATTGGGCCAACGGTGAAAAGTGGTTTCGCGATACGCTGGTCGATGCGGATATGGCCAACAATTGCGCCAGTTGGCAGTGGGTGGCAGGCAGCGGCGCCGATGCTGCGCCATATTTTCGTATTTTCAACCCGATGACACAGGGCGTCAGATTTGATCCTGATGGAGACTATGTGCGCCGCTGGGTTCCTGAACTTGCCGATTTGAAAAGCGACCACATCCATGCACCGTTTGACGCGCCGGCCGATGTTCTGGAGAAGGCGGGTGTTTATCTTGGCAAAACCTACCCACATCCTATTGTCGACCATAAGCGGGCGCGCGAAGCAGCTTTGGCGGGCTATGAAGAGGTCAAGCAAGCCAAACAGGATGGGGCCTGATCCGCGAATGTGATTGCTTGATCTCGCAAGACTCAGCGCTATGCTCGCGTCGATCTTCAGGAGTAGCAATGTGTCTTCCAAAAATGACGTCTGGCCAACGGAAATCCGTCTGAAACCCAGCAAGCGTGAGCTTGTCGTGAGTTTCGATAACGGTGAAACTCATGAGTATGCTGCGGAGTATCTGCGTGTTTGCTCGCCTTCCGCAGAGGTGCAGGGCCATTCACCGACGCAGAAGAAGACGGTTCCGGGCAAGCGCGAGGTCGGGATCATGCGGATTGAGCCCGTCGGAAATTATGCGGTACGCATTCATTTCGATGATATGCACCAGTCCGGTATCTATTCTTGGGCTTATTTTCAAGAACTCGCCCATGAGCGCGATAAGCATTGGGGTGGCTATCTGAGCGAGCTTGAAGAAAAAGGTCTCAGCCGGGATCTGTAAGGGTGCAGATGCAGGCGGCTGTTGGCCTTTGAATAAAAAAAGCCGGCGGTCAGCCGGCTTTTTGGATTTTGCGATCTGTGGAAGATGTTAGCGTTGGACGACGATCTTGTCGCCAACGTTGACCGTCTTGTAGAGGTCGATCACATCGTCATTGGCAAGACGAATACAGCCAGAGGATACGGCCGTGCCAATGGTCTGCGGCTCAGTCGTGCCATGAATACGATACAAGGTGGAGCCGATATAGATGGCACGCGCACCGAGCGGGTTGTTGATTCCGCCCTTCATGTGGGCGGGCAGGTGCCGGCCACGGGCGCGTTCGCGCTTGACCATCTGCGGCGGCGGCGTCCAGCCCGGCCATTCTGCCTTGCGGGTCACACGATGTACACCGGACCACTGGAAACCGGCCTTGCCGACGCCAATGCCGTATTTCATCGCAGTACGGCCACCCGACAGCACGTGATAAAGGCGACGCTCTTTCGTGTTCACGATGATGGTGCCTGCACTGTAAGTTCCGTCATAGCGGACTTTCTGGCGCTTGATCGGAGACACATTTCCGCGTGTTTCACCATACGTCTGCCAAGTCTTGCTGTTCGGATCAAAAAACTTGTTGGTCGGTGCAGCGAAAGCGCTTGTGCTGGCTACGAAGCTGGCCAGAGCGGTAATTGCCAGTCCCGCCTTGAAAAATCCAAATTTCCCCATCGGTATCCCCAGAACGTCTGAAACTAAAAAAGTGCGATTAACAGTATTAATTACATCTCTCAGGTTGCGAAGTGCTTAATTTGTCAGTCTCTGGTTGCCGGTCCCCCACAGAAACAATGTGCAGGCTTGATCGGCATCGCAACACTTGAAATCATCCGTGTCAAAGCAGCGCCCTGGAGGCATTATGATTCTGCACCCGATCTCCCCGATTTGCCCCCCGCATGTCCGCGATGGTCAGTGTCGGTTTTGTTCTGTCAGCTGTTCTGGGCACGCCTGCCGCACATGCTGCGTCTTTGTCCTCTTGTGTTGCAGGACTGCGCCAGAAGGCCGAAGCCTCGGGGATTCATCAGGCGACCGTCGATGCCATGTTATCGGATGTCGCTTATGATGAGCGGGTGGTGCGGTTTTCCAGGTCGCAGCCAGAACACAAAACACCGATCTGGGACTATATGGCGTTTCTCGTTGACCAGAAGCGGATTGTGGACGGGAAGCAGCGCTATCACACCTATCGCAAGGAATTGGCGCAGATCGAGCGCAAGTATGGCGTAAGTGGCAAGGTCGTTTTGGCTGTCTGGGGTATTGAAAGCGATTATGGCCAGTTTCAAGGAGACTTTTATACCCCGCATGCGCTGGCCAACCTGATTTGCGGTGATGTGCGTCGCGCATCCTATTTCACCGGTGAATTGATGAAGACACTGAAGATCGCCGACGATGGCGATTTGCGACCAAAGGATTTCGTTGGTTCCTGGGCCGGTGCATTTGGCCAGACGCAGTTCATGCCCAGCACCTATTTACGGCTTGCGGTCGATGGCGATCATGATGGGCGCAAGGATCTGGTCAATTCCGTACCGGATGCGTTGGCCTCGACGGCCAATTTTTTGAAATCTGCTGGCTGGCAGCACGGTTTGCCCTGGGGGTATGAAGTTCAGGTGCCTGATGGTTATTCAGGCCCAAGCGGCCGCACCCGTCGTGCATCGCTGTCTACCTGGGAACACGCGGCCTGCGCAAGATTTCTGGCGCACGACTGACCGGTAGTGTGCAGGCAGGGCTTGTTCAACCGGCAGGGGTACATGGTCCGGCTTTTCTGGTGACGCGCAATTTCGATGCCTTGCGGTCTTATAATGCGTCGACGGCTTATGGTCTGGCCATCGTGCTGCTGTCGCAATTGGTTGTTGACGGCAAGCCCTTCATGACGCCGTGGCCGACGGACAATCCGGGCTTGTCACGTGCGCAACGCCTGCACCTGCAAATTTTGCTCAATGCGCATGGCTTTTCCGTCGGTAAGCCAGATGGCAAGGTTGGTCCACAAACGCAGGCCGCGATCCGGGATGCGCAAAAGAATTACGGCCTTCCTGTAACGGGGCGCCCCGCGATGCATCTTTATCAGAAACTGTCTGCCAACTGATTTTTGAGTCCATCTCCTCGTTGGACGGAATGTGAAGACGGGTTTAGGGTGGAGGTACATCAATGCGCCTTACCGGCAGGAAAATCTGCTCCGACCATTTGAAACGCATTTATTGGGGCCACACCCTCAGACATTTAAAGCTGAAGCCGCAGGGCTCATGGCAAAACGGGCAAGCTGGAGACGCATATTATGGTCGGACGCATCGTAACGGTGACGCAGCAAAAGGGCGGGTCGGGCAAGACAACCATTGCAGCTCATCTTGCTCTCGCTCTTGCCCAACTCACGGGCGAGCCGGTTGCGTTGGTGGATGTGGATCCTCAAGGTTCGCTCGGCACCTGGTTCGAGCGACGGGAAGATGTGTTCGGTGACAAGGATCCGGGGCTGGCCTTCCGCACAGCCTCAGGCTGGGGCGCGCGCAGAGAGGCCCGATCGCTCGCCCGGTCGCATGGCTTTGTCATTCTTGATACGCCGCCGAAGGTTGATGTAGAGGCCCGTCCGGCGATTGATGCCGCCGATCTTGTCCTTATCCCTGTGCAGCCAAGCCCCGTCGATCTTTGGGCAACCGAGCAGACGGTGGACCTGGCAGAACGGGAAGGCACTCCTGCGGTCCTCGTGCTGAACCGGGTGCCGGCCCGAGCCAGCCTGACCCGTGACATGCAGGACGCGATCCACCAGACTGGCCGTCATATTCTTGAGGCGTCACTTGGAAACCGGACCGGCTTTCCCTCCGCCATGGGGGAGGGCTATGTGCTGCAAGAGCGCGAACCCCGCAGCAAAGGTGCGTTGGAAGTGATGGCCCTGGCGCAGGAACTGCAAGCGCAGCTCTCTCAGTCGTGAGTTTAGAGTTGACGGGGGGCAAGTCTCGTCTGCTCGACACATTCTGATCTGGCTTTAAAGAGGCTGTCTAACTCTGACGCCTCGATATGTTTTTCCACCACACGACTGAAGATTTTCAGCACCGCCGTCTGATTACCCTTGTGACGATTGGCGATTTGCGCCGTTTGAGTGATGCAGCCTGCTGTTGCACATCAGCCTTGCTGTGGCTCTGCAAGCACCAACTCCCTTGATTCGCGACGAAACCGCTCAAATCACGCCTCTCCGTCCTTTGGATTGCAGGGGGAAGTGCGCTGATTCAAGGCCGCCGATATCTTCAAGACCCATAAACAGTTCCAAGTGTGACGCGGTCGCATGTCTTGATGGCATTCGGACGGGGCAGTCAATTCTGATCATAAAGCTTCGATTATTGAAATCTTTTCGGAAATTTACTGCGGCTTATCAGCTGATGGAATTGCATCAATTAAAATTACTCTTGGTTATTTTTATGCATTTATATGTATTTTAGTTATGTGAGCGTGTTTTTCATTATCGCGCCGCATTCTATTTTAAAATTTCATCAAAAAATGCTTTTGAATAACTTTTATGAATGCTTGTTATTTTTAGTAATCAAAAAATGGCTGAAAACAGCCGTGTGATAAAAATAACACGGGCGTGTCCTATTGGTTGCTATGACGCTTTTTGAGCGTTGATGTGAAAATGGAAGCTGGCTACTAAGGTTGTGCGAGAGCGAAACAACGGCACTTACATTCCTTCTGGTTATGCAGATAGAGCGGTGCTGAAGTCTTGCGAATTTCGTGGGGAAAAAGACAAGGCGCCCGTTGGGTGGTCTGGTCATCAAAGTTTGACTTTAGGAGGTCAGAAATGAACTTTAAGAGCCTGATGCTCGCAGCTGCTGGTGTTTCCGCTGCTGCTACCGCTGCACACGCTGCCGATCTTCCGGTTGCTCCGGAGCCCGTCAACTACGTTCGCGTTTGTGACGCTTACGGCGCGCGCTTCTTCTACATCCCAGGCACAGACACATGTCTGCGTGTTGGTGGCCGTATCCGCGTGAACTACACGTCCGGTAACGCTTCTGACAACGGTGACTTCGGTCGCGCTGGCAACAACTACGGCACCGAAATCCGTAGCTACGTTTACCTCGACGCTCGCACGAACACCGAATTCGGTCTGCTGCGCGCTTACTCGTCGATCTACGCTCGTAACCAGAGCGGCGCAAACGACGCAGTTGTTGACTCCGCTTACATCCAGTTTGGCGGCTTCACCTTCGGTCGTGCAACGTCCATGTTCGACTTCTTCACGGGCGGCACCTGGATGGGTGTTGTTGGTCGTAACTGGTCGGATAACACGCAGAACCTTGCTGCTTACACCGCTGCATTCGGCAACGGCTTCTCGGCAACGATCTCGCTTGAAGATGGCGAACAGCGTCAGGTTGAAGCTTCTGACGACTTTGGCGGCGTTGGTGCAGGCGGCACCTACGGCGGTTCTTTCCTCCCGGATCTCGTTGCTAACCTGCGCGTTGACCAGGGTTGGGGTTCTGCACAGTTGATGGGTGCACTGCATGCAGTTCGCACCGATGCATCTGACGTTGATGGCACCACCGGTTTCGCAGTTGGCGGCGGCGTGACATTCAACCTGCCGATGCTGGCTTCCGGTTCGAAGCTGACGTTCCAGGCAATCTATGCTGATGGCGCTCTCGACTACATCGGTGCTGGTGGCGATTACGCTTACGACTTCGCAGCAGCAAATGGCGACACTTCGACGGGTTATGGTCTGTCCGCAGGCGTCTACCACCAGCTGACGCAGACTGTTGGCCTGACTCTGGAAGGTTCTTACGCTTCCATCGACCTTAGCAAACACGAACGACGATGTTGACCGTTTCGCAATCGACGGTTCTGCAAAGTGGTCGCCGGTTGACGGCTTCGGTATCGGTGCAGACGTTGGCTACGCAAAGACCAACTTCGACGACAGCAGCGACGTCGACACTCTGAAGTTCGGTGTTCGCGTACAGCGCACATTCTAATCTTCGGATTAGACACAAGAATCTGATTGTTGGTTTCTGACCTCCAGTCAGTCATGCGGCCCGGTGGCGTCCAACCCACCGGGCCGTCCCCTTTTTAAAAGGGTGATTCTTCCCGTATTGCCGGATCAGCACAGGTCCGGCGTGGAAAACCCAACGTCATTTGGCCTCGTTTCTTACCTGTTTGCTAAGATCTGAGGTGTTTTTGTGCTATTTTTGTAACAGCGTGACCTCAAAGCAAGGGTCCGCACGCCTTCAACGCATTTTCAGAATTGCGCCCTCCAAAACCTTGGCTATGGTCAGTCCTGCGAGCAGCGACATGCTGCGCCTCTTTTTCGAACCGGATTTCCAACCTTCGGAGATTCGAAACTGAGATTTTTTCGCGGGGATCGATGATTTGCCAAGGCAATGATGCCGCTCGGGCAAGTCGTTTGGACATGACTGATTTGGAGGTCAGAAATGAAACTTAAGAGCTTGATGCTCGGCGCTGCAGGTATCGCTGCTGCTGCCACCACCGCACACGCAGCCGATCTTCCGGTTGCTCCGGAGCCGGTTGATTACGTTCGCGTCTGCGACGCTTACGGCGCAACATTCTATTACATCCCAGGGACAGACACCTGCCTGAAGGTCGGTGGTCGTCTGCGCGTTCAGTACGTAACTGGCGATGCTGCTGATGATGGCGATTTTGGCCGTGCGAACGACGATTACGATTTCCTGTCGCGCGCTTATCTCTACCTTGATGCTCGCACAAACACCGAATTCGGTCTTCTTCGTGCGTATGCATCCATGATGATGACATCTGCTACTGATGACACTGAAGATGGTGCAGAGCTCGACAAGGGTTATATCCAGTTCGGCGGCTTCACCTTCGGTCATGCTACGTCGATGTTCGACTTCTTCACCGGCGGCGCTTTCATCGGTGTTCTTGGTCGTAACTGGTCGGATAACACAACTGACCTTGCTGCTTACACCGCTGCTTTCGGCAACGGCTTCTCGGCAACGATCTCGATCGAAGATGCCAACAACCGTCAGGTTCAGACGCCTTCGGGTGATTTTGCTGACGCGCTTACACTCGCTGGTATCACAACGGACTCTTATGCCGGCGTTTCCATGCCTGACATTGTTGCCAACCTGCGTGTTGATCAGGGCTGGGGGTCGGCTCAGATCATGGGTGCCTTGCATTCAGTACGTAGCGATGTTTCCACGGCTGATGGCACGATGGGCTTCGCAGTTGGCGGTGGCGTGACATTCAACCTGCCGATGTTGGCACAGGGTTCGAACATCACCTTCCAGGCTGAATATGCTGATGGTGCAATGAGCTATCTCGGTGGTTCCGGCAGCTATGTCTACGACTTCGGTCTTGATGGCAACGGCGATGTTGACACAACGACCGGTTACTCTTTGAACGCAGCAATTTACCACCAGATGACGTCGACCGTTGGTCTGGCTCTGGAAGGCACATATGCTTCGTTCGACCTGGGCGGTTCTTCCAACGATGTTAAGCGTTGGGTGATTGATGGTTCGGTTACTTGGACACCGGTTTCCGGCATGAGCCTCGGCCTCGATGCTGGTTATGCAAATGTTGATTACGACACTGCAGCTCTCGACGACAACAACGACTTCAAGGTTGGTTTCCGCGTACAGCGCGACTTCTAAGCCCAGCTTTTCAAGTTGACTAAGGAGGGCCCGGCAGAAATGCCGGGCCTTTTCTGTGTTTGGTATTCCCTGTCTCCTGAAACAGTGGAGGATATGTCGCGCAGGCGCTCTGTCCCAGCCGGCCGCGCTAGCCATTGGAAGTTCATTCTGACGTTATGTCTCTTCCCTGGTTGAGAAAAGGTCCTCAGTCACTTGCAGCGATTGACGAAATCCGCGATCGCGGTTTGTGTCGTGCTATCCCACAGCAATGGCGTGTGACCTTCATTGGGAATGGTCATCGCCTGCATCGTCGGGTGGCGCTCTTGCATCCCTGCGAAGGTCTCGTTGCTCAAGAGGTCAGAATTCTCACCACGCAGCGCGAGTAGGGGATACCGTTTCAGGGTGTCGAACAAAGGCCAAAGATCCGGCGTTGGCAGAAGGTGATCGCTTCCCTCATCTGCAGGTTGCAGCGTGTTGCCGAGGGCCGGGTCATAATCCAGCACGAAGCCTTTGCCAGTCGTATGTCCCAATTGTTGGGCTAGTCTTTGCCAATCCGCGCTCTGCAGTGTCGTAAATTGTGTTCCGAGCGCCGTTTCAAGTCCACGTGCATAGCTTTCCAGGCTGTCGAAGCGCATGGTAACGCCAATGGTTTTTGCCAGTCTCGCCAGAGATTTAGCTTCGATAACCGGGCCAATATCATTCAAGATAATGCCGCACATCCGCTCGGGACCATACTTTTGAGCCATCGCCATGGCATGCAGTCCACCGCGTGATGAGCCAAGGACAATAAATTTCTCGAGTTCCAGGGTCGTCACGGCCGCGTCGATATCACGGCCCTCGACATCAATGGAATAATTTCGCCAGTTGCTATCCCATTGGCTGCCGCCGCGGCCACGGTAGTCGAGCGCAATCACCTGTTGGTTTTGGCTTTGAAGTGCTTTCGCCAGCACTGCGAAATCTCTTGTATTGCGCGACAACCCCGGCAGACAGACAAGAGGTGGGGCCTTGGATGTTTCCGTGGTCATCGGGCGCCAGGCCCTGGCCGGAAAGCGCCAATCCGTCGGGACTTTCCCATGTGAAGGTTGAGGTCCGGGTGATCGGGTCCTTACTGGATCGCATCTCTATGCTTGTCATGTTTGTCTCCCGGGATTTGGTAATGGTTGCTTTGAATCCTAGCCCCAAATGAGGATCGTGGGGGACGAAATCCATTTCAGCAACTTGAAACTGTCGGGAAATCGTGCCGCACAGGTGTTAGTCATTGCCCCGGTGAAACGGGCGGATTATGTTGCCGCTCAGGCAGGTCAACCCCTGTCGAATTTGTACTTGTCAATGTAAGGAAACTGAAATGTTTAGAGGCTCGATTCCTGCGCTTGTGACCCCGTTCAAGGACGGAGCGCTTGACGAGAAAGGCTTTCAGGACTTCGTTGACTGGCAGATAAAACAGGGGTCCCACGGCGTCGTGCCAGTGGGAACCACCGGGGAAACGCCAACTCTCAGCCATGATGAACACAAGCGCTTGTTGAAGCTGTGTGTCGAGGCGGCGGGTGGGCGTGTTCCGGTCATTGCTGGCGCCGGGTCCAACAACACGACGGAAGCCATCGATTTGGCGCAGGCGGCTCAATCGGCCGGCGCCGATGCCGTGCTGGTGGTGACGCCCTATTACAACAAGCCGAACCAGGCTGGGTTGAAAGCGCATTTTCGGGCGATTGATCAGGCGATTGATATTCCGATCATCATCTACAATATCCCAGGGCGGTCCGTTATTGACATGCTGCCGGAAACGATGGCTGACCTGTTCAAGACGTGCCGTAACATCAAGGGGGTCAAGGACGCTACGGCAAACCTTGCAAAAGCGTCGATGCAGCGCCATCTGTGTGGACCTGATTTCATTCAGTTGTCGGGCGAGGATATTACGGCGCTGGGGTTCAACGCTCATGGTGGAACGGGCTGTATCTCGGTGACTGCGAATGTCGCTCCGGCGCTGTGCTCGCAGTTTCAGGACGCTTGTGCGGCAGGCGATTTTGCCAAGGCATTGGAATTTCAGGACCGATTGGCCCCCTTGCACCGGGCGCTGTTTCTGGAACCCAACCCCACAGGCGCAAAATATGCACTGTCAGCGCTTGGAAAAATGACAAATGAAGTGCGCTTGCCCCTTGTTCCCGTCACCGCTGAAACGGCACGGGAAATAGATGCAGCGCTTGAACATGCCGGCCTTTGAACCACGTGCTCTGATGCGCGTTGGATCAGGTAGCATACTTCACAAGTGACAAAAGCCGGGACAGCAGAGATGCTGTCCCGGGGAAAAGGAAGACACATGGCCTCAAAACGGGGGGCGCCTCCGGGCCAGAAAATCATTTCCGACAATCGCCGGGCACGCTTCAACTTCGAGATTGAAGACGTGATTGAGGCAGGGATTGAGTTGCAGGGCACTGAAGTGAAGTCGCTGCGCAACGGTAAGGCGAATATTGCAGAGTCTTATGCCGCAGAGTATCGCGGCGAAATGTGGATCTATAATCTCTATATTCCAGAATATGTGCAGGCGAACCGCTTTAATCACGAGCCACGGCGGCCGCGTAAGCTGCTTTTGCATAAACGCGAAATCGGTAAGTTTTCCGGTGGTGTGCAGAAAGACGGCAAGACCATCGTGCCATTGAAGATCTACTTCAATGACGATGGCCGCGCCAAGCTTGAGATAGCACTGGCCCGGGGCAAGAAGCTGCACGACAAGCGCGAGACGGAAAAGAAACGCGACTGGAATCGCGAAAAAGCACGGGTGTTGAAAAATTTCGGATAAGCCGTGCACTGTCGGTGGGTTTTCCGTGACAGGCCCGTCGCTGCGCCTTGAGTTATGCGATGGTTTTGCGCAAGAGATCCACAGAACGGTCCTTCACTACGGCGACGCTTTCTTCGACTGGATAGTCAGTTGGCTTGGGCGCGCAGGATCATTGTCGATTCTGTGTTGGCCGAGATTTCTTTGCAGATCAGTTGGCTAAGTGTCGCGTTAATATATGGGTTTCGCTGTGCTCACCATGCTTGAAGCCTAAGCGTTGCATGGTCGTAGCCCGGGGCATGGGAGTTTTTTCTGTGTTCTCCCGGAGAAAAGCGCAAGGCCTCGCGCTTTTCAACAGGTCTACTTGAGTTGTCATGGTTATGACATGTGTGATGATGCATCAGTTTCATGACAAAATGGGCAGGGCTTGGAAAACAATCGAGGGTATGATCCGTTTCGCTTGCGCGCTGGACCTGTACCAGTCTCTACGTCGTGAGACGCGTCCACTTGCAAGAATGTACGATTTGTCTGTCACTTGAAGAGTTTTGCGGATTACGCGTGCATCTTGGCACCCTTGGTGATCTTGTCGGCAATCTTCTTGTCGGTGTGCAGCGCAAGGCCAACGAGTTTCGCTGTTTCAGGGGTGAACTGACCAAAGACCTCGCGGTTTGCCGCATCATGGCCGGTTGAAAACATCTCTTCGATATAGGTCGATGTGATGACATCGCGCGTGAAAGCACGCTGCTGGATCTTCGCCAAGGTTGCTGCGTCCGCGCTCAGGACAATGATTGGTTGGACACTCATTGCATTGTAGACATTGCCCGCGCCATCCCGGTAGGCTTCGCCGATAATGTCAGGCTTGCTGGCGGTGATGCCGCTGGAGAGGAATGCCGTGACATTGAGTTTTTGCCAAACGGCGAGATCCTCTCGAATGACAATAACGAATTTGGTTTCAAACATGGATGGAAATTCCCTTCGCGGCTTTTGCGGTGATGAAACAGCGCGCAAACTATCTGCGGAGGGAGGTTTGGATATAGAACGTTTGTGCAGCCGCGGAAACGCTTTGCGTATCGCGCCCGGGACTGACGGGCTGGAGCGGATAGAGGCGCAGTTGCTTGGAAACGGCTATGAACCTCATCGGCACGATACCTACGCGCTGGGGCTGACACTGCGCGGCGTGCAGACCTTCCACTATCGCGGCAGCAGCCGGTTTTCCATGCCGGGGCAGATCCTTGTCTTGCACCCTGATGAGCTGCACGATGGCGGGGCAGGAACGGATGCTGGTCTGCGCTATCGTATGATCTATGTGCCCCCTGAACTTTTGCGGGGCGCGCTAGGCACTGGTTTGCACACCTTGCCATTCGTTCGGGACCCGATCCTGACGGACCCGATGCTCAGACAAAGTCTATGTGAAGCTCTGGCAGATCTGGACGTCGATTTTGAGCCGCTCTGGCTGGAAGGGTTCTTAAGCGATGTTGTCATGCGATTGACGCAACATGCAGGTGGTCTGGCGTCTGGGCGCAGCAGTGAGACGGCGTTGGACCTTCCAGCGTTGACGCGGTGTAGTTCGTTTTTGCGCGACAATCTTGCGAAGTCTGTGCGCTCGCCCGATCTTGAGGCGGTCACTGGAATGGATCGCTATACGCTGTCACGTCAATTTAAGGCATGTTTCGGCACCAGCCCGCACCGGTATCAGATTATGCGTCGCCTGGAGCGGGTCAAACACCTTCTGTTGAGAGGTGTCGAGCTTGCGTCTGCCGCCAGCGAGGCGGGGTTCTCCGATCAAAGCCATATGACGCGGCACTTCCGCCGCGCGTTCGGCATGCCCCCCGGTGCCTGGATGAGGCTGCATCTGGCTGGGTGCGTGTGAGATTGATTTAAACGTCCCTAGCCAAATTTTCGCGCCACTCGCCTGACACGTTTAAGGAGTGAGCGCTTCATCCGCTGTGGGAAGGTCTTCGCGCGTTTGGGCTGGTTCGGATCGTCGACATGTTGCCCACCGCCGATATGTTCGCAGGCTCCTGGATCCAGAAAGGCGACCATCAGCCCGTCTCGTTTCATCACCATGGAGATCCGTTCTTCCGTCTTGTGTTGGGCGTAGGGGCCGTATGTCTCCCAAAGGCTCTTGCGTGTCATGCCAGGATTAAAGGAAAAACTAAGCCATTCCGGGTGAATATCGACAGGCATCAGAGCATAGTTGATGCCATCGATTTCCTTGCGAATGCAATTGGCTTGAAACTGCTTTTGCAGGTCCGACAGCTTGCGAACGCAGACCACGCTGACCTTGGGTTCCGCTTCGAGCACTTTCAAGCAGGCGGGAACAGTGTCGCCTCGCTCGAAAAGCCAATCGTCTTCCCCGTGAAAAATCAGATCGGAGGTAACGCGAGCATACATTTTGTCGATGGCTCGCATTTGCCCCAGTTGAGGCGCGTTCAATATGGTTTCGACTTTTGGATAGTTGGTTTCAAGCCAGGTTTTGACGTCCTGAGATCCAGCGTCATCAATGACAAGCATTTGTGCAAAGTGATGCGCATGATCAGGGAGAAAGCTGTCGAGTGTTCTTTCCAACAGGTCTGCCCGGCCGCAACTCGTGATGCAGAGGCTGATAGTGTGTTGTTGCAGCACTTCACTCATGAAAACTTAGCCTTTTCCTCTGTTTCACTTTTTGAAGTCATTGATTTTCGAGCCATTTGTACCGATATGAGACCAATAAACAATGATAATCAGAGCTTTTTCAAATGGTGGCGAAACCGGCCCCTCTTTCTGTTTTGATCCGTACTCTGAATGAGGGAGATCGAATAGCCAGAACACTCGAGATCAGTCAAAGATCTTGGGCGAGAGATTGTCGTCATCGATTCAGGGTCCGTCGATAACACGATTGAGATTGCACGGAGTTATGGCGCTCGGATCATAGAGCATCCTTGGTCTGGATTCGGGCCACAACGCAGTTTCGGTGAAGCTCAGTGTCGCAATCATTGGATTTTTTATATCGATGCCGATGAGGTGGTGACGCCGGAATTACGGGATGAAATTCTGACGCTCTTTGAAATGGGAGAGCCGGGAGCAGCCTGTTTTCTCGTGCGCAACACGATGGTGCTCCCCGGAGATCAGAAGCCTCGTCTTTTCGCGGATTATCGCAAGGTCCCAAGACTGTATGACCTTGACCATTCCAGAGTGAAACTTGAGCCCTCTTACGACCGGGTTGAGGTGGATGAGGGTTATGAGACTGGTGTACTGAAATCCCGCCAGTTTCATTATTCCTTCAGAAGCTGGGCGCATGCGATATCCAAGCTCAACTATACATCTGATCTTGCAGCCTCGACACAAGATGAGAAATCTCTCTGGACCCTGTACTTGCGGCTGGTCACAGAACTGCCGGTCGAGATGTTCAAATACCTCATCGTTCGCCGGTTCATCTTTGCGGGGTGGAAAGGCTTTGCTTTTGCCACGACCCGGGCTTTTTCTCGATTTTTGCGGATTCTGAAAATGCTGGAGAAGCGCAGTCAGTCCGGTAGAACACTCCTGATGGAAGTACCGGTTGGTTCGTACCCGTCACCAGTTAAATATCATCTTGTTCTGGCGATCTGTACACGTGGGCGGTCGGCGATGTTGCGCCAGTGCACTGGCGTCTCTTGCCGACATGGTGCTGGTGCCTGAGTTCCGGCTCTCCCTTATTATTTGCGACAATAACGAAGTGGCTTTTGAAGAGACGGAGCGAGCAAAGCTTTCGCAACTCGTCGCACCGCATATCTCTGTAACGCATGTACATCAGCCCAAGGCGGGTATTCCTTATGCGCGGAACACAGCGCTTGAAGCAGCCCTTCAGAAAAGAGCCGACTGGATTGGCTTCATTGATGATGATGAAGAAGTTGATGCCAGCCTGGCTTGAGCAGATGGCCGTTGCATGTCGGCGATGGCCGGCAGATGTCTATCACGGGTGGACCCAATCCAGCCCCGCGGATGGGGCAAAGTTGGCATGGGTTTTTGAAGGTCCTCGCAATAAGCGTGCAGCCGGCAGCAGGATGACGTCTGCTGGAACAGATAATGTTGTTTTCAACGCAAATTTGGTCAATGGCGTGCGCTCCAGTCTGCGGTTCAATGAAGCAATGCGCTTCAGTGGGGGCACTGACTATGGAGTTCTTTCATCGGGTGACGGATGGTGGGGGCAAGATTGTTTGGGTCCCCGACGCCGTGACGCGAGAGACGGTTCCAGACAGCCGACTGACGTTGTCCTATCAAATCAAGCGGGCTCAGGCGGTTGCCGCGGCTCAGGCTTATATCGGCCGCCAAAGGTTCGGACGGGAGAAGGCTTTTGTTCGCCTCCTACCAAAGGTGGCTGGTCGTCTTTTGGGCGGAATGGCAGGGCTTGTGCTCGGCAGCGCTGTTTGGCTGGTCAGTCCTCGGAAAGGCCGCAAGACGATCCTGAAAGCGTGCAAGAAACTGTTTTTTTGTCTCGGGTCTGTGCAAGGCTTTACCCGCATGATGCCGAAGCTCTATGAACAGATCCACGGGAGTTAGGATCGTCAACCCGATGTGTGCAGGAAAGCATTTCACGTCGTGACTGACAAGATTCTTTAGATCTTCATTGCATGAAAAGGGAGGCTATTGCCTCTCTTTTCAGAATGTTGGTGTGCCGAATTTGTTGGTGCGAGGGAAGCCGGAAGGGGGAGGCGGCCTGCCTGTCCGCGGTCACCTTGCCAATCGGCCAGATCTGTCATGGAACGATTGAAGGTTCTGCCGGAGCTGTCCACCCAGGTCAGACCCTCGTCTGCCTTGAAAACCCTCAAGTCAGAGACATTGCCATCCCGGTAGCGTTGCATGCGCACGCCGCGCCCGCGTGACATCTGTTGCACCTGCGCCAGAGGGAAAACCAACAGCTTGCGATTTTCGCCGATGATGGCAACAGTATCCCCTTCAGCGGGCACGCAGATCGCCGCCTCGGCTGGCGTTGTCAGGTTCAGCGCCTGCTTGCCCTTGCGGGTGTTGGCGATGACATCATCTTCCGGGATCAGGAAGCCACGTGCCTCGTTGCTGGCGATCACCAGCATCCGGCCCGCCTTATGGACGAAGGCATTGACGATGTCCTGAGCTTCGTCCATCTCGATCATCAGACGCAAGGGCTCACCGTGGCCGCGCCCACCGGGCAACCGGTCGGCGCCCAGTGTGAAGAACCGTCCGCCAGACGATAACAGCAACAACTTATCGGTTGTCTCGGCGTGGAATGCGAACTTCAGCGCATCCCCTTGCTTGAACGACAGGCTGGCAAGATCAGCTTGATGCCCTTTGAGCGCACGAATCCAGCCTTTTTCAGAAATGATAACCGTGATCGGCTCTTTTTCGATCATCGCCTGATGAATGTCTTGCAGATCATGTTCGGGCGCTTCGATCAGGTCGGTCCGCCGTTTGCCAATCTCTGTTTCAGGGCCGTAGGCTTTGGCAATGTCGGCAATTTCCTTGCCAATGCGTGTCCACTGGCGCCGATCGGAGCCAAGCAATTGCAAGAGCTTCTCCTTTTCCTCGGAGAGCTTGTCGTGTTCCTTGCGGATTTCCATTTCTTCGAGCTTGCGTAAGGAGCGCAGGCGCATGTTCAATACGGCTTCGGCCTGAACATCACTCAGCTCGAACGTTCGGATTAGTTCCTGCTTTGGGTGATCCTCTTCGCGGATGATGCGGATCACTTCGTCAAGATTGAGATAAGCGACCAGATACCCGGCCAGCACTTCCAGCCGGTGGTTGATCTGATCCAGACGGTATTGAGACCGTCGCACCAGAACGACCTTGCGATGATCAAGCCATTCACGCAGCACTTGCTTGACACCCATGACCATCGGCACCTGGCCGCCGGACAGGACATTCATGTTCAGTGAAAAGCGGTTCTCGAGATCAGTGAGCTTATAGAGCGATTCCATCAGCAACGCTGGATCGACATTGCGCGAGCGCGGCACGAGGACGACACGAATGTCCTCGGCGGATTCATCGCGGATGTCTTCCAGAAGCGGCAACTTGCGCGCGATCAGCAGTTCGGCGATCTTTTCGATCAACCGTGACTTGGCGACTTGATAGGGAATCTCGGTGACGACGACGACCCATTGGCCGCGACCCAGATCCTCGACTTCCCAGCGCGCGCGAACGCGGAAACTGCCGCGCCCCGTGGCGTAGGCTTCGCGGATGCTGCCTTGATCCGACACCAAAAGCCCGCCTGTCGGGAAATCCGGTCCCTTGATGAACTCAAGCAGATCGTTGCCGTCGCAGTCAGGATTGTCGATGATGTGCTGCGAGGCGAGGCAGAGTTCATGCACATTATGCGGGGGAATGGACGTTGCCATGCCCACAGCAATGCCGGAAGAACCGTTGGCGAGCAAATTTGGAAAGCCCGCAGGAAGAACGATCGGCTCCTTGTCTTCGCCGTCATAGGTCTCGCGGAAGTCGACAGCGTTCTCGTCCAGACCGTCCAGCAGGCGGCGCGCCGTATCTGTCATGCGAGCTTCAGTGTACCGCATGGCGGCGGCACTGTCGCCGTCGACATTGCCGAAATTGCCCTGTCCTTCGATCAGGGTATAGCGCTGCGCAAAATCCTGCGCCAGCCGGACGAGGGCGTCATAAACGGCCACGTCGCCATGCGGGTGATACTTACCAATAACGTCGCCGACGACGCGGGCGCACTTCTTGAAGCCGGATCCGGGGTCCAGTTTCAACAGACGCATGGCATACAGCAGCCGACGATGGACGGGTTTCAGTCCGTCACGGACATCCGGCAAGGCGCGGTGCATGATCGTCGAAAGCGCGTAGGCGAGGTAGCGCTCCTCAAGAGCGTCACGAAGGTTGATGCCTTCAACCCCACCGGGTGGTATCAGATCTTTTCCCATGACTCCTTGCTATTCTTTTTCGCGGCACAAAACAATTGCCTGCCACATTCATGCCTCGAAAACCCTAGGATTTTCCACGATTTGAAGAATAGGAAACGGGGCTGAAAAAGTTCCGAAAAAACTTCGAAATAAACTTGACAAAAAACCCTTGAGATGAATGTCCGTTCGACCCAAATGAGGGAGTGCCGGCGATGATCGGCAGTTAAAACCAAAAAAACGGAGGTACATCATGACCTTTAAGACAAAGACTGCAGCCCTCGCAATGGTTGGTGCACTTATCGCAGCCCCAGCGTCCGCTTTCGCAGCCAATGGGAACTTCATTGGCCAGCAACGCGATCACAACGGTGTTGTTGTAACCACGCCTCAGTCCAACATTCAGGCGCCTGAAGCAGGCGCCATGGGAATGAAGGGCAATCGTGGTCTCTATGTCAATCAGGAACGCGATGCCGATGGAGTGGTGTTCGTGAAGCCAGGCCGTCGAATTGATACGCCCAAGGCCAGCAAGGTCAACATGACCCGCGACAGTCGGACTTCAGTGTTTATCAATCAGCAGCGTGACCACGACGGTGTTATCGTGCAGCGTCCGGGCACCGTGATCGATGCTCCGATTGCCAACTGAGTGGCGTCTCGTGACGCGGGTGGCTTAAGCCACCCGGATCACGTTGCCATATCACGTTGATTGAAAAGGGGATGCCACTCTGCGGCTCCCCTTTTTCTGTGTCCATCTGTCCGGACATCGTCTTATCGCGATGCCATATGGCCGCAAGGCGAATGTTCAAGCTGTCTCTTCGTCGATGAAATCCCACGGCTGATGCGCGCGAAAGTGCTTTTGCAGACTTTTCAAAAGCGTCTCTCGCAGGTCTTGCAAGGATGAAGGGACTTGCGGTGTCGAAGCCAGTGGGGCGTGTTGCTGTTGGAAGAGATCGAGAAAATAACCGGTCATGCGAAATCCGTCCGCAATTTCTCGAAAACTGATTTCCCCGCCCGCCTGTCGCTGGCCTTCGGCGAGAAAATCGGGCAGGGGCAGAAGCTTGTCCTTATAGGGTTCTCCAGCCTCGCGACTGACTGCCCGCCCGGAGCGGGGCGAGACATACGTCAGATCATCCTGACGCCCGGTGGCTGCACAGGTGCTCAAGTCCAGTCCAAAGCCTAAATCCGCCAGTATCTGCATCTCGAAATGCACCAGAAGCGGCGCAACGATCAAGGGGTCATGCAGGTTGGTCTGCACGATCTTCAGGGCGTGATAGAGCTTGGGGTGTGGGTCGCGCTCGGGCAATTGACGCAGCAGACTGGCTGCATGTTGAAAGCCGTTCAATGCGACGGGAGAAGCGAACATATCCGAGGCATTCAGCGTCAGCGCTTCGAGGCGAAAGGTGCCCAATTGATCGGCAAGGCGGGCATACCAAGTGGCGGCTACTTCATTTCCCGGTTGAAGCAAGGCTGCATTGCGCCGTGATCTTGCGCTGCGCACAAGACCGAGCGTGCGCCCGTGATGTTCTGTCATCACATCAGCGATGCTGTCGCGCTCACCATGGCGGCGCAGACCCAGAAGAATACCGTTTTCTGTCCACTCCATAGGTGATCATAGCCCGGTGAATGCGAAAGGCGGAGCGCCTATTTCGGAAATTCCAGACCCATCTCGCGATACCGCTCCGGATCATCGGCCCAGTTCTCACGCACCTTCACGAAGAGGAACAGATGCACAGGAGCGCCAACGATGTCAGTCAATTCGCTGCGAGAGGCCTGAGAGATATGCTTGATCGTCTGGCCACCTTTGCCCAGCACGATGCTCTTCTGGCTGTCACGCTCGACATAGATTGTCTGCTCAATGCGGACTGAGCCGTTTTTACGCTGCTCCCAACGTTCGGTCTCGACGGTGGAGATATACGGCAATTCCTGGTGCAGGCGCTCGAACAGTTTTTCACGGGTGATTTCTGCCGCCAGAATACGCATTGGCAAATCGGAAGGCTGGTCTTCCGGGTAAAGCCAAGGGCCTTCGGGAACCTTGGTGGAAAAATAGTCCAGCACCTGCTGGGTGCCGTCCCCGGACAGGGCGGAAATCATGAACGTCTCTTCAAAGGCGACGATTTCATTGGCATCGCGGGCCAGATTGAGAAGCTTGTCACGCTTGGCGACATCGGTCTTGTTGAGAACAAGAACCTTGGGCGTGTTGATGTCGCGCAGACGTTCCATGATCTGGCGCGTTTCATCATCCAGACCCTTGCGTGCGTCGACCAGAAGAGCGATTGCGTCACCATCTCGCGCACCACCCGAGGCGGTGTCGACCATGGCACGATCAAGACGGCGCTTGGGCGTAAAGATCCCTGGTGTGTCGACGAAGACAAGCTGTGATGTTCCATGCATCGCGACGCCACGAATGATGGACCGCGTTGTCTGCACCTTGTGCGTGACAATGGAAACCTTGAGACCGACAAGTTGGTTGATCAGCGTCGATTTGCCTGCATTGGGCGCACCGATCAGTGCAATGAAGCCTGCGCGGGTATTCTCCGGCATGTCGCTTAACGGGGCAGGCAGAGGCATATCGAAGCGTGGCTTGCCAACGATCATGTCATCGTCTTCAAGATCGTCTGCGTCTGCACCGGCATCCCCCGCGCCAGCGTCATCTGTGGCAATCTCGTTGCGATCATCCAAAGCAGCGCTGTCGTTGTCAGCAGTCTTGGCTTGGGTTTCGTCGTGAGTGTCGAGCGGGCGCGACGTGCTCTCGCCGTCCGCAAGCGTCGTCAGATCGTGCGCGTCGTCTCGTGTCTCGTGCGTGTTGTCGTTCAAGTCAGGTCCTATTGATTCCAAACGCCTTCACGGCGCAAAACAGTTTCTGCCGCGTTTTGTTCGGCCAGTCGTTTCGATCCGCCTTCACCAACGCCCTGCGTCAGGCCAAGCACTGTCACACCGACAGAAAACTGGGGCGCATGGTCGGGGCCGTCGCGGCTGATGACATCATAACGTGGCGTGGGCAGGCCGCGGGACTGAGCCCATTCCTGCAAAGTTGTCTTCGCATCGCGCAGCGGACCGCTCCACGATAGCATACGTGGCTCCCACAGCCGCTTCACGAATTCTTCGGCAGCGGCAAAACCACCATCGAGGTAAATGGCGGCAATGACGGATTCGCAAATATCGGCCAGAAGCGCACCCTTTTGGCGTCCTCCGGTTTGCGCTTCGCTCTGGCCGATGCGCATGGCTTCGCCGATTTGCAGTTCGATGGCGATTTCCGCACAGGTCTCCCGCTTCACCATGTGGTTGAAGCGGCGGGCCAGTTCGCCTTCATCGGCCTTGGGAAAGTGATCATGTAGCATGGTGGCAACAACGAGGCCCAGAACACGGTCGCCGAGAAACTCAAGGCGCTGATAGCTTTCAGCGACATTTTGAGACGGGTCCAGGGCACTCGCGTGCGTCAGGGCCATGATCAGCAGGTCCGGGTCGTTGAACCGGTAAGCCAGCCTGGTTTGCAGGTTGGCAAACACGGTATCGCTGCTCCGACGAGACATGAGTAAGGTCCTTGATTCCAAAAAGTCGTGTGGTCAGAGCGTTTTAAAGATGCGATCCCAGCGGACCGTCCATGGCCACTCCCAGAACATCCACGCAGGCTTGCCATCACGAACCGAGAAGAACAGGATGTCTGCCTTGCCAATCAGGTTCTGATAGGGAACATAACCAACTTCGCTGAGAACACGGCTGTCGGTCGAGTTGTCGCGGTTGTCGCCCATAAAGAAGTAATGTCCTGCCGGAACCTTGTAGACGCGGGTATTGTCCAGCATGCCGTGGTCGGTCAGGTTGAGCGTATCATAGGACACGCCGTTTGGCAGTGTTTCACGATAGCGCTCGACGCGGCGTACGCCATAGGGTGTTTCCTCGACGAAATCGTCGATGCGCTTGCGCGGCAGAGCCTTGTCATTGAGATAAACCACGCCATCCTTGACCTGGATCGTGTCGCCCGGAAGGCCGATCAGACGCTTGATGTAGTCGGTCTTGTTGTCCTTCGGCAACTTGAACACGATCACGTCGCCACGCTTTGGCTGCGAGCCGAAGATGCGGCCCGAGAAGGGCGCCATGCCGAAGGGGAAGGAATACTTGGAATAGCCGTAGCTGAACTTGGAGACGAACAGATAGTCACCGACCAGCAATGTGTCCTTCATCGAGCCCGATGGGATGTTGAACGGTTGAAAGAGAAAGGTACGAACGACCAGCGCCAGAATAAGGGCCTGAACGATAACCTTGATGGTTTCGTAAAGACCGCCATCGTTGTTCTTCTTGGTAGTTTTCACGCTTTGTACGTCCTTGTCTTAAACCTAGTCAGCGCTCGTGCGCTCGGTCAGCAGTTCAATGTCCAGCCTGTTTGTGACGGTGAAAACACAGGCGCACGCAAGCGGGGCAGCGTCTGAAGTGTCAACGGGCTTTGGGCAACTCTTATAGACTTGTGTCGAGGCTTGCAATTGTGCAAACCCGACTTGTTCGCGGCTCATTGTATTGTCAAAAACACGATTGTCAGGGCAGCATGGGCGGATCGGGCCAATCGACCGGCCTTGCGCTGATGACGACGAAGGCCTGCGCCAATGGATAATCATCGGTAATTGTCAGATCGATCACGACCTTGAAACCGTCCGGCGTCATTGCTTCCAGCCGTTTGGCAGCCTTCTCGGTCAGGGCCATAGTCGGTTTTCCAGATGGCAGGTTGACCACGCCCATGGAGCGTCAGGCGGTGCCCATGCTCAAGCCGGTCCCCAAAGCCTTGGAGCAGGCCTCCTTGGCGGCAAACCGTTTGGCGTAAGAGGCGGCGCGCTCTTTGCGCCGTTCCGAGCGTGCGCGTTCCACGTCGGTGAAGACCCGGTTGATGAAGCGCTCGCCGAACCGGTCCAATGTCTTCTCGATCCGTCGAATGTCTATCAAGTCGCTGCCGATACCAAGGATCATCAGACTGTCTTCCGCTCTCGTGCAGGCAATGGATGATGACACGATGCGCCAGCAGGGGGCACTGGCGTATGCTTGTCAGGAGTTATGCGGCTCGTTGAAAGTCATATTTGTGGCAGCATTACGTTTGCCAGTCAGGGTTTTCTTGCGCCGCTGTTGGTACATCTGCACGCTCTTGTAAATTACCACATAGCAAATGGTCCCGACCACCAGCCCGATGGGGATTGCTCCGACGACCATCGGCTTGATCAGCGGAATGATCGTATCAAGCGAGCGTGTCAGAAGCTGGTCTTTGATGTGATGGCTGGCCCCTTCCGGAATGCTCCCGGCCTCACCGCGCAGGATGAGACTGCCGACCTTATAAGTCGCAGCCCAAATGAGGGGAAATGTCAGCGGGTTGCCGACAGATGTTCCAAGAGCCGAGGCAATCAGATTGCCGCCAATCAGATAGGCGAGGCCAAAGCCGATTAGAAAATGAAAGCCGATGAAGGGCGTAAACGACGCAAACGCACCTGTCGCAAACCCCAGAGCAATGGCATGGGGAGTGGCAGTCAGGCGCAACACGCGCTTGGAATAGTAGCGCGTCGTGCGGCTCCAGCCCCGACGAGGCCATACGGCAATCCGCATGCGTTCTAAGGGAGAGGGTGGGGTGCGGCGGCGGAAGAGCATAAGGAACGCTTTGAACTTGAAAGACCGGGAGTGATCGGATCTTCTGGGTTGAACTTGAGTGCTAAACAGCTCGGCAAGCCCCTTGCGAGCCGGAATGACATCCTCAGGAACCTTGCAGGATATGTATGAGGAAACCATTGCTCCTTCAAGGAAATACACCCCGTGAGGTTAAGTCTCCCTTGAGCAGTGTTCGCCTCAGGTCGTGTCCGTCTGCCGTGTGTATCCGCAGTCAACGCGAGATTGCCCGGAGAAGGCTTATGGGAGCGATCTCGACAAGCCTTTGTCGTTCAGTTCGTCCTGAACCCGATAGGTTGCAGGCCTACCCGTTAACACGCGAAACATCCGAAACATTCGGCTTCGATCTCAGAAGGTTGATGATCCGATTGAGGTGTTTCAGATCCCAGACTTCCAAGTCGATAAGCATCTCATGGAAATCAGGCGCTTTTCGGTTCATCTTGAGATTATCGATGTTGCCGCTGCTTTCGCTGATGACCTGGGCGATCATTGCCAGAGACCCAGGTTCATTGAGCACGGAAACGGCAATACGGGCCGGGAAACGTTGCGGATTGTCGACGTCAATGTCCCAGCGAACATCAATCCAGCGTTCGCCCTGGTCTTCAAAGTCGCGCAAGGCAGGGGCTTGGATTGGATAAATCGTCAGGCCTTCGGTCGGGGTCAGAATGCCGACGATGCGATCCCCGGGACCGCTCCGCCATCGGGGGCGAAGGTCACCGGCACATCGCCGCTCAGGCCACGGATGGGCAGAGCATTATGGGCCGTTGTCTCATCATGTTCAGGCAGGTCGGTGATCGGAATACGGAACTTGAGGCCGGAGGCTTTCTGAAGACCGAACCAGCCCTCTTCCGGCGCGGGACCAAGGTGGAGCGCGCGCTCGTCCTGATAATCCGGATGCACAGACTTGAGCACCGCGTGGGCGCTCAGATCGCCTTGGCCGACGGCTGCCTGCAATTCCTTGACGGAGGCTTGTTTGAACTCATCAAGAGCGGCGTGCAGCAGATCGTCTGAATAAGGCTTGTCGGCACGCGCAAAGGCGCGTTTGAGAATATGCTCGCCCAAAGCGCTGTATTGCTTGCGCACAGATTCGCGCGAGGCACGACGGATGGCCGCACGCGCCTTGCCGGTCACCGCGATGGCTTCCCATGCAGGTGGGGGGTTTGAGCAGGCGAGCGGATAATCTCGACTTCGTCGCCATTCTTCAAAGCGGCAACAAGCGGCGTGATCTTGCCGTTGACCTTGCAGCCAACGCAGGTATTGCCCACGGTCGTATGCACGGAATAGGCAAAGTCGATCGGCGTTGCCCCGCGCGGCAGCGCAATCAGGCGCCCCTTGGGCGTAAAGCAGAACACCTGATCGTGGAACAGCTCAAGCTTGGTATTTTCCAGGAACTCTTCCGGCGTGTCGCCTTCAGACAAAAGGTCGATGGTCCGGCGCAGCCAACCATAGGCGTGCAGAATCGTCCGTGTGCTTGGCGATGTTGCGACCGCCGGTTTCGCCGTCCTTGTAGAGAGCATGCGCGGCGATGCCGAGTTCCGCCACCCGGTCCATGTCTTTTGTGCGGATTTGCAGCTCGACGCGCTGGCGCGAGGGGCCGACCACCGTGGTGTGGATCGAGCGATAATCGTTCTGCTTGGGTGTGGAGATGTAATCCTTGAAGCGTCCGGGAACTGTTGGTAAGGTGGTGTGGATGACGCCCAGAACCCGGTAACAGGCTTCTATCGTGCCGGTTGTGATGCGGAACCCGTAAATATCGGAGAGCTGCTCGAACGCAATCGACTTTTGCTGCATCTTTCGGAAGATCGAGTAGGGCCGTTTTTCACGCCCCTTGACGATCGCCGCCATGCCTTTTTGCTGCAAAAGCTCGGTGAGCTTGTTCTCAATATCGTTGATGAGTTCCTTGTTGTTGTCGCGCAATTCGGTCAGGCGCGTGGTGATCGTCTCATAGGCTTCCGGATACAGATTGCGAAAGGCGAGCGCTTCAAGCTCTTCACGCATGTCCTGCATGCCCATGCGTCCGGCGAGCGGCGCATAGATTTCCATCGTTTCTTCGGAAATACGGCCACGCTTGTGCTCCGGCATATAATGCAGGGTGCGCATGTTGTGCAGCCGGTCTGCCAGTTTGACGAGCAGCACGCGCACATCATCGGAGACGGCCAGCAGGAGTTTGCGGAAATTCTCGGCTTGTTTGGCCTTGCGAGACTGAAGGTCCAGCCGCTTGATCTTGGTCAGCCCCTCGACAAGCTTGCCGATCTCATCACCGAAGAGGCTGTCGATCTCGGAGCGGGTCGCATCTGTATCCTCGATCGTGTCGTGCAGCAGAGCAACGGCAACCGTGGCGTCATCAAGACGCATGTCGGTCAGAATGCCGGCAACTTCGAGAGGATGGGAGAAGTAGGGGTCACCGGACGCGCGTGTCTGAAGGCCATGCTTCTGCATACCATAGACATAGGCCTTGTTGAGGAGGGCCTCGTCAGCATTCGGATTGTACCGCGTAACTCGTTCAACGAGTTCGTATTGGCGCATCATGGCCGGTGGCGACTCACAGGCGAGCTTTCAACCCTGGCAGGCAGTGGTTTTATGAATGAGAAAACGCAGGAAGTATCAGGGCTGTGCCAGCTCGACAGGAGCACAGCCCTGATGATTTGATCAAACGTCGTCCGACCGCTCTGGTGGGACAAGGCCTTCAAGGCCACGCAAAAGATCTTCCTCGGTCATACGGTCGAATTCGACTTGATTGTCGTCAACCTGATTGACCTGCGTTGCGTTCTGCGAGCCGGAAGACGGCATCAACGGAACGGCTTCCATTTCAGGTTCATCAACTTCCACATACTTTTGCAGTGAGTGGATGAGATCTTCTTTCAGATCTTCGGGATTTACCGTTTGCTCGGCGATCTCACGAAGAGCAACAACCGGGTTCTTGTCATTGTCACGGTCGATAGTCAGCGGCGAACCGCTTGAGATCATGCGAGCGCGATGAGCAGCTAGAAGAACCAGCTCAAACCGGTTTTCGACCTTGTCGATGCAATCCTCGACAGTCACACGCGCCATACGACGTCTCCATAAAATAGGGATCCTTGTTGATCAGCATATACTGGGCGTATATTGTCAAAGCAACCCTGAAAGCGATCAATTCAAGCGCAGTTTCGTTATTTTCACGAAGAAGGCGTATTGTTTATGTAGGAAAATCGTGACTTGGCAAGGCGCACTGCTGCAAAGTGGCGTGAATGCATTGCCGGGAAGCGAATTTGTCATTATATGACTGCGATGGCCCCTAATAATAAGAACCGGGGCTTGCGGGTGAAATTAGCGTAGCTTTTACAAGAATAGAAACGAGAAATCCTGTCAGCCTTTTCTGCGGCAAGGTTTTGTCACTTAGAATCAGCTTTGAAGTCAGGCTGATTAAACGTTTCAACAGGCTGCGTACATGATAAAGATTATAAGAAAGGTCCCTTGAGGATGTTTGATGCGCGGGAAAAGGTTGCTTTATTTATCGATGGGGCGAACTTGTATTCGACGGCGAAGGCAATTGGTTTCGACATAGACTACAAGCGGCTTCTGAAGGAATTTCAGGGACAGGCCTATCTGATGCGGGCCTATTATTATACGGCACTGATCGAAGATCAGGAATATTCGTCCATTCGTCCGCTGATCGATTGGCTCGATTACAACGGCTATAAAGTCGTGACCAAGCCTGTCAAGGAATTCGTTGATTCTGCTGGTCGCCGTAAGGTGAAGGGCAACATGGACATCGAACTGGCTGTGGATGCAATGGAATTGGTGGATCATGTAGATCACATCGTTCTGTTCTCGGGCGATGGCGATTTCCGGTCGCTGGTCGAAGCGCTTCAGCGCAAAGGCCGCAAGGTCTCGGTCGTCTCAACGCTGAAGACTCAGCCGCCGATGATTGCCGACGATCTGCGTCGTCAGGCTGACCATTTCATTGATCTGGCAAGCCTGTCCAACAAGGTCGGCCGCGATCCGTCCGAACGTCCGGCCCGTCCGGCTCCGGTCGACAATGATGCTGATGACGACGACGATAACTACTAAGTCGTGTCTGATCGCTTGAAAGACTTTCCGGTTGATCCGCCACTGGATTGTAATTGGTGCCCGAGGCTCGTCGCGCTGCGCGACGAGCTGAATGAAGCCCATCCGGATTGGTTCAATGCCCCGGTGCCAACCTTCAAGCCGATAACGTCAGATGTGCGTTTGCTGGTAGTCGGTCTTGCTCCGGGCATGAAGGGAGCGAACCGCACGGGGCGTCCCTTTACCGGCGACTACGCTGGCGATCTTCTTTACGAAACCATGATTGATTTCGGCTTTGCGCAAGGCGATTATCAGGCACATCCGCGCGATGGACTTGAATTGCGCCATGCGATGATCGCCAATGCGGTGCGCTGTCTGCCACCTCAGAACAAGCCAACCGGTGATGAGATCAAAACCTGTCGGCCGTTCCTGCTGTCAACGTTGGATGCCAATCCGACGATTCAGGTAGTGCTGTCTCTTGGCCGTATTGCGCATGAGACTTTCTTGACCGCAGTCGGTGCACGGCGGGCTGCCTTCAAGTTCGCTCACGGTGCACGTCATGATCTCGGCATGCGCAATCTGATCATGTATGACAGCTATCACTGCTCTCGCTACAACACCAACACAGGCCGCCTGACGCGCGAAATGTTTCGCGACGTCTTTGCGTCGATCCAGGAAGAACTCGGCGCTTGAAGTCTGGGGCCGAAGTTGGTTCCTCCTGACATGAAGCAATCAATCCATCGGCCGAGAGCTCCAGCCCGTCGGGCCGAGATACTCCTGTGGCTGAAACCCTGGCCTTGTAGGCCATCTTGTCTGAGCCAGCGACCCAATATCCCAGATAGACATAGGGCAGTCCCATCTGACGAGCCCGCTCGATGTGTTCCAGAATGATGTAGGTGCCAAGACTGACATCCTTCACCTCTGGATCAAAGAACGAGTAGACCATCGACAGGCCATCTGACAGCACATCTGTCAAGGCGACACCTAGCAGTGGGCCATCACCTTTGCTATTGATCATGGTGTCAGCTCCGCGGCGGCGATATTCGACCACCATCGTCTCGACATGCGTGTCTTCCACCATCATGGCGTAGTCCAGAACGCTCATGTCGGTCATGCCGCCATCCTCATGGCGTGTACTCAGATAAGCTCGAAACAGATCATATTGCTCGGACGATGGCATAGCGGGCAGGCGCTCGCCAATCAGGCGCGAAGCCTTCTTCCATTGACGGCGAAATGACTTTGTCCACGTGAAGTCGGCAACCCGGACACGCACGGAAATGCACGCACGACAGGCTTCACACGCCGGACGGTAGGCGATGTTCTGGCTGCGCCGGAAGCCACCTTGCGTCAACACGTCATTCAGGGCCGGAGCTTGCACGCCAATAAGGTGGGTGAAGACCTTGCGCTCTTGCCTGTCAGCCAGATACGGGCAGGGGGCGGGCGCCGTCAGATAGAATTGTGGTTGGTCTGTGGGGTGCCGCGTCACGTGGTCTTGTCGCCTTTATTGATCCGTCACAATCCATAATACCATGGAGCGACCAGTGAGAAGGTCAACCACAAAATAATGGCGAGTGGCGTCCCGGCGCGCAGGAAGTCGGAGAAGCGGTAATGTCCCGGACCCATGACGATGAGGTTGGTCTGATAGCCGATTGGCGTTGCGAATGAGCTGTTTGCCGCAAAAATGAGACAGACCAGAAACGCTTCGGGAGAGTGTCCTGTCTGTTTCGCGATGTCGATGGCGATTGGCGTGAAGAGCACCGCGGCTGCGTTGTTCGATAAAAAGTTCGTGAGAATCATGACAATCAGATACAGCGCCGACAGCAAGATGGGCGTTGGCTGATTGTCGAAGAGATGCACCATCCCTTGCGCGATAAATTCGGCGCCTCCAGTCTGCGTCAAAGCGACGGCCCCGGCGAGGGAGGATCCCACCAGCATGAAGATGCGGCTGTCGATAGCGCGGATGGCCTGGTGAATGTTGAGACATCCGGACACGAGCATGGCGAAGACGCCGACCACGGACGCCACAACGATGGGCAGGACACCAAAGGCCGAGGCGATAACGACCGCACCAAAAATGGCAATGGCACGCGGTGCCAGCCGGCGGCGTGGCAGTTCCGCAGCCGACCAGTCCAGCAACAACACATCGCGATTGCCGCGCAGGCGAGCAATCTGTTCAGCCCCCCGGCAATCAGCAGTACGTCTCCCGCTTCCAGACGAATATCGCTCATGGCCATGCGGGGCATGCGACTGCGGCGCTGAATGCCCAGCACCAGACATCCGGTTTCAGCGTGAAAGCCGGATTGCGGCAGCGTGCGGCCCATGAGGCGCGAGGCCGGTGCGACGACGGCTTCGGCGAGTGTCATGGATGGCGGCGAGGATCCATTGGTGTCCTGGGCGGCCGAGGCTTCGGCGCCTTCGGCATCCAGAATGGGATTGCGCTGCGACAATGCCTTGGCAAGCGCGTTGCGGGTTGCGGCAACGATGACAGTATCGCCATGCTTCAGCTTGACGTTTTCAAAGGGAGGCAGGAACGGTTTTTCTCCGCGCTGCACCAGCCGGACTGTCATGTCTTTCAGTTCGGGGAACATGCCGGACACAGATTCAACCCCCACGAGCGGGTGATCGTGTGTGATGTTGATTTCGGCGATGAACTGCTTGCCCGATCCGCTTTTCATCTCGTCCGCCATCGTCTTGCGGATTTTGAGCAGGCGCGGCATCAGTGTGAGCACATAAACACTGCCGACGGAGGCAATGATCACACCGATGACGGTAAAGCTGAAGAACCCGAGCTTCACGTCGGTGGACTGAGCCGCAACATTGGCAACCAGAAGGTTGGTGGAAGAGCCAATCAGCGTGGTCATGCCGCCAAGGATCGCCATGAACGACAAGGGCATGAGAACCCGTGCGGGCGAACGCCCGAGGGTGGCGGCCACGGTGCTGAGAATCGGCAGGAACATCACCACAATCGGGGTATTGTTCAAAAAGGCACTGAGAACGGCGACGGTAATGAGGACGGGAATGCTGGCCAGTTGCGAGCGCCCGCGACTCCATCGCACGATCAATTGCGCCGGTTTTTCCAGCGCATCGGTGTGGAACAGTCCCTGGCCGATGATCAGCAGGCAGATAACGGTCACAAGGGCAGGGTTGGCAAAGCCTGCCAGAAGCTTGAACGGCGTGATTTCATTGTCGCCGGTGCCTGTCGGAAAGACAGTGAAGATGACCATGAAGGTGACAACGGATCCCAACGAGACCAGCTCGATCGGATACTTTTCCCAAGCATACAGAACGACAGTCGACGCCAGCACGAGGAAGGTCAACGTCATTGGAATATCGATTGCTTGCATTTACCCGCCCGTGATGGAGAACCGTCGCGCCCGTTGCGGGCCACCTCGACGAACTTAAATTATGCAGCGTCTGGATAAAACGGGAAAAAACACTCTGCGCGCATGTATCCCTTGGTTGTCTGGCTAAGGTCATCGCAGATGGCATGATCTGCAGAGAAATCATGCGTGAGAGAGCGGACTTGCATTGTTATCAGGTAAGGCTGAAGCCGTTGAAAGGACCAAAAGATATGAGGGGACAGTCGAGTGCGCTTCGCGGCTCAGACAGCGTCCGCGTTGACGACAACGGACCCAAGCAGCAGATCCTGCAAGAGACGCTTGCGATTGCTGAAAAGCGACACGAGCAGCACAAGAGGCGTTAGCAGCGATACGGAAAACCAGAACAGCAGGGCATGAACTGCCGCCAGCAGCGGGTAGGGACGTTGTCCATTGGTCAGCCGCATTGTCAGGCCCATGGCGCGCATGCCCGGCGTTGCAGAATGGATGCCACCCAATGAGAAGGCCGTGTAGAGCAGGGCAACCGCTTGCCACAGAAAGGCATAGAAGATCCAGGCCAGCCCAAGGGTGAAGATGCCGAGGAAGAACACAACGAGCCCGGCGGCCAATGTTAGCAAGGCAATGGCGATGACATCCATGAAAAAGGCAAAGATACGCCGTGTACGCACCCCATCATAGGCGCGTGGATTGTCATAAGGGTCGGTGTTGTCACGGCTGGCGGATCGTACTGTGTACACGTCAGTCATGGTTTTCTCCTGTGGCGTCACGCGTCTGCGCCGCTTTCATCCCGGAAATATAAGGATTCATGGGCTACAAGCCAATGGTCTCGCAGATTTTGACCTGAGACCCGATCCTCTTCCACTTTAGCGTGGAGGCCTTTGGTTGATTTTGGTCTCATGCGGACTGTGTTTGCAAAGTCATTTTCAATGCGAATTCATAAGGTGTGAGATTACCTAGGGATGAGCGAGGTCTGTTTCGGTTGTCGTTGTCCTTCCATGCGGTGATTTGAGACCGGTCTCCTGACACCACTTGAGAACGGCAATGGTGATGATATCAGCCCATGGCCTGAGCAACATCCAGGACGTGGACCGTGTAGCCCTTGATTTCCAGAGCCTGAACAATCTGGCGTCCGTGTTCGCGGCTGAAGGCTTCAAAAGTGACGTCCAGCGTCGCTCCTTTGGCGGGTACATTCAGGAACAGTCGGTGATGGGCCACATCGACAACATTGCCCTGCATATCACCGACAATGGTGGCGATGTCTCCGAGGACCCCCGGTCGATCAGGTGTGTCTACGCGGATCGAAACGATGCGCCCATCGCGGGAGAGTTCGCGTACGACGATCTTTGAAATCAGCCGCGGATCAATGTTGCCACCGCACAGCACCAGCCCGACACGCTTACCCTCGAAGCGTTTAGGATCGGTTAGAAGACCTGCCAGACCCGCCGCACCAGCACCTTCGGCAATGGTGCGTTGCAGGGTCAGATAGGCGTTGATGGCACGCTCCAGCGTGCTTTCTTCCGCCAGAATGATATCGTCCACCCGGTCCTTGACGACTTCCGGGTCAAAAGGCCAACGTCTCGCACGGCAATGCCTTCGGCAATTGTCGGCCCTTCACACCGCACCGTCTGGTTGTTGAACGCACCCCACATGCCCGGATACAGCACGGTTTCCACGCCAATGATTTCGAGGTCCGGCTTCATCGCCTTGGCAGCGGTTGCCATACCGGAAATCAGGCCGCCACCGCCCACCGAGATCACCATGGCGTCAAGATCCGGCTGGGTCTCGAGCATTTCCTTGGCAATCGTGCCCTGTCCGTGGATCACATGCGGGTCATCATAAGGGTGCACCCAGACCAGGCCACGCTCTGCCGCCAATCGGTCGGCTTCTTCCTTGGCTTCCGCCAGCGTGTCACCGATGACCACGACTTCCGCGCCGAAGTCGCGAGTGCTGGAAATCTTTACGAAAGGCGTCAGAGCAGGCATGACGATGGTCGCCGGGATGCCGAGGCGGCTGGCGTGATAGGCAACACCTTGCGCATGGTTGCCAGCCGAAACGGCGATGACGCCCCGCTTGCGCTCTTCCTCGGTCAGGCTTGCCAGCTTGACCAGGGCGCCTCGCTCCTTGAATGAGCCGGTGACTTGCATGTTCTCGTATTTGACGAAAACGTCTGCACCCGTCAGGCGGGACAGGCGTGGCGCTGGCAGACAGGGCGTCTTGATGACGGCACCATCCAATATCCTTGCGGCCTTCTCAATTCCCTCAAAGGTGATCTGGGCAGGGTCGGGACGGGTGGTGCTGTCAGTGGTCATGGTGCGGTGTCCAGTTTTTAAAAATGCTTGGCCAGCAAGGTGGCAACGCGAGGGGCAAAATAAGTCAGGATGCCGTCGGCTCCAGCACGCTTGAAGGCCATCAGACTTTCGAGCATTGCCTTGTCACCGTCGATCCAGCCATTGGCATGGGCCGCCTCGATCATCGCGTATTCGCCCGATACCTGATAGGCGTAGGTGGGGACCGCAAAGGTGTCCTTGATGCGCGACAGCACATCGAGATAGGGCAGGCCGGGCTTGACCATGACCATGTCGGCGCCTTCGGCAATGTCCAGCTCTGTTTCGCGCAGCGCTTCGTCCGTGTTGGCGTAGTCCATCTGATAGGTGCGCTTGTCACCTTTCAAGGCGCCGCGTGTGCCAATGGCATCCCGGAAGGGTCCATAGTAGGCAGACGCATATTTGGCAGAATATGACATGATCTGCTTTGAATGCAGGTCATGTTCGTCAAGCACCATGCGGATAGCGGCAACACGCCCGTCCATCATATCCGACGGCGCGATGATGTCGGCCCCCGCTTGCGCAAAATTGAGGGCCTGAAGCACAAGCTGATTGACACTCTCGTCATTCAAAATGGTGTTGCCATCCATCAACCCGTCATGGCCATGCGAGGTATAGGGATCAAGCGCCACATCGACGATGATCCCGATGTTGAGTTTTTCTGCGGAAATGGCGGCGCAGGCGCGGCAGATGATATTCTTGTCATTGACGGCTTCAGAGCCGACTGCATCGCGCAGATCATTGTCGATATAAGGAAACAACGTGATCGCCGGAATGCCGAGTTCTGCGGCCTTTGTGGCCTCGCGCACGGCTTCATCAATTGACAGACGGAACACGCCGGGCATGGAGGCAACAGGCTGGCGAACGCCGGTGCCCTCGACGATGAAGATCGGCCAGATCAGATCGTCTACCGTCAGCGTGGTCTCCTTGACCATGCGGCGTGACCAGTCCGTGGCGCGTGTTCTGCGCATACGGCGCCCGCCCAGAATACCGTCCATGGTTGCCGTGGAGATTTCTGGCTTCCGGCTCGAATCTGGCATGACCTAGTTCCTTGTAGATTTTGTTGACGCCTTCAGGTTCTGAATATCTGTCCTGAAGCTGTGTCTGCAAGAGGGCAGGTCTGTGCCTGACTTCAAATCTGGTCTTAAAGACGTCCGCTCTGCATTGCATCGCTTTTTTTATAATGCACCGATGAAACAGGTCGCGCATTGCTCCATGGTGGTGCATGTGCAACCGGCCTGACTTGATTCTGTATCAAGCGCCGAGCACGCTGAAGTGCTAAGGCAAGCAAAGCGGTCGCGGGAGAATGATGTGGCAGATACAAATGGGGCCCTCCCTGAAACAACACGGGGCGTGCGCTTTGAAACCAAGGCAAAGGCCGGAGTGATCATCCTTGATCGGCCGCGTGCACTGAACGCGCTGGATCATGCCATGGTGCGACACATTGCCGCTCGGTTGGCAATATGGGCCAGGGATGCCGCAATTGAACGCGTCATTATATGCGGCGCAGGCGAGCGAGCGTTCTGTTCGGGGGGCGATGTCAAAAGCATCTATGAAATGAAGCAGGCAGGGCGTCAGGCTGACGGTGTCGCCTTCTTCCGCGATGAATACACTCTCAATGCCGCCATCAAGGCATTTCCCAAACCATATATCGCCCTGATCGACGGCATTGCCATGGGCGGTGGGCTGGGGGTATCCGTGCATGGCAGTCATCGGGTGGGAACGGAATTCGCCCGCCTTGCCATGCCTGAGGCAACGATCGGGTTCTTTCCCGATGTTGGAGCCAGCCACTTTCTCAGCCATGCAAACCATCGCCTTGGTGCCTATTGCGCGTTGACAGCGCAAAGTCTGGACCAGCCAGACGCCTTGAGGGCGGGTCTTCTGACACATGCCGTCATGCGGAGGGATTTGACGCCTTTCTTCGAGGCCCTGTGTACGTGTGATGATGTAGAGGGGTGTCTGACCGATCATGCGAGCGAGCCTGCCAAGGGCGCATTGGCTGATCATTATGAGATGATTGAGGCAGCCTTCTCCGCAGTCTCGGTCGAAGCGATTCTCACGCGGCTCGACAAGGCGCGTGATCCCTGGGCCGATGAGACCGCTGCCCTGATGCGTTCGAGGTCGCCGACAAGTCTTCTGTTGACCTACGAGCTTTTGGCGCGTGCGCAGCGCATGTCATTTGCGCAATGCATCAAAACCGACTATCGCATCGCCTGTCACATGCTGGGGGAACATGACTTTTACGAAGGGGTGCGCGCGGCGCTGGTCGACAAGGACCGCAAGCCGCGCTGGATCCCGTCGGCGCTGACAGAGGTCACGCCCTCCCGGATCGAAGCGTATTTTCAAGTGCCTGCGGATGGTGATTTGCAGCTTGCATAAGGAGGCCCCGATGAACGCCCTGGTCAAGGATCTGCTGAATACGCGCTGGCCGTGGACTGATATTCTCAAACTGTACTTGCGGTTTATCGCAGTGCTTTTGATCATCAGCGGGCTGGTGCATTGGGCAAGGCTTATCGGTCTGGTGCCCTGGCAGGGGCAGTGGTTCTGGAACATGCCCGTCGATTGGCAGACTGCGACCGTCTATTTCGGCGTGCTTGATCTTGTCGCGGCGGTGGGGCTGTGGCTGGGTGTGTCCTGGGGTGCCGTCATGTGGGTTTTGCGGGTCGTGAGCCAGATCACCTTGCATTCGGCCTTTGCCCAGAGCTACGGCCGACGGCCGTTGGAGATCACCATATATGTGCTTATGCTGCTGATTTTCGCCGGGCTTTATTATCTGAGTTATCGTCAATTCCACCAAAAGCGGAAATAACAGGCGAAAATCACGATTCGGCGAAGTTGTCGGGCCGTTCGATTTTTCTGAGATTTTTAATGGGCGCCGTAACCAAGGCGCCCATTTTTCGTCGGCGACCGGGCCTTCAGACCCTAAAGTTTCCAAAAATGGGTCACTTCGAACAGACATTGGTGACCACGTGAGAGTCGAATGTATGAACTAAGTATTTTTATCCACACAGAGGTGAACGATAGGTAAGATTAACAATCTCTAAGCAGCAGAAAAACAAGGCGGAATTCTGCGCTTTTCAAGCTGTTCGGGGTGATGAATGGAATCTTTCTAGAGTCATGAGAAAGCCAAAAGCCAATTTAACTTCTGATTTAGCGTGTCTCTTAAGCGGATTTTAGAAACGACCCCGTAATGTTGTTTGCAAGGTGGGAAGATAACCACATAAACGACAGTAAAAACGAGGCGAAGACAATGATCACCGCAAATCGGGCAGTTGATGCAGTGGTTTCCAACGAAGACGAAACGGAAATCAAGCCGCTTTATCTTGAAGCTCTTACATTGGTCGAGCGACTGCATCGTCGCTTGCTTGATGTCATCAAAGACGAATTTGACCGTATGGGCCGTTCGGACGTCAACAGCGTTCAGGCACTCCTGTTGTTCAACATCGGCGATGCTGAGCTGACAGCTGGCGAGCTTCGCAGCCGCGGTTACTATCTCGGGTCTAACGTGTCGTACAATCTGAAGAAGCTTGTCGACATGGGCTACATTCATCATCAGCGCTCCAGAATGGACCGCCGCTCGGTGCGTGTCAGCCTGACCGAAAAGGGCAAGGATATTGCCCATATCATCAATGACCTCTACGAGCGTCACATGTTCTCGGTCGAGCAGGTTGGTGAAATTGGTCCTGAGGACTTCGTCGTGATGAACAAGAGCCTGCGTCGCCTGGAGCGTTTCTGGACCGATCAGATCCTTTATCGCCTCTGAAGCAGCGATCATATCCGGATGACAAAACGCCGTCCTGCCTGTGCAGGACGGCGTTTGCTGTTTCTGGCGTCGAAATTGGTTTTTGCGACGTGTTTTTCGGGCCTGTGCCTTGGTTTGATCGCAAAATCGTGGCATGACCATTGAAAAAGGGCAGTTGCCCTAGCGTGACGATACATTCTTTCCGATGCTGCATCATCCCGTTCTGCCTTGCGACCGTGTGGTGGATGAGCGCATCAAACAGATTGGTTGTGTGGTGGGTGTGTTGCCACTTTTGGGACCAAATTGGGAACTTATGCGTCGTCTCGCGATTTTGTAGTTCATATGAGTGTTGAAGATCTTCACGTTCAAGAAGCTGAAAGACGATTGGTGACCTGCCAAATGACAGAAACGAACCTTGCTGCAGGCGTTGTGAGCCGCGCGGTCAAAAAGATGCGCCTTTTGGGCATGGCTGTGGGCGCAACGGCGATGACAAGCGCCATGCTCCTTGGTGCCGTCTATCCGGCCTATGCCGGCGACAGTCCTCTGGATGCGACACGTCAGTATAACCAGCACCTCGAATGGGCTGACAAGTTCGATCAGACTTTGGAATCCTTGCGTGCTTTGCAGGGCAACCAGCCGACCCTGTCTCCGGATGCTGCCAATTATATCTCTGCCGCGATGGATCATTTCCGCGCGATCGTCAACAATGGCGGTTGGCCGGTTGTGCCTGAGGGCCCGTCGATCCGCATCGGAGCGACCGATCCGCGCGTTGCGATCCTGCGCCAGCGACTGGCTATGTCCGGCGATCTGAAGCAGAGCGCAGGGCAGCCGAATGTGTTCGATTCCTATGTTGATGCAGCGTTGCGCCGTTTCCAGATGCGTCATGGCCTCAAGGCCGACGGGGTTCTGGACAAGGGCACGCTGGAGCCGATGAACGTCCCGGCTCAGGTGCGTTTGAAACAGCTTGAGATCAACTTTGTTCGCCTCAAGGCGATCTCCAGTGACTTGCCCGAGCGCTTCGTGATGGTGAACATTCCAGCAGCCGAAATCGAAGCTGTACAGAACGGCGTTGTCCATTCGCGTCACACTGCCGTTGTCGGGCGTATTGACCGTCAGACCCCGATCCTGAATTCCAAGATCTATCAGCTCAACTTCAACCCGTACTGGACAGTGCCGGTCTCGATCATCCGCAAGGATCTGATCCCGAAAATGAAGAAGGACCCGCAGTATCTGACGCGCAACCACATCCGGATCTTTGATTGGCACGGCAAGGAACTGCGCTGGCAGGACATTGACTGGAACACGGAAGAGGCCACCAAGTACCGCTTCCGTCAGGATCCGGGCTCGGACAACTCTCTGGGCACGGTGCGGATCAATTTCCACAACACCCATCAGGTGTATCTGCATGACACGCCATCGAAGAGCTTGTTCTCCAAGGACTATCGCTTCGATTCTTCAGGCTGCGTTCGCGTGCAGAACGTGCGCGAGCTGGCCACCTGGTTGCTACAGTCGACCACGCCGGACTGGAACCGGGAGCGCGTTGATCAGATCATCCAGAGTGGTGATCGTGATGATGTCGATCTGAATCAGAAGATCCCGCTTTACATCACCTACATTACGGCTTGGGTAAACTCGGATGGTGTCGTTCATTTCCGTCCCGACATCTATAATCGGGATGACCTGCAAAATGCGACAGAAGATAACACCACAGCGCAGGCGAACCTTTAAGACGCGCCATGGTGCGTTGTGACAGACGGCGGGCGTGATCGTCGGTTCTGGTTGTCCGCAGCGCATGTGATGGATTAAGATCATGCCACGAGCTTCGGCTCGTGGCATTTTTGTATGACCTGCAGCGGTGAAAGAAAACCATGGCATCTGGCAAGGATACGGGCCGCGAAGTGTATCTTGAGTTCCATCCGGTCGGGGCTCAGGTCAAGGTTGTGGCCATTGACGCCACAACGGGCATCGAGGTCAGTGTCTTCGGCCCCGCGCGCACCTCGCAGGCCCATCTGAAACAGCTTGTCATGCGCAAGCTGCGTCGCCGTTTGCTTGGAGATGTCGAGGAAGAGGTCGCCGAAAGTCCGCGCTCCGAAGGCCGTCTCTACTAGCGGGCAGTCCCATATGTGCGCCTTCGTCCTGCCAATGAAATTTGCCGGGGCAGACGCTATTTACGTGCTCATCCGGGCATGTATGGAGCCAATGCAGGCGAGTGCGGCGGTAAAGCCTCGCAAGTTACACGATTGTGCTTTGCTGCTTCATCGTGCCTCTTGGTTCCTCAAGAGCGTTATGCTACTCCGCTTTCCAACATAAAAACCGTTGCCACAGCTGCGGCCCTGCAAAAGCGCTTGTAAGGCACCTGCTTGAATTGAAAGGATGTCGCCGATGGGTTCTTCGATGAATCAGTCTTCCGTTTCCCAGTTCTTCAGCCAGTCTCTCGAAGAGGCCGACAGCGAGATCTTTGACGCCATTGGCAAGGAACTTGGTCGCCAGCAGCATGAAATCGAGTTGATTGCCTCGGAAAACATCGTTTCGCAGGCCGTGCTGGAAGCGCAAGGGTCGATTTTTACCAATAAATACGCCGAAGGCTATCCGGGCAAGCGCTACTACGGCGGCTGTGAGTATGCCGATGTGGTTGAAACGCTGGCCATCGAGCGCGCCAAGAAATTGTTCGATTGCGGCTTTGCCAATGTGCAGCCAAACTCGGGCAGCCAGATGAACCAGGCCGTGTTTCTGGCGCTGCTTCAGCCGGGCGACACGTTTATGGGCCTTGATCTCAACTCGGGTGGTCACCTGACGCATGGCTCGCCGGTCAATATGTCGGGCAAATGGTTTGACGTTGTGTCTTACGGCGTACGTGAAGACGATCACCAGATCGACATGGATGCCGTCGAACGTCTGGCCAAGGAGCACAAGCCGAAGCTGATCCTGGCTGGTGGAACAGCCTACTCGCGCATCTGGGACTGGAAGAAGTTCCGCGAGATTGCAGATTCCATTGGCGCTTATCTGATGGTCGACATGGCTCATATTGCCGGTCTGGTTGCCGCAGGCGTCCATCCTTCGCCTGTGCCACATGCGCATGTCGTCACAACCACGACGCATAAGTCTTTGCGCGGCCCGCGTGGCGGCATGATCCTGACAAACGACGAAGCGCTTGCCAAGAAGTTCAACTCGGCTGTCTTCCCGGGTCTTCAGGGGGGCCGCTGATGCATGTCATCGCAGCCAAGGCTGTTGCCTTCAAGGAAGCATTGCATCCTGACTTCAAGATCTACGCCAAAGCTGTCGTCGACAATGCCAAGGCCTTGGCAGAATCGCTCAAGGCCAATGGTCTGGACATTGTGTCGGGTGGCACGGACAATCACTCCATGCTGGTTGATCTGCGTCCCAAGAATGCCACTGGCAAAATGGCGGAAGCTGCTCTTGGCCGTGCCAACATCACCTGCAACAAGAACGGCATCCCGTTTGACCCGGAAAAGCCATTCGTCACCTCTGGCGTGCGTCTTGGGACACCTGCTGGCACGACCCGCGGCTTCGGCGTCGAGGAGTTCCGCGAAATTGGCGCGATGATCTCCGAAGTGCTTGATGGTCTGAAGGCGGCCAACAGCGAAGAGGGCAACGCTGCCGTCGAAGCTGCTGTGAAGCAGAAGGTCATTGAACTGACCAGCCGCTTCCCGATCTACGAGCGTTGAGGCGCAGGCGACAAGAAAGAGGGAATAGCTGATGCGGTGTCCCTACTGCGGGGGTGATGATACCCAGGTGAAGGACTCGCGTCCCACCGAGGACAATACGGCTATCCGCCGGCGCCGGGTGTGCAGCACGTGCGCCGGCCGTTTTACGACGTTTGAGCGCGTGCAATTGCGCGAGCTTCAGGTTTTGAAACGCGCTGGACGTCGTGTTCCCTTCGATCGGGAAAAGCTGATGCGCTCGGTTCAGATCGCGGTGCGCAAGCGCCCAGTCGACCCTGAGCGCATTGAGCGAATGGTCAGTGGCATCGTGCGCCAGCTTGAAAGCTCGGGTGAGAGCGACATCACTGCCGAGGAAATCGGCAATCACGTCATGGAAGGTCTCAAGGTCATTGATGACGTGGCCTACGTCCGCTTTGCCTCTGTTTACAAGAACTTCAGAGAAGCCAAGGATTTCGAGGCTCTTCTGGACGAGTTGAGCGGACCCGATGGCAAGCCGTTGATTGATCTGTGATCGTTCCAGGGCCATGCAAACAGTTTCTCCCATGACAGCGATGTCGTCGGCACAGCAGGCGGCAATCGACCAGCGTTTCATGCAGGCTGCGGTGCGGCTGTCGCGGCGAGGGCTTGGATATGTCTGGCCGAACCCCTCCGTTGGTGCGCTGATTGTGCAGCCGGATGCGGCGGGCGGCCTGCCTGTCATCGTCGGGCGCGGCGTGACCGCGCGTCCAGGCAGTGCCCATGCCGAGGTCAATGCCCTGCGTCAGGCCGGAGAATTGGCGCGCGGAGCAACTTGTTACGTGACGCTTGAACCGTGTTCCCATTTCGGCCGAACGCCGCCCTGTGCTCTGGCCTTGAAGGAGGCGGGCGTTACCCGCGTCGTCGTTGGCTTGCGTGATCCCAATCCGCGCGTGGCCGGTCGCGGCATCGCCATACTTCGCGAAGCCGGGATCGAGGTCGTCGACGGTGTGGAGACGGCGGCCTGTCTCGATGCTAATCTGGGGTTCGTCCGTCGCATGACGCGGATGCAGCCGATGGTTTTTTTGAAACTGGCAGTCTCACCCGACGGAGCCATTGGCGCCAAAGGACAGGGGCAGGTTGCGATTACCGGGCCAGAAGCCAAGCGTATGGTGTACAGCCAGAGAGCAAGCTACGACGCCATTCTCATCGGCATTGGTACGGCGGTGGCAGATGATCCGGAACTGACATGTCGTTTGCCAGGGCTGGAGGGACGTTCGCCGGTGCGCGTTGTGCTGGACACAGAGGCGCGATTGCCGCTGGACAGCAAGTTGGTGCGTACGGCACGTGAGACACCGGTATGGTGCATCGTCTCCAATGGTGCATCCGCGAAGCGCACGGGGCCGCTGCAAAAGGCCGGTGTGGAGATCATTCGCGTCATGGAGTTGTCTGATGGGTTGGCGCCGGACGCTGTTTTGTCAGCGCTTGGCTTTCGGGGGGTCACCCGGTTGATGCTTGAAGGGGGCGCGCATGTCGCAGCCTCTTTCTGGAAGGCTAATCTGGTGGATGAACTCTGCCTGCTTCATGGCAACAAGGCGTTGGGCGCGGATGGGGTTCCGGCATTTGCCGACCTGCCACTTGAGCTTGTGCGATCAAACCCCATGTATCGCATCAAGGAAACAGGTCGGGCGGGCGCCAACCGATTTGAAATTCTGACCCGGCGCGGAGTGTGATTGCCTATGTTTACCGGCATTGTAACAGATCAGGGCAAGATCCTGAAAATCGAGAAGATTCCGGCCGGGCAGCGCACGCGCATCGCCACCGCCTATGATGTTGATGGCATTGATATTGGGGCCTCCATCGCCTGCGGTGGTCCATGCCACACGGTTACGGCCAAGGGCCATCTTGACGATGGGCAGGCGTGGTTCGAAATTGAATCGGCCAGTGAAACGCTGAAGTTGACCACTGTTGGCTCTTGGAAGGAAGGCGAAACGCTGAACCTGGAGCGATCACTGACGATGGGAGCGGAACTCGGCGGGCATCTGGTGCTTGGCCATGTGGACGGAATGGCCAAACTGGTCAAGCGGGTCGAGCATCCCGACAGTGTCTATTTGCAGTTTGAAGCGCCACGTGCACTGGCCCCCTTTATTGCCAAGAAGGGCTCTGTCGCCCTGGATGGAACATCGCTGACGGTCAACGAGGCCGAAGGGACCTTGTTCTCGGTTTTTCTGATTCCGCACACCCTGTCGGTTACCACCTGTGGGGCAGCGTGGGGAAGGCGATCTGATCAATCTGGAAGTCGACATGATGGCTCGTTACGTATCTAGGCTTGCGGAGTTTGCCCACGAGGCTTAACTGATACGGAAAGCTTGATTGCTTCTGTTTTGGGAAGCGCATTTACCAGACAAACATTTTCTCCCCAGCCGCGGCGGGGACGAAGCAAAACCTGCTGGACAAATGGTCGGCGGCATGTTTCCTGTCGCCTTCCCAACCAAAGAGATAAACCATGACCTCAGCTGCGAAGATACTGATTATCGAAGCGCGCTTTTACGGTGATATTGCCGATGCCCTCGCAGAGGGTGCGATTGAGGTTCTGGAGGAGGCGGGAGCCTCTTATGATCGCATTGAGGTGCCCGGCGTTCTGGAAATTCCGGCGGCGCTGTCGATGGCCCTCACGGCGATGGAAAACGATGGCACGCTGTATGATGGGTATGTGCTTTTGGGTTGCGTCATTCGCGGCGAAACCAGCCATTACGATATTGTGGCCAATGAATCGGCTCGCGTCATCATGGACCTGATCGTTGATGCGGACCTGGCCGTCGGCAATGGCATTCAGACCGTCGAGAACAGTGTTCAGGCATGGGCGCGTGCCAACAAGACCGACAAGAACAAAGGTGGCCAAGCCGCGCAGACCGCGCTGCACATGGTTGCCTTGAAAGAAAAGCTTGGAGTGTAACCAGCCATGACCGAGAAGGTCGATCGCCAGCGCGAGGGCGGACAGACTGTGCGTCCTGCCAACAAACGCGGAGTTGCCCGCCTTGGTGCCGTTCAGGCATTGTATCAGATGGACGTTGGAGAAGCGGCTCTGGACGATGTCATCGGTGAGTTCACAGCCTTCCGTCTTGGCAAGGAGTTGGATGGCGAGCAGTACCGCGAAGCTGATGAGCAGTGGTTCAAGGACATCGTGCGTGGAGTCGTGGAAGATCAGCGGTTGATTGACCCCTTCATTCACAAGGCGCTGGCCGAAGACTGGCCCTTGCGCCGCATCGACAGCCTGTTGCGTGCCGTTCTGCGTTCGGGAGCCTTTGAGCTTCTGCGCCGCAAGGATGTTCCGCCACGTGTGATTATTTCCGAATACATCGACGTGACCAAAGCCTTTTTTGAGGGCGATGAACCGGGTCTGGTCAATGGGGTTCTCGACAGGCTGGCGCATGACCTTCGCAGTCAGGAGCTGGGAACCACCGAGGCGGCCAAGTCTGGTGGAGACTGACCATGGCCGACACACGGCCGGGTGAGTTTGAACTGATCGGGCGTTTTCTGGCGCCCTTGGCAAGTGATCCGGGCAGCGTTGGCCTCAAGGATGATGCCACCGTCTATACGCCGACGGAAGGCTGCGAGCTGGTTCTGACCAAGGACATGCTCGCTGCCGACGTTCATTTCTTTTCGGATGATCCCCCTGAAGCGATCGCTGCCAAGGCGTTGCGTGTCAATCTGTCGGATCTTGCCGCCAAGGGCGCGCGTCCGCGTGCCTATTTGCTGGGGCTGGGGCTTGCCGATGACTGGACCAGCGAATGGGTCGAGCGCTTTTGCTGTGGCCTCAAGGGTGATCAGGCAGCTTTTGATGTGGTGCTCGTGGGAGGAGATACGATCCGCTCCGGGCAGAACATGCAGATTTCCCTCACAGCCCTGGGCGAGGTTCCCAAAGGCCAAGCCGTGCGCCGCGGTGGCGCGCGCATTGGCGACCGGATCTATGTGTCTGGAACCATAGGCGATGCCGCGCTCGGATTGAAACTACGCCTTGATTTGAGACTTGCAGAAGAGCTGGGCTTGAGCGAGGTGGAAAGCCGTCATGCTCTCGATCGCTATCTGTTGCCTGCGCCCAAGGTTAATCTTGCACCGGCGTTGCGTGATCATGCCAACGCGGCCATGGATGTATCGGATGGGCTTGTGGCCGATGCCCGACATATGGCCGAAGCCTCAGGTGCAGATGTGGAAATCGACCTGGCAAGCGTACCGCTCTCGGCTGCGATGCAGCACCTCAAGGACCTGGATCTCTCGCTGTTTCGCCAATGCCTCACAGGTGGTGATGACTATGAGATCCTTGCGAGTATCCCTGAGAACGCCTGCGCTGCATTTGAAGCTGCCGCACAACAGATGCGATGCCCGGTCGTGCGGATTGGCGCCGTGGTTGAAGGCGAGGGCGTGGTTCGCCTGCTCGAAGACGGCAAGCCTCTGCCAGCGGAGAGCCTCAAAGGGTTTACGCATTTCTGAGTTTTGGTTTGGCGGTTTGACCCGTGTCTTTGGACCGCTCTGAATACTAAAAAAGGACGTCACTTCAGGAGAAATGACGTCCTTTTTTGTGCTTGCAGAGATGTAGTGAGCTTACAGGCCCATCGTCGGCTTGGTCGCGCCCTTGAGGATCTGCGACAGGAAGCCGTAATCCTGACCGCCGGTGCGGGTCTTGCGGTCGATGTAATCGAAGACCTTGCCGTCTTTCAGGCCATAGTTGGCGATATTCTTTACGAAGCCCTTGTCGTCGAAGTAGATGGCAACAACGCGCTGCTCGACGATTTTCGGCTTGAGGAAGGCGGTCGTCTCGCTTTTCTGCGAGATATAATAATAGGCATCACCGCCCAGAGTGGACGTCGTCGACGGTGATCCGAGCACCAGTTCGATCTGTTCTTTGCTGGATCCGACCTCGACCTGAGAGAGCATGTCCTGCGTGATGATATGCCCATGCGTGTATGACGTGGTGAAACAGCCACCCAGCGGCAGGGCGAGAAGAAGCGGAATAAGAACGGCTTGCGTCTTGAGTTTCATGCGTATCTTCCTGTGTGGCCGCGAGACTGTTCGGCCTTTAGACAATATCATTCCTTGGCAAATTCCCTATCGTGGGATACGCCTCAAGGCAATACCAAGTGTGAGGGAGAGGCAATGGTATTCCGTCTGTTTCGGCGTAAATCACGAAAGAACGAGTATGCGATCTATACGCAAATCGTGACTCAGGCGCGGCAACCTCAATTTTATCAAATTCTTGGTGTCCCTGACACGCTTGATGGTCGCTTCGACATGATCGTGGCGCATGCCATCGTTTTTTTTGCGCGTCTCAGGGGAGAAACGCGGCAGATGGCAGAGTTTGGTCAGCAGGTTTTTGATCTTTTCTTCCATGATATGGACGCAAGCCTGCGCCAGATGGGCGTCAGTGATGTCGGTGTCCCCAAGAAGATCAAAGTTATGGGAGAGGTCTTTTACGGACGTGCCGATGCCTATATGACGGCGATTGATGCCAATGACCGTGAGGCCCTTGCGCAAGCCATGAAACGGAATGTCTTTGCAGACGTTGAAGGAATGGATGGCCCTCAGGCACTTGCCGACTATCTGATGAAAGCGCAAAAGTGTTTGCAGGACCAGCCGAGTGAGGCGATTTGCAAAGGTATACTGACTTTCCCCGAGCCGCCTGCAACAGTGCAGGCATGATGCGACGAGGACAATAAACAGAAGAAAATGACGAAAGCAGCTTTTCCATACAAACATATTCTTCGTGCCACATCAGTCGGCAATCAGCCGTTGGACGTGACCTTGAAGCCAGACGCAGAAACGCTTGAGCGTATCGCGCAGGCCTATCAGGTCGATGGCGTTGAAACGCTGGTCGCGGACCTTGAAATCACGCCCTGGCGTAAGGACGGCTTGCGCGTCAAGGGAACGCTGAACGTGATCCTGCGCCAGATCTGCATCGTCACGCTTGAGCCGTTTTCACAGTCCTTTACTGATGAGATAGATCGCACGTTCGAGCCTTATTCAACCCGCCGTCGCCAGCCCAGGGATATTAATGACGAAGGCGAGATCGAGATCGAATTGGAATCGCTTGATCCGCCCGATGTCATTGTCGACAACCAGCTGGATCTGGGGGGCGTGGTGTGTGAACAGCTCGCGCTGAACATTGACCTCTTTCCCCGCAAGCCGGGCGTCGAATTTGCAGATCACATCGAGAGTGATGGCGAAGAAGAGCTTGAAAGTGGCGAAGAAAGCCCCTTTGCAGCGCTTTCCCGGTTGAAAGACACGTCGAAAGATTAAAAGAGTCACATGTTTGATGAAAACGGTTGTTTCAAAGAGTGGACGCGCTATGTTCGCCACCTGTTTCAATCGGCAGTTTGGCCCCGGAAAACAGACCGGGAACTCAGCAAACAGTGGCTAAGGCAAGGGACTTCTTAAAGACCTCTCTATGGCGAAAACCATTTCAATTTCTCTCGATGTGATGGGCGGCGACTACGGCGCGGAGGTTGTTCTCCCCGGCGCCGAAATTGCTTTGATCCGTCATCCGGATATCCACTTCCTGCTCTTCGGCAAGGAAGATGTCGTGAAACCGCTTCTGGACAAATATCCTCGGGTGCGCGATGCCTCGACGTTCGAACATTGTGAAGTGTCGATCGGGATGGATGCCAAGCCGAGTGCAGGCTGTTGCGCTAGGGCCGCAAGCACTCCAGCATGTGGCGTGCGGTGCAGGCTGTCCGCGACGAAGAGGCCATGGTTGCCGTGTCTGCGGGCAATACTGGTGCACTGATGGCCATGTCGAAATTCTGCCTGCGCACGATTGCCAATATCGAGCGCCCCGCAATTGCGGCCATCTGGCCAACAGTGCGCGGTGAATCCGTTGTGCTTGATGTCGGCGCGACTATTGGCGCAGATGCGCAGCAGCTCATTGATTTTGCCATTCTGGGCGGGGCAATGGCGCGTGCGCTGTTTGGCACGGAACGCCCCAAGGTCGGGCTTCTTAATATCGGCGAAGAAGAAATCAAGGGGCAGGACGAGGTTCGCACGGCGGGACGTCTGCTGCGTGAATCCGACCTGCCGACGATTGAATATTGTGGCTTTGTCGAGGGCGATTCCATTGGCTAGGGCGAAGTCGACGTTGTGGTGACAGAAGGTTACGCCGGCAACATTGCCCTGAAGACGGCAGAAGGCACTGCCAAGCAGATTGGCGGCTATCTGCGCGCTGCCCTGAAGCGGACCTTCATGTCGCGTCTGGGTTATATTCTGGCGCGTGGTGCCTTTGAACGGTTGCGGGAGAAGCTGGATCCGAGCAAGGTCAATGGCGGCGTTTTCCTCGGCCTCAACGGGATCGTGATCAAGAGCCACGGCGGCACCGATGCAGAAGGCTTCGCCGCCGCCATCGATCTGGCCTATGACATGGCCAAGAACGAACTGAAGAAAAAGATCGCACATGATCTTGTCAATTATCATAGTGGTCAGCACGCCCCGGGTGTGACGACCTCGGAAGGGTGATTTGTGAGCGTGATTCGTTCGACTATTATCGGCTGCGGCGGCTATTTGCCGGCGAAATGCCTGACCAATGATGATCTTGCAAAGATCGTGGACACCTCCGACGAGTGGATTGTGCAGCGCACCGGCATTGAGCAGCGTCATATCGCCGCCGATGGCGAATTGACATCTGATCTGGCTTATGAAGCGGCCAAGGCCGCTCTCGAAAACGCCGGGATTGATGCTCAGGATATTGATCTGATCATCCTTGCGACCGCTACTCCGGACAATACGTTTCCAGCCACCGCTGTCACCGTTCAGGCCAAGCTTGGCATTCACCATGGTGCGGCATTCGACATGCAAGCCGTGTGTTCGGGGTTTGTCTATGCATTGACAACGGCCGATGCTTATCTGCGCGGTGGCCTGGCAAAACGCGCTCTGGTGATTGGCGCCGAGACGTTTTCCCGCATTCTTGACTGGGAAGATCGTACAACCTGCGTGCTGTTCGGTGATGGCGCCGGAGCGGTTGTTCTTGAAGCGCAGGAAGGCGAGGGGACCACGGCGGATCGCGGTGTCCTGACCTGTCATTTGCGCTCGGATGGCCAGCACCGCGACAAGCTTTATGTCGATGGTGGTCCGTCCTCAACGCAGACAGCCGGTCACGTGCGCATGGAAGGCCGAGAAGTCTTCAAGCATGCCGTTGGCATGATCACGGATGTGATCGTTGATGCTTTTGCGGCAACAGGCCTAAATGCGGACGATCTGGACTGGTTCGTTCCACATCAGGCCAACAAGCGAATTATCGATGCAAGCGCACGCAAGCTCAACATTCCCATGGAAAAAGTTGTGATGACGGTGCCCAAGCATGGCAACACCTCTGCGGCGTCCATCCCGCTTGCGTTGAACGAAGCTGTGCGGGATGGCCGCGTTAACAAGGGACAACTGGTCCTTCTGGAAGCCATGGGCGGAGGCTTCACTTGGGGGTCCGTGTTGGTACGAATGTAATGCCAGCAGGGAAACTGGAAAAGATTACGTGACGTAAGAGTAGGTGTTGACCCCTTTTCAAAGAGGCAATACCGTGCTTGTATATTTAAAGTTCTCTTGCATTTTCAGTCAGATCGCAGTGTCGGCGAGGAGAGATTATGGGAAACAAGACCGTTACGCGTGCAGATCTTTGTGAAGCCGTTTACCAAAAGGTTGGGCTGTCACGCACGGAATCGTCTGAATTGGTCGAACGGGTTCTCTCCGAGATCTCCGAATGTTTGCTGACAGGCGAGTCGGTCAAACTATCGTCCTTCGGTTCGTTTGTGGTCCGCTCCAAGGGCGAGCGCATTGGCCGTAACCCGAAAACGGGTGAGGAAGTGCCGATTTCCCCACGTCGTGTCATGGTTTTCAAGCCGAGCAACGTCCTCAAGCAGCACATCAATGACGCTCTCAGCGTCTCCTGATTGAAGCAAACGGATCAGGAGTGGTGCGATGAGTGGCCCGGACAAGAGCCCGGACGCTTTCAGAACGATCAGCGAGGTTGCGGAGGATCTGGATCTTCCGCAACACGTTCTTCGTTTCTGGGAAACGCGCTTTTCTCAGATCAAGCCGCTAAAACGCGGCGGCGGTCGTCGGTATTATCGCCCAGACGATGTTGAGTTGCTGCGCGGCATTCGTCATCTTCTCTACAGTGAAGGCTACACCATCAAAGGTGTGCAACGGATCCTGAAAGAGCAGGGGCCGCGCTTCGTCATGCAAATCTGGCGGGCAACGGATGGCGTGCCTGTGGCGTTGCTACAGCCTGACGGCGAGCTCCGCCGTGTGGGTGGTGCCTCGGATTCACGATCGCGCAGCAGTGAGGGACATCTCTCGGCGTCTCCGACACGACGCGAATCGCAGTCCCAATCGGCTGCGCATCCACAGCAATTGTCACCGGCACTTGTTACCTCGCCAGAGATGGCGCAAACAGCGGCGCGCCCCTCGGCCTTGGCCGATCAGGGGGCACCACTGGTTGAAGAAGCAGAACTTGCTGTCATCCCGCGCGACGTTTTGCCGGATGATGAGGCTGATGAGCGGCACACATCTGGTCCCTCTCGGTTTATCGAGCGCTTCTGGGCGGACAAAGACGGTGGTAAACCTGCGCCGAAACTGTCTCAGGAAGACCACGATCGGTTGCAGAACACGCTCTTCGAGCTGCTGGAATGCAAGCGCATTTTAGATCAGGTGAGCTAACGCGCAGGCGCGGCTTTTTGACGACGCTCTCAACAGATCAAGCTGACCTGGGACATGCCTTGTGGCAGAACAGTCAGGGCATGGCCTCTCATGCCAATGCGCCAGTATCGCATGGAATTGTTGTCTCGTTGGATACTGTCGCTTAAGCTGTTTCAAGATCAATGGCGCGTTGCAGGCGCCGGATCGTTTCTGAGCAACGCTGTCGGCTCAACCGATATAAATCTTTGAAATGATTGGTCGGGCAGGCCGGATTCGAACCGACGACCCCTTCACCCCCAGTGAAGTGCGCTACCAGACTGCGCTACTGCCCGTTGCCGCCTTCCTAGCGGTTTCCGGTTGAAAGTGCAAGCCGATCTGCGGGTCCTGTCGGCAAGTTCTTGTGGGTGATCCGGCGCTTTTGTTCAAGCCTGTTGGCAGCAATGAAGCCCTGGACGAGGCCAAAGATCATATAGTAATGTCGCCAGTGATCTGTGTCGATGATGCAGCTCAACAGGACGTGGGCAATCAGCACTGCGAACACCCCTTGTACGAAGGGCGTCCATGGTCGCTTTTGAAAGGTGAGAGGGAACAGACGGGCGACGGTCCAGCCCACCAGCAGCAGGTAGGTCAGTCCGCCCAGCCAGCCGTAGGTGGTGAAACCTTTCAGGTAGGTATTGTGCTCGTCTTCGCCGAAGATATGCGAGAACTCCCGCGGGCCAAGGCCCAGTGGCTTGTCCATCACCATTTCAAAGCCGATGGAATAGCGGGCGAACCGCCCAAGACGTGATCCATCGTAGGATTGCACCAGCTTGGCGCGTTGCTGGAACATCTGATCGACGCTACCGATGGACAGAATGCCGCCGATCAGCAGACAGATACTGAGGAAGCCGGCAAGTCCCAATCCCACCAGTCGCATGCGCTTCAGGCTGTGGCGTTCGTTCCAAAGTGTCAGCACGTAGACGACCAGCGCCGAGACGGTCAGCACCATCCATGCGCCGCGCGAGAAGCTCAGGAACAGCCCCAGAACGATGATGAAAAGCGGCAACCACAGCCGGAGGGTCTTGGCGATTGGGTTGGTCAGAATGCGCTTGATGATCAGAACGGCGGGAAGTGCCAGAAATGGTCCATAGACGTTGGGATCTTGAAACGTGCCCATCGCGCGGCCGTAGCGCGTCAGGGCGCCTGCGCCGGGGAAGAGATGGAAGTAGCCAGCAATTCCGGACAGCGCCACGATGACGGCTGTGACGATATAGGCTTTTTCGATAATGCGGCTGCGCTCGGGCTTGTCGGCGATGATGGCGGCAAAAAACACCGCCGTGATCGCAAGAAAGGCCGAGATGATTATGTATTGGATCGCCTCGCTCAAACCGCCTGCGCTGACTTGCGGGATGGAGGCGATGCCCCCGGCGATATAAAGCATCAGGCAAACGAGAAGCGGGCCGAACTCTGGTCTGATCTTGAGTCCGGCCATCAGCCAGACGGTCAGCAGTCCAGTCATAAAGAATTCATAAGGGGCGGGCTGATAGCGCACAAAGCCGGAGAGAAAGATGGCAAACCACAGGGCCGCATTCGCAAGGCTGGACACGCGGATCAGCTTGCGGGGCGGCTGCGCCTTGGCGCGGCTGTGCGATATGCTCTCCTCCAGACCAGCGTTCAATAGGCGTTCTCCGTGTTCAGCAGACAGAACGGCGTCATCAGCAGGATCTTGAGGTCGAACAGCACTGACCAGTTTTCGATATAATAGACGTCGAATTCCACCCGTTTCTGGATTTTCTCCGGCTTGTCGACCTCGCCGCGCCAGCCATTGACCTGTGCCCAGCCGGTGACGCCGGGGCGCACCTTGTGGCGGGCAAAGTAGCCATCTACCACCAGATCCCAGGTGTTGTTGTCCGTGTGGGCGTTGACGGCATGTGGGCGCGGTCCCACCAACGACAGAGACCCTTTCAGCACGTTGACGAGCTGGGGCAATTCGTCAATGGAGCTCTTACGGATGAATCGGCCAACACGGGTGACCCGGGGATCGCCTTTTGTCACCACCTTGGCAGCCGCGGCATCGGCCATGTCATGATACATCGAGCGGAATTTCAGAACATCGATGATTTCATTGTTGAAGCCATACCGCTTTTGGCGAAACAGCACAGGCCCCTTGCTGTCCATGCGGATGGCAAGGGCTGCTCCCAGCATGACTGGTGACAGCAGGACGAGGAACAGCGATGCGAAGATGATGTCGAAGCCGCGTTTCAGGACGGAGTCCCAGTCGGCAATCGGGCGCTCCTGAACATCGACGAAAGGCACTGTGCCATCGAAGGACGCGCCACGGTCACGAAACTGCGCGTTGCCGCTGTGGGCGGCCAGACGAATATCGACGGGCAGCACCCACAGGCGTTTCATCAACTGGGTCACACGGGTTTCGGCGCGCAAGGGAATGCAGACGAGCAGCATGTCGAGTCGCGCCTTGCGGCCAAACAACACAAGATCGGCGACAGTGCCAAGCTTGGGGTAGCCGGAGACAATTGCCGGAGACCGGTCATTGTTGCGGTCATCGAAAATGCCACAGATGCGGATGTCATTGTCGGGCTGACTGGTGATCTCTTCAATGAGATCGGCTGCGGCCTGACCTCCGCCAACGATGATTGCTCGCCGTTCCAGGCGGCCAATGCGCGTCCAGCGCCGTACCAGTAAATAGGTCAGGAACCGCGCGCCAATCAGGCAGACAAGCGTTGTCAGGAACCAATTGTCGGTCCATGCGCGTGGCAGGCCAGAGGCTATGTTCAGTGTCAAGTGCAATGTGATCACTGCGGCAAAGGCAATGGACCAAGGCAATGGCGATGCGCAGGAATTGGCCGATATTGCGTCGCATGACAGAGACATTATAGACATCGGCAGCCTGAAACAGGATGACGGCAAACACACTTGCCAGGACGAAGCTGACGAGTTGTGAGCTGTCGAAGGCGGTGCGGGCGACCAGATCCGAAGCAAAGCAGCCGAGTGCGATACAAAGAAGATCGACCAGCCGCAATGTCCCGGTGAGCACTGGTATGGAGACGCCGTTGTCGGACAGTGTTTCGGCTGCCTTCAACGCGGCATCAGACAGACGTGCCGACCCGGTTTCATGAGCAGGCGTCGTAGATGAAAAACGGGCGCCTTCTGTTGCGCCAGATGTGGGCCGTGCCTTGTCATTCAGCTTGCCAGAGGTCGGCGCATCCGATGACGCAGAACGGAGCGCCTCCTTTGCTTCTGAAGCAAGGAAAGTGCTGCGCTCGTTCAAATCTCCACGATCATCTAGAATTTCGGTCATCGCTCTTTTCAATAATTTGCGGCAAGCCTCAGACATCTCGTTTGAGGGATTACCATTTAGATACGGTTAGCTGCCCCGGATTTGCGACTGGAAAGCTGGTAGAGAGACAGAATGTTGTTTGACATGGTTACCGCCGAGAAGGCTTCCCGGAGGTGGGCTTGCAGTTCAAGCGTACGGGCTTGCGTTTGGGCTGGCTGGCTTACCGTTTCCCTCAGGGCGGTTGCCAGTGCTTCAACGTTGTCGGGGGGCACCAGCGCGGGGTGATGGTGCCCGAAGATTTCCGGTATCCCGCCAACCCGTGTGGCGATGACAGGCATCCCGGCGGCCAATCCTTCCAGCACGATATAGGGCAGGGACTCAGATCTGGAGGGCACGACGAGACATCTCCCAAGCGGAAAAGCTGTAAGCGCAGACAGAACCCCTTCGAAGGATATGATGTCATTCAGACCCAGTGTCTCGACCTGATCACGAAAGATCTGTTCGTCCGGGCCTTCTCCGACAATTCGCAGACGGGGCACGTCGGTGCGTGGCATTTGCCGGGTCAACAGATGAATGGCGTTGATCAGCACATCGACCCCTTTGAGCTTGCGCAATGTGCCAATGAACAAGAACTCCGTCGCTGTTGCATCTGGTGCCACGGGGGCAAACTCTGCTTCCTGCAAGCCGTTGTAAACGATCCTGTAGGGGGCTTTTGGTGTGCATACTTTGGCTTTGAATGTATCGGCCTCGTATTTGCAAACGAAGGCGAAACCGTCGGTCATGCGGGCCAGAAGCCGCTCAAGGGTGAAGTAGATTCTACCGGGCAGGCTGGCCGTGTCGTAATGCAGGCTGCCACCGTGCGGGCAATAGATGCGTGTCACCGCCGAGCCGCGCAGGCGCAGGAACGAGCCGATCGCGCGTGAAAAAGCACCACCCTTTGCCCCGTGGCCATGCAGTACGTCGGGTTTGAGGTCCCGAACATGGCGATACAGCGCCAGTCCGGCCTGAATATCGCGGGGGGTCAATCGACGTTGCATGGGAAAACGGGCGAGGCCCAACGCCAGATGAGGGCGCAGTTCATTCAGAATAGCTTCATCGAAGGAGGATCCGCTGGTGTTGTCACACACAAGCCCGACCAGATGGCCTGCGCAGGCCTGCTCAATAGCAAGATCCTTGATGTGCCGCATGGCGCCGCCAACGGGTGCACGCACACAATGAATTATCCTATAGGAACCTTGGGACACCTGCATTCTCCTGAGACGCAACGGAGCAAAACCGCCCTTCTGCGTAACTGACAGATGCCACTCTACCTCTGTTAAATGAGTCACCGGTTAATTCGACAATACTGCCTACGAACAAATACGTGTCACATGGCATTTTTGTCGATGTCGATTTGTCCCTTGGGCGGGATCAGAAATACCGTTCCTTGACGTAGATCGTGTCACCGGGCTGCACCGTTACGGACGTTGGCACCTGAGCGCTGACATCCTTGCCATGGATCTGGCGGGTGATCTGCACGCTGGTCTGACGAGCCCTGGTGCCAAAACCACCGGCGGTTGCAATGGCACTTTGTACGGTCATGCCTGCAACATAGGTATATTGACCGGCGCTTTGCACTTCGCCCATGACGAAGATGGGGCGATACTGAACCACCTCAACGGAAACATTGGGGTTTTTCAGGAAACCACGACGCAGCTTCGAGGCAATGACACGTGCCAGTTGTGGCGGGGTCTTGCCGCGAGCAGGAACGGTTCCGATCAGCGGGAAGGCAATGGAGCCAGCCTGATCAACAATATAGGTGTTCGACAAATCCTGTTGGCCGTAGACAATGATCCTCAGCTGATCATTTGAGTCCAGCGTGTAAGATTGGGTTGGTGTCTGATGAAAGCCCGCAGGAGGGCGAACCGAACTGCTGACGCAGGCGGACAGAATGAGGCAACTCAATGCGATTGTAAAAACACGACCAAACATGAACTTTCTCCGGCAACACAATGCAGAGATTGCCAAGTTATGGTTAAGCACTGATGAAGAGGTGCGGAATTGCTAAAGATTATCCTTGTCAAACCATGCATCCGAAAAAATGCCGCATTGGAGCACCTGATCGCGCGCTGCTTAACCCAACACTTACCATAGGTGGAGATAATAACGGCAAGCACAGTGGAGAGTACCGTATGAACGCCCGTCACACCGCAAACTATGATGAGGACATGGCTTTGGATCTGGCCGGTCTGATCAGGATATTGCTGCGCGCGATGGTCTGGCTCATTCCACTTACGGTTGTTGTCGGAATTGGCGTCTTCATTGCCCTGCAATTTGTGGCACCACAGTACAAGGGGTCTGCTCGGGTTCTGATTGAGACAAGTCAGGCGGATCTGCCAGGAGAGTTGCGGGGCGCGGAAGAAGAACGTGCCATTCTCGATTCCTGAAGGCGTTGGCTCGCAGGTGCAATTGCTCAAGTCGGCGGATCTCGGTTTGCGGGTCATTCACAAGCTGGGGCTTCAGGACGAGCCGGAATTCAACACGCCAGACACATCGCTGATGCGCAAGGTGCGTGGCTGGCTTGGCATCACCACTGATCTGGATGATGCGACGCCGGAAGATCGGGCACTGAAGCATTATTTCAAGAAGTTGCAGGTGTACCGGGTCGAGGGGTCGCGCGTTATCGCGGTCGATTACTCATCGTCAAACCCGAAGAAAGCGGCGTTGGTCGCCAACACGATCCTGAGCGAATATCTGGCCCTGCAATCGGGGGCCAAGCGCAATACGAATGAATTTGCCGCTACGGCCCTAGCTCCGCAGATCAAGCGGATGAAAAAGGAAGTCGCAGACGCCCGCAAGGCGGAAGAAGACTTCCGTGCCAAGGCTGATCTGCTTCTGGGATCCAACAACAGGCCATTGAACCAGCAGCAGCTATCCGAAATCAGCACCGAGTATTCCAGCGCTCAGGCTTCGGCAGCTGAGGCAGAGGCAAAGGCTGGATTGGTGCGCAAGCTTCTGGGCTCCGATGATGGGCTTGAAAGCGCCACCGACGTTCTGAATTCGCCTCTCATCCAGCGGCTGCGCGAGCGGGAGGCCGATGTGCAGACGCGAATCGCCGAGCTCTCGACTACGTTGCTGCCGTCTCATCCTCAGGTCAGGGCGCTGAAGTCCCAGTTGGCTGACTACCGACGCTTGATCCGCAATGAAGCACGTAAGGTTCTGGTCGGGCTGGAAAACGATGCGCAGCTTGCCCGGCAGCAGATGCAGGACGTCAAGGGTCGGCTTGATGCGACCAAGCAGGACGTCAGCAAGACCAATTCGGACCAGATTCGGCTTGAAGCGCTGCAGCGCGAGGCAACTGTCAAGGAACGTCAACTCGACGCGCTGATCAACAGCTACCGCGATGCAGAGACCCGACTGCGGGCCCGCACGCTGCCAGCCGATGCGCGGATCATCTCCAGCGCCAATGTGCCTGACGAACCCTATTCGCCGCGGATCCTGCCCATCACCATTATCGCGGCACTGGCCACGTTGATGCTTGGCAGTGCGATGGTCATCATGCGGGCTTTTCTGCGCGCTGATGTGCTGCATCCAGTCGCGCGTGCAGATACCCGGTCGGATTTTTCTGACGCTCATGAGCCTGAGTGCAGATTACGCCGCATTGGCGCCAGGGGGATGGCGTGAGCCGTCTCTTCCCGGTGGTCCGGATCCCTTTTCGGATCGCCGGATTGAACAGCGTCCGGATTTGTCGGATTCTCCGACTTTGACAGATCCACAGTCGGGCAATCTGCCTGAGCCAGAGACCGACCGTGCGCCTTTCGCATCTTGGAAAGAAGAGAATGCCGTCTATGAAAAGGCGGATACGCCAGTGCCTCTTGGACACGACGACGGAGATGTTGCGGCGCGTCAGTCGGTAGATGAAATGCCATCAGACCGCGATGTTGTCGAACCTGCGCAGGTCAAGGAGGTTGCTGGTGAGCAAGCACACGATCAGATACACGCCGAGGAAAACGGCACGCCCGCAGTGAACCTTTTCAATCTGGATGGGGATCGGCTGGAGGCTGGGGCGCTTGCTGCGGCACAGGCCGGGTCTGAGCATAAGGTCCGCACGTCCACCGGGGCGGGGCGCGCGCGCAAGGTCTCTATGCCACCGCTGTCTTTCAGCGATGAGGATGAGGCGGACGAGGCGAGGGAAACCGTCATCGTGCTCGGGGTGGATGAATCTGACCATCCGCACCGCAAGGCGCTGGAATTGGTGCGTCAGGCGGCGGATCAGGGCGCTAAAGCTCTGTTGCTGGAAGTCTATCCTGAGCGCAGCCAACCGGATGCGCCAGTCGGCTTTTCGGATCTTGTGGCGGGGCATACAACCTTTTCAAAGATCATCTCGCCAGACAGCAGCTCTGCCGCCCATCTCATACAAGCCGGTTCGGTGGCTTTGGGTGACAGTCTTGCCAGCAGTGAGCGCTTTACCATGGCGTTGGAAACGATCTCCGGCATCTATGATTTTCTGGTGGTGGATCTGGGCAATATTGATGGCACACAGGCCAGTGCCAATATGCTCAAAATCGCCGATACCATTTATCTGATGGCCGAGAACATGGATGATGATGTTGATCTGAAAAGCACAGCCGAGTTGCTTCAGGACAGCACGGGCGCCAAGGTGCAGATCGTTGGAGCCTTTGTCGCCGCACGCGCAATGCCGGCGGAAGAGCAGGTCGCACCGGACAAGGCGCGCGATAAAACCCGAACCACCGGGTCGCTGCTGCGCAAGATCCTCGGATCCTGAACTGCCTGCGTCGAACTCCGTTTCAATGCAAGATGGATGGTTGGAGGATCGCACGCGTCTTTCAGTGTGCGGCGCTCTCCACACTCAAAGCGAGCGCTGGCGGGCAACCCGTCGAGCACGGATTTTGCGGACCAACGGCCACAGTCGTTTCGAATTTCGAATGTTTTTCTTGAGACGCTGCTTGAGCTCCAGAAGAGCGAGATAGAAGTGCCCACGTAGCGACACGGCCACCATGCTGTCCCAAAGCGTCAAAGGACGGGACCAATGGTGCTTATAGCGCTCGTCGCCAATGCCGAGATCAACCTGGGTCAGGCGCGGATCGTCGCACGCCTGCTGGACCAGCGCCTTCAACAGGACAACGCCGGGGCTTTGGGCTGTCAAGTCGTCGTGAGAGATGCTGTTGGCATAGAGCGCCAGCGCGCCGGGCTGGCGGATCTTCAGGTAGGTCGCGCGGATCTGGCCGCCAATTTCCAAGGCATGAGATCGTCAGCAAGGGTTGGCTTTGTTGCGGATGAGCGTCATTTAGCCCCAGAAGAGTCTCCAGAAAGAGCCGACAGGACGGACCGGAGAAACCTGAGGGAATACCGGTCTGTTGTTGGCGCAGTTGGCGCTGTGCCAGCATGGCCTCAAAGGCGCGCCGTACATCGTCAGGTGTGCTGGCGTCCACGATCCGGAAGCCCTCAAGGGCTTGCAGCGCGTGTTCCTTGCGGTTGAGTTTCTTGCGTGAGTCCTTCTTGACCGACTGGCGGTAGTGCGCCTCGAAATCTGACGACAACGTACCAACCAGCAAGGGGTTGGGGCTAGGTACTCCGGATTTGTAAATGAGCGGGTTGGCCATGCCATCCAGCGCGGCAGGCAGGTTGGCCAAATGCATGACATCGGCGCCAAGGTCTGAGGCAACCTCTTTCAGCAAAGCCCGAAACAGACGACCATCAATCAGCGGTAGGCTGTTCTTACGCCAGATGCCGCCATTCATGTTGGTCATCGGCTGACCGCAAAATTGCAGAACAGTTGCGCCATGCGTCTTGTGCAAGGTCAGGGGCAGCAGCCCGGCCAGCTCTCCGCGCCAGTAAATGGCAAGCGGAAGAAAGCTGTCGCGCGTATTATCGCCCAGCACCTGAGTGCCATGTCTGACACCACTCGGGTTCCTGATAGGGCGAGACGAACAGGTCCTGAAATGCCAATGCATTGCGACAGTCTGCAAAGGCGTCATGAGTATCGCAGCGCTGGAGCGTCAATTCGCCACTGCGTGACGTCCATCGGGAATCCAGAGCGGAAGGCCGTATAGTATCGAGCAAAAGACCCTTAGAAGTTTCCTCAAGGGAATCTGCCACATTCGCCCCCAAAAACTTTGTAATCGTGCTCATTTAAAAAAGAACTCAGTAAACGACGTACCGATGACTGCGTCGATGAAAAACAAGGACCGTGAAATATACTAGGGTCAAAAAATGAAGGAAAAGTTCGAGACGGATTAATTCCGGACGACCTCAGACGCAATTGTAACAGCATCATGGGATGGGCAGAGAGCCATCGCAAGCCTTGATGTGTGGAGTTCCCCATGCTGCGAAACGAACTTCGGTCTTGTGGCGGGCAGGTTTTCAACTGTCGGAGAGGGGGATGGTCGTCAGCGGGGCAGGTCTTGCGCGTTTGCGCCACTCTCGGTCTCGAGGCGATTGCTCTTGCGTTTCAGCGACAGCCCGTGCTCGGTCCACCAGATGATCGCCCCAGCCGGTATCACCCAGACCAGCCCGGCCACGAGAAAGAAGCCGAAGCGGGTCGCACCAGAGGCCGATTGCAGGGTAATATCGCCAATCACCATGGCCACCAATGCATAGACAACGACAAAGCTGACCAGTGCGATCATCCCGATGAATTTGCGCATTGATCTCGACATGCTGAAACCTCTCTCAAGGTGCGACACTTTCGCACATCTGCTATTCTTCCAGATCGTTCACCCCACCCTATCTCAATATGAGTTGCGCTGGCGAGAGGGTCGGTCAAGCTTTCGGGGGCAGAGCATTTTCATGCAATGCTGCGGGGCGCTCGCCTGCCACGCACTTGTGCCTTGCACGGCAGCCCGTTAAATGCGTGGCAAGACGAAAACAAGAGAGACGCCATGTCCGACACATCACAGGTTCAGCCAACGACCACCGCCGCGCCGCCGTCCGCAGTGTCAGCCGAAGCGCGCATCTTGCGCAATCGGACGATGATCCGCTGGTGGCTGTATGTGATCTGCGCGATGATCATGGCCATGGTCGTCGTTGGCGGGGCTACCAGTACTGACGGAATCGGGCCTCTCGATCACAGAATGGAAGCCGATCCACGGTGTTATTCCACCTTTGAACCCTGCCGAGTGGCAGGAGGAGTTCGCCAAATACAAGCAGATCCCGCAGTATGAGGCGGTTCATGCCGGGATGACATTGCAGGGGTTCAAATACATCTTCTTCTGGGAGTGGAGCCACAGACTGCTGGGACGCCTTATCGGCGTGGTGTTCTTCGTGCCGTTGCTGGTGTTCTGGCTGCGCGGGCAGGTGGAACCCTGGTTGAAGCCGCGCCTTGCCGTCGGCCTTGTGCTTGGCGGCATTCAAGGTGGTATCGGGTGGTGGATGGTGGCCTCCGGTCTCGTCAACCGGACGGAAGTCAGCCAATACCGTCTGGCCATTCATCTGACATTCGCCTGTCTGATCTTCACTTATCTGTTCTGGCTGGCCCGTCGCCTGTCGCCGCGCGCTGCGCCGGACCTTCAAGAGGCTGCAAGACTGCGCCCACTTGCCTGGGGCTTCGTGATCCTGGTGCCATGCCAGATCTTTCTTGGCGGCTTGGTCGCCGGTTTGCGGGCAGGGTATACGTTTAATACCTTACCGTTGATGGACGGGCAGATCGTCCCGGATGGCTTGCTGGTGATGTCGCCACTGTGGCGAAACTTCTTTGAAAATCCGATGGAAGTGCAGTTTCAGCACCGGATGGTTGCCTATCTCATCTGCCTTGTGGCGCTTGTCGTCTTCTGGGCCTGCAATCAGGTCAGCCGGTCTCGCATCATTCTGATGCCGGCCTATCGCTTGCTGCTTTTGGTGATGGTGCAGGTGGTGCTGGGCATCAGCACGCTTTTAACGCACGTCCGGCTTGATCTGGCGCTGCTGCATCAGTTCGTCGCGGTTCTTGTGCTGGCTCAGGCGGTAGACTTCATCACCGCGCTTAAAGGTCCGTATTCGATCAGAACATGAAGAGTTTGAATCAGCCTTTCAGAGATTGGCCTCAAGCGATTCATTTGATTCAGAAAATTGTGGCAGTGCGCCCCCCCATGGCGGCGCTGCCCGGACAAGAAAAAAGCCTCGAAGCAGATGCTCCGAGGCTTTTGACTGAGATCGAGACGAGGGCTCTTACGAGAAGTGCAACTCTCGCTCGCCCTGTTCATCCTTGATGTAGGTCTGCAGACCGATGTTGTTGAGGATATGCAGGAAAGGCTTCGGGTTCAGCTCTTCGACATTGACCATTGTCTTTGCGTCCCATTCGCCTGAGGCCACCAGAATGGCAGCGGCAACCGGCGGAACGCCTGCGGTATAGGAAATGCCTTGCGAGCCGACTTCCTCAAACGCTTCCTTGTGGTCGGCAACGTTGTAAATGAAGACCTCTGCTGGTTCGTCGTTTTTGGTGCCCTTGACGAAATCACCAATGCAGGTCTTGCCAGTGTAGTTCGGGGCCAGAGACGAAGGATCCGGCAAGACAGCCTTGACCACCTTCAGCGGCACAACTTCTCCACCGTCAGCCAACTTGACGGGCTGCTCGGACAAGAGGCCGAGGTTCTTCAGCACGGTGAAGACGTTGATGTAATGCTCGCCGAAGCCCATCCAGAAGCGCACGTTGGGCGATCCCATGGTCTTTGACAGGGAGTGCACTTCATCATGGCCACTCATGTAGGCCATCTGCTTGCCGACGACCGGCAGATCGAACTCATGCCCGACCTCAAACATCTTGTTCTCTGTCCAGGCTGTTGTTCTGCCAGGCGTACACAGTGCCGGTGAACTCGCGGAAGTTGATTTCCGGGTCGAAGTTGGTGGCAAAATACTTGCCATGTGATCCGGCATTGATGTCGACGATGTCGATATCGGAGATGGTGTCGACGTAATCGTCCTTGGCAAGGCGCGCATAGGCATTGACGACGCCCGGATCAAAGCCTGCTCCCAGAATGGCGGTGACACCTTTTTCTGCGCATTCGGCGCGACGCTTCCATTCGTAGTTGGCATACCAGGGCGGCGTCTCGCAGATCTTCTCCGGCTCTTCATGGATGGCTGTGTCGATATAGGCCACGCCGGTTTGCAGGCAGGCCTCCAGCACCGACATGTTGAGAAAGGCCGTACCAACATTGATGACGATCTGGACGCCGGTTGTCTTGATCAGAGCCACGGTGTCTGCCACCTGCATGGCATCGAGCTGGTGCGCTTCCAGAACGCCGTCCTGCTTCAGGTTGCCCTTGTCGCGGATGGTTTCGATGATGTGGTCGCATTTCGACCGGGTGCGTGATGCAATGTGGATGTCGCCGAGCACATCATTGTTTTGAGCGCATTTGTGGGCGACCACCTGTGCGACGCCGCCAGCGCCGATGATCAGCACGTTCTTCTTCATGAGATGAAACCCTCCGGTTGGTGCAGCCTTGCGCAGTCATCTCGAGCGAGGCTTGCGCTATCTACAAGAAACAAAGGTAAAGGCATGGCCCACCGGGCCGCCGCCTTGGTGTATAAACAGAGGTTTACGACAGGCTGTTTACATAGTCGTTGTAATCGAAGTCGCGCACCTGCCGGATGCTGCCGTCTTCTTCACGAATGGCAATGGCCGGCATCTTGACGCCGTTGAACCAGTTCTTCTTGACCATCGTATAGCCTGCTGCGTCCTTGATGGACAAACGGTCGCCGACCTTGACGGGGGCCTCGAAGTGGAATTCCCCGAAAATATCGCCCGCCAGACAGCTCTTGCCACAGATCATCACCGGGTAGGCACCGGTGTTGGGTTCGATCTTGGCGCTCTCGCGGTAAATCAACAGATCCAGCATATGCGCTTCGATGGAGGAATCGACGATGGCCAGGTCCTTGCCGTTGTTCAGCGTGTCCAGCACGCTGACTTCCAGCGAGGCCGCGCCCGTGATCGCCGCTTCGCCCGGCTCCAGATAGACCTGAATGTCGTAGTCTTCGGCAAAGCTTTTCAGGCGTGCTGCAAGTTTTTCCAGCGGATAGCCTTCTCCGGTAAAATGGATGCCGCCGCCGAGGCTGACCCAACTCATCTGCCTGATGAGGGCGCCAAACCGGTCTTCGATCAGGGTCAGCATTTCATTGAAGCGGTCGAAATCGGCATTTTCACAATTGTTGTGAAACATGAAGCCGGAGACCTTGTCGAGCACTGTTTCGATGCGGCTGGGATCATGCTCGCCCAGACGCGAGAAAGGCCGTGCCGGGTCTGCCAGATCAAAGCCCGAGGTGGACACTTGCGGATTGACACGCAAGCCGCGTGTCTTGCCGTTGGACTGGGCTTCGAAACGGTCAAGCTGACTGATGGAATTGAAAATGACCTTGTCGCAATTGGCGAGCACATCGGCGATCTCGTCGTCGCCATAGGCCACCGAGTAGGCATGGGTTTCCTTGCCGAATTTCTCGTAGCCAAGCTTGACCTCATAGAGTGACGAGGATGTTGTGCCATCCATATACTCGCGCATCAGGTCAAAGACCGACCATGTGGCAAAGCATTTAAGCGCCAGAAGCGATTTGGCCCCGGAGTGCTCACGCAGCCAGGCTGATCTTTTCCATGTTGGCCTTGAGGCGAGACTTGTCGAGAAGATAGTAGGGCGTTTTCATGAAGCTCAAGCCTTTCAGCAAATCAACCAAGGCGAACCGGCAGGCAACAAGACATGCGCGCCGCGAACGGGTCTTCTAGCGTTTCCGCGATCCACGTCAAGAGTGCAATGGGTGCTCACAAGGAAGGTATGGTGGCAATGTGTCAGATCAAGGAACATTCAGGAATTGGCTGTGCGTGACATCTGAACCAACAGATGCGGCACCTCGTCACGCCGCGGGCAGGCGCGCAACGCGGCGCATTGCCTCCAGGCAGATGCCAAAGGGACGACTGATAACAACCATCAGCACGGCCGCAGACCCGACAGCCTTTATCATTTCTGCAAGAGAGGCGCCCGCAATCAGCAATGTCACGGCATAGACCGGCACCTGAAACGTGAGAAAGGCGGCAATGTCTGCCAGCGTGGCCTGTAACGCAGTGATTGGCTGCAGGCGGTGAAACAGCCACATGCGCCAGATCCCATAAGGCCGACCGGTGAGCACCATGATAGGGATCATCAGCCCGCGCGCCACCAGCACCTGTTGAACGCTCATGCCAGCAATTACAAGCTCGCTGACCCCGGCCAGCACTGTGAAAAAGACAATCGTCGTGAGCGTATCAACAAGAAAGGATTTCATTCTCTCAGGCTTATGAGACAATCCCGCTGATGTCGAGATCTTCGGGCGTCGTCTTTCAAAGACCGTGGCTGCGGTCGTAGGCGTTGCGGGCAGGCGTGGTCCAGCCGGTTAACGCGTCTGCGGTTGGCTTGAATACCTCCATCAGCATCGGGTGGCAGGCGGCCGTGTCGCTGGAATGTGCTGTGCTGCAATCGCCGCCGGGGCAAGCGCTCATTACCGCCAGAAGATCGATCTCTGCAAAGAGTTCGAGATAATCGCCCGGACGCACGGGGCTGGCTTTCATGAAGTACTGACCGGTCTCGCGGGTAAAGCCGGTGCACATGAAGACGTTCAGCACATCGTGGACAAGGGCTTCGGCCTCGGTGAGGGACAGATTTCTTGCCGAAGCGAGCGCGCGGGTCAGATTTGAATGACAACAGTGATGATAGTCGACGCCATTGAGCACACGACCGGTGTAGGGATCGCAGCGGGTGCCGATCACGTCATGCACAGAGCCGCCGAACTCATCGATGCCGTACCAGTTCAGCGTATCTTCAACCACGGTCGCGATCGGCCGCAGGCTTGGGAAATTTGACCAGAGCTGATCGCCGGTGGTGACATGCGTGCCATGCAGAGCGCGGGTCTTGCCGGAAAAGAAGCGTTCGCTGAGGTCTGCGCTGTTGAAGAGATTGAGATCGCCGACCTGGGGGCCGTCAATGCTGGTGATGCGCAGAAAATGACCGGCAGGCACGTCAATGGCGGCCGCTTCGCGCGGCGCGACAATGCATTCGTCCGTTTTTTCTGTCGTTTCGCGTGCCGCTGTGTATCGGGGCATGTCCGGCTTTGGCAACGTCTCGGTCGGATAACAGATCACCGGGACAACAGCGCGCCGGGCAGCGGCATCTTGGGGAGTGGACATGGCGGATCTCACGAATGGCAGGGTGGAAAAAGGAGCGGGAACACACTGGATGTAGCTAGAGCAGAGTGCCTTTGTTTCCCGTCCGGAGCAAGGGATCCGGCGGTGGCTTGGCGGCAGGATGCGAGAAACATATCCACCGATGAAAGGGCCGATGACGTGTTGGTGAACGGTTTCTGTCCGAGAAAGGTCTTGCTCTAACGCAGGGCAAGGTGTATCAGAACGACATCGATCTTGCTTGACGAACTTTGTTGCCGCGCGTCACAAACGCGCTCATATACGATCTTCCCTATCAATGTCGACCAAATCGCTTGTCGTGGCGTTCATGGCAAGCACTCTATAATGACCGATTGAAAGGGCATCGTTATGACCGTCGGAACAGTTAAGTTTTTCAACACCACCAAGGGCTTCGGCTTCATTCAGCCTGACAACGGCGACGACGACGTTTTCGTCCACATCTCCGCTGTTGAGCGCGCTGGCATGCACTCTCTGACCGAAGGTCAGAAGGTAAGCTTTGAAGTTGTTAAGGACCGCCGTTCGGGCAAGTCCGCTGCGGACAACCTTCAGGAAGCTTAAGGCTCTCCTTTTCGCTGAAGCGACAGGCTTTGCCTGACACCGCATCGCGAAACACGAATTTTAAAAGGCCGGGCATTGCCCGGCCTTTTTTGTGTTCGACCTGTGGGGGAAGCCTGTCCTCAGCGCCAGCCGAGAGCAGGGGCCACGTATTTCAAAATGCTTTCCAGCACATGCACGTTATAGTCAACGCCGAGCTGGTTTGGCACGGTCAACAGAAGTGTGTCGGCTTCTGCAATCGCTTCATCCTGTTGCAATTGTTCGATCAGACGATCGGGTTCATCTGCATAGGAGCGCCCGAAGATGGCTCGGGTATCTTCGATATAGCCGATGTTGTCATTGTCTTGCCCATGGCCGAAATACATGTGGTCCTTGTCGTTCACGAGTGCGAAAATCGACCGGCTGACGGACACGCGCGGTGTGCGGGCATGGCCTGCCTCTTTCCAGGCGGCACGATAGGCGTGGATCTGTCGGGCCTGCTGCACATGAAACGGCTCGCCGGTTTCATCATCTTTCAAGGTTGAACTTTGCAGGTTCATGCCGAGTTTGGCAGCCCATTCGGCCGTCTTGTTGGAGCCAGATCCCCACCAGATACGGTCTTTCAGCGTTGCCGAGTGCGGTTCCAGACGCAAAAGTCCAGGCATGGGTTCGGAAACATTGGATTGGGGTTGGGCTGCGCAAACCCGTCCCCGTCAAGCAGTTGGAAAAACACCTCACCGTGATGGCGTCCCATGTCCGCGTCGCTTTGGCCGTCCTGCGGCTGGTAGCCGAAATAGCGCCATCCTTCGACCACCTGTTCCGGCGAACCGCGCGACAGTCCCAGTTGCAGGCGCCCCTGCGAGATCAGATCCGCAGCACTGGCGTCTTCCACCATGTAGAATGGATTTTCATAACGCATGTCGATGACGCCGGTGCCAATCTCGATGCGATTGGTTCGCGCCCCGACGGCTGCCAGCAACGGAAAGGGCGAGGCGAGCTGGCGGGCAAAGTGATGCACCCGGAAATAGGCACCATCCACGCCCAACTCTTCGGCTGCCACGGCCAGATCAATGGATTGTAACAATGTATCCTGCGCAGAGCGAGTTCCTGACTGGCGCGACGACGACCAGTGCCCGAAGGACAAGAAGCCGATTTTCTTCATTTCAAGACCTGCTTTCAAAGGCGGTATAACCATTTGGCTCTCTTATAATGTGGGAACTCGTGATGGCGCAAACGAGGTCGGTGAACGGTGCGTTCAAGACCACGGACTTGCGGTTCTTCGATCCCGGGTCAGGCCCGGGATGGCGCAGGGGCGTGTGGAAGATCTCCCGGTTGCCTTCGCTTCCCTCATTGCAGGTGACAAACGTGGCGAATATCGGAGGCACAAGCCCGTGAAGAGACACTGCTCATGGGCGAGTTTGTTGTTTCACACGAGGTTTTTGTGAGAGGTGTAATTCCCCTCCAGAACACCACGCGGAGACCTGTTGCCTTGAAGGCTCGGGTCAAGTCTGGACCGGTGCGGTGGGGAGGCGGGTGTCGGACACAACAAAACCCGCCAGCGTTGCCACTGGCGGGTTTTGTTGTGTCCGACCTTGAGCGCATTTAGCTCAGGTTGAGTTCCTTGAAGAAGTCATTGCCTTTGTCGTCGACGACAATGAAGGCGGGGAAGTCTTCGACTTCGATCTTCCAGACGGCTTCCATGCCGAGTTCCTCGAACTCGACCACTTCGACCTTTTTGATGCAGTCCTGCGCCAGACGGGCGGCCGGGCCGCCGATGGAGCCAAGGTAGAAGCCGCCATGTGCCTGACAGGCACGGCGCACCTGGGCAGAACGGTTGCCTTTGGCCAGCATCACCATGGACCCGCCCGCTGCCTGCAACTGGTCCACATAGGCATCCATCCGCCCTGCGGTCGTGGGGCCGAAGGAGCCGGACGGCATGCCTTCCGGGGTCTTGGCCGGACCGGCGTAGTAAACCGGGTGGTTCTTGATGTAGTCGGGCAGGGGCTCGCCAGCTTCCAGACGGTCGCGCAGCTTGGAGTGTGCCAGATCACGCGCCACGATCAAAGGGCCAGTCAGCGACAGCCGGGTTTTGGTCGGATGACGCGACAGTTCGGCCAGAATGTCAGACATCGGCTGCGTCAGGTCAATCTTGACGACATTGTCCGAGAGGTGGTCGTCCGTGACTTCCGGCAGATATTTCTCCGGATGCATTTCCAGCTGTTCCAGAAAGACACCATCCTTGGTGATCTTGCCAAGAGCCTGACGGTCGGCGGAGCAGGATACAGCCAGACCGATGGGCAGAGACGCGCCATGGCGCGGCAGGCGGATGACGCGCACATCGTGGCAGAAATACTTGCCGCCGAACTGTGCCCCCACACCAGACGCCTGGGTCAGCTTGTGGATCTCGGCTTCCATATCCTTGTCGCGGAAGGCATGGCCCAACTCGGACCCTTCGCTCGGCAGTCCGTCGAGATAGCGCGCAGATGCAAGCTTCGCCGTCTTCAGGTTCATTTCGGCGGAGGTTCCGCCAATGACGATCGCCAGATGATACGGCGGGCAGGCGGCCGTGCCGAGCGTCAGGATCTTTTCCTTCAGAAACTCGATCATGCGGTCGTGCGTCAGCAGAGAAGGCGTTCCCTGAAACAGAAACGTCTTGTTGGCAGACCCGCCACCCTTGGCCATGAACAGGAACTTGTAGGCGTCTTCGCCTTCGGCATAGAGTTCAATCTGCGCCGGCATGTTGTTCTTGGTGTTCTTTTCCTCGAACATCGAGATCGGCGTCAGCTGCGAATAGCGCAGATTCTTCTTGAAATAGGCGTCGCGGGCCCCCTCGCCCAGTGCGGCCTCATCGCCGCCAGCAGTAAAGACGCGACGGCCCTTCTTGCCCATGATGATTGCCGTGCCGGTGTCCTGGCACATCGGCAGAATGCCATGCGAGGCAATATTGGCGTTTTTCAGCAGGTCGAAGGCTACAAACTTGTCGTTTGCGGTCGCTTCCGGATCTTCCAGGATCTTGGCCAATTGCGCCAGATGCCCCGGCCGCAGAAAATGGTTGATGTCCTTGAAGGCCTCTTCGGCCAGAAGGCGCAAGGCTTCAGGATCTACGACCAGCATCTCTTCGCCATTGAAGGTCTGGGTGGACACATGATCGGAGGTCAGTTTGCGATATTCGGTGGTGTCTTCTCCTGTCGGCAGGAGGGGGAATGGCGGTAGGCCGGAGGCGTTTGCAGAGCGTCCATTGGCTTTTGTCTCTTGTGTCTGGCTGAAGGTCGGCGCTTCAAAGCGGCCGAGACTCGCTGGATGATGGGCTTTTCATACGCGATAACCATTAAGAAGGCCAATGCCCCCAGGCTGAATTTTGCGCAAAAGAAGGCAGCAGGCTGTGTGCCTCACGTTCCGCAAACAAAGACCTGCCCGGCAAAAGAAGCGGGCAGGTCTTTGAGTCATGAGCCGGTCTGTCCAGAAACAGAACCGCCAACCGGGTTACTTGGTGCGGGTCGCCGTCAGGTCGAAGGTCACGGTGACATCTTCGCCGACTTGCGCAGAGCTCGTGTTCTCGCCCAGCCCATAAGAGGTTCGGTCGACGGTAGCGGTGCCGACGGCATGGGCTGTGTCACCACTGACGTCGAGAGTAAAATCCATCACAACCGGTTCTGAAATGCCGCGAATGTCCAGATCTCCCTTGGCCCGGTATTGATCCCCGGTCATATGCTCAACTTCGCGCGAGGTGAAGGTGGCCTGCGGATGGTCCTTGGCGGCAAACCAGTCGCCGCCGGGCAGCATTTCATCATATTGCGCGTTGCCGGTACGGGCGCTGGTCACATCAATCGTGGTCTTGATCTGGGCATTTTCAGGTGTCGACGGGTCAAAGTCGATGGAGGCCTGCCAGTTCTCGAAGATTCCCTTGATCTGGTCGCCGCCCTGGGAACCGTGAAGCCCAGAACAGATTTCTCGGGAATGACTCTCCACTGCGCTGCAAAGGCAGGGCTGGAGAGCATCAGGCTGGTGGCAAGCAGACAGGCAGCAGTGCCCGTGCGCGGAAGAGAGAAGAAAGACATAGGCTAAAATCCTTCGTTCAGATCGCTCAATGAGGGGACGTGTCACGCGACACGATGATCATGCGTTTCAAGGTTGTATCGCGTGCGATGAAGTGATGCTTGAGGGCGGCCGCAACATGAACCACCAGCAGGGCTATCAGGAACCACGCCGCACTTTCGTGAACTTCTTTCAGAATGCCTTCTGCCGCCGCCTTGTCACCAAGGACGGCGGGAACCGGCAAATGGGGAACCGGGATCACATTAAAAACAAGAGTTGGGATATTCCAAGGCGAGGCCGAGACCATTAACCAGCCCGACAGGGGCATGAGAAACAACAACAGGTAGAGCCCTGCGTGCCCAAGACCTGCCGCCAGTCGCTCCAGTCGTCCCATATGGTCGGGCAGGCGCGGCGATGGATTGACCAGTCGCCAGTACCAGCCGGGCGATCGCCAGGGTCAGCACGACAAAGCCGACGGACTTGTGAAGTTGATACAATGGAAAGGTCGCCGGAGCCGACAACGGCAGGCTGGCCATGTAAAGCCCCAGACCCAGCATGAAGAGGATCAGGGCCGCCATGGTCCAGTGAAACAGGATGGCGATCAGGCCGTAACCGGCAGAGCTGTTCTTGAACACGGGCTAAATCCGAAAAACGAGAAAATGAATATCTAGTCGGCAGGGATGGGCGGGACACGTCAGGCAGCGCGCGCGTCCATCGCCGTCCGCCCCTGAAAACGGGGCCAGTCAATCTCAGTCGGCGACCTTGGTTTCACCGTTAAAGTGGATCATCACCTCGTCGCCCACAGTTGGGGCATATTTGGCAATGCCGAATTCGGACCGTTTGATGGTCGTCGTGGCATTAAAACCAGCCTTGTCGCCGTCCATCTTGGAAACGGTGACCTGCAACACGGTTGGCTTGGTGACATCGCGGATGGTCAGATCGCCTGTAACATCAAGCGTGTTCTTGCCGGTCTTCTCGACCTTTGTGCTCTTGAAGGTGGCTTTCGGGAATTTTTCAGCGTCGAAGAAATCGGCGCCTTTCAAATGTTTGTCACGTGGTCCGAAATAGGTGTCCATGCTGTCGATGGTGATGCTCAGCGACAGGGAGGAATTTTCAGGCGCTTCCTCGTCAATCATCAAAGAGCCATCCCATTTGCGGAATTGCCCCTCAGTGCGCGAGAAGCCCATGTGATTATAGGAGAAAGCCAGAATGGAGTGGGATTTGTCGAAGCTATACGCCACAGGTTCGGCAAGTGCTGCGGTGGTCATGGCTGCAACAGCCAGGGCGGTGGTGGTCAAAAGGCGAAACATGGCAAACCTCATTCAATGGACGGGAGGAGACCGGTTATCCGGTTCGTACAAGAATAAGGAGGGGAGAATCGAGGCTGTTTCAAGGTGAACAGTGCGTCTCGCCGAATGATTTCAGTATCACAATTTTATCACGCAGTTTTGTTCTTGTTGTTATCGTTTCAAGGTTGTGGAATATATCGAATTTACAAGAATGACATGTGAAATACATCTCCTTGTGCAAGAAAAAAGCATTTTCGATTGGCGGTTGACCGGGGCGTTTCCGTGCGCTTGCGCTTCGGCATTGCTTTTCGATCTACGGGGGACCGTGCCGTAGACAGCACGAGCAATCGCGTTGCTCGCAATCAATTGGCTACCGTGTTAGGAGCTTGGCAAAAGACCCTCCATTGAGATTGCCGGGCTGGCGTAGTCTGCAGGGGTGTGCCGCTTCAGGTCTGAGACCCCAAACGTGCGGTGCAGTCGGCAGCGCAAGGCTTGGCAAGACGCCGTTCCAGATCCGAGTGACCAATCGCGATGACCAATATTTCTCTTTCCATGGATGATGCCCTGGGCTTGACCATTGCTGCCTTGACGGCCAGTAAGACCAGCGATGACAACGCCCTGTGCGTGGCCAAGGCGCTGGTGCAGGCTGAGGCTTCAGGGCAGGCTGGCCATGGTCTGTCGCGCGTTCCCTATTATGCGGCGCAGGCGCGCTCAGGACGGGTCAATGGTCATGCCATTCCGACGCTGGACAAGAAAACCCCGGCCTTGATCCATGTTGACGCGGCGGATGGCTTTGCGTTTCCCGCCATCGCAGTGGCCCAAAGCGCTTTGCCGGAAATGGCGGCCAAGAACGGTATTGCCATGGCGGCAATCCGCCGGTCGCATCATTTCGGACAAGGGGGATGCACTGCGAGGCGCTGGCAGAGCGCGGTCTCGTGGCGCTGGTCTTTGGCAATGCCGCCAAGGCTATCGCGCCCTGGGGAGCTGCAAAGCCTCTGTTCGGCACCAATCCGATTTGTATGGCAGCCCCGGTCGAGGGGCGTGAGCCGCTGGTAATTGATCTGTCGTTGTCCAAAGTCCCGCGCGGCAAGGTGATGCGCGCCAGAGATACTGGTCAGTCGATTCCGGAAGGCTGGGCGTTGGATGTCGAGGGCAATCCCACCACGGATCCGCAGGCCGCCATGGATGGGACGATGGTGCCCATCGGCGAGGCCAAAGGGTCCGCTCTTGCCATGATGGTTGAGGTGATGTCAGCGGCTCTTGTGGGCGCCAGCTTCGGGTTCGAACTGCAAAGTGCTTTCGCCGAAGAGGGCGATCCCTTCAATCTGGGTCAGGTCATTCTGGTGATTGACCCGAAACTCAGCGGTATCGGCTCCTTTGGCGAGCGCATGGTGACACTGGTCAAGACAATTGAGGAAACAGACGGCGCGCGTCTTCCCGGTACCCGTCGCATCGCGGCACGTGAAGCCGCACGGAAAGACGGTTTGCACATTCCCAAATCCCTCTTTGAGCAGATGACGGTCTTGTCGAACGCAAATGCCTGAGGACGCTGGCGCTCAAGCATCTTGAGTCATGTAACGGTGAGGGCGCGCAGCGCGTGACTGAAGCGCATCTTCAGACGTTTTGCTCCTTGTCCATGCTTTGCTTGTGGTCTTCAACGTAGTCGGTCATTTCATTGAGGAAATCCGTCAGGCTTTCGGAGAGAGATCGTGTGGCAATCTGGACATCCTTGGCCACCTGATCGACGGTACTGGCTTCATTTGCAGTTTGGCGAATGCTCTCATTGACCGATGAAGTGTTTTCAAGCGCCAGCTGAGTGCTTTGGGACGCCATGGAAACGCTTTGCGAAATTTCCTGTGTCGAGGCGGTTTGCCGGGACACTGAGGCGGTGATCGAATTGGTGACTTTTTCAATGCTGGCGATAGAGGTCGTGATCCGCCGAATTGCCTCGACAGCGTTTTCTGTCAGGCCTTGAACCGAGTTGATCTGCGTGGCGATCTCTTCGGTTGCTTTGGCCGTTTGCGTGGAGAGTTCCTTCACTTCGGCGGCGACTACTGCGAAGCCTCTTCCTGCTTCTCCTGCACGCGCCGCTTCAATGGTGGCGTTCAGGGCAAGAAGGTTGGTTTGTTCGGCGATATCACGGATAATCTCGACGACGGTCCCGATTTTATGGGCGGCTTCGGCCAGACTGGAGACATTTTCGTCCGTGCCGCGAGCCACCGCAGTTGCCTGCGAGATGATCTGTGACGCGCCTTCCGAATGTTCCATGATTTGCGAGATGGCATGGGACAACTCTTCCATTGCCTGCGTAACCTCCTCGACATTTTGCGAGGATGAGCCGGAGGCGTCGCTGGCGCTGGCCGCGGAGATGGTTGCGCGTTCGGCAATATTGGTAACGCGCTCTGCAACCCCTGCCATGCTACTGGTTTTGCTGTTCACGTCTGCCAGGAGCTGCGCAGCCATATCGCGGAAGGTGAGGATCATTGTTTCGATCTTGCTCTGGCGTTGGCGTTCTGTCTCACGCGAGCTCTGCCGGTCGTGTTCCAGAGACTGCCGTATCTTGGCATTGTCCTGAAAGATTGTTCCGGCGCGCGCCAGATCGCCAATCACATCCTTGCGCTCGGTGAAGGGCATCTTGAAATCCAGATCGCGCTTGGTAATGCGATAGAGTGCTTGCATGATAGCGCTCAAGGAGCGATCAATTGTGCGGACCTGAAGGCCGGTGCACATCAGGGTCAGGACAATGACCACGAGCGTTGCGGCTGACAGCGTATAGACCCTTGACCATGCTTGCGTGGCCAGTTGCTGTGCCCGCATCTGGCCCTGCTCAGCAAAGGTCAGGGAGACCTGTCGAATAAGATTCAGTCGATCTGTCGCGGCTGCAAACCATGTTGCTCCGTCGATACCCTGACCGTCGTTGGTGGCAGGCAGCGTACGCAAGACCTTTCGCCATTGCATAACCAGGTCGACCTTGGGTCCGGTGAGGCTGCGTTCGAAGAGTTTCGCCTGCTCGTCGTTTGCTTCGCCGAAGAAAGTGTTCAAAAAAGCCGTCTCCACGGACAGTCTATCAAAATAGCCCAGATAAAGGGGTTGCGGCACGGGTTCTCCACGTGCGGCGATCGCAAACAACCGTCCGCCGAGCGCGCGTTCCAGGCCACCAGCCTCCACGGCTGCGACCAATGTCGCAAACGGAGCCATCTGGCTGACATACTCGCGATCCGAACTCGCCGAAATAGCCATATTGATAATGCGGATAAGGGCTTGAACGCGGCCGGTGTAGAACGCGATTGTGTCGCTGCCTGAGAGTTGGCGCGCATCGACGGCATCGCGGGTTGCGGGAATTTCAGCCAGTCCGGAGATTGCCTGTCGGACCCGGTTGGCGACGAGCTGATTGGCAACGGCCAACGACTGGGCGGTCTGGCGGAACGATGCAATCACTGTGTCTGTCTGGCTGCGTTGCGTCGTCAGTAGTGCAAGCGACTTGGGTGCATAGTCTGAGGCAATGAGAACCGCGCTCATGCCACGTTCCTTTTGCAACTCATGAACGACAGCCTCTGTCGCCTCGGAAATGACCGCGATTGGCACCATATCGGACTTTGTCCGGGCATCGCCAATATCTTCCATCAGAAAGAAGGTACTGATGATGAGAAGCGCCAGCAGGGGGACAAGCCCCACCAACGTGATTTGAACTTTGATTGATTTCAGCATCACAAACCCCAGCACAAAGACAGACGCATGATTTGCTGATTTTGTTTAAAAACTACTTCAATGAAATTGTATTCAAAATTAAGAAAATAATATTGTAATTTATTTTAGTGTCCTAATTTCCAATTTGCCGAATAATTAATCAGTATAAATTAAGTATTGTAATTTATATCATTGGAGATAATACTAAGCGATGCGTTATAGGGCGCTCAGTTCGAGTGGTGAAGCGATGCCTTTTTGTCATTCGCAAGACGATTTGCCGAATCAATATTCCTTTTCGAAATAAAGACCGGCCTTGGAATCTCCTTCCGCGCTAACACTGCCGCGTACTTTCAGGCCTTTGTTCAGGTCGATGTCAACTTTCACGCGGCTGCTTTTGGATCCGGTTCCCTGCTCAACGCCCAGATAGATATTGTTATTGATGTATTTTCCAACGCCGACGGTTGGCCCATCTGTGCCGTTGGTGTTGACGTCGAGATTGTCTAGGCCCAGCGATTTGCGCAACTGCGACAGGGGGCCATTGTCAGTGCCGCCAGTCAGCGTTGCCAGGGAAGAGGCAAGCTGGGCCACCTGTGTGGGCGAAAGGTTACCGACGCTTTTTCCGAAAAGAAGCAGCGCCAGCGATTTCATCCTGTGCATTGGCAGGTGAGGAGGAAAGGTTGATCTGCGGATTGTCAGCCTGCCCGGTGATGGCAATGGTGATTGCCGTGCTCTCCACGGTGGTCGTGGCTTCAAATCCAAGCGTCGGCGTGAAGGACCCCGAGAACGTCACGTCGCCTTTCGAGAAGGTGAGGCGACGGGTCAGGAGATCCATCGTGCCGCGACGCAGATGAAAGGCGCCGCGTGCCTGCGGGTCATTCGTCGTGCCGATGATCTTCAGGTCGCCCTGCATTTCCGCATTCAGGCCGCGACCACGTACGAACATCTGTCCACGTGAGATCACGTCCACATCAAGGCGCGGCGGCAGGCTGGCGCTCTGGTCAGAAGTCTGCGCCTTGCCTTGTCCGAGACTGAGATCTGCCACCTGTTTGCGCACGGGCGCGGGCGCATTGAGATGCTTTACGGCAACAGCGGGCACGACGCCGGCCGAGCCTTCCGGAATGGAAATGTCTGCCTTGTCGATCACCACCTTGCCGGAGACGATTGCGGCTTGTGAGGAACTGCTCAGGGGACCTTTGACAGTGATGTCCGTCGTTACATGAGCTGTTACCAGGCCGGGATCGACGTACCGCAGCTTTTGACCGGTGATGGTGAGGTCAGCCTGATTGCCGCCGTCCATACCAACCGTGCCGTTGATCTTCAACGTTCCGCCGGTGGCAAGGGCTGCCGTCAGGTTCTGCACCTGAATGGACTGTTGCGTCACGGTGATCTGGCCTTTGAAATCCTTCAGCCGGGTGGCGCTGGAAAGCTCGGTGGCACTCAGTTTCTTGGGCACAGCGGTCAGATTATAGACCGGACTGGATGTGGTGCCGGTGACCTTGCCATTGATTGCCAGCGTGCCTTGTGCCCGTACGCTGGCCTGCAACAGACGGCGGCGCAGCGCTGACATAGGCAGATTGCCATCGACCGCAATATTCAGACCTGGTGTGCCTTTGAGGTCGACCGTGCCATCCAGATTGAGGGCGAGGGCGTCCGGTCCGAAGATCTTGGTTTGCTGCCTGACCTGTTGATTGGCAAACGTGCCCTCGCTCTTGACGCCCAGCACAGGCAAGCTGTTCTCGCGCAATTGGTTGGCGCTCAGGTTGGCAATACCGAGGGACCAGTCAACCTTGGGCGCGCTCGGAGTGCCCGTGGCCGTCACTGTGCCGGAGGCAACGCCGCCCAGACCAATGGTCGGGGCAAAGGCATTGGCCAGCGTCAACGGCAGATCCTTGATCCTGGCATTGACGTTGAGCTTCTGGTCAACCGTTCCGTCAATGGTCACAGACCCCTTGCCAAGCATCAGCGCAAAATCGTTCAGCGTGGTTTTGCCGTTTTCATAGGTGACATGCGCATCCTGGCTCAACTTGGTGGTGATGCCTTTATAAAGGCCGTTGAGCGCGGCCAGCGTCAGTTCATAGCCCTTGTCCGTTTGAACAAGCTTGCCCTTGGCCTCGGCATTGTCTGGTGTTTTGCCTGAACTGAGCAGAAGCCTGGTTTCGAATTCGGTCGTGTCGCCGGCATTTTGCGCCGTCAAATCGAAGGAGGGAAAGGCCGCGGCCCCGGCATCAATCTTCTGTGCCTTGATGTCAGCGTTGATCTTCGGCCCGTCAAAGGCGGACTGAACCTTCACCTGACCGTCCAGATCGGCAATCGTCAGTGTTGACGCCTTGACGTTAGTGCCTTTGAGCGACAGCGCCAGATTGGTTGTCTGCGTCTCCGATCCTGTTGCAGTCAGGTCAGCCTTCAATGTGCCGTCCAGATCTGTCATGGCAAGCGGCGACAATGTTTTCAGTTTCGGAGCATCTATAGACAGTTTGCCCGACAGGGTTTCCGGGAACCTGGCCAGATCAGCGACGGTGAATTTTCCGCTGATGTGGTTGCCGGCAAGGTTGGCCTTGAGATCGTCAAGAACGGCACGGCCGTCGCTTGAGGTCAGATTGGCAGACAGGGTCAGGGGCGCGTTTTTGAGGTTTGCGGATAGGTCGACATTGGCCTGCGGCGCACTTGCGTCTGCGGTGGCGGACATTTTCGCGTTCAAAGTGGTCAGTGGGCTGCCTGAGACAATCAGTTTGTCGGAGGTCACTTGTGCGTTGACCTTGGGGGCAGACAGATCGCCGGAAGCGGTTACCTTGAATGCCAGAGCACCGACAACCTTGGGGTTGATCCGCGCCATTTCGGGCAGCTTGCCGGACAGACTGGCGCTGATGGCCTTGTCTTTCAGATCGCCGGATCCGTTCAGAGATAGTCCCGCGCTGGCAACAGAGGCATTGAGCACCTTGAGGTCGGACAGGCCATTTGCCTGAAGCTTTGCCGTGACGGTCGTTGTTCCTGCAATCAGGGCATCAGCCTGCGCAATGCCACTTTTCACGCCGGTGCCGGTGAGGGCAAGCTGTACGCCGCCTTTAAGGGTCTGTGGGTTGAGATCAAAGGTGACATCCGTGTCGACCCCCCTGCCAGCGTGCGCCCGGCAAGCTTGGAAAACATCGACAAGTCAGCGGCCTTGATGTGGGCCTGGCCTTTTGCCGATGAGGGCGAAACCGTGGTGTTTGCCAGCGTCAGACTGGCCGCAGGTGTGACCAGATGCAGCACCTTGAGCTGTGCGAGCTGTTGGGCTGGCTTGGCAGTGCCGGTGCCATCCAGCTGGATCTGGCCATTCAGCGCGGCAAGGCTTGGATCCTTGGCATCAATGCCGGTCAATTGCGATTGCAGCGAAAAGGGCACAGTCTGATCGGTGACCGAAAGATCGGCGTTCTGCCCGGCCAACGTCAGTTTGGCCGATTGCACGGATCCTTCTGTGGTGCTCAGGTCTGTAGCATCAAGGCGTGTGGACCAGGCAAGATCTGTCAGCTTGCCCTTGGCAGTGAGGTGCAATTCAAGCGGCCCGAACGCCACCTGCCGGGTGCCGAGATCAAGCGAAATCGGCGTTGTGTCTTCTGGCGTAACGTCAAGATCAGCCGTACCGGTCAGGCTTTGATCTTCGGGCGAGAAGGCGCCCTTTGCCGTTAGCGCCACCGTCTTTGTCGACAGGGTCATGTCGCCGGACAGGGGTTTGAAGTCGGTGCCAAGGCGCGCCTGTCCCTTGAGGTTGGTTGTGCCGCTCAGGAAGGGCTTGGCAATGGTCGGGGTCAATTGTGCCAGTTGGCCGTCAAGATCCACATTGACCTGGCGTTGTTGGCCTTGTGTCGTTGTCAGTGTGGCGGTGCCTTTGGCGATCTTGCGGCCATCAAGGGCAAGATCCAGCTTGGCGCTCCAGTCTTGCGCCAGCGATCCGTCGCCCTGAAGCTTGAAGTCGATGGCCGGAAGATCTTCAAGTTGCGCCAGTCGCGCAATAAGGCCAGCCTTGGGTTCCTGAACACTCAGGTTGACGCCCAGCGTCTGCTGGTCCGGTGCAAAGGAAACCTTGGCCAGGACACGTCCGCCCGGGCCATCCAGACGGTCGGCCTGAATGTTGGCCCCGACTTGCAGTGGTGACGACTTGAGGTTCGCCGCTCCTTGCAGGTCGTAGGTAATCTGCTCGCCAAGCAAAGGCTTGCCCAGCACGATGGATTTGAGGGCGATCTTTTGCACCCGTGCGCTGAAACCATAAAGGTTGAGCGGGCCGCTGCTGGTGCTGGTCTCAGTCTGGGTGTCCGTGGAGGACGTTGGCAGAACGGGCTGGCGTTCAAGGTCGAGACGCGCGGCAGCAAGTTGCTGAATGTCAAGTTGACGCTGGAAGAGTTGAAGTGGCGACCAGTCCAGCGTCAGATCACTGGCCTTGAAGAAGACACCCTGGCGATCGGCAAGCGTGACATCTTGCACGTGGGCATCAAGCCCCCAGCCCAGATGCAGGTCGGTTAATGTGACCTTCATGTCATCGGAGGAGGCAAGAGAGCTGACCAGATTGGAAACGGCGGTGCGTCCGGCCTGAAATTGCAGCGCGGCAATGAAAACGACCGGCAGGGCGATCAAGATAACAAGAAGGGCCAGAAGGATTTTGCCAAGGCGTTTCAAGATCTGCCGATCCTCATATTGGTGCAATCGATAAAATGACGGGTTGGATTTTGAAACCTGCCTAACGACCGAGTCCTTTTTGAGACCCTGCGTCAAGCGGCTCACTCTTTTTGGAAGGTCATGCCAGCGTTAGAACGCTTGGCTCAAACCCACATAGAGTGCGTAACTGGGATCACCATCATCCGGGTTGAGCGGAATGGCGGCATCGATTCTCAGCGGACCGATAGCCGTATAGTAGCGTAGCCCGGCGCCAACACCAATCTTGAACGGCTCGCTGAAGTCCGGAATGGTGTTCTCATAGGCATTGCCCGCATCTGCGAAGCCGACAAGGCCCCACGTGTCCGTCAACTTGACGCGCAACTCGCCCGACAATTCCACCAGGCTGCGACCGCCGACGGTTTCGCCGTTCAATTCTGGTCCGACATCGCGGTAATCATAGCCGCGAATGGAGCCCCCACCGGCAAACAGGCGGCGGCTGGCGGGAACAGAGCGCAGCGACGGTGCAACAATGCTGGCAATGGTTGCACGCCCCGCCAGCACATAGCGCCCCTTGTCGTCGAGGGAATAATAGGTCGAGCCAGTGGCCTTCATGAACAACAGCGGATTGCCGGACAGGGCATCAAAGGCTGGTTCGACGCTGGCATTGGCATAAAAGCCCTTGGTCGGGTCCAGCTTGTTGTCGCGGTTGTCGAAAGTGGCCTCGACCGGAACACCCAGCAGCAAATAGTCATTGTCGCCGAAAGCATCTTCTTCGTTGGAGAAGGAGATTTCGCCACCGACCTTGCCACTCAGCGCCTTGGTGAATTGCTTCTCAACGAAACCGTTCAGCGTGATTGAGCGGCTGGTATACGCATCCGGTGTTTCCTGCTTGACACCCAGACTGGTCGTGAACTTGGTGCTTGGCCCAAAGAGGCCTGGCTGGGTCAGTGCCACACTTGCCGCGTAGTCGAGATCATTGACATCGGATTGCAGCAACCCGCCGACGGAGCCTTGCACAGACAGCAATTCGCCACGCCCAAACAGGTTGCGCCGTTTCCAGTAGCCTTCAATCCCTGCGCCTTCGGTCGTGGACCAAGGTGAGGCCGGTTCCAATGACATGCAGTTTGCTCTCACTCACCTCAATGGTGATGGGCATGGTGCCATCTTCTGGCGAGATCATGCCTTCTTCAATACGCACAGACGAGAAGATGCCCAGTTTGTCCAGCCGCTCACGAATCGCGTCGATCTCGGTGGCGGAGTAGGTCTGGCCGACAGGTACCTGTGCCTGTTTGCGCAAGAAATCCGCGTCGGTGATCTTGGTGCCTTTGATGGTGACAGCGCCGAATTTCGCTGCGCGACCGGCGTCAACGATCAGCTTCACATCAAGCTTCTTGGTCTTGTGATCAGCGACAATCGACTTGTCGATGATCTGAGCTTTCGGATAGCCCTTGTTCTTCAACGAGGTGACGATCCTGTTGGCCGCGATCAGGATCTTTCCTGACTGGGCGGGCGATCCTGCGTCCAGACCCCAGTGCGCCGGATCGCGCGTCAGGCTGCCATCTGGAACATTCTGCGCGTCGATAATCAACTGGCCAAACGTGAAAAGCGGGCCGGGCGTCAGGTGGACGACAACCTGCACAGGTCGTTTACCGGGAATGGTGCCGTTTTCAAACACCTTGTCCAGCGGCTGGTTGTTGAGTGTGATCTCCAGCGTACCGCCATACCGGGCCTGATTGTAGAGTTCGAGCCAGGATCTGCTTGCGGTCTGACAGCGCGCGCGCGATCAGTCCGGCTTCACCGGACGGCGCATCTTTCTGCTTTGAGATCAGGACGCTCTTGGCCTTGATGGCTTTCTCAAGATCGTCTTTTTCGTCTCCCGTAAGGCCGTCGATTTTCACCTCAGCCTTGTAGGCGAGTGGATCATAGACAGCATCCTCGTTGCTTTCCTTGGCACCGAACAGGTGGAAACCGAAAACATCGAGCGCATAGGCCGGAGCAGGGCATGTTGCCGTCATGCCGGCAAGCGTTGCCAGAACCACAGGCTTGCGCAAGGCGCGCGCAACCGTGGAGGGAAGTGAAGGGGTGGGCTTTTCAGGCGCTGGGCACACGCCTTTTGCGCCGGAGACTGTCTGGTCCTGCGTTTCATTCATGGATCGTTTGCGCGGTAGACACACCACTAACTGCCGCCTGCCATGTTGTCGGTCGGAATACAAAGCCCGAAGGTTGAACGGGCGGCGCTTTTAAAGCGTTCCGTCCGCCTGATATAAGTGCTGCACAAGACATCCCGGTCTTATCCCTGAGGGACGACCCTAGTTGATCTTGGTAACTGAAGCCTTGATTTTTTGAAGCACGAAAGGAAAACGAAGACAACCGCCTTTCCCCGGTATTCAGAACAGCGCCTCTTCCTCGGGCAGGTTTAACAGGCGTCTGGCTGCCGTCAGCGTGTTGGCCATCAGCATGGCAATTGTCATCGGGCCAACACCGTCAGGAACCGGTGTAATTGCTTTGACGCGCGGCAGCGCGCTGTCAAAATCCACGTCGCCCACAAGGTGTGTCTTACCTTCACCACGCTCTGGAGCGGGCAGGCGGTTGATGCCCACGTCAATGACAGTAGCGCCTTCCTTGAGCCACTCACCCTTGATCATTTCAGGGCGTCCGACCGCCGCGATCACAATGTCGGCACGACCGATCACATCGGGCAGGTTCTGTGTGCGACTGTGGGCAATCGTCACGGTGCAGCTTTCCTGAAGCAGCAGACTGGCAATCGGCTTGCCAACAATGTTGGAGCGCCCGACAACGACAGCATTGAGACCGGACAGTGCGCCGTCCAGCGTCTGTTTGAGCAGCACCATGCTGCCGGCAGGTGTGCAGGGCACAAGCGCCTTGTCCCGTTCGCCGGACGTCAGCAGGCCGACATTGATCGGGTGGAACCCATCGACGTCCTTTTCCGGCTTGATCAGCAACAGCACCTTGCTTTCATCAATATGTGCGGGCAGGGGCAATTGCACCAGAATGCCGTGGATGTCCGGATCAGTGTTCAGCGTTTCGACAATCTTGAGAAGATCCTCTTCCGAGGTGTCGGCGGGCAGGTCGTGCTTGACGGAATGAAAGCCGCATTCGGTGGCTGTCTTTTCCTTGTTGCGCACATAGATCTGACTTGCCGGGTCCTGCCCCACCAGTACGACCGCCAGACCGGGACGCTTGCCGCTTTCCGCAAGAAGCTTTGCGGATCGGCGGGTGATTTCGTCTCGGACGGATGCTGCAATCGCTTTGCCGTCGATGATCCGGGGGTCTGACATGTCTGCCCTCTCAAGTCGCTGGAAAGAAGTGCTCTTCTAAACCAACCCATCAGATGATGGAAATGATTTTCGCTTCAAGGTCACCGGAACTTTGGTCCGGAAGCAACGATGTGAGCAGGGGCGCAGAACTTGTCGCGTGGTCTGTGCCTCAGCCGGAAGCGACCACGCGCTTTGCCTTGCATTCACCACATAAACCGGGCAAAAGGCTGCCTGAAATGCAGTTTGTCAGGGTATGGCTTGTTCATCTCGCTTGTCAGATCGCCCAGCTGGACGCCAGTGGCTTGGATCTGCGGTGGAGACGTGGTGTGCGCAGGCGAGGTCAGGTTTTTGCAAGCGGGATCGTTCTGTGCTCGCTCTTGCGAAAATCGGAAAACCGCGCGCATTGAAAAATGATCTTTGCGAGATGCGTCGTTTCCGGTTGTTTTTTTCAGCCCGGCGCAAATCAACAGCGCGACGTTTCTTCTGACAAGCTGCCAGTCGATGCTAGTTTAACGCAAATCAATCCTGAAACAGACGGAAGTGCCGAACCAGATGAACGTCCTTGCAAAAGTTGCTGATGTTGAAGCTGCCGCTCCAGCCGGAGCCTATGTTCAGGAAGTCACGTCGGTCCAGCATTACACCGACCACCTGTTCAAATTCCGCATGACCCGTCCGGCCAGCTTCCGCTTCCGGTCCGGCGAATTTCTCATGATCGGCCTGATGATTGATGGCAAGCCGCTGTACCGCGCCTATTCCATCGCCAGCCCGTCCTGGGATGAGGAGCTGGAATTCTTCTCGATCAAGGTTCCCGATGGCCCCTTGACGCAGCATCTGCAAAAGATCCAGCCGGGCGATGCTGTGCTGATGAAGAAGAAGCCGACCGGCACACTGGTGAATGATGCCCTCATTCCCGGCAAGCGCGTTTATATGTTCTCGACCGGAACCGGACTTGCGCCTTTTGCAAGCCTGATCCGCGATCCGGAAACCTACGAAAAATTCGAGCAGGTCATCGTCACCCATACCTGTCGCGAAGTGGCGGAGTTGAAATACGGTCTCGATCTGGTGGAAGAAACCATCAATGATCCACTGATCGGTGATCTGGCCCGCGACAAGCTGGTGCATTACACCTCGGTGACCCGCGAAGACTATCCCTTTCAGGGGCGTATTACCGATTTGATCGAGAACGGCAAGCTGTTCTCGGATCTGGGTCTGCCCCCGATTGATCCGGCCACAGACCGTGGCATGATCTGTGGATCCATGGACATGATCAAGGACACCAAGGTGCTGCTGGAAAAGGCGGGCCTCAATGAAGGGGCGAACAACAAGCCGGCTGAATTTGTGGTCGAGCGCGCGTTCGTTGGCTGAGGCCACACCTGCGCATTAAGCGAATTAGAAAAGATCAGAAGGCGTCTGCATCCGGCAGACGCCTTTTTTCATGTTCGGGGTCCTGCGTCTGCTTTGCGACGTTGTGTGGTGCGAATCTAAGCTTAAATAACAATGATAAAAGAGCAAGTATCATGAGTGGATTCCTCTGCAATTTATTTGCCTTTCGGGTGCGTTCTGATAGCAAAAACGGCTCTGTCAAAAACGCGTGATGGGATTGGCGCGGAAACTTCCCCAAAGACAGGTGCGGTTGCTGGACAATTTCCGGTGCGGGTGTCACGAATTCATGTGTGTGAGGTGGTTTGAAAGTCTTTGCGGACGCCACAACACTTTCTGTTAGAAGAGAAACGGGCTCATGAAGACAGACCACTCGTGTTACGTCATCGCCGAAATCGGCATCAACCATAACGGCGATATTGATCGGGCACTGGAGATGATACGTGCCTCTCATGCCGCCGGGTGTGATGCGGTCAAATTCCAGAAGCGCTCAATTGAGGTGGTGTACAGCGAGGAAGAGCTGGCACGGCCTCGTGAAAGTGTTTTTGGCGCCACAAACGGCGATCTGAAGCGAGGACTGGAATTCGACGCCGCTGGCTATCGCAGGATCGACGCTCTGTGTCGTGACTTGGGGATCGACTGGTTCGCCTCGCCCTGGGATGAGGCTTCGGTCGATTTTCTCGCGCAATTCGAGACACGCTACCTCAAGATCGCGTCGGCCATGCTGACTGACCGGGATTTCCTGCGTTACTGTGCCGCGTCCGGGCATAAATTGCTGGTTTCGACCGGAATGTCGGACGTCTCTCTGATCACGCGGGCGGTGGAAACCATTCGTGCTGCTGGCGGCGACATCGCCTGCCTGTATCACTGCACCTCGACCTATCCAACGCGCGATGAGGAAATCAACCTGCGCGGCATCATGACACTCAAGACGTTGTTCCCTGATCTCAATATTGGCTATTCGGGGCATGAAGCCGGGATCTTGCCAACTCTTGCCGCTGTTGCGCTGGGCGCTGCGTCTGTCGAGCGACATGTGACGCTCAGTCGGCAGGATTGGGGGTCCGATCAGAAGGCCTCTCTTGAAATGTCGGAAGTGAGCGATCTGGTCGCGCAGATCCGACGTCTGGAAACCGTTTTGGGTGACGGCAGTATCCGCTTTTACGAGGATGAAAAGCCTATTGCAGAGAAACTGCGGCGAAAGGAAACGGTGTGAGCCATCTGACCGATCCGGACGAGGTGATTGCCGAGTGTCTGCGGTTATACGAAACGCTGGACTATTTCGTTCAATACCCGGCCAGACCTTGTCCGGACGACTATTGGGATCAGCGTAAGGATCCGGATGGGAAACTGCGCGACCCAAGCCGCGAGCGGGCATCACGCAAGGGCGATGTCGCTTATCTGGCCGAGGCGATCAATGCGCTGGAACCCGGGCTGGTGATGGACGTCGGCTGCGCCTTTGGCGAACTGCTGGAACAGGTAGACACAAAGCACCGGCGGGTCGGTGTCGAACCCTCCACCAGTGCGGCCAAGATTGCCGTTGAGCACACAGACGCGGAGATCATCAATCGCCTGTTTGATGGCTCGCTGGCCAAACGTGGAACGGTGGATTGTCTCGTCGCCAATCACGTCATCGAACATCTGCATGACCCTTTGAGCTTCGTCCAACAGGTGCACCGGGTTCTGCGCCCCGGGGGCATTTTCATGTGTGGCACGCCAAACTTTGCCAGTGCTGCTGCTCGGCGGTTCAAGGGGAGATTTCGCCTCCTGCATGATCCAACGCATGTCTCGCTTTTCACCGATGACTCCCTCATGCGGTTTTTGCGCGATACCGACTTCATTGTCGAAAAGGTGGAGTACCCTTTTTTTGGCACCCGCTTCGATACATCAGAGGCTTTTGAACGGATGCATTTCCCCGACGCGGGCATGTCACCTGCGTTCTGGGGGTCCTTCGTGACGGTGTTCGCGCGCCGTATCTAAGCTGTTGCCTGTCTCGCGAAGTTAAGCGAACTGAGCCCATAGGCGTCATGCATCACCATTTTTTTTGGGGGGGACAGAGACTTGCTCGCGTCCCCCTTATGCTTCCAGGCTGACATACCCTTTGTCGATCAGATATTGCGCAAAGAGGAAATCTTGCTGCGTGTCGATGTCGACGATGGGCACATCTTCCGGCACCACATATCCGACCGAGTTTTCCGAGAACAACTGTGCATTCAGCCGGTTGATTGCAGAGGCGCGTACCATCAGCGACCATGCCGAAAACTGGTAGTACTTGGGATAATCCTGACGGCGGAAATATGTGTTGACGTCATAGTCCATCACTGTGGTGATCGACTTGTCGTCATTCTGCACTGCGCAAAGATAGGGGTGCGTGTCGGGCGTTTTCAGACCGATCAAGCTGTCGCATGTCGGCTCGGAGAGAAAGTAATCAATAATGTCACTGAGATGCTGTGTCGTGCGAAATGGGTAGGTCGGGTAAAGCACCATGACGGCATCAATGTCACCAACAGTCCTGCGATAATGGGCGATGAAGTCCGCCAGCACGGGTTGCAGCGCAATGGCTGAGGTGCCGAGGTCTTTGGGGCGTTTGTAAGGCTTTGCGCCATAGCCTTCAGCCATGTCGAGATAGGCATCGCAATCCGAGTTGAGATAGGTCTCGCTCACCTTCGGGCAGGCCAATGCCGGGCGGACGCTATGATAGAACAGCGGCATCCCGTTCAAAAGCTTGACGTTCTTGTTCTGGAGTCCTTCGCTGCCTGCACGCGCTGGCACCATTGCGACAATCTTTTGCGTCATGAAATCATCCACCCGGAAATATCTCTGGCCCTCCGCAAGTGACGGAGAATCAAACACTTGTTTGTTTGAGCCTAGGGAAGTTTCGGCGGTGCTGGAATCATGGGATTTTTGCCGATAGTGCCGCCAAAAGCCTTGATCTCTGATGATCTCGGCGATTTTTTCTGGATCAGGTCTTGCAAGTGTCCGGTGGATGATCGGGCTTCGTGCCCAGTCTGCTTCGAACACGGCGCAGGCTCCGGGCGAGAGCGTTTTATGAGGCTTTGAAAGAGACGATTCGCGACGTTTGGGGCGATAATGCTGCTTGCTCGCGCGACTCCGCACACCCGACCTGCTGTTTGCGACGAGGCGAAATACACGAATATATCTATGATATTCAGAATAAAACGATTTTATAGCAAAATGAACATAGTAAAAATTGACAATAATATAAAAAACTCTGTCGGAAATTATGCGTAATTCTTGATTTGAACCTAGGGGAATGCCAGTCTTGTCAAAGAATTTATGATTCTTTCGAGGAGCGTTTCTTGTCGGACCTACAGATCTCCGACACCGTTTGGGTCGATTTACGTTGGACATCTCCCGGGGCTCGCGCCCTGTTTCTGGACCGCGACGGTGTTCTGAATCGTGATGATGGGTATATCGGCCAGCCGGAACGGGTTGCGCTGATCGAAGGTGTTGTGCCGCTGGTGCGAGCGGCCAACCTGCGGAATATCCCGGTCTTCGTTGTGACCAATCAGTCCGGTGTCGGGCGGGGATATTTCGGCTGGGATGCCTTTGAAGCCGTGACCCGGCGAGTGGAGACGCTGCTTGCCGATTTTGACGCGCATCTGGACGGAGTTCTGGCATGCGGAGCAGCCCCTGCTGCCGATGGGCGCGAGCATCCTTGCCGCAAACCCAATCCCGGATTGTTGCAGATCGTTGGCCGGGCGCTGTCGCTGGACATGCGCCGGTCTCTGATCGTTGGCGACCGGGACAGCGACATGCTGGCGGGCTATCGCGCAGATCTCGGGCTCGGAGTCCACGTTGGCCGCGACACACGCTTGAGTGCGTCGGAAACGCCGGGGTTTCAGGTGGTTCATGCCGATTTTGAAGCTCCTGATGGGCCGGAAATGGCGCTCAGGCATCTTCTCAAGTTTTTTCTGGCCACGACGCCGGACGGGTGCGGGGATACAGCGCGTCGGTCGTTGGCATGTACGTATGAGGATCGGCAATGCGAATATTGGTCACCGGAGCGTGCGGCTACAAGGGAACTGTTCTGGTGCCGAAATTGCTGGCGGCAGGACACGAAGTGCTGGCATTGGATACGCAGTGGTTCGGTAATTTTCTGGAAATCCATCCCGGTCTGCAAATGCTCAAAGGGGATGTTCGCCACGTCGATGCGCTGGATTTGACACGTACCGATGCGGTCATCCATCTGGCGTCGATCGCCAATGACCCTTGCGGGGATCTCGATCCCAAATTGACTTGGGAAATCAGCGCACTGGCTACCATGCAACTGGCAGATAAGGCGCGCCGGGAAGGGGTGAAGCAGTTCATCTACGCTTCCTCCGGCAGCGTTTACGGGGTCAAGGAAGAAGCGCAGGTGACTGAAGATCTGCCGTTGGACCCGATCTCGGAATACAACAAGACCAAGATGGTCTCAGAACGGGTTCTGCTCAGTTATGCCAAGGACATGCTGGTGCAGATTGTCCGTCCGGCCACCGTGTGTGGCTACTCGCCGCGTATGCGCTTTGATGTGTCGGTCAACATGTTGACCATGCAGGCCATCAAGAATGGTCGCATTACGGTGTTTGGTGGCGGGCAGACACGGCCGAATATCCACATGGACGACATCACCGACGTTTATCTGCATCTGCTGACTGCGGGCGACAAGGTTCAGGGCATCTATAATGCCGGGTTCGAAAACCTTTCGATCCTGGAGATTGCCGAGATGGTCTGCACACGTTGCAAGGCCGAGATTGTCGTCAGTCCATCCAACGACCCGCGCTCTTACCGCGTCAATTCCGACAAGCTTCTGGCCACCGGCTTTGTCCCGCGCAAGACGGTCTCAGATGCGATCGACGAGATTGTCGAGCGTTTCGGCAACGGATCGCTTGTCGATGAGCCTCGCTACCATAATCTGGCCTGGATGCAGGAGACCGTTCTGGCATGAGTGCTGTGTTCGCAAGGTACGCCACCCGCATGGCGCATGTCATCGGAACGTTTGATTGGTCGGCGCTGGATCCGCTCGCGCGCGAGATGCAGCGGGTCTGGGCCAATCGACAGCAGTTGTTCCTCTGTGGCAACGGTGGCAGTGCTGGCAATGCCATCCATCTGGCCAATGATTATACCTATGGCTGTGCGCTGGGCGTTGCCGATCAGGGGATGCGGGTACAGGCGCTGCCGGCCAATCAGGCAACACTGACCTGCCTCGCCAATGATGTCGGCTATCATCAGGTCTATGCCGGACAATTGCGGGCCTTCGCCGAGCCGGGTGATCTGCTGATCGTGCTGTCGGGCAGCGGCAATTCAGACAATATCATCTGCGCGTTGGAGCAGGCGCGCGCCATGGGGCTGGTCACGGCAGCAGTGCTCGGGTTCAGCGGCGGCAAAGCGGCGCAGCTGGCCGACATTGTGCTGCATTTTCCCATCGACGACATGCAAATTGCCGAGGATTGCCAGCTTATGGTGGGGCATATGCTCATGCAGTATTTGCAAGCCAACGGCCCAGGCGGTGTGCCGGGCGAGCCGGTGCAGGGGCGGGTGGAGTTGCAGGCCTGAGAAAACTGTCCCTAGTTAGAAAAGGCATGGTCTGGGGCTTTCCTGCGGAAAAGCCGGAAGCAGGATGCTTTGCTTTGGATTTGGCTCTCGTGCTCTTCATAAATAAAGGGTCGCACACGCAGCGGAAGAGGTCGGAATGTCGCGAATATTATATGCCTGCTACGATCTGAAAAAGTCGCCAGTGACCTTTGATATTTGCTGTTTCTTGTGTCTGGCGGAGACGTATCGGCTGGAGCGTGGCCTTGATGAAATTCACCTGATCGTGGTGCCCGGTCCCAATGGCGGCTTTCGCGATGCAGGCGCCGTGGATGACGCGGCAAAGATCTGGCGGCTGCGCAAAATCATTCAGGATTGCGCCGCCATTCTGCCATCCTGCTCTGCGGTGACGGCGTTTCAGTCACGCGATCAGGCTTATGACTTTTTGCGGGGCAAGGATCAGTTTCCGCAGGGCTATGACGTCAAGTTTCGCGCTGTGCCGTCCTACACGTTTCGGCGGTTCAATGAATTGGGAGCCGAGGGCGTCAAGCTGCAGCATCTGCGCGCAGGTGAGGAAGCCAACCGTCTGATTAGACAATGGCTGGACGAGGTTGCTGATGGCCGGTTGCCGGTCGTCGTCACCTTGCGGGAATCGACCTATGAGACCGCCCGCAACAGCAATCGTGCGGCGTGGATCCAATTTCTTCAGTCCTTGGACCGCACCCGGTATCTGCCGGTTCTGGTGCCCGATTTCGAGAGTGTCTTTCAAGATCCTGCCGACGTGCCGGATGGCATCACCTTCATGCCGCATGTCGTCTGGGACGTGGATCTTCGGACGGCGCTGTATGAGCAGGCTTATCTCAGCTTCATGGTCAACAATGGAACGTCGGCGCCTGCCATTTGCAATGCCAACGTTCGCTTTGTGTTGATGAAATGGATCACGGAAAGCGTTGGTGTGACATCGCGTCGGTTCTTGATAGAGGGTCTTTTGTTTGAGGATGGCAAAAGTCCGTCGTGGTTCCAGCCCTGCCAGAAGCTGTGTTGGGAAGATGACAGCTATGACGCCATTTGCCGCGAATTTGAGGCCATGACAGCCCTGATCGAGAATCAGACCACTGCACTTGCTGGATAGAGATGCAACGACGGAGAGGTGGTGGTGGTATGGGGCGCAAAATCAGCGAGGAACAGCAGCAAGACGCAGCTGATGGCCCCGCTACACAAGCTTTCCGGTTTCCTGAAAGCGCTGCCCTTGAGGCTTTACGTCAGATGTCGACGAGAAGTGTGCCTGCCGTTCTGGAGCAAGATGAGCCAGTGACCTCGAATCCAGACAACAAGACACCTCAGTCAGCAGAAGACGCCATATCTTCGTTGGAAGACCTGCACGCCTTCGAAGTCGAGGTGTTGCAAGCGCCTGCTCCTCGGTCTGCATCGTCCTCAGATGGTGCCAACCAGTCTCTGCACCAGAGGGGGGACGAGCCGTACAGCCTGGACCGGGCGGCGTATGCAGGTCAGCGAACAGTGCTGGTCACCGGGTACTTCAATGTTCTGCATCCGGGCTACATGCGCCTGTTTGAATATGCCGCGAGCCTTGGAACACATCTCATCGTCGGGGCCTACAGTGACGCCATGGTCGGCGACACACGGGTGCCGGAAGACAAACGGTTACAAGCCCTGATGGCCGTTGGATGCGTTGATGAAGTGGTGTTGATCCATGAAGGGGTTGTGGCCTTCGTTGAAGTGAATCAACCGGATATTGTGGTCAAGGGATGGGAGTACCGGGCAAGGGTCAATCCGGAAAGCGAGGCTCTGGCGCGGTATGGTGGCAAGCTTGTGTTCGGCGCAGGCGACGTCAAGCTGACGGCGCTGGAACTGGAACAACTGGAAGGTCCTGTGGGTGGGCCATCGACCATCCGCAAGCCGCGTGACTTTTGCTATCGCCATGGCTTTGACATGGTGCGTCTGCAACAGCTTGCCTTATCCTTGCGCGATGTGCGGGCTTGCGTGCTGGGCGACATTATCGTCGATTGTTACGAGACTTGCGAGGCCGTTGGCATGTCCCGTGAAGATCCGACCATCGTTGTTCGGCCCATCAAGACGGATTATTATCTTGGCGGCGCGGGCATTGTGGCGGCACACGCGCGGGGACTTGGGGCAAGTGTTGATTTTCTCTCGGTGCGGGGCAACGATCCGGCGGGAAGCTATGCCGAGGAAAAGCTCTCCGCCTATGGTGTGAGAGCCGAGCTGGTTGTGGACCCGGAACGACCGACCACGACCAAGACCCGCTATCGTGCCAACGAAAAAACCCTGCTGCGGGTCAACAGCTACACTGACGTGCCGGTGTCCGAGCAGATCCGCGAACGGTTGCAACGCAGGATCGAGAAGCACCTTGAGGGGTGCGATGTGCTGGTGTTTTCCGATTTCAGCTATGGCGCTTTGGCGCAAGAGATGGTGGATCATGTGATTCAGCATTGTCAGGCACATGATATTCGTGTGGTGGCTGACAGTCAGAGTTCGTCGCAAATGGGCGATATTGCCCGATTCAAGGGCGTCGATCTGATCACGCCAACGGAATATGAGGCGCGTCTGGCCAGCCACAATTATCAGGATGGGCTGGCAGCACTTGCCCGCAGGCTGATTGATCAGCTTGGCGTTCGCAATGTGTTCGTGACACTGGGCGGCGAGGGGATGCTGGTGCAGACCAGTGAGGGGGCGGCCCTGCCGCATGGCGATACGCTGGTGGACCGTCTGCCCGCGCTGCAAACCAGCGTGCGTGATCCTGCCGGGGCGGGAGATGCACTGCTCGTCACCAGTGCGCTTGCGCTGGCGGCGGGGGGCAGTATCTGGGAAGCGGCCTATCTTGGTTCTCTGGCGGCCGCGTGTCAGGTGGGACGTGTCGGCAATCGTCCCTTGCAACTGGCCACGCTGATGGCCGAGTTGCAGTAGACGGCGGCCGATGAAAATGCAACAGACCATAGACCCGGGCCGCGCGCACAAGACAGCCCTGTTGCTGGCTGGGGGACGTGGCGAGCGGTTACGCCCTCTGACCGACCAGATCCCCAAGTGTCTGGTGCCGATTGGCGGCAGGCCGCTCCTGGACATCTGGCTGGAGCGCCTCATCGCCGCGGGCTACGAGCACATCCTGCTCAACACCTGCTATTTGGCCCCCGTTGTGGAAGACTATCTTGCTGCAAGGCATCCGGTGCGACCGTATCTTTCCATCATTCATGAAAAGGTATTGCGGGGAACCGGCGGCACTTTCCGGGCCTGCGCGGACGTCTTGTCAAACGGCCCGTTTCTGTTGGCGCATGCGGACAATTTGTGTCTGGCGGATCTGAAGGCTTTTGAGGCTGCGCATCGGGCAAGGCCGGAGAATTGTCTTCTGACGATGATGAGTTTTCGCACTCCGACACCATCGAGTTGCGGCATTCTGGAACTGGATGAGCTGGGACGGGTGGTCGGGTTTCACGAGAAGGTTGCCACTCCGCCGGGGAACCTCGCAAACGGTGCTGTCTTTCTCATGCAGCCGGAAGTGGCGCGTATGGCATTGTCTCTCGAAGGGGAGAGCCCCGACATCAGCCGGGATTTGCTGCCGCTGCTTCTGGGCCGCTGCCACACTTTTGAAAACACCGTGTGTCATATTGATGTGGGTACGCCGCAAAGCCATGCGGCCGCGCAAGATGCATGGCTCGCCTATGAAGCCACGCGCCTGTAAAATCGTTCAAAGCCCGAGGCGGGCATTGCGCTGCTCGGGCGAGAAGGTCGATAGCCAGGTCTCAAAACAGGTCTTGAGTTCCGGCACGATGTGGACGGCATCCTGCGTCTCGTCGATGGTGAAAAAGCGCATGGCCGGATACCATGGCGGGTTTTCCTGTCCGAGTAGCAGCGGGGCTTCCGGGGGCCAAAGCGCCAGCAGGGGATGCCATAGGCGCCCGCCATATCTGCGGTGCTGACATTGGCCGAGATCACCAGATCACAGCAGGCGGCTAGGGCTGCCGAGCTGTCGAGATCATCGAACAGGTCGACATCCTCGAAGTGCAGGAAGTTGGCCTTGCGGCCTTCGATGAAATAGCGCCGCTCCCGTTCTAGGCTTTGGTATTGCAGGTTGACGTAGATCACATCTGGAAATTCGAGAAGCGGAGCAATCTGCGGGGCGGACAAATAGTAGCGTGCGCGGGAGGCGAGCAGCACACGCGAGCGCCAGCCGATGCCGACCACGGGCTTGGTTGAAGCCCCCTTGATGCGCTCCAGATAGCCGCGGGCCTTGGCCTGATCAAATGTGTAGCGGGGCGGTTCGCTGATGGTGGGGAATGTCTCGAATGACCGGCGAAAGAACCGCGCCAGATCAGCGATAGCGATGTGGTAATCATAGTCTGAAAGCCGTGCATCCAGCGTCTCCGGATCGTAGGCGGCAACGCGCACCTCGATGTCTGGAAAGCTGCGTTTGTAAGGCGCCAGCAATTTGTTCGGAACTTCCAGGATCACCTTGTCGGCCAGTCTTGTCAGATCTGGCAGCATGGTGCCTGTGCGCCAGGCATCGCCCACCCCCTGATCAAGCCAGACGAGAATGGTTTTTTCCGTGATGTCCTGCCCTGTCCACTCCGGTCGTGGAAAGATACGCCGCAAGGTGCTGGTGAAACGGCTTTGAAAGCGGCTGGGATAGGCGTCCCATCCGGTTTCAAGGTCGCCCATCCCCAAATAGCAATGCGCCATGTTCCAGACTGCGGTGGGCAATTTGCCGTCACACTTCTGCAGGGCGCGTCCAAGGTGCTGGATTGCTTCACGGTAGTGTCCCAAAGCCTGCAGGGTAACGCCCAGGGTCACCATGCGGTGTTCGTCGTTGGGGTCCAGCGCCAGCGCCTTTTGGGCGTAGGGCAAGCCCTCAACCGTTCGGCTGAGGCGGAACTTCGTACGTGCCAATTCGTGCAGCAGATCGCCATTGTCGGGGAAGCGTTCGACCGCTTCTTCCAGTTCGGCTTCCGATTGCTTGTGTTGATCGCATTCAGCGCGGCACTGTGCCAGTTGCAGATAGTTTTCTGTTCCCAACGGATCCAGCCAGGTTGCCTTCTTGAAGAAGGCGATGGCTTTGTCATAGTCCTTGTTGTCGCGCAGGATCAGACCATAGTTTCGATAAGCCTCCGCATAGTCAGGGGCCCTGACGATCAGTTGTTGCAAGATCTCTTCGGCCTTGCGTGGCTCTCCCATCTTGGCTAGCGCAATGGCGCGCATGTTTTGCGCTTCCAGCAGGTCGGGACTGAAGCGCAATGCCTGTTCGGCTGCTTCCAACAGTCCTTCAGGATCTGTGTCTGGCATGTCCATCATGGTGCGTGCCAGATTGGCGTAGAACGGCCCCTTGTCAGGGGCCAGCGAGATGGCCTTCTGTATGTATTCGAAGGCGCGAAACGGATCACCAGCCTGCCGGTAGCACACCCCCATCAGGTGATTGGCATCGGGATAGTCCGGGTGTTTCTTGAGCACCAGTTTGTAGATGCGCTGGGCGCGTTCGATATCGCCCTGCTTTTGAAAGGCAAGTGCCTTTTTCATCTTGTCAATGGGGGGACGGACGGCGGTCTTTGTCGTCATCTCTTGCTCGAATCACGCAACCGAAAAAGGATGCTGTGAGCATACATTCCGCTGCGTCAGAGATCTCTTGGCAGAAATGACAGTTCCGGAAGAAACACCCTAGGTCGTATCCCGGTAGCCGAGGCTCGGTCCCGGTCCGGCGCATGACAACAATGAGTGGGAAGGGGACTTTGGTTAAAGTCGAAATGAATGACAGGAAGAAGGGCTAGAGCGAACTGAAGGGTTTTAGATTTCCATTAACAAAGCGGACTTTCGACTTGGTAGGTAGATAGTTATTTGGAGCCTGAGCGGACGTTCGAGTGAAGCGCAGCTTTTCCGAACCGGTCATTCGGGCCGGCATGCCGAATTACAATGCCGCCGCGTTTGAGCTAGCCATGTCACCAGCCCCCGCCGATGCAACAAGCGTCTTTTGGGTTTCTTCAGCGGGCAGTTCCACATAGTCATCAGCCATCATCATCCTGAAGTGACCACCGTGATCGGAGTTCTCGAAAATTCTCTGGAACACGTTCAGGTAACGATCAACTTGACTTGGATCGCACGTCATATAGAGGTCATCGGCGGCGAAGTGCGATCCGTCATTCACCCAAGACAGTAGGGTGCTACAGATCATTTTGTCCTTGCCTTCGAATTTTTCGATAATGTCCTCTGGCGTTATGCCACCGTAGAATTTGAAATAATGTTCGAGAATTCTGCGCATGACGTTCTGAATTGCAGTATCTGACGGCGGCTTTTGTCTGACCTCTCGCCAAAGAAGTTCATAGCTCGACTTGATCGGGTTTTCGGCAAAAGGCATTAGCTCTGATCGCTGCGATGTCTTGCGCACGATCCAAAACGTCTCGTCGCTTCTAGCCGTAGCGGCGCTACGCTTCTTGTCGAAGGTCACTTCCTTGTGGAAATAAATATTGTGCGTGAGAACAAATACCTGCTTTATCGCACTTGTGCCCGTTCGCATCTCGGCAATGATTGATTTTATCAGATTGCAGACTATGAAGAGAATGTCTGCATCAAGGCTCGAAATGGGGTCATCGAACACTACAACCTTGTCAGCCGTGCCGCCGAACGAACTGAATGATCCGCCAACCAGATAATAAAAATATAGAAATGTTATGAAGGACTTCTCTCCTTCGCTTAGGGTTCTCTTGGCATCACTTCCGTCTGCGCGTTTGACTTCATAATATCCGCCCCCCGAGCTTTCAACGAGGTGGAAGTTGGTGAACCCAAATGACTTCAGGAGCTTGTTGATGGCATCAATCGTTGGCTTGATGCTGGTGATCTTCCGCTCGTTATCTTCTATCTCTTCCTGCTTGTCATCTAAGTTCTTTTTTTCTGTTTCAATCTGGGTTTCTAACGATGTGATGGCCTTGTCCAGCCCACCAGTTTCAGATTTGAACTTGTCGTAAACCGCCTTTGTGTCTTCGAGCAGCCTTTTCCAAATATGCGAAGTCAGCTCTTTCTTTCTGGCTGCAAGATTGTTGATGGTGTCATTGTTGACTTTGACCTTCTTGTTGGCCGTTGCGATGTGGGTATTCACCGCCGCGAGCAGCTGGGCTGTATCAATCAGCGTTGATGGGGCGCTAGGCTCTTTCCGCTTCGCCGTGACGTGCTTAACGTTGCTATCGAGTGCCAAGCGAAGAGCTGCGACATCCTTGTCGAAAGCCTCGCGATCAAGGTAGGGCGATTCAACAATGTCGGACATGCTGTAAGCGGTCAGTAGCTCTCTTGCCGCATCGGTATAGTCGGCGAGCAGCTTGTCGATAGCCGCGAGATCGGAGATGTAACTTTCGTCAAAATACGCCTCTAGGCTCTGTCTGAAGGCTTCGTCTGTCTTTTGCTGGCAGAAAGGGCACTGGTCTTCCAGCTGATCGAAATACTGCCGACCTTGTTGCACCCAGTCGCTATTGCCGAGCTTTTCGATCAGCGCCGCGATATCCACGTCTTCTTTGCCGATGATCCTCTTTTCGAGGATGGCCGAGTTCTCCAACGCCGAAACCTTTGAGCTGTCCTGATTGGGTAAAAGCTTTGCCTCTGACAGCGAAACCGAGAACACGGTCGCAGCGTCTTCGCGAAGCTCTGCAATATCCCTAACTATAGCTACGTTGCTTGAGGCCTCGGTCAGATACCGGTCGCGGAACCTCTTCTTGTCGCTGTTTAGCCCGGTGAAAGCATCTTTTAAATCACTGAAATTTCTCTTGGCATCCCATGCATCTTTTAAGAACTGTGCTGCGAGATCTTCTCGCTCTTTCTTCTTCCCGCCAGTGCCATCCTCACCGCTAAGGGTCTTTCGGAGGTCACTAAGCTTTGCTTTCATTGCATCGGCTTCGCTTTTGAGCGTCTTAATCTTCTCAGCGACCTCAACGTTTCCACCAAACGTGTATATGCCCTTGATGCCGATTTCTGCGTCGAAGTGCTTCTCAACAAAGTCTTTATTGTATACAATGGTATCCATTGGGCTGCCGCCTGCCCATGTTATTTGGCAGTCAGGGAAATTTCCCGAGCCCTCGATAACGCGAGAAATTGTTGTCTTGCCTGATCCGTTCGAGCCGAAGATGAAGTTGAGCTTTTTCAAACCTTCGAGCTTAGTGCCGGCCGCATCGTATGCACCTTCATTGGCTAAATGGATACTTTCGATCAATTGCTCACCTCGATGGCGACTGCTTAAATGCATAAAAAATTGGCTCTACCCCTGATATTGGGAAAGCTTTCCACTGCCGTCAAGGTTGCGCAACTTAGACTGGGCAATCTTCAATGAAGACTGATCTAATCGAAAGCGAGTGAAAGCGCCTTTTCTTGCGGCATTACGAATGGCTGCTTTCAGGACAAGGGCAGGAGAGAGCAAGCGTCTGAAATGGGCGCGCGAAGCCGTGATTGATTGAGATCATGATTTAAGGCGGCACCGGCTCGGAAGCGATTGTGTGCGACCGAGCCACGGTCGTATGCTTTTCCCAAATCTGACCGCATTCTGACGGTCCGTTTATGGCCTGGACGTTTTCATAATCCTGCAGTCAAACCGTCTAATGGCACTCGGAAGGGGCTATGAGATCGCCAGATCTGCGGCATGGCTAGGCGACGTTGTATGATCCATATATCCTGCAAGTCAGCTTGGCGCCCGGATCGGTCAATGGTGTGTATCTGAACTTAAGGTGTAAGCGGCTGCCATCAAGTTCAACCACGTTGTGGTTTGATATCTATGGCACTCGGTTCGAGCGCATGTTCTAGACGTGAGATAGTTCCAGCAGTGCATGAATAGCAATGCTATCTGGTTCAATTGAACCAGAGGGAACTCCGGAAACATGAACGTGTCAGGAACAAAGTTGTGCGGGTTTTGTACGAGCCTACCTGCATGTTCATGGCACATTCTTGCTTTGTTCTGCAAGTAATTACGATATAGAGAACAAAAAGGGCTTCCTAAAAATAGCTTAAGTCTATGTAGTTAAAGGGAAAAATATGGTGGGCGATACTGGGATTGAACCAGTGACCCCTCCCGTGTGAAGGGAGTGCTCTCCCGCTGAGCTAATCGCCCGCAGCCTGTCGGCGCGTGGCGGTTATCTAAAGGACATTCTGGCGCAGTGCAAGTCTGCTCTTGTGGAAAAAGCCAAGGCTTAAGGGCCGTTTGGGGACCCGTGATGCTCAGGAAAAGCCCTCATCCGTACGACGGGCAGCGCCTTGCCGAAAATCAACGACAAACGGGGGATGGCCTCCGTTTGTCTCGTCTTGAGACCTGATCAGGCCTTTTGGGCTGTCGACTGGGGGCTGCCGGTGGTCCTCCGCGGGCAGGGTCTGCGGAGCTGGTGTCCTCTCTGCCGGGAAGCTGAACATTCTTCAGGCACAGCGCGCAAAGGAACCCCAGAAACGCCAGTCCCGCAGCGGTTACGAACATCGGGTGACAGGCCTCGATATACAGCTTGCCGATGGCATCCTGTGTCGCCTGAGGCAGATTGGCGATCTGTTTCGGCGTTAACTTCTCGACATTGTTGATGCCGGGGAAGGTGTGGGTCGAGGCATCGAAGAAATGCGAGATGATCGCGCCATACAACGAGATGGCGATAGATGCTCCTCCCATGCGGGTCAGAGTGACGGAGCTGGAGGCCACGCCCGTGTCGCGGCGCGGGGCTGCGTTCTGGATGCCGAGCATGGGCACTTGCTGCCCCAGGCCGACGCCGATGCCTTGCAGCAGGAAGATTGGCAGCATGACGTATACGGGTGTTGTGGTGTCCACCAGCGTGAAGCAGGCAAGGGCAATGGTACTGAGGCCCATGCTCATGATGGAGAATTTCTTGTAGTGGCCGGACCGCGACATCAAGTGGCCAGAGGTCAGCGAGCCGATGGCAATGCCACCAGTGACCGGAATGAAGAACAGTCCTGCGATCAGCGGGGTCATTCCCAGTCCAGACTGAATGAACAGCGCATAATAATTCGACATGGCAATGCCGACCGAGCCGCTGAGGATCGAGATGACCCAAAGCAACGGGATCGTCGGGTTCTTGAAGAGATGCAGCGGCATCACCGGTTCAATCGCCCGTTTTTCCACCTGGACCCAGAAAACGGCCGCAAGAACGCCAAAAACAAGGATGCCGGCGCTCTTGAGATTGAACAGTGATCCGAACAATTCCGAGCTGTCCGTCCAGATGACGATGCTGGCGATGGTACACGTCAGCAAGATGATGCCCATATAGTCGATTTTCGGCGTGCGGGCGGGGCGCTTGTAGGGGATCAGATAGGCAAGGCCAATCAGGACCAGAACGCCGACGGGCACATTGATGTAAAAGATGGACCGCCAACCGAACAGCGACGTCATCGTGCCGCCCAGTGTTGGCCCGATGGTGCCCGACAGCACCAGCACAAGACTGGTGAAGCTCTGGTATTTGGCCCGCTCGCGCGGCGCAAAGAGATCGGCGTTGATCGCGAACAACGACACCATGATGCCACCACCGCCAAGCGCCTGAAGGACGCGGGCCGCGATCAGGAAGTTCATCGAGGTAGAGAGGCCGCAAACCATTGATCCAACGGTGAAAATGGTAATTGCTGCCATGATGATGTATTTGCGGCCGAACAGATCTCCAAGCTTGCCATAGAGCGGCATCACACAACTTGTGGTCAACAGATAGGCCGACCCGACCCAGCTGAAGCGCTCCAGATGTCCAAACTCGCCAACGATTGTCGGCAGGGCCGTGGACACAATCTGATTGTCCATGGTCGCCATGAACATCGCCAGCAAGAGAATGAGAAACGCCAGCAGGCGCTCTTTCTTGTTCTCGATCAGCGGCGTGAAACTTGAAGACGCGGCTGCGTCTGCGGAAGAAGTCATGAAGGTGTCCTTTGTTTCGCATCCGCAAGGAGCGAAACGATGCGCGGGCGGGGCTGGGTTGGCAGCACTGAAGCACCTGCCGGATCACGCTGTCCCCGCGTGGTTGGATGGGGTAACTTGAGGCGCTGATGAAGCGGATCTCGGAGGAGGCACAATAAAGGAAGTCCAGGCTCGCAATGTCGCAGAGCAGGTGCCCGCCCGCGCTTTCTGCCAGTGCGGCAGACGCTAACTGAAATTCGTTTATGGGGCCTGACTCGAAAGACCGCTTCTTGACGCGGTACGGAGCAAGGTCAGTGGATTGGCAGGTCAATTGAAATGATGAATGTGCAGTCCTTCGACCTGTTATGCCGATGGTGATTGGAATGAGAGAGCTGATCCCGCTGGAGCCATGCAACGGCGGAATGGCCCTCTCTTTCCCATGATTTTAATTCTGTTTGGTGACAGTAAGGCTGTCAACTGCCGCAAGAAGCTCGTTGAAGTGAGAAATCACGACGTCTGGCCCCAATTCAGTGACGGGAATGGGGGTATATCCGAAATCAACAGCGATGACGGGCAACCCGGCATGACGCGCAGCATCGATGTCTGTGATGGAATCACCCACCATGATTGAGCCATCCTTGAGGCCGCCAGTCAGGGCTGAATGGCTTCCAGCAGCGGCGCACCATCGGGCTTGGAGACATCCAGCGTATCGCCGGACACGACCGCATCGAAATGACGGCGCAGATCAATGGCATCCACCAGCGGATTGGTAAAGCGCTTGGCCTTGTTGGTGCAGATCGCCAGCTTGTAGCCCTTGGCGCGCAGTCCATCCAGCGCATCCAGAACGCCGGGGAAGGGGCGAGTCTGATCGGCCAGATGCTCTGCATAATAGACAAGAAAGTCGGCCATAATCGGGGCATGGGCGTCTTCGTCCCAAGTCACCCCCTCTGCGGCCATGCCTTTTTGCAAAAGTTTCTTGGCTCCCTGACCAATCATGGATTTTACCGATGCCGGGTCAAGCTGCGCCATGCCGTTCTTGGCAAGGGTCGCATTGAGCGCCTGGGCGAGATCTTCCGCTGAAGACACAAGCGTACCGTCGAGATCGAAGATGAGAACTGGCTGGGTCATGCAGTACCTTGGTGCGTTGGAGACTGTTGTTTTCTTGAACTAGAGCTTCTTCGCTGGTGTCTCAAGGGCTGGTATGCCGGGAAATGTCCGTTTTCGAACTTCAATTCTTGAAACCTTGCCATGCCGCTTTGCGCTCGCAAGATTTGCGTGTTAATCGATCTTGCAGAGCGACTGATATAAGGTCGCCTGCCGGGAGAGGATGTAATCGCATGAGCGCTGAAGGCAAGCGTCTGGCTGCAGAGCGGGCCCTGAATGATGTGAAAGACGGAATGAAGATCGGGATCGGAACTGGATCCACGGCGGCATTCCTCATCAAGGGGCTTGGTCAAAGGGTGCGTGAGGGGTTGTCCATCGTGGGTGTGCCGACGTCCGATCAGACCCGCGATCTGGCACTGGCAGAAGGGATCCCCCTGACATCGCTCGATGTTGAATCCCGACTTGATCTGACAATCGATGGCGCTGACGAGATCAGTCCCGACCTGGGCCTGATCAAAGGCGGCGGCGGTGCTTTGCTGCGCGAGAAAATCGTCGCGGCAGCCTCGGATCGCATGATCGTGATTGCCGACAAGAGCAAACTTGTCGATCACCTCGGTGCCTTTCCTTTACCGATCGAAGTGGTTCCCTTCGGTCTGGAAGCCACACGCAGTCACATCCGCAATGTGCTTGAGACAAACGGTTTGTCTGGAAAACTCACGCTGCGGGGTGACGACCATCCTTTTGTCACAGATGGTGGGCACTACATTCTGGATGCGCATTTGACCTGCATCATGGACCCGGAAGCGCTGGCTATCGACTTGAGTGATCTCCCAGGTGTTGTGGAGCACGGGTTGTTTCTTGGGCTGGCAGAGCGCGCCTATGTGGCAGATGCAGATAATGTCGTGGTTGTAACCCCGGCGCGGTAAAACGGAATTTGAGGCGGGAACAAAAGCTTCCAAGCCAGCGATGGAGTTCTAGAAATGAAATTCAAATCCATGTTGTCGGTAGGCTCGCTCGTTGGTGTTGCCATGATGGCGTCCAGCCTGGCCCCGATGAACGCCTATGCTGCCGGCGATAAAGCGCCGGAAAAGATCAGCAAGAGCCATCTTGAGGCTGCCAAGGAAGTAATCATGGCGACCAACTCGCTGGATTCTTTCGATGACATCCTGCCGCTTCTGGCAGAACAGACCCGGACTCTGTTCATTCAGTCCGATCCTTCGCGGACGCAGGATGTTATCAAGGCGACAAATGATGTGGCCCTGAAACTTGCCAAGGAACGTCCTGATCTGAACAAGGTCATTTACCAAGTCTGGGCACGCCGGTTCTCGGAAGATGAATTGCACCAGCTTGCCAAGTTCTATAAGTCGCCGCTGGGTGCCAAGCTCGCCAAGGAAGGCCCGACCATGACGGCACTCGCCATCGGTGCCGCGCGTCAGTGGCAGAACAAGATGTCGACCGAAATGGTCGCCATGGTCCGCGATGAGCTGAAGACCGACGAGCAGGGCTCTGGCGACGCTGCCAAGAAGAACTGATCTGGCATTTTTTGCCTGAAGACTTATGTAGGAAGGCGGCCCCGGGCCGCCTTCTTTTTAGATTTGGACCCTGAAGACAGGGAAGAAAGCCGCCAATCGGCTTGCGACAAGATGAAGTGAGAACGCGCATGAGCGACTATGACTATGACCTTTTTGTAATCGGCGGTGGTTCCGGTGGCGTGCGTGCGGCGCGGATCGCAGCAACTCACGGTGCCAAAGTGGCCCTTAGCCGAAGAATATCGCTTTGGCGGCACTTGCGTGATCCGTGGCTGCGTTCCCAAGAAACTCTTCGTCTATGCCTCGAAGTTCTCTGAGGAATTTGAGGATGCAGAAGGTTTCGGCTGGTCCGTTGGCGAGCGCTCTTTCGACTGGAAGGCGCTGGTTGCGGCCAAGGATCAGGAGATCAACCGCCTTGAAAAGATCTATCAAACCAACCTGGAAAAGGCTGGTGTGACGACTTACGAGAGCCGGGCGGTTGTCGAAGACGCTCACACCATCCGACTGCTGGCCAACCATGAAACGGTGACGGCGCGCACTATTCTTGTGGCGGTTGGGGCCAAGCCGAATCTGGATCCGGCGGTTAAGGGCATCGAACATGTCATCACGTCCAATGAAGCGTTCCATCTGGATGAACTGCCGAACAGTGTCCTCGTCGTTGGTGGTGGCTACATCGCGGTGGAATTTGCCGGGATCTTCAATGGTATGGGCGTTGACACCACGCTGATGTATCGGGGGGACAAGATCCTGCGCGGCTTTGACGGCGATGTCCGGGACATGATCCAGGATGAAATGGTCAAGAAGGGCGTTGCGGTTCGCACCAACGAGACCCCCTCCCAGATCGTGCAACTGGACGATGGTCGCTTTGAAGTGACCTGTGCAAGCGGTACGCAACTGGTGGTCGACAAGGTGATGTACGCAATCGGCCGCGATCCGAACACCGAAGATCTGGGGCTGGAAAAGGCGGGTGTTGAGCTTGGCCGCAAGGGCGAAGTTAAGGTGAACGAAGGCTCGCAGAGTTCCGTTCCCTCGATCTATGCAGTGGGCGATGTAACCGACCGCGCAGCTCTTACGCCGGTGGCCATCCGCGAAGGACATGCGCTTGCCGATACGCTTTTTGGTGACAATCCCTGGACGGTAAACCACGATCTGATCGCGACCGCAGTGTTCTCGCAGCCGGAACTTGGCACGGTTGGTCTGACGCAGGAGCAGGCTCTGGAAAAGACGCCGAACCTGGACATCTATCTGGCGCGGTTCCGGCCGATGAAACACACCCTGTCAGGGCGCGATGAACGCATGATGATGAAAGTCATTGTCAATGCAGACAATGATCGTGTTCTAGGGGTGCATGTCATTGGACCGGATGCGGGGGAAATGGCGCAGGTTCTTGGCATTACCTTGCAGATGGGCGCGACCAAGGCCGATTTCGATGCGACCATCGCGGTTCACCCAACGGCGGCCGAAGAGTTGGTGACCATGCGCACGCCAACGGCACGGTTGCGCGGCTGATCTCGTCAGCGACGCCTCACTATGTCATGAAACACGAGAAGGCCCGACATCGTCGGGCCTTTTTGCGTCAGATCTTCTTTATCTTTGAAATGGGCCGATGGTTGCTTGATCAGCGTCAGGTTTTCCGGCCTGCTCGATCACGAACTGGCGGTGAGTGTGTTGACCTCGAAGCGATTCTTGCCGTCTTTCTTGGCCTGATAAAGGGCCGCATCCAGTGAGGCCAGGATGTCGCGGACATGCAAGTTTGGATCGCGGGCAATCACCAGGCCAAGACTGATGCTGGCGCGGACCATCTGGCCGCCTTCATCAATGGCAATAGGGTGATTGATTGCCGCCAGCAGATCTTCGCAGAGCCGTTCCAGCTCAGAAACAATGGTTGTGCCGTCGATCAGCAGAATAAACTCATCGCCGCCCAATCGACAGGCCGTGCCTTTCCCGACGATAATATCGGTCATGCGGTCGGCAACACTTTTCAAAACAACATCGCCAGCGGGATGTCCGTAGGTGTCGTTGATATGTTTGAAATCATCCAGATCGCAATGGATCAGCGCGAAAGGCTGTTGTCTCAGACGGGCGCGAGCGGTCTCCAGCAGGTCGTTGAAGGCGCGTCGATTTGACAGGCCGGTCAGTGCGTCATGTTGCGCGAGATAGGCGTTCAGTCGCTGGCTGGTATTCAGAGAGACCGTCAGGCGGCCAATGCGCCAGGCAAGACTGAAGGCGATGAACGCCAGAATACTGCTGACGATGATGATCACCGGGATGATCGTCGGCCACAAGCTGATGCCAAACAGATAGCTGCGCCATGCGAAGACACCAATCTGGCGGCCATCGATATCCTTGAGGGGCAGGGTGATCAGATCAGGCTGGTGCGGTGCCTGCAGCGCTGAAAGGTCAGGTCCGAAAAATTCAACTTTTCGTCCAATATGTGCAGCGCCGAGTGGTCAAGGTGTTGCAAGGAAATGAGGATCGTTGGTCCACCTTCTGGCAGATGTGGTTGCTCGTGATCGGGAAGGATGGGGCCGACAACGGCGAGGGACACTGTGCCGTCAATCTCCACGATGCCTGTGACGGCAATCTGCTCAGGTTTGAGCGTCTTTAAGGCTGGATAGCTCAGTCCGCCTTTCACCGCGATGTGGGTGCGGGTGAACATGTCGCGCGCTCGGGTCACCAGTTTCAACAATTGCGGCTGGCGCAGCACTCCTCCGGGTTTGAGAGATGCCTTGTCAGCCTTGGTGAGCGCAAGTAAACGATCATCCGGCGCGACGATCAGGTTTTCATCGAAGCCGAAATCCATCCAGAGACTTTTCATCGCACGCCGAATGATGTCTGGCTTGAAGTCAGTGATCACACTGTCGACGGTGCGATCTGACCGGGTCACTGTGAGTTGCTGGTGAAGCGTTACCTGGATCTGATCATCCACCGCATTTTGCATCAGCTTGCGTTCTGCCTCGATGGTCTGCTCGCGTGAGGCGGAAGATGCAACGAAGCCAATGAAGACCAAAGATAAAGAGGTCAGCGCGATGAGTGCAAAGGCGAGCAGAAAGGCCGTCTTCAATATCCTCTTGTCCGAGAGGCTGGCGTTGGCCTCGGATGTTGGAAGATGTCGGAAAGAGGTCAAGAAATGAAAGTTTCCCTGAAGAGTGTGCGTGCGAACAGACCTGTTTAAGTAAATCAATTTCTATGCGGCAGGACACAATAAAGTTCTAAGATATTTGGATGTTTCGACACACAATCATGTGTTGATTATCCTTGGTTGTAGCGCCGCTGGAAGCCTCTGTTCAGGATGCATTTCTTGTCTGGGCCTGCTTGAAAACGGGACCATGTCTTTTCGAAAGATGATTTATTTTCGCGACAATTTTGATTAGAAGCATGGCCTCATGAAGATGCATTACTTTGGCTATGGGTCTCTGGTGAATGTGAAGACACTTCCCTCGGAGACCGAAGTGACGTCTGGCCTGTTGACAGGATGGGCGCGAGAATGGCAGATCTGCGTGGATCGCGGTGGCGGCAAGGGCGTATGCTCGTTGACAGTGATCCCGGATGCGACGCGATCCATTCGTGGTGTTGTGGTGGAAGCGCCTCTTGCGGGGCTGGCGAAGCTTGAAGAGCGCGAGGCGGGCTATTTCAAGGTCGCTGAAATCTCAGACAGCTTTGCCTGCGATGCCTATGGGCGACCGGGGCCAGACGAATTGTTCCTCTTCCGCGCCAAACAAGAGCATCACCATTGGGGCAATGAGCAGTTTCCCATCCTGCAAAGCTATCTTGATTGCGTGCTTGCCGGATTTTACGCTTTCTGGGGACCTGAGGGCATTGATCACTTCATCGAGACCACGGATGGATGGCATGTGCCAGTGCTGGCTGATCGGGCGTCACCGCTTTATCCGCGAGCGGTGGCATTGCCGCTGGATCTCTATGATCTTATTGATGAAAAACTGACGCCGCTGAACCTCACCATGCTTTCGCCGCAAGCGGAGTTGTGACAGCGTAAAAAAGCGCCATTCAGCGCATTTTTTGTGGTCACCCATGTGGCCTTAGCCCGAGGGGGCGTGTATAAGTCATGCCTCTTCCGAAATGAGCAAAGTGTGGCCCGGACTTCACGAAATTCCGGGTTAGAAGCAGACGAAAGAGAAGGGGCCCGGCCTCTTCATGAGGAGTTAGGTGAAATGGCGGCGAAATGGACACCGGAAAGCTGGAGATCCCAACCGATCTTGCAGGTGCCAGAATATCCCGACAAGCAGGTCTTGGCTGATGTCGAGGCGCGTCTGGGACGCTTTCCGCCGTTGGTGTTTGCAGGTGAAGCCCGTGATCTGAAAAAGCAGTTGGCTGATGTTGCCATGGGCAAGGGCTTTCTGCTTCAGGGGGGCGATTGCGCCGAGAGCTTTGCAGAGCACCATGCCGATCATATCCGCGATTTCTTCCGGGCATTCCTCCAGATGGCCGTTGTCCTGACTTATGCTGGACGTCAGCCGGTTGTGAAGGTCGGTCGCATCGCCGGTCAGTTTGCCAAGCCGCGTTCGTCCGACAATGAAACCAAGGACGGTGTAACGCTGCCGAGCTACCGTGGTGATGTCATCAATGGTATCGATTTCACTGAAGAAAGCCGGATCCCCGATCCTGAGCGCATGACCAAGGCGTACCGTCAGTCGGCGGCAACGTTGAACCTGCTGCGCGCTTTCGCACAGGGTGGCTATGCCAATCTGGATCAGGTTCACCAGTGGATGCTGGGCTTTGTTTCGGGAAGCCCGCAGGGCAATCGCTATCAGGAACTGGCAGATCGTATTACGGAATCGCTCGATTTCATGCGCGCCTGTGGCGTGGATGCAGCCAGCGTGCCGCAGTTGCGGTCAACCGATTTCTTCACCAGCCATGAAGCCTTGCTTCTGGGCTATGAGGAAGCGCTGACCCGTGTCGACAGCACCAGTGGTGACTGGTACGCCACCTCAGGTCACATGATCTGGATCGGCGACCGCACACGTCAGCCTGACCATGCGCATGTCGAGTTTTTCCGCGGCATCAAAAATCCGATTGGCCTCAAGTGCGGCCCGTCGATGACGCCGGAAGGACTTCTGGAGCTGATCGACATTTTGAACCCGGACAATGAGCCGGGTCGCCTGACGCTCATCTGCCGTTTCGGTTCGGACAAGGTCTTCGATCATCTGCCGCAACTGGTTCGGGCTGTTGAGCGCGCCGGAAAGATTGTCGTTTGGTCCTGTGACCCGATGCATGGCAACACCATTACGGCGAATGGCTACAAGACACGCCCGTTCGAGCGCGTTCTCAAAGAGGTCGAGGATTTCTTTGCGGTTCATGAAGCCGAAGGCACACACGCTGGCGGCATCCACATCGAGATGACCGGAGCCAATGTGACTGAGTGTACCGGTGGCGCCCATGCGCTGACCGCCGACCAGCTTGGCGATCGCTACCACACGCATTGTGATCCGCGCCTCAATGCTGATCAGGCTCTGGAACTGGCGTTTCTTGTCGCTGAAAAGCTGCGCAACAGCCACGATGCGCGTGCCAAAGGGGCTCCGGTCGCCGTCAACGGCTGATCCGAAATAAGGCAGGGCGCTTGACGTCCTTTGAATGACAAACGCCGCGATGCAAGTCGCGGCGTTTTGTCTATTTGATCGGGTTTCTTGCGATTGAGAGACGAGGCTTGTGCTTTTCGTCGAAAAGCCGTGCTGGACAGTGTCTCGGCAGTGCTCCGCAGGGCATTGTTCTGGTGGGGCAAACAGGTTTTTGCTTGCACTGCACTGTCTTCTGTCGGAAACAAGCCGGTATCACGTTCATGCCGATGGCATGATTGCAAGTTTTCGCCGAAGCGATTAGATCGACCCCATGAGCGCATCTTCTTCCCAAAAAGTCTTCACGGACCGCTTTCGTCTCGCGGTCGCACAGATCAATCCCACCGTTGGCAATGTCTCGGGCAATGCCGACCTGGTGCGCGACGCGCGCAAGCAGGCGGCGGCGGCCGGTGCGGATCTGGTGCTTTTCCCTGAGTTGACGATCTCCGGTTATCCGCCCGAAGATCTGGTGCTGAAAGAGGCTTTCCTGAAGGCATGCATGGAAGAGGTCTCCCGGTTGGCGCGCGAGACCATTGATGGTGGTCCGGCCCTGCTGGTGGGCTCTCCCTGGTTGGAAAATGGTAAGCGCTACAATGCGGTCTGTCTGCTTGACGATGGAGAGATCAAGGCCCGTCGTTACAAGGTGGATTTGCCGAATTACGGCGTTTTTGACGAAAAGCGCGTTTTCGAGGCAGGCGATTTGCCAGGACCTATCGACTTTCATGGTCTGCGCATCGGTGTGCCGATCTGCGAAGACATCTGGAAGGAAGAGGTAATCGAGTGCCTGACCGAAACCGGGGCCGAAATCCTCATGGTGCCGAATGGTTCTCCTTATGCCATGCACCGGCTGGACGAGCGCTTGCAGGTGGTTGTTGCCCGTGTTGTCGAAAGCGGTCTGCCGCTGATTTATTGCAATCAGGTCTCCGGGCAGGACGAGTTGATCTTTGATGGCGGTTCGTTTGGTTTGCATGCAGATCGGTCGCTGGCTTACCAGATGCCGCAGTTCGAAACGGAAATAGCCGTCATGGACTGGACGCGCAATGAGGCGGGCGACTGGCGCTGTGACAATGGTCCGAATGCGCCCTTGCCAGACATTGATGAGGCAAACTATCGCGCCTGCGTTCTGGGTTTGCGCGACTATGTGCTCAAGAACGGGTTTCCGGGCGTGGTGCTGGGGTTGTCGGGCGGTATTGATTCCGCCATTTGCGCGGCCATGGCTGTCGATGCCCTTGGCGCCGACAAGGTTCATGCGATCATGCTGCCTTATCGCTATACGTCGAGCGAGAGTGTCACGGACGCTGCGGCTTGCGCCAAAGCGCTTGGCATTCGCTATGATCATGTACCGATTGCCGAGCCTGTCGAGGGCTTTGGCCGGGTACTGGCCAACCTGTTTGCCGATTGCCAGCAGGACACGACGGAGGAAAACATCCAGTCGCGTGCGCGTGGCGTCATCCTCATGGCGATTTCCAACAAGTTTGGCTCCATGGTGGTGACCACGGGCAACAAGTCGGAGATGTCTGTTGGCTATGCAACGCTTTATGGCGACATGAACGGCGGCTACAATCCGATCAAGGATCTCTACAAGACGCAGGTCTATCATCTGTCTAGCTGGAGAAACGAGAACCATCCCAAGGGGTTGCTTGGCCCTGCGGGTGAGGTGATCCCTTCCAACATCATCACCAAGGCGCCCTCGGCGGAATTGCGGGAAGATCAGACCGATCAGGACAGCCTTCCGCCCTATGATGCGCTGGACGACATTCTGGTCTGTCTGGTTGAGCATGAGATGGCGGTCACGGATATTGTGGCGCGCGGACATGCGCCCGAACTTGTTCACAGAATCGAACACTTGCTCTACATTGCCGAATACAAGCGGCGTCAGGCTCCACCCGGCGCCAAGATCACCGAGCGGAATTTTGGCAAGGACCGCCGGTATCCCATTACAAATCGTTTCCGGGACCGCAGCTGAGGAGGCTACGGTTCCTCCCGTTTGAGGATCTGGCACAGATGTGCCGCAACTCTGATGTTCTACGTGGACCGACTGGTCCGCGTCGGACGAGGGCGCGCGGCGCTCGTTGTCATGTCGTCAGGCGGGTGAGACACTTTCAAAAGACCTTTGGGGGGCCTGTGTCGTATATCCGTTTCCTGCGTGAAAACGCGCGTTGGCTGCTTGCCGGATTTTTGTTGTCGGGCTTTTCTGCCTTTGGTCAGACCTTCTTCATTTCGCTGTCGTCCGGCTATGTACGCGCGGAATACAGCCTGTCAAATGGTCAGTTCGGTCTGCTCTACATGATGGCAACGCTGGCCAGTGCAGCCCTTCTCACCTATGTCGGCAAGAGCGTCGACACTTATCCCTTGCAGCGCGTTGCAATGGTGGTGATGGCGCTGCTCGGGTGTCTGTGTCTGCTCATGGGCTTCAGCACCAGTGTCTGGCTTTTGTTTTTCATTTTATTCGGGCTGCGCATCTGCGGGCAGGGCATGATGGTGCATATCTCGATGACGGCCATGGGCCGCTGGTTTGAGGCGCAACGCGGCCGGGCCGTTTCTGTCGCCAGTATCGGGATGCCCTGCGCGGAGGCGATCTTCCCCATCAGTTTCGTTGCCCTTGCCGCATTGATTGGCTGGCGTGAGACATGGATGTTGGGTGCGGCGTTGATGCTCTTGGGGGCATTGCCCTTGATCTCCTGGTTGCTGTCCGAAAGCCGCCAACCGAAATCTGAGCCGCGCAAGGCGTCTTCCAAGGATACAAGACACAACTGGACGCGGCGCGACGTGTTGCGTGACCCGGTGTTCTGGCTCGTTTGCGTTGGCATTCTTGCGCCGCCCTTTATCGGCACGACGGTGTTTTTCAATCAGGTCTATCTGGTGCATTTGCGGGGCTGGACAATTGAGGTCTTCGCGGCTGCCTTTACTTTCCTTGCCGTCTCGTCCTTCCTGTCAGTGCTCTTCGTCGGGGACATCATCGATCGGTTCAGCGCTCGTTCGATCCTGCCCTTCGTGCTGCTGCCGCTCACGGTCGGGTGTTTCGTGCTGGCCTTCTATCATGGCACCGCGTCGATCTTCATCTTTATGGTGCTGCTGGGCTTTGGCAACGGCCTGTCGTCAACGTTGAACGGGGCGCTGTGGCCGGAAATCTATGGCACGCGCCACATCGGCTCTATTCGATCGGTTTCCTATGCGCTGCTGGTGTTTGCCAGTGCTGCAGGGCCGGGGCTGATCGGCGTGTTGATTGATGCCAATATCTCCTACGATCTGCAATTGGCTGGTATGGGTGTCTACTGCGTGATTGCCAGTGTTTCGCTCTTTGTTGCCTCGCGCATTCTGCTCACGCGGCGCAAGACCGAAGACCGGCTGGAGGCTGCCAACGCATCGCCGCTTTGATGACCTGTCGCACATGAGAGGCGGCGAAATCCGGGTGCGCCCTCGACATTGGCCTTGAAGTGCCGGACGCGGGCCTTTAGAGCAGAAATCCAATCTGTCGCGTGCCGCAGACGAGTGCGCATGCGAGCGGCAGGCCGAGCGCCTGTCTCCTTTTTCAGTGCGTTGCCTATCCAACGGCGCAAGAGCAACTCAGGCGAGGATCATGACCGTTACCGTTCGTTTCGCACCGTCTCCCACCGGACTCCTGCATATCGGAAATTTGCGTCCGGCTCTGTTCAACTGGCTCTTTGCCAAGAAAAACGATGGCCAGTTCATTCTTCGCTTCGATGACACCGATGTGGAGCGCTCGCGGGAGGAATACGTCGATGCGATCCACCGCGATCTTGGATGGATCGGAATTGCGCCCGACCGGGTTGAGCGCCAGTCCGCACGGGTGGCAGCCTATGATGCGGCGGCCGACAAACTGAAGTCTGCCGGTCTTCTGTATCCGTGCTACGAGACGCCTGAAGAGCTGGAGCGACGTCGCTCGCGCGCTCGTGCGCTTGGCCGTCCGCCAGTCTATGATCGTGCTGGCTTGCAACAGACGGCGGAAGAACGCGCCGCTTTTGAAGCAGAAGGCCGCACGCCGCACTGGCGCTTTTTACTGCCAAATTTTGCCGATGATCCGCTGACGCCCCAACGCACCGAAGAAAGCTGGAGCGATCTGGTGCGCGGTGATCAGCAGATCGATCTGGCCTCCATGTCGGACCCGGTGTTGATCCGTGGTGACGGCACCTATCTCTACACGTTGCCGTCCATCGTGGACGATATCGACATGGGCGTCTCGCACATCATCCGTGGCGAGGATCATGTGGCGAATACGGCCGTGCAGATTGCAATCTTCAAGGCACTGGGCGCTACCCCGCCGATCTTTGGGCATCACAACCTGCTGACCACCCGTGACGGCGAAGGCCTGTCGAAGCGCAAGGGCGCTTTGTCCATCGGTTCGCTGCGCGATGCGGGCTATGAGCCTATGGCGGTTGCGTCGCTGGCAGTTCTCACCGGCACGAGCCACGCTGTCGAGCCGGTGGCCGATCTGGACACGCTGGCCGAGAGTGTTGACCTGACCAGCGTGTCGCGGTCCTCGGCAAAGTTCGACCCGGAAGAGGTTGGTCAGTTGAACGCCCGTCTGGTGCATGCGCTTGAGTTTGATGACGTGGTCGAGCGGCTGGTGGCGCTTGACATCAAGGGCGGCGAAGATTTCTGGCTGACCGTGCGCGAAAATTGCGAAAAGGTGTCGGATGCCAAGGGATTCTGGCAAATCATTGAAGGACCGGTCGAAGGTGTTGTCGAAGACGACGACAAGGATTTTCTGATCAAGGCACGCGAGATGTTCCCGGATGGAGAGGTTTCCCTCGACACCTGTGGGGGTGGACATCAGCCTTGAAGGCGGAAACCGGGCGCAAGGGACGCGGATTGTTCATGCCCTTGCGCAAGGCGCTGACAGGCATGAGCTATGGCCCGGACATGAAGGCCATGCTGCCGCTTATCGGACGACAAAATATTTTGGACCGACTCGCCTGATCGGTTTTTTGGCGGGCAGATCCGAGCCAGTGGGATTGGCAGAGCCGGTGGTTGAAAAGGGCGCTTGCGCAGATGTCGCAGGCGCCTTTTTTGTGTCCTGAGCGGCGGCGTCATCGCTCGGCAGCGTCAATGGGCGCAAGGGGACATCTTTGTTTTGGCCGGATTGAGACGCCTGCACCTGACACCTGCACTGAGGCACCCAATGTTTGCGGTACAGCCAAGGCATTCTTGAGGTCGGTGTAGAGGTGTCCTTCCAGTGTGGTCATGTTTTCTTCCGAGCCGCCTGGATTGGGATAGACGTAGAGGGCCGAAGGCGCGCCGGGGCACAATTGGTCACACCGCTGCGCATCAAACGTCAGTTGCTGTGTGGGCGCGGAAAAGCTCAGGGGAAAGAAGTATCCATCGCAGGTGCGCACACACAAGGTGCGATAGGTGCGCGCACGGGGGAGATGCCACTGGCCGTAATCGGGCATATAGCTCTCATCAATCTGCGGGTCCACAGGGCTGTCTGATGTGAGTGGCGTCAAACCGCTTGTGCTGTCCAACGTGCCACGCAGGGTGCTCAAGGGGGAGGGTTCCCGCAGGGGATGAGGGGAGGCCTCGTGCCGTCCGGTCGAAGGGGTGAGGGTGCTGTGAGAGCGCAGTTCCGGCAAATTGCTGTCCTCACAGGAATGCACTTCGATCAACCCACCGTCCTTGCTCGAAGGGGCGGCGTTTTGCTGTACCCGACTGCCTAAGGCATGTGGAGTGCGCGCCGGCGCGCGCCGATGTCGTCTCGGTGCACACAACACCAGTCATTGCTGAGAAAGCCAGAGAAACGGAAAGAATCAGTTTGATTCGCTTGCGCTGCAGCGTCAATGAGGGGGCAGCCATGCGGTTTTTCACTAAAAAAAGAAAGAACATTTGAACGGGCGAGACCAGATCTTGATGACGTTGCGTTGCCAATAGCCTTTGCAGGTCTTTCGGTTGTGGTAGCCTGACAGTCTAACGTTTGGCGTGTGGGATGTTGCGTCTTTTGGCCATCTGGTCAAACCTGCCACGAAACAAACACGTTCTTGGTATTGAGCTGCCTGTTTGCTTGTCTGCATAAAGCGTTATAGCAGACAGCCCGAAAAGACATCCCCTTGCAAGGCAGATGTCTCTGTCTTGCGGTGCGCATGGCAGGCGAAGGTGGCTCCAGATTGCCGTTTCGTTTGCTGCCTTAGCGCGACCTTTGCCAGAGAATGCTGTCGCAGCCCGAAAAGTGCGGACGACTGTCCGGATCAAGAAAAGCAGGTTTATGTATGAGTCAGACCGTTTCGGCTTCAAAGATCAAGATCGCTCACCAAAGCCTCGGGCATGGCTGCCACTCATTTGCAGTTGAAGGCGGCTCCAACACGGGCGTGATCATCGGGCAGCGCGGCATTCTGGTTGTCGATCCGCAGTCGTCTCCCGTCCTTGGCGCAAGGGTTCTGGAAAAGATCCGCGAAATCTCTGACAAGCCCGTGAAGCATATCGTTCTGACGCATCATCATTGTGACAGCACAGCCGGGGCGGCTGCCTTTGAGGATGCAGAGATCATCTGTTCGGACCTGACCAAGCGTATGCTTGATGATCGGGGCGAGGATGATCTCGAAGTGGCTCAGACACGCTTCCCAGGTCTTTATTCTGACGTGAAAACGCGCTTGCTCCCCCTTGCGCCAACGCTGTCGGTGGCCTCTTCGATTTCCCTGAACCTTGGAAACCGCGATGTGCGCATCATGCACCTTGGTCGCGGTCATACCATGGGCGATATGGTTGTCTGGTTGCAGGATGGCGGCGTTGTGTTTGCCGGTGATCTCGTGGTCAATCGCGTGTCGCCCTATTGCGGCGATGCGCATCTGAACGACTGGCCGCGCGCGTTGCAGCGTGTGGGGGTCTTTCGTGTCAATGCTCTCGTGCCAGGGCGTGGGGCGACGTTGCAAGGGGCGGATGCAATTTCCACGGCCTTGAGCGCGACAGGATCGTATGTCGAAACGCTTCGCAACACCGTCGGGGAATGCGTTGAGGCTGGTCAGGGGCTGAAAGAGGCTTACAGAACGGCTCTCGGTCGTCTGCAAAGCCATTACGGTCAGTGGGACTTGTTCGAAACTCTGCTACCCTACAATGTCGCTCGGGCCTATGACGAGGCGCAAGGCATCGACAAGCCCCAGATCTGGACATTGCGCAAGGATAAGGATCTGGCGGATCTGCTGGCGGGCGCTCATGCCGATGACGGTGCGCCTGTTTCCGAGACCAGGCAGCCGACTGCCGGGCTGGAGGCCGACGAGGGGCTTGAGGACATCGCAGCCCCGGTCGATGACAGTGCGGAAGAGCCCGCTGTCGACGATCATGAGGATGATGCGGGTGACGAGATGGCGGGTGCGGCAGGTCTCGTGGATCTGGGGTTGCTGGAAGATCAGCTGTCCGATGGCGCTGGCGAGGTCGACGAGGCTGATGTTGAAGACAACAATGATCGGGATGATCTGACGGCGTCTGACGCGGAAGACGAGACAGTCTCTGAGGATAAGGTTCAAACCGAAAAGGCGTGAGCCCCTTCCCCTCGTTCTTCATGGTAAGGTCTCCCGTGTCTGAAACTTGGCCTGTTTGCGGCTCGCTCCACATTTTTTATGTGGCGCACGTTGCCAGTTTGACGACCATCTGGACAGGCACGCAAGTGTGCGGGCAAGCACTCAAGCAGGAGAGATCAAGCGGTGATGGGGGAACAACGGATGAAGACTGTTGCAAAAGGCCTTGGGGTTCTGGCAACCGCATTGGGGCTGATGTCAGCAAGTGCAGCCATGGCCGCCGAGCAGCCCGACCTGATCTTCAAGAAATCCACCGTGTGGAAGTTCCTAGGGCCGGATCACAAGCTGGCCACTTACGCCATTGATGATCCTGTCGTGAAGGGTGTTGCCTGTCACTTCACCGTGCCGGAAAAGGGCGGCATCAAAGGCTGGCTTGGCGTGGCCGAGGAAGTATCAGACGTGTCGCTGGCCTGTCGCCAGATCGGACCGATCTCATTTCGGGAAAAGTTTGAGCAGGGCGATGAGGTGTTTCGCCAACGCCGGTCGCTTTTCTTCAAGAAAATGCGGATTGTGCGTGGCTGCGATGCCAAGCGTAACGTTCTGGTCTATGTCGTTTATTCGGACAAGCTTGTGGAAGGTAGCCCGAAGAACTCGACCTCGACCGTGCCGATCATGCCGTGGGGTACGCAGATGCCTGTCAAATGCGGCGAGTATCTCAAGAAATAGTCACCGCCGACACTTCGACCACCTGATTGGCGGGCTGTCGTGCTTGTGCTCAGAAGCTGTAGCGTGGCTCGTCACAGCCAATGCCTATGTAGGAGCAGGCACCACGTTCGACCGTGGTCTTGACGGTGCCCAGATAGTTTGCGGCAATCTTGTTGTCTCGCTGAAGATCGACAAGATGTCCCATCAGCGGCGCCATGGGGGCCGTCAACAAGATGATGATAAAACTGATTACAAACAGACGTTGAAGCATGTCAGCCCCCTGCATTCGTCAAGACTATGCTCAAACTGTGGCATGCCGCCCTTGAACCAGCCCTGATATAGCCATTCATACAACATTCAGAATGATGAATCAGCGGCTATTGACAGCCTTTCAGAATTTACCCGCGCTTCTCTGGCAAGGCTTGACCCGGCTTGTGAAACCGGTCAATAAAGGCGCATGAAAACGGCACATCGCACCCTCATCGCGATCACGCTTATTTGCAGCTAGCACCATTGCTGGCTGTGGCCGTTCCCTCTTGGCAAAATTCTCTCTGAGGTGGATCGCCCGGCCAGCCGGCCAGGAGACGATCTGACATGAGCGCACCCGCGTCCGCGTCGCAAGAGCTGAAGCTCACCAACACATTGACCCGGCAGAAAGAGACCTTTCAGCCGATTGATGCCAAGAACGTGCGTATGTATGTCTGCGGGCCCACGGTGTATGACTTTGCTCATATCGGCAATGCGCGTCCGGTCATTGTTTTTGATGTGTTGAACCGGCTGCTCAAGCACCTCTATGGCGCGGAGCACGTCACCTATGTGCGCAACATCACCGATGTGGACGACAAGATCAATGCGCGGGCGCTGCGCGACTATCCGGACCTGCCGTTGAACGAGGCCATTGCAAAGGTCACGCAGAAGACGGCCGATCAGTTTCATGCCGACGTAGCCGAGCTTGGTTGTGAAGAGCCGACCATCGAACCGCGTGCCACGGACAATATTCCCGGCATGATCGAGATGATTCAGGTTCTCATCGAACGCGGCCATGCCTATGAAGCTGCTGGGGAAGTTCTGTTCGACACCAAGTCCATGCCCAATTACGGCGGTCTGTCGAAGCGTAATCTGGATGACCAGCGCGCAGGTGCGCGCGTGGCCGTTGAGACGCATAAAAAGAACCCGGGTGATTTCGTCTTGTGGAAGCAGTCTTCAGCGGAAGAACCCGGCTGGGATAGCCCTTGGGGGCGTGGGCGTCCGGGGTGGCATATTGAATGCTCGGTCATGAGCGCGCGCTATTTGGGCGAGACCTTCGATATTCATGGTGGCGGACTGGATCTGATCTTCCCGCATCATGAAAACGAGATTGCACAGTCCTGCTGCGCGCATGATACCGAGGTGATGGCCAACTACTGGCTGCACAACGGTTTCGTGCAGGTGGAAGGGCGCAAGATGTCCAAATCCGAGGGCAACTTCTTCACCATCCATGATCTGCTGCACACTGATACGTTCGGTGGTCGCAAGTGGCCGGGCGAGGTGCTGCGCCTCGCCATGCTGATGACCCACTACCGCGAGCCTATCGACTTCTCGGTCAAGAGACTGGAAGAGGCGGAACGTCTTCTGACAAAGTGGCCTGATCTGGTGGAAAGCAATGGCGCTCCGGCAGACGAAGTGCTTGCGGCTCTCGGCGATGACCTGAACACAGCATCAGCAGTGCAAGCCTTGCACGGACTGGCAAGTGAAGCCGTAAAAGATGCCGGGAAGATGGCCAGCTATTCGGCGACGGCCCGGTTGCTTGGTGTCGCGCCTGTTGGCCGCGAAATGGGAAGCCTCGATGAAGCTTCCATCGACGCTCGTGTTCAACAACGTCTTGATCTTCTGGAAGCCAAGAACTGGGCGGAAGCGGATCGTATTCGCGATGAACTGGCCTCTGAAGGCATCCAGCTAAAGGATTCAAAAGACTCTGAAACCGGCAAGCGCGTCACAACATGGGAAGTGAAGCGCTGATCGGCTGACACGTCGGGACAGCGGAAGGAGAGGTGCATGACAGACGCAGCAGACATGACCGCGACAGGCGGGTGCCAGTGTGGTGCCATTCGCTTTCGTGTCGACGGACCGCTGGGGCAAGCCTCCATCTGTCACTGTCGCATGTGCCAGAAGGCCTTCGGCAGCTTCTACGCGCCGCTTGTTTCCGTGCGTGAAAACGAAGTGGTCTGGACGCGGGGAGACCGAAAGATCTTCCAGAGCTCCAATCACGTGAAGCGTGGCTTCTGCGCCGACTGTGGCACACCGCTGACCTATGAGGCACCGGACGGAATGGCGCTTGCCATTGGTGCATTCGACAGGCCCGAAGCCGTTGTTCCAACCAAACAGTTTGGCACGGAGGGCAAGCTTCCCTATGCCGATGGTCTGTCAGAGCTGCCCGGCATGGGCAGTCTGGAAGACCCCGAGGCCTTGCCTTTCCTGCGGACGCTGGTGTCCTACCAGCACCCCGATCACGACACGAATGTGTGGCCCGAGAAAAGGGCTGCAGAAGGATCCGACCATGAGTGACACTTTGCGCAAGCTTTATCCCGAGATCGAACCCTATGACAGCGGCATGCTGGATGTGGGCGACGGCCACCAGATCTATTGGGAGCGTGCGGGCACCAAAGGCGCAAAGCCCGTTGTGTTTCTGCACGGGGGGCCGGGTGGCGGCTGTTCAGCAGACCACCGCCGCGCGTTTCACCCCGAAAAGTATGATGTGCTGTTGTTCGACCAACGCGGCTGTGGGCGCTCTGTGCCACACGCCAATCTGGATGCCAACACAACCTGAGCATCTGGTGGCGGACATTGAACGGCTGAGAGAAATGATTGGTGTCGATAGATGGCAAGTCTTCGGGGGATCCTGGGGATCAACGCTGGCTCTTGCCTATGCTGAAACGCATCCGGATCGTGTGTCCGAACTGGTACTGCGTGGCATCTATACGCTGCAAAAGTCCGAGATGGATTGGTACTACGTCGAGGGCGTGTCCAGCATGTTCCCGGAGAAGTTTGAGCGCTTCCGCGATTATATTCCGGCCGATGAACGTCACGACATGATCGCGGCCTACAACAAGCGACTGACGGCAGATGACCGGGCGACACGCATTGAAGCGGCCAAAATCTGGAGCTTGTGGGAAGGCGAGACCATCACGCTGCTGCCGCATGCGTTTAATTCGGCGCATTTTGCCGAGGATGATTTTGCGCATGCTTTCGCGCGTATCGAAAACCACTTCTTCTTCAACAAGGGCTGGCTTGAGGAAGGCCAGCTTTTGCGCGATGCCCACAAGCTGAATGGCATTCCTGGCGTCATTGTGCATGGGCGCTACGACATGCCGTGCCCGCTGAAGACTGCCTTCCAATTGGACAAGGCGTGGAAGGATGGCGAGTTGCAGGTGGTCGAAGGGGCGGGTCATGCGTTTGACGAGCCGGGCATTCTCGACAAGCTGATCCGCGCGACGGATCGCTTTGCCGGACTTTGAGGGCACACAGGAGACGGTCGGGGCATTCCCGGCCGACAGAATGATTTTGAGGGGAGGGGCGTGATGCGGCAGCGAGTCTGGCGCGCACGCAGGGCGAGACTATGATGAAAGAACGTCTTTATCTGTTCGACACCACTTTGCGCGATGGCGCGCAGACCAGTGGCATCGACTTTTCGCTGTCGGAAAAGATGGCAGTGGCCGAGCTGCTGGATCGGCTGGGCGTCGACTATGTCGAGGGCGGTTATCCGGGTGCCAATCCCACCGACAGCGAATTCTTCACGGAAAAACGCGTCACACAGGCAACCTTTACTGCTTTTGGTATGACCAAGCGAGCCGGGCGATCTGTGTCCAATGATGCTGGCTTGCAGCAGATCCTCTCGGCCAGCGCTGATGCCTGCTGTTTCGTGGCCAAGGCGTGGGATTATCATGTGCAGGTGGCTCTGGGCTGCACGCTGCAGGAGAATCTCGAAGGCATCGCCGAAACCGTTCAGGCTGCGGTGGCAATCGGGCGTGAAGCCATGATTGATTGCGAGCATTTCTTCGATGGTTACAAGGCCAATCCGGAGTATGCATTGGCCTGCGTCACCACGGCCTACGAAGCGGGCGCCCGCTGGGTGGTGCTGTGCGACACCAATGGCGGCACGCTGCCCGGTGAAATCCGCAAGATCGTCGAGACGGTGATCGCGCATGTTCCCGGCGATCATCTGGGCATTCACACTCATGACGACACTGGACATGCGGTGGCCAATGCGTTGGTCGCGGTTGAGGCGGGGGTCCGCCAGATTCAGGGCACACTGAATGGGTTGGGCGAACGTTGCGGCAATGCCAATCTGATCACCCTCATTCCGACCCTTATGTTGAAAGCGCCTTATACGGATCAGTTCGAGCTGTCCTTGAGCGACGAGCAACTGACCAGTGTATCGGCCATTTCACACGCCTTTGACGAGATTCTTAATCGCACTTCGAACCGCCACGCGCCTTATGTGGGCGAAGCAGCCTTCGCCACCAAGGCGGGAATTCATGCCTCCGCCATCCTCAAGGATCCGCGAACCTATGAGCATGTGATGCCGGAAAGTGTGGGCAATCAGCGTCGTGTGCTGGTGTCCGATCAGGCAGGAAAAAGCAATCTTCTGGGAGAATTAAAGCGCATTGGTCTGTCGGTTGACAAGGCCGATCCGCGTCTTGACCGGTTGCTGGCAATGGTCAAGGAAAAGGAAGGTCAGGGCTATGCCTATGAGGCCGCAGGTGCCTCGTTTGAACTATTGGCTCGCCGGACCTTGGGAGATGTGCCGCAACATTTCGACGTGGAAGGTTTCCGCGTCATGGTGGAGCGGCGTCACAATGCAGTGGGTGAACTGGTCAGTGTGTCGGAAGCGGTGGTCAAGGTCTCGGTCGACGGCGAGACCCGTATGTCTGTCGAAGAAGGCAATGGCCCCGTCAATGCGCTCGACAGGGCCCTGCGCAAGGATCTGGGTCGGCTGCAATCCATCATCGAGCCGATGGAGCTTGTCGACTATAAGGTGCGTATCCTCAATGGCGGTACCGAGGCGGTCACCCGAGTTCTGATCGAAAGCCGGGACACACGCACTAACAGGCGTTGGTTTACCATTGGCGTCTCAAGCAATATCGTCGATGCTTCGTTTCAGGCGCTGGTTGATTCTGTCAATTTTGCCCTGCTCAAAGCGGACAAGATCTGATCCTCTCCGATGACTGAAAGGGGTTTCCTTGCGCAATGACGGCAAGGGCTCCGGCTAGAAGGTACTCATAAAATGGCTTCGAAGGCACCGTCGGTCGCGTCTGGCGACGACATTCGTGCGGGCTTGCTCTTTGCGCTGGGTGCCTATGGCATCTGGGGTTTTTTGCCACTCTATTTTCACATCATGACGGATGTGTCGCCCTACCTGATTGTTGCTCACCGGATCATCTGGTCGGCGCTTCTGGTCGGGGGCTTTCTGATGCTTCGTGGAAGATTCTCCGAGGCGCTGGCGATCCTTTCCACTCCGCGGTATCTCGCAGGTCTCAGCCTGTCCGCGGTCACGATCAGTGTCAATTGGATCGTCTTTATCTGGGCGGTGGGGCAGCACCGGGTGCTTGAAGTCTCGCTTGGGTATTTCATCAACCCGCTTGTCAGCATTCTCATTGGCCTGATTATTCTGCGGGAGCGGGTCAGCCGTCTTCAGGGGCTGGCAATTGCCATCGCCGCTTTGGTCGTGGCCATCAAGGCGGTGCTGACCGGCGGGGTGCCGCTGATTTCGCTGGCACTGGCTTGTTCCTTTGCCACTTATGGCTTTATTCGCAAGGTCACACCGGTGCCTGCGACGCCGGGCCTCTTCGTTGAAACACTGGTGCTCAGTCCGTTTTGCCTGCTGTATATCTTTTATGTTCAGCAGCAAGGACAGATCGCCTGGCATTTCCAAAACCCGGGTACGCTGGCTCTGTTGATCGGCAGTGGCGTTGTCACGGCGGTGCCGCTGGTGATGTTCTCCGCCGGTGCCAGACGCTTGCCAATGGTGCTGATCGGACTGATGCAATATCTCGCCCCGACCTTGCAGTTCCTGTTGGCGGTCTTCTTGTGGGATGAGCCGATGGACACGGCAACTCTCTTGGAGTTCGTCGTCATTTGGGGCGCGCTGGCGCTGTTTACCTATGATTCGCTGTCTCGCTGGCGTCGCCGGATGCGACAGAGCGCCGCAGAGACCAAGACTCCGGTGATCTGAGGCCTCAACGGCATTGCGCTTTGCGGCCGTCTTGGCAAGAGTGAGGCGTTCTTGAGCTGCACGACCCGTCAGGTGCCGTGCGGTCTGGCTTTCCCGATGGGTATCCGATGCTGTCCAAGTTTCTGTCCGGCGGTCGACGCAGAGCATTTTCCTCTCTCAACGAGCAGGAAATCCTGGCGCTCGCCATTTCGTCTGAAGAGGACGATTCACGCATCTATCAGGCCTATGCCCGTATCCTGCGAGACGAGGCCCCGCATTCCGCGCAGGTGTTTGAGGAAATGGCGCAAGTGGAAGATAGTCATCGCCGTGAGTTGATCGATCAGTTCAAGGTACATTTCGGTGATCTCATTCCGCTGGTCCGTCGTGAGCATGTCTCCGGATTTTATGATCGCAAACCTGATTGGTTGATGCAGAACCTGTCGCTTGAGACCATCCGCGCTGAAGCCGCCTTGATGGAAGCGCAGGCCGCACGGTTTTACCGCGAGGCTGCCAAGTCGGTTTCCAATGCAGATATTCGCAAGCTGCTGGGTGATCTGGCGCTGGCCGAGGATCACCATGAACAGACGGCCCTGACCCTGTCTGAGGAGCATCTGACAGAAGATGTTCAGGAGGAAGAGGACAAGGCGGCGCGGCGGCAGTTCATCCTGACCTATGTGCAGCCGGGTCTGGCTGGGCTGATGGATGGGTCCGTCTCGACCCTTGCTCCGATCTTTGCGGCGGCCTTTGCGACGCAGAATACCTGGCAGACCTTCCTGGTGGGCCTGTCCGCGGCTGTCGGAGCCGGCATTTCCATGGGGTTCACGGAAGCGGCGCACGATGATGGCAAGATTTCAGGGCGGGGCTCGCCGCTCAAGCGCGGTCTGTCTTGCGGCCTGATGACGGCGCTGGGAGGGCTTGGTCATGCCCTGCCGTATCTGATCCCGTCTTTCTGGCCGGCGACCATTCTGGCAGGCATCATCGTTTTCATCGAGCTTTGGGCAATCGCCTTCATCCAGAACCGCTTCATGGAAACGCCGTTCTGGCGAGCCACTCTTCAGGTGGTTGTGGGTGGTGCCCTGGTGCTGGCCGCAGGGATTGTGATCGGGGCGGGCTAGGCGCGCGCCCCGATGTTGGCCGAGCACGTTATGCCCCGATGTTGGCCGAGCACGTTATTAAGGGGTGGGGCGGGGCAAGGCTCCTGCCTTTTGAGGTCTCAGCGTCAGAAGTTGTCTTCGTTGATCGCCTGTTCGTTGAGTGACGGGTCTTCTGGATGGCGCTGCAGAGCTGGGACAATGTCCTCGATCGTGTTGCAGACCATATAAGGCACGTCGCTGGTGCGTCCGATGAATCCTTGCGCCCGCATGTGATTGATCAGCGAAATCAGTGGCGCCCAGAAGCCATTGATATTGGCCAGAATAACGGGTTTCTGATGACGCCCGAGCTGGCCCCAGGTCATCATTTCCACGGCCTCTTCCAGAGTGCCAATGCCGCCGGGAAGCGCGATAAAGGCATCTGCCTTCTGGAACATCAGTTGTTTGCGCTCGTGCATGTTGGTGGTGACGATCAGTTCGTCCAGGTCATCAAGCATGTGTTCGCGCTGTTCCAGAAAATCCGGAATGATGCCGACAACGCTGCCGCCTTCATCGCGCGCCGCACGTGCAACGGTGCCCATCAGGCCAACGTCGCCGCCACCGTAGACCAGCCGCCAGCCTGAATTGGCGATCAGGCGTCCGAGTTCATTCGCGGCCGCCTCGTATCGTTGGTCGGTCCCGAAGCTGGAACCGCAATAAACACAAACGCTTTTCATCTTGCTCATGAACAATGAGTCGCATCGGGCTGAAAGAACGTCAAGCGCTGCTTTCTCCCGTAATTTATAATCCCCGAATACCTTGTTGAACGGCTGGAATTCTTGCCGTTTCTAGCAAACCCCATTATCTATGGAGCTGTCTTTCAGGCAATGTTAGGCTTTTGCATGCTGGGCGGTGTTTCACCGCGCTTTTGGAAATGATATATCGCGGCGGGCTTGGGCTGATGAGCCGGACGTGGTGAATGGGGTGCTGAATGTCGAAAAATGCTGTGATCCGCATGGTTATCCTTGCGGCGATCGTCGGAGCCATAGCGGTTGTGACCGGATATGTTTATCTGGAAAAACCGACATCCTCTTCCGGCGGGTCCGTGACTGCAAGTCAGGAGAAATCTTCTGGCTCTATGACATCCGGTGCCAGTGAACAGGCTTTGGAGGCCAATGCCGGTTCTGATGCCAAAGGCACGGCCCAAGATGGGTCCTCCGAACAGGTAGCCGCAACCCCGGCACCAGTTGAAAATGCACCGGCCACGACACCATCAGTCACAGGCACACCGGGGGCAGACACACAGGGTACTGGCACCTCGGACGCAGACAGCAAGAATAGCAGTGCATCGGCGGATGTGACCGCCCCCACCGACAAGGACCAGTCCAAGCCGGGTCTCGCCAAGCAGGATCAGACTGGGCAAGAGCAGGCCCGCAAAACCGGCGAGATGGACAAGACTTCTGCGGGGACGCCCAAGACTGCAGATGTGCAGAAATCGTCTGCTGCGGACACCGCCGAGCTTTGATGTAGTCGGCGTTCAGCCCAATGGCGATACGGTTGTTGCGGGGCGCGCGGATGCTGGCTCAATTGTTGCCCTGTTGGCCAATGGCAAGGTGGTTGGCAAGGGCGTTGCCAACACCGAAGGGGAGTGGTCGATCATTCTTGACCAGCCGCTAAAGCCGGGTGACTACAATGTTGGCCTGCAAAGCGAAGACAAGACCACCAAGGAAAAGACGAATTCCACCGACGAACTGGCTGTGTCCATTCCAAAAGATGGCAAGAGCCAGCCGCTCGTCGTGTTGAGTGCGCCAGATGCGGCTTCCAGAGTTCTGCAAGAACCGAAGCCAAAAGACGCACCAACGCAGGTTGCACAAGCTGAGACAGCGCCTAAGCCAGAACCGACGACTACGACCGCTACGGACAAGGCGGATACCGCGTTGGCACAGGCGGACGATAAGGCGGAAATTCAGACCTCGACGGCTTCCGAGAAGAAGACCGATCTGGCCGACCAGTCTGCTGCGGCAACGCAGGCCGATACTAGTCAGCAGGCCGTTCCGGGTCAGATCCCTGACGCAGCGAAGACGGCTGACATGCCCTCGGAAGCCGAGATGAATGACGCGGCCGCTATGAGTGATGCGGCGACTGCACGCGCACCCGCTAAGGAAGAGGACGATACTGCGAAGGATGCGTCGCAGAACGCCGCACCGGAGACGTCGACCGTCGTTGCGGAAACGCCAAGGACGGATGACCAATCTGCCGAGATGGCCAAAACCTCGACAACACAGGCTGCCAAGGCAGGGATGCCGGGCGCAGGCGAGAGCGTTGCCGCTGCACCAGCCAAGACGGACATGCCGCTTGCGGTTGAAACGCCCGTCGTCACCGTCGATACGGTGGAAAGCCAGACCGGGACCGTTTTTGCTGCAGGCAAGGGCGGAAAAGGTTTGCAGGTTCGGGTCTATGTGGCCGACAAATTGTTGGGTGAAACCGATGTCACGCGCGATGGAAGTTGGAACACCAAGGGCGACATGAAGCTCAAGGTCGGCAGCGTTGAAGTGCGCGCCGATATGGTGGATCCCAAGACCGGCAAGGTCGTGGCTCGTGCCGCAGTGACATTCGACAAGGAGCCAGAGGCCGTCGTGCTGACCCGCATGGATGCGACTGGCTCGTCGGACGTTGGCGATGCAGGGGGGCAGGGCAGCGTGACCAAGGAATTGCCGAGTGTGATCATTCACAAGGGCGACAATCTGTGGCGCATTGCCCGCAAGCTCTACGGCAAGGGCTTCCGCTTCACCACCATCTATCAGGCCAACCGCGGTCAGATCCGCAATCCGGATCTGATCTATCCCGGGCAGGTGTTCCTGACCCCGGAAGGTGACATGCAGTGGAAACCACTGAAGGGGGATGAAGGCGGCGCGTCGAACAAGAACTGACGCGTGCTTGTCGGTGAGCCTCACCAAGAAGCCTGCCGATTGAAAACAGAAAACGGCGGCGTCGACAGACGATCCGCCGTTTTTCTTGCCGCAAAATCTGTGTTTTGTTGGATGGCAGGCCTATATGCAGCACAATCGTCATGCGCAGTTGATGCTTTTATTGCAGGTTGAGCGCCTTCGTCCGACCGACCTGCAAAGTCCTGCAACCCTTTGTTCTTCATGCAAGACGTTACGTTGATTTTGACTAAGGAGACGTTTTCGCCTCCGAGAGCCTTTGCAGACCTCGGAGCATTCGACGTCACATAAAATGATGCGGGAAACCCGCACAGACCTTTCAGGAGACCCCGTTGTCCTCATCAAAAGACAATGCAAAGCAAAAGCAAGCAGCCAACGACGGGCCTGCCAAATCGACCGTTTCGGCAGATGAAGGTTCGACGTTCCGAACCCTCGTCAATCTGTGGCCCTACATCTGGCCCGCCAAGCGACCCGATCTCAAGCAGCGTGTGGTCCTCGCCATATTTGCGCTTGTGGTTGCCAAGGTCGTGACGGTGTTCTCGCCCTATTTCTTCGCCTGGGCATCAGATGCGCTGACTGGCCAGAAGGATGGCCTTCCAGCGTTTCTCGTTGCTCCGGTCATGTTGGTGATTGCCTACAATGCGACGCGCGTCATGGCAGTTGGCTTCAACCAGTTGCGGGATGCCTTGTTTGCCCGCGTTGGTCAGCACGCCGTGCGCCAGCTCGCCTTCATTACTTTCACGCACTTGCACCAGTTGTCCTTGCGCTACCATCTGGCGCGGCGAACCGGTGGCCTGAGCCGCGTTATCGAGCGTGGCGTGAAGGGCATCGAGTCGATCGTGCGCTTTACCATCCTCAATGGTATTCCGACTCTGTTGGAATTCGCCTTCATGGCGATCGTCATCTGGTTCCAGTTCGGCGTCATCTATCTGGTCGTGGTGGCGGTGATGATCGTGACCTACGTCTGGTACACCATCAAGGCGTCCAACTGGCGCATCGCCATTCGCCGCGAGATGAACGACAGCGATACGGAGGCCAACTCCAAGGCTATCGACAGTCTGTTGAATTTCGAGACCGTGAAGTATTTCGGCAACGAGAAAATGGAAGCCGCACGGTTTGATGTTTCCATGGCCCGTTACGAGGTGGCCGCGACAAAAACATGGACGTCACTTGCCTTAGCTCAATTTTGGTCAGGCGGCCATTCTGGGGGCTGGTACCGCCATTTGCATGATCCTGTCGGCACGCGCGGTCATGGCAGGCGAGCAGACCATTGGTGACTTTGTTCTGATCAATGCATTGTTGATGCAGATCGCCATTCCGCTGAACTTCATAGGTTTTATCTATCGCGAAATCCGTCAGGGCCTTGCCGACATCGAGGCGATGTTCGGGTTGCTGCAAGTGCCTGCCGAAATCGAAGACAAGCCGGATGCAAAGCTGCTGCCAAGCGTCAAGGGGGACATCACTTTCAAGGACGTGCGGTTTCACTATGATGCCAATCGGGCGATCCTCAAGGGCGTCGATTTCGTTGTGCCTGCAGGCAAGTCACTGGCTATCGTTGGTCCGTCCGGGGCGGGCAAGTCGACAATTTCACGCTTGCTGTTCCGCTTTTATGATGTGACTGGTGGTGCTGTTCTGATCGACGGGCATGATGTGCGGGATGTGGCGCAGGAAAGCCTGCGGGCAATGATCGGCATGGTGCCGCAGGACACGGTGTTGTTCAATGACACCATCGCCTACAACATTCGCTATGGCCGACCGGATGCAACCGATGCGGAGATTGAAGCGGCGGCACGCATGGCCCAGATCCATGAGTTCATCGAGCGTATGCCAGATGGGTATGAGACTGAGGTTGGTGAACGTGGTCTCAAGCTTTCGGGTGGTGAAAAGCAGCGTGTCGCCATTGCGCGGACAATCTTGAAAGCGCCGCCGATCCTCATTCTGGACGAGGCAACGTCTGCACTTGATACGCATACCGAGCGCGAAATCCAGAGCGCGCTGGATCAGGTCTCGCGGGATCGCACCACGCTGGTGATCGCACACCGTCTGTCGACGGTGGTCAATGCCGACCAGATTCTGGTGCTGGACAATGGCGAGATTGCCGAAAAAGGCACACATGCAGAGTTGCTGGCGGCTGATGGGCTCTACACCTCCATGTGGGCACGTCAGCGCGAGGCCGACGAGGCGGAAGAACGTCTGCGTGCGGTACGTGAACTCGATGATCGTGGCATGGTCGTGCGTGGCCCGCGTGCCGAGGACCTCGCGGACGAGGATGGCGACGGGTCCATATCCTAGGCAACGCTGAAACGCTGCGGATGGTCTCCGCAGCGCTCGCTTTTAAGGTTCAAATCGGACCGGAAAGGCGTTAGAAGGGCTGTTTACGGGGCAACGGCCCCGTTTGCAGGCTCAACAGCCAGGGGGCGGCGCGTGTACTCAGGTTTGGTGCAACGACCGGGAGGGGAGACCCCGAGAACCCGGCAGGCCGGTTTTACACTGCTCTGATCAAGGGATCCGTTCATGTCACTTGTGGACTCTGTCACCAAGGCCTTCGTCCCCATCCACCGCGAGGGATGGCCGTTTATTGCCATTTCACTGGCCGCCACGCTGATCATCGGCTGGTTCGTCTCGCCACTGTTCTGGATCGGACTGATCTTTACCGGCTGGATTTGCTATTTCTTCCGGGATCCGCGCCGCGTCACGCCTGTGGGCGAGGGACTGGTGATTTCTCCGGCCGACGGTGTCGTCAGCCATGTTGGCCCGGTCGAGCCTCCGGTCGAACTGGGGCTGGGCAGCGAGCCACTGTTGCGCATTTCGATCTTCATGAACGTGTTTAACTGCCATGTGAACCGGGCCCCGATCTCGGGTCGCATCACGCGTATCGCCTATCGGGCCGGTAAATTTCTCAATGCCGAACTGGATAAGGCAAGCGAGCAGAACGAGCGCAACGGTCTTGTGATCGACACGCCGACAACGCGTGTTGGCGTGGTGCAGATTGCCGGGTTCGTTGCACGGCGTATTGTCTGCTTTGTACGTGAAAATGAAACCATCGGCGCCGGTGAGCGCTTCGGCCTGATCCGTTTCGGCTCGCGTCTCGATGTCTATCTGCCAACGACAGTTGCACCGAAGGTTGCCCTTGGTCAGACGATGGTTGCCGGGGAAACGGTCTTGGCCGATCTGCTTGAAAGCGGTGTGCCGATCAATCCGTTGACCAAGGTCAGTTGAACCGGAAGAGAGCATTTTGACCGACAGCGATAAAGATCCGTCTCCGACACCCTCTGCAAGTGACGCGCCGAAGGTCAAAGCGCCGCGACCGCGCCGTGATCCACGGTTCCGCCGCGTGCCAATGCGCTTGATCTTGCCCAACCTCGTCACATTGCTGGCGTTGTGCTCGGGCCTGACAGCCGTGCGCATGGCAACAGAAGGGCGCTGGGAATTTGCCATAGGGGCGGTTCTTGTCGCCGCAGTCCTGGATGCCGTTGACGGCCGTCTGGCGCGAATGCTGCGTGGTACATCCCGGTTCGGGGCTGAACTGGATTCTCTGGCTGATTTCGTCAACTTCGGCGTGACTCCGGCTTTGATCCTTTATCTCTGGATCCTCAAGGAAGACGGCTCGCTTGGCTGGATTGCTTGCCTTGTTCTGGCGATCTCCGCCGCCTTGCGTCTGGCGCGGTTCAACGCCGCGCTTGATGCGCCCGACAAGCCGGACTGGGCCGTGCATTTCTTTACCGGTGTGCCTGCGCCTGCCGGAGCCTTGACTGCACTGTTGCCGCTTTATCTGGAATTTGTCGGTGTCTTGCCGCATTGGGACAGCTTTGGCCCTGGGATCGCGCTCTACACCATGTTCGTGGGGTTCATGATGATCTCCCACGTGCCGACATTTTCCGGCAAGAAGTTCGGTGCGCGGGTGCGACGTGAATATGTGCTGCCTGTCTTCGTGCTGATCGTTCTGATCACGGCCTTGACGGTCAGCTACACCTTCTTGATGCTGACCATCGGCACCTTGCTCTATATCGCGTCCATTCCTCTCGCCTGGCGACGCTACAAACGCTACATGCGCGAAGAGGGTTGGTCTGACAAGGATGACGACGGGCCCGATGATGATGAGATCGATCTCGATCAGCTTGGCGATCTCGGACGGCACCGTTCGTCCTGATCCTGCTGCGGTTCTCCGCCGACTTTCGATTTGGGTTTGAGAACGAAAAAGCGCTGACCGCCATCGCCGTCAGCGCTTTTTCTTTGACAGGACACTCGATCCCACTGGGGACAGATCCTTTATTCGGCGGCTTCTTTCAGGCTTTCGGGAGTTTTATTCTGTTGATCGGACAGCAGGCACTCGGCGTTTTTGCGTGGTCTGGATCGCCAGCGCTGGCAGGTTTTGCTCCAGACCCCCGGCATCGCCAGCATCACGGGAATGAACACCAGGGTCAACAAGGTGGAAAAGGCCAGACCGAAGATGATCGCCGTCGACAGCTGTACCCACCAGGTGGAGGTGATGCTGGAAAAGGCTGTCACCCGACTGGCAAAATCCAGATTGATTTGGGTCGCCATGGGAATAAGACCGGCAATCGTGGTGATTGTGGTCAGCATGATGGGTCGGATGCGTTGTGCAGCGGTCTGCAACACGGCGATGACGGGATCATCGGTGTCCTCGCGCAGCCGGTTATAAGTGTCGATCAACACGATCGCATTGTTCACGACGATGCCCGCCAGTGCAAAAATGCCTGTCCCCGTCATGATCACCGAGAACGGCTGACCTGTCATCAACATGCCCAGCAAGACGCCCCAGCCCGACATGAGGATGGTCGAGAGCGTCAGGAACGTCTGGTAGAATGAATTATACTGCGTCAGCAGAATGAGGAACATCAGGAACAGGGAGGCGATCATCGCCTTGCCAAGGAAGACCTGACTTTCCTTCTGGTCTTCATCAGCCCCCCGGAAGCGTGTTGTCACGCCGGGGGCAAAGGTTTGCGTGTCGAGCAAGGCCCCCAACTCGCGCACTTTCTGGTCAACGGTGGCCGTGCTTGTCGGATCGACAGTGGCCTTGAGCATCATTGAATAGGCCCCGTCGCGACGGGTGATGGTCGAGACCTTTTGGGCTGGTGTCTGAGTGATGAAGTTGGCCAAGGGCACGCTGCCCAGCGGTGTCTGAAGCCGCAGGTCGGAGAACCGGTCGAGGGTCCTCTCATTCTGCGGCAGACGGACGCGAATATCAACTTCGTCGTCGCTGTCCTCGGGCGTGTATTTGCCAATCAGGACACCATTAGTAACAAGCTGCACCATGGCGCCAACGGACGAAATATCAGCGCCGTAACGGCCAGCCTGCGTGCGGTCAACAGAGATCTGCCATTCGATGCCGGGCAGGGGGCGGTCGTCCTCCTGATCAATCAGATCGGCCATCTGATCCAGGTGCTGTCGCACGCGCGCAGTTGTCACAGCCACCTTGTCGTAACTGGTGGAGCGGACTTCGAGCTGTAGATCCTTTCCAGAGGGAGGCCCCATTTCCATACGGCGGATTTCAACCTTGATACCGGGGATTGAGCGGGTGCGCTGGCGAATTTCTTCGAAGATTTCAACGGCCTTGCGACGGCAGCAAAAATCACTCAGTTCCATATGCAATTCGCCGACCACATCGGCGGGTTTGTCCTGCACCCCGCCAAAGCCGTTGCCGCCTGCGCTGTCGCCGGTCGGGGGAGTGGTCGAGGTTATGACATTCTTGACGCCGCTCACCTGCATGACCTGACGTTCCACATCGCTGACGATGGACAGAGTCTGGCCTGCCGACATGTTACCGCGTGCCGAGACCAATACCACGGTACTGGTCGGGCTCTTCATCAATGAAGAATTCGATGCCGGTTGGATGAGCGACAAATGCCATGACGATGAGCGCACCGCTGCCGATGATGCCGACGAGCGCGATGATGTTGCCCAGGGGCGTTGATACAAAGCGGCGCAGGATGCGGATATAGAGACCCGTCATTCCGCGAATGGCGTTAGGGTCAAACGTGTGGGCATGGCCGAGTTTCTGCGCTTCGGCGTTATCTCTTTGTTTCTGGATTTCAGCGCGGGCCTGTGCCTTGCGGACCAACGCGCGGAGCGGCACGAAACTGACAAGCGCTACCAGACTGCCGAGGGCAATGGCCTGCCAGGGCGCGATGAGGCCTTGTGCGGCCCACCAGACAATCACGCCCAGACACAGCGCATAAATCTGCGCGGCGAAGCGGCTCAGGGCCAGAGAGGCTTGCGCGAAGATGCCTCCGGTAACCGGCAGGAAGATCAAGGCCGTCAGCAGGGAGGCTGACAGAACGATCATCACCATGATCGGCAGATAGCTCATGAACTCTCCAGCCACGCCGGGCCATAGCAGCATCGGCAGGAAGGCGGCGAGCGTGGTGGCGGTTGAGGAGATGATCGGCCAGAACATCAATCGGGCAGCGCGGATATAGGCCTCGCCTTCCGGCATGCCTTCGGCGATTTTCCGGTCTGCATATTCCGCCATGACGATGGCGCCATCGACCAGCATGCCGACTGTCAGAACCAGTCCATACATCACCATGTTGGAGACTGTATAGCCGAGCAGGCCCAGCACCAGAAAACCCATCATGAAGGAAGTCGGGATCGCCAGCCCTACCAGCAGGGCCGAGCGCAGACCAAGCGAGGCAACCACCACGATCATCACCAGAAAGATGGCGGTCATGATCGAGGATTCCAGCGAGCCGAGCACTTCAAAGGTGCGCGAGGATTGATCAAGAAGAATGTTGGCATGAACGGTCGAGGGCCACTGCTGCTGGGCTTCCATCACGGCCTCACGCACGGCGGCATTGTTCTCGATCAGGTTCTTGCCCAGCCGTTTGGTTACATCAAGCGCGATGGCGGGTTCGCCATTAATGCGGATGAAGGTGCTGGGGTCCTTGAAGGTCTTGCGGATCTGGGCGATGTCGCCAAGCGTCACCACCGCTTCGCCAGACTGTTTGATCGGCAGGGAATAGACATCTGCCGGCGTCTCGACCAGACCGGGAATCTTGACGTTGAAGCGCGCGCTGCCAGCTTCGATAAACCCGGCCGGCACCAGTTTGTTGTTGTTGTTCAGGGCCGAGACAAGCTCTTGTTGCGAGACGTTATAGGCATCCAGTTTTTCGCTGGAGATCAGAACTTCCAGCAGTTCTTCGCGGTGTCCCTTGAGATCAGCAGCGCGCACGGTCGACAGGGCCTCGATGCGGTCTTTCAGATCGCGCGCCAACCGAAACAGGGTTCGCTCGGGCACCTGACCAGACAGGGCCACCGTGATGGTCGGCAGCAGGGAGAAATTGGTTTCTGTGACGGTGGGCTCATCAGCATCATCAGGCAATTTGCTGCGCGCCAGATCGACCTTGGCGCGGACATCATCCAGCGCCTGATCCTTGTTGAAATCGACATCAAATTCCAGAATGATCGAGGCGTGTCCCTCGGCGGCAATGGCCGTGACTTCTTTCAGCCCGTCCAGACTGCGTAACTCCGTTTCCATGGGCCGAACCAGCAGGCGGTCTGCATCGCGCGGCGAGATGCCTTGCTGAGAAACAGACACATAAAACACCGGCACATCAATGTCTGGAGATTCTTCCTTGGGAATCGACACATATGTGCTGATTCCGGCTGCAATCAGCGCCAGCATCAGTACAAAGACCGTCTTGGGGCGACGCAGAATGGCGTCCAGCATGCTCGTCATTATTTACCGCCCGTGGAGGGCTGGGGCGTTTTGGAAGCTGCTGCGTCCTCTGTCTGGTCCTGCGGGACAGGCTCTACGGTTTCACCATCGGCGACAAAATCCTGTCCGGTGGTGATCAGCGTGACTTCCTTTGGCAAGCCGCTGACCCAGACGGCCTCTTGCCCCGAATCGAGCAATTTCACGGGCATGAAGCGCACCTTGTTGGTCTCGACAATAGTGCGTACCCCGATCTCACCTACGTCATTCAACGTCAGCGCGTCAGTTGGAATGTGGTGGGCTTTCTCGGAGCCGAGGCGAACTTGGGTGATGGCGGTCAGACCATCGCGCATAGACTTGTCGCCGGGCTGAAAGGTGACTTCCATATCGTAGGTGCGTGTATCGGCATTGGCTGATGGGGAAATATAGGTCACTTGACCTTTTGCGGTCTGTCCGGTGACAAGGCGGATGTCGGCTGGCAGGCCCACATGCAGGCCTGAAATGTCCTGTTCAGAGACAGCACTCAGCGTTTTCATGGGCGAAAGAGAAACGATGGTGGCACAGGTGTCGCCAACGTTGAGCCTCTGTCCGCGCTCTGCCAAGGGCGCGGATATGGTGCCGTCGATGGGCGCGCGAATGCTGGTGCGCTCCAGTTCCAGTTTTGCCTTGTCATACTGGGCTTGCGCCGCGGCCAGTTTGGCAGTGCGAATGGATCGGCCACTTTCTGCGAGGTAGCCCTTGTTCGACAATCTGTCGGCTGCATTCGCATCGATCTGCGCCTGCTTCAGGCTGGCCATGGCCTCTGGCACGGCGGCCTCATAAGATCCACGATCCAACTGGCACAGCACATCTCCAGCCTTGACCGTTTCGCCAAGATCGACAGGACGCTCGGTGATGACGGCAGCGGTCTCCGCGGCAACGCTGACCTTGGCGTTGGCCTGTGTACGACCATGACTGGAAAGAACGACCGGCCGATCTTGTGCGGTGCTCTGGTGTACGCTGACGCGAAAGGCGCTTTCAGGTGTTTGTGCAGCGCGTTCCGCCGGTGGGGGGACCGATCCCTCGTTGTCTCCGCGCCCGCTATAAACCTGCGTGCCGGACAGCATCCAGATGCTGACGGCCAAAGCAATCAAAACGGCCAGAAGATAGGAAAATCGGATCGTCATGCAGCGGTCCCATGCCGGAGTGGTTGAGGTGGTGGGCTGTCGATTGAGCCTTGGCCAAAGGGGAATATGTCAGTCCGTCCTGCCGTAACGGATGCACTCCATTGCCCCATGTTTCCAGTTATGGTGACTGACAGAGACGGCGAGAAGGCAGTCAGGATCACAAATGCGCGAGGCTGCTGGCGTCTTAAATCGACGTTGGCACTTGAATTGCGTCGATCCTTGGGGTTTTCTCGACCTCAAGAAATGCTTCAAGAGGTTGAACGAGATGGCGTCTTCATATCCACGCGACATGATTGGTTACGGCCGATCCACCCCCGATCCGCAATGGCCGGGCGATGCCAATGTGGCGGTGCAATTCGTGATCAATTACGAAGAGGGGGGCGAGAACAACATTTTGCATGGCGACGCCGCATCGGAAGGTTTCCTCTCGGAAATGCCCAATGCGCAGCCGTGGCCCGGCAAGCGCCACTGGAGTATGGAATCGATTTACGAGTATGGTTCGCGTGCCGGGTTCTGGCGGCTGTATCGCATGTTCACCGAGCGCAAGATTCCTGTGACAGTCTATGGCGTCGCGACCGCATTGGCGCGCAATCCCGACGCGGTTGCTGCCATGAAGGAAGCTGATTGGGAAATTGCTTCGCATGGCCTGAAGTGGATCGATTATGCCGATGTTCCTCAGGAGGTGGAGCGTGAGCATATGCTGGCAGCGATCCGCTTGCATGAAGAGGTGACAGGTGCCCGGCCTATGGGCTGGTATACGGGACGGTGCTCGATGCAGACCCAGGAGTTGGTCAAGGAAGAGGGTGGCTTTCTGTATGATTCAGACAGCTATGCCGACGATCTGCCGTATTGGGTTGATGGCCCTCAAGGCGATCATCTTGTCATTCCCTATACGCTCGACACCAATGATATGCGCTTTGCCGCTGTTCAAGGGTTCAATTCGGGCGATCAGTTCTTCACCTATCTGAAGGATGCCTTCGACACGCTGTATGCGGAAGGCGAAGCCGGCGCGCCGAAGATGCTCAACATTGGGCTGCACTGCCGTCTGGCGGGGCGACCGGCACGCGCCGCTGCTCTGGGCCGGTTCATGGATTATGTTGCCAGCTTCGACAAGGTTTGGCTGACGCGCCGCATCGATATTGCCTGGCATTGGCATGCCCACCACGCTCGTGGCTGATCGGGGGATCCGTTTGTAACCGTGGAAAGCCGGTGTCAGGACCTCTGAGGCCGGCTTTTTGCTGCCGAAACACCCATTAACCAGTTGTTAAAATTTTAGACAAATGCGAGTGGCTTGTGTTGTTCGTACGGCGCCTGCTTGTTAGAAGGGTAAAGAAACAATTAACAAGCAAGCGCAGGCTCATTTTAATGCCTTCTTTTTCGCGATCATATTTTCACGTTTATCTCTTTGCTTGCTTTATACTCGGCTTTGCGATCACGGTTGCTGTTTCCAGTGAGCATACGCAAAGCGTCGTGTCCCGGTATCTCGCCGAGGGGCAGTGGCAATATGAGCAGGTCGCCGACAAGATTTCGTTTGAGGAAATGTATGATCAGGGGGCGGACAGCCTTGATGTGATGCGCCTCGGCATTCGCACGCTGATGGACATGCCCTATCTGCCGCTCGAAGAGGTTGCTTCGCGGTTGAAGCGGGTCTCCCATCGGATCTGATTTTTTCGTCCATCCCTGAGCTCTCTTCTTGCCAGGCCAGATGTCATTTGACATTCACGTCTTGCGTTCTGGTTATGCAAACTCCAGCGAGAGCGGAGCATCCTCCTGCCTTTGACGACGTCGAGGTGCATAGGGAAAGGGCTTTTCTGCCGGTAAATGCGGCGCTGATTTGCGCAGAAGTCCGGTTCTCCTGCCGCTTTTTTGCTTCCCAGATCTTCGATGAATGCGCGTCAGGGTACGTGACGGGCCGCCCGCACGAAAATGTCCACAGGTGTTGAAATCGATAGGCCAGCACGCGTTCACTCTTGCTATTCCTACCAAATAAGCGTTCAAATGTATGATAAATGATCAGTCGAATGATCATTTCCGGGTGAGAGGAGGCACCTGCGAGATGGGGTCGTCTGACGTACTGTCACGCGCAAAAGAGCAGGCTTATCTGTTCGAATGGTTATTCTTGTTGCGGTTTTGCGTGCCTTGATCAGACGGTTCTAGAGTTCTCATCCAACGTTGTTTTTCAAAATATCGATCGGTCGCAGGCTTGCGTTTTCGTGCGCTCAAAGCACTCCTGAATCTTGTTGTTTGGAGGCAGGAATGGCTTGGTTCGCCTTCGCATGACGAAGCGTAAGAATTGTACTGATGAGATATTGACTTATTCAAAAACATTAATAACGTTTGGTGATTAAAGTAGGGTAAGTAAATTGGATTGGTCCATAGTGATTTGCCTGCGTCGTTAAAATAACTATTGGTAATGTAATTATGATTGGCAGCGAGAAAGTTATTGATCAGCGGGTCAAATACCGGCACATGCAATGCTTTTGGGAGGTGGCCCGTTGTCGGAGCCTCGTTAAGGCAGCAGATGCATTGTCGGTGACACAGCCGGCGGTTTCCAAGACATTGAAAGAACTGGAGGAAATATTGGGGGTGCGCTTGTTTGAGCGCAGTCGGGCAGGGGTTGAGATCACACGTTATGGCGAGGTGTTGTTGCATTACGCGGGCGCCAGCTTGTCGGCGTTGCGTCAGGGGTTGGATGGGGTCAAGCAGGCCAAGATTTCGGGCGGGTCTGCGCTGAACATTGGTGTTGTCCCGAGCATCACCATGCACTTCCTCTCGGATTCTGTACGCACTTTCGATGATGAAAAGCTCGGGGTTACTCTGAAACTTGTGGCTGCTCCCAACGCCAACCTGCTCGGGCGCTTGCGTCTCGGAGAACTTGATCTTGTCATCGGTCGCTTTGCCCAAGCGGAGACCATGGGGGATCTGTCATTTACGCACCTTTATTCGGAAAGCATTTCCTTTGTTGTGCGCAAGGGGCACCCCTTGATCGGTATGGCGCCGAATGATCTCGCCCAGATTGCCAATTATATGGTGCTGGTGCCGACGGATGATGCCACCGTTCAGCCGCAGATCGGAGAATTGCTGCTTCAGCACGGCATCACAACATTGCCGCGACAGATTGAAACTGCTTCGCTTGCTTTTGGACGCGCCTACACGGTGGAGACCGATGCCGTCTGGATTACTTATCGCGGCGTGGTGGAGCGGGAATTGGAGACGGGTGAGTTCGTTGAATTGCCCATTGATACCAGTATGACCACCAATCCAGTCGGTCTGATGATTAGGGCGGACAGCGCACCGACGCCGGCGCAGATCATGTTTCAGAACATGGTTCGGCGCACGTGCCACGGGACGACCTGACAAGACGTCGGCCTTAGGTGAGCTTGGCCGTGCGTGTTTTTGAGAGGCGCGCACGGGTCTTGGTTGGCGCAGTGACGTGCAGAGCATCGGAAATCGGATTACGTGGCTCGGGCATGCTTTTTGGAACTGCCCGGCATTTCGGGTTTCTTTTGCTAGAAAATCGAAAATGGCGAAAAAGCCGTTTGTTGTGACCCATACTGTCTGCCGTTACGATCCAGTCCAGATACATTGATTTGGACCAAAGGTGCGCGGTGACTGAGAATTCCCAACAGACCACGAGTTTGCTCGATGATCTTCTGGCGCTGACCCTGAAGGCCGGTTCCGAGATCATGACATTCTACCGTGTCGGTTTTGAGGCCCATCGGAAGACCGATGGATCGCCCGTCACTCAGGCCGATCGGTTGGCGGAAGAGGTTATTCTCGAAGGCTTGTCGAAACTCTTGCCCGATATTCCGGTGGTGGCGGAAGAGGCGGTCGAGGCAGGACATCTGCCCGGCATTGGCAGTCGTTATTTTCTCGTTGATCCGCTGGATGGCACCAAGGAATTCGTCAATCGCAATGGCGAATTTACCGTCAATATTGCCTTGATCGAGGACGGTGTGCCGGTGTGGGGCGTTGTCTATGCCCCCGCGATGGACGAGATCTACTGGGGCGGCACATTGCCCGCACAAGAGCCTGATGCAGATGCCCTGACAGCGGGGGCCTTTCAGGCGCGCGTTGAGAATGGCGTTCTTGTTGACCGTCGCGCGATCAGCGTGCGCGCACCATTGGCCGCTGGTCTCACGATTCTTGCGAGCCGCTCGCATCTATCAGATGCAACTTCCCGCTTTATTGAACAGTTCAAGGTGGCGGAGATGGTGTCCATCGGCTCGTCGCTGAAGCTGTGCTGGCTGGCCTGCGGCAAGGCGGATCTTTATCCGCGACTGGCTCCAACCATGTTCTGGGACATTGCCGCTGGAGATGCCGTGCTGCGGGCGGCGGGCGGTATGGCGCTGCACCACGAGACACATCAGCCAGTGTCCTACGCAGCACCGGATACCCCTTGCAAGGATGATTTCAAAAGCCCGTATTTTCTCGCCGTCTCAAGCCGGGGTCTCCTGGAGACTGCTGCAGTCCCCTCGCGCTGGAGAAACGACAGGTCGGGCACCTGACATGAGCTGTCTTCGCAAGAAGGCAGACACAAGATGATTGCATCGAGAGGCAATGGAATGGACGCATTGAATTCGGACGCATCAGCAGAGCGCATGAGCAATCTGCGTCGGCTTGAAGCCGAGAGCATCTACATCATTCGGGAAGTGGCGGCGGAGTTCAAAAATCCGGTGATGATGTATTCCATCGGCAAGGATTCCTCCGTCATGTTGCATCTGGCGATGAAGGCGTTTTATCCATCAAAGCCGCCTTTTCCGCTGCTGCATGTCGACACGACATGGAAATTCCGCGAGATGATCGCGTTTCGCGATCAAACGGTCAAGGATCTCGGCATCGAACTGATCCGTCATACCAATGAGGACGGGCGGGCCAAGGGCATCAATCCGTTTGATCATGGTGCGGCTTATACCGACATCATGAAGACGGAAGCGCTCAAGCAGGCCTTGAGCGAGTATGGCTTTGACGCTGCCTTTGGGGGCGCGCGTCGCGATGAGGAAAAGAGCCGCGCCAAGGAGCGCGTGTTTTCCTTCCGCAATGCGCAGCATGGCTGGGATCCAAAGAACCAGCGGCCGGAACTGTGGAACCTCTACAATGCTCGCGTAGCCAAGGGAGAATCCATCCGGGCTTTTCCGTTATCCAACTGGACAGAGCTCGATATCTGGCAGTACATCATGGCGGAGAACATTCCCATTGTGCCGCTGTATTTTGCCAAGGAACGCCCGGTTGTCGAACGGGGCGGACAGTTGATCATGGTTGATGATGAGCGTCTGCCGTTAGCTCCTGGCGAAGTTCCACAAATGCGCAAGGTCCGCTTCCGCACGCTTGGTTGTTATCCGCTGACGGCGGCCATAGAGTCTGAGGCTGACACCTTGCAGAACATCGTGCGTGAAATGCTGATTGCCCGCACCTCCGAACGCTCCGGTCGTTTGATCGATCAGGACGATAATGCCTCCATGGAAAAGAAAAAGCGCGAGGGGTACTTCTGATGTCCTTGGCTGATGAAACGACCGACGGCACCAACGCAGTTGCCGAATATATCGTGGCGCAGGAAGAAAAGGACCAGCTCCGGTTTCTGACCTGTGGCTCTGTTGATGATGGCAAGTCCACACTCATCGGGCGGTTGTTGTTCGACACCAAGCTGATCTTCGAGGATCAACTGGCTGCGCTGGAGAAGGATTCACGCCGTCATGGGACGGTTGGCGAAGACATGGATCTGGCCTTGCTGGTCGATGGCACTGGAAGCCGAGCGTGAGCAGGGTATCACCATTGACGTGGCCTACCGCTTCTTTGCGACCGACAAGCGCAAGTTCATCGTTGCGGATACGCCGGGTCATGAACAATACACGCGCAATATGGCCACCGGTGCATCGACGGCGGATCTGGCTGTGCTACTTGTGGATGCCCGCAACGGCTTGATGGTGCAGACCCGTCGTCATGCTTTCATTGCCTCCTTGTTGGGGATCCGCCATGTGGTTCTGGCGATCAACAAGATCGATCTTGTTGATTTCTCGCAAGACCGTTTTGAGGAAATCCGCAAGGAGTTTGAGAGCTTTGCCAGTGGGTTCGATTTCGAAACCCTGCAGGCAATCCCGATGTCCGCTCGTTTTGGCGATAATGTCACGACGTCCAGCGCCAGTATGCCCTGGTACTCCGGCCCGTCACTGCTGGAATATCTGGAGAGCGTCGAGATCGGGCATCATGAACTGAGCCAACCGTTCCGTTTTCCGGTGCAGTGGGTCAATCGTCCCAATCTGGATTTCCGCGGCTATTCCGGGACGGTCGCAGCAGGCTCCATCAAGGTGGGCGACCAGATCGCCGTGGCCGGGCCGGGCAAGACGTCGCGCGTCAAGCAGATCCTGACCCCGATGGGCGAGCAGCCCAACGCGCAAGCGGGGGAAGCGATCACGCTGACGCTGGAAGACGAAATCGACATTTCACGGGGCGATCTGATTTCCGACCCGCATGCGCGGCCTGATGTAGCGGATCAGATGGCAGCACATGTCATCTGGATGGCTGACGAAGCCTTGCTTCGAGTCGTTCCTATCTGATGAAGATTGGCGGACGCACGGTCAATGCCACGGTCACAGAGATCAAGCACAAGATCAATGTCAACTCCTTCGAGCATGTTGCCGCCAAGCAACTGGCGCTCAACGAGATTGCCTTTTGCAATCTGTCACTGTCGTCCTCGGTGGCCTTTGATCCATATGAATCCAACCGCGACACGGGATCATTCATTCTGATCGACCGCATCACCAATGCAACAGTGGGTGCGGGCATGATCTGGTTTGCCTTGCGTCGTGCCACCAACATCCATTGGCAGGCTCTGGATGTGAACAAGGATGTGCGTGCCGAGGCATTGGGTCAGAAACCGGCCGTGCTCTGGTTTACGGGTCTGTCCGGGTCAGGCAAGTCGACCATTGCTTCGATCGTTGAAAAGAAGTTGCACTTGCGCGGCCGGCATACCTATCTGCTTGATGGCGATAATGTGCGTCATGGCTTGAACCGCGATCTCGGCTTCACCGATGCAGACCGGGTGGAAAACATTCGCCGTGTGGGTGAGGTCTCGAAACTCTTCACCGATGCGGGCTTGCTGACGCTGGTGTCCTTTATCTCCCCCTTCCGGTCTGAACGCCGCATGGTGCGCGATCTGGTGGGCGAGGGCGCGTTTGTCGAGATCTTCGTCGACACGCCGCTGGAGGAGTGCAAGAAGCGCGATCCAAAGGGCCTTTACAAGAAGGCGGAGGCTGGAGAAATCAAGAACTTCACCGGCATCGATAGCCCGTATGAAGCACCGCAAGAGCCGGAATTGCGCCTGGTCAACACCGACCGCGATCCGGAAGAGGTCGCCGACGAGGTGATTGCCTATCTGGAACAAAAGGGCTTCGTTGCCTGATCGGACCTGATCTCACAAAACGAATAAGGCCCGGTGCAAAAACACCGGGCCTTATTTGCAGGCTGGCAACATGGTCCGAGATTGCTAGGAGCCGATCAGAAGCAACACGCCTTATAAGGTGCTGGCCGCATCGTGCCGGATCACGTCGTCTTCTTCCAGATAGGTGCCGGATTGGACTTCGATCATGCGCACCGGAATGCGGCCCGGGTTGTGGAGCTTGTGCTTTGATCCCAGCGGCACGTAGGCCGATTGGTTTTCGCTCAGCAGCTTGGTTTCGTCATTGATGGTAATCTCGACCGTGCCTGACATGACCACCCAATGCTCGGTGCGGTGCAGATGGCTCTGCAAGGTCATGCCGTGCCCCGGTTTGATCAGCAGGGACTGGACCGAGAAGCGCTCACCGTGATTGATTTGTTCACGCCAGCCCCAGGGCCGATAGCTGCGCGGGTGCCGGTCGGTCTCGCTGCGCCCTTCTGCCTGAAGCGCCTCGACGATCTTTTTCACGTCCTGCGCATGGTCTTTGTGGGCGACCAGTACACTGTCTCGGGTGGAAATGACCAGAATATCCGACAGTCCGACGATCGAGACCAGCCCGTGATCGGCATAGGCTAGACAATTGGCGCTTTCGAGAAAGCGTGTGTCGCCAAGGCTGGCATTGCCATCAGAGTCCTTGTCCAATGCGGTCCAGATGGCCGACCACGAGCCGAGATCATCCCATTGCGGCGACATGGGCACGCAGACGATGTTTTCGACCTTTTCCATAATGGCATAGTCGATCGATTTGCTCTCGATGCGCGCGAATGTGTTCGGCTCGATCCGGGTAAAATCCAGATCGCGTGTTCGGGTCGCAAGGGCGGCGCGCACATCTGCCAGGATCTGTGGCTGGTGTGCGGCAAAAGCTGCGACCATGGCCTTGGCCGAATACAGAAAGATGCCGGCGTTCCAGACGTAGTTCCCGGCAGCCAGGAAATCCTCGGCCCGAGCCAGATCCGGCTTTTCGACGAAGGCGTCGACAGCATGAACGGGCGTGTCGGACGCGGCGAGGCGAATATAACCGTAGCCGGTTTCTGGCGTCTCCGGTTGAATGCCGAAGGTGACGATATTGCCCTTGAGCGCAGCGCTGCGCGCGGCGGTGATCGCCTCCAGAAACGCCGGTTCATCCTTGATCAGATGGTCGGAAGGCAGCAGCAGAACCAATGCATCCTCGTCCTTTTCCAGGGCGATCAGCGCCGACATAGCGGCAGGGGCGGCGGTGTTGCGGCCGCAAGGCTCCAAGAGAATGGTGTCCGGCTCGATGCCGATGTCGGTCAGTTGCTCGCCCATCAAAAACCGATGGTCGTTGTTGCCGATGACGATGGGAGCAGCAAAGCCTGCTCCTTGCACCCGCAGCGCCGTCTTTTGAAACAGGCTTTGATTGTCAAACAAGGGCAGGAACTGCTTGGGGCGATCCTTGCGTGACAAGGGCCACAGACGGGTGCCAACGCCACCGGATAGAATGCAGGGAATAATCATCAAGAAATCACCAATGCCAGATCGTTCAATCGCAAATGTACGCAATATGGCTTTAAGCATTCTGAATGGGGATCTGCAACCGGGATGCGCCGCAGAACACGGCCCAACAAGGCGATCGGCTGCGCCGTGCTTTATGGGGAAGGGCTGGGACGGTTGGTTTGCTTTCTCTTGTTTCGAAGGGAGGGAGCGTTATGTTATGCAGTAACAAGCGCGTGGTCGCTTCCTTGTGACCAACAGGGCGACATGCCAACTGATGAAAGTCTAAGAGTGACAGACAGCAACACTCCCCTTGTCAGCCTGAAGAACGCCGGTGTGCAACGTGGCGCGAGCTGGCTTGTGCGTGGCGTTGATCTGGAGGTGCGTCCGGGTGAAATCGTCACGCTGATTGGACCCAACGGATCGGGCAAATCGACCAGTGCCAAGATGGCGCTTGGCATTCTCAAGCCCAGTGAGGGCACGGCTGTCCGGATGCGCGATCTCAAGGTCGGCTATGTTCCGCAGAAGCTGATGATCGACTGGACGCTACCCTTGAAGGTGCGCCGATTCATGTCGTTGACCAACAAGCTGTCCGATACGGATGCAGTCGCCGCATTGGAGCGCACTCATGTGCGCCATCTGCTGAATGAAGACTTGCGCAACCTCTCCGGCGGTGAAATGCAGCGTGTGCTGTTGGCGCGTGCCATTGCACGAGAGCCCAATATGCTGGTCCTTGATGAACCGGTGCAGGGCGTCGACCAAAGTGGCGAAACCGCCATCTACAGTCTGATTGCTGATCTGCGTCGCGAAATGGGCTGCGGTATTTTAATGATTTCGCATGACTTGCATGTGGTCATGGCGGCAACGGATCAGGTGGTTTGTCTCAATGGCCATGTGTGTTGTCGTGGCACGCCACATGCGGTGTCGCAAAGCGATGCCTTTCGTAAGTTGTTCGGGCGCAGCATGGCGCAGACCCTTGCGGTATACGAACATCATCATGATCACGAACATTTGCCGGATGGGCGGGTGCGCCATGCCGATGGCACGATCATGGCGCAATGTGCGGGCGAGCACTGCAACGGGGCACATGATCACTCTGAAGAGCAGGACCATGGCCATCATCACGATCATCATGCGCAGGGTTCCGAGGCCGCGCAGACCACGCCGCCTGCCGATCGGGACACGGGGGAGGCGCGCTGGTGAGCCTGCTTGATGATTTCTTCATGCGGGCGCTTCTGGCCGGCATTGGTGTGGCGCTGGTTGCCGGCCCCTGCGGATGTTTCATCGTCTGGCGACGGATGGCCTATTTCGGCGATACGCTGGCGCATGCCTCGCTGTTGGGGGTGGCCCTTTCGCTGCTTTTGCAAATCAACACGACGCTGGCTGTGTTCGTCGTGTCGGTGGGAATTGCAGCCCTTTTGCTGGCGCTGCGCTCGCGCCAGACGCTGTCGTCAGATGCATTGCTTGGGTTGTTGTCGCATTCGTCCCTGGCCGTCGGACTGGTGTGTCTCGGTTTCATGACCTGGGTGCGTATGGATCTGCTCGGCCTGTTGTTCGGGGATATTCTGGCGGTGGGAAAACAGGATATTCTCATTGTCTGGGCTGGTGGCGCGGTGGTTCTTGCCGTTCTTGCCTGGATCTGGCGGCCGCTTTTTGCTGCAACCGTCAGCCCGGATCTGGCGGGCGCGGAAGGTATGCGGCCCGAGCGTGCCAACATGATCTTTGTGTTTCTGCTGGCGGCGGTCATCGCCATTGCCATGAAAATCGTCGGCGTTTTGCTGATCACCGCTTTGCTGATCATGCCGGCAGCAACCGCCCGTCGAGTGTCGGCAAGTGCCGAACAAATGGCGCTTTTCTCCGCCATCATTGGGGTTTGCGCTGTTGTGGCCGGATTGTTCGGCTCACTGCAATGGGATACGCCCTCGGGGCCGTCCATTGTGGTCGCCGCAATGGTACTTTTCATTCTCGTCATTCTGCCATGGCCGGGACTGAAGGCGAGAGAACGACGGCGCGCGCTGGAAAGGAAAGGGTAGTCATGGACACGTCTCACAAGCATGATCATCACGATCACAAGCTGACGAAAAATCAGGCTCTGGTGTTCGACGCTCTCACCGAGGCAGAGGCCCCTTTGGCCGCCTATACCATTCTGGACCGCCTTCGCGATGAGGGGTTTCGCGCGCCCTTGCAGGTCTACCGTGCGCTGGACAAGCTGGTCGAGTTCGGCATGGTGCATCGTCTGGAAAGTCTCAATGCCTTTGTTGCTTGCAGCCATCCTCAGTGTGCTGCACATGAGACGGCGGCCTTTGCCATTTGCAACAAGTGCGGCGGCGCAGCGGAATTTACCCCGGACGAGGCCACCCGCATTCTGAAAGGCTGGGCGGATCAACACGCGTTTGCGCTGTCAAAGATCACCGTTGAGTTGCGCGGCATATGTGCGCAATGCCGCTGCAGGCTGATGGGGTCCTGACAGGAGCATAGGTGTGTTGTCTCCTGAAGGACGCCGTTCAAAGCCTTCAGTTTTAAGATTGAAACCTGCGAGTTCATCCAAGGGAAAGAATTACAATTTATCCTTGCGTTTGATTGAATGACTTTCAGGATATTTCCTTGACTGAGTTTATGAGCCGCTCAGGTTTATCTCCGCATTCCCCGGTCGAGCATGGTCAGGATCAACATGGCGGTGGCGTCTTTAATGTGATCCTTCTCGTTGCCGGGTTTATCTGTCTGTACCTCTATGCCGTGTCCGAGCCAAAGCTCTTCTGGCACTTTCCGGCATCGGTGCTCGACGCCTCGAATGAAGATTTGATTGTGTTTTACAGGGCCGGGCAACTTGCCATGCAAGGGGTGGCAGAACAGGCGTATAATTCGGCGATTTTTCAGTCTGGAATAGCGCCAGACAGCCGCTATCTGCTGATGCTCAATCCGCCGCATTTTTTCCTGTTTGCCGAACCAATGGCGCATTTTTCCTATGGCACGGTGAAGCTGGCGCTTCTGCTCTTGTTGGCGCTGTCATCTTTCATGGTGTGTCGAGCGGTTTCCGCGGGAACATTTCTGTCCGTTGCGATGATCCTGAGTCCGGTCGCTTATTACAACTATGCTTGCCTCAATATAGCGGCCATCGTCATCACCTTTCTTGCCTTCGGAGCCGTGAACGCCGGGACGCGGCCGTTTTGGGCCGGGCTGGCGTTGGCCATTGCGACCGTGAAACCGCAATATGGTGTGCTGATCGCCATCTATCTTTTGTTTGCCGGCCATTATCGGGCAATCTTCTGGGCCTGCCTATGGACGGCTGTTCTGTGTCTTGTGGCTCTTGCACGCTATGGCATCGCGCCTTTCGAGGCCTTTTTCAATATTCTAAGTGACCCGGCCTATGCGACATTCTTCTCGAATGTGCAGTCCACGAGCCTGACCGTGTTTCATTCTCTTGGCAAACTTGGTGTGGCATCAGATATTCGCTGGCCGGTGCAGATGACAGTGATTGTTCTTGGATGTGTCTGGTCAGCCTATGTGGCGCGAGCGTATCGACGCGACGCCGCGCTCGGGTTGATCTTTCTGACGGCGGGTTTCGTATCACCAAACCTGTTCTACTATGATTGGTATCTCCAGACGGTCGGTGTGCTTCTGATAATCCGCGTGTTGGGGCAGGTGCCGCTGCCGTTTCAATTCGCTGCTGGCCTTCTTCTGGTGCAACCGTTGATGACGATTATCATTTCCAGGTTTTCGCATGATGTGTCCTATTTCTATTCCGCGCTGGTGCCTTTGAACACGCTCTTGGTGATTATCATGGCGTGGTTTCTGGTGAAGAAAGCTCGGAAAGCGGTCAATGCGTCTGTGCCAGATATCGCTGACCTGCAAGGGGCTTGAGGAGAGGTCATGGCCATAGGCAGGTCCAAGGAGCAGTTAAAGGTAATGTCTCGAAAGGTGGGTTTTGGCTTGTGTGATCAGGCAGGCAGGGCGTGACCACAGGTCCTGAAATGACAAAAGCGAACAGTGACGGTCTGCATAGTCAGATGGATGGTGAGTGCTCGGGCAGCGATCTCAGGGGCCTGCGTGACGTTCCGATGTTTGCTCTTTGCATCTGCCTCACTGCTGTTTTGTGCGTGCTGATTTATTTTTCCAATGCACAAACCCAGTTCTGGCAGTTCCCCGCAGATGTTCTTCATGCTGGTCATGAAGACCTGACGGCGTTTTATCGTGCTGGGCAGATGGCGCTGGGCGGACAGGCAGCTCAGACTTATGATCCGGCGGTTTATCAGCCGGGTCTGCCGGCCTCGACACGGGATCTCTTTTTCATCAATCCGCCGCATTTTCTGTTTTTTGCCGAGGCCATGGCCTGTGTCGGTTATGGGACGACAAAAGCCATCATGCTGGCGTTGTTTGCCTTGAGCTTCTATGCAATGGCCCGCATGAGTGGCTTTGGTCTTGGTATGGCCGTCCTGCTGGCGACCTCAAGCGGCGGCTATTACGCTTTCACGGTGCTCAATATTTCCTGCTTGGTCATCACGCTGATCGGCTTTGCGCTGATCCATGCGCGAACACGACCCGTTCTGGCCGGGCTGGCTTTGGCTGTGGCAACGGTCAAACCGCAATATGGCGTGCTGGTGCCTGTCTTTTTACTGCTGGAGCGTGACTGGAAAACATTTGCCAGCGCCACCATCGCTACATTGGTGTTGCTTGCCCTGTCTGTCGTCGTTTTTGGCTGGCAGACGTGGCAGGCCTTTTTCGATATCTTTCAGATCAAGACCTACACCGATTATTTCGCAGTTCTGGCGCCGGGCAATTTCACTTTGCAAAGCGCGTTGGGCAAAATGGGTGTCGATGAAACCATTCGGTGGGCCTGCGGCATTCTGGCGGTGCTTTTGGTCGTTGGCGTGCTTCTGGTCAGGGGGCGGCACTGGCCGCGCCCTGCATTGATTGGTGTGACGCTCATCCTGTCGGGTCTCGTCTCGCCGTCATTGATGGCTTATAGCTGGCCGCTATTTTCGTTGGGGGCCATGTGCCTGATGAAGACGCGGAACAAGTGGCCGGTTGCCTTGCAGGTCTCGCTGGGGGTCTTGTGGGCACAGCCGATCATCGCCACCATCCTGTTCAACGTCATGGCGCAATATGCGCTGGCTTATTCGGTTGTGGTGACCTTCAACATCGTGCTGGTGGCCGGTCTTGTCGTCGCATGTGACTGGAGCAAGGAGCAGGTTCTTCACGCGGGTCAGGGCGCGTCGGGCACACCTTTGGGCCCCGCCTGACGCAGAGTGATTTGATCCGGGGGACATTGTCTTGAATGAAGCGAGGCTGCGCGAGGGCGCTTAGAGGCGGGCCAGTGACAGCCAGTCCCGGTTTCACATCAGGTCATCGATTCAAACGGGCCGAGAAATCGAACACCAAGGCGATCAGGTGTTCGCCACATGACTTCGGCGGGGCGCTTCATACCTTCGTTGATGAAGTAGAGAATGAAGGCACTCGGCACACCCAAAGTGCTGGGCATGTGAATTTGTGCGCCCGTGTCGCTGGTATTGCGGATCGTGCAGTCAAACGACTTGCTCAAGCCAGCGAAATAAATGCGTCCGGACTTAAGCGTACGGCGTCGCTCGCTGCTTCTTCTGTCTTCGTTAGTCATTACTCACACTTGTCTCTATACCGGCTCATATACGGTCACTTTAATCCTGAAGGATCAAACATCACGTTAATGAGATTATAGGCATTCTTTCAGCGGTTTATCATGACAGATATGTGTTGCAAACGAGCCTGTGTGGAAATTCGTCCTGAAACGGCACCCGAAAGCTTCAAATCAGTGTCGCAACTGCCAAATGAGCCCTGCACCAAGAGGAATGCTTGTCATAGGCTTTTCCTTGCCGTAAGCACAGGCGGAGAGACTGGGTCTGGGGACAAGTGGAAACTTGCGCGCGTTCGCGCCAAACTTGCGCCATGAACCCGGGTGATGACACATGGTGAACTTGGTTTGCCAGATGTGCGTCAAATCGATAGTGTGGCCGCCCGACAGTCAGGCATCCAGCCTGGGGTAAAGACAGTAAATGCAGGAACGAGACACGTATGTCCGATATTTTTCGTGAGGTCGACGAAGATATTCGTCAGGAGAAGTACCGGCAGCTTTGGGACCGATTCGGTCTCTGGTTGATTGGCTTTGCCGTTCTGGTGGTCATCGCGACGGGTGGGTATCGCGGCTGGATTTACTGGCAGGACCAGCAGGCAAAAGCCGCTGGCGACAAATATCTTGAGGCAGTCAGCCTGACTCAAAAGGGTGATGTCGCGGCGGCCGACAAGATTTTTGCCCAACTTGACAATGCCACTGGCGCTTACCCGCTTCTGGCCAAGCTTCGCATTGCGACCGACAAGGTCAAATCGGGCGATCCCAAAAAGGCTCTGGCCGAATTTGAAGCTATTGCCAATAATCCCAATAATCCTAAGGCAATCGTCGATGTGGCGCACTTGCGTGCAGCCTATCTGGCGGTTGATGAAGATGATTATTCGACGGTGGCCGACCGCGTTGGTGGTCTGACCGGAGACGACAACCCGTTCCATGCGGCCGCGCGTGAATTGCTGGCAATTTCTGCTCGAAGAACGACAAGGTCGATGAGGCGCAGAAGTGGATCAAGCAGATCTCTGATGACCCGGCGACGCCGCAGGACATTGCATCGCGCATCAACCTGCTGTCGGATGTGATCAAGGCGTCGGGCAAGAACGACAAGACTGTGCCAGACTCTGCAATCGCGCCGGTGGTTAACGCCAGCGCCGATGCTTCGGCCAATGACAATGCAGCTCCTGCTGCACCGGCCGGTCTTGGGTTGCCGGGTATGCCTGCACCGTCCGCTGCGACCCCGGGAGCAACGGCCCCTGCGGCGACAACGGCTCCTGCAGCAACTCCGCAGGCCGATGCTCCCGCACCTTCGATGCCGGCCGCGCCGGATGCGGGTGCTGCAGCCACGCCATCGGCAACAAACAGCCAGACGCTGAACAACGCGGCCTCGGCCATGGATGCTCTTGCTCCGGCACCTGCTGCCGGTTCTGATGATACTGCGACTGAGGCAACGCCAGACAACGGTGCGGCCAGTTCGGATTCCTCCGAAAATAAGGAAGACGCAAAGTGATTTTCGCCTGTTCCAGAAAACGATTGCTTTCTGTTTGTTCCGTTATTGCATTGACCGTCGGCCTTGCAGGGTGCGGCAGCATTGCCGGCATGAACCCATTTGCCTCTGGCGACAAGCCGCTTGCAGGCAAGCGTGAATCCCTGTTTCAGGGCTCGGATCCAGCAAACACCGTCCGCACGAGCCAGGCCAGTATTGGCGCGGCAAGTGGCGGCTCTGCCTGGACGACAGCAGGTGGCGGTGTCACCAATGATCCGGGCAATGTGGCCGTTTCCATTCGCGGTGCGCGCGTCTGGCGGCAGGACATTGGCAAGTCGGGCGGCGGCCTGATGTCGGATGCGCTGCGCCTGTCGGCCAGTCCGGTCAGTGATGGATCGCGGATCTACGTCTACAAGCCGGATGGTTCAGTCGTGGCCTTGTCCCCTGGTGGCGCAAAGGTCTGGAGCCAGTCGTTGCGTCCGGAAAACGAAAAGATTCTGCACCTGGTGGCGGTGTGGCCGTGTCCGGTGGTCGCGTCTACGTCAGCACCGGCTATGGCAATGTTGCCTCGCTGGATGCTGGGTCGGGCAAGGTTCTCTGGACGGCCAAACTTGACGGCCCGGCACGCAGTGCACCGGCCGTTGGTGCAGGTCACGTCTTTGCCGTGACCGACAACAACGAAGTCTATGCCCTGTCCGAGAAGGATGGCAGCCAGGACTGGATGTACACAGGCATCTCGGAACAGGCGAGCCTTCTGTCCGCCTCAAGCCCTGCCGTAAGCGGCAATACCGTTGTTGTTCCATCGTCTTCGGGCGAAGTGATCGCGCTTAACGTCAAGTCGGGCGATGTGATCTGGTCTGATGGTGTTGCGCGCGGGTTCCGCACATTGGCGCTCTCTGGTCTGGCGGATATGTCAGCCAGCCCGGTCGTCGAAGGTGGGATGGTTTATGCCACGGGCGTCGCCGGCAAGACGATCGCATCGTCACTGCGCACAGGTGATCGTGCGTGGGAAAGGGACCTCGGAAGTGTCCATACGCCGGTGGTTTCGGGCAATGCCGTGTTCATGGTTGATCTCGATGATCGCATGGTAGCACTTGACCGCAAGACCGGTGATGTTCTATGGGCGACAACCCTGCCGCGTCCGAAGAAGAAATCGCGTCGGCGGAACTGGGCGGGCCCGGTTCTGGCGAATGGCACTCTGATCGCTGCTTCTACGGATGGGCGTCTTGTCATGGTTGATGCTCGTACGGGCCAGATCAAGACAACGCAGGATGTGAAAACCGACGTCTTTGTCTCGCCCATTGTGGCGGCAGGACGCATGATCGTTCTGGACGGTGTCAGCGCCGTCGCCGCGTTCCAATAAATCAATAAAGATTTTGGCGCGCGAGGCATTTCAGGAGTAAGTGACGTGGGCGCCAAAGTCGCCATCATCGGACGGCCGAATGTCGGCAAGTCCACCTTGTTCAACCGGTTGGTCGGCAAACGCCTGGCTCTGGTCGACGATACGCCGGGTGTTACCCGCGATCGTCGCCCAGGCGATGCCAAGCTCGGCGATCTGCGCTTCACCATCGTCGATACGGCGGGTCTGGAAGACGCAGACAACGCCAGTCTGGCAGGCCGCATGCGGATGCAGACGGAAGAGGCCATTCAGGAATCGGATGTCGTTCTCTTCGTCATCGACGCGCGCGCCGGTGTCACACCGCTGGACGCCCATTTCGCAGACGTTGCCCGTCGGACCACTCGACCCGTTATCCTGTTGGCCAACAAGGCTGAAGGTCGGGCCGGTGAAAGCGGGCTGTTCGAAGCCTTTTCTCTCGGACTTGGCGAGCCAATCGCCATGTCGGCCGAGCACGGCGAAGGCCTGGCCGATCTTTACGATGCCTTGAAGCCGCACGTCGATCGGATCGACGATGAAGAAGAGGCTATTGAAGAAGCGCGCACCAGCGTGGACGTCAACGAAGAGGGCGAACTGGTCGAGGAAGAAGACCCTGTCGGCACCAAGGAGCGACCTTTGCGGGTTGCCATCGTTGGCCGTCCGAATGCGGGTAAGTCGACCTTGATCAACACCCTGCTCGGGGAAGATCGTATGCTGACTGGCCCGGAAGCCGGCATCACACGTGATTCGATTTCCGTCGACTGGACCTGGCGCGATCGTCATATCAAGCTGTTTGATACTGCCGGTATTCGCCGTAAGGCGCGTGTTCAGGAAAAGCTTGAAAAACTGTCGGTGGCCGATGCGCTGCGCGCGATCAAGTTTGCTGAAGTGGTTGTGGTCACGCTTGATGCGACCATGTCCTTCGAGAAGCAGGATTTGCAGATCATTGATCTGGTCGCCCGTGAAGGCCGTGCGCTGGTGATCGCCATCAACAAATGGGATCTCGTCGAAGATCGTGAGGCTGCGTGGAAAAAGATCCGCGATGCTAATGAACGCTACTTCAATCAGATCCGCGGCGTTCAGATCGTCACCATGTCTGGTATTCAGGGGCAGGGGCTCGACAAGCTGCTGGAAAACGTCTTCACGGCTTATGAGCATTGGAATGCGCATGTGTCGACATCGCGTCTCAATCGCTGGCTGGAACGTGTGACCGGGAATCATCCGCCCCCCGCTGTGGCCGGTGGTCGTCGCGTGCGGCTTCGCTACATGACACAGCCGAAGACGCGCCCGCCGCATTTTGTGATCTTCTGTTCGCGTCCCGAACAGCTTCCGGAAAGCTACACCCGTTATCTGGTCAACCAGATGCGTGAGGCATTCAGCATTCCGGGTGCGCCGATTCGCTTGTCTTATCGCAAGGGTGAGAACCCTTATGCGAAAAAGAAGAAGCGCAAGATTCAGTAGAACTTCAGCAAAAGGCGGGACCAGTGGTTCCGCCTTTTCCATTTGCAGATAAGTGTACAAGGAGACGTTCATGCATTCCGACAGGCTTAAATTCGCCTTCGATCTGGCTCGCAAGGCCGGAGGCCTCGGATTGGATTATTTTCGCAAGCTGGACGAACTGGTGGTCGATTCCAAGGGGCCGCAGGACCTGGTGTCGGAAGCGGACAAGAACGTCGAGACACTGGTGCGTGATGCTATCGCGGCGACCTATCCCGACGATGGCATCGTTGGCGAAGAGCACGGTCGTGTGCAGGGCACTTCTGGCTACACCTGGGTGATCGACCCGATTGATGGAACTGCAAATTTTGTCGCCGGTATCCCGCAGTGGTGCGTGATCCTGGCGTGTGTGGAAGACGGCGAGGTTGTCGGCGGAGTCATTCACGAACCTTGCACGGGCGAAACCTTTCATGCCGAAAAAGGCAAAGGGGCCTTCGTCAACGACAAGCCGATCAAGGCGTCAGACAGTGACAGCCTCGGCGTCGGCTCTCTCGGCCTTGGCTATACAAGCCGTATGCGCAAGGATGACATTCTGGCAACAACCGGCAAGTTGATCGACGCAGGCGGCGTTTTCTTCCGCAATGCATCGGGCGGGCTGATGCTGGCTTATGCAGCCTCGGGACGTCTGATTGGCTACCTCGAGTTCCATATGCACGCCTGGGACTGTCTGGCCGGCCTGCTGATCGCCGCTGAGGCTGGATGTGAGGTTCGCCCCTATGACGCGGAGAAAGTGCTCTCAGAGGGCGCTTTTGTCGTTGTCGGCGGCCCCAAGGTTTACGGTCAGATCAATCAGCTTGCCCTGGATACGTTCACAGGCCTGAATATCTGATCTGTGATATAGCGCTCGCTGCTGCTGAGCGAATAAATGAATTGAAAAAGGCCGCTCACTGGAGCGGCCTTTTTGCATTTGAAGTGTCGGACCCTTTCCGGTGCTGCGGAAGGGGGAACCTCAAAAATCCATGAATTCGCCCGAGACCCGGTCGTAGAGCTTGCCGGTTGCCGTCTGTGTTGGGGCAAGAAGCGTCAGAAGTGAGGCTGGAACGTCGGCGGGCAATGCCAGCCGGTCCTTGTCCTCGCCGGGCATTGCCTGCGCTCTGAGGGCGGTTCTGACAGGGCCGGGATCGTAGAGGTTGACCCGCAGGCTGGATTGTTCGGTTTCACCAGCGTAACAGCGCACCATCGCTTCAAGGGCGGCTTTGGTCATGGCGGTCAGCGACCAGAACGGCGTGCATGTTGTAACTTGAACGGAGGTCATGAAGGCAGCGCGTCCGGCATCGGAGCGTTGCAGCAGCACATCGAGCGAGCGGATCAGCCGCCAGTTGGCCGTTACATTGACTGCCAGGGCCGTGTCGAAGGTTTTTGGATCGATATGCGGCACAGGGGCCAGAGTTCCCAGCATCCCGGCATTGGCGACCAGCATGTCAAGCTTGCCCCAGCGCTCGTAGATAGCTGCGCCAAGACGGTCGAGCGCATCGTGGTCGGTCAGGTCGGCTGGCACGAGGGTTGCCCCACCGCCAGCCGCCTTGATTTCATCGTCAAGCTCCTCCAGCCCACCAACGGTGCGGGCAAGGGCGATGACATGGACACCGCGGGCGGCAAGCGCCTTCGCGGTTTCGTAGCCAATGCCGCGGGAGGCACCTGTCACCAGGGCCACCCGTCCACTCCAGTCGTCCATGTTGTTCCTCCCCGGCTCAACGTGTGCGGTCTGCGCCCTTACGATACCTCGACGAGACGCGGGCTGTCGTATTCACGCTCTTCCGACAGATCCGTCAGCGGTGTCGGATAATCGCCGGTGAAGCAATGATCCGTGAACTGCGGGCAAGCGTCGTCACGACCGTCGTATCCGGCAGAGCGGTACAGGCCGTCGATGGACAGGAAGGCGAGGCTGTCAGCACCGATGTAATTGCGCATTTCCTCAAGGCTGTACTTTGCAGCCAGAAGCTTTTCGCGCACCGGTGTATCGATGCCGTAATAGTCGGAATAGCGGATTGGCGGGCTGGCAAGGCGGAAGTGAACTTCCTTGGCGCCGGCATCGCGGATCATCTGCACGATCTTCACCGAGGTGGTGCCACGCACAAGGCTGTCATCAATGAGGATGACGCGCTTGCCCTGGATCTGCGCCTTGTTGGCCGAGTGCTTGAGCTTGACGCCCAACGTGCGGATCTGCTGCGTCGGCTCGATGAAGGTACGCCCGACATAGTGATTGCGGATGATGCCCAATTCAAATGGCACGCCGCTTTCCTGGCTGTAGCCGATGGCCGCGGGAACGCCACTGTCGGGAACCGGTACGACAACATCGGCTTCGACATGGGATTCACGTGCAAGCTGTACACCCATTTCACGACGCACATTGTAGACGCTACGACCGCCGATGATGGAATCGGGCCGGGAAAAATAGACATACTCGAAGATGCAAGGGCGGGCAGGGCGACGACCGAACGGGAAGTGGCTCTCGATGCCGCTTGGCGTACATACCACGACTTCGCCATTCTCGACTTCACGAATGAAGGTCGCACCAATGATGTCGAGGGCGCAGGTCTCGGACGCCAAAATGGGTGCGCCATTGAGATCGCCCAGCACCAGCGGGCGAATGCCGAGCGGATCACGCGCACCGATCAGCTTTTTCGACGTCAGTGCGACCAGCGCATAAGCGCCTTCCATCTTGGTGATGGCATCAATAAAGCGATCAACAATCTTGGTTTCACGCGAGCGGGCAATGAGCTGCAACACGACTTCGGAATCTGATGTCGACTGACAGATGGCGCCATCACGGATCAACTGCTGGCGCAGGGTCAGTGCATTGGTGAAATTGCCGTTGTGGCACACGGCAATACCGCCCCCGTCCAGCTCGGCAAACAACGGCTGAACGTTGCGCAGAATGGTTTCGCCCGTGGTGGAGTAGCGCACGTGGCCCACGGCCGCGCGTCCCGGTAGGCGGGTGATCGTCTCGACCTTGGCAAAGTGATCGCCAACGAGGCCCTGGTGGCGCTCGGAGCGAAACTGGCCCTTGTCGAAGGTCACGATCCCGGCCGCTTCCTGACCGCGGTGCTGGAGCGCGTGCATGCCGAGTGCGGCCAACGCGCTGGCGTCTTCGTGTCCGAGAATGCCGAATACGCCGCATTCCTCACGCAAGGTGTCCGCGTCCGGATCGAAGGGTTCGTTGAAATCGATCGCGTCCTGCATGGTATGTCCTCTCATGCGCAAATACTCTGTAGTCCGGTGGCCGGACAAGGCGTCAGTTGTTGTTGCTGTCGCCCGTGGTCAGTTGCTCGATGCCCCGCCGCTGCGACGCACTGTAACCTGTGTTGTCCGACGGATCATTCGCATCGGTATCGACAGTGGAACTGGACGTTTTATCTTCGTTCAGCCTCTGCATGATCGCCTGTTCCGGGTCTTCCGGCAGAATGGCGACAAGTCGTTGACCAATTGCAATCAGCATGGGTCGGGACTTGGCATTGACGATCCAGTTCGGCTGCTGGTCCTTGTGAACGAACCAGTTGAAGAACATCATCGCCACGGCCACCAGAATGATGCCACGCACAGCCCCGAAGACGAAGCCGAGAGTGCGATCCAATGCACCGATACGGCTGTCGAGGATAAAGTCGGACAGACGCATGGTGATATAGGAAATGATGATCAGAGTTACCAGAAAAATGATTGCCGCAGCTGCGCCTGTCGCCACCATCTTGTTGGAGATGTACTGGGCGGTGTAGGGAAGCAGGTACTTGTAGAGTCCGAAGGCGGCAATCGCTGCCACAATCCACGAGACAATCGACAATACTTCTCTGACGAAGCCTCGGATCATCGCCAGAAGGGCGGAGACGAGCATGATGACGAGGAGGAGTCCGTCAAGTAGAGTAATCGGCATCTGTCTAGTCAGTCCCTCATCCCTGGCCGTCTCGCATTTTGCCGGGCAAGACGGTCAAAACGGGTGGCTGTCCGTCGGTCATCTTGTGGCCGCGGCGCCAGCCCTTGCTGAAATTTTGGCGATGAAGTCCCCGAGATCCTCGAGGCCATGCGCCGTGAATGTCGATTGCTTCCTGTCCTTCAGGTTGCCCATGGGACAGTAGGCCTGATCAAAGCCAAGCTTGTCGGCTTCCTTCAACCTGGATTGCGCCTGGGCAACCGGCCGAATTGCTCCTGACAGACTAACCTCGCCGAAATAGACGCAATTGGCCGGAAGGGCAAGCCCGCTCAACGAAGAGACGAGTGCTGCGGCCACTGCCAGATCGGCTCCCGGCTCGCTGATCCGCAATCCACCGGCAACGTTCAGGTAGACGTCATGCTGGGAAAAGCGGACACCGCAACGGGCCTCAAGCACGGCGAGGATCATCGACAGGCGGGCGGTGTCCCAACCGATGACAGCGCGCCGTGGCGTGCCGAGAGAAGAGGGCGCGACCAGCGCCTGCACCTCGATGAGCAACGGGCGCGAGCCTTCAAGCCCGGCAAACACGGCCGCTCCGGGCGATTTCGTGCTGCGTTCTCCCAGAAAAAGGGCAGAGGGATTGGCCACTTCGCTCAATCCGGCGCCGGTCATTTCGAAGACGCCGATTTCGTCGGTGGCACCGAAGCGGTTCTTGACCGAGCGCAGGATGCGGAACTGGTGGGCGCCGTCGCCCTCAAAATACATTACCGCATCAACCATGTGCTCGACTACACGAGGGCCGGCGATCTGGCCGTCTTTGGTAACGTGCCCGACCAGCACCAGTGTGGTGCCGGATTTCTTGGCGTAGCGTACCATGGCTTGAGCGGCGGCACGCACCTGGGTCACAGTGCCCGGGGGCGAATCTGCCTGTTCTGTCCATAAGGTCTGGATCGAATCGAGGATGAGGAGAGCGGGAGGTGTGTCTACTTCCAGCGTGGCGAGAATATCCTCTACGCTGGTTTCGGCGGCAAGTTGCACCGGCGCATCCGTGAGTCTCAGGCGTTCGGCGCGTAGCCGGACCTGTCCGATGGCTTCTTCGCCGGAAATATAGATGGCTTTCTGGCCAAGCCGCGCAAAGGCCGCCGCAGCCTGAATAAGCAGAGTGGATTTGCCGATGCCGGGATCGCCGCCCACCAGAATGGCAGAGCCGCGCACGAAGCCGCCGCCAGCCACCCGGTCAAGTTCCTTGATGCCACTTTGAACACGCGGTGCTTCACGGGTATCGCCTTGCAGACCGACCAGAGGCACAACCCGTCCCTTGGAGCGCCGTGCAGCAGCCTTTGACGGGCCACCGCCGATGCCGCCGCCAGCCTGTTCTTCGACGATGGTGTTCCATTCACCACAGGATTCGCAGCGTCCGGTCCACTTGTTGGTGATGGCCCCGCAGGATTGGCAGATGAACTGTGTGGTACGGCGCGCCATGCGGGCGGCTCTCCTTGTGGTGCGGTCGTCTCGTTCGTCGCAGGCAGGCGTCGGCTCAGGTCTCGTTCAAGCTGGCATAACGGCGCTCGTAGCGCGGGCTCAGGCCCGTGAGGTATTCATAATCGATGGTGCGGGCATACGAGGCCAGATCGCTGGCTGCAACATGGGGGCCGATCATTTCCACAAATGCACCACGATGGACAAGCTCCTGCGGCACATCGGTTACATCGAGTGTGGACATGTCCATTGAAATGCGACCACACAACGGCGCTTTGTGCCCTCCGATCACACCAAAGCCGCCGGGAGCATCATCACTGGAGCTGCCGGTGCGCAGCAGTCCGTCGGCATAGCCTGCGGCGACCATGGCCACTCGCGTCGGGCGTTTTGCCGTCTGGGCGCCACCATAGCCGATGCGGTCTCCCTCGGGTACATCGCGCAGCATGAGGATGCGCGCTTCGACCTTGAAGACGGGGACCATCGGATTGGGCTGCGTCTCAATGGCCTTGCCGCCATAAAGCGAGATGCCGGGCCGTGCCAGATCGAAATGATAGTCTGGCCCCAGAAAAACGCCGGCCGAATTGGCAAGAGAACGAGGAATATGTGTGAACCCGTCGGTTGCGGCCAGAAAAGCCGCAAGCTGGCGCGCATTCATCGGATCGCCGGGGTCTGATCCATAGGCCAGATGGCTCATCAGCAGACACGGCGTAAAGGCCTTCATCAAGCTGTCAGTCGTCAACAGGCTGCGGAAATCGGTACTGCGAAAGCCCAATCGGTTCATGCCGCTGTCGATATGCAATGCGGCAGGAAATGCCTGTCCGCTGGACTGACAGAACGCAGCCCATTCCTGCACTTCGTCCAGCGACCCGAGGCAGGGGATCAGCCGGTGTTCGGCGTAAAGCGCCGCCTGGCCGGAGAACAGGCCGTCGAGTATGTAGATCGTGGTGTTTGGAGCTGTCTGGCGCACCTCCATGCCTTCCTAGGGCAGAGCCACGCAGAAGGTGGTGCATCCGGCTTGCGTCAGACGGGAGGCGACCTGACGCGCTCCCAATCCGTAGGCATTGGCCTTGATGGTGGCCGCACAGGTCTTGCCCGTATAGCGGCTCCTGAGGTCCAGCCAATTGGACGCAATCGCGTCAAGATCAATCGTAAGAAGGGCACCGGCTGTGGTATCAGGCCGGGGGTGGGATCGGACACGGAACCAGCTTCTCTTTTTTGCGAATCAAACACCGTTTGTTTGCACAATGATAGCCTATGGCCCCCCTCTAACGACAGTGTAGAAAACTGGCAGACTGGGTGCCAATTCCGCCGTTTTCGCAGGCATGAGGCGTCCGCTCCGGCCTATTCGTAGCGTTCAGGCAGATAATCGTCTTCGGCCAGATCCGAGAAGCGGGTGAACTCGCCCTGGAAGTGCAGGTTTGCTGTACCCGTTGGACCATGACGCTGCTTGGCAACGATGACTTCAGCCTTGCCCTTCACACGTTCAACCTTGTCACGCCAGACTTCGTATTCCGGTGTGCCTTCTTCAGGCTCGGACTTGGACAGATAATATTCTTCGCGGTAGATGAACATCACCACGTCGGCATCCTGCTCAATCGAACCGGATTCACGCAAGTCGGACAACATCGGGCGTTTGTCGTCGCGCGATTCGACCTGACGCGAGAGCTGCGACAGCGCCAGAATGGGAACGTTCAGTTCTTTTGCCAGCGCCTTGAGTCCGGTGGTGATTTCTGTCAGTTCCTGCACGCGGTTGCTCGAGTTCTTGTTGGAGCCGGATAGAAGCTGAAGGTAATCGACCACGATCAGATCGAGGCCGCGCTGTCGCTTCAGGCGACGGGCACGGGCCACGAGGGAGGCAATCGAAATACCACCGGTCTGATCGACGTGCAGAGGCACGGTTTGCATGTATTGCGCTGCAGCGGCCAGCTTCTCGAATTCGTTTTCGGTGATGTCGCCACGGCGGATCTTGGAGGACGAAATTTCGGTCTGCTCGGAAATGATACGTGTGGCGAGCTGTTCTGCCGACATTTCCAGCGAGAAGAAGCCGACGATCCCGCCATTAACCGTCTTCAAAGTGCCATCCGGTTGCTCTTCAGCCTGATAGTTCTGTGCAACATTATAGGCAATGTTGGTGACGAGCGACGTCTTGCCCATGGCAGGACGTGCAGCCAGCACGATGAGATCCGAAGACTGCAGGCCGCCCATGAGGTTGTCGAGCGCGTGCAAGCCACTGGAGATGCCCGACAGTGCGCCTTCACGGTTCCATGCGGCGTGAGCCATCTCGATGGTTTCGGTGAGGGCATCGCCAAAGGCAACGAAGCCACCTTCCTGACGGCCTGTTTCGGCAAGCTCGAAGAGGCGGCGCTCCGCATCGTCGATCTGTTGGTTTGGCGGCACGTCGATGGGCGCGTCATAGGCGATGTTGACCATGTCTTCGCCGATGCGGATCAAGTTCCGGCGCAGGGCAAGATCATAGATCGTGCGGCCATAGTCTTCGGCATTGATGATCGAGGCCGCATCGGCTGCCAGTCGCAGCAGATATTGCGTGGCGCTCAGATCGGCGATTTTGGCTTCCGCCGGATAAAACGTTTTGAGGGTGATCGGCGAAGCGGTTTTGCCGGCGCGGATGAGTTGGCTAACCTTTTCGTAGATTTCCTGATGCTGGGGCACAAAGAAGTGGTGTGTTTCCAGAAAGTCGGAGACCCGGTAAAAAGTCTCGTTGTTGATCAGGATTGCGCCAAGCAACTGGCGTTCGGCCTCCGCATTGTGGGGGGCGAGACGCTGGTCTTTCTCTGCTTGCTCGACCGACTGCAATTTACCCTTCATGTGATCCCCCGAAGCCCGTGACCTTTCCGGTCTAACCGCAAGTTCATGACTCCATCAAGCATCCAATAACCTTGACTGCGATTCAGATTTCAGGCGGGGGAACAACGGGGATATCGTGGCGGGACGCTTGACGGCGGGGCACAATGAGAAGTCGAAATTGAGTGCATTCAAATGATTGATTTTATTGAATTACATTAGCCGAAAGAATGATTTCCGCTAGGTACTCGTGAAACTTGCGGGGTAAAAAAACACAAATGAGAATTGTTAAAATTGACAATGAAATGAATTGAAGCACGTCAATAAAAAAGGACGACATCTCTCGATGCCGTCCTTCTCAATCGCATTTTCAACCTAGTCAATTATGACCATGTGAAAATTACGCGTCTTCGTTTTCGCCTTCGGCGTCTGCAGCGTCTTCCTCAGCAGAGGTGTCTTCTGCATCGCCTTCTGCGTCTTCTTCTTCTTCTTCGAATTCGAAGACTTCATCCTGCGGCGTCGTCAGGTCTTCACCGGCGGACTGGCGGATGGCCTCGTCTTCAGAACGAGCAACGTTGACGTTGACGAACACTTCGACTTCCGGGTGCAGCGCGATGCCGACCGAGTGAATGCCGACTGTCTTGATCGGGTGGTTCAGCTCAATCTGGCCGCGCGAGACGGAGAAGCCCTTGTCGGTCAGGCCGTCTGCAATGTCGCGCTTGGACACAGAGCCGTAAAGCTGACCGGTTTCACCAGCCGAGCGGATCACGATCAGGCTTTCACCATTGACCTTGCCTGCAACGACTTCAGCTTCCTGGCGACGTTCCAGGTTGCGGGCTTCAAGCTGAACACGTTCGCTTTCGAAGCGGGTGATGTTCGCCTTGTTTGCGCGAAGGGCCTTGCCTTGCGGCAGAAGGAAGTTACGAGCGTAACCGTCGCGAACGCGAACAGTGTCACCCATCTGGCCGAGCTTTGCGATACGCTCGAGAAGAATAACTTGCATGGATATCTCCTGCGGTCTGTCCCGCATGGTCTTGTGCCATGCGGTTAGAGGCCGATCACTTCTGGACCGGTCGGCCCCAATCCGGGTTGATCCGGTCCGAAGACCGGATCAATGAGCGGCAATCAGACGATTGCACAATCTCGGGGTCGTTTGCTTAGCTGATGACGAAAGGCAACAGGCCGAGCAGACGGGCGCGCTTGATGGCACGAGCCAGTTCACGCTGCTTCTTTGCAGAAACGGCGGTGATACGGCTCGGAACGATCTTGCCGCGCTCGGAGATGTAACGCTGCAGCAGACGGATGTCCTTGTAGTCGATCTTCGGCGAGTTAGCACCGGAGAACGGACAGGTCTTCCGGCGACGGAAGAACGGACGGCGGCTGGGAAGCTGTGCGATATCAACCATTTTGATTACTCCGCTGCATCAGGTTTACGAGGACCGCGACCGCCACCACGACGATCATCACGATCGCGCTTCTGCATCATCGCCGAAGGATCTTCTTCGTGTGCTTCGACCTTGAAGGTCATGAAGCGCAGGATGTCTTCGCTGAGGCCCATCTGGCGTTCCATTTCTGCAACGGCCGGATGCGGAGCTTCAATGTTCATGAGAACATAGTGAGCCTTACGGTTCTTCTTGATGCGGTATGCGAGGGACCGCAGACCCCAAGTTTCCACCTTGCCGACAGAACCACCATTGGACTCAAGAAGAGCCTTGTACTGTTCGACGAGTTGTTCGACCTGCTGGGCCGACACATCCTGGCGCGCTATGGAATACGTGCTCGTAAAGAGGCATGGAAAAAGCCTTTCCTTGTTAAACCGACGGAAACAGGCGCAAAGCCTCCTCGTGACCCGTGGAAAGGTGACGAGAATTCTAACGAGAGCGGAGACACGGGAAGACGGACCTCTTTTCAGGTGTCCTGGTGCACGCAGCACCCTTCCGTTCAGCCCCCGGCCAAATTTCCGAGTGGGGGCTGTATACACGCTTCAGCATCAAAAGCAAGGCAGAGACCACCGATCAGCGCAGAATTCCGCGCAACTCCGTATCTTTGGAGTGAAACTGCGCTTTTTGTCATTTTGCGGTCTCAAGCAGGCAGACAAAAGCCACTGTCGATCTCCTTATATAATGAATGAGAGACTGGAGCGTGAGGGGCTGCGTCTCTGTCCTGAAGCGTGTCGCAAAGACCGCTTGCTTCCCCCTGATTGCAGAGTGTCGGATGTTGCGCTGCAAGCGATAGGGTGCGGCGCACATCTGTTCACAAGGCGTCGCGAAGCAGGTTATCAACCGCCCAAAAAGGCCGGAAACCGGGCGAAATGCCTGCCGAGCTCTTGACATTCTCTATCAACACGTACCATAGGCACGAAAAACGAGGCGGCAGAGCAATCTGGCCGCTGGCAAGAAGTGGAGCCGCGCTTCGGCGTTGGCGCGCTGCCTTTTCCTGCCATGGGCGACGGGCAGACAGACACTTGATGAACAGAGAACAAGGCGGAGGGGTGCTCCAATGAGTATCGCGTTCACATTTCCGGGTCAGGGCAGCTAAGGCTGTTGGCATGGGCAAGGGGCTTGCTGATGCCTATCCGGAAGCCAAGGCGGTCTTCGACGAGGTTGACGATGCTTTGGGTCAGAAGCTTTCCTCCATCATGTGGGAGGGGCCGGAAAGCGATTTGACGCTGACCGCCAACGCACAGCCGGCGCTGATGGCTGTCAGCCTTGCGACGATGCGCGTTCTGGAATCCAAGGGGCTGGTGCTCAAGGATACGGTCAGCTTCGTTGCCGGACATTCGCTTGGCGAATATTCTGCTCTTGCGGCGGCCGGCAGCCTGGACATTGCGACTGCGGCCAAGCTTTTGCGTATTCGTGGTGATGCCATGCAAAACGCGGTTCCTGTCGGGCAGGGTGGTATGGCCGCTCTTCTCGGGCTTGATTTCGAAACGGCTCAGGCTGTGGCTGAAGAGGCCGCGCAGGGCGAGGTCTGTCAGGCTGCCAATGACAATGCGGATGGTCAGGTTGTCGTCTCCGGTCACCTTGCAGCGGTCGAACGCGCTTGTGAAATCGCCAAGTCCAAGGGCGCACGCCGCGCCGTGATGCTGCCTGTCAGTGCGCCGTTTCATTGTTCCTTGATGGCACCTGCTGCCGATGCCATGGCGGATGCACTTGCCAATGCCAATGTGCGACCGACAGTGGTGCCGCTGGTGGCCAATGTTCTGGCTGCGCCGATCACCGATCCGGCTGAAATCCGCTTGCGTCTCGTTGAACAGGTTACCGGCACTGTACGCTGGCGTGAATCGGTTTTGTGGTTGGCCGAGCAGGGCGTCACTGAATTGGTGGAAGTCGGGTCCGGCAAGGTTTTGTCAGGCATGGTGCGTCGCATTGCAAAGGGCGTCACGGCAACGCCGATCAACACCCCGGAAGAGATTGACGCGCTGATTGCCCGCCTTATCGGCTGAGGCCTCGCGGACAACAGACTGTCACGTCACAGGAAGGAAACAAACATGTTCACCCTTGAAGGGAAAACGGCTCTGGTGACCGGTGCAACCGGCGGGATCGGCGAAGCCATTGCACGCGCACTTCATGCGCAAGGTGCAACGGTCGCCTTGTCCGGTACGCGCGCTGAGAAGCTGGAAACGCTGGCCAATGATCTGGGTGAGCGGGTTTTCGTGACCCCGGCCAATCTGTCGGACCGCGAGGCAGTCGATGCGCTGGTGCCAAACGCCGAGAAGGTCATGGGTCAACTCGACATTCTGGTTAATAACGCTGGCATCACCCGCGACAATCTTTTCATGCGCATGAAAGATGATGAGTGGGATCAGGTTCTCGAAGTCAACCTGACTTCCAACTTCCGCATCTGCCGTGCCGCCATCAAGGGCATGATGAAGCGCCGCTCCGGCCGCATCATCGGCATCACATCGGTTGTTGGTGTGACCGGCAATCCGGGCCAGACCAACTATGCTGCGGCGAAGGCCGGAATGATCGGCATGTACAAGTCGCTTGCTCGTGAGGTTGCCAGCCGTAATATTACGGTCAACACTGTGGCACCCGGATTCATCGAAACAGCGATGACTGATGTGCTGAACGACAAGCAGAAGGAATCGATTCTGCAGAGCGTTCCCAGCGGCCGTTTGGGCAAGGCTGGGGAAATCGCTTCTGCCTGTGCGTTCCTTGCAAGCGATGAAGCTGCCTATGTGACCGGGCAGACGCTGCATGTGAACGGCGGTATGGCTATGATTTAACAGTCAGAATCAAAAAATATCCAAAGAAGTTTCGGGTCGCGTACGCGCGGTCCAGTTCGGCTGGTCAATGCTTCTAAAGTGTGCTACCTACCCGCCGATTGTTCCAGAATGGCGACCACATCAGTCCGACGTGGGGTCAGAACGTGTTCAAAACCGCGAAAGCCAGCGGCTGGTCCGAGTGACAGTTCGAACGGTTCGCGCGTCTTGTACAAACTGAATCGCCGTGACGGCCCTGCTTGCGATCCTGTCGCAAAATGGGTCGAAACAGCAAAATCAAGGAAGTAGAAAATGAGCGATATCGCGGATCGTGTTAAGAAAATCGTAATCGAGCACCTGGGCGTTGACGCCGAGAAAGTTACGGATAACGCTAGCTTCATCGACGATCTCGGCGCAGACAGCCTCGACACGGTCGAGCTGGTCATGGCGTTTGAAGAAGAATTCGGTGTTGAAATTCCGGACGATGCAGCAGAAACCATCCTGACGGTTGGCGATGCAGTCAAGTTCCTGGAAAAGAACGCTGGCTAACCGCCAGCCCTATCTGAAATGACACGGTAGGGGCGGCCTTGGCATTGCAGGGGTCGCCCTACCTTGCAACAAGTGCAGGTTCATGAGGCGAGTTGTCGTAACCGGATTGGGCATGGTGTCTCCGCTTGGCGGAAACGTTGATGCCTCTTGGAAAAACATCCTCGCGGGCAAAAGCGGGGCCCGGCGGATCACCAACTTCGAAGTTGATGATCTGGCGTGTCAGATCGCAGCCCAGTTACCAAGGTGGCGCATCCGAAGACGGCGGCTTCAATGCCGACGACTGGATGGAGCCGAAAGAGCAGCGCAAGGTTGATGATTTCATCGTCTATGCGGTTGCCGCTGCTGATCAGGCCATGGCCGACAGTGGCTGGAAGCCTGAAAAATACGAAGATCAGGTTCGTTCCGGCGTTCTGATCGGGTCCGGCATCGGTGGCCTTCAGGGCATCGAAGAAGCCGCCCATGTCATGCGTGACAAGGGACCTCGTCGGATTTCTCCGTTTTTCATTCCTGACCGTCTGATCAATCTGGCTGGCGGGTATGTTTCAATTCGCCATGGTCTCAAGGGGCCGAACCATGCTGTCGTGACGGCCTGTTCGACCGGCGCGCACGCCATTGGTGATGCATCGCGCCTCATTGGCTATGGCGATGCGGATGTCATGGTCGCGGGTGGAGCTGAATCTCCGGTTTGTCGTCTGGCTCTAGCTGGTTTCGCTGCCTGTCGCGCTCTTTCGACCGGCTATAATGATCAGGCTGAAAAAGCCTCGCGCCCGTATGATCAGGGCCGTGATGGTTTTGTGATGGGCGAAGGCGCGGGTGTTGTCGTTCTGGAAGAGTACGAACATGCCAAGGCGCGTGGAGCCAAGATCTACGCCGAAGTCGTGGGCTACGGCCTGTCGGGCGATGCGTATCACATTACCGCTCCATCTTCTGATGGTGATGGCGCATATCGTTGCATGGAAGCCGCGTTGAACCGCGCAGGCATGACCGCAGCCGATGTGGACTACGTCAACGCGCATGGCACGTCGACTCCACTTGGGGACGAGATCGAACTGGGTGCCATCACGCGTCTGGCCGGTGACAGTGTCTCCAAGCTGACGATGTCCTCGACCAAGTCGTCGACGGGCCATCTTCTGGGTGCTGCTGGTGCCATTGAGGCGATCTTCTCGATTCTTGCAATCCGTGACAGCGTTGCTCCGCCAACCATCAACCTGGACAACCCGTCCGTTGAAACAGCGATTGATCTGGTTCCGCATACGCCCAAGAACATGAACATCGATGTTGCGCTGTCGAACTCCTTTGGGTTCGGTGGCACCAATGCATCTTTGGTGTTCAAGAAGGTCGCGTCCTAAGGCCGACACGCTTTCCGGACCCCGGCGGCCTGTTTTTGCACCGCCGGGGTTCATTCTATTTGCGCCCTTAACAGGCCTCACTTTTCGGCAAGGTCCGAAGGCAACGATTCTCTCGACGAGGCGGTCTCCATGCGCATCAAACCGAAAAGCCCCCGTGAAGCCCTTCAGCCGGATCAGGCGCCAGGTCCACCACCACGGTCTCGTTCGGTGCGCAATCCCTTCGTCATTCTGATCAATATGATTATCACGCTGGTCGTCCTCTGCATTCTGGCAGGCGGCGCGGCACTTTATTTCGGCAAGAAGATTTTTGACGAGCCTGGCCCCTTGCGCGCCGCAAAAACGGTTCTGATCCCCAAAGGCGCCGGATTGTCCGGCATCATCGCCCGCTTGCAGCAGGATGGTTTGATTGACGATGACGTTGTCAACGAAGCCGTCTTCAATGCAGGTGTACGCTTTTACAAGAACACCACCAGCCTCAAGGCCGGTGAGTATGCTTTCGACCCTGGCGTGAGCATGCACGGCATCATGAGCAAGCTGGTGTCAGGCAAGGCTGTTGTTCACGAGTTGACAATCCCGGAAGGTTGGACCACCGATCAGATCGTCGACAAAGTCCGCCAGGATCCGGTTCTGACCGGGCAGATCACGCGGATGCCCAAGGAAGGCGAATTGCTGCCTGAGACCTATAGTTTTAGCCGTGGGACGTCGCGTCAGTCGATTGTTGACGACATGGAGAAGGCACAGCAGAAGCTTTTGAAAAAAGTATGGGCGCGCCGCAGTCCTGATTTGCCGTTGGATGGGCCTGAGCAACTGGTGATTCTCGCATCGATTGTCGAGAAGGAAACAGGCAAGGCGGATGAGCGGCCGCGTGTTGCGGGCGTGTTTATCAACCGTCTGAAAAAGGGGATGCGTCTGCAATCCGATCCGACCATTCTCTATGGTTTGTATCGTGGCAAGGCGTGGACGAAGGATCGTTCGTCGATCAAGCAGTCCGAGTTGAAGCAGGAAAACCCCTACAACACCTATCAGATCAATGGCCTGCCACCGGGGCCGATTGGCAATCCGGGGCGCGCAGCCATGGAGGCTGTTGCAAATCCCTCGCGTACGAAGGATCTTTATTTCGTTGCTGACGGGACCGGTGGTCATGTGTTCGCAGAAACCTATGAGCAGCATCGCAAGAACGTGAGCGAATGGCGGGAGCGTGAAAAAGAACGCAAGGCCAAAGCTGCCGCTGCGGAGGCGACCGAGAGCAAGACCCCAGACGCAGACAAAGCGTCTGAGGACGAAAAGACGGGCGCTGACGGCAAGGCCGATACGTCCGACAAATAAAAAAGACCAGGAGGGACGGCATGGCACTTGCCAGTATGACGGGCTTTTCACGCGCAACCGGCACCAGCGGTACCGTGCGCTGGACATGGGAACTGCGCTCGGTCAATGGCAAGTCGCTGGACCTCCGGCTACGGATGTCCACCGGTCTGGAAGACCTTGAAAGCAAGGTTCGGGCCGCCTGTTCGGCTGTCCTTGCTCGGGGCAATGTCACTGTTGGCTTATCGATGCAGCGCGAACGCGGCACCGATGTGCTCTCGGTCAATCAGGACGCGCTCAATGCTGTTCTGGCCGCAGCCCGTGTGCTGCGCGAGCAGGTTCCGGACGTTATCGCCCCCACGGTTGATGGTCTTTTGTCGCAAAAGGGGGTCATGGAGCTGAAGGAGCCAGAAGACAGCGAGGCTGAAAAAGCCGCGCTTCGGGTCGCCTTGCTGCAAACTCTCGACGAAGCTTTGAGAGGCATGGTGGACATGCGCGCGGGAGAGGGGCAGGCTATCGTTCGGCTTATTAGCGAACAGCTCGACACCATCACCGCATTGACGCAGCGAGCTGAGGGGCTGCCTGCGCGCAGCACGAACGCCATTCGCGAGAAACTTGCCCGTCAGGTGGCGGAATTACTGCGTGCCTCCAATGGCGCTCTCGATGAGCAGCGCCTGCATCAGGAGGCTGCGATCCTGGCCACAAAAGCCGACATTCGTGAAGAGTTGGACCGTCTCAGCGCCCATGTGGCGGCTGCGCACGATCTGCTTGCCAGGGGCGGGGCCGTTGGGCGGCGTCTTGATTTTCTCGCCCAAGAATTCAACCGCGAAGCAAATACGCTCTGCTCCAAATCGAATGACGTCGAGTTGACCACTATCGGGCTGGACCTGAAGGCTGTGATTGACCAGATGCGTGAGCAGATCCAGAATCTGGAGTAACAAGATGATGTCCGACAGGGATGCAAGGCCGACCGGCACCACAGTGAGCAGTGAGCAGGCCGAAAAGGCACGGCGTGGATTGATGCTTGTGTTGTCCTCGCCATCAGGCGCAGGCAAGTCGACCATCGCGCGTATGCTTCTGGAGCGGGAGGACAGTCTGGAATTGTCAATCTCGGTTACGACGCGAGAGCGCCGCGCGCAAGAGATCGACGGAACGCACTATCACTTCCTGACCAAGGACCAATTTGCAGAGCGTCGCGACACGGGCCAGCTGCTGGAATGGGCGGAGGTGCATGGCAATTATTATGCGACGCCGCGTGAGCCTGTCGAGGCGGCGCTGCAGCAGGGTCATGACGTGCTTTTCGACATCGACGTTCAGGGCACCTTCCAACTTTACGAGACAATGCGCTCCGATGTGGTGTCGGTTTTCATCCTGCCGCCGTCCATTATGGAGATGAAAGCGCGTATCAAGGGACGCCAGCAAGAGCCGGAAGAGGTGATTTTGCGTCGCATGAAAACCGCTGTTGGCGAAATGCGGCACTGGTCCAAATATGACTACGTCGTCGTCAATGATGACCTGCAAAAGGCCTATGACAGCGTGCGGTCGATTTTGAAGGCGGAGCGCCTGAAGCAATCACGCTCGCCCGCCGTGGCCCCGTTGATTGACGGCATGGTGCAGGATCTGGAAGACTATGTGAAAGACGTTGACGTGAGCTGAGCTTTCACGTGCGCCGACATTCTGCTGAAATTGAAAAGACGGCCACCGTGGAAACCCCGGTGGCCGTCTTTTCAAATCGCTGATCGAAACATTTGAACTTTGCCGCCATCGGCGATGGCGCCAACGTCGGATTGTGTCTCAACTCTTGATAAGATTGCTGTCAACAAGCTGGCTCAGTCTGACAAAGCCGTCGATGTCGATTTCTTCGGCACGAGATGTGGGAGCAATGCCTGCCTCTGTCAGAAGGCTCTCTACCGGCACGGAAAGGCTTCCCTGAAGCGTTTTCAGGCTGGCCCGAAGCATTTTGCGTCTCTGGCCAAACGCGGCCGCTGTCATCCGCTCAAGCGTCTTCAGAGTGCAAGGAGCCGGTGTGGGTCGGGGAGTCAGATGCACCACAGCCGAGGTGACTTTGGGCGGCGGCGTGAAAGCTTTTGGGTTGAGATCAAACAGGATGCCCGCTTGGGTGCGCCAGCCTGCCAGAACTGCCAGTCGGCCATAAGCCTTGGAGCGTGTGTCGGCGACGATCCGTTCGGCCACTTCTTTCTGGAACATCAGCGTCAGCGACGTCCAGAACGGCGGCCAGTCGGGCGTCGTGATCCAGTTCACCAGCAATTGTGTGCCCACGTTATAGGGCAGGTTGGCGATGATCTTGATCGGACCTTCTGCCGCGAGTGGGCGTGGATCGAAGCTGAGAGCGTCCCCGTCAATCACTTCCAGCCTGTTGTCGTGATAAGCGGCGATCTCAGCCAGGGCTGGAAGACAGCGAGTGTCTTTTTCAATTGCGACGACACGCTTTGCCCCGGCGGCCAGAAGTGCTCTGGTCAGGCCACCGGGACCAGGGCCGATTTCCAGTACGGTGCAATCGCTCAGATCACCGGCTGACCGGGCGATCCGTGATGTCAGGTTCAGGTCGAGCAGAAAGTTCTGGCCGAGCGACTTCTTGGCATCCAGCCCATGCGTCGCAATGACCTCCCGCAGGGGAGGCAGATCGTCGATCTGCGCCATGTTACAGGCTTCCTGATTTTGAGAGCAGCGCTGCCATGCGCAAAGCGGAGACGAAGCTGTCGGGTTTGGCAGTCCCCGTTCCGGCTATGCCATAGGCCGTGCCATGGTCGGGGGAGGTGCGCACAAACGGCAACCCCAGCGTAACATTGACGGCATCATCAAAGCCGATGGTCTTTGCTGGTGTGAGAACCTGATCATGATACATGCCGAGCGCGCAGTCATATGTCGCTCTGGCGCGCGGATGGAACATTGTGTCGGCCGGATGTGGCCCGCTGACCTCAATGCCTTCCGCCTTCAGCGCTGCAATGGCAGGGACCATGATGGTTTGTTCTTCGTGTCCCATGGAGCCGTTTTCACCGGCGTGCGGGTTGAGGCCACACAGGGCAATACGCGGGACAGTCAGGCCGAAACGGTCTTTCAGATCCCTGTAAACAATGCGAACGGTCTCGATCAGCAGATCGCTGGTCAGGGCCTTGGGAACGTCGCCCAAGGCAATGTGGATTGTAACCGGCACCACCATCAATTCCGGCCCGGCGATCATCATCACGGGACGACTGCCGAGTGCATCTGGCCAATGCTGTGCAGCAAGGGCTCCGAGAAATTCCGTGTGACCGGGATAGTCGAAGCCGACACTATAGAGTGCGGCTTTGTTGATCGGATTGGTCACCACGGCGGCGGCCCGTCCAGCCCTGACGTCTTCAACGCAGGCCTCAATGGATTGGATGACGCCGCGCGCCGCGCTCGCGCTTTCCACGCCCGGTGTATCGTCGCCCAGGGGCACATCCGTGGCGACGATTGGCAAACTGGTTTGGAAGATTGTTGTGGCGTCTTCCGGGTCAACAAGCTGAATGGGAACATCAAGCCCCAGTCGCTTGGCACGATGTGCCATGAAGCCCGGGTCGGTGCGCACATAAAAGGGCGGAACGTCCAAGACACCGCGCTGGTGCCAGGCAAGCAGCGTGATGTCAGGACCAATTCCTGCCGGCTCGCCGCAGGTCACCGCAAGCGGCTTGTGACGAGACGCCATGCTTGTCTTACTTCTCAACAATGATCGCATTCTGATGAAGCGTCCGCAGATACCGCTTGGAAAGCTGTTCGCCTTCCTTCTGGCGCAGTTCGTTTTTCATCTTCGACTGTGCAGCAACGTCGGATTTGAGCTCGCGCTTTGAGCAAACGGCAATAAGTTCATAGCCATTCGAGGATTTCTTTGGTGAAGTCAGATGACCTTCTGCGGTTTTTGCGATTTCGTCTTTCAAATCATCCGGAAGCTCTGTTTCAAGACGACGACCGATTGGCTTGACCACCACTTCCTTATATTTGTGCAGCGTTGCCTCGGATGCATCGCAGCCGTTGAACGAGGATCGCAGGCGATTGGCGATCGCATGACGCTGCGACCGATAGCCGTTGCTGGATTTCTCCGGCACCACGACGATGATACGCTCCAGATCATATTCTGTGCTCGTCTGCTTGTCGTCTTTCGGGTCCTTGCGCAAGGCCGCAATGACGTCGGAATCCGTAACATTTACCGTGGCGCGAAACCGCTGGTGCACAATTTCGGACCAGGCGAGTTGTGCTTTGAGGCGGTCCTTCAGCGTTTGAGGGTTGACGCCCCCATGACGCAGGGCTGCCGACAACTGGCTTGGCGACATATGCACGCGCTTGGCAATGCTGGCGAAAGCTCCGTCAACATTGCCTTGCGGCACCGAGACTCCGACGCGCTTGGCCTCGGCGAGCTTCAAGGTGTCGTCAATCAGCTCTTGGCGCGCCAGACGTTGCGCGACACTGGCTGCCTTGCGTTCCGTCATGCGGAGCAGGCGTGCGCGCTGCGAAATATCGTAGGATGTGATCGGTTGGCCATTCACGACCACTTCTATTGAGTTCGCTGCGAAGCTTGGAGCAGGTCCAGCCAAGGCAAAGAGCACCATAAGTGGGGCGAGAAAGGTAAGGCGTGGTGAAATCCTGATCATGCCGATGGTCCGGTATCCTGTCTATCGCAACGCGGGTAGGCGATATTTCGCACATACGCCTGAGAATATCAAAGTCTGAGAACAGTAAAGCAGGTCATTTGTTCGAAAAAATGGCCAATTTCAGGTTCTCTTTGGAAAAGCGGTGCGATGGTCAAGCCACGCGATGTCCGAAATGCCGATGACCATCAGACCGCGGTTTTAAGCAAGGCTATCTTTCTTGCAGAAATCCGCGATGCAGAGGGAACCGAAAGGTTTCGTAAATGTTAACAGTGCAACAAGTGGTCGTTCACTTGAGCCGGATGGTTGAGAACACACAAGCCAATACTGCGGATCAGGACAGTCCCCTTAAGCCGCAGGACCTGGATTTTTAATAATTGTTGCTGAAGTTGGTCGAGCCAAGCGTTCGCAGTCCGATACGCATGAAAATCGTGCGATTGACGTCTTCGGTATCATTATCGCTTCGGTCTTCGCCATAGGCCAGTGACACGGAGAAGCCTTCGTCGTCATATCCGATGCCGAACGCATTCTGCACGATGTCCGAGTTTTCGATGTCGTAGCGCAGTGAGCCAAAGACGCGCCAATTTTCCTGCAACCGCAGGCTGGCTGATGTCAGAACTTCCTGACGCGGGTCGTCGATACCGCGATCTGGCTGTGCGCCGAGATACGCATAGGCAAGCGATCCGACAACCGGCCCATAGGTCCCGGTGATCTGGGTCAAGACACGTTGTGGTGAGAAGTTCTCGTGATCGAAGCGTCCCTGTGCCCCAACGCGGATGCCATATTGGGTGTCAAGATAAAGGCTGCCGACGTAATCGGAGGCATTCGTCTCTAGCCCTGAATCGGCAGACGAGTTCAGAAGATCCGATTCCGCATAGGAATTGTCGCCCGTGATCTGGTAGGAGCGGCCGAGCAGGGCGCTCAGATAATAGCCGCGGTTCAACTGAAGCTTGTAGTTCAAGCCCAGATTGACGCGCGATCCGCCTTCCTCCCGATCAAAGCCCGTGAACTTGTCATAATCAAACAAGCTGGACGCGTCGAAGACAAGACTTTGCGAATCTTCATTGGGAAGATCGTTGATGTGCTGTTCATTCGGACGGAAGATAACCTGAGCCATTGGCTCGATGATCTGGTTGCCGCCACTGAATGTGGAGATGAACGGATAGCGATATTCAAGTCCAATGGCGGGCATTGCCTTGGCCACCATGGTCTGGTCTGTCAGAGCGGTGACGTTGTCGTCGGTCGAATCGACGAAATACAAGTCCCCGCGCACATAAGCAAAAGGCGTGAAGACTTGTCCGAGCGGGTCAATGAACGTGCGCCGCCATTGTCCTTTGACGCTGAAGCGAGAGAAGTTGCCCGCCGCACCACGGAACCGGTCAACGTCGGACCCCGCAGCCTGAAACGCGTCGGTCTGCGAGCGGGTGAGAGCTGTAAAGTTGCTCCGCAATGACACTTCGCCCCACAGAACAGGGTCCGCGAACACATGATTGTAGTCCACCGTGGCAACGTAGGGCTGCTTGTCCTGAAGGTTCTGACCAACCTTTGTAAAGGCCGCGCTCGGGTCATTGGTGCCGTCGGTGGTGTAGTCTTCTTGCGAAATCGAGAAGGCGTAGGCGTTGAATTCAAGCGAATTTCGATCCGTTGCGCCGCGCAGGTAGATGTTGTTCGTGGTGCTGGTATTGACGAATTTCACCATGTCGTAGTCATCGAAGAATTTTCGATCACTCTTGTAGGTGAGGTTCCAGCCGTAGTTCCAGATGTCTGTCAGCTTGAAGGCGCCTGTGGTCGAGATAGCACCCCGGAAATGGCGATCGCCACTGTAGCCCTCGAACACGTCCGGATCGCTCTGCGATATGGCCGCACCTGAAATTGTGTACTGGCCATTCGACAAGCGCTGACGGAATGTCACATCCCCGAGCACGCCCTGCTTGGAAAGTGGCGTGATACGCGTGGTCACATCGTAGCTTGGATTGAGCGCCCAGTAGTAGGGAATGGTTGCACCGACGCCGAGCTGATCCGACATGGTGAAACTGGGGATGAGGAAGCCGGACTTGCGTTTGACCGATGGATCAAGCACGGAGAAAAACGGCAGGTAGGCAATCGGCTTGCCGTAAAACTCAAACGATGCATTGTCGAAATGGATCGTATGCGTCTTGTTGTTGTGAATGATCTTCTGCGCGCGGACCCGCCACAGCGGTGGCTTTGTCGGCGAATAGGGCCGGCTGGTGTAAACGGAGTAGATGCCGTTTTCCATCGTCGTCGTCGTTCCGTTTTCGCGCGATGCTTTTGCGGCGATGAAACGGGTGCGATCCGGCGTGTCGAGCTGAATGGTGTTGGCGAAGCCATTGGCCAGATCTTCGGAGAGCTGCAACTCGCGCGAGCGAACGATATTGCCGTCTGCATCGACGAGAATAACATTGCCCTTGGCCATCAGGGTCTTCTTGCCACGATTGTAGATCAGGCGATCCGCATCAACGGTGACATTCTGATAATAGACCTGCACATGACCATTGGCGACGATCACGTCATGATCGAAGTCATAGGTCAGTTGGGTGGCTTCCAGAAGCATCTGGGAGGTTTTTTTCTGCCCGTCCTTTGCCGCACCGACATGCCCCGGCAGGCTTTGCGCCAAGGCAGGCAGACCAGATGCGCTCACCAGAGCAAGTGTCGAGGCCGACAGGCACAAAGCAACAGAAAGGCTGCGGACTGTCTTATTCAGACGGTCCGTCGCATTTCCACAATTGTTCTGTGGCCTCGTGAAAAAGCAACTGGTCACGCGGTCTTCACCCATCTTCTTGACCCAGGAGGATCGTAAGCCCCATCAAAACCCCAAAAACGCCGGGCGCCCAAGCCGCAAAAACGGGCGGAACAATTCCCGCGCCCCCGAAATCTTTTGCGAGTTCCGATAGAACGTAAAGCACGAACCCGGCAAGGATTCCACCCAGAATCAATCTTCCGAGTCCTCCAAACCTTGAAACTTTTAGCGAAACGGCAGCAGCAATCAAAACCATTGCAGCCAAAAGCAGGGGGCGCGCCAACAAACTTTGGTACTGAAGATCGTATCTATAGGCCGGAAGTCCTGCGTTTTCAGCGAGTTTTATGAACTCTGGCAACTCCCAGAACGAAATCGTTTCGGGGGAGCCGATGCTCTCGCGGACTTCGGTGGATGTCAGATACGTACTCAGTTCATAATTGGTGTAATGCTGTGGATCGCTGGCTGTTGTGTAGACTGTCGCGTCCTTCAGATACCAAACCTTGATTCCCAGATCCGCTTCCTTGGCCTGAATGCGTTCCTGAAACTGGCCCTTTTTGTTGAACGTAAAAATGGTCACATCAAGCAGCTCGGTACCGCCGTTCAACAGCTTCTGAGCCAGAATGACGGATTCTCCGTCCAGGCCGTCTTGTCGGATCCAGACCTGATTGGTGGTTTGGATCAGCATGCTTTGTTTGGTCTTGAACAGCCCCGCAGAGAGCACTTCCGACTTGTGGTCAAGCCACACCGCAACCGGATTGTAGACGAGGATCGAGAAGATCCCCAGGCTGAGGCCAACGACAACGGCAGGCATGGCAAACTGCCAAACAGAAATCCCGGCAGCGCGTGTGATGACCAACTCATTGCCCCGACTAAGGGTGACAAATGCTGCAATCGAGCCGAAGAGTACCGCAAACGGAATGATCTGTTGCAGGATCAGCGGCACCCGGAACAGCGAGATCAGACTGACACGCAGGACAGACACGCCAGCGTCGTCGCTTGAGCGGCGTAAAAGTTCCAGCACATCGAACAACAGCACAAGCGTGGCTGCGAGCAGAAAAATACCGAGGATTGCCTTCAGAAAACGGGCAGAGAAATAAACGGTGAGGGTGCGTCCCAGAACCATGATCAGGAAATCCCTCCGGCTTCGCTGTGCCGCGTCAGCCGTGTATAAAGGCGCGTGATCCCACTGACGATGCTGACCAGCCACTGCGGGGCCGTGGGGCGCTTGTTTCGGATACAGGCCCAGCTTCCCAGTAGAACTCCGAGCAACGGAACGAGATAGACCAAAAAGGTCATGGAGGCGGCGCCAGTGGCCACAGCTTTGGCACCAAAGCCCGCGATGCGAATAATCATGCAGGCAGCAACGGCAAAGGTCACCGCGCCATTGCGGTTCTGCCTGGTCGAACTGACACGCCCCAGAAGCGCAAAGATGATCAGAGCGAAACTGAGATTGTACAGCGGCTCGGAGAAACGCTCATGCAGTTCGATTCGCACCTTGTCCGGATGTTGTTTGACATAAGGATCACTGCTGTCGGGTGACAGCAGATTGAGCGTCGAGCGTTCGCTTGCCTTGTAGGTTGGGGTCACATTCTGTGGCACCAGACTGGACAGATCAAACGCATACGACTTGAAGCGCACGATGGACATGTCATCGCCAACGCCCTTGGGGCGGCGCTGAATGGTTCCGTTTTGCATCACCAGCAGTGTTTTGCCCTTGGCGTCGATGATGTGGCCGGTTTCAGCCGTGTAGGTGAAGATCGTGTTCGGATCGCGCGTGTCATACAGCAGTAGACCGTCAAGCGACCCTTTGCCCGATCTGTTGCGGATATGGAAGGTCAGGCCCTAGTCAACTTCGATGAAACGTCCCGGCTTGACAATATTGGCGATCAGGTCGGCGCGCACACGGGTGATCTCGTCGCGCATCTGGGCGCGCCCGAGAGGCGAGACGTAAATCGACATGAAGGCTGCAAAAATCGTCACAACCACGGCAAACAGCAGCACCGGTTTGAGCACCAGAAACCGCGATCCACCGGTGGCATTGATAACGATCAACTCGCTGTCAGCAGCCATGGCGTTCAAGATGATGATCAATGCAATCATCAGCGCAAACGGGGCAACGATCACCACCAGATAGGGGACGGCCATCAGGGTGATGCCGAAGAACTGCAAGATCGTCTGCCCCTTGGAGGTGACAAGATCAAGCTGCTGTAGGGCTTGGGTTGCCCAGACTACGCCTGTCATGGCCAGAAGGGTCATGAAGAACGCCTGGACGATGCGTTGGAGGATATATCGTTCGAGTGTCTTCATGAGAAAGCTGGACGAAGCGCTCTTTCCATCGTTTGCAAATCACTGTTCCCAATAGCATGCATTTTGGTGAACAGCGCATCAAGAAACAGCGTTAACGAGTGTTTATTTCTGTCCGACTTGCCCCCGGCTTTTGATCGGTCCATCATGACCGTTCACGCATATGGGCAGTTTCGGGGCGTTTTCTGCGGTATATACCGAGGCTGCCAATCTTCAAGCTTATTGTTAAAAATCAGGAACATCATGAGCACAGTGACAAAAGTGTCGTTTGCCGATCTTGCTGCACCGGACACCGGTGTTGTGGTTCTTTTGGCCGGGGAAGGGCTGAGCCTTGGAAATGTGTCGGCCTCGCTTGTGGACGGACTTGAAGGTGGGTTGAAGGCGTTCGCCGATGTTGCTGGCTTTTCCGGCAAGAGCGGTACAGATCTCGATCTGATCGCCCCGGCAGGCGTTTCTGCCAAGCGCGTGATTGTGCTTGGACTGGGAAAGGTCGACGATCTCAGTGAGACAGATATTGTGAACCTGGGTGGAAAAATCCAGGGCAAATTGTCAGCCTTGAAGATTACGGAGGCAACCTGCCTGCTTGAGCCTGTTGGCGCATTGGCGTTTGATGCTGCTGCGCAGGCCTCCGTTGCCATGGGGGCAAAGTTGCGCTCGCACAGCTTTACCACCTATAAGAGCCGCAAGGCGGATGATGACCAGAGTGACAAGGGCGTTTCTCTGACCCTCTCCGTTGGTGACCCGAAAGCGGCTCAAACCGCATGGGACGCTCTTGAAGGGGTGGCTGATGGTGTGCTTCTGGCGCGCGATCTCGTCAACGAGCCAGCCAATATGCTCGGCCCGATCGAATTTGCCGAAAAGGCGCGTGCGCTGGAGGCTTTGGGCGTCGAGGTGGAGATCCTTGGACAGGAAGAGCTTGAAGATCTCAAGATGTACTCGCTGCTGTCGGTGTCGCAAGGCTCGCGTCGTCCGCCACGCCTGGCGATCATGCGCTGGAATGGTGGCAAAGACGGCGAGGCTCCCGTGGCTTTCGTCGGCAAGGGGGTGGTTTTCGACACCGGCGGCATTTCCATCAAGCCTGCTGGCGGCATGGAAGATATGAAGGGTGACATGGGCGGCGCAGCCGCAGTCACCGGCCTGATGCATGCGGTGGCTGCGCGCAAGGCGAAAGCCAATGTCGTCGGCGTCATCGGCATTGTCGAGAATATGCCAGATGGCAATGCCATGCGCCCGGGCGACATTGTTCGCGCCATGTCGGGCACAACCATTGAAATCCTCAACACGGATGCAGAAGGCCGCCTCGTTCTGGCGGATGCGATCTGGTACACGCAGGAGCGTTTCAAGCCAGCCTTCGTGATTGATCTGGCAACATTGACAGGCGCGGTTCTGGTTGCCCTTGGTCACGTCAATTGCGGCCTGTTTTCCAATAATGACGATCTGTCGGCACAGCTCACTGCAGCCGGTCTGGCAAGTGGTGAGCCTGTGTGGCGCCTGCCGGTCTCCAAGGACTATGACAAGCTGATTGATACCCCGAATGCCGATGTGAAGAACACGGGTGGCCGCATGGCTGGCTCCATTACGGCAGCTCAGTTTATTCAGCGTTTCGTCAAGGACGGCACGGTTTGGGCACATCTTGACATTGCCGGTATGGCCTTTGGCGGGCCGAAGACGGACATCGCACAGGGGTGGGCCAGTGGCTATGGCGTACGTCTTCTGGACCGGTTGATTGCCGACAATTATGAAGGCTGATTGCTGAGGTCCGGTTCACGAGCAACAAGCCAAAAAAAGACCCCGGCCAAATGGACCGGGGTCTTTCATCAAACTGTGAAAATGGTGCGGACCTATTCGATCAGCAGGCCTTGTAAGCCTGACACGCTGTGGCCTGTTCTGGAATAACCAGACCAACGCCAGCTGTTATCCCAGCCAAGGCAAAGACAAGAGCGAAAAACACCATAATCCGAGCAACCATGTAAAAACCCCCGACACAACCAGTGTCCCCGGTTCCTCAAGAACCAGCCAGACAAAGCACCACGACCCCAGATCGAAATTGATAATTGATGCGTATTTTTGAAGTGTTAATGCTACGAAGATGTGACCATGTCCATTGACAATATGTCTTGTCTCGCTTCAACACTGGAGACTGTGGCAGGCCTGCATCACGCGCCCCTGCAAGGAGAGTGCTCCCGACACTTTCCAGCGCTTGGCAATCGGAGACCATAAGCAACCGTCATGGCCGTTGAAGTTCTGTTTTATCATCTGACTCGTCAACCACTTGAGGTCGCTCTGCCGAGCCTGTTGGGCAAGTGTCTGCAACGTGACTGGACCGTCACCGTGCAAAGCGGCTCTGTCGAGCACTGCCAAACGCTGGATGGGCAATTGTGGACATTTTCGGCTGATAGCTTTTTGCCTCACGGCACCAAGGAAGATGGTTATGCCGAACATCAGCCGATTTATCTCACAGCAGACGGCGATAACCCCAATGGGGCGACGGTCCGGTTTCTGGTCGACCGTGCCCGCCCGGAAGCGCTTGAGGCCTATGAACGCGTCGTCTTCATGTTTGATGGCAATGATGACGAAGCCGTCAGCGATGCTCGCCAACACTGGAAAATGGTGAAGGCGATGCAGGGCGCGGAACTGACTTATTGGCAGCAATCCGAACAGGGCGGCTGGGTTCGCAAAGCGTAAGTCAAATCTTGAATCGGATCCGGTGGCGTATTGCTTGTCAGGCTCTGAAAGTACCTTGTTTTTTTCTATTTGTTGCCAAATATTTTTGTGCTAGCCAATCGGCGCGCAGTATTGAGAATTTTATCTATTTTCGGAAGGAATTTTGATGACGACGACCGAGGTCCCATCAGGTGAACAGATCCCGGCCTTTGACGCGGTCCATTGCAGTACCTGCGGTAAAGCGATGGCGCGTCTGGCACCAACATGCCCCAAGTGTGGCGCACCGAATGCCCTCGCAGAGCCGGTTGTCTCGCACAAGTCGATGGTGGCCGCTGCACTGCTGTGTTTCTTCCTCGGATCGCTCGGCGTTCACCGTTTCTACGTCGGCAAGATTGGCACCGGCATCCTGATGTTGCTCACGCTTGGTTTTTTTGGCATTTGGACGATCATTGATCTGGTCATGATCATTGTCGGGTCCTTCAAGGATGGTCGTGGCTTGCCGCTGAAGCGATGACAGACGCGTCTGGTGCTGTCAGGTCTTCTGGCTGGAGCTTTTGCGTCCACTGCGGTCAGAAAATCGCCTTTACCGCTTCCGCTTGCCCACAATGCGGAGGGCCTCAGCCGGGGCGCTCCGGTGCGAGGCAGCAAGCTGATGTCAGCGATAAGAAATATGAGGTCGCGGTGGCGCTATGCGGCGTCTTCGGCGTTATGGGCCTCCATCATTTCTATCTTGGCAATATCCTGCATGGCTTGATCGATCTTGGCCTTTTCGTGGGCTGGCTCGCTTGTCTGATTGCTTCGGCGATGCCGGGAAATGAAATCTATGCGACCGGGTTCATAGGGCTTCTGCTGGTGGATGTGGCTCATACGATTGTTGTCTTTATCCGCTTGATTTGCGGGATTGAAAAGGATGGCTCAGGGCGGGTCGTCGCTATCCCCTCAATGCGCTGAAGGCAGATGAAAAGAGATCATATCAAATAGACAAGGTGGACGAGGTCCTTGAGCCTCGTCCACCTTGTTGGGAGCTACACTTAGCTGCTCGCAGCTTCGAATTGGGCGGAAAGCTCCAGCCAGTTTTCTTCGGTCGATGCCAGTTTCTTCTCGCAGAAGGCACGTTCCTTGGCGAACTTGGTGGCGCGCTCGGTCTCCTGCGTGAAAAACTCGGGATCTGAGAGGGCCTGGTCAAGACGCTTGATCTTGTCCTGTAACCGCTTCATCTCCGTTTCGGCCTCGTCGATTTTCTTCTTCAACGGTTTGAGCTGGGTGCGGCGCTCGGCAGCCTGGCTGGCGACGTTCCTGCGTCGATGCCTTTTCAGCCGCTTCCGCTTCTGCCTGAACCCGCTTTTGCCGGTCACGCTCGGCGGCTTCCGGCCCTTGCAGGATCAGACGCTTGTAGTCTTCCATATCACCGTCATAGGTGCCGACCGTGCCGTTGGACACCAGCCAAAGCTGTTCGGCGCAGGCCTCGACCAGGTGTGGCGGTCATGGCTGATCAGCACCACAGCGCCCTGGAAATCGTTCAAGGCATGAACGAGCGCTTCACGGCTGTCGATGTCCAGATGGTTGGTCGGCTCATCGAGGATCAGAAGGTTGGGTCCGTCGAACGTCACCAGTCCAAGCAGCAGGCGAGCTTTTTCGCCCCCCGAGAGATCGCGGGCAGGGGTGTCCATCCGGTCTGTCGGCAGGCCGAATTTGGCTACGCGGCCCCGCACCCTTGCTTCGGGCTGGTTCGGCATCAGCGAGCGTACATGCGCGACGGCACTTTCCGCCGGGCGCAATTCGTCGAGCTGGTGCTGGGCAAAGAAAGCGATCTTCAGCTTTGACGCCTTGACGATTTCGCCCCCCATCGCCCCAAGACGATCTGAGATCAACTTGGCGAAGGTCGACTTGCCGTTGCCATTGGCACCCAGAAGCGCGATGCGGTCATCAGTGTCGATGTTCAGCGTCAGATTGCGCAGGATGGTGGTGTCGCCGTAGCCGGTCGACACGCCCTCCATCTTGATGATCGGTGGCGCAAGACGGCCCTCGGGATTGGGGAAATGCAGCGGCCGCGAGCTTTCTTCGGTCAGGGCTGCAATCGGCTCCATCTTTTCAAGGATCTTGAGACGTGCCTGAGCCTGACGGGCCTTGGACGCCTTGTAGCGGAAGCGATCGACAAAGGATTGCAGGTGCTTGCGCTGGTCGTCCTGCTTTTCCTTGGCTTTTTGCTGCAACATCATGGTCTCGCGACGCTGCCGGTCAAAACTGTCATAGCCACCGCGATAGAAGGTCAGTTTGCCCTGTTCCAGATGCACGATCGAATCGACGGCCTTGTTCAAAAGGTCCCGGTCATGCGAAATCAGCAGCACCTGATGCGGATAGCGCGCAACGTAGTTTTCCAGCCACAAGGTGCCTTCGAGATCGAGGTAGTTGGTCGGCTCGTCGAGGAGCAGCAGGTCCGGTTCGGAAAACAGCACCGCAGCCAGCGCGACGCGCATCCGCCACCCGCCCGAGAAGGCAGAGCAGGGGCGCTGTTGCGCTTCGGTGTCAAAGCCGAGACCAGACAGGATCGCGCCGGCACGCGCTTCTGCGGTGTGGCTGTCGATGTCGGCGAGACGGGTGTGAATATCGGCGATGCGCGTTGGGTCTGTGGCGGTCTCTGCTTCGTGTAACAGAGCGGCTCGCTCGGTGTCGGCGGCCAAAACCACTTCCATCAACGTCTGTTCGCTGCCCGGTGCTTCCTGAGCCACCTGGCCGATGCGGGTGCTCTTCGGCATCTGAATACCGCCGGTCTCGGAAGCGAGATCACCTGTAATCAGTTTGAAGAGGGTTGATTTGCCCGCGCCATTGCGGCCGACAAGGCCGGTCTTCATGCGTGCGGGGAGGGTGACACTGGCCTTCTCGATGAGAAGCCGGTCGCCAATGCGATAGGTAAGGTCAGATATCTGCAACATGGCGCGAAGTTGTGGCGCAAGCTTTGATGCCGCGCAAGCCTTAAGGCGGTGTGCAGGGAAAAAGCTTGCGGGTGGTTGTTGGTGAAGCGTGTTTCGGCTCAATCGACCGGTTTCAGGTTCTTCATATACAGGTTGGCGTAGTCTTTCAGCGCCTCCTGACAGAAGACCACTTCATGATGGGCCGCATCAAAATAGGACGCCCGCACATTCGAGCCACAGGCGGTGTCATGCAAGGCAAGGCCCACTGGCAGTTTGTACTGAGCCTGCAGATCACCAGCGACCTGTTCCATGATCTGGCTCTTCTTGAGGAAATAAGCCAATGCCGCCAGATCGTCGGGGGCCGGGTCGTGGCGAACCATAACGTTCAGACCGGCCTCTGCATTGACATCGGTGTCCAGACCTGCAGGCGTGTCCAGTTGGGTCGTTGCAGCCGTCTGGCCGGTGCTGGCATTAGTTGGCGAAGGCTGGCCCGGGCGCGTGCTTGCCGAATGCACTTGCGTGTCGTCCGCGTTCATGTCCATGCCCAGGTTTTCGGGTTGCAAGTGACCGGCAAAGGTCTTGTTCCAAAGCTTCAGTGTGCTTTTGTAGGTCGTGGCGCAACGGGAAATCTGCTTGCGTCCGAACCCGAGATCCTTGGCGAGCGGGCCATAGGTGGCGGGCGATGCGCCGGCCATTACACAAAGCACTGCGTTGGCCGTTTGCGTGCGGTCGTGGCGCGTGCGTTTTTGCGCGGCGGTTGCTGTCTTTTGAGCGCTCTGGCCGTTGTCCAGAAAGAGGCCGATGATCGCATTGGTCATCATGACTTGCTGATCAGGGATCTGGTCCGCAAGCATCATGACCGCCGTCAAGCGGTCTTTCAACGGTGGTGTCAGCTTCGCAGCGTGGGCCGGGAATTCATTCAAGAGCATGTCTGTGGCGGCCTGATGCAGAGCGAACAGCACATTGGCGCCGACAAAGACATAGAGATCCATGCGTTGATCGTCGGGCAGGCCGGCGATCTGTGCGTCGAGATCCGCCTCTTCGTTAGAGGATGCGTCAGGGTCGTCCGGGGTCAGGCTGTAATCCTGCAAAGACTGCGGATCAAACGCTGCAGGCCGCAGCGAGATGCCAACGTTGGGAGCAAGGGCCATGGCGGAGGTGTCAAGCGACAGCGACAGCCCGGCAACACCGGCGGAAAGAAGAAGAAAGGACAGAGCAGCCTTGAGGCTGCGGCGCGCCGTGATCATGTCGTATGCCTTCTGCAAGGTCGTCCGGCGCGTTTGACCATCGGGATCGACCAGTTTGCAGGTTCGCTTTTGGCCGCAGATGATCTTCCGTGAAAGACCAGCGGTCATGGATTTCGTCTCAAGCCCCTTGCTTTCATGATTAGATTGAAACGGAAAACTTCGCAAACAACAATATTGCGAGCGACATGCTTATACCCGGCACAGATGAGGAGCGAAACGGACTGTGCAGAGCCGGGCACGGTGGTGGTTTCAGGACGGGTTTCCCTTGCACATCTGCATTGGCAAAGTTATACGAAGCGCGAGTGTTTCCAAGGGATCTGCTGGCCTGACGTGGGCTGAGCACGCCCTTTAGAGAATGAACGTTTCGACCAGATGGTTGAAAAACATGAGAGGAAAATCTGAGCAATGGCAATTGAACGCACTTTTTCGATGATCAAGCCGGACGCAACAAAGCGCAACCTGACGGGCGCTATCACCAAGTTGCTTGAAGAGGCTGGCCTGCGCGTCGTTGCTTCCAAGCGTGTCTGGATGTCCCAGCGCGAAGCTGAAGCTTTCTACGCCGTCCACAAGGACCGTCCTTTCTTCGGCGAATTGACTGAATTCATGTCCTCCGCACCGACCATCGTTCAGGTTCTCGAAGGCGAAAACGCTGTTGCCAAGAACCGTGAAGTCATGGGCGCAACCAACCCGGCTGAAGCTGCTGAAGGCACGATCCGTAAGGAATTCGCCTTGTCGATCGGAGAAAACTCGGTTCACGGTTCCGATGCTCCTGAAACGGCTGCAGAAGAAATCGCATTCTGGTTTGCTGGAACTGAAATCGTCGGTTAATCGCTGATTTCACGATCTGATACGAGAAAGGCCAGTTCCATCGGGAACTGGCCTTTTTGCTGTTTCAAGAGACGGATCTCGAACGAGTGGTATTTTGTAACGCGTGCGTCATACCAGATGACGATACCGCAAGGCTTTTATCGCGGTGCACGATCGCGTATTGGTGGGGCAAGAGTTCTTCCAGCAAGGCGCAACTGTTATGAACAAGTCTGTCCTCCCTCCGGCCTTTTCTGCCTGCCCGCATGATTGCCCGTCGACCTGTGCACTGGACGTACATCTGGACGAGGACGGGCGCGTCAAGCGGGTCAATGGCGCGCGGGAGAACAGCTATACCGCCGGGGTGATCTGCGCCAAGGTAGCCCGCTATGCAGAGCGATTGTATCATCCGGATCGGTTGATGAAGCCCTTGCGCCGCGTTGGTCGCAAAGGGGAGGGCCGGTTTGAGGAAATTTCCTGGGAAGAGGCGCTGGATCTGGTGGCGGAGAAGTTTCTTGCTGCCGAAGCCGATTATGGCGCCGAAAGTGTGTGGCTGAACTATTTCGCCGGCACCATGGGACTGGTTCAGCGCGACAGCATCAACCGTCTGAGCCGTGCCAAGGGCTATTCCGGCTTGTTTGGAAGCTTCTGCACCAACATGGCATGGACGGGCTTCATGGCCGGGACAGGCAAACTGGCCGGGCCAGACCCGCGCGAAATGGCAGTGTCCGATCAAATTGTCATTTGGGGCACCAACCCGGTGGCGACGCAGATCAACGTCATGACCCACGTCACCACCGCGCGAAAAAAGCGCGGCGCCAAGATCATCGTCGTGGATGTCTATCGCACGGAGACTATGAAGCAAGCCGATATTGGCCTGATCCTGAAGCCTGGCACCGATGCGGCGCTGGCTTGTGGCATCATGCATGTGCTGTTTCGCGATGGGTTGGCCGACTGGGACTATCTGAAAGCCTATACCGATTGCCCGGAAGAGTTGGCAACGCACCTTGAAAGCCGCACGCCGCAATGGGCTGCTGACATCACGGGGCTGAGCGTCGACCAGATCGAGGAGGTCGCCCATTTGATCGGGGAGACCAAGAAGACATATTTCCGGTTGGGGTATGGCTTTACCCGGTCTCGCAACGGAACCGTGGGAATGCACGCGGCCTTGTCGATTGCTGCCGTCACAGGCGCATGGCAATACGAGGGCGGTGGCGCGTTCCACAGCAACAGCGGCATCTTCAAGACCGACAAGCGGCTTGTGGAAGCGCCGGAGCTGGATCGTCCCGAGGTGCGCGAGCTTGATCAAAGCCTGATCGGGCGTGTGCTATGCAGTGATCCGGAAACGCTGGCGGGTGGTCCGCCAGTCAAGGCAATGCTGATCCAGAATACCAATCCGGCGTCTGTTGCGCCCGAGCAGGAAAAGGTCAAGCAGGGCTTCGCGCGTGAAGATCTTTTCCTTTGCGTGCATGAGCAGTTCATGACGGAAACGGCCAAACTGGCCGATGTAGTGTTGCCCGCCACGCAGTTTCTGGAGCACGACGACATCTACAAGGGGGGCGGTCAGCAGCATCTTCTGCTCGGTCCCAAGGTGGTTGAGCCGCCGGAAGGGCCACGCGAAAACATCTACGTCATCAATGAGCTGGCGCGGCGCGTTGGCGCAGGCGATCATCGAGGTTTCCAGATGACGGCCCGCGAGCATGTTGACTGGATGCTGAAATCCTCCGGCTATGGCTCCTAGGATGAAATGCATCAAAGTCGATGGATCGACCTGCAACCCGACTTCCGCGAATCGCATTTTCTGGATGGCTTCGGCCATGAAGATGGCAAGTTCCATTTCCACCCGGACTGGGGGCGCTCAAAGTCGCCCAATACGCCGAAAAACGGCGAGGCACTGGGCCCTGGCAGGCCATGCCGGTGTTGCCGGATCAATGGGATGCTATCGAGCAGGCTGATGAAGACCATCCCTTCCGGCTGGTGACCGCTCCCGCGCGCTCCTTCCTCAATTCAAGTTTCAACGAGACGTCCAGTTCGGTGAAAAAGGAAGGTCGTCCGAACGTGATGATGCGCGCTGATCAGGCAGATGCCTTGGGCTTGGCCGATGGTGATCTTGTGCGCATGGGCAATGCGCGCGGCGTGGTGACGCTGCACCTGCGGCTTTATGACGATGTGACGCCGGGAACTGTGATCTCGGAAGGGATCTGGCCGAACGAGGCTTTTGCGGACGGGCGCGGCATCAACACGTTGACGGGCGCTGACCCAGTCGCGCCTTACGGCGGGGCGGCATTCCATGACACCGCGGTCTGGATCAAACGCGCCTGAAACAAACGCGCCAGACGTGAAGGGGGAGGCGCGTCTTCAATGCGCCTCAAGGCCCTTGCTGTTCATGGATCAAGACGAAGACGCGGGCCGCGCAAAGAGACCAGAGCGCGGTCATTCCGCTTTCGGCGCAGAAGACGAATGCGGAATGAACTGCGTGTCCTGATGATGGTCGGCAAGACCACTGCAAAATACGGTTTCGCCCTTCATGCGGGCCTGTCCGGAGGCAATGAGCCGCAAGGCTTCCGGATAAAGCTTGTGCTCCAGTTTCAGAACCCGCGCGCCGAGAGTGTCCGGCGTATCCTCATCCAGAACCGGCACCGCCCCTTGTAGAATAATAGGACCATCGTCCATTTCGGATGAGACGAAATGCACCGTCGCCCCATGCAGCTTGACGCCCGTGTCGAGCGCCCGCTCGTGGGTTCCGAGCCCTTTGAAGCTCGGCAGGAGCGCGGGATGAATGTTGATCAGCCGATGCTTCCATTCGCCAACGAAATACGGGGTGAGCAACCGCATGAACCCTGCAAGCGCAATCAGCTCGATCTTGTGATCGCAAAGAATGGCATGCAGCGCGCGCTCAAAGGCTTCGCGCTCGCCCTTGAACTCCGTATGATCGACCACAGCTGTTGCAATGCCATGGCTGCTGGCAAACTCAAGGCCGGCGGCATCCGGGCGGTTGGATATGACCAAAGCGATCTCCGCCGGATAGTCGGCCGCGGCCGCGGCGGTGATCAGCGCCTGCATGTTGCTGCCACGTCCAGAGATCAGAACGGCAACTCTCTTGCGCGTGCTCATGCTTTAAAATCCCGAGGAATTGTCGAAGACCACGGGGGTGTCTAGATCCTTGACGATCTCGCCGATCCGCGCGACCGTTTCGCCCGATGTCTCAAGGCTGGCGATGACAGCATCCACCTTGTCCCGGTCGACAACCACCACCATGCCAACGCCACAGTTGAAAGTGCGCAGCATTTCGCTCTCGGCAACGCCGCCTGTCTGCGATAGCCACTTGAACACCGCTGGCACATCGATGGACGACAGATCAATGCGGGCACCGGTGCCTTCGGGCAGAACGCGGGGCAGGTTTTCTGGAAGACCACCGCCCGTGATGTGGGCGAGGGCCTTGATGCCGGAAGTTTGCTTGATCGCGGCCAGCAATGGCTTCACGTAGATGCGGGTCGGCTCCATCAGCGCTGCGCCAAGCGAGCGATCGCTGGCGAAGGGAGCCTGGCTGTCCCAATCGAAGCCAGAAACCTCAACAATCTTGCGCACCATCGAATAGCCATTGGAGTGGACGCCGGACGAGGCTAAGGCTCCAGCAACACGTCGCCTTCGCGAACATCAGCACGCGGCAACAGGGTGCCCCGTTCGGCAGCGCCAACAGAAAAACCTGCAAGATCATAGTCGTCTTCGGCATACATGCCCGGCATTTCGGCAGTCTCCCCACCGATCAACGCGCACCCGGCCTGTTTGCAGCCCTCTGCAATGCCTGCCACGACTTCGGTGGCCTTCTCGACCTCCAGGCTGCCACAGGCAAAGTAATCCAGGAAGAACAGCGGTTCGGCACCTTGCACCACCAGATCGTTGACGCACATGGCGACCAGATCAATGCCAACGGTGGCATGTTGGTTGGTGTCGATGGCAATCTTCAGCTTTGTTCCAACGCCGTCATTGGCTGCCACCAGAATGGGATCGGTAAAGCCTGCGGCCTTGAGATCGAACAATCCGCCAAAACCGCCGATGGCGCCATCTGCGCCCGAGCGCAACGTCGCCTTGACCAAAGGCTTGATGTTCTGCACCAGCGCATTGCCTGCATCGATGTCGACGCCAGCTTCAGCATACGTGAGGCCATTGGATTGGGGCTGCTTGGACTGGCTCATGGATTGAAACTCCGATGCGGATGCGCCTGATCATACGGGATAGTGTGCCCGATTAGCGCGAGTGTCTGCGGAACTCAAGCAGAAAGGCGGCGGTTTGCCTGTGTGTTGACGTGTACGAACCAAATTCCTGCACAAAACCGGCGCGCACGCTACAGCTTCTTGACGTCCAGCGTGTATGCTCCGTATGTGACGGGAGACTTCGCCATGGAACCATCCGGAGCGGCGACGTCTTTTCAAGGTATTTGGAGACGTCTTTTATGAGTTTAACTCGGCAAATGCAGTTCTGGCTGTGCTCCTTGGTGGTTTTCATCATCTTCATGATGATTTTCTCCAAGATCCTGCTGCCTTTCGTTGCAGGAATGGCCGTTGCCTATCTGCTCGATCCGGTTTGCGACCGTCTGGAGAATATTGGCTTCAACCGCCTGTCGGCCACCGGTGCCATCCTGCTCGTGTTTCTCGTCATCATTGTGGCGTTTTTGGTGCTGGTACTGCCGGTTCTGGGCAATCAGACGGCCAGTTTCATTCAGAAATTGCCAAATCTGCTGAACCAGTTGCATGACCTGTTCAAGGGGCACCTGAGCGAAAGAGTCATGAGTGCGCTGGGCATGCAGCCAAATGACCTGTCGGATTCCGTCTCAAAACTGATGGGGCAGGGAGCAACCTGGGTGACGAGCCTGCTCAAGTCGGTCTGGACCGGAAGCCAGACGCTGATTTCCGTCATATCGCTTTTGGTGGTAACGCCGGTTGTTGCCTTTTATCTGCTGCGCGACTGGGACGTGATGGTTGAGCGCGTCGATGATTGGGTGCCGGTGGAGCATCGCTCGACCGTGCGCACTCTCGCCCGCGACATGGACCGTGCGGTTGCAGGTTTTGTCCGTGGCCAGGTTTCGGTCTGCCTGCTGCTCGGTGCGTTCTACGCGATCAGTCTTCTTTTGGCAGGCCTCAACTTCGGTTTGCTGATTGGTATTGGTGCAGGCCTTGTCAGCTTCATTCCCTTCGTCGGGGCGACGCTCGGCTTTGTCGTGTCCATCTCGGTGGCGCTGGTTCAGTTCTGGCCAGACCCTGGATGATCGGTTTGATCCTTGGTATTTTTGCTGTTGGACAATTTTTGGAAGGAAATGTTCTACAACCCACACTTATCGGCGAAAGGGCTGGTTTGCACCCGGTTGCCTTGATGTTTGCGTTGTTTGCCTTTGGATATCTCTTTGGATTTGTGGGTCTGTTGATCGCCGTTCCGACTGCCGCGATGATTGGTGTGCTTGCGCGCTTCGCGTTGAGCAAATATCTAGCGAGCCCTATTTATACCGGAAATGGCCGCAACTCGTCGGTCCAAAAAGAATAAGGCGAAAACATGGCGGAAACTCCTCGCCAGTTGCCACTGATCCTGCCGTACGAGCAGGCGTTGGGGCTTGACGATTATCTGGTTGGCGATCCGAATCGCGCAGCCTTCGAGTTGCTGCAACGCTGGCCCGATTGGCCCGCGCCTGTTGCCATCATTGCGGGTCCGCAGGGATCAGGCAAAACCCATCTGGTTCAGGCGTGGGCGTCTGAAGTGGGCGGTGCCGTGCTTCAGTCGACCGACCTGATGGTGGACGACGTGGAACCGCTGGTCTTCACGGGGGCCGTGGTCATCGAAGATGCGCATGAGGGCGTCGACGAGACGGCCTTGTTCCATTTGCTCAATGCGGCGCGTCAGGCCAATGTGCGGGTTCTGCTGACCGCCCGAAGCTGGCCGTCCATGTGGAATTTGACACTGGCCGATCTGAAGTCTCGTCTGCGGGCGGCGACGCCGGTGGGGATTGCCGAGCCGGATGACGAGCTCTTGCAGCAGGTGCTGATCAAACTGTTCGCCGATCGTCAGTTGTCTGTCGATCTGGCGGTGATCGACTATCTGGTGTTGCGCATGGAGCGCTCGCTTGGGGTGGCATGCGATATGGTCGACAAGATCGACCGCGATTCGCTGGCGCGCCGGTTCAAAATCTCAAAGCCTCTGGTCGGCCGTATTCTGGATCAGATGGCTGAAGCGGGGTGAGTTTTTAAATTGGCATAGCGGCGTCAAATTCGGTATGCCGACCTGACACTTTGAAAATGATGGGGCACTATGGCGGACGAGGGGACGATGAACGACACTGTGGATCTGTCACAGGCGGTGGAAGCTTCGGCCAGTGCTCCGAATACATTGTCGAGTGATCCGGCTCAGGACCTCGACCGGCTGGCGACGTCTTCTTCCCGCTTCATGAACCGGGAACTGTCGTGGTTGCAGTTCAACCACCGGGTTCTCGAAGAGGCGATGAACCGCAATCACCCTTTGCTGGAGCGTCTGCGCTTCCTGTCGATCTCGGCCAACAATCTGGACGAGTTCTTCATGGTCCGTGTGGCGGGTCTGCGCGGCCAGCAACGTGCGTCTGTGGCCACGCTGTCGGACGATGGCCTGACCCCGGGCGAACAGCTTGCCAAGATCAACGAGGCCGTGCGGGGGCTGCAAGCCAAGCAACAGGCAATCTGGCGCGAAGTGCGCAGTGAGATCGCGGTAACGGGTATCGTTACCCTCAACGTTCGAGACCTCAGCGCACGCGAACAGGCCTGGCTGGAAGAGCATTTCCTCACCTATGTGTTCCCTGTTTTGACGCCGCTTGCCATTGATCCGGCGCATCCGTTTCCCTTCATTCCCAACCTTGGCTTCTCGATTGTTTTCGATCTGGCGCTGAACGGCGGCGGCAAGGGGATGATTGCGCTGTTGCGCATCCCCGCGCAGGTCGACCGTTTCGTTCAGCTTCCTGATGGTCCGGACGGTGAGGCCCGCTTCATCACCATTGAGCGGGTGATCAGCCATTTTATCGACCATCTGTTCCCCGGTCACATCATTCGCGGCAAGGGGGCCTTCCGCGTGATCCGTGACAGCGATCTGGAAATCGAAGAAGAAGCCGAAGATCTCGTCCGTCTGTTCGAGAGCGCCTTGAAACGGCGCCGGCGCGGCTCGGTCATTCGGTTGGAAATTCAGGACACGACACCAGGCTCCCTGCGTGAGTTTGTCGTCAATGCGCTGGATGTCGGTCTGCATGAAACTTTTCTGGCGGACGGGCTTCTGGGCCTCAACAATCTGTCTCAGCTTGTTGACCTGGAACGCAAGGACCTCAAGTTCGAGCCCTATTCAGCGCGTTTTCCCGAGCGTATCCGCGAGCACAATGGTGATTGCTTTGCCGCCATTCGCCAGAAGGACATCATCGTCCATCACCCATATGAATCCTTCGATGTGGTGGTGCAATATTTGCGTCAAGCCGCGCGTGATCCCGATGTGGTGGCGATCAAGCAAACGCTGTACCGCACGTCAAACAATTCGCCGATCGTTAAGGCGTTGGCTGAGGCGGCTGAGGCTGGAAAATCGGTCACCGCTCTGGTGGAGCTGAAAGCGCGGTTTGATGAAGCCGCCAACATCAAATGGGCGCGCGATCTGGAGCGGGCCGGGGTTCAGGTGGTCTTTGGCTTCATTGAACTGAAGACACACTCCAAGCTCTCCATGGTCGTGCGTCGTGAGCACGGCGGCCTGAAAACCTATTGTCACATCGGAACGGGTAACTATCATCCGATCACGGCGCGGATTTATGAAGACCTGTCGTTCTTCACCGATGACGACCGGGTTGCACAAGAGGCTGCGCGTGTCTTCAACTACATCACCGGCTATGCTGAACCGGGTAAGCTTGAGTTGCTGGCGGTGTCGCCACTCAATCTGCGTCAGAAGATCCTGGATCTGACGGCAGCCGAGATCGAGCACGTCAAGGCGGGTCGCAAGGGCCAGATCTGGATGAAGATGAACTCGCTCGTTGATCCGCAGATCATCGACGCGCTGTATGAGGCAAGTTGCGCAGGCGTTGAGGTGGATCTCATCATCCGCGGTATTTGCTGCCTGCGTCCGGGCATCGCAGGCCTGTCGGAAAACATCCGCGTGAAATCAATTGTCGGCCGTTTTCTGGAACATGCGCGTATTTTCTGCTTCGGCAATGGCTTCGGTCTGCCGTCACCGCAGGCACATGTCTTCATTGGATCCGCCGATTTGATGCCCCGCAACATTGACCGCCGGGTCGAGGTTCTGGTGCCTTTGCAAACGCAGACGGTGCATGAACAGGTGTTGGATCAGATCATGGTTGCCAATCTACGTGATAACCAGCAGAGCTGGCGGATTTTGCCCGATGGCTCGCATGAGCGTATCGTGCCAAACGAAGACGAAGAACCGTTCAATGCGCATCGCTTCTTCATGACCAATCCCTCGCTGTCAGGGCGGGGCAAGTCACTGAAGAGTGATGCGCCACGGCCTTTCGTCAAGCGCGAGGTTCAGGAATAGGCTTGCGTGCAGGTCGTATAAACTGAAGACGCTGGTTTTGCAGGAAAAGAAAGACCAACATGGACGGAATGCACGGAACAGCACGTGGACGCCTCAAGGGGAGCGGGCCGATTTCGGTGATCGATATCGGATCGAACTCGGTGCGTTTGGTGATCTACGAGCGCAAGGCCCGAACGCCGACCATGCTCTTCAACGAGAAGGTGTTGGCGGGCCTGGGGCGCGGTGTGGCAGCCACCGGACGGCTGAACGACGAATCGGTTGAGATCGCCTTGCAGGCGCTGACGCGTTTTCGCGCCGTAGTCGAGCATATGGGCGTGACCGAGGTTCACCTCGTGGCAACGGCTGCGGCCCGTGATGCCGAGAATGGTCCGGACTTCGTTGCGCGTGTCGAGGAGCTGTTCGAACATGACGTTCGTATCCTCAACGGCGGCGAAGAGGCTTATTATTCTGCGCTTGGGGTTATTGCAGGTTTCTGGGACCCCGTCGGAATCGTCGGCGATATGGGCGGTGGCAGCCTTGAATTGATCCCGGTGGCGGGGGGCGAGCCGGGCAAAGGCGAAACCTATCCTCTGGGTGGGTTGCGCTTGCAGGAAACCTCCGAGGACGATCTGAACAAGGCGGAGAAGATCGCCGAGAAGGTGCTTGAGGAGTATACTTGGCCGGATCTGCCGGAAGGCTTGCCGCGGACTTTTTACGCGGTTGGAGGCACCTGGCGCTCACTGGCACGCCTTCATCTCTATGAGCGCGGTTATCCGCTGCATGTGATGCATGCCTATGAGATCCCGGCCGAGGAGGCGATTGCGTTCTGCAAGAAGGTGATCAACAAAGAAACTGTCGGAGACTTCAAACACTCCGGTGTGGTCTCGAAACAACGCCGTGGACTGTTGCCGTTCGGGGCCATCGTCCTTGAAAAAGTGCTGAAGGGGATGAAGGCCGACCGGGTGGTCATGTCGGCAACGGGTGTGCGTGAAGGCTTGCTGCATGAGCAATTGCCGGAAGGTCTGAGAACACAAGACCCGGTGGTTGAAGCGGCGCGAGAATTTGCCGTGTTGCGGGCTCGGTCTCCCGAACAGTCTGAAGAGCTGATTCTCTGGAGCAATGCTATTTTCGACTTGCTGTCGCTGGAAGAAACACGACAGGAGCGCAGTCTGAGACATGCCGCCTGCCTGTTGTCCGATATCGGGTGGCGGGCGCATCCGGATTATCGCGGCCAGCAGAGCTTCAATATCATCCTGAATGCCGCTTTCATCGGGCTGGAGCATTCGGGCCGTGGATATATGGCAGCCAGCGTTTTCTATCGTTACGAGGGTATGTCTGAAGAGGTGCTGCCTGATGTGGTGCAGCAGGTCTGTAGCGACCGATTGTTCGAGCGTGCTCGGATCCTGGGCGGGGTCTTGCGGGTGGCTTCGGTCCTCAGTGCATCCGCGCCTGGCATCTTGCCGCATACTTCGCTGCGGTTGGAGGACGATACATTGATCCTGGTCTTGCCGCGCGAATTTGAAATGTTTGACGGCTCGCGTTTGCGCAAGCGTTTCAATCAGTTCGCCAAGATGGTGAAGTTGAAGAGTGACGTTGAAATCGAGGACTGACCCGGGATCATTGCTGCTGACTGGCCTCACAGCCTGTGGCAAGCATTGATGTAAGAAAAAAGCCGGTTGGTCGCTCCCTGTTATAGGGAAAGATCAACCGGCTTTCGTGTTTTGTGACTGTTGGCGGCAGCGTGGTGCAGCAGACTTATTCGGCGGCCTCGTCGACGTCATCCTCGATCTCTGCCGGCGGTTGATCCAGCAAGACAATCTGACGATCGCGGAACGCAAGAGCCACTTCACCGCGTTTCAGTTTCAGGGCTTTCTCTCCAAAGAGTTCTCGTCGCCAACCCTGAAGTGCAGCCACATCCGCATCATCGCTGGCGGCAATCTTTTCAAGATCGTCTACCGTGGCGATGACCTTAGAGGCAACGCCCTCTGCTTCACTCACGAGCTTCAAGAGCACCTTCAGCAGATCCACAGCGGCAGCGGACCCATCCGGGCCTGGCGGCCCTTGGGGACTTTCGGCAGGTCTCTTTGCGGGATCTTCAAGGCCGTGTTGACGGCTTCCAGAATGCTGTCGGCCTGCTTGGATCGTTCAAAGCCGCGCGGAATGCTGCGCAGGCGCCCAAGTGCCTCGGTATCTTGAGGTTGTTGTGCCGCGATCTCGTAAATTGCGTCATCCTTGATCACCCGGCTGCGTGGAATGTCGCGCGCTTGCGCTTCACGCTCGCGCCACGCCGCCAATTCCATCATTACGGCCAGTTCAATTGGCTTGCGTACACGCATTTTCAGGCGCTGCCATGCCTTGGCAGGTTCGCTGACGTAGGTGTCTTCGGATGTGAGGACCCGCATTTCGTCGACGACCCAATGGGTGCGCTTCTGTTCTTCCAGGTTGGCCTTCAGGAACATGTAGACGTCGCGCAGATGTGTGACATCTGCCAAGGCGTAGGTGAGCTGCTTTTTGGTCAGCGGACGGCGCGACCAGTCCGTAAAGCGGGACGATTTGTCGATGCGTTCGCCGGACACCTTGAAAACAAGCTGATCATAAGAGATCGAATCACCGAATCCGCAGACCATCGCGGCGACCTGACTGTCGAACAGGGGGATCGGGATCAGACCACCCATATGGTGGATGATCTCCACGTCCTGACGCGCGGCATGAAACACCTTGATGACATTTTCGTCGCCCATGAGATCGAAAAACGGCGCCAGATCAAGATCAGGCGCAAGTGCATCGACGATCACGGCAAGATCCGCCCCTGCCATCTGAATGACACACAGTTTGGGCCAGAATGTCGTTTCCCGAAGGAATTCCGTGTCAACGGTGATGAAATCGTTTTGCGCGAGACTCTTGCAAGCCTCAGCGAGGTCTGTTGTCTTTGTAATTACTTGCATGGTGCTCCAAGCTATAACGTAATCTTGGCATGTTGTCGCGTCGAAATCTGCTGGTCGCCGTGCTTGGCTGTACCTCACAACAGAAGGCTTTGCAAAGTGCTTCTTGTTGAACTGCAGGGGCTTGCCGGTGTTTTTCCGTCCTGGGTGAGGTGAAGAAATCGTGCTTGAAGGAATGTGGTCTTGAAAAGAATACTGATCGTGAATGCCAAGGGAGGATGTGGCAAGACAACGCTGGCGACCAATTTGGTAACGTTGTTTGCGGCGCGTGGGCAGCGTGTCGTGCTGGCTGATGCCGACCGGCAGAAATCCTGTCTCGATTGGGCTGCTCGCCGGTTGAAGCGAAACAAGAAACTTCCGAAAGATGCACGGTTTCCCGAGATCGAGACGCTGGACTGGACCAAGAGCAATGCCATTGGCACAGCATGGCCGGACACGTCCACTCAGCCGGATCTGGTGGTGATTGATGGTCCGGGTGGGTTGCGAGAAGAAAAAGCCAAGCTGTTGGTGGCTGAAGCATCGCATATTATTGTGCCCTTGTTGCCGTCGGCATTCGATTCCCGGGCTACCATTGGTTTTCTGAAGCAACTCAACGAGTTGAAGCGTGTGCGCAAAGGCAAGGCCGAAATGCATCTGGTTGCTAACCGTGTCGGCCGCTCGACGCTGGAAGTCGAAGCGTTGCACAAGCAGATGGCCAAGGCAGGCTTTCCGATCCTGTGTGCCTTGTCCGACCGGATCGCTTATGCCCGGTGTGCGGGGGAGGGAAGCGGGATTTTCGATTACAGCGGGGCTGCCACCCAGCCGTTGCGTGACCAATGGACCCCCTTGCTCCATCAGCTTGAGGAGTGATAATCACCTTCCATGCGGCACGCCTTGCCGTTCAGACATGCGTTTGCCGTTGGCTTTCTGCCACCATACCTTGACTTTGGCGGGGGAACGTGGCTTGTCCAGCGGTTGAACGAGGACGCTGGCGCACGTGTCGCTGCTCCGCTTTTTATGATGCCTAGAGACTATCGAGGACTACATGCACCGCTACCGTAGCCACACATGCGGCGATCTGCGCTTGACTGACGTAGGCGGCACCGTTCGCCTTTCCGGTTGGGTTCATCGCGTTCGAGATCATGGGGGCCTTCTATTCATCGACCTGCGTGATCACTACGGCGTCACGCAGTGCGTCATTGATCCGGATTCCCCGGCCTTCAAGCTGGCAGAAACGCTGCGCTCGGAATGGTGTATCCGCATCGACGGAGACGTGAAGAAGCGGACAGACGAAACAATCAATGACGGTTTGCCCACCGGGTCGGTGGAGATCTTCATTCGGGATCTGGAAGTTCTCGGATCGTCTAATGAATTGCCGATGCCGGTTTTCGGCGACGTCGAATACCCGGAAGAAATTCGCCTCAAGTACCGTTACCTGGACCTGCGCCGCGAGAAGCTGCACAACAACATGTTGTTGCGCTCCAACGTCGTGCGCGATCTGCGCAAGCGTATGTGGGACATTGGTTTCAACGAGTTTCAGACGCCGATCATCACGGCATCCTCGCCTGAAGGCGCGCGTGACTTTCTGATCCCGTCGCGTCTGCATCCCGGCAAGTTCTATGCGTTGCCTCAGGCACCACAGCAGTTCAAGCAGCTGATCATGGTGTCGGGTTTCGACAAGTACTTCCAGATCGCTCCCTGCTTCCGCGATGAAGATCCGCGTGCCGATCGGTCGCCGACGGATTTCTACCAGCTTGATCTGGAAATGTCCTTTGTCACGCAGCAGGATGTTTTCGACACCATTGAGCCGGTGATCGCAGGGTGTTTCGAGACTTTTGGCAAGGGCCGTCCGGTTAATCGGAACTGGCCGCAGATTTCCTACAAGGACGCGGCTCTGTGGTACGGCTCCGACAAGCCGGATCTGCGCAACCCGATCAAGATGCAGGTCGTCTCCGAACATTTCCGTGACAGTGGCTTTGCGATTTTTGCAAACCTCCTTCAGCAGGATGGCACCGAAATTCGTGCGATCCCGGCTCCCAAGGGCGGAAGTCGCAAGTTCTGTGACCGGATGAACAAGTTTGCTCAGCAGGAAGGTCTGCCGGGTATGGGCTATATCTTCTGGCGCAAGGCGGAAGATGGGTCCATGGAGGCTGCGGGGCCGCTGGCCAAAAATATTGGCCCGGAGCGTACCGAAGCCATTCGTGCGCAGCTTGATCTCACCATCGGTGATGCAGCCTTCTTCCTGGGCGGCAAGCCAAAAAGCTTCCAGCGCGTGGCGGGCAAGGCCCGCGACGTGATTGGCGAAGAGCTTGGTCTGACCGATCTTGAGCGCTTTGAGTTCTGCTGGATCGTTGACTTCCCGATTTACGAGCGCGACGAAGATACCGGCGAGATCGACTTCGAGCACAACCCCTTCTCCATGCCTCAGGGCGGGCTGGACGCGCTTGATGGCGATCCGCTCGAGGTTCTGGGGTACCAGTATGATCTGGCCTGTAACGGCTATGAGCTTGTTTCAGGTGCGATCCGTAACCATCTCCCCGAGATCATGTACAAGGCATTCGACATTGCCGGATATGGCAAGGATGAAGTCGAGAAGCGCTTTGGCGGCATGGTCAACGCATTCCAGTACGGTGCACCGCCGCATGGTGGCTGCGCTGCAGGAATCGACCGCATGGTCATGCTGCTGGCCGGTGAAGAGAACATCCGCGAAGTGGTGATGTTCCCGATGAACCAGAAGGCGGAAGACCTGATGATGGCAGCGCCGTCCGATCCGACGGCGACGCAGTTGCGCGAATTGCACCTGCGGCTGAACCTGCCAGACAATTGATGGACTTGGGCCGGGTCCGATGCTGATCTTGAAAGAGAGGACGCAGCGGATCATCGGCCCGGGACTTTCTCGGAGATCCGCTGCACCCAGTGTTCAGCGGTCGACTTGGGGCCGGGAAACCGGCCCTTTTGCATGAAAGGGAGCAACCTTGCTCAATCCAGCAAAGTGGTCGATGTGGACCGACCCTGATGGCAGTTGGGTCTTGATCCGACGTCTGATGACAGAGAATGCGCGTCAATATATACCGCGCTATCTGCTGGCTTTTGTCTTTATGGGCCTTGTGGCAGGAACGACAGCGGCAAGCGCCTGGATCATGAAGGACGTGATCAATCAGGTCTTCATTCAACGCAATCCCGAGATGATCTACGTTGTCGCAGGCTTGGTCCTGCTGATTTTTACAGTCAAGGGGTTTGCCAACTACGGTCAGTCGTTGGTTCTCAGCCGGATCGGCAATTCCATCGTCGCAAATTGCCAACGCCGTCTGTTCGATCGCTTGATCGAGCAGGACATGGCCTATTACGACCGTACAACCTTGGGTGAAATCGCAACGCGGGTTCTTAGCAATGCGGGTGCCGCCAGGCCGGTAATCGATATGCTGGCGCTGACACTGGGGCGTGATGTCTTGACCCTGATCGGCCTTCTCGCCGTGATGGTGTTCCAAAATCCATTGTTGTCGCTGATTTCTCTGGTGATCGTTCCGCCATCAGTCTGGGGGGTATCGAAGTTGGTGAAGCGCGTTCGCAAATACGCGAAGGCCAATTTCTATTCAGCCTCCCGCATGCAGAGTGTCATTCATGAAACGACGGTTGGCGTCCGGGTGGTCAAGGCCTTCCGTACGCAGCCTTTGCAGCAGCGGTCATTTGATCGTGCGGTGAATGAAATTCAGCACCAGTCCAACAAGATTGCGGCTTTGACCGCGCGCACCTCGCCGATCATGGAAACACTGGGTGGTGTTTCCATTGCGCTGGTGATTTTTTACGGTGGCTATGCGGTTGTCCATCTGGGACAGGATCCAGGAGCCTTCTTCTCGTTCATCACTGCGCTTCTGCTGGCCTATGATCCGGCCAAGCGCCTTGCCCGTTTGCACGTCAACTTGAACAATAGTCTTGTTGGTGTCCGGCTGATGTATGAGCTGATCGACGATGTGCCAGACCTGAAAGAGAAACCAAACGCCACCGCGCTGCGCGTTAATGCGGGTGAGATTCTGCTTTGAGGATGTTCAGTTTGGCTATGGTGAAAGCCAGGCTCTGCGTGGTCTGTCGCTTATCGCGGCTCCGGGAAAGACCACGGCGTTGGTCGGTGCGTCAGGCGCCGGCAAGTCGACCATGTTTTCGTTGATTGAGCGATTTTATGATCCGGAGCGTGGGCGCATCGTTATTGATGGCCAGGACATTCAGGATGTCACCCTGGCAACCTTGCGCGATCAGATTGCCATGGTAACGCAGGACACCTTCCTGTTTGATGTTTCTGTGCGTGATAACATTGCCGTTGGCCGCCCCGATGCGGCAGAGGAAGAAATCATCGAGGCGGCGAAAAACGCTAATGCGCATGAGTTCATTCTTGAACTGCCCAGAGGCTATGACACCATTGTTGGCGAGGGCGGTGGGCGGTTGTCCGGTGGTCAGAAGCAGCGTGTGGCCATCGCTCGGGCCATGCTGCGCGACGCTCCAATCTTGCTTCTGGATGAAGCGACCTCAGCACTGGATGCCGAATCCGAGGCCAAGGTTCAGTCCGCCTTGCACCGCTTGATGCAGGGGCGCACAACACTTGTCATCGCACACCGATTGGCGACAGTGCGACATGCTGATTGTATCCACGTGCTGGACAAGGGCGTTTGCGTTGAAAGCGGTACGCACAATGAGCTGTTTGATGCTGACGGAATTTATCGTCGGCTGTGTGAATTGCAATTTACCGAAAAGAAGGTGGATGCATCTGCTGAAGAGGTCGGTTGATCTCATTGCATGAGACACATGACCTCAGTGTCGAAATTGAGAAGGCCGCTCCATCAGAAGATGGAGCGGCCTTTTTCTTTGTAAGTCAGTCCCGTGCCGAGACTGTCATTCGGCCGGCCTCACTTGCCGTTGCTGATGTTCACATTGAGCGTTGACAAAAGGTTGTCAGGAGAAACCGCGAGACTTCCCATCAAGGTGGCAAAAGACACCGGACTGTCGGGGGTGAGTGTAAGTGTCAGCTTGTCCGGGTCAGCGAGAAAGTCCGCCACCTGAGCTTCCACGTGCGCGCGAAAGGTTGGATCGCTCACTCCGGTCAGGTTTTTGGCAACGAGCTGACGAGCCAGACCCTTGGCCACGACAGTCGGAGGCACATCGCGTTTGCGACTCTCTGTCTGGATCAGATGCGTGATGGTCCCGCGGTCCTCAAGTTGCACCTGAGCGGATTTCAAAGTGCTTGTCACCAGGGCCAGCCGTGCCATCGTGCCGCCTTCAAACAAGCCTTTCGAGACATTGCCAAGCGTGAGAGAGGCTTTCAGATCAAGCCCATCTGCAAGCACCAGATGCACATTCTTCAAGATGAAGTCATGTGTTGTCGGGTCCCAGCGGGTCTGAAGAGATTGGTCGATGACCAGATGTTTCAGCCCCATGTTGTGCAGTTGCAATGCCAGCTCAGGCTGGCCAAGAGCACTCGGTGCCAGTTTTAAATGATTGATGATGGTGCTGGTTGTCGTCGGGATTGTGCCGATAAACTGTGATTGCAAGGTTTCCAGCAGACGCAGGGAAATCAGTGTTCTGCCAGACCCTGCGGGCAAGCGCTTTCCATCTGGCCCGGAGGCTGGTGTGTCGGTCATCTTGAGGCCGCTGAGAAACAATCGGCCAACTTGCGGCAGGCTTTTCATCGCATCATCATTTGTGCTGAAGCCTGATAGCACAGTGTTTTTCACGTCATCCAGTTTTGGAAACTGTACGTTGTTGAGCGCAAAATGGTTGAGCTTGAAGCGTTTGCCATGATCCCAGTCTGCCGTGAGGTTCGAAAGTTCAAAGTCTGCCAGACCATCGCGACTTAGATTGTTCAGCACGATAGATCCAAGATGGCCACTCGTTTGCATCGCTTCAGACGAACCCGTCTGAAACTTCAGATCAGACAATGCCAACCGGTCAAGTGCGAGATGTTGCAAAACAGACAGGGCGTCGAAGCCGAGTTGCAGGGAGCCGTTGCGGTCCGGTGTGGCAAGTGCATCACCGAGGAGCTTCAACAGGTCGACAGAATCAGACGAATTGAGCCGCCACCCGTCTAAATGAAGGCCGCCGATCGACATGGTCAGACCGTTCTCCCGGATGATCAGAGGCCCACTTGTCTGAGACGCAATCAGTGTTCGTCGATCTGGCTCCGGCGGCAGTCCGAAAAGGCTTGCTATCGCCACGATGTCGATACCGCGCGAGGTGATGTTGGTCGCATGTGTGCGGGTCGTCGGGACGCTTTTGGCGGCACCCGGGGCCGCACCGCTTGGCCGTGAGGTGGTGATCAATTGCCCGACACGTTCCTGTGCAACACGACCATCCATCCAGCCGGTCAGAGAAAGATCGGAGAGAATGCTCGTTTCCTCAACAGAGGTCGTAAGCTGGCTTGTTCTGCGCACGGACCGGGCATGAAGGTTGCCGACATGAATCTTGCGAACAACATCGAGAAACGTGGCAGGAATCAGGGATTGTGCCGTGTCGTCGGCTTGGTCCTGCGGTGCTCTTTTGTCTGGCTGCCTGTCGCTCTGTGGTGTCTGGCTTGGGGAAGCCTCACTTGACGCGGTCTTGAGGGCCGGAGACTGACTGGTGGCGGCTTGCGTTACAAGACCCACAAGTTGGCTCGGCAGATCGATGTCGTCGATCGTCAACCCGTCATAGCTGACTTGATAGGTCACGGGCTGTGGCGGCTTACCTGATGTGGCGGGGGCCGTTGTCGTCCCGGATGGGGCAGGCTGTTGTTCTGGAGCCGCAGGTTTGGTTGCCACTGGCGGAGCAGGCGGTTGATAGACGAGAGAAAAAGAAAAACGGGTATCTGCTGTCACCTTGTCGGCATGCAACAGGCCGTTGCTTTTGCGCAGTCCAGTGAAAGTGATCTGCGGCGCCGTAATGCGGATGTTCAGCGTACCGGGCAGGATAGGCAGCAGGCCGGTCATCTCGGCGCGTATATTGAGATCGTCAATGCTGGCGTTGCGGGCCTTGCTGTCAGCCTTGATCGCCGAATAGGAGACCTTGAAGGGCGTATGATCTCCCAGGTCGGTTGCCCAGCCGTTGAGCAGGTCAGTGGCCACATTCCGGGTCTTCGCCTGTGCAAAAGCCGGCGAAACAACCAGTGTCGAGGCAATCAGCACTGTTGTCAGGCGAAGGGAAGAACGACCTGACAACAAAGGCAGGCGTGAATTGGGAGACGTCATATGCTTGTGCATGAGATCCATCCAGTAAGCCTTAAAAAACCGGCCGCGGAAAGCGGCCGGTTCGTTCAAATGTCTCATCACTCTGAGGTGTTGGCCTTCACCGTTACACCCAGAAGATCGGGGATCGACTGCGGCGCGATCATCGCCGCGCCGATAAGTTGCTGAACCTGCACCGGGGTGTCAGGTGTGGCCGTGATGGCCAGCGATTGAGGATCGTCGAGATAGGTCGAGACCGCCTCGTTGACCTGTTTTTCAAACGCCGGGTTCTTCAGCTTATGCAGGGCAAGCGGCATGGCCCCGGAAAGCTGGTCCGCCATTTCGGAGCGGCTGATGCCCATCTTGTCAGCCTGTGCCTTGAGCAAGCGTCCGGTGAGCGACTTGTCGTCGAACCTCAGTTTGATGCTGGCAATGGAAACACCCTGCAAGCTGCCAAGCTTGGCCATCGCAGGCATGTCAGGTTTCAGCAGTTCCTTGTAAACCTTGTCCGTCATCCCCTTCATCGAAAGGGAGGCTTTCAGCGTACCACCGTCGACACCATCAATGACGAGAGGATTGAGCGTGAGATCGCCACTATCCATATTCCAATGCAGCTTTGAGTGCATGTTGATGGTCAGGCCGTCGTCGTAGCCGAGCTTTCCCAGTTCACCGGCGTCGTCTTCAAAAGCGCCTTTGGGAAGGTGCATGTTGGAAACGGTGACGGTGGTGTCCTGCGGCATGCCGTCCTTGAAGTTCTCACCGGTGCTGGCGAAGTGGTCCAACGTGATGTCATAGCCTTTTTTGGACGTATAGGTCACGGTCGTCAGATCCAGCGACTTGTAAGGCGGTTCGCTCGGGTTCAGCGTGCTTGCATGAAACAGGTCCCGCAGCTTCTTCGGCACCTTGATGTCGCCTGCGATGGCGGTCCCGATCGTCAAGTGGCCCTCGGGAGCGCGCGACGACACATCCGTCAATGTCAGCTTGTCAATGTTCAGCGTATCGTCCGGGGCCAAAACGCCATGGTCGATGACAGTCTGCCCGATTGTCAGTTCATCACGCTTGGGATTATCCTTGCGGATAACCTTGACGTCGCTCAGCGTGACAAGATCACCAGAGGCTTCGACGTCCTTTGTGCTCGCAACAAAATTGGAATTGCTTTCCAGTCGCTGCAAATAGGCGTCGGCGATGGCATTTCCTGTCGGTTCGAACGCAAATGCTGGCGCGACCATGGACAGACTGGACACAGAGGTGGCCAAAGCAGCAAGGGCCGCGAGATGCTTCGGGCGAAACGTCATACAGTATTCTCCATATTGTCTGGACCGTTGAAAATTATTGTCGGAATGCGTCCAGAAAGCTTTCTGCTGTCGAATTGGGACATATGAGTGACATTACGAAAAACAGGGTCACGTAACGCCAAGTTTATGGGGACATGAGGGGGAAGGCAAAAAGTCCCGTTCATGCAGAGAGAGAAAGTTTTCGGCGATAAGTCGTTGATGGATCGTCTTTAAACACATGCCGTTAAACTTTGAATGATTCAATTAACGCAAGATTTGGCCCAAATGTGGCCTAAAGCGTTCATGAGGCTGGTTTGACTGTCATTCTTGTTGAGGAAACTCCACACTGCATATGTGTCAATGCTTGTCAAAACATACGAGATGGATGCGCAGGAATGAGAGCTGAAAGTCGTGCCGACAGGCCGCAGCGGAAGGGGAACTGAGGGAGTGTCTGGTCGTTATCTCAGCTTCCTGAGGGCTGTTGCGATTGCCCTGACACTGGCAATCGGGCCCTCCATTGTGGCCAATTACATTCTCAATCACTATGCCGAAGATCGCGCTCTCGACGAGATGTCGTCGATGGGCGAGCGTTATGTGCATCGTGCCGAAGCCGAAATCAACACTGTTGTCACGACTTTGCAGAAACTGGACCGCGATGGGGTTCAGACCTGCTCGCCGAAGGACCGTGTTGTCTTCCAAAAGGTTCTGGCTAACATCAAGGTTGTGCAGGCAATGGGGCTGGTCGATGCCAATGGCCAGCGCATGTGTGTGGTCCCTGATATGCCGATCAACGGTGACCCGATCTTGCCGAAGTTGCAGGCGGATGGGCCGTTGGTGGGAATTGGTATGCTCAAGAAGCCCTATCAGGGTGTCAATGTCGCCGTGATCAGTTGGGATCTGCGTAACAATCAGCGTCTTTATGCAGAGGTCAATCCCGCCGCGATGGTGCTGGATCCGGGCCCTGATTATCTGCGGCCTTATCGGCGCATCGAACTGCATCTCGGCAAGGAGCTGCAATGGGTGGTGCTGGGCGGCTACACCTCCGAGGCGCAGGGGCCGGGAGAAAAGCTCTCCGTTGATTATCGCTCACAACGTTATCCGCTGGTGGGAACCGTTATTGCGCCACGCGCTGCGGCTCTCAGTCTTGTCGAGCCGCTCAAGGTGATTGTCGGCATCGCCAGCGCCGCCTTCTCGGTTCTGTTCATTGCTATCGGAGTCTGGTTCTCCTGGCGGCCTGAGACGGAAGCCAATGAGGATTTTCTCGCAGCAATCCGCAACGGCGAGTTCATTCCCTATTACCAACCCGTCATGGACATTGTGACGGGAGAAGTGCGCGGGTGCGAGGTGCTGATGCGCTGGCGCCGTCCCAATGGCACGATGGTGTCACCGGGGCAATTCATGGCTTATGCTGAAAGCACGGGTCATATTTTTGAGATGACGCGTCACCTCATGGTTCAGACATGCACTGAAGTTGGCAAACTGTATAAGGATAATCCGAGTTTCAAGTTGTCGGTGAACCTGTTCGCCGGGCATTTCAAAAATCGGGAAATCATCAGCGACATCAAACATATCTATGCTAATTCGGATATTTCCTTTCAGCAGCTCGTTATGGAAGTAACTGAGCGCTATCCTTTGGAAGACATGGATCTGGCGCGTAAGATCATCGCCGAAATGCAGGCCATGGGCGTACGTGTTGCGCTTGATGACGTCGGCACCGGCCATGGCGGCATGGCCTATCTGCAAAAGCTTGGCATCGACATCATCAAGATCGACAAGATGTTCGTCGACAGTATCGGCTCTGATGATAATTCGACGACGATTGTCGATTCGATGGTCGAACTGGCCGACAACCTCGGCATGGCCATCATTGCGGAAGGCGTTGAGCACGAAGAGCAGACTGACAAGCTGCGTGAGATGGGCGTTAGCTGGGCGCAGGGCTATTTCTACGCCAAGCCGATGCCTGCTGATGAGTACATTCAGTTTGCAGCCGACATCGAGGCGAAACTCGAACAGGACCGCGCGCAAGCGGAGGCGGATGCAGCAGCCATGGCGGCTGTCGAAACGGACGCTTGATGCTGTCTGGCCCGTCGCCGCGTATTTATGGAGCGTTGATCAGATAGGGTTCGTCAAACCAGACTTCCTCGAGGTTTGCTCCGGGGCCGATCCGATCGACCACGGCAAACAGGCCCGGCTCCGAAAGCGGCGTCAGCACACCGTGCCATGTTCCCTTTGAGAAGTTGATGGCTTGCCCGGGACGGGTGATGAAGGCGACCGGTGTGCCCGGCTTGCCCGCTTCATCGGGGCAAACGATGACCAGAAACGGCGCTTCGGTCATTGGCAGGAAGGCTTGCGAGCCAAGTGGGTGGCGCTCGACCATCTCCAGCGTGTAGGGGAACGTGCGTTTCTGCGACTGAAACAGACTGATTCCGAGGCGAGCATCCTCGCCGTCGCTCTCCAGCGTTGCAAGATCGTGATACCGGCCGCAAAGCCCCTGATTGATGATCTTGTCCGGCGCTCCGGCGACCTCCAGCACCTCGCCGTAAGGAGCAAAGGCCGCCGGTGTCAGCGGGCGTGGCGTCAGGGAAGGAAGCATCACGGCCGTCCTAACTTCATGTGGCGGTTGACGTCCTTGTATAGCAGGTAGCGGAAGTCGCTTGGGCCCCCCGCATAGCAGGCCTGCGGGCAGAAGGCGCGTAGCCACATATAGTCGCCAGCCTCGACCTCAACCCATTCCTGATTAAGCCGATACACTGCCTTGCCTTCCAGAACATAGAGCCCGTGTTCCATAACGTGGGTTTCCGGGAAAGGAATGACCGCCCCCGGTTTCAACGTCACGATAGTGACGTGCATGTCGTGACGCAGATCAGTAGGGTCGACAAAACGAGTCGTGGCCCGAGCCCCGTCTGTATCTGGCATGACGGTTGGGGCAATCTCATTTTCCTGCGCCACAAAGGCCTCTGGCGTGTCTAGTCCGGGCACGGCTTCATACTGTTTGCGAATCCAGTGAAAGCGTACTGGCGTGTCGCTGGCATTAGTGAGACGCCAGACCTGACCGGCAGGCAGATAGGCATAGGCCCCAGGCTTCAGCGTGTGTGTGGTTTCATCAAGGGTCAGGTGCGCTTCCCCATCCACCACGAAGAGACTGCCTTGCGCAGACGCATCTGTTTCGGGTGTTGCACTGCCGCCGCCCGGAGAGACCTCCATCACGTAATGTGAAAAGGTTTCGGCAAAGCCTGACAGGGGACGGGCAATGACCCAAAGCCGGGTTTTTTCCCAGAACGGCAGAAAGCTGGTCGTGATGTCGGAGAACGTGCCTTTTGGGATTACGGCAAAGGCCTCCGTGAACATGGCTCTGTCTGTCAGAAGTTGAGTTTGCGGCGGCAGGCCGCCGGTTGGCGCGTAGTAGGACCCGGTGGTCATGAATGTTTCCTCTGAAAAAGGCGCGCGGAAGGGGAGGGATCTTGCTTGCGAGGGCAGCATGACCCTTGATATTTTGGCCGAGCGTATCGGGGAAAGAACTGCGACGGCAAGGAAATTTTGACTGTGGCGAGGCTGGACATGGGCGTGGCTTGGGGGCATATTCCGGCGAACAACAGATCCTCGCGGGTGCGATTGCCTGCCTGATTCCATGATCTGAGCCGGACATAAACCGGAACGAATACAAGGACCCGATCGGGCAATGAAAAAACTGCTTCTCGGTATCTTCACCTTGGTGGAACAGCCAGACGATGGGCACACGCCTTTTCACGTGGCGCAAAGGCGAGCGTGTTGGGCAGGACGAACTGGGCAACACCTACTATCGTGAAAAGAGCGGTCGTCGTCGCTGGGTCATTTACAATGGTGTGGCAGATGCCTCTGCCATTCCTGCGGGCTGGCATGGCTGGATGCATCATCGCGTTGACACGCCTCCGGTCGATGAAACCTATCGGGCAAAGGATTGGGAAAAGTCGCATGAGCCGAACTTTACCGGCACACCGCGTGCTTATCGCCCGGACGGCTCCATTCTGACGCCGCAAAGCCGACCGCAGGTGTCGGGAGATTACAATGCCTTAGTCGCCCGGCGACTGAGCTGAGACGCTGAAAAAGAAAAGCCCCGCCAGTGTGCGGGGCTTTTTTTGATGTTCACATTGGCATTTTCTACTTTTTATTTTCATGATGTGGTCAGTCGCAGATGCCCGCACGTGGGACCGTATTGAGATGTGGCAGTGCGAGCTATCGGCTGGTGTTGAGCAGGAGACTGTGATGAACGACGAACAGAGTGCCGTGCTTGATTTCTGGTTCCGGGAGTTGACGCCCGCCGATTGGTTTCAAGGCGGGGCCGACCTCGATGAAACGATCCGCGAACGGTTCACTGATCTGCTGGCGCAGGCCATTGCCGGTGAGCTTGAGAGTTGGGCGGAAACGCCGGTTGGTCGCTTGGCGCTGATTCTGGTGCTCGATCAGTTTTCCCGCAACATCTACCGCGATACGCCACGCGCTTATGCCGGAGATGCAAAGGCGCAGGACCTTTGCGTTTCGGGCATTGAGCAGGGGATGGACAAGCGATTGAGTTTTTCTCATCGCCAATTTTTCTACATGCCGTTGATGCATGCCGAGGACCGTGCCCTGCAAGAACTGTCGGTAGACCGTTTTCAATCGCTTGTTGCGTTTGCACAGGACATCATGAAATTTGCCAAGGGGCACGGAAACATCGTCCAGACGTATGGTCGATTTCCGCATCGCAATGGCATGTTGAGTCGTGTGTCGACGGCAGAGGAAGAGGTGTTTCTGGTTTCGGATGAAAATCCGTTCAAAAAAACCTCGTGATGCGCTTCGGAGTACGCCGTCTCAGGTGGGGTTGATCTGCCGTCGCGGATAACCTTCCGCTCTCAGTTCGTAGCCTATCTTGCGGCGTTCAAAGCCAACCTTTTCGTAGAATGCTTGCGCCTGTGTGTTTTTATCACCAGTCAACAATCCGACGCGATAGCACCCGGCTGCCCAGGCCGCGTCGAATGCGGCGTGGATCAGTATTTCTCCAATGCCCTGACTGCGATAGGCGCGGTGTGTCACCACATTCTCGATGAAAGCATAGGACGCGCAGCCACGGGTAATGTTGGGCACCACGATCAAAGTGCAGGTAGCGACGGCACGCTCTTCGATCACACCGACATGGATGGTCAACCCCGGATGATCGAGCAGTGTCTGGTATGTGGCGGCCAGCAATTGCGGATCGCAGGGCGGGTCCTGGAGATCGAGGTGGTTCTGATACAGATCCTGCAAGGCTGCAAGGTCGTCACGTGTCGCCGTCCGCAAGGTGATCGGTGATGGCAGTGGGGCGTCGTTTTCGGGCCTCTCAGCGGGTGGTCTTGGTCCGGTCATTCTGCTCTCCAGCAAGTCTGATCTTGATCAGATTACCTTTAGAACGGCTTGAATCGCATAAAAAAGCCCGCCGGGAAGGCGGGCTTTTTGTGTGTCTACTCACCTCTGGCGTTGAATTTCGCCGTCAGTAGGGCTTCGCTCTGCTCTATCAGTTGATTGGCAGATAATCATCTGGCGTCAGGCCAAGCCGCTCATCAATGTAATCGCCGCAGCGTTCCAGCAGATTGTCGATGTCATTTTCAAAGAAATGATCTGCACCCGGCATGATCTGATGATTGATCTCGATGCCCTTCTGCGTCTTCAATTTGTCGACCAGCGTCTGCACATCCTTTGGCGGCACAACCTTGTCGTTGTCACCGTGAATGATCAGGCCCGAAGACGGGCAGGGAGCTAGGAACGAGAAATCATAAAGGTTGGGGAGGGGGCGATCGAGATAAAGCCTTCAACCTCTGGTCGGCGCATCAGAAGCTGCATGCCAATCCAGGAGCCAAACGAGAAGCCGCCAATCCAGCATGCGCGTGCATCCGGGTGAACCGTCTGAACCCAGTCCAGTGCGGCGGCCGCGTCGGACAACTCTCCTTACCATGATCAAATGACCCTTGTGATCGTCCGACACCACGAAAGTTGAAGCGCAGCACGGCAAAACCGCGTTGTGCAAACATGTAGTACATCTGGTAGACGATCTGATTGTTCATCGTTCCGCCAAACTGCGGGTGTTGATGAAGAAGAAGAGCGATGGGCGCATTCCGCTTCTTGGCGGGGTGGAACCGGCCTTCGAGCCGGCCGGCGGGACCGTTGAAGATCACCTCAGGCATAAAATACGCTGTCCTTTATGGTTGGTCTTGCAGAGGCACTGGACGCCTTGTTTAATGCCGGGCGAAAAGCCGGGTTCTAAACTTGACTCTGTGGCTCCGAGTTTATAAAACTCTGTTTAGAATTATTCGAAAGTGGTGCAGCCTTTGAAACAGGCAGCATAGACCATCTTTGAGTGTCGAGGCACGTTTACGTCATTCAGCCGGAAAATTTCAAGGTTTCCGTGCATGGGAGACAAAGAAATCCTGTTTCGCGCCCAAAATCGGTCGAGGGAATGAAACAATGAGCAGGCGTCCCCATATCTATCTTGATCATAACGCCAGTTCGCCACTACGTGCCGGTGCGCGTGAGATCATGATCGAGATGTTCGACAAGGTCGGCAATGCCTCCTCGGTGCATGGCGATGGACGGCGCGCGCGCAGTCATGTTGAAGAGGCACGAGAGGACGTGGCCCGGCTATGTGGTGCCAAAACCCGCGCTGTGACCTTTGTGTCTGGCGGGACGGAAGCGAACATGAGCGCTTTGACGGATCAGTGGCGCGATCAGGGGGAGCCGGTGTATTTGTCCCGGCTTCTACGCAGTAGCGCAGAACATCCCTCCGTTGTCACGGGCGGTCGCTTTCCGCCATCGATGCAGGACGTGCTGCCCGTTGATGAGAATGGTCTCGTTCGCCTTGATGTGCTTGAGGAAAAACTCGCAGTTAGTGAGCCGACGCTGGTGTCGATCATGGCGGCGAACAATGAAACCGGTGTGCTGCAACCGCTTGAAGAAATTGGGCGGCTGACGAAGGCCGCTGGGGCGTTTCTACATGTCGATGCCATTCAGATGGCAGGCCGTTTGCCCATCGACATGGAGACCTGGCAGGCGGATGCCCTCAGCCTTTCGGCGCACAAGTTCGGTGGGCCGCAAGGCATGGGAGCCTTGGTGGTACGCAGCACCGCACGCGTTCCTGCGCCCTTCGTGATCGGTGGTGGACAGGAAAACTGGCGCCGTGCGGGGACTGAAAATGTTGCCGGGATTGCTGGTTTCGGACGGGCCGCACGATTGGCCCGGGAAGAGCTGGAAGCGCACGTCTCTGCGGTACCGTCCGGGTCGACAGGGCAGGCCGCGCTTCGGGATCGGCTGGAGGCCGGATTGCGGCGTGTGTGTCCGGGACTAACGATTTTCGGGGAGGCGGTCGCCCGTCTACCCAATACGACGTGTTTTGCTGTTGAGGGAATTTCTGCGGAAACGGCATTGATTGCCTTCGACCTGGAGAACATATCCCTGTCATCAGGGTCCGCCTGCTCGTCAGGCAAGGTGTCGGTCTCGCATGTGCTGACGGCGATGGGGGTGAAAGAGTCCCTGGCCCGCTGCGCGATGCGCGTCAGTCTGGGCTGGAACTCGACGGAAGGCGACATCGACGGCTTTCTGGAAGTCTGGCCGAATGTGGTCGATCGCCTGAACCCCGAGGCGCGCAATCAGGCCGCCTGACGGGGCCGAAACGACGTTTTGAGACGGGGCGCTGTTCAAGCGCTGCGTCTGTCCAAATCATCCTCTGGGGCGATTGCAACGCCTTAGCAGGGATGACCTTTTGCAAGGCGGACAGCCTGTTGCTGTTCGCAAGATGGAGTTGAAAACATGCCCGCTGTGCAGGAGACAATCGATCAGGTCAAGGCGATCGATGTTGACCAGTATAAATACGGCTTTGTGACGGACATCGAGTCGGACAAGACGGCCAAGGGCCTGTCCGAGGAAACCGTTCGCTTCCTGTCCGCCAAGAAAGAAGAGCCAGAGTGGATGACGGAGTGGCGGCTTGATGCCCTGCGCCGTTTCCGCACCATGGAAGAGCCCACCTGGGCACGCGTCCACTACCCGAAGATCAACTTCGACGAGATTTATTATTACGCTGCGCCGAAATCGACCGAAGGCCCCAAGAGCCTCGATGAGGTTGATCCGGAATTGTTGGCAACCTACGAAAAGCTGGGCATTCCCTTGCGTGAGCAGGAAATCCTAGCTGGTGTTGAGCCGAAGAACCGGGTCGCCGTTGACGCTGTTTTCGACAGCGTGTCCGTTGTCACTACGTTCAAGGAAGAGCTGAAGAAGGCCGGTGTCATCTTCTGTTCGATCTCGGAGGCCATTCGGGAGCATCCTGAACTGGTCAAGAAGTACCTCGGCTCGGTCGTGCCGTCTTCTGACAATTATTACGCCACGCTGAACTCGGCAGTCTTTTCGGACGGATCGTTTGTCTATGTGCCGGAGGGCGTTCGGTGCCCGATGGAACTGTCGACCTACTTCCGCATCAACGAGATGAACACAGGTCAGTTCGAGCGCACGCTGATCATTGCCGAGAAGGGCGCCTACGTGTCCTACCTCGAAGGCTGCACAGCTCCACAGCGCGACGAAAACCAGTTGCATGCGGCTGTCGTTGAGCTGGTTGCGCTCGACGATGCCGAGATCAAATATTCGACGGTGCAGAACTGGTATCCGGGCGATTCTGAAGGCAAGGGCGGCATCTACAACTTCGTCACCAAGCGCGGTGACTGCCGTGGCAAGAACGCCAAGATTTCCTGGACACAGGTTGAAACCGGTTCGGCCATCACCTGCAAATATCCGTCCTGCATTCTGCGCGGCGACAACTCGGTCGGTGAGTTCTACTCCATTGCCGTATCCAATGGCCGTCAGCAGATCGACAGCGGCACCAAGATGATCCATCTGGGCAAGAACACGTCCAGCCGCGTTATCTCCAAGGGGATCTCGGCCGGCAAGTCGGAAAACACCTACCGCGGTCTGATCTCGGCGCACCGCCGCGCTTCGAACGCGCGTAACTTTACCCAGTGCGACAGCCTGCTGATTGGCCAGGATTGCGGCGCCCACACAGTGCCTTACATCGAAAGCAAGAACTCATCAGCCGTCTTCGAGCATGAGGCAACCACCTCGAAAATCTCCGATGACCAGATGTTCTACTGCCAGCAGCGTGGCATGTCTGACGAGGAGGCCGTGGCGCTGATCGTCAACGGCTTCGTCAAGGATGTGATCCAGCAGTTGCCGATGGAATTCGCAGTGGAAGCGCAGAAGCTGATCTCGATCAGCCTGAAGGCTCTGTGGGCTGATCCTGCGATCAGCCTGCGCTCCGTATTTGAATTTGATTTGCGAAGCCAAGCGCTTCGACCTTTTTGAACGAGGAACATCTCAATGCTTGAGATCAAGAACCTGCACGCCCGCATCGCCGACGAAGGCACCGAAATTCTGCGCGGTATCGATTTGAGTGTGAACGCTGGCGAAATCCACGCCATCATGGGCCCGAACGGTTCGGGCAAGTCCACGCTGTCTTATATCCTCGCTGGCAAGTCTGACTACGAAGTCACTGAGGGCGAAATCATCTTCCACGGCCAGAACCTGCTGGATATGGAAGCCGATGAGCGTGCCGCCGCTGGCGTTTTCCTGGCATTCCAGTACCCGATTGAAATTCCAGGCGTGGCCACGATGGAATTCCTCAAGACGGCTTTGAATGCACAGCGCAAGGCACAGGGCAAGGCTGTTCTGTCGATCCCGGACTTCATGAAACTGGTTCGCGAAAAGGCCTCCGACCTGAACGTCACCATGGACATGTTGAAGCGCCCGTTGAACGTGGGCTTCTCCGGTGGTGAGAAGAAGCGCTCCGAGATCCTGCAGATGTCGCTGCTTGAGCCGAGCCTCTGTGTTCTCGATGAAACCGATTCCGGTCTCGACATTGATGCCCTGCGCATCGTCTCGGAAGGCGTCAACAAGTTGCGGTCGCCGGATCGTGCAATGGTTGTCATCACGCACTACCAGCGCCTGTTGGACCACATCGTGCCGGACGTCGTTCATGTCCTTTCCAAGGGCAAGATCGTCAAGACCGGCGGCAAGGAACTGGCTCTCGAACTCGAAAAGAACGGCTACGCGGACTACGTCGGCGAAGCTGCTGCCTGAACGAGGGGAGCAAAGGATCCAAAATGACCATGAATACCCCGATCAAACACACCAAGGCAGAAGCCGATCTGCTTGAGCGTTTCGAGACATCGAGCCTCAAGCTGTCCGGCAGCGATGCCGTGGCAAAGCTGCGCTCCGGTGCAGCCGATGCGCTGAAGACGCGCGGCCTGCCGCATCGCCGCGTCGAGGAGTATAAATACTCCGATCTGCGTGCCTTCATGACCTCAGCCGCACCATTGGCCGCTGAAGCGGTTGCGGCCGACGCCAAGGCCGTTCTCGATGGCTTTGAGCGCTTTGACGGCGTTGATCGCTACACCGTCGTGATTGCCAATGGCAGCTTTGTAGCCGACTTGTCGGATCTCGAAGCTCTCGCTGACGAAGGCGTCAAGCTTGAAGACTTTGCCAAGCTGCTTTTGGCCGAAGACGGCGCAAGCCTTCTGTCCGTTCCGCCACGCGCAACAGGTGATGGCACGCTGGCACTCAACACGGCCTTTGTGCAGGGCGGCATCTTTCTTGAGGTCGAGACTGGCCGCGAGATCTCCAAGCCGATCGAGATCGTCCATGTGGCGGCCGGAACCGGCGCGCAGGTAACCCGTAACCGTATCGTTCTTGGCAAGGGCGCCAAGGTGAAGCTGCTGGAGACCTTCTGTGGCGACACAGGCGAAGGCGAGATCAACGCCGTTTTCGATTACGACGTGTCCGACGAAGCTGAACTGTCGGTCACACGTCTGATGGTCGGTAAGGCGGAGGCCCCGCGTCTGTTCACCACGCTGGCCCGTCTGGGCGGGGAAGCCCTCTTCAAGATCATGGGCTTTGTTGCCGGTCCAAGCTTTGCCCGCAATCAGCAATTCGTGCTGTTTGATGGCGAGAATTCGGATGCCAAGCTCTACGGCGTCAACATGGCGTCGGGTCGTGCGCTGGCCGATCAGACGTTGGTCATTGACCACGCCGTTCCTCATTGCAACAGCCGTGAGTTCTATAAGACGGTTCTGAATGATGAAGCCAAGGGCGTGTATCAGGGACGCATCAATGTGGCACCTCATGCACAGAAGTCTGACGGCGAGATGATGACGCAGGCGCTGCTCCTCTCCGAGGGCTGCGAAATGGCGAACAAGCCGGAACTTGAGATCTTTGCCGATGACGTGCTGTGTGCCCATGGCGCGACCAGCGGTCAGATTGATGAAGACCTGCTGTTCTATCTGCGGGCACGTGGCATTCCTGAAGCCGAAGCCCGCACCTTGCTGATCCTGGCCTTCCTGTCGGAAGCGATCGGGGAATTCGAGGAAGAAGCAGCGACTGATGAATTGACGAGACGCGTTCGTGCGTGGCTCGGTCAGCCTGCTTAAGGAGTAAGACAATGACGGCTCAAGTGGCTCCGGCGCAAGACGCCCTTGCATATGACGTGGAGCGTGTGCGCGAGGATTTTCCGATCCTGTCGCAAAAGGTCTATGGCAAACCGCTGGTCTATCTGGACAATGGTGCGTCTGCCCAGAAGCCGCAGGCCGTCATCGACGCGGTGACCCATGCGTATTCTGCTGAATACGCCAATGTTCACCGCGGTCTTCATTACATGTCGAATGCGGCAACGGACGCCTTTGAAGCGGCGCGCGAAAAGGTGCGCCGTTTCCTCAATGCCGGGTCAAGTGACGAGGTGGTTTTCACCCGGTCGTCGACTGAGGCCATCAATCTCGTGGCTCATGGCCTGGGAGAGGATTTCTTTCAGGAAGGCGATGAGATTGTTCTGTCAATCATGGAGCATCACTCCAACATCGTGCCTTGGCATTTCCACCGTGAACGCAAGGGCGCCGTGCTGAAGTGGGTCTATGTGCGTGAGGATGGCTCCTTTGATCTGGAAGCCTTCGAGAACGCCTTGAGCGAGCGGACCAAGCTTGTTGCCATCACGCATGTGTCCAATGTTCTGGGCACTGTGGTGCCGATCAAGGAAGTCTGTGAGATCGCGCATCGTCATGGCATTCAGGTGCTGGTGGACGGCAGCCAGAGTGCAGTGCATCTGCCGGTCGACGTACAGGATCTCGGCTGTGATTATTTCGTCTTCACTGGTCACAAGGTTTATGGCCCGACCGGCATTGGTGTGCTGTGGGGCAAGCCCGAGCGCCTGGAAGCCATGCGGCCTTTCAATGGCGGCGGAGAGATGATTGGCGAAGTCACTGAAGACATCGTCACCTATGCCGAGCCACCGCATCGCTTCGAGGCTGGGACGCCGCCCATCGTTCAGGCCATCGGTCTGGGAGCTGCGCTGGATTACATGGACCGGATCGGGCGAGACCGGATTGCCGCGCATGAGGCGGATCTGGGCGCATATGCCCATCAGCGACTGAGCGAAATCGACGGCCTGCGTATCTTCGGCAAGGCTCCGGGCAAGAGCGCTATCATCTCCTTCGAGATTGAAGGAGCCCATGCCCATGACGTCTCGACCATCATCGACCGGTCGGGCGTGGCGGTGCGTGCCGGCACGCATTGTGCGCAGCCGCTCTTGGCAAGGTACGGTGTAACCTCTACATGTCGGGCAAGCTTTGGTCTTTACAACACACGTGGTGAAGTTGATGCTCTCTATGAGGCTCTGCTGAAAGCCAAGGCATTTTTTGCCTGAGGATGACGGATATGGAAGAAACGCGCGTCATTGATACGGATACGGATGGACACGAACTTCAAACGGAAGTGGCAGCCCAAAGCGCCATTCCGCCGGAAGAACTTGACCGTCTGACAACCGATATCATCGGCTCCCTGAAAACGGTTTATGATCCGGAGATCCCTTGCGACATCTACGAGTTGGGTTTGATCTACAAGGTTGACATCGAAGACGACCGCTCAATCAACGTTGAAATGACGCTGACTGCGCCGGGGTGTCCCGTCGCTGGGGAAATGCCGGGTTGGGTGCAGAATGCAGTCGAATCCGTTGCAGGCGTCGGCCCGGTCAATGTCGACATGGTCTTTGATCCGCCGTGGTCGCCGGAGCGAATGTCGGACGAGGCCAAGGTCGCACTCAACTGGTATTGATGTAAGCAGGGCAGGGCGTGGGGCTTTGGCATCGCGCTCATGATCCCCATATAGGGGAAAAGGTGTTTGGTGTGGCTTCTCTGTGGAGCCACTCGTCCAAGCGTCAAACTTCAATCGAAGACGAGGACATCATGGCAAGCCCACGCAAATTCCAGGTGATGACCCTGACCGATGCAGCCGCCGAGCGGGTGCAGGAACTGGTCGACAATTCTGATGCTGCGCCAGCAGGTTTGCGGGTCGGCATCAAGAAGGGCGGGTGTGCGGGCATGGAATACACCATGGAACTGGTGGATGAGCCCAAGGCTGGCGACGATGTGATCGAGGAAAAGGGCGTAAAGCTCTTTGTCGATCCGTCAGCCGTACTCTTCCTGCTCGGCACCAAGATGGATTTCGAAGTAACGAAGTTCCGGTCTGGCTTCATTTTCAAGAACCCGAACGAGGTCTCGGCCTGTGGCTGCGGTGAATCCGTATCCTTGCAGGAGGCCGACCTGAGCAAGTTTGCTGGTGCCTGACGGAAAGGCCGGCAAAACATCGATCGACTTCCTGGATGCAGAAATTCAAAAGGGCGGCCATGTGCCGCCCTTATTTGTGTCTCGTCTCTGCAATGAAAGCTGGCAGTCTCTCGCGTTTCAGCGGGCGATGCGAACCTGATCGCGGCCGCCGGTCTTGGCCTGATAAAGCGCCTTGTCGGCGCGTGCAAACAGGGTCTCCTCCGTGTCGTCGGAGGTAAATATGGCGACGCCGAGCGAGAGCGTGACTTTGCCGAGGCTTTCGCCGGTTGACCGCTTCACAAGGCCCTTTGACTTGATCACGCTGCGGATCAGGTCGGCCTTTTCACCTGCCTTTTCCAAGGTGCCAGCAGGCAACAGAACAGCGAATTCCTCACCGCCATAACGGCAGGCGGTATCCTTGTCGCTGATGCTGTTCTTTAGCGTCTGGGCGACAAGGCGCAGGACGTGATCACCCGTCAAATGGCCGTAGGTGTCGTTGAAGCGCTTGAAGTGGTCAATGTCCGCCAGGATCAGGCAGAAGGGCTGAGTGCCGCTCTCATGGGCGTCTGCAAGCATACGGGTCAGCGTCTCGTCAAACTGCTTGCGGTTGCCAATGCCGGTCAGATCATCGGTGAGAGATTGCTGACGGAATTTTTCAAGTTGCGTATGAAGGCTTTCGATCTGGCGTTGCGACTGCACAAGCTGCTGGCCAAGGTTCTGACTGGACCGTGCGGCATTCTGTGTCGCGTCAATCAGCTCATACACCAGCGCTTCCAGATCTTCCGGGCGCTTGAGGCGGTGTAGCGTTTCACCCGCGCCGGTCAGCTTGTCGTTGTAATCGTTGGTGGCAGACGCGCTGGCCTGCAAGGTCTCAAGCAAGGTGCCGACCTTTTCGGTCATGAATTGACCGACTTTTTCCAGCCGCTTGTCGATGTCTTTCGAGTTTTCAGACGAATTGCTCTGGTTGTAAAGCGTCTGCAATCGCCCGACACTGATGCGCCCTTCGTCCTTGAGGACTTGGTTGACTTGCTGATTGAAAGCCGGGTCGTAGCCCGCAGCATAAGTGTACCAGACTTCATAAAAGCTTGGAAACGCAGGATGATCGTGCTGCTTGATAAATGAAAGCGCCGACTCACCAAAAAGCAAAGAGTTGCCATGTGGCTGAGAGTTGTTCATTAAAATCCTGCTTTTGAAAAGGAATCAAGTTTTATAGGCAATAGAATACTACACCTATAAAACTTGATGATTGACCGGTTCTTAAAGTTTGCAGAACTTCAAATACTAAATGTCAGGACGCTTTCTTCGGACGCGGTTCGCGCAAGAGGAATGCCGGAATATGCATTCCGGGGCCAAACGCAGGTTCGTTCGACTTGGGTGTGTCCATGGCGTTGCTGGCGCGGGCGACGCCCAGACGATTTCTGCGTCGGCTGGTTATCTTGATCCACATTCGTTGCATTTCGAGGCGTCGCAGCCTTGGTCTCTGGCGCCGTTTCAGGGGCTGCCTCTGGCGTTTCAACCGGGGTGTCGCTCGTGTTGGCGGCGGTTGCAGCCTTGGAGCGTCCCCCACGCGAACGTGGCTTGCGAGCAGGCTTCTCGGTCTTTTCAGGCTGCTCGGCTGTTTCTGCCTGCGGCTGTGCGTCGGCAACGGAAGCTGTTGTGTCTTCTGTGCTGGCCGTTTCTTCAACCTTGCGCGGAGAGCGGCGACGCTTCTTCTGCGGGCCGCTTTCGGCGCTGCCGGAGAAATCGATGGCATCACCCAGCCATTCGATGTCCTTGTTGATCAGTTCCTGAATGGATTTCAGGTACTTCTCTTCTTTGGTGGTGACCAGCGTGAAGGCACATCCAGAGCGCCCAGCACGGCCAGTTCGGCCAATCCGGTGGACGTAATCTTCGGCGTGTGTCGGCACGTCGTAGTTAAAGACATGACTGACTTCGGGAATGTCCAAACCGCGCGCGGCCACGTCGCTGGCGATCAGCAATTTGATCGTTCCCTTACGGAAATTATCCAGCATCATCATGCGTGTGCGCTGATCCATGTCGCCATGAAGGGCGCCGACGTTGTAGCCATGGCGCTCGAGCGACCGCATCAAGGTGGTGATGTCGCGCTTGCGGTTACAGAAGACGATTGCGTTTTGAAGGTCTTCGGCATTTTCCAGCAGACCGCGCAGGGCTTCCCGCTTTTCAAAGTCTTTCGGGCCACTGGCCTTGAGTTTCTGCTCGACGTTTTCTGCCGTCGAGGAGGTGCGCGCCACTTCAATGCGGACCGGATTCTGTCAGAAACGCTTCCGTCAGTCGCTGGATTTCGCTTGGCATGGTGGCCGAGAAAAACAGGGTCTGGCGTGCTGGCGGTAACAGCTTGCAGATACGTTCAATGTCGGGAATGAACCCCATGTCGAGCATGCGGTCGGCTTCATCAATCACGAGGATCTCGACGCCCTGCAACAGAAGCTTGCCGCGCTCGAAATGATCCAGCAGGCGGCCCGGCGTTGCGATGAGAACATCGGTCCCACGGTCCAGCTTGCGATCCTGCTCGCCAAATGACACGCCGCCAATCAGCAGAGCAACATTCAGCTTGTGGTTCTTGCCATATTTCTCGAAATTTTCCTGAACCTGTGCGGCCAGTTCGCGCGTCGGCTCCAGAATGAGCGTGCGCGGCATACGCGCCCGAGCGCGGCCTTTTTCAAGCAACGTCAGCATTGGCAGCGTAAAGCTGGCGGTCTTTCCGGTCCCTGTCTGGGCAATCCCGAGAACATCCTTTCTTGCAAGGACCTCCGGAATAGCACCTTCCTGGATTGCGGTGGGTTCGTTGTATCCAGCTGCTTCAACTGCAGCTAGAACTTTCTCGCTAAGACCGAGAGTACTGAATGACATAGAGCGCTTGAGCCCGGATAGTTGAGGGGAAATTTCTACAGACCATTCCATATGACCTGTCAAGTTTGCGCACACCCTACATTCAACAGCCCCGGTGTCAATGCGTTGCTTGGCAGAAAAACCAAGAATATGGCGTGTCTCGCCTTAAATATGTACTTTTGAGTTAATGAATGCGGTCGCTGGCTTTGCAGAGAGCTTCGGCAAACTACTGCAGCGTGGTCAGGAGCCGTTTGCGGAACAACTGTGTAGCTTTCATGACGCCGCGGAATTTTCCCATTGAATTCCTGATGTTTACCTGATTCTGTCCGCAACATGGCCGGTGGTTTAGACCTATCCGGCAGCAAGTACCTTGAGATTAGTGTGGCGCTGCCACGATCCAGCAGACCCAACGACAGCTCGCATCAGATGTCGAGATCTTCCGCAAACTCGGCCCGCTCCTGAATGAACCGGAAGCGTGCGTCCGGCTTGTTGCCCATCAGACGTTCCACGGCATCTCCAGTCGCGTCATTGTCCGCCTCCAGAACCTCAATGCGCAACATGGTGCGTTTTGCCGGGTTCATGGTGGTTTCTTTTAATTGGGCAGGCAACATTTCACCGAGGCCTTTGAAGCGGCCGATCTCGACCTTGGATTTGTTTTTGAACGCCGTGGCCAGCAGTTCATCCTTGTGCGCATCGTCACGTGCATAGATCGTTGTGCCGCCCTGCGTCAGACGGTAGAGCGGTGGCACAGCCAGATACAGATGCCCGGCGTGGATCAGTTCCGGCATCTCGCGGTAGAAGAACGTGATGAGCAACGAGGCAATGTGCGCTCCATCTACGTCGGCATCCGTCATGATGACGACGCGCTCGTAACGCAAATCCTTGTCGCGATACTGCGAGCGGGTGCCGCAGCCAAGGGCTTGCACCAGATCGGCAAGCTGCTGATTGGCATTGAGCTTTTCGCGGCCCGCGTTGGCCACATTCAGGATTTTGCCGCGCAGGGGCAAAATAGCCTGATTGGCCCGGTTGCGTGCCTGCTTGGCAGATCCACCAGCCGAATCGCCTTCGACGATAAAGATTTCGGTGCCTTCCGCCGAATTGGCTGAGCAGTCTGCGAGCTTGCCGGGCAGGCGCAACTTGCGCACCGCCGTTTTGCGGGCCACGTCTTTTTCCTGGCTGGCGGCGCAAACGCTCATCCGCCCGGTCAATCACCCACTCCAGCAATTTGTTGGCTTGCTGAGGCGAAGCGGTCAGCCAGTGATCGAACGCATCACGGACCGCACTTTCGGCAATACGTGTGGCCTCGTTGGTGGCCAGACGGTCCTTGGTTTGTCCGACGAACTCCGGCTCGCGAATGAACACCGACAGCATGCCCGCCGCAGATGTCAGAACATCGTCGCCCGTGATGATGGCAGCTTTCTTGTTGTTGGTCAGTTCGCCGTAGGCCTTCAGGCCACGCAGCAGAGCGTAGCGCAAGCCTGCCTCATGCGTTCCGCCCTCAGGTGTCGGCACCGTGTTACAATAGGAATCGATGAAGCCATCCCCTGCAAACCATGTGACCGCCCATTCGACGGAGCCATGCTTGCCGCTTTGCGCGGTGGAACCAAAGAAGATGTCATCGACCACCCGACGCTCTTTTTGCATCCGGTCTTCGAGGAAGTCCTTTAATCCGCCGGGGAAATGGAACGTTGCTTTTTCCGGCGTTGGGTCCTTGTCACCGATCAGCGAGGGATCGCAGCTCCAGCGAATTTCAACACCACCGAAGAGATAGGCCTTGGACCGCGCCATCTTCAGAAGCCGTGCAGGCTCAAATTTCAGAGTCTTGCCGAAGATCTGAGCGTCCGGGTGAAAGCGCACGGTGGTGCCGCGACGGTTTTGCGTATCGCCGACAAGCTGCAATGGCCCGTCGGCCAGACCACGACGGAATTCCTGCCGATAGAGCTTGCGCGAGCGAGCCACTTCCACCACCAGATGATCAGAGAGCGCGTTGACGACGGAAATGCCGACGCCGTGCAAGCCGCCCGATGTTTCATAGACCTTGGAATCGAATTTACCACCGGCGTGCAGCGTGGTCATGATGACTTCCAGCGCCGACTTGTCCTTGAACTTGGGGTGCGGGTCGACGGGAATACCGCGACCATTGTCGGTGACACTCAAGTAGCCATCGGCATCCAGGTTGACGTCGATCCAGGTGGCGTGACCGGCCACCGCTTCATCCATGGAGTTGTCGATGACTTCGGCGAACAGATGGTGCAGGGCCTTATCGTCGGTGCCGCCGATATACATGCCCGGGCGGCGACGAACAGGTTCCAGACCTTCCAGCACCTCAATGTCGGCTGCCGAGTAATCTCCCTCCGGCGCGCCTACTGCTGCTTGAAAAGGGGCCGCCTTCGGAGCAGGGGTGGGGGGCTGTGACTTGCGGGCGGAGGGGGTGGCGGATGTGTTCTCAATCGGCTGCGCAGTGCCATCAAAAAGATCGTTCTTGCCGCTCATTCGTTCTCAACCCACCTGTTCAAAAAATCACGTTCAGGGCACATATCCATCCGGCTCACTGGATGGCTCGCCGGATCTCATCAGCGCAAGGCCACCTTGCATCGTCTACGACGACGGTTGGCAGTGGGGCGCTGTCCAGAAGGCTGCTCTTTAACAGATCCTGGCCGTCAATGCAGCGTCACTGGAAAAGCATGGAACGGATTGGCCAGATCAACCTTCTGGTTTCAAGAGCAATCAGCATACAGTGCCCTGCGCACCGCGTATCCGGTCTTTGCCCTCATATCGGTTCCAGCCACTTTTTCATAGGATAAAACGGGAACAGCCGCACCTGCATGGCAAAAACGCTCGGAACTGCGGCGGTACTGCCATTTTCAACAGGTAATCCGCAACTTGTTCTAAAATTCGAAAGCGGATGGCAACCTTGTGCATCCACACTCTCTCAAGAAGGTCGTGGGCTGAGTTGACGGGAGTTGGGTGTGTTGCTGGATGGCAACAGTTTTGCGGAACATCTCGCGCTAAGGTGGTCCATCGCATTTTGCCGCTCTTCAGCCATGTTTGCGAGTCATGACCATCCTCAAGGTCAGTCTCGGACTGTGCAAGAAAAGGGGCTTCAGGCTTCTAGCGCGTCAGAGTCATGATGAAATCGTTTTCACCACGCAGGAAACTCACTCAAGAATACGGGTTGGCAGGGTCTTGCTGAGGCGGTGGAAGACAGAGAGTTGGAAAGTTAAGTTTGCGATGCCTGATCTTAGATCTGTGACATGGGCAACTTGTCTGGTGGCTGCGATGGCCGCTTTTTTCTCGACGGACGCTCTCGCGTTTGACGGAGCGCCGAGAGGGCCGCAAACTGCGGCAGCTCCAGGCACTATGAGCCCGATGGAAGCCCTGCGAGCCGGGGCTCAACGCTACTATTCTGGCGACAAGGCGGGCGCGATCAGCGCTTTGCAATATGCAGCCGAGAACGGGCAGCCCATGGCCGCTCGAAGCTGGGCGAAATGTATGCGGCTGGAGACGGCGTCAAGGAAGACGATCTCAAGGCCTTTGAATATTATGGCCAGATCGTGCGCGAGCACGGCAATGATCGGCCTGACAGTCCCGACGCGCCTTTTATCGCCAGCGCTTTTGTCGCGCTTGGAAAATATTATCTCACCGGCATAACGGGCGAGATTTCCCGAGACGATTCCAAGGCGCGTCAGATCTTCGTCCATGCAGCTTCTTATTTTGGCGATGCCAAGGCGCAATACGAGCTCGGCTTGCTGTATCAGGGTAAGAACGACCGCATGGCGGTGCGCTGGTACAATCTGGCAGCTTTGAAAGGCGATCTGAGGGCACAGGCCCATCTGGGCGAGACCCTGTACCAGATGAGCCATTCGAGCCATCGCAAGGCGCGTGGTCTGATGTGGATGAATGTCGCGCAATTGCAAGCCAACGGGCACAAGGCGCTGGATTGGATCCAGGCACTGCACGAGAAATATTTCGCTCAGGCACCGGAAGGCATTCGCCGCGAAGCCTCCGCCATGTCGCACAAGTGGCTGGAGAGCAATCGCCCGGATCTGGTGACGGTGACACAGGCATCAAACCAGTAGAGAGCGGTGGTGCGGAAGTGCCGACCGTCAGCCTTTCCGGTTGAAGACTTGAAATGCAAGAACGCGCGGTCATTTGGTCCGCGCGTTTTTGTTTGTGGGCGGTTCTCTCGTGCAGATTGGCTTTGGCCTCGGCAAACGAAAAGTCCGCAGAGAGACGCCAGTATCGCGGAGCTCGTTAGGAAACGGCCAGCTCAATCCAGACGGGAACATGGTCGGATGGCTTGTCCCATCCGCGCACGTATTTGTCGATGTCACAGCCCGTAAAAAGATCTGTTGCCTGTAGGGGACATCAGAATGTGATCAATGCGGATGCCATTGTTCTTCTGCCAGGCGCCTGCCTGATAATCCCAGAAAGTGTATGTGTCACCCTCTGCCGTACAGGCCCGGACTGCCTCCGTCATGCCCATGTTGAGCAGGGTACGGAACTTCTGGCGGCTCTCTGGCTGAAACAGCGCATCATCACGCCAGTTCTCCGGTTTGGCAGCGTCTATTTCGTCGGGGATGACGTTGTAATCGCCGAGCAGTACGAAAGGCGTTTCTTCAACCAGCCGCTTTTGCACATGCAGGATGAGGCGATCCATCCAGGCAAGCTTGTAGGTGAATTTCTCGGTGCCCAGCGGGTTGCCGTTGGGCAGATACAGGCAGCCGACGCGAACGCTGCCGCTGGACGTCGAAATCGTGGCCTCTATATAGCGGGACTGAATGTCGTCTTCGTCGCCAGGCAGGCCACGCTGCACATCTTCCAGCGGGCTCTTCGACAGGATGGCAACGCCGTTGAAGCCCTTCTGACCGTGGGTTTCCAGATTGTAGCCCAACTCTTCGAAAGCCTCGCGCGGAAAGCCTTCGTCTACCGACTTGATTTCCTGAAAGCAGGCAATGTCGGGGTTGGCTTCGCGCAGCCATGCTGTAGCGGTCTCCAGCCGGGCTTTCACACCGTTGATGTTCCACGTAGCAATCTTCATGAGGTCTGCCTGCTTGTCGAAATTCGGTTCAGGCTTTTGTATCTATACCGGAACCGGTTGCATGTCGCCCCCCCGCAGGCATATGCAACCGGCAATCTGGGGATGTTGAAATAGAAAAAGGCCAGTCTGATCTTGTGTCAGACTGGCCTTTCTAAAATGTCAGGTCATCGTCATTTCGTGGACCGGGAAGCAGGATGCCTCCAGATCGGCCGGGACGTAGTCTCAGTCTCGTCAGATCGTGAAACTTGTGCCGCAGCCGCAGCCCGCAACCGCGTTCGGATTGTTGATCTGAAAGGCCTGACCAATCAGGTCGTCGACAAAGTCGATTTGCGCACCGGCCATATATTGTAAGGAAATCTGATCAATCAGCACGGCGATGCCGTTTTTTTCGATAACAAGATCATCGGCTTCACGAGCCTGCACCAGGTCATACTTGTATTGCAGACCAGAGCAGCCGCCACCTTCCACGCTGACGCGCAGGGCGGTGCCTTCCGGTTCGGAGGAAATGATCTTGGCAATGCGCTTGGCAGCGCTATCGCTGACTGTAACGGGAATCTCAAGCGTGTCGGTCATGATGCAACCGGTTTTCTTTCAAGGAGTTGGGCAAGGACATTTGGACCATATCCGGCCCGGACACTTGCAGTTAGACCATAGGTATGGTCTTCACTTGTGTTCGTCAATGGAAGGTCATTCGAATCTGCAAGTGTGGAGGGAGACGTCTTTCACCGAAATTGCAGCATGTACGACAAAAGACGAGGCGAAAAGGCATGAAAGCTGACGTTGGTTATGGAGCACAGGAACGGGCGATCTTTGCGCAAGGGGCCTTTGACAGCCGCGGGCGTCTGGTGGCCGAGCCTGACAGTCCCACCCGTACACCTTTTCAGCGCGACCGCGATCGGATCGTGCATTCAACAGCCTTTCGTCGCCTCAGCTACAAGACCCAGGCCTTTGTCTCGCATGAGGGGGACCACTTCCGCACCCGGCTGACCCACACGGTTGAAGTGTCACAGATTGCCCGCGCTCTGTCGCGCGCTTTGCGGCTGGATGAAGACCTGGCTGAATGTCTTGCGCTGGCGCATGATCTTGGTCATACCCCCTTTGGCCACGAGGGCGAAGACGTCATGCACGTCTGCATGGCCCCCTATGGGGGGTTTGACCATAATGCCCAGTCCTTGCGGGTCGTGACCAAGCTGGAGCACCGTTATGCAACGTTTGATGGCCTGAACCTGGCTTGGGAAACGCTGGAAGGGCTGGTCAAGCACAATGGCCCTTTGCTGGATGCGCAGGGCAAGCCGCTTGGAAAGTTCAAGGACAGTCAGCTTCCCTTCGCTATTCGCAGCTATGCCGAGCAAGAAGACCTGATGCTTGACACATGGCCCAGTGCCGAGGCACAGGCGGCAGCGATTGCCGATGACATTGCCTACGACGCGCATGATCTGGATGACGGTCTGCGTGCTGGTCTGTTCAAGGTGGATGATCTCGGGGAAGTGCCTTATCTGGCAGAAATCCTGGCCGAGGTGGATGCCGCTCATCCGGGCCTTGATGAAAGTCGCCGCATTCACGAGATCGGCCGTCGCTCGATCACGCGCATGGTGGAAGATGTCATCCGCGAGGCCTTTCGCCGCATTGATGCGGTCAAGCCGCAGTCGGTTGACGATGTACGCAAGGCAGGGTGTTGTCTCGTTGGCTTCTCGGATCAGATGGCCGAGGCCGAGCGTCAGGTGAAAAGCTTTCTGTTTTCGCATATGTATCGTCACGAGCAGGTTCTGGCTGTGCGCAAGGTGGTGGCGCGCATTGTTCGAGAACTCTTCCAGAGATTTATCGAGGACCCACAAACCATGCCGGAGGCCTGGCAGAAGGGTGTGTCAGAGCTGACAGAAGCCCAGCTTGCCCGGCGTGTTTGTGATTATATCGCGGGGATGACGGACCGCTATGCCATCGAGGAACATCGCAGACTGTTTGACGATACCCCCGAATTGGGGTAGTCCGCTCCCGAATTTTGTCGTTGCTGCAGGAGCGCGCCTCAAGCGTCAGGTCCCGCGCGACTGTCTCGTTTCCGCAACCAGCCGGTTGGATTAAGATGAACATCTTTGCCGTATTTACCGAGCGTGTCAGAGCCGCTGTCGAAACCCTTGATCTGAAGGGCCCGGATGGCTCCGCCCCAGACCTGACGCGCGTGACCGTGGAAACCCCACGTGATCCAGCGCACGGCGATCTGGCGACCAACGCCGCCATGGTGCTGGCCAAGTCGATTGGTCTGAAGCCGCGTGATCTGGCCGAACGTCTCGCCGAAGTCCTGCGTCAGGATGAGAACGTGACGGAAGTCTCTGTGGCTGGTCCAGGCTTCATCAATCTGCGTCTGGCAGCAACCGTCTGGCAGAGCGTTTTGAGCGATATTGTCAACAATGGTGAGGACTACGGTCGGTCCAACTTGGGCGACAACAAGAAGGTCAACGTCGAATATGTTTCGGCCAACCCGACCGGCCCGATGCACGTTGGCCATACACGCGGCGCTGTCTTTGGCGATGCCTTGGCAAGCTTGCTGGCGTATGTCGGCTATGACGTTGTGCGTGAGTATTATATCAATGACGCCGGGTCGCAGATCGACACCTTGGCGCGCAGTGCCTTCTTGCGCTATTGCGAAGCGCTGGGCGACGATATCGGTGAAATCCCCGCGGGTCTGTATCCGGGGGATTACCTGAAGCCCGTCGGTGTGGCCCTTGCTGCAGAATACGGCGATGCGCTGAAGGCCAAGTCTGAAGACGACTGGATGGCAATCGTCAAGGACGTGGCGATTGCCGCGATGATGGATCTGATCTGGCAGGATTTGTTGCAGCTTAACGTCAAGCATGACGTGTTCTTCTCCGAGCGGACACTGCACGAGCATGTCGGCAATACGCCGAGCCAGATCGAGGAGATGCTTGAAGAATTGCGCGACCGCGATCTTGTGTATCAGGGAACCCTGCCACCGCCCAAAGGTCAGGTGCCGGACGACTGGGAAGACCGCGAGCAGACGTTGTTCCGCTCCAGTGATTACGGTGACGACACGGATCGCGCGCTGAAAAAGTCTGATGGCTCCTTCACCTATTTCGCCGCTGATGTGGCGTATTTCCGCGACAAGTTCCGTCGCGGATTCTGATGAGATGATCTACGTGCTGGGTGCGGATCATGGCGGTTACGTCAAGCGGTTGCAGGCCGTGGGCAATGCAGTGTCGGATAATAAAGCCGTGGTGATTGCGCGCCTGTGCCAACTCGTGCGTCTGTTTCGGGCCGGTGAGCCGGTGAAGATGTCCAAGCGTTCCGGCGACTTCGTGACGCTTCGTGAAGTGGTGGATGAAGTGGGCCGCGATCCGGTGCGCTTCATGATGTTGTTTCGCAAGAATGATGCGCCGCTGGACTTCGACTTCAAGAAGGTGACCGAGCAGTCCAAGGACAATCCGGTGTTCTATGTGCAGTATGGCCATGCGCGCTGCTGTTCGGTGATGCGTCAGGCACGCGAAGAGATGCCGGCACTGGAAGTCTCGCCGGATGATCTTGCAACCGCAGATATGACGTTGCTGGATGATGTGAGCGAGCAGGAGCTGATCGCAAAGATGGCTCTGTGGCCGAAAACCGTGGAAGCGGCAGCGGAAACTCATGAGCCGCATCGCATCGCGTTTTACTTGCATGAGCTTGCCAGCGCGCTTCACAGCCACTGGAACCGTGGCAAGGAAATGCCCCAATTACGTTTTATTAATGCTAATAATCCTAAATTGACACTCGCGCGTCTCGCTTTGGTGCATGCTGTATCGTCAGTTCTGGCCTCTGGGCTTACCATTCTGGGTGTCGACGCGCCGACGGAAATGCGATGACGGTTACAGCGGTAAACCTGGGTCCGCGGCACCTTCCGTCGCTATGAATAACATGGCCGGATAAACAAGGCGCCTATGGCAAAAGATAACGATCATCCGACCTCCAAAGCAGCGCCTGAAAATGCACGGCCTGCTGGTGGGGCACAGGCACCAGCGGACGATCCGCTGGTAGAGCTGGCGCGCATTGTCAACAAGAACCGGCAGGCCGAGGCCGACAACGCGGACAACCGTGTAGGCAAAACCGATTATTTTGCAGGTCTTGACGAGTTCGACCGCATTTTTTCGCAGAGTGAAAACCTGAAACGCTCGTCGGATCCTGCGCCGCGGGCTCCGACTTCCTCCCAGCCGGTGCCAACGGCCGGGCGGGGAGTGCAGCCACAGCGCCCGGTTCCAGTGCCAGCGTATCGAGCCGACTTTCGGCGCGACCACAGCGCCCTTGCCGGAACCGCATATGGCGGAGCGCCCGGCGCCCGATACGTCGTCCTATGAGGATGCGCCAGACGAACCCTATCAGGGGTACGGCGACGGCAGCGAAGCTGGCGCGGCCTACGGCTATGAAGACAGCCAGCAGGCCGATCCCGAGTTTGGGGCAGGGCTGCTTGAAACGCATCTGACGTCGGCCATGGAAGACGAACTGGCGATGGCATTTCGCCGGTCTCAGCCGAGTGAAGCCGAAGAGCAGCACGCAGTCGTGTCCCCGCCGGTGCATCAGCCTTATGCTCAGGAAGAGCCGGTGCATCGCGCCGACAGCTATCCGTCCGATTATGACGACGAGACTGGCTATGACGATGAGCCGGATACAGTCTCACGCGGTCGCTACGGAGAGCCATATGCAGGCACTGAGGCGGACGACGAGACGGATGGTTCCTTCCGCGGCAGTTACTACGAACAGGGTATCTCGCATGGACAGGCGGTGGAAACGCCACACTCAACCCGCACAACACCCGCGTCGTCGCCTTATGGCGCTGCTGCTGGCCGTGTAGGGGCAACCTTTCAGGATTATACCCAGCCGAGCGAGCCGGTCTCCGCACATTTCGAATATCCCAACTCATATGGTCAGGAGCCAGAGGAGGCGTCTGCACCGAGCGAGTTGGACGAGGATTTCGAGGCCCTGTTTGCCGAGGCGGAAGCGCAGCAACAGTCTCGCGCTCATCATGCCGATCCTTACGGCATTGATGAGGATGCACCACCGCCGCCGGGCGGCTATGGCCTTGATGAAGTGGCGCAGGCCCTGCACGCAAATGACCCGAGCCTTGTCGGGACAGAAGGCGTTGGCCCGGTCGCCGGGCAGAAACCTGCCGCGCGGTCCAATAAAAACGCCAAGTCTGCCAAGAAGGCACGCAAGTCAGGGAGTAGCACGAAAAGCGGCTCAAAGCGTGGTCGTCAGATCATTGCACTGATCGTTCTTCTGGCCGTTCTGGTGTTTGGTGGCTTTTATTTGTTTGATCCGTCAGCCGTCGATATTCCCGATGGTCCGCCGCCGTTGATTGCAGGCCTGAAGGGCCGCTCAAGGTATTCCCTGAAAAGAAGAATGACGATCAGGACGACGGCTCCAAGCTGATTTATGACCGTGTTGGTGGCAATTCTTCGGATAACAACAGCGCTGACCGTCTGGTGATTCCGCAGGACAGCACTCCTGCAAACCTGCCGCCGGCACCGGTTTCGGAAGATTCCAGTTCACCCCTCTTGGCAGGGGCACCACGGCGTGTGCGCACTCTGGTTGTGCGTCCTGATGGGACCATCGTTCCGCAGTCACGAACGGCCAACACCTCGTCACAGGCAACCGGCAATGGCCAGACGGGTCAACAGACGGAGTTCGGGTTCCAGAATTCTGACGCGCCAACCTTGGCAAGCCCTAACAATGCTGCAGCGCAGACGGCACAGCCGTCGACGTTGGCAGATGCGGGGCAGGCTGGCAATGTTCTGCCGGGCACAACCGATGATGACGCGTCAATGGCTGCACAGTTGCCCGGGGGCGCGCAGGCCGCAGATGGGGTGGGTGCAGGGGATGCGTCGCAAGGCGTTCAGCCCCAGCCAGCTAATATCCCGACAGCCTTGCCACCGGTGAAGCCATCGTCGTCGGCAAACTCTTCCAGTGGACCGATGATGCTTGGGTCGTCGAGTGGCAGTTCCACCGCCACAACGTCAACGACCACCAATACATCGCCTGCTCCAGTGGCAGCGGCCACGTCTGGCGGTACGATCCCGGCTGGCACCTATGTGGTGCAGGTTACGTCACGCCGTACAGAAGAGGCTGCAAGGTCCGCTTATGCTGGTCTGCTGCGCCGCTATGGATCGGTTCTCGGCGGACATTCTGCCGTGATTGTCCGCGCGGACATCGCAGGCAAGGGCACCTTCTATCGTGCCCGGCTGCCAATGGCGTCGCGTGACGATGCGGTCAACCTGTGTGAAGCATTGAAGTCCGCTGGTGGCGACTGCTTCGTGCGCCGCAACTGATCCGATGCCCGACTTCAAGGACAAGCGTTCTTGGAGAGGCCCATAATCAAAGACGCAAAAGGCCGGCTCACAGAGAGTCGGCCTTTTCCTTGACAGATAAGCTGTCGGTCGGGCGGCCCTCTTGCTTATGCGCGCACAAGGGCTTCAACGGCCGGCGCAACCGCTGTTGGTCCGTCTGTCAGTTCGATGATCTCCCGAGTGATCTGGGGGGTGTCAATGAGCTTGGCCAGTACGGCGGCGACATTGCCGCGCTTGACGGAGCCGTAGGGCAGGGCGAGGCCCAGCGAAACGCCATCGTCACCGTCTTCGTGCAGCAAGGTGCCAGGGCGCAGAATGACCCAGTCCAGATCACTTGCAGCGATGTCTGCGTCCGCCAGTTTCTTGACCTTCATATAATGCTCGAACCCCTCCTTGGGGTCGCTTCCACGTCCTGCATCTGGGAAAGCCGAGACAAGATAGATCCGTTTGATACCGTTGGCTCTGGCGGCCTCGATCATCTTGCGCGGGCCATCGCCGTCGATGCTGGTGGTGCGCTCCTGACCACTTCCAGCCGCGCCAGCAGAGAAGACGATCATGTCGCAGCCCTTGGCGGCATCGGTCATCTCTTGTTGGGTGATCATTGTCAGGTCGGCAGCGACTGGAGTTGCGCCTGCCGTTTTCAGGTCTTCGGCCTGTTCGGGCTTGCGGTGCAGCGCCACGACAGAGTGACCGGCTTTGGTCAGCATGGGCAGCAGTCTGTGACCAACCCCACCCGTTGCTCCAATCAAAAGGATCTTTGCCATGATTTACTCCTTGAATCGCAATGCCAATAAATCGGTTCAAGGTTCAGATAAGATTCCCGTTTTCAGATTGCGAGGCCTTGCGACGAAATCGCCCAGTGGGGAGGCCACGCAATCTGGTGGTCCGGTCGCTCAGCCCTTGTTCAACGCGTCAACCAGATACGGCAGGCATTCATCCAGTCGATAGTCGATCGATGAGTGATTGTCCTCGAATTCGGCATAAACATGCGGCACATCCAGTTGATTGAGCTTGCGGTTCAGCCGACGTGCGCCATAGAGAAGATTGAACTGATCCACCGTGCCACATTCAAGCCAAAGGCCTTTCAGGGATTTGAGTGCATCTGCATGTGTGTCGGCGATGAGGATCGGATCGTGCGCCAACCAGGCTTCCCAGCGTTCGGGGATGACCTCACAGGTTTCTGGATCAACGGGCAGACGAATGCCGCAGAACGCTGCGGGGTCGGGGTCATAGGTTGCAGCCATTGCAAGCGTCATCATGATGTGAAGGGCGCTGCCGTTGAGCTTCTGCGCAGTTTCAAAATCACGCACGAAGGCTTCGATAGACCCGGCTTTCTGAATGGCACGCAGGGCGTTTGGCATCTCTGGTAGGTAACAAAGCTCGAAGGCCATATCACCGGACAGACAGGCGGCGGCGGACCAGACATCGGCGTATTTCATCGCGTGGATGAGCGAGCCATAGCCGCCCGACGACTTGCCGAAGCAAGCGCGTTTTCCGGGCCCGCCGCAGTCAAAGCGCTCTTCAACGGCCTGCAACATCTCGGTCGTCAGAAAGGTCGCCCACGGGCCCATGGCGGCGCTGTCGATATACTGGTTGCCGCCAAGGCGGGTGAAGCAATCGGGAAAGGCAACCACGGCTGGGGCCATCTTGCCTTCATGGATCAATCGGTCCAGTGCGCTCGGGCACGTTCTCGCCGAAGTTCTTCCAGTTTGTATGTGCAGGACCACCAGCAGTGAAGCCGACCAGATCGACCAGCAGCGGCAGTCCTTCGCCGGAATGGCCATGCGGCACATAGATCTGGACTTCGCGCAGGGCGGGGTCGCCAAGCATATTGGTGTGAAGCACTTTGGAGGCGACCTCCATGCGGGTCAGCTGTCCTGCCGGAATGTCGGGATGGGTGCGCATGTTGGCTCCGTTTCTTGCAAGAAGGGGACTGTGTACCTGTCACGGTTATGGTCTTCCTTGGGACGAGGTTCAAGTTGCGATATCATGCGATGCTTCTTGACCTTGAGGGATCTGGCAGGGTATCGGGACTCATGACCAAAGCATTTATCAGTGGCTGTGCTGGCGTTGAATTGACCGCCGATGAGATTGCCTTTTTCGCGCAAAGCGATCCTTGGGGCCTGATCCTGTTTCGTCGCAATTGCGTCGATCCTACACAGGTCAGCCATTTGACGATGGAATTTCGCGAGGCTGTCGGGCGGGCGGATGCGCCGGTGCTGATTGATCAGGAAGGTGGCCGGGTTCAGCGCTTGCGCCCGCCCTCATGGCCGTCATTTCCACCGCAAAAGCTTTACGGTGATCTTTACCGTGTCGATCCGCATCGTGGGCGCGAGGCTGCCTATACGGGGGCCAGATTGATTGCCAATGAACTGCGCAAGATCGGTGTCACTATCGATTGCCTGCCTCTGGCCGATATTCGCTATCCCGAAACCGTCGATGCCATTGGCGACCGGGCCTATTCGGACAAGGCGGATGTGGTGGCCACGCTGGCACGGGAAACCTGTGAGGGTTTGCTGGCCGGTGGCGTGTTGCCGGTGGTCAAACATCTGCCCGGTCATGGCCGCGCGCAGGTCGATAGCCACGCAACTCTGCCGGTGGTCAATGCCACTGCTGAGGAGCTTGAGGCAACGGATTTCAAACCTTTCCGCAAACTGGTCGATTATCCATTGGCGATGACCGCGCATATTCTGTTTTCGGCCTTTGACAAGGAGCGCCCGGCAACGCAGAGCCGGCCCCTCATCGAGACGGTGATCCGTGGTGCCATCGGCTTTCGAGGCTGCCTCATCAGCGATGACCTGTCGATGGAAGCCTTGGGCGGCGGCATTGCGGAACGCGCTTCCGCCAGTTTCGCAGGCGGATGTGATCTTGTGCTTCACTGTAATGGCGACCTGGACGAGATGCGCCTGATGGCTGACGCTTCGCCGCGTCTGTCCGGCTTGTCCGAAGTGCGCTGCCATGATGCTCTCGCGCGCCTGCAACCGCCGCGCGAGAATTTCGATGAAGAGGCGACCTGAGCCCGGTTTCATGCGCTGATTGCGGCGGAATAACACCAAATTCAGTGGATCACCCGGTAGACAGCCCTGTCGGGCAGGGTGGGCCCGCGTGACCCCTTGGCAGGATCATGCGACACTTGGCGGACTGTCCAACCTTCTGGCTGCCGTTGGCGATACTCGCGCAAGGTGGGCCAGTGATGCAGCGTCTCGATCAAGCAACCTGGATGATGCCATGCAAGCGGTGACTGACACCGAGAATGCAGATTTCGACGATCGTTCGGAGACGGTTGAGCGTGGCGATAGCGAGCCCCAGCTGATTGTCGATGTCGACGGCTTCGAAGGCCCGCTGGATCTCCTGTTGACCTTATCGCGCAAGCAGAAGGTGGATCTGGCGAAGATCTCCATTCTGGCGTTGGTCGAACAATATCTGGACTTTGTCCGGCAGGCGCGCCAGATGCGGCTGGAGCTTGCAGCCGATTATCTGGTGATGGCCGCGTGGCTGGCTTATCTCAAGTCACGTATCCTGTTGCCCAACCAGAAGGACGAAGAAGAACCTTCAGGCGAGGAACTGGCCGCAGCTCTGGCATTTCGCCTGCAACGGCTGGAAGCGATGCGGCGCATGGCTGACAAGCTTCTGGCGCGCAATCAACTTGGCCGCGATGTCTTTGCTCGCGGAATGCCCGAAACCCAGTCCGTCGTGCAACGGAGCGTCTGGCAGGCCAGTACCTATGATCTTTTGTCTGCCTATTCAATGCAGCGGCAACGGCAAAGCGTGACCGAGGTGCGGGTTCTGCGCCGCACAGTATGGTCTTTGGCTGAAGCTCGTGATCTGTTGCAGCGTCTGGTCGGTACTATTTCGGAATGGGCGCCAATCAATTCTTATCTCACCGCCTATCTGGTCGATAGCAAGGACTGGGCCACGGTGATTGCCAGCACGTTTACCGCCAGCCTGCAAATGGCGCGCGAAGGCCAGATCGAACTGAGGCAGGGCGAACCTTTCTCCCCTATTTACATTCGGGCAAAAGCCTCCGGAGAGACCGACTGATGGATATTGAAGCCGATCTTCTCGACAAGGTCGATGCCAACACACGGCGCAATCTGGGCCCGGTGCAGGATCCGGAAGGCATCCGCATGTTGGAAGCCTTGTTGTTTGCGGCCTCGGAACCGCTGTCGCTGGAGGAGCTGTCCAAGCGCCTGCCGCGTGGATCTGACGTGGCAGCGCTGCTGGATACGTTGCAGCGGACCTATGCGACGCGCGGAGTGACGCTTGTCAGGGTTGCTGATAAATGGGCGTTTCGCACGGCTGAAGACCTTGGCCTACCTGATGCACCGCGACCGGGAAGAACAGCGCAAACTGTCCCGAGCTGCTCTCGAAACGCTGTCGATCATTGCGTATCACCAGCCGGTCACTCGCGCTGAGATCGAGGAAATTCGTGGTGTCTCGACCTCCAAGGGGACGCTGGATGTGCTTCTGGAGACAAGCTGGATACGCCTGCGCGGCCGCCGCAGAACGCCGGGACGCCCTGTGACCTACGGGACGACCGACCAGTTTCTCGATCACTTTGGCCTTGCGACGATCAAGGATTTGCCAGGTACTGGACGAATTGAAGGGCGCAGGCCTTCTCGATAGTGCGATCCCGGCCAATTTCATGGTGCCTATCCCCAACGACGACGAGGCTCTCAGCAGCGATGAAGACCCGCTGGAGGATCAGGATATTCAAGACGAGATCGAGGCTTATGAGGATGATCTGTGAAATTTTTCGCGGTCGTTGGATTGGCAGACACGGATAACAAACGGGGCATTTGTATCACATGGGCCTCAAAGTGAACCTGTCTAGTGCATGGATAAAGCAGCATGAAGAACCTCCTGTTCGGGCAACAGGGCTTTTGCGCCATGGACACGTGCCTTCGTTGATACCATACTGGTCATGGTCGCTTTGAAGGCGTATGCTAAAGATTATCCACATGCACTTTCAGACGGCAAACAGCAACGTGTTGTGCTTGCCGGAGCGCTTGCGCAACGACTTCGGGTGCTGGTGAGAGACAAGCCGGTTCCGGTGTGAAGCGGTGCTGGCGCGATGCTTCGCGCGAAGACATGCTCGGCGTGGCGCAAGAGATCGGGCCAGTTTGCGTCTGTTTTATGTATGATCCTGAAGAAGCCATGATGATGCGCAACAAAAGAGCGTCGATGTAGCACGGATCGTTCGCTCACCACGGTGCGTCGGGTGATCTGCATCATATGCGATCAGCCCGTTTGTTGGGCGGTTCTTCTAGGACTTGAACGAATTTCGAGCGATCATGGGCAATGGTGTGGCAGAAACGCTCTTTGGACCGATCGACTGTCCGGGCTGGTGGGACGGCGAAGAGGTCCGGATCGGCACTCGACCACATGACCTTCAGATGCAGCCCAAAGGGGCGGTGAGGTATCGGACATGCTGGCCTTCTGCACAATGACGGGACCATGGATACCTCGTTGTTACGGGGGCGGATGGCCTGCATTGATCATTCCTCGGATCTCGTCGAAACGGGTATCTGGGGGCGGGCAGGAAACTGTAACTGTCTGCGGTCTGACAGTTTGGCTGATCTGGAATGCTGCGCAGACACGGGGGCGTGACTAAGGTGCCTTGGACTTTCTGACCCTGTCGATGTTGCGAGGCCCCTTGTGTTTATTGTAAAGATCAATCAGGCCTGATGTTGGTCTGGAACCTGGAGTTTGGTGAATGAGTGTTGGTTTTTGGCAGATCCTGATCGTTGCGGTTCTGGTAGTTCTGCTGTTTGGACGCGGAAAGATTTCCGATCTCATGGGCGATGTTGCCAAGGGCATCAAGAGCTTCAAGAAGGGCATGTCTGAGGACGATGACGAAAAGTCTGGCCCGACGACGATCGATCATGAGCCCGGCAAGCCGATGGCCTCGCAGAAGAGCGAAGATCATTCCAAGGCGAACTGAGTTCAGTCGTCGTAACGTCTTTTACGCTAAAGAACGGGTTTGGGCCGTAAATGTTTGATATCGGGTGGTCCGAACTGCTCGTGATTGGCTGTGTGGCGGTCATCGTAGTCGGTCCGAAAGATTTGCCTCGTATGTTGCGCACAGTCGGACAGTTCGTGGGTAAGGCGCGACGTATGTCGCAGGAGTTCCAGTCGACCTTCAACGAGGCCCTGCGCGAAGCAGAGCGTCAGGCCGATCTTGATGATGTGAAAAAGCAGGTGGAAGAGGTACGAAACCTTGATCCGCTTGCGGATCTCAAGAAATCCATTGAAGACGACAAACCGCTGGCAGAACCGGATGTGGTGGCATTTGAAAATGCCCCCAAGACGGCGGATCAGTCGGAAGAATTGCGCGATGCGTTTGCGGACACCGTGCCATCTGCATCGAGCGATGATGTGCCTGCTGCAACGTCCTCCACCGAGCCTCTGGTGACGGCCGAAAGCGCCGCTCCGACGCCTGCAAAGAAGCCTGTCGATCCTGTAGGGGCTCCGGCTCCCGCCGACACGGCTGTCACTCCTTCGGAAGACACCAAGGCATGAGCGACGAAAACCTGAATGCCTCGCAGGCCCCGTTGATCGAACATCTGATCGAATTACGCCAGCGACTGCTGCGCTCAGTCATTGCGATCATCGTGATGTTTCTGATCTGCTATTATTTCGCCACCGACATCTACAACATTCTGACCGTGCCCTACCTGGAAGCCGTGGGGCCGGGGCATGTGGTGGAAATGATCTATACCGCGCCGCAGGAGTGGTTCTTCACCAAGGTGAAGCTTGCGCTTTTCGGGGCTCTTTTCTTGTCGTTTCCGGTGATCGCCTCGCAGGTTTACATGTTTGCGGCACCAGGCTTGTACCGCAACGAGCGGCGTGCCTTTCTGCCGTTCCTGATGGCCACACCTATCCTGTTCATCATGGGCGCCTGTCTGGTTTATTTCCTCGTCATGCCCATGGCGATGCGCTTCTTCCTGTCCATGCAGCAGACGGGAACCATCCATCAGGTTGGCATTGAGCATCTGGCCAAGGTGAGTGAATACCTCAGCCTGATCATGTTGTTGATCTTTGCTTTCGGTCTGGTCTTTCAGCTTCCCGTTCTGCTGACATTGCTGGGCCGGGCTGGAATTGTTAGCTCGAAGGGTTTGCGTGAAAAACGCAAATACGCCATTGTGGCAGCCTTCCTGGCAGCCGCCGTGCTGACCCCGCCCGATCCCGTTTCGCAAATCGGCCTTGCACTGCCGACGCTGGTTCTCTACGAAGTCTCCATCATTTCTGTCCGGCTTGTGGAGCGCAGGCGGGAGCAACGCGAGGCTGACGAAGCAGAGGACGACTAACGTTCTCTGGTGCTGACCGTGATCCCGAACGCTGCGCAGGCTTAAACTCCTAGGTGTTCGGGAAACACGATGTTTGATATCAGATGGATCAGGGAAAACAGCGAAGCCTTTGACAAGGCATTGGCACGTCGGAACTATCAAGCGTCCGCGGCAAAGCTGATTGCGTTGGATGACGCGCGCCGGTCCCATATCTCCCGACTTCAGGAAGCACAGGAGCGCCGCAACGCGGCCTCCAAGGAAATCGGCAAAGCCAAGGCCAGCGGCGATGACGCTGCCGCGCAAGCCGTGATCGACGAAGTGGCTCAGATCAAGTCTTTCATCCAGACCGGTGAAGAAGAAGAGCGCAGGCTTGTCGCCGCGTTGGACGAGGCTTTGTCCGTCATTCCGAACCTGCCATTCGAAGAGATTCCGGACGGCGAAGACGAAGACGACAATGTCGAGCTGCGCGTTGTTGGCGAAAAGCCAGTCTTTGACTATCAGCCGAAAGAGCATTTCGAGCTTGGAGAAGAGCAGGGCGGCATGGACTTTGGCACCGCTGCCAAGCTGTCGGGATCGCGATTCGTTATTCTGAAGGGCGAGATCGCCAAGCTTGAACGCGCGATCGGCCAATTCATGATTGATCTTCATACACAGGAACATGGCTATCTCGAAGTGTCACCGCCGCTGCTGGTGCATGGCTCGGCGCTTTACGGTACGTCGCAATTGCCCAAGTTCGAGGAAGATCTGTTCAAGACCAACGGCGATCATTACCTGATCCCGACCGCGGAAGTGCCGCTGACCAATCTTGTGGCCGGTGAGATCCTTGCAGAAGGCGATCTTCCGTTGCGCTTTTCCGCGCTGACCTATTGCTTTCGCTCAGAAGCAGGCTCTGCCGGCCGTGATACGCGCGGTATGTTGCGTCAGCACCAGTTTGCCAAATGCGAAATGGTGTCCGTGACAAGGCCGGATCAGTCGTTTGCAGAACTGGACCGTATGCTGGGGTGCGCGGAAGCCGTGCTGCAAAAGCTGGGTCTGCATTACCGCGTTGTGACGTTGTGCACCGGCGATATGGGCTTCTCTGCGCACAAGACCTATGACATCGAAGTCTGGTTGCCGGGGCAGGATACTTTCCGTGAAATTTCGTCCTGCTCGGTCTGTGGTGATTTTCAGGCGCGCCGCATGAATGCCCGTTACCGGGTTGCCGGTGAGAAAAAGAAGGTCGACTATGTCCACACGCTGAATGGATCTGGGGTGGCCGTGGGACGGGCGTTGATTGCTGTTCTGGAGAACTATCAGAATGAAGATGGCTCCATCACGGTGCCAGAGGTGCTGCGTCCTTACATGAACGGGCTGGAGAGCATCGGCTGACATGAGAATTCTCATCACCAATGATGATGGCATCCAGTCTCCCGGACTTGATGCACTCGTTCGCATCGCCGAGACCTTGTCTGACGATGTGTGGGTGGTTGCTCCTGAGACCAATCAGAGCGGCGTCTCTCACTCGCTGACGCTTTCTCATCCGCTGCGCTTGCGCAAGATTTCGGAAAAGCGCTTTGCCTTGAGCGGAACGCCAACGGATTGCGTTTTGATGGCGTGCCGTGAAGTTCTGCCGCAAATGCCGGATCTGGTGCTCTCGGGCATCAACCGCGGGCAGAACCTGGGCGAAGACGTGGTCTATTCCGGCACCGTCGCGGGGGCCATGGAAGCTGCCATTCTCGGCGTGCGGGCGATGGCCTTTTCTCAGGTGTTCGATTTTGCCCATGACAGCGAGCCGCTTTATGAAACGGCCGAAGCGCATGCGCCGGAGTTGATCCGCCGCTTGTTGACGCTTGAGTTGCCACGTCATCAGGTATTGAATTTGAACTTCCCGGCCTGCGTTGCAGAAGATGTGTCTGGTGTCCGGGTGACGGTTCAGGGGCATCATGAAGAAAGCGGTCTTGTGCTGGAGCAGCGTAACGACCGCAATGGTGCGCCCTATTACTGGATCGGCTTCGAAAAACGCACGGTCATGGATATTGAAAACAGCGATCTTCATGCGGTTGCAGACAATTGCATTTCCGTGACGCCGCTGCACATCGACCTGACGGCGCATGGTTCGATTGCCGTCTTGAAGGAACTGCTCGTCTGAGCATGAAAGAGGATCGAAGGTGGGGGAGCCGTTGTCGATGGAGATGCCTTATGTGCTTCCTCGCAATCCGCGCAGCATCTCGGCGGAGGAAGCTCAAGACCGGGCCTCGCTGATCCTGTCCTTGCGTGGGTCCGGCATTGGGGATCAGGCGATCCTGAATGCGTTTGAACATGTTCCCCGTCGTCTCTTTCTGTCTGCCGATTATCATGATCAGGCTTATCGTGACTGCCCGTTGCCGATTGAATGCGGTCAGGTGATCCTGTCGCCGTCCATGGTGGCAAGACTGGTCACCGCACTGGAAGTGACGCCGCAACACGCAGTGCTCGAAATCGGCACAGGTACAGGTTATCAGTCTGCGGTCCTGTCGCATCTTGCAAAGCGTATCGACACGATCGAGCGCTATAATACGTTGTCGCGTCTGGCCGGGCAGAGGATCGCCTTGCTCAAACTTGAAAATATAGAGGTCTACCACCGTGATGGCATGCAGGGGATGCCGGGACGTGCGCCCTATGACCGCATCGTTCTGACCGGCGCTGTCCCCACTGTTCCCCGGCATCTTGTCAATCAACTTGGTGCGAATTCCCTGCTGCTGGTGCCGGTTGGGCCGCCTGCGGGAAGAGCAGCGACTTTTGCGCATTCGCAAGCGTGACAAGAAGATTTCTGAAGAGGACCTGGGCGCAATCCGTATGGTCAGTATGACCAAGGGACAAGCGCAGCGGCTGTAATCGTAAAGAGCGCCGGTAAAATGATTGCCACCCTTCAGCCTTTGTAAACCTTAATAGTTTCTACTGTGTCTCATGCAACAGTGTTTTGGGTGGCATGAGTAGAGTTATGATACAGCGGAAGTTGTCGATCCGTAACCGTTTGCTGACGCGGGTTGCCTCGGTCTCGATCCTCGCCGGGCTTCTGGCAGGGTGTAGCGGTTCAGTTGAGCGGTTTGCGTCGGATCCGGTTTATACCGGGAGCACGGCGAACCAGAAGGCGATCTTGTCCGGTGGACAGTCTCAGCCTTCGTACAACGATATCATGACGGGGTCAGGGGGAACCGTTCAGGGTCTGCCGCCGCGTGATGATGCGCCATCGAATACCGGATCCATTTCGCGGTCGCCGTCGCGTGTCAGCTCTTCGCAGTTGCCACAGCTTGACGATGACGCACAGTCTTCTGATCGTATGCCTCCGGTTCAGTCTCAGCGCGTGGCCGCTCGCCCGGCGCATCAGGAGATGAATGCACCGCGTCGCAAGGTTGTCGCATCCAACGATCGCGCTCAGGAAAAGCTTGATGTCATCAGCTCCAGCGGTCAGACATGGCGTGGCTGGTCTGCGGACGGCGGCACCGTGGTCCGGGCGCATGGCGGTGATACCGTTGAAAATGTTGGCCGCCGCTATAATGTGCCGGGCAAAGCGATTGCCCAGATCAACGGCATTCCGGAAAATGAAAGTCTGCGCTCCGGTGAAATGCTGGTGATCCCAACCTATTCGCGCAAGACCGCGGCTCAGGCTTCGGACAGCAACACTCACATTGCCGCGCGGCTGCCAACTCGCAGCTCTCATGATGATAATCTGTCGACCGGGTCGGTTGGCAATTCATCAATGTCGGTCAGAGGTCGTGCGCCGGAACCCCAGCGCAAGCCAAACCGTCAACCGTCATTTACACAGGTGTCGAGCGCGCAAGAACCCGATCGGTCCTCCGCTCCGCGTCTGATCCGTATCAGTGCGACTCCGCCGGCACGTCCTGCGACCCATGTCGCCTCGAACCAATCGTCCGGGTCTGGCTGGAAGAAGCATGAGGATGAGCGTAAGGTTGATCATTCGCTGAATGCTCAGGCCGAGCGCGCGCCGAGACAGGAAGCCAACGCCGACACGACGGCTTCGATCAACACCTCCTCATCGAGCCATGGTGTTGCGGCCAAGGTTGAGCAGAAATCCAAACCACAGATCGTTGCCAGCCTTCAGCCTGAGCAGGCGTCAGGCAATCCTGACTTCCGCTGGCCAGTGCATGGTCGCGTGGTGTCGCAATACGGCTCCAAGCCGGGTGGGCAGCGCAACGATGGCATCAACATGGCTGTACCATCTGGAACGCCGGTCCGCGTGGTCGCTGACGGCACGGTCATCTATGCGGGCAATGAGCTGAAGGGCTACGGCAATCTGGTGCTTGTCCGTCACAAGGATGGTTGGGTTTCGGCCTACGCTCATAATTCCAAGCTGGATGTGAAACGTGGTCAGCAGGTGCGTCGTGGCGATGTCATCAGTCTGGCTGGTGCTTCCGGGTCTGTCGACCGTCCGCAGCTTCACTTCGAATTGCGCCGCGGCAACAAGCCGGTCGATCCTATGAAATATCTTCCGGCCACCGGTTGATCCGAAGTGGCACTCACATCCAAAACGCCAATCAAAAGCCTCTGACGCGTCGCATCAGGGGCTTTTTTCATGGAGGCATCGGCTTGTGAGGATCGTTTGGAAAGCGAGTGTTAGACACACGAACGCACGACGAGGAAAATAGCCTGCGTCGTGTCATAATTATTTGAATTTAATGAGAGATTTTGTTGGAGGCCTCTGCCGGAATCGAACCGGCGTAGACGGATTTGCAATCCGCTGCGTAACCACTCCGCCAAGAGGCCAACGAGCTGCTTTTTATAGGTTTTTTGGTTTTGGTCAATAGGTGTTAGACAATCGGTGTGGATATATTAGATCCTTTCTCTATCTCACAGTCTTGCCCGAGTGCATCGATCCGCAACGCCCCGCCCTTCAAAAGCCGTGTGATGTCAGGCGGGTATCCGCGAAAGGCTTGTTTTTAAAGGCAATACGGGCTCAACTGAGGGACAGGTTCCAATTTTCGAGCAGCAAGGCACAAAGACATGGTGTTCGATTTGATTGTCCGCAACGCACAAATTGCAGGCGCTGCCGCCTGTGTCGATCTTGCGGTGAAGGGCGGGCGGATCGCCGCGCGTCTGGATACTGGGTTTCAATGCGATGCTCCGGAGTTTGATGCGGCTGGTCGCCTTGTTTCACCGGGGCTTGCCGAAACCCATATTCATCTCGATAAGGCGGGGATCATCGGGCGTTGCCGTTTGTGTGACGGGACGCTGGAAGAAGCGGTGCGGGAGACATCCCAGCGCCAAGGCCGCTTTTACCGAGGATGACGTTTACACGCGCGCCAGCGCTGTCATCGAACAGGCCATTGCGCACGGCACCAACAGGATGCGAACCTTTGTCGAGATTGACGGCCGTGCTGGCTTTCGCTCCTTCGAGGCGATCCTGCGGGTGAGGGCCGATTATGCTGCTGCGATTGAGGTTGAAATTTGCGCCTTTGCCCAAGAAGGATTGACCAATGATCCCGGTACGGAAGCGATGCTGGACGAGGCCTTGCAGCGCGGCGCTGATCTGGTGGGGGGTGTCCTTATACCGATCCGGAGCCTGTTGACCATATTCGCCGGATCTTCGATCTTGGCGAAAAACATGGCGTGCCCGTCGACTTTCATCTCGATTTTGATCTGAACCCGCAAGGCTCTAACTTGCCGACGGTCATAACGGAAACCATGCGTCGCGGCTATCAGGGGCGTGTCTCGGTCGGGCATGTGACGAAGCTTTCCGCTCTGACACCTATGGAACTGGCGCGCATTGGTGCTGAGCTGGCGCAGGCCCGAATTGCCGTGACGGTGCTTCCGGCGACGGACTTGTTTCTGATGGGGCGCGGTGAAACGTACCTGGTTCCGCGCGGGCTTACTCCGGCGCATCGCCTTGCAGAGCAAGGTGTTCTGACAAGTCTGTCGAGTAATAATGTACTTAACCCTTTTACCCCCTTTGGCGATGCCAACCTTGTGCGGATGGCCAATTTGTATGCCAACATTGCTCAAGTCGGTACGCCGGACGGCCTCGCACAGGTTTTCCGAATGATTGAGGCCGATGCCATGCGGCTGATGGGGCAGGGAAGCCTTGCGTCATTGGACATCGGGGCGCCTGCAACTTTCGTGGTTTTCGATTCGGTCAGTGGAGCGGACGCTGTCGCGCGCGTTGCGCCAGCCTTGGCGGGCTGGAAGAACGGTCAACAGACATTCCATCGTCCGCTGCCTGAATTGTGTGTCGGGCCGCGGCTGCACGTTGGAGGTGGGGTGTCGTCTCACTGAAGTCAGGGGTCTGGCCCTGCGCATTTTATGGGTGGGGGCGGCGTGGGCGCTGTCCCTGAGAGGCCAATCAGACCGCAGCCCTTGTCAGAAGAGGTCGGCGTGAGATCAAAAAAACGTCGCCAGGCTTGTGACGAAGTGGTTCAACAGCTTGTCAGTCTGCGCTGAGGCGTCTAATGAACGAGGGAGAGGCTGAAATTGAGAATTGAGGGTTGTCATGACTGACTTTGCAAAGTCTCGCCGGCGGATGGTGGATACCCAACTGCGGACGAACGACGTCACCAACAGTCGGGTTCTGGACGCGATGGAATGGGTTCCGCGCGAAAGGTTCGTATCCGCATCGAAGCAGCCGGTGGCCTACATCGATGAAGAACTGCCAGTGAACACCGCTGCAACCCGCTATCTCGTCAAGCCGCATGTAGCGGCCAAGATGATTCAGGCCGCAGATATTCGCGCAGATGATGTCGTGCTGGTGATCGGTTCTGCTACTGGTTATGCCGCTGCTGTGATCTCTCGAATGGCGGCGTCGGTTGTTGCGGTCGAAGAAGATGATGCCCTGAGCGAAGCCTCCAGTCAGATCCTGCTTGATCTTGGCATTGAGAATGTCGCCACAGTGCAGGGCAAGTTGACCGAGGGGTATCCCTCTGAAGGTCCGTTCGATGTGATTTACATTGACGGTGCAGCAGATGTGGTGCCTGAAACCCTGTTCTCGCAGTTGAAAGACGGTGGCCGTCTTGTGGTCATAAAAGGGCGCGGTGGGTCGGCTCAGGGGCTGACATACGTCAACAGTGAAGGCATTTGTGCTTCGCGTTTTCTGTTCAACGCATCGACAGCCATTCTGCCGGGCTTTGAGCAACCAGAAGAATTTGTCTTCTGACTGTCGCCTTGAATGGATATGAAGACCCTGCTGCAGGCGCTGCCGAAACAGGTGGCGTCTGTTGTTTTGACAGCCTGTTGCCAATAAAGCGCAGTTGATGATCAAATTGTGGCGACAGCCTCGGCTTTGATTGATCACGATGCACTTCCGGGAGTAGGTAGAAGCTCGGCCAATCCCCTTGGCCCGATGAAGAGTTGAATTAAGGTTAAAGATGCGCACGAAGACGACGATGCTCACCCTTGGGGTGTTGATGGGTTTGGCGGGCACTGCCCATGCCGAAACGATGCAGCAGGCTTTATCCTCCGCCTACAACACCAATCCGTCGCTTCAGGCGGCTCGCGCAAAGCTGCGAGGCGTCGACGAAAACGTGCCGCAGGCGCTTTCGGGTTGGCGTCCGACCGTGGGGCTGACTGTCTCTGGCGGATATGCCAAGGATGAGGTCGACAATCAGACCTATTACCGCAATAACGGTATGATCGCCGTGTCGATCAAGCAGGCGCTGTTTCGCGGCTTCCAGACCGTCAATTCAACGGCTCAGGCCGAGGCCATGGTGCGTGCGCAGCGCGAAAGCCTCAATGCAACGGAGCAGGATGTGCTCCTTGGCGCAGCTCAGTCCTATGTCGACGTCATTCGTGACACGGCCCTGGTTTCGCTTCAGCGCAGCAACCTGAAATTCCTCA
>NZ_JBVVUH010000001.1:0-365858 GCF_055809635.1 Roseibium sp. 10G30-5
GCCAAGGCGTGCCGAAAGATCGCGGGGGAAGGTTTGTAGGCCTGTGCCTGTTCCGCCGTGATGACCCGGTCGATACATCCGTCCAACTGAGCAACATTGTCCGCAATAATCGCATCATCGGTGTTGGAAATGATCGCCAGCCGGAAGCCGGCTTTCTTCAGCAGTTGTAGTGTGCCAACCACCTCTGGAAACGGCGGCATTTTGCCGATGGAGGACGTCAGCAGCTCCGCATCGGCCGGATCAAACGGCAGGCCGAAGTGCTGCATGGCGCGTTTCATGGCGACGGCGCAAACCTCCCGGAAGCTGCGGTGAGGCGTATCAGCTTCCAGTGCGTGCTCGTGCTCATCGTAGATGCGAATGAAGTCCTGCTGATCCACCGCACCGCCTTTGGAGGCAAGGATCTGGTCGATGGCCACCAGCAGGCCCTCGTCCCACTGGATCAGCGTGCCGTAGCAGTCGAAGGTCAGCCACTCTGGCCGTGCGCCGGGAAGCGTCATGAAGATCTCCTGTGTTTGACTGGCATATTGACAGGCAGCGGCATCATTGAGAAATTAAATGATCTTATCTTGATCAGTGAAAATTCAAATGACCTATCCGTTTGACCTGGATCTTCTGCGCACCTTTGCCGCTGTGGTGGATGCTGGTGGCTTCACCCGCGCAGCAGAAAGAGTGCATCTCACCCAGTCGACTGTCAGCCAGCAGATCAAGAAGTTGGAGCAGAACGTGGGCCGCACGCTGTTGTTGCGGGACAAATCCGCAGGTCGCATCCGCACGACCGAGGAAGGGGAGCTGTTTCTCAGCTATGCGCGGCGGTTGCTTGCCACGGCCGAAGAGGTGATGGGTGTGATCCGTGATCCCGTTGCACCCAGAACAGTGCGGCTGGGTGTGCCGGAGGATTTTGCAGGTCGCAGGCTGATTGATCTGCTTTCGGGATTTGCGCGTAACGCGCCTCACATCCGGCTGGATACTGTCAGCGGGTGGAGTGTGGAGCTGCGGCGTCAACTCGAGACCGGCGAGATTGATCTGGCTCTGATCAAGCGGGAACCGGGAGAGGGTGCCGCTCTGGCGGTGTGGAAAGAAGATCTTGTCTGGGTTGGCGGACCGGAGGAGACCACCGCCCCTGATACTGTAAGCAGCGGGTCGCAGGAACCTGTGCCACTGGCGGTATTTCCTGCAGGTTGCATCTACCGGGACCGGATGATCCGTTATCTGGATGAGCGGCAGAAAGCACTGGCGGGTTGCCTACACCAGTCAGGGACTGATGGGAGTGCAGGCCGCTGTGGCCTCGGGTCTTGGAATCAGTCTTCTACCAGCCGATGCTGTCTTATCCGATCATCGCAGGCTGAGTGCAGCTGATGGTTTTGAGGTGGCGGCCGCATCCGAACTGGCGCTTGTTGAAGGGCGAAAGCGCCTGTCGCCCGAAGCTCGTTCGCTTGCGGACTATCTGAGCCTGCATCTCTGAGTTTGTTCCTGGCTCAGTCCCGAGCCTGCTCAGACGGAAACCCGCAGACCTGACTGGTCCGCATCTCGGGCAGGGGCAGCTGTTGCCGAGTGAGGAGAGGCAGTGGGGGCGGAGAAGTGGTCGCTAACATGACATTTGGAGTGTTAGATCCAATTGCCCTTGCGTTTAGAAATAGGCGGATAGGGAGTGTCCCGATACGACGCAGAGCAACGGTTACAATTGAGAATGTGAGGCCCACCCTGCAATACGCTTTTGAAGCCGTCTTCAGCGCATTTTGGGCAGATCGAGTGCATAGGCTCATCAGGGAGTTGCTTGTCAGCTACCAACGTGAGAACGCGGTCCTTTGCCTGAGTTTCGCGCAATCGATAGCGCCCAAGGTCGGTTCTTTTCTCCGCCTCGGCGATGACAGTTTCGCGAATCGTGCTCAGTTGTTCTTTGAGATCAACATTAGCGAGCTTCGCGTCGACCAACTGCTGTTTCAGCTCCACTATCAACTGATCCAACTCGCCTCTGTTTTCATCTTGCCTTGGGCTGCTCAGCAACTCACGAAGCCGTCCAACGGCACCGATGGCCTTGTCAAAGACTTGGGTGCCTTGCCCAGCCAGTTGAATTGCCTTCGCGATATTCTCGGCACCGAAGTCCATCAGCGTCACCTTTTCATTAAGCCAAACCACCGAACGGTCGGGCTGCCCTAAGGCCCTGAAAGGGGGGCTAGTCGGCAAAAACGAACTCGCTCTGCATCAGCACCTTGAGATTACTGCTATGCCCGGCCGGCTTTCGCAGGCACTCTGACAGTGGCCGATTCTCGGGCCCTCGAAAATGGAAATCCTTCCCTATCTGTCGCCTATTGAACCCTCATCTCCATCAGCAGCCTATAGCTGCGGTAAACGGCAACTTGCGAAGACGAACATCGCTCGGGTCAACGCAACGCCCCACAGGACCTATGCCGAGGTCTTTGTCAGCATGGGCGGCGTGTTCTTCCGTCGCGACTAAGGTTTCCAAGAGCGAAGTGATTAATGACTGGTCGGGCGATGTGGTCAATCTCTTCCGTATTCTGTAGCGCCACTACTAGCGATTCATGGATTGCCGCAAATTCCAGATCACAAGCCGCCGCGAGTTTGACCGACTGAAGGTATGCAATTCGGCCACATGGATCGATTTCGAACGCGCCGCAAGCTTCATCTATCTCCAGCGGCTGACCTTTGACGGTAAAGTTGCCTACCGGGTTTTCGGCGTTGATCCGGGCCGAGGCAGCCGCTTTAACCTAACCATGCTTGCGCCAAAGCTTGAGGAAATCCACGAACGCCCGGCTGTGCACAGCGGATGCTTGATGAGGTTGCCGAGGCACGTACGCATGAGGCGTGTGGTGAGCCGGTGGTAATGCGCAGCTGGATACCTGACAGCCTGAAACAGGCCGAGGGTCTGGGACTGAGCGATGGCGATCTGCTTGATGCCGTCAGGTATTATCGCACTCCACGTGGTCAGCATCCGGGGGCAACGAACCGTTTTCCCTTGCGCGGTGTGGGGCCGCTGATGGCGTTTGATGCCTTTCATCTGGTGGAAGAGCTGCTGACCTGTCCGCTGCAGGTGATTGTTGGCAGCAGGGTCGGCCGTTTCGGATCCTTTCAGGATGGGCTGGCTCTTTATGAAAAAGCGACCTGTGAAAAGGACCTGCAGGTGATCGAGGGCGCCGGACATTACGACCTCTATGATCGGGAGCCTTATGTGACACAGGCCGTGTCTGCACTCGTGGACTTCTATCGTCGTGTGCTGGGCACGCCGTGAAACTCCGGGGCTCATGAAAAAGGCGGCCATTGGCCGCCTTCTGAAGTCTGGTTGTATCAGTTTCCGGCTCAGTTGGTCCGCACGTGTGCAGGCAGCCAGGTCGCGAGATCGGGGAAGGCGACCAGCAACCCCACCATGAAAATCATGATGAGGAACATGGGCGTGGCCACCTTCGCCAGATATGTGATCTCGTGCTTTGTCATGCCTTGCAGCACGAAGAGGTTGAAGCCCACCGGGGGCGTGATCTGGGCCATTTCCACGACCACCACCACGAAGATGCCGAACCAGATGAAGTCGATGCCAGCGGCCCGGATCATGGGCTCGATGATTGCCATTGTCAGCACAACGGCAGAGATGCCATCCAGGAACATACCGATAATGATGTAGAACACGGTCAGTGCTGCGACCAGCATCATCGGGGACAGGCCAAGGCCGCCGATCCATTCGGCCAGCGCACGCGGCAGGCCAGTATAGCCCATGGCCAGTGTCAGGGCGCTCGCGCCCAGCAGGATCAGTGAGATCATGGCTGACGTGCGTGTGGCGCCCAGCAAGCTGTCGAGGAACGTGCGCCAGGTGAGCGATCCCTGGAAAGCCGCCAGAACCAGAGCGCCCAGTACGCCAAAGCTGGCAGCTTCGGTTGCCGTGGCATAGCCGGTGTACATGGACCCGATGACCAGAAGCACCAGCACGATGACCGGAATCAGCAGCGTTGAGCGGCGCAATGCCTTGCCAAAGCCGATCCAGAGTTCTGGCTCTGGCCGCTGGTGCGGTTTCAGGAAATACCAGCCGACAATATACAGCATGAACAAAGCCGCCAGCACGAGACCGGGAACCACCCCGGCCATGAAAAGCTTGGTGATGCTTTCATTGACCGACACGCCGTAGACGATCAGCGTCATCGACGGCGGGATCATGAGACCCAGTGTTGCCGCGCCTGCCAGCGTGCCGACTGTCATGTATTCGGGATAGCCGCGCTTGCGCAGTTCGGGCACCGACATCTTGCCAACGGTGGTCAAGGTGGCGGCCGAGGAACCGGAGACTGCGGCAAAGACCGTGCACCCCACCACATTGGTATGCAGCAGACCGCCGGGAATGCGACTGAGTAAGGGCGCAAGCCCCTTGAACATGTCCTCCGACAGGCGGGTGCGATACAGGATCTCGCCCATCCAGATGAACAGCGGCAGGGCCGTCAGCGTCCAACTGCTGGATGTCGCCCAGATGCTGATCAGCATGGCGCTGCCAGGATCGCGCGAGGTAAAGCCGATCATGCCGATGTAAGACACGCCGATGAGAGCCAGACCAACCCAAAGTCCGGTGCCCAGCAGAAAGAACATGGCGAAGAGAAAGACGCCGACCTTCAGCCCGACATCATTGGGATCAAAGCCTGTCATCAGTTTGGCGGAGCCATAGATGATGATCAGTGTCACCACAAAGGGGATCATCGCCGTTTTGGGCGAAGAGAAAAACAACTCCTTCAGGTCCGTGCGGGTCACGCCGATACCGGGAAAGGAGGTGAACAGAATACGCACCAGATTGTCGACCAGCGCCAGCGCAAAGAGACAGGCCCCCACGGCCATGAACGTTTGTGGGATCCACAGCGGCGTTGCGTCCCTAGCGCTAGGACACGTCATTGATCATGTGGCTGAAATGAGACGGACTGGATGGCGTAATAGGCCAGAAACAGACCGGTCACCGAGGCAAGCGTATAGACCCAGATCTCCATCATCCGACGCCAGCGCTTTGAGAGATCGATGAACAGGTTGACGCGAATGTGGGTGTCGGTGTTCAGCGCATAGGCCAGCGCCAGAAAGGTGGCCGATGCCATGGCGTAGCCAGCATAGTTTGCGCCGCCCTTGAACAGCAGGCCGGACCAGCGAGACACCATTTGGGTGACGATGAGGCCCAGAAGGACCACAAGAGACAAGGCGGCTGCATAGCCGGAAATCAGGTACAACCTGTCGAGTGCGCGACGCATGAAGGGCTCCGGAGGGTGCCGGGAGGGGAGGGGAGCCTGGCAGGCTCGACATGGCATCTGGCCCCGCCACCACAATGGCAGGCGGGACCAGCAAGATGACGGGTTATTCGCCCTTCTTGTAGGCGTCGACGATTTCCTTGCCGTCGGCTCCAGCGGTTTTCAGCCAGTCAGCCGTCATGGTCTCACCGATCTTTTTCAGGCCTGCCTGCAACTCGGGAGAGCCTTCGGTCACGGTCATGCCGTTGTCGGTCAGCGTCTTGACGAAGGTGCTGGTCAGCTCCTTGGCCTTGGCGGCACCGCGTGTCTGTGCCTTGGCAGCGGCGTCGGTGACACACTTCTGCGAGGCTTCCGGCAGACCGGCGAAGGCCTTGCTGTTGACGAAGACGCTGTTGCGCGGCAACCAGGCCTTGACGTCATAGAAGTACTTCATGTTTTCCCAAAGCTTGGTGTCCACAGCGGTCGCAGCCGAGGTGATCATGGCGGAGACGACGCCGGTCGCCAGAGCCTGCTTCAGTTCCGCCTGTTCGATCTGGGCGGGAATCATGCCGGCAAGGCTGGCAAAACGGGCGGTTGCCGCGTTGTACGAGCGGAACTTGATGCCCTTCATGTCGGCCACGCTGTCGATCTTCTTTTCAAAGAACAGGCCCTGAGGCGGCCACGGCACGGTGTAGAGCAGCGTCAGGTTCTGCTTCTTGAGCACCTTGCTCAACGTTGGCTCGGCCGCCTCGCGCAGCTTTTCCGAAGCGTCAAAGGAAGTTGCCAGGAACGGGATGGAATCATAGCCGAAAACAGCGTTCTCATTGGCATGGGCGGAGAGCAGTCGCTCGCCGATCTGCGGCCTGGCCAAGCTGGACGGCGCGCTTGATCTCGCCACCGGCAAACAGCGACCCGTTCGGGTGCAGGCGAATATCCAGCTTGCCGTCGGTGCAGGCTTTCACATCGTCCGCGAAAGTCTGTGCGTTGACGGTGTGATAGTTGTCGGCCGGATATGCGGTCGGCATATCCCACTGTTCTGCAAATGCAGCGCTGCCGGAAACGGCGAGGAAAGTGCAACTTGAGAGTACGATGGCGAGTTTTTTCATGTTCCCTGCTCTTTGATGCGTGCCTGAAGTTTTTTCGAAGGTGATATGCAGCTCTTTGTCATTTGAAGACGCTCACGCCCGAAATAGGGACTTGTGACTGCACGTCTCTTTTCATGGGAAGTGCAGGCTTCGGGTGTGTGAACTGCTTCATGCCGATGCTTCTCCGCTCGGTTAGGCCACGATCCCTATGTATAGCCGAGAGAGTACGCCCTGCATCAAGTACAAAAACTGGACATCGGGTGCCGACTACAACCGCAGGCATCAGGCAATGCAGCCAGAACACGGAAAACGCAGCGGTATGCAGCCTCTCTGCCCGACTACAAATACGCGCCATAAATACCTGTGAAATATATGATATTCTGCGGAAAAGGACCCAAATGCGCCGCCGCAGGCGTTGCCGTCCTCTGCTGAGGGGCAGAGCGTTAACAAAGCCGATTTAAGTCTTATAGCCCACGCGTGGCATAGGCATCGAAGACAAAATGCCTATAAATTATCAACGTAGAGCCCGCGGATTGAGCGGGTGGGGAGTTTTCATCCCTGCGGCATTGCCTTGGCGATGAGGTCTTCGGAATAGCCGAGGGCCTGTGAGGCCTGAAGGCTGGCGGCGGTGAGAAGCTCAATATATTCGGATTTGCGGTCTTCGTGAAACCGGAACAGCGGGAACGCAATGCTGATGGCGGCCACTGAATGTCCCAGATGATCCAGCACCGGAGCGGCCATGCAGCGCACACCGGCCTCGCTTTCTTCAATCTCTTCCACAAAGCCGCGTTGGCGTGAGGCCTGCAACTGTGCCAGAAGCGCATCCGGGTCGGTGATCGTGTGCGGTGCGACGGGCGTCAGCGTCATCCGTGACAGGCGTTCGCGGATTTCTTCGTCCGACCGCTCAGGCCAGCAATGCCTTGCCAAGCGAGGTGCTGTGCAGCGGGTTGCGCATGCCGAGGGTGGATTGCATCGACAGATTATAGATGGAATCATACTTGTGAATGTAGGCGACACGCTGGTCGTGCTCGTCGAGAACACCCAGATTGATGGATTCCCCTGTGGCGCGTGACAGGCGCCCCATCACCCGATCCGCCGCTCGCAGCAGATCACTTTGTCCGCGCAACGTTCGGGCGCCGAGACTGAACAATTTCAGCGTCAAGCCATACCGCTCGGTATCGGCATCCTGCTCGACATAGCCCAGATCAATCATGGTCTGAAGCAACCGATAGGTCGTGCTCTTGGAGGTCATCGCTCGTTGGGCAATGTCCGCCAGCGTGGCAAGCTTGCCTTCCGCCAGTCCTTCGAGAACCGAAAAGACCTTCAGAACCGAGGCAACATTATCGGGCTTTTGTGGGCGTTCTGTGGACATGGGCCATTCTATAAATTTTGGAACCTCATTTTGAAAATTCAAAAAAACAAAGTCAAGCGGTGTGTGCAAAAAAGCATATAACGCTGATATTACTCATTAAATAACTTGTATTGCAGGTTTCGACAAGGCGCTTGCAAAACCTTTTAAATTATGGTTGCTTAATTTTCGGAACGTCGTTTCATAATTTTGAAGCGTGTTTTTGGGAGGTTTTCATGGGAATGCACCCGCTGCTGGCGCAGCGTGATCACTTTTTGACCCGCGCTCAGGTCTGCGATCTGATTGACCGGCTGACAGACAACCTCATCAACATCGAGGATACAACCGGCGAGTTCCTGCTGCGGCTGGACGACGGGCGTGTCATCGATACGAAAGGCTGGGCTGGCTGGGAGTGGACGCATGGCATCGGTCTCTACGGCCTGTTCAAATACTGGCAGTTGACCGGCAATGCCCGCGCCATGGAGATCATCACTGACTGGTTCCACCAGCGGCTGTCCGAGGGCACACCGACCAAGAACATCAATACGGTGGCCCCGTTCCTGACGCTTGCCAATCTGTATGAGCGCAATCCGGACCCGGTTTCGGCTTCCTATCTGGAAACCTGGGCGGAATGGGTGATGTACGAGATGCCGCGCACCCGCGACGGTGGTTTGCAGCATATCGTCTACAACAGCGTCAATCATCAGCAGATGTGGGACGACACGCTGATGATGAGCGTCATGCCTCTGGCGAAGATCGGTCTGGTCCTCAACAGGCCGGACTTCGTCGAGGAGGCGAAATATCAGTTTCTCATTCATGCGCAATATCTGGCCGATACGGCCAGCGGCCTCTGGTATCACGGCTGGACGTTTGAGGAGAACCACAACTTCGCCGACGCACTTTGGGCTCGCGGGAACAGCTGGATCACCATTGTGATTCCAGAGTTCATTGATCTTCTGGACCTGAAGGAAGGCGATCCGCTGCGCCGTCATCTGCTGGCGCTGTTCAAGCGGCAGGCAGAGACGCTGGAAAAGCTGCAAGACGCCAGTGGCCTGTGGCATACGCTGTTGGATGATCCTGACAGCTATCTGGAAACCTCTGCCACGGCGGGCTTTGCTTATGGTCTTTTGAAGGGCGTGCGCAAGCGCTATCTCGATCCGCGCTTCCGCGCGGTTGCCGAAAAAGCGGTTCAGGGCGTTGTCGCCAATATCTCCGAGGCAGGCGAGTTGCAGAATGTCTCCTTTGGCACCGCCATGGGCGACGATCTGGACTATTACCGGCAGATCAAACTGACCTCGATGCCCTATGGTACAGGCGATGGCCATGTTCTGTCTCAGCGAATACCTGAGATCCTTTATCTGACGACCCTTTATCTGGCCGCCCCTTGGGAGGGGAGCGAGCCTGGTCCGTATGCAATTTTCTGGGAGGAAACCATGTTGAAATCTCGTCTGCTTCTGGCTGGTACATGCCTTTTGGCCGGTTTGTCGGTGGCCCATGCCACGACACTGAAATTCGGCTATGCCAGCAACGCCACACCCACCGTCAAGGCGATGCACAAGTTTGCCGACATCCTGAAGGACAAGACCCACGGCGATGTCACCGTGCAGTTCTTTCCTGACAGCCAGCTTGGCGGTGAGCGTCAGCTTGTCGAGATGGTGCAAAGCGGTACGCTTGACATGACCAAGGTCAGCGGCGGGCTGATGGAAAGTTTCTCGCCCGTTTATGGCGTGTTTTCGATGCCGTATCTGTTCGACAGTCAGAAGCATTTCTACAAGGTCATGGATGATCAGAAGATCATGCAGCCGATCTACGATTCAACCAAATCGACCGGCATGGTCGGCCTGACCTATTATGACAGCGGCGCGCGCAGCTTTTACACCGTCAAATCGATGGTCAAGACGGTGGCTGACCTCAAGGGTCTCAAGATCCGCGTCATGCAAAGCCCGACGTCGATCAAGATGATGAAGATGCTGGGGGCATCGCCAATCGCCATGGGCCAGGGCGAGGTCTACACCTCCTTGCAGCAGGGCGTGCTGGACGGCGCGGAAAACAATGTCTTTGCGCTGACCATTGCCCGTCACGGCGAAGTGGCGAAGAATTTCTCGCTTGATGCCCACACACGCATTCCGGACATTCTGTTGATCTCGACGGCCACCCTCAAGCGGCTGACGCCCGACCAGCGCAAGGCGGTGCAAGACGCGGCCAAGGAATCCACCGCGTTTGAAAAGTCAGTACTGGAATGATGCCGTGGCCACGGCCCGCAAAAAGGCTGAGAAAGACTTTGGCGTGAAGATTTTTCATCCCGACATTGCCCAGTTCCAAAAGGCTGTGCAGCCGATGTATGACGACCTGAAGTCCGAAAAGGACAAATACAAGGTCTATCAGGAGATCCGCGCGGTTGCGGATAGCAAATAATGACCTCAATGGTGCGTCGTGTTCTGGATCGTGTCGTCGGGGCGGTGTGTTGCCTGTTGCTTGCGGCCATGGTTGTGGTGCTGGCACTGGCAGGTAATCAGTCGCTATGTGCTCGACGCGCCTTCGACCTTTTCTGAAGAAGCGCTGCGCTTCGGTGTCATCTGGCTGTCTCTGCTTGGGGCTGCGTTATGCACCGGACGGGGCACGCACATGGCCGTTGATCTGGTGCGGGATATGGTGGGCGACAGCGCCCGCCGTGTTCTGGAAGCGCTGGTGCCGGTGGCGTTCATCGTGTTTGCGGTGGCTGTGCTGATCATCGGCGGCTGGCGCGGCGTCGAAATCGCCGAACATCAGCGCAGTGCCGTGCTTCAGATCCAGATGAGTTATATCTATGCCGCTTTGCCACTCACGGGCTGTCTGATGGTTGTTTACAGTGTGCTCAATCTGGTCGATCTGCTGCGCGGTGGGGCGGCAGAAGCGGATGCGATCGAAAAAGCCGTCGTGGCCGGAGACTGATCATGGCTGGAACTGCAAGTCTGATCATGGTGGGTGTGTTTGCGGTGCTGGCACTGCTTGGCATTCCGCTGGCCGTGTCCATCGTCGGAGCTGCGATTTCTGCGGTTCTGCTGGTGGCCCCGCCCGACATGGCGCTTTTCACCGCTGCGCAAAAGATGCTCGGCAGTCTGGACAGTTTTTCGTTGCTGGCCGTGCCGTTCTTCATTCTTTCCGGTGTGATCATGAATTCCGGCGGCATTGCCGTGCGGCTGGTCAATTTCGCCAAGCTGATTTCCGGGCGCATACCTTGGCTCCATGGCGCAAACAAACATCGCGGGCAATATGCTGTTCGGCTGCATTTCCGGATCAGCGATTGCCGCGTCAACGTCCATTGGCGGTGTCATGGTGCCAACGCAGGTGCGTGAAGGCTATGACCGCAGTTTTGCCGCTGCCGTCAATATTGTTTCCGCGCCTACCGGCATGTTGATCCCGCCAACGACCGCCTTCATCATTTATTCGCTGGTCTCTGGCGGCACCTCCATCGCTGCGCTGTTCCTGGGCGGCGCGGTGGCAGGCGTTATGTGGGGTCTGGCTTTGATGGCGCTGACCAGCTTCATCATGCCTGGCGGCGCGGCTATCCGATTGCCGAACGCGTTTCGGCATCGGCGGCCGGACGCATCGTGCTGGAAGCCATTCCCAGCCTGTTCCTGATTGTTCTGGTCATCGGCGGCATTATCTTCGGGGTTGTCACGGTGGTGGAGGCCTCTGGCATTGCGGTGATCTACACCATGCTTCTGGCTTTCGTCATTCACCGGACCACGCCGATCACCCGGCTGCCGGCATTTCTGCTGGAAACAGCACAAATGACCGGCTCGATCATGATGCTGCTTGCTGCGTCGGCCGCCCTGTCATTTGCCATGGCCTTCACCGGCATTCCGGCGGCGGTGTCCAGCCTCATTCTGGGTGTGTCGGACAATCCGATCATCGTCATGTTGATCGTCAATGCGGTGTTGCTGGTTGTCGGCTGCTTCATGGATATTGGCCCGGCCATCCTGATCTTCACGCCCATTCTGCTGCCAATCGTGCAGAAGGTTGGCTATGATCCGGTACATTTCGGCGTCATTCTGGTGTTCAACCTCGCCATTGGCACCATCACTCCGCCAGTGGGCACAGGGCTTTTTATCGGGGCCAGCGTTGCCAAGATGAAAGTCGAGCAGGTGATGGGGGCGATGGTGCCGTTCTATGCGGTGCTCTTTGTCATTCTGCTGATTGTCACCTATACGCCGGGGTTGATCATGACGCTGCCGCGTTTGCTGGGGCTGTGACGGCATGCAGAGGTTTGGTCTGACGCGCCAAGTGCCAGTCTGCGCCCAGGTCCAGTGGGCGGTTCTTTGGACTCGCGCAGCGACCGCTGCGGACATATAGTGTCCGGCATAGCATTCAGGCCAGACGACGGACCTTTTCATGGCGTCAGACGACACTTCTTCCACTTCGTTCAAGCTGCACGCCGTGCATGGGTCGGTGCAGGAAGCTTTCTTGAAACGTGCCGTCGCCGCCTTGGATGCCATGGTTGTGCATATGCCCGATCAGGCGATCATCGAGGCCTTGTCGGCGCAAACCGGGGCAGGGGCCATCGCCAGCTTGTTGGCGCGCTCCGATCTGATCAGTGCGGCGACAGCGGAGCTGGATCCTCTCGTGTCGGTGGAAGCGCGCAGCGTCGAACATCGTGAGCAACTGCTGGAAGCCGCCGGAGGCACCTTGAGCAGCGAAGAGGCGGGTCAGGCGCTTGGTGGGATTTCGCGGCAGGCGGTCGACAAGCGCCGTCGCACGCAGTCCCTTCTGGCCGTGCGCGAAGGCAGCGCCTGGCGTTATCCGCGCTGCCAGTTTGTGGACAAGGATGTGGTGGCGGGGTTGGCCGATGTGATCAAGGGCCTGGGCGCGGAAAGTCCCTGGCTCGTGTTGGATTTTCTGTTGACGCCAGATAGTGCGGTGGCGGGCAAAGAGCCTGCTGATCTGGCAGCGCATGGTCAGGCACGGCCGGGTCAGACGCCGCTTGACCGGATGAAGGCAGGCGGCCTGGAGACGGTTTTGCGCCTTGCTCATGCCAGCCAGAGCGATGGGTTCGCCTGATCATGCCGGACGACCAGACCCCCGCCGACATGGACCCGTCCGGGTTACCCGCCGGGATGCCGGACGTGAAGACCCATGCTCTGCCGATCGTGCGGGTGGGGCCGCAAACGACGTTGTTCCGGTTGCACCACAGCCTTCATGCGCCGATCTATTTCGGTCCGGGTGTTGGCCTGCCTGCCACCAATCGGTTCGATCCGGTCAGCGGTCGGTTCGGCATTCTGTATCTGGCCCTGAGCTTTGAAAGCGCCTTTGCCGAAACCCTTTTGCGGGCGCCGTCGCGTCGTATGGTCGGGCGTCAGGCGGTGTTCTCGCGCAGCATCACGCATTTGCACACCGACCGGACCTTGCGGCTGGTGCCGCTTTATGGCGACGCGGTTCAAAAGCTTGGCCTGCCGGAAACGCTGGTGACAGGGCCGGACGTGCCTTGTGGCGCGTTAAGCGATGCACTCTGGGAGCATGGCGACCAGCTCGATGGTGTTCTTTATACGTCTCGACATGATCCGGCGCAAAAGTGCATCGCCCTGTTTCAGCGCGATAACCTGTCGTTCACGCTCGACAGTTCGGTTGCCTTGACCCGCTGTGTGTCCGATGTTGCCCGCGTTCTCAACCAATACGACCGTTCGCTGACACCGCGTGCCTGATGGCTGTTTGACGGGCCGGGTCAGGGGTGCGGACGTGGCCGGATCGTGACGGCAACCAGCGTGCCGACGATTGCCAGCAGGGCCGTGACGATGACGATTGCGGTCCAGCCGCCGCTTTCCCAAAACCAGCCGCTGGTCGAGCCAATGACGCTGGCCCCTATGTAATAGAACAACAGATAGAGCGATGAGGCATGGCCCTTGGCACGGGTGGCCTGTGCGCCGACCGAACTGCTGGCGACAGAATGGCCAATGAAAAATCCGGTCGCGACGATGGCAATGCCTGCGCAGATGGCGACCAGTGAGCTTGCGAGGGTGATGACGACACCCAACAGGATGGCGACAAAGGCAAAGACCAGCAGCGGGCGACGCCCGACACGGTCTGCCAGATTGCCCGCAACTTGCGATGAGACAATGCCGAAGGCGTAGATCAGGAAAATCATGCTGATGGCCGTGTCGCCCAGATTATAGGGGGCTGCTGCCAGCCGAAAGGTGGCGTAGTTGAACACGGTGACAAAGACGCTCGTCAGGCAGAAGCCCAGCAGATAGACCTTGCGCAAGTCCGGATTGGTACAGGTGCTCGGCCCAGGCTGCCAGATGAAAGCTTGGGCTGGTGACACGTTGTTTGGTGAAATTGTTCGAGCGCGGCAACAGATAGGCAAAGCCGATGGCTGACAATACGCACAACAGACCGAGCACGGCCATGGCCACACGCCAGGAGGAAATCTCCGTCATGAGGCCCATGCCGATCCGGCCCATCATCGCCCCAAACCCGGTGCCTGCAATATAAAGCCCCATGGCCTTGCCAAGGTGAGCGGGATCAACTTCTTCCGAAAGATAGGCCATGGCGACGGCAGGTACACCGCCCAGGACGACGCCTTCAAGGGCGCGAATGGCGATCAGCATATGCCAACTGGGGGCGGAGGCCGCGGCCATGTTCAGGGCTGCGGCCAGCAACATGGAGCCGAACATCAATCCCTTGCGGCCCAGTCCTTGCGAAATTGCACTCATCAGGAAGATGGCCACGGCAAGACAGCCTGTGGTGGCCGACAGGGCGAGAGAGCTTGCGGCAGCATTCAGATGGAAGCTTCTGGCAAAGGCGGGCAAAAGCGGCTGGACGCAATAGATTAGTGCGAAACTGGCAAAGCCTGCGAGAAACAGGGCGATGCCCGTGTTGCGATACGCCAACGTGCCCCTTCGGATGTATTGCGGGCGCGGAATGGGCTTCGACGCAAGGGGCATCGCTGCGTTGATCGGGATCTGGGTCGTGACGGACATGGCTGTCTTCTTGTCTGATGGGATTGACCTAGAAATAGCGCGGTCTGTTTCATTGTTCTAATATATGGAAGTGGCTTTTGTGATATGTTTTAGATATGGAAGGAAAAGGGCCAGCATGGAATTGCGTCACGTTCGATATTTTCTCGCGGTGGCGGAGGAGGGCAATTTCACCCGCGCCGCCGAGCGCTTGGGCATTGGCCAGCCGCCTCTCAGCCAGCAGATCCGCTCGCTTGAAACCGAGATCGGCACGCAATTGTTCCATCGGGTGCCACACGGCGCGGAGCTGACCAATGCCGGGACCGTTTTTCTGGAACGCGTGCGGCTTCTGCCGGGGACTGCCACTGAGGCGGTGGAGGCCGCAAGGCGCGCAGCCCGCGGCGAGACCGGGCAATTGACCCTTGGGTTCACTGGTGCCGGTGCCTTGAACCCGATGGTCGCACAGACCATCCGCACTTATCGTCGCGAACGGCCTGAAGTCGACTTGCGGCTGGTGGAGGCCAATTCCAAAGCCCTGGTCAATGATCTGGCTGCGGGCAATATAGATGTGGCGATCATGCGCCCGCATGCGTCGGACCCGCGCGAGTTGCTGACCTATCATCTGACGGAGGAAGCGCTGGTCGCCGCCGTGCCGCAAGCGCTTGATCCAGCCCCCGAGGCGGGTGCAATCGAATTGATCCGCCTGCGCGATATGCCGCTGATCCTGACTCCACGCAAGGTCGGTGTTTCGCTGCACGACGAGGCCTTGCGGGCTTGCCATGAGGCAGGTTTTGAGCCGGTGCTGGGTCAAGCGGCGCCACAGATCACGTCGATCCTGTCGTTGGTCTCGGCAGAACTTGGATTTTCTCTGGTGCCAGCATCCATGCATCAGCTTGCGTTACATGATGTGGTCTACAAGCAATTGCTGTTGTCGACGCAGACCGTCAGTCTGGCGCTGGCAATCGCTCGTGACAATCGCTCGCCGGTTGCGCAAGGCTTCATCAGGCTGGCCCGAGCCGGGATCTGAGATGGTGCCCGCTGCAAAGGATATGAGACACATCCAGATACACTCATAAATGCTCCCGAACATCGGGAGACTTTGGGGCGTGCTCATGCGTGAAGCGAAAGGCAAAGCTCCCCAAAATCCCCAGGCTGAGGGCCTTGAAGACAGTAGGCAGAATGACGTATCGAAGAGGGGTCACGACACGAAAGGCTTCTGGTGTTGCGTATGGAAGCCTCACGCCTGAGACGAAGGAAATCTGCCATGACTTCGAAACGAGGGTCGTCGTCGCGTTTGACGCGTCGAAGCTTCCTGCTGGGAGCTGCCACCGTTCCATCCGTTGTTTTGCCAAGACGGGTGTTTGCGAAGCCCAAGATCGAGACGCCGCTGATTGTTCTTGATCCCGGTCATGGCGGACATGATCCCGGCGCTGTTGGTGTGACGGGGCTGCTTGAGAAGCACGTGGCGCTGGATACGGCGCTTGCGTTGAAGAAGAAGCTGGAGGAACGCGGTCAGTATCGCGTGATCGTCACCCGTGATGATGACAGCTTCATTCCGCTGCACAAGCGGGTGACATTTGCCGAACAGCACGGCGCAAAATTATTCATGTCGATCCATGCCGATGCAATTTCTGATCCGGATGTGCGCGGCGCGAGCGTTTATACCGGCGCAATTCATGCGTCCGATGCACAGGCCGCCGAGGTGGCGCGTATCGAGAACACGGCCGGTGGTGATGACACCAATCAGTTTGACGACATGAAGCCCGAAGTCGCTGATATTCTCAGCAGTCTGATGCGGCGCGACACTCATATGTGGTCGATGAGCCTGCAACGCGATGCGGTGAAGTCGCTTGGCGGAGAAGTGCATCTGCTGACAAACCCTGCAAGACACGCCAATTTTGTCGTGCTGCGGTCGCCTTCTATCCCCAGTGTGCTGGTGGAGATGGCCTTCATGTCCAATCGTCACGACGAAAAGCTGTTGCGTACAGAGGGCTTCCGCCATCGTGTGGTGGAAAGCCTGCATGGCTCCATCGATGGCTGCATGACACAGATCGTGCGCAGCTGAGATCGCGCAGGATCGGTTCTGATCCGTTGGGATCAGGCGGGCTCTTTTTCCTGCGAGGCGGTTGCCTCTGTCTCGATCCGGTAGCTCATGTAATTCTGCGGGTTGGTAAGGGGACGGAAGCCTGCACGGGCATAAACGGCATGCGCGTCCGCGGTTGCCAGCATCCAGTTGGTGACGCCCGCCAGATTGGGGTGGGCGCGAATGGCGATTGACATCCACGACGCCAAACCCAGGCCGCGATGTTCCGGCAAGGTGAAGATATCCCGCATATAGGCGAACATCGAATAGTCAGTGATGACGCGCCCGAAGCTGGTCATTGCGCCGTTCTTGGCATAGATGCCCATGACCAGAGAGTTTTCCAGAGCGCTTTCCAACTGGCTGCGCGCCAGTCCCTTGGCCCAATAACTTTGATTGGCCAGAAAATCATGCACGATTTCCAGATCAATCATGCGGGGGTCTGTGCTCAACAGATAGCCGTCTCGCTCGGCTTCAAAGATGACTGGGCTGATCATGAGAGCGCTTCCTCTGGCAGACGGGATCAAAAGGTGTCGACGGTAACAGCGGCAACGTTGCTTGCGACGATTGTTATTACTACTTAGATTGCGTGGCAACGCTGGTAAGTTCGAGATCCCGAGGGTTTCTCTGCGTAAATTGCCTCTTGTTGCGGCAAAGCAGGTTTCAGGCGGGCTTGACGCGGTTCAAACGGTCTTGTCCGTCGACGATCACCGCCCGCATGGCGGCGCTCGCAGCCTCTGGGTCACGCGCCAGAATGGCGTTGACGATGCGCCCGTGATTGGCAATCGCCAGCTCCAGGTCGGCGATGTCCATGTCCGGAGACGTCATTTGCAGCGTCCGACCCAGCGGCGTGTGAATGAGGTTGCCGACGCACCCCATGAACGGATTGCGCGAGCCTTCCAGAATGGCCAGATGCAATTCCAGATCGACGCTTGCGAAAGCTTCCGGGTCGCGCGCCTGTGTCATACGGGTGAAAATGTCACCAAGCGCGCGTAAGTCATCGGTGGTGGCATGGCGCGCCATCATGGCCGCGGCAGAGGGTTCAAGTGACATTCGCAAATCGTTGACGTGCTGCAAAAGTTCGGCATTGGAGCCATGGCGAAAATGCCATGTCAGGACGTCGGCATCAAACAGGTTCCAGTTGCGCCGCTCCGTCACGCGGGTGCCGACGCGTGCTTTTGGACTGACAAGCCCCTGTGCCGTCAGCGTTTTCATAGCTTCCCGCAACACCGTTCGTGACACTTGAAAGCGGGCGGCAAGCTCGACGTCTCCCGGCAGGATAGAGCCGACCGGATAGATCCCGGCCACGATTTCCTCGCCCAGAACGCCCACTACATGGGCGTGGTTGGTTTGCTTCTGAAGTGGTTTCTTCGCTGCTTTTCGGGGCGGGGCTGCGCGCGTCATTCCGGTGTCCTGTCCGTGACCTGATGCTGATCGGTACTGTCAGATACAGCAGGGGTCTTGTAGAGCATAAAAATATCCAGGCGGGAAGTCTGGGCCGGTTTTCGACCGGGCGCAAGACGGGCGGTGACGGCCTGTTGCCCTTCACAAGCGTGTGAGGCAGGTGCAGGGAGAACGCTTGACATGGCAGCGCTTTCCACGCATCGACACGAAGCGTGCGTTTGTCATTCGAACGCTGCAAGGATCGCGGATCATCAGGTGGACACGCGGTTGTGACGTGTCACCTGTCAGGACCGGCCTTCCCGCCTGTCGTCATCACCATGTCGATCTTGTGGAAGGGCCATCGAAGGAGTGCCCGATGCTTTTGAGCTATGTGCGTGAAGCCACCCATCTTGTGCAGGCCGACAGCGCGCTTGTCGAGGCCGATCAGGTGGTCTGGTATGATCTGATGAGCCCGTCGGCGGATGAAACCAAGATGGTCGAGCGCATGACGGGTGTTGACATTCCCTCACGTGATGAGATGGAAGAAATCGAGCCATCGGCGCGTCTCTATCAGGAAGATGGCGCTGAAGTCATGACGCTGACCACCCTGACCGGTCTGGAAGGCGATGACCCTGTGAAGTCGCCGGTGACTTTTATTCTCAAAGGCGAAACGCTGATCACGGTGCGTTACATTGATGCGCGCCCTTTTCGCTTGTTCACCAGTCGGGTACAGCGGCCCAATGGACTGCCCTGTACCTCCGGTGAGCAGGTGATGCTGGGAATTCTGGAGGCCATTATCGACCGTATGGCCGATGTTCTTGAGCGTATCGGCGGTGATATCGACGCGGTTTCGCGCGAAGTGTTCCGCTCCAAAGTGTCCAATGTCACCAAGAAGACGCATGATCTCCGCTCCCTGATCGAGCAGATTGGCTGGAAAGGCGATTTCCTCACGGCAACGCGCGAAAGTCTGGTGTCGCTGTCACGGCTGGTCACCTATCACAGCGCGCTGGAGCGGCACGGCCGTTCGTCTTCAAAGGAAACACGCCAGCGCTTGAAGCTTTTGCAGCGTGATGCTGCATCGCTTGGCGAGCATGCCAGCTTTCTGTCGGGCAAGATCAACTTCCTGCTGGATGCGACACTGGGGCTGATCAATCTTGAGCAGAACCAGATCATCAAGATCTTTTCCGTCGCGTCCGTGGTGTTCTTGCCGCCAACGATGATCGCTTCGATCTACGGTATGAACTTCGCCTTCATGCCGGAGCTGAATTGGCAGGGCGGTTATTTCTTCGCTCTCTCTTTGATGATCCTTTCGGCCGTTCTGCCCTATGTTTATTTCAAACGTCGCGGCTGGCTGTGAAATCGCGATTGTTGGCCACGCAGGCCGTGCCACACGGATCAGCGTGACAGAAAAAGGCCCGCTTGCCCGGTTAAAGGGGAGGCGGGCCTTTTACATTTGTCTGAAGCGCTTATCCCGTGCGTTTGACCAGCGACAGTTTGCCTTCGGTGACAACGGGTTGCAGGTCTTCATAATTGGTGACGGTTGGGTGGCGGGTCGCAATGCCTTCTTTGTGGGTCTCGGTGATCACCAGCACAGATGCGCCAGCGGCTTCTCCGGCTTCAATGCCCGCAGGCGCATCTTCAAACACAAGGCAGCGCTTCGGGCTGACACCCAAGCGGTCTGCGCCCAGCAAAAAGCAATCCGGCGCGGGCTTGCCCGTCTCCACATCGTCGGCCGACACCAGCAGATCGGGCAAGGGCAGACCGGCGGCTTCGAGACGACGCAGGGCCAGACGGCGCGGTGCGGATGTGACCACTGCCCATTTGTCCGCAGGCAGGGCGGAAAGAAATGCAGCGGCCCCGGCAATGGGATCCACGCCGTCGACGTCTTCCATTTCCATGTCGGTCAACCTGTGGGCCTCGCTCACCGGATCGACCCCATCCAGCTTCTGATCGCCGATCGTTTCAATGGCGCGGCGTCCGTGGATGGTTGGCAGGAACGTTTCGAGGTCCAGACCATACTCTTTGGCCCATTTCGTCCAGACCCGTTCGGCAGCAACGATCGAGGTGAGGATGGTGCCGTCCATGTCGAACAGGAAAGCGTCGAAAGTGTCGTTGAATGGGTCTGACATGAAGCTGAGGTCTCTCAAGGCGGGGAAATAGATGCGAACCCCAAATGTGGGGCACTGGCGCAGGGTTCGCAAGACGCGCCATAGGATCACCATTTCCAGAGAAGCTCAAGCCGTTGGCAGCAGGATGTGGGGGCGCGCGACGGAGAAGGACGCGCGCGGCGGTGTTGTACCGGGGATCCGCCTGATGTGGAGGGGGCCCTCAGGCCGTGTTGGGTGGAGCTACAGGGGCCGGCGGGCGCATGCCACACGGGAAAAGCGACTGCCCAAGTTGCCGTATTTTTGCCTTATTGTTATATCATTACATTTGTTATTATATAACATACCGTAGTAGGCCGCTGCTAATGACCCGGGAGCCCACTTTATAGATGCCGCTTTTTTCTTCTTTTCTGCGTTTGTTGCAGCTGTCTGCCCTGACGCGTCTTGCTGGTGTGGCAGTCTGCCTCGTTCTTGTTTGGGGCGCCATTCATTGGGCCGTTTCCCTGTCATGAGCGCTCCCGTCATCACCCTTGAAAATGTCACGGTGGCCTATCAGCGCCAGCCGGCGGTGCATCATGTCTCCGGCACTGTGATGCCGGGCAGTCTGACGGCCATCGCCGGGCCCAATGGCGCGGGAAAATCCACCTTGCTCAAGGCGTTCATGGGCGAATTACGACCAGCCGAAGGACGTCTTCTGCGGAACTGCAAGACGGCTGAAATCGCCTATCTGCCACAAGCTGCCGAAATCAACCGCAAGTTTCCAATCAGCGTGATGGACACTGTGCTTTTGGGCGCGTGGGCACGCTGCGGGCTTTTTGGGCGGATCAGGCCGGCAGACCGATACCGGGCAGATGCGGCGCTGGAACATGTCGGATTGTCGGGCTTCGGCACGCGCACTCTTGCGGCGCTTTCCGCCGGTCAGTTTCAGCGGGTGCTGTTCGCCCGCCTGCTGATGCAGGATGCGGCGTTGATCTTGCTGGATGAGCCTTTTACCGCCGTTGACAGTCGCACCACGGCGGATTTGTTGAAGATCATCCTGCATTGGCAAATGCAAGGCCGCACGGTGATGGCGGTGTTGCATGATTTCGAGCAGGTGCGGGCGCATTTCCCTCAAACGCTGCTTCTGGCGCGTGAACTGGTGGCTTGGGGCTTAACGGCAGACGCCTTGTCACCAGAGAATTTGCAGGCGGCGCGCACTTTGGCGGAAAACTGGAGCGAGCCGCCTGTGCCGTGCGAAAGGAACGCAGCATGACGGCCTGGGATTTTTTCTGCGGTCCGTTTGCCGATTATGGCTTCATGCGCCGGGCGCTCGTTGCCTGTGCCTGCCTGTCTCTGGGCGCGGGCAGTATCGGCACCTTTCTGATGATGCGCCGGATGAGCCTGATGGGTGGCGCGCTGGCGCATTCCGTTCTGCCCGGCGCGGCCATCGGCTATCTCCTTTCCGGCTCCCTGTCGTTGCTTGCCATGGGACTTGGCGGTTTGATTGCCGGAGTGTCGGTCGCCGGTCTTGCCGGGCTGGTCAACCGCACGACGGTGCTGGAAGAAGACACCAGCTTTGCCAGTTTTCACCTGATCTCGATGGCGCTTGGCGTGATGCTGGTGTCGTTGCGCGGTTCCAATATTGATCTGCTGCATGTGCTCTTCGGTACCATTCTGGCGATTGACGCTCCCTCCCTCTATCTGGTCGGCGGTATCACCAGCCTGACCTTGGTGACATTGGCGATCATCTATCGCCCGCTGGTGGTTGATTGCTTCGACCCGGGATTCCTGCGGGCCGTTGGGGGCCGCGGCGCGCTCATCTACGGCCTGTTCATGCTGATGGTGGTGGTCAATCTCGTCGCCAGTTTTCAGGCGCTTGGCACCTTGATGGCCATTGGTCTGATGGTGGTGCCGGCCGCCGCCGCGCAGCTTTGGTTTCGCACCTTGCCCGCCATGTTGCTGGGCGCGGTTCTGATCGCCTTCGCAGCCTCCTACATCGGCCTGGTCGCCTCATACTATCTGGATGTGGCCTCAGGCCCGGCAATCATTCTGGCCGCTGCGTGTCTCTACAGTTTGTCCTTCGTCTTCTGCCCTTCAGGGCTGTTGCGACGGGCCCTTCGTCAACCCCATTTCCATTCATGAAACTAGGACATTCCTCCATGTTGAAATCTTTGCTTGTCGCCGGTGCAGCCTTGAGCGTTCTGTCGTGCCTGAGCGCCACGGCTTCTGCGGCGCAGCTCAAGACCGTTGCTTCCTTCACCGTCCTCGCCGATGTCGTGCATCAGGTTGGCGGCAGCCACGTCACCGTCAAAAGCCTTGTTGGGCCTAATGGCGACCCGCATGAATTCGAGCCATCTCCGGCGGATGCCCGTGCCTTGAAAGCCGCCGATGTGGTTTTCGTTAGTGGTGAAGGGCTTGAGGGCTGGATGACCCGTCTGGTGACCGCGTCCGGCACCAAAAACGACAGCATCGTCGTGTCAAAAGGCATCAAGACCCACCAGATGGTCGATGATGGCAAGACCATCACGGATCCGCACGTCTGGAATGATCCTCTCAACGTCAAGATCTGGGTCAAGAACATCGAGGCTGCGTTGATCAAGGTCGATCCGGCTGATGCTGCCAGCTTCAAGGCCAATGCCAAACGCTACCTCAAGACGCTGGACGAGCTGGACGCTTATGCCCACGCCCGCATCGACAAGATCGCCATCAAACGGCGCAAGGTGCTGACCAGTCACGATGCCTTCGGCTACTTTGGCCGTGAGTATAAGGTTACTTTTCTGTCGCCGCTTGGCTATTCGACGGATGCTGAAGCCTCAGCCACAAGAGTTGCAAAGCTGATCGACCAGATCAAGGCGGAAGGCGTGACCAGCTACTTCTTTGAAAACTCCAATGATCCGCGTCTGGTGAAACAGATCGCGCGAGCCACTGACGCCAAGCCGGGCGGGGAGCTTTACGTCGAAGCTCTGTCCAAGGCCGCTGGCCCGGCTCCGACCTATGTGAAGATGTTCCGGTACAATGTCGACAAGCTGACGGCGGCGATGGCGAAAAACAAATAAAAGCGTCGTCAGATGCCTGTTTGGTATGATGTGAGAGACGGCGGGAGGGGACCCTTCCGCCGTTTCCTTTTCACAGCACATCCTATGAACCGTACGCGCGGAAAAAGACTGAAATATGCTGCACTGCCGAGGAGAAGTCGCCTGTCTGTGAGTTTGCCGTGTGCGATGCTCTGGCACAGTGGTTTTGGCGGCGGCGGTGCCTTGACAAGCCTGTCCTGTCTCTCAATTCTGCCGACGCAGGGGCGCCGCGTTGAAAGGGCAGGACACAATGCATGGTGAGTATAAGGTCGACGGCGGCAAGCTGGTGGTGGCCGATCTGGACATTCGGGATGGCAAACTGGCCGATGTTCAGGTTGCAGGCGATTTTTTTCTGGAACCGCCCGAGGCGCTGACCGACATTTGCCGTGCCATTGAAGGCCTGCCCGTCGACAGCGTGGTGGATGACATCGCCAAGGCGATCCGAAGCGGGCTGCGCCCGGATGCTTATTTGATGGGGTTTTCACCCGAGGCCGTGGGCATGGCGGTGCGACGCGCCATCGATGTACGCACCGATTGGCGTGATTACGAATGGCAGATCCTTGATACTAAGCCGCAGACCCCTGCCATGCATCTGGCGCTGGATGATGTGCTGGCGCATCAGGTGGCCACGGGCCAGCGCAAGCCGACGCTGCGCTTTTGGCAGTGGGTACGCCCGGCGGTGATCATCGGCAGCTTTCAGTCATTGAGAAACGAGGTTGATCTGGAGGCCTGCCGCGAGATGGGCGTTGATGTGGTGCGTCGTGTGACGGGGGGCGGGGCCATGTATGTGGAGCCCGGCACCGCGGTGACCTATTCGCTTTATGCGCCCGGTGATCTGCTGCGTGATCTGACCATCGAGGAATCCTATGCGTTCCTCGACAATTGGGCGCTGAAGGCGCTGCGCTCGCTTGGCATCGATGCCTTTTACAAGCCGCTCAACGACATCACCAGCCCCAAGGGGAAGATCGGTGGTGCAGCACAAAAGCGCTATTCTGGCGGCACGGTGCTGCATCATGTCACCATGGCGTATGACATGGACGGCGAGAAAATGACCAAGGCTGTTGCGCATCGGTCGGGAGAAGCTCTCCGACAAAGGCACCACCAGCGCCGCAAAGCGGGTGGACCCTCTGCGCAGTCAGACCGGTTTGCCGCGAGAAGAGATCCTGGCGCGGATGCGCGAAACCTTCGTCTCCCTTAATGGCGGCGTTGCCGGCGCGCTGACGGAAGAAGAACTGCGCGAAGCCAGACAACTGGCCTCCGACAAGTTCGAAACTGAAAACTGGCTACGACTGATCCCTTGAGGGAATGAGGGCAGGACAGGGGGAGGCAGGGTGCTGGCGTTGTGAGCCTGCCAGCCCCGTCTTCTCATCTTAAATTGCCTTTTGATTCACCCGCTTCGAAAGCTCTGCGGCGGTTTCGACGCGCTCGGAGTAGCGGTCGACGAGGGCGGCGGAGCGCCCGCGCGTCATCCAGGTGAATTTCACCAGTTCTTCGATCACATCGACAATGCGATTGTAATAGGCCGGCGGCTTCATGCGGTCGGCATCATCGAACTCCAGAAACGCCTTGGCAACGGACGACTGGTTGGGAATGGTAATCATGCGCATCCAGCGGCCCAGAATGCGCAATTGGTTGACTGCATTGAAGCTTTGCGATCCACCGCAGACTTGCATCACGGCCAGCGTCTTGCCCTGCGTCGGGCGTGTGGCGCCGAGTGCCAGCGGAATCCAGTCAATCTGGGCCTTCATGATGCCGGTCATGGCGCCATGGCGCTCTGGCGACACCCAGACCATACCCTCCGCCCAATTGGCCAGATCGCGCAATTCCTGCACACTGGGGTGATCCGGCTCTGCGGCATCCGGCAGCGGCAGGTCCGTTGGGTCAAAAATGCGCGCCTCGCAGCCGTGCCAGCGCAGCAGCCGCTGGGCTTCCTCTGCCACAAGGCGCGAGAACGAGCGTTTGCGCAGCGATCCGTAGAGCAGCAGAATGCGCGGTGCATGGCCGGGATCATCCGCACTTTTATAAGCGTCGGCGTCGACGCGCTGCATCTGGTTGAAATCAATATTGGGCAGGTCGTGGGTCTGAAGTTCGTCGCTCACGGCTCAGGCCTTCCCCGTCTTGACGGTTTCGCCGTCTTCCTTGGTGAAAGTGTCCATTGCGCTGGTGTCCAGGAGGGGTAGCACCTCTTCCGAGGGACGGCACAGACGCACACCCTTGGGGCTGGCAACGATGGGTCGGTTGACCAATATCGGGTGCTCCAGCATGGCGTCGAGCAAGGCATCATCACTGACGGAAGGGTCGGTGAGGCCCAGCTCTTCGGCAGGCGACTTGCTGGTGCGCAGAGCAGTGCGTGGCGTCAAGCCGGCAGCGGCGAACAGCGCCTGCAACTGCGGACGCGTCCAGCCGGTCTTGAGATACTCGATCACCACCGGCTCTTCGCCGCTGGCCCGGATCATTTCCAGCGTGTTGCGGGAGGTGCCACAGTCTGGATTGTGATGAATTACGATGGTCATTCAGGACTCGTTTCATGCGGTTGGGCGTCACAGGAAATGGCGGACAGAAGCGGTGCACACAGGGCAGGCTGGCCGCCGCAACAATCTTCGACCAGAAAGGCGATCAGGCTGGCAAGCCCGTCGAAATCGGCGAAATAGCGGATCGCGCGCCCCTCACGTTCGCGGCGCACCAGTCCAGCGCGCAGCAGAATGCTCAGGTTGGTCGACATGGTGTTCTGGCGGACATCCAGCGCCTCGCCGATCTCGCCTGCATGCAGCCCCTTGGGTCCAGCGCGCACCAGCAGGCGTAAAACCCGCAGACGAAGCGGCTGGCTGAGGGCAGAAAAGGCAAAGACGCTTTCATTTATATCCATATATCAAGAATATTCGATATATGGATATGTTGCAAGAACAAATCTTCCTGTCTGTGCGGGGAGGCAGAGAGGCAGACGAGGTGGCGTCGCCTCTGTCCGCACAGGGGACTTTCCACATGGGCTGTATGTCGGCGTCAATCGACAAGGCGGGCGAAGTCAGATACATCAGGAAAAACCTCAGTCCGTTCCGGTGATTGGTGCGGCGTCTCCCGTCTTGAGGATCGTTTCATGGATCTCATGTCTCTCGTGGCTTATGCCGTTGCCCTTTTTGTCGTTGCCGCATCTCCCGGTCCCAGCGTTGCGGCACTGGTGTCGCAGGTACTGACGCGTGGCAGCCAGGGCTGTGCTGCCCTTTTTGATCGGCATCTGGATGGGCGAGGCGATCTGGATGTCTTGCGCGGTGTGGGGCGTCAGCGCGCTGGCCGCAGCTTTTGAGCCTGCGTTTCTGATCCTCAAATGGGGCGGTGTGCTCTACCTGCTGTATCTTGCCTGGAAAATGTGGCGCACGCCCGCCTCACAGGAGGCTGGCGAAGACGCCACCCTGCCACGGACATCTGCTCTGCGTCTGTATGCGACCGGCTTGTCCGTGGCGCTCGGCAATCCCAAGGCGGTGCTGTTTTATGTGGCGCTGGTGCCGACCCTGATTGATGTGGCGCATATGAGTCTCGTTGTCTGGGGCGCGCTTCTGGTGGTCACCATTGGCGTGTTGATGGTCGTCGATCTGTCGTGGCTGGTTCTGGCCTCAAGGGTACGGCGTCTGCTCAAAAGCCCGAGGGCCATGCGGCTGACCAATCGCATTAGTGCGGGCATCATGGCGAGCGCGGCGGCGGCGATTGCGTCGCGTTGATGACACTGCGGCGGGTGGTGAAAACACCTCATGCCTGTTGCGTCATGACGTGAACGGGCCTTGAAACCAAAGACCCCAGGAAAGGGCCGAATATGCCGGAGACACGCAAGCGCCTCGTGAGCGCCTTGAGCAGCCTGCCAGGCCGCAACCCGGCTTCGAGCGATGCCTCGCGCGTGTTCCGCACGACAAGCGCCAATGCGGATTACCGTAAGGCGACCTTGATGATGATGACGGCGGTGTCGTTGTTTGCGCTGCTGGATTCCTGCGCCAAACTGGCAAGCCGTGAATTGCCGACAATGGAAGTGGTGTGGCTGCGCTTCATCGTGCATTTCATTCTGGCCGCGATCATCCTCAATCCCTGGCGCGCGCCGCAGGCTGGCGCATCCAGTCACCCAAATTGCAGATCGCGCGGGGATTGATCCAGATCACATGTACGGGTCTGAATTTCACCGCTTTGCTGTATCTGCAACTGGCACAAACATTGTCGATCCAGTTCGCCACGCCGATTTTCGTGACGTTGCTGTCCATTCTTGTCTTGAAGGAGAAGGTGGGCGTCTATCGCTGGGTTGGTATTGCCATCGGCTTTCTGGGCGTGTTGATCGTGACGCAACCGGGGGCTGGCACCTTTCACTGGGCGTTTCTGTTGTCTTTGGTCTCGGTGATCATGGCGGCAGGCTATAATATCGTCACGCGGCATCTGACTTCGACTGACAGTGCGGGCAGCATGCTTCTGGTCATGGCCGGCTTGCCATCTCTTTTGCTGGTGCCGTTCATTCCCTTCATCTGGGTCTGGCCGCAAAGCCCGTATGTCTGGTTCCGGATCCATGGCGACCGGGGTTCTCGGCGCTCTCAGCCATTTCTTCATGATTGCAGCACACCGATTTGCACCAGCGTCTTATCTGGCACCGATCCAGTATTTCCAGTTCGTTGCCGTGCTTATCGCAGGCTATCTGATTTTTGATTATATCCCCTCGTTCTTCACCTATCTGGGGGGCGCAGTGGTGATCTCGTCGGGCTTGTTTATCTGGTGGCGGGAGCGGGTTCGACTGCGGCTCAGTGCGGCAGAGAACTGATCGTAAGGCCAGTTTGTCTTTCTGGAAAAGCATCACAGTTTTGGTGATTTACAGATAGAATTGATCAGAAATTTAGCAATTTCTTTATCGGCCATCGTTATTTTGAGCGGCCGTGTTATTGCTATTAGCGTATTCAAGTCATGATTAGATTTTCGTCTTTTGCTCGGTCTTATGGGCTATTCGGGGTGCTCTTTGGGGCATGCTTTCCAGTGGTCGCGATGATCGTCGACGAAACATTCCTGCATTCACATATTGTGCCCTTGCCCCAATTGATCATCAGCAACCCCCTACATCTCATCATCCTGCTGGTGCCGCTTGTTCTGGGCACGGTATTCGCCTTTCTTGGCCGGGCACGCGACAAGGGCATAGCGCTGGTCAAGGAGATGCATTCCAGTGACCACAACTTCAAGCTTCTGGTGGACGGGGTTGCGGATTATGCGATTTACATGCTGGACGTCACTGGCCATGTGATGAACTGGAACACTGGGGCGCAACGTTTCAAGGGCTATGAAGCCGATGAGATTGTGGGTCAGCATTTTTCGGTCTTTCATAGTGCGGAAGACCGTGCGAATGGCCTGCCCGGGCGCTCGTTGGAGACAGCGCTGCGGGATGGAAAATACGAGTTGGAAGGCTGGCGCTACCGGAAGGATGGAACGCGCTTCTGGGCGCAGATCGTCATTCATCCAATCTTTAATGAAGCGACGGTGCATGTTGGGTTTGCCAAGATCACACGGGACCGTACCGAGCAGAAGGAAGCGGCGGACCGGATCGAATTTCTGGCACGTCATGATGCCCTGACCGGATTGCCCAACCGGCGTCTTTTCATGGCGACGTTAAAGGAGCAGCTCAAGCGGGCGGATGAAGATGGCGGCAAGGTCGCCGTCATCAATATTGATCTGGACCGCTTCAAGGAAGTGAATGATTTTCACGGTCATGCCATCGGCGACCGCCTGTTGCAGGCGCTGGCAGATCGTGTGAGTGCGCTCGATGTGCCGTTTGACTGCATTGCTCGTTTGGGAGGCGATGAATTTGTAGGCACCAAAAATTTCGAGACCAACGAAGAATTGCTGCAGTTCATCAACGGTCTAAAGGTCTGTTTGACCTTGCCTGTCGTGATTGGTGCACTGGAAGTTGTGCCAGCGGCCAGTATGGGCGTGGCGACTTTTCCAAGCGATGGCACCGAGCCGGACAGGTTGATGAGCAATGCTGATCTGGCCATGTACCGTGCCAAGGGGAGGCCTGATACCATTGCCTGCTACTTTGAAGCGGAAATGGACCAGGTGGCGCAGGCTCGCCGGCTGATCGCGGCGGATTTGCGCGCTGCTCTCGCGGCAAACCAGTTCTTCTTGAATTATCAGGAGCAACGTCAGGTTGGATCGGAGGAGGTTGTTGGCTACGAAGCGCTTTTGCGCTGGCAGCACCCGACGCGTGGTCTCGTGCCGCCGCTGGACTTCATTCCGATTGCGGAGGAAAGTGGGTCCATTCTGGCACTCGGTGAGTGGGTCATCCGCACGGCTTGTCAGGAAGCAGCAAATTGGGGGATTGCGCAAAAGATTGCTGTGAATATTTCGCCGGTTCAACTGGTGGATTTTAACTTGGTCGAGATCGTCAGGAGTGCGCTGGACGAGTCTGGTCTGGCACCGGAGCGGCTGGAACTGGAAGTCACTGAAACAGCTATCATTTCTGATAAGAAGCAGGCGCTCTGTATTCTTGAGGAACTCAAGGGCATTGGTGTGACCATTGCAATTGATGACTTTGGCACGGGCTATTCATCGCTCGATACATTGCGTTCCTTTCCTTTTGACCGGATCAAGGTTGATCGGAGTTTTGTCAAGAATCTGGAGAGCGACAGACAGTGTCAGGCCATCCTGCGGGCGATTTTGGCACTTGGGAAAAGTCTCGATGTCTGCGTGCTCGTGGAAGGTGTTGAAACCCGACACCAGATGTCGGTGCTGGAAACCGAAGGCTGCAATGAGGTTCAGGGTTTTCTGTTCGGCAGGCCCGCTTTTTTCGATACGCTTGTGAAACTGGATCGGGTCGGCAATCCGGTCGATGGACTTGTTCAGGAAGACACCTTGTTGCACCGGGCAGATGGCAACGCGGCAAAACAAGCGGCAGTCTGATCGACACCCGCTTGTCCGCTTTGTCAGTGAACCGTTTTATTTGGGCGTCAGCCGGATCAAGGCACCGGGAGAATTATCCTGGATCAGCCAAACCGTTCCATCTGAACTGACAGCCACGTCTCGAATGCGCGCCTGCATGTCCCACCGATTGACTTCGGCAGGACCTCCCCCATCCGCGTCGAGCGTGACGCGCACCAAAGCGGTTGAGGCTAAGGCCCCCGATGAGGGCCGATCCCTGCCACGCGGGAAACTGCTCGCCTTGATAAAAGGCGAGGCCCGAGGGGGCAATCACCGGCGTCCAGTATAATGGCGGCGCGGCGAATTCCGGCCGCGTTTTGTGATCGGGTATTGGTTGACCACTGTACTGCCGGCCATTGGACACCACCGGCCAACCATAGTTCTTGCCCTTTTGGATCTGATTGAACTCATCACCGCCACGCGGACCCATCTCATGTTCCCACAAGCGGCCCTTTGGGCCAAAGGCGAGACCATAAGGATTGCGATGCCCGAGAGACCAGATTTGTGCGGCAACGCCAGCGCTACCGGCAAACGGATTGTCCGTGGGTGTGGTGCCATCCAGATTAAGACGCAGGATCTTGCCTTTGGTCTGCGCCTTGTCTTGTGCGGTTGCCGGTTGCATCCGGTCACCGGACGACAAAAACAGGTGCGCGTGATCTGGTGAAAAGGCGATGATGCCGCCGGGCTGGCCGTGGCCACCCGGCGGGCTTTGCTGCCAGAGTACTTTGACGCCTTTCAGCTGCGCTGTCTTGCCGGAGGTTGTCAGTTTGGCGCGCGCCAATGTCAACACGCTGCCGCCGGAGTGGGGGGCGACATACGTGAAATAGATCTGATGACTGTCATCGTAATCCGGTGCGGGGGTGATATCCAGAAGACCGTTCTGGCCAGAATAAGCGACCTTGGGAACGCCTGTGATCGCCGTCTTTTGGCCTGCTTGCGTCACGAGATAAATATGCCCCGGTTTCTCCGTCACCAGCATCTGGCCATCCGGTAAAGCCGCCAAGGCCCAGGGAAAATCGAACTCGGCCACCGTTTTCGTTTGGAAAGGCCGTGTCGTATCATACGCCGCTTCACCGGCATTCCGACTTGCCTCGGCGGCCTGCGCGCTGGCGTGCATCACGGTCATGCTGAGAGGCAAAACCATCGCCAGAGATAAAGGCAGGGCGAAGAGCCGGCGGACAGGGAGGACTTTCTGCGCAAGCGTCGTCATCATCAATCTTCCTTTCGCGGGCGTTGGCGGATCGGGCATGGTTGAGCGATGGGCTTCGCGACCCGGGACCTGTGAGAATAGGTAGAGAGCACGGCGCATGGTCGCCAGTGGCGGCCGCATCACAAGAATTTTGATTGTCAGGATGAAGCGCGTGAAAGGTGCCTTGAAACAATTGTTGTTATTTATAACAATTGTTGACAGTCAGCACGTGGGTGGTATCAAGGGGCGAACCAACAGGCGGACATCCGATGAGCAAAGATCTCGGCATGCAGGAACAGGCCGTTCTGGACCTGATCCGTGCCAACCCATTCGCGGGGCAGCAGGAAATTGCCGATGAGCTGGGTCTTGCCCGCTCTACCATCGCCGCTCATGTGGTGCAGCTTGTGTCCAAGGGGTATATTCTGGGGCGCGGTTATGTGCTGCCGGAAACCAAGCGCGCAGTGTGCCTTGGGGGGGCTGTCTTCGATCGGAAGTATCACGCCAGTACGGCCTTGATTCCCGGTACATCGAACCCGGTTGAAGGGGTGCATAGTTTCGGCGGGGTGGCGCGAAACGTGGCAGAAAATCTGGCGCTGCTCGGCACGTCCACCACGTTTGTCTCCATCGTTGGAGATGATGAGACAGGCACTGCCATCTTGCAGCACCTGCGGGACCGGGGCGTTGATGTCAGCGCCGTGACGATCACCAAAGAACGACCGACGGCGGAATATGGTGCGATCATCGGCCCGGACGGTGAACTGGCGCTTGGCATTGCCGACATGAACATTTTCGACCTTTTCACGCCCTGGCATCTGGATCGTATCGGCTCGCATCTGGCTTCTGCAAGTTGGGTGTTTGCAGATTGCAACCTGCCTGCGACCAGTTTGAGCGCTCTGATCGCCCGCCGTCACGCCGCGCGCTTCAAGCTGGCGATCGATGCTGTCTCTACGCCCAAGGTGACCCGTCTGCCGAAGAATTTGCACGGCATCGACCTTCTTTTCATGAACCTGGATGAGGCGGCAGCCTGTCTGGAGCGCAGCTTTGAACGCACACCTGAGGGCGCTTGTGCGGCGGCTCATGCTTTGTGTGAGGCAGGTGCCAGTGACGTGATTGTCTCTATCGGGGCAGACGGTCTGGCCGTCTGTGGCCCACAAGGGGTGAAGGCCTTTCCGGCGGTGCCCGCGGTGCCGGTGGATATTACCGGCGCTGGTGACGCGATGATTGCTGGCACGCTGCATCATCTGCTGGCCAACAAAGATATTTACACCGCAGCACGGATCGGCTCGCTGATCGGAACGCTGACCACTGAAAGCCAGACCACCGTGCATGGTGATCTGTCTCAAACACTCGTTCAGGCCCATCTGCACCGTATTGCCGAGTGAGCCTGTCTCTGCCCCCGACCAAGGAATTTCTCTGTGACTGCTTCCGTGAAACTGAGTCCCGATGTTGCCGATGCGCTGAAGAGCAAGACACCGGTTGTTGCTCTGGAATCGACCATTATCACTCATGGCATGCCGTATCCGGCCAATCTGGAAACCGCGCTGGCGGTTGAAGAGGTCGTTCGCGCCAATGGCGCGGTGCCGGCAACCATTGCTGTGGTCGACGGTGAGTTGCGCGCCGGTCTGACCCATGCCGAACTGGAAGAGCTGGCGCAGGCCAAGGATGTGGTCAAGGCATCGGGTCGTGATCTGGCGGTCGCCATGGTCCGCAAGGCCACCGCGGGCACAACTGTGTCGGCGACCATGCGCATTGCCGAAATGGCTGGCATTCGCGTCTTTGCCACCGGGGGCGTCGGCGGTGTGCATCGTGGTGCCGAGCAGACCTTCGACATCTCGGCCGATCTGACCGAGCTTGGACGCACCCCGACCACGGTGATCTGTGCGGGCGTCAAGTCGATTCTCGACATTGCCAAGACGCTGGAATTTCTGGAAACACAACGTGTTCCGGTGATCACTTACGGCAGCGATGACTTCCCGGCATTCTTCTGTCGGGTCTCCGGCTTCAAGACCGATCATCGTCTCGACAGTACCGCCGAGATTGCCAGCGCGATGGCATTCCACCATGACCTGAACACTGGCACGGGCTTGCTGATTGCCAACCCGATCCCGGAGGAGGCGGCTCTGTCACCGGATTTCATTGACGGCACAATTGCCGATGCGGTGCGCGAGGCCGACGAAAAGGGGATTGCCCGCAAGGAGTTGACGCCATTCCTTCTGGCGCGCATCAACGAGCTGTCAGACGGTCGCAGCCTTGTGGCAAACATTGCCCTGGTCAAGAACAATGCGGCGGTTGCCGCTCAGATTGCGGCCCATTACGTCGCCCAGTCCGCGTAAGACCACGCAGACTGACAGGTCCTTCAAAAAAGGCGCGACCCTATCCGGGTCGCGCCTTTTTCTGTCTGGTGGTGCATTCGTGAGGCGCGGGTCACTGGCGCGATTGCCGATTGAGTAAAAATATGAATAAATCTCATATTTCAAAATGCCGGCAAGGAAGGCTGCCATGCCCGAGACTGATTTCTCCGTTTACAAGAAAGTCCCCTCCCAGCGTCGATCCCGTGAAACGGTGGATGTGATCCTGCAAGCTGTGGCCGAAATTCTCGATCAGCAGGGCGAGGCAGCTATTACCACAACGGCAGTGGCCGAGCGCGCCGGGGTCTCCATTGGCACGCTTTATCAGTATTTCACTGACCGGGACGCGCTGCTTCTGGCGCTGATTGACCAGCAGCGGCAAACGCTTGCCGACCAACTGCGCGGGTTGATGAAAACGGTTGACCTGAAGGGCGAAGACCCGCAGCGCCAGTTTGTGCGTCTCATCATTCAGTTCTTCGCCAAGCGGCGAGGCGCCCGGCGTCAGTTCGAGCTTTTGGCGCGGTTTCGCGGCGGCGTGAAACGGAAGGTCAGGGACGAATTTGTCGAGATCCTCATTCACCACTGGACAAGCCTCACGGGAGAGGACCGCGCTTATGCCAATCGGGTGCAGGCGTTTGTGCTCTCGCGGGCCGTCCTGGGCGTCATGCAGTCTGCGATGATTGAGGATGTGGCGTATTTTGAGGATCAGGAATTCGAGGATGCGATCTGCCGGATTTTCGCGGCTCTGTCGCCTGTTCATGTTGATGCTCAGTATCGGCAGCCTGCGCCAAAACCTGAAACCAGTCAGGTATGAAAGGTGCACTTTGATTTCTTGAAAAGTTTTTAAATGTTTTATTTCAAAGCCTTGTCACATTTCTCTTAGATGGTTTCGAGTGTTCGGAACGCGAGTGGTCAACCTGAGAAATTTTCATATTATGAAGTCTTCATGTCCCGGGAACCGTTTCCGGCGTTGCTGTGATACCAGATCGTGAGACCCGTTTTTATCGTGCCCATGCGTTTTTCTTCTCCCTTCGCCGCTCGTCCGCTGCGGCTCTCCTTTCGGCGCTCCCGCGCTTGTCTCGCTGTTGTGCTGCTGGCCGGGTTGTCCGCCTGCAAGGAAGACAACACCTATGCGCCGCCGCCGCCGCCCAAAGTGGGCGTTGCGGGACCGATCCAGCAGTCTGTGCCGGTTTATCTCAAGGTGACGGGCTCTGCACGAGCTCACAACAGCGTTGATCTGGTGGCGCGTGTGGCGGGGCGTCTGCAATCCATCGACTATAAGGATGGTCAGGCGGTGAAGAAGGGGCAGCGTCTGTTCCAGATTGATCCGGCACAGTACAAGGCACAATTGCAGCAATCGCAGGCCTCGGTCGATCAGGCGCAGGCAACGCTGGTCAATGCGGAAAAGGAATATCAGCGGCAGGTCACGCTGGATTCCAAAAATGCCGTTGCCAAGCAGGCCGTTGATGAAGCCCGCGCCACCCGCGACACATCCCGGGCGCAACTGGCCTCTGCCAAAGCCAGTCTGTCGTTGTCGCAGCTCAATCTCGACTATACGACGATCACTGCACCCTTCAATGGCGTGGTCAGCGAGCATCAGGCTGACGTTGGCACGCTGGTCGGGCAAAGCAGCGCAACGGTGCTGGCGACCATCGTTCAGTTCAAGCCGATCTATGTGGATTTTTCCATCAGCGAAACGGAAATGCTGAAGATCCGCAAGGCTTTGAAGGCGAGCGGCAAGACGCTGGCGTCACTCGGCCCGATCCATGTCGAGGCAGGCACCGGCATGGACAGCGGCTATCCGTATAGTGGCACCCTGGATTATATTTCTCCAAAACTGGACGCTCAGACCGGCACCTTGTCGGTGCGTGCCAGCTTCCCCAATGCGCATGAGAGCATGGTGCCCGGATCTTTCGTCCGGCTACGCATTCCGTTGTCGATCCGCAAGAATGCACTGCTGGTGCCCGATACGGCGATTGGCACCGACCAGAACGGGCGCTACGTGATGACCGTCGGCAAGGATGACAAGGTGACCCAGACAACGGTACAGATCGAGCCGGGTCCGGAAGGCTTCAAGGTTATCGGCAAGGGTCTTGCGCCCAGGACAAGGTGATTGTTCAAGGCCTCGATCGGGCCACGCCGGATGCCAAGGTCACCCCGCATGACGTGACACTGAAGGCCCCGCCACAAGCAGATCTTTCCAGGTTGCAGGAAAGGCATTCGGGAGCTGCGACCACACCTGCCAATCCGGTGTCAAAGGCGGGACGTGCAACAGACGCGAAACCTGCCGCACCTGCGCAAAAGGCGTCTTCCGGTGTTGACGCATCGTCAGCGTCGACGACCACGTCGACGTCGGCACCACAGGCAACCAGCGCTGATGGCACCCCTTCTGATGCAGCGACTGCGGACACCTCGCAGACGCCGAAAGCGTCAGAAACCTCCGATGATGACACGCAAGGGACTTCGTCCCTTATCCCGGCCCAGTAAGGAGGCTTTGATGTTTTCTGCCTTCTTCATTGCACGTCCGGTCTTTGCCAATGTCATTGCGCTTGTGATGGTGCTGATCGGTGGCGTCGCCTTCTTCAGCCTGCCAGTGGCGCAATACCCGGATGTCGTGCCGCCCACGGTGCAGGTGTCGGCTCGCTTTACAGGCGCCAGCGCCCATACGATCATGGAAACCATTGGCCTGCCCATTGAGCAGCAGGTCAACGGTGTGCCGGGCATGCTTTATATGCAGTCCACCAGCAGCAGCGACGGCACCTACACGCTGACCGTAACTTTCAACATTGGTTCGGACCCGGATCAGGACGCCATTCTGGTGCAGAACCGGGTCAATGCGGCCAATGCGCAATTGCCGACGTCTGTTCAGAGCCAGGGCGTAACGGTGAAGAAGAAGTCCACTTCCATTCTGGAGTTCGTGGCGCTGTCTTCCACCAAACCGCAATACGACAGCCTGTATCTGGCCAACTATGCTCGCATTCATTTGCAGGATGAGTTGGCGCGTCTTCCCGGTGTGGGTGACGTCAGCATCTTTGGTGCGGGCAATTATGCCATGCGCGTCTGGCTCGATCCAGCCAAGCTTGAAGCGCGCGGCCTGACGCCGAATGATGTCATCACGGCCATTCGCCAGCAAAGTCAAGATGTTGCTGCCGGGCAAATCGGGATGCCGCCCTCGTCCAAGGGGCAAGGCTTTCAATATACGCTTGAGGTTGACGGACGTCTTCAGGACGCCCCGGATTTCGGCAATATCGTTGTCAAGTCCTCCTCGGAGGCCGGGGGGCGTCTGACCCGGGTCAAGGATGTCGGCCGTCTTGAACTGGGATCAAATTCCTACGGTCAGGTGTTTCGGCTTAATGGCAAACCCGCTGCTGCTCTTGCGATCAGCCAATTGCCTGACGCCAATGCTCTGAATGTGGCCGATACGGTCAATGCGCGCGTCAAGGATCTGGCCAAAGCCTTTCCCGATGGGGTGCACTATTCGGTGCCCTTCAACACCACGTCCTTCGTTGATGCGGCGGCCAACGAGGTCTATCGCACCCTGATTGAAGCGGGTGTTATTGTGCTCGCGGTGATCTTGTTGTTCTTGCAGGACTGGCGCGCGACGCTGGTGCCCGCAACCACGGTGCCGGTGACGATTATTGGTGCTTTTGCGGCGATGGCAGCACTTGGTTACACCTTGAACATGTCGACGCTGTTTGCGCTGGTTCTGGTGATTGGCATTGTCATTGATGATGCCATCGTCATTGTCGAGGCGACGGCCCGGCATCTGGAGAAAGGGGCGACCGGCAAAGATGCTGCGATGACGGCAATGCGGGAGCTTTTTGGCCCGATCATCGGTATCACGCTGGTGTTGTTGTCAGTGTTCCTGCCTTCGGCCTTCCTGCCGGGGCTGACGGGACAGCTTTATGCCCAGTTTGCTCTGGTGATCGCAGCAACAGCCTTGTTGAGTGCCGTCAATGCCTTGACGCTCAAGCCGACGCAGGCGGCGCTATGGATGCGGACACCCAAGCCCGTTGAGAAGCGCAACATCGTGTTTCGTGGTTTTGAACGTGGCTTTCGTGGTGTTGAAGGCGGCTATGCCCGTCTGCTTGCCAGAGTGTTGCGCTTTCCAAAAAGTGCCTCGCTGTTTGGTACTGGCCCTGATTGTGCTGGCCGGTGTCGGTGTGACACGCGTGCCAACCGGTTTTCTGCCTCTGGAAGATCAGGGGTTCTTTGCAGTGGCGGTCAATCTGCTTGGCGGTGCCTCGCTGGCGCGGACGGACAAGAGCCTGCAAACTGCCAGCAAGCTGGCGCATGAGGTGCCCGGCGTCGATAATGTTGTGACTGTTGCCGGGGTGTCGCTGCTGGATGGCAATGCGCCCTTGTCCAGCGCCGGTCTTGTCTATGTGGTGATGAAGCCATGGGATCAGCGCGGCACGTCGGAAGGCCTGTTGCAAAGCTATCTGGCGTTGAAAGCCAAACTGCAAACGCTGCCGGACGGATCGGCGATTGTCATTCCGCCGCCGTCCATTCAGGGGATCGGCAACACGGGCGGTTTTTCCATGAAGGTCGAACTGCGCGACGGCAGTTTCGACTTCAACAAGCTCTCTGATGTTGCCAAGTCCTTGACCAAAAACGCCAACAGCCAGTCAAAGCTGGATGGTATTCGCATGACCTCGCAGTTCGACACGCCGCAATACAAGGTCAATATCGATCGCACCAAGGCGGCGACGCTCGGGGTCAACGTCAATGATATCTTCGAAGCGTTGACCGGTTACCTCGGGTCGGCCTTTGTCAACAACTTCACCCAGTTTGGCCATACGTTTCAGGTGTTCGTTCAGGCGGATGAGGATTATCGCTCGGCCTTGCGTGACATTGGCGCGTTGAAAGTCCGCAATGCCAGCGGTGATCTTGTGCCCTTGTCGACGCTGGTGACGGTTGACCGCACGATCGGACCATCGCTGATCTCGCTGTACAACCTGTATCCCTCAGCCACAATCATCGGTCAGAACCAGAAAGATCTGAGTTCCGGCCAGACCATGCATCTGATGGGGCAGGTTGCAGATCAGACCTTGCCGCGAGGCATGGGCTATGACTGGACGGGCATGTCGTATCAAGAGCATGTGGCAGGCAATCAGATCTACTTTGCCTTCGCGCTGGCCATAGCGCTCGTCTACTTTGTGCTGGCGGCCCAATATGAGAGCTGGTTTGAACCTCTGGCGGTGATCCTGTCGGTGCCATTGGCGCTGCTTGGTACGGTGGGTGTGTTGTTGGCGCTTGGTATTCCCAACACGCTCTATACTCAGATCGGCTTGATCTTGTTGATCGCCCTGTCGGCGAAGAACGGCATCCTGATTGTGGAATTCGCCCGCGATCTGCGCAAGGAGGGCACACACTCCATTGTCGAGGCGGCAGTGGAGGCGGGGCATTTGCGGTTCCGACCCATCCTGATGACCTCAATTGCCTTCATCCTTGGCATGGTGCCTCTGGTCCATGGCGCATGGGGCGGGGGCAAATGCCAGCAAGTCGATTGGCATTTCGGTGATCAGCGGCATGACCATCTCAACGCTTTTGAGCATCTTTATCGTGCCGGCCTTTTTCGTCATCTTTCAAAGTCTGGAGGAGCGTTGGTCAAACCGCAAGGCGGGTCGATCCACACAGACTGGGGAAGATGAGCCGGACAAAGTGGCGGCGTCAAAGGCCGAAAGCTGACGGTGTGCCGTGTCGTTGGCGCATTGTATTGTGACAATGCGTTGGCAGGGCGTGAGGGACGACCTCACGCCCTTTCTCCGTCTACCATTTCTACAGGCGCAGGCCGGGGCAGGGGGGCTGCGGCAATCACCGCTGTCGCCGGAGGGGCCATGGCCGTGTGCGACAGCAGTTGGAACACATCAGTACTGGTCGTCCGGGGTTGTCCAGCGACCGCCCAGATTGATGTATTCCCCGAAGCGAGGCGTTCCGGCGACAACATGCTGGTGGCAGTCAAAAGCGCGTTGATCGAAAACATTGCCCGGGTCGCCATTTGGTCGATGGGCATTGTCCGGGCCGATCACCAGATTGCCCTGCATCCAGGCGAAAAGCGATTCCATGACATCGACAGCTTCACCGTCGTCTGCAAGATAATCGGCAATGAGCGTTGGCAGATCATCTGCGGCATAAACGCCAAGGTTGGCTTGATCCAGCCCGACATATCCGGTCAAGAAGGTGGTCAACTGCTCGTCTGTCGTGAGGGTGGCTTTGCCGTAATCGACGAGTTCGCGCTAGGGGATGAGGTGGTGGCGTGCCTGATTTGCCTCAAGGACAACCGGATAGTCGGGCATCCAGGGATAGTTGGGTCGGTCGATGGCTTGAGCCGGACCGGCCAGCAAGGACAGGGCGAGCGCCAGAGGAGCGAGGGCGCGGGCCAGCCATCCTCCTGCAGTCTTCAGGTTCAGGGGCGTGACGCCTATCTTGCGGAAAATTGCAGTCATTGTTGGTGTCTCCTGCATTTGTTGTAAACAGCAGGCAGGACGACTGACGCGGGGCGTTCGTGACGCTGGCGGCGCACCTCTTCAAGATCAAAGTGAAGAAAGCGTTTCAGGCGTAAACCGGACAGGGGCCCAGAAAGAGGGCCGAGGCCTTGAACCTGTCCGGTTTTACGTGGGGTGTTTCAGACCCAGCCAAACAGTCCCTTCAGCGTGCGGGTGACATGCTGGAAGACGCTGGTGTTGTCGGCATCGCGAAAGGCAGCTTCGCTGGCCGTGTGGGTGGACTGGCTGGTCTGCGGCCGTACGGTGACGGTGGCGGACAGACCGGCGACCAGATGCAGGTCTTTTGGTACGGAGTCGATGGTGACATGCACCGGCACGCGCTGCGCCAGACGTACCCAGGTGAAGGTTGGCGCGACCTTGGCCAAGGTGCCGGTGGTGTCGCTGCGCTGTGAATCCTGAATGCCGCCGGCGATGCTGTCGACATGGCCATAGGCGGGTGTGCTGCTGCCCATGAAGCTGATCTTGACCGGATCCCCGACATGAATGCGGCTCAGTTTGGTTTCCTCGAAATAACCGGCGACATAGATCGACGAACTGTCGACCAGAGCAGCGACGGCGGTGCCCGCATTGGCGTAATCGCCGGGACGCAGAGTGAAATTGGTGATCTTACCGGAGACTGAGGCATGCACGCTTGTGCGGGTCAGGTTGAGTTGCGCCAGATCGCGATTGGCCTGCGCTTCCTCATAAGCGGCTTCCGCCTGATCACGCGTGCCATTGGCCTGTTGGGCTTGCTTGCGACTGGCAAACTGGCTTCCGGCCAGGGTTTCCGTGCGATCTGCATCCTTGCTGGCGATCTCAAGGGCTGCCTTGGCGCTTTTGACCTTGGCGTCGGCCTGACGCAGTGCCAGCTTGAAGCGATGCTGGTCGATGGTGAAAAGCACATCGCCCTTGTTCACCGTTTGATTGTCCTTGACCAGAACCTGCGTCACCAGACCGGAGACATCGGGCGCAACACCCACAACATCGGCGCGCACATGGCCATCGCGGGTCCAGGGCGCGCCCATGTAATAGGTCCACACGCTGGCGCCAAGAACGACGGCGCAACACAAGACGGCAAGGGTCACGATGACACGGCCGGATAGAAGGGCGAGATATTTCATGAGAAGTACCGTTGAGCAAAAAGGACAGTCAGTCCCAGAACACAGACATAAAGGGCGAGATCGAAGAGCGGGCGATGCCAGACCCATCGATAAAAGCCAACGCGCACCAGACCGCGGCGCACGACAGCCAGAAGGCAAAGCGCAATCAGCGCGAAGATCAGCAGGGTCGGCACAAAGACGCCGAAAACAACGATTTCCTGTCTCATGCTGCTTGTGCCTTTGTTTGGAGGACAGCCGGGCCGTAAACCGGCGGCGCCTCGGGGGAGAGACAGATGCGCAGACCGACGAGTGCCGACGCCAGATCACGGCTGGCGGGTGTGCTTTTGGTCATGGCAAGGGCCATCATGCAGGCGTCAATCTGGGCAATCAGGCTCAGGGTTTCTGCGGCGGGGGTGGTTAATCGCTTGCGTCGATAGAAGGCGGCGACAGTGTCGAGCAGCCGGTTGAGACGCAGACGCATATCGGCATCCATCTGGCTTCGGCCAGCCTGAATGTCGGTAACGTTGATGGCGACCCGCAAATCGCGGAACAGATTGGCGAAGCGGACTTTTGATTCTTGTGGCACAGCCGCCATGCGCGGCGTGTTGATGGCAACGGCGTCAACGAGTTGGTGGATCAACTGATCCTTGTCGACGGCACGCATATAGAGCGCAATGGTGGCGACGCGACGCCATGCCTGCCGGGTGACGCGCACCAGACTGGCTTCGGCCCCGACCGAGCGTATCAGGCTGCACGACAGGATCGAGCAGACAATCGCCAGCACCATCCCCAAATCACTATTGGCAAAGGAGGCGAAGTTCAGTTGCAATTGGTCGCTCGGCAGCAACAGGAAACAGAAGTTCACGCAAATGGCCATGCCCAGCATGAAGGTTTTCATCCGTGTCAGCAGCAGGCCGCCCGGGATCAGCACCAACCCGAAGGTGGCCGCGAGAGCTGGAAAGCCATCGACTCTGGGCAGGATCGCGTAGTTGACGACAAACACCAGCGCAATGGTGAAAAACGTATAGGTCAGGAATTTGCGCAGGGCCGGGACGATGTTGTCGATCCCCGCCAGAATGCAGCAGAAAATGCCGGTGAACTGAGCAATGCCCTGCCCGTCGCTGGCTCCTGTGGCAATCCAGAACGCTGAGGCCACCAGAATGGCAAAACTGGCGCTGAACGCAGCCAGAGCCGCCATGCCAACATCATGGTGCAGCGGGAGCGGGCGAGCTTCACGCAACACACGCCTTGCGCGCGCGGATGTCAGTTCGCCGGTGCTGATGTCCTGTTTGATGGCCTGACATTCACTCCAGGTCTCGATCAGTTCAATGAGACGTCTCGTCATGTTGTACAGGACGATGGCGCTCCAGGTGTCGCGGGCTTCATTCTCGGCTTGCAGCGCGCGCGTTGTGCGCAGCAGGCGTGCAGCCTCTTGCACATCGGGGGGCGCATCATTGGGCGCCGTTTCGGCGTTGATCCAGTCAGCGATTTCGCTCAGCAAAGCCTGCAGATGCAGGGGGCGTGTCGACTGTCTTCAGCGCACTCAACCCATCTGCAATGCCGGAGAGTAGCGGCAACATGCGGATCATTCGCTGTTGCAAGGCGCGCATCAGCGGCAAGCTATCCTGATGATTGGAAGTGTCGTAGCTGACGTGACTGCTGAAACCGCGCATATCGGCGGCGTCGGCGGCCATGCGTTGCTGTTCTTGATGGATTTCGTCCGGGTTGTTCTCGCTACGTAATGTGCGTGCTGCAAGCATGGCGGCATTTGTCAGCCAGCCGTTGACCCGGCCCTGCAGCACAGGCCCGGTATGGACCGGCAGGATCAGGCGGCTGACAAGGGCGGCGCAGGTGACGCCAAGAGCAATCTCTTCGACACGCGACAGCGCATAGGTGAAAGCTATATCCGGTGTGTTGACGATGGGCAGCCCTGCGATAGCCACAGTGTAGCCTGCCAGCATGAAGGCGTAGCTGCGTGGGCGCCGATCCAGCAGCGAGACGAAAAGGCAAAAGCCGACCCAAAAGGCAACGGCCAGCGTCAATAGAACCGGAGAGGTGACAAGATTTGGCACCAGAAGGACGGTCATTACGCCACCGGCGACCGTGCCCAGCAGACGATACAGCGCTTTGGAGGTGCTGGCGGCAGACAACGGTGCACACACGATATAAACCGTTCCGACAGCCCAATAGGGTCGGTCGAGGTTCAGTTGCAGCGCCAGCCAATAGGCGAGCATCGCGGAGGCGAAGGTCTTGAGCGTGAAGATGGCGTCTGCGCGGGTGGGATTGAAAAGGTCTTTCATGTATTTCGTCGATTTTGCAGATTTGCGTTGAGCGTCTGTGTCAATGACAGCAGAACGCGCTCAGTGGCTTCCAGATCGGCCTCGCTCACGTCCGCCAGCAGCTCCTCACGCACCGTGTTGAAAACGTCATCGCAATGGATGGCGAGCGCGCGGCCTTCTTCGGTGAGGTAAATGCGCTTGGCACGACGGTCGTTCGGGTCAGGATCCCGGCGGGCAAGGCCATTTTTTTCCAGCGAATCCAGAATGCGGACCAGCGCAGTGCCTTCTAAGCCGATATGTTCCGCCAACTCGTTCTGGCGCATGCCATCTCCCAGTCGCAGCAGGGTGACGAGCGGCAGGGCCGTGGCGTCAGACAGATTATCCTCTGCCAGAACCTGTCCGATGACGCGGCGCCAGCGTTGTGCGACAGCCATCAAGGTCGGCGCCAGATGCGACCAGCGTTTGGGTGTAAATGTGTGCATAGTCATTAAATGACATATCATCTATTATTTTTCAAGAGGCTGTTTTGGTCGTCTCAAAAATTTCAGCCGTGGGTCATCTTGAGGGAGTGCGCGTATTGTTGTGTCGTAACGGCAGACAGGTGTCGGCTTGCGAGATGCACGGCGGAATCGACTTCGGCCTGAAGTTGCAGGCCAGGATTTTACACTCGGAAAACGCCTTCGGACGAGGCTGCAAAGCAATGCATCACAGTCATGTGAGGCGTTGTTTTTGGCAGAAATGCTCAGATTTACCGTGTTTTTGATTCACATGTTGACAAGTATGGTAGTATGTCTAAGATATTTGAAAGACCCGTCGCGGGCCTCCCTTTTGGGGGTTTGCAGACAGGCAATCTGGAGGAGGCATTTATGGCGCGTGTACCATTCGAGGAAATGGCGGAAACCATTGCAGCTGCATTCGTGCGGGCTGGAATGGACGAAAACAAAGCGCGCACGTGTGCCCGGATCCATGCTCAGTCCAGCCGCGACGGCGTTTACTCTCATGGCCTGAACCGCGTGCCGCGGTTTGTTGAGTATTTGCACAAGGGATGGGTTGTTGCTGATGCCGAGCCGATGCTTGTGCGTCAGATCGGTCCGATGGAAGTGCATGACGGGCAGCGTGGCCCCGGTATTCTGAACGCCTTGAAGGCGACAGATCGTGCCATTGAATTGGCCGGCGAAAACGGCGTTGGCATTGTGGCCATGCGCAACACCACGCATTGGATGCGTGGCGGTGCCTTTGGCTGGAAAGCAGCCGAGCAGGGCAAAATCCTGATTTCCTGGACCAACACCGAATCCTGCATGCCCGCTTGGGGCGCCAGTGACACGCGGCTTGGCAACAATCCGCTGGTCATGGCCGTACCGCGCGCCGATGGTCCTGTGGTTCTTGACATGGCGATGTCGCAATATTCCTATGGCAAGTTGCAGACAACCCGTCTCAAGGGCGAAGAACTGCCCTACCCAGGCGGCTTTGACGACCAAGGCAACCTGACATCTGATCCTGGAGCCATCGAGGCATCGCGGCGTATTCTGCCAGCGGGTTTCTGGAAAGGGTCCGGTCTGACAATCCTGCTGGATGTTCTGGCTGCGGTGCTGTCTGAAGGCTCGGCGACGCATGACATCGACAAGATTGATCGCGGAAGCTGCACGGGTTGTTCGCAGATTTTCATCGCATTTGATCCGGACCGTCTGGGAACGTCCGCTCATTTGCAGGATGTGGTTGATGGCATGGCGGCCTATGTAAACGGGTCCACCCCGGCGGAAGCCGGACGCAGTGTGACCTATCCGGGCCAGAATACCAGCAAGACCCGTCAGGATCACATCGACAATGGTGTGCTGGTGGACGATGGTATCTGGCAGGAAGTACAGGAGCTTGCCGGACGGGCCTGAGGGCACCGTCCTGATTGAATTTGTCCGCCATGCAACGGAGATGCTGGCGGGATGATGGTCTTCTGAGGGAGGAACGGTTTGTGTCAGACCGCAGCTCAGGCTTCGCGGGAAACCCGGCAGCTCCCCCTTGGTTGAGGTCAAACTGTGAAGTTTGGTCTGTCCGGGTTCTTCGGGCAGGGTGAGTGAGAAGCCTCTTCATGAGGATAGGGAGGAAACGATGAAATCCAGTACAATTTGCGCTGCTCTTGTAGCAATTCCGATGGCTCTCGGCAGCACGGCTGCGTTTGCGGCTGATTATACGCTTAGCGTCAACACCGCGCTGACGACGAATGATCCGCTCTACCAGGGTCTCGAAGCTTTCCAGAAAATGGTTGCCAAGGATTCCGACGGCAAGCTTGCAATCCGTCTGTTCCCGAACTCGCAGCTTGGTGCTGCCGAAGACGTGATGGAACAGGCTCGCAATGGTGCGCCTGTTGCCGTGATCCTCGATGGCGGCCGTCTGGCCAACTACACCAAGGAATTCGGCATTCTCGGCGCTCCTTACCTGGCTGCAGGGCTACGAAGGCATCCGCAAGGTTGTAACGTCGCCGCTGTTCGACACCTGGGCCAAGAAGCTGCATGACAGTGGCAACTTGCAGGTGCTGTCGTTCAACTGGTGGCAGGGCGAACGCGAGCTCTGGACCGACGTCAAGGTTACCAAGCCGTCGGATCTGAAGGGCGTGCGCATGCGGACCCCGGGCGCTCCGGTATGGACCGAAACGGTTCGTGCCATGGGGGCTACCCCGACACCAATGCCGTGGACCGATACCTATTCGGCTCTGCAGCAGAAGGCCATCGACGCAGCAGAAGCACAGCTTCCGGCTGGCGAAGGCTCCAAGCTTTACGAAGTCACCCACTATCTGACAATGACCGGTCACATCAACCTGATCACCGGCATGGTCACCAGTTCGCAGTGGTTCGACGGTCTTCCAAAGGATCTTCAGAAGATCCTCATGGACGATGCGCTCAAGGCTGGCGATGTTGGCTCCAAGGCGACCGAAGCGTCGCTTGATAACCTGAAGGCACAGCTTGCCAAGCAGGGCATGGAAGTCGATGACATCGACACCGCACCGTTCAAGGAAGCGACCAAGGTCGTCTACAAGAAACTGGGCTATGAAGATCTGCACAAGCAGGTCGAAACGTACCTCAGCAAGTGACCCATTGGCCGGCCGCCTCGTGGCGGTCGGCCTTCCTGGGCACCCTTCCGGAGTCATCCCTTGCTCAAACGTCTGTCTCAAGTCGAATTCGCGATCGGATTTGTGATCCTTTGCGCAATCGTCGTTTTGGTTTTCTGCTCTGCAGTGCTCAGATTTTTCGACCACCCTGTGATCTGGTCGGTGGATCTGGCCCAGTTGCTGTTCATCTGGCTCTGCATGATCGGCGCAACCCGGGCGATGCGTGAAAAGGCGCATCTCGGCATTGATCTGGCGGTGCGCTATCTGCCACCGCGGGCCCGCTTTGCACTTGAACTGCTGCTCTCTGTCCTGATCCTGGCGTTTCTTTGCGCGCTGGTCGTCAAGGGCACCGACCTGACACTCGGCAACTTGCAGCGCCGCTTCGGCGACAGTGGCATCAGCTATGGCTGGGTGACTGCGGCCGTCCCGGCTGGCGCGGTGATGCTGATTGTTGCATTGGGCAACAACCTCCGCCTCGCTCTCATGGCGCGCAAGGCTGGTGACAAAAATGCTCTTATCTATTCCAAGACCGGCGGTGCTGAATCCATCCGGATAGAGGAAGTCTGATCGATGATTTTCATCTCTGCCATCTTTTTCGTCCTGATGTTTCTGGGACTGCCGGTGGCTTTTGCCATCGGGATCGCGGGCTTTTGGTTCTTCCTGACCAACCCGATCATGCCGACGGCCATTGGCGTGCAGAAGATCGCTGCAATGAGCCAGAGCTTTCCGCTTCTGGCCGTGCCGTTCTTCGTGTTCGCCGGCCATTTGATGAACGAAAGCGGCATCACCAACCGCCTCTTCCGCTTCTCGCAGCTTGCTGTGGGGTGGATGGCTGGTGGTCTCGGACAGATCGCCATCGTGTTGTCTACGCTGATGGGTGGGGTCTCCGGCTCGGCTGTCGCTGATGCGGCCATGGAAGCCCGCATCCTCGGCCCGTCGATGATCGAACGTGGTTACGGCAAGGGCTTTTCCGCTGCCGTGATCGCCGTCGGCTCGCTCATTACGGCAACCATTCCGCCGTCGATCGGTCTGATCCTTTACGGCTATGTCGGCAACGTTTCCATCGGGCGTCTGTTTCTCGCCGGTGTGACTCCGGGCGTGATCATGATGATCGGCCTGATGCTGACGACCTATCTGATCGCCAAGCGTCGCGGTTATGTTGTGGCCAACAGTGAAAAGCCAACGGCGCGCGCTCTCGGGGCTGCTGCGTGGAATGCTCGCTGGGCGCTGCTGTTCCCGGTGGCCCTGTTGATCGCGATCCGTGGTGGTGTCTTCACACCGTCGGAAGTTGGCGCTTTCGCTGTGGTTTACTCGCTGATTGTCGGCTTCTTCCTGCATCGGGAAATGAACATCAAGACCCTGCTGAGTGCTGCGTCGTCGACGATTTCCGATCTTGGTCTGATCATGCTGATCATTCTGATGTCCGGTATGGTCGGCTTTGCCGTGGTCTTCATGCAGGTACCGCAGGAAATCTCCGGTTGGATGCTGCATGGCGTGTCCAACCCTTACATGATCGTGTTCATCGTTCTGCTGTTTATTCTGGTGGCGGGCTGTTTCATTGAAAGCACCGTGCTGGTTCTGCTGCTGACGCCGATTTTCGTGCCAGTGGTCAAGGCTGCCGGCTTTGATCCTGTCCACTTCGGCATTCTGATGATGAGCATCGTGACACTTGGGGGTATGACCCCGCCGGTCGGGGTGGCGATGTACACGGTGTGTTCGTTGCTCGACGTCAAGGTCGAGGAATACACCGTCGAGGCTTTGCCGTTCCTGGTGACGATCATCGCGGTCATCATGCTTCTGACCTTCGTGCCCGGACTGGTTATGTGGCTGCCGGATCTCGCCTTTGGCGGACCGGGCTGACCGCACACGGGGCTTTGACTGAAACCTTTAAAAGGGCGGGCACACAAGTTGTGGCCGCCCTTTTTGCTGGCCGGGGAGGGCCGTGGCAAAAGCCACTTCAAAAGTCAGTGCCGAGCGTTTACTTTTGAAATGACATTGTAAAACCTACTCAGGATGCTGCCCGATGAGTCGTTACTGGAGCCCGATTGTTCATACCCTGAGTCCCTATGTGGCGGGGGAGCAACCGACGGTCAGCGGGCTGGTAAAGCTCAATACCAACGAACATCCTTATGGCCCGTCGCCGAAAGTTCTGACGGCCATCGCACAGGCAACGGACGACAGCCTGCGGCTCTATCCGGATCCTGCTGCCGTTGATTTGCGTAAGGCGATTGCACACAGTCACGGTGTCGATGTGGACCAGGTCTTTGTCGGCAACGGGTCTGATGAAGTGCTGGCTCATACGTTTCAGGCGCTTTTGAACCATCCGCAGCCGCTGTTGTTTCCCGATATTACTTACAGCTTCTACAAGACCTATTGTCGGCTCTTCGACATTGCGTTTCACGAGGTGCCGCTGGCAGAGGACATGCAGCTGCGCGTTGAGGAGTATCGCCAGTCCTGTGGTGCAATCATTCTCCCCAATCCGAATGCTCCGACAGGGATGTTGCGCCCCTTGTCCGAAATCGAGATCTTGCTGGGCGATCATCCGGACAAAGCGGTGGTGATCGACGAAGCCTATATTGATTTTGGTGGGGAAAGCGCAGTGTCGCTGGTCGCGGCCAATCCCAACCTGCTGGTCATTCAGACATTTTCCAAGTCTCGCGGGCTGGCAGGAATGCGCGTCGGCTTCGCCATCGGTCAACGTCCCCTGATCGAGGCCTTGGAGCGTGTCAAGGACAGCTTTAATTCCTATCCGCTGGATCGTCTGGCGCAGGTTGCAGCCACGGCATCCTGGGGCGATGTCGACTGGTTCGAAACGCACAGGACCCGGATTATCGAGAGCCGTGAGCGTTTGTCAGCGGGCCTTGAGGCTCTTGGGTTCGAGGTATTGCCGTCTGCTACCAATTTCGTTTTCGTCCGCCATCCAGACCATGCAGGCGCCGATTTGGCACAGGCACTTCGACAGGAGAACATTCTTGTGCGCCACTTCGCCAAGGAGCGGATCGAACATTTTCTGCGCATCTCCGTTGGCACGGATACTGAATGTGATCAGCTCCTTGCGGCATTGTCTGAAATTCTGGCTTGAACCAGAATCGTTCGCTTCTAGCGCGAGAGGGCTTCGACTGCTCGAGCGTCGAGGTCGGGAAGGTTCTGCCAAGCCGCCATTCGGGTGAGTTCGTCGCGTAGCCGTTCGACGGTTTCCGGCGGCGCGGCCGGTTCCAGATGCGCCGCCTGCACCAATAAACGCCCGGTTTTACGGTCCGCCTTAAGGTCAACGCGGGCGACCAACTGACCATCCATGAGAAACGGCAGTACGTAGTAGCCGTGTTCGCGCTTGTGGGCAGGGGTGTAAATCTCCAGCCGATAGCGGAACCCGAACAGGCGTTCAGTGCGCGGACGATGCCATATGAGTGGATCAAAAGGCGACAGCAAGGTTGCGCCCTGGATCTTGCGCCCGGCGCGGGCGTCCTTGTGAAGATACGCCTGCTGCCGCCACCCGGTGACACTGACCGGGATCAATGTGCCATCCTCGACAAGCTGTTCCAGCGGCAGCGGTGTGTCACTGGCCGGGATGCGGTAATAGTCACGCAAATCGGTTGCGGTGGCGATGCCCAGAGCCTGAGCTGAACGTGCCAGCAGAGCGCGTCTGGCATCGACGCCCTCGGGGGTTGGTGTGTCGAGAATGGTGCGAGGCAACACGCGCTCTGGCAGATCATAGACGCGCTCAAAGCTGCCTCTGCGGTGTCGCGCAGCGGTCAATCCGGCCCAGAACAGCCATTCCAGTGTGTGTTTGGCATCGCTCCAGACCCACATGCCCTTGTTGGCTTTGCTGTCTGCAACATCGGAGGCGGCGATTGGCCCTTCTGTTTCGATCCGCTTGAGCATGGCCTCCGCCTCGGCGCGTTTCTCCCCCGCATAGACCTTGAGTTGGCCCCAGATACCATCGCCCTTTCGTGCTCGCTCCATACGCCAACGCAAAAGTGGCTGGCAGTCGATCGGCAGATGCGAGGCCTCGTGCCCCCAATATTCAAAGAACCGCTTTGGCTTCTTGCTGAGAAGTGTGTCGAGGCTGTCGACGTCATACGCCCCAAACCGAGAGAACAGCGGCATGTAATGCGCCCGAACCAGAACGTTGACGCTGTCGATCTGCAACAGGCCAAGCTTGTCAATGGCACGGCGCATCTGGGCTGTGCCGGGGGGCGTCTGGCGCGATAGACCATTGAACCCTTGGGCGGTCAAAGCGATGCGGCGTGCGTCCGACGCAGACAGATGAGCTTTCAGAGGACGTCTCCCAACGGGGGCAGGGTGGAGACAGTTTTCAAGCGAAAACTGCAAAGCGAACCTTGAACTTAGCGCATGATCTTGGCCATGCAACCCATGCTCGCGGATGGCTGGCCTTGCCCTTCAAAGACTGCTAGATTTTCGCGAGTGTGTGTGCGGATTGGATTGGGGTCTTCAGGCCTTCGACGCCTCCCTGTGGACACACAACGACGCGCATAAGGATGGCGATATGAAGCTTTTGGATTTTTGGCTTGTCTGGGCGTTGCTCGCGGCGGGCTTTGCAGCATTGACAGCCATCTTCGCCAAGATCGGCATCGAGAACGTCAATTCCGATTTTGCCACCTTCATCCGGACCATCATCATTCTCATGGCTGCCGGCGGCATCGTGTTTGCAACCGGCCACTGGCAGGATCCGTCGTCGGTCTCAACGAAAACATGGGTATTTCTAGTGCTTTCCGGCTTGGCAACCGGGGCATCTTGGATTTGCTATTTCCGCGCGCTAAAGTTGGGTCAGGCAGCGCAGGTGGCGCCTATCGACAAGCTGAGCGTGGTTTTAGTGGCGATCATCGCGGCGCTGTTTTTGGGTGAAAAACTGTCGCCCGCAGCCTGTATCCGGTGTTGGGTTGATCGCTGTGGGCGCCATTTTGGTGGCGCTGAATTGATCGGTGATCTTGCGCCACCAGTCGGTTTTCAAATCTGTGGTGACAGACGAATGCAGACGCAGAGACCATTCTTGCTTTCGACCGTCAGCACCCCGTTGTGATTGAAGGTCAGGGTGCGGATCAACCGCCAACCGAGGGAGTTGGAGCGTTCGGGGCGCTCAACACCTTCTGGCAGACCCACGCCATCATCGGACACAATCAGCATGAGATCACCGTTTTCGCCAGGCTGTCAGCTCCACCAGAATTGTTCCGTCGGGGTGACCAACGAAAGCGTGCTTGTAGGCATTGGTGATCAGTTCACCGACAATCAGGCCCAGGTCCACACCCAACCGACCGTCCAGGTTGGGAACGTCACAGCGCACCGTGATCTGCACCTGCCGGTTTTGAGTGTTGAAAGCGCGCTCGGCGTTTTTGGCGACTTCCTGCAAGAGTTCACTGGCGCACACGGTTCCGGCGCTGGAGGCCCGCTGCATCAACTCATGCGCCTTTGTCAGTGATGCGACCCGATTCTCCAATTCAGAAAGCACCTGACGGGTTTCGTCGATCTGGGCTTCTTTCTTGCTCATGCGGATCAGCGCGACGATGAGGGACAGGTTGTTGCCAGTGCGGTGGTGGAGTTCCTTCATCAGCAAATCGCGGTCAGCGATGCTGTCCATCAGTTCGCGGTTTTGCTCGCTCAAGGCTGCTGCGGGGTCTGTGGCATTCAGCCCGGCAATGGCGTTGGTTGCATCCGCGATCAGTGTGTCCGTGGTGAGAAGCTGTTCAGCGGCCAGAAAGGCTGTCTCGATTTTCGTGCCGTCGTCGCCGGTTTCAATCAGAAAGCGCTCCGCGATCCGCTGGACGCCACGCAGACCAAGCCCGAGACCAGTGCCTGAGGGCGAGGTGGTGCCGCCCTTGAGCTGATCCGTGGAAATGCCGCGCCCCTGATCGATAACGGTCACGCCGAGAGCCGGGCGTCCGTGCACTTCAGTCAGGGAGAAGCGAGCGCGCCCGCGCTCGGCATGCTCGATTGCATTGCGACCAAGTTCCACCACGGCGGTAACGGTGCGGGTTTTCTCAAAGGTGCCAAAACGCAGCACCTTGGTGAGTGCGGATGTCACGTCCCGAAGGCGCATGATGTCCGAGCTCTCTTCCAACCGAACGGTTGTCAATCCTGCCGTTTTCATTGCTTCAAGCGCCTCTTACTCGGGCGACGACAATACTTGCGTCATCCCGGCCACGAAACATTCGGTCAAGCAAAAAGGCTGCAATCAGCAGCGGGCTGCGATTGATGAGAGCCGGGGAAAGGTCGCCCTCACGCAGGGTGACAAGGCCGTCGCTGTGCAGGATGATCACATCTCCTTCTTCAAGCACGCGGGTTTCCTCGAAACCTCTCGCTGGCGGGCCGCCCAGCCTGCCATCACGCACCGGAAAGCGCTTGATCCCATCTTTGCCGATGCAGAGCGTGGTGATGTTGCCGATACCGGAATAGGACAGGCAGCGGTCTTCCATATCCAGCCGGACCATGGCAGCGACCGCGCCACGGTGGCCGACCAGCTTCTCCGACAGTTCTGCAATCGTTTCGGATGGGGCCGCACAACCGTGCAGCGCCAGATCTATCACTTCGTCAGCGGCCTCGGCGGCCTTTGGGCCATGCCCGAGTCCATCGCAAAGCAACACGTCAACATAGGGCTGCACATGCCGCAGCATCCATGCATCTCCACACGTGGTCTCGGTCGGGTGACATACACGCAGACCGTCAATCTCCAGTTGTGATTGCGATTTGAGCGTATTTTTCGCCTCGAAGGTGCAAACGATTGTCGTTCCATCATCTGCGGAGGAGTAGATGTCGAACGTATCGGCACAGGCTGACGGATGGCCCCCAGTCCCAGACCGGCAGAGCCCGAGGTGCTTGCCCCGTCCTGCATCATCTGGTCCATGTTGGAAATGCCGGGACCTTTGTCGGTAAAGACAAAAACCAGTTTTTCAATGCCAGGGGTGCGAACGGCTTCAATTAGCACGCGCCCGGTTTTTGCATAGCGCAGGATGTTTGTGGTCGCCTCTGTGACGACGATTGCGATCTCATCGATGCGGGCGTCAGGAAGCCCTGGGACCGACGCATGACGCCGCGACAGACGGCGCACTGCGGCAATCGCGCTCCGGTCGTCGACCTCGATCCATCGTTTCATAACTTGATACCCATCCTGACACGTGTTCCCTCGCCGACGGCTGTGGTGATATCGAATTGGTCAGCCAGGCTGCCGGGCACCGCCCAGACCGCGGCCCAGCCCACCGGCTGTCGTGTATCCGTCAACCAGAGCACGTTGAATGTCTTCAATGCCCTGGCCTTGATCCTGAGACACGGTGACCAGATAACCACTGGCAGTGTCGAGAAAAATGGAAATCTCGCCACCGCCCCCATGGACGATGACGTTTCGGGCGATTTCGCTGACGGCTGTGGCAAACCGGGTGATCCGAATGTTCGTAATCCCGCGTTCCCTCAGCTCGCGCGCCACCGCCTGACGCGCTCTAACCACATCTCGGTTAGCTTGCAAAGGGAAACGCGCGAGACGCGTCAGTCGTTCCGGATTGAAATCGTCAGTCACGCCGCAACTGCGACAGGGCGTGCGAAAGGTTCAGCGCGGTCTGGGCTTCAGGCAGATACATGCCAAGCTCCACCAACGTCATGGCCACTGCCGGGCGCATGCCAACGACATATGTCTTGGCGTCAAGCAGTTTGGAGATCCCGGCCAGTTGGGCGATGACCCGGCCAACAAAAGTGTCAACGATTTCCAGTGCACTGATGTCGACGACGACACCTTGAGCATTCTCTTCGGCAATGCGCGTGGAGAGTGTGTCCTGAAGTTCCAGCGATCTCGGTGTCGTTGACGTCGTCCTGAATGGAAACGAGAAGAGCGTTCTCAACCAGATGAATGGAGGCGATACCTGACACCTTAGTTGTCCTTGATCTTGGAAATCTCGTAGCCCATCTTTTTCAGCGCGTCGTCAAGCGCGCTGCGGATGCTGGAGCGGGTAGAAACCGTGCCAACGTCGATGCCGAGCTGAACCATGGTCTGGGCAATCATTGGGCTGATGCCGGAAATGATGCATTCTGCGCCCATCAGACGGACGGCAGCGGCGGTGCGCAACAGATGCTGGGCGACCTGTGTGTCCACGGTGCCGACGCCGGTGATGTCAACGATGACGACGCGGGCTTGGCGCTGCATGATGGTTTCAAGCAGGTTTTCCATGACTTCTTGCGCGCGGGCGCTGTCCAGCGTGCCGATCAGCGGCAGTGTGAGGACGCGATCCCACAGTTCCACGACCGGTGTGGAGAGTTCCATCATTTCGACGCGCTGGCGCTCTATAATCTGCTCGCGCTCACCAATGAAGACCTCATTGGTGTAGATACCGAAAGCGTCGACAAGGCGCGAGATCATCAGAACTTCGTTGATCAGGGCTTCGGGCGACTGCGCCAGATCTTTCTTCAGTCGCTCGAACATTGGCGCTTTCAGCGCCAGAATGAAGGTCGCCATTTCGGTTGGCGTGACCCCGCGCTTGACGCGCTCCTTGGTGATGTCGCTCAGGCTGGCGCGCAGATCTTCCCAGGCACTTGCCGTCAGATCAAACTCGGAGTTCACGACACCGGCGCGAATGCCCTTGGAAAAGCTCCTGAGAAGCTCAACGTTCTGGGCCCGGTTTTCGGAGTCGGAAAACAGATCGGACCGCTTGACGCCTTCCTCGATCTGGGAGCCCATCCATTCCTCGACGATCCTGTTGAAATCGGTCTCGAGTATTTTCAAAATGGTAACTGTGTCGGACTGGGGCATGTGAAACTCTTCGTTGCTGGTTCTGCCTACAAAAGACATTCCGGCAGACACTTGTCAATTGCGCGAACAAACTCCAGCCCTCCGCGCACAAATTACTGCGTGAAAGACGCAGTTTGGTCCTTCAAAAGTGCTTTTTACCTGTTTTTCTCATCGGTTTCCAACTCACGCGGAAACCGACTTTTCTCATGGAGAGTGTCAGGCGTCTCTGCTGCTTGGAAGCGCCTAGTGGATCGCGATCCGGATCGGCACTGCATCAAGTGCAAGCAGTTGCTCGGGCGACGGTCGTACGGGCAGGGCTCCGGCGGCCCGCGACTCGACCCAAAGATCGTCCGGATCGACATCATCGGGGATCAGGATCTCGGCTTTGGCTACCGTCCGACCCTTGCCAGAAAGATCCCTGAATTTAAGCCGCATCAAGTGGCGATCGGATGTGTTGATCTCAAGGAAATGTCTTCGCGCGATGGTTGCCTTGCCAAAGTCGACAATGAGTTTGAGCTGGCGTTGATCGGGCAAGGCGGAAACTTTTTGGCGGAGCGCGAATGTTCCTTCGCTCATTTCGCCCTTGGCAATTCGGACCCGCTTCATTGTGCGTGTCCGTTTTGAACGTCCTCCAAGCTCTGCGACATTGGCGGAGCGGATCCGACGGGCATGACGTTCCTTGAAAAACCTGCGACCGGTGGCGCTCCAAAGGGAGTGTTCGTCGCGCGAATGGAACAGGAACAATGCCTCAAGATAGGCGAGACGGTCAGCGGTACCCTCCTCGTGTAACCACTGCAGCACATCAGGGGGCACCGGAACGCCAAGACCGACTGACATATAGCGCAGCGCGATATGAGCATGCGGCAAAATGTTGAGAGCTTGTGCACGTTGAAGAAAGAGCGGCCAGTCGACAGTTTGGGTGCTGATCATTTTGGCGCAGTCCGCGATCCAGTCAGCGTGGTGCTGGGCGTCTACGGCGCCATGTGCGAGGGCGGTGGTAAACAGATCGGTTGCACAGGGCACGTGAACCTTTGCCCCGAGGAAGGTGACCGGCTGTGCCCGTCGCCAGATGTCCTGCTCGACCGGATGCGTTCGTGCCACTGTTCGGTGAACACGGGCGTGAATGTCGAGATTGCCGTTTGGAGCTTTGACGAAGTTGATCCCGTGAAAGCGCGTTTCCAAGGATCGAAGGTAAAGTGTCGATGCGCCATAGTCAGCACGCCACCCGGCCGTGTCGAGCACGTCGAGAACCCGCAGGTAGTCGTCCGCCTTGATGACGAGGTCAACGTCGTGAGCAATGCGGCCTTTGAGGCTTGCCATATCGAGCGCGGAAAACGCAGCTCCCTTGATGACAAGCATGTCAATGCCTGCGTTTGACAGCGCCTGCAAAACCGGCTCCGCAGTTTTGAGTGCGACACGTGATTTGCTCCAGAGCATGCGGACTATGCCGTCAATTCGGGGACGCTCCGGAATGTCGAGCAGCGATGCCGGAAAACGATTGGCCGCGCGGACAAGCAGTCGTTGGTCAGCAAAGGTCGCCGCGTCAAAATCGGTGTTCTCAAGCCATTCCCGAAGGGCCCTGTACCGCATGGTCCTCATCAGGGCAGGCGGCGGCGATGATCAACAGTTCTCGCTCGTTACGTGGCTGAGTCCCATGCCGCCGAAGGAAAACGCCGCTTTGTGGTGCCGGAAATCGGATGCTTTTGGCCGGCTGAGAGGGCCTTGAGGTTGCGTGACATGATCATGTTTTGCGCTCACGTCTGCGCAGTATCGCCTGTCGTGCGGCGAAGAGGTAGCCGGCATCGCGGTCATGTGTCTGTTTGTAGCTCAGACTTCCCGGTCTGATCCTTCGTAGCACAAGCGTTTCGTCACACATGAACAGACGGTTTTGCCCTTCACGGACCCGCGCAAGCCAGTCGACCAAATCGCCGGTCCCTCCAGGAGGGTCGATGATTGGGCCAGTTGTCTCAAAGATCTTCCGGCGCACCACCATTGTAGATCTCAACCAGCCTTCTACAGGACTTTTGAGTGTCTGGGAGGAGACGGGCGAGCCATCCCGGAAGTTTTGAATGTGCGAGAAGACACCGGCGAACGCAGAGTTTGCTGCGAGGCAGGCAAGTTGTGTTTCCATCTTGTGCGGCAGCCAGAGATCATCAGAATCCAGTGTGGCAATCACAGGCGCGCGTGCTGTCATGAAACCGGCTGAGGTCGCTGACCCGACGCCCTTGTTTGTTTGTCTGACAAGATGAATGTCGACGCCAAGGGTTTGCACGCTGTCGCTGGTCCCGTCTGTGGAACCGTCATCAATGACAATGATCTCGGCCGGAGGCACGGTTTGTGCCCGGACCGATGCGATTGTCTCGCGGATCCAGAGGGCTGCATTAAACGCCGGGATGATTACTGCGTAGGGCTGCATGTTTCCAACGGTCCAGTTCGGCAGTGTGCGTGTCGGTTAAAAAGCCTTTCGGCAAGGGCGCTGCGCCCGTTTTTCTACGGCGATTGGCCGCACGCAGCATGGCACGTGTCATCTCCCTGCGAGCCTTGGTCAAGATCATCGGTGATGCTGCCGTGATTGCGGCGATAGTAGACGGCGATGTCGTCATCAAAGGCATAGATGATATTCTGTTCAAACATTCGCAGCAGGTAATCTGTATCTTCTGCCTGGAGAAGCGCTTCATCGAAAAGGCCAACCGCCCGAATGAGGTCGGCCCGATAGAGGCCTGCGCCGAGCTGGATCGGGCGCCCATCCAGAATGCGTCCTCTTGGTGAGGGGGCCAATGTGTTGCTGTCTTCCGTTTCAAAGAAGCGGGTGGCGCAGTAAATCATCTCGAGGTTGGGTTGCGCCGAGAATTTCGCCAGATCACGTTGGAAGCGCCCGGCCGGAGACAGATCATCTGCATCGAGAAAGGCGACGAAATCGGTATCTGCGGCGAGGGCACGCAGACAGGCATTTCGGCTGGCCGAGATGCCGAAATGTGGCCTGCTGATAAAGTGGATTTCGGGCGCGCTGTCTGCCAGGTGACGCGCCATCGCGGCGGTTTTGTCTGTCGAGCCGTCATCGGCGACAAGAATTTCAAGATGGGCGGCGTCGCGCTGCCGGAGAAGCGAATTCAACGCCGATGAAATGGTCTGCTCGCAGTTATAGGCGGGCATGATGACAGACAGCTTCATGGCCGACCCTTGATCAGGATGTTGCGGATGAAATCCGCGACTTCTTTTGGATCCTTGCCGAGATCAAGGTGCCATGTGGGCATACGGCGACAAAACTTTGCCATGAAGCTCAAATCGGCTCTCCACGTGCCGAAGAGTTGCGCAAAACTGCTCGGTGCCAGTGCCAGCATGGCGTCCTTGGAAGAGCCTGAAACTGCCGTGGTGCGTTGGTCACCGCTGACTTTTGGCAAAAGGATTGCGCGCCCTTTCAGCGAGGAGACTGGGGGAGACGATAACATTTGCTCGAACTCGAATTCATACTTGCCTTGCCAGTTGGGCCCTGGAAAATGCGGTGTGCTGGATTCAGTCCAAGTCGCTGCAAGCCTCGGGGGTCTTGTTTCATGATTTTCACGATGGGACGCGCGGTGACATGGGTTGATGTGACTTCGGCGAGCACATAGTCGTCTCCGACGCTGTCCAATCCATTCAGGATGCCGGAAAGTGTCGTGCCGGATTTTCCGGATCCGCCTGGACCGGCGAGAAAAGCACAGGTTCCCTCCATGGCCAAGCGTGCCGGCATGCACCAACGGGCGGCCAATGCCATGCATGGCCCAATGAACGAAAAGACGAAGCGGGATCGATGCCTCCCACGGCGGAGGAGTGTCTGTTCTGGGCATCAACTGCACCCCTTCGCCCGTTTCCGGATCATAAAATTGCCAGAGGTCCAGTTCGGGATCATGAACTCCAAGAAGGTTTTCCTGCTCCAGAGCATCGCGCACAGGCCCGCCACCGATCACGCTATCTGACCATACACAGCGCGGCATTTCCGGGATTAGCTGCGCATCCAGAACGGTCAGCTTGACTGTGCGTTGTGGACTGTCAGTTGTCTCATTCAGGGCATAGATGCGAGCGCAAGCCTGTGCGTAGGCCGGGTCGGCGCATGCAATATCAAGGTTCAGACCATGGAGACGGAAAGATCGGTGAGTCAGCTGATCCTCAGGCAAACATCGTGCAAATGCCAGCGCGTCTTTTGCAAAGCTTGCCAGATCGGCGCGGCCGACCTTGCGGGGAGAGGTCAGGATCGTACCGCTTCTTTTTGCAACGGCCATCCAGCTTGCTCTTCCACATCGTGCACCGGATCAGCGCGGATCAGGTCGGACAAATCATCAAAGACATCAACCGTCGGCGCGTCTGTCGCGAGGGAGAGCGTCTCAAGCGCTGCGGCATCAAGCAGGGCGTCCCCGGGCAATGTGGAGGCAACAAGTAGCTTATGCTTGGTCAACGTGCTGAGCAGCGGGCCGACCGTCCTGCCCGCTGCGGCTTCGATTGCAGCAGGGGCGACGCCGGCCACGAGAAGTGTCCAGATCACACTGGCACTCTTGTTGAGGCTGAAGTAGCAGCCGGTTTCAAGGTCCAGGACAACAAATTCACCGTCGAACTCTTCACAGACCACATCCGGTCCGGGCAAGATGTATTTTCTTGTCGAAGTCATCACTGTTTTTCATTTCAAGATTTCATTGACCTGACAAAAATACCTATATACCGGAACAACTTCAAGTTGTTTTGCCTGTTGATTTGTCTCAGATCGAGTGAGATGTGGGGAGAAATCTGCCACGACCGGCGGTTGCGGTGACTTTGCCTTCATCCATTACGGTTTTGCCACGGGCCAGGGTCTTGACGGGCCAGCCAGTGACGTGAAATCCCTCATAGGGGGTGTAGTCGATGGCGTGTTGCATCAGCGCATTTGTCAGGGTGACTTTACGTTTCGGGTCCCAGAGGACGAGGTCGGCATCGCTGCCCGGTGCGATCGTGCCTTTTTGCGGATAGAGGCCGAAGCGTTTGGCGGGGGTCGTGGCACACAGTCTTACGAACGTGTTGAGATCGATCTGCTTGTCGGAAACTCCGAGACTGAAGACCAGCGGTAGCCGCGCGGCCAGTCCCGGAATGCCGTTTGGAATTCGGGTGAAATCCGCATCGCGGCCATTCATCCACTTGCCAGTCTCCCCGTTGAAGCTGAAGCCGCAGTGATCGGACGAGATCACATCCAGCGTGCCGTTCCGGATTGCATCCCATAATCCTGCATGGTCAGCGACATCGCGAGGGCTCGGGCTGCACATGAATTTGGCGCCTTCTCCCTTGGGACGATCCATGTCCGCAGCAGTCAAGCACAGGTATTGGGGGCATGTTTCCGCGGTCACTTTGACGCCACGTGCCTGAGCGCGAGCGATTTCATCGGCAACCTCGGCACACGAAACATGAAAGATATGGATTGGCTGGTCGATCATTTCAGCCAGGGCAATGGCCCGACAGGTGGCTTCGCGCTCCACGACTTTTGGTCGTGACAAGGCATGGGCCGCCGGGTCGGTGCGTCCATTGGTAAGCAAGGTTTCGGAACGCCAGCGGATGGCTTCGTAATTCTCGCAGTGAACGCAGACCAGAACACCTCGTTTCCTAGCCGCAACGAGCACGGCCAGAAACTGTCTGTCATCAATGTGAAGCGGGTCGTAGGTCAGAAAGACTTTCAGACTGCCGCAGCCATCATCAATGATTGGTGGCAACTCACCTTCCAGCACATCTCCTGTCGGATCGGTGATGATTTGGTGAAGTCCATAGTCGATGGGAGAGCGTGCGGCACGGTTGCGATAGTCACTCAGATGGGCGGCAATCGGCTGGCCCTTGAACTGGGGAGCGAAAGGGATGACCGTTGTCGTGCCCCCTGCATAGGCCGAGGTGGCGGCGCTTTGAAACGTTTCTTCGTGAATGGATCCGTCGGGCTCCAATTGTTCGATATGGCAATGGCTATCGACGCCGCCTGCAGCAAAACGAGCAGGCCGCTTGCATCCAAAGTGACGGCACCGCTCAGGTGCTCGCCAAGCGCAGCAATTCGCTCGCCCGTGATGCCAATGTCGCAGCGGGTGGTGTCAGTGCCCGTGACGACCGTGCCACCGGTAATGACCAGATCATAGTCTTGCATCTCTGCTATCCTTCCTGTTCAGGCAGCGCTCGTGGTGAACATCTGGCCGTATGTGCTCAAACCACCTGTTGGAATGCCTGTCGCGGTTAGTGCACCGAAGAGCGCAGTCGCGATGCTGTCGTGGATGGGAATGCCAAGCTGGCGCTCCAGTTGGGCAGCGACTGGCGCACCGATCAGATTGGTACACAGCACAGAGATTGCATCTGGCCGTCTGTTCCCAACTGTTTCGATTGCCGCTGCAATTCGTGCAGGCGGAACCGTGCCAAAACTGTAGTTATCGCGAATTCCGAAATGATTTTCTGCAATGATTTCGATCCCTTCGCGGGAAAAGCCCGTGATGATGGCCTGTTGCACATCGGTTGTATAGGGCGTCACGAGACCGAGGGTTTTTTCATTGCGGACTCTTAAAACATCAAATAGCGACAGCACCGAGGTGGAGGCGGTAATGCCGGTGACGGCCGTGATCCGTTCGCAAAGCCGTTGATCAGATTCAAGACCAAGCCAGCCGGCGCTGGTGCCATTCCATAGGTGATGCAATCGACTTTGGCATCGGCCAGAAGCTCGGCCGCCGCCATCATGGGGCGATCATCGAATTGGTCGAGTGCCATCGTATCCAGGCCGATGGCGGTGACGCGAAAGCGCGCGAAATGTGCACTCACATCTTTCAGATGCGCGAGCATTGCCGTGGTAACCGGCTCCAGGATGGTGTTCGATGAAGGGGTGAGCATGCCGAGACGGACATGCTTTCTCAACCCGCGCGACGTCGACGGAATTTGATCTTCAGACATGAACAGGTGCCGATCTGGTGCGTGAGTGGAAGAACCGCTCGAAAGCCGCTGCCAATGTGAGAACCTTGCCGTCGCTCAGGTGGGGCCCGATAATTTGCAGGCCTACCGGATAGCGGTCATCGACATAGCCACACGGCACACTGGCCGCGGGCTGACCGGTCAGGTTGAAGGGGGAGGTGAAGGGGCACCAGCCATTCGGCCCGACGGGAACGCCTGCAATGCTCTCGGGGCCGGTCTTGTCCGCCGGGAAGGGTATCAGCGGCAATGTCGGCGTCAGAATGAAGTCGGTTTCGGCCATGATCTGAGCAATGGCATTGGCAAAAGCCTTTCGGGTGGTGATGGCGTCGGTCGCCGCCTCGAAGGGAAGGTCGGTGGCCAGAACACCTTGCAGAGCCGGGCTCAGGCCGTCTTCTCGGCCCACAGCCATTTTGCGCAGTCCGGTCAAGTCGGTTTCAAGCGCCACAATGGTTTGGAATGCCTGTCCGAGGTCGATTTCGGGAGGTGCACCAATCGTCAGCTCGATATTATGCGTCTTAGCGAAGGTGGTAACAGCCGCATCTACGATGGCACGGAGCTTCGGGTCTATCGGCTGGTCGCCCCATGTCGGCCAATAGGCGACCCGCAGGTGCGCGGGCAATGGCTGTGCGGCCGAGGCATTATAATCGACATCGCCACCGGGAAGGGACCAGCGGTCGCGTGGGTCAGGGCCGGCGAGCACGGACAGCATCAACGCCATATCCGCGACGGACCGAGCCATCGGGCCAATATGCTCGACGGATTCCCAGCCGGAGACGCCGGGAAGAGTTACATCCCGGCAGCTTGGCCATACTGGAATGCGGCCCATGGACGCCTTGATGCCAACCAAACCGCAGAAAGCTGCCGGAATACGGATTGACCCTCCCCCATCGCTGCCAATGGCGAGGGGCACCACACCGGCGGCCAGCGCTGCGCCGGAGCCGGCGCTGGAACCGCCCGGAGTGCATGTCAGATCCCATGGATTGCGGGTGACGGGAAACAACTGATTGCATCCATGTGCGCCGAAACCGAATTCGGAGGCATTGGATTTGCCGAGAATGATGGCTCCGGCGGCCCGTAATCGCGCAACGACAATATCGTCCTCATCGGGCACGTAGTCTGCGTAAAGCACCGAGCCAAATGTGGTGCGCAAGCCCTTCGTCATCACCAGATCCTTGATGGCGACGGGAACTCCAGCCAATGGGCCCGGGTCTTCTCCCGCTGCAATCTTTTGGTCTACGGCGGCGGCTTCTGCCCGTGCCGAATCTGGTGCCAGCGTTGCAAATGCGTGAATCTGCGGTTCCATCTTCTCGGCCGCCGCCAAGGCGGCTTCTACAATTTCGCTCGCAGTGGTTTTGCCGGAGTGGACCTGATGTGAAATCTCGGTGGCGGAGAGAGCGGCGTAATCTTCGATCTTCATGGAAGTCATGTCCTCATGAGTGGCACGGCTGCGCTGGATACAGGCGTTGGGGAGAGGCCCTCAAGCATGGCGGAAAGAGGTTCTGTCAGTCCGGCAGAGGGTTTTGGTCTGCGGCTGAATGATCCTGCCCTGGCGGGATCGACAGAGAGGTGGCACAGCACTTCCGCTTGTGCGACAGCGGCGGCGGTGCATTCAATCACGGGCACGGGAATGCACGTCTTGACCTGTCCGGCAAGTCCGGCCAAGGGAGCTCCGGCCAGAATGATTACATCAGCTCCATCTTCGGTGACCGCTTTGCAGGCTTGATCGACAAGGTGGTCAGCCTTTTCCTCGGGCACGGTGGAGATGGACCGGAAGCTGCCGTCCAGCAGCCGGAGGCTGGCAAAGCGTTCGGTGAGCCCGTGCATGGCGACACAGTCGCGGTACCACGGCCCCAGTGTGGTGGAAAAGGAGACGATCGAGAACCGCTGTCCGAGCATGCAAGCCGTCAGCATGGATGCTTCTGCAAGGCCTATGACGGGCACGTCGAGCAATTCACGTGCGCCGCCAAGACCCGGATCGCCGAAAGCGGCGATGATGGCGGCATCATAGGTTCCGTTCAATTCGGCGAGTGATTCAAGAGCGATGGCGCCAGCAATGACCGCTTCGGCGCGGGTGGCGATATAGGGCACGCCACGCGTGACGGTGTAAGGCACAATATCCGTTTGTGGTCCGGCGGTCGCCCGAGCCACGGAGGCCATTCGCTCGGTCACATCGGCGGATGTGTTCGGATTGAGAAGCAGAAGGCGGGTCATGACGATGTTCCTGACGGTTGAGTGAGGTGGCATGCCGCCAGATGATCCTCGCCGACCGCCAGCAGTCGGGGCATTTGGCGCGTGCAACGGGCGACTTCGACAGGGCAGCGACCAGCAAACCGACACACGTTCGGGTTGGGGTCGATGGGGCTGGAGGCTGTGCCCTGCAATCGCTCTATTGTCTGGCCCCGTTGTGCGGGGTTCGGAATGGCGGCAATCAGTGCTTTGGTGTAGGGATGTTGTGGATTGCGGAAGACCTCGTCAGCAGGACCACTTTCCACGATCCTGCCAAGGTACATCACGACGATCCGATCACAGACAAGCCGCACCACATTCTGATCATGCGAAACGAAAAGATAGCTCATCCCGAGTTTCTGTTTCAGGTCGCCCAGCAGTTTTAGAATGACGGATTGCACCGAAACATCGAGTGCCGAGGTCGGTTCATCCAGGATCAGCAGCTTTGGTCTGACGATGATGGCGCGGGCTATGCCCACACGCGCCTTTTGTCCCCCTGAGAGCTGGTGCGGATAGCGTTGGGCAAGGCCGCGAGGCAGTCCGACATCATCCAGCGCCTGCAGTGCCAGCGTTTCTGCGTCTCGCGCCGCCGTGTCCGGGACGAGCCTGCGCAGCGGGTCCATGACGGCGGAAAGCGCGGTGAAGGAAGGGTTGAGGCTTTCATTTGGATCCTGAAAGACGATCTGAATGGCTGCACGGTCCTTCGTGCGAACAAACCGAGGTTCAGGGATCGCGGAAATGTCAGTGTCACGGAACAGCAGTCTGCCTTGGCTTGGTTCTATGAGACGAGCAACAAGGCGTGCCAGCGTAGACTTGCCGCATCCGGATTCGCCAACCAGCCCGACGCTTTCTCCTTCCTTGATGGATAGACTGACATCATCGACGGCGTGCAGGCGGCTCTTGCGACTGCTGCCGCGCACCGGGTAGAGCTTTGAGATCGATTGAACATCAAGCAGCATCGGGTTCCTCCGGATGGTGGCAGCGAACTGTGTGATCCTGAGCGATCCGGACAAGCGGCAGAGCTCCCAGGTCACAGTCTGGTTGGAAGCGAGGACAGCGATCCTTGAACCGACAAGGGGCAAGGTTACTGCGCAGATCAGGCAGGTTCCCAGGAATGGCGGCCAGATCGTCCAGACTGTCGGCGGCCTGTGGCGTCGCCGCAAACAGACGCTTGGTATAGGGATGACGAAGGTTTGACAGCAACGAGCCGGTCGGCGCGGTCTCCACAACGTGGCCCGCATGCATGACCATGACGCGGTCACAATATTCGCCAGCCAACGCGAGATCATGTGTCACCAGCAGAGCGCCCATGCGGGTATCCTTCACCAGTGCCCGGATCAAATCCATGACGATGGCCTGGGTGGTGACGTCCAGCCCGGTCGTCGGCTCATCAGCAATCAACAGACCGGGGGAGCAGGCGAGAGCCATGGCGATCATGACCCGTTGACACATGCCCCCTGATAGCTCGAACGGATAAGCGTGATAACGCCGTTCAGGATCGGGGATGCGCACACGATCCAACGCTTCGATGGCCCGTGCACCTGGCGTGCTGGCGAGGCACTGGGCCATGTCGCACCAGCACATCTTCAATCTGATGGCCGACTTTCTTGATCGGGTTCAAGGCAGTGCGCGGGCTTTGGAAGATCATCGAAATCTCGCGCCCGCGCAGGGCCTTGATGCCTTGGCCAAGCAGGTCGATGCCGCCATATTGCAAGCCCCCGGAACGAATGTCGGCCGCGCTATCGAGAAGGCCCATGATGGCATAAGAGAGAACCGATTTTCCGGATCCGCTTTCCCCAACGATGCCAAGAATCTCGCCTTTGTCGAGAGATAGAGAAATGTTTTCAAGGGCTTTGACCCGGCCATGCCGGGTTTTGAAATCGAGTGTCAGATCATCGACAGAAAGAAGAGGCGGTTTCATGTGCGTCCTTTCGGGTCAACGAGGTCGCGCAGACCATCTCCAATCAGGTTGAAGCAGAAGACAGCCAGAACCAGAGCTGCGCCGGGGAACACGAAGGTCCACCATTCTCCGGAAAAAATGTAGCTGGCGCCTTCTGAGACCATGATTCCCCATTCCGGCGTGGGAGGGCGAACACCCAGGCCGATGAAGGACAGCCCTGCGGCGTTTAGAATTGCCCAACCCAGATTGAGCGAAGCCTGAACCATCATGGCGGGCAGGATGTTGGGAACAATATGGACGAACAGGGTGCGCCATCGTCCGTTGCCACCTGTCCGGGCTGCTTCGACGAAGGCAAGTTCACGGCGCACATTGACTTCTGCCCGGGCAAATCTGGCATAGAACGGCAGGTTAATGATGGCGGTTGCCAGAATGATATTGGTGACGTTGTTGCCAAGCGCTGCGACAATGCCCATTGCCAGCACGAAAAGCGGAAAGGCCATGATGGTGTCCATGAGACGTTCAATGAGCAGATCAACGATCCCGCCGAGCATTCCGGCCAAAGCGCCAAGTGCCGTGCCGATGACAAAGGCACAGATAACGGCTCCGGCGGCCATGCCGAGGTCCAGACCGGTTGCGATCAGAACCCGGCTGAAAACGTCGCGGCCGAGAGCGTCCGTTCCAAAAAGATGCGCGAGGGAGGGCGGCGAAAGGCTTGGCCCGACATTCGTCATCAGTGGATCGTAGGGAGCAACATAAGGGCCGATGAACCCGGCAATGACGAACAGCAACAGTAGAATGCCGGCGAAACGGGTTACACGGTTTTCCGCCAGCGCATGGTTGAGGGTCATCAGTCGGCGATGCCAGCGGGACGTTGGGGCAGCGGTCTCAATGGTCATAGCGGAGCCTCGGATCGATGGTCGTCGCAATGAGGTCGACGATAAGATTGAGCAACACGTAGAGAATGGCCATCACGAGGACGAACCCCTGAACGGCGGCGTAGTCGGACGAGATCACCGCGTGCACCGCGTAAGCGCCAATGCCTGGCCAGGCAAAGACCTGCTCGACCAGGACGTTTGCACCCAGCAGAAAGGAAAAAACCATGCCGAAGATATTGACGATTGGCAGCATGGCATTGCGCAGGGCATAGCGGGTGAGGATCCGAGTGTTCGACAACCCCATGGCGCGCGCTGTGCGGCAAAAGTCGCTGGAAAGGGCCGCCAGCATTGAGGCGCGTGTGATGCGCGCGATCGGCGCAAGTGCGAACAAGCCCAGCGAAATGGCGGGCAACACGAGTTGGGCGAAGGCCGCTTGGAATGCCTCCAGATCTCCCGCCAGAAGAGTATCAATCAGATAGAAGCCGGTGACTGTGGGCGGTACATTGAAATAGATGTCATCGAGCCGGCCAAGTGGTTGTGGAGCCCAGCCCAGCTTGAAATAGAAGATGAAGACCAGGGCGAGAGCGACAAAGAAGGTCGGGAAGGCCGCGCCGATCGTGACGATGACCCGGCAGGCGTGATCGATAAAAGAGCCTTGCCGGACGGCGGCCAGCAGGCCGAGCGGCAATCCGATCACCAGCGCGAAGATCAGGGCGGCGGCCGTCAGCTCAAGGGAGGCTGGCAAACGTGTCGCCAGATCGCTGAGAACGGGTTGACCGCTGGACAGGGAGGTTCCGAGGTCGCCTGTGGCAATGTTTTCGACATAATCGATGAACTGCAGGGGCAGGGGCTTGTCGAGGCCAAGCCGCGTGCGCATGTCGGCGATGCTCGCCTGTGTTGCCGAACTGCCGGCATAATAGACCGCCGGGTCTCCGGGCAGAGCGCGGGCAAGCAGGAAGGTGACGATCACGACGCCGATAATGCTCGGCAGTGCGGAGAGCAGTCGCCGTCCGATGATGAGAAGGGTCTTCATCCCTGTTTCCTGTCTTGAAGGCTTCGGGAGCAGCGGATCACATGAATGGAAAACTGACCGCCGCCAGTCAGGCTCTGGGCCCTGACCAGCGGCGGCAGAGGTGCATCAGTCCTTGCTGATGGAACGGTAGTCGACATGGGTGTGGAACCAGTAGACATACCCTTTGACGTCTTTCTGCATCGCCACATCAGAGAACAGGTTGGCCACTGGGATGCGCGGGACATCGGTCATGGCAATCTTGTTCATCTTCGAGATGAGAGCGTCATATTTCGTCTTGTCGGTCTCGAACCCGAGCTTGGCCAATCATCTTGTCCAGTTCCGGGTTGTCATAACCGGAGGTGTTGAAGACGCTGTTGTTCTTGCCGTCGTAAGTCCAGAAGTAAAAATATTCCGGATAATCGAGCCAGCCATAGAAATAATTGATGTCCATGGGCATGGATTTCGCGCCCATCTTGGCGAACCACTCGGAGCTAGGAACCTTGTGAAGCGTTACATCAATGTTGAGCTTCTTGAGTTGTTCCTGAATAAGCAAGGCCATGGGTTGTTGCACCGTTGCCTGTAGCTCATGTCGTAGTAGAGATCCGTCTTGAACCCGCCGCTGAGGCCTGCCTCCTTGAGCAGAGCCCTGGCCTTGTCGAGATCCGTATTGTAGTGCGAGGCAACTGGCCATTTCGGTGCAAACTCTGTCTTGGGATCTCCGCCATAAAGCGGTTTGGCGCGCTCATAGAGCGCCTGCTTCATGATTGTGTCATAGGGCAGGGCATAGGCGATTGCCTGACGCACTCTCTTGTCGGTGAAAGGTTTCGTGTGAACGTTCAGGTCAACCTGAAACGTTTCATTTTGCATCAGCGTGCCGATAACGTTGACTTTGCCTGCGGCTGCGAGCTCGGCATAGTCCTTGGGCGGCAGGCCGATGGAGATGTCGACATCGCCCTTTTCCAGCAACGCACGTCGTGTCCCGGCGGAGGCGATCTCGCGGTAGACCACTTTTTTCATCTTCGGCAAGGGCCCCGATTTCCAGTCATCGAACCGGGCAAAAACGATCTGGGTGCCGGTCTTCCAGCTTGCGATCTTGAAAGGGCCCCCGCCAGCGTCATGCGTGCGCGTCCATTTCAGCGCCCACGGATCGTCGGCTGTGGCATGTGAGAGGGCGAGGGTCTTGTTCATCACGTTCGGAACCTGGACCGCAAGGTCCGGCAAGGCCAATTTGTCGGCCTTGGGAAGGGTGATCTTGAAGGTGTATTTGTCGACGACAGAGAACTGATCCGGATTGGTGAGGGAGCCTGCCGCCATCTGCGTGGTCGGAAAGCCGCCTGCCTTGACCGCTCGGTCGAAAGACCATTTGACGTCGGCGGCCGTCACCGGGCTGCCATCGTGGAAGGTTGCGTCCTTGCGCAGATGAAAGATCAGGGTTTTGCCATCGTCGGAGACCTTCCAGCTTTGAGCCAGTTCCGGTTCGATCTTGGTATGGTCATAGGTGACTTTGCCATCGGGCAGGGTCTTGGTGCCATAGGTGACTAGCCGGTCATAGATCTGCCAAGGCAACCATCTGACTGTATTCGTTGGCGGCAGGTGCCATCGGATCCAGCGAGTTGGGCCCATGTTCTCCGACTTCGACCAGCACTGATTTGGGGGTTTTTGCCATGGCAGGGGCAAGACCTGTCACTAACAGCAGAAGTGAGGCGGTGGCGGTCGCCGCAAGACGCGTCTTGCGCCTGCTTGATTGCAGATTGAGTGGTTTCGGGTACATTCTATATCTCCTTGTCACGACATGCCTGCTAAAAAATTCTAATCACGCCTACGCAATGATTGTGCCAATATATTAAGTTATTGAATTTATTGTGTTTTACATTTTATTGCATTAAATATCAAAAATTGAGTATGCCTAATCGTTGATCGAATGCTTTTGAATCGGGCAGAGTATGCGTATTATGCAGAAGCGTAATCAGATGATTCTCTGCTCACCTCGTCGCCCCGATTGCATAGTGGTGGCACAGGTGGTTTGAAGCGCAGGGCACTGATTGTGAGGCGCAAGCCGCGTTCTGGAAAAGAAGCATTGTGGTCGGGTGAGAGATAGTGGACGGAATTGCTGAAAAACCAGAAGCCGCATCAAAGCGGCAGGCCCGTCGTCCTTTCCGTCGGATGACGCTGCATGAGCAGGTCGTGGATCGCCTTCGCGAAATGGTGCTTAACGGCGATATTGATCCGGGTGAGCGTCTCAATGAGGTGGAGATTGCGGAGACACTCAAGGTGTCGCGCACTCCTTTGCGCGAAGCCATCAAGATGCTGGCCTCGGAAGGTGTGCTGGAACTGCTGCTGGGCGTGGCGCGCGCGTCCGCCGGTTCAGCCCCGCCGAAGTGATTGATCTGTTTGAGGTGATTGCCGCGCTGGAGCGCCACGCAACGGAGATGACCGTTGCGGTGATGAAAGAAAGTTTGCGCGTAGAGGTTCAGCGGCAGCATGACAAGATGGTTCTGGCTTTTGAGAATCAAGATCGGAAAAGCTATTTCAAAGCCAATCAGAGAATCCATGCCATTCTTGTGAGTGGCTGTGGCAGCCATGAACTTGTTGCCTTGCATGACAGTCTGACAAAAAAGGCGCGTCATGATCGCCAGTTTACACTCTTGTCCGAAGAGCGGTGGGCGGCGTCGATGCGTGAACACACAGCCTTGAACGACGCGATCCAGTCTGGGAACGTGCGGGATGCTGGAGAACGTATGCTGGAACATGCTCGCCTGACCGGCGTAGCGCTTGCTGAAGTGCTGAAATCGCAGGCGTGAAGGCTGCTGACAGGAGGGTTAAAGGGTCACTATGAGCGACGTGCACACGAGGTCTGGAGCAGGCAGTCCATGGCAATCAATCGTCGGTCACTTTATGATCCGGTGGCCGAGCATTTGCGCGAGATGATCATCAAAGGCGATCTGGTGCCTTGGCGCGAAGGTGCCGGTCAGCGAGTTGGCGGCCGAGTTTGGTGTTTCACAGACACCTATGCGAGAGGCCCTCAAGATCCTGGCCGAAGAGCGGCTGGTTGAATTGCTGCCAAGTCGTGGTGCGCGGGTTCTGGCCTATACGCAGGAAGAAGCCTCTGATCTGTTTCAGGTGATTGCCAGTCTGGAAAGTCTGGCCGCCGAGCTTGTTGCGGTGAGTATTTCTCAGTCTGATTTGGATGAGCTGACGCAAATGACGGCACGGATGCGCCAATTCTATGAAACGCAAGACAAGGAACCTTACTTCGATCTGAACAGCCGTATTCACGACCGGATTGTCAAATTGACGGGCAATGATGTTTTGATCGAGATGCATGGAAAGTTGCTCGTGCGGGCAACGCGTGGCAGGTATATGGCGATTGTCAGCCGGGAGCGTTGGAGCGAAGCGATGATTGAACATGAGGAACTGTTGTCAGCGTTTTGGGAGCATGCCGGCGATCAGGCGGCGTCCATCTGGAAGCGGCACCTCATGCACACGGGGAGTCCGTGTCAGCGCTTTTGTCCGGGGGATAGCGGCAGGCTGTTATGTCGTGCGGGTGGTCGGGCCAGCTATCGGTTACCATTTTAGCAGCCGTGCCCCGCAGACCGCCCCCAAGGCGGTGGAGACAAGAATAGCCGCACTGTACCAGAGCGCCACGAACATTGCCCCGTCGTTGCGACAGACCAGGGCATAGGCAGCGGCGCCTATGGTCCCCGCCAGTAAGCCAGCCGCGATACCCCCGCAGACCGGTCGTGTGACCACTCCCCGCGAGATGACTGTCAGCATGAGTGCAAGCGGCAAGAGCGATAATAAGATGATCGCAAGGGTGCAAGAGGGCACGGCAATGGCATCCAGACCAAAAACGGGGAAGCCGGTCGGGTCGAGCAGTGCTCCCAGGAGCAGTACAGTGATCCCGGGAATAAGCCACAGCCACTGTCGTCTTGAGAGGCCCGGACGACTGATTTGGCGTACGGCTGCAAAGCCCCCGATGGCAAGCAGGCTCATTGCGAAAAACTTGTAGTCGAACGCGGGGTGAACGAGAGTTGCAAGAAGACCTCGGGGGGCCGTTAGCAGAGATCGGCCCAATGTTGCAGCGATCAGGAAACCGAGCACGATGGCGACCACAAGCCAAAGGTCGAAACGGTGCGGTCTCGCCAGAGACGAGGGCACATCGGATCCGGCATCGGCAGCGAGAGTTGCAATCAGCTCTTGTGTGTTTGTCTGCTGTTCCATGTGGGCTTTTAGTCCGTCGTGGCCAAGGTGCGTGGGGACACATCGTTGTTTGCAAGGGCCTGCAGGCGTTTCAGAGCGCGATGAAGCGTGACACGTACGGTGCCTTCGCTCTTGTTGGTTCGGCCCGCGACCTGCTGAATGCTCAACCCTTCGATTGCAAGAAACCTGACAATTGTCTGCTGCGCAGGTGGAAGCTGTGTCAGTCTCTCTTCTACATCTACTGACGCCTGTAATGGATCCTGTACTCCGTCGTCGACAAGGGTTTGCCATTCCTCGAAGCTCAAGTCGCGACGGTGCAATCGGTCACGGTATCGGCGGCGCAATGCATCGTTGATCTTGTAGCGTAAAATAGCGTGAATCCACGGCAGAATCGGACGGGTTTCATCCCAGCGACCGCGCATCTTGTGAATACCGATCAGCACCTCCTGCAAGATGTCCTCCACCTCGTCTTCGGCGCCAGACATACGGGCGCGTATGATCCGGCGGGCGCTCAGTGCGATGTCCTCCAGTAAGTGCGAATACGCTGCCGCATCGCCGCACCTTTCGGCCCGCATGGCATTCGCCCAGTATGTTTCCTTGTCTTCCATGCCTATAGTCCTTCGCGCCTGACGCGGATTTGTTACATCGCGGCTGAGACTTTTCTGCGGCCATGAAGAAAATTACGTTTTTGTAATGCTGTTGCGTTTTTGCGCCGGGCACGAACTTCACTTTAGAGCCTGATGGCCTCGGGCCGGTTCAATGTGGTTTTTCGGGGCAGGAGACATTGTGATGAAGTCGTTTAAAATGATGGCCAGCCTTGCGGTGCTTGCAACTGGTGTATCCGGTCTGAGTATCGCACCGGCATTTGCTGCCAAAACAGCCCCTGTCTTGCATGACGTCGTTCTCGTGCACGGCGCATGGGTGGATGGCTCTGGCTGGCGACCAGTCTACGATATGTTGACGAAAAAGGGGTATCATGTCGCGCTGGTGCAGGAGCCCGAAACGTCGCTTGCAGACGATGTGGCCGCAACCCGGCGTGTCATTGATGCGCAGGATGGTCCTGTGTTGCTTGTCGGACATAGTTACGGTGGGTCGGTGATCACCGAGGCCGGGATGGACCCCAAGGTCAAGGGGCTGGTCTATGTCGCCGCGCATGCGCCGGATGTTGGCGAGAATGAGCATGACCTTGGCAAGAAATATCCCAGCGTGCTCGGCAAGGTAAAGGGGGCCATTGTCGTGAAAGATGGCTTCACACACCTGAAGCCATCCCTTTTACCTAAGTTGTTTGCCCCGGATCTGTCTGCGGCACAGGCGAAATTCATGGCGCAGTCGCAGGTTCAAACGGCGGTTGGCTGCTTCTCAAGTCCGATGAAGGCTGCTGCCTGGAAAACAAAGCCAACTTGGGGAATCGTTGCAAGTGCGGATCAGATCATCAATCCGGATCTGGAGCGATTTTATTACAAGCGCGCCAAGGCGCATATGACGGTCATCAAGGGGGCCAGTCATTCGGTGTATGAATCTCATCCCAGGCAGGTCGCAGTCGTTATTGAGACCGCTGCACGAAAGGCTGAAAGCGAGCTGGCGAAAATGACCGCTAACTAGGGGCTGTCCCCATAAATGGTTTCAAATGGTCGGAGCAGATTTTCCTGCCTGTTAGGCGCGGCTGGGCAGAAAACCGTCGGGTTTTCAAGATGTCGCAACGATACAGGCAGGAAAATCCCCCGACCCTTCCCGGACATCAAAACCTTGCGATCGATCGGTCTGTGTCCGCCGGTCGAAGTCCGCTCTTCGCCGCTTTTCTTGCATCGCTATGCGCTTTATGACGTCATTTAAAGTGCATTTATGGGTCCGCACTCTAGGGGGTGGACCCAGTTTTGGTCGGTTGTCTTTCATTTGCATTTGCAAAATGGCGGTCGCCGGGCTGGCTTTTACACTTCGACGGCACGCATCTGGCTGGGAGGAAGCTCGTAGAGACGGTTCCAGTACGCGGCGCAATTGGCGGGTCGAGGCGAAGCCCGCGCGCAAGGCTACGGTTTCCATATCAACCCGCGACCCGGTCAGAATTTCGCGGGCAAGTGCCACGCGCATGCGATTGACATAATCCGTGATACTCATGCCTGCGTGGTCATTGAAGAGACGTGACAGGTTGCGTGTGCTTGCGCCACTGGTGCGCGCAAGTCGCTCCAGAGACCAGTTTTGCGCCGGGTCTGCGGTCACGGCATCTTGTGCCCGGTGAACAGCCGGATGGATGTGATTGCGGCCTTCAAGCCACGGTGACAACTGTGGATCGGCTCCTCCGCGGCGCAGATAGACCACCAGATAGCGCGCCACTGCGAGGGCGCAGTCATGACCGATGGTTTGCGCCACGATATGAAGCATCAGATCGACACCGGCGGTGATCCCGGCGCTGGTCAGCCGGTCTCGGTCCTCGACGAACAGCCGGTTTTCCCGGATGCGCGCCAGGGGCGCCAGCCGCCTCAGATCCTCAAGGCAGGCGTGGTGGGTGGTGCAGTCATGCTGGTCGAGGAGACCGGCTCGCGCGGCCAGAAGGGCGCCTGAGCAGATAGAGACGAGGCGCAGGCCGGGTCGTATGGTGGATTTCAGCCAGTCGACAATCACCTCTTCATGGGCGGCATCATCGGGATCAGAGGTTTTTTCCGTTTCGTGCCCCATTGTCAGCACTGTACTGCCTGCGATGACGACAAGGGCGTTGTCCGGCAAATGGTCTGGCAACGGCAGGATGTTAGTCAGGCCAAGTCCAATGGAGCTGCTGGTCTCGCGTGAGGGGCCGATATAGGTGACCGAGAATTGCACCCGGCTCTGGTCAAGATTGGCCTTGCGCAGCACCTCGATGGGGCCTGCTACGTCAAGCAGCAAAACACGAGGTGGCACCACAACGTAGACCGGGATGTCCAGAAGCTGCGCAAGAGGTTTCATGCGGGTGGTGTCTCCTGCGCACCGGCGAGGGCATCTTCCACGGTAGCGATGCGGGCAAATCTGTCGGCCAGCACCAGTTCTGTGCGGGCGCGAATATCGGCGGCACTCCATGTATGTCCGGCGGCATCGGTCATGGGAAAGGTCAGCGTTGCCTCGCCCACATAGTCGACGGTATAGCCAAGGTCGGACGCATGGCGGGTGGTGGTTTCACAGCACTGTTCGGTGCGAATGCCGCAAACGATGACGCGGCGAATTCCGTTTGTGGTCAACCATACATCCAGACCACTGCCGATCAGGGCGCTGTGACGGCGCTTGCGGAAGACCGCGTCGGGCGTAATTGCGATAGGATCAAATGTTGTGACGAAGCCGGACTCTTCCGAAAAATCTCCGCTGTTTTCAACGTGGAAGATCTGCACGACAGGAATATCCTGTGCTTTTGCGCCGTCAATAAGGGTCTGAAGACGGTCGACAAAGTGGTCGAGGCCGCTGGCGTCGAAATACGGGCGGTGCCGGAATGATTCCTGAACGTCGATGACGAGAAGAGCGGTATCGGACATTTCATGTACTCCTGTTTTTGAACATACCGCAATTTAATCAGTGTTAAAGCAGATAAAAATGTTCCAACAGGCCGAAGATCGGACATATCGCGCCATATCAGGTGATCGCGAGATTTGGTGTCTGAGATGTCGGGCAAAAGCATTGTGGAGGCGGCCTTGAGGATGAAAATACGATCTTGATGAAGTTTTTTGATTTTTGCACTAGACGACTGGTCTAATCTTCTTTATCTGTCAAGTCATGAACACCGCAGCACACACCACTGATGTTCGGGAGCACATCCTCGAAACCGCTCAGACAATCATGAGTGGCAAGGGGTTTTCCGGAGTAGGGCTGAACGAGATATTGTCATCTGCAAAGGTGCCGAAGGGATCGTTCTATCATTACTTCGGCTCAAAGGAAGTGTTCGGAGAGGCTTTGCTGGAGCGATACTTCGAAAACTACCTGTAGCAGCAATGGATGAGATGTTTTCCCGGTCCGATCTGACGGGTAGCGAGCGTCTCATGATGTACTGGCGTCACTGGGTCGAAACGCAGACGGCAGATGACCCGCAAAGCAAATGTCTGGTGGTCAAGTTGGCCGCCGAGGTGTCTGACCTTTCCGAGGCGATGCGGCGTGTGTTGTTGAAGGGGACGAAACAGATCACGGCAAGATTGGCCGAGACAATCGAGGCCGGTCTTGCAGACGGATCGCTTTCTGTTGAGGGCGAGCCTTATGAGATTGCCGCGCAATTGTACCAAGCCCTAGCTTGGGGCAAGTTTGCTGGCGAAAATTACCAAGGATGATGCTCCGTTGCGCGCTGCAATGGAGGCGACCAACACACGACTGGGATGATGCGCAGCGCGAGACGGAGCGAGCGCAGCACCGGTCTGATTTAAAACGGTCAATTTATAGACGACTGGTCTACTATTGACGTTGATATCGGTTGATGCCGCATGAGCGGCTCAGCCCATTGCCCGGATTTTCGGGTTTGCAGGCCGGGTGTCACAAGATGTCTCGGCGCAACTGAAACGATAGAAAAGGTGACATGACATGAAAATCTTGATGGTTTTGACCTCGCACGATGAGTTGGGGTCCACTGGCCGGAAAACCGGTTTCTGGCTGGAAGAGCTGGCAGCGCCTTACTACACCTTCAAGGACGCTGGGGCTGAGATCACCCTTGCTTCGCCAAAAGGGGGGCAACCACCACTTGATCCGGTGTCCAATTCGGAAAACTTCAAGACCGATGATACACGCCGGTTTGAAGCCGACACCGAGGCGAATGCAGCCCTCGCCACGACGTTGAAGCTGGCTGATGTGACCGAAGCCGATTACGACACCGTCTTCTATCCCTGGTGGTCATGGCCCACTTTGGGATCTGACCGAAGATGCCAACTCTGTGGCCTTGATTGAAGCGTTCAACACGGCAGGCAAGCCCTTTGCGCTGGTCTGTCATGCCCCCGGTGTGCTCCGCGACGTGAAAGGCACCGATGGACAGCCACTGGTCAAGAACCGTGCGGTGACGGGCTTCACCAATTCGGAAGAAGAGGGCGTCGGCCTGACAAAGATCGTTCCGTATCTCGTCGAGGACGTTCTCAAGGCAAAGGGTGGCAAGTTCACCGCTGGCCCGGATTGGGGGTCGTTTACCGTACAGGATGGTCAGTTGATCACCGGCCAGAATCGCAGGTCTTCGGCCGAAGCAGCGGCCCGGCTGATTGAAGCGCTCAGGGTGCAGAACGCTGCCTGATGACTGGTCCGAAGCCCGTGGCGCCTTGTTTCGATAAAGCGCCACGGGGTCTGGTTGGGACACGTTTCCTGACGCCAGGCATGGTCTGCGCCTGCTCGTCCATCTTCCTCCTTTATTTCAGGAACAATCCAATGCGTAAAACGCTTCAACTTTTTGCCAGTGGTGTGCTCTTGGCATCGCTCGGCGTGTCCATGACGCCTGCGTTCGCTGCTGGAGATCGGATCTCTAATGTCGTGCTGGTGCATGGTGCCTTTGCTGATGGGTCGGGCTGGAAAGCCGTCGCTGCCTTGCTGCAAAAAGACGGTTTCCATGTCAGCGTCGTCCAGGAACCAGAGACAAGTCTGGAAGACGATATCAAGGCGACCCAACGCACACTTGATCAGCAGACAGGACCGGTCGTTCTGGTTGGCCATAGCTATGGCGGCATGGTGATCACTGATGCGGGCAATGATCCCAAGGTGAAGTCGCTCGTTTATGTCTCGGCCTTCATGCCAGACGTTGGTGAAAGCCTGTTGTCCCTCGTCAAGACAAAGCCTTTGCCGAATGAGGACATCAAGGCCACCAAAGATGGGTTCCTTTACCTTGAGCCCTCGCGCTTTGCAGCCGATTTTGCCGCCGATCTGCCGAAAGAGACGTCGGCCTACATGGCGATCTCTCAGGTCTACACGGCCCACAAGGCCTTCGTGGCCAAAACGGAGAAGGCGGTATGGCGCGATAAGCCGTCCTACGCGATCGTCTCCACGCAGGACAAAGCGATCAATCCCGACCTTGAACGCTGGATGTACAAGCGCGCTGGCGCGCATGTCACGGAGATCAAGTCCAGCCACGCTGTCTACATGGCACATCCGCGGGCCGTGGCGAGGGTGATCGAAAAAGCAGCGTCTCCTGCGAAGTAATAAATCCGGTCAGATGCGTTTCCCGGGGGCAAACCCTCGGGCAGGCGCCTCTCGATCGAGACAAGCAAAGACTTCTCGCAAGAGGACACGACATGCCCAGAACGCTTGAAACACTGACATCGGACGATGCAACCGTCATGCTCAAGGTCGCAGAAGCACAGGCCGCCGCCCTTGGCCTTCCCTATTGTCTGGCGGTGGTCGATGCCGCGGGACACCTCATTGCCTTTCGACGGCAAGACGGCAGCCAGCCGGGCTGTGTTGATCTGGCGATTAACAAGGCCAATACCGCCTGCATTTTCCAGACCGCCACCCATACGCTTGGTCATCTTGCCCAGCCCGGAGCCGACCTTTTCGGCATTCAGCACAGCAATTCAGGACGCGTCGTCATCTTCGGCGGTGGCTTGCCCGTTTTTCGCAATGGACGGGTAATCGGCGCTTTTGGTGCCAGTGCAGGCTCCGTTGAACAGGACATCCGTGTGGCGGAAGTCGCTGTCGCCACTCAACAGGTCGCATGACCGCTCGCCCTTTATCCAAGTCATCGGAGGCAGCTCTCCGGCCCTTTTAGAGAAAGAAATCGATATGACCCCGCATCCCTTGCCATTGTCGTCGTGTGACGCAGTCCCGAAGACGTTTTCATTCCGTCCCGCGCGGCCGTCCGCGCAGGTCAGGAGGCGATGCGAATGCGATCCGGGTTTCCATTCCTCTTGCCATTGCCTGTATTGTCCTGGTTGGTATGGATTTACGCCCCGGAATTGCGTCTATCGGACCGTTGTTGCCGCAACTGCGTGACGCTTTCGCCATGTCGACGCTTCAGGCGTCTCTGCTAACGGCCATTCCGCCTTTGCTGATGGGGGGCTTGCCCTGCCGACGCCATGGCTTGCTCATCGGTTCGGCCGCAATCAAACGATCATCCTTGCACTGGTGCTCATCAGCTTGGCAACCGCGACGCGGGCGCTGGTTGGGACGCAAGACCTGCTGTTTGTCACAACGGCGCTTGTCAGTGCGGGGATCGCCGTGGCCGGGGCGTTGATCGGCGGCTTTGTGAAGGGCAATTTTCCCCGTCATGCGGCCTTGTTCATGGGGCTTTATGCAATGTCTCTCGGGTTGGGGGCCGCGATTTCTGCCGGTCTGACGGGACCGCTGGCGATGATCACCCATGACTGGCGCATCAGTGCCGGCATCTGGGCGCTGCCGGGGGTGAGTGCAATTGTGGCATGGTGTTTCATTGCACGCGGGGAGGCGTCCTCTGGTGGGATCCGGCAGACAGCTCCTGCGGCCAGAAGCCCTCTGCCTCTGCGCAATCCGGTGGTACTGGCAGATCGCGCTTTACTTTGGCGCCAACAATATTCTTTTCTTTGGTTTTCTGTCCTGGTTGGTGCCGATCTACCTTGAGCACGGCACCAGTAGAGCGACGGCAAGCCTGATTCTGACCAGCTTTACGGTCGTGTTCATGATAGCAAACCCTTTGCCGGGTCTGTTTGGACGTCGGGAAGACCGACGTTATCAGATTGGTCTTGCGGCCCTCGTCGCCGTCGTGGGAATTGTTGGGATCACGCTTTGGCCCGACCGCCTGTCTTTCCTCTTTGTGCCTGCCATTGCCTTCGGTGTCGGATCGTCTTTCACTCTTGGCATGACACTGCCCCTTGACCGTGCCCCAACCCATCATGAGGCAAATTCATGGAATGCTTTCGTTATGGCTGTGGGATATGCGATGGGAGCGATTGGCCCATTGATGGTTGGTCTCTTGCATGAGCTGTCGGGCGGGTTTCAGCTGCCACTTTGGCTTCTCGCAGCAATCGCTGTGCTGATGCTGGCCATGAGTTTTCGCCTCGGACCCGATAGACAACGCAGTCGCCAGCCACATGATGCAGGACAGAGCTATGTCAGCCCGGGTGTGTATCGCTCATGACAAGGGTATGAGGCTCTGAATGGCCGAAGGAGGGACGAACCTCTCCTTCGGCTTTATCGATCAAACAATTCGCCGATGTGCTGCCGCACCCATTTGGCCTCTTCCGAGGCCGTGCGGTGGAAGTGTCGTTTGAAGTCGCGGCTGAATTGCGCCGCACTTGCATAGCCAACCGATATGGCGACTTCGGCGATGCTGTCTTGCTGGCGGGCAATTCTCAGTCGGGCTTCGTGAAGCCGCAGCGCCTTCACATATTGCATCGGGCTGCTGCCGGTCAGCGCCTTGAAGTGGACATGAAAAGAGGGAACGCTCATGCCTGCGTCCGCGGCCAGATCTGCGACCAGGATGTCTGCACAGAATGTCTCGCGCAGCCGCGCCAGGCTTTGAACGATCCGGCCCGCCGTGCCTTGCTGGTTCAGCGCTGCAATCATTGCATCGCCTTGTGGGCCGACGAGAACGCGGTAATGCAACTCCCGCAAAAGGGACTGCCCCAGAACCGTTGTTTCTATAGGGCTCTGCAGCGTGTGGAGCAGGCGCGCCACCACATTTGAGAGGTCGGGATCCATGCGGCTCGACATCAGGCTTCTTGCCCTTGTCGCGGATGACTGTGGGCGGCCTGCTTGCACTTGTGTGGCGATTTCCGCTGCGAGGCCCATGTCGAATTCGACATAGACCGCCAGCAAGGGCGCTTCCGGGCTGGCCGTGGATTCCATCCGAAAGGGTACAGGCACCGACACGGCCAGATAGTGGTCTTCGTCGTAAAGATAGACTGCGCCATCCAGAAACCCTTGCTTGCGACCGCTTAGAACGAAAACCACACCCGGCCGGTAGAGCACGGGCACATCGCGCAGGTGCGTGTCGCTGCGCAGAATGCGGACCTGTTCAAGGCCCGTGGCGTTGTATCCGGCACGTGGGGCAAGTGTTGCAGCGAGCTCGGCCAGATCATGCAAGGTGATGGTGGTTTGTGTCTGGTTCATAGGATTAGTCAATTCTTTTAGAGAAACAGCAGTCGCTGATCCGCTGTTTCAAGATTATTGGTCAGCTCGTTCCCGCAATCAAGGAAAGACCAACCATCATGGACAAGAAAACATTTTTCATCACTGGCGCCAATTCCGGTTTCGGGTTTGCCATTGCCGCCGCTGCACTGCGCGCAGGCCATAGGGTCATCGGCACCGTGCGGTCTGTCCGGGCACAAGACACATTGGCGGAACGTTTGCCCGAAGCCCATTCCGTTCTCTGCGATGTGACGGAGTTCGACCGCATTCCGGAGATTGTCCGGCAGGTGGAGGCGGAGCACGGGCCAGTCGATGTTCTGATCAACAACGCTGGGTATGGCCACGAAGGCACGCTGGAGGAATCTCCGCTGGACGAGATGCGGCGTCAGTTTGACGTCAATGTCTTTGGGGCGGTTGCCGTTGCCAAGGCCTTTTTGCCGCTCTTCCGCGAACGGCGGCGTGGGTTCATTGCCAATGTGACGTCGATGGGCGGTATGATCACGATGCTCTGGCATTGCCTATTACTGTGGCAGCAAGTTTGCTTTGCAGGGTATTTCCGAAGTGATGCGCGCCGAAATGGCCCCTTTCAACGTTCATGTGACTGCGATTTGTCCAGTGCTCGTTCCGCACGGACTGGGCCGGGCGCTCAATGGTGCGCAGTGACCGCAAGATTGCTGACTATGACGCGTTGTTTGATCCTATCCGTCAGGCGCGGCAGGAGAAAAACGGCAAGCAATTGGGCAACCCGGACAAGCTGGCGGACGCGGTGCTTGAGTTGATCAAGACGGAAAACCCACCCCCGCAGCTGCTTTTGGGCAGTGACGCTCTAACCTTTGTCTCGCAACGTATCGACCGCCTTAGACAAGAAATCGAAACCTGGACACCGCTTACCGTGTCAACGGACGGCTGAGGCGGTATTCCGAGTCGGAGTTTACTCTGTTCAAGCTTGGTAGAGAGGTCATTAAGATTCAGGCGAAGGCTCAGCCTGTTTCCGCGTCCGCAGTGGTGGGGCGGTGTAAGAACCAGATCCCACCGCTGTGATTTTGATAATGTGTCTGAAAATCGTTCGGCTGCATATTTGTTTGATGAGTAGTTTAAGGCACATTCAGAGCCTCAACTATGGGCGCAGAGTATATGGAGTAAGTTGTTATTTGCGGTTGACTAAGCAAGGATGTTTCAAGATTCTATCTTTCAAATTATCAAGGTTAAAAGAATGTCGTCGTCTCACTTGAGAAGCGTGCATATTTTCTGCTCAGTGAACGGCGAAAACCTAAACAACGCCTTAGGCGATCACCAACGATTGAGGAAATGATGTTTTTTGCCCGTATCGGATCATTGCTTGCCTTAGTTAGGATTGGTGCTAGGGGTGTTATCTCTGGGAGCAGGGTTTTGGCTCGGCTCCAATTTGCCGATGAATGATCCTGAGGCCATGGCGCAAGCCCAAGCCTTTTTTGATCGCCGTTATGGGGCAACCACGGGCGAAATGGTGACACGGGGTGAATATCTGGTGCTTGGTTCGATTGTTCTTGGCATCCTGGCCACGATCGCGCGACGACAGTGACAATTCCCGCCTGACAAGGCCCTAGGTGTTTGATCCCAGATTTTGTCTTTCAAATTATCAAGGTTAAAAGAATGTCGTCGACTCACTTGGGAAGCGTGCATATTTTCTGTTCAGTGATCGGCGAAAAATCAATAATATCACGGAAAATCATACAATGATGGGTATTGGACGTATTGTTAAGTCGACCTTCCGATATGGTCGTGATGCTGTATGTGATATGTCAGTAAAACGGACAGATTTGGATCTTTATCAGGTTTATTCTTTAATTTCGAAAAATGGAGCGAGCTTCGAATACTTAACATATATATATCCGGAACAAAGAATTGTTTATCGAGAAGTTCCAAAATGTGCGTCTAGCTTCATTTTAAAGGTTCTTTTTGAGGCACGTTACGGCATTGGCGCGAAAGCTAAAAATTTCCATAAGCAAAGCAAAGACAAGCTGCTCTCTCCCAGTCAGTTGGGGCTGCGAAAATTTGTCTGCCTCATCGAAGACCCAAATCTTCTTCATTTTACATTTGTTCGCGACCCCTATTCACGAGCTGTTTCCTGTTATAAAGATAAATTTTCTAAAGTCATGGTAGGTGACGGCAGCTATATTAGTGCAACTTTGCTTGCATGGGCGCGCGTCTACAATAAGAAATTGAAAATGGGTTCGCCGATTTCATTTGAACAATACTGTGAGCTGGTAGCCGACACAGCGCGCGATAATATTGATGGTCATTGGACGCCACAGTCGCAATTAGTACCACGTGGTTTTATGGAACCCCGCTTTATTGGGAAATTTGAAAATATTGCTCGAGATTTTGAGGAAATATTGCAGCGAATTCATGTGAGTGATGAATTTCACGCCCATGTTCGTAAGCAATTCAAAGCGCCGTCGGATAGAAACGCCTATGAGAAATATTTAACTCCCTCGAATATGAGCGTGCTTGCAGAAGTTTATGCGGACGATTTTGAGAGATTTGGGTATTCCATTTCTTAATTGTTTGTGTCGCTTTCTGAAATTGAGTAGAGTGGTGGTCGACCGTTATTTGGTCGTCTTGATTGTGTAAGAAAAATGTTGAGGCTGGTACGGATCCAGGTTTTGAAGGCTGTGTGATCGGTCATGTTGCCGGGAAACAGGTGAGTCAAAATCTGGGATTTGTTGCTGCCATGCAAGCGGTTGCGGCAAACCTTCATCGGGAAATGCAGGCGGGCCAGTCCGGAGGGCAGGGGCTCGCTGCGTTCATCCATATAAAAGATGTCGGCAAAGGTTGGCCGTCCGATCTGGACGGCGCGAAGCGCCTTCCATGTGTCGCCGGCGGTCAGGCAGGATGACGCACTGCGAAAGTCAGTCAGGAGATCGCTGCGCATGATCAGCGGGCGGTGGAAGTTGCCGATCCTGTTTCGGCTCTATGCCGACGAGGTTTCGCGCAGTTCGCAATTTCTGCGTGACATAGAGGCGTTTCCAAAAAATGCTGGCCCAACATCTGTATTAGATGGAGGCGGATAGGCTGATCGCGCGGATGGATCATGGCGAGCAACCGCCACGGGTGGACTATCGGCTGACCGAGGAAGGCCATGCACTGATGCCCGTGTTGATCGCAGCCCATCGCTTTTCTTCAGACCATGCGGTGCAGACATAGCGTTTGCAGGCGCATCTGGCGGTTCACTTGCGTCGAGCGTCGAGAAAGCCTGTGATGAGCCGGACCAGAGCGTCTTCCAATGCGGGCGTACCCAGCAAAGGCGACGAGTGGAGCGTCGCCGCGCGTAAAACCTCGACCACGGATCGGTTTAGCACAAAGACCTCGGCCTCGTTGAGAGGGGCGGACGGGGTCTGTTCGGCGTCGCTCCAGACACTGATGATGGCGCGAACGAACCGCTCCGTTGGCTCGGGAAGGCCTTGTTCCAATGCGAATTCGATTAAAGCGCGGACCAGCCAGGGCTGGGTTTCGCTATGACGATGAAACGCCTGATGCAGCAAATGCACGATCGCCTTGATCTTGTCATCCCGATTGTTGGTGTGTGTGTCTTTCAGCAGGTCATCGATTTCCAGGTCCACCTGTTGCCGCTGGCGTTCGATCAGAGCAATGACAATCGCCTCTCGGTTGGGAAAATACTGATAGATCGTTCCAACGGAATAACCTGCGCGGTCGGCCAGATGATTGGTGGTCAACTGCTCACCGCCGTTGTGCGCCAAAATCTGAGCAGTCGCTTCGAGAATTGTGTCGATGGTCTGATGCGCGCGGGCCTGTGTTGGATTTTTTCTAACGAAATCAGGTCTTTGTTTTGATTTCATCGCACATGCTCCGGTCGACGTGTTTGCGAGTATGAAAGTCGGCTGAGGCGAATACAGTTCCACGACCGCCCTGCATTCATTGGGGTCATTACCTTTGAGCCGTGGAAGACACCATGACACTTTTCAACAGACGATCTTTGCACAACCATGCAGGCCAGCGTGGTGTGGTGCATACAAAAAGCGGCCGGTTTCTCCGACTTTCCACCATGGCTGGGGCACTTGCCTTGTGTGGAGGGGCATTTGCGACCGCGGCATTCGCTCAGTCCGGCGCTGCGGATGCAGACCACACAAGGATCATCACATCTGGCTATGTGCACAAGATGGCGCGGATCAATCGCATCAGGCTCAGTTATTGGGAGGGGCCCGACAACGGCCCCCCTTTGGTTCTGCTGCACGCCCAGTTCCTTGATTGGTATTCCTACCGTCAGGTGATGCCGGAGCTGGCCAAAAAATTCCATGTCTTCGATGTGGATTATCCCGGTCATGGGAGAACGGTCACACCGCAGAATTATGCGATGACAGCCAATCAGATCGGCCAGGACCTTGGCGATTTTATCCAGGCGGACATCGGTAAGCCGGTGTTTGTCACCGGCAATTCATCAGGGGGTCTATTGGCCACCTGGCTGGCGGCCAATAGACCCTCTCTGATCAGGAAAGCGGTGTTGGAAGATCCGCCTTTGTTTGCTTCCGAGTATCCTGCGATCAAGAAGACCATTGCCTATAAGGCCTTCGCCACCAGTTACAGGGCGGCAACGCGGGATCATCCGAGTGATTTTTTGCGCTACTGGATCGAGGGCAGCAAACCATTTTTCCGCAAGACAGCCGGGTTCGGAGCAGCGTTTTTCCTGACCCGGGCTGTAAAAGCTTATGAACGCACTCATCCGGGACAACCGGTGGAACTCTCCCGCTTGCGCGATAAGAACCTGACCGTTTTCATGTTGATCCGTGGCCTGAGCGACTATGATCCAAGGTTTGGTGCGGCATTCTACAATGGCACTTGGAATAAGGGCTTTGATCATGCCAGTGCTTTGTCCCGGATCAAGTGCCCGGTGTTGCTGATGCAGGCGAATTGGTCCATCAATGATGATGGCGTGCTGGATGGTGCAATGACGAGGACCCAGGCTGACAAGGCGATGTCGCTGCTCCAACACGGCACCTATCGCAGAGTTGACGCAACGCATGTCGTCAACCTCGACAAGCCCGATGTGTGGTTGAGGACGGTTGAGACGTTCTTTCTCGGCACCTGAACAATTGGGGAAGGGCGAGGCACAGCCTGTTTGCCAAGCATTGGCCGTCCGCTTTTCGTCTCTCTTTCGTGTCCCGGTTCGCTGCCTCTGGCGAGATGAAAACGCATGTGCTCATGCCTACACCCTACCCCGTCGGTCCGAAAGTCTCGAAGTGGATTTGATCCGCGGGGACGCCTGCACGCTCCAGTCCGGTTCGGACTTCGGCAAGAAACCGGGCCGGACCGCACAGCATGTAGTGTGCCTCTGATCCGGCTCCAAGCGCCTGCAAGGTTTCTGCCGTGATGCGGCCCTTGCTGTCGTAATCCTGCCCCGGCGTGTCTGCTGCGTCGGGGGCACTGTAGAAGATGTGCCATTTGGCTTGGCCATGACTGGCTGCAACCGCTTCACTTTCAAGCCTGAAGGCGTGGCTTTGTGCGTTGCGTGTGCCATGGACGAACCAGATAGGCCGGCGTGGTACGTGGGTTGCGGCGGCATGCAGCATGGCAAGCATGGGCGTGATGCCGACCCCTGCACTGGCCAGTACCAGCGGACTGTTTCCCTCAGGCAGAATGAATTCTCCTGCGGGCGGCTGGGTCTCGATCTGCGTGCCGACGTTGACGGTGTCATGCAGAAAGCGCGAGGCAAGGCCGTGGTCCTCCCGTTTGACGCTGATCCGGTAGCTGTCTCCCCCTTGCGGCCCTGAAAGGGAGTAAGTGCGTCGAACCGGTCCTTGCTGGCCTGGAATGTTAAGGCAGAGGGGAAGGTGCTGCCCCGGCTTGAACGGCAGGAGCGGCGCTCCGTCGGCTGGCGCCAGATGAAATGATGTGACGCCATCGCTTTCCCGCACCTTGTCGATAACCGTCAAGATGCGGGTGGTCTCGGTTGTCCGCCACCGGAGCGAGAGGGCCCCGGTGCGCTCAATGAGGGCGTCGATTGTGATCTCGATGAAGCGTTGCGCATTCGGGTCTTCATCGGGTGCAGGCGACCAGTCTATCTTTGCCTGACCGGTGATGTGCAACAAGCTGCCCCTTTCAAAATCAACAAACACCAGCGCGACGCGCGGGTTGCGGAGCAAGTTGCCGATGGTGTTGAAGAATTTGTTGCCGGCATAGTCGGGAAGCCGTAGCGTTCGATCATTTAGAATCCTGACGAAGCCAGGCGATCCACCGCGGTGCGAGGCGTCATACCCCACGGTTGAGGTGTCATCGGCGGTGACTTCTTTGACCCGAAGCCTGTGCCAATGAACATTGTGTCTGCGGCCTCGATCCAGGCGCACTGATCTCTGGTGAGGGTCTGTGATGATCTGGCCGGGCTCTGCTGTTTCGGTCCTGGCCTATGGACCATTCGCGCTCGCGGATGTACTGCGGGCAGTTGCCGAAGCTTTGCTGCACTTCGATGCAAATTTCACCGTTTGCCTGACGAATGACGCCGTTCAGGCGGTTACGGCGGCGCGTGACAAGTTCAATGCCCAACAGACCGACAGGTGTGCCCGGTGCAAGAGCGCCCGACAAGGGGTCCTGCGTCGGCAGTCGGGCCGCAAGCATCAGATGGCGCGGATCAGGTGAGCGCATAAAATCCTCGCCACCTTCAAGAAGTGTGATCCACGGCCGGGCTTGAACATCGCCAGACGCCAAGACCACAAAAGGCAAGGCCGCAAAGAAGGTGCGGTGCTGATCAGGCATGTGATCGCGGATGAAACCACCGGCCCAAGACGCGACGTCTCCCACCCTGGCGCGTCGTTGGGCTTCCAGTTCCCCGCTATGGAAGGGAATGTTCTGCGACATGATGACGGTTCCTGTGTGCCGGTCGGTCAGGCCAGTTTGGGCGATGCAGCCATTGGGATGAAGCCGGGCAGGGCTCCGACATTGGCCAGCCAGGCGCGGATGTGGGGATAGGGCTGAAGGCTTACGCCGCCTTCCGGCGCATGAGCGATATAGCTGTATCCTGCAATATCGGCGAGCGTCGGCCGGTCTGCGACCAACCAGTTTTTCTGATCAAGATGGGCGTCCATGATCTTGAGGAGCGCGTGAGCCTTGGCCTTTGCTGCCGCATGGTCGAGGGGGGCCTTGAACACTTTTACAAGGCGCGCAGCACATGGACCGGCGGCGATTTCCCCTGCAGCAATCGACAACCAACGTTGTACTTGTGCTTTCTCGACAGGAGTGCGCCCTCGCCATGTGTCGATATTAGCTTGGGCGTAGCGTTCAACAAGATAAGTCAGAATTGCATTGGAATCGGCCAGCGTCACGCCGTTGTCCCGAATGGTTGGAACCTGACCAAGCGGGTTTATCTCCAGATATGGTGCTGCCTTGTGCGCATCATTGGCCATATCCAGATCGACGGTTTCGTACGGCAAACCCAGCAGCGATAGCATCAGTTCGACGCGGTGGCAGTGGCCTGATTTCGGATTGCGGTAGAGCACGATCGGTGCGCTATCATGGGCGTTGGAATGTAACATGATCTTATCCTTCCGTCGGGCGAGAGAGCTTTGCGTCCTTGCAAATATTGATAGGCATCAGACCTATCGACATCTGAAATGTGAAAGAATAATCTTTATTGGTAAGTCAGTATTTCAAATTTTGCAGCAATAGGCTGAATTATGGATCACTTGCAGTCTCTGAAGGTCTTTGTTGCGGTTGCAGAGGCGGAAAGCTTCGCTGGCGGCGCAAGGGTTGTCGGGCTGAGTGCCCCTTCTGCTACGCGCGGGGTTGGTGCACTCGAAGACCGGCTTGGTGCGCGGTTGTTCACGCGTACGACGCGTCAGGTTCGGCTGACGGACGTGGGTCGCGCCTATTTGCATGATGTGCGGGATATTCTGGCGGATCTACAAGCTGCCGACGAGACCGCTTCGGGCACGGCTCATGCGCCGGCGGGTCGGCTGCGCATCACCTGTCCGCAGGAATTTGGCCGCATCCACATGACACCGGTTCTGATGGCGTTTCTGGATCTTTATCCGGATGTACGGGCCGATGTGCTGATGGTCGATCGTATCGTCAATATCGTGGAAGAAGGGTTTGACGTGGCCTTACGGATTGGCCCGCTTCCACCGTCGGGGCTTGTTGCTTTGCGTGTTGGTCACGTTCGCCGTGTGGTCTGCGGTGCGCCTGATTATTTTGCTGCGCACGGGCGGCCAGGTCTTCTGAGTGACCTTTCTGACCACACTCTGATTTCAGTCTCGCCCATTAATTCTGAGTATCAGTGGCGGTTTGGTGCGGGAGGCGAACAAATGATCCGGGTGGATCCACGGTTGTCGGTGAACAGTGTTGCCGCTGCGATTGAAAGCGCGCGACGCGGCTGGGGTATTTGTCAGGTTCTCTCCTATCAGATCGGGTCGGATCTGGAGGCGGGGAGCCTTGAAACCGTCCTGGAGGCACACGAGCCGATGCCGCTTCCGATCCACCTTGTCCATGTCGAAGGGCGCCGTGCTCCGGCAAAGGTGCGTGCCTTTCTTGATTTTGCCGCGAGGCGCCTGCGCGAGACGTCGGTCTTATGAGGCCATCCCCTGGCTTGATGAGCTTCAGAATGGGCTTTGAGCTGGCTAAAAAGTATTATTTTTGAATGCGCGTTTATTTGATTGGTTTCGATACGTAATCCGTAGGGAGAAAGTAAAAATCGCTTGAAATTCGCGCAATCACGGGCCTCTCTCGCTGCATTGCGAGATAGCTTTGTGCTGAGGGTCAGCGCCGCTCAATCATTCTGCTCAAAGCAGGGGATGTGAGTGGTAAAAAAGTATCGCACAAAATTTCAATCTGATGTAGAGGCGATGATCCATCCTCGGTACTCTTGCTCTATCGCCGGAACATGTTGGGAGACGTGGCTTCGGCTGTGGAGGGGGAGGAAGAGATGCAGCCCGATCTGGAGCTGGTGCACGTCCGCAAGGGCGAAAGTTTTGCGGCATGGATGCATGGTTATCCGTTCCGCACAGTGCGCTGGCATTATCATCCGGAATACGAGATCCACCTTGTGGTGGAGACGACCGGAAAGTTCTATATCGGTGATTTCATTGGCGACTTCCGTCCGGGTCAGTTGATTGTGACCGGACCAAACCTGCCACAAAACTGGATTTCCGATATCGCTCCTGACGAGAGCGTTCCGTTGCGCTCGCTCGTCATTCAGTTTCCGGCCGCCTTCATTGAAAGCGCTCTCGACACAATGGTTGAGATGGAGGATGTGCGCCCGTTGCTGGAGCGCAGCCATCGCGGTCTCTTGTTCGACGACGCAACAAGCGAAGCCGTTAAACCGCTGATCATGCAGTTGATCGAGGCGCGGGGTCTCAAGCGGTTGTCGCTGTTCTGGGCTATCCTCGATTGTCTGGTGACGGCACCTGAGCCTGAGGTTCTGGCCAGCCTGTCCTTCGCCCTTGATCTGGAAAAGCAACAGCACTGCGGCGTCAACCAGGCTGATTGCCTATCTGCGGGAAAATCTGACCGAGCGTGTGGAGGAGAAAGACCTTGCCGATCTGGTTGATCAAAGTCCCAGTGCCTTTTCTCGTTCCTTCAAACGCCATACGGGCGTGACGTTGGTGCGTTACAAAAACCAGCTTCGGGTGGATCTGGCGTGCCAGATGCTGGTGTCGCGGCTGGACATGAAAATCGCGGAGATTTGCTATGACGTCGGTTTCTCCAACCTGTCCAACTTCAATCGTCATTTTTTGAAATTGAAAGGCATGTCGCCGTCGCAGTTCCGCGCCACGTTCGCGGTCAATGGTGCCTTATGCGCCGCTGAGTAATCCGTTTCTGACACGACAGAGACAACGAATTCGGGCGGTGAGGTGTCGTCCGGAAACAGGCGAGTTTTGCCTGAATATACCCACGGGAGGAAGACCATGATCAAGAAATTGCTGATGACCGCTTCGGCGGCAGCGCTGGCTTTGGCAGCCGTTGCGGCGCCCGCCATGGCGCAAGACCAACTGAAGATCGGCATGACGTTTCAGGAGATGAACAATCCCTATTTCGTCTCGATGAAGGAGGCGCTCGATCAGGCGGCCAAGACCATTGGCGCGAAGGTTATTGTGACTGATGCCGGCCATGATGTTGCCAAGCAGATCTCCGATGTCGAAGACATGCTGCAACAGAATATCAACATCCTGCTGCTCAACCCGACGGATTCCGCCGGTGTGGAAGCTGCCGTGAAAATGGCCAAGGACAAGGGCGTCATCGTGGTTGCGGTGGATGCCAATGCCAATGGTCCGGTGGATTCCTTCGTCGGCTCCAAGAACTCCGACGCTGGCTATCAGTCGTGTAAGTATCTGGGTGAAAAGCTCGGCGGCAAGGGTGAAGTTGCCATTCTCGACGGCATTCCGGTCGTGCCGATCCTGCAACGCGTTCAGGGCTGCAAGAAGGCTCTTGGCGAGTTCAAGGACATCAAGCTGGTCGATACACAGAACGGCCGCCAGGATCGCTCGGTTGCTCTCGGCGTGACGGAAAACATGATCGAGTCGCATCCGAAACTTGCGGGCATCTTCTCGGTCAATGATGGCGGTGCCATGGGCGCATTGTCCGCCATTCAGGGCTCCGGCAAGGACATCAAGCTGGTGTCCGTCGATGGGGCACCTGAAGCCGTTGATGCCATCAAGAAGGGTACGCCTTTCATCGAAACAACCGCTCAGTATCCGCGTGACCAAGGTGCGTGTCGCGCTTGGCATGGCGCTGGCCAAATATTGGGGTGCTACGGTTGTTCCGAAAGAAGTGCCGATTGATGTGACCGTTGTCGACGATAAGAACGCTGCCGACTTCCATTGGTGATCACATCACCCATCTTCCGCCCCTTCCTTACGTGGAAGGGGCGGGTTTCATTGGTGTTGTTCGGGATTGAAACATGCTGGAACTGACCGGGATCAAGAAAAGCTTTGGCAAGATCGAAGTTTTGCATGGTGTGGATCTCACCGTTCAGAAGGGCGAGATTCATGCGCTGCTGGGAGAAAACGGCGCTGGCAAATCGACCTTGATGAAAATTCTCACCGGGATCCTGCAGCCCAGTGCGGGGACCATTCGCATTGACGGCAAGGACTGCCGGTTTGCAGATTACGATGAGGCCATCGAGGCCGGTATCGGCATCGTGTTTCAGGAATTCAGTCTGATCCCGCATCTGACTGCAGTTGAGAACATGTTTCTGGCGCGCGAAATGACAACCCGGTTCGGCTTTTTGGACCGCAAGGCAATGCGCGCTCGGGCAAAGGGCATTCTCAAACAGCTTGATGTAACATTGCCGCTGGATCAGCCGGTCAATCGCCTGTCGGTCGCAGAACAGCAGTTTGTCGAGATTGCCAAGGCGTTGTCGCTCGAGGCCCGTATTCTGGTGCTGGACGAGCCGACGGCGACCCTGACGCCGTCCGAGGTCAAGCATCTTTTCAAGGTGATGCGTGAACTGCGCAAGCAAGGCGTGGCCATCGTTTTCATTTCGCATCATCTGGAAGAGATCTTCGAAATTTGTGATCGCATCACTGTGCTGCGCGACGGTGCTTTTGTTGGCGATTGCGCCGTGTCTGAAACCGACAATGACCGCTTGGTCGAGATGATGGTCGGTCGGCGTATCGAGAACAGCTTCCCACCCAAACCCGTGATCGCGGATGACACACCGGTGGTGCTGGAATGCCGGGAAGTGCAATTGCGCAAGAATGGTCCTGTGTCCGGCTTCAAGTTGCGCAAGGGTGAAATTCTCGGCTTTGCCGGACTGGTTGGCTCGGGGCGCACGGAAACCGTGCTCGCCATGCTTGGCGCCTGGTCGGCAGCTCGCTGTCAGGTGTTCATGGAAGGCGAGGAACGCCGCTTTCGCGAACCCGCCGACGGGCTGGCGCAGGGCATCGGCCTTCTGCCTGAAAGCCGCAAGGAGCAGGGGCTGATCACCAGCTTCTCCATCCTGCACAACATCTCCATCAACAACTATGGCAAGTACCGCAAGAACCATTGGTTCATTGATATGAAAAAGGAACTGGCCGACAGCGAGACGGCGATGCAGCAAGTGCGGGTCAAGGCCCCCAACGCCCATGCGCGCGTCGATACATTGTCGGGAGGAAATCAGCAGAAAGTGGTCATTGCCCGCTGGCTGAATCATCAGATGAAAGTTCTGATCTTTGACGAGCCCACACGCGGCATTGATGTCGGTGCCAAGGCGGAAATCTACATGCTCATGCGCGCATTCACCGCGCAGGGATATTCCATCATCATGATTTCATCAGAACTGCCTGAGGTGATCGGCATGTCGGACCGTGTCTGCGTGTTTCGACAGGGTGGCATCGTCGCGACTGTTGAAGGCGACCACATCAATTCCGAAGAAATCATGACTCATGCCACGACCGGGAGAGTTCAAAATGTCGCATGATGAAAACACGTCGGTGGCGATGAACCCCGAAAAACGCAGCCGGATCAATTGGGGCTGGTTCCTGCATTCGCCCTTGGCGCTGCCTCTCGTCGGCTTGATCGTTGTGTCGATACTGATGGGCTTTGCCAGCGAGAATTTCTTCTCAGTCTCCAACATCCTCAATGTTCTGCGTCAAGTCTCCATCGTTGGCGTGCTCGCCGTGGGCATGACTTTTGTCATCCTTACTGGCGGGATCGATCTGTCGGTCGGTGCCGTCATGGCCTTGTCCGGAACCATTGCGGCCGGGTTGATGGTCAACTTCGGTCTTCCTGGCTGGGTCGGACTGCTGGCCGGCATTGGCGTCGGCATTGGCCTTGGCGTTTTCAATGGCTTTCTTGTCGCGTGGGGGCGGATGCCTGCCATCATCGTTACACTGGCCACCATGGGCATTGCCCGCGGGCTGGGTCTGATCTACTCGGGCGGCTATCCGATTTCCGGCCTGCCGTCCTGGATCTCCTGGTTTGGCATTGGCCGTATCGGCATTGTGCCAGTGCCGGTGATCGCCATGTTCGTGGTCTATGCGCTGGCCTGGGTGCTGCTTCAGCGCACGCCCTTCGGCCGTCACGTCTATTCGGTTGGCGGCAATGAGCTGGCGGCCAAATTGTCCGGCGTGAAAACGCAATGGGTGAAGCTGGGCGTCTATGGCATCTCGGGGCTGACGTCTTCGCTGGCCGCCATCATTTTGACCGGCCGCCTGATGTCCGGTCAGCCGAACGCGGGCGTCGGGTTCGAACTGGACGCCATTGCCTCGGTCGTTCTCGGTGGCACTGCCATCGCTGGGGGACGTGGCCTGATCCTGGGCACCCTGATCGGTGCCGTGCTGCTGGGCATTCTCAACAATGGCCTGAACCTGATGGGCATCAACCCTTACCTGCAGGACGTCATCAAGGGCTTCATCATCCTGCTCGCCATCTACATTGGCCGCGAGTGGCGCTGAGTCTACGCGGTGTCCTGTCCTGACGACTATCTGACGTTAAATTTTTCAAGGAGTTATCATCATGTCTCAATCGCTTGAAGGCAAGACGGCCGTTATTACCGGAGCGGCATCCGGCATCGGTCTGGCGACTGCCGAACGTCTGCTGTCGCATGGCGTGACGGTGGTGATGGTTGATCGCAACGAAGATGCGTTGTCGAAGCTTGTCGCTGATCTGGGCAGCAAGGCAATTGCCCATGTGACGGACCTTCTGGACGCGGAAAGCTGCAATGCCATGGTCCCGGAGATCCTGAAGAAGGTCGAGCAGATCGACATTCTGTATTGCAACGCGGGCACTTACATCGGCGGTGATCTGGTTGACACCACGCCGGAAGCCATCGACCGCATGTTGAACCTGAACGTCAATGCAGTCATGAAAAACGTGCAATCGGTGCTGCCGCACATGATGCAGCGCAAGACCGGCGACATTGTCGTGACCTGCTCGATTGCCGGACATTTTCCAACCTATTGGGAGCCGGTCTACTCGGGCTCCAAATGGGCAATCACCAGCTTTGTGCAGGGGATGCGTCGCCAGATGATCCCGCATGGTGTGCGTGTATCTCAGGTCTCTCCGGGTCCGGTCGTCTCTGCGCTTCTGTCTGATTGGCCGGAGGAAAACCTGCGCAAGGCCAAGGAGTCCGGCAGCCTGATGGACCCGGACGAAGTGGCGGACGCGGTTGAGTATATTCTCACCCGCAAGCGCACCGTGACAATCCGTGACATGATCGTGTTGCCGACCAATTTCGACCGGGTCTGATCCGCACTCGATCACGGCACACTTTGCAAGTGGAAGAAGGGTTTTCAGCATGTCTGGCATGTTCATCGGGGTGGATGTCGGAACCGGATCGGCACGCGCTGGTGTCTTTGACGCGGCGGGGCAGATGCTGGCCACGGCCAAGCGCCCCATCGAAGTCTGGCGCAATGATGCGGGTCATGTCGAGCAGTCCAGCGACGAGATCTGGCGGGCTGTCTGCGCTTGCATCAAAGAGGCGGTGACGGGCGCTCATGTCACTGCTGATCAGATCCGGGGTATCAGCTTTGATGCCACCTGTTCTCTGGTCGTCCAGGGCGGTGCGGGCGGCTTGCCCGTGGGCGATCCGGCCCATCCAGACCGCGATGTCATTGTCTGGATGGACCATCGCGCGCTGGAGCAGGCCGAGCGGATCAATGCCGGGCATCATGATGTGCTGAAATACGTTGGCGGCCGCATTTCGCCGGAAATGGAAACGCCGAAGCTGGTCTGGCTCAAGGAAAATCGCGCCGGCATCTATCAGCAGGCGCAACACTTCTTTGACCTGACGGACTTCCTGACCTTGAAGGCCTCCGGTGCGCTGGAGCGCTCGTCCTGCACGGTGACTTGCAAGTGGACTTATCTGTCGCATGAAGGACGATGGGATCCTGCGTATTTCGCCGCCATCGGGCTGGACGATATGGTGGTCGATGAGTTTCAACGCATCGGTCAGCGCATCGTCGACCCGGGCACGGCGTTGGCACAAGGGCTGACACGTGAGGCCGCTGACGCCATGGGGCTGTCTGTTGGAACGCCCGTGGCTGCGGGCTTGATTGATGCACATGCGGGCGGCATTGGCACGGTGGCTGCGCGCGGTGGCGCAGAGGATGCCACAAAGTGCCTCGGGTATGTGTTCGGCACCTCGTCTTGCACTATGACGACCACCCGGGACCCTGCTTTCGTGCCAGGCGTCTGGGGGCCTTATTATTCGGCCATGGTGCCGGGCATGTGGCTCAATGAAGGCGGCCAATCTGCGGCCGGAGCGGCGATTGACCAGCTTGTCCAACTGCATCCGGCTACGGCGGAGGCAGAGGCTCAGGCGCAGGCCGATGGCAAAAGCCTGCCGCAGTGGTTGGCCGACAGGGCATTGCATCTTGCTGATAACCCAAGCGAAGTGTTGCGGCTGGCGGACGATCTGCATGTTGTGCCGGAGTTTCTTGGAAACCGCGCGCCCTTTGCGGATCCGCAGGCCCGCGCCGTGATCGCCGGGCAAGGCATGGAACGCGGGGTCGAGTCCCTTGTCGCGCTGTATGTCGCCGGTCTGTGCGGGCTGGGGTACGGCTTGCGCCAAATCATCGAAACGCAGGCTGAAAACGGCGCGCCGATTGACACGATTTCCGTCTCTGGTGGTGCCGGGGCCCATCCGTTGACCCGTCAGATCCTTGCTGATGCCACAGGATGTGAGATTGAAGTAACGGCCTGTGAAGAGCCGGTGCTACTGGGGTCTGCCATGTTGGGCGCTGTGGCAGGTGGTCAGTATTCGGACATTCCAGGGGCCATGTTGGAGATGGCCAGCGTTGCCACCCGGTGCCAGCCAGCGAGTGGACTCATTCGACGGCTGCACGATGCGCGTTTTCAGACTTTCCTGAATTTGCAGGCGCAGGCGCGAGAAAGTCGCGTGACGATGGCTTCGATTTTGAGCTGAGATCGGTCAAGGGCCGAGGACTTTTGGAGACTTCAACATGCAATTTTCTGGCAAAAGCGTCATCATTACCGGTGCCGGCAAAGGCATTGGCCGGGCGTGTGCTCACGTCATGGCTGCTCGTGGCGCGGAGGTGATTGCCATGGCGCGCACAAGCGCCGATCTGGACAGTTTGCGCGAAGAGATCGGTGGTCGTTCGATCACGGTGGACATGCTTGATCCCGCAGCAACCCGTGCAGCGATGGCCGAAGCCGGGCCGGTTGACTATCTGATCAACTCAGCCGGCACCAATGTGATGCAGAGCAGCTTTGACATGACGGAAGCGGGCTATGAGGCCGTTCTAGGCATCAATCTGCGCGCTGCCCTCATTACCTGCCAGGAGTTCGGACGCGCCCGTGTCAAGGCCGGTGGCGGAGGAGCCATTGTCAACATCACGTCGATTGCCGGCCATCGCGGCTTCACCGAACATCTGTGTTACGCTGCGTCAAAGGCGGGGCTGGAAGGCGCCAGCCGGGTTCTTGCCAAGGAATTCGGGCCGCACGACATTCGCGTCAATTGCGTGGCGCCGACCATCACCTTGACGGAACTGGCGGTGGAAGCCTGGAGCGATCCGGAAAAATCCGCACCGATGATGGTGCGTCATCCGATGAACCGCTTTGCAGAGGCAGACGAAGTCGCCGAAAGCATCGCCATGCTGCTGTCCGATGATGCCAAAATGATCACTGGCGCCGTGTTGCCAATTGACGGTGGTTTTCTCTCCGTCTGAAGCCGCAAGCAATCCACACTGTCGGATCCCACGGTGTTTCCTCGGAGGGGCTGACGGTACGGGGTATATGGTTATTAAATAAATTCCATAATACAGATTACGCGCATTCGTTTTGTAAGCGCCGTGCTAAAATGTCTCACATATGCAATTCAAAACTGTCACGCTTCCCGCGTTCTTTAAATAGTCGGGGGTTGAGGCATGGGATGGGTATTGATGAGCGAGCGTGATTTGAAGCGGGTCAAGATCCTGAGCACAGGTCGAAGATGGGTATCTCAGCGTCACGACGGCGGCCAATCTGATGAACATGTCCAGGCCGGCATGTCTACCGGCTGTTGGACCGGTTCCGCTCGGAAGGTCCTGGTGGGATCCGCCACCGCGCCCGTGGCCGCCGGCCGAACAACGCCATTCATCCGGCCAAGCGTGAGTATGCAATGTCACTGGTGCGCGAGCGCTACGAGGATTTCGGACCGACACTGGCCGCTGAGATGCTCTTGGAACACCATGGCTTCAAGGTTGGCTGGGAGACGCTACGCCAATGGATGATCGAAGATGGTCTGTGGTTGTCGCGCAAGCAACGCCGACGGTTCCATCAGCCGCGGCTGCGCCGGGAATATTACGGCGAGCTCGTGCAGATCGACGGCAGTGATCATCGCTGGTTCGAAGAGCGCGGCGACCCTTGCACGTTGCTGGTGTTCATCGACGATGCGACCAGCTCCTTGATGGAATTGCGTTTTGTCCGTTCGGAGAGCGCCTTCAGCTATTTCGAAGCACTGGACTGCTATCTGACCACGCACGGCCGTCCGGTAGCGTTCTATTCCGACAAGCATTCGGTGTTCCGGGTCAGCAAGCCGGAGGCTAAAGGCGGTCAGGGCATGACGCAGTTCGGCCGGGCCTTGTCGGAACTTAACATCGAGATCCTGTGCGCCAATTCCAGCCAGTGCCAAGGGCCGCGTTGAACGGGCGAACCGGACATTGCAGGACCGTTTGGTCAAGGCCCTGAGGCTCGCCAATATCAGTACGATCGAGGAGGCCAACGCATTCCTGCCGCAGTTCATGGAGTGCTACAACGCACAGTTTTCCAAGGTTCCGGCCCGTCCGGACAATCTGCATCGGGCACTTAACGTGGAACCTGCCCGGCTCCAGGAGATCCTGTGCTGGAAGGAGAAGCGTTACGTGACTGCACAGCTTGCTGTTTCTTATGAGCGCAAACGGTTGATCCTGGATGAGAACGAGATGAGCGGCGCCCTGCCCGGCAAATATGTCGAGACACGCAAGTTCGCCGACGGCCGCCTTGAGGTCTTGTGGAACGGGGTTTCCTTGCCGTTCAGGGCATTCGACAAAGACCAGCGCGTGTCGCATGCGGCTATCACGGAGAACAAGCGTCTCCGCGATGTCTTGTCATGGGTGAAGGAACAGCAGGACGCCGGCTTGCCGCCACCCAAGGTTAAATCAAACAGCGAGAAAGGCGGCTACAAACGACGGGGAAAGAAGCGTGGGCGGCCGAGTTTGTTTGAGGATCCGAAGTACATTGCCAAGCGACAGAAAGAGCGCTCAGGCGGTGGAGTGACGATTTCAGAGGCAGATCAATGAAAGTGATTTTGGCGTAACAGCCATATCTATTGCAGATGGGTATTCGGGTTTGTCTCTCCATTTTTGCAATCAGTTTTGCATGTAGTTTCGTGCTGATGTTCGCTTTTCTGGCGGCGGAAAGGTCGCAGGTGACCTGCCCCCCGCATGGTCCCGCGTTTTGATTTAGAGTCTGCTCAATCATATGGAGCAGATTTATGCGAAAGAGCCGTTTCACCGAGGCGCAGATTATTGGGATGATCAAGGAACAGGAAGCAGGTCTTCCGACGTCCGAGGTTTGCCGCAAGCACGGCCTCAGCCCCGCAAGCTTTTATAAGTTCAAGGCCAAATATGGTGGCATGGAGGTTTCTGAGGCCGCCCGGCTCAAGGCTTTGGAAGACGAGAACACCAAGCTCAAGCGGCTACTGGCTGACACGATGCTCGACAATGTCGTGCTGAAGGACCTCCTGGGAAACAACTGACGACATTGAACAAGCGGCGAGATGCAGCGCTGCGTGCGATGCAGGATCACGACATCTCGCAACGCCGTGCCTGCAGGCTTGTCAGTGTCGCCCCGAAGACCGTCCGGCGACAACGCCCGCCGGACTGCCCGGAAATCCGCAAGGAGATGAAGGATATCACCGATGTTCGTCGTCGTTTTGGTTATCGCCGGATCGGCGTCCTGCTTGAGCGCAAGGGTATGATCATGAATCACAAGAAGCTTTATCGGCTCTATCGCGAAGAGGGGTTGTCAGTAAAACGCCGGCGCGGACGCAAACGGGCCCGTGGCTCACGTTCGCCGATGCCACAGGCCGCTCATCCCAATGCCCGCTGGTCACTCGATTTCCTGTCGGACAGCTTCGGCGCGTCCCGCAAGTTCCGCGTGCTGGCGGTGATTGATGATTGCTGCCGGGAAAACCTGTGCCTGATTGCCGATACCAGCATCTCGGGTGCGCGTGTCGCCAGTGAGCTTGATGCACTGGTTCGCCTTTATGGAAAGCCGGCCTGCATCGTCAGCGATAACGTCCTATGTTTGGAACGATTGGTTGATTTGGCATCAGGTCGTCGTCGTGTCGCTGGAATGCGACACGTTTGAATCTTGGCTCAGTTCGTCGTCTTGGTCAACGAACGGTCTCTCCCATAACAAACACAGAGTACGCATGATTGCGGCTCTCACCGTCCTTAAGACGAGATCCATTTGCCGTTGAGCAGAAGGCCTGAACATTATCTACGAGGTCAGCGAGCTGCCTCTACGGCCCTGTCAGAGAAAGGTCCTTCTGCTGTCGATCGCCCCCTCGAAGAAGGGGCGATAGGGCTCGCCGCCTTTGACGACCGCGTGCACGATGCGGGCCATCTTGGCTGCGATTGCGGTATACGCCTTTCGGCGCAAATGGGTGTTGTTGCGGTCCCTGGAGATGTAGCGCTCGAATTTGTCGCGGAAGCTGTTGGCGGGTTGAAGGATCGCGACTTGCCCGGCGAGCCAGAGGGTGCGTCGCAATCGAGCATTGCCGTATTTTGACAGTTTGGTTTGCCCCCGGAACATGCCGGACTGGATGGTGGCGAGATCCATGCCACAGAACTTCAGAAACTGCCGATGATGCTGGAACCGACGCAAATCACCGGCCTCCGCCATGATGGTCAGGGCATTGATGGGGCCGATTCCGGGGATCGAGGTCAGCAATTTATAATCCAGATTATCCTTTAGCAATGCGATTGCGCGATCCTCAATCTGGTTGCGCTGAGTGATCAAGCTGCGCCCCTCGGCAAGCACCATGCGGAACATCATGATGGCATCGGATCCTGGATCGACCGGCAATCCCACCGATGTTCTCGCCGTCTCGTAAATATCTGCCAGCAAACGCTCTTTGGACACGCGACGCCCTACAGCGTCCCAAGCATCCGCGATGAACGCTTCCCTACCCATAGCTGAAATTAAATGTGGGGAGGGATATCTTTCGAGAAATGCAAAGAACCAATCACTGCGTGAGCTACGATGAAAACGATCTGCTTCGGGAAAATACAGTGGCAGATAATGGGTCAAAACCCTGTGCCACAGCTCCGTCTTTGACCTGGATACAATGTCATGGGTTTTGGAGAGCTCTTGAAGGTCGTTCGTGCCAGACAGCAACGGATCATGGTAGAACTGCTCGTTCCCGATCTCCATCATGTGCAAAATGACCTGTGGCGTCCTTCGGGTCGTTCTTGTCCCAACTGTTATTGAGAGCTTCCCGGGTCCGCGCCAACGCAACTGACGAGACCAACCTCGTCTCAAAACCTGCGGCGCTCAGATGAAAAGCCAGGGCGCGGTGATAATTGCCGGTTGCCTCAAATGCCACACGGACCGGGCGGCCATAGTCTGACAGCGCTCCGATCAGCCGAGTGAAGTCATCAAGCCGGTTCAAAACCGTTACACGGCGACGGCGCGTCTTGCCCGGCACAGCAATCAGCGCCTCATGGCGCGACTTCGAGATATCGATCGCCACCAAAACGGGCTCGGTCTGTGGGATACTGGCATCGGTCATGGGATACTGGCATCGGTCATAGTCGGTCTCCTCTGCAGTGTGATTTGTGCAAAACCACTTTAGAGACCTGAGGCGCGGCTATGACCACCAGTGCGTGCTACTTGGGGTCATAGCCTCTCAATCAACGTCGTTCCGCAGGTGTTACGGCCCGGAATATGTCAGCGGCAAGCTCATGGAATGGGCAGAGAAACAAGGGATTGCCTTGAACCACATCCAGCCCGGAAAGCCACAACAGAATGCCTATGTCGAGCGCTATAACCGCACCGTCCGGCATGAATGGCTCGACCAGAACATCATCGAAAGCATCGAGGAGGCACAGGAATTCGCCACGCAGTGGCTATGGACCTATAACAACGAACGGCCCAATATGGGCATCGGCGGCATCACACCCGCACAGAAACTGAAGATGGCCGCCTGAAGTCTACTGCGGAGCCCCGTTAAAAACGGGAGGATTACCCAACGTGCAGCCGCCCGACCTTGAACCCTTCCTGAACCAGCAATCCCTGCAGCATTCGGCTGCCCGCGAAGGGAAATTCCATGTGCAGCTTGTCGATGCGGTGCATCAGCTTCAGGCCCGCGTCCGACACCGGGCGGGGCTTGTAGTAGACGCTGCCCCGGCTGATCCCCAACACGATGGCCTGTCGGCTGACGCTCAGCCTTGGCCGAGGGATCGATCATTTTCTTGCGCTCGGCAACAGACCCGCCTTTCCGAGCGCGCCGGACAAAAAATCGTTCTCCAGCGTCAGCTCTCCGATCTTCGCATGCAGGGTCTTCACATCAATGATCGGTTCTGGCTCTGCTTTCGTGGCTTCGCCGAACACCCCGGTAGCGCCCTCAAGCAGTTGATCGCGCCATTGCTTGATCTGGTTAGGGTGAACGTCGAAATCCTGCGCCAGCTCGATCAGCGTCTTCTCGCCCTTGATCGCAGCTACAGCCACTTTCGCCTTGAATGCCGGGCTATGGTTCCGGCGCGGTCGTCTTGTCATGCTCTTCTCCTCGCTCGCAGCATCATGCTGCCGTTGCGCGGAAAATCCACTTATCCCGGCTGCTCAGATCTCCCGAACCACCTCTCTTTGTGAAGCGTTCGATTGACTTTGCTGTTTCAGGGGCGAGGCGGACGATCAGATCGATCACCTCATCAAACGCCTTGGGTGTCAGCAGTCCGCCATTTCGGAACCTGTCGGCGACGACCTTCCTGTTTCTTGCAGGGACGCCATTGATTACCTTCTGCACCGTCAGCCGGGTCTTGAACGGCTCGACATCATTTACATTCAGGCGACTTTGCTGTGTGCCAGCGTTCACGCTGCGACGTGCGCTCGCTATGTGGGTGATCTCGTCCCTGTGATCCCACGATGAAGCAGACGAGAGGGACGTTGCGGTTATATGAAAAGGATGGAACCGCCTCGGCAAAAAAGCCAGATTCATTCAACGCATCGGCGAAGATCTCTGCGCGCGCTTTGTCCAGTCTCAACACATATGCGTTTGGCTTGGCCAAATTTTTACCTGCTATATTACAGCGCCTTCATCTTCAGGGCCGTCTATTCCTGAGTTAAGTCGACCACAATTCCCGTCTCGGATCTGCCGAAAGCTTCAGCGAAATGATCGGTGGGCGTTTCCAATTTTTCGTATTGTCTGGTCATCAACGCCGGCGTCTTGCGCATAGTGCGGCCAGTTCGAAACAACCTCGCCGACATTTGAAATGAGTGCCTTTGCTTTGGCTGGCTTTATCGATGCGGTTTCAGCGAAGGCCAGCAGGTCGTCCATTTCGAAGCCGTCGCGTTTGCCGTTCAGGCTCATCTGATGCTGAACGGTCCAGTCGCCACTCGGATTGTACGAGTAGTTCACGTCGAAGGCTGGCGACAGTGTCCACTCACCGGCCTTATCCATGAGGAAGGCGATGTTTTTGACGTGATCATCCTGGTTCCTTGCGATGATGTTGAAGATTGCCCGAAGAAACTGCTGTTCTAATGCTGGAGCGCCGAGACCGAGTTCACGGATTGTCAGGATGGCTTGCTCATAGGAGTAGCCACGCGTATCGTTGAAGTCGTAGTGCCGCAAGGCGCAAAGCGACTGCATGTGGAGCTTGTGTGTCACCCCATTCTCATCGACGGGTCTGTCAAAGCGCCGCGTCATGAAATGGCTGCGTTCACCCTCATGATGCAAACGGCATGGCATCATGTCGATGCCCGCGGCCGTTGCCATCAGATAGTAGCCGTACTCGATCAGGCCGAACCCCTGCGGGTCGGGTTCTTCCTTGTCGCGGTTATTGTCGATGCCATCGAACTTCATCAACCAGTGTTCGAACCCATCTCCGGCATCTATCTGGCCATGGCGGAATTCGCCCGTATTCTGGTTCCACGCCAAAATCGCCTTGGCGCGCGCTCCTCCGGCCGATGTGCCAACTCTGAGAATATCGTCGATGGCGGCAATGTCGTTCTCGCCCTCGAGCACGCCCTCCAGACTGGCCTTCTCGTTCAGGACCAGATTGGCCAGGCGCGTACCAGGTTGGCGACCTCAACTTTTCGAGCCCTCCGGTTCGAGCCCATCAGCGCCGGCTTGAATTCAAGGGCGCCCATGCCTCGGGTTCCGACATAGCAAAGGCGCTCCACCGGATTGAAGCTTTCAGGCCTGCGGCCCTCTTCTGCCAGCCAAGCGTTGATCAGCCGATCGCCATATTTGTCGGGAAGAGCGTCCGCCAGCATTCCCGGTAGTCCTTTGAAGGTTGTCCGGGGCAGGGCAGGAAAGGAATAGGGGTCCGGGCTCAAAGGCATGACCAACGGCGACAGCTCTATCCCAGATTGGGCGAATTCGGGGTCATACTGGAAGACGGCAAACCCATCCTCCGGCAGCCACGAAACGGCCGCGACCTCTCGCCCCCAGAGATTGATGGATGCATCGGTTGAAGGATCAGCCATGGTCTACTTCTTTGCGCCCCATTCCCATTGCTTTGTCTTCTTTGTTGGCTTGGTCGAACTCGATCGTTGACGCTCGACCCCCTTTGTCCGCACCCGTTCTATTGGCCTGACACGCGGATCGGGAACGAGGAGGTCGACGTTTTGCTGGATTTTCAGCGAAATCAGGACGCGTATGAGCGAGTCGAGTGTGGGATTATCTCCGGATCTGAGCCGTCTCAATGTGCGCTCGGAAATGCCTGCGTCTTGAGCGAGCTCGGCTTGCGTAATGTTTCGGGAGAGGCGCAGCCGCTCAAGCTTTTCGCCGATGTCCCGCGAGATTGTTTCTGGTGTTTTTATACTCATGTGTCTATTATCGGCCATATATGACCTCATAGTCCGATTTTTTGGCATTTGTAGGCCACATATGGCCGCTTGCTATGCGCCAGTAGAAGTACGTCAATCGGTCATATAAGGCCGTTTATGATAAAAATCAATCGTTATCGGGCGTATATGGCCGATTAAAGTGAGTTGGATATTGTCCCTGACAGCTTTCGAGGATTGGATAGCGTCTTGAGCAACAAAAAAGCAAAGGGTCCCGACATTGGATTGCATCAAGCCAAACGGCTCTGTCAGTTACCCCAGCAGCAACGCATAGACTTCATCGCGGAAGGCTTGCCCATCATCCTAGACAGTGCGCAGGGCTTTTGGACCGCGTCCCAGAAGCTGGAAGACCTCCCCCGCGAAGCCAAGGTCCTTGAAGGGTTCGCCAAAGAGGAGGCCGCGAAGATCCTCATTCTCATGGATGCTGTGCGGTGTCCGCCCAAACTGATATCCTCAAAGCTCAACCGTATCATCGGATGGTTCTACGATCATCTTGCGCGCCTCATCTACGCCGATGCGGTCAGCTGGAAACCGATGGACCTCGCTCAATTGCGCGAATACGTCGACCATCAACGGCGCGGACACTACGTTGAAGGTTACGCGGGCGCATACATCATGCCCAATTGGGCAGTTTACGAGCGCGAAAGCGGTCTATACGTTGATGTTGAAGCCTATCAGGACAATACCCTTCTTTGGAGTGAGCCCCGTCGATCCGGGTATGATCGCTCGATATTCCCCCCAATGGCGCCCAGGGCGCTGCGAGTGGCGGAGGCCATGCAACACCTCGGCCTCTTCACTTCGAAAGGCCTGAACGCAACTTCAGAAATCTGGGGTTCACTTGAGTACCGGGAAAACGAGGGTCACCACGACGGAAGGGTACTTACCGAAAGGCTCCTGACCAGACTGGACGACGAAAAACTTATCCTCGACACCGCGGAGGACCGACATGTCGGAACTCTCTGCTATGATTGGCAGTTCCCCATGTATAATCTGGATTTCTCAATTATTCCTGTGAGCCTCAAAGAGCTGCAGGCCGAGCAGGAACGGGAATATTGGTCAATGGTTGGTGATCCGCTGTAGGTAAGATGGATCGGCTCACGCTCAATTATGTCTGGAACCAGAAAGGGATCCCTGTTGTCTTGCGACGCACCGGAAAGGTAGAGCGTCTGCGGGTGAGATTGCCATTTGCCGAAACGAATCGGCAAAGGCTTCAGAACGGTCGAAGAACCCAACCCGAATGGATCGGTGGTAAGCACGCCTATTGGGAACTGCCTAAAGCGTGGTTCAATGATTTCGTAGACCGAGCTCTGGAGCGATTTGGCAAGGTCTACATTATCCAGCCTTACCGCGAGCAGGAGATGTGCACGCGCGCCTGCCAAGAGGCCCGCGGCCATGAGTGTGTCAATGCTCGTGCATGGGAGCGAACCATGGAACTGGCAACGATGGCAGCTTGTTCGAAGTCTCTGAGACCTTTTCGACGCGTTGGGGTGACAAAGAGCTCGCCTGCCGACTACTGATTGTACGGTAGGGGGCCACTGACCAAAGTGTCGATATAAAATTTGGTCAGTCTGTCGCCGCAGCCTTGTTGCTTCTTTGTCGTCGCAGGCCCTGATACTCAAACATCCGCGAAGGTGCCATTGTGGCTGAACGACGTCATCAAACGAAATACTCTCCCTGTGTCGATCAGACCGAGGACGAGATTGGAGCCTACTATCGCACTGCCAAAGAGAAGGACAGAGCCGTCGTTCGACAAACGCAGGACCACATGTTGATCTATAAATTAACCGAAATCGAAGGGATCAACCCGTCGCGTGGCCGGGTATACGTCAGGCAATTCGGCGCGTTTTATTCCAAGCACGGAAAGAATTGTTTCCATCCGAAAGGCCAAACCTCACTCGTGGTTCCAACGGCTGAGGTTCTTTCCTTAGGCGGAGCAACATCCTCACGGAGAATTCGGCTATAGCTGCCACCGCGTCGAAGGGTATCAATCCCTATTTAAAAGAAAGTCTTGAACCGCCTCGGACGATCCTTCGATAATCCGTCCTACGCGATGCGAACGACGTCCACTAGCACTCAAAACAGTGCCAGTCGATCTCTGCTTGGTTCTGCGTCGCTTTCGGTGAAGGATGAAAGTGAGATGTAGCCGCAAAGTTAAAGTGTCCTGGTTTAGCCGTTCTCGTGAATGTCGCCTTTGACTCGCTGCACCGCAGCACAATGGAGCCGTACGAATGTCGGCTTCGGGCGCGAAAGCGCCAGTTCATTCAGAACCGACGAATGTCAGCTAACCGCAAGTCGGAGCACGCTGGCGCCTATACTCTCCCGACATCTGCTCCGCCATTACTCTGCAAAACTCACTTCAATGCCAGCGCCCTATATACGCTCGCACGACCGATACCCATCTCCCGCGCGATAGCGGCAGCGCCCATGCCGGATTGCTTCAGCGCCCTCACCTTCTCGACATCTACACTGCGCTTGCGCCCCTTGTAGACGCCACGCTCCTTAGCTATCGCGATGCCCTCCATCTTACGCTCGCGACGGAGGTTGGTCTCGAACTCTGCGAAGACGCCGAGCATGTCCAGAAAGGCCTTCCCTGCGGCAGACGAGGTGTCGATTGGCTGCTCAGTCGCCTTTAAGCGCCCTGCCAAACGCGGGCCAAAAGTCCGCAACTGAGAGAAGAGAATAAGACAGACCATCACATGACGATCAATCAACGGCCTTAGCGAATTGTCCGGCCAGTCTTCCGGCCTGGATCCATCTAGGTAGGCTTGAAGCAATAGCCCAACAGCGGAGCAATCTGGGACCAGAACAAGAGGTCACGAAAGCGAAGCATTCGCTTAATCTGCCAATGGCCGGTGACGCAAACATGGACCTTGTGTGTTCGTACGCCATCAACATCGCGACGATAGAACTGGTGGCCTGCTGAAAGGTCCTTTCCCGAACGTAGCCCAAGGCCAGCATTGAAGCTTTTTTAGATGCGGTCTTTCTCGGTGGAGAACTGGTCAGACCATCGACTGTCATAAGGGGTGATTTTGCTGGTGAGCGCCATCTGTATCTTCTCCCTCATTCCGAACAGTCGAGGCAATTCCGAGTTTTGCGCGATTTTTATAGCCGATTTTTGCGATGCAAAGAATGTCGGGGACGCGGCGAGCACCTTTGCCCCCTGAATATTAAAGGGGCACAAATATACGGTAGACAGATCATTGGGCGATCGCACGTCGCTTGCCATTCAACTGCAATAAAATGACAAAGGCCATCGTGCTAAGCGCGCCAAGAACAGCGAAAACCCCTTGCGGACCGATACCTGACATCAGCGCAGCGAGAAGCGGCGGCGCCGTAGCGGTGATCAGGTTCATCGGCAGGGCAATAGTAGCCATAGCGGCCGTATAGTCCGCCTTCTGAAAAAAGACGAGCGGCATCGTGGCTCTAGCCACGGCGAAGGCGCCACTTCCAACGCCGAACAGCACGAGATAGCCACCCACTGACAGCATTCCTGAACCGCCGATCCAGATCGCGACGAGCCCCATCGGGATCATCAAACCCGAGGCAATCGCGGTGGACAGCCCGTCCCATTTCCGCCCGCCAAGAAGGTCAATCACACGCCCTCCAACTTTGAAAACACCAAGGAGGGAGGCGACCGCGACGGCGCCAGTCAGGTCCATGCCCATCGCCTGCAAAAGTTGGATACCCATTGCCTCGACGCCAAAGGTGACAAAGGTGTTAAGGGTGATGGCCATCACCAGCAAAACGAAGACATGCCCCTTTCTTTCACCGTTTTGGCGTGTGCTCGTGGCAGTCGGACCGTCTGTCGCGGGCAGGCCGAACCAGACGGTCGGGCATATTATTAAAACCATAATGCCAGCATAGACAAAGACAGCTCCGCGCCAACCAATCACGCTGTCAAGAAACGTAGTTATCGGCCAGAAGACGCTGCTTGCGAGGCCTGTCACCAGCATCAGCGTCCCGATCAAGCTACGTGCGCGGTCCTCGGCATACTCTGCGATGTAGGCGTAGGCAGCGGTTGTCAGGAACATTGCTCCAGCCAAACCGATCAGCGCCCAAGAACCCCAGAATACCAGCAAGTTCGGAGAAATCGCGAACAGGCATAGACCCAGCCCGATCAACCCTGCTCCTGCCGCCATAATTTGACGAGTTCCAAATCGAAGAAAGGCGCGGCCGGCCCAAGGGGCGGCAATCCCCATTGCAACAAACATCGCCGAGGTCCCGAGAAAGACTGCGGGCAAAGAGCTTCCAAATTCCGTTGCGATCGTCTTCGCCAGTACGGGCAGTACGCCGACCACGCCCCAGCCGGTGATTTGGGTCAACGCAAGAAGCAACGTCAGCATCGCCATCGGCATTGCGGGACGGTGAGCGGAATCGCTGCCCGACTTAGCCAGCATGAACCAAGGTCTCCTGCAAACGTTTAAGGACATTCTTCGGTGGCATATCCGGCCGAGGTAAGTCCTTGGGTGAACCCGCGGCGATCTTGAGCCTTATTAGTAAAGGTCCGTTTTCTTGACGCGTCCGCGTAAGGATCTCTGAGAAGCTGTCGAGATCGTCAGTTGTCCAGCTCGCTCGATAGCCGCTTAGAGCTGCTATTTCTGCAAAAGGCGTGTTGGGGGCAGTCGACGGTTGGGCTCCTGTGGAGTCGTAGCATCCGTTGTCGAGGATCACGTGCACAAAATTGGCCTTTCCATAGGCTGCAATTGTCGACAATACCCCAAGATGCATCAACGCCGCTCCGTCACCGTCGAGCGCGATCACTCTCTCGTCCGTCCCCAAGCTCAGACCCAGGGCGAGGGAGGACGCAAGCCCCATTGATCCCACTACGTAAAGGTTGCGTGGCAAATCGCCAAGTGCGAATAGCTCACGCGCCGTCTTTCCCGTGGTTGCAACCACCAGATCGTCACCGCGGGTCGCATTGAGCCGTTCAAGGGCTTCGGTGCGAGACGGCAATTGCCTGTATCGTTGCTGACGAGGTGGAAATGATCGCCGGGTGCACGGCGAGGTGTTTCCGTCGTAGTACAGGGCAAAGAGGAGAAGGTTTTGTCAGGAACGATGATCGCATGGGTGCGACCGGTGGTCTCTATCAGGTCGAGTACCTCAGTGAGATCCACTTGGGCAGCGAACACCTCCTGTGACAGGATGCGGTAGGGAATATCGATGACTTGGAGCAGCTCGGGCATGACCCGCTCCATCACTTCGTGCTGGGGCTCATCCGGCCATCCAGTGCCGACCACGCCAAGAAATGATCAGTAGAACCGGGATTTCGAAGATTGCTAGTGAGCGAGGTTACGGGGTTTATCGCATTCCCGAGCCCAGAATTCTGCATGAGGACGACCGACTTTCGTCCTGCGATGCGGGCACCTGCAGCGATCGCCAAGGCCTGCCGCCCGCTTTCATGTCCAATAAACGTTACTTTTTCTGACAGTAAAGCAGAGGCTCAAAAAGCTGTGACCTGTCGCGATATTTGGCTCATTCTCTTCAGGGCCAAGTGGCGTAAACTAGTGCTGGAACTAGCGTAGCGGACATTCGAGCTTTACGCGGCGAGGGTCCGGTTTGAGCCCAAATGACGAATTTTCCCGCGTGAGCGGCTTCGTTCCTAGGCGGCAATCTAACCACATATCGGGGGGCAGCCCAGTCGGCATGGAGCCAGGCTTCGTGTTTGGCTTGGCTTTGGGCGTCAGTTCGTCGAGTGGACCTGCGCATGGTGCTTTCGCCGATCACATCGGCTCGGAGCAGACCATCGAGAATCTGGCCCTGTTTCTGTATCTTGGTCTCTTGACGGCGTTGTTACCGGGCCTTGACTGATCACTGGCTGGTACGTGCAGAGCTGCGCGCCAGAGCAGCGATCAAATCCGTGCGTGTGACGATGCCCACGATTTTTCCATACTCAATGACGGGGACGGCGTCAGTGTCACCGTCTGCCATCATTGGCAGGAGAGCCCCAATCGGCGTGTTGATTGTTGCTCGGGGCCCTGCCACGCTCATAATGTCTCCTGCCATTACTGGTTTTTCGCGTTCGCGATCCAGCAGCCGTCGCAGGGCTGCCCCGTATCCTCGATCAAGGCGCATTGCGTCACTGCGGGCTTGAGTGATGAGGTGCATCTGAAAAATGACCCCCAAGAATGTCTTGTCGGTTTCAATCACTGGAAGAGAGGTGAAACGGTGTTGTCTGAAGAGATCGGCAACATCAGCGAGGGCTGCGCCCGGACTGACGGTGACGAGGTTTCGGGACATGATGTCCTGAGCTGCCAAAGGCCCTGAGGAATGCGCGGCGGCTTGTAGTTCTGCTGCACCGATTAACCGAGCGAGGTCTTCGACGCCCAAGTTGAATGATTGGCTGTAACGCTCAAGGATATTGGTCAGTTCGTCCTCTGACAGCCCGAGGCGTTCCGAAGGGTTACGATCATCAGTTCCGTGTTTGCTGAGATCGTCAAACTGCCTGAATGGATAGTGACGTCCAGTCAGGCGCGCATAAATGGCGGCCAAAATTACAAGAGCTGCTGTTCCTGCTGCAATTGGGGTGAGAGCAAACCAGAAGCCAAGATGCGTGACGGCGTCGGGTGACATGGCTGCAGTCATAGCGACCGCACCCGCAGGAGGATGGACCGCCCGACATAGAATGGTCGCGGTAATAGCGAGTCCCACTGCCAGAGCAATCCGCAAGGTTGGATCGGAAACAGTCAGACAGACGGCGACGCCGACAATCGCCGCAACCGTGTTTCCGACAATCGCCGACCATGGCTGTGCAAGCGGGCTGTTGGGAACGGCAAACAGCAATACTGACGACGCCCCGAAAGGCGCAACGAGGTAGAGACCCAGCTCCATGTCAACCCGGGGCGAGAGAAGAAAAATCCCGGTCAGCCCGAGGCCAATCAATGCCCCCAACCCTGCGCGAAACGCTTCAATGCCCGAGACGCGAGCAACGGCGGGACCTAATGACTTCAGAATATGCAAGCTCGAACCTATCCGTTCTAGAAAAGAATTGTTGGCGCTGCCTGCATACTAAGCGCTGGTGCAAGAGAGCCTACTGACTTGATTACCGACATCGACGCATCAAATTCGGCTTGAGCTAGGCTGTATCCATACCGAAATCGCTTGGAGCAAGCGCGACATCAGCAATAGAATATCGGCCGAGCGTTTCGATGAATGCCTTTCGCGCGGCGATTAACGGTGGGATCAGTTTGCAGCTTTCGGTAATCGTGCCGCGGTTTCCGGTACGCATGCATTCCACTAAGTCGAAATCCGTTTCCATATGTTGAATAACGTCACCGACAGCAATTTCGGAGGCCCCACGGGCAAGATATAGACCCCCTCCCCCATCAGTTTCGCGATACTGCGCATCATGCCTTGAGTTTGACGCAAAGGCTGATCGTAAACAACGCGCAGGGTCAGACACATGGTAATGGCAAGGTCCAAATATTTCGGCTGGCCACCTCGAGATGTCCGGCGCGGTACTGACCATTGGGTGAGTGCTTCATCGTTTATCCAGACCGTCAAATCACCACGTCGGCGAAGGCTTTCATTATACGCTGGTCAATTCGTCACCTTGAATTTCTGCTTGGGGATCTTGTGCCGGCGGTCTTCATTGTGTTTATGCGGCATCAAAATTATCCTGCGGTCAGAAGCCGCCACCTGATATCAGATCAGTTGTGATCCACGCAACAACGTCCGGCATCGCCGTCTCCGCGTCCGATGGCGGCCAGGAAGTCCTTCACCAACTTTACGTTCTTCTCTGCGCTCATCTCGATCTCTCCATCTGCCTGATGCGACCGGACCGTCGCCGGTCCGGCCGAGCTCTACGGCCTCTGGGGTCAGCCCAATTCGACGTTCATGGCGATGTCCCAGGCTCCGGCGCCGTTCTTCGCGAGGCCGATCATCATCAGGCCGACGGCTTCGAGCGTCGCGGCCATCCTGAGGCCGCCCACGTCGAAGGCCCGCAGATCGAGGCTCTCGAGGAGCGTCTTGACCTTGTCCTTGGCTCCGGCGTCGTCTCCGGAAAAGAACGTATCCAGCCGTCCGCCCTTGGCAAGCACATGGCCGAAGATGGTGTTGAACGCTTTCACCATCTGCGCATCGGCAGGCAGGCCCTTGGCTGTCTCCTCGGCGCCCGAGCTGCCCGGGGACGTGACGAGGCCCGACATGTCCGGCGCAACCGGGTTGGTGAGGTCGACGACCACCTTGCCAGACAGCGCTGTGCCGAGGTCGGCAACTGCCGGAGCCGCACCGGCGTAAGGGACGGCGAGGATCACGATGTCCCCGTCGGGCGCCTCACCGTAGGTGCCCGTCTTGGCGCCAGAGCCAAGCTTGCTTGCCAGTGCCGTGGCCTTGGCTGGATCGCGGGCGATGAGTTCGACGGTGTGACCGGCACTGGCGACCCGGCCGGCGACGGCCCCGGCCATTGTGCCGGCGCCGATGATGCTGATGGTGCTCATGATGTTCTCCATGCTTAGGAAGGTTTGCAATACCTCGGCGGATCAGGCCGCCGGGAAGTAGTGACCGTTGTCCATGTCCTCGATCACGCCCGGCTGGGTCGGCTTCCAGCCGAGGCGCTCGCGGGTGATGCTGTTTGAAGTGGGCAGATCCAGGGTCACCAGATTGGTCAGGAAGCCGTAGTAGCTGAGGATCATGAGCTCATCCTTCGGAATGCTCACGACAGGCATATTGAGGCGGCTACCGATACCCTCGGCGATCTCGCGGAACGGGACTCCTTCGTCGCCGATCGCATGCCATGTGCTGCCGGCCTCGCCTTTTTCCAGCGCCAACCGGAACAGGTGCGCTACGTCGCGGGCATGGACGGCGGGCCAGCGGTTCTGTCCATCACCAGGGTAGCCGACAACGCCCTTCTCCTTGGCCAGCCCGATCAGCAACGCGAGAAAGTTCGCGTCATCCGTCGGGCTGTGCATGATCGTCGGAATCCGCACAACCGACGATCGCACGCCGTGCTCGGAAAGCCCAATGGCGGTGGTCTCGACGATGTTACGAACCCTCAAGGTGCCCGAGTACGCCTTGCCGCCGGGAAGCGCCGGATCGTCCTCGGTGGTTGGCCGGCCGAGTCCTTCCCAGGTTGGCGAGCCGATACTGGCCGACACGACGAGCGGCTTTCCCGAGCCGGCAAGCGCATCTCCGTACGCTTCCATGATCTTCGTCTCGGCTTCGGCGACAGCGTCGAGGCCTCCGGTGGGCAGCAGGTCCTGCCGGTGCGCGACGTGGATGACGCCATCCGCGGCCGCCGCTGCCTCCTTCAGACCCGGGAGATCCTCGAGATCGCCGCGGCGCACCGCGGCGCCAAGCCGCGCCGCCTGATCGGCAGCCTTGTCGGACCTCGCGAGCGCTGTGACCTGGTGGCCGGCTTCGATAAGGTCGGTGATGATGTAGGGGCCGGAATGGCCGGTCCCACCAGTGACGAACACATGCATTGTATTGCTCCTTTGCGATGTGAGGGGACGGGCTGAGGGTCAGCCCTGATTTCGGATGCCAAGGGCGAAGCTGCCGTGACCGATCGAATGGGTGACGAGCCCCAGCACCAGCATGCAGGCATGCTCCAGCGTCCTCGCCATGGACAGCTGGCCAGCGTCGAGGGGGCGAAGGCCGAGGCTCTCTACAAGGTCCGAGACGCGTGACTTTGCCTCAATGTCGTCGCCCGCGAGGAAGGTGTCGAGCCGCTCCGCCCGGTCGGGTGCCGCCGCCAGGACGCTGGCGTTCAGCGTGTTGAAGGCCTTGACGATCGGGGCGCTCTGCGGTGCCAACCTTGCGATCTTCTCGGCCCCGGAAGTGCCGGCGGACACCAGGAAGCCCGAGAAGTCGTCCTTGATTGGATTGGTGATATCGACGAGCAGTTTGCCCGACAGGGTCTCGCCGTAGTGACGCACGACGTCGAGCACGGCGGTGTAGGGAACGGCGAGGACCACGATTGCTCCCATCGGCTCGCTGCCGAACAGCCCCACGACCGTGGTGCCGCCGAGTTCCTTCGCGAGGGTCTCCGCCTTTGCCGGATCGCGGCCCGTGATTTCCACCTCATGTCCGGCTTGAACGGCTAGCTTGCCGATAGACGCGGCCATCCTTCCGGTCCCGATGATGCTGACAGTCGTCATTAGAAATACCTCTCGTGCGTTGTGTCCGGGCATAACCCTTGCGAAGGCCCACCATGTGATCCATATGTGGGTCAGTGATCGACAAATATGGATCAGTGATCCGATTATCAAGGGGCCGCAATGCGAGCTGACGCAAAAAAATTACGAGCGCATCCTGGCTGTGTCACACGAGGTGGTCGCAGAGCATGGATCGGACGCTTCGATGCGCGACATTGCCCGGAGGGCAGAGGTAGGGTTGGCAACGCTCCTGCGGCATTTTCCGACACGGGAGGCGCTGTTCGAAGCCTTGTTGCGCCTAAGCACGGACGAGCTGATCAAGAAGGCGAGCGTGTTCGAGTCAGCCAGTGCGCCCGATGAGGCCTTGCTGTCCTGGTTCCGCGAGGCGGTGTCCTTCACGCACATCTATGCCGGCGTCTGTGATCTCCTCGCCAGCGCCCATGCAGATCCGGAATCGGCGCTTTATGCTTCCAGCATGGCACTGCGATCGGCTGGTGAGCGCCTCTTGAGACGTGCGCAGTCCGAGGGAACGGTGCGGTCCGACATAAACGGAGAGCACCTCTTTGCCCTGATGGCTTCGCTCGGCTGGCTGTTCGAGCAACCGGCGTTCGCGACGCTATCGGACCGTCTGTTCGACATCGTCGGGGATGGGATGTTCGCCGAACCTGCGACGGGCGATTCGCAGGGCTGAACGGCCCGCACGTCACCCGCTCCGTTCAGCGAACGATCCTTCGACCGACCTGCAATTCGATCGCGCTCAGGGGACCGCCAAGTTGCTGTAACGCGCCGCCCGCCGCGAGCGTGCCGAGGTCCACCGGCACCATCCCGATCTCCTCGAAGAGACGCGCGACAAACGCCTTTGCCTCTGCACGATCACCCGAGAGAAACATCGCCGCCCTGGGCTTGTCGGCTGAGAAGTCCTGTATCCAATTCATAGGCATGTGGCTGATTGCCTTGACCACGCGTGCGCCCGGCGCCAGGCCGGCGACGATTTCGCTGGAGGATTGACCACCCAGCGCGGCAACCGACCGTCGAACACCAGCACCGCTGATGTCAGGGTTGACGCCCTGGCGGGCATTGGTCCCGTCGACAAGAACGCGCCCGGTCCAGTCGATGCCCGAAAGCGCCTCCGGCACGTCGACCCAGTCGCAGGCCAGAATGGTGAGGTCGCACGCCGCGGCTTCCGGTTCACGGCAACTGGAAAGCAACGGTCGATGACCCGCGCCGATGAAGTGCTGCGACATGGTCGTGGCCATGCGCCCCGCGCGGATGAATCCGATGTCCATTTCTGCTTCCCTCATAGGATCGCACTTCTGCATTTCGCTCCACCCGCGGCGGCGCCTTCAGGCGCCCGGAGCGCGGCGAAACGCAAAGCGCAATTGCTCAGCGCTTCTCGAAACGGTAGACGAAGCGGTCGGTTGTTCCCTTAATCGACGGGTCGAAGACCTTGCTGGTGTGCGGATCGTCCCTGTTCGTGAGCAGGTCGCTCCGGGCCTGTAATACGAAACCCGCCCCCTCCACCTCGGCGCGAACGAAGCCCGGCTCGATCCGGTGCAAGGATTGGGCGACGCCATTCCCGGCGCCCGCCGTGGCGGCATGATCAATCACGATGAAGCTGCCGCCTGGCTTCAGCAGATCGTGGACGGAGCGATTGAACGCGGCCGCCGTGGCCCCCCTTGAACGCATCAAGTCGGTGTGGAGATCATGGTAGAATAGGTGCAGCCAGACCGCGTCCGCCGGCTCGGTCACCTCGGCCAGCGCGACGAGATCGGAGGATGTGGCTACGATATTGTCGCGACCCTCCTTCTCGGTCAGCGCACCGATGACTCCAACCGGATCGTGCTTGAAATGCGCGACCTCGGCCGGAACGAAGCTGAAGACCCGACCCTGCGGTCCGACCACATCAGACAACCTGTGCGTCCAGTCACCCGCGCCCGGATAAACATCGATGACCGTCATGCCCGCTTCGACACGGGAAAAGCGGACCAGTTCATTGATCGTTGAGTTGTCGTACACGATTGGTCTCCTTGGAAAAGCGAACTGCTTGATGAACGCTCAGCTGTGCCTAGGGCGATCGGGTTGCGCGGCGAGGGCCAAGGCTTGCGTGTCGACATACTCGCGGATGCGGGCGATCTTGCCGTCCCGGATGGTGATGGCGAAAACCCAGTGATCCTTGAAGGGCTTGTCTGTGGCTTTGACCGTGCCCTCGGCATAGCCCGCAACCATGACCCGGTCCGCCTGCGATACGAACTCCCGAGGTTCGGAGACCGTCATCTCCATGGTGGCGGCTTCGGTGTCCAGGAGCCGCTCCAGTCCTTCGTGGCCTTGGTGGATGCCAGCCAGCGGCCAGTCGTGGCCTGAGTATGGTCCATTCGATGTCCTGGGTGACCACGGCCAGCATACCCGGCCTGTCGTCACCAAACGCCGCCGCGAAGAAGCTCTTTACGATCTCAATGTTTTCTTCGTTCCTCATCGGAATTCTCCAACGCTGTATGTTTCCCCCGGCCGCCTGACATCGCCGGAAGCGTAAAGGTCCGACCCTCCCGAAACTCCCGAGAGCGCCGGACCCGCTGCTTCAGAGCTGGGCAAGGCCACCATCCACGGCCAATTCGCTGGCGGTCATGAAACTGCTGTCCGGCGAGGCCAGAAAGGCCGCCGCCGCACCAATCTCGGCCGGATCGGCCATGCGCTGGAGCGGGGTCATGGAGGCAAAGACCTTCTGGCCCTCTTCGCCGAGCGACGCCTTCGCCAGCTCCGTCGCGGTCGCTCCGGGCGATAGCACGTTCACTCGGATACCGGTGCCCTTCAGATCCTCGGCCCAAGTCCGCGCCAGGTTGCGCACCGCGGCCTTGCTGGCGCTGTAGGCGGTCATCCCCGGCGCGCCGGTCGTGCCGGCGCTCGAACCGGTCAGGATGATCGACCCGCCCTTGCCCATGAGCGGCAATGCCTTCTGGACGGTGAAGATCGTCCCCTTCACATTGGTGTCGAAGGTTTCGTCCAGATGTGCCGCGGTGATCTGTCCGAGCGGCATCTGGCTTCCAGCCCCGGCGTTGGCCAACACGATGTCGAGCGTGCCCCGCTCGTCCTTGACCGCCGCGTACAGACGCTCGAGATCGGATTCGCTGGACACCGATCCCGCGACGCCGCGGGCGTTCGACCCGAGCTCTGCCACGGCCGCATCGAGCGCGTCCTGCCGGCGGCCGAAGATGAAGACGAATGCGCCTTCCTCGACAAAGCGTTTTGCGGCAGCGAGCCCGATTCCGCTTGCGCCGCCGGTGACGACGGCGGTCTTTCCAGTCAGTCTGGTCATGTCATGTTCCTTTTGAACTTCAGTATGCTTGGGAGGTGGATCATGCCTTCTCGTCGAAGCGGACGAGATCCTGGAAAATCAGCCTGCCCTAGGTGTCGCCCTCGCCATGGACAAGACGCCCACCCTCCGAGAGCTTGCCGAGCTGGACGGGCGCGAAGCCCAATTCCTTGGCCAGTCCGGCGATCTCGTCCGCCGCGGCGTCGTCGTCGCTCGAGAGGAAAACCACCCGGCGGCCGCCATGAACGGCGGGATCGCTGGCCAGTTTCGACGCGCCGAGGTGATTGAACCCCTTGATCACGCGCCCCCCGGAAGGCATGGGCGACGATCTGCGCGGAAGGCTCGCCGTCCAGCGCCTCCGGCGAAACGCCATAGGCGTTCGTCACGTCGATGATCGTCTTGCCGGTCCAGCGACGGCAACGCCCTGGCGACCGCTGCATGGTCCTGAAGCGTACGGCGAGAAAGAGGGTGTCGGCCTTCACCGCTTCCGCCAAGGTCACCGCCGTTACATCCGGACCAATAGCGGCGGCCTCTGACGCAAAGCTTTCCGGGGCGCGGGTAGTGGCCACTGATACCTGGTGGCCGCTCCGGGCGAAGGCCTTGGCCAGCGCCTTTCCGATACTCCCGAAGCCGATAATTGTGTGTGACATCTCTGATTTCCTTCAGCTTTGACGGTCGGCGCTCAGCGGATTGTTCGCAGAGCATACGGTACCGTCGGTTCGTCTGGGCTTAGGTAGGAGACCGAAGCGGGCGGCGGCAGTGAGAGGACGCGCAGAAGGGTGGTGCAGAATAGCACCGGACAACTCTATAAAACGCTGCTATATGCACCAGCATCACGAAGAAGACGAGGGCAGCTATGCATACATCCGAAATCGACTGGGATGACGTGCGCTACTTCCTTGCGGTGGCACGGTATGGATCGGTCCGCGCTGCCGCGGACAACCTCGGCGTCAATCACACGACAGTCATGCGGCGCATCGCGCAACTGGAGTCTCGCCTCGGCGCGAAGCTGTTCGAGCGGCTCCCCTCGGGATACCAGCCGACAGAAGCCGGCGAGCAGGTACAGGAATTCGCCGAACAGATGGAAGCGTCGTCGCAGTCGCTGGTCAGCCGCATCTTCGGCCGGGACGACGCGGTGCGTGGTCCGCTTCGGGTCACGATGGCGCCGACCATCGCCACACACCTTCTGATGCCGGACTTCGCGGTCTTCGCGGCGCAGCACCCGGAAATCGGGCTCGAGATCCTGTCGTCGCAAGGCAAGGTCAATCTGACCAATCGCGAGGCGGATGTCGCTGTCAGGGTGGTTTTGGACCGGGATCCCTCCCACAGAACCTTCACGGCGTGAAAGGCCCCGACCTGTCCCTTGGGCTGTACCTGTCCCGAGATCTGCTATCTGCGTGGGAAACCGGCGAGGTGGACCTGCTCAGGTGGATCACCCGTACCGGAGAAGGGATACCGGACTGGGCCGGCGACCGGGTAGCCTTTGCCGATGTCTCCCTGCGCATCTCCGAGGAAGCCGCGCAGATCGAGGCACTGCGTCTCGGCATGGGCGTGTCAATGCTTCCCTGTTTCGTCGGCGATGCGGAGCCGACCCTTTCGCGCCTTCCTGGCGCAGGGCTCGGATCTCATGGCTCACTCTGGCTTCTCACCCAGGGTGAAACCCGGAAGACTCGACGTGTTCGTCTGTTTACGGAGTTCATGACGGCGAGGCTGCGTGCTTATGCGACCGCGCTCGGTGGATATTCACGAGATTGAAAAAATGAATGCAGACCGGCAGTTCTGTATCGCGGGTTTGAGGTTGCACTTTGTTTTGTGGATAGGTGGGGGCGCATGTATGACACGGGCGACTACTCCATCAGCGATCTGGCAGAACTGTTCGACGTCTCGCGACCAACTGTCTATCGCGTTCTACAACGGACGCCGAGCCCCGAAGTATAAATCGAAATTCGAGAGCTGCTCTTCGTCACACTCTACATAAGCTTCCGCAATGCGGGACTTTGCGGAAATTCTAAGTCCCCGGCTTCGTCTTTTCGGTCTCGATCAATCCCCGCAGTGCGGAAAGCGCGGTTTCCAACTCCAGTCGCGTGACGCTTCCAAGGCACAGCCGCAGGCCCGCTACCGCCTCGGATGCAACCGTCGTCGTGGAGGGATCGGTCAGCTGGATACCCATTTTCTGCGCAGCCCTATGCACACGGCACGCGTCGTCACCAGCGAGCGGCAGCCATACCTGATAAGCCGTGGCTACCGGGGGCGTGACGTGTCCGGACAAAAGGCGAGTGGCCGCATCTACACGCCAGCGCGCTTCCTCGCGGATGCCTTTCAGGATCACGTCCACCGTACCGTCACAAAGCCATTGGTCGAGGATGGCACATCCAAGCGGCGAGACGGTGACAGAGCTGTCCCGGAGGTTCGATCTGGTAATCTCATAGCGTCCTGCGGGCACCACAAGCCCACCCGTTCGCAGCGACGGGTTGAGCGTCTTCGACAGGCTATTGATGTAGATCGTGCGCTCGGGGGCGAGGGTCGCAAGCGGAGGAAGAGACGCATCCAGAGAATACACGTCATCCTCAATGATCCATGCACCACACTTGCGGCAAACCTCGGCAATGTCCTGTCGCCGCCCACGGCTCATGGTCGCGGTCGTCGGGTTCTGTATGGTCGGCGTGACATAGACGATGGCATCCGGGGCGTTCGAGAGAGCCGTCTCCAAACCGTCCGGGGTCATTCCCTCCGCGTCCATGCTTATGCCGATCAAGTCACGGTTCATCTGGCGCGCCAAGGCAATCATGCCCGGATAGGTCTGAGCCTCCGAGAAGACAGGCTGTTCCGGTCGGAATGCTGTTAGTGCGACTTGCAGGGCGTGATGCGCGCCATTGGTGATCAGCACCCTGGCGGGGTCGGCGTCGATACCCATCTGACCAAACCAGCGTGATAACAGTTCGCGGTGCTCCAGGTGCCCGCCAACGGGCGGGTAGTCATTGAAGAAGCCTGCATCGACCCGGCGCGCGAGACCCGACAGGGTTTTCGACATGATGCGGTCGGTCGTCACACCGGGCGGGACATTGCGGGAAAGGTCGATCACGGGGCCGGTCTTGGCCTCGGAAAGGGCGACAAACATACCCCGACCGTGAACTCCTCGAACAAGTCCGCGGGCTTCCAGTGAGGCATAGGCCTTGGTCACCGTGCCAATGCCGACCTGCAGCCGCCAGGCGAGGTCTCGATGTGCAGGAAGTCGATCCCCTGCCTTTAGTGCTCCGGCGTGAATATCCTCGGCCAACGCCTCGGCAAGACGCTCCGCAGAGGAGTGTTTGCTTGAGGAAAGGCGCGGAACCTAGGGAGACTGTTGACGCATTGGCGTGCTCGAAAAGTGTATCGTGACACTTCAATGATATCGCATTAGTGTCACGTATGCTATGGCGTTTCCGAACCACAGGAGATCTCGCCATGACACCGAATTTCGTGCAGATTGATGCTTTCGCCAACCGTCCACTTTTCGGGAACCCCGCTGCGGTGGTCTTCGACGCTGATGATATCCCGGGCGAAGTGATGCAGAAGATCGCCCGCGAGATGAACCTGTCCGAGACGGTATTCGTCCTGAAGCCAACAACCGAAGCCGCTGATTACCGCGTGAGGATCTTCACGCCGATGAATGAAATGCCCTTCGCTGGGCACCCGACCGTCGCCACCGCGCACGCCATGCTGGAGCGGCACCCGGACCTCGTGCGGCAAGGCGTGCTGCAGCAGGAATGCGGGATCGGCATCGTCCCGGTTGAAGTTTTGTCGGTCCACGAAGGGCTGCTGCTGCGGATGACGCAGGCTCCGGCAAGGTTCCGTGACACCTCTCTGACACGAGAAACCGTCTCGAAGATGCTGGGTTGCGCCGAGGCTGACGTGTGCCTAACGCCTGCGCAGGTGGTCTCTACGGGCGTTCCGTGGCTCGTCGCTCAGGTTCGAGGGCTTGGCGTAATCTCCGGCCTAACTCCGGATCAGGGCCTGATAGCGCGCGAGTGTCACGCGCTCCGGGCGGCGGGCCTTACGGTATTCGCGGAATTGGAAAGCGGGCCGCAGCGCATTCGGGTGCGGACCTTTGCGCCGGGCGAAGGCGTGGCCGAAGATCCCGTATGTGGTTCCGGCAACGGGTCCGTCGCCGCCTATATTGCACGTCATGTAGACGCTGACGCTCCTAAAGGGGGATATCAGGCCGAGCAGGGCATCGAGATCGGACGCGATGGCATCGTCCATGCGTCCTGGGCACGCGATAGCGAGACAATCACCGTGAAGATCGGTGGCGCGGCGGCAACTTCCGCACGCGGGCAACTGGTTTTGGAATAAGCAAAATGATGATCGATCCAAACACCTTCTATCTGTTCCTCATTACAGCCACTGTCCTCGTCCTGACGCCGGGGCCTGACACGGTGCTGATCCTTTCGAGAACGATTGCCACCGGCACCCGGGCTGGCCTCTTCACGCTGATCGGGACACAGGCGGGAAATGTCATCCAAGCCCTTCTGGCGGGTCTTGGCGTATCGAGCCTCGTGCTGCTCTTCCCGATGGCGTTCGATGTTCTGAAGTATCTTGGCGCAGCGTATCTGGTCTATCTGGCCGTTTCAGTCCTGGCGCGCTCCTGCGAAATTGAGTCTCAATGAGCATCTGGCGGCTCGCCGTGACAGCTCTGCCCGATATTTCACACAGGGACTGACGAACAACCTCGTCAATCCGAAGATGATCCCGTTCTTCATCGCCCTTTTCCCACAGTTTGTCCGTCCCGAAAACGGATCGGTCGCACTTCAGAGCCTGATCCTGGGACTGACCCTCGGTCTCATGGCCATCCTCTGGATCAGCGTTCTGGTGTTGCTGGTCGCGCGCTTCCGCGCTGCTGTGGTGTCGAACGACACCATCCTCAAGGTCGCATACCGGCTGGCCGCGGTGACATTCTTCGGGCTGGCTTGTCGTCTTGTGGTGCAATCGAAGTAAACGCCCCCGTTTCCCGCGAACCGATCTTTTCCCATCGGACGTTCGCTGCGCCAACCATGAGTGTCCGAGGTCTTAGCTGCGGCGCCGCATAACTTTCCGCGGTATGGCGGCAGCTGTTCCCCTGCGTGCGCGTGCAGCGAGAAACTGGCGCTTCCGCTAAGGGCTCAAACCGGACATTCGCCGCGTGAAGCGCAAATGTTCGCTACGCTGGCTCCAGCACGAGTCTATGCCACTTAGCCCTGAAGAAAATGAGCCAAATATCGCGAAAGGTCACACAAAAAGCCAATCCTTTCAAAGGGACAAATACGCAATTTTCGAGACTGTCCAATAAATCTGCGTTAAAAATATATATTGGACATTTCGGAGCAAATTGATGCGGTTAGGATATGCGCGCGTCTCAACGGGTGATCAGAACTCAGCGCTACAGCTAGAAGTCTTGCGCGCGGCGGGGTGTGATCGTATTTTTGAAGATCTCGGCGTAAGAGGGAATGCCGTTGTTAAGCCGAGCCTCATGCGACTATTGGAGCACTCGCGACCCGGTGACACTCTAGTTGTGTGGCGGCTGGACAGGCTTTCGCGGAGCCTTTCGGATCTGCTGACCCTTATGCAAGCGCTTGAGCAGTCGCAGGTGCAGTTTGTCTCGCTTACTGAAAATCTGGAAACCGAGACGCCTACCGGGAAATTGCTTTTCCATATCGTCGGAGCTTTTGCTCAGTTCGAGCGCAATGTTATTCAGCAACGTACCCAGGAAGGTCTTGCGGCCGCTCGCAGTTCGGGCAAGCAGCCTGGGTCGCCCTCCCCGGCTTGATGATGACGCGTGGAACACCATCAAGAAGGCTTTAGACAGTGGCATGTCTATTGTGGACACAGCCAAGCTGTCCGGTTTCAGCCGTCAGACCATTCACACGCGATTGCGTGAGGAGCGAGGAGAGCTTAACGAGGAGGAGCCGCCTCATGAAACTTGCTGTGGTTTCTGATCAGGTTGTTCGGTTGAGGGACTGAAGTGGCGTTTTGCCGTTGATGCCCATGTGTTGTCGTTTTGTGTTGTACCAGTCAAGCCATCTGGGCAGGTCGGCCTCGCGCGTCAGGGATGATCTGAAGGGAATGGCGTAGGCCCATTCGCGCAGCATCGTTTGAATGAAGTGCTCGGCCGGTATTGCCAACTTGTTTTGTTCAATCAGCAGGGTGCCCTTGTTGGACGGATTTCAGGCGTTCATGTCGCCGGTGTAGTTCTGCGATAATCCGAATGCATCTGCCCTTGCGTGGCGGTATGAGGCTGCTGACAATTGGTACCGGCGCGGTCGGAAGATCGTGTTTATCTGATCGTGGGCTGACAGAACCCGTTGAGCTTGCCGGGGTGACTTGAACCTGCCCATGATCTTCTCTCGCTTCCGCATCGGGCAGTGGGAATTCTCAATCCTGTTGTTCAGCCCCTTATGAGCGCGATGATCGGCATCGGGTGGAAGGGCCTGAACCGGCTTGGTGTAGCTGCGCAGTTTGTCGGTTACCACGACCCTGGGCTCGCCGAATTGCGTGACCAGCGCGCCAAAGAAACAGCCTGGCCACCTTTGCATTGCGGTGTGATTGAGCCGGGATATCGAGCACATCTCCATCGCTGTCAATCGCCCGCCAGAGCCAGTATTTCACACCGCCAATGACAATCACCGCCTCATCAAGGTGCCATTTGCTGTTTGGCCTTGGCCGATCCCGGCGAATGCAGCGAGCAAAATGCCGGCCAAACCGGTTCACCCATTTGCGGATCGTTTCCCGGCTGACATCAATACCCCGCTCCGTCAGGAGATCTTCAACATCCGCCGTAATCAACGCAAACCGATGATAGGCCCAAACCGCATAGGAAATGATCAACCATGGGAAAACGGAAGTCCTTAAGGCGCGGGAAATCGAGACGCTGAAACATCTCAACGACCTACCAAGCCCAAACCGGAGCAACAAGTTGGCAATGCCCTCTCAACACTTAAATCGCAAACTCGCCATTTGCGGAAATTTCCTATCGGCTTTTGAAAAGTGACGTGTTGCGAGCGACGAGGAAAAATGCGAATATCTAATAAATCTGCATGTCCCATTAGATAAAAAGGTAATTTATGTGATGAGCCGAGCCCTAGATACGATCGACGGAAAGGCCGTCAAAAATCTCGCCAGTGCACATGCGCTGAATGGTGCTGTCGTGTTTGGGCAGTCAAGGCGGTTTTGCAGTCCTCGTCAAGTATGGGGCAAATGAGCGGGCTGTTGCAGCACAGCGATCGCAGCGTATGCGAGATCTGGCGGAATCTCAATACTGCCGCCGCCTATATCCGGGACGAGCTTGGAATTGCCCGGTTTGAAATCGATATGACAGAGCATGATCCCGAGGCAGTGGAACGGAAGCGGCCGGATACGGCAGAACGCCAACGCCAGCTTCACGAGGCCGGCGAACATGACAGCCTGGTTTCGGGAGCAGGTCCAAATGGCTCTCGACGGGATTGAAAACGGGTCTAACGCTGCAATTTCCGAGGAAGATTGGAACAGCCGCGTCAGGGCAAAGCGTGCCGAACTCGAAGGGCGCGTTCTGAAAAATGGTCACTAAACGTTTGCGTCTGGTCAGGCGCGAGTCCTATGCTCGCGATCTGGACCGGATTGTTGAGCATATAGCCAAGGAGAATCCGGTCGCTGCCCTCAGGATGTGGGATGAGACCGAAGATCAGATTGAGCGATTGCAGCAATTTCCTCTTTCCGGTCGCGTTGGTCGCATTGCGGAAACCAGGGAATTAGTCGTGACCGGGACGCCGTTCATCGTTGTTTACACGGTTGGCGATCATGTTGACCTCATCCGCGTGCTTCATGGTGCGCAGAAGTGGCCGAGCGATGATTAGATTCCTGATTTTCGCATCAGCTCGTCGAGCGCTTCGCCATATGACATCCCGGTCTCATTGCAGTATTGTTTAAGGCGGTTGATGACTTCTATTGGAGCTCTGACGAATGCCTTGGTCTAGCGGTTCGCTGGATTTACGGACACGTTTGCAGGCCGTTGATCGGTATGCGCAGGCATTCAGCGCCGGTGCCAAACAGCTCGATCAGGGCTTACCTCTTCTTGAGGGCCATAAGCATCAATTGCAGGAGGCCGGCCAAACCGGTTCACCCATTTGCGGATCGTTTCCCGGCTGACACCAATACCCCGCTCCGTCAGGAGATCTTCAACATCCGCCGTACTCAACGCAAACCGATGATAGGCCCAAACCGCATAGGAAATGATCAACCTGGGAAAACGGAAGCCCTTAAGGCGCGGGAAATCGAGACGCTGAAACATCTCAACGACCTACCAAGCCCAAACCGGAGCAACAAGTTGGCAATACCGCCGCGACCGATGCCAAGCAGTAGGCAGGCCTCAGTCTGCTTCGAGTCAGGGCCAGCCTTCCGGATAATAGCTGTGAATGGCCGCTTTCACGCAAAAGTCGCCCATAGGCTGGACCGAAGCGCACGATCAGCAAGCGCCTGCGACCTACCGCGCATTTAAGAGACCATGTTGTGCCAAGCTTTGCGCGGTGGCGACGATCGCGTCTGCTGGCGAGCGTGGTACCCAGCTGAGCAGGCGCTCAGCCTTGGCGGCGGTCGCGTTTTTGCGCTTACCAAGTTCGGGCAACAGGGCGCGGACTTCGGAATCGAACAGCGACACCGTTCGGAGCAGCCAGTTGGGCAGTTGGCGTGTCTGGACTGCGTGGGCGGTGCTGCCTAGGCGGTCCTTCAGCGTGTACGCCATGTCGATGGCCTGTAGGAATTCCCCCGCCGTCGCGAGAAAGCGTTCTCCTTTGGCTGCCGGGTGCGTCATAGCCCGGATGTGGAGATCGGCAACGTCACGCACGTCGACGACGCCGAACCAGAGGTCCGGACAGCCCGGCACCCTGCCTTCGATCACTCGCTTCACCATGTGGATAGATGTCGAGATGTCCCGCCCCAGCACCGGGCCCAGGATTCCCACGGGCGCGACCACTGAGAGTTCCATCGTGCCGCCCTCGCGGTGAATGAAATCTGCAGGCGGCGCGTTCCGCGAGCGTCTTCGACACTTGATAGGGCTGCAGGGTGGGATCGTTTGGATCGGTCCAATCCGCTTCATCGAAGGTCCCCGTGCGCCCCTTGCCGTAGCCGATCGCGGCGAAGGACGAGGTGAGCACCACCCGCCGCACGCCGGCATCACGTGCCGCACGCAGCACACGGAGCGATCCATCACGGGCCGGCCGGATCAGCAAATCTGGGTCTTTGGGCACCTTGCTCGGAAACGGCGAGGCGACATGGAGCACATAGTCGCAGTCGGAGACAGCTTCGTCCCAGCCCGCATCGGCCAACAGGTCGGCGACGGTGAAGGTCAGCCGCCCAATGGCCCCGCCTGCACCGCCCTCGCGTACCGTGGCGTTCACCTGCCCCGTCCGATCCAGATTGCGGAGCGTCGTGCGAACCTCATGTCCGGCCGCGAGCAGCTGGACTATGCAGTGCGTGGCGAGAAATCCCGTACCACCTGTCACCAATATGCGTGCCATATCATCTCCTTGTCTGACTGGAGATGGGAGTCTAAACTTTCAACCATAGTTGAAGGTCAATGGTGTTTTTCATGAAGATAGGTGATGTCGCGAAACGATCGGGGGTGTCTGCGTCGCGCATCCGCTTCTATGAACGCAACGGGCTGATTCCTGTGGCGAGCCGAAGGGGGAACGGATATCGCGATTACTCTCAAGCCATTCTTAAGACGCTATTCTTCATAGATCAGGCGCAAAGCCTCGGCTTCACGCTGGACGAGATCCGGGCTGGACTAGTTGAGGGAGGCGGGGGACTTCCGGCAAGGGAGACGGTGCTGCTAGCGTTAGGTGAGAAGCTGGCCGCGTTAGACAGCCATATCTCCGAGGCTACGCGCCGCCGCGAGCGAATTCTACTCCTGATCGAGAAATACGAAAGCGACCGGTAGGCGGGCTTGCGCACGCGACAGTTCGCCGGCGGGGCCGACTCGCTCTTTCAGTAACATCGCCTAGCCGAAAACTATTGGACTATGAAAGTGGTCCCAGCTTCGTGAACATGGTCCGCAACGTGCTAGGAGCACCGTCAGATCTCTGGTCTCCAGCAGCACATTCCTCCCAACACCTGCTCGACCGCTTGCATTCCGGGTATTGCCAACTTGTTTTGTTCAATCAGCAGGGTGCCCCTTGTTGGACGGATTTCAGGCGTTCATGTCGCCGGTGTAGTTCTGCGATAATCCGAATGCATCTGCCCTTGCGTGGCGGTATGAGGCTGCTGACAATTGGTACCGGCGCGGTCGGAAGATCGTGTTTATCTGATCGTGGGCTGACAGAACCCGTTGAGCTTGCCGGGGTGACTTGAACCTGCCCATGATCTTCTCTCGCTTCCGCATCGGGCAGTGGGAATTCTCAATCCTGTTGTTCAGCCCCTTATGAGCGCGATGATCGGCATCGGGTGCAAGGGCCTGAACCGGCTTGGTGTAGCTGCGCAGTTTGTCGGTTACCACGACCCTGGGCTCGCCGAATTGCGTGACCAGCGCGCCAAAGAAACAGCCTGGCCACCTTTGCATTGCGGTGTGATTGAGCCAGGATATCGAGCACATCTCCATCGCCGTCAATCGCCCGCCAGAGCCAGTATTTCACACCGCCAATGACAATCACCGCCTCATCAAGGTGCCATTTGCTGTTTGGCCTTGGCCGATCCCGGCGAATGCAGCGAGCAAAATGCCGGCCAAACCGGTTCACCCATTTGCGGATCGTTTCCCGGCTGACATCAATACCCCGCTCCGCCAGTGGAGATCTTCAACATCCGCCGTACTCAACGCAAACCGATGATAGGCCCAAACCGCATAGGAAATGATCAACCTGGGAAAACGGAAGCCCTTAAGGCGCGGGAAATCGAGACGCTGAAACATCTCAACGACCTACCAAGCCCAAACCGGGCAACAAGTTGGCAATACCTTTGGGACGAACAAATGGCTGAAGTCTGCTGTTGGGCCTAAAGCGAACATGCGTCCAAGGCTTCAAATCTCGCCGAACCAACGCGACACGGCTTGCCCAAATTCCTCATAGCTCGGGACAGCATCGCTAACCCAAGCGACGAACCCGTCTGGTCGCACGAGCACCGCAGACAAGCCCAATCGGTCCGTCACATCACTTGCGATATATTTGATCCGGCTATTGAACAGACCTGGATACTGAGAAGGCGGGGAGCCGATTTTGAAGTCTAGCAACACGCCCTTGCCATATCTGAGATGCTCGCCAAGCCTCGTTCCATCGGCAAGCTCGAAGTCGGGAGCGCTGCTCCCAACCAGTGGATGGGTGACGCCGAGATCATACCGAAGGCGCATACCCCAGACGCGTTCCGCAAAATAGGTCGCGCCGTCTGTCGTCTCGACAAGATCACGAAAAATGGTTTCCAGCGCACGCGAGCTTCGGCTTGGCCGCATGATCGCCACCTGCGCACGCGACCAGTCGAGAACCTGTGCTCCGACCGGATGCCTCTCGTCCGAGTAGCTGTCAAGTAAGCCGACAGGTGCGTCTCCACGTATGGTGGCGGCAAGTTTCCAGCCCAAATTCATGGCATCACCAAGACCAAGATTGAGCCCCTGGCCGCCCAACGGGGAATGGGTGTGAGCGGCATCACCTGCGAGCAATACGCGCCCGTTGCGGTACGCCACCGCCTGAAAAGCGCGGTCCGTCCATGTGGTAGCCAGCGGCAGGGCCGTCAATGTGACCTCGGTGCCGGAGACACGGCGTAAAACCGTTTGGACGTGTTCAAGGGTGATTGGCCGTGTTCGATGAAAAGCGCCGCCGTCGAAGTCGACCATCGCTATGGTTCCGGGTTTTTGGTAAGTGTACATGCCCGTTGGCGTGTAGTGACGACCGGGGGCAAGCTGATCCGGATCAACCATCTCGACCTGCACGGAGTAGCCGGTGAACTCGGGATCAGTGCCAACGAAATTGAAGGCACCGAGCTTCCGAACGACGCTGCGACCGCCATCGCATCCAACAAGCCATCTTCCGTGTACGATCTCGTCGTCAGCGCGGATGCTCACGCCTTCTTCCGATTGTTCGAAGTCATTGACACCGAGGCCGCGCCTGATTTCCACGCCCATCGCCGTCGCACGGGCGGCCAGGACGGATTCGACATGCTCTATGGTCGTCGCCAGGTTTGTGCCAGCAGGGCCCGGAAGCCGATAGGGCCACTTCTTCATATCAATCTTGTCGTGGAAAAATTGGATACCCGCAAAATGGCCGCCGGGACGACGTGTCTGCTGCATCCAATGAGCCGCGGATGAGTTCTCACCACCCGATTGCTCGTTCGCGCGTTGCGGCGCTGTGATCTCGTCGAGCATGCCGCGACGATAGAAGGCTTCGATGGTCGGGGCGGAAAGTCCGCGCATGCCGAACGGAAGCTTTTTCAGAGGCGAATGTGGGTCATTAGCCTGTTCTAGCACCAGAACCGACAGACCAGCGAGACGCAGCTCGCATGCCAGAAACAGGCCAACAGGTCCCGCTCCAGCAATCACTACATCGTAATTCGATTGAGTATTGTCCATAAACCACTCCTATTTGATCGTTCGACCGGAGGGTTTGTCGTTTCGAGCACCACACGGACGAACATTGGGGCGCTTGATAGCGCCCGATGCTCGTCGTGGGACTCATGCTTTACGCAAGGACAGAGCTTTCGTTTCCGAAAGGATTTGGGCTAGACCACACCAAATCTGCCTTTTCCGACCAAGTTATTATAGCCGCAATGGAGACGGACTGCAATAAAAGACATACTTGTCTCTCAATGTCGTATTGGCAGTTTTCGGAATGCCAATCGACCTTGGTCAATGTGCGAGGAAAACACCGCTTACGATATTTAATAGTATCTGTTACCTGATACATGTTGACGTAATACCAGATTTTTACTGGGTATTTTCTGGTTGGGAGACAACGATATGGGTGTGCTGGTTTTAGGCAATCCCAAGGGTGGCGTAGGAAAGAGCACTACGGCGCTTGTCCTGGCGACCGGATACGCACCCAAGGGGCAAGCGGTTGCGTGCTGGACTGTGATCCAAGCCGTCCCATAGGATCGTGGGCGGAGCGGCGGGGAAAGCCGTCTGGAATGATGATTGAATCCGACATAACTGAATCCAATGTCATTGCCACAATCAGAGCTGCAGACTAGGCACATGACATTGTGATTGTGGATCTGGAAGGCACTGCGTCGAAACTGGTATCTCGCGCAATCAGTCGCGCAAACCTCGTGTTGGTGCCTTTGCAGGCCTCCCCGCTTGATAGCGATCAGGCTATCCGTGCCCTTGAGCTGGTGCGCGAAGAAGAAACGCTTGAGCGCTCGATCCCTTCGGCGCTTGTGAGGACGCGAACCAGTTCGGCTATCGCAACGAAGATCTCCCGGAAGATCCGGGAAGGCGTTTCATCTGCGGGGTTACGTATCCTCGACACCGAATTGAACGAGAGGCAGGCCTACAAGTCCATGTTCTCGGAAAACGCTACGCTCGACGAGCTGGACGCACGAGAAGTCAACGGGATTGAAGGTGCTAAGGACAACGCGGAGGCATTGGTTGTCGAACTCTATGATGTTTTGCAGGAGGTAATGGGCAATGAGTAAGGCATTTGATTTTAAATCCGTGAACATGAAGGCCGCCTCCCCTGATGTTGCAGCCGAAGCAGATGAAATGCGGAAGGTTGACGAGGCCTCTGCCAAATTGGGATTCGTGAGCCGGGAAGCAGGGGCAGTGCTAGGTATCACCCGTAGAACTTGGAAGAAGCCCCCAAGGACTCGCTCTATCTTCGCGGCGATGCCAATAAGCTTGGTGCTTTCCGGGCATTCGCAGACAGATGAAAATCTGACCTTTGTCGATGCCGTGGACAAATTTTTGTAGTTCTACAAAGAACACGAGGAGTGACATTAAGGATCTATCAGATAGATAGCTGATAGCTTTCAGATATTTTATAAATATATTTTACGAGCGCACGAGCGGTTAGATACGAAAAGACACCAAGAGTTGGTCGCTCTGCCTCCGGGTCCAAATCATCACGTAAGAAAACGAGACGGCAGGGAAACCAATCTGCCTCACTTCTATGCAAATCATTGTAGTTGGTTCGACGCCCGTGGATTCAGGTTCAACCAATATCTCGTATGGCGTCGATCTCCAGTTCGGTTGAGCGCACCTTTCTCGACTAGATCCTGCAGATCGCGGGTTGCGGTTGCCCGTGAAGTTCCGGTGACCTTGAGATAGTTGTCGGCGCTGAGGCCGCCTTTGGATCCCACAGGGCCTTCCCGAAACATTCGAGCGATGGCCTTGGCCGTGGCGTTCGTTCAAGTGATCTCTGTGACGATCGTAGAAGTGTGCCTTGTTGATGAAGAAGCCGACGCGGTCGAGTGTTGTCTGTTGGGCCTTCAAGACAACTTCCGCGAACCAGACGAGCCAATCGGTCACGTCGAGCGTTTTTTGATGCTTCTCGAGCTGGTCGTAGTATGTCTTACGCTCCTTCTCGATTGTGAATGCGAGCGAGATGAGGGTCGGCTGGCCAATGTTCTGCGCCAGCGACTTTTCAGCGAGGGCGCGACCCAAGCGGCCGTTGCCGTCTTCGAATGGGTGGAGGCTCTCGAAATAGAGGTGGCTTAGCCCTGCGCGCGTCAGCGCTGGAAGCGGCTCTGCTCCCTCGGGCCCGGTCTTGTTGAACCAATTCGCGTATCGCTCCATCTCCGGCATGACCCGCTCTGAAGGCGGCGCTTCGAAATGGATCGTCGGCCGGTCAAGGCGGCCGGAAACGATTTGCATCACCTCGGCGTGTTGTCGGTAGGCCCCGATGGTTTCCAACCGACTGTCATGGGACAGTAGCATCCGATGCCAGCGGGACAGTATCTCATGGGTCAGCGGCTCTGCAAAACTGGAATAGACGTCGACCATCATTTCCGCGATGCCCTGTTCGTGCGGTTTGGCAGGGTAGCTGTCCGGATCGAGGCCCAGATGGCGGCGCAGCGAAGACTGCACGCTGAGCCGATCGAGGATTTCACCCTCGATGGCGCTCGTTTGCATCGCTTCCTCACTGAGCAGTTCGATGCGGAGTTGCTCGCGCTCCGGCTGGCTGACATGATGGACCGCGCCGAGGATTTCTCCGGACGACAGCAGAAACGTCTGCTCAAACGGCTCCAGAGCGGAGGCGTCATACCGGAAGTCCGGCCAATCGGGCAGCGTCCAGTTCCAAGCCATGAGTTATAGATACCCTTCCTATAACTCATATATAGACCATTTTTGAGGCATAGAAGTCAACTCTATCGCTCAAAGGACCTGCGGGATGGGGTGACCCACAAACCGGCGGGAGGCCTTGCTTCTTCAGCAGTCTGATCAACAATCGCTTGGCAGCCTTGGTGTCGCGACGCACCTGCACGATCTCGTAGAGAACATATCCGTCCTGGTCGACGGCTCGCCAGAACCAGTGCTTTCGACCGCTGATCGTCACTACCACCTCGTCCAGATGCCAGATATCCGTTCGCGACGGCGTCTTTTTGCGCAATTGCTTTGCGTATGCCGCGCCGAATTTGCGGCACCGGCGCCGGGTCGTTTCGTAGGACACGATAACGCCGCGCTCTCGGAACATCTCTTCCACCAGCCGTAGACTTAATGGAAACCGGAAATACAGCCACACGGCATGGGCGATGATCTGCGGTGGGAAACGGTGATTCTTATAGCTGATGGTCGGTACGCTCATCACGTGCGATTATCCAGCAACAGTTAAGCCACGGACAACGTGACAGCTCCTGCTATGGAAGTTTGACTCTATGGCGACGTGCAGGAATGATGTGTATTCATGCATCGGGGGCGCAAAAGTTGGAAGAAATCTCTTTTAATACTTCAACTGAAGAAATTCGAAATCCTATTGAGGTCGAACTCGACGTTGTATCGCGGGTCAATTTTTCATCATCCCAAAATGGGGTCTCCATTCTCAAGCGGCTTGTCCTCAGGAACTTGAGCGAGCTCCCCCTTGAGGATGTGAAGGTTTCACTCGAATGTCATCCCGCGCTCATCCGCCCGAAAACATGGCCTGTTGACCGAATTGCTGCGGGTAGCGAGCAAGCGCTGTCACACCTGGACACGCCGCTTGACAATGCCATGCTTGCCGGCCTGAACGAGGCCGAAATTGGCGAGTTGTGTCTCAAGGTGGAAGCTGGCGGTGCGATCCTTCATGAAGAGACACACCGGATCGAGATGCTCGCCCGTGACGAATGGGGCGGCATTGGCGAAATGGCCCGTCTGCTTGCGGCCTACGTTTCTCCGAATGAACCCGTTGTGGCGGCGGTTCTCAAAGATGCGGCAAAGCTTCTTGAAGCGACAGGTCAGAACGGCGCCATCGACGGATATCAGTCCAACAGCCCGGCGCGGACATGGATGCTGGCCGGCGCGATCTGGTCGGCGCTCACCAGCCTTGGCCTGACCTATGCCGTGCCGCCGGCGTCCTTCGAAGTGCGAGGACAGAAGATCCGGGATCCTGCGCGCATACGCGCCGAAGGGCTCGGCACGTGCCTTGACCTTTCCCTGCTTGCCGCCGCCTGCTTCGAAGCGGCGGGGCTCAACCCGGTGGTACTGTTTTCCGAGGGGCATCGCCTAGGTCGGCGTCTGGCTGACCGACCGCGATTTCGGAACGATCTCCGAGCCTGACGTCATGACGGTGCGCAAGGCCGCCGACGCGCGCGAGTTTGTCATGCTGGAATCCACCCTTTTGACGAAGAGGCCGACAGTTGGTTTCGAAGAAGCAGCCGCAGCGGGGCGGGAACGCACGGCCGAGCGTAACGAGTACGCATTCCAGCTTGCCGTCGACATCAGACGCGCCCGCGCAGCGCGGATCAGGCCGCTTGCAAGCCATCGTGCCGACGATACTATTCAGAGCGCAGACATCCCTGCGAGCCCGGCCGCTCTGCCCAAACCGCTCGATTTTGCTCTGCTGCCAGATGATATGGTCGAAGAGGAGCCGAAGACTGCAGCGGACAGGATTTCGCGCTGGCAGCGCAAACTGCTGGACCTTTCGCTCCGCAATCGACTGTTGAACTTCAAGGATACAAAACAGACGCTGCCGTTCCTGTGCCCTGATGTATCCACACTCGAGGATCAGCTGGCCGACGGCAAGAAATTCAGGACCCTGCCGCTCAAGGACGAAGATCCTCTCGGGAACAGGGATCTTCTGATTTCCGATGAACAGCAAATGCTGGCCGAGGTCGCACGGGACGCTTTTGCCAAGGGGCAGATTGCCGTGCCCCTGACGGGTAAGGAGGCCAATAACAGACTGCTTGAGCTCTACCGTCGCGCAAACAGCGATCTTCAGGAAGGCGGAACCAATACGCTTTTTCTGGCCGCCGGATTCCTGCGCTGGAAGAAAACCGAGGGTGATACCCGCAGTTATCGCGCGCCTTTGGTCCTCATTCCCGTCAAACTGACAAGGCGCTCGGCACAGTCCGATTTCGTTATCGAACATCACGAAGATGATGTTCGTTTCAATTTCACGCTGCTTGAATTTCTGAAGCGGGACTTCGCCCTTTCCATTCCCGAACTTGAGGGTGATCTCCCTCATGATGAGAGCGGTTACGATCTGCCGAGAATTTTCGAGACCATGCGACGCAAGGTCAGAGATGTCGCCGGCTTCGAAGTTGTCGAGGATGTAGCGCTCTCGACCTTTTCCTTCGCCAAGTTCCTGATGTGGAAAGACCTCGTCGACAGGACCGACAGTCTGCGCGAAAGTGCGCTGGTCAAGCACCTTGTCGACAGCCCGGCGGAGCCGTTCTTGCCTGAAGGCACCGAGGGCCTTCCTGTCGCTGCCGACGTCGATCGCCGCATTCAGCCAAAGGATCTGTTCACGCCGCTTCCCGCCGACTCCTCGCAGCTCGCCGCCGTCCTCGCCGCCCAGGAGGGACATGATTTCGTCCTGATCGGCCCTCCGGGTACGGGCAAAAGTCAGACAATCGCCAACATCATCTCGCAGTGCCTTGCAATCGGCAAGACGGTGCTTTTCGTGGCCGAAAAATCAGCGGCGCTTGATGTCGTTTACAGGCGACTGGCGGCCAACGGCCTCGGCGACGCTGTTCTCGAACTTCATTCCAACAAGGCGGACCGCAAGTCCGTTCTCGACCAGATCAGCCGCAGCTGGGAGCGCATCTCCGATGCTTCGCCCGGCGAATGGATCAAGGTGACGGAAGACTTGGTCCTCACGCGAGAGGGCCTGAATGCGTATGTGAAGGCTTTGCATCTTGAGGGTACGCAAGGGTTCAGCGTGTTTCAGGCTATCGGAAGGGCCGCAGCCGGAGACGCCGGATTTTCGCTTGGTTTCGATAACAAAGACGCTCATGATGCGGAAAGCTATGCCTACCTGAAGCGTCTGTCTGAGACACTGGGTCGGCGCCACGAGATTGTGCGCGAAAGGCCGGCGCTCAATCTCGTCCGCGTCGATGATTGGTCGTTCACCTTGGCAAGCGGAGCTTCTCGCGAGAGCGGCATCGCTGAAGGCTCTGTCCGTGCAATTGATGGAGGCTGCAGAACATCTCGCTGCTGCGGCCGGCTTTTCCCGTGACGAGGCGCTTTCCACCAGGGCGGGTTGAGAAACTCGTGGCTTTGACCGATATCCCTGCGCATGGCGAGGATGTTTCCTGGGCGCTTTCGCGTGATCCCGGCAAACTGGCCTCTGACATTGCGCAGCTGACCAAACTGTTGCGCGGCTACCAAGACGCAACCGCACAGCTTGCCGCCAGTTACCCGATGGAACGGCCAAAATCGATCCCGCTTGAAAAGCTCGACGCCGACTGGCGCCTTGCCCAGACGAAAATCTGGCCGTTCTCGGTGTTTGCCAAATCATCGGTTCGCAAGCTTCTGCAGACCTATGCGACGGCGGGGGCAGTCAACCCGGCGAGCGATATCAGGGCGCTGAGCGAGGCGCACGAAAGCCGTGCCGAGATCGACGCCAGCGCGCTGAAGGATTGGCCGCTCTTCGCGGGAACCAAGACCGATGGCGATCACCTTGCCCGTTGGCTCGCGGAAGCGACAGCGATGCGCAACATGCTGGACCCGTTCACGTCGGAGGTTGCTGATGCTGCCGTTTGGACCAATGCGACGCAGGCACTGGCGGCCCGTAGCCGTGACGATCTGAGAGACAGGATCACGACCTTCCGCCAGCATTACGACCGCTGGAATGAGGAGGCCACCGCCTTTGCAGCGCTGACCGGTTCGGAGCCGAAGGCAACGCCCCTGAAGGAACTCGGCGCGAGCCTGCAGACGATCCTCGACAACAAGGACTTTCTTGCCGACTGGGTGCAGTGGGTTGAAGTCCGCGAACAGGCCCGGACATTCGGGCTCGACAATCTGGTGGCCGCCCTTGAAACCGGTTCGCTGACCATGCCCGCTGCCGATGCCTTTGAAACGGCTTATGCCGCGTGGTGGCTGCCACTGGCGATGGATGCTGAAATATGTCTGCGCCGGTTCACGCATTGGTCTCACGAAGACAGGATCAAGCAGTTTCGCGCACTCGACAGCCGCGCTGCGGAGATTGCCGCTAGTCAGGTCCTGCATCGCATCCGGCATGGTCTGCCCGCGCGTGACGGCGTTCCAAAGCGATCGGAACTTGGAACGCTGCGCCATCAGCTCTCGCTGCAGCGCCCGAGTATGCCGATCCGCACGCTGATCTCGGAAATGCCGGGAACCTTCACGAAGCTCGCCCCTTGCGTACTGATGTCGCCCCTTTCCGTTGCCCAATACCTGCCGGCCGGTCAGTCCGCTTTTGATGTTGTGATCTTTGACGAAGCCTCGCAGATTACCACTTGGGACGCGATCGGCGCGATCGCACGTGGAAAACAGGCGATCATCGTCGGCGATCCGAAGCAATTGCCGCCCACAAACTTCTTTGGCCGCAGCGACGATTCCGAAGAAGATGTGCCCGAGATCGAGCGCGATCTCCCCTCCATCCTGGATGAGGTCGAAGCCGCGGGCATTCCGACACAGCAGCTCGACTGGCATTATCGCAGCCGGGATGAATCGCTCATCGCCTTTTCGAACTGGCATTATTACGGCGGCAGGCTGGTGACCTTTCCCTCGCCGGAAACCCAGTCGATGGCTGTCCAGCTTCATCGTGTTGACGGCGTCTACGCCCGCGGCAAGGGGCGCACCAACGAAACCGAGGCACGCGCCATCGTCAAGATGGCCGTCGCACGGATGAATGAATGGCTACAGCTTCCCGAAGACGAACGCCAAACGCTCGGCGTCATCACCTTCAATGGCGAACAGCAAAGTCTGATCCTCGACCTTCTCGATGCGGAGCGCCGCGACAATCCGGACCTCGAATGGTTCTTTGAAGATGCCCGTGAAGAGCCGGTAATCGTGAAGAATCTTGAAAACATTCAGGGTGATGAACGCGATGTTATGCTGTTTTCGATTACCTTCGGCCACGACGCTGCCGGCAAACTCTCCATGGCTTTCGGTGCGCTGAACGGGGATGGCGGTGAAAGACGATTGAATGTGGCCGTGACCCGAGCGAGGCGCGAGCTCCATATATTCGCGTCGATCTCCGCGGATGAAATCGACCTGACACGAACGAAGGCGATTGGGGTCAAGCACCTCAAGGCTTTCCTCGATTTCGCCGCACGCGGGACCGTGGCTTTGCCGGCGCAAGACGAAGGTTCGGTCGGCCCGGTCGAAAGTCAGTTCGAGGCTGCCGTGAAGACTGCTCTTCAGCAAAGAGGCTGGGAGGTTCGCTCACAGATCGGGGTTTCCGGATTCCGCATTGATCTCGGCATTGTCCACCCAGACCACGCCGGTGCCTATCTGGCGGGGCTCGAATGCGATGGCGCCACCTACCACCGCTCAGCAACCGCAAGAGACAGAGACAAGGTACGGCAGGCTGTTCTTGAGGGACTTGGCTGGACCATTCTGAGGATATGGTCGACGGATTGGTTCAGAAACAGGCAGGCCGTCGTCGACCGCATTCATCTTGCGCTCGTGGAGCGTCTGGAGGCAGACCGGGAAGAGCGAAGCGCAGCAGCGGCCAGGCGAGGAAGCCGAAGAGCAGGTCTCCGGAAATGATGGAACGGTACCCGAACCAGAGGAGACCCTTTCCGCTACGGAAGCATCCGAGCAAGATACAGACGAACCGGGCGCGCCGGTCGTCGAGGCAGAAATCATTCCGCTCCGGCCGCCCCGCGAGGAGCAATCCGACGAGACCGAGTGGCAGAATCGTCTGGTCGCGCGCGCAGCACCCGGTAATGCGTCCCATAAATTCGAGCAGGAGCAAGATCAGACTCCCGATGCCGAAGCATTCTATGACAGATCCTATGATCCTATCCTGAAAAGCCTCATTGCAAGGATCGTCGAGAAAGAAGGTCCGTTGCCGGTAGCCCTGCTGGGACGACGGATCTCGGCTGTGCATGGCTGGCAGAGAACAGGCCGCCGCATCGCCGAGCGCGTTCGGGAATGTCTCGGCGATTGTGATATCCATTCGGAAAACGGGGTTGAGTTCGTCTGGAAGAAGGACAGTTATCGCGAACGCGTCGCCTACAGAGCAGAGCCTGGATCGTAGTATCAGGGAAATATCGCGCACAGAGATCGCAAGTCTTTATGGCGTCCACGCGCAAGAGGTTGACAATAGCGACGATCCGGTGCTCGAGTTGGCCCGCCGTGCGGGCATAACCCGCCTTTCAGCTGATGCCCGGGATTATTTGGCCGGATGCATCATTTGGCTGAAGCAAGATGGTGTCGCTTCTGATTAATGGCAGGAAATGTTTCGGATCGGCAGCCTTGTTCGCAACTATCCGCCTTGAATGCCGCTTTCAGCAGCGAACGTGCCAAGGAACCGGGGACCGCTCCAGTCAATTCAGCACCGGCTGCTTTTCCAGCACCTCCGCGCGTGTCAGCATGCGGTTGATCGAGCGCAGGTTCAAGGGCTGCCGTCGCATTTGGTGCTGCTCATCGAGCAACCATGGACCATAATGTCAATCGGCAATGGGCTCATCGGTTCTGATCAGTTGCGCTTGGTATTACGCCCTAATTGGGTGCATTTATCTTGAGCGGCGGAGCCTTGCTCCGTGTCACCCGCCGCTTCTGCCCTTGCGGGCCGGTGGCGCCGCCAGCAAGGTCTCGGCGATAATGCCTGCCAACCGGTCGGCGCGTGGCTCAAACGCAGACTGATCGCCGATCCAGCCTGCCGCGCCGATAAGGGCGAAGAGGTCTTCCCCATCGACGTCTGCGCGCGCAAGGTCCGCCTGTTGAGCGCGCTCCAAGAGGCGCGCACCTGCCTGTCTCAGGGTCTTGCAATCCTCGTGCAAGGCAGAGCTCGGATCAGCGAGAGCCGCTGCCATCAGATCCACGACACCGTTGAAAACGCTCACAAATATAGTGGCTTCAATGAACCAGTCTGTCAAAGCTCGGTCCGGCGCATGGGTGCGCGACAGCACCTCTGAGCGCGCGATAAGATCGCATAGCGCCTGATGCAGAAGGGCCTCCAGAAGTGTCTCTCGGGTCGGGAAATGGCGATAGAGTGTTCCCAGGCCGACCCCAGACCGCCGCGCAATATCACGCAGCGAGGCATCGACCCCACGTTCAGTTATGACCTCACGTGCGATGGCGAGGAGGCTGTCGAAATTTTTTTCGCATCAGCACGCATACCAGATCCCTATCTCTTGGCATTGACAAACGGAGCAGTGCTCCCATTATTAAATGGAGCGCTGTCCCGTTTGTAATATCCGGGCTGCGGATTGGAAAGGTTGCGCGGTTCTGACCGGCTGCGCGTCCCGCGAAGATGGAGATTGAAATGCGATTGAAACTCTTTGGCACTCACACAGGTCTCAGGGTCTCGGAACTGGTGCTCGGCACATCGAACTTCGGCACCCGCTGGGGGCATGGGGCCGAACTGCCCGAGGCCCGCCGCATGCTTGATGCTTACGCCGATGCTGGCGGCAACTTCCTCGACAGTGCGAACGGATACCAGAGCGGCGAGTCAGAGGAATTCTTAGGACAAATGCTGAAGGGGCGCCGAGACAGGTTCGTTCTGGGTACGAAATTCGCCGTCGCCACGGACGAGACCGCGAGTGTGTTGACCACGGGCAACAGTCGGCAGGCGATGGTTGCCTCGGTCGAGGCGAGCCTGAAGCGGCTCGGGACCGATCGGATCGACCTCTATTGAGTGCATGTCGCGGATGGCGTGACCCCGGTAGACGAGATCATGCGCGGCTTCGATGATCTCGTGCGGCAGGGCAAGATCCTTTATGCAGGGCTTTCGGATTTCCCGGTACTGGCGGGTGTCGCGGGCGGCGACACTGGCTGAACTGCGCGGCAGCGTTCCGGTGGCAGGGCTTCAGCTGGAACACAGCCTCGTGGCACGTAGTGCCGAGGCAGAATTGATTGCGGCAGGACAGGCCCTCGGCCTTGGGATTACCGCGTTTTCGCCTCTGGGCGGTGGTGTGTTGACGGGCAAGTATCGCAAACCGCTGACAGAAACTGGACGAGAAGAGGGACTGGGTGGCGCCGCCTTCCACCCCGAGAATTCCGCGCAGCGTACGGCCATTCTGGATACAGTGTTCGAGGTCGCCGCCGAGCACGAGGTCACGCTGGGTGAGGTGGCTATCGCCTGGGTCGCGGCCAAGGGGGTGTTCCCGATCATCGGGCCACGCAGCATGGCGCAGATGGCGGAGAACCTTGCCGCGACCGGCCTGCGGCTGACAGACGACCAGATCACGCGCCTCGACCGCGTTAGCGCGATCCCAAGCGTGTTTCCCTACACCGTGCTGGACGATCCTCGGATCAGCGCGCTGATCACCGCAGGGGAGGATACCCGGATCGACCTACCAGCCATGCCCGTGGCCTGATCGCCGCATCCTGCAGGGGCCGTGACGGCCCTGCTCTCCCCGCCAAAACTACAGAAAGACCTGATATGATTACGCTTTATTATTATCGTGACGCCTGCTCAAGGCTGGCGACACGGGCGTGACAAAAGTCGCCTTTGCCGTGGGCTACAACAGCCCGTCACAGTTCAGCCGCGAGTACAAGGCGTTTTTCAGATGGGCCCCGGCGACTGACCTGCAGCCAAATCGGATGCCAGGAATGCGAGGCGGCGGGTATCTGACGGTGTGTGAGGACGGCGTTGATGAAAACGAACAGTTCGCGGCTGCTTGATGCCATGGCCTTATTTTCACTAACTCGGTCGCGCAATCGCCTGCCATGATGCACGGCACATAATCGGCCGCTTCTGCAATGCCGCGGCGCAGATGTCGAAGAGGCCGAGCGTCCGGTAGGGGCCCGAAATGAAGGGAGGCGACGAGACCATTCCTTCGATCAGGCTCAGGCTCAGGACCAGGCGAAGGCGTCATGGATGATGCTTACCAGCGACGAGGGTCAGAGGCTGCCGTTACTCGACACCACCGATGGCTCTCTTATTCGTGCTGTAGCGGCCAGGCGGCACGCCCATTTGGCGGGAAAATGCGATGCTGAACGCGCTGGCCGAGCCATACCCGACACGGGTGGCAATCTGGCTCATGTTCAGCCCGGTTTCGCTGATGAGGCGTTTCGCCAGGGCCATCCTCCACGCTTGAAGATATTCCATCGGCGGCATCCCCACGGTGCGGTTGAAGCGGCCAAAGAAGGCCGAGCGGGAGAGTGATGCCTGATCGGCCATTTCCGCCACGGTCCATGAGTGTTCCGGGCAAGCATGAACAGCGCGCAAGGCGCTCGCGAGACGATCATCAGCGAGCCCCCGCGCCAAACCCGGCGCGGATGCGGCTTCGCCGGAACTTCGCAAAGCCTCAATCAGCAGAACCTCAAGCAAGCGTTCGAGAATGAGCGATCGTGCCGGTCGACCGGCACGCGCTTCATCTCCAACAAGCTCAACAAGCGTCTTAAGTCGTGCCTCATCTCGCGCGAAAATGACCTGCGGCAGGAGAGAAACCAGTAGGCTTGCAGCCGATGAGCCAAAGTGGCAATGGCCGATCTGCATCCGCAAGTCGGGCGTCCCATCCCCACAACCAACGCGAAAATGGCCTGCTGCAATTTCCGTCGGCACAATGGCCGTTCCCGGTTTCGGCGCGTCGAAGCTTTCGGTGATGAGGTCGCGCATGGCCGGAACGAGAACGAAATCGCCTGCCTGAAGGTCCAGTGGAGGCTGGTGATCAATCGCCATGCGGCAACGGCCTTCCAGAACGGCGCAGTAGAACGGATCGCCCGTGCCCGGGCGATGGATTCTCCATGAACCGGCGCCCTCGACGAGTTTTGAAAAACGCGTGGATGGCTTGAGGAGCGTGACAATCTCTGTCAGGGGGTCTGCGGTCATTTCAGGACTATCTCTAACAAAAATGATACTTATTATGATTTATAATACAGCCCCCTTGCCTATCTTCAAACAAGCATTCTTGGTTGAAGAGCTCCGATATCCACAATCCCTATGACCGGCCGGTTTCCGGTCGCTGGTGGTGCGCGGCGGCGGCGATGTGTGGCCATGGATGTCAGACGCAAACTTGACATGCCCGATATAGGCACCTCATCGCAGAAGGATTTGCCATGCCCGACTTCACCTATGAATGTACAATCGACGGCCAGCTCTGTTCGGTCGGAATGCTGGATATGATCGGCTACTACCGCGACATCCATATTCTGCACGAACTGATGCGCGGGGGTGTCGTGATCAACAGTGAAGAGCGCTCGCTGTCTCACGACGAGATCAACCTTCTGAATGCCAAGCAAGCACGGGAGCTGGGCGCGGCGGCCAAGACATCCTGGGTCTCGACGGGTTCCGAGAGCGGTTCGGGGCCGGGCTGGAGGCGTCAGCCCGGCGGTGGAAGGAGATGAACACCCGCTCCGAAGGTCGCCCGCTTCAAACCTGTATCGCAGATATCGTGATCGGCGGAATTTCCTTTGATGAACTGGTGGCAAACATGAAGTCGATGGCGCCGTTTCTCGACAATTACCCGATGTCGAACCCCGATCACTTCTACATTCACAAAGACGGCGAGACGATGAAAGGCATCGAAATTTTCGGCATGTTCGGCGGTCCATCCGAGTTGTGGCTGACGCCGGTGGAAGATCTCTCGGTGCCGATCGAAAGGGATGAAAGCTATCCCTTTGCCTTCGGGGGCGTGGCACGGTTGCCCGATGGCACCGATATCAACGCGCCCGCCTTCATTCAGCTCAAGCCATTGGAAAACGGTGTGGCGATGAAGTCCGGCTGCTGCCTGCCCGCCGCCGCGCCCGCCGAGATGGTCGAGGGGCACAAAATACACCTGGCGCTCGAGTTCCTCGGGTTCTCCAGAATGATCATCGCCGCGCGCGCCACCTCTGGAAAGGAAGCTATACTATGACAACCGTTCTGATCACTGGAGGACATGGCGGCATCGGCTTGGGATGCAGCAGGCATCTCGCCGAACACTACCGCACGAACCTGGTTCTGGCGGGGCGCAGCCTTGACCGCATCTCCCCGGTGGCGCGGGATCTGGCGCAGACTTTTGGCATCATCGCTACGCCACTCGTGCTGGACACCTCGTCGCTGGCCTCGGTCCGGGCCGCTGCTGCGAGATGCCGAGAAATGATCGCCAAGGGCGAGATAGAGCCGCTTAACGCCATTCTATGCAATGCAGGTGCGCGGTTCGAGCAAGTAAACTACACCGATGACGGCTATGAAGAGACCTTCGCGACGAACCACCTCGGGCATTTCCTGCTGATAGAGCTGCTGATCGATCAGTTGCTCGACCAGGGCCGCGTCGTTTTCACGACCAGTGGCACCCATGACCCCGAGACGATGGACGGCAAGCTTCTGGGTGTCGCCGAACCGGATGCGACGATACTGGCCAATATCGGCAAGGACGGGCAGAAGCCGCTTTCGGCAAGCAAGCGCTATGCCACCTCCAAGCTGTGCAACATCCTGACCACATACGAGCTGGACCGGCGGCTGAGGTGCTCGGGCAGCACGATCAGCGCGATCGCTTTTGATCCGGGAAGCACAGTTGGCAGCGGTTTCCTGCGCGGATTGCCGAAGCCGGTTCAATGGCTCAGCCGGACGGGCTTTGCCAATTGGCTGCAAAGGCGCATGGGGATCACGATGGGCAGCATCGAATTTTCCGGCGCATCGCTCGCCAGGCTTTCGGTAGATCCTTCTTATGCTGATGCCTCAGGCAAATATTTCCAGTCCAATGATGGCAAATTGATAGAGAGACGCTCGTCGAAGCTGTCTTACGACGAAGGCCGTGCTCACAAGCTTTGGGAAGACACGCTCCGTCTTGTCGATTTGCCGAAGGGCGAGCAGCCTGCCATCTTGCGGTGACAATGACCGCGCGGAGGAATTCTTGCTTGGAACCGGCCCTTCAAATTCGGCGACCATGCGACAGCACGAGTTTCACCTGGCCCTCAAATACACATCGCGACCGGACGAGGTCGTGCATGGCGCCTTCGCCATTGCGGCCGGAGCGAGGCTGGAAAGGGAAGGCATGCTCACAGCGTCGATTTGCGACAAGGCCAAGGCGATTTATTGGAAGACGGCGCTTGAGAAAGACCGAAGGCGAGCGGAAGACATAAATCGAGATTTCGGATAGGCGACGGACAGCGGCGAAGCGCCACACTGCGGACCTTCGCCGCTGTCAGTATGCTGCGTAAGGAATGAACGACCGGTTGAGTGACACCGAGCCGTAGCGGCGCGCCCTGAGATCAAGGTCCGGTTTGGGCTTATCCCGTTGAAAAACGCGGCCCGGTAGCTGCTGTGGGTTTCTCCCGAAATTGAGCGCGCGTTGTCCCGCTTCTCTTCAGCAGGCGATTTGTGGTGGCGGCAGGAGCTTTGCGAGCTTCCTGAAGTTCTGGGCGGTGGCTGCGAGGTGGAATTCGTCGCGCCCGCCGAGAGGGCCTCGCAATCGAAGACGGATCAACCCCAGGGTCCGCTTCAGATGGGCGAACAGCATCTCAACCTTCTTCCTCAGTTTGCAGACATCGCAGTCGGCCTTGCTGGTCCGGTAGCGCAGCGTCCCATGCTCGTCCGGCCTCTGCTCTCTGGCCGTCGTGAAGGCCCGACGGTTCTGTTTCAACTCCTTGCCGCCCGGACAGGTGTAAGTGTCCTGTTCGGCATCATAGGTAAAGTCGGTGCGTTCGAATGTTCCATCCCGGCGCGCCGACTTGTCAAACACCGGGATATGAGGCGTGATCCCGCGCTGGCGATCCAGCCAGTCCAGCATCTCGCCCGTGCCGTAGGCAGTGTCGGCGATCAGGCGTTCTGGTTGTAGGGCGAAGGTATCGCTCAGGGCGTGGATTTTTGTTCCCGGACCACCACGAGCTCGGCCCAGGGCATGGGCTTGAGCCCCCCTTTGCCACCATGGGCGACCCGATGCGCCCGAACGGCGGTGCTGTCGATCATCACCTCGAGCACAGGGCCGCCAGTTTGGGACAATGTGTCGAAGATCCCTGTCCAGACACCTTTCTCAGACCAGCGAACGAAGCGATTGTAGAGAGTTTTCCGCGGTCCGTAGACTTCTGGTGCATCAATCCACCGACCGCCCGACTTCAGAACATGAATGATGCCGCTGATCACCCGCCGGTCATCGACACGGGCCTTGCCGCGTGTGTCGGTCGGCAACAGAGGCTGCAACTTCGAAAACTGCTCATCGCTGAGCCAGAAAAACCCACCTGACATCGTCAAACGCCTGTTCAGGAGCTTGAATCAGACTTCAACCGATTTGCATAGCCATTTTATGGGTCTGGAGCCTAACTTGGTGACAACAAATATTGTAACTGGGATGTGCTTTCTGCAAGATCCCCTGCTCGGGCGTTGACAGGCATCGTGTCAGGCAATAGCAATACGGGTGCAGCGATTATATGCGTCTGCCGTAGGCGTTACCGTCATCCAACGCGTCCTGAATCGAGAGGGTCCCAGCAGGGAAAACTCGGACAGAAGGCGCGGATTGTTGACCTCCCAAGTCTTTCGCAAAACAGTGCTGACATTGGTCGGATGACCGGATGTAGGGACGTGCGTGAGACATGGCCCGGTTGCCGTAGCCTTTTCCTGAAATATTTCGGAAAGGTTCCGACCATGAAAATGACTGACAACATCATTCTGATTACCGGTGGCACTAGTGGCATTGGACGTGCACTGGCCGAGGCCTTTCATGATCTCGGCAATCAGGTCATCATCACGGGGCGACGACAGGCGCAGTTGACCGAGATCACGGCGGCAAGACCGGGTATCACCACGCTGCAACTTGACCTGAATGATGCAGCGACCGTTGACGCAGCGTCTGACGAAATCAAGGCCCGGTTTCCACAGTTGAACATGCTGATTGCCAACGCTGGCATCTCCTGCACAGAGGATATGAGCACCGGTGGCTGGAGATCGTTGGATGCGGAGATGGTGGTTCAAACGAACATCATCGGCGTCTTGCGCACAGTTGCAGCTTTTTTGCCAGTGCTGAAACAACAGCCTCATGCAACGCTGATGGCCACGAGTTCAGCGTTGGCCTTTCTGCCCCGTGCGGATTTCCCGGCTTATTGTGCCAGCAAGGCCTTTCTGCATTCGTGGTTGATTTCCTTGCGCCATCAGCTTCGGAACGAGAACATCGAGGTGCTGGAGCTTTCGCCGCCCTATGTTCAGACCAAGCTTACCGGTGAAGCGCAGGAAACGGACGAACGGGCCATGCCTCTTGACGCTTACGTCTCTCAGGTTCTGGCTCTGCTCGAGAGTGGTGATTACCCGCGTGGCGAAGTCTTGCTTGAGCGTGACTTGCCGCGCCGTTGGGCCGAGCGGGATGGAACGTTCGACAGCATCTTTGCGATGATGAACCCTGTCGGCTGATGAGGCGTACCAGCCCGGGTAGGGTTTGCCCCCCGGGCTGGGTTTCTCATCTGTTTCGTCATGACATTGCGGGATGGCCGTCATCAGACGGGTCGTTATTGCAGCGGATGCGGCGCGATTCCATTAGGGTGCGTGGACGTTTTCAATGACGTGTCCAGCGAAGGCGTCTAATCGTCACTGAGCCTGTTTGCAGCTGGAAACATCGATTACCTCCCACTCTCATGACATTAATCGTGTGCTCTCTAAGTTATTCACACACTTGAGAGTGAATGTTGACTTGGCGTGTAATATGGATGAAAGGTAGCAGCCGCGGCGAGGAGGAGATGCCGCGAGCAAAGACGCATCAAATGCGCGGGAGGAAATATCATGCAGGCACTTTGGCATCAGGCCCCCCTTATCGCGGATGGCCGCCCGCACTCTTGTGCATGGCCGGGCTCATCCTGGACCTCAGAAAATGAGACAGAACGATGATCAATGGCACGATGCAGCCCTTTGCACTGACCCTGAACCGGTTTATTGATCATGCCGAGCGATGGCATTCCGAGACCGAGATTGTTACAGCACTGGCGGATGGCTCCACCGACCGCGCCGGTTACGCCGCAATTCATGCGCGGGCCAAGCGTATTTCTGCTCTGCTTGTCTCGAAAGGTGTGACACAGGGACACCACGTGGCAACGCTGAGCGCTGGAACAGTCGTCAGCATGTCGAAGCGTGGTATGCCATCATGGGGATGGGGGCATCTTGTCATACGCTGAACCCACGCCTGACGGCCGATGACCTTTCGGAAATGCTGAAGCAGTCTAACGCGCGCGTTCTGTTCGTGAGCGCCGATCTTATGCCGCTGGCCCGGGATCTTGTGATGCTGGACAATGCTCTCGTCCAGGTTTTCATTATTGATCATGACGTTCTGGGCGAGGACGCGCATCTGAGAGGCAACGTCTCTGGCGCCAAGCCTGTCAGCATTGCTGTGTTGGGCGATGCGCTACTTCCCTCAACCCCGGATGTGGCACTAGGGTGCGTTTGATGAGACCTTGCCCTCCGGCCTGTGCTTCACTTCCGGTACAACCGGTGCGCCAAAGGGTGTTACCTATACACATCGATCCAGTTTTTTGCATGCTCTGCGCTTGTTGCAGGCCGACATGATCGGCCTCACGGCAAGCGACAGTTTGCTTGCTGTCGTTCCGATGTTTCATGCCAATGCCTATGGGGCCTTCCATTCGCAGCACCTGCTGTCGGGGCGAAGCTGGTTCTGCCGGGGCGCAAAGCTGATGGCGCAAGCCTTGCCGCCTTGATTCAGCAGGAGAGTGTTACTATTGCCGTTGGCGTTCCGACACTCTGGCTCGGACTTCTGGAGCATCTGGAAGCGACCGGCGGCGATGTTCCCACTCTGAAGCGCATTCTGGTTGGCGGTGCGCCCTTCCCGCCGGCTCTCGTCAAACGTATCGAAGAGCGTCTCGGCGTCACTATTCAGACAAGCTGGGGGATGACCGAGCTGTCTCCGACAGGTACGATGGCGCCCGCAAATGAGCCAACTCATGGCGCGACCCTCTCGGGACGCCCGGCGATCGGCATGGATTTGTTGCTGACACAGGCTGACGGCACCCCGTTGCCCGAACAGCGCAATGTCGAAGGGTACTTGAAGGTTCGCGGAGCTTCGGTTCTTGAAAGCTATTTCGGTCAGGAAACCTCGGCAACGGATGCTAATGGCTGGTTCGATACCGGCGATCTGGCGCGTCTCGATGCCAAAGGCAATCTGACCATTACAGGGCGAGCCAAGGACCTGATCAAGTCTGGCGGCGAATGGATCAACCCAGCAGAGATTGAAACCATTGTTGGTGCCCTGCCCGCTGTGTCCTATGCCGCGGTTATTGCCCGGCCCGATGATAAATGGGGGGAGCGCCCGGTTCTTGTGGTGGAACTGCGACAGGGACATAGCATCAGCGATGCAGATCTGTTGCAGCCTTTGCGGGGGCGTGTGGCCAACTGGTGGATCCCGAACACCGTGATCCGTGTGGACAGCATGCCGAGAGCGGCGACGGGCAAGATCGACAAGATCCGGTTGCGGATTGACCATGGCAAACCGAGTGCAGTTACAACGCAAAGAAAACAATCCCCGCAGCCGCAGATGGCCCGTACAGTGGAGGACGCCAAATGAGAGAAGCAGTCATCGTCAGCACGGCCCGCACTGGGATCGGTAAAGCCTATCGCGGTAGTCTGAATGCCACAAAGTCTCCCACATTGACCGGCCATGTCCTGCGTCATGCGGTCGAGCGTGCCGGGGTTGCGCCGGATGAAATCGACGACGTCGTGCTTGGAACAGTTCTGGCGGCGGGAACTGCCGGGGGAAATCTTGCCCGAAATGCGGTGCTGGCGGCGGGTTTGCCACAAACTGTGGCCGCCCAGACCATGGATCGGCAATGCGCCTCGGGTCTCATGGCGATCGCGACCGCGGCAAAACAGATCATTGTTGATGGCATGGACGTGACCCTGGCCGGAGGTCAGGAGAACATCTCCGCCGTGCAGGATCAGTATTTTGCACTGGACGGGTCAGAGCGCCGACCCAACCGTTATTGCCAAGGTTCCGCATGCCTATATGCCCATGCTGCAAACTGCGGAATGTGTTGCCAGAACCTATGATATCTCGCGTGAAGCACAGGATGAATACGCCTTGTCCTCACAAGTGCGCACCGTCGCCGCGCAGCAGGCCGGTCGCTTTGATGACGAAATCATCCCATTTTCGACGAAGATGCTGGTGACGGACAAGGCGACCGGGCAGATGTCCGAACGCCAGATAACCTTGGAAAGAGATGAAGGCAATCGCCCCCAGACGACGTTGGAAGGTTTGTCCTCGCTTCGCCCTGTGCTGGAAGGGGGAGCATCACTGCGGGCAATGCCAGTCAATTGTCGGATGGTGCTTCAGCCTGCGTGCTGATGGAAGCTGGTCTTGCTGAGCGTCGTGGACTTGATCCGCTTGGCACTTATCGCGGTATGGCAGTTGCAGGGTGTGCCCCTGAGGAAATGGGGGTTGGTCCAATCTACGCCGTGCCCAAGCTGCTCAAGCAGCACGGCCTGAGCGTTGATGACATTGGCCTGTGGGAGCTCAACGAGGCCTTTGCCGTTCAAGCTTTGTATTGCCGCGACTATCTTGGCATCAACCCGGAGATTTACAATGTGGACGGCGGTGGTATTTCCATTGGCCACCCCTATGGCATGACCGGTGCCCGTCTCGTTGGTCATGCCCTGATCGAGGGCAAACGTCGCGGTGTGCGCTATGTGGTCGTGACGATGTGTGTTGGGGGCGGCATGGGGGCGGCCGGTTTGTTCGAAGTCAACATCTGAGCTGGATGCAGGGCGTTGCAAAAAACTCACCCAAGCGTGAGTGAACATTGACGCATCCGTGCGGCTGCGACATTAATGCGGATCCAAAGGATAGGTGGCAACAAGTACACCTGAAAGCCCGTATCCAAGCGCGCTATCCGGGATTGGTATTGCCAGAAGAAGGAACAGGCGGACAGCTTGTCCGGTCTCTTCTGGCCGAGCAGCACAGAAAGGTCTTCGCGTGGCTTCGACGTCCAAAGCATCGCCTAAAAAATCGACCAAGGCCGAACGACGGGCCGACACTATCGAGCAGATTCTGGACACCGCAGAATATCTTTTTTCCCGCCACGGTCTGCATGGTGTGACCCTGAAGGATGTCGCCAAGAGCATCGGCGTGCATCACACGTTGATCAATTATTACTTCGATGACAAGACGAAGCTTTTCGATGCGGTCTTCGCTCGTCGCGCCGTCGTGACAAGCGAGCGCCGGATGAGGACGCTCGATGAGTATGAGGCCAAAGTCGGCGACAAGCCTACCGTGGAGGGGGCGTTGCGGGCCTTTCTCGACACGGATCTCGATCTTTATATCGAAGGTGGTGATGGCTGGAAGAACTATGCTGCCTTGGGTGCCCAGGTTGCCAATACCCCTGAATGGGGCGCTGAGTTGATGGACGAATATTTCGATCCTGTCGTGCTGCGGTTGATCGACCTCTTGAAGCGGTCTTTGCCTGGATCGACCGCAGAAGACATCTTCTGGAGCTATCACTTTGTCACCGGTGCATTGATGCTGACGTTGGCGCGCACCGGACGCATCGACAAGCTCTCAGGCGGTCTTTGTAAGTCAGATGACTTTCTCGCCGTGAAGGAGCGTATGGCAACCTTCATGACTGCCGGGTTCCTTGCGGTCTGTGGCCAAGGCAAGACAGACGCAGGCGACGCCTAGTCCCAGCTTTTCGAAACAGTGACGTTTGCTGTGGTTTGGCGGCCACAAACGGCCGTTCAACGAAAATAATTGCTTGCGTAATATTCGTTAATTCACTAGTGAGTGAATAAAGTAATTCGAGGAGGAGGAACTCGACGATGGAGTTGCACAATCGCATTGCGATCGTCACCGGAGCGGGTGCAGGACTGGGTCGATGCCACGCTTTGGAGCTGGCCCAGCCTGGGGGCTCGCGTTGTCGTTAACGACATGAGTGAAGACACCGCACAAAGCGTTGCGGAAGAAATCATTGCTCAGGGTGGTGAAGCCATTGCCTTTGCGGCCTCTGTGACCGACGAAGACAAGGTCGCAGAAATGGTCGAGACAACGATGCAAGCCTGGGGCCGTATTGATATTCTCGTCAATAATGCCGGGATCTTGCGCGACAAGAGCTTTGCCAAGATGGACCTCGCCGACTTTCGCCTCGTGCTCGATGTCCACCTCATGGGGGCGGCGATTTGCACCAAGGCTGTCTGGGACATCATGCGCCAGCAGACATATGGTCGCATTGTCATGACCACCTCGTCTTCCGGCCTTTATGGCAACTTCGGTCAGGCCAATTACGGCGCAGCCAAAATGGCGCTGGTCGGGCTTATGCAGACCTTGGCGATCGAAGGTGAAAAATACAATATCCGCGTCAATTCCCTGGCGCCGACGGCCGCCACACAGATGACGGATGGCCTTCTGTCGTCTGATGCTCTTGAGCGCCTGTCGCCGCAGCTCGTCAGCAAGGCGCTTCTGGCGCTCACCGGCGAAGCCGCTCCGACCCGCGCCATTCTGTGTGCAGGCGCTGGGCACTTCGCGCGTGCCAACGTGACACTGACCGAGGGCATACAGATCGGAAACGACGATCAGGCTGCCGAGAATGTCGTCGCGCACTGGAGCAAAGTCAGCGATCGCGCCGGTGAAATCGTCCCTGATTACGGCTTTACCACAGGCAGAGCGCGAGCTTGCGGCGGCTGGTGCAAACGACAATCTGACGCTGTTCGCTGAAGGCTGATCGCCGATCAGTGCACCGGAAAACACCGCCGTAAAGTCATTCATTTCTCACGGGAGAGAGAAATGAAGCGGAGGGTGTCATCGGGCAGGCAAGCCTGCCCGCAAGAAGTGGGAACCCACTTCCAACTTGTGGAGGAGAACAATGAAAAATCTATTTGCTCCGACGGCCCTCGCATTGGCCGTCATCGCCGGGGCTGCCCTGCCCGCACAAGCCGCAGGCACTCTCAAGATCGGATATGTTGATCCCCTGTCCGGTGGCGCTGCAAGCGTTGGCCAGATCGGCCTCAACCAGCTTGAATTCATCGCGGACACCGTGAACGCCAAGGGGGGTGTCAATGGCGAACAGGTGAAGGTCATCGGCTTCGACAATCAGGTCAATGCTCACAACAGCCTTGTTCAGGTGCAGAAGGCAATCGATGAAGGTGTTCGCATCATCATCCAGGGCAACGGTTCGTCTGCGGGTCTCGCGATCGAAACCTTTCTGGCCAAATACAACCGCCGCAACCCGGACAAGCATATTGTCTATCTGAATTATGGTGCCATCGATCCGGTCATGACCAACGACAAGTGCAGCTATTGGCACTTCTCGTTTGATGCCAATGTCAACGTCAAGATGGCTGCTTTGACGAACTTCATCAAACAGCAGAAAGACGTCAAGAAGGTCTATCTGATTGATCAGGACTACTCGTTTGGTCATTCGGTCGCAGACGCTGCCGTCAAGATGCTCAAGGAAAAGCGCCCTGACATCAAGGTTGTCGGCAACGAGTTCCATCCGCTCGTCAAGATTACCGATTTTGCCCCCTATATTGCCAAGATCAAGGCGTCAGGCGCGGACACGGTGATTACCGGGAACTGGGGTCAGGACTTTGCGCTGCTGATCAAGGCTGCCGGTCAGGCGGGCCTCAAGGTCAAGTGGTACACATACTACGCAGGCGCTGCCGGTGGCCCGACTGCCATCAAACAGGCAGACATGGCCGATCAGGTCTTTCAGATCAACGGCGGGATTTCAAACCTGAATTACGCCCCCGCGCAAAAGACCATTGATGCCTATACCACGCGGTATAAGGATGCGCCGGTTGTTTTCCCGCGTATTTTCAACACGGCTGGCATGTTGTTCAAGGCGATCAATGAAGCCAAGTCGGATGATCCGGCAGACTTCATCCCGAAACTGGAAGGCATGAAATACAACACCTTCTCCAGTGGCGGTGATGCCTTCATGCGCAAAACAGACCATCAGTTGTTCCAGCCACTTTACATCTCGACCTTCGGACCTTTGGACAAGACCCAGAAGTTTGACGAAGAAAACACCGGTTGGGGTTGGAAGAAGGTTGCTGAGGTTGCTGCAAAAAGCACCGTTATCCCGACCACTTGCGAGATGAAACGTCCTCATTGACGCCATCCGCCAATTCCCTCGGACAGAGCGATTGATCGCCCTGTCCGGGGTTCCCGGTCCTGACCATCTCTCGTGATGATGCTTTTAGGTGAGGTAACTCGATCGTGCTCGAGATCCTTTTTGTTTCAACTGTAAACGGCACCTTGTACGGCATGCTGCTGTTTTTGATGGCGAGCGGTCTGACCGTCATCTTCAGCATGATGGGCGTATTGAGCCTGGCCCATGCCAGCTTTTATATGCTCGGTGCATTCTTCGGCTTTGAAATCAGCCGCCATCTCGGGTTTTGGCCCGCCCTCGTGATTGCGCCGTTGCTGGTCGCAGGCATTGGAATGGTGGTGGAGCGTTACGGCTTGCGGCGTGTTCATCGGTATGGCCATGTAGCAGAGCTGTTGTTCACCTTCGGATTGACATTCGTCATTCAGGAAGGCGTCGAGATGATCTGGGGCAAATTGCCGGTCGATTACCGGGTGCCCTCCTCGCTGGACTTCACAGCCTTCACGATGTTCTCGACCAATTATCCGGCGTTCAAATTGTTTGAGCTGCTGATTTCCGTTCTGATCTTCGCAGGTCTGTTGCTTGTCATTCGCCGCACACGTATCGGCTTGATTGTTCAGGCGGCGCTGACGCATCCCGAGATGGTCTCGATGCTGGGCCACAATGTCGATCGCATCTTCATGCTGGTCTTCGGGGTCGGGGTTGCTCTCGCCGCCGTCGCAGGCGTGATCGCCGGTCCGGCTCTGGTGACCCAATCAAACATGGCCGGGCTGCTGGGCCCTATTCTGTTCGTCGTCGTTGTCGTCGGGGGACTTGGCTCTCTTGGCGGTGCTTTCGCCGCCTCTCTGCTGATCGGACTGGTGCAGACATTTGCCGTGGCATTCAACGTTTCGTTGGCCGATATTTTCGGACCATTGGGATCGTCCGTGCCTCTGGTCATTTATCTCAGGGATGTGTGGACTGTGACGATCGCACAAATCGCACCAATCCTTCCGTATCTGTTGCTTGTACTGATCCTGATTTTCAAGCCACGTGGTCTGATGGGAATGCGTGAAACATGACACATTCTGAATTGACTCTGACCAGATCGCGCGCCTCAGCCACTATGGGCGCCTCGCTTGCCAAGTCTGGTCTCTGGCTTGTTGCTGCCATTGTGCTTGCAGTGTTGCCACAGATTTTCACCTCGGGACTGGCTTTGTCGACGCTTTGCATCATGGGCACGATGATCATCTTCGCTTTGTCCTACAACATGCTGCTCGGCCAGACGGGGCTTCTGTCCTTCGGCCATGCGGTTTTTTATGGGCTTGGTGGTTTTCTGACGGCGCACATCATGAACACAGTGGCGGGGGGAGACTTTCCGCTGCCACTGATGGTGTTCCCCATTATCGGAGGACTTACAGGACTGGTGTTCGGCGTCGTGATCGGCGCCATCGTCACACGTCGCTCCGGAACAGCTTTCGCCATGATTACACTGGGCGTGGGCGAGCTGGCGGCCTCCAGCGCGTTGATCTTGCGCCATTTCTTTGGTGGCGAAGAGGGCGTCAGCGTTGATCGCACGGACCTGATGCAGGTCTTCGGCCTGAGCTTCGGACCACAGATCCAGGTTTACTACCTGATCGCAGTCCTGGTGCCTGATCTCGGCATTTGCCATGTATGCTCTGACTCGAACGCCCTTTGGCCGCATGTGCAATGCTGTGCGTGACAACCCGGTACGTGTCCGTTTCATCGGGTATAACACCACAATGGTGCGCTTCATTGCCTTCAGTCTGTCTGGATTGTTTGCCGGGATTGCAGGGGGATTGGCCGCCATCAACTTTGAGATCATGGATGCATCCCAAATGGGAGCAACGCTCTCCGGATCGGTCATTCTGATGACTTATATCGGTGGCACCAGCAGCTTTGCAGGTCCGATACTCGGCGCTGTTCTGGTGACCTACCTGCAGTTGACGCTAAGTGACATCACCGACGTCTGGCAGCTCTATTTTGGCTTGATGTTCATTGGCATCGTGATGTTCGCCCCCAACGGCATTGCGGGTCTTCTGGCGGCACAAAAACCCCTTATCAAGGCGAACAAACTGCACCGTATGCTGCCGCCATACGTTTATCTTGGCGCGGCTGGCCTCCTTCCGCTCGCAGGCTTGAGCATGATCATCGAGATGACGTACCAGCTCTCCGTAAAGCAGGCAGACGGTCCGGCCATGGCACTGATCTACATTCCATTCATGGCCAATACGCTCCTTCCGTGGCTGATCGCGGTTGTTCTGCTCGTCGGTGGGCTTGCCGTGTTGCGCCATGCCTCAAGAGTGGCGCAGAGCCTGTATGATGCGGCTCTTGCCGAAGGGAAAACCACATGACCCCGACATCCGGTCGAGAACCCGCGCTGAAAATCTCCGGTCTGCAGAAAGCGTTTGGTCGCATCCGCATCATCCAGGGTGTCGGCCTGGCCATTCCGGTGGGTGAGCGCCATGCCGTGATTGGCCCCAACGGAGCGGGAAAGTCGACGTTCTTTCACTTGATCAGCGGCCATTATCACCCGACTGCCGGATCCATTTGTCTCAATGGCGAAGAAATCGGTGGCATGTCGCCGGAAAAGATCAACCGGCGCGGCCTGTCACGCAGTTTACAGGTCACCAATATTTTTCCGCATCTCAGCGTGTGGGAAAATGTGCGCTGTGCGACACTTTGGTCAATGGGATATGGCTACAGTTTCTGGCGCAATATCGAGCGATTGGCGGATGTCCGGGCCAAAACGGAAGAAATTCTGTCGCAGATCAATTTGCTGGACCGTTGGCATACGCCAGCCGGAGAACTGGCCTATGCCGAACAGCGTGCACTTGAGATCGGGTTGGCGATCGCTGGCAACGCCGATGTGCTGCTACTGGATGAGCCGATGGCCGGCATGAGCCACGCAGAGACCGAGCATATGGTGCAGCTTATTCGCAAAGTCAGTGAAGGACGTACATTGCTGATGATCGAGCACGATATGAACGTCATCTTCGGGTTGGCAGACCGTATTTCCGTTCTCGTGTACGGCGAGCTGATCGCTTCCGATACACCAGAACGCATCAAGGCAAATGCCGCCGTGCAGGAAGCCTATCTCGGCACGGAGGTGGCATGAAATGCTGAGTGTTCAGGACCTGCATGCCTATTACGGCAAGAGCCATATTCTGCAAGGCGTCAACCTTACTGTTGGCAGCAACGAGATTGTCAGCATTCTGGGGCGTAATGGCGTCGGGCGCTCGACAACGTTGAAGGCCATCATGGGCAATCCTGCGCCCACAGGGGTCATCACGTTCAAAGGCCAGTATCTTTCTGGCAAAGCACCGCATCAGATCGCCCACAGCGGTTTGGGGTATGTGCCGGAAGAACGTGCGATCTTTCCAACCTTGAGCGTGGAACAGAACCTGTTGCTCGGGGTCAAATCCAGCCAGACGGGTGCGCGCTGGAGCCTTGACGACACCTGGAAAATGTTCCCGCAACTGAAGGATCGGGCAGATGCGCCCGGCGGAGCCTTGTCTGGAGGCGAGCAGCAGATGCTGACGATCTGCCGCACGTTGATGGGCAATCCCGATCTGATCATGATTGATGAGCCGACCGAAGGACTTGCACCACAAATGGTTGAACGGATCGGGGAGCTTTTGACGGAAATTGCCAGTCGTGGCATTTCAATCCTGCTGGTTGAACAGCGTTTGATCATCGCCACCCGGATCTCTCATCGCCTTTATGTCATGGGGCATGGACGGATGGTGTTCGAGGGCACTCCTGAAGACCTCAAGCACAATGAGGCAATCCGCCGGGAGTGGCTCGAAATCTGACGCCGTTTGACTTTCGACTGGCGGCTCACCCTTTGGATTGGATCGCGCGATCATGCTTTTGAATTTGTTTGTGCCAGCACTGCATTGGCAAGCGGGTGAAGACGGGCGGGTGTTGTCTCGCCGTCATTGGTTTGTTTCGATCAACTTTCATTGCGCGCGCGAACAGACCTATGAGTAGTCCCTGTTGGCCTCGATAGATCAACAGTGCGGCGAGACCATGCGCTGTGGCACCATCCTGCCACTCAAAAGGTTGAAGCCTGAGGCCTTTAAATCAGGGATTTTCAGGTTTACGCCCAAACGCTTGGATAGTTTGCCACTCAAGACGTGCGGATCCGTATTGGTGAATTCCACAGGCTGAACGTCGCCTGTTGTATAGAGAGAGAAATTCCGCGCAGCCTCTTGTGTAAGAGCGGTAATGCCGGGTCTTGTTTGATCGGGGATCAATCGCGAGAGCCCCTGCCCGCCAATAACTCCTGCGATAAAAATAAGAGACGCGGCCACCAACTGGGGCTAGCGTAGCGATGGTTTCGCTCGTGGTGTTCGTTCCAGAAGTCCTGTCACACTCAGGTCGACGGGCACAGTTTCCCGCATGATAGGTGCAAGAGCCTCGCGCAATGCGTTCGCTTGGGTATCATAGGCGGCAAGACGTTCGACGACATCAGGATTATAGGCCAGATAGTCTTCCACCTCATTGTGGCGCTCGAACGTGAGAGCCCCATCAAGATAGCCATGAAGATCTTCATCTGTAATCGGTCATCTTGTCATTTTACTCTCCGCAAGGTCGGTCTCGTCCCCAAGACACGCTGATCTCTTGACGCTAGGAGGTGTCCCCATAAAAGTGTTTTGTTGAATCAGATCTAAATTTCTATCGGGCTGGCGATGTCGCTTCTCTATGCGGCTTTGACAGGGTGTGTAGCCGGATACGCCCTATTCCCTTGAGCGTCGGCCCGCATCGACAGATGTCCTGTTGGGAAATCTGTCGATGGCATTGGTTTGATGCAGATCTGAACCGTTATCTGGCGTAACGACAGAACGCGAACTTGCGACCATCCGGAGCCCAACAGGGCACGTTGATTGTCCCTTGTCCGCCAAAGAGGGGCAAGAGAATCTCAGGCACACCCCCTTCAGCAGGGATCAGGCGTAATTCGACATTCTTGTCGCGGGGATGGCCGGTGACGCCGTGCTCGTAAGACACATAAAGAATGTGCCGCCCGTCGGGTGAAGGATGCGGAAACCAATTGACCCTGTCGTCATTTGTCATTTGCTCGGCGCCTGTCCCATCCGGATGGATCCGCCACAGGCTCACCTGATCGTTCACCTGACCATTGAACCAGATCCATTTCCCGTCCGGCGTAAAATCCGGCCCGTCACAATGATCGAACTCCCGTGTGATCTGCACTTCCTCGCCACCACCCACCGGGATCGTGTAAACCTGATATGTGCCGATGCGGTTGGCAACGAACGAGAGCCTGGACCCATCTGGTGACCACCCATGCCAATAAGACGGCACACCCTTTGTGATGCGTTGTGGCGTGCCGCCGCTGATCGGCAATGTGTAGATCGAACTCGCCCCTTCTTCGGTCGAGTCGCTGATGGCCAGCATTGATCCGTCCGGCGAAATGCCATGGTCGTTGTTGATGTCTGTGGCGAACCCGGCCTCGATCTGTTCGAGAGCAGGATTTTCCAGATCGACCCGGTACAAATGCCCGTTGCCATTGATGATCAGCGCCTTGCCGTCCGGCGTCCAATTTGGCGCCTCTACGAGATCATCGGTTGTCAGGACATTTTGAACGGATCGTGTTTCAAGATCATAAAGTGCGACTTCTGTACGCATTCATGTCTCCATCAAATGAGAAAAGGAGAGAATTTTTCATAGTCCAAGACTGTGAATGTATCGGATCGACCGCTGTGCGAAGTCCTGCCAGTCTGAGGGGTTGTCATGCTCGGCGACGATGTGTGCGGCCTGTGTTCTGGCGAACAACGGGACCAGGGATGGCCAATCAATGATGCCATCCCCCGTTGCCGCCCAACCATCCTCCTCCTGTGTGCCAAGGGAAGCTGTGTCCTTCATCTGGATCAAAGCGATCCTGTCGGCATATTTTTTCAATTCTTCTGCGGGATCTGTTCCGGCCCGAACAATCCAGCCGCAATCTATCTCGAAAAGCACAGCCTCATCTGCGCCCAGGATATGGTCAATCGGGCGAGATCCATCCGGCAAGGGCTGGTACTCAAAGTCATGATTGTGCCAGACGACTTTCAATCCGTGGCTTGCTGCCCGACGAGCGCCGATGGCGAGTTGGTCTCCGATTTCCTTCCAGAAATCGGCGGTGTTCTGGCGTTGCTCCTCTGGTACAAAAGGTGGAATGAGGTATGTCGCCCACAGGGTTTGGGCAATCTCGATATAACGATCTGGTTCTGAAACGAGCCCGGCAAGCGGCATGTGAAAGCCGTGACAAGCAAGACCTGCTGCATCCAGGTGACGCCGAAACGCGGCAGCATCCGCTTCATAGGCCGGAGGCCAAGGCTCTATTGCGTCATAGCCCATGCCCCGCAGGACCGGCAGTTGTGCCTCTAATGGCGGAAAATTGCGGGATGAATAAAGTTGATAGGAAATCTGGTAGGTCACGAAAGCCTCCTTTGGCCTTCAAGCCACACGCACCAAGCCGGGGGCCCCGATCTCAGGCTTGCGGCTCCTTGTCGTTGTCAAATTCAAGCAGTTCGATCATCACGCCCAGATCCGGAACGGTGTCGTAATAGGCGTAGCGTCCCTGCCCGCCATCGAACTCGCCCCGCTGGAGCAAGCTGTGCCCCTGTTCTTCAAGAAACGCATTTCGCTTTGTCAGATTGCGGGTCTTGAACGCGATGTGATGGCATCCGGGGCCTTTGTCTTCCAACAGATCGCGCCAGGCGCTTTTCTCCGGTCCAGGTTGTAGGAATTCCACGTCAATATTGCCGAATTCAAACATTATGATCCTGCAGCCGACATCGGCAGGCTTGCCATGATAAAGGGCCTGAGCTTCCTTCGGATCTGCGGCTTTGCCTTCCTTTGGAATGGCTTTGCCGGTGAGGTCAGAGAACCATTTCGCTGATTTTTCAACATCGTGTGTCACAAAGCAGATTTGGAAAACGCGATCTTCGTCAAGCAGTCTCGTATCCATGGGACAGAACTTTCGGTTTGGGAAAAGAAGTGGCCCGGCTTGCCGGGCCGTAGATTTTGCACAGCGCTCAATCAAGGATCGTGTCGTAATTTTCATGGATCTGCTGAATAGCCTCGTCGACGCTCATGTCCGGATTGCTCCAGAAGTCAAAGGCGACATTCCACAAGGAATCCTGCCAATCCGGGTCGGACATTGAGTGTGGGTTTTGCACTTGGCGATTTGGTTCTTGCAGAAACTTCAGGGCTTTTTGGGTGCAGACATCAAGTTTGCTGGTGTCGACGTCATTGCGTACCGGTGTTGAACCCTTGTAGGCCGCGAACTGGGTATTCACGATCGGATCCACAAGCGTTTCGGCAAAGGTGACTTCTGCATCATCCTTGGCTTTGGGTTGCCCTCCAAGAGCTCCCCAAGAGTCGACTGACACTGACGTCGCCTTTGCTCCAGGGATCAATGTGCAGCCAAAATCCTGCCCCGGAACCTTGCCAGCGGCAAGCCATTCGCCTTTCATCCAATCGCCATGGATCTGCATCAAAGCCTTGCCGGTGATGACCAGATTGGTCGTCATGTTCCAATCACGGTTGATCGATCCCGGATCGGCAGCCTTCTGGAACTTGCGCAGCCAAGTGAAAGCATCCCGCATCACGGGATTATCTATGGCATCCCGCGCAGGCTTGGGTCCGTAGATGGAATTGAAATAATCCACACCCCCCAATGACGCGACGAGGGAATGCAGCAAATAGCCGATCTGCCAACTCTGCGCCCCTAATGCCAAGGGGATATAACCGGTCGCCTTGACCTTCTTGAAATCGGCATACATGTCATCCAGAGACTTCCAGCTCTCTGGATCGACGCCTGCTTTTTGGGCGACGGCCTTGTTGTAATAAATCGTGCCATCAAGCTGTACCCCCAACGGGATTTTCAGCATTTTACCGTCGATTGTTACCACCTGCTTGACGATCGGCAGGAAATGCGCGGCGGCACCATCCTGACTGAAGACCTTCGTCAGGTCGCGGGACAATCCCATCTTCGTCAGATCGCGGTAAACGGCTGGATTGTTCTCGGAAAAAATGTTCGGAGGATTGCCCCCGGCGACCATATTCAACAGAGTGACGTTGGACCCCGTGTCGTGGGGGATAGTGATGTCCTTCCACTCAATGCCTTTTTTGGCCACAGCATCCTTGAGAACGTTCAGTGCTTTTACTTCTGCCGGAGACGACCAGTCTTGATAAATGACGAGCTGTGTCGCCGATGCAACCGTTGTGAGTGAGGCGGTCGCGAGTGCGGCTGCCGTCATATATTTCAAAGTCTTAAACATCATTTCCTCCCTGACGTATAAGTTAAATGCGCCGTTCTGTTTGAACGTCGAACAGGGCGACCTTTCCTCCCGGATAGCCCAGCTCGATGACTTGTCCCATGACCAACCGCGCTGCCAGGTCCGGCTCGATACGCACCTGCAAAAGGGTGGGGCCATAGGTTGCGGAAAGAAGTGCATCCGGTCCATGTCGTTCGACATGACGGACCTGTACGCTGAAGCGGCAAGCCTCTCGTGAGGGCTGTCCCGTATCGACAGGCTCGGCAGGATCCAGCAGACGAAAATGTTCGGGGCGCAAACCGGCAATCATGGCTTCCCCCTCCCCCGGTTCGCGGATGAATGCGTAGTCCGTGAGATCAAGTGTGGCACCGTCGGGTAATCGTGCTCTTCGATTGCCCGTGTACGTTGCCTCGATCAGGTTCATCGCGGGCGAGCCGATAAATCCGGCCACAAACAAATTGGCCGGAGACTCATAAACCTCGTCCGGAGTGCCAAATTGCTGGATTTCACCGCCATCCATGACCGCAATCTTCGTGGCCATCGTCATGGCCTCGATCTGGTCATGAGTCACATAGACGATCGTCGGACGAAGTTCTGCATGCAGCTTCATGATCTCCAGACGCATTTCCGTCCGCAATTTGGCATCCAGATTGGACAAAGGTTCATCAAACAGCAGCACATCGGCGTGTTTCACCAGCGCTCGCCCGATCGCGACACGTTGCCTCTGGCCGCCCGACAGTTCTGATGGCTTGCGCTCCATCAAGGGACCAAGTTGCAGCATATCCGCGGCCCACTTGATCCGCTGGTCTATTTCCGCATTCGACAGCTTCTTGGAGACAAGGCCAAATCTGAGGTTGCCACGCACTGTCTTGGTTGGATAAAGCGCATAGGACTGGAAGACCATGGCCAGCCCCCGATCCTTTGGTTCCAGATCGGTTACATCCCGACCGCCGATGCGGATCTCGCCTCCGGTGACATCAGATAAACCCGCCAGCAGGTTCAAGAGAGTGGTCTTGCCGCAGCCTGACGGCCCGAGCAGCACCAGAAAATCTCCGTCTTCGATTGCAAGTTGTAGATCGTCCAGAACAGTCACGGCACCGTACTTCTTGACGAGATGTGCGAATGAAACGCTGGGCATGGCTCCCCCTTACCCTTTGATCGCGCCGGCAGAGATGCCTTGGACAAAGAACTTGCCCAACACGAAATAAATGAAGAGCGGTGGGATCGCAGTCTGGATCGCAGCCGCCATGTTGGCGTTGTAGGATACGGTTCCCGTGGTGACCGTTACCAGATTGGCAAGGTTCACCGTCATCGGCGTAGCCCCCAGGCCGCCGAAGGTCACGCCGATGAGGTAATCATTCCAGACATTTGTGATCTGCATGATCAGGACGACAATCATGATGTTGCCGGACATCGGGAGAATGATCTCTGCAAAGATGCGCCAGAATGATCCGCTGTCCATCACCGCAGCCTTGATCAAGTCTTGTGGTATGTCCTTGTAATAATTTCGGAAGATCAACGTCAGAACGGGCAGGCCCATGATGGTGTGAATGAAGGCCACCGCCCATAAGGAGCCGTAGATCCCCATGTTCACCGTGATGGCGATCAGCGGATACATGATGATTTGAAACGGCACGAAGGCGCATAGGAACAGCACGAACAGAAACGTTCCCGCCCAACGCACATTCCACAAGGCCAGTGCGTAACCCGTCACCGCAGACAGGGTAATTGAGGCAATCAGCGAAGGAATGAGGATCTTGACCGAGTTCATGAACCCGACCTTCAAACCGTTGCACGTGATGCCGGAACAGGCATGGTTCCAAGCATAATCCCAGGCGTCGCAAGGTCCAGTGATGTGGTAGAGCGAAGATCGCCCCTGGCGAATTTCTGCCATCGACTTGAACGACGTCACGATCAATACATAAAGCGGAACACAAAAGAAGAGTGCGATCATTGTCAGGAAAGTCAGGACAGCAATCGAACTGCCTTTGAGCTTCTTTTCTGGGCGTGGGAGCGCGATGTCTGAGACCGCGCCCTTGCCTTGCTGCTTCTTGAAAACACTGCGTGCTGCGATAGTCATGCGGCCTGCCTCTTCTTTTGTGCCGAGCGCTGTTGCCAAATGGTCAACAGGACAAGCGGGAGAAACACCACAACAGTAATGACGAGCATCATTACGGCCGCCGCCGAGGCATAGCCGATGTTGCTTTTTGCTGAGAGCGCATTGATGGTGAAATAGGCTGGCAGCCAGGTCGACTGGCCCGGGCCGCCATTGGTCATGGCAACGATGATGTCGTAAGCCTTGATGACGCCAAGAGACAGCAAGATGGCGCAGGTCAGAAACGTGTTCTTCATCATCGGGATGATGAGCTCCAGATAGACCCGCCAAAGGCTGGCCCCGTCGAGACGAGCGGCGCTCCAGATTTCTGTATTGATTGCTTTCAACCCGGCCAGCATCAAAGCCATGTAAAAGCCCGCGCTTTGCCAGATGGAGGCGAGAATAATTGCGTACATGGCGGTATCCGGCTTGGCGAGCCAGTTAATCGACACTCCGGTCAAGCCGATGCCATGCAGAAAATTTTCCAGACCAAGCTGAGGGTTAAGGATCCACCGCCAGACGACACCGGTGACGATGAGCGAGATGGCTAGCGGGTAAAGAAAGACGGTTCGGAAGAAATCCTCTCCTTTACGCTCTCGCTCGATCATGGCAGCCAGAACAAAGCCGAAGGCGATGGCCAGCGTGCTGCCAAGCGCCAGGAAAACCAGATTATGAAGCGACACGCTCCACGCATTGTCGTGAAACAGACGGATGTATTGGCGAAACGGTCGATCCCAATCGATCGTGTACTCCGGCAGCCGGCGGCTCCGGGTAAAGGAAAGATAGATCGTCCAGCAAATCGATCCAGCAAAGGCGACAGTTGCGATGGCCACAGCTGGCAATAACGCAAGCTGTGGCGTCAGCCTGCCCCAACGGATGTTCATGGTTTCCTCCCCTCGACGCTATGCAAGTCGGATCCTCCTCCCCACTTGCACAGGTCTAATATTAACGATAATACTGTAAGTGAAAGTTCAATCTGTCAAGACGCGTTGCTGCACAATTATGTTGTGCAGCGCGACGAAAAATCGGAAAAATCCATAAAGTGGGAGGTAAATATTATGGAAAATCAAGGATTTGTGGAGATTATCCCGAAGCTGGGATTTGGTACATATGGCCGACTGGGAGAGGATGGCACTGCTTGTATCGCTCAAGCCATAGACATCGGCTATCGCCACATAGATACCGCTCAATCTTATGGCAGCGAGCCCATGGTCGGGAAAGCTGTCCATGTTTCCGGCATTAAGAGAGAAGAAATCTTCCTGACAACGAAGATTGATACACCCAATTTTGCCGAGGGAAAATTAGGGCCATCCTTACGCAAGAGTTGTGACGCATTAGGGGTGGATACAGTTGATTTAACGCTTATTCATTGGCCATCACCGAATGAGGAGATTCCACTGCCGGTGTATCTTGAGCAAATTGCGAAGGCACAAGAAGACGGTCTGACCCGATTGATTGGCGTTTCGAACTTCACCATTGCTTTGATTGAGCAGGCAGAGAAAATCCTTGGCCCGAACCGTATTGCAACCAATCAGATCGAATTGAATCCTCTTTTTCAGAATCAAAAAATCGCTGATTTCTGCAAGAAAAGGGGTATTCTGGTGACCTGCTATCAGCCTGTCGCCCAAGGGCGGTTGCAAGATAATCCGATCCTGTCTCCTCTTGCTGAACGGTATGGAGCGACCACAGAACAGATCGCGTTGGCATGGGAGCTTGCCATGGGCTACGCGGCAATTCCCACCTCGTCACGCAACGAGCGGATCGTAAGCAATTTCGCTGCCGGCGATCTGGTCCTTGATGCCGAAGATATGGCGGCTATCGCAACCACTCAGCAAGAGGCGCGGGCGATCAACCCCGACTGGGGCCCTCGATGGGACTGACCCAGCAATCTCGGTCGAGGGCAGCCATACGGCTTTGTCCTTGAAAACGATTTGGTATTAACGTTACAACAAATGCACATTACACGGTGAAATCTCGATTTCGCCGCACAGAAAGGACTCTTTCATGCAAGGCATTACGGCCATCGGGCACATCGCTCTCAAGGTTAAAAATCTTGAGGCCTCACTGGATTTCTATCGCGACAGATTGCAGTTCGAAGAAATGCATCGTTTGAAAAATGACGCGGGCCAAACATGGTTGGTCTATCTGCGCCTGAACGACCTGCAATTTCTTGAGCTGTTTCCGGGCGCCGACAATGACAGGGCACCGGGCCCCGATGCAAATGGTGTCAATCACCTTTGCTTCACCATTGATGATATGGATTCAACAGTTGCGCGCATCGAGGCAAGTGGTATCTCCCTGACATCAAAAGTCAGTCTGGGACAAGATGGCAACCGTGGATGTTGGATTGAAGACCCGGATGGCAACCGCATCGAGTTGATGGAAATGGCACCGGATTGCCTCCAGTACAAGGCTATTCAATCGCTGAAAGTCTGACTTCTGCCAACTCAAGACGTGTGCTGACGAAAGGATAACGAAGATGGGAAAGACCGGGGCACGGTTGAAAGACATTGCGGAGCGCACCGGCTTTTCCGTCAACACCGTTTCGCTTGCCCTGCGCGATAGCCCGCGGATCCCAGCGGATACGCGGGCGACCATCAAACAGGCTGCCGACGACCTGAGTTATCTGCCGAATTATGTCGCGAAATCGCTCGTCAGCCGGCAGACTTTCTCGATTGGCCTCATTCTGACCGACCTGCAAAACCCCATCCTCACTCACGTCGCGCAAAACATTGAAACTGGCCTCGCTGACCGGGGTTACACCACCTTGTTTGCCACCTCCAACAATACGCTGGAGGAAGAAAAGCGAATGATCGAGACATTCCGAAGCCGTCGGGCTGATGGCATCCTGATCTTTCCCAGTAACCATTCTGACCTGGCACACATCCAAAGTCTGCGGGCGAAGAACTACCCCGTTGTCATGTTGGTGGGCGATCGGGAGATGAAGATAGATTCCATCGCCATTGATGAGCAGGCTGGCGCCTACCAAGCCGTGATGCATCTGATTAACAATGGTCATCGCCAGATTGCCTTGCTGGATTCCGCTCTAGGTCTGGGTAACACGGAAAAGCGCGACGGCTATCTTCAGGCCCATATCGATGCGGATCTGCCTGTGAACAACAGCCTGATGATTGATCCCAAGGGGCATTCTGTCGAATATGGCTATTGGGCCATGGATCGGCTGCTCGGTCAGGGGCACCAGCCTACGGCCTTGTTTGCCACGACAGATTCCATTGCGATCGGCGCACTGCGCTATTGCAGCAAGACCGGTCTCGTGGTGCCCGATGACATGTCCATTGTCGGCTTTGACAATATCGAATTCGCGGAATTTGCCGTCACCCCCATTTCTTCAGTAGATTATAACGTCAAGCGAATTTCTGATTTGGCTGTTGAGCGGATCATTGATCTGGTCAACACGCATGGCGATCTGCCAGAACCGCGTGTGCAATACGTCACCCCAGATCTTGTTGTCCGCGAAAGCTCAAGCCGGCGCCGCAAACCCCCGGCGGACTGAGGTGCGGCACCGTCCTGTGCGGGTATGGGACGTACAACCTTGAGGCGACGGACGGCCCGTCCGCTCCTCTAGGGGAACCTTCATCCAGGGGCTTGAGCGGCTGGGGTTTTCGGATCCGCTGAAGATAGACCTCCCTTGTTTGGACGGCCGTTCTTAGGGACTACAGGGGCGTCATGGAGCATTTCTGCTCTGGGGCTGCTGCAGGCTTGTCGTTCTCCTGGCCGGATGTTGCTTACTCGGTGGTCCCCGGTTGGGGCAGGTGTTCGCTCATCCGGACACGATAGCGTTTTGGCGACACCTGCATCATTCGCTTGAAGGCAACCGAGAAGGCGGCTTCAGAACCGTAGCCGACACGCTGGGCGATCTCTGCTATGGAATGGTCTTGCCGTCTCAGATAGCCTGCCGCGCTCCGTAAGCGCAACTCGCTCAGATATCCCATTGGCGTCAGGCCAGAGACCTCGCGAAAGCGCACGGCAAAGGCGGTGCGTGACATGGCGCAGGCTTCGCACAGGGTGTGCAGCGTCCGGGGCTTTTCCGGAAACTGGTGCATTAGTCGCAGGGCCGGAGCCAGACGCTTGTCGCCTGCCAGTTTCAGCCAGCCGGAGCTGATTTCCTTCTTGCGGGACAGATATCCGCGCAAGATTTGCAGAAAGATCAGGCTCACGAGGTTGTCGCTGGCGGCATCTGCGCCGGGTGTCTTCTCATGCGTCTCTCGCATCAGTTCGGCAATCAGCCAAGGCAACTGGCCTGCCTCCTGCCCGCTCAGATGCAACTGATTGGGGAGGCTGTCCAGCAACAGGCGCCCCGTCTCCGCGTCCACATCCAGGTGGCAGCTCAGAAACAGGAAGTCGTTCCCCTCGTTCAGATGGTGCATCCCCTTGTGTGAGCTGCTGAAGGCCTTTGACGTCGGTAGGGGCGGGACGGAAAGATCCGATGCCAGCGTAAAGGCAACGCGTTCCTTCAGCAGATAGGCATCTCCCGCCTGAAGGGTATAGGGCTCGATACGGCCATCCATGGCGACATGGCATTGCCCACGCGCCACGGCAAAGAACTTGATGCGTTCCGGCGGTGGAAACCGCAGCGCCCAAGCTCCGCCAGCTTCAAAGCCACCGGAGAGCGCTGACTTCGCCTGAGCCAGTGCCAAAAGGTTGGAAAGCGGATCACTCGACATTTTGAACTTTCGCTAAAAAATGAGAACGATCAGACGTTCAGTGTTCAGAGCATAGTGCCTATCTGCTAGCTATCAAACACGGGAGATTTTCATGACCGCACTTCAAACACCTCTTTCCTCCGGTTTCGGCCCGACCACCACCAGCGCAGATGTTATGCGCGGCACGTCGCTTCAGGGTCGTGTGGCAATTGTCACGGGTGGCTATTCCGGCCTTGGCATGGAAACCGTGCGGGCGCTCTCGCTGGCTGGAGCACGCGTTCTGGTTCCGGCCCGCGATGTCGACCGCGCGCGCAGCAATCTGGCCGTCGCCGGGGTTGCCTGCGAGGTCTGGCCAATGGATCTGAGTGATCCGGACAGCATTGATACCTTCGCTGCAAGGTTCGTGGAACAGGGACTGCCGCTGGATCTTCTGGTCAATAGTGCTGGGATCATGGCTTTGCCGGAGCTGACGCATGACGCGGCTGGCAATGAGTTGCAGTTCTCGGTCAACCATCTCGGACACTTTCGCCTGACGGCTCGACTTTGGCCCGCGTTGAAGCGCTCGGGCAATGCACGCGTCGTGTCCGTGTCCTCGCTCGGGCACCGCTTCTCGCCCGTCCGCTTCGATGACATGAGCTTTACTCATACCGAATATGACCCCTGGGTTGCCTACGGCCAATCAAAGACCGCCAATGTGCTCTTTGCCCTGGCGCTGGATGCGAGAGCAAAAGTCCACGGTGTCCGTGCCTTCTCGCTTCATCCTGGTGGCATTGTTGATACGGGGCTGGGCAAGCATCTCGATCCGGCTCTCCTGAAGTCATTTGGGGCCGTGGACGCCGATGGCCGACCGGTGGTTGATCCGTCTCGTGATTTGAAATCCGTACCTCAGGGGGCCGCAACTCAGATCTGGTGTGCGGTGTCTGACCAACTTGATGGCAAGGGTGGTGTTTTCTGTCATGACTGCGACATTGGTCAGGTCCTGCCGGACGATGATACGATCTCGATGCAGATGGAAGACAGATTGACCCGGACGAATGGCGTTATGGCCTACGCCATTGATCCGGACAACGCCGACCGCCTGTGGTCCATCAGCGAAGACCTCACTGGAATACGTTTTGAATTGGAAGAGTAATTGCAGAAGATGAAACCCGAAGCGTTTGGGAGCGCAGTCTCCAAGGCGCTGGAGGTAAACCTAACCCGGACTGGTGTCGGTGCCTCGGTTGCCTGACGCGGTCGGTGAGGTCGAACACAGCTGTTCGGGCATCGCTGCCTTGTGCTTCTGAAAGGAGAAGACGCAGTTCTTATTTCTGAAAGAACTGCGTCTTCCCCTCTGATGGGGGCTCAGGCCGTCTGGAAGGGTGTCCCTGCTGCACAGCTTTTTCGGCAATCGCTGTGGCGTGGCGTAGCTGATCCAGAAATTCTGGCCATTGCGGGCCATACTCCTCTATGAACTGTTCTTGAACGCTTCCCCATAACACCGCAGCCTGAGTGCGCAGGTCATGTCCTTTTGCTGTCAAACTCAGGAGGTGTTCGCGGCCTTTTCCGGGCGTGGTGACGAGAAGGCCGCGCTTTTCGAGAACAGCAAGGGCTCGATAAAGCGCGGTTCGCTCCAATGACAGCATGTTTGCAAGCTGCATTGTCGGGATCTCCTTGCATTTCGCAATATTGTTCAACATCGCGTACTGCATGGCATTCAAGTCAAGTGGAGCAAGGGCTTTGTCATAGAGGCGTCCAGTTGCTCGGGCTGCCATCTTCAGGTTGGTGCAGGCGCATTGGATCATTTCGATTTCATCCAGACGTGGGTTTTCGGTTGGCAAAATGAGACTCCAATCAGGATGAGCAGGGTGCCGAGTACATCACGCATATCCAGCTGTTCGCCCAGAAATATCGTGCCGAGCGCGAGCGCGATGGCAGGTGGGATATAATAGACCGACCCAGCCTGCAGGGCACCGACGCTGGCGATCAAATTATAATAGATCACGAAGCCCACGCCCGTGCCGAGCACGCCAAGTCCCAGGATCAGTCCTGTCAGGGCTAAAGGATCCCCTGCAAGAGCTGACAGCGAGGTGGGGTGCGAGATTGGCAGGATCAGCAGAAGCGCACAGATCATCTGGTACAGGGCCAGCTTGGTTGGTTCAAGCCCGAGCGGTTGCACGAAGCGTCGCGCATAAATCAGTGCCGCAGCATAACATAATGACCCACCCAGCATTGCCAAGGACGCCAATCCAGGGCAAATGGCTGTTTGATGCTATGCCGTCGATAGGAGACAAAAGCAGCACACCGACCATGCCAAAGGCAAGTGCGATGACCATGCGCCTTGTTGGTTTTTCGGACGGCAAGACCAAGGCGACGAGTATGGCCGTGATGCAAGGCACGGCCCCGGCAATGGCTCCCGCAATGCCAGAAGGAAGGTGATCCGTGCCGATGATGAAAAGGATATACGGTCCAAGATTGGCAAGGCAGGCCATTGCAAGGAAATGATGTACCGATCGCAGATCGCTCAAGACCAGTTGTCGTTTCCAGAGAGCGAGGACTGCCACAGGCACTACCCCGAAGGCGATGCGCCACATCGCAAGATCCAGAGCGTGAATATGGGCTAGTGCCAACTTCATGAAAAGGAAGTTGGTGCCCCAGATGCCCCCCAACGCGAGAATGAGGAGAAGGCTGCGATTTGTCATATGATGTATATGCATCATAATTCATTCAAATCAAAGCTTTTGTTGCTCAGACGTATGTGAGGGGGGCGCCGGCTTTGCCGCGATCTTGTGGCAGCACAGCTGATGCACGCCACGCCGGCGCGGTATTCAAATACGCTCGTCTGGGTCCAGTCGTCTTGGTTTGACCAGGGTTTGAAGGTCTTCGATGGGCTGTCCGGCGAAGCGGCCCATCAGCAGGCGGGCCAGTTCGCGGCCGGAGTCATAGATTCCTTCATAAAGGCCGACGGCACTTGGAAACAGTGCGGAGAGAAGCTCTGATGTCTGTTTGGAGACCAGATGTACGTCTCTGCCAAGAACAACACCGGCGTCGCGCAAACCTGTTGCGATGCTGATGGCCACCAGTTCGCTCTCACATAAGATCCCTTCGGGCAGACGCCCTTCCCGTTTCAGTCGCAGTCCGAGATCCCGGATGTTGCGGACATGGTCGCCGCCCTGCTCGGGGTCATCATAGATCTCACCGCTCATGCCGCGGATCTGGATGCCTCGTTCGAATTTTCGGTGAATGTTGAGGCTGTTATAGGTCTCCTGATGCGACAGCACGGTGAACACACGGCGGACGCCGAATCCGGCCAGAATATCCAGCGCCATTTCGACGAAGAGCTGAGAATCGAAGTCGTGATAAGGGTGGGGGAGAAAAGTTCGGTCCTGCCGTGGGTAACGAAGGGAAAGTCCATCTCAAGCAGCATTTTGGCACGCTGATCCTGCGGCTCGGTATGAGTCAGGATCAGGCCGTCGACCAGTCCGCCGTCCGCCAGTTGGCGAATGGTGCGCAACGTGTCGGCGCGTTCAAACTCCGGATAGACATTCAGGGCCATGCCGTGTTTGCGGGCCACATCGCTGGCACCGTGAATGAGCTGTCGCGAGAACCAGACTGAATCTTCGCGCCCATCCAGGATGATGCCGATGGTATTGGAGCGCCCCGTCCGCAGGCGTACCCCTGCCCTGTCGGGCTCATAGCCAACCTCATGGGCAACCTGCATGACCTTGCTACGGGTTTCCGCCTTCAGATTGGCTCCACCACGCAGGGCGAGTGAGACGGTGGAAAGGCTGAGTCCCGTTCGATCCGCGATTGTCTGCAATGTGGGACGCGGCTTCTTCGCCATCGCGTGATTTCTCCAGATAAGTAAAATAAATGCAACGTTGCATTTCGTCCAATACGCGAAAAGCGAACGCCTGAAAACACTTACACAGACAGATATATGGCTTTCTACGTCCTGCAATTGTGATCCTAACACGAATTGCAAAATTGCAACGTTGCAAAACTCTAAAAACGATGGTTCCTTAAGTTGGACGGCTCATTGGGAGATACCGAAAGGTGGAGCCGATCACGGGAGGAAACCAAAAATGAAAGTCCTTTTGAAAAGTGCCCTGCTGGGAACCTTGTGCCTGACTGCGGGCCCTGCCTTTGCGGATGTCTCAATCATGTATTCGCAAGGCTATGCCGCGTTGATCAAACCGGGCATTGCCAAATATGAGAAGGAAACCGGAGAGAAGGTCGAGGCCACCGAGTTGCCTAATGGCGGGTATGACAAGCGCGCCGCAGTTGATCTGGCGGCGGGAACCGCCTCGGATGTTGTCTCCGTTGACAGCTACATGGTGTCAGCCATGGCGTCTGCGGGATATCTGGAACAACTTGACCAGCCCATGGCGTCTTGGGATCAGTTCAAATTCTACGTCCCTGCCCTGTTAGGCATCAACTCTTATCAGGATAAGCTTTACGCCATCCCGACCGATACCGACGTGCGAATGCTCTGGTACGACAAGTCCGTGTTCAAGGATGCCGGTATCAAGATGCCTTGGCAGCCTAAATCCTGGGATGACATCCTCAAGACCGCTGTCACCATCAAGAAAAAGACTGGCATTGACTACGCTTTTCTGCTGCCTGCGGGGGCCAAGCAGGGAGAGGCCGCGACCATGCAGGGTGTCTACATGGCGCTCCTGGGCGCGGATAGGCCCGACGGCGATCGCAATCGTCTGCGGGATCGCAAGGCGGGCAAGTGGATCGGGGCAAGCCCGGCGCTCAAGCGTGTGGCAGAGCTTTATCACGAGGTTTACGTCGAAAAGAACCTGACTGAACCGTCGATCAATTACGCCACCGATCTGAACACTGCTTACAGCGAGGCCTTCAAGAAACATCAAATCGGCATTCTGGCCAGTGGGTCATGGAAGTGGGCCTGTCTGTATGACTGCGGACAGAAAAATATTCCATCTCCTGAAGAGCGTCGCAAGGAATTGGGCTGGACCCCCTAGCCGGGGTCCGGGGTGGAAGGGGCGCCGAAGCATACGGATATTTCCGGCGGCTGGTCGCTGGCGATCAACGCCAAATCCAAAAACAAGGAGGCCGCAGTCAAGCTGTTGCAAACGATCCTTGACGTGTCGAACACGCAGCCCTGGATCGTCAACAGCGGCCTGATTGCGCCGCGCACGGATATTGCCAATTCAGACGCCTACAAGGCCGATGCCTTCCTGAGTGCAGCAAGCAAACTGACAGCCTACACCACAGGGCGTGATACCTATCCGGGCTATCAGTTTGTTTCCTCGCAGATCCAGCAGCTTACCGGCTCCATCCTCGATGGAGAAGGGGTCGAGGATGCTCTGGCGGAATATCACGATGCGCTGGTCGACCAGTTCGGCGAAGACAAGGTGGAAACCCTCAAGTAACGGCGCCCCGCCCTGTTTGCAGGTGAGCTTTTGCTCACCTGCCCCTTGTGTCGGAAATCATCATGAAACTCAGTTCTCAAAACTGGGCCAGTCCCTGATTGTCTGGCTCTTTGCCCGTCCTGTTGCTGGCGGCGCTCCCTGCCCTGATCTTTGTCGGTATCTTGCTTTACTTCGCCTTGTGGGCCGTTGTGTTCAGCTTCACCAATCTTGGTCTTTACGGGGTGAATGCCGAGCACTGGCACTTTGTGGGCCTGCAAAACTACGAGCGTCTGATCCATCGACGCGGGTTTCTGCAAAGCCTGATGACGACCCTGAACTTTACTTTTTTCTCGGCTATCATCGGCCAGAGTATCCTGGGGTTCATTCTGGCCACTGTGCTGCGCAACTTTCGCGGCACGCTGCGCGGTGCGCTTGAAGCGTCCGTCATGCTGGGATGGTTGTTGCCGGATATCGTGGCCGCGTTCCTGTGGTCTGCTACGGCAGGCAAGTCGGGGCTGGTCAACCAATTCCTGGTTATTCCTTTCGGCTATGCGCCGATCAACTTCCTCAACAACTACGCACTGCCGGTGGTCATCATTGCCAACGTATGGAAGGGCACGGCACTGGTCTTACCTGCTTTACTCCGCAGCCCTCGATAATGTGCCGCATGAGGTGGTTGAGGCCGCCAAGGTAGACGGCGCAGGCACATGGGTGCGCACACGCCGCGTGGTGCTGCCGATCATCCGGCCACACATCGGCACCAATCTGCTCTTCATCACCATTTGGACCTTCACCTATTTTCCGTTGATTTACGCGCTGACCGGCGGTGGACCGGGGCATCAGACCGAAGTGCTGTCGATCTTTCTTTATCATCAGAGTTTCAGCATTGGGCAACTGGGTTATGGCAGTGCCATTTCTGTCGCCATGCTGGTGATTGTCGGTGTTTTGTCGCTGCTTTATGTGCGCTTGTTGAAGGAGCCAAAGTAATGGCTGTCACCAACCGTCCTTCCAACACGTTGGCTTTGGCACTCACCTTTCTGGCGATCATCTGGATCAGTCCCTTTGCCTGCAGCTGATTACCAATGCGGTGGACACTCAGGGCCAGTGGCCAGCTCATGTGGCCGCGCTCGCTTGGGGTTGCCAATTTCGTTCATGTGCTTTCGGGCGATTCTCTGCTTCAGTTCTGGAATTCTGTCTATATTTCAGTCGGTGCGGCCACCCTCACGCTGCTGGTCGGGGCGGGCTCGGCCTATGGGCTGTCGCGGGTGCGTCTGCCCGGCCGAAATGCCTTCCTGTGGTCGCTGGTGCTGCTGCGCATGCTGCCGCCAACAGGCATTCTGGTGCCGATCTATTTTTCGGCGGAAAAAGTTGGCCTGCTGAACAACACCGGCATCATCGTGGCGTTAACGGTGCTCAACCTGCCCTTCGCCATGCTGCTTTTGAAGAATTTCTTCGATACCGTTCCCGTGGAACTGGAAGAAGCCGCTCATGTGGAAGGCGCATCTCTGCCTGTCATTTTGCGGCGCATCGTGTTGCCCATGTCCCGGGCAGGCATGGCTGTGGTGTGGTTCTTCACCTTCACCAACGCCTGGAACGAGTTTCTTTTTCCGCTGCTGTTCTCGCGCACCCAGTCGTCGTTTCCCATGTCCATGGGGCTCTACTCGGCCTTTGGTCAGCATGGCGCGATCGACTTCGGCTATCTCGCAGCGTTCTCACTCATTTATGCGGCTCCTGCCGTGGCTGTCTATTTTCTCCTGCGCCGGCATATGAACACCGGTTTCGCAGGGGTTGGCGTAAAAGGATAACGATATGAACCCCCTGAAATCCAAGCTCAACCTGACTGTCGATGACGTGAAGCAGGAAGCCAAACTGCAACGCCTGTTGAAGGACCTGAAAACTAAAATTCTGCAATCGGTGCCTTGGTGAAATTCAGTGGCACATCTGCGAAGATGAAATGGAGGCCCCACAAGCACTTGCCGCAAGCTGGAAAGGGTGGCCTGCCTTTACACAGCGCTCGGTCTGGTCAAAGAAACAGGGCCATACCTTGGTTTGCGGCGGAAATTGTCGTACCGGAAGAGGCAAAGGGGCAGACTTTTCTGCTGCGGTTTTCGTCGCAGTGGCGAGAGCGTCCCGGCACCACTGATCCGCAGTGTCTGGCCTATATCGATGGCCAGATCGCGCAGGCGATCGATGGCAATCACACCGAAGTGGTGCTGATGCGCAAGGCGAAGCCGGGCCAGAAATTCACCCTTCTGGTGGATGCCTTCACGTTTTTCGACCGTCCGCTTGCGGGCTTCGGAGTGGAGTATCTGGTGCGCAATGAGGTCGTTGAAGGCCTCTATCATGATCTGCAAACCCCGGTTGATGTTGCCTGCCGCCTGGCGCAAAACGATCCGCGCCGTCACCAGATCCTCAACCGGGTCGACAAAGCCTTGCGGGCGCTTGACCGGCGTGGCGAGGGACTGACCGATGGATTGCAAAAAGCCTGTCCGCTGCGCGGAAGATCGCTGATGAAATCTATGCGCTGCAAGATACGGAAGTGCAGCCGACGATTACGGCCTTCGGTCATACGCATATCGACATTGCGTGGCTGTGGCGCATCGCCCATACGCGCGAGAAAGGCGGGCGCAGTTTTGCCACGGCTTTGACCAACATGAAGGAATTTCCGCAGTTCATCTTCATGTACAATCAGGCAGTGCTCTATCACTTCCTGAAACAGGATTATCCCGAGCTGTGGGAGGAGATCAAGAAGGCGGTCAAGTCTGGCCAGCTTGAGATTGAAGGCGCCATGTGGGTGGAGCCGGATGCCAACATCGTGTCGGGTGAAAGCATGGTCCGCCAGATCATGATGGGCCGCAAGTTCCACCAGACCGAGTTCGGTGTCACGCCGACCTGTGTCTGGCTGCCGGATACTTTCGGTTATTCCGCCAATATGCCGCAAATCCTCGACAAATCCGGTCTCGACTATTTCCTGACCTCCAAGCTGTCCTGGAATGACACCAACAAGCATCCGTTTGATACGTTCTTCTGGCGTGGCATTGATGGCACCGATACCAAAGCGCACCTATTGACCGCGCAGGCCTATGATAGCGAGGAGATTTACACCACCTACAACTCGGATCTTTCGGTCAGTGAGGTGATGGGGGCGTGGAAACGCTACGAGCCAAAGGCGGTGCATGACGAACTGGTCGTTTGCTATGGTCATGGTGATGGCGGCGGTGGACCGACCCGCGACATGATCGCACGCGGTACGCGGCTGGAGCGTGGCATTCCTGGTGCTCCAAAGTTGAAGCTGGAAGGTCTGAAGCCGTTTCTGACCCGGTTGGGCAAGAAGATGGAGGCTGAAGCCGAGCGGTTCCCGCGTTGGCATGGCGAGCTTTATCTGGAACTGCACCGTGGCACGCTGACGACAATCGGCGAAACCAAACGCAACAACCGCATGGCCGAGCGCGCCATGCGTGAATTCGAGTTTCTGGCAGCGCTGGCCAGCGAAACGGCCGGTGCAACCTATCCGGCTGACGATCTCGATCGGCTTTGGAAAATTGTGCTGGTCAACCAGTTCCACGACATTCTGCCCGGCACCTCCATCATGGAAGTGTACGAAGATGCCCGTCAGGACTATGGCGCGCTGTTTGCTGAACTTCACAGCGCCAATGGCCCTTTGCGCGCGGCGGAAACCAGTTTGCGCGGAGCGGAGACAGGCGCTCGTGTCTATAATTTCACCAGCCAATCGCGTGAGGGTGATCTGGTGATCCTGCCTGAAGGCACGGGCGATACCGTCGCTTCAGCCGGTATCAGCGAACCGGTCCAGGTCATGCATCAGGCCGATGGGACCACCACTCTTGCCGCTCCTGTGCATGGCCTTGAGGCGCAGGGTTGGACGGGGCTTTCCAGTGTCGGGCCTTCCTCGGCTGCGGCTGGCTCCTTGTCGGTATCACAATCGCATCTGGAAAATTCTAAGGTCGCTGTAGCCTTTGATGCCAAAGGGGAGATCACGTCCGTTTTCGACAAGCTCCGCCAGCGCGAACTGATTGCGACGGGCGAAACGGCCAACCGACTCATTGCCTATGAAGACAAGTCGATCAACTGGGATGCCTGGGATGTTGATGCCTACTTCGAGGAGCAATTCTGGCCATTAAGCGCGGCAAAGGCTGACATCTCGGTGGTGGAGACCGGACCGCATCGGGCGGCAATCCGCATCGAACGGGCCTATCAGGGATCACAGGTGGTGCAAATCGTGTCGCTTGAGAAGAACGCCGATTGCGTGGAATTTGACACGTTCATCGATTGGCACGAGCATCACACGGTATTGAAGGCACTGTTCCCGTTTGATCTCAATGTCTCTGACATCCGGTCTGAGATCCAGTTTGGGCACGTCACCCGTGCCACGCATCGCAACACAAGTTGGGACAAAGCCCGGTTTGAGGCCTCCATGCATCGCTGGGTGGATATGTCCGAACCGGACTTCGGCGCAACGCTTTTGAACGACTGCAAGTACGGCTATGACGCCCACGAGCAGACTGTGCGTCTGACATTGTTGCGCAGCTCGGTTTCACCTAATCCGAACGCTGATCAAGGTCCCCATCACATGCGCTATGCGCTGATGGTGCATGAGGGCCTACGTGACTTCGAAGTGGTGCATCATGCCGCAGAACGCTTCAATAATCCATTGCGTCTCACGGGCACGATCTCGGAACAGGCCTGCGACAGTTTCAGCCTTGCCGGGATCGATGCACCAAATGTGACAATCGAAACCGTGAAGCGGGCGGAGAGCGGTGACGGCCTGATCCTGCGTTTGTTCGAGCACGCCAACCGACGCGCGCAGGGCACCGTGCGGTTCGGATTGCCGGTCAGTCGGGTGCGCAAGGTCAACCTGATGGAAGAAGAGGCAAGCAAACCGCTGTATATCGACGACAACTCGGTAGTGCTGGATTTCCGTCCCTTCGAGATTGTGACACTGCATGTCGACTTGACCAAGGGAGGTCGCAATGGCTGATCTGCATCTGGATGATGTTCGCAAATCTTTTGGCGCCCTTGAGGTCATCAAGGGCGTCAACCTCGATATCAAGCATGGCGAGTTCATCGTTTTCGTTGGCCCGTCAGGTTGCGGAAAATCAACGTTGTTGCGCATGATTGCAGGACTGGAAAATGTCACCTCCGGCACGGTGTCCATTGGTGGCAAGGTGATGAACAATACGCCTGCGCCCAAGCGAGGTATTGCCATGGTGTTTCAGTCCTATGCGCTTTATCCGCATATGTCGGTGCGCGAGAATATGTCCTTTGGATTGGAACTCTCCGGTACACCCAAAGCCACGGTTGCTCAGAAGGTTGCCGCAGCAGCGGAGATCCTGCAATTGGAGCCGTATCTTGAAAGGTCTCCCAAGGCTCTGTCAGGCGGGCAAAGACAGCGTGTCGCCATTGGCCGAGCCATCGTACGCGAGCCCGAGGTCTTCCTGTTCGACGAGCCACTGTCAAATCTGGATGCGGCCTTGCGTGGTCAGACCCGCGTCGAAATTGCCCGTCTTCATGCCCGGCTTGGAACGACCATGGTTTATGTGACGCATGACCAGACGGAAGCCATGACGCTTGCCGATCGGATTGTGGTGTTGAACGGTGGCGAGGTGGCTCAGGTGGGCACACCATTGGAGCTGTACCGGGCACCCGCAAATGCTTTCGTTGCTGGCTTCATCGGCGGGCAGACGATGAACTTTCTTCCTTCCGAACTCGCAAGTCTGGCCCTCTCCAACAGGACCGAAATCCTGCCTGACAGGACACAGACAATAGGCATCCGTCCGGAAAATTTGATTCAGGCAAAATCGGGAGAAACGGGACTTGAGGGTGTTATTGATGTCATTGAGGAATTTGGAGAATTTGCACTCTACCACATCCAGTTGGATGCTGCTCCCGGTGACCAGAATGCCCTGACTTATAAAAGCGTTCGCTCTGACGTTGGCACACAGGGAGAACGAATTTGTCTGCGTGCTGATCCGATGAGCCTGCATGCGTTTGATGCGGAGGGTTTGTCGTTGCTGCATCCGGTATAACGAATGGGCAGCGAGCGCGGCATTCATTCACGCTTTGAGATTGCGGACTTCGGCGGTGTTTGATGACCAGGTGCCGACGGCAGCGTCGAAGGCGGCGCGGTCTGCGAGGATGACTTCGCGGGGGTGGGGGAGTTCCAGCAGCCCCTCCTCCGCCAACCGGTGAAACATGCGGCTGACGGTTTCGACCGAAAGTCCGATGAAATTGGCAATGTCTTGTCGACCCATTGGCAAATGCAAACGATCGCCGTCAATCTGCGATGGTGGCATTTCCTCCAGCATCAGCGACAGAAACAAGAGCAGGCGCACACGCGCCGTTTCGCTGGCCAACAGAATTGTGTGGCGTTGTTCTTCGCGCAGTTCATGGCACAGCTTGCAAAGGATGTGCAGTTCCAGCGCAGCATCACTGCGCAGCAACGCTTCCAATCGCGACAGCGGCAACTGGTACACCTGAACGGTTTGCACCGCATCGGCCGAATTGACGAAATGCCCCAGTTCGGCGAGGCCCAGAAGGTCTTCTGCGAAATGGAACGCCGTGATGGTCTCGTGGCCGTCCCGAGACACTCTCGATGTCTTCAGCACACCGGAGGCGATGGCGTAAATGGCCGTGGCGGATTGCCCCTCGCGAAACAGCGTTGCGCCGCGTTCAAGGGTCATCAACGTGCCGATCTCGGCCAGTCGACGTCGTTCGTCGACACTCAGAATTTGCAGGGCGCGATCATAGGGCGCCTGCCCGAATGGCAAGGCGCGGATGGCAAGCTCTGGTGCGGCGGCAGGCTTTCGCGGGCGTGACATCATAACATTCCAATTTTGGCTGGAAACCACAGGCGGGAATTGGCCACACCCTAAGCGCTGCTGTCGCTTGTCACAACGGTCTTGCGGAGGTGTGCAATCTGGAATTGGATGCACTGCAAGAAAACAACCTAAACTGCGGCACTTTGATCCATGTCAATTTTCCTTGGTCAGCAGTAGATTAAGGTCAGGTCGAGACAAGTGCCGCATTGCGGCAGGAAAGGACCTTTCCCATGGAAGATACACTTACAGACGCTTATGATCGCTGGCTGCATGCCCGCGAGGCGGAAGGCACGATGGGTCTTTCCCCTGCCTCTGGCATTGCGGCTTTCTTTGACTGGGCCGTTCATTTGGCCAACGCCCCCGCACATCGCATGGACGTGTGGAGCAATGCCCTGCGTGAGGCGTCAGATCTGGCCTCGCATCTGGCACTGACCGTCGATGCGGCGGAACCGCAGCCTTACATCAAACCCAAGCCGGGGGACCGCCGATTTTCTGCTCCTGAATGGAGTGCCTTGCCGTTTTCGGCCTTTGCCCAGTCTTTCCTGCTGGCCGAGAAAACGCTGGCCGCCTCGACCCGCAATGTGCGCGGTGCCAGCAAACATCATCTGGAGATGGTGGATTTCGCCGGCAGGCAGATCATGGACATGTTTTCTCCGTCCAATTTTCCGCTGACCAACCCAGAGGTTCTGGGCGAATGGCAACGCACGGGCGGCATGAATTTCATGCAAGGCATCCAGAACGCCTTTGAGGACTGGCAACGCACGATCGCGCATCTGCCTCCCGTCGGTGCTGATCAGTTTCCAGTTGGCGAGGCGGTCGCGGTTTCTCCCGGCAAGGTCATCTTGCGCAATCGGCTGATGGAACTGATCCAGTATGAGCCGACGACCGAAGAAGTTTACCGCGAGCCGATCCTGATCACGCCAGCCTGGATCATGAAGTATTATATTCTCGATCTTTCACCGGAAAATTCTCTGGTCAAATTCCTCGTCGATCGGGGTCATACGGTGTTCATGATCTCCTGGAAAAATCCCGGTGAAGGGGATCGGGATCTCGGCTTGCAGGATTATCTCGAGGACGGACCACTTACGGCCATGCGGGCCATCCGCAAGATATTACCTGATCGGCAAATTCACGGCGTTGGCTATTGTCTGGGGGGCACCTTGATGTCGCTCGCCGCCGCTCTTCTGGGTCGTGAAAAACAGGATTGGCTTGCATCCTTGACGCTTTTGGCAGCGCAAACCGATTTCACGGAAGCCGGTGAGATCATGCTGTTCATTGATCCGGCGCAGGTGGCATTCCTCGAAGATCTGATGTGGGACCGGGGATTACTGGAAGCAGGTCAGATGTCTGGCGCGTTTCAGATGTTGCGCAGCAGCGACCTGATCTGGTCCCGGATGGTGCGCGATTACCTGATGGGCCACCGCCGACCGATGAATGATCTGATGGCCTGGAATGCCGATGCGACGCGCCTGCCCTATCAGATGCATTCAGATTATCTCAACAAGCTGTTTTTGGAAAATGCCCTGGCGGAAGGGCACTATGAAATTGACGGACGTCCGATTGTCTTGACGGACATTCGCACCCCGCTTTTTGCGGTCGGAGCAGAGCATGATCACGTCGCTCCCTGGCGCTCGGTGTATAAAATCGGGCTGATGTCTGCCTCGGAAATGACGTTCCTGCTGACGACGGGCGGTCACAACGCAGGCATCATAAGTGAACCGGGACATTCCCATCGCAGCTATCGCATGTCGACAAAGGCGGCCGAGGATATGTGGCAAGGGCCGGACGACTGGCAGGCGGACACCGCGTCGGTCAATGGCTCGCAGTGGTTTGCCTTGGCAGGAGTGGCTGGCTACGCGATCTGGTGCGAAAGAAGCCCCGCCTGAAATGGGATCGGTCGAAGGCAGTCTTGCCCCCTTGTGTGATGCGCCCGGCACCTACGTCTTGCAAAAATAGGAGATCTTGATGCGTTCTCTGGAAGGAAAGGTCGGGATTGTTCTCGGCGTCGCCAATGACAAGTCCATTGCCTGTAGGGATGTGCACGCGCCTTCCACGATCTGGGGGCGGAGCTTGCCATCACCTATCAGTCTGACAAGGCGGAGGGCTATGTGCGTCCGCTTGCCGACGAGCTTGCAGCCCCGATCATCCTGCCCTGCAATGTGGAGGTTCCCGGCGCACTCGAAGCGGTGTTTGAAGCCGTGCGGCGTAAATGGGGGCGACTGGATTTCGCGCTGCATTCCATAGCCTTTGCCCCGAAAGACGATCTGCATGGCCGGGTGACGGATTGTTCGGCCTCTGGGTTTGGGCTGGCGATGGATGTTTCTGTTCACTCGTTCATCCGCATGGCGAAACTGGCTGAACCACTGATGACAGACGGCGGCAGCCTGATGTGCATGACGTACTATGGCGCCGAGCGGGTTGTGGAGCATTACAATCTGATGGGCCCGGTCAAGGCCGCATTGGAGGCCGTGACAAGGTCTCTGGCGGTGGAGCTGGGCCCGAAAGGCATTCGCGTCAATGCGCTGTCGCCGGGCCCGCTGGCCACGCGGGCGGCCTCTGGTATCGACCACTTTGACGAGTTGATGCAACGCGCTGCCGCCCGCGCGCCCGAACACATGCTTGTCGGCATTGAAGATGTGGGTGCGATGGCGGGCTTCCTGCCTCCGATGCTGCCCACGCGGTGACAGGCGAAATAATCCACGTTGATGGCGGTTATCACGTCGCCGACTGACTCAGCACAGAGATCCAGATCATGCAGCAAGCAGCTTCGTCTTTTATTGAAAACCGGACTTTTGACAGCATTGCCATTGGGGACAGTGCAGAACTCGTTCGTACACTCGAACAGCGCGACATTGATCTGTTCGCCAGTATGTCAGGCGATGTCAATCCGGCGCACACCGATCCGGAATTTGCCAAGACCGATATGTTTCATCGGGTGATAGGCCATGGGATGTGGGGCGCAACGCTGATTTCCACGGTTCTTGGAACCGAATTGCCGGGCCCTGGAACGATCTATCTGGATCAGAGCCTGCGCTTTCTCGCGCCCGTGGGTCTGGGGGATACGGTCACGGTCAGCGTGACGGCACAGGAGAAGGACGCCAAGCATCACCGTATCACCTTCGCCTGCGCCTGTATCAACCAGAAGGGCGAAACCGTCATTGATGGGACCGCTTTGGTGATTGCTCCCAGCGACAAGATCCGTCGCCCGCGGGTTGTCTTGCCGGATGTTGTGATTGAGCATCCGGGGGCGAAGTTTCAGGCGATCATTGCAAAGGCTGTCGAAACGCCGCCATTACTGACCGCTGTGGTTCACCCGGTGGAAAGCAATGCCCTGCAAGGCGCAGTTGACGCGGCCCGGGCGGGATTGATCGAGCCGGTGCTGATTGGGCCGGAAGACAAAATCCGCGCTGCAGCCGAGGTGGCCGGGCTGGACATTTCGCCCTATCGCCTCATTGCGACCGAACATTCGCACGCCGCCGCCGCCCACGCCGCCGCCTTGGCGCGTGACAAGGACGTGCTCGCTCTGATGAAGGGCAGTTTGCACACGGACGAGTTTCTTCATCCCATCATGGATCCTGCCAACAACCTGCGTACTGAACGCAAGTTGAGCCACGTCTTTGTGCTGGATGTGCCGCGCTATGAACAACTGCTTTTCATCACCGATGCGGCTATCAACATTGCGCCGGATCTGATGACCAAGCGGGATATTGTTCAAAACGTCATCGATATGGCGTTGGCCTTGGGCGTCGAGACCCCCCGCGTCGCCCTGCTGGGGGCTGTTGAAACGGTCAATGCCCGGATGCCATCGACCCTCGATGCTGCTGCCCTGTGCAAGATGGCAGATCGCGGCCAGATCGCGGGTGGCATCGTCGATGGTCCGTTGGCGTTCGACACGGCGGTGTCTCCTGCCGCTGCCGCCACGAAGCGTCTGGTTTCAGCGGTGGCAGGACGGGCCGATATTCTTGTCGCGCCGGATCTTGATGCAGGCAACATGATTGCCAAGCAACTCGAGTATCTGGCGGGCGCCCGCATTGCCGGGGTCGTGCAGGGCGCGCGGGTGCCGATTATCCTGACAAGTCGGGCAGATGATGCACAAAATCGTCTGGCCTCCTGCGCCGCGGCGGTACTGATTGCCCGGTCCTAGGCCGAAGCAGCGGATCGCGTCGCATGACCTCCGCAGTCCTTACACTCAATGCCGGGTCGTCGAGCCTGAAGTTCGGGATCTTTGCCCTTGAAGCCGAAGGACCGGTTCCGGTTGCAGAAGGGCTTGCGGAAAAAGTTGGTGAGGCGCGCCGCCTGACGATCCACGAAACTGGACGCGATGCGCCCTTCTTTCACACCCTGCCCGCTGGCGTGGAAGACGAACGGGTCTTGCACCTGGTGCTGCGCTGGATTGGAGACCATGAGGCCGGGTTGACGACCGTGGCTGCCGGACACCGCATCGTGCACGGCGGCGCGCAGTTTACCGGTCCGGTACGGGTGGATGCTGACATCCTGACAGCGCTGGAAGCGCTGACACCGCTTGCCCCGTTGCATCAGCCTTTCAATCTGGCACCCATCCGCGCCTTGGCGAAAGCATCGCCGGGTCTACCTCAGATTGCCTGTTTTGACACGGCGTTTCACACAACGAATGCGCCAGAAGTCAGCCATTTCGCTCTCCCGCGTGAGCTGACGGCGGCCGGCATACGGCGCTACGGATTCCATGGCATCTCTTACGAATATATCACCTCCTGTCTGCCGGAGTACCTTGACGACAAGGCGATGGGGCGCGTGGTGATGGCTCATCTTGGCAATGGTGCCAGCATGTGCGGCATTCATCAGGGGCGCTCTGTCGCCTCGACCATGGGGTTCACGGCCCTGGACGGATTGCCCATGGGTACGCGTAGCGGGGCCCTCGATCCCGGGGTGCTGCTCTATTTGCTGACCGAAAAGGGCATGAACGCCGATGCGCTGACAGACCTGTTGTATCGCAAGTCTGGTCTGCTCGGCGTGTCCGGAATCTCGAATGACATGCGGCAGCTTCTGGCAAGCCCGGAAGCTGGTGCCCGCGAGGCGGTTGCGCTTTTCACGCACCGTGTCCTGCGTGAGCTGGGGTCACTGGCCGCAGCGCTTGGCGGTCTCGATGCGCTTGTGTTTACCGGCGGCATCGGCGAACACGCGGCGCCGATCCGGGCAGCGGTCTGTGAGGCGGCAAGCTGGCTTGGCATTACTCTGGATCGGCGTGCCAACACCCGGGGTAAAGCCTGTATCAGCACGGTGGACAGTGCCGTCACCGTTTTGGCCCTGCCTACGAATGAAGACCTGATGATTGCCCGCCATTGCGCGCGGATCGTTGGGCATGGCGCTGTTCAACCTTGAAAGACATCCCCATGACGACAGGATCTTTCGGCCCTCGTGCCGTTCAAAGCCTTGACAGCAAGGAGGTTGAAACCCTTGCCGCTGAAGAGGTTTTCAACCGTCTTGCCACCACATCAGACGGCTTGACCACAGCCGAGGCCGCGTCCCGGCGACAGTCCTTGGGCCCCAACAGCCTGATGGAGCAAAAACAAAGTCTGGTGCTGACGTTTCTGGGCTATTTCTGGGGGCCGATCCCCTGGATGATCGAAGTGGCGGCGGTTCTGTCGGCGTTGGTTCGGCATTGGCCTGACTTTCTGATCATCCTGGCGCTTCTGGTTTTCAATGCCTGCGTCGGCTTCTGGCAGGAGTACAAGGCCTCCAACGCGCTTGATGCGCTCAAAGGTCAACTGGCGTTGCGCGCCCGGGTACGCCGCGATGGTACGTGGCAGCAGGTGGATGCCGCTGATCTGGTGCTAGGCGATATCATCCGCATTCGCGCTGGCGATGTGATCCCGGCGGACGCCAAGCTGACCGACGGTGATTATCTTGCCATCGACCAGTCGGCCTTGACCGGCGAAAGCCTTCCCGTCGACAAGAAGGCCAACGACATGGCCTATTCCGGTGCGATTGTCCGACAAGGCGAAATGCAGGCTCTTGTCAGCGCAACGGGTAGCAAGACCTTGCTTGGAAAGACGGCACAACTTGTTCAAACCGCAGGTGCGCCGTCGCATTTTCAAAAGGCCGTTCTGGCCATCGGCAACTATCTGATTGTCCTTAGTCTGTTTTTGGTCGCCGTCTTGATTTGCGTTGAACTTTACCGCGGAACGGCGGTGCTGGAGGTCGTGCAATTCGCGCTTATCTTGACGGTCGCTTCCATCCCGGTTGCCATGCCCGCAGTGCTCTCGGTCACAATGGCTGCGGGTGCGCTGAAGCTCTCGCGTCAAAAGGCCATCGTCTCCCGCCTTCAAGCCATTGAGGAAATGGCGGGCATTGATATCCTGTGTTCCGACAAGACGGGCACATTGACGCAAAACCGGCTGACATTGGGTGAGCCGGTGTTGTTTGCCAGCGACAGCGCACAGGATGTTATTCTGGCCGCGGCTCTCGCGTCACGCGCTGAAAATGGCGACGCTATTGATGCCGCCGTCATCGCCGGATTGAGTGACCCGGCTATAACCGATGCCTGAGCGGCAGACCGGGTTCTTGCCCTTCGATCCCGTCGGCAAGCGGACAGAGGCCACGGTCACGTCGCCGGAGGGGCAGTCGGTTCAGGTCACCAAGGGAGCACCGCAGGTCATTCTTGCCTTGGCCCCCTTGGCGGCGGAAGATGCGCAGCGAGCGGCCGAAACCGTTGCCAAGCTGGCTGAAAAAGGTAATCGTGCTCTGGGTGTTGCGCGCAAACAGGCGGGTGAAGCGTGGCAGTTCCTCGGCATTCTGCCGATGTTTGATCCACCACGCGAGGATTCCGCGCGCACGATTTCCGAAGCCGGAGATCATGGCATCTCGGTCAAGCTCGTCACGGGTGACAATGCCGCTATCGGGCGTGAGATTGCCGATACGCTGGGGCTCGGCCGCAATATTATTCCCGCGAGTGATGTCTTCGGTGCGGACGGCAAGTCGGTTGTCGCCGACAGCGCCGAGCGGATTGCGGCAGCGGGCGGATTTGCCGAAGTGTTTCCCGAGCACAAATACGCCATCGTCAAAAGCTTGCAGGCGCATGGACATCTGGTGGGCATGACGGGGGATGGTGTCAACGATGCACCGGCCTTGAAGCAGGCTGATGTCGGTATCGCCGTGAGTGGTGCCACCGATGCCGCCCGCTCCGCCGCAGACCTCATTTTGACCCAGTCCGGTCTCTCGACCATCATCAAGGCCGTAGAGGAAGCACGGCGCATCTTCGAGCGCATGAACTCCTATGCGATTTATCGCATCAACGAGACCATCCGCATCATGATTTTCGTGGTGCTGGCCATGATCATTTATGGATTCTACCCGATCACGGCGATCATGATTATCCTGCTCGCCTTCTTCAACGACATTCCGATCATGACGATTGCCTATGACAAGACATGGCTTGATCCGAAACCGGTGCGCTGGAACATGCACCGGGTGCTTTCTGTCTCTACCGTGATGGGCGTCACGGGCACAATCGGCAGTTTCCTCATGCTGTGGCTGGCGATGGACTGGCTGAAACTGCCTGTCGACAAGATCCAGACCTATATTTTCCTGAAGATGGCGGTATCGGGTCATTTGGCGCTGTTCAGCGCCCGGTCCCGGAGTTGGTACATCACGCGGCCCTGGCCTGCGCCCTCGATGATCTGGGCTGCCGTTGGCACCAAGGTGCTGGCGACGTTGCTGTGTCTGTGGCCCCTCGGCTTGATGGCACCGCTGAGCTGGTTCGATGTCGGTATCATCTGGGCTTATTCTCTGATCTGGGCGTTTGTGACCGATGCAACGAAGATTGCTGTCTATCGCTTTCTGGCTAAGGCCTTGAACTCATCCAACCCCAAAAGACCCGGTGTTGTTCTGTTGCAAAAATTGTTTTCGGCTGACGATGCCTGGTCACCTCGGCCCTTAGCGGTCTTCGCCTCGGTGTTCTGATTAAGCAGCGCCACTACCTCAGCGAGAGCGCTCGGTCCAATCCCGAAAGCACGTTCGATGATGCGGGCCTCTCCGCGAATGTCACCGGTCGAGTTGAAGATCGCGGCCTGACCCTTGCGTAACGCCCGCATCACCTCGAAGCCCTTGATGGTCGCATAGGCCGTTTTCACCGTCTTGAAACCTCGGACTGGCTTGATCAGCAGTTGCTTGAGCTTGCCATGATCGGCCTTGGCGACGTTGTTCAGGTATTTGATTTGCCGGTGCACAGGCTCTTTCGGACACTTGCCTTCGGCCTTCAACTCCGAGATCGCGGTAACTCACCCCGTAGCGGCAATGCCAATGCACTGCCCACAAAATCACCTCACCCTGAAAATGGCACCACTTGAAATCGTGATCAAAAATCTCGCCTAGAAGTATCCGCCCTCAATCAAGCAGCGACGAAATTTTTGCAACAGAGCCGCCGAGAGCGCCGAACATGCGATCGACCTTACCAATACCAGTGATTTCGGCTTCAGTGGCAATCTCTGGACGTCTGACATTGTCCGTGCTCACCGATTTGCGCAGCAAATGGAGACCGGTGGCGTCTTTATCAATGGCTATAGTGTTTCGAACCCACGCATCCCAGTGGGGGCGTAAAAAAGAGTGGCTACGGGCGTGAACTCTCGCATTTCGGCCTGCGTGAATTCACGAATGCCCAGACCGTATGGGCCCGGACGCTTGGCTGATTGCCCCTCCCCTTCTTCCCGGCAGGCGGATTTAAAGCCGCCTGCCGTTGAGCATTTGAGTGGTCACGGCAACAGCCCGGCAATGCCTTCTTGTGTTCTCGGGGGCCGGCGTGTGGGGATCGGGAACTTGTAACTGGCGCAGGTCGTTGAAGAGGAAGGATAAACAAGCTGCGGCATTGCCGTGAGACCTTAAAGTGAGTGCGCTCGTGACCAAGCAAGACACGTCTTCCGACACCCTTCAAACCGGGCAAGGGCTTTACGAAGGACGAGCGGGATACGTGCCGATTGCGGATTATGCGATCATCGGCGACACGCGCACGGTCGCCCTCGTTGCACGCGATGGAGCGATTGACTGGTTTTGCGGGCCGGATTTTGACGGCGACCCCTTGTTTGCCCGGATGCTGGACCAGTTTCGGGGCGGGCATTTTTTCGCAGGTCCGGCGACAGCGGCCCAGACATCCAAGCGTCGTTACGATGCGGATGGTCCCATTCTCACCACAACTCATTGCACGGCAGATGCGGAAATTGACGTCACCGATTTTATGGTTCTGCCCGACAGTTTGGAACAGGTTGCGAGTTTCGGGCGCACCATCGTGCGGCTGATGGAGGGCAAACGCGGCAAGATGCCCGTTGCGGTTCGGATGAACCCCCGGGTTGATTATGGCGCGCACCTGCCGGATCTGGAACAGGGCTGCAACGGGCAATGGCGGTTTGCGCATGATGGCGACATTGTCGTCATTGACGGCGATATCAAGCTTGAGAAAACCCGCAATGGCCTGCTGGAAGGCGAGATCACACTGGCCGAAGGCGAGCGACGATATGTTCTGCTCACCATCACGCAGGGTGGCGCGGGTTATCTGGAAAACGCAGAGGCTGTGTGGAAGGCGCTGCCCGCAACCCGCGCCTGCTGGCGTGACCGCAAGCGGGAGCGGACCTATGATGGTCCCTTTGCCACACAGATGCACACCAGCTTGATGGCGCTGTCGTTGCTGGTTCATGCCCCCAGTGGTGCGGTGGTTGCCGCCCCCACAATGTCTCTGCCCGAGGTCATCGGCGGTGTGCGAAACTTCGATTATCGCTACTGTTGGCTGCGCGATTCCTATTTTGTCCTCAATGCTTTCCTTGATCAGGGAATGACTACCGAAGCTGAAGCTTTCTTCCGGTGGCTGATGGCTGCCAGCCGATCGTCTGCCCCCTATCTGGAGACCGTGTACACGTTGAATCCAGGCCGGGCGTTGGATTTGCAGACCCTTGTTACGCTGGAAGGCTATCATCGGTCCGCTCCGGTGCAATGCGGCAATGCGGCAGCAGAGCAATTGCAGCTTGATGCTTATGGCTCCATGCTGTTGACGGCGCGCTGCTATGTCGCGAAGCAAGGCAAGCTGCATCCCGGAGAAGCTGTCCGTATGGCGCAGTTCGGCGATGTGGTGATGGAGCAATGGACCCTGCCCGACAATGGCATTTGGGAAATGCCGAACCCACGGCGCCATCACACCTATTCCAAGGCGATGTGCTGGGCAGCTCTCGACAGCCTGATTGCATTGCATGAGATGGGCGCTGTCGAGGTGGATGTCGACAAGCTGACACGGGAGCGGGATCGCATCCATGACCTTGTCATGGCACGGGCGTGGAATGAAACCATCGGCGCGATCACCGGCGCACTGGATGAAGACTGGCTTGATGCCAGTGTGCTGTTGCTGCCGCGTATCGGCTTCCTCGCAGCAGATGATCCAAGAATGGTCGCGACCTATGAACGGATCCGGGCGCGTCTTGGTCATGGCGCATATCTGCGCCGCTATGCAGATGGTGTCGACGGATTGCCCGGCTGTGATGGCACATTCAACGTCTGTGGATTTTGGGCGGCTGATTATCTGGCGCGGGCCGGGCGGCTTGATGAGGCTGAAACCCAGATTGAGGCCATGCTTTGCGCCGTGAATGATCTGGGGCTGATGTCCGAGGAATATGATGCGGAAACCGGCGAGCAACTGGGGAATTTTCCGCAAGGCCTGTCGCACGCCGGGATGATTGCCGCGATTTCCGCGCTGGCAGAGGCCCGAAAGCAGGAGTGAATGTTCAGCCCCGCTTTCGGCCAAGAAGCACTATTTAGCGTCGCCGTGTGCCTGCAAAGACCGCGATTGCCGCTGTGGCCGCCAGCCCCAGGGTGAGGCCCGCCACCAACAGGGATCCACCGTTTCGGCTGATTTGCATGGCTGTTGAGGTGTCCTGTGCCTCATCGCCAAATCGCCCTTCGGCGCCCCAGTCGCCATCCACTGTGTCGAACAGATTGTCGGCGCGCTCCGGATCCTCCAACTCATCGGTCTGCTGGCCGGAGTAACCGGTCCGGGCCATGACGAAATCACCGGCTTCCGGGCTTAGTTTTTGCGACAGGATTGCCTTCACTGCCGGGAAGCCCAGCCAGTATTCGCGTTTTGGATGAAACGCTGCGTAATGAATGCTGTCTGCAATCAGCTCTGGTGTGTACACCGGCGCGACCGGACGTTGGCGATATTTCATCTTGTTACGCGCCCAGTCGAATTGCGGTGTGTTGACGGCTGGCAGATGGCAGACGGTCAATGCCACGCAGGAGTTGTCGTGCATCAGTTCGGTGCGCAAGGAATCGCTGAAGCCGACAATGGCAGACTTGGCGGCACAATAAGCCGATTGCAGCGGCACCGCGCGATACGCCAGTGCCGATCCGGTCTGGACGATGGTGCCCCAGCCCTGTCGGTTGAAGCGTTTCAAGGCCGACAATGTGCCGTTGACGGTGCCCAGATACGTCACCTCTGTCACCCGGCGATATTCCTCCGCAGTCATTTGCGAAACGGGGGACAGCACGGTTGCCATGGCGACATTGATCCAGATGTCGATGGGACCGAAGGCTTTTTCCGCTTTCGCTGCGGCGCGTTCAACGGCTTCGGCATCTGCCACGTCGAGCGGCGCGATAAGCGCTTCGCCACCTGCCTGCCGGATTTCTTGCGCGGCTGTTTCAAGCCGTTTTTTGTTGCGGGCAATCAGGGTCACGCAATTGCCTGGTGCTGCGAAGCGTTGCGCGACAGCCCGTCCAACCCCCGCAGAGGCTCCGGTGATCACGACATTGGTCATGGCCTTCTTCCTTTTTGATGCATCTGTCAGGAAACGCCTGAGGAGCGGGAAAGTTCGGACGGCCATGCAGGCAGGGGCACCGGGCTTTTGAACTGCAGCTTTTGAAAAAGAACCGACCAGTTTTGGTGCATCGCAGGAACGATTGGGCAAGCCATCTGTTAGTCCATGACAATAACAACAGGCCCCAGGAGACAGTCATGACAAGCCAGATCCAAACGATCAATCCGGCAACAGAAGACGTGCTCTCATCCTACGATCTGATGAGCAAAGAGACGGCAGAAAAGGCCGTTGAAGCCTGCCATGCGGCGTTCACCCAGTGGAAGCTGGTTTCGCTTGAAGACCGTGCCGCAAAGATCAAGGCCGTCGGTCAGGCTCTGCGCGACAACAAGGAAGAACTGGCCACCCTGATGACGCAGGAAGTTGGCAAGTTGATCAGCGACAGCCGCGACGAAGTGGACCTATGTGCTGCGATTTGCGATTTCACCGCTGACGCTGGCCCGAAGGAACTGGCCGACGAGGAACGCGATATTCCCGGCGGCACCGGCGTGATTACTTATTCGCCGGTTGGGGTGATTTACGGCATTCAGCCATGGAATTTCCCATCATATCAGGTCATGCGATACACCATTGCCAACCTGATGGCCGGCAATGGTATTTTGCTGAAACATGCGGCCAATTGCACGGGGAGCGGGTTGTTCCTGCGCGATCTGATGGAAAAAGCAGGCCTGCCCAAGAACCTGTTCACCGTTCTGGTCATTGATCATGATCAGTCCAACGAAATCATCGCCCACAAGCTGGTGCGTGGTGTAACGCTGACTGGCAGTGATGGCGCTGGCCGTGTCGTGGCGCAGGAAGCCGCCAAGCACTTGAAGAAAACGGTGCTCGAACTGGGATCGAACGATGCCTATGTGGTGCTTGATGATGCCGACCTTGATGTGGCCGTGGAGAGTTGTGCGGCCGGTCGTATTTATAACAATGGCCAGACCTGCGTGAACGCCAAGCGTTTCATCGTCACGGAGGCAAACTATGATGCCTTTGTGGAACGATTTACCGAGCGGATGAAGTCCTTCGAGATGGGCGACCCGACCGATGAAAAAACCGGCCTTGGCCCGATGTCTGGTGACAAGCTGCGCGACAAGCTCGCCGTGCAGGTGAACGACAGCATTAAGAAAGGCGCACGGGCACTCTGCGGCGGTGAAGTGCCGGATCGCAAAGGCGCGTTCTATCCGGCGACAGTTCTTGTGGATGTGGCTCCCGGCCAGCCCGCTTATGATGATGAATTGTTTGGTCCGGTCGCATCCGTGATCAAGGCTAGGGACGATGAAGACGCAATGCGGATTGCCAACGATAGTCGCTATGGTCTTGGTGGCGGGATCTTCTCAAAGGACACAGCCAAGGCCCGCGAATTGGCGTCGAAGCATTTTGACACCGGCATGGTCTGCATCAATACCTACAATGTCGCGATCCCCAACATGCCCTTTGGTGGCGTCAAGGATTCCGGTTACGGCAGTGAGCATGGTGGCTTCGGCATGAAGGAATTCGTCAACGCGAAGTCCCTCTATATCGGCTGATTGCCATCTGTCCTTGGCGCGCCATCACGCGCCAAGGCAGTTCTCTAGACACGCTTGGGCTTCGACTGACCAAACAGCCAGCCGAACCCTTTTTTAAAGGGGGCAGTACCGATGGTCCGGCGTTCCTCGCCGGGTGTGCGACCGACAACACGCTTGAAGGCGCGGCTGAAGGCGGCGCGTGATCCATATCCAAGAGTGTTGGCGGTCTGGTCAATGGTCCAGCCCTTGTCGACGATCCATTCTCGTGCAAGGCGCATGCGGATCTGGGTAACATACTCCATTGGGGCCACGCCCAATTCGGCGCGGAACTGTGCGGTGAAGACGGAGCGCGACGCGCCCATCTCGTCGGCCAGCAGATGGATGCTCCAGTCCCGACTTGGATCGCGGTGAATGGCGGCGAGCACACGGCCAAGACGCGGATCTCGAAGTGGCAGGACCCAGCCATGGTTTTCGGCCACCCGTTGCTCCACCCACCCTCGGATCAGGCTGGCTGCAATGACATCGGCCATGCGTGAGAGAATACCGGCCGAGCCAACCCGCTGAAGCTCCGCTTCTCGGGCCATGGCTTCGAGAATATGCAGCATCTCGGGTTGCTGTGACAGCACGCTTCTGGCTAGAATGGCTGGGGGCATTGTTTCCAGGATCGCCTGCATACTGCCAAGGTCGAGACGCATACGGCCTCGGAAAATCACGACTTCTGGTTCCGGACAATCTTCATCGCAGCGTTTGATGCAATCAAACGAAGTGCAGATGGTGTGCCGATCAATCGACACCAAAGGTTGTATTTGCACGTTGGTATGAGAGAGCAGACTGTGAGCACCGAGGCGGGGCAACAGAGCGGCGCCACCTGCGTGAACTTCAATCGGCTCGCCATCCGGCAAGACAAGCAGCAGAGTTCCTCGTGCAACAAAGTAGAAATGTGCGCAGTTGCCCTCGTCCCCGACAGCCAGTCCAAAGGGCGGGGTGAGTTCAATCCGTTGATAGTTCACGCCGGACAGGCGCATTCCCATCAACAGCTCGTTGACCCATTGCACTGCAGCATTTTCGGACTTTTGATCAACCATTAAAGTCTTTCAGTGATAGAATGAACGGCTCTGCCAACATAGGTCTCCTGCAAGTGGTTTTCCAGACAGGAAACAGATGCGGAGCGATTATCCATGGAACTACAAAATCTGACCGGGTCGGAAGACGCGGCAACACAGGCGACGCAGGAAACGCATTGGCCTGCCGTTTGGGCGTTGGCGCTCGGGGTCTTCAGTCTTGTCACGGCAGAGTTTCTGCCCGCCAGTCTGTTGACGCCCATTGCTGGTGATCTGCACATCGCGGAAGGTCTTGCTGGCCAGACGGTCACGATCACTGCCGTTGCAGCCCTGCTGGCTGGTTTGCTGGTGGCCCCCCTCAGCAAGGGGCTGGATCGTCGCGTGGTCATGCTGGGTCTGATGGCTCTGATGCTGGTTGCCAATCTGGCTGTGGCTCTTGCCGGATCCTTCGTGCTTTTGCTGATTGGCCGGTTTTTGCTCGGCGTTGCGCTTGGCGCATTCTGGTCTCTGGCGCCTGCCACGGCCATGCGACTGGTTCACCCGGAGAATGTGCCGCGTGCCCTCTCCCTGATTTTCAGCGGTGTTCCGATTGCGACAATCGCGGCCACCGGATTGGGCAGTTTTCTTGAGGGGTTTATTGGCTGGCGGTCGGTGTTTCTGCTGGCGGCGGGACTGTCGCTTGCGACCTTGCTGTTCCAGCTGAAAACATTGCCGTGCATGTCGCCTGAGAAAGCAGTGCCCCTGCGCGCGGTCTGGGATGTCTTGCGCCGACCGGGCATTTTTGCGGGCATTGCGGCCATCATGCTGGCCTTCACCGGTCACTTCGCCATGTTCACTTACATGCGGCCCTATCTCGAAACGATTGCCAATCTGCCGCTTGATCAGATTTCATTGGTGCTGCTGATCTTTGGGATTGCCAATCTGCTTGGCACGTTTGCGGCTGGGGCGATGCTGGCCCGCAGCCTGCAAATGACCTTGCTGCTGATGCCGATGTTGATGGCGGTGTCCGGGTTGATCCTGGTGTTTGACGGTGGCCAATCCTTTTGGGTGGAAATGGCAGCCATCGCCCTGTGGGGCTTTGCCTTCGGGGGTGTGCCCGTTGGCTGGACGACATGGATCACGCTGGTTCTGGCTGACGATGCCGAGGCCGGTGGCGCTCTTTTCGGTTCCTCGGTCCAGTTTGCCATTGCCATTGGGGCTGTTGCTGGCGGAGCAATTCTTGAAGCCTTCGGTGTGACGGGTGCCTTCGCGGCAGGGGCTATTGCCCTGCTGGGGACCGCCCTTCTGATTGCCACTCTGGTACGGGTCCATAGAGCCTGAGGATCCGATGAGCCATTGAAAAGTGGAATGAAAAACGGCGCAGCCAACCCCAAGAGGTCGGCTGCGCCGTTTTCAGATCAATCAGGCGACGATGCACGGTTCAAAGCAGGGTGAGCAGCGCCACGCCGAAGATGATCCGGTAGATTGCAAAGACTGTAAAACGGTGCGTGCGGATATAGCCAAGCAGCCATTTTACAGCAATGAAGGCTGTGATGGTGGAGATGATTAAAGCAATGCCCAGTGCGCTCCAGTTCTCATGCACAGCACCGGATTTCATCGTGTCATACAGCTCATAGGCGCTGGCGGCATACATCGTTGGAATACCGACGAGGAATGAAAACTCGGTCGCCGCAGCGCGGTTGCCGGTGCCTGCCAGCATGGCGGCGAAAATGGTGGCCGCCGAGCGGGAGGTTCCCGGAAAAATCCCCGCAACAATCTGCGCCAGGCCAACGACGATGGCGACCGTCCAGGTAATCTTCGTGCGTTCGGACCCCTCTTCCGCCAGTCGCTCGGCCCCAATCATCCAGAAACCGCCGATGATGAGCGCCCAGGCGATGGGAGTGATGGTTTCCGGTAATTTGAAGCCAAGCTTCTTGGCCACCAGCCCGAGAACCGCGGTGATGCAGAAGGCCACGAACAGCTTGGCAATGTAGTCGCGGTTTTCGGGGTCACGCCAGCCAAGCAACAGCGACATGATCCGGTTCCAGTAGATAATCGTCACGGCCAGAATCGCCCCGGCCTGAATGACGATGTTGAAGGTGTCAGAACGTTGCCCGAGCCATTGCTCTGCAATGATCAGATGGCCCGTGCTTGAGACCGGCAAGAACTCGGTTACACCTTCGATAACGCCCAGAATGGCGGCATTCAGATAGTCCATTTCAGTTTCCTAATGATCTTTTCGAGAGTTTCGAAGGTGGCGGATCACATAATAGAGGATCGCCAGAACAAGCGCTGCGGCGACCACAAGATGGAGAGAGTGCATCAGACTGTGCAACCAAGGCGTTTTCTGCCAGGCCTTGCCGAGTTTGAAACCGGCGTAGGCCAGCGCGAAGCACCAGGGCCACGAGCCGATGAAGGAATAGAGCTGAAATTTCCAGAACGGCATCTTGGACAGACCCGCTGGCAGCGATATGAAGCTCCTGACGATGGGCAGAAGTCTGGCGATGAAGACTGCTGAATTGCCGTATCTTGCAAAGAAACGATCAACCCTGTCGAGATCGCTTTGCGACAGCAGGATATATCGTCCCCACTTTTGAACGAAGCCGCGTCCTCCATAAGCGCCAACCGCATAGGCTGCCGTTGAGCCGACGTTGCAGCCGATCGCGCCAACCGTGGAAACCGCGAGCAAGCCGAGATCGCCTTGTGAGGCGAGATAGCCACCAAACGGCATAACGATTTCAGACGGCACCGGCAGGCAGGCCGATTCAAGTGCCATCAACAGCCCGATGGCCCAATAGCCCGCGTGGTCGATGGTGGTCATGATGATCGAGGAAAATTCTGCGGCAACCGACATGGCGGTGTGCTCCCAACAGTGAGATTGGTGTCTTGTTGGGAATCGCGATGGGAGCCCCGGCCTTTGAGCCGCAAAATCACATATGGCTGCGGGTTTCAGCAAGATTTCTTATCATACAATTCGGTAAGCCGGACGCACGCAGCACAGAAAATCGATGCCGCGCCGCGCGATTGCGCGGACTGCCTTGGAAACGCAAGGAGATCGGCTTTGATAAGATCCGCGAAAAATGGCGCAGATCGTAACGTCAGACGCTGAATAGCGGGCAAAACGCCCGGTCTTACGAAACGGTAAGATTACGGCAAGGTGAGGCCAAGAATGGAGGTGCACAACCCTGAAACGCAATTTGTCGGCAACAGGCCGAGGTTCGTTTCCGGAGATAGACTTGATGCATCGGCCCGTTGGTTCAGACCGTTCCTTTTCCTCTCGTGCATGGCCCAGGGTTCGAGCGAACCTCGCGCGAAACGGCCTTGCCTATGCAGTGCTGGGAGTTGCGGGTCTGACTGTGGTTTTCTGGGTGTTTCCTGACCTTGATCTTACGACCAGCCGGTTGTTCTACCGCCCGGCGGTGGGGTTCTATCTCCGTCATAACACTGCGCTTCAGGCTTTGCGTCAACTCGGTATTGTGCTGACGTGGGCCTATGGACTTGTGGCTATCGGGCTTGTTGTGGGTGGGCTGGTCTGGCGCGCCCTGCGCCCTGTTTTGCTACCACGTGGTTTGTTTCTTCTGGGCGTCATGGCGCTGGGACCAGGGCTGCTGATCAATCTGGTGCTCAAAAACAATTGGGGGCGTGCGCGACCGCGCAACCTGCTTGAGTTTGGTGGTGATCTGCCATTTTCGAAGGTCTGGGATATCGTTCCTTATTGCAAGTCGAACTGTTCCTTCGTGTCCGGCGAGGCCGGGGCGGCCTTTGCCTTGCTGGCTGTGCTTTTCGTCGTGCCGCAGCGTTTCCGCTTGGCACTTGGTCTGCCGATGTTTGTGGTTGTGCTGCTGGTGTCGCTTGATCGCGTTCTGTTCGGCGGGCATTTCCTCAGCGACACATTGCTGTCCTGGCCCTGGTGCTGGTGGTAATGCTTGCGCTGGAGCGTCCGTTCTCGCGGTTTATGGAGGCACGCGCTTCATCTAGTGCTTCGGTGGAAAGCTGGAGCAAGGTCATGCGTTTTCTTCAAGCCCCTGCCCTGCGGTCAAAAACGGACATTCGCAGCGAGGACATCTGAACTCTCAGACGGTTGCGTCTGGCTTTCTTTTCACAGGTCGTCCAATCGAGGGTGCCGCATCGGCACGCTCAAAACCACTCGCGTTCCAGGATGGTTATCTTCAAGATGTACAGAAAAGCCGTGCAGGTCGGCCACGGCGCGAACCAGGCTCGAGGCCCAGACCATTGCCAGGCTGTGGTGCGGCTTCGGTCGAGACGGTAAAGACGACGGAAAACCTTTTCGCGCTCCAGTTCGGGGATGCCGCGTCCAGTGTCACTGACAGTCGCCACCGCGCCATCGTTCGTGAGATCAAGGGACATGGTGATTTCGGCACCTTTCGGGCAATGGTTGATGGCGTTCTCGACAAGATTTACAAAGAGCTGCGTCAGCAATTCTCGATCTCCGGACACTGGCACGGGGCCATCCGGATCGGGTGCGAAGGTCAGCGTTTGTGCGTTGTCTTCGGCAACCCCCAGATAGATCTCCGCCACATTGCGCATCAAGTCGTTGAGGTCCAGCGTGCGAAAGCGCGTGCGGCGGGCGCCGCTTTCGATCTGGGCAATCCGCAGCAGGGCTTCAAATGTTGCATTGATCTTGTCGCTCTCATGCAGGGCTTCTTCCAGTCGCTCCATCAGCCCGCGCCCGTCGTCTGCCCGGGCGTAGACTTCTTCCAGCACAAGCCGCAGCCGGTTCAAGGGCGTCTTCAGGTCGTGGGCGATGTCTGTGCTCACCTGATGCATGTTTTCGACCAGGGCCGACAGGCGATCCAGCGCCGCGTTGATCTGACTGGAGACGACATCAATGTCATCGCCGGTGCCAACCAGCTTGATACGTTTGTCGAGCCGACCGTTGGAGACTTCGGCCATGGTGAAGGCAATGAGATCAAGGCGGGCCTGGGCGCGGCGTGATAGAAAAACGCCGGTGGCCAAGGCTGCCAGCACAGCGAGCGCGGTTGCCCAGCCGAAGTTGATCAGCAGAATTTGGGCCAGCTCTTCAGTCTCGGAATAGTTCTGCCCCACCAGAAGCCGGCGACCGGCCACGGTGCCGGAGACGATGCGGAACTGATCGTCGCCAGAAAGACCAAGCGTTCCGGCCGCGGTGCTGAAGATCCCTGCCTTTTGAGGGACTTTGGCGATGTTCCCGGCGAGTTGCTTGCCGTTTTCGGTGCCTAGATAGAACACCCATTCTTTCTTTCGTCGAAGGCGTGAGAAATTGTCGACTGTCTCTCGCAGGTCGTCAAACTCCCCGTCCGAGTAGCTGGCAGCAACAATCGAATAGGTCTCCTGCACCGACTGGTCGAGCGAGGAATAAAGCTCGGAGCGCAAAGCCATGAACGTCGCGACCGAGACGATGAGCGAGGACAGCACGAAACAGATGCCATAGGTCACCGCAAGCCGCACCGGCGTGCTGCGCAAAATCCTAGCGCGGCGCATGGAGACTGTATCCGGTGTTACGGATGGTGTGCAGCAGCGGTGTGTCGAAGGGCTTGTCGATCTTGGTTCGCAGGCGGCTGATATGGGTCTCGACGACGCTTGTCTGCGGGTCGAAGTGGAAGTCCCAGACCTTTTCCAGCAACATTGTGCGAGTCAGGACCCGGCCTTCACCGCGCATCAGGACTTCCAGCAAGGTGAATTCGCGGGGTTGTAATTCGATCACCTTAGCCCGCGCGCTTCACGATGCGTTTGACGATGTCCATTTCCAGATCGGCAGCGCGCAAAATGGTTCGCTGGTCCTGGACTGGTGGGCGGCGGGCAAGCGCGTTGATCCGCGCGACCAGTTCTGAGAAGGCGAAGGGTTTGACGAGATAATCATCGGCTCCGGCCTCCAATCCCTCGACTCGGTCATCGACGCCGCCAATGGCAGTGAGAAACAGCATCGGCGTGCGCACTTTTGCACCGCGCGCCGCGCGTACCAGCGACAGTCCATCCAATTCCGGCAACATGCGGTCAACGATCAGAAGATCGTAGGTGTCCGATGACCCGGTCGCCTGCACCAGACCACTGCGTCCGTCGCGCACCACATCGCAGACGTGACCAACCTCGCTCAAGCCTTGGCGATGAAATCAGCCGTTCTTTCATCGTCTTCAATGACGAGTATTCGCATGAATGCGTCTCTTTCCCCAGATGCGACAGGGCGCCCAAATCCACTGCCGCCCTCAAAGGTCACACCCTATGTGACAATCATTGCCGCAATCTTCCGGCAACTTTACATATTCGTAAGATTGCGGAAATGTTTGCGAGCGGGAAAAGATATAATGGCCCTTGCCTTGCCAGAACGCAGACGTGAGGTCGTATCGATTTTCCGCCGTCTCGGGCATCTCACTGGCCCTTCTTCTCATGAAGCTTATAAGGTGCTTCGTCGGGCCTCAATCCCCGATGGGAAGTTTCGGGTCGTTGATCTTGAGAACATTAAGATTTTGCTTGATCCGACGGAGCGTTTCAAGGCTTCCCGGTCCAATGGCTTCTGCGGTGGCCATGGATAGCATATCGACAAGCGCCAACATTGCAAACCGCGATGAAGAGGGGCGATACAGGCCACCATCTTCCTGCACGGAAAACGGGATCGTGAGATCCGAGCCGTGGGCGAGGTCCGATCCGGCTGCGGTGACAGAAATCACCCGCCCGCCGTATTGCTGAATGATCCAGGCCGCATCTTTCTGGCTTGCCACCGCTCCGGAGATGGAGAAGACGATCATAACGGTTTTTGGTGTGGCCGCTGCCGCCATCATACGTTGCAGTTCACCGTCCACCTGAGCGCTGCTCTTGAGGCCCAGAGCGAAACAGTCGGTTTTGCAGTTCCACCGCAGCCATTGAGGATGTGCCCCCTGATCCGAAGGCCAGCACGGAGTCGGCTCCGGCAAGCAAAGCCCCTGCCTGCTTCAGGATGTCCGGATCGACCATCGTCTTGAGGCGGCGCAAGGTTTCCACGGCACCGTCGCAGACATTGTCAATCAACCAGACGCCGCTGTCTTCCCCACTGGAATCCGAAGGCGCCAGATAGGCGCCGCCAACAACAACAGCTTGTGCAAGCAGCAATTTGAATGCGCGCACACCGTCGCAGCCGAGTGTGCGGCAGAAGCGGGTAACCGTCGGCTCGCTGACACTTGCGCGTTCAGCCAACTCGGCAATGGGCATATGCGTGGCCGCTTCCGGGTCGGCAAGCACCAGCGCCGCGATCCGTCTGTCAGAGCGACTGCCCGTCTCGGCATGCTCCCGAATGCGGGCAATGATGTCGACGATGACGCTCATGTTCATTCTCCTGGATCGGTCCCAAAAAGACCTGCGAGCTTCAGATAGACGTCAGGTTGTGAAAAATCTAGGCAGTTGCACAAATGTAGGTAAGTTACATAAAATATATGTCAATCTGCTTGACGATTGGAAAAAAATGTAACTAACCTACATGAAATTGCCAATGTCGATGGCCTAAACCACCGATGTGACAGGCTGTTGACATGGTGTTTGCCAGCAAATCACTGGGTCTGGTGAAAATGTAATTTTGCAAAGGAAATTGATCTTGATGCAATCCGATCCTTCCGCGTCCGCCCCTCTTGCGCTGATGCTTGGTGTTCAGCGCCCGGTTCTATCCGAGACGGAACTCGCCTTCTTCCGTGAGGCCAATCCGTATGGCCTGTTTCTTGGTCGGCGCAACATGCATACGCCAGACCAGACCCGAACGTTGATCGCGGGCTTTCGAGAGGCCGTTGGGCGTCCTGATGCTCCTGTCTTCACTGATCAGGAAGGTGGCCGAATTTCGCATCTGGATTCTGGAGCCTGGCCAATCTTTCGCTCTTTTGCTGATTTTGGTGCGCTGGCCGCGAAAGCAGGCGACGATGTGGCGTTGCAGGCGATGCAGTTTTCGACGTTGGCCATGGGCTACATGATGCGTGATCTGGGCATCGACAGCGGGTGTTCACCCGTGTTGGATCTGGCCATGGCGGGGGCAGATCCGGTGATCGGCAGTCGCGCTTTTTCCAGCGATCCCAAACTGGTTGCCGAATTTGGGCGCGTGGTCTGCGACGCCTTTCTGGAAGTTGGTATTCTGCCCGTGGTCAAACATATCCCCGGTCATGGTCGGGCGGCGGCGGACAGTCACAAGACCCGCCCGGTGGTCGAAACGTCGGCCGACGAACTCATTGCGACGGATTTCTTGCCGTTTGCAGCGCTGAAGAATGCGCCTTGGGCCATGGTCTCGCATGTTGTTTATGCAGCCTATGACGCGGAGCGTCCGGCTTCCGTCTCCCCGACGATCATTGAAGATGTCATCCGTCGGCAACTCGGTGTGACCGGTGTGCTCGTCTCGGATTGCGTGTTCATGGATCTCGCTGGAAGGGCCCGTCCATGAGCGGGTGACGCAGGTTCTGGATGGCGGTTGTGACATTGCCCTGCATTGCCATGGGGAACTGGCTGAAATGGAGCGCGCTGCTGCTGCCGCCCGCCCTCTCAGTGAGGCGGCTTTGGCACGGTGTGCTGCGGCAGATGCTCTGCGCGGCACCGCAACGGCCGATGTTTCAGGTCTTCACCGCGAGGTTGAGGCCATGTTTCGCGTGGCCGGTCTCTGATCGTGCTAGGACAGGCCCCGTCGAATGACGCGGGTCAAGACGATATGACGTCGACGTAGGGTCGGCGCAAACTGGAGAAGTGACGTTATGTTGGGAAAAACGATCCTGCCTCTTGCCGTCTCGCTCCTCGCCCTCGCGGGTCCGCTCGCGACGTCTGCGGCGGCGGAGAATGTGCTGACAGTCAACATTGAAGACTCCACTGCATGGGTGAAAAACTTCAACCCCTTCATGGTGGGGTCGGCGCGTGAAAGCACGCTGGACTTCATTTATGAGCCGTTGGTGATCATCAACAAGTATGAAGCTGACAAGGTCTATTATCGTCTGGCGACGAGCTTCAAACGCTCTGACGATTTGAAGACAGTGACCTTTGACCTGCGTCCCGACGCGGACTGGTCCGATGGCAAGCCTTTGACGTCGGCTGATGTCGTTTATACCTACAATCTTTTGAAGAAAAACCCGGCGCTGGATTCCACCGGCATCTGGACGAAACTGGCCAGTGTGACAGCCGATGGCGCGCACAAGGTTGTCTTCACGATGAAGAAGCCGAGTTCACTGGCCTTGGCCGAGTTGAACGACGTGCCGATTGTTCCCGAGCATATCTGGAAGGATGTGAAGGATCCGGTCACCTTCGCCAACCCCAAGCCTGTCGGCTCGGGACCCATGACGGAGATCACCCGCTTCACGGCACAAACCTATGACCAGTGCCGCAATCCGCATTATTGGGATGCATCCAGTCTGAAGGTCGATTGCATGCGGTTTCCGCAGCTTGCCAGCAATGATGCAATGCTGACGGCTCTTGCTTCCGGTAATCTGGATTGGGGGGCGGCCTTCATTCCTGACATCGACAAGACTTTTGTTGCCAAGGACCCTGAGCATTTTCATTATTGGTTCCCGGCCGGAACGCTCGTCGGCTTCACCTTCAATCTGGAAGATAAGGATCCGGGCAACCGGGAGGCCTTTGACGACGTGAAATTCCGTCGCGCTGTGTCAATGACATTTGATCGTCAGGCGATGATCAATGTTGCGGCCTACGGTTATCCGACCCCCAACAATGATGCCAGCGGCATTGGCGCGTCGTTCCCGTCGTGGACCGACAAGGCTGTTGTTGCCAAGCACAAGCCGGAAATGACCTATGATCTGAAGGCTGCCAAAGCCGCGCTGGCAGCGGCAGGCTACAAGGATACCAATGGCGACGGGTTCGTGGAAACGCCGTCCGGCAAGAAGATCCATGTTGACGTGATTGTTCCCAACGGCTGGACCGATTGGGACGGCACCGTGCAGATTGCTGTTGAAGGCATGCGTGCGGCCGGTGTGGATGCCAAGATGTCGACGCCGGAAAGCACAGTTTGGCAGAAGCAGATCACCGATGGCAATTTCGACCTGGCGATCAACTCCTGGCACAGCCGGGCAACGCCCTACTATACCTATGCCGAAGCCTTCAGTCAGGACTCGATTGGCAAGACCCGCTTCAACGGGGCGCGCTACCGGGACCCGGAAGTGACCAAGTTGCTCGCGGCATATGTTGAAACCGCAGACAGTGCCAGAGCAGCACGAGATCATCAAGACGTTGCAGGCCCGCATTGCGGACGCCTTGCCGATCATTCCGGTGTTCAACAACCCGATCTGGTATAACTATTCGACCCGCCATTACACCGGCTGGGCTTCGAAGGATCATGCGTGGATCGATCCGTCGTCCTACTCGACACACTATCGCATCCTGCAACTTCTTGCGCTTCGTCCTGTCGCGCAGTGATCGAGCGGCCGCCGGTGCCTTGTCATCGGCGGTTCCCACCTGGAGTGATCCATGATCTTCGTTCTTCGCCGGCTCGGCTATTACTTCCTTGCCTTTCTTGTCGCGGCCACGATCAACTTCCTGATCCCGCGGATGATGCCGGGTGATCCGGTGTCGGTCATGTTCGCACAGAATGCCGACCGCCTGTCGCCAAATGCCGTTGCCGCGCTGCGTCACACCTTCGGCTATGTTGATGGGCCTTTGTGGCTGCAATATCTTGCTTATCTGAAAAGTATTGCCACGGGTAATCTCGGGCTTTCGATCAAGTTCTATCCAACACCGGTCAGTGATGTTCTAGGTCGTGCTCTCGTCTGGACACTTGTTCTGGTCGGCAGCTCCACTCTTATTTCGTTTTGCCTGGGATCCTTTTTGGGCGCGCGTGCTGCATGGCGTCGCAACGGCACCTATGATGGCATTGTCACCACCACCGGCGTGATCGCCAATGCCTTTCCCGCTGTCGTGCTGGCACTGGTCATCCTGTTTGTTTTCGGTATTACGCTTGGCTGGTTTCCGACCGGCTATGCCTATGATCCGGCATTGGACCCGGGGTTTACCTGGCGCTTCACCGGGTCCGTGATTTCGCATGCGGCCATGCCCGTCATGTCATTGTCGATTGTTCTGACCGGCGCTTTTCTGATGAATATGCGCAACAATATGATCAATCTGATCGGTGAGGACTATCTGGTCATGGCGACTGCCAAGGGCCTGCCGGATCGTCAGGTCATGCTGCGATACGGATTGCGCAATGCCTTGTTGCCCACCGTGACAAACCTCGCCATCACCATTGCACAGGTGTTCGCAGGATCGTTGGTAACGGAGGTGATCTTCAACTACCCGGGCGTTGGCAACACGTTGTATGTCGCCATTCTCGCGCGGGATTATCCGCTTATTCAGGGGCAACTGCTGGTCATGACTTTCGCCATGCTCGCAGCCAACTTTCTGGCCGATGTAAGCTACCTTCTGATTGATCCAAGGCTTCGGAGACGCTGATGAAGAATTTTCTCACCATCCTCCTGGGCAACCGCAAGGCCGTTGTCGGTCTGGTGATCGTGGTGGCGATGGGTGTGCTTGCCATTCTGGCCCCCTGGATTGCACCATATGATCCTGTGCGCCGTCTGGCCCGACCGCATCAGGTGCCAAGTCTTGATCATCTCATTGGCACCACCCGCATGGGGCAGGATATTTTGAGCCAACTCCTGTGGGGCAGCCGAACCTCTTTGATCGTCGGCTTTTCCGCCGGGTTGCTGATCACCTTTATCGGCACCACTTTGGGATTGATCGCGGGATATTTTCGCGGGTGGGTGGATACCGTCATCAACACGCTGACCAATGTTGTTCTGGTCATACCCAATCTGCCGCTGCTGCTGGTTCTGTCGGCCTTTCTGGGGCAGGTCGGCCCGGCAATCATCATTGTCATCATTGCCGCAACGGCCTGGGGGTGGGGCGCACGGGTGACGCGGGCGCAAACGTTGACGATCCGCGAAAAAGATTTCATCCGGATTGCCGAGATTGGTGCAGAGCCGACCTGGCGCATTCTGCTGGCAGAGATCCTTCCGAACCTCGTTTCGATCGTCAGCGTCAATCTGATCGGGTCGATCACCTTCGCCGTCATGACGGAGGCAACGCTGGAATTCCTCGGTCTGGGAGATCCGCAGACCATTTCCTAGGGTGTGATGTTGCACAATGCGCAGAGCACGGCTGCCTTGCAGGTTGGTGCATGGTGGGAAGTTGCTGCCCCTTCTGCCGCCCTTGTTCTGCTTGGGGCAGGCTTGTCACTGATCAATTTCGCCATTGATGAAGTCTCAAACCCGCGTTTGCGGGCCGGTCTGGTGCATCGCCGCTGGCTTGCCCGGGTCAAAGCCATGGGGGCCTCGCGATGAGCCCGCTTCTGTCCATCAAGGACCTGACGATAGATTATGTCGGTGCGACCCATGATACGCGTGCCGTGGATGGCGTGAGCTTTGATATTGCGGAGGGAGAGATCTTTGGTCTCGCCGGTGAATCCGGGTGTGGCAAAAGCACGATTGCTTATGCCATCTGCCAATTGCTCAAGCCGCCTGCGATTGCCACGGGGACAGCCATCCTGTTTCAGGGGCGCGATTTGTTGCGGGCTACCCCGACGGATATCACGGAGACGCGCTGGCAACAGATTTCCATGGTGTTTCAAAGCGCCATGAATGCGCTAAACCCGGTCATCACCATCGAAGCGCAATTTCAGGATGTGCTGAAACGCTCAGGCTTGTCGAAGGCCGCGGCGCGGGCGCGGGCCGAGGAGTTGATGGAACTGGTGGACATTCCGGCAGCACGCCTGTCAGATTACCCGCACCAGTTTTCCGGCGGTATGCGCCAGCGCATCGTCATCGCCATCGCTCTCGCGTTGAACCCGCGACTTGTCATCATGGATGAGCCGACAACGGCTCTTGATGTGATCGTGCAGCATGAAATCATGGAAAAAATCTCCGAGCTGCAACGGCGTTTCGGATTCTCGATCCTCTTCATTACGCATGATCTTGGCTTGATGGCTGAATACAGTGATCGAATGGCTGTCATGCTGAAAGGCCAACTCGTGGAAGAAGGGCCTGCACAGCAACTCTATCGCACACCGCAGCACGACTACACCAAACTGCTCTGGTCCGCCTTTCCTCGTCTTCCAAGGAGCCTTCCTGCATGACTTCCGAAGCTCTCTTGTCGCTGACCAATGTCAGTAAGACCTATGGTCATGGTGCTGGTATGGTCACGGCCTTGTCGAGTGTCTCATTGCAATTGGTGCCCGGGCGTGCTCTGGCGCTTGTCGGAGCATCTGGCAGTGGCAAGACCACTTGTGCCCGCATGCTGACGGGGCTGGAAGCCCCGGATTCCGGCGCAGTCACATTCAAGGGAACTCCACGTCCGGCGCGTCCGACACCTGCCGAAAGGCGCGGTTTTGCCCGCACTGTGCAAATCGTCTTTCAAGATCCTTTTGCCGTTCTCAATCCGGCGCACACCATTCGTCATCATATCGCCCGCCCTATCCTGCGTTATCACGGACGCCAGTCTCGTGCGGCGCTTGAGGACCGGCTGATTGAGGTGCTGGCAGAGGTGGGCCTCGGGCCGGAGTATCTTGGCCGTCACCCGCATCAGTTATCCGGCGGTCAGCGCCAGCGTGTGAATATTGCCCGCGCCCTGACCGCGCAACCCGAAGTGCTGATTGCCGATGAACCGACTTCGATGCTTGATGTGTCCCTGCGGTTGGAGGTTCTGGGTATCTTCCAGCGCATGAAGAAGGATCACGGTGTGGCGCTTTTGTACATCACGCATGATCTGGCGACCGCTCATGCGATTGCTGACGATATTTGCGTCATGCAGAGCGGCGAGATTGTCGAACGCGGGCTTGCCCGCGATGTAATCACCAACCCGCAACATGCATACACCCAGCGTCTTCTCGCCTCTGTTCCGGATCCTGACAAGCCACGCAGTCGGTCAGACACTCTGGCCGCATCAGTGTGATCTGGCGTTGAGATGACACAGTATTCCACCTGTGCCGCGCCGGGATCGGGCACAGGTCTGGAGGTGCGCTGCGATTGCTTGGTGTTTACCCAATGACGTTACGTCGGTCCCGGAGCATACATGCCGTTGGTTCTGAACTCTGTCGGGCTGACGCCGTAGGTTTTGCGGAAGACCTTGGAGAAATAGTTGTTCTCCTGCATGCCGCAATGCGTCGCGATTTCCTTCACGGTCAGATCCCGGTTGGCGATCAACAGACGAGCAGCACGGCGCATGCGCTGTTGTTGGACATATTCTGCCGGTGGCATGCCCGTCATCGAGGCAAAGCTGCGGGAAAAATGCGCCCGGCTCAGCCCGGCGACCGCTGCCAGCGTTTCCACATACAGATCGGCTGCCAGATTGGCCGAGATGTATTGCAGGGTGCGGGTGATCGAATTCTGCTCCTTCAGCACCCGATCCGACGGCCCGAAAACATCATCATGCAAATGCATGGCGGCCTCATAGGCAATCGCTGATGCGGTGCCAGGGGTTTGGGCTTTGCCCTGCATCAGTCGCAAGGTACAGTCGGCCAGAGCGTCAATCGTCTTGGACTTGAGCTTCATCACCGGTCCATGCGCATTGAGGACAAGCTCGTGGATGCGCAGGGCTTCGATGCCGTTCATCGAGATCCAGAAATACTCCCAGCGATCGCCCTTCTCCAGCCAATAGCGGTGGTTGTGCGGCATGATCACGAGAAGGGTCTCGCCTGCGTGAAGTTTCGTATGTCGGTTTTCGTAGCGTAGCGTTCCGCGTCCGCTGATTGTGTGTTGCAGAACAGTGAAAGGCGTGTTGCCCCGCAAACGCCCATCCCACGAGTACTCGGTGTCTTCGCGGATTTCATACCCGGCGCTTGTCGGCATTGTGTGCAGGCGCACCCGCGACCGCAGAACGGAAAGCGACTTCATACCAGGGCCGTAGTCAATCAGGTCAGACAGCACAAAATTACCCTCAAAAGCATAATGCTGCTCTTTTCTTCTTCTCGAAACTTGGCATAGTCAAGCCTCAGGGAGAGGTTTTTCGGGCCAGTAGCGTTGTTTGACTCAATCTGCCGTAAGTGTCGGTTGAGATCGAAAAGATGTAACTGCCCCGCTAATTAGAGGAGGAGAAGCGCAATGAGCTTCAAAATTGCGATCATCGGTGCCGGCAGTGTCGAATTCACGCGGAAACTGTTTTCAGATATTCTGTCTGTGGCCGAATTCCAGGAGGTGGAATTCGCGTTGACGGATATTTCAGCGCATAATCTTTCCCTGATTGAACGTGTTTTGACCACGATCAAGGAGGCGAATGGCCTCAAGGTGAAAATTTCAGCCACAACGGACCGGCGCGAGGCTCTGAAAGATGCGCGCTACATTGTGTCTTGTGTGCGTGTCGGAGGCCTGGAGGCCTATGCCGATGATATTCGTATCCCGTTGAAATACGGGATTGATCAATGCGTCGGCGACACAATTTGCGCGGGCGGGATCATGTATGGTCAGCGCAATATTCCGGTCATTCTGGATTTCTGCAAAGACATTCGCGAGGTGGCCGAGCCTGGGGCGCGGTTCCTCAACTACGCCAATCCGATGGCAATGAACACATGGGCCGCGATTGAATACGGCAAGGTGGAGACCATCGGCCTGTGTCACGGGGTGCAGCATGGTGGTGAGCAGATCGCCGAAGTGCTGGGCGTGGCCCATGAGGATCTGGATTTCATCTGCTCGGGCATCAATCACCAGACGTGGTTTGTCGATGTGCGCGTAAAGGGACGCAAGATCGGCAAGGAGGAACTGATTGCGGCGTTTGAACGGCATCCGGTTTTCAGTCAGCAGGAAAAGGTCCGCATCGATGTGCTCAAGCGTTTCGGTGTCTATTCGACCGAGAGCAATGGCCATCTTTCGGAATATCTGCCCTGGTACAGGAAGCGCCCGGAAGAGATCAATCGCTGGATCGACATGTCCGACTGGATTCATGGTGAGACTGGTGGCTATCTGCGCTTTACGGCAGAGAACCGCAACTGGTTCGAGACTGAATTTCCAAGCGTTCTGGAAAAGGCCAAGCGGCCGTTCGGCAATCGGCAACGCTCGAATGAGCATGCCAGCTACATTCTGGAAGCGCTGGAAACGGGCCGGGTCTACCGCGGCCATTTCAACCAGAAGAACACTGGCGTGATCACCAATCTGCCCGAGGATGCGATCATCGAGTCACCAGGGTTTGTTGATCGCTTCGGCATCAACATGGTGGCAGGAGTGACATTGCCGGAAGCGGCAGCGGCAACATGCATGGCGTCGATTAACGTACAGCGCATGTCGGTACACGCAGCCGTCAGCGGTGACGTGGATCTACTCAAGCAGGCCGTTCTGCATGATCCGCTTGTCGGGGCCATCTGTTCGCCGGAGGAGGTCTGGCAGATGGTCGATGAAATGCTGGTGGCTCAGGCTGAGTGGTTGCCGCAGTTTGCGCATGCCATTCCCGCTGCTCAAGAGCGCATGAAACACGCGACAGTGAAAACCCGCGACTGGACCGGATCATCGCGTCGCGAGGTCCGTTCAATCGAGGAACTGCGCCTTGAGCGTAACGAACGCAAGGCAAGCTAAATGAAAGTGAGGCTGACGGCTGCCGGGAGGGTGGCCGTCAGACCGTGTCTGTTGGAGGCAGGCATGTGAAGGACTGACGGTGGGTTGGATGCCGTCAACATGGGAGGAAATCTGATGAATAAGCGATACGGTCTGGTGACCGCAGCGTTGCTGCTGGGCACTGCTGCGGCAAGTTGGCAGGCGCAGGCCTCGGAGCTGACGGTCGTGCCTGCGCCGCCGAATTTTCCGGCGCAGACAAAGGCGGAGTATGTCGATGGCACAGACATTCTCACGTACAAGGCTTTGCCGAAGTATCATGAGCCGGCCTGGGTGACGAAAGACTTCGTCGATACGGGCAAATTGCCCCCTTTGAAGGATCGCCTGCCTAAGGAGCCGATGGTCTATAAGACCGGTAACATGCCAGATGGCGTGGGGGTTTACGGCGGTACTTTGCGTCATGTGATTGGTGGACGTCCGGAAGGCTGGAACTACAGCGCCGGACAGAACCAGAGCTGGGGCGGCATTGATATTGCCATGTATGAATGCCTGACCCGCACGGGCCCATTGTTTCAGATCAAGGCGGACGATCTGAAACCTCTTCCCAACCTTGCCAAAAGCTGGGAATGGTCGAAGGATGGTCACACGCTGACGATGCATCTGATCGAGGGGGCCAAGTGGTCGGATGGCGTGCCCTTCACGTCGGATGACGTGATGTTCTATTGGACCAACAACGTTCTTGATCCGAATGTCACGCCCCTCAACGGAGCCACGCGAGGAACCTTTGGTGAAGGAACAACGCTGAAGGCGATCGATAAATACACCATTCAGTGGACGTTCAAGGCCGCTTTTCCGAAACAGTTTCTCTATTCGATGGCCTATGGCACCTTCTGCCCCGGTCCTGCCCATATGCTGAAACCTCAGCATCCGAAATTTTCCAAGAACACCTACGAGCAATACAAAAACGCTTTTCCGCCGAGCTACATGAATTTCCCGGTCATGGGGGCATGGGTGCCGGTTGAATACCGCTCGGATGACATTGTCGTTCTGCGGCGCAATCCATATTACTGGAAGGTCGATGAGAAGGGCGATCAACTGCCCTATATCGACGAGGTTCATTATAAGCTGTCGACCTGGCTGGATCGCGATATTCAGGCCGTCGCCGGGTCGGGCGATCTGTCGAACCTTGAACAGCCGGAAAATTTTGTCCAGTCGCTACGGCGCGCGGCACAGCCGGATGCCCCGGCCCGTCTGGTCTTCGGCCCTCGGTTGACGGGCTATAATCTGGATCTGAATTTCTCCGCTAACGGCTGGGGCGATCCCGATCCGCGTGAGGAAGCTATCCGGAACCTGAACCGCGACTTGCACTTTCGCAAGGCGGTGACAATGGGGTTGAACCGCAAGAAGCTGGGCGAAGCCCTGGTCAAAGGGCCTTTCATGGCGACTTATCCGGGCGGCATCCTGTCAGGTTCCAATTTCTATGATCGCCAATCGACGATGTATTATCCCTTCGATGTTGAAGGAGCCAAGGCGGAGTTGGCGAAAGCGGGTCTGAAAGATACGGACGGCGACGGCATCGTCAATTTCCCGAAAGACACGCTTGGCGGTCAGGATCTCGAAATCTCGTTGCTCGTCAACAATACCTACAGCACGGACAAGAACCTGGCTGAGGGCGTTATCGCACAGATGGCCAAGATCGGTTTGCGTGTTGTTTTGAACTCGCAGGATGGCAAGAGTCGGGATGCGGCGAATTATGCAGGCCGCTTTGACTGGATGATTGTGCGGGCCACGCCGGAATTGGCGTCTGTGGTGCAAAACACCACGCAGCTTGCGCCGACCGGGCCGCGCACCAGCGTTTTTCACCGGGCCAACAGCAAGGGCGAAATGGATCTGATGCCGTTTGAGACGAAGCTCGTCGACATCGTGCAGAAGTTTATTGCGGAAAATGATCCGGAAGTGCGCACTGATCTGATGAAGCAATATCAGAAGATCTACACCACCAACATCAACACGGTGGGGCTGGTCGAATATCCGGGGGCGCTGATTATCAACAAGCGTTTCGCCAACGTACCGAAGGGCACGCCGATCTTCATGTTCAACTGGGCGGAAGGCGCCATCATGCGCGAACGCATGTATGTGCCGGCCGACAAGCAGGGTGGTTATCAGATCTTCAAGGACACGCTTCCGGGCAAACCCGGTGGCGCTGGTCCCATCCGCTAACACACGGACCCTCCCAGACACCTCCCTGCCCGCTTCGGTGGACAGGGAGGTGATCCCCTCAAAACAGGGGCGCACCGCTCATCCAGGCCCCGTGCCAGGATGACGATTGCGCGGATCCTTGTTGCAGGAGAACATGAATGTTCAGGTTTCTCATCATCCGCATTCTGTCGGCGCTTCCGGTGTTGTTCATCCTGAGTGTCGTGACATTTGCGATTATTCAGGCCCCGCCGGGGGATTACAGTGATCATATTCGATCGCAGCTCATCAATCAGGGTGGCGCGTCCTTTGAGCAGGCGGATGCTCAGGCGAAAGCCTATTCCAAAGAACATGGTCTCGATAAACCGATGCCGGTGCAGTATCTCAACTGGATCGTCGGTATTGTCACCCGTGGCGACTTTGGCCAAAGCCTCTATTATAACAAGCCCGTTGGTGATGTTGTGGCGGAGCGGTTACCGCGCACGCTGATGTTGGCCCTGACCTGCCATATCTTTGCGTCCGTTTTGGGGATTACTTTTGGTATTCTTGCTGCCACGCGCCAATACAGCTGGGTTGATACGGTGCTGTCGGCGGTCTCTTTTCTAGGTATGACGGTGCCGCGCTTTCTGATGGCGCTGATTATGGTCTATGTGCTCGTCTTTCACTTCAATGTGAGTGAGATCAGCAGCTTCTTTTCGCCTCGTTATGGCGGCGCGCCCTGGTCGTGGGGCAAGTTTGTCGATCTTTTGAGCCATGTCTGGCCGGTGATCGCCATCGCCACCTTCGGCGGGCTGGCCTACAACATGCGCGTCATGCGCGGCAATCTGCTTGATACGCTGAACGCCAATTATGTCGAGACGGCCCGCGCCAAGGGCCTGCGCGAAAGTGCCGTCGTCTTGCGTCACGCCGTTCCAAATGCCCTGCACCCGCTGGTGATGTATCAGGGCGTTGTCCTGCCCTACATGCTGACCGGCGAAATCGAAGTGGCCATCATCTTTGCCCTGCCGACAGTCGGTCCAGCGATCGTCGGGTCAATGTATGTCGGCGATGTCTATGTGACGGCAACCTTCATGCTGGTGCTCTCCGCCACGCTGCTCGTCGGCAACATCATTGCGGATATGCTGCTGGCAGCCCTTGATCCGCGGGTCAGTCTTGGAGGGGCACACTGATGCAAACACCTTCTGAAACCACATTGGAAAACGCTGTCGCCGTAGTGCCCGAGCGCAACGAGAGTTATGCCGCTTTGGTCTGGCGGCGCCTGAAGCACTCGTTCACCGGAATGCTGGGTCTCGTCCTGGTGCTGTTCTTGCTGTTCATGGCGATCTTTGCCGGGTTTCTGTCGCCCGTCGACCCTAATCTGACCGACAGCGCCTACATGCCGCCGGACAGTATCTCGATCCATAACAAGGGCGGTGTGCTGGTTTCGCCGCGCATCTATCCGCTGGTCGATGGCAGCGAACTTGACCCGATCACGTTCCAGCCGATGTCTGCTCCGGATTACGATAATCCGCGCAGACTTGGATTTTTCGTCAGCGGGGCGACGTATCGTCTGTTTGGTCTGATCCCACTGAAGACGCATTTCTTCGGTGATATCGGCGGTAAGCCTGTGCATTTTCTGGGAACCGACAAGTTCGGGCGAGATGTTCTCTCGCGTGCAATCTACGGCTCCCGCATTTCCTTGATGATTGCGCTGACCGTGGTCTTTATCGTGACCGTGGTGGGAACGACGATCGGCATGGTTTCGGGGTATTTCGGCGGGGCCGTCGATGCGTGGCTGCAACGGTTTGTCGAGTTGGTGCTGGCCTTTCCGCAGATCCCGCTTTATCTGGCGCTGGCATCGCTGATCCCGGTGACGGCGCCCTCCAACGTTTTCCTCGGGTTCGTGATTATCGTCATGTCGGCGCTGGGCTGGGCGCAGATGTCGCGCGAAGTGCGCGGCAAGACGTTGGCTCTTGCACGTATAGAATACGTCAAGGCGGCGATGGCAATCGGCGCAAGTGACCGGCGCATCATCTTTCAGCACATCTTTCCCAATGTGATGAGCCACGTGATTGTGGCTGTCACCTTGGCAATTCCTACAGTTGTGTTGCTGGAATCCTTTTTGGGTTTTCTCGGGTTTGCGGTGAAGCCACCGCTGATTTCCTGGGGGCTGATGTTGCAGGACACTGCCAATTATTCGGTCATTGGTTCCTATCCGTGGATCCTGACGCCGGTTGGCTTTGTGCTGGTGACTGTCTTCGCCTTCAACGCGCTCGGTGACGGGTTGCGCGATGCCATTGATCCCTATTGAGCCGGAGACGACATGATGATGGAAGATCTCATTCCAAAGGTCCGGTTCGACGCCGGACAGAAAACAGGCGAGCCGATCATACAGGTGCGCAATGCCGGGGTGCGCTTCAAGACAGAGCATGGCGAGGTGGAGGCCGTTCGCAGTGTCTCGCTGGATCTCTACCGCGGTGAAACCATTGCGGTTGTCGGGGAATCCGGCTCCGGAAAATCGGTCACTGCCCGCACTATCATGGGCCTGCTGTCGAAACGCGCGACGATCAACCCGAAAGCGCAGGTGTTTTTTGATGGGGAAGATATTCTCAAGTATTCGAAGGAGAAACGGCGGTCCCTGCGCGGTGCGCGCATCGCCATGATCTTTCAGGAACCCATGAGTTCGCTGAACCCGATCTACACGGTTGGCAGTCAGATCGTGGAGGCCTTGCGAACCCATCAAAAAATCAGCAAGTCCGCCGCCAGAAGCCGCGCCATAGACCTCTTGCGCGAGGTTCAGATCCCGCAGCCGGAACTCCGAGTTGGCCAGTATCCGCATGAGATGTCAGGTGGTCAGCGTCAACGCGTGATGATTGCCATGGCGCTGGCGAACAATCCGGAAGTGCTGATTGCCGATGAGCCAACGACGGCGCTTGACGTCACGGTTCAGGCGCAAATTCTCAATCTCTTGCGGGATTTGCAGAAAAAGCACGGCATGGCGGTGATTCTGATCACCCATGACCTGACCGTAGTGCGTCGGTTTTCCGACTACGTTTATGTCATGCAGACGGGAGAACTGAAGGAGCACAACACCACAGAGGCTCTGTTTGCCAACCCGCGTCATCGCTACACTCGCCATTTGTTGGGGTCGGAACCGACGGGCGTTGCCAAGCCGCTGGAGGCGACGGAGCCGGTTATCCTCGAAGGGCGCAACGTCAAGGTCGCTTTCACGTTGGGCGGCGGTGGGTTCTTCCGCAAGACCCGCCACGAACTGATCGCGGTGAATGAACTGTCGCTGTCTCTGCGACGGCGTGAAACCCTTGGGCTTGTAGGTGAATCGGGATCGGGCAAGACGACCTTCGGCCAGGCTTTGACGCGACTGATCCACAATGACAGTGGTCAGATTTTTTTCGATGGCAAGCCCATTCACGACAGCACCCGCGACCAGATGCGTCCCTTGCGCTCACGGATGCAGATCGTCTTTCAGGATCCCTTCTCTTCCCTCAACCCGCGCATGACGATTGGTCAGATCATTGGAGAGGGTCTGATCGTCAACAACATTGGCTCAGGCCGTGCCGACCGACAGGACCGGGTACGCGATGCGCTTTTGGCCTCTGGCCTGCCCGACACCATCATGGGGCGCTTTCCGCATGAGTTCTCCGGTGGCCAGCGTCAGCGCATCGCGATCGCGCGTGCCATCGCACTGGAGCCGGAGTTCGTGCTGCTCGATGAGCCAACCTCAGCGCTGGATCTCTCGGTTCAAGCGCAGATCATTGATCTTCTGCGCAAGCTGCAAGACGAACGGGGTCTGAGCTACCTGTTCATTTCGCATGATCTCAAGGTTGTCCGGGCGCTGTGTCACCGGGTGATCATCATGCAGCATGGCCAGATCATGGAGCAGGGCAATGTCGACGATGTCCTGACCAATCCTCAAACCGACTATACGAAACGACTGGTTCGCGCGGCCTTTGACGTTGCCGCTTGAGCCCTTGGAGAATTGCATGTCTAAAAATCCGAAAATTACCTTCATCGGTGCCGGATCGACGGTCTTCATGAAGAACATCATCGGCGATGTGTTGCAACGCCCGGCCCTGTCCGGGGCAACCATTGCCTTGATGGATATCAATGCTGACCGTCTTGCGGAAAGCGAAATTGTCGCCAGCAAATTAGCCCGAACTCTGGGGACCAAAGCGGTTATCGAGACCTATTCTGATCAGCGCAAGGCGTTGGAGGGGGCAAACTTCGTTGTCGTCGCTTTCCAGATTGGCGGCTATGAGCCTTGCACCGTGACGGACTTTGATATTCCGAAGAAATATGGTCTGCGCCAGACCATTGCCGATACGCTTGGCGTTGGCGGTATCATGCGTGGCCTGCGCACGGTGCCGCATCTTTGGAAGATCTGCGAAGACATGATGCAGGTCTGCCCGGATGCCATCATGCTGCAATATGTGAACCCGATGGCGATCAACACCTGGGCGATTGCCGAGAAGTTTCCCAAGATCAAGCAGGTTGGTTTGTGTCATTCGGTGCAAGGCACTGCGTCGGAACTGGCGCGCGATCTTGAGATCCCCGTGGATGAAATCCGGTACCGTGCGGCAGGCATCAATCACATGGCGTTCTATCTGAAGTTTGAGCATCGACAGGCGGACGGCAGCTACAGGGATCTTTATCCCGATCTGTTGCAAGGCTACCGGGATGGGCGTTTTCCCAAGCCCAGCGACTGGAACCCGCGGTGCCCCAACAAGGTGCGTTACGAGATGCTGACGAGGCTCGGGTATTTTGTCACTGAAAGCTCTGAGCATTTTGCCGAGTACACGCCGTATTTCATCAAGGAAGGCCGCGAGGATCTGATCGAGACATTCGGCATTCCGCTTGATGAGTATCCCAAGCGCTGTGTCGAACAGGTGGCCCGCTGGAACAGTCAGGCCAAGCTGTTTCGGGAGGCGGAAACCATAGAGGTGACGCAAAGCCGCGAGTACGCGTCGTCGATCATGAATTCGGTCTGGACCGGCGAGCCGTCCGTCATCTACGGCAATCTGCGCAACAACGGCTGCATCACCTCATTGCCGGATGCCTGTGCGGCGGAAGTGCCCTGTCTGGTGGATGACAACGGGCTTCAGCCAACGCATATCGGCGCTCTACCACCGCAGTTGACGGCATTGATCCGGACCAACATCAACGTGCAGGAACTGACGGTTGCTGCCATGATGAGTGAAAATCGCGAACATGTCTTTCATGCCGCGATGATGGATCCACACACGGCTGCGGAACTGGATCTGGATCAGATCTGGTCACTGACACATGATCTGATCAAAGCGCATGGGGAGTGGTTGCCGGAGTGGGTTCGGCACGCTTGAGTCAAGCAAGGTTTTGGCACCCGCCGAGGCGTCGCGCGTTGAACAGCGCGGCGCTTCAGGTCGGTGTTTCTCAAAGGTGAAAGCAGGCAGGGTTATTCAGCAGCAGTCTGTTTTTCGCGCAGGTCACTGACGAGCGGTACGCCGGAGCGTTCAGACATGCGGCGTGTATAGACCTCAACCTTGTGTGGCATGGTCAGCCCCGGCACGAGTGTCAGGCTGCGCAGTGTTGGAAACAACAGGATGTCGTCGATGCACCCGGTTTCCGGATCGGGCAGAATGGGCACGAGATCTTGCAGCCCCTGTTCCATTTGCGCCAGAGCTTCGTCGGTCTGGCCGATCATCTGCTGAAAATTGCCGTGGCTGGCTTCTTTCCGACGCTTGAAATAAGCACACGCGCTGTCCGTCTGGAATTCCGGAAAGACAGGATCCGGCGTGCGCGGCGTCACCAGAGTCCGCACCGTCGGTTCCCATGTTTTCTGCCAGTCGAGGATTGCCTGTGTCGGCGTTCCCGCAAACAGTGGCTCGCCCTTCAAAGCATCGACCTTGTGAACGATGTCGAGGCTCTCGCCCATGAAGCCGTCAGGGCCTTCGAGGATCGGCAGCATCTTGACCCCGATCATCTTGATTGGCGTGTCCTCATCGTCATTGGCCAGCGGCACCAGCTCAAAGGGAATGCCTTTCAGACCGAAGGGCATACGGGCGCGTGTGCAATAGGGGCAATGGTCGTAGACATAAAGCTTCATGATGCGGGATCCCTTCTGTTTTGCGACAGCTTTGACCAGCCGGCGTTTCAATTCAAGCTTTGTGGCGCTTTGGTCCGGCTGCAAATTTGATCAGGAAACGGTGCATGACCGCCTGAAATTGCCTTCGCTGGTGCAACGGGGCAATGACCTGCAAGTTGCGCCTGATCGCCTGAAAAACAAAGCAAAGCGCGCAAAGATTGGCTGGAACCCGGCTGCCCATCGATGCTGTGCGCTGCATGATGAAAATTTGCACTGCACAATAGAGCGGCACTCTGACGTGATTATATTCCCTTGCCCAACTTGACAGGAGATCGAAAACGAGGCTTGAATATCATAATAACGATTTAGCTTCCATAATTAAAGAACTATGAGGGGATCCAGATGCTAAAGAAAATCCTGTTGGCGGCGACCGTTCTGACGCTTCCGATGGCACCGATTGCAGCCTTCGCAAGCGGCACCATCAACGTGGCGACAATCGGCGAACCACCCACGCTTGACCCGATGGCCTCGACGGCTGATGTGGTTGGCATGACCACGCAGCATATCTTCGAAACACTGTTTACCTATGATTCCAAATGGAAGGTCATTCCGCTTCTGGCGAAGACCATGCCGAAAATCTCCGACGACGGAAAGGTTTATGATATTACGCTGCGCGCCGACGTGCCGTTTCATGATGAAAGCATCATGGATTCCAGCGATGTTGTGGCCTGTCTGAAGCGCTGGATAAGCATTGCCTCGCGCGGCAAGCAGGCTGCGCCTTACATCGACAGCGTTGAAGCAACCGGCAAGGACAGTGTGCGCATCACGTTGAAGAAGCCATATGCGCCGCTGCTGTCGCTGTTGGCCTTCAACAATTCGGCCGCCGTTATCATGCCGAAGAAAGACCTGGCCGATCCGCTGACCAAGTTCATCGGCACGGGTCCCTATATGCTCAAGGATCACAAGGCCGACCAGTATATCCAGCTTGTCCGTTTCAAGGATTATGCCGAGCGCAAGGGGCCGGCCAATGGCTTTGGCGGGGATCGCAAGGCTATTCTGGACGAAATCCGCTTTGTGCCGGTGTCTGACCCGAACACACGTATGGAAGGCGTGTTGTCCGGTCAGTTCGATTTTGCCGAATCCCTGCCGACCGAAAGCTATAGCCGTCTGGAAAAGGCAGAGAAGGCCACTCCGGTGGTTCTTAAGCCCTACGGCGCTCCGGTTTTCGTCATGAACACCAAGATGGGCATGATGAAAGACAAGGCCATGCGCCATGTCATTCAGGAAGCCTTGAACCCGAAGGACATGCTGACGGCAGCGTTTGGCGACACCAAGTTCTTTGCGGTTGATGGGGCGTTGTATCCGAAGGGCTACATCTGGCACACCGAAGCCGGTGTTGAGCGCTACGGCGACGGCAACCCGCAGAAGGCGGGCGAGATGCTGAAGAAGGCTGGCTACAAGGGCCAGACCTTGCGCATCCTGACCAGCCGTCAGTATGAGTTCCATTACAAGATGGCTCAGGTTGCGGCTCAGTATCTGAAGATGGCCGGGTTCAAGGTGAAGCTCGAAGTCTATGACTGGGCAACCCTCACCCAGCGTCGCGCCGACCCCAAGCTGTGGGACATCTTCATCACCCACGGACCTTTCCCGGCTGAACCGGCCCTCAATGGCTGGATGTCCGATGATTATCCGGGTTGGTGGGACGACAAGGAAAAGCATGACGTGACGGATCCGTTCCTGGCGGAATCCGATCCGGCCAAGCGCGTCAAGCTCTTCGCCAAGGTGCAGGAAGCCTTCTACGACGACGCTCCGGTGTTCAAGGTCGGCAACTTCAACTCGCTGAGTGCCGAATCCAAGACACTTGAAAACTTCAAGCCGTCGCCATGGCCGTATTTCTGGAACGTCAGCACCAAAAACGGCAAGTAAGCCCTCGGGCTCTTCCTGCCTCCCGAGAAGATCCACCGGCGGTCGCATTCGCGACTGCCGGTGAGTTGACTGATCTTGCTTGTCAAAGAATTCATAAAAAGTACCAGGCCCGATATGACACGAGCTTTCCCGACCGACTTCCTCTGGGGCGTTGCTGCCTCTGCCTTCCAGATTGAGGGGGCGACCGAAACCGATGGGCGCGGCTTGAGCGTCTGGGACGTCTATGCCCGCACGCAAGGGCGGACGACCAATGGCGACACCGCTGACATTGCCTGCGACCATTATCATCGCTATCCCGAAGACATCGCACTGATGAGCAAGCTCGGGGTCAAGGCCTATCGGCTGTCGACTGCATGGCCGCGGATCTTTCCCGAGGGCAAGGGTCAGGTCAATCAGAGGGGCCTCGACTTCTATGATCGAGTGATCGATCTTCTGCTGCATGAAGGCATTACGCCCTGGATCTGCCTGCATCACTGGGACATGCCTGTGGCCGTGGAAGAGGCTGGCGGCTGGCGCTCACGCGAAACCGCCAAGGTCTTCGGCGATTATGCGGCCACCGTTATTCGTCACTTCGGCGACCGGGTGAAGCAGTTCGCACCGATCAATGAACCCAATGTCATCCCGTGGGTGGCCTATAATCTGGGCCGTCATGCGCCCGGCAAGCAGGACTATGATGCCTGCCTTCAGGCGATCCACAATCTCAACCTGGCTGCATGGCAAATCGGTCAGCGCCGTGCGGGCCGAAGCCCCTGATGCTGAAATCGGCAACATCGTCTCGATGGGGCCAATCCGTCCGCACTATGACGATGAAGCGCACCGCGACGCGGTGGATCTGGCTGATTGCATCTGGCGGCGCGTCACTGTCGATCCGCTATGGCTTGGCACCTATCCGGATCTGATTGCCGACAAGATGGAGCCGCTCATCCAAGCCGGCGACATGGAAGAGATCAGTCAGAAAAACGATTTCTTCGGCCTCAATCATTACAACCCGATCTATGTGGCCCCGCATCCGGGCGCGACATGGGGCGTGGCCGAAACCACCCCTCCGACCGGTGTTGGCCCCCTCACCGATGTCAACTGGCAGGTCGATCCGTCAGCCTTCATGGAGCAGATCCGCGACACCGCCGAACGCTACGACAATCCGGTGATCTATATTACCGAGAACGGCTCCTCGTTCCCCGATGCGCTTGGCCCGGATCGCAAGGTCATCGACAACGATCGCATCTCCTATTTCGATAGCTATCTCAATGTCGTGCTCGATGCGATTGAGGAAGGCCACGACATCCGCGGGTATTTCGCCTGGTCGCTGATGGACAACTTCGAGTGGGGACGCGGCTTTTCCAAGCGTTTCGGGCTTGTCTACATCGACTATCCGACGCTGCAACGCATCCCGAAGCAGTCGTATCACTGGCTGAGTGGCGTCATCGCCAAGAACGCCGTTTGAGAGGAGGCAGTATGCTGATCAACGCATTTGACCTGCCCGTCATGACCGCGCCTGTCTGGGTGCGAACCAGGAAACCGACGCCATGATACGTTATATTCTCAAGCGGCTCTTCGGCATGGTCGTCGTGATGTTCCTTGTCGTGACCATCGTCTTCGTCATTGTTCGCATCACGCCGGGCGATCCGGCTGCCGTGATGCTGGGGCCGGATGCGACCCCGCAGGACATCGTTGATCTGCGGGCCCGATTAGGGCTCGATCAGCCGATCCTGACGCAATATGTCATTTATCTGGGGCAGATGGTGCAGGGCAATCTGGGCCGCTCGATCTTCCTTAACATCCCCGTCACGGAAGCCTTGGCGCAGCGCGCCGAGACGACCTTCTTCCTGACGCTGTTCTCGCTGGTGCTGGCCAGTGTCATCGCCCTGCCCCTGGGGATCTACGCCGCATATCGGCGCGGCTCTTTCATTGATCAAGCGTCGACCGCCATTGCCATGACTGCGGCCAGTGTGCCCAGCTTCTGGCTCGGACTGATCCTCATTCAGGTGTTCGCCGTTCACTACGGATTGTTTCCCGTGTCCGGCTACGGCGGGCCCGGCGCAGACTTCTTCGACCGCCTCCGACACCTGGTTCTGCCTGCTGTGTCGCTCGGGGTTGTCTCGTCGGCTCTCATTCTGCGCTTCACCCGCGCCGCCATGCTGGATGTGCTCAACGATGATTACATCCGCACCGCCCGCGCCAAGGGGCTGGTGGAACGCAAGGTTATCCTCAAGCACGCCTTGAAAAACGCGCTGATCCCGATCCTCACGGTGCTGGGCCTGAGTGCCGCGGTGCTGGTTGCAGGTGCGGTGGTGACGGAAACGGTGTTCGCCCTTCCCGGCGTCGGCAGTCTTGTCGTCTCTGCGGTGATGCGGCGGGATTATCCGGTTATCCAGGGAACACTGCTTGTCGTCGCGGGTCTCTACGTCCTGATCAATTTCATTATCGACATGCTTTACCTGCTGGTCGATCCGAGGGTGCGCTACTAATGACAGACATTCAGACCGCCTCACCTGCCAGCAATCCGCGTGTCCAGTTCGCCAAGCGTTTTTTCAAGCGCAAGACGGTGGCCTTCGGTTCGTTGATCCTGGTTGTCTTCACGGCGCTGGCCGTGCTGGCTCCGTGGATTGCACCCTATTCGCCTTATACCTTGTCGATTTCCGACCGTTTGATGGCTCCCAATGCGGCGCATTGGTTCGGCACAGATGAATTTGGCCGTGACGTCTTCACCCGGACGATCTTTGGCGCGCGCCTGTCGCTTCTGGTTGGCGTTTCCGTTGTCATCCTGTCGGCGCTCATCGGCGTCACTCTTGGCCTGCTCGCCGGGTTCTTCAGAGGTCTGGATGCACCGATTGCACGTCTGATCGACGCTATGATGGCCTTTCCCGATATTCTGTTGGCCATTGCGTTGGTCGCAGCGCTCGGGCCGTCACTGCCAACGGTAATCATCGCCCTGTCCATCGTTTATGCTCCGCGTCTGGCGCGTATCGTGCGCGCTTCGACGCTGGTTCTGCGCGAACTGCCGTTCGTGGAAGCGGCGCAGGCCATGGGTATCTCGACCTTCCACATCATGACGCGCCATATCCTGCGCAACCTGATCTCCCCCATCCTGGTGCAGGCGACCTTCCTCTTCGCCAACGCCATCCTGGCTGAGGCCGGCCTCTCGTTCCTCGGGGTCGGCGTCAGTCCGGAGATTGCCACTTGGGGCACGATGATTTCGGAAGGCCGCCAGTATCTCGATCAGGCTGACTGGATGACCCTCTTCCCCGGGATCGCCATTATTCTGGCCGTGTTGTCCTTGCAGATCGTCGGCGACGGACTGCGCGACATGCTCGATCCACGACTGCAGAAGGATTTGTAACAAGATGTCTGCGAAAGACACTGAAAACACTGTGCTTCTCAAGAATGTCAAACCGGTTGGCTTTGGCGCGCAAGCGCCGTCAGCGCCCATCGACATAGCGGTCGGTGCCGATGGGCGCATCGCCAGGGTTGGGTCTGATCTGCCCCACACCACCGCAACGAGAGTTGTCGACGGCAAGGGGGCGTGGATCTCCCCGGGCTGGACCGATCTTCATGTTCACGTCTGGCATGGGGGCACCGACATTTCCATCCGTCCATCCGAATGCGGCGCGGCACGCGGTGTCACGACGATGGTTGATGCCGGATCGGCTGGCGAGGCGAATTTCCATGGCTTCCGGGAATACATCATCGAGCCTGCTCGGGAGCGTGTGAAAGCGTTTCTGAACCTTGGTTCGATCGGTCTTGTGGCCTGCAATCGGGTGCCGGAACTGCGCGACATCCACGACATCAATCTGGATCGTATCGTCGAGTGCTACGAGGCGAACAAAGAGCATATCGTCGGGATCAAGGTGCGGGCGAGCCACGTCATCACCGGATCCTGGGGTGTGATTCCGGTCAAACTGGGCAAGAAGATCGCCAAGATCCTTGACCTGCCGATGATGGTCCATGTTGGAGAACCGCCAGCGCTTTATGACGAGGTGCTGGAAATTCTCGGACCGGGCGATATTGTCACGCATTGCTTCAACGGCAAGCGCGGCTCCAGCATTCTGGAAGATGAAGATCTGTTTCAGCTTGCCGAGCGCTGTGCCGGAGAAGGGGTGCGTCTGGACATCGGCCATGGCGGTGCGTCCTTTTCGTTCAAGGTCGCGGAAGCGGCTGTCAAGCGCGGCCTCATGCCGTTTTCCATCTCGACGGATCTGCACGGGCATTCCCTGCCCAGGCCGGTTTGGGACATGGCGACCACCATGTCCAAGCTGTTGTCCGTGGGAATGCCGTTCGAGAAGATCATTCATGCGGTCACCCATGCCCCGGCCGAGGTGATCAAGCTGCCGATGGACAATCTTCTGTCGGAAGGTGCGAGAGCCGAGTTTACGCTTTTCAACCTGATTGATGCAGATCTTGAGGCGGTGGATTCCAATGGCGATCTGTCGCGCATGAAGCAGCTTTTTGATCCGATCCACACCGTGATCGGCACCGAGGTGATCAAGGCCAGCCGGTTCACGCCGGAAGATGCCCGCCATCGCCTTGAAAACCAGCCCTATTACCATCGCTGAGACCGACCCGGCGATTGACGTCTTTTTCTATTTGTATGACAGGAGTTTTTGTGTCCCAGTCTTCCTCCCTCAATGAGGCACAGTCCGCTTCGATCTATGATCGCCTTGCCAAACTCGGGATCACGATTCCGTCGGCACCGCCGCCCATCGCCAATTTCGTGACCCATAAGCAGGAAGGCAACCTGCTGTTTCTGTCGGGTCAGGGTCCGAGCGAAGCGGATGGGTCACAGCATTACGGCAAGGTTGGTCTGGATGTGACCACCGAAGAAGCCTACCGGCACGCACGGCTGACCGGCCTGAACTTGATCGCCGTCTTGCAGGATGCTCTCGGAGATCTCGGACGGGTCAAGCATTTCATCAAGATCCTCGGCATGGTCAATGCCAGCCCGGACTTCACGGAGCATCCGCAGGTCATCAACGGTTGTTCGGATCTCTTCAATGAAGTCTTTGGTGAAAAGGGCATTCATGCCCGGTCTGCCGTTGGTTTTGGATCGCTGCCCAACAACATCACGGTCGAAATCGAAGCGATCGTGGCGCTGAACGACTAGGAGACGATCTCAGTGGCCGCGCCATCCCATCATACGTTCGATCTTGGCAGCAGAATTGCGCACGTATTCGCCGTAAGGCGTTTCCGGGCCCATGGCTTTCTGCTCAGGCAGAACGATGGAAATCGTGGCAACGCATTCGCCTTGCTGATTGCAGATCGGCGAGGCAATGCAGGCCACCGCATAGTCGGATTCCCTCTGCCTGGATGGACAAACGGTCACGAAAGGCTTCAGCCGCCGCCGTCGACAGGGCTTCGGCGTCGATTACCGCACGGCCGGTCGGCGACGAGCGCGCGCCGCGCTTGAACAGTTCGATGCGGTCTGCATCGGGCATATGGCCGACCAGAAGACGGCCAGACGCGGTCCAGTTCAGCGGTACACGGGTGCCCACGCGCGAGGTCACCTGAAAATGGTTCGGCCCGTCGGCCATCGCCATGACCAGCATGTGGTGTCCATCGCGGCCGCAAACCTGCACGGTTTCCTCCGCTTGACGGCAGAGATCGTGCATTTCATGGGTTGCAACATCCATGAAGTCGATGGAGCGGGCATACGCCAGTCCATAGTGGTAAAGCCGCGGGCCAAGCCACAAGATGCCGTCGTTGGAGCGTGTCAGCATGTTCTTTTCGACCAGATCGTCGATGATCGTATAGACCGTGGACAACGGCGCGCCAATTGCCTTGGCAATGCCATAAGCCCCCTCGGGTTCTCCGGTTTCATACAGATGATCAATGATCTGGAGCACTCGGTCGATGCCGCTGACGCGCGAGCGTTTCGCCTTCTTCGGCGCAACAGTCTCAGCGGAAGGATCCGACGCGATTGCGTCAGCGAGGCCGGTCTCGGCGGTTTGGCTCTTGGTCATCGAAGCTCCATCGGTTTTGAGAAGCTATTACATTATTACGATACATGTGTCGAGTTGTGCTCCGCTCACACCGCGCACAAAATTGGAGAGTAACAAAATGAGTGACGACATCCGCGCCGCGCTCGGCCTTCGCCCCGTGATCAATGTTTCGGGCACCATGACCAGCCTGGGAGCGTCCATTGCCGTTCCGCAGGCGATTGCCGCAACACAGGCGATCATGCCGCAGTTCGTCGAGATGAATGATCTGCAACGCAAGGCCAGCGCCATCATCGCCCGCTTGACCGGCGGTGAGGCCGGCTTCGTGACCGCCTCCTGCTCCGCCGCGATCAGTCTGGCTGTTGCTGGCGCCATGACCGGTCCGAACCTCTATGAGATCGAGCAATTGCCGGATGTGCTGTCCGACAAGAATGAAGTCATCGTGCAGATGGGCCATATCGTCAATTATGGTGCCCCGGTGGATCAGGCGGTCAAATTGACCGGAGCCAAGCTGGTCACCATCGGTCAGTCGACGTCGACGCATCGGTTCCATCTGGAAAATGCCATCACCGACAAGACGGCTGCTGCCGTTTATGTGGTGTCGCATCACGTTGTCGATTATGGCCTGCTGCATCTGAGCGAGTTCGTCGAGATCGCCCATGCGCGCGGCGTACCGGTGATTGTGGATGCTGCCTCGGAATATGACCTGCGCGGCTTCCTGGAAACCGGGGCCGATCTGGTGCTCTATTCCGGTCACAAGTTCCTGGGCGGCCCGACATCGGGCATCGTTGCAGGCCGCAAGGACATGGTGCGCAACACCTACATGCAAAATGCCGGTATCGGGCGTGGCATGAAGGTTGGCAAGGAAAGCGTCTATGGCTGCATGGCCGCGCTGGAAGCTTGGGAAACCCGTGATCATGACGGCATCCGCGAACGCGAAACAAGCTACCTGCGCCTGTGGCAGGATACTCTGACAGGGCGTCCTGGCATCACGCCGGTGCTTGATCCCGACCCGACCAACAACCCGCTCGATCGGCTCAAGGTCTTCGTCAATACGGAAGAAGCCAACATCACTGCATGGGATCTTTCGGCAGCGCTTGCCAAGGGGGACCAGCCGATCATCGTGCGCGACCATGAGGTTGAGCATCACTACTTCTATCTTGATCCGTGCAATCTGCATCCGGGACAGGAAAAGATCGTTGCCGACCGACTGGTCGAAGAACTGGAGAAGGCCCGCAAGTCCAACGAGATCATCGCGAGCCCGATCGAAGACCTCAGCCGCCATCGCTTCGATGGTCTGATGAGCTGGCCGGACTGATAACAAGACGCTTCCAGAGGTATTCCATGTCCACACAGCAAACCATTTCCCCGACCCCGATGACTGCAGCATCTGCGTCACCGGTTCTCTCGGTCGAAAATCTGACGACCTCGTTCCGCACAGATGGCGAATGGAAATCCGTTGTTCGCGACGTTTCCTTTCAGGTCTTCCCCGGCGAAACCATGGCCATCGTGGGAGAAAGTGGCTCTGGCAAGAGTGTCACCTCCTTGTCGATCATGCGCCTTTTGCAAAGGGATACCAGCCGTGTTGAGGGCAAAGTCTACTTGCAGAACCGCGAGTTGCTTGGCCTGTCAGAGGCCGAGATCTGCAAGGTGCGCGGCGCCGATATCTCGATGATATTCCAGGAGCCGATGACGAGCCTCAATCCGCTTTTCACCATCGGCGACCAGATTTCCGAGGCTATCCGCTGTCACTCGGCGATTTCCAAAAAGGATGCGCGGCTGGAATCCATCCGCCTTCTGGAAAAGGTGCGCATTCCGTCAGCCGCTTCGCGGTTCGACGAATACCCGCACCGCTTTTCCGGCGGTATGCGGCAACGGGCAATGATTGCCATGGCGCTGGCCGCCAAGCCCAAGCTGCTCATTGCCGATGAGCCGACCACCGCCCTTGATGTGACAATTCAGGGTCAGATTCTCGATCTGATCAAGATGTTGCAGGAAGAGGAAGGCACATCGGTCCTGTTCATCACGCATGACATGGGTGTGGTGGCGGAAATCGCTGACCGGACCGTTGTGATGTTCCGTGGCGAGCAGATTGAAACCGGAAAGACCTCGGATATTTTCCGCCACAGCACACAGCCGTACACCCGGGCACTCTTGTCTGCTGTTCCGGTTCTGGGCTCCATGACCGGCTCCGAATTGCCGGCCCGGTTCCCGATGATGGACGTCATCACCGGCGAAATGGACAAGCCGCGGGAGATGCCTTCAACGGCTGCGACGGACAGTCGTCCGGTTCTGGAGGTCAAGAACCTGTGCAAGCGGTTCGACATTCATTCCGGTTTGATGTCGAAACTGAGCGGTCGGGTCCATGCGGTCGAAGATGTATCCTTCAACCTTCATGCGGGTGAAACACTGTCATTGGTGGGCGAATCCGGCTGCGGTAAATCCACGACTGGCCGTGCCATCATGCGCCTGATCGAACCCAACAGTGGGTCGGTCACTGTCAACGGCGAAGATGTTCTGGCGTTCAATGGCAAGGCCATGCGCAAGTTGCGCCAGTCGGTGCAGATGATCTTTCAGGATCCGTTCGCCAGCCTCAATCCGCGGATGACCGTGGGGGAGGCGATCGCCGAGCCGTATCTGGAACACAAGCTTGGCACTCGCAAACAGGCACAGGAGATGACGGCCGGCATGCTGGACCGGGTTGGGCTGTCTGCCGATATGGCACGACGGTATCCGCACGAATTTTCTGGCGGCCAGCGGCAGCGGATCTGTATTGCGCGGGCCCTGGCGCTGAAACCCAAGGTGATCATTGCCGATGAAAGTGTGTCGGCGCTGGATGTGTCGATCAAGGCGCAGGTCATCAATCTGATGCTGGACTTGCAGGAAAGCATGGGCATCGCCTTCCTGTTTATCTCGCATGACATGGCCGTGGTCGAGCGCGTCAGTCACCGGGTGGCGGTGATGTATCTGGGTCAGATCGTCGAGATCGGACCGCGCGACAAGGTTTTCAGCGACCCTCAGCATCCTTATACCCGCAAGCTCATGGAAGCGGTGCCTGTGCCCGACCCTGATCGATTGGGCATGAAGCGAAATGCCGATGTGGAAGAGCTGAAAAGCCCGATCCGCGCCGTGGATTTTGTGCAGGACAAGAAGGTTTACCGCGAAGTGGCGCAGGATCACTTCGTCATGACATGATGGCGTCTGCCAAGGTGTGGCGGGCCTTAACGCCTTGGCGCTTTTGATGAAGATAGGGGACGGTGGCGATACCGTCCCTTTTTCATGAACGCATTGTCCACCCTTTAAAAGAGGATTGTCTCTCCCCATTTTTCGGACTAGAAGAGATGTGTTCTCGGGGCGGGGTGAAATTCCCCACCGGCGGTTAAAGCCCGCGAGCGCTCTCCTGCCTTTGTGGCAGGGAGGTCAGCAGATCCGGTGAAATTCCGGGGCCGACGGTATAGTCCGGATGGAAGAGGACCAGCTTCGTTGCACCTTGTGTGCGGCGCGGCTTGTCGTGCTCTGGGACCTTGACTCATTTTTGCTGAAAGGTTCCGAATGTCTACTGAAAACTATTCCAACAAGAAAATCGCCTTCATCAAGGCCCGCTGGCATGCCGACATCGTCGACCGTGCACATGATGGCTTCGTCGAGGCTGCTGCAACCAAGCTGTCCGGCGCACAAGTCGTGACGTTTGACGTGCCGGGCGCATTTGAAATGCCGCTCCTTACCAAGAAGCTTGCAAAGACCGGTGACTATGATGCTGTTGTCGCTGCGGCTTTCGTCGTTGATGGCGGTATCTATCGCCATGACTTTGTCGCCGATGCCGTGGTTTCCGGGCTGATGAGTGTGCAACTTGAAACGGAAGTGCCGGTTTTCTCCGTGTCGCTGACGCCGCATAATTATCAGGAAACTCAGGTGCTGACCGATTTTTATCGCACGCACTTCATCACCAAGGGCAAGGAAGCCGCCGAAGCTGTCCGGCAGATTTTCGCGCTCGGTTGACGTCCTTCAGGGTGACCTGACGACATGAGGGCAGAGCGCGTCCTGCGCCCTGCCCCTTTTTGTGTGGTTTCAATGCGGTGTGGCGAGAAGATTGGCGACGCTTTGACGCCAGCGCTGCGACAGATTGACGGCCGCAGCGTGCTCTTCCTGCGCCGGAAAAAATGCCTTTCCGGTATCTTTTACAAGCGGGGCCGGGTGTCCGAGAGCCTCAAGTCCCATGGCCCAGACGCCGAAGGCCCCCACTTCTGCCTGTGCGCCACAGGTGACGGGCCGGTCCAGAATATCGGCCTGCAATTGCATCAGAAAGCCATTGGCAGATGCCCCGCCATCCGCCAGCAGCCCATCAAGCAGACGGCCGATGTCCTTTTCCATGGCGCGGAACACGTCAGCGATCTGTAAGGCGATGGCGTCAAAGGTAGCCCTTGCGATATGCGCCGGTGTGGTTGCGAGCGTCATGCCGCTGATGGTCCCGGTTGCGTAGTCATCCCAGTACGGTGCGCCCAAACCACTCAGGGCGGGAACGAAGGTGGTGCCTGCCGCATCGGGTACGGTTTGCGCCAGATCGGACAGCGCCTGTGCGTCTTGCAGGCCCAGCATGGTGGCGGCAAAGGCGGCGGCTTGTGCCGAGACAGTGATGTTGCCTTCAAGGGCGTAGGCGGTGCCGCGTGCATCTGTCCAGGCAATGGTGCTCGACAGACCATTGTGTGAAGTGATGCGCTCGGGTGTCAGCGTCATCAGTGAGGACCCGGTGCCATAGGTTGCCTTGACGAGACCGGGCGTGCGCACACCGTGCCCATAAAGCGCTGCGTGACTGTCGCCCATCATGGCGTGGATCGGTACGCCTTCGGGAAGTGCTGTCGTACCAGCCGACGTGTGGCCGAACAAGCTGTCGGAGGGCATTGGCGCAGGCAGGCAGGTTTCAGGCACCTCGAACAGATCGCAAAGCAGATCACTCCACTCAAGTCGGTTGATGTCGAAAAGCTGGGTGCGTGAGGCGTTGGAATGATCTGTCGCAAAAACTTTGCCGCCAGTCAGGCGATTTAACAGCCAGCTATCGATGGTTCCCGCCCGCAGACGTCCCGCATCTGCCAGCGCACGCGCGCCCTCAATAGAGCGCAAGACCCAGCCGAGTTTTGAGGCGGGAAACAGGGGGTTGATGGCAAGGCCGGTGGCCGCAAGCACATCGTCGCCTGCGCCCATCCTGCGCAGGGCTTCGCAGTCTGGCGCGGTGCGCCGACATTGCCACAGGATCGCCGGAGCAATTGGCTTGTTCGTGTCCGCATCCCAGACGACCAGCGTTTCGCGCTGACTGGCGATGCCGATGCCCAGCACGTTCATCAGATCATGTGTTGCGCCAATCCGGGCAATGACCTGCTGCACGCTGTGCCAGATGTCATCCGCAGATTGTTCGGCCCATCCGGGTTTTGGATAATGTGATGTCAGCGCGCTGGAGGCCCGCGCCACAACCGCGCCCTCTGTGTCGATGAGCAAGGCCTTCGTATTGGTCGTGCCCTGATCAATGGCAAGAAAACACGGGTGTGTCATGACCGCTTGCGCTCCAAGGCCTTGCGCGCGCGCGTAGCAATGCCTTCGCCGCTGAGGCCAAAGCGATGAAACAGCGTCTCGATGGAGCCTGTCGGCAGAAAACCGGGAAAGCCCATACGCTCGACCGGTACCGGTTGGTTGGCGCTGGTGAACTCGGCCACGGCGCCGCCCAAACCGCCATGGATATTGGCTTCTTCGACCGTGACAATGGCACCAAGCTCTGCAGCGCTGGCCACGGCCTCTTCATCCAGCGGGTTGATCGTTGCCATGTTGAGAACGCGGGCACTGATGCCGTGGTGTCGGTGCAGACTGTCTGCCGCTTCGATTGCGAGATGCACTGTCGTGCCGCAGGCGATAATCGCCAAGTCGCAGCCCTGGCGGACAAGCTCGGCTTTGCCCGGTTGAAAGCGCCGATCTGGCACATCCAGATTGGGCACTGCCATGCGACTGAGACGCAGATAGACCGGCCCCTCATGTGCGGCGGCCCAGCGGATGGCAGCTTCCGTTTCCCACGGGTCGGCAGGCACAACAACCGTGATGGCATCCAGCGGTCGCAGCCAGGCAAAATCCTCGATGGAATGATGCGTCGGGCCGAGTTCTCCGTAGGCAATGCCGGAAGACTGGCCGACAAGTTTCACGTTGAAGCGGGCATAGGCGATGTCAGCCTTGACCTGCTCCAGCGCACGACCGGTCAGAAAACAGGAGGCGGCAGAGACAAACGGAATGCGCCCGCCGTTCGCCAGCCCTGCGCCTACGCCGACCATGTTTTGCTCGGCAATACCGACGTTGATCAGTCGGTCGGGGAATTTCCTCTGAAACCCGCCAAGCTTGGACGACCCGACGGAATCATTGACCACAGCGACAATACGCGGGTCATTCGCGGCCAGATCCTCTAGGGTTTCAGCCCAGATGGTGCGGCAATCAAAGCGCTCTTGCTGTTTGTCGGCGGCATCGGCCATCAGACCAGCTCCTGCATTGCGGTTGCAAATTGTTCGGCATTGGGTACGCCGTGGTGCCAACCAGCCTGATTTTCCATGAAGGACACGCCCTTGCCCTTTACCGTGTTGGCAATGATGCAGCGAGGACGCCCCGCGCTGTTTGGCGGTGCGCTCAACACCGTATGGAGCGCCTCGATGTCGTGCCCGTCCACGTCGTCGACATGCCAGCCAAAGGCCCGAAACTTGTCGTCGAGGGGGTCAAGTCCGTTGGTTTCTTCTGTTCCCTGCCCCTGTTGAAGGCGGTTGCGATCCACGATCAGGGTCAGGTTGGCCAATTTGCGGTTGCCTGCGGTCATGGCTGCTTCCCAGTTGGAGCCTTCCTGCAATTCGCCGTCGCCGGTGAGAATGAAGGTACGGAAGGCGTTGCCCGAGAGCTGTCCGGCAATAGCCGTGCCCACGGCAACGGGCAGCCCGTGACCCAGCGGACCGGTGTTGGTTTCCACGCCGGGCAGGTAGTTTCGGTTGGGATGGCCGTTGAGTTTCGAATCCGTCTGCATATAAGTGGCAAGCCAGTCTTGCGGATAATAACCGGCGGCGCACAAGGCGGTGTAAAGCGCGCCCGTGGCATGACCTTTGGACATGATGAAGCGGTCACGATCCTGCGCATCGGGCTGTGCCGGATCGTAATGCATCACGCCAAAATACAGTGTGGCCAGAATATCAATAGCGGAAAAGTCGCCGCCCGGATGACCGAGGCCTGCGTTGAACACCATCTCAAAGGCCTGCCGACGCATCCACAGGGCCTTGTCACGGATCGTTGGAATGATATCATTTTTCAGCATCATCATGGGTCCCATCAAAAAGCGGTTCGGCAGGGTGAGCGTCGGTTCCGGCTCGGCATTATGGTGGTACATCGGCCATTTCAGGTAGCGATGAACGGCTTCCTGAAGCACGTCGGCGTGCTGGCCGCGCACCATTGCGACGTGATGTTCAAAACCGTTCTGACTGACGAAGCGCATCAGGCGGCGCAGGTTCTCGACCTGAGTTACAGCAATGCCGCCATCCATGGGGAAGGGATCATCTGTGAACGCCCCCTCGCCCAGATAGCATTTGGTCATGCCAGCGCGGTCGTCGGTCGACAGGCGGAAGTAGGTCATGGGGCCCGGCTGGACCTTTCCCTTCACGGCACCGAAGCACTTCTCGCGCCCGATTGTCTCGCCGAGCACATCCAGCTCACCGATCTCGGGCGTCGTTCCGAAGAAACTCTTTGGGTAATTGCCACAATGGGTGCAGACGCATTTATCAGTCTCGTCAGCGTAATTGTTGTTCCAGTCGAGAAGTGCTGCGGGCGCACCAGAGGCCAGTGACAAGGCGTACATGGACAAAGCGCCCATGACATCAACCTCGCAGGCCGATGGCATCAGTTCTTCGCCCATCATCGACATGGTGACACAGGTGGCGCAGCCGAAATTGTCCTGCAATGCGCGCCAACACTGGATGGCAGATGCGTCGCAGTCGTTCTCCTCGATCCAGCGGTTGACGGCGAGCGTCCATTTGGCCTGCCGCAGGATCTGGTCGGGCTTGATATGAGCCGGAATCGTGCCATAGGCCTTGATCCGCTCCATTTTCTCAAGCAGATCCGGTTCATTGTCCTTGATGGCTCCGGCCGCCTGCATCATTTCAGACAGATCCACCGTGACGACGGTCACGCCGGAGGCCTGTAACAGCTTTTCCGAATACCGCATGGTCTGAAAGGCGCCAGTGCGCGCGCCAATCGCTCCAAGCCGCGCATTGCGCAGGCCTTTAACGGTTCGACAGACGCGTGAAAAGCGATCCAGATCGTCCTTGAACTCTGCACTGCCCGTGTCACAGGTATGCGAGGTTGTCTCCGTGAAAGGCACGCCATATTGCCAGAAATTGTTGGCCACCGACAGTTTGCCGCAAAATGCGTCGCGGCGCTCATGCACCGATACCTTGTCGATTTCGTCATTGCTGGCCTGAAGCAGGATCGGCACATTCAGACGGGCGCGATTGACCAGTTCGGCGACAGCAATCTCGTCGCCGAAGTTGGGCAGGCAGATGACCAGACCGTCTATGTCATCACGGATCTTGCGGAAGTGATCGGCATAAAGATCCGCATCGGCAATGCTTTGCACGGCTCCGTTGACGGTCGCCTCATACGGCAGGATATGAGCCTCGACGCCCAGGGCCTCCAGATGCGCCAGCACCTCTTCACGGGCGGCTCGACATGGTGCACCGTTGAAAAAGGCCCGGCTGCCGATCACGACACCAAGCGCGATCTTCTTGCGAATGAAGCGGCTCATTTTTCCTCCCAGAAATTCACGACGCTATATCGCGCCTTCTTTCGATTATTTTTGTTTGTTTTTGTTTTTTTGTCCAGAGGCAATTAAATTTAAATATGAGATTTAAAAATATCGCATTGCACAAGCTTTTAGAGCAATTTTCAAAAGATCATTATGTGAAAAGGCTTGATCTCCACCAGAACGAGAAAAATTCAACGATAAAAATCTAAAAACAAAAATATATTGACATAAATCGAAAGAGATCGATAGTCTTTGCTCACGGCCCCACGGGAGAGGGGCTGCATCTAGGGAGGAGAAATCATGAAATTCGGCAAGCATCTGCTTGTGTCGGCATTGGCCCTTGGCCTTGCCGGTGCGGTTTCCGGTGTCGCTCAGGCGGCTGACACCATTGCCATCATTACACCCAGTCACGACAACCCGTTCTTCAAGGCGGAAGCAGAAGGCGCGGATGCCAAGGCAAAGGCGCTTGGCTACACGACTATGGTTCTCGTGCATAATGATGATGCCAACAAGCAGGATGAACTGTTTGATTCCGCCATTGCGGCAGGGGTAAAGGCCATCATTCTGGACAACGCTGGTGCCAATGCCACCGTGGCAGCGGTACAGAAAGCCAAGGACAAGGGTATTCCTTCGTTCCTGATCGACCGCGAAATCACCAAAACTGGCGTTGCGGTGTCGCAGATCGTTTCCAACAACTACCAGTGTGCCCAACTCGGCGCGCAGAAGTTCGTTGAACTAATGGGTGAGAAAGGCAAATATGCCGAATTGGTTGGCAAGGAATCCGATACCAATGCGGGCATCCGCTCGCAGGGCTATCACGATGTTATCGACCAGTACACCGACTTGAAGATGGTGGCCCACCAGACGGCCAACTGGTCGCAGACCGAAGCCTATACCGTTATGGAATCCATGCTTCAGGCGCATCCCGACATCAAGGGTGTGATCTCGGGCAATGACACCATGGCGATGGGGGCATATGCGGCCTTGAAGGCTGCGGGCCGTGGCGACGTGATTGTCGTCGGCTTTGACGGCTCCAATGACGTGCGCGATTCCATTTTGGAAGGCGGCATCAAGGCAACCGTCCTGCAACCGGCTTACCAGCAGGCGCAGCTCGCTGTGGAGCAGGCCGACGCCTACATCAAGACCGGCAAGACGGGTGAAGAAGAAAAGCAGCTCATGGATTGCGTGTTGATCGACAGCAGCAATGCCAAGTCGCTGGACACATTCGCCCTGAAATAAGACGACCCGTTCCCTCCCGAGTGAGTGCCCGCATTCTCAATAGGCGTGGCATTTGCTCGGGCGGTTTCCGGTTCTGCATGAAATCTGGTGTTCCCATGAGAATGAACCTGTGTCTCGCCGTTGCGGTGACGCTGAGTGTTGGCCTGTGCGGCTGCAAGCTGGTCAAGGATGGCAAGGGGCCAAGCAAGGCCGCCATGGCAGGTCAGGCTGGTGATGCGTCGCGTATTTCCGCGCTCATCGAAAAAACCTACAAGAGCAAGCTGGTGCCTTTGTTGGCCGACAAGTCTGTCGACGTGACCGATCTGGAAACGGGCAAGGCCAAGGATTTGAAAGCCTATGGCACGGATCACGGGGTGCGCGTTGGCGGTATGGGCGGGGCCTCGAATTTTGCCGTGAAGGGCAAGGGCAAGGTTGTGACGCTCAATCTCAAGTCTGCGGCCAGCTTTGCGGAAATTGACAGTAATGGCGATGGCAAGGCCGACGCGAAGTTGCAGCTTGGCCCGGTGGTGCGCGGATCTGCGCTGCGCGATCTGGCGCCTTTCTATGACTTCTCCAGCTTCCGCGATCAGATCGAGTTTGCCCGTCTGGGCCGGGCGCTGAACACGCGCGCCTTGCAAGACGTCAAACCTGCGAAAACGCCAGATCTGGCAGGCAAGACCATTACTTTCCTGGGCGCGACTGCCGTGCGCTCGGCCAGTGAAGAGTTGCTGATCACGCCAGTGTCGATCGAGGTTGCGCCATGAGTGACTTGCAGCATCCCACTGGGCAGCACCCCATTGGATTGACCATTCGCAACGGTTCGAAATTCTATCCGGGCACGCAAGCCTTGAAGAATGTGGACTTCGACCTTCGGCTTGGGGCGGTCAATGTTCTTGTTGGCGAGAACGGGGCCGGAAAATCGACGTTGATGAAAGTCATCTCGGGGGTTGAGAAACTCAACGGCGGCACGATTGAGATCGATGGTACACCGATTGTTTTCGCCGACAAGGCCGATGCAGCCCGTCACGGTGTTGGCATCGTGTTTCAGGAATTGAACCTGTTTCCCAATCTGAGCGTGACCGAGAACATCTTTCTTGGCCACGAGAAGACGATGGCGAAAATTCAGATCGACCGGGCCGCGCAGCGTGACGAAGCCCGTGCCCTGATGCAGCGGCTTGAGCAGGATATCGACCCGGACATGCCGCTTGGCAATTTGCGCATTGGCCAGCAACAGATTGTCGAGATCGCCAAGGCGCTGGCGGAAGATGCGCGTATTCTCATTCTTGATGAGCCGACCTCTGCCCTGTCTCAGGCCGAAGTTGAGGTGCTGTTCCGGGTGATCGGCGATCTGAAGCGTCAAGGTGTCGGCATTGTCTACATCTCGCACCGGCTGGAAGAGTTGATCCGCATTGGCGATTACATCACCGTGCTGCGCGATGGCGTGATTACCGGTGCGCGGTCCATGCAGGGCGTCGATATTCCCTGGATCGTCAGCAACATGATTGGCAGTGCTTCCAAGGAATTTCCCAAGGCTGAAGATCATGAGCTTGGCGCGGAAGTCTTCCGTGTCGAGGAGGTTTGCCTGCCCAGTCCGTCGAAGGGTTTCACCGTTGATCACCTGTCTTTGTCGGTGCGAGCCGGGGAGATCGTCGGACTTTACGGATTGATGGGGGCCGGGCGGTCTGAATTGCTGGAATGCATCATGGCGCAGCACCCGCAATCGACAGGAACGCTTTATATTGACGGCAAGCCGCTGAAGGAAAGTCATGTCTCCGGCCGCATCCGGCGGGGGCTGGCGCTGATTCCGGAAGATCGCAAACGCGACGGTCTGGTGCAGACCATGGCGATCCGTGAAAATCTGACACTGTCGTCCCTGCGGGATTTCACCAGAGGTATTCACTTGTCGCTGGTGGCGGAAGCCCGGCGGGCGGCCGAATTCGTACAGCGCATGACGATCAAGATTGCTGACATCGAGCACCCCGTGTCGAGCCTGTCGGGCGGCAATCAGCAAAAAGTGGTCATCGGCAAGGCGTTGATGACCAATCCGAAAATTTTGCTGATGGACGAGCCTTCTCGCGGCATCGACATCGGAGCCAAGGCAGAGATCTTTCGCAAGATGCGCCGGCTTGCGGCCGAGGGTCTCGGCATTCTGTTCGTCACATCCGATCTGGAAGAGGTGCTTGCCCTCTCCGACCGTATTCTCGTCATGGCCAGTGGCAAGCTGACGGGAGAATTTCCCGCTGGCGCCAACCCATCAGATGTCATTTCGGCGGCAACGCCCCTTCAGTCCGAGGCAATGGAACAATGAGCACGATCTCTCTGGAAAACCCGCCGAAAAGCAGCGCGTCGGCCCTGCTTTTGCTTCTTAAGTTGCGCACGCTGGTGGCGCTGTTTGTGGTCTTCTTTTTCTTCGCCTTTGCCGCGCCTAACTTCTTGTCGGCCGAAAACGTGCTGATCGTCTCGAAGCATGTGGCTTTGAATGCTTTTCTGGCCATTGGCATGACCTTCGTCATCATCACCGGCGGCATTGATTTGTCTGTCGGCTCTATTGTCGGGCTTTGCGCCATGGTCGCGGGCTATCTGGTGCTGAATGGTGTTGATCTCGGGATCGGCTACAGCCTGCAATTCAACACGCTGGAAATTTGTGCCATCGTGCTGGTTGTCGGGGCGGTGATCGGCATTGCCAACGGCTTGTTGATCACCAAACTGAATGTGGCCCCCTTTATCGCCACTCTGGGCACGCTGTATGTGGCGCGCGGCGCGGCTCTGCTGTCGTCCAACGGCGGCACCTTTCCCAATCTGACCGGCACCGCCGAATATGGGTCGGACACGTTCCCGCTCATTGGGGCGGGCACTATTCTGTCGATCCCGCTGTCGATCTGGATCCTGGCGGTTGTTGCCATTCTGGCCGCTTATCTGGCAACGCGCACACCACTGGGGCGCTACATCTATGCGGTCGGCGGCAATGAACGCGGTGCGGCCCTGTCCGGGGTCAATGTCGATCGGATCAAGATCTTCGTTTACATGTTCTCCGGCGTTTGTGCTGCGCTGGTCGGGCTGATCATCGCCTCGCAGCTTCAGGCCAGCCATCCGGCAACGGGCGAGACTTTCGAGCTGAATGCCATCGCGGCGGCCGTTTTGGGTGGCACATCCATGTCGGGCGGCCGCGGGCGCATCGGTGGTACACTGATCGGCGCTTTCGTGATTGGGATTCTGGCCGACGGACTGATCATGATGGGGGTTTCCTCCTTCTGGCAGACCGTGATCAAGGGGCTGGTGATCATTGCTGCTGTGGTCGTGGATCAGGTACAGCAGAAGCTTCAGGCCCGTGTCGTCCTGCAACAGCAGATCGGTTGAGAGAGGTGCCCGGATTAAATCTGGGTGCCTCGCTCTTGCCGTGTCGATCGGATGCGACTAAATCGGGATGGTTCGATTTGTTTGCAATCATCTTCATTTAAGTGGGATTCGAAATGGACACCACGTCCGATCACGACACCGGCGGGGCAATGGTCGGTCTGCTGTCCGAGCCACGCCGACGCCGTATTCTGGAGTGGATCCAGGAGGAAGGCTCGGCCCGTGTGCGCGAATTGGCGGAAGCGTTCCGTGTCTCGGATGCCACGATCCGTCAGGATCTGGAGCGTCTTGAAGGGGATGGTCTGATCACTCGCGAGCATGGCGGCGCCTTCTTGAACCGTGCCCCGGTGCAATCAACCTCGCTGACGTTGCACCATCAGGACAACATGGACAAGAAGCGCCGCATCGGCGCGCTGGCCGCCAGTCTGGTCAAGGACGGCGAGACGCTCATTCTGGATGCAGGCACCACGACGACGGAGATCGCCAGTCGCCTTTCGGGCCGTCATCAGCTTACGGTGATCACCAATGCATTGAACATCGCCATCGAGCTTGGCTCTGTGCCGGGCTTTGCGGTGCACATGCCGGGCGGGCAGTTCAAATCACCGACCTTGTCGTTGTCTGGCGACAAGTCGGTAGATTATTTTCGCAACATCTTTGCCGGGAAGCTGTTTCTGGCAACCGCTGGCGTGGCGCTGGATGCAGGCCTGACCTATCCGAGTTTTGCGGATTTGCAGCTCAAGGAAGCCATGATCAAGGCGGCGGCCCATGTTTATCTGGTGGCGGATTCCTCCAAGATCGGCAAGTCCTCCTTCACTCGGCTTGGGTCGCTCGATGTGATCCAGTCGTTCATCACGGATGACGGAATTTCTGATGCGACGGCCAAGGAATTTGAGCGACGCGGTGTCGAACTGTTGATTGCCAAATGAGACAAGACAGATGGAGGGTGGCCTGAGGCTCTCAATCCGAGTCTCAACCCTTCGTCAGCTTGAACGGAATGCCGGAGATCAGCGCGCGAACGTAGCGGCGTTTCTGAAATGCGCCGTTGAGAGATACGCGCGGCACATTCATCGGCTCTTGCACACAGACCTGACCCAGAACACCGGGCTGCGTTGTGACAGCCACATCAAACCCCCTTGCCCGAACAGCGTCCATCTCGCGCAAGCCCACTGCCGTTGTCCATCCGTAAGGATACGAGAAGGAGCGCGGCTTTTGCCCCGTGTCCCGTTCAACAATACGGGCGCTTTCGACGATCTCATGATGCAGCCGGTCTTCGCTGACGCGCTTCATGTTGATATGGGTCAGCGTGTGAGCGCCAAAATGCACCAGAGGGTCGGTTTCCGCGAGGCCTTTGAGCTCGCCGGCGTTCATCACCAGAGACGCTGTCAAGGCAACCGGGTCGACACCGATTGCGCGAGCTGCCGCGTCAATGCGCGCGACGGCAATGTCCTCCTCCTCCCGTTTGACAAAGCCTGCAAGACGTTGAAACGCCTGTAAGCGCCGACTGTCGGTGGCGACATCCAGGGTTTCGCTGCCTTTGCCAAAATCGAAGTGCAGAACATCGGTTGCCCGCAGCAGCGCTTCGGCAGTCTCCCACCATGGCGCGCGGCTGCGGTCGACCAGACCGGGCGCAATGAAAATCGTGTAAGGAATGCCATACCGGCGAAACACGGGGGCCGCATGGCGTGCATTGTTGCGGTAGCCATCGTCCAGCGTGAAAGCGACAAACCGGCGTGTGTCGGCGGCATCGGCCAGCAAGCGTGGCAGGTCATGCAAATGCACTGGCACGAGGCCCGCCTCTGTGGCAACGTCTATCGCCTGGGCCAGAAACTCCGGTGTGATCGACAAGATGTCATTGGGAGCAAAGGTGTTCTCCGCGTCGTGCGGGCGCACATGATGCAGGGTAAAGACCACGCCGCGTCCGGCCGCCTTCGGGAAAAGGTGTTTCAGGCCCGGCAGGCTGGTGGCTTCCAGTCCGGCCCGGATCGTCTGATAGCGCAGCCCCTGCTTCAATTTCTGTCTGGCTGACTGATCCGAGCAGGCCGCCTTGGCCGAGGAGGCATGTTTGCGTCCCAGCACGCGGCGGGTCAGCACGCGCCACGCTGTCAACGGAATATCGAGAACACCGGGCACAGGGTCATAGCCATCAAACGCGGCCCACGCCTGTACAGAAAAAATCGACTTCAGATAGACGGCAAGACTGAGCTTTTTGCGGCGGATCAAGGACAGAGCCGAGACCGCATCACGCACCAGATACATCCACGTTGTGCCGGGACGCGCAACCAGAGGGCCCTGCCCCTGTGCGAGAATGAGGTTGCGGGGTTTGCCCGCCGCCAGTTGCCAGAGCATGAAGCCGAGATTGAGGCCCGCTGCCTGACACAACCCAAACCACGACCAGGGCCGTGGGTTGACGTCGAGAAGTCGCAGCCGCCCGTCTGTCGGATGGCGTTTGAACTCGATTTCGACCAGGCCGGTAAACGTCTTGTGGCTCAAGAGCTTGCGTGAAATTTCAAGGGCGTCGGGTACATCGGCGACAATCACATGGGTGCTGGTATAGCCAAAGTCGACGGGGTATTGCCGGTTGCGTTTCGCGGTGAATTCGGCCAAAGGCTCGCCATCCAGCCAGAGAGCCGCATAGGAGATCTGCCCCTCGCCGCCGCCGGGGATAAGCTGTTGCACAATGACATTGTCGGCGCCAATTTCGGCAACCGCTTCCTGATAAATCGGCTCGAAAGCTTCCCATGTGTCGGCGCGCAGGGCCTTCGCCTTGGAAAACCAGCTTTTGCCGCCTCCCATATTGGGCTTCAGCACGACGGGAAATTCCGGCGGCGCGGCGCGAAAATCTGCCAATGTGTGCATTGCGCAGGTTCGTGGCACATCAATGCCCAACCGGGTTGCCAGCGGATAAAGCTGAGGTTTTTCGCAAAGCTCTTGCAGGCTGTCCCAATCGGGCAGGAAAATCTGGAAGGCGCGTTCGAGCAGCACCTTGTGTTCGGCGATCAGTTGGACTTCGGCGTCCCCTGCCCCCACAAGAAGATATTTGTGCCACCCCCGATCTCGCGCGAGTTCCAGCAGCAGCGCTGCGGCGTCCTCATGCATCGGGCCGTGCCAGGAAATCACCTCGCGCACCCGGCGCGACCAATGCGCCAGATGGCGATCATCCGTGACTTGATAAACCGGAATGCCACGTCCCCCAAGGCTACGCGCCAGAGCCAGCGTGGCATGTCCGCCACCCAGAATAACAACACCGGGTTCAATCAAGTTCGTCTGCTCCAGCCTATCCACGGTGATTGGTGCCCACCGAAAGTCCCTGTAGACCCGGCTTTATTGTCCATAACACTCTTGGCAAAGTTTGCCTTTCAAACCTTAAGAAATCAATGCAACGCATGTTGACCAAAGGCGGCAGGCGGCTTCTTTGGTGCTAAAACTTGCGTGATCTTCCAAGTGGTTCTCGGAATTGGTCAAAGTAGAGAAGACGCAGAAGATGCCCGCGCCTGGCGCCCAAACGCAGGCGTCATCGATCTCGGCCGTGCTTGGGCGACGCTGGACCGGCGTCAGGCTTCCAGCCGGTCGAGACCGTCGCGCAGTTCCAGCGCCGCACACACGATGTGATAGAAGGAGCTGGCGGGGGCCGCCTCTTCGACCCAGCTTCCATCTGGCTGCATCTTGTCGCGCCACAAGCCGGGGGTCGGTACATCGTCAAGAAACCGGCGCAGGGCTTCGATGCCCTTCAGCGTTGACGCCAGAGCGGCATCGCGGTCGGCTCCTGCGCGCAGGTTGGCAATGCTGATGCCGGCCTTGATCCATTCTGTTTGCGGCCACAACCGGGCGATCGGATCATGAACCGACAGGTCGTCGTTCAACTGCATGATGGCGACCTTCCGGTCCAGACAGACGCCGTGGTTATGAGCGTTTTCATACAGCTTTTCGGCCTTTGCCAGAGCTTCCGGATTGTTGCGTGAAAGACCGAAGCGGGAGAGCAACCAGTGCCCATTCGAACATATGTCCCGGCTCGACGGTGCGACCGGGCTGGCCCGGCATAGGCTGCCAGTTGCCGTCGAAAAACTCACGCAATACGCCGGTGTCCGGATCGATGAAGCGCGTCATGCACAGGGTGGCAATTTCGTCTGCCAGATCCGTCCACACTGTCGTGCCGGAGGGTGTCACAGCTTCCCAGCGCCAACATTGCCTCGAACAGGTGCATATGCGGGTTGGAACACAGCGGTTCCTTACGCGGGATGGCTTCCTCGAACCCTGCGACCGGGTGCTTATAGGCCTTCAGGGCGTCCAGAAGCGACAGGGCCTGGGCTTCCATGCGCTCGGCCTGGTCGGGCAATGCTTTTGCCACGCAGGCGTAACCAAACAGTGCAAAAGCTTGATTATAAAGATCAAAGCTAGTGTCGAGAACGTCGCCTTGTGGCGAAATCGTGCTGATTACCGTGCCATTGTCGGGGCGATAATGCTCTTCGAAAAAGCGCAGGCCATGCAACACGGCGTCGCGCCATGGCCCGGTCCATCCGGCCTGACCGGCGGCAGCGTAACAATAGATCTGCCGCGGCAACACCCGGGCGCGACGGTTGGAGGGTGTGGGATCTCCGCTCAACATCAACGTTTCATGGAAGCCGCCATTGACCTGATCAGCACCGTTCTGCCACCACATCGGCAAGGCCTGATCGAACAGCCAGGTGTCGAGATCCTTGCTGGCGCTCTTGAGGGTGGTGAAAAGGTCCTGCTGCGCTGTCATGAGAGTCGTGCCTTTGCTGCCGTCTGTGTGGTCCCGAAAGGGGTATCCATTGGCCTTAATTGATATGTTTCGCGTCCTGAAAACAAGGCGTTTTATCCGTAGAAATGCGAAGGTACCCACGCCTTTGTTTGGTCTTGATCAAAGCGGCAAGGCGTTGGCGTGCGTGCAGGTCCGACAGGGCCGGTTCACGCAGGCACCGGCCCCGCGTGCCGATGCGTCCCCATTCACGCACAATCTGAGGCGTGCCGAAGAGATCATGAGTGATATGAACGCGGTAAAAGCGAAACATGTTCCGCGACGCATCCTGCTTTGTCAGGCAGATGCCGGGTAATTCCGATGCGCGATCATGAGTTTTGGGGCTGGTCTGTGTCATGACGCAAGACTGCCGTCACACCAAGCGTGTGTCCAACGACAGTTTTGAATCGTTTCGACAGGTTCGATTCACATTCTGAATGAGTGGTGCAGGTTACTGATCGTTGGCCACCATCTCCTTGACCCGGCTAGCGGCTATGTGGCTGGCAACATGGGCCTGCCAGGCATGGCTGCGTAGCGGTGGCGTGCCGGGTCGGGCGACAGGCGCGGATCGGCCTGATTTGTGTGCGGTGTAACCTGTGGCGTCTGGTCGGCGAGCAGTGCCGCGCCAATGCTGGTGCCTGTGACAGAGCCTTCTGACGCGGTGACACGTCGTTCCGCCGTGCTGCGCAGCATATCGAGATACAACGCATTGCGGGCAAAAGGGCCTTCGACCACGATGGGGCCATCCGCGCCGATCATGTCCAGACAATCCCGCGTCACCAGCGCCAGATACCAGGACAGCGCCACATAGCGCTGACCGTCGGTCAATGTTGTCTCGTCGCAGGTCCATTTCGAAGCGAGGCCCTGATACGGCCCGGAGCGAGGTTCGACGGCGGGCAGCAGCATCAGGCCGCGCTCCAGAACGTCGGCAATATCCTGTTCGGTATAGTCGCGCCCATGCCCTAGCGAGGATGGTGTCAAACTCACGCCCGCCCATGAACCGGGCGGAGGGAACCGGATCTCCGAGCGCATTGACGTTGATCAGCGTGTCTCGCGTCGGATCCAGCGTTGTGGCTTTGCCACCGACTGACAGCGCGATCACCCAGGTGCCGGTGGAGACGACCGAAAATGGTGCGTCCCGCTCGGTCAGATGGGGGTAGAGCGAGGCATTGGAATCATGAATGCCGCAATAAACCGGGATCGTTTGCGGCAGGCCGGCCCGGGCTGCCACATCAGGCGTGAGTGGTCCAAGACAATCGCCGGCGTGGCGCACTGGCGCCATGCGGCCACTCAAGCCCAGCTTGTCCACCAGCGAGGAATATGTGGCGCGATGCGGGTTCCACAGGTCCGTATGACAGCCGAGCGACGTGACTTCATTTGCAGCAACGCCCGTGAGACGCCAGGTCCAGTATTGCGCATAGGTAAGAACAGTGTGGGTGCGCGCGAGAAGTTCCGGATCCCGCGTCAATTGCCAGTAGAGCTGCGCGCCAAGGTTCAATCCCAGCGGCAGACGCGGAGATCCGGTTTCGCTGAAAGGCGGTCGCATCGCCTCATAGGCGGTGGCCGTATCGTCCGGACCATTGTACTCATAGTCGAGGGCGGGTGCGGCCAGATCGCCGTCCTTGTCAAGAAACACGGCCGCAGCACCGTGAGTGGTCACTGAAATGGCGTCAATGCCGTGACTGCGATGCAAGGTCGCAAGCGCATGTAGGATAAAATTCCAATGACCTTCCGTATCAAAATGCGGATAGGGGCCGTCCTGTCGCACCGTGTTCGGGCGGGTCATCACGCCAATTTCGGTCTTTGTTGCCAGATCAACAAGTGCCACCTTGGCGTTTGTCTTGCCGATGTCGATTACGCCGACATGTCTTGCGTGGACCATACGCCCTACTCCATGTGGAAAACGGTTTTGAGCGGCGTTGCAACTGGCTCATTGTCCGGGGCGCTTTGCATGATGTCGGCCATATGCGCCCACCAGCGTTGCATCACCGGGTGCGCGGGCAGGTCATCCATACGGTGATCGTCGGTGCGCCAGAGCACCGCAAAAAGCGTCAAGGTGTCGGTGTCCAGATGAATGGAATAGTCGCTGACGCCAGCCTCCTTCAGCAGAGCGGACAGTTCCGGCCAGATCTCGTCGTGGCGCTTCTGGTACTCGGCTTCGCAGCCCGGATTGAGCTGCATCTTGAAAGCAATTTTTTGCATGTGGTCAGCCTTTCATCCGGACGGACAGGCGCTGCAACAGCTTCGGCAACGCAATGACGGCAATCAACAGCAGGCCGATGAAGATCGACATGACGATGCCCGGCACATTCAACAGGCCGAAGCCAAAGGTGACCATGCCCATGATGAAGGCAGCCAGCACGACGCCGGGAATGGAGCCGGAACCGCCCAGAATGTTGACACCGCCCAGAACCGCCATTGTGACGACTTCCAGTTCCCAGCCCGTGGCGATGGATGGACGGGTCGCGCCAAGTCGTGAGGTGAGGCAGATTGCGGCGACACCCGACATCAGCCCGGTCAGCAAGAACAGAGAAAATTTTACCCGTGACACGCGAATGCCGGAAAAAAGCGCACCGGTGGGGTTGTTGCCAATGGCGTAGACGATGCGACCGAATTTCGTTGCATGAAGCAGGACGCCGAAGGCAATTGCCAGACCGATAAACAAGGCGAACTCGAACGAAAAGACCCACCACACATAGCCCTGTCCGAAATAGGCCAGTCCTGCCGGGTACTTGGTGTAGGCCTGATCCCCAAGCACGCAGTAGGAGATGCCCCGAAACAAGCTCATGGTGCCGATGGTCACGACGATGGATGGCAGCCCTAGCCCGGTGACCAAGACCCCATTGAATGCCCCGCTGATCAGCCCGACCGCGAGGCCGATTGCCACCAGCCCACCAGTGTCGACGCCTTGGGTCGCGGCAAATCCTATGGCGGTGGACGCCATGGCGATGATCGAGGCGACAGACAGATCAATTTCGCCGGAAATGATCAGCAGCGCCATGGCAAAGGCGATCATGGCCTTTTCAGTGAAATTGAAGGTCGCGTCCGACAGGTTCCACGGATCGAGGAAATACGGCGAGGCAAAAGAATTGAGAATGAAGATGCCGATTGCCACGATCAGCAGAAACAGTTCCCAGCTCCTTAGCAATGCGCTGCCACGGGTTTTGCAAACGATCAGGGATATGACGGCCGGTTGCGGTGCCATCGACACTTGCCAGACTCATGAGGGTTGCTCCGCGTTTCTCAGGATCACACGTCCAGGGCTCGGTTGCTCAGGGCATTAAATGCGATGGCGATGATGATCGCGGCCCCGGAGATGGCCTGTTGCCAGAAGGGCGAAATATGCACGACTGGCAAGGCGTTTTTGATAATGCCGAGGAACAGCGCGCCAAGCACGGCACCGCCGACGGTGCCAAGCCCGCCAGAGATTGAAATACCTCCGATGACGCAGGCAGCGACCACCTGCAACTCGAAGCCATTGGCGATGTCGACATAGGCGACAGCATAGCGCGATACCCACAGATAGCCCGTCAGCCCCGCCAGCATACCGGAGAGAACGAAGGCGATGCACTGGGTCCGGCCGACGTCGATGCCGGTGTAGACGGCAGCATTGGGATTGCCGCCGACTGCATAAAAGGCGCGACCGATTGCCGTGCGGGTGATGATCACGGCAAAGAGGATAACCACCGCAATGGCGATCCAGGACAAGACCGGTATGCCAATGAACTCTGCCCGCGGAAAACCCTTGAACGCGGCACTCATCTGATGCGAGTTGATCCAGGCGCCATCGGACAGGAGAAAGATGATGCCGCGGTAGATCGTCATGGTGCCAAGCGTCACGACAATGGGCGGAATATTGACCTTCCACACCAACAGGCCATTGATCAGCCCGAGTGTAGCCCCCAGAAGCAGTGCCAGAAGAATGATCGCCGGGATTGGAATGCCGGGCACCGCGTTGCTCAACATGGCAACCACCATGCCGGTCAGCGCCAGGTTGGCTGCGACCGACAGATCAATGCAGCGTGTCAGAATGACGATCATCTGGCCGAGAGCCAGCAGAATCAGTGGCGAGGTGTCATTGAACACATTGACAAGATTGCCCGGCGTGACAAAGGCGGGAAAGCGGCTGGCAATGAGGATCACCAGCAGAACAATGACGCCGAACAGAGCGACTTCTCGTGACTTGAGGATCTTGAGCAAGGTCATGCGGTTTCCTTCCCAATGCCGGCTGCGGCCCGCACCAGATGTTCCGGGGTCAGCGTGTCGCCTGCAAATTCTCCGGCAATCCGGCCTTCGCGCATGACGATGACGCGGTCGGACATGCCGATGACTTCGGGAATTTCGGAGGAGATCATGATGACGGCGAGGCCCTGTGCTGCCAGTTCGCCCATGAAGGCGTGCACGGCGGCTTTCGAGCCAATATCAATGCCCTTGGTGGGTTCATCCAGAATGATGACCCGCGGCTTGGTCGCCAGCCACTTGGCAATGACAACTTTCTGCTGGTTGCCGCCAGACAGTTCGTCGATGTCCTGATCCAGTGCAGCGGCACGCAGGTCGAGACGCCCAACGTATTCGCGCGCCAGTTTGAACTCTTCAGCCAATTGCAGAAACCCGCTGCGGGATGTCTTGGCGAGGGAAGGCAGCGTGACGTTCTGGAAAATGGGCAAGCCCTTGATCATGCCCTGTTTGCCGCGATCTTCCGGCACATAGACGATGCCATTGTTGACGGCCTCATTGGGCGTGCGCACCACGGCGACGCGCTCGTCAATGCGGATGGCACCCTTGGAGGGTTTGGTGATCCCGATCAAAGCCTGCGCAAACTCGCTGCGCCCTGCCCCAACCAGACCATAAAGGCCCAGGATTTCACCTTCATGCAGCGTAAAGCCGATGTCTGCGAACTCGGTCGGATGGCTGTAGCCGACGACCTTCAGCAATTCCTTGCCGACCTTGTGTTCGCGTTGTGGAAACACCTGACTGACAGATCGTCCGACCATGAGGCGCACCAGATCGGCCTCACTGACATTGCCGATCAGCCCGGCATCCACCTGACTGCCATCGCGGAAAACAGTATAACGGTCGGCGATGCGGAACACTTCATCGAACTTGTGACTGATGAAGAGGATTGCCTTGCCCTCGGCCTTCAGCCGGTCAACAAGGTCGTAGGTTTCCTCGATTTCCTTGTGCGATAGTGCCGCCGTCGGTTCGTCCATGATGACGACCTGAGCGTCGACGGAGAGCGCTCGGGCTATGGCGACGAGATGACGGCTGGCGATACCCAGATGCTTGAGCGGTGTGGCCGGGTCGATCTCGGCCCCGATGCGGGTCAGCAGGGTCTGCGCCTCGGTGTGCATGCGCTTCAGGTCAATCAGACCAAAGCGGCCACGCGGCGCGTGGCCGATGAAGATGTTCTCTGCCACGCTCAATTCGTCGAAGAGCACGGTTTCCTGGTGAATGGCGGTGACGCCGGCGTTGGCGGCGGCATCTGCCGTGGCAAAATGATGCGTTGTTCCCTTGACGATGATCTTGCCATCGTCAGGCTGATAGATCCCGGTCATGATCTTGACGAGGGTCGACTTGCCCGCGCCGTTTTCACCGATCAGTGCCGTCACCTGACCGGGATAAAGGTCAAGTGCAACATCACTCAGCGCCTTGACGCCGGGAAAGCTTTTGGAAATGCCGGACAGCGACAGGATGGGCGTGGCCGTTTGCGAAACCTGCATCGCGGAGACATCCTCCCGGCTTTGGGGGTGGGGTGCATGGACCGGATCCCGAAGGCTGATCTTGAAGGGCTGAAACACGAACCTTCCGGGGCGCTGTAGATGACACACGCCCCGGAAGAGGATCAAGGACGAAGCGGCTTAGAAGACGCTCTTGTACTTGTCGATGTTGGACGCGTCATAGGTGAACGGCTTGCCCATGGGGCCTTCGTCGTTCTTGTCCAGCTTCAGTTTGCCCAGACGGCCCATGCCGATTTCCGCACCCGGCTTGGCCTTGGCCTTGCCGGTGGCCAGGTTGTAGGCAACCATCGTTGCGGCATAGCCCAGGCCGATCGGATTCCAGATGGCGAAGGACTTGGAAGCACCAGACTTGACGTGACCGGCCATTTCAGATGGTAGGCCAAGACCCGTGACGTTGACCTTGCCAACCTTGTTGGCATCTTCCACGGCCTGCGCCGCAGCAACAATGCCAACCGAGGTCGGAGCAACAATGGCCTTCAGGTCCGGGTAGGTCTTCATCAGACCTTCAGCTTCACGGTAGGACTTGTCAGCCAGATCGTCACCATAGACGGTCTTGACGAGTTTGACCTGCGGGTACTGGCTCTGAACCTTCTTCATTTCGGCAATCCAGGTGTTCTGGTTGGTTGCCGTTGCAGTGGCCGAGAGAATCGCGACCTGACCGCCATCCTTGGGCAGACCATCGGAAGCGAGCTTCATCAGCGTCTGGCCGATCAATTCGTTGGACGACGGATTGATGTGAACTTCACGCCCGGCCTTGGCCACAGCGGAATCCCACGAAATCACGGTAATGCCGCGCTTCATGGCCTTCTTGAGTACCGGAACGAGAGCGTCCTTGTCATTGGCCGAGATGGCAATCGCATCAACATGCTGGGCAATCAGCGAGTTGATGACTTCGATCTGGCCTTCGGCGGTGGTGTCGGTTGGGCCGGTGTAGATGATCTTGACGTCGCCAAGTTTCTTGGCGGCTTCTTCCGCCCCCTCATGAGCGGCTTCGAAAAAGCCGTTGCCGAGGGATTTCACCACAAGGGCGATGCGCATTTCCTTGGCTTGCGCCTGCGCCGAAAAGGCGACAACGGCCACGGCCGTGGCGGCCATGAATTTTTGAAAAGTTTCATTGGTATTCCTCCCATCTGCGCCGCCTGCCAACCCTCCTCAGAATCGCAGGCGACGGGTTTTCACTAGCCGGATGATGCGGCCCGGCTGGCCACCGCTTCCGCCTTCACCGTGATCAGTTGCAGGCCCGCCTGCTCAAGCATCTGGGCTGCGCTATCTGAAACTCCCTCGTCGGTGATGACGGTGGTTATCCGCTCGAGCGGACACAGGATGAGGCTCGATCGCCCCGCAAACTTGGATGAATCGACCAGAACGATCAGTTCATCCGCCTGTCCGATGAGCTTTTGTTCTGCCTGGATCAGAAGCGGATCGGCTTCCATGATCCCGATGGAACTCAGCCCGGCAGCTCCCATGAACATGCGGCGTGCATAAAAATTGCTCGTCACGTCATTTTCAAAGGGGCTCAAGATGATGTTTTGCTCACGGTAGATCGCCCCTCCCGAGAGCATGATCGAATTGCGCGAGTTCTTGAGCAGATGCTCGGCAATCGGAAAGGAATTGGTAAAGACCTGCAAAGAGCGGGCCGCCAGCGGATAGACCATTTGATAGGTCGTCGTACCGCCGTTGATGATGATGGATTCGCCATCTTCGCACATCTCGACAGCGGCGCGGGCAATGGCGCGCTTTTGATGAATGCGAATGGTTTCATTGATGGAGAACGGCCGCCCGGCGAGCGCCCCGAACTGAGGCGGGTGAAGCGCCTCCGCGCCACCGCGCACCCGGCGCAGCTTCTTTTGCACATGCAGTGTCGCAATATCACGCCGGATTGTCGCTTCCGACGAATCCGTCAAGGCCACGAGTTCGGAGACCGTCGCAACCGGACGGTCCTGAACTTCGGACAATATGACCCTGTGACGTTCTTTCTCGTGCATGTAGCGACCTCCAGAAGTTGTCACATTTCCATCACTATAAAGCAGTGTCAATCAAAAAACGTCATATTTGCCATATTGCAGCGCAATATTGACTGTTATTGATTGTTTTTGATTGACAATAAGCGGAAACGGTTTGAATGTCGGCTCCAATCAGGGCCAGCGAAAGATCTGTTTGGGAGGATAGTATGCTGCAAACGGCTGCCGATAAACGACTTCAAAACCTATGGAACGACGCCAAGGCCTCTTTGATGAGCGAGCCGGAGCGTCTTTTGTACCGCTCCAACCTTCTGGGGTCCGACAAGCGAATCACCAATTATGGCGGTGGCAATACGTCGGCCAAAGTCATGCAGAAGGACCCGCTCGGCCAGAGCGACGTGGAAGTGCTTTGGGTCAAGGGCTCGGGCGGCGACGTTGGCACCATCAAGATGGATGGCTTTTCAACGCTCTACATGGACAAGCTGCGCGCCCTGAAAGACCTTTACCGCGGTGTCGAGTTTGAAGACGAGATGGTCGGCTATCTGCCGCATTGCACCTTCAACCTCAACCCGAGAGCGGCTTCCATCGATACGCCACTGCATGCCTATGTGCCGAAAGTGCACGTCGATCACATGCATCCGGATGCGATTATCGCCATCGCGGCGGCGGCCGACAGCAAGGCGCTGACGCAGGAGATTTTCGGCGCCGATATCGGCTGGCTGCCCCGAAACGTCCGGGCTATGAATTGGGCCTGTGGCTGGAAAAGTTCTGCCTTGAAAACCCGGATGCACGCGGTGTCGTGTTGGAAAGCCATGGGCTTTTCACTTGGGCCGATGATGCCAGAACCTGCTACGAAACGACCATCGAAATCATCAACAAGGCCATGACCTGGCTGGATGAGAAGACCGAGGGCAAGACTGCATTTGGCGGTGCGCGGGTGGGCAAGCTTGCCCCGGCTGATCGCCGCAAGGTCGCTGCAAGCCTGATGCCCGTTATTCGCGGGATGGTATCTGGCAAGCAGCACATGGTCGGTCATTTCGATGACAGCGACACGGTGCTGGAGTTCGTCTGCTCGAAGGATATGGAAACGCTGGCGCCGCTTGGCACAAGCTGCCCTGATCACTTCCTGCGCACCAAGATTCGTCCGCTGGTTGTCAACTTCAATCCGGACAGCCCGGATCTGGACGCGGCGGTCGCTGGTCTTGGCGATGCTGTTGCAGCCTATCGTGACGATTATCAAGCCTATTACGATCGCTGCAAACATCCTGACAGCCCGCCGTTGCGCGATCCCAATGCGGTGGTTTATCTGGTGCCCGGCGTCGGCATGATCACCTTTGCCAAGGACAAGGCAACGGCCCGGATTTCGGGCGAATTTTACACCAACGCCATCAATGTCATGCGTGGTGCGGCCAGCGTCTCGACCTATTGCGGCCTGCCTGAGCAGGAGGCCTTCGACATTGAATACTGGCTGTTGGAAGAAGCCAAGTTGCTGCGGATGCCCAAGCCGAAGAGCCTGGCAGGCAAAGTTGCCTTCGTTACCGGTGGTGCGGGGGGCATCGGCTCTGCAACCGCCGAGCGGTTCCTGCGCGAAGGCGCTTGCGTCGTGCTGGCTGATATTGACCCTGAGGCGCTGGCGACAACGGCAGACAATCTGACCGGCCTTTATTCCAAGGATGTCGTGCGTTGTGTCACAATGGATGTGACCAGTGAAGACGCCGTCATGAGTTCATTTTCTCAGGCGACGACCGAATATGGCGGTGTCGACATTCTGGTCTCCAATGCTGGCATTGCCTCTTCTGCACCGATTGAGGACACATCGCTGGCGTTGTGGAACAAGAATATGTCGATCCTGTCGACGGGGTATTTTCTCGTGTCGCGGTCGGCCTTCCAGTTGTTCAAGGTTCAGGATATTGGCGGATCGGTGGTGTTCATCGGCTCCAAGAACGGGCTTGCCGCTTCGCCCGGTGCGAGTGCCTATTGCACGGCAAAAGCGTCTGAACTTCACCTTGCCCGCTGTCTGGCGCTCGAAGGCGCGCCGCTTGGTATCCGTGTCAATGTGGTCAATCCTGATGCGGTGCTGCGCGGATCACGGATCTGGTCGGGTGACTGGCTGAAAGAACGGGCGCAAGCCTACGGCAAAGACAAGGCCGAGCTGGAAGAGCATTACCGTCAGCGCTCGCTGCTGAAGCGGTCGGTCTTCCCGGAAGACATTGCGGAGGCGAGCTATTTCCTTGCGTCCGAGGCGTCATCCAAATCGACCGGCAACATCATCAATGTTGATGCCGGTAATGTGCAGTCGTTCACACGCTAGGGAGGTTGAGACCAATGGCGAAAATTCAGGACAACCTGCTGACGCAGGAGAATGAAAAGCGCATTGCAGCGCTGAAGAGTGATTATGCCGCCCTTGGCGAGCAGCTCGATCGGCGGGGCATTGCCATCGACGAGATCAAGAAGACGGTCGGTGCCTATGGCGTGGCCATTCCCTCTTGGGGGGTGGGCACGGGCGGCACACGTTTTGCCCGCTTCCCGGGACCGGGCGAGCCGACGACGATCTTCGACAAACTCGACGATTGCGGCGTCATCCAGCAGTTGACGCGGGCCACCCCTTCGGTATCTCTGCACATCCCGTGGGACAAGGAAAACCCAGCGGATCTGAAAGCCAAGGCGGAAGAAGCCGGTCTGACGTTCGATGCGATGAATTCGAACACCTTTCAGGATTCTCCCGGTCAGGAGCATTCCTACAAGTTCGGATCTCTGTCCAACACCCGCACCGCCACACGGCAGCAAGCGATTGAACACAATCTGGAATGTATCGAGATCGGCAAGTCCATTGGTTCCAAAGCCTTGACGATCTGGGTCGGCGATGGATCGAACTTCCCCGGTCAGACCAATCTGACACGGCAGTTCGAGCGCTATCTTGATGCGACCAAACAGATCTACAACGCTCTGCCGGATGACTGGCGGTTGTTCACCGAGCACAAGATCTTCGAACCGGCGTTCTATTCCACTGTCGTTCAGGACTGGGGCACCAATTATCTGATTGCCAGGGAGTTGGGCGACAAGGCGTCGTGTCTCGTTGATCTGGGCCATCATGCGCCCAACGTCAACATCGAGATGATCGTGGCGCGGTTGATCCAGTTCAGCAAGCTTGGCGGGTTTCATTTCAACGATTCCAAATATGGAGACGATGATCTGGATGCCGGCTCGATTGATCCGTATCGCCTGTTTCTGGTGTTCAATGAGCTGGTCGATGCGGATGTGCGCGGGGCGTCGGATTTCAATCCCGCCTACATGCTGGATCAGTCGCATAACGTCACCGATCCAATTGAAAGCCTGATGTCGAGTGCGGTGGAAGTGCAGCGGGCCTATGCCCAGGCTGCTGATCGTCGACCGCTCGCGCCTGAACGGCTTTCAGGAAGACAATGACGCCTTGATGGCGACAACGACCTTGAAACAGGCGTTCCGCACTGACGTGGAGCCGATCCTTGCGATGGCCCGCCTTGATAATGGTGGTGCCATTGATCCGATCGCGACCTACCGTGCGGCAGGCTATCGCCAGAAAGTGGCCAGCGAACGTCCGATCAGCACCGGTGGCGGTGGCGGGATCGTCTGATCCGTCGCCCCCTTTCTTGAACGCGCAATCCCGCCCCCACGCAAGTGGGAGCGGAGCCTCCTCTTCAGTCTCGCAAGGGTCTGAATGCCCGCTCCAGTGTCTCTCTCCTCCCACACTGGAGCGGGTCTCTCTTGCGTCGGCTGTCTTATGGATCTGGCGGCCGCTTGGTTGCCCGCTGACATGATGACAACAGGCCTTGTTTCCCAAGAGCCGCACCTGAACGCTCTTGCCCGTCCGCGCCCCAGCGGCGGGCTTTTTTGTGCGCTGCAGCAGGTTGACAGGCTGCAAGATTACTCCTAATTGGGAAATGCTTGTTTCCAAATTAAGAGACCGTATCGTCATGGCTGACGTTTCCTGAGTAAAAGAACCGCAGAGAGCGGCCGGCCGTCCCCGCGGGTTTGATATTGATCGTGCACTGGACCGGGCCATCGAGGTTTTCACGCGCTTTGGGTATGAGGGCACCTCGATTGCCGATCTCAAGACCGCGATGGATCTGACAGCCGGCAGTATCTACAAGGCGTTCGGCGACAAGAAGGGTGTTTATCTGGCCGCTTTTCGCCGGTACCGACTTCGCAGAACCTCGCAGTTGAACGAGCTTATGCGGGATGCGGAAACCGGCCGTGAAAAGCTCATGTGTCTGGCACAAGATTATGCCGGGAACGCGCATGGTCCCGAGGGCCGGATTGGGTGTCTCGTTATCGGTGCAACCAATGAGGTCGATCAGTTCACACCGGAAATGGCCGTCGAACTGAAGCGCATCAGTGACGAAATTCATGGCTACATCGAAAGTTATGTGCGCGAAGGTCTGGTGGATGGCTCGGTTGGTCCTGATGTGGAGCCGGTCGGCGCGGCCACGGCCTTTCATGCATTTCTCAAAGGTTTGCGAGTGCTGGGCAAAACCGGGATGACCCCGGAACAGGTACAAGCCGCGACAACAGCCGCGTTCAAGCTGTTTGACTGATATCTTTGATGGCGGTGCGTTTGTCCGCCATTCATTTTCTCCCTCTTGACCAAGGTTCTCCTCCCGCAGCCTGAGAGGAATTTCATGACTACTTCGTCCCCCCATTCAGACGGACATCCCGTCACACCGCCCTCCCGCCTGCTGGTCTTCATCATGGCGGCTGCCTGTGGGTTGGCGGCTGCCAACCTGTATTACGGTCAACCACTTGCCGGTCCGATTGCCCGGTCCGTTGGTCTGTCTGATGCAGCCACCGGCTTGATTGTCACCTTGACACAGATCGGGTACGGGCTTGGCCTTCTGCTGGCCGTCCCACTTGGTGATCTTGTCGAAAACCGGCGTTTGATCATCGCCATGCTGGGCGTCTGCATGATTGCGCTGATCGGCGCGGGCTTCTCCTTCACACCAGCGCCATTTCTGCTGGCTGCACTCGTCATTGGTGTCGGCTCGACGGCCGCGCAGATGGTGGTGCCCTTTGCTGCGAGCCTGGCACCTGCCGCCAGCCGTGGTCGGATCGTTGGCAATGTCATGAGTGGACTGATGCTGGGCATCATGCTGGCTCGGCCGGCGTCCAGTGTTATCGCCCAGTTTTCGTCCTAGGCACGTGGTCTATTTCCTGTCGGCGGCCGCCATGCTGGTCCTGGCTGTTCGTGCTTTGGCGCAACTTGCCGGAAAAGCAGCCGCAGGCGAAATTGTCTTATTGGGCGCTGATTGCCTCCATGGGGCAGATCTTTGTCAGCCAGCCGGTCTTGCGCCGCCGGGCCGCATATCAAGCCTGTCAGTTTTCGGCGTTCAGCCTGTTCTGGACAGTGACGCCCTTGCTTCTGGCTGACAAATTCGACCTGACACAAGGCGGGATTGCAGCCTTTGCATTTGCTGGTGTTGCTGGTGCCATCGCCTCCCCAATTGCCGGTCGTCTGGCCGACAAGGGGTTGAGCCGTTTTGCCACCGTCTCCGGTCTGACGCTTGTGGCGTTGGCCTTTCTGGTGACCTGGATCGCGCCGGAAGGATCGATCGTCGGATTGGCGTTGCTGACTCTCGCTGCGATCGTGCTTGATTTCGGTGTGACGACAACGCTCATCACCAGTCAGCGAGCGATCTTCGGCCTTGATCCGGCTCACAGAAATCGCCTCAATGGTTTGTTCATGGCGATTTTTTTCATGGGTGGAGCCGCTGGATCCGCCGTTGGTGGATGGGCCTATCACGTCGGTGGGTGGTCACTGGCCTCGGAAATCGGTCTTGCCTTGCCGCTTGTTGCGCTGATTTATTTTGCAACGGAAGCACGCAGCGTGACGCGTCTTTCAAATGGCTGAGTGCACGGTTCGACGAAAAAAAGCCCGAAAGCTATTTGCTTTCGGGCTTTCGAGTTTCGCAGACACCGGGCTCCTTCTAACGGGACCGGCAAACCGGTGGTGTTCCGCATCTCTTGTTTTTACGCCAGCCGGACAGAAGTTTCGGCTGGTCACGGTCAGTCTTGGTGCGGCTTGATCAGCGCGGCTCGGTGACCATTGGCGGATGGCTCAGAGCCAGTTCAATCCCGCGCAGTTCAGCCAGACCCTTCAGGCGCCCAATGGCGGGATACCCCGGCTGGGCATGACGTGTCAGATCGTCCAGAATGTCCTGACCGTGATCGGGGCGCATCGGGATCTTCCAATCAGCGCGCCCTTCTGCTTTGCGGCGAGCTTCCTCGCGCAGAACTTCCGCCACCAGCGCGACCATGTCCGTGTCACCGCCCAGATGTTCGGCTTCATGGAAAGAGCCAATGTCGGCCGGTGTTTCGCGGGTCACATTGCGCAGATGCAGGAAGTGGATCTTTGACCCCAGACGACGCATCATTCCCGGCAGATCATTGTCGGGACGTGCCCCCAGAGAGCCGGAACACAGCGTGATGCCGTTGGCGGGCGAATCGACCGCTTCCATGATCGCCCGGTAATCGGCTTCCGTCGACATGACGCGTGGCAGGCCCAGCAGCGAAAAGGGCGGGTCATCGGGGTGACAGCACAAACGCATACCCAGCTCTTCTGCCACAGGCACCACTTCCTTCAGGAAGTCGATGAAATGCTTGCGCAGTTGATCGGCTGAAATCGCGTCGTATTCGGCCAGATGGCGGCGAACGTCGCTCAGTTCCATCGTGTCGGCAGCGCCCGGAAGCCCAAAGACGATGTTGCGCGTGATGGCGACACAATGATCGTCGTCCCATTCGGCAAACCGGCGGGCGGCCTCATCCGCAATCTCTGCGGGCACAGTGTCCAAGGCGCCATCGCGCTTCAGAATATGCGCGTCAAAGGCGACGAAGTCCGGATAATCAAAGCGCATACAGGTGCCGCCATGATCCAGCCGCCAGTGCCAGGTCCGTGCGGGTCCAGTCAAGCACCGGCATGAAGTTGTAGCAGACAACTTCAATTCCAGCGGCTGCCAGATTGCGCAGGCTGTCCTTGTAGGTCTCGATGTGGGCGCGCCAGTCGCCGCTCTGCTTTTTGATGTCTTCCGACACCGGCAGGCTTTCCACCACTTCCCAGGCAAGACCAGAAGCCCGGCCATCCGAGAATTGGCCGATTTCTTTTTGACGCTTGGCAATCTCTTCCGGGGTCCATAGAGTTCCGGGGCCGAGATGATGCAAGGCGCTGACCACGCCCTGCACTCCTGCCTGGCTGCATATCTTCAATTGAAACAAGGTCCTTTGGACCGAACCAGCGCCACGTGTGTCGCATGTTTCCTCCCAGTATCGATTCACAGCTCTGCTGTTTGTCGAATTCTTTTATCAGTAGTTTTCAAAGTTGACTAGTATGGTAGATTGGTTTTAAGTCAACATCATTCAATGAGCGAGACAGACATGGAATCTGCGATCCAGCCCAAGTGGAGTATCGATGTTGCCGAGCCGGTGGGTCCGCAGCTCAAGCGCATTTTGCGCGAGCGCATCGTGCGCGCCGACTTACAACCGGGCTCCAATCTGTCGGAAGCCGAGATCGCGCGCGTCTATTCGATCAGCCGTCAGCCGGTACGCGAAGCGTTTATCAAGCTGGCCGAAGCCGGTCTGGTGGAGATCCGCCCCCAGCGTGGCACGTTTGTGCGCAAGATCTCCGTTGCTGCCGTGCGCGATGCCCGCTTTATCCGTGAGGCTGTCGAGGCCGACCTGATCCGCGACCTTGGTGACAAGATTGATGCCGAGGTCATTCGTGACTTGCGCGATCTGATCACCCGTCAGGAGCAGGAAACCAAGAATGACTGGTTGGGATTTCTTGAACTTGATGAGCAGTTTCACCGGCGCTTGGCCGTGGCGGCAGGAAAGCGCGGCGTCTGGTCGGTGATGGAAGATCTGAAGGCGCAGATGGACCGGGTGCGGTTCCTGTCCAAGATGCGGTTTCCGATTGAAACGCTGATTGATCAGCATCGGCAGATTGTCGATGCACTGGAAGCCATGAAGTCAGGCGAGGCGGAAGCCGCCATGCGCACCCATTTGCGTGGTGTGTTGATTGACTTGCCGAAAATTCAGGACGCTGTGCCGCATTATTTCGAAGACTGACTGGGTCGTTGGTGCGTCCCCCGCGCTGGCCTCTTCAATGCCTGCAGTCTCCTGCCCTGCCTAACAAGGATTTTTATTGCCATGAAAACTCGTGTCTGCCGTCTGCATGCGCCGCATGATCTGCGTATCGAAACCGAAGACGTCGCCATGCCGGGTCCGGGCCAGGTTCGGGTGCGCATTGGAGCCGGGGGCATTTGTGGATCCGACCTGCATTATTTTCATGAGGGGGCTTTGGCCCCGTGCGGCTGCGCGAGCCGATCATTCTGGGACATGAAATTGCGGGTACGGTGGAAGCCATCGGTGAAGGGGTCAGTGCAGTTGCGCTTGGTGACCGTGTCGGCGTCAACCCAAGCAACCCTTGCGGCCACTGTGCCTTTTGTGAGGCTGGCGATCATCAGCATTGCCTCAACATGCGGTTTTATGGCTCGGCCATGCGCTTTCCGCATGAGCAGGGCGGCTTCCGCGACCTGCTTGTGACGAGCGAGGCGCAGTGCTACAGAATTCAGGCGCATGTGTCGCTTGAGGAGGCCGCCTGCGCCGAACCTCTGGCGGTGTGTCTTCATGCCCGCTCACATTCGCCCTCGCTTGAAGGCAAGCGTGTTCTGGTCACGGGGGCCGGACCTATCGGTGCCTTGTGCACGGCCATTGCCAAACGGGACGGGGCCAGCGAGATTGTCGTCACCGACTTGCAGGATGCGACGTTGGCTGTCGCGGCCCAAATGGGCGCGACAAAGACCATCAATGTCGCCACGGAGGCGGAAAAACTCGCTCCTTACGGCGAAAATAAAGGTCAATTTGACGTTGTTTTCGAATGTTCTGCTGCCGTTCCCGCCATCCGCAGCGCCCTTGAAACCCTGCGTCCGCATGGCACTCTGGTGCAGGTTGGTGTGGCTGGTGACACAGCACTTCCCCTCAATATGATTGTGGCAAAAGAGATCGTTTTTGCGGGAAGCCATCGCTTCGATGCGGAATATGGTGATGCCATTGAGGCGCTTAACACCGGCACGATCGACGTCAAGCCTATGATTACAGGACGTTATTCGATCGATCAGGCGGTTCAGGCCTTTGAAGAGGCCAGTGACCGGTCCAAGGCCGTAAAGGTTCACGTGCTGTTTGGCGACGCGGCCTGACCTGATCTGACAGAGCGTTTGCGGGGACACCTTGCAACGAGAGATTTGCACGCAACGGCGGCCCTTGGGTCGCCGTTTTTGCAGGTTTTTGCGGAAGGAATGCTCTAAGTAATGCCCCGAAAATGTCTGAGTAAGAAAATTCTGATACTTTGAGGCAAGTGCATCAGAACAATTGTCAGAGATGTCAGGTGTCTGACTCAAGATGGTAGACGGGAAAATCTGGTGCCTCATTGCAGGGAGAACGCAATGTTGTCAGCCGCCAAGCGTGTATTGAGTGTGAGCATCGCGATTTTAAGCTTGTCAATACTGACAGGAGCAAGCGTCATGCCTGTCGTAGCTGCTCAGCCTGAAATGACATTGAAGCTCGGGCATATGGTCCAGGAGAATCATATCTGGCACAAGGCTGCGATTTTCTTCGCGGACGAGGTGCTCGATAATACGGACGGACGCATTCGTGTTGAAGTGTACCCGGATAACAGTCTGGGCCGTGAAATCGACCTGATCACCAGCATGCAGGACGGTTCTATTGACTTCGCACTGGCCGGCGAAAGCCTTCAGAACTGGGCGCCTCTTGCGGCATTGTTGGCTGTTCCCTACGCACTTCCCTCGCTTGAAGATGCGGTGCGCATTTCCGATGGCCCCTTGGGGCGGGCAATCGAGAAAGAGATCCTGGAACGGGCACAGATCCGCCCCCTCACCCATTTTCATCGCGGCCCGCGTGAGTTGACAGCCAACCGGCCCATCCGCACACTTGATGATCTGCGCGGACTTAAACTGCGTGTCCCCAATGTTCCACTGTCGCTGAAAGTCTGGGATGCGCTTGGTGCCCGTACAGCCCCCATGGCCTTTGCCGATGTCTATCAAGCCTTGCAGACCGGCCGTATCGAGGCGCAGGAAAATCCACTCGCGCTGATCAAAAGCGCAAGGTTTGCCGACGTTCAAAAATACATCAACATGACGAACCATGTGCGGTCCTGGATTTACCTTGACGACGTCAGAAACCCTGTGGAACAGGCTGACTGTGGGGGACCGGGAAGCTATTCTCAAGGCCGCACTGGCAACTCGCCAATATGAGCGTTTGTTGTTTGACGAAGATGAGAGACGTCTGATGCAGGATTTAGAAGAGCGGGGCATGATCTTTGTTGAGGTCGACCAAGGCAGCGTTCATGAGCAAGGCGCGCCAAGCCGTTTTGGACAATGTTCGTCCAGAGATACGGCCCCATGTCGAAGCATTGTTCCTGTTAAAATGATCTGTCTTGGATGGGAGGGCTGATTAAGGCAATCAGAACGAGGTGATGCTTCTGTCGACAGTCTGCAGTTTAACTGCAACATGCCTTGAGTTCGTGAGACAAAAATGTTGAGTTGGGCTGTGTTCTTGTCAGAGTTCCAAAGGCTCAGCCGATAGTTCAAGGCGACCTTCAATTTCTCGCTGTGGTTTCTCAAAAGGAATGTTGCTACATGCCAGGATCCAACAGTTGTACCGGTCCGGGGAGATGCAACGCTGCCTGAAAAGGTGGATGTGGTGGTCATCGGCGGCGGCATCATCGGCACGTCGACGGCACTGGAACTTGCGGATCGTGGTATTAGCGTTGCGCTGTGCGACAAGGCTGGGATCGCGCAGGAGCAATCCAGTCGCAACTGGGGCTGGGTGCGCTTGTCGGAGCGCGATCCGCGTGAAATTCCATTGATGATGGAAGCCTTTCGCATTTGGGATGGGCTGGAGCGCCGTATCGGCGCAAACGTTGGTTTCAAGCGCTCTGGCATTCTTTTTTTCTGCAAGGACGAGGAAGAGATTGAGGCCGAGATCCGCTGGAATCGGCTTGTCGAGCCGTATCAGGTCGATTCACGCGTTATCAATCAGCAGCAGCTTGAGCGGATGTACCCGGGCCTCAACCTGGGCGCCAAAGGTGCGCTTTACGCGCCGCATGATGGTCGCGCTGAACCGCAAATAGCAGCCCCTGCCATTGCCGAAGCAGCGCGGGCACGTGGTGCGTCTATTCATACCCATTGCGCTGTGCGCGGTATTCAGACGTCGGGCGGACGCATCAGCGGTGTGGTCACGGAGCATGGCGAAATCGCCTGTTCTTCTGTTGTGCTGGCAGGCGGCGCCTGATCCAATCTGTTTTGTGGCAATTTCGGTATTGATCTGCCGCAGCTTAGTGTCATCAATTCGGTATTGCGAACCAAGCCGGTGACGGGGGGCCGGAGGAAGCCATCTGGACACCGGATTTTGGCCTCCGCAAGCGTTTGGACGGCGGTTATTCCATCGCCTGTGGGTCGGCCAATGACGTGGATATCGTCCCCAATTCATTTCGCTATATGCGGCAATTCATGCCCGCTTTGCGGCAGGACTGGAAGTCGCTGAACCTGCGGGTCGGCAAACGCTTTTTCCATGAATTGCGCCGTCCGCGGCGCTGGAGCATGAATGAGGTATCGCCGTTCGAGCAGGTGCGGGTGAATGATCCGACGCCGAACGAGCGCGATGTGAAGGCGGCGCTTGCTGCTGTGACGAAAATCTTTCCGGTATTTGAGCAGGCAGAGGTTGCCCAGACATGGGGTGGTCGTATCGATGTGACGCCGGACGCCATTCCGGTGATCGATGCCATCGACCAAATTCCGGGGTTTCATATCGCCACCGGCTTCTCCGGCCATGGATTTGGCATCGGGCCGGGCGCAGGCCGTCTCATGGCAGATATTGTCGCGGGCGCGACCCCCGTGGTCGATCCGCATGAGTTCCGCTTTTCACGCTTTACCGATGGTACAAAAGTCAAGCCCGTCAGCGGGATGTGATTTTATGCGCGAGACGGGAGCGCCCTGTTCGGCGCCCCTGTCCTGATCTGGTTTTATGTCGCAGACATCACGCCGGTTCGGGCAGCGCGCTCAGATCCACACGACGGTTGAGAGCAGTGCCATCCTCGCGGAAAATATGGGCTTGTGCACCATGAAACGCGATGGTGCACGGGCGTCCCGGCACGATGGGTTCTGTGCCCGCCACCACGGCACAGATGGAGTGCTCCGTGTGGGTGCGGCCATGAACCACCGTCTGATTGCCAAGCCGTTCCACCACCTCCGGGATCATCGACACTTGCACGTCTGCCGTGCCGACTACGAGATCGTCCGGGCGAATGCCGACGCTGACTGTTTCTCCCAGTTTCACGTCCCCCTCGACCGGGATTGTGACTTCGCCACCGACCGACAGTTCCACACGAACGCCCGCCTCTGAAACACCAAGGCAGGTGCCGTCGAGAAAGTTCATGTTCGGATTGCCGATAAAGCCTGCGACAAACCGGTTGACCGGCTTGTGAAACAACTCCAGCGGTGAGCCAACCTGCTCGATCAGGCCATCGCGCAGCACCACGATGCGCGTGGCCATGGTCATGGCTTCGATCTGATCATGGGTGACATAGATCATGGTGTTGCCGAGCGTGTTGTGCAGGCGTGACAATTCCACACGCATCTCGGAGCGCAAAGCCGCATCCAGGCTCGACAGGGGTTCGTCGAACAGGAAGACCGATGGCTCCCGCACGATGGCGCGGCCGATGGCGACCCGCTGGCGCTGGCCACCGGACAAGGCTCCAGGCTTGTGCTCAAGCCGCTCCGTCAGCTTCAGGATGCCTGCGACCTTGCGAACGCGCGCATCCATATCCTGCTTTGAAAGTTTGGCGACCCGTAATGGAAACGCCATGTTCTCATAGACCGTCATATGCGGGTAAAGCGCATAGGACTGAAACACCATCGCCACCCCGCGCTCCACCGGGGCGACCTCGTTGACGATACGACCGTCAATGGAAATCGTGCCGCCGCTAACATCTTCCAGTCCGGCAATCATGCGCAGCAACGTTGATTTTCCGCAGCCGGACGGACCGACAAAGACGATGAATTCGCCGTCGTGAATGGCAAGGTCCGTCTTGTGGATGATCTCAAGTGCGCCGAAAGATTTGGTGATCCCTGAAAGCTCTAGTTGGCCCATTGTCTTATCCGTCTGTTGCAAGCGGCGGTGTCCGGCACCAGTCCACGCTCGTATCTTGAAAGGAGGCGCTTGCGCGCAATCAGGCGGCTGCCTTGCGTGTCATGGCTGCATCGAACTCTGCCCAGATCTCGGCCAGGCCGACCATGCGCCCTTCGCTGCGGGCCACATCCATGGCGATTGCCGTAAGGCCTGCTTCCAGCGCATCCTTGACGCTCAAGGGAAGATTGGGCAGTCGGCCGTTGATGTGATCGAGAACATCAATCGCCATGGCGGCATCCGCACCATAATGTCCGTCTTCCGTGCCAGACCCCAGATTGTGAATGTCGATAGGGCTTTCGCCTGTGTCTGAGAGGGTGACCTTGAAGGTGTTGCGGATGAAATCGCCTTCGGCCATGCCGTCAATGCCGATGACGGCAAAGCGGCGGAACTGGTCTGGCACGTTCAGGTTCGTGTGGAAGCACAGACTTGCGCCATTGGCGTATTCGACGATGGCGGTTTGATAGTCGATGATGTCGGCCGCACCGGAAAAGGCGTCATTGATCCCCCCCAGCGCGGCAGTTTCACGTCCAGATAGGCCGGGTCTTTGTCAGGGCGGTTTTCCGGCAGATACTTCTTCTTGCCACCAAAGCTTGCCACCCGTGTTGGCCGTGAACCGACAGTGCCCTGAGTAAAGATCAATGTCATGACAGCATTTTTCCAGCATGAAGCCGCCAGACATTTCGGCGCTACGCCGCCAGTCCCGCATGAAGAACGAGCCATGGTAGGGCGCGATATGTTCACTGGCCTCAATCGACATGACCGGCCCGATTTGCCCATCCGCCTGAGCTTTTCGCAAAGCGCGGTAAAGCGGCGAATAGCGCAGCACAAGACCCACGATCAGGCGTTTCATGCCGTCATGACGTGCAATCAGCCGGGCCAGCTCCATCGTTTCTTCAACGGAGACGACCACCGGTTTTTCGGTGAAGATGTAAGGTACATCCGACTGCAGCGCGAGGCGCAGATGATCGAGGTGCATATGATTGGGCGAACCGATCATCAGCAGGTCGAAGTCATGCGCAGCCATCATCTCTGCTGGATCTTCATAATGCGTCGGATTGTCTCCAAGCGCGGCCAGCTCGGGCAAACGTGCCTTGGAGGGATCACAGATAGCTGTGAACTGGATGGAAGGGTCGGCATCCTTGAACTTGGGGGCAAGTGAACTGATCCTGTGCCCGAACCCAATCACTCCGATTTTCATGTCATGACCTCATATATTGACCCGCGAAGGGGGACAGGGTGCGTGCCCCGTCATTCTTGTTTGGTGTGCCGGAGACAAACCGACGGATGTGCTGTCGCTTACTTGGATGCGCCAGCCGTCAGACCTTCGATGAATTTCCTCTGGAAGATCAGATAGACAACGATGATCGGGAAGATGACCAGGACAGCACCTGCCGTCAGCACAGGTGTGTTGACGGTGTAGCGCCCCTGGAAGAACAGCATGCCGATGGGCATGGTGCGGTAGGCGTCGTCGTTCACCAGAATCAGCGGAATGAGGAATTCGTTCCAGGTCCAGATGAACAGAAACAGGCCGAGCGAAGAAATCGCCGGCTTGAGCAGCGGAATGATGACGCGACGCAGGATCATGATCCGTGGGGCGCCGTCCAGCATGGCGGCCTCAAGAATATCCTTTGGCAGTTGCTGCATGGCACTGGCCATGAACAGGGTCGCAAAGGGCACCGACATGGCAATTTGCGGCAGGATCATCGCTGCATAGCTGTTGAGCAGACCGAGGTAGCGCATTTGGTAATACAGCGGAATGATGAAAGCCTCGGTCGGAACCATCATGCCGATGGTCAAAATGGCGAAGGTCAGCCGTTTGAAGGGAAATGTCAGATAGGCAAAGGCGAAGCCGGTCAACAGGCCCAGCAGAACGCTGATCACCACGACTGGCACCACAACAATGATAGAATTCCAGAAGTAGATGCCGAAGTGACCATCAACCCAGGCGCTGACATAGTTTTCCAGATGCAGCGTATTGGGCAGCGCAAAGGCGCCGCGGAACACGTCCTGCTTGCTTTTGACCGAGGTGAGCAGCAGCAATCCGAAGGGGATCACCGTCATCAGCGCGAAGAGCCACATGACAATGCGAAAGGAGATCGCCTTGGTCGCACGGGAACTATAGGTAAGGGACATCAGATCAGGTTCCGTTGGCAGGGCGTACGAAGCGGTGGACCAGATAGTTGACGGCGAAGATCAGGATCGCGCCGATGATGGCGACCGATGCTGCATAGCCGTAACGATTCAACTGGAAACCAAGCTGATACATGTAGATGTTCGGCACGAGCGTGGCGTTGGCAGGCCCGCCGCGCGTCATGGTGAAGATCAGATCGAAGCTCTTGATTGAGGCAATGATCGTCAACAGCAGCACAATGCGGATTTCCGGCAGAAGCAACGGCAGCGTGATACGGCGGAAGACATACAACGGGCTTGCTCCGTCAACGCGCGCGGCTTCGAAGACCGAGGCATCGAGACGTTGCAGACCGGTGAGGAAGATCACCATGCAGAAGCCGAAATAATACCATGTGGCCACAGCGCCCACAGCAGGCAGTGCGAAGTTGAAATCGCCCAGCCATGGCAGCGCCAGCGCGCCCAGACCGATATGCTCCAGGATCTGGTTGATCGGTCCGAAGGCGGGATTGTATAGCCACTGCCAGACAATGCCGAGAACAGCCGACGGCATGATGTAGGGCATGAACAACAGCGTGCGGATCGCCAGTTGTTCCTTGGTCTTGATCGAGGAGACGATGGAGGCCAAACCCATGCCGATGATCAGCGGCACCAGGCAATAGAACAGCATCAACTCGGCGTTGTTTTGAAGCGACTGGAAAAAACGGCTGTCGGAAAACAGCTGGATGTAGTTGCCGAAGCCGACAAGCTTGGGCTTGGTAAGGCCATTCCACTGGGTAAAGCTCAGGACGACCGCCGAGAGGATCGGCAGCAGGACAAAGGCGGCGTAAACGAGCAATCCGGGCAGAATGAAGAGAATGTTCTTGCGGACCGGGCCGTCAAGGACTGAACTTTTCATGGTGTTTCCTCAAGCAATCCGCAGCCGCACAAGACGGCTGCGGAGGCATGCTGGTCAAAGATTACTTGGACTTCTTGCTGGCCATGTAAGAAGAGTAATCCTTGTCGAGAGCGGCGAGGAATGCCTTGGGCTTTTCACGACCTGCCATCAGCAATGGCATATTGTCGTCAAAGGTTTTCAGCATTGTCGGGCTTGCCCAATCCGGATAGTGACCGATGGCATTGTTGGCGTTCAGGCTCTTCCAGAGCTTGACCCCATCGCTGAGCAACGGCGACATCTTGATGTCGGCATCGTCCGGCAGAGTTGTCGAGGGCAGATAGCCTTCCTTCGCCCAGATCGTGGCCGCTTCCGGCGATACCATATAGTCGATGTAGGAGGCCGCCAGGCCTTCTGTCTTCTGGTCCTTGGCAAGCGATGTGATTGCCCACGCCAGATCAACACCACCAACGGACAGCGGATGTTCGATGCCCTTTGGTGCCGGAACAGCCATGAAGTGGACGTTCGGGTTGTCTTTCAGGTCGCCAAAGTACCAGGCGCCAGACACGAGGAACGCGCCTTTGCCGGCAATGAACAACTGGACGGCATCGTCACCGGACATGCCCTGATAGCCTTTGAAGAAGTAGCCTTTTTCAGCCCACTTCTGCAGCAGTTTTGCAGCTTCCAGATGTGCTGGTGTATTCCAGGTGCCGCCGCGACCATAGATCAGGTCGTCGAACTTCTTGCGCTTGGAGGCGTCGATGTGGCTCTGACTGATACCGGCAAACAGGTGCAGTGCCAGATGGTTCTTGGACGTGCCCATGACGATGGGTGTCTTGCCTGCGGCTTTGACCTTGTCGAGAGCCTTGAGGAAATCACCGAAGTTCTTCAGTGGCAGTTTGACGCCTGCATCCTTCAGGATTTTCTCATTGTAGTAGAGGCCAACGATCTCAGCGAGACCGGAAATGCCATAGGTCTTGCCCGTGCCGAAGTCTCCGGACTTGGTCCAGCGATCGCGTGCGAGCACGCCATCTGACTGGCGCTTGTCCCAGTGGTATTTCTCGATGTACTTGTCCACCGGCAGCAACAGGCCTTCCTGTGCCATGGCGCCCATATCGCGCGCACCCTGGTTGACCTTGGTAACTTCCGGCCCGTTACCCGCGGAAACCGCCAGCTTCAGGGTCAGCTGCAGGTCGTTGAAGGCGCGCTGGGTGCGCTGGACTTTGACGTCCGGATGCGCTTTTTCGAAATTCTTGTTGAGTGTCTCCATGACCTTGACCTGGCCCGGATAGGTGTAATCGTCCCATACCGGCAGGTCCGTGGCCGATGCCGATGCGGCAACGGCTGTGGTCGCCACAACGGCCAATGCGGCAAAACCGGCAAATTTGCCAATTCGTCTGGCTAGAGTGTCTTGCAGTCGTCTCTGGTAAACCATTTCTCGCCCTCTTGGATTGTTCGTTGGAAGTGGTGTTGCCGGACCATGTTCGTGCATGATCTCGTTGCTTGTTGTTGGGTCGTGACAGGAGACGTTTCTGCGAAAGTCTGTCCTTGCCACGGTGAAAGAAAGCTCAGGCGGGCCCTTGTTCTCCGGCGTTCAATCGCTCTATAGAGATTCGGGGTTTGAGGCCGCCTTGCCTGTTTGAAGGCGCGCATATCCTGCTCGCTCAAAACACAAGGATGCCATGCATGTCGCTGAATGATAACGATTTTTCCATCCGTCAAGCCACGCAGGATGATACGGATGCGCTGTTTGAAATTTGCCTGAAGACGGCGGACGCCGGAAAGGATGCAACCGCTCTTTTCAGTGATCCGCAGTTGCCCGGTTACATTTGGGCCGTGCCCTATTTGAAGCTGCAACCGCAGTTCGCCTTCGTGTTGGCCGATGCTTCTGACCGGGCGATCGGCTATGTTGTTGCGACCCCTGATACGGCTGCTTTTGCCAAGCGTCTGGAAGCTGAATGGTGGCCGGATGTGCGTGCGAAGGTGGCCGGTCTGACACCGAGCGCGCCGCGCGACGAAATGGCTTTGGCGCGCATTGCGGCCCCGGACCAGCCTGTCGAATGGCTCCAGGCTGATTACCCGGCGCATCTGCATATCAATATTCTGCCGCAAGCCCAGTCGGGCGGGTGGGGCAAGCGGATGATCCAGACGCAGCTTGACGCGCTCAGGGCGCATGGCGTTGTGGGTGTTCATCTGGGTGTCAGCCCCGATAACGAACCGGCCAAGGGCTTCTACAGTCACATCGGCTTCGATGACATCAGCCGTGAAGGCCACGTCACATTTGGAATGATTTTTCAAAAGTGACCTCCCCTGCGATCGGGGTTTCGCCGAAACCCCGATTAGCTCGACCGTCTGAGCGTGAAATTGTGATCGCCCCGACTGTTGAAACAAAATATCCCGCCCCTGTTTGCCATAGTATTTCGCTTTTATTACAAGCGTTTCCCACATCCGCGACGCAGATCTTGCAAATTGACGAAACAACTTTCGAGGGCACAGTCACGCGGGTCGGTCTCTGCTAGGCTTACCTAAGATTACGGATCGTACAAATCCCGATGCTTATTTGTCAAGTAAGCGGACGAATGAGTATTTTCCCCCTTTAAAATTGTGGGTAACACAGCATTGCAACCAACTGTCCGTGCATGGTTGAAAGGGCCGGAAAGCAAGGCCTTTGGGTCCGTCTTGCCAAGTCGGTGTTGGCGCGCGAGGGTTGCTCGGTTGTGCTCCCTACCCTGTTGATGAGGCTCTTTCCCGGTCCCGCGCTCCTATGTGCGGGTTGCAATGCCGGGAGAACTCGGTTTATGTCATTCGTCAATATACCGAACAAATGAGGTTTGACAGTGCCAATCAACGACGCCGGACGTCAGGATGAGCTGCTTGATCCGGACGCAGCACTGGCCGGGTTCAGCCGGCTACAGGTCATTGGCCTTGATCTGGGGGGCACCAAGTTGCATGCAGGGACGGTGGCGTTCAACGGTGATCTTGGGCCGGAAGTGCTGCAACCAACGGAAGCCGCCAGCGAGCAGTCTGCCTTTGCGCAAATCGTGCGCGTCGCGTCCAGCTTGCGCGACAAGCGACCGTGCGCGGTGCTGGCAATCGGGGCGCCGGGGGCGGTTGATCCGGCCAGTGGCGCGTTGGATCTGACGCCCAATATTCCCTTCACGGCGGGTCGCAAACTCGGGCAGGACCTTAGTGCAGAGCTGGGCTTTCCCGTGGTTTTGGAAAATGACGTCAATCTTGCCGCGCTGGCGGAAGCGCGTCTTGGCAATGGTCGCAATCTCGGCCTTGTCTGTTTTTTGTCCTTTGGTACGGGTGTTGGCTCTGAGCGCTGGTTTCCGAGGGAAAAATCTTGCGAGGTGCTCACGGTCGCGCCGGTGAAATCAGTTATCTGCCCATGGCGCAAAATGCGTTTGGCGAAGCGGCAACATCGGCTGCGGGCCAGTTCGAGGATATGGTGGGCACACAAGGCTTGCGCCTGCGCTATGGGCGCGACATGCCGGATGTCCGCACGCTTTTTGGTCGCGCCAATCAAGGTGACGCAGACGCAATTCAGGCGATTTTCGAGACGGCACGGGCCGCCGCGCTTGGGGTGGCCAGTCTGCAATCTCTGCTTGATCCTGACCTCATCGTCATTGGCGGTGGAATTGGCATGCAAGCACGGTTTTATGATGTGCTGCGGGTCGAGACCCAGCGTCTTCTCCCTTTCCCGATAGCGATGGCGCAGGCAGCGCTGGGGGCCTCTGCCGGACTTCTTGGAGCGCTTGTTCTGGCCAGTGACACGGCAGGCCTTGGCGTGCCAGCCTTGACGAAATCCCTTTCATCCCAGACTGCCGAGGCTCCGGCGGTCCCCGCATCTGGAGACGCCGAATGAGCGAGTTCGACACATTGCCCCTGCAACCGCAGTCCGATGGAACCTTGCGGGCGCCCAAGCCGGTGGTTCTGCCGTTTATGGCCCCCAGACTTCAGGGTGATCTTTATCCTGACGGCAAGCTGACCGTGTCGCTATGGGGGGCGGGACATTTGGCAAGCCTTTTTCTTGAGCTGCCGCTTGGCGATATGATCTACGCGCCAAACCAGGCGAGTTGGCATGATGGGGGTCTGTATGTGGCGCAATCGCAACCGGTTCTGCTGATTTGCGGGGCGGCGTTGAAGCGATCCCTGCCCGCGACGCGCGGGGCGTGGTGGACGCCACCGGAGCCGGTCGAAAAAGTCGAGCGCAAAGGAAACCGCCGGACCCTGCGAACCGGTTGGGGCGTGACCCTGATCGACATCAGTGAGGATGGTCTTCGCGTGGCCGTGGGCGAAACCGACGCTGAAGCAAAACGCGCGCTGTCGTTGTCTTGCGCCGAGATCCGCAGCGAGGCCGCAGACTATGTCGCGCGTTGCGACGCCGCACCGGAGGCGGAGCCGCTGATGCGCACGATGATTTCGCAGAGCCTGCATGCCGGATTGTCGAGCATTCGCAAGGATGCCAGCGGAGCTTTTGCCGGGCTTGCCGCCGGACAGTCCTATTCCGCACCGGCCCGCACCTATTACCGGGATGGCTACTGGACGTTGCAAATTCTGCTCGACCGGGAGCCGGATGTGGTGGCCGCGCAGATCGAACTTCTGGCGCGCGGGGTGCAGCCCGATGGTGAGGCCCCGAGCGGCGTGATTCTGACCGGCGACAAGCAGTCGGATCGCTGGGAAAAGTACGGCAGACACATCCCGGGATTGTCATCGAGCATTTGCGCCCCGGCGACTGGTGGTCAGATCATTTCGACAGTCCCTTGTTCTTCGTGCTGACGATCGCCGACTACGTCAAGGCGACGGGCAATCGGGCGCCGTTGCAGCGGCACTGGAAAAGCATCGAGGCGATTTACCGGCGTTATCGGGGATTTGACACGCATGGCAATGGACTGGCTTGCAAGCCGCGCAATGACCGCGACTGGGCTGACAACGTCTACCGCCATGGCTATGTCAGTTACGACATCGGTCTGTGGATCGGAACGCTGGATTTCATCGCCCGCGAAGGCGGTAGCGAGAACGCGGCCCTGGCGGCAGAGGCTGCGGAAACGGCCAAACGCGCCCGGGCCTCCCTCGATGATGAGTTGCTGACCGACGATGGGTATTATGCCGATTATGGTGATCGACGCGACTTCCGCGAAGATCATCTGACACTCGACAGTCTGACATTGCTGCGTTTTCGCGCCGTCACGCCGGAGCGCGCGAAGATCGTATTGAAGCGGGTGCAGGACATGCTTGAAACCCGCAACAACGCCAGACAGCCCTATGGGGACTGGGGCGTCATGTGTGCGTGGCCGCCTTTTTCACGTCATGCCGACACACGTGAAAAGACGGCTTTTGCCTATCGCTATCACAATGGTTCCGACTGGCCGTATCTGACCGGGCTCTATGCCGAGCAACTGGTCGATCATGATGGCGGCGATCCGACCTATGCACTGACTCGCTGGTGGCGAACCTGCCTCGAAAACGGCTGGGCGGGCGCGCTTGAATATTTTGCGCCGCCCTGAGGGCGCGGTTCGTTGTTGCAGGGCTGGTCGGCCATGCCTGCATATGTTTGGCTGTCTCGGCTGCAAGACCAGAAAAAAGACTGATGCCCAAACGGGTTATAGTCCCTCAAAGTGCTGCGGCGTTCTCTGACTTATGGGAGGACGTCGCGGTCATCGCTGTTGCCGGATCAGTTGCCGCAGGCACCGGCAAATCAAGCGGTGCGCCGCCGAATTGCGGCGAGAATACCTGATTATACATACCGCTGAGTGCCAGAAATGTGGCTCCGGTGACCATGGCCTGAAGCCCAAGCGATCCCTGAACCAGATTGACCTTTCTCGCGGTGCGGCGGGCCAGTTGCTTGTCGGTCTCCTTGAAAACGGCTGGGATCAGGCCCAGAAGGCCGCCTATCACAATGACTTGCGGGTCAAACATGGCCTGCACGGACAGGGCCAGAAGGGCACTGAGTTCTGCGATGCGCCCGAGCGCGTCTTTCGCAGCAGGGTCCCCCGCGTTCAGCGCCGTGATGAAACTGCTGAGGGTTGCGGACGTGCCTGCGGGATCTTTGAAATCGATCAGTGCAGCATCCAGTCCAAGCGACCGTTCAAGCGCTCCACGCTCGATGGAATCTGCATGAAGGCTGTCCTGCCCGATGGGCAGATAGGAGACTTCACCGGCGGCGCCATTGGCCCCGCGCATCAGTTGGCCCCCTGCAACCAATCCAAGCCCGACCCCTGTCCCAAGCGACATATAGGCTGCATAGTCAGAGCCGCGCGCCTTTCCTTGCCAGCGCTCACCGATGATGGCGGCATTGACGTCATTCTCGACGGTGACTTCGCAGCCCAACCGGTCTTTCAGCACCTCCTGCAAGTCAATGCCCATCAACTCGCGCAGGTTCGGTGCAAGTGTCAGTTGTCGGGTGTCCGGGTTGATGACGCCTGGAGTGGCCAGACAGGCACTGCGCAAGGGGCGTCCTTCGGAGGCGCGGGTCACCAGATCACGAGCTTGTGCGATGATCTCATCAATCAGCGGCTTTGTCCGCATTTCTGACGTGCGCAATTCGCGCCTTGGCCAACGGACGGCCCAACACATCGGTCAAGGTCATCTTGAAGCGGTTTGCACCGACATCCATGCCCAGCACAGCCCCGGCAGAACTCTTGATTTCATAGACGATGGCGGAGCGGCCGGGGCGGCCGATGGTGGTGCCAATGTCGCGCACCCATCCGGCCCCTTCCAGAGATTTCATCACCTCTGATGTCGTCTGTTTGGACAGACCGGTATCTTTTGCCAGATCAGCGCGTGACCGCGGGCCTTGCTGCAAGATATTGATGACGGCACGAGTGGAGGGCTGACGTAATGTCGGAGAGGCTTTATCTTTTTGCGGCATTGCGCCCGGCACTCCTCGTCGTTTGGCACGATTGCAGCCGCCCGGTTTTTGATTGGGGGCGAGCCCAACCAAAAACCGGGCGGCTGCATCAGAATATTTCATGTCATATTACTCGGACGAAAGGCCATTGGCTACCAAGGCGACATGGGGCAAGCGTGCCGCTGTGAAAAATCCAGCTCAACCGATTTCACTGCTGGTCAGAAAAGGGTCTGGGGTTGGCCCTTTTACGGCCATCCGGCTGTACCGGGCCGGCGATACGCCGACATGACGGGTAAAGGCGGTGGTAAAGGTGCTGGCAGATCCATAGCCGGTGAGTGTGGCAATCTGATTGATGCCAACATCGCCGGCACGCAGGAGGCGTTGTGCCAGTGCCATGCGCCAGATCAACAGATACTCCATGGGCGGCAAGCCCAGAATGCGGTTGAAGCGGGCGAAAAAGGCCGAGCGGGACAGGGAGCCTTCTCTGGCGAGTTCGGCGATTGTCCAGGGATGGTCCGGGCGCGCGTGAAGCGCGCGCAACACGACCGAGAGTCGCTCATCGGCAAGGCCACGAACAAGGCCCGGCGCCGAGGTGGCGTCTTCTCCGCCGCGCAGTGCCTCAATGAGGAGCACCTCCAGTAGACGCTCCAAAATGAATTCCCGCCCGGGGCGTGCTGCTCGCGTTTCGTCGTCGAGCAATTTCATCAGGATGGCAAGCCTGTTTTCGCCGCGCACGACAACAATCTGAGGCAAAAGTTGTACAAGAAGAGCCGCATCCGGTGCACCGAAATGGCAGTGGCCGACCCTCATGCGGGACGACACGGGGGCGGTGTCCGGGCCGAGACGAAAATAGCCCGGCCGGAGTTCTCGAGGTGGGGGGCAGTTTCCGTCTGGTGGCGTGGCCGCGCTGGCAAGGCGCATGTCCTGTGTCGCGGGAACCAGCATGAAATCTCCACCGCGCAGGCAGATGGTCGGGTGTCCCTCAAATGTGACGTAGCATTCCCCCTCCAGCACCGCGCAGTAAAAAGGTTCGGCGGTCCCGACCAACGACAACGCCCATTGCCCTGCCCCTTCCCCTTCTTTTGAAAAGCGCACAGCCGGCTGCAGCAGCGTCACGATTTCAGCCAGCGTATCGATGGTCATTTACAGGACTTTCGCAAAAGAAATAGGGACTAAGAGCTATACTAAGTCCTAAATTCTTACCCTACCTTGAGGTCTGGTTCAATGCTCAAGGAGTTTACCAATATGTCTAGCGTTCTTATCACAGGCTGTTCGTCTGGTTTTGGTCTGGAAACGGCGAAACTTTTCCTCGCACGCGGGTGGGATGTGGTGGCCACCATGCGAAATGTGAATGCAGACGTGCTGCCGACATCGGATCGGTTGCGCATTCTGGCGCTTGATGTCGCTGATGCAGACAGTGTCGCCAAAGCGGTGGCCGAGGCTGGCCCGATTGATGTTCTTGTCAATAATGCCGGTTTTGGCGTGCTTGCCCCGATCGAACTGACCGATGTTGAGACAACCCGCGCATTGTTTGAGACCAATACGCTGGGAACGCTTGCCATGATGCAGGCTGTGCTGCCTGCCTTTCGAACCGCTCGGTCAGGCGTCATTATCAATGTGACCTCTTCGGTGACGCATATGACGTTGCCACTGGTTGGTCTGTACCGGGCAAGCAAGGCGGCGGTGAATGCCTTCACGGAGTGTTTGGCGCTTGAGATGGAGCCATTCGGCGTTCGTGTGCATCTGGTTCTACCCGGTCGTGCGCCCGGAACGCGGTTCGCAGAAAACGGACTTCCCCATTTGCGTGGACAGGACAACCCCGACTATGCGCCAATGATCGAAGGCATGATGAAGATGCTTCAGGACAGCGCAGGCCCCATGACGCACCCTGTCGATGTGGCCGAAGCGGTCTGGCGGGTTGCCACGGATCCGAAGGCCGACCTTGCAGTCACTGCCGGGGCAGACGTGGAAGAGCTGCTCTCCCCCAAGAAATGAGCTGACTAGCGCTGGATCAAATCACCTTCAACGCAGGCCGGGCGCGCAGTGCCGTTTGAGCGCGTCCGGCGATCCGGGATGAAATATTGTCTTCTTCTTGATTATGACCAACGGTCATTTTATATATTGACCACTGGTCATAAGGAGAGGGCGATGGATTTACGCGGCAAATGGGCTTTGGTCACCGGTGCATCCGGCGGTATGGGTGTGGAGTTCGCCTCTCTCCTTGCAGAGCGCGGTGCCAATCTTGTGCTTGCGGCGCGCAACCAGGATCGGTTGGACGCGGTGGCCTCAGATCTGCGCAACCGTTTTTCGGTGCAGGTGCAAATTGAGCGCAGTGACCTTGGTCAAGACAATGCCGCAGAAGCGCTCTTCGAAGCAATCCAGCGCGCAGGACTCTCGATCGACATCCTCATCAACAACGCGGGTCAGGGCGCGCATGGTGATTTCATTGCGCAATCATCGGAGGTCGTTGAGCGGATGCTTCACCTCAACATAACGAGCCTGACGGTGCTGACGCAGATATTTGCCCGCGATATGGCGCGTCGGGGCGGTGGTCACATACTCCTTGTCTCAAGCCTGACGGCCTATATGCCTGCGCCCACTTATGCGGCCTATGCCGCAAGCAAGGCCTATGTGCGCCATTTTGGCGAGGCATTACATGTCGAACTCAACTCGCAAAAAGTCACGGTAACCGTGCTGTCTCCGGGTCTGATGGACACTGGCTTTCTTAGCACTGCCGGACAGACCCCGAGCAAGGCGATGATCGCGTCGATGACGTCCCCGCGCATGGCGGCCGATGTTGGATTGAAGGCTTTGTTTTCCGGTCGTCAAAATGTTGTCTCCGGCCCCATGAACAAGGCGGTTGCGCTTGCCTCGCGCCTGATCCCCCGCCGGATGCAGACAATGCTCATGTTCAACGCCTTGAAGGGGTGAGCACAGCACGATGGTTCGTCACGCCCATGCAAAAAAGGATAAGGATGCGCGTCGAGACGACATTCTGTCCGCAGCCCTTGATCTGTTTCTGGAAGATACGCGGCGCTTTCCTGCGGTCGCCGCCATTGCCGCCAAGGCTGGCTTGGCAAAGGGAACGATCTATCTCTATTTCAAGACAAAGGAGCAGATCTTTACCGCACTGTTGTCGCGTGAGTGGCAGGTTCTGCTGTCTTGTGTCGAAGCGGAATTTCGCGACGGGAACAGGACGAAGGCGGACACTATCGCGGGCTTTATCAATGGGTTCGCCGATTTCCTGAACACCCATCCTTACTTTCTGCGACTTGACTCGCTCGGCTATGCCCTGCTTGAGGTGCATTTGTCGTCAGAGGCGTTTTGGCGGTTCAAAGGAGAGTTTTTCTCGACGCTGCTTCACACGGCGCAAGCGGTTGATGAGTGTCTCGGCCTTGACGCTGGCGAGGGTTTGCGGCGGCTGTTGCGCAGCTACGCCATGGCCAAGGGACTATGGCAAACACTTGATCTGCCCGAACGATGGCGCAAGGACGATCAGGTCAGGGATCATCCGCTGTCATCGTTCGACTTCGATACCGAGTTGCGAGTGACACTTCACGCGCTCTGGCGTGACGCGCTTGTTGTTCCTGCCGCCTCACAGTTCAGGCCCTGACGCGCCCTCGCCTGTCAAACGGACCGTCGAGGCTGTCAGGTGGTGCGCTTGCCTGATAGCACGCGCGCCAGCAGGGGACCGAAAATCAGCACAAGAAGAAACCGACAGACCTGCATGCTCATGATGAAGGGCAGATTGATACCCGGTGTTGCTGCAGCAATGATGGCGATAGAATCCGCGCCCCCCGGACTAGTGGCCAGAAAGGCCGTCAACGGATCAATACCGAGTGCAAAAATCAGCACACAGCCGATGGCCGCGCTGGTCAGGATAAGCGCGAAGATCGACGCCATGACCCGTGGAAACACCTTGGCCGCATGTGCAATGACGGCGCGGTCAAAGCGGAAACCGATGCCCCAACCCAGAATGATGTAGCAGATTGCCAGAAGCCACGGCGGCAGGGCTGCGTGCAATGTACCGCTGAGGTTAAGAGCCATGCCCAGCACCATCGGCACCAGCAGGGGGCCGCCCGGCACTTTCAGACGCCAGCCAAGCATCGAGCCGCCAAAGGCGACCGCCAGACCGCCCAGCAATTCCGGCGTTGAGAGCTGACCATACCAGTCTGTTGCAGGCATTGGCCCGGATGTATCGAGCAACAATCGGGCCAGCAGAGTGGCCAGAACGGCGCACACCAGAACGCGGGCGTATTGCATGAAGGCAACGAGGCGCATGTCGCCACCATAGGCCTCCGACATCAGCGTCATCACCGTGGCGGCCCCTGGAGACGATCCCCAGATTGCCGTCGTGCCCGGCAGCAAACCGGAGCGGCCAAGCAACCAGCCCAGCAGGCACGACATGACAATTACTGCCAGTGTTGCAAAGATGAAGATTGGCCAGTCCTTGGCCACCTCGGCAAAGATACTGGCGGGCAGATGACTGGCGATCATCGTGCCCGTGCCGCCCTGAGCCAGAATGAAAAGGATGCGCGACAGGCCCGGCTTCTGACCCGCAACGGTAAAGAGGATGCCGGCGATCATTGCCCCCAGCAGCGGAGCTGCCGGGATATGGACAAGTTCGAGCAGCCCAAACAGGACGGCCGAGGCCACCAACAGGCCGCCCCAGCGAAACAGCGTTTTCAGTCCGGAATCTGTCGACCCTTGTTCAGCCATGCAACTCGTCCATGTTCCGTGAAAGCCGACGCGTCAGGAAAATTGAACGTCGGCGCAGGTGATCACGCGCGCGATCTCGCGGCATGATCATCTTGATACTCATATCGTGCAGATCTTTCGTGAAGGTTGCGCAGGCATCTTCCACGGTCACGACATTGTAGTTCAGTTCCCATCCATGACGGACGGTGGATTCAACGCCCATGTTGGTGGCAATACCGGCCACCAGAATGGTGTCGATGCCACGACGGCGCAGCTCAAGGTCCAGATGGGTGCCGGTGAAGGCACCCCACTGGCGCTTCGTGACGCAAAGGTCCCCCGGTTGTTCCAGACCTTCGGCCAGTTCGGCAAAGGCATCTGGCAGCCCGCCCTCGGGGCGAGCAGGAGCCATGTCGACCAAGCCCTTTGGAGCGTTGCCGAAATCCTTTGACCAGGTGGACATTCACCAGAACCACCGGCGCACCCGCAGCGCGGAACTGGTCCGCCAGGGTCTTGCAGCGGGTCAGTACCTCATCAGAGGTGTAAGGCGCAGTGTCGTTGGCCAGAATGCCCTTTTGCAAATCGATCAGGACAAGGGCGGTTTTATGGGGGTCAAACTGGGTCATGAGCGTGCCTTTTGGGTGCGCAAAAAGAAAGGCCGACAACCTTGCCTGAGACGGTCTTGCAGGGTGTGACCATGGGAAGGACTTGGGTCAAGCCGGGCGTGTGCAGGCGCAATGTGCGCCAGCGTTTCATGCCCTGTCAACCCAGCGAAAAGCCTTGAAAAGTCAGCGATACGCGTCACCTGAAAAACACGTGTGCGCCGCAACGTCATTCGGCCAATCGGAGGCTTTAATTGGCCACTGGGACCAAAACGCGGAGCTGCTCGAAATCAGATCAATCTTGCCAGATCGAGATCGGGGACGTCATCCAGCTCCGTATCGAGAATGAAATAGTCGGGATAGGTTTCCAGCCCTTGATCGAAGAATTGTCGCAAGCGCGAGAGATGTTCGCCCATGGCCAGGCTGGAGGCCTTGCCGTCACGGCGCTCCAGCCCTTCGACAATGCTCAGATGCTCGCGTAACACCAGAGTGGTGCGGCCGTTTTCGCTCAGAGTGAGTTTGCGAAACCGGTCGACCTGCACCTTGATTTGTTCAATGTGCTGCCAGACGCCGGGCAGACCGGCCATCTCGGCAATGGTCTGATGAAACAGATCGTCCAACTCGTGAAATCGGTTGAACTGTCCGTTGCTCGCTGCGTGTCGCTGGGCATCCAATTGATCGCGCAGCCGGGCGAAATCCACGGCATTTGCCCGCTCGCAAGCCGAAGCGACATTCATTTCTTCCAACGCCCGTCGGGACAGAAGGGCTTCGGGCAGCGAGGAAATCGGAATGCGTCCGACATAGGACCCGGATTGCGGGACGACCTCGACCAGATGTTCCTTGGCCAGTCGCAGAATGGCTTCGCGCACAGGCGTGCGGCTGACGCCTTCCTGCAGGGCGATGACATTTTCGGAGACCGGTGTTCCTAGCAGCAGTTCCATCCGCACGATCTGGTTGCGCAACTTGCTGTGCAACTGATCGGCAATCGAACGATTGGTGCCCTGGATCCAGCGGGCTGGACCGGTGGGCGCTGCATTGGGCGCGCGTGTCCGTCGGCGTTTCTTCACCGGCTTGGCGCGGTCATCTTTCAGGTTATCGTCTCCTGAGGATGGAGCTTTCTGGAAGGTCATTCTGGTGGCCCTGCCCTTGCGGCGGAATAAAAAACAACGTGTGTGCGACAACCGGCGCCTTGAGGAAAGACAGCGGACTGCGACGCAAATCGCTTGTTTTCAAAAGGGTTCAAATGCATGGAAATCGCAGAGCGATCAAGGCTTAACCCCGCGGACCGCTACGGAATTCCGAGGACTCTTCGCACCATCTGGCGAGGATTTCCAAACGTCTGACCCCAGTGGTTCAATTGAATTCCTCCTAGCTCAAAGCCGGTCACCTGACAAGTCTGACAGGCCTTTAAAGGGATAGGTCGTCTGGATGAACGATCGTATCGTGTTGTTGATCGGGCAGAAAACCACGGCGTTTGGACAAAGATATTGCGGAAGCGCTGCGCCTCTGTCACGGTCCCGTGACCGGCGCGGCGACTGTGTTGGGATAAGGGCGGATCGCGCGCGTTGACTTAACTGCCACACTAGCATATTACTTTGCTTGATTGATAGGTTTGCCAGTCTGGAACGGCAAGATCCTCCGCCTCTCCTGAAGGGGAGAAGCCCAGTTCGGGCCGGGAGGGTCTGGAGTAGGACCGCCATCGTGCGGTCTTCGGGAAACCGTCAATCAACTCGACAGCATTATCGCCTGTCGAGGGCGGGCAGGAGGTCCGTCACTGTGGGGTCGGTCTCGCAATATGGGGCCGGGCCAATCGGGGCGCCAGGTTTCGTTGGTGGACGAGGCCGGGTTGCACGGAGGTTGTCCGGTTGATGTCAGCCGGGCTTGTTTCGAAACTTTGACACACCTGTGTTGGGGTTCAGGGAGGGGCTGTTGAGGCCCGTTCCGCTTCTGGGAGGAAGTTCTTATGAAGAATTTGAAGGTTCTGGCTGGTGCCCTCATGGCCGGCTTTGCAATGACCAGCATTGCATCCGCTTGCGAGACGACATTGCGCTCGTCTGATACGCATCCGGACGATTATCCGACGGTTTCTGCTGTCAAATACATGAGTAAAATCCTTGAAAAGAAGACCGATGGTCGTCTTTGTATCAAGGTCTTTCCGTCGTCGCAGCTCGGCGAGGAAAAAGACTCCATTGAGCAGACCAAGTTCGGTGTAATTGATCTCGACCGTGTGTCGATGGGCGTGTTTAACAACATCGTGCCGGAAACGAAGGTCACGACCCTGCCCTATATCTTCCGCTCGACCGAGCATGAGCATCACGTTCTGGACGGACCGATCGGCCATGAAATCCTGGATGCCTTCAAGCCTGCGGGTTTCATTGGCCTTGGCATTCTATGATTCCGGGTCACGCTCGTTCTACAACACCGAAAAGCCGATCCGGTCCATCAAGGACCTGAAGGGCATGAAGTTCCGCGTCATGCAGTCAGACATGTTCGTGGACATGATGAGCGCGCTTGGTGCCAACGCAACGCCAATGCCCTATGGCGAAGTCTATTCGTCACTGCAGACCGGCGTGATTGACGGTGCCGAAAACAACTGGCCGTCCTACGTCTCTTCCGGTCACTACCAGGTTGCCAAATACTACACCCTCGACCAGCATCTGATGGTGCCGGAAGTTCTGGTGATGTCTCAGGTGAGCTGGAACAAGCTGGACAAGAAAGACCAGGACGCCATCCGCGAAAGCGCCAAGGAATCCGTTCCTTACATGCGCAAGCTGTGGGCTGAAAAGTCTGCTGAAGATGAAAAGAAGGCCGTTGCCGCAGGTGTTCATGTCGTCAAGAACATTGACAAGGAGCCCTTCATCAAGGCGATGGACAGCGTCTACGCCAAGCAGGTGAAGTCCGACAAACTCAAGGATCTGGTCAAGCGTATCCGCGCGACCAAGTGATGAGCGTCCACCGCAGCCGGGTTCCCTCTTGATGAGGGGGCCCGGTTTCGGGGCCAGTCAAGTTAGCAGTCCCATGAAATCAGTTTCTGCCTTTCTGTCGATCGTGTCGCGCTACACGCTCTATCTGTCCGGAGCCGGTCTTGTCCTCATGACCGCCATCACCGGGGTTCAGGTGTTCTTTCGCTACGTCCTGAACAATTCGCTCGTCTGGAGCGAGCCGTTGTCCGTCATCCTGATGAGCTGGTTCATCCTGCTCGGGGCGGCCGCTGGCGTGCGCGAAGGCTATCACCTCAACTTCGATGTTCTGCTCTACGTTTTGTCCGAGCGTGCCCGCAACGTGCTGTTCACGATCTCCGATCTTGTGGTTGGGGCCTTTGGCTTCGGCATGGCCTTGGTTCGGCTGGCAGCTCATGATGGGCCAATGGGACATCATGCTGCCGTCGCTCGAAGTTTCGGGGGCGGTCAAATACATTCCTCTCGTTGCCGGGGGTATTGATCGATCTGTTTATTCTTGAACGTCTTGCACGACGTGCGGTCGGATTGCCGACCCGTCGGTTCGGAGACAATGCCGACGTGGTGGAAGGCTGATATGGACGCTTTTATTCTTTTCGGCACCTTTGCCGTACTTCTGATCATCGGAACGCCGGTGGCCTTCTGTCTGGGCGCTGCGTCCTTCGCCACCATTCTTTATCTTGGCTTGCCGCCCATCGTGGTGTTTCAGCGCCTGAATTCCGGCGTCTCGGTGATTACGCTGATGGCCATCCCGTTCTTCATCTATGCCGGGGAACTGATGGTGCGTGGCGACATTGCCCGCCGTCTGATCGCGTTGGCCGGGGCGATGGTTGGCCATCTGCGCGGGGGGCTTGGTCAGGTGAATATCGCGGCCTCTGTCATGTTCGGTGGCGTGTCCGGGTCGGCTGCCGCTGATGCCAGCGCCATTGGCGGGCTGATGGTGCCGCAGATGGTCAAGCGCGGTTATGATGCGTCCTATGGCGTCAATATTACAGTGGTGTCCTCGCTGATTGCGCTGATGCTGCCACCGTCACAGAACATGATCATCTATTCCATCTCGGCAGGCGGCAAGATTTCGATCGCCGATCTGTTCACCGCCGGTATCATTCCGGGGTTCGTGCTGGCTGCTACCTTGATGGTGACGGCCTGGATGGTGGCCCGCAAGCGCGATTATCCGACCGAGCCGTTTCCCGGCTGGCGCAAGTTTGCCTATTACTTCTTCAATGCAGTGCCAGGCATTCTGTTGATTGCAATCATCTTCGGCGGCGTCCGTTCCGGCGTCTTCACGGCCTCGGAAAGTTCTTGCATTGCTGTGCTTTATGCTCTGGCGGTAACGGTGTTTGCCTATCGGACCATGGGCTGGGCCGATTTTGTTGGTGCGACCATGGCGGCCGTCAAGACCACCGCAATGGTGCTCATGGTGATCGGCTCTGCGGGCGCCTTCGGCTGGTTGCTTGCGTATCTGCAAATTCCGTCGGAAATCGTCGGCTTCCTGAAAAGCGTTTCCAACGACAAGCTGGTGATCCTGCTGCTGATCAATGTGGCCTTGCTGATCCTCGGCACGTTCATGGATATGTCACCGCTGATCGTGATCACGACGCCGATCTTTCTGCCTGTGGCACAGGCCTTTGGCGTTGATCCGGTGCATTTCGGTGTGATCCTTATCCTGAACCTCGGCATTGGCCTGTGTACGCCGCCGGTTGGAACGATCCTGTTCGTCGGCTGTGCCGTGGGTAAGATCTCGGTCTGGGAATCGATCCGTACCATCTGGCCGTTCTACGGCGCGGCCTTCGTGACCTTGATGCTGGTCACATACATTCCAACCTTGTCGTTGTGGCTGCCGTCGCTGTTCCATTGAGCCGGCAGGTCCGCAGACGACTTCAAGCGAGAGACGGTGGCCCTCCCTGCCGCCTCTCCATCGGACCGAGGCATGGGCGAAAGGTGTTTTGCCCTGTCTCTTCGCACAATCGGTTGCGCTTGCGGCGCGACATGATTTTCAAGATTTCGAGAACAAAGGACTTTGCCAATGCTTACCGTAGAAACCCGCTATGCCATTGATCCGGAAACGGCTAAAGGGCTCGACACGGATGGCCTGCGGAATAATTTCCATATGGCCGGTCTGTTCCGCGAGGGCGAAATTCGCCTGACCTATACCCATTATGACCGAATGATCGTTGGTGCCGCTGTGCCGGCAGGCAAGAGCCTGACCCTTGATGAAGTCAAGGAAACCGGCACGCCGAGCGTTCTCGATCGCCGCGAAATGGCCGTGGTCAACATCGGTGACGAAGGCTCGGTGTCGGCGTCCAACGTCGATGAGACCTTTGAAATGAAGCGTGGCGATGTCGTTTATCTGCCGATGGGCGCAGGTGTCATCACCTTCGCAGGCAACGGTCGGTTCTACATCGTGTCGGCACCGGCACACCATGAATACCCGGCCCGTCTTATCCGCATCGAAGATGCTGCCAGTGTCCACCTGGGATCGCCGGACACCTCGAATGAGCGCACCATCTACCAGTTCGTTCACCCGACAGTGATGGAAAGCAATCAGCTTGTTGTCGGTTACACCAAGTTCCACAACGGCTCGGTCTGGAACACAATGCCTGCGCATCTGCATGATCGTCGCATGGAAGCTTATTGCTACTTCGATATGGAGCCGGACGCGCGCGTCTTCCACTTTATGGGAAAGCCGGATGAGACCCGTCATCTGGTGATCAAGAACGAAGAAGCCATTGTCTCCCCGCCCTGGTCGATCCATTGCGGCGCAGGCACAGGGAGCTATACCTTTATCTGGGCCATGGCAGGCGACAACGTCGACTACAAGGATGTTGAAATGGTTGCCATGGAGGACCTGCGGTGAGGTCTCCCTTCTCGCTTGAAGGCAAACGCGCGCTGGTGACCGGTGCCAATACAGGCATCGGTCAGGCTATCGCGCTTGCCATGGGTCGTGCCGGTGCGGAGGTTCTCTGCGCGGCACGGCGCGATTGTTCGCAAACCGTGTCGCAGTTGGCCAAGGGCCGCGAAGTCCGTGTCGATTTCGCCGATCCTATGGCGGCTGTGCCTCTCTTTGCCGATGAGCCGATCGACATTCTCGTCAATAACGCCGGGATTATTCGCCGTGCCGATGCGGTGGAATTCTCGGAAGCCGACTGGGATGATGTGGTCGATGTGAACATGAAGGCGGTGTTCTTCACCTGCCGGGCTTTTGCCAAGGCAGCATTGGCGCGTGGCACGGGTGGCAAGATCGTCAATATTGCATCGCTGCTGTCGTTTCAGGGAGGCATTCGCGTGCCGTCTTATACGGCCTCGAAGCACGGCGTTGCCGGTCTCACCAAGTTGATGGCGAACGAATGGGCGGCCAAGGGCATCAATGTGAATGCCATTGCGCCGGGCTATATTGAAACCAACAACACCGAGGCCCTGCAGCCAGGATCCTGATCGCAGCAAGGCGATTCTGGAGCGGATTCCGGCAGGGCGCTGGGGAGATGCAGCGGATATTGGCGAGACGGCCGTGTTCTTGTCTTCTCCCGCCGCCGCTTACATTCACGGGGCAGTGCTCAACGTGGATGGCGGCTGGATGGCCCGCTAAGTTTTCTAGTCTCGGATAAAAAAGAGCCGACCGTTTCAGAAACATTCTCGTTTCCTCAAACGGTCGGCTTTTTTCTGGAGGTGGGCCGGCTTGAACAGGCCGCCTTATTGCAGATCTTCTGGCTTGAGTGTCATGCCTTCGAGGGTGTCGAGCATCGGGTCCGACAGGTTGGCTCCGGCGAAAATACCGTTCATGCCTGCCATCAGTACCTTCTCGTGCTCGGTTTCCTTATAAAGCGGCCAGCTCACGCCGGTGCCCGTCGGGATGCCGGTTTTGGCGAAGGCCACCCAGCGATCCGCCAGTTCGCTTGACAGCGCTTGTGACCCGGCATCAGCATCCGGATCTGAGGCAATGTCGCCAAAGATATACGGCACTTCGTCGCGGTGATAGGCGCCCGGCTTGTCGGAACGGTCACTGGGACGAACCCAGTCAAACCGATAGACGAACACCGGCGAGCGACGCGATGCAGTGCGGGCGATGCGACGGGTATCCAGCCCGGCAAACAGTTCACTGGTGATCTGTTCGGCGCAGGCGCCGTCGCTTTGTGCGCCATATGTGTAGCAAAGGCTTTGCAGCTCTTTCCAATCTTCAGCCCCAACGTCCTTGGCAAAGTCAGACCAGTAAGACTTGCCGAAATAGCCGGTTTCCGCGCTGTTCCAACCAATGATCATCGGGATCGCCATGGCATCCTTCTCGGCGAAAGACTTGACGATGGTGTCCTTGACGACCTGCCCGTCAATGAAGGGCATGGTTTCATCCGGGGTGGTGTTCACATGCAGCAAGGCTTGTGCGGGCAGCGCCCGCATGTCGCCGAGGCCCGCGGCTCCAAGCTGCTCTTCAACCTTGCGAGAATCATCAATTGCCTGTTTGCGGCTGCGCACAGGCAGATCCAGCGCACCGGATTCGACAATGGCCTTTTGGAACAAGCCGCGCGCCAGTGGCGAGGTCATGAGATAAAGACTCGAAACGCCGCCGGAAGAGGCTCCAAACAGCGTGACATTGTTGGGATCCCCGCCAAATACGGCGATATTGTCCTTCACCCAATGCAACGCTGCGATGATGTCCATAAGGCCGTAATTGCCGTCAGCATGGTCGGATGCCTGCAATTTCGGGTCGGCGAAAGTGCCGAAAACGCCGAGACGATAATTCAGAGTGACGACAATGACGCCGCGTTTTGCCAGATTGTTGCCGTGATACAGCGACATGCTGCCTGAGCCATGGCGAAAGTCGCCGCCATGCACCCACACCATGACGGGCAAAGGCTTGGCCGTTACATCTGCAACCGGTGCAGCAGCGGTGCTGGTGGCTGAGGCGTCTGTCGCAACGTCACCGGCGGCAGCGCTTTTTGGCGCAATGCCATTGTGCGGACGCCAGATGTTCAGCGTCAGACAGTCTTCACTTTGCGGTTGTCCGGCAATGGCATTATCCGGTGCAGTCTTGGAGATTGTTTGCAGACAGACCGGGCCGAACGCCTGTGCGCTGCGGATGCCTTCCCACGCCTTTGGCGGTTGCGGGGGCATCCAGCGCAGGGGACCAAGTGGTGGTTGGGCATAAGGAATCCCACGAAAGACATCCAGACCCTTGTCGGTCGCAACACCTTTGAGACTGCCCTCTTTTGTTTTGACGACGGGGGCATCTTGCGCGAGAGCGGCAGACCCTGTCAGACACAGGCCGACTATGAGCACCAAAAGGGTGCCCAGGGCGCTCAATCGCGGGCTGGGGGCTGCCATCGTATAGGGTCCTCCTTGGGAGCCGGGGTGTGCCGTTCGAACTGTGGCACAAAGCTGCCCGCTTCTGCGGGCGATTTGTGTCCTACCTGTGACGGGCTTCGAAATATAGACGCTTTTAACATCCAGCAGAGGATTTTCCAGCTCTTTGAAGGAAACTCCTGCGGTTTAGCGATGTCTTCCGCTTGAGGAATGCCGGTCTGCCGCGCGTGTCAGCGCTTCATCGAGCGCGTTCAGGATTATGTGAACCTCGTTTTGCGTGATGACAAGAGGCGGCGAGAGAATGATGGTGCCGCCGGCCCTCCGGATCATGATGCCCGCTTTGAAGGCGATGTCCTGAACGTCACGGCCAAAGGCAATTGACACGGGAATGCGCGTTTCACGATCTTCGACCAGCTCGATTGCTGCCATCAGTCCCTGTCCGCGCACATCTCCGATCACTTCGTGTCTGTCTTGCAATTCTTGCAGGCCTTGCAACAATTCCTCGCCGCGCACTCTGGCGTTGTTGGCAAGATTGAGCCGCCGTGTCTCAGACAAGGCGGCCAGCGCTGCCGCCGCGCCGACCGGATGCCCGGACGACGTGTATCCGTGGCCAATGGCGCCGCGACTGTCGGTGTTTGCTTCAAAGGCCTGGGCGATCTGATCGCTGATCATCACGGCACCAAGTGGAAAATACCCGCTGGTCAGCGCCTTGGCTGTCGCCATCAGGTCCGGTGTAACGGACCACAGCCGCGACCCGCTCCAGGCTCCTGTGCGACCAAAGGCGGTCACCACCTCGTCGGCAATCAACAGAATGCCGTGGTTGTCGCAGATCCGGCGCAACAGAGGCAGAAGACTTTCGTGTGGCACCAGAACGCCGCCTGCCCCGAAAACCGGTTCGATGATCAGCGCAGCAATGGTATCGGCGCCTTGCAAGGCAATTTCGTCTTCCAGTGACTGCGCAATCACCGAGGCCAGGGCAGCAGGGTTTTCGATGCGAAAGGGATTGCGGTAGGTGTCGGGAGCCATCAGGTGAATAACACCGGGCAGCAATGGCTCATAATTGCGGCGAAAGCCGATGTTGCCATTGACCGAGGCCCCGCCGAAATGCGTGCCGTGATAGCCGCGCTTGAAGGCGATGAACTTGGTACGTTCTGGCTGACCAGCGAGCTTGTGATACTGACGCGCCAGTCGCAAACAGGTCTCTACGGAATCCGACCCACCTGAGGTCAGAAACGACCGGGTCAGGCCGTCGTCTGCGAACCATGCAGCCAACTCGCTTGACAGCTCGATCAGCGGCATCGTGGTGGTGTTGTCCAGCGCCGTGTAGAAAGGCAGGACGTCGAGCTGGCGCGCCATAGCGTCCTTGATCGGCTGACAGGAATAGCCAAGATTGACGTTCCACAGCCCTGCAACGGCATCCAGAACCGTGTGGCCATCTATATCGGTGATCATATTTCCCGACGCTGAAGCAATGATGCGGGGGGATGATCCTGGGTTTGGGCCGGATGCGCCATTGGATGCCAGACATGGCGGGCGTTCTGATCTCGGAAAAAGTCGTTATCACGCAAAAGTTGTCCTCCCTTGGAATGGCGCGCAATGCTCTTTCGCACATTCCAAGTGTCCTGACTACCGGGGCAAAGGGGCGCTGTCAAAGAGCAAACGATCACATTCAGGGCAGACATGAAACACCCCAGCCGCAGCGATCACTGCGACTGGGGGTTGTACTCCCGACGTGGCTTTCAAGCTCTGCTAAGGCGAAGCGGTTTCACACCGGCTGGGGGGCTCAGAGGCAAGGTGTGGCTGGCGTCAGGAGTGTGCCGGGCGCAAGTTTGGAAGGAACACGGTCAGCAGCCCGAAGGCAGGCAGATAGGAACAGACATGATAGACGAACTGAATGCTCGTCATGTCGGCCACTTCGCCCAGAACAGCCGCGCCAATGCCGCCCACGCCAAAGGCAAATCCGAAGAAAATACCACCAATGAAGCCCACTTTGTCGGGCATCAATTCTTGTGCAAAGACGATGATGGCCGAGAAGGCCGAGGCTAAGGACCACGCCGATAATTACGGTGAGGATCGCCGTCCAGAACAGGTTGGCATAGGGCAGCGCCAGCGTGAATGGCAGCACGCCAAGGATGGACACCCAGATGACTGCCTTGCGGCCGATACGGTCACCAACCGGGCCACCAATGATCGTGCCGGCAGCAACGGCTGCCAGGAACAGGAACAGCAACATCTGTGACTGGCGAATGGATACGTGGAACGTCTGGATCAGGTAGAAGGTATAATAGCTCGAAAGGCTGGCCAGATAGACGTATTTGGAAAACACCAGCAGACCAAGCACCAGCAGTGTGATGATGATGCGGCCCCTGGGCAGATCCGGGGCGGCATGAATGGCAACACGCTTGGACCCGGAGCGGCGTTGTTCGGCATACCAGTTGCCCACCCGCCACAAGACGACCATGGCGACCATGGCAGCGAAGGAGAACCACGCAACACTGGACTGGCCATGCGGCAAAACGATGAGAGCCGCCAGAATAGGACCAAGCGATGTGCCGAAGTTGCCACCAACCTGAAACAGCGACTGCGCCAGACCGTGACGCCCGCCGGAGGCAATACGGGCCACGCGGGTGGATTCCGGATGAAAGATCGAAGATCCCATGCCGATCAGCGCACTGGCGACAAGCAGCAGCGTGAAACTATGTGCATAGGCCAGCAGGATCAGGCCGAAGAAGGTGAACCCCATCGCCGTTGCCAACGAGTAAGGCTTGGGATGTTTGTCTGTATAGATGCCGACGAGCGGTTGCAGCAGTGACGCCGTGAATTGGAATGTCAGCGTCAGCAGGCCGATCTGGCCAAAATCGAGGGCATAGGTTTCTTTCAAAAGCGGATAAAGGCCAATCAGCATGGACTGCATCATGTCGTTGAGCATGTGGCAGAAACTGATAGCGCCGATAATGGCAAAGGCGGTGCCGGTCGCAGACGGAGGCGGGGTGCGCGTGGCAGTGACATTGCTCACGAGGAGGTCCTTTCCGGACGGGCCTGTTTTCGGTAGATCGTGCTTGGCACACCGGGATTCGGTGGAAGCATGAACGGTCCGGGCCCTCCATAAAGAAGACCGGGACGCACACCAAAACAGGCGAGGCTGAAGATGATGGCGTGAGCAGTCTCCGGGGTGTCTCCAGTCAAGCTGGACCGGGCGAGCTGCTTAGCTTGATCTTGTTTTAGGCAAGCATTGCGTGATAATCTCGCGCTTGAATATCAACTATCGTCGCGAACGGATCAAAGATGGACACGAAGGTCTACGTCGTCACCGATCACATCAAGATCCTGTCCCGGGATGATCCCTTGCGTTACGAAACGCAGCCGCATTCCCATGTTGAAGGGCAGTTGCTGTATGCCATTCGTGGTGTTGTCTCGCTGACCACTGAGAAAGGTACATGGTTTGCCCCGCCGCATCGCGCCGTATGGGTGCCTGGCGGGCTGGAGCACATCACCAGTTCGCTGGCTGGAATTCAGCTTCGCTCGGTCAAGGTTGCGCCGCCCGCCCTTGCCGGTTTGCCGCAGGAGCCGATGGTAGCGGAAGTGTCGCCTTTGTTGCGAGAGATCATCCTGAAGATGGTCGAGGTCAGTCAGTCGCCGGGCGATGCGGGTTATACATCTGCGTTGACGACCTTGCTTTTGAAGGAATTGGCCTTTTTGCCCTCGGTTCCGCTCAATCTGCCGACGCCCAATCACACCGAGTTGGCCGCGCTGTGCAGATCTTTTCGCGCGGCCCCTGCCGAAGATATTGCGCTGGAGGATGGCGCCCGCCGGCTTCATATGAGCCGTGCCAGTTTCATTCGTCTTTTCCAACGGGAAACCGGCATGAGTTTCGGGCGCTGGAAGCAACAGGCCCGGCTGATGAGTGCTGTGCCCCTGCTGGCAGAGGGGCGTTCGGTGCTTTCCGTTGCCCTGGACTGCGGGTATAGCAGCCCAAGCGCCTTCGCCAATGCCTTTCACAAATCTCTCGGGCACACGCCGAGCAGCTATTTCTCATCAACACGATCATCGCCATCGCAGCAGGAGCATCCGGGTGTGTCGCCGATGATGCCTTCGCTTGTCGTGGGGGGAAATTCGGAATGCCCGGCTTTTCCGGATACCTCGGAAAATACCGCTAGGGCAGCGAGAGGGACGGTTAAACAGTTTTCTTAAATGGCTGATTTTACGTATATACTTGGTCAAACTTCTGCTTAGTTTGCCGCCGAAATCTGCCACCCCGAGAGAACAGGACTGCCTATGTCTCATTCGCTTTTTGATCGACTTGATACCCCATCCCTGGTTCTCGATGAACATAAGATGCTGGCCAATATTGCCCGCTTGAAGAATCACATCCAGGTTATGGGAGCGACGCTGCGACCGCACCTGAAGACCGCCAAGTCGATTGACGTTGCGCGACACCTTCTTGAGGGCGGGAATGGGCCGGCCACCGTCTCCACCCTGGCGGAAGCAGAGTATTTTGCCGCAGCCGGGGTGCAGGACATTCTCTATGCCGTCGGCATTGCCCCGCAGAAATTGCCGCGGGTGGCCGCAATTCGGGCCGCAGGCTGCGATCTGTCGATTATTCTGGATTCCATGGCGCAGGCAGAAGCGGTGATTGCTGCCAATGACACAGATACCCCTTTTGCTGTGTTGATTGAGATTGATTGCGATGGGCATCGAGGTGGGCTTAAAGCGAACGATCCGGCGTTGGTTGCGATCGCCCGTCGCCTTCATGAGGCTGGCGTGTCGCTGCGCGGTGTGCTGACACACGCCGGTGAAAGCTACGGTGTGTCTGGTGTTGAGGCGCATGCCGCTTTTGCCGAGCAGGAACGTGCCGCCATTGTTGCTGCCGCAGAGGCTGTGCGGGCAGCGGGTCTACCCTGCCCCATTGTCAGCATGGGCTCAACGCCAACAGCCCATGCCGTGCGGGATCTGACCGGGGTGACGGAAGTCCGCGCCGGAGTCTATGTCTTCTTCGATCTGGTGATGGCCGGCATTGGCGTGTGCCAACCGGAAGACATTGCCACCTCGGTACTGACGACGGTAATCGGTGTGCAAGAGGATAAGGGCTGGATCCTTGTCGATGCGGGATGGATGGCAATGTCGCGGGATCGTGGCACGGCCAATCAGGCCATCGATCAGGGCTATGGTCTTGTGTGTGACGAAGACGGCACGATCGTTCCGGATCTGATCATGATCGGCGCCAATCAAGAGCACGGTATTCTGGCTTTGCGCGAGGGCGCATCCGGATCGGTGCCGGTTCTTGACGTCGGTGCACGCTTGCGCATCCTGCCCAACCATGCTTGTGCGACGGCAGCACAGTTCCCATGTTATCAAGTGGTTATGGGGAGTGAGGCGACAACGCTGGAGACTTGGCCACGTCTGTCGGGGTGGTGAAAACGCCCGTTGGTTGCCATCCTCTCTAACGATTGGGTGCGTCTTTGACCGTTCCGATCGGTCTTCGGTCGTGAGTGCTGATCTGGAAGAGAGGCACATATCAAACCAGAAAGACCAAGAGCCGGTAATTTGTGATCCCAAATGAGTTGACTTTGTCAGGGTTCCGAATTTTTGTGTCCATATTGGAGAAATTCAACCATAGGATACTTGTCGCACTGCAAAAAAGCAGCTTATTGTTTCTGAGCTGCAACTCTCCATTGAAGGGTCGGCCAATGCCCGTTCTGACGCGCGTCCGTTTGATGTCTGGTGCTCTTGTCGAATGTCGTGAGGGTGTGAAGCCTTTTGGTGGACCGTCGACGTGCAGGGTACCGAAAGCTCTTTCTGGTATTCGCGGCGGTTCTGTTTTGGGTATGCGCGCTAATAAAGACTGATGTCTTGTCGTCTCGCCTCCACGGCGTATGACTTTCTCCGGGTCCCTGACGGAGGATAAACAGTCTCTGCCCGAAGATGTTTCCATGCGATGCAGGTGTACAATCTGCATGTCTACCGTATATGAAGACTGAGAACAAAAAATACTGCCAGAAATCTGGCCGTGAAAAAGATCACATGTCTGGAGATTCACTCGTTTACTCGTCTCTCCTCTTAGTTAAATCCGCGATTTTTTAACAAAATCGTAGACAATGCCGATTTTTTACGCCCTCGGCCATAGAATGGGCAAAATAAGTTGGAACGTCGTGCCCCATGAATAACCTTGATCTTACAGGCTGTGACCGAGAGCCTATCCATTTGCTGGGAAGCATTCAGTCTTTTGGCTGTCTCTTCGCCCTGACATCTGACTGGCTGATCGCACATGTCAGTGAAAACTGTGATCGCTTCACAGGGAGAAAAGCCGAAGCGCTGCTGGGGACGCCAGCAGATGCTGTGTTCAGTTCCAATGCCATTCACGATCTGCGCACGCGGCTTCAGCTCTTGCAGGGCGAGCCGGAAACAGAACGCCTTTTTGCAGTCGACCTGTTCGCTGATGACCGCCAGTTCGACGTAGCGGTTCATCTGTCGGATGGGCTGATCATACTTGAATTCGAGCTGACCATTCGAGGGCGCGGCATTGATCCGATCTCGCAGGTGCGCTCGATGATGAACCGTCTGAGCCCCGCCCAAACCGTTGATGATTACATCAAGCAGGCCGCGCGTCAGGTGCGCGGCGTGACGGATTTTGATCGCGTGATGGTCTACCGGTTTCTGGAAGATGGCAGCGGCGAAGTTGTTGCGGAAGCACGCGCGCCCAACATCGAAAGTTATCTGGGCCTTCGTTATCCGGCGTCTGATATTCCCAAGCAGGCTCGTGAGCTTTATCTGAAGAACCGCTTTCGCATTATCAGTGATGTCAATGATGTGCCCTCGCCGCTGGTGCCGCAGACCGACACAGAAGGCAACCCGGTTGATCTGTCCTTGAGCGTGCTGCGGTCTGTTTCACCTGTTCATATTCAATATCTGCGTAACATGGGCGTTGGTGCCTCTCTGTCAATTTCCATTATCGTTGGTGGCAAATTGTGGGGCATGTTCGCCTGCCACCATTACGGACCAAAGCTGATGGGTTTTGACCGGCGTACGGTGGCCGAGTTGTTTGCCCAGATGTTCTCGCTTGAGCTGGCACGACGCGAAAGCGAAGAGCTGTTTGATCTTGAGCGGCGCGCCCGTGCGGTGCACGAGCGGGTTATGGCCGGGATTTCGATGCATGGCAGTGTGTTCCAGAATCTTTCAGCCTATCTGGATGCCTTCCGCAATATCGTTGCTTGCGACGGGGTCGGCCTTTGGGTCGACGGTCAGTTCAGCCTGGGAGGGTTTTGCAGCTTCTCATAGCGATATGCAGAAGCTCCTGCCAGTGTTGAACCGCAGCGGGGCAAGTCGTGTCTTTCGGTCTCATCGGGTGAAGTCTCTGCTGCCATCGGGCAGCACTCTGGACGGACCTGTCGGTGGTATTCTCGCCATCCCGGTGTCGCGCACCCCGCGAGATTATCTGATTTTCTTCCGCAAGGAGTTGACCCAGACAGTGGTCTGGGCGGGGAACCCGGACAAAAGCGCTGCGGAGACGTCAGAGACCGGACAGTTGACACCGCGCAAGAGCTTCGAGGCACTGGAAGGTTGAAGTTCGCGATATGTCTGATCCGTGGAATCACCGTGATGTGGCATTGGGCGAGATCCCTGCGGGTGACCCTGCTCGAAGTGATTTTGAGATCGCTTGACGAAGGATCCCGCCTGCGGCAGAGCGCACATGAAAAGCAGGAATTGCTGATCAGTGAGTTGAACCACCGGGTGCGCAATATTCTGACTTTGATCCGGGGTGTCGTGTCGCAAACGTCGAAGACGGCCGCCTCGCTAGATGAAATGACGGATATTCTGAGCGGACGCATCAATGCCCTTGCGCGGGCTCATGATCAGATCACTGAAGACAATTGGTCGCCTGGCTCGTTCCGCAAGTTGTTGAATCGGGAAATTCACGCCTATGTCGGCGATGGGGTCGCGGATCGAGTCACCATTGAGGGGCCTGATGTGCAGGTAACACCTCAGGCTTTTTCGACCTGGCGTTGGTGTTTCACGAGATGGTCACCAACTGCGCCAAATATGGTGCGTTGAGTGTCCCGGACGGGCGTTTGTCGATCTCGTGGCGGCTTGGCGATATGGGCCAGTTGCGCATCGAATGGGTGGAAGCTGGCGGGCCAATGGTCGAAGTGCCCAAGCATCGCGGGTTCGGCTCGACGATCATTGAACGCTCAATTCCCTTTGAGTTGAAGGGAAGTGCGGATCTCGAATTTGCCGTGTCTGGGCTGCGCGCGGTCTTCAATCTCCCGTCGCTGCATTTCTCCTTTGCCGAGGACGAGGAAACGGACGAGAAGATCGCGGCACGGGTCGTAGAAGATGTCGATTTCGATGGCAGCGGCAAAACCGCTATGCTCGTCGAGGACAATGCCATCATCGCACTGGATGCAGAAGATATGCTGACAGGTATGGGCTTTGACTCGGTGCTTGTGGTGGATTCCGTTTCCAAGGCCCTTGGCTTGTTGCAGACCAACAAGGTTGACGTTGCCGTGTTGGATATTTCGCTTGGCGAGGAAACCAGTATTGCCATTGGGGAGCGGCTGCTCCAGATGGAAATTCCCTTCATGTTTGCCAGCGGCTACGGCGAGGCGGCTGAAATGCCCGATTCACATAGCCGATGTGACCGTACTGACAAAACCCTATGCCGAAGATAGCGTGAAGGCGGAGCTGGCACGCCTCCTGTAAGGCGGAGTCGTATCTGCCTTTTCATCGTTGGTCTGAAGGCCGCACGTGGCTTGGGCTCTGTGTTTTGGGGACCGGAACAAGCCTCTGCGTCTTGCAGGTTTCGAGTGGAATAGTGGGCGAAATTTCGTCTATGCCTTTGAGGGAAAGACAGAATCGGACAAGAGCCTCTCTTGACCATTCATCTTAATTGCTAAGAAATCTGGCCGGTTTAAGAGATTTCCGCATTTTAGGCGATTTTTGCTAAAATGCGGAATAAGTCATAAAAACAGTTGCTTATCGCCTTTCCTTAAGACTGGTTAACAGGCGTTAACTTTAAAAGAATTGACGTGCCTGCCTGTATTGACGAATTATTTCCGCAAGAAATCGGATTTTGGCAATCAGGCGGAAATTATGGACCATCCCGACGCGGCACGATTTGAAGCGATAGACCCGGAACAGGGCATGTCGGATTTTCTCCGCGCCATGGTCGAGGACTACAATGCGCTGACCGATACGATCGATCAGACCAGCAAGGCGCATTTCCCTCCCAATGCTCAGAAGGTTTTGCGCAAGTTCTCCGCGTCGGAGGCCGCAAAATTCGTTGGTGTGACGCCGCGCTACCTTGGCATGATCGCCGATGAGATCAATCTGGAAACCGAGCGCGACGGGCGCAATGCCCGAAGCTATACGTTGCGCGACCTCAATGCGCTGCGCAAGGCGCTGGCAGACAAAGCCGGATATGATACGGCGAAAGGAATTTCCTATTTACCGCGTCGACGCGAGGGCGATCCCTTGCGCGTGCTGGCGATGGCCAACTTCAAGGGCGGCAGTGCCAAGAGCACCTCTGCCGTGCATCTGGCGCAATATTTTGCGCTACGCGGCTACCGTGTGCTGATGATTGACCTTGATCCGCAAGGATCCGCCAGCGCGCTGTTTGGTGTGCCGCCTGAAAAAACGGACGAGGAAAGCACCGCATACGCCATCTTGCGCTCCGAAGACACACGTCGCGTTTCGGAGGTCGCCCTGAAGACCTATTTCGACAATCTCGACCTGATCCCCGGTGGTCGGTCGCTCAGTTCCTGGGAATTTGATGCGCCCCGGGTCGCCGTTGAGGCAAAATACGAGCAGGCGCGTATCCGCGAACGCATTGAGGAACTGAACGCCCGTCTTGATCGCGCTGAACTCAGTGTGTCGTCGGCCGAGGCCGTCAAGCAGGAGATTCAGGCGCTGGAAGGTCAGATCCGCGATCTGTGGTTCCACCGGGCTTATTTCGCGCGTCTGTCCTGGGCCTTGCAGGATGTACAGGATGATTATGACATCGTCATCTGCGATACGGCACCCAACCTTGGATACGTCACCAATGCGGCGATGTTTGCAGCAGACAATCTGGTCGTTACCATTCATCCGCAGTGGCTCGATTGCGAGTCCATGGCGCAATATCTCTATACCTATCTGCGTCAGCAGCAGGATTTTGAAGCGGCGATGAAAGCCATCGGCGGCGGCGATTTCTGGTTGAGAAGACGCTGCATTATCTCATCACCCGCCATGACACGACATCGGCACCTGAGGCTCTTGTTGTGGCAATGCTGCGCAATCACCTCGGCAATGTGCTGACCAATGTGATGGTGAAATCTTCGGCCATTGCCGAGGCCGGCACCTATCAGCAATCGCTTTATGAAGCCGACCGTGGCCGCTTCACGCGCCAGACCTACGAGCGGGCCATGGAAGCGATGAACGGTGTCAACGGCGAAGTGGAATCCATCCTGCGGAAATCCTAGGGGCGTTCATGACCAAGAGAAAAGACGCGCAAAACGCACTGTCGGAACTCTGGAGCAAGCCTCGGACCAAGGCTCCGCCCCCGCCGCCGTCCTCACTCTCGCAACGTGAAGAGCCGCGCCGCGAGAGCGAACGAAGCAACACCTCGCCGCTTGGGTTGATGTCCGATGTCTTGTCGGGCCTTGGCACGGGCGGCGGATCTGCATCTGTCAGCACGTCTGATATCCAACCGCTTGACCCGGCACTGATCGACCCGTCTCCCTATCGCGACCGTCTGGAAGAAGACCGTGATCCGGAATTCGAAGGCCTGCTCGATTCCATTCAGTCCTCCGGCCAGCAAGTGCCTATTCTGGTGCGCCCACATCCCGATCATGCGGACCGTTTTCAGGTTGCCTATGGTCATCGCCGCCTGAAGGCTTGCACGACGCTGGACCGTACTGTGCGGGCTATCATCCGTCCCTTGAATGATGACGAACTGATCATTGCCCAGTCAAAGGAAAACCTTGACCGCAAGGATCTCACCTTCATCGAGAAGTGCTTGTTTGTCTCGTCCATGCGCGCTCTTGGGGTGACGCGGGCAACGATCTCAAAGGCGCTGGGAGGGGGAAAGAAACCCGAAATTCGGTCAATTATTACAATGCCGCCGAAGAAATTCCGGAAGATCTGATCCGAAAAATCGGACCGGCACCATCGGTCAAGGGGCCAAAATGGCGTGCCTTTGCCGGGCATTTCGAGGCTGGCACCGTGCCCAAGCGTGTTCAGATCAAGCTGGACCAGGTGATGAGCGCCGACGCATGGGCAAAGGCAGATTCCAATCGCCGCTTCTCCATGCTGGCAAAGGCGCTTGAAGAGCCTGTTGCCAAGGCTGCAGAGGCCGAAGCGCTGGTGCAGGACGCAAGAGGCAGAACCGTGGTCCGGATCAAACGGGGCGCCCGCGCAACGACATTCACCGTTGACCAGAAGGCGGCGCCTGATCTGGACAGTTTTCTGCAACGCAAGTTGCCAGAATTGATCGCCGAATTCGAAGGCAAGAGAGAGGATGATCAGGATCTCTGACAGAACGCATAAATCAGTTATCCCTCACGAAATCGCTTGGGAATGGCAGATTTCTGCGACTTTTGGAAATCTTATCCCCCTTGCTTGGGTTCGGGATAGAATGAAGCACCCCGAGAGGGGAAACCCGGGAGCACTACCGATGAACTAGAGCACATACGAAATGAGCCCACCAGCGGGAACTGGCAGGCTCATATTTAGTCGAAATCACCGTCCAAGTGGGACGACGATCCGTAATCGCACTTCCAACATACGAATCGTTCGCCCGGAATTCAAGCTCTGATTCGCGTCAGAGATCGCTTTCCTATGTCTTCCTGCTGGTTTTTCGGCTTCCGACCTTATTGAGACTGACAGGACTGCTGAGCCTCATGGCCGCAGAACGGTAGAATTATGTCTGAAGCACCTCACGTTGCAGGCTTCCGGAAGGTGACGCCGGGAGTTCTCGCATCTGCACGTCTTGCGATGGCAAATGACGTGCCTACAGTGACCAAGGGCGAGGTTGCGATTGCGCTGAAGCGCGCCGCACGGCCGCTTGGTATCGACGGCACCACGTATCATGTCCTTGATATTCTGCTTGGCCTATCCAAGGCGCGGGATTGGGAAAACGGTAATCGACCGGTTGTGGCCATTTCCAATGAAAAGCTGGCAGATTATGTCTGCCGCAGCGAGCGGACGGTCATTCGAGCGATCAAGCGGCTGGTCGAGGCGGGTATTCTGTCTTACCGCGACAGCAGCACCGGTCGTCGTTGGGTCCACCGAAGCGCGGATGGACAGATCTCAAGAGCGTATGGCCTGGATTTCCGCCCCGCCCAGGTACGCTATCGTGAGATCTGTCGGTTGGCGGATGAATATCAGGCTGAATTGAATGCAGCACGAGAAGCAAAGCGTGCTGTGACACGCCTCTCCCGGGCCGTGGCCGATATTCTGGCGACAGATCATGTCAGCAATGAAAAAACCAAAGATGCACAACACACCTTTCGAGAAATCCTAAGCAGGGATGACATTGGAAGACCGTCTGGCAGCGCTGCAGGCTCTTTATGACGACCTGATAGGAGAGTCTGTAGAGGCACACAGACAGGAAGAAACGTCTGAAAATGCTGATATGTCATGTGAGCCTGACAAGGATGTCACCCTATTATATATTACAAGCTCTCAAACTCATCTAAATCATTGTAAAAAAATCGGACGTCTGCTAACGCAGCCGAAAATACAATTCCTACTGACGACAGCAAAGCTGTCGAAGAAGCTCCCGAAAGGGAGCAAGCGGAGCGGCCTTGCTAAGGACTTAGATCCACCTGTGCGGAAGACAGGCCGTGACGCAAAACAGTCCAGCCTCTCACCTCACCTGCGAAGTGTTTCCATCGGATTGATTGAAGCAGCCTGTCAGGCAGTGCAATCTGATTTTGGTCTTCAAATACGAAGCTGGCCAGAATTAACACGGGCCGCGGAAACCTTACGTGTTGGCATTGGCCTGTCGGAAGGCGCCTATGATTTGGCTGTGCGGCGGCTGGATCGCAATACAGCCGCCGCCATTCTGGTGGTTGTGGCGGAAAAGGCTCTCCGCGATCCAGATCAGATCTCCAAACCTGGAGGATACTTCCGCGCTATGGTCGATCGGGCTGCCGAAGGCAAACTGGCTCTGACAAAATCCTTGTTCGGCTTGGCGGACGGGCGTTATGCAAAACCCTGATCAAAACCTCCATAGCAAGTTTCGATCAGGGCAGTCCGTCGAGATTTGCGCCGAACAAACTCTATTCTGGCTGGTGTCTCCGGTTGGTCAGGCGTTGCCAATTTCCATGGGCAAAAGCCGCGGTTTCAGTTTCGTTCAGACCGCATGTTTCAAGAAACGTTCTGGAGTTGCGCCCCTCACGATACTGATAGGGAAAATCGGCGGAAAACAACAGGCGATCCGGACCGACAATCGCCTTAGCGCGTTCAAGGTAAGTTGGCAGAAAAAGCCCACTGGCCGTGACATAGAGATTGCGTTTCAAGTAGGCCGCTATGGATTGCGTCAACCCGGACACCTGATCCATAGCGGCGATGCGCTCGGCATAAAACAGCACGACCTCCCCCCAATGCCCCAGAATGATCTGAAGATTCGGCATGCGATCGAAATGTCCAGCAAGGACAAGTCGGAGAAATTGAATCCCGGCGTCATAATGCCAGCCCAGACCAAAACTGGAAAACGCCGCATCAACTTGGGGCACGAAGCCGGAGTAATAAGCATCGCGAACCGATTTGGGAGGGATGCGTGGGTGCAACAGAACCGGAACGCCCAGGTCTGCTGCAGTTTGGAAGACGGGCAAAAAAACCGCTGCATCCAGATTAGCTTCGTCTACCCGGCCACAAAGCATGGTGCCCTTGAAGCCGAGCGACTTGATACAGCGGTCCAGTTCTTTCGCCGCTGCGGCCGGCTGTGAGATCGGAAGAGTTGCGAAACCCTGAAATCGATCCGGATGACGGGCGATGGCTTCCGCGAGCATATCATTCATGCGATGAGCAAGTTCGACACTTTCGGGGCCGAGATCATGAAGCGCGGGCGGGGTGAGTGAAAGCACCTGCACATCCACCCCGCTTTCGTCCATCAGGGCAATGCGTTGATCCGCAAGATCGAGAAGGCGATGCTCTATTTCACCGGAATGAAACGCGACGCTGGGATCGGTCGCCTCAATGCCGATTGCAGACCATGCCCGCTGAACCTCCGGCGTGAGAAAATGTTCTTCAATGGCAATAAGCTGCATTTTGCTTTCTTTCACCACGGCACGGTCTGTCCCCGATAGTCCAGATATTCCAGACCCGGCCGGACTTGCTTGGCCAGAAGAACCTCAACAAGGCTTGGAATGCTTTCTTCAATGGTCAGTCGAGCGTCTGGCCCGCCAAGCTCGGTTTTCACCCAACCCGGCGCCATGACCACAAGGGGATGATCCGTTCCGGCAAGTCGAGCAGCGAAACTGCGCATGAACATGTTGAGCGCGGCCTTGCTGCCCCGGTACACTTCACGAAGGCCTTTCTCGTTGTTGGCGATACTGCCCTGCCCGGATGACATGACGCCAAGCAGCCCCGTTGGGGTAACAAAAGGAGCCAGAGTTTCAAGAACCCGCATCGGGCTCAGAGCGTTTGTTACCATCAGGTTGACGAAATCCTCCGTCGAGACCTCGCTGATCAATTGTGTCGGATCCGGATTGGTGGTCCCGGCATTGACGAACAGCATGTCGACCTGTCGACCCGAAAGGTGGTCATGCAATTCGGCCAGTTGCTGTGGCTCGCAGATGTCGAGGATCTCGATCTCGACACGGTCCTTGTAGGTTTCCGCCAGATCATGAAAGGGGGTGTGCCCGCTGCCCGCCCGGACAGTGCCAATAACAGTCCAGCCCTTTTTGAGAAATTCTTCCGCCATGGCATGGCCCAACCCGCGCGATGCGCCGATCAGGAGGAGTGTGCCTGAAGTGTTGTTCGATGTATCTTGAAACATGAGAGTGTCCTTGAAGCGTGGAAAACAGATCGAATATAAGGAGCGAGAAGACAGGCGACAGACGCATCAGATGAAAGATATAATTGCGCCTGACGCTATGCTTCCATTTGAAAGCAGAGGGATTTGACGGGATGAGCGATGTTGACCTCAATTTGCTGGTGGCGTTGGATGTGCTGCTGGCTGAAGGCAGCGTTACGGGGGCCGCGCGCCATCTTGGTCTGAGCACCTCCGCAATGAGCCGCACATTGACGCGGCTTCGACAGGCAACAGGTGATCCGCTTTTGGTGCGTGCGGGCCGGGGTTTGGTGCCAACCCCTCATGCGGTCGAGCTGCGCGACCGGGTGCATGATCTGGCGTTGGAGGCACAGGCCGTTCTACGACCCTACGTCAACACGCTTGATCTCAAGTCTCTGCGACAGACCTTTACAATCCGGGTCAGTGAAGCCTTTCTGGAATTCCTGTCGCCAACCGTGGTGGCGGCCGTGACCGTTGTGGCCCCGCAGGTTTGTCTGCGCTTTGTCGCCAAGCCGGACAAGGAGGCTGGGCCGCTGCGCGATGGTGAAATTGATCTGGAGATCGGGGTTTTGGGCACCAGCGCGCCGGAAATTCGCACGCATCTGATGTTCCGGGATTGTTTTGTCGGTGTGGCCCGGCTTGGGCATCCCCTCTTGCGCCGCGACGCGATCAGCGCCTCCGATTACGCCGCCTGTGATCATATCGTTGCTTCCAAAGACAAAACCAGTTGGAGCGCAATTGATGCGGCCTTGGCCGACCTTGATCTTGCACGCGCGGTTCGGGTCATTGTACCGGGGTACCCCGATGCCATGCGGATTGCGCAGCAATCAGACCTGTAGTGACACTTGTTCCACGCTCTTGTCTAAGGGCGATTTTATCGGCTGAAGAGGCGGTTACCACCGCCGGTCTTGGGTGCTTCAAAGTTCCGGTGACCCTGCCGGATTTCAATATTTTGGCGATGTGGCATCCGCGCATGGATGCCGACCCGGCGCATAAGTGGTTGCGTGAGAAGGTTATTTCCGTATGCCGAGCAGCTTATCCAGCCTCTTGAAAAAGCCGGATTTCGGTTTTGAAAACTTCAGTATATAACTTGACTCTTAAACTCATATTTTATTAAGTGCATCTAGCTGCCGCCACGCGATTCTGCGCTTTCTCATCACATTTCTAATCTTTAGGGGGGATCGCATCCGATGCGTCGTCCGAACAATCGCGGCTGCGTAGTAGCTGCTCGCCCACCTTTGTCCAAACGAGCCTGCCTGATGACCGGAGCGAGTTTTCTGACTCTGGCGCTTTTGTCACAAGGCGCGCTCGCACAGGATGCGACCGACACATCAAAGGCCGTAACAAATACGTCGGCAACGACATCAGGGAATGTTGTCCTTGATCAGGTGACGGTGACGTTGGCGGGCGCAAGTGGCGAAGACACCACGGATTATGTAGCGGACCAGTCGGATGTCGGCACCAAAACCGGTACGTCCATCCTTGATACGCCTGCGGCTGTGACCGTGGTGACGGAAAAGGAAATGCAAACCCGCAACGTGCAGAACACTCAGGAAGCTGTGGCCTATACGTCTTCTGTGGTGACAGACGAATATGGTTCTGATGACCGCTATGATTATTTCCGTATTCGCGGCTTTGGCGAGACAACGCTCGGGACATATCGGGATGGTCTGCCCGCCCGGGTCCTGAGGCTGGTATACCGCCGCACGCGTTGAGCCTTACGGGCTTGAACGAGTTGAAGTTCTCAAAGGCTCAACCTCATCGCTCTTCGGCCTGAACCAACCAGGTGGCCTGATCAATGCCGTGACCAAGCGACCGCAGGACACGGCGCATCACGAGGCCTATGTCACCGTTGGCGGTGACAATCACTATGAGACCGGCTTTGACATCGGAGGTCCGATTGATAAGGACGCTCATTGGAAATACCGCCTGACAGCCAAGGGCCAGAAGGCCGATGCCCAGTATGAGTATTCAAAGGATGATCGGCTTTATATCGCGCCGGCCCTCACCTACACGCCGGATGATTCTACCGAAATCACCTTTCTGGCGGATTACAGCAAGCGCGATGGCACGCCCGCGCATGAATATGTTCAGGGCAGTGGCATCGACATCTACACCTTTCTCGGCGAGCCGGATTACAATCGCTTCAACACCCGTCAGGCGGATTTCACCTATTTGTTTCGGCATGACTTCTCGGATAATCTGACGTTCCGCCAGAAAGCACGCTATTCGGCAGTGAAACTGGATTACGCCGAGGTCTATGGCGCGTCTACCGATGATACCGCGGACAGGGTCTCCTTTGGCACAGACGGGGAATCCAAGCGTTTTGCCATCGACAACCAGCTTCAGTACGATTCTCACTATCGGGCGCTCGACAACAAATTGTTGTTGGGGCTGAGCTATGCCTATGACGATACAACCGAAAACATCACTTATGGCACGGCCGGCCCACTGGATATCTATGATCCAAGCTATTGTGGCATGTCGTGCATCACGGAACCGACCTATCTGTATTGGAACATCAAGCAGAAGGCTCTGGGTCTATATGCTCAGGATGAGCTGACATTCTTCGACAAGCTGACTGTCACCGGCGGCCTGCGCTATGATCACGTTGACAGCGATGTGACCTACAAGGACACTGGCGTTGAAGAAGATACGTCGGCGCATGACATCACGTCTCGGGTTGGGGTGTCCTACAAGGTAACGCCGCAGATCTCGGCTTATGCCAATTACTCGGAGTCCTTCCAGCCACTTGTCTCCCCTGCAACCGCCTATGGCTCCAGCGACACGTCGCTCAAACCTCAACAGGGCACGCAATATGAAGTCGGGCTGAAATATCGTCCCGATCTTGATCGCCTGAAGGCTCTCTTCACGGTGTCCCTGTTCGATCTGACGCAGACCAACGTGCAGACAACGGACCCGATCACCAGCCTGACCCGGCAAACCGGCGAAGTTCGAGTGCGGGGCATGGAAGTCGAAGGACGTCTGACGTTCAATGAACGCTGGAACGCGACCTTCGCCTATTCCTACTGGGATCCCGAGATCACAGCGGATGCGGACAGTTCTGTCGTGGGCAATGATCCTTCTCTGGTGCCGCACAACGTGGCCTCCGCCTGGTTGGATTACACCATTCCGGCAAGTGATCGGCTGGGAGAGTTGCGCCTGGGGGCTGGTGTTCGCTTTGTCGGATCAACCTTCAGCGACAATGCCAACACAGAGAAGAACCCGGGGCACACTGTATTTGACGCCATGGCGTCTTATCAGGTGACGAAAAATCTCAACTTGCAGCTCAACGCGACCAATCTTCTCGACCGTCGCTACACGTCCGTTTGCTCCAGTGGCACCTGCTACTACGGCGACGGCCGCACCATTCTGGCAACCCTGAAAGCAACCTGGTAACCGGCACTGGTCATATGCGGGGCTCCGACGTGGTTGGAGCCCCGCTTTGTTTTTTGAGACATGAACGAGGACCAGACTATGGCTGGTGCACTGCGCGACCCGATGGCGGCAATGCTGACGACAGCCTTGGGAACCAAGGCAGCGTTTTTCGACGGCAATTTCAGTCTGGATGCGGGCGGGCGTGGCACACGTGTCTCATGCACTTCACTTTTTACGGCTGAGGGATTTGCTCCGCTTTTTCAGATGCATAGGGCAAGGCATCCTTCTGCAGATGACCGGGCGCTGGTGTCGCTCTGGAGCCGATATTATCTCGCCTTGTTGGCGTTGTGCCCTGTCGCGTTGTGGATCAGGGAGCGTCGGGTGCTGCCGCTGGCCATGCAGGAGATGTCGGCGATTTACGACCCGCAGACCGGTTTGCCGATTTGTTTCGAAATTGCGCATTCGGGTGAGAGATGTCCGGACCAGCCCCTTGACGAAGCTTTCGGACCCCTGCTTTTCGATCATCTGGACCCGGCAATCACCTTTCTGCAACGCGAGTTGAAGGTCGGCCGGCGTTTGCTCTGGTCAAATCTGGCGGGTTACCTCGATTGGGTCCTGCATGCGTTTGCGGCTGAAGATGGGATGCCAGATCCGGTGGCTCATCAGCTTCTCGACAGCCCGGTGCTCTGCGGTCGGAAAAATCCACTGTGCGGCTTGATCCGTCATTTGCATGAGCCCGCGTCTGATGGCTGCACGTGCACCCGCAAGGTGTGTTGCCTGAGCTATCTGGTGCCCGGCGCCGGCGGTTGCGGTTCGGCCTGCCCCCTGCCACAAGGCCAGACGCTGTTACGATAACAGACTGCGCAGTTTTGACGGGCTGTTTGAGTTCTCCGAGTGTCAGACCTTGCGGCGCATCAGAACCATGACAAAGGGTGCGCCGATCAGCGCCGCAATCAATCCGGCAGGCAGATCATATGGATAGGCCAGATTGCGGCCGATCCAATCGGCAACAACCATGATCATTCCCCCTGCGGCAATCGAGCCGAGCGTTTGCCCGAGCGCGCGATGCAATCCGCTTTCGCGGGCAATATGGGGAGCCATCAGACCTGCAAAACTCAATGGCCCGGCGGCCATGGTCGCCCCGGCACTGAGCAATCCGGCCAGGCCGAACAAGGTGAGATGTGCTGGTTTTAGCCGCAGGCCAAGGCTGGAGGCGGATGCGGGGCCAAGTGGCAGCAGGTTCAACCAGCGATGCAGCGCCAACGTCGCAAGCATCAGCACCACGCAGACGATGGCAAGGAAGATCATCAGCGGCATTTGGGCATTGTAGGTGGAGCCGGACATCCAGCGCAGCAGGAACAGGGCGCGCGGATCGCCCTTGGCAGCAATGATCCCGACAAGAGCGTCAACGATCGCGCTGAGGGCGACTCCGGCCATCAACAGCTTTTCAGGTTCGAAGTGGCCCCTGCTTGCAAGAGAAAACACCACGGCCAAAACGGCAAACGCGCCAAGACTTGCAAAGACAAGTTGCAACGGTAATGACGGCGCAGCCACCAGAAAGACCAATACGGTGACGCCACACGTGGCTCCGGCGCTGATGCCAAGCACTTCCGGGCTGGCCATTTCATTGCCGGTAAGCCGTTGCAGGATGGTTCCGGCGGCGCCTGCCATCATTCCGGCCAACAGGGCCGACATCACTCTGGGCAGTCGTAGCGACAGAATATCCGCACGGAATTCGGCCACCGGAAGGCCAAGCCCCCCCGGGAAGCGGGCCAATCAACAATGCGCCAACAAGACAAATGAACGGCAACACCACCAGACCAGCGATCAGCAGGGGTTTGCGGGTCATGCCATGCTGTAAAAAACCGCCTGCTGCCGAGCCAATAGAGCGATGCGACGCCTTGAGATGGCGCAACATGAGCAGCAGCAGCGGCCCGCCCAGTACAGCGGTCACAGTGCCGGTGGGAATGAAATCCTTTAGCGCCCCGGACGCGACGATCACCAGTTCGTCGGTCAGCCACAGCAGAGTTGCTCCGGCGAGGGCAGACCACAGCAGTTGTTCGTGCGGGCGCCGTGCTCCGCCGAGCCGCGCCACGGCTGGGCCAACAAGGCCGATGAACCCGATCACGCCGACCGCACTGGTGACCAGGGCGGTCAGGGCGGTGGCGATCACGAGAACGCCGGTTCTCAGAAAGCGGATGTTAAGGCCGAGCGCGCGCGCATTTTCCTCTCCGGCCTCAAGAACGGCAAGTGGGCGCAGCAGCGGCAGAGCAAGTGCGGCCAGAACCACGGCCTTGGGCAGCAACGACAGGCACAAGGTCCAGCTTTGCTGTGACAAGGATCCGGCGCCCCAGATAAACAGGCTTGCGAGCCACTTCGCATTCATCAGCGTCAGGAGAGCTGCGAGAGCGCCACACCACAGACTGACGATCAATCCCGCCAACACCAGACTGAAGGGAGAGAAACCACGCCTTGCCCCGAGCGCCATCACCAACGCGACGGCAATGCCACTGCCAGCAAGCGAGACGATGTCGCGCCCGATGCCGAGCAACGCGGGTGCAAACAGCATGACAATGACAAGGGCCAGATTGGCGCCTGCTGAAATGCCGAGCGTTGCAGGAGAGGCCAGCGGATTGCGCAGTACCATTTGAAACAGCGCCCCGGACATGCCAAGCATGGCCCCACACAGCAACGCCATCGCCACTCTGGGCAAGGTGGCATAGACCAGCAGCATATGCTGAACGTCATAGGTGTCGGTGCTGTTGACGAGTGCGGTGTTCGAAGACGAGGAAAGCAGGGGAACAATCTGCGAGACTGTCAAGCCGAGCGCCAGCACCGCCATTCCGGCAAGGATGAGCGATATCCGGAGCGGGCCACCAGATCGATGTGAAAGCGTTGCCGTTGTCATGCCTGTTGCTCTACATAGTCGGTCACCTGCCGGGCAAAGCGCAGGGCTTCCACCACCATGCCGAACATCAATGCTGGGTCCATTTCGCCGAAACGCCCCTTCTTTACGAAAGGCAAATGGGTCCACAGCGGGCTGTGCGCCAAAGTAGGCAGCACATCGGAGGGGATTGGCTTGATCGCCACAAGACGCGTGTTCTCATCGCTGATGGCCGCCAGATCCGGGATGGTGATATTGGCGAAGCCCCAATATGTCCCGGGCTGCGTCCAGGCATTCTGGAGGCCGAGCCGGGTCAGGACATCGTCATAGAGGCCGGGGTGGCTGTAAACGCGCAGGTTGCGACTGTCGAGAAAACTGATGAGCAGCAGCGACGGTGCTCCAACGCGGGCAAGGCGCTTTCGGCAGTCGTCAAACACGTCATTGGCGTGGGTGAGAAACGCCTCCCCTTGCGCGCGTCGTCCGATATGTCCGGCAAGTCGGCGGGTTGCGGCAATCGCCTTGGGCAGGATTGGACCCGAACTCTGGTCGTAGACATCAAGCCGCAAGGTGGGTGCGATCGGCTCGATCTTGGGCCGTACCGCATCCAGATAGGGCGTTGTCAGGATCAGCGTGGGCTGCAATTGCATCAGTGCTTCCAGATTGACGGACATCGCCTGCCCGACATCGGCCACCCCTTCGGGCATCTTCGGCTCGACCACCCATTTGCTCCAGGCGTCGAGATCTGCCACGCCGACAGGCGTCACACCAAGCGCCAGAAGCGTTGAGGCCAGACCATAATCGAGGCTGACGATGCGCTCAGATCCGCTGGCAAACACCATGGGCGCCATGGCAGTTGAGGCGAGAAAGCCTGTGCCTGCTGCAAGAAAATGTCTGCGGGTCAGACGTCCGCCTTGCGGCAGTATGAGAGGCCGTCCGGTCATGTGGTCTTCCATCAATCAACAGGCGCAGGCGACGGGAATGTTCAGGCTCGGGTGCGGTGTGACCTCCATCCTGATGCCGTAAATCATGTGCAGGGTTTCTGGTGTCATCAGGGCGTGTGGGCTGCCTTCGGCGACGATCCGTCCGGCCTTCAGGGCGATCAGCCGGTCACAGAAACGCATTGCCATGTTGACATCATGCAGCACGACCACAACACCAATTCTCTTGGCGCGGGCCTGATCGCGCATGATGCGCAAGACTTCGACCTGATGGGCAATATCAAGGGCGGAGGTGGGTTCGTCCAAAAGCATGAACCGACTTTGTTGCGCCAGCAGCATGGCAAGCAGAACGCGCTGGCGTTCACCGCCTGACAGGGTTGCAACCCAGCGCTGCTCAAGATCGTCGACACCGGTTTGAACCATGGCGTGCCGGACAGCAGCGCGGTCCGTGTCGGTGATGCGACCCAGAGCGCCGTGCCAGGGTAGCGTCCACACGCCACCAATTCGCCGACCTTCATCGGGCCTGAAGCGGCGCTGTCTTGCGGCAGATAGGCAATGTCACGGGCGAATGCTCGGGCAGCAATGGTGTGGGTCACCCGGCCATTGAGCTGAACAGTTCCCGAGGTTGGTTCGATCTGTCGGGCCAGAGTTTTCAAAAAGGTGGATTTTCCAGAGCCATTGTGACCGATCAATCCGACAACGTCACCGGTGCGAAAGCTGCCACTGACATCATTGAGCAGTGTTTTTTCGCCAATGCACATGGTTATGGCGTTGGCCTCAAGCAGGCAGACATCGGGTCGTGCGTCGGGCTGGGCGGGATGTGAGGGCATGGTGGACTCCAGAGAACTGACTTGGCTTTAGAAAATATGAATATAATAGTCAAGTATTAGTCGATCTTTGATGCAGCCGGAGTGACGGAAGGCGGTGTGAAGATTGGAGAGAATGTCGGTGGCAGGACCATCTTGGGCAGGCTTCATAAGCATCTCTAATGGAAGATCGGTTCAATGTGAATTTCCTAAAGGCGCCGGTGCACCCTATCTTTGGTGTCCGATAAAGGCCCCCTGCTCATTCTCATGAGGATCAAGATCATGCTCCCCGTTCCGTTGAACATCGAAGAGGCTTTCGACCGTGTCACCGACTATTGGTTCCCGAAGGTTGTGGGGCAGGTCAATGATCAGCTTCTCAAGGTTGCGAAACTGAAAGGCGAATTCGTCTGGCACGCGCATGAGGGCGAGGAGGAGCTGTTCTACATCGTTCGTGGTCAGCTTCGGATTGAATTTGAAGATGGCCCAGTGGATTTCGGAGCAGGATCTTTTTTGACGATCCCCAAGGGTTTGCGGCATAATCCGGTGGCCGAGGAAGAGTGCTGGGTGCTGTTGATCGAGCCTGCATCGACGAAGCAGACCGGCGATCTGGTGACGGAGAAGACCCGGTCTCTGGCTGAACAGATGGCTTGAAACCAAGGGCCTGCGGGATGTGCAAGCCGTGCGCGGCGCTTTTGAATATACGCTGAAGCCTATAAATCGACTTTATTTCTTTCGGCGTATATCTTGAGTTTATACGATAGATCGGGTATCCTGAGTTTATACGCCGTGGCGTATCAGGAGGATTGATCTGATGGACCAGCTTGCCCGCAGCCCGCAGCAGATAGGAGCGCTCTTGCGCCGTGCGCGCAAAGCGAAAGGCTTGAGTCAGGCCGATCTTGGTGCGCGCATCGGCTTTCGGCAGGCAACAATTTCGCAAATGGAAACCGGCAATCCGGCGGTCCGCCTCGACACGTTGCTGGCGGTTCTGGCGGCGCTCAATCTGGAGTTTCGCATTGGGGAACGCGTCACTTCGGCGGCGGACAGCCTCAGCATCGAGGACATATTGCGCTGATGGGCCGTCGTCCCGCCCATCCGCCGCTGCGGGTCTATTTGCACAACCGGTTGGTTGGCGTTCTCAGCCGGGACGCTTCGGGTGCCATTGCCTTTCGCTATGACGGGACCTGGGTGGATCAGCCCGGTGCTATTCCGGTGTCCCTTTCGCTTCCATTGCGTGAGGACGCCTATCGCGGCGATGCTGTGTCCGCGGTTTTTGAAAATCTGCTGCCCGATTCGGATGGTTTGCGTCGACGCGTCGCCGAGCGTGTGGGCGCGCGCGGAACCGATGCTTTTTCCATGCTCGCACGCATTGGTGCAGATTGCGTCGGGGCCTTGCAATTCGTGCCGGGCGACGCGGATCGACAGGCAGATCGGCTGGATGGTGAGCCTCTGGATGCGGCAGGGGTTGAGCATCTCCTGACCCATCTTGCGCAGGCACCTTTAGGTCTGCAACGCGACGACGCCTTTCGTATTTCAGTGGCGGGCGCGCAGGAGAAGACCGCCCTCACCTTTCACGATGGTCGCTGGTTGAAGCCACATGGCACCACCCCCACAACCCATATCTTCAAGACTCAGATTGGCCATCTGCCCAATGGTGTCGATTTGTCAAACAGCGTTGAAAACGAGTTTTACTGTCTGAAGCTTGCCGAATTGGTTGGGCTGCCGGCCAATGCGGCACGGATTGAAACCTTCGGTAAAACCAAGGCGCTGGTGATCGAGCGGTTTGACCGGCGCCGGACGGCAGATGGTCGCCTTCTACGCCTGCCTCAGGAAGATTGCTGTCAGGCGTTGTCTGTGCCGCCGACGTTGAAATATGAAAATGAAGGCGGGCCGGGGATCAGTGCAATTGGGCAGTTTTTACAAGCCTCTGATACGCCTATCGATGACCTTGCCCGTTTTCTTGCCGCGCAGTTGTTCTTCTGGATGATCGGGGCCACTGACGGCCACGCCAAGAATTTCAGCGTGTTCCTGCGCGCGGGTGGCGCGTTCGCGATGACGCCTCTCTATGATATTCTCAGTGCCGAGCCCAGTCTGGCGCTTGGCCAGATCACTCAACGCCAGATGAAACTGGCGATGGCCTTTGGACGAAATCGGCATTACCGACTGACTGAAATTCATCCCCGGCACTTGCAGCAGACGTGCCAATCGGCAGGTCTCGCGCCTGTGGCCCTGCATCAGGCAACCAGCCTTCTGGTGGAAAAGACTGGCCTGGCCTTCGACGCCATTGAAGCGCAATTACCGGAAGCCTTTCCAGAGGAGATCCATGCTGCGATCAAGACGGCTGCCCTGCCCCGTCTGGCGGCCCTGACCGCTTTTCACGAGACGCTTTAGGCGCGTGATCCTAGGACAGACGATCCTGCGACAAGCGATAGTCCAGCAGCAAGGGGAAGGCTGCGAGGATCAGCAGGGGAATGGCAAACACCACACTGGTGACGATCCCGCAGGTGGTGAACAGCCAGGCCCCGATAACACCGCCGCTGAAAAACAGGGACACCAAGGATAACAGCAATGCGAGTTTGGCGCGGTTGGCCACGACTGGAGGATGGTTCGGATCCGGGACACGCGGATTGATGTAGATCAAGCGGCCCAACTCGATGCCGATGTCCGTTACCATTCCGGTGACATGGGTGGTACGGATGCGGGCGTTGGACAGCTTGGTGATCATGGCGTTTTGCAAGCCCATCTGGAAGCACAACAAACCGATGATGAACAGCGTGTTGTGAACGAGCGATGCGTCCGGAAACAGCCCGGTGGCGGCAAAGACGATGATGAGCAGAGCTTGCAGACACAAAGGCATCGCATAGCGCGAATGCAGTTCGCGGCGGCGACCCCAGTTGATCAGCACCGTCGATAGAATGGCACCGAGCAAAAAGAAGCCAAGCCCGGTGATGCCATGCAGCAGCAGATCCACCTTCCAGGTCACCAGATGCTCGGCCAATGAGGCGACAATCCCTGACATATGCGAGGTGTATTGATGCACGGAGATGTAGCCGCCCGCATTAATGGCTCCGGCGACGAGCGCCAGATAAAGGGCAAGGTCCCGGTCGCTGCGGTCTGTGCGGTCGCTATCGGCCAGGCTTTTGAAATAGGTGTACATGCAAAGGGTCCGCCAGAGTGCCTGTCGGTGATAGGCCGACGAGATCCACCCTGACAAGAGTGCTTGCTGCGGTCAATTGGCGCAGACCGACAAACCCCCGGCAGCGGCAGTTCGCAACCGAGGGTTCTGGAGGTCAGATCGGCAGCTGTCGGAGCTGTCGAGCAGGTCAGGCGTTGGCAAGCGCATTCAGGCGGGTGAGGACCGCTTCTGGCAGGCTCAGGCTTGCGGCGGCAATATTGTCGCGCAGATGGCTGCGAGAGGAGGTGCCCGGAATGACGAGCATGTTGGGGCTGCGTTGCAGCAGCCAGGCGAGGGCAACAGCCTGCTGGCTTGCACCAAGGTCTTGCGCAATATTGGCCAGTTCATCCGACTGGATTGGCGAGAAGCCGCCCAACGGGAAGTATGGCACATAGGCAATGCCATCTTTGGCGAGGCCGTCCACCATGTCATCATCGTCGCGCTTGACCAGATTGTAGTGGTTCTGGACACAGACGATCGGCGCAATGTCGCGGGCAACCTTGATCTGCTCGCTGGTGACGGTGCTCAGACCGATATGCTTGATCAAGCCTTCACTTTGCATCGCCTTCATGGTGTTCATCGGTGCGACCATGTCGTCGTCCGGGCCACTCATGCGCAGGTTGACGATGTCGATCTGGTCAAGCTTCAGATTGTCGAGATTGTCCTGAACCGACTTGCGCAGAAAATCGTCTGAGTGATCAAGGATCCAGTCGCCCTTGTCGTCACGCCACGCACCAATCTTGGTGACCAGTGTCAGCGCATCTGGATAGGGAGCAAGGGTTTCGCGGATCAGGCGGTTGGTGACATACGGCCCATAGAAGTCGCTGGTGTCGATATGGTCAATGCCGAGGTCAAGGGCTTCACGCAACACGGCGCGGGCTTCGTCTTCATCCTTGGGCGGGCCGAACACATGCGGACCGGCCAGTTGCATGGCACCATAGCCCATGCGGTTGACCGAGATGTCGGTTCCCGGAAAGGTGAAACGTCCGGCGGCTGCGGCGTCGGGTTTTTGGGAAGAGGCTTGTGTCATGAGATTTCTCCTGTGGCTGGCACCTACATAATATAGGTTTTGTGATTTGATAATTGGCCTAATGCCGAATAGTGTGATCGGTATGCCGAACAATGAAACACCCGCATCGCTGGATGATCTGGCCGTCTTTCTCAGCGTCGTGCGCGCGGAAGGCTTTCGGGATGCTGCGCGCCGCATCGGCTCCTCTCCCTCGACAGTCAGCGAGACCATCACGCGGCTTGAAACCGCGCTCGGGATTCAGCTTTTTGCCCGTACCACGCGCAGCGTCGCGCCGACCGAGGCGGGGCGCGCGTTGGCTCAGCGCCTGACCCCTTTGTTTGCGGAAACATCTGTCGCCGTTGAAGAGGCCATGAGTTCCCGCAATGCGGTGCGTGGAACTTTGCGGCTGAATGTTCCTGATGCGGTGATGGTGGATATTTTGCCGCCGCTTGTCGAGGCGTTTCTCCTCCGCTATCCCGAAGTCCGCTTCGACATTACCGTGGATGACCGACTGGTCGATGCCATCGCGGCGGGCGCGGATGCAGGCATTCGTTACGGAGAATTTCTGGCACAGGACATGGTGGCGATCCCCTTGGGGCCGCGCCTGCAAATGGGCGCTGTTGGAGCGTCTCCGGCTTATCTCGACGAGATGCAGTCGTTGGGGCCAATCCGGCATCCGCGGGATCTCTTGCACCATCGCTGTATTCTGGGGCGGTTTGCAAGCGGTGCGCTCACGGATTGGGAGTTTGAGCGCGACGGTGACGTGATAAACGTTGATCCGCCCGCGCGCATGATCGTCAGCACCCAAGCCGTTGCGTCGGCCATTACCCATGCAATCAATGGCTTTGGGCCAATTTACAGCTTCAGAAACTGGCTGGACCCGCATTTCGAAGCGGGCACTCTGGTTCCCATTCTGTCCGACTGGTGGCCAGAATTCGAGGGACCGCAGTTGTATTTTCCCAACCGACGATTTCTGCCAGCGCCTTTGCGCGCGTTTGTCGACTTCCTGAAAACGCAGGGAAAGACGCGGTTGTCCGCTGACGATCTATCCTTCAGAAGCTGACCGGGTTCAGGCGCTCACACGCTCAAGGCCATCTTCGTCCATGTCATCGGGGCGCTCGAACACCTTGTCGAGGCTCATCGGGCGACCGAAGTAATATCCCTGGAACAGATTGCAGCCTTCAAGAGTCAGAATGTTGACCTGCGATGCGGTTTCGACCCCTTCAATCAGAACGGGTGTCTCCAGGCTCTTGCCAAGCGCCAGAATGGCACGGATGAAGGCCTTGGCCTGACGGTCGCGTTCCAGATCATACACGAAGCTCTTGTCGACCTTGATCTTGTCGAATGGGAAAGATCGCAATGTTTCCAGTGACGAATAGCCGGTGCCAAAGTCATCGATGGCGATGGTCACGCCCATGTCCTTGATCTGGCGCAAAATATGAAGCGCCCGCATCTTGTCGGCGATAATGGCGGATTCGGTCACTTCCAGCTCCAGACGCTCTGGCGGAAGCCCGGTTGCCACCAATGTTTCACGCACCTTGTCGACGAGGTGCACATTGGACAATTGCAATGGTGACAGGTTGACGGCAATTTTCGCCGGAATCTTCCACTGAACCGCATCCCGGCAGGCGCGTTCCAGAACCCACTCGCCAAGCGGCACGATGGAGCCACTCTCCTCGGCGATTGGAATGAAGTCATCGGGCCCAATGCGTCCGTGTACCGGATGCATCCAGCGCAGCAGCACTTCATAACCGGTGATCTCATTGGAACCAGCCGCACATTGCACCTGATAATTCAGGTAGAATTCGTCGTTGTCCAGACCTGTCCAGATATCACGGGCCAACGCACGGCGCTCCCGCTCTGCATCATCCATGGCCGCCTGATAAAAGCAGATATGCTCGTCCAGATTTTCCTTGGCACGGTACATGGCCATATCGGCGTTATTGAGTAGCTTTTCGCGATTGTCGGCATCAATTGGATAAATAGCAACGCCAAGGCTTGCGCCCGGCGTGATCTCGCCATGGTCGTAATGTACCTTGCCGGTCAACGCACGGGTCAGACGATTGAGGAAGTCCTGAAGATCAGAATCGTCCTGATAATGCTTCAAGGCAACAAACTCGTCGCCGCCGAAACGGCCGATAACCTCACCTTCCTTGAAAGCGTCGCGTGTGCGTTCCGCAAGCAGGCAGAGAATTTCATCCCCGACAGAGTGTCCATAGGTGTCGTTGATGTCCTTGAAGCGGTCGAGGTCGACATTGACCACTGCAACGCGGCTTTTTTGCAGATCAGCCCGTGTCAGCTCAAGATCAAGCGTCTCCATGAATTGACGACGGTTCGGCAGGCCGGTGAGTGAATCGTGTCGCGCCATATGCATGACACGCTGTTCGGACAACGCCCGTTCGGTGATATCCTCGATGGTCATCACCCAGCCGCCGGTTTCCACGGGCACGTGCACTGTGCGGATGTGTTTGCCTGATGGCAACTGAGCTGTCGCCTCGCCACCACCACGGGCGATGATGTCGGTATAACGCTTGAACCGCTCGCCGGAGGACACGGAGTTGAAGGCACAAAGCTCTTTCAGGCTCTTGCCCGTCAGGTCGATATCATTGGAAATATCCATGATCTCGCTCAGGCGCTTGTTATACATGACCAATGCACCATGCTCGTCGAATAGGCAAAGTGCATTGCCCATATGCGTCAGGGCAAGGCTGAGGTTGTCGGTGGTTTCCTGAAGCTTGGCCGCGTTGCGGCGCTGCTCGGTGCGGTCGCGGGTGATGACCGCAAAGCCAATGATGCGCCCATCTTCGCCCCGAATGGCGTCGATCACCAGTTCAACCCACATCAAAGTACCGTTCTTGCGCATCCGCCAGCCAGCATCCTCGAAATGGCCCAACTGGCGAGCTGATCGGAGGATGTTATCCGGGATGCCCTTGGCACGGTCTTCTTCAGTGAAAAAACGGGAGTAAGGTTCCCCGATGATTTCGGCTTCCGTATAGCCTTTGCTTTGTTGCGCGCCGGTGTTCCAGTTGATCACCCGCCCTTCCGCATCAAGCATGTAGAGAGCATGGTCTCGAACCGCCTGCACCAGCATGGTGAAGCGTTTCTCGCTTGCGTTTGTTCTGATGTCCGAACGCATGGCAAATGTGGTGGCGGTCAAGCCACAAATCAGCAAGGAGAACGCCAGAGTTCCGATCATGAACGCCAGTGTATGCGGCGACAGATTTTGCGTGACATCCATGGCGTGATGGTCGGGAATAATTTTCATCGCAGCCATGGCCGTGAAATGCAGGCTCACGACTGAGAGTGTAAAGAACAGACAGGATACGGTGCGGGCGGGAGACTGATTGCGAATACGATTGCTGGCGAGAAAGGCGGGAACCGCGAACAACAGCGCGAGCGCGATGGCGGCTTCGACATAGTGATCGTCCCAAGTCATCGTTCCGGCGATCATGAACGCGCGCATGCCGAGAAAATGCATCGAGGAAACGCCAAGGCCAAAAACGATACCGGCCGGGAAAACGGCCCATTTCGCACGAACGTAGGTGTTGATGGCCAGAGCTAGGCTGGTTGTCGCAATCGCAACAACCAGGAAATAATGGTCAGGACCGGGGCATAGACAACCTCTGTTCCGGCATTATAGGCCAGCATAGCAATAAAATGCGTTGCCCAGATACCAAACCCGCCAATACAGCCGCCTGTCAGAAGCCAGACGATCCTTGCATTGCTTTCGGACGACTTACTGCGCTGCAAGAGCAGCGTCGTAACGAAGCTCGTCAGAGTGCACAGGAGGCCAGCAACAAGCACCAAGCGAATATCATGCTGGACGAAAAAGAAAGCCGCAATTTTGTTCATCTATGTCTCGTGTCATGCTGTTCGACCATGTCTTGAACCGAGTGTCTGAATTTCGGCAAATGTCGAGATTATTTAAAGAAGGACTGAGAATTCGCCTCCATTCGACTTCTCATACGCTGTGATTTGCAATCTGGACCTGAAACAATTGATATTTTCCTGCGATCTGGCGCAAAAATTTCTGGGCTGCCAAGCTTCCTGGCGAGCAGTTTAATTGGTCAGCTTGAAGGTTGGGTCTGTAACGTATTGTAAAATATACGTAATATGTAGCGTCAGGTTGTCAGAGGCTTCAGGAACCCGTCTCTCGAAGAGTAAGAGTTTGTTAAGTATAGGAAAAGATTTTTTGGAACTTTCAGCGATATTCAGCCGGTCTGGACAGATTTCGCGCATCCACGGCGATCAAAAGTGCGCAGGACGTCTTGCTTGCACATCTTGTACTTGGGACAAAAAAAGGGCTGGCGCGGAGATACGCCAGCCCTTTTCGATGTCGCATTGTGCTCGTCATCAGCGATCTGGACAGATCAGCATCAGCCGCTACAGGACACGCAGCCTTCGACCTGGGTGCCCTCCAGCGCCATCTGGCGCAGGCGGATGTAGTAGATCGTCTTGATCCCCTGCTTCCAGGCGTAGATCTGCGCCTTGTTGATATCGCGCGTGGTGGCGGTATCGCGGAAATAGAGGGTCAGTGACAGACCCTGATCCACATGCTGCTGTGCGGCTGCATAGGTGTCGATGATCGCATTCGGTCCGATCTCATAGGCATCCCGATAAAATTCGAGATTGTCATTGGTCATGAACGGAGCCGGATAGTAAACGCGGCCGATCTTGCCTTCCTTGCGGATTTCGATCTTCGAGGCGATCGGGTGGATCGAAGCGGTCGAGTTGTTGATGTAGCTGATCGAACCAGTGGGCGGGACCGCCTGAATGTTGCGGTTGTAGAGCCCATAGGTCATGACGTCGGCCTTCAATTCGCGCCAGTCTGCCTGTGTTGGAATGAAGACGCCCGCCTGATCGAACAACCTCTGCGCCCGTTCTGTCTTCGGAACCCAGGGTGATCGGTGTATTTGTCGAAGAAAGCCCCGCTTGCGTAGGTGCTGTCTTCAAATCCGACGAACATTTCTTGGCGTTCCCGAGCAATGCGGTTGGAGGCGCGCAAGGCGTGGAACAACACCGTGTAGAAATAGATGTTGGTGAAGTCGAGGGCTTCTGGCGAGCCGTAGTGGATCCGCTCACGGGCGAGATAGCCATGCAGGTTCATCTGGCCGAGGCCGATGGCGTGGCTTTCATCGTTGCCCTTGAGGATGGTCGGTACGCAGGAATTGTCGTTCTTGTAAGACACGATGGTCAGCCCGCGAACGGCCGTATCGACGAAGGTGCCAATATCACCACCGTCCATGACCGCGGCAATGTTCATCGTGCCGATATTACACGAAATATCCTTGCCGACCGTTTCGTATGTCAGGTCATCGCCCATCTTGGAAGGCGTGTTGACCTGAAGGATTTCCGAACACAGGTTGGACATGTTGATACGACCGGCAATCGGATTGTTCCGGTTGGTCGTGTCTTCAAAGACGATATACGGATAACCGCTTTCGAACTGAATTTCGGCAATCGTCTGGAAGAAGTCGCGGGCATTGACCTTCTTCTTGGCGATCTTGTCGTTGGCGACCATCTCGTCATATTTCTCGGTGATCGAGATGTCCGACATGGGTTTGCCATAGACCTTCTGCACGTCATGCGGTGAGAACAGGTACATGTCCTCGTTGCGCTTTGCGAGTTCGAAGGTGATGTCCGGAATGACCACGCCAAGAGAGAGGGTCTTGATGCGGATCTTTTCGTCGGCATTTTCGCGCTTGGTGTCGAGGAAGCGCATGATGTCCGGGTGGTGGGCGTTGATGTAGACGGCCCCTGCCCCCTGGCGTGTGCCAAGCTGGTGGGCATAGGAGAACGTGTCCTCAAGCAGCTTCATTACCGGAATAACGCCGGATGCCTGATTGGCGATGCCTTTGATCGGCGCGCCTGATTCACGAACATTGGTTAGCAACAGGCCGACGCCGCCGCCGCGACGCGACAGCTGCATGGCGGAATTGATCGAGCGGCCAATCGACTCCATGTCATCTTCGATGCGCAGCAGAAAGCATGAAATGTAACCTCCACGCTGCTTCTTGCCGGCGTTCTGGAACGTCGGTGTAGACGGCTGAAAACGACCCGAAATCATGTCATCCATCAGCCGCATGGCGAGGTTTTCGTCGCCATCTGCAAAGGACAGCGCATTCATGACGACGCGGTCTGCAAAACGTTCAAGGTACAATTTGCCGTCGAACGTCTTCAGAGCGTAGCTCGTGTAAAACTTGAACGCGCCCAGAAAACTTTGAAAGCGGAACTTGCGCTCATGCGCCGCGTGGAAGATCGCGGTGATGAAGGCAGGGTCGTATCGGTGAATTACCTCAGCTTCATAATAGCCTTCGCTGACCAGGAACTTGAGTTTCTGATCCAGTGACTGGAAGGCCACTGTGTTCTTGTTCACGTGCTGCAGAAAATATTGCCGCGTTGCTTCGTGGTCAGCCGAGAACTGAATGCGACCCTCTGCATCATACAGATTGAGCATCGCATTGAAGGCATGAAAATCGAGGGTGGTTTGTAACGCGCGTGGCCTGTCGAGAGTGATCGTATTCAAAGCTGCCATCCCCTGTTTACTAAATTACTCAGGTCTTCGATGGGGCGAAGTCCGAATGTTTTTGGTTCGGGGCGATGCTGGAGAGGCGAACCTCTTGAAGCCGGGACCCGAAGTAATTTTGGTGGCCTGAGGCGCGAGCGTCTCGGGCAGGTGCCAAGGTTTCCATATCGTTAATGGAATCGTTACAAGTTGCATGAACTTGTTAACTAGTCCTTTACCATTATGCTATGTCATTTTGAAGAAGCACAAACGGTTTTTTAATAATCATGGCAGGAAATTAGTCATCAAGTGGCTGAAAACACGGCTTTATTGCCAAAGTTTTCTCCAAACTGCCAAATTTAGGGGGCTTAAGAGTCGAATTATGGTTAACGTTACTTGTGCCGTCTTGGCACAGTTGGTTTTGCCTCTACGTGGGTCAAGGTTAATGAATGTTAACGAATTTGACGCAAACATGACCTGTCGCGACGTTCTTGAAAGTCGGTTTCAGGGGTTCAAAACCCGAGGGACGGGAGGGGGAAACTTTCCGCCTTAGGCCAGGTTGATGTGGCAGGCGACGGGAATGCGCACGCGGCTTGCTATCTTGAAACAGACAATTGACAGCCGGAAAGTTGCGTAGGAGAGTGCAAATCAATTATACGTAGTATTTGGCAGTCGGTTGCAGACTGGCGGTTGACAGAGATGGTTTTTTCCATTCCGTTACGGCATTATCATTTTTTAGAAATTTCCGGGGAGATGACACATGACTGATCGTCGTGTCCAAACGATTAGATCCGTGATTTTTTCCTGCCAGAGCAAACCCGAAAAATGGCGTTGCCTGTATGAGGTATCCGACCAGCTTAATGATCGGGATTTCTGGCATCTCTTCATTACGGTCTGGCAGCAGTGTGATCGTGACCCTGCCAGCATGGCGCTGATCGGTGAAATGGTCGATCGTCGTTTGACGCAGCCCGCCGTCAGTTCATGGTTGGGAATGGATCGGCTCAACCGCGTGTTTCTGGAGCGCCAGGCCTCTGTTCTGAATGTGTTTCGGGGCTGCTCGGACGAGGAGGAGGATCACGGTTGGTCTTTCAGCTTCTCGCAGGAGAAGGCGCGTTGGTTTGCCCGCAACCGCGTGACGGTTGGACGTCCTGTCGTCTACATGGCGCGCGTCGCGCGTGACGATGTGATGTTCGTGTCCAATCAGGAAAGTGAAGTCGTGTTGCACCCCGCGACGCTTCAGGGTCTGGCGATGGTGGAGGTGCTTGAGCAGACGTCGGACGAACGCTCCGCCGCATCCCTCTTCAAGCAGCGCCAATCGGCCCTCGGTGTCAGTGCAGATGGAAGTCTGACAGTCGAATTGTCGCGCATGCGCAAATCGGCGACCGATGAAACAGCGCCGGGGTATCTGGCCGCGCTTGAGGATGAGGCAAGTCGCTTGAAAACCCTCGGGTTCTCCAGTCTTGCCAGTAAAATGGAAGCGCGTATTGCGATGTTGCGTGCGCACATCGGACCTTTTGATGCGGGTCTCGGTGCGTCGGTTGGTCCTGCCTTCCTGTAGTCCTGTTCTCTCCCCTCCCCTGCCCGGATGCTGTATTCGGCCTGGCTGTGAATGTGGCGCCCCGCTCTTTCTTGTGTTGTGAACTGTTCGCTTGCGACGTTACGGTGTGTCCATTGCGGTGCGGGACGGATCAATCGCGCGCGCCTCGCATGGGGTCTTGCTGATCAAGCGTGAGACAGTGCGAGAGGCCGATCTGTCGATCCGGCGTTAAGATCGTCAGGCGAGCGTCGTGCGAGTTTCCCGCGCCTGCGGCGCGCGCGTGAGAGCCCCCCTCCCCTCCCCTCTTCTGCGCCAGCGTGGTCTGAGCCTGCGGGCATTCCTTCTGATATGATAAAGATTGTAGCACGCGGTCCTGCTGGTAATCGTCGACAAGGCGGGGTGTTGGTGGAGGCCGGATCATCAAACGGCGAAAAGGCGCAACAGTCGAGTTCTCTGCCCGTCACTTGTCTTGTGCGTTTGATTTAACAGGGAAAATTCGGGGTAAAAGTTTTTACCCCTTGCGAGTGCCGGAGCTGATGTGGGTTGAGTTCAGGTCGGGCCATGCCTGTTAGGCGCAAAAAAGCAGGGGTAAAAACTTTTACCCCTGCCCTCTTTGGTGTTGCTTGCGCCGCCGCTTAGAAGCTCAATCGTCGCTGCGAGCGATCTGCCATCCGGCCCAGGATTGGCTCACTGGCATGATCTCAAGCGCGTTGATGTTGACATGTGGCGGTTGGTTGGCCACCCAGAAAATGGTGTTGGCGATGTCTTCTGGTTGTAGCGGTGCTGCGCCGCCATAGAGCTTGTCGTAGGCGTCCTGATTGCCGCCGGTGCGGACCAATGTGAACTCACTCTCACACAGGCCCGGTTCAATGGAGGTGACCCGTACACCCTTGCCATGCAGATCGGAGCGCAAGCCGAGTGATAACTGACGTACAAAAGCCTTGGTCGCCGCATAGACATTGCCGCCCGGATAGAGATAGTTCGCGGCGACGGATGAAAGATTGATCACCACGCCCTTTTGCGCGATCAGCGTCGGAAGAAGAAGCTCCGTCACGATGGCAAGGCCTGTGACGTTGGTGTCGATCATCGTCTTCCAGTCGGCAAGCTTGATGTCTGGCGCGTTTGCCGTTCCAAGCGCGAGACCGGCATTGTTGACGAGCACATCGATCTTGCTGAAGCCTTCCGGCAAGGCCTCTAAAGCCGTCCGTGTGGCAGCTTCGTCTGTGATGTCGAAGGCCAGTGGATGAAAGGCATCGCCCAACTCTGTCTGAAGAGCCTCAAGGCGTTCGGCCCGGCGACCTGTGCCGATGACCTTCCAGCCGTTTTGCGCGAAAAGGCGTGCTGTGGCCTGTCCGAAGCCAGCAGTGGCTCCGGTAATAAGAACTGTTCCGGTCATGAAACCTTCCCTGTCTGAAACGTGACTCATGCCCCTGACTTGGGGTGTGAACGCAAAGATGCAACTCAAATGGTGACGTGGATTCGAAGTCCATCCCCGGGGTATACCCTAAGCACTTCTGTGGGTCAGGCAATGACCTGCCAGCAGGCAAGTGTGGCTGGCCCGATGAAAACTTCGCTCTGGCTCTACGATGTCTCCCGAAAGACGCCTAACGCTTGATCTCATTGCAGACGCTTACGCGAAGGTTCGCCTCATGGATCAGCTCACTCAGACACCGCTTGCCGATCAGGCTCATGGTTTGAATATGGACCATCACTGGTTGCCCTTTACCAACAACCGCTTGTTTCGGGAAACGCCGCAGCTGTTCCAGAAGGCCAAAGGCGTGCGGTATTGGACACCAGAGGGACGCGAGGTTCTGGATGGGTGCTCCGGTTTGTTTACCTGTGCTGCAGGCCATGGCCGTACGGAGATCGCCACCGCCGTGCATGATCAGTTGCTGGAACTGGATTACTCACCGCACTTCCAGCGCGCCGCACCAGTCTCTTTCGAGTTGGCCGAGCGGTTAAGTGATCTGTTGCCCGATGGGCTGGATCGTTTGTTCTTTGCCTCATCAGGCTCTGAAGCGGTCGATAGCGCCATGAAGATCTGTCTGGCGTATCATCGCGCCAGAGGTGAGGGGCAGCGCACGCGGTTCGTCTCACGCACCTGTAGGGCTATCACGGTGTCAACCTCGGCGGCACATCGCTGGGGGGGATGGTCAACAACCGCCGCGAGTTTGCAGGCGTCACCTGCGACGTCATGCATATGCGACACACATGGTCCGAGGATCAGCGGTTCACTCGCGGCCAGCCGGAGACAGGCGCGCTGCGGGCCGACGATCTGGAAGATATTTGCAAGACATATGGCGCCGACACCATCGCGGCGGTCTTTGTCGAACCGATTGCTGGCTCCGTCGGGACAATTGTTCCGCCGGCCGGCTACCTGAAGCGCCTGCGTGAGATCGCCGACAAATACGGCATTCTGCTGGTGTTCGACGAGGTGATCACCGGTTTTGGGCGCACCGGCTCTGCTTTTGCGGCGCAGGAGTTTGAGGTGACGCCGGATCTGATGACCATGGCGAAGGCTTTGACCAACGGCGCCGTGCCGATGAGCGCAGTCGCGGTGAGGCGCGAGATCCAGCACACGATCATCGATGCAGCCGTCGGCGACCGGCCTGAGTTGATGCATGGCTATACCTATTCGGCACATCCCGTTGCCTGCGCCGCAGCTCTTGCCACCTTACAGATCTATGAAGATGAAAACCTGTTTGACCGCGGGCGGTCTCTGTCGACATCGTTCCTGGATGGGTTGTTTTCCTTGCGCAATTTACCGCAGATCTATGACTTGCGTGGCTATGGCATGATAGGGGGCGTGCAATTGACGCCTCGGAACCTTGCCCGGTGAGAAGGGCTCACTGGTGCAGCGGTTGTTGTTCGATGCCGGTGTTCACGTCAAGGCGACAGGTGATACTCTGATCCTGGCGCCTGCGCTGGTCAGCGAAGAGGAAGACCTCGCGCGTCTGTTCGACACTTTGCAGCGTGTACTTGGGTCGGCAGATCTTGGTTAATATTTGTTAACCACTGGCGTCATGCCGGTCCGCACCCTGGCGGGCAGGGGAGGGGGTGCAGGTGTCGACCACCTCGCCCAGAAGGCGGATCCCCGGTTCGATCTGCGCCCGGTCGATGGCGCCAAAGCCCAGACGCAGGTAGTCGCCCGGCGGGCTATCGGTGTGAAAATGCACGGCTCCGGGCTCCACCAGAACGCCTTTGGTCCTGGCCTTGTCGCGCACATGCTCGGCGCTGCACCCGTCCGGCAATCGCACCCAGAGCGCCGAGCCACCAGTGGTCATGGTCGTCTCGCATCCCGGCAGGTAGCGTTCGACGGCCTTCATCATCGCACTCCAGCGCAAGGACAGCGTCTTGCGCTGGCGCCGGATGTGAGCATCGTAGTGCCCTTCTGCCATGAACAGCGCCAGCGTCCTCAGGTCGAGGGCGGAGGGGTGGCGATACATCAGCCGGCGCAGGGCGCGCAATTCGCTGATGATGCTCGGATGTGCCGCAATGAAGCCAAGACGCAGGCCGGGGAACAGCGGCTTCGACAGACTGGCCACATGGATGACCCGTCCCGTTCGGTCGAAGGCTCTCACAGACGCCTTTTGAGCGCCGACAAAGTTCATCTCCTGCTCATATTGGTCTTCCAGGATCATGAAGTCATGGGTTTCGGCTGCGGCCAAAAGGCCCAACCGTCGTTCCATCGACATGGTAACGCTGGTGGGGGATTGATGTCCCGGTGTGACATAGACCATATCGGTGCCCGCTAACCTTGGGGATATGCGTAAGCCATTGGAATCAATGGGATGTGTAACGAGATTTGCACCATGCGCCAGAAAGATATTACGGGCGTCGACGTAACCTGGTTCTTCGATATCAACACGCCAGCCGGGCCGTGAAAACAGGGCTGCGACCAGATAAAGGGCGTTTTGCGCGCCGATGGTCAGCAAAATTTCGTCCGGCGTCGCTCGAAAGCCGCGTTGTGGCAAGACACGACGAATGATCTGGTGCAGGAGCATGGGGTCATCGCCGTCTACTCCATCTCCCACCCAGCTTGAGACATGTTGCGCGGTGCCTGCCTGACGGACGCAATCGCGCCAGCGCGCGATGGAGATCTTGTCGGCGGAGTACTGGCCATAGACGAAAGGGTAGGGGTAGCTCTGCCAGTCGGCGGGCTTCTGGATGTTTTTCTGGCCCAGATAACTCTGGCCGATCCGTGCCGCCAGATTGAGCGGTTTTTGCGCGGGCGGCAATGTGTCCTTGGCGCGTTCATCCAGCCGGATACTGAGTTGCTCGCGCACGTAGCTTTCATTGATGAAGTAGCCGCGCCGATCGACGGGTGTCAGATAGCCATCTTCCACCATGCGTTCATAGACAAGAGACACGGTGTTGCGCGACACACTGAGCCGTTGCGACAGGGCACGGGTCGCGGGTAACGGTTCATGGAACGGCCAGGACCCATCCAGAATGGCGTCGATCAGACGTTCCTGAATCTGCTGCTGCAACCGTCTCGTCGGGTTGAAGGGGGCTGAGAAATATTGATCCAGCATCCGGGCTTACCTATCGGGTGCCGTTGAGAGGCGGCTTGCACGGCCTTGAGTGTCTTGGCGTTAATGTCATGGCCACCTCGGTATGGGGTTGGGAGCTGTTCTTCCGCACATGCGAAAGAAACGAAGCTGCCAAGCGTTCGGACTGGCTGCACCGGTGCGGGCAACGCGGCTTGCGGGCAAACCGCGCGGGTCAATCCGGCGAACTGGCCTGTCAGGCGCAAGGACGAGCCCCGAGAAGAGCGCAAAAATCCCTTAGAGGCAAGGGCTTGGATCAAAACCCGTCAACTGCGGTCGTCGATGGTTCAAAACTCTGATACACTCTGGCACCATAGTTTTTATCTTCTGGCTCTAAGGGGAGGGCAGAGCCGGCAATAGTGTTTCTTTCCAGTAGTGTAGTGGATGTACGGGGCATTTGACCCAAATTAAAGATCGGCACCTTGCACTGCGGCATAAGCTCTCATTTTTCTTTTGCGACATGACCTAACGAGGGGACGTCATGACAGTAAATTCGAAAGGCCGGGGCGCATCGCGCCGTACAGTCCTGAAGGGGACGATGATTGCTGGCGCCGGACTGGCGATGCCGGCAGTCATCAGCTCGCGTGTGCTCGCATCATCTGGCGAAATCAACATCATGATGTGGTCGGACTATTTGCCGGAAAGCTTTACCAGCGCTTTCGAGAGCGGCACCGGCATCAAGATCAATTTCACCGGCATCGGCTCGAATGAGGAAATCCTCAATAAATTGAAGGCCACCAATGGCGAAGGCTTCGATATTGTCTCGCCGACGATGAACCGGAACCTGCAATGGAAAGGCCTTGGCCTCTTGCAGCCTTTCGATATGGACCGGGTGCCGATCGACCACGTCAATCCGTCGATGGCGCTTGGCGACAAATATTGGAATTTTGACGAGAAGGGCACCTTCTGGATTCCTCATATCTGGGGCACTGAAGGCATTGCATGGCGCACCGATGAGTTTACACCCGCGGGCGAGTTCCCAAGCTATTATGATGTCTGGGACGATGCCAACGCGGGCAAGACCATGGGCCGTGGTCATTCCATGCTGCTGGGTCTGGGCCTTGGTCTGGAAGCCCGTGGCGAGATGGAAAAAGGCTCTATGTGGGCCGCATATGACAGCCCGGAAAAGATGGACGAAGTCTGGTCCAAGCTGATCAAGATCGCGATCGAAAAGAAGCCCAACATCAAGCTGATCTGGAATGATGCCGATACCCAGAAGAACGGTCTCTTGAACGAGGGTGTCATCGTCGGCCAGACGTGGGATGGCCCGCCACTGGCGCTCAAGACGGCAGGTGAGCCGGTCATGTACCGGGCGCCGAAGGAAGGCGCTCTTGCCTGGATCGATGGCATGGCAATGCCCAAAGGCGCCAAGAACATTGATCAGGTTTATGAGTTCATCAAGGCGGCCTATACGCCGAAGCTGGCTGGGACTGCCATCAAGACGCATGGCTACAATTCTCCGGTGATTGATGCGGCCAAGTTTGCTGGCGAAACCTATGCCAAGAACTTCGCTGATGCTTATCCAGGCGATGCTCTGAAGAACCTGAACCCCTGGCCGGCCGAGGCTCCATGGTACGCGGCAAAGCGTACAGAATACACCAATCAGTTCCTTTCGGCCTGATGATTTTCTGACGGGAAGGCGGCGCAGGGGCCGGTTGATGGCCTGAGGAATGCCGCCTTTCTGTGTCTTCGATTTTTGACCTGGGTGCGAGACGGGAAGCCTTTTGCGGCTGGCGCGTCTCGAGACCCGGACTCATGTTCGCTGCCGGACGCGGCGATCTCACAAATGCACTTTTCGAGAGGCTTGATGAGCGACAAAGACATCGTTCTGGAGCATGTGTCGATCCGGTTTGGATCTTATACCGCCGTCGATAATGCCCATCTGCGGATCAAGAGCGGCGAGTTCTTCTCTTTCCTTGGCCCATCTGGTTGCGGCAAGACAACACTGCTGCGCTGCGTCTCCGGTTTCAACGAGCCGACAGAAGGGCGTGTGCTGCTCGGTGGCAAGGATATGGCGGGGATTGGCCCAAACCGCAGGCCGACGGCGTTGATCTTTCAAAATCTTGCGCTGTTCCCGTTGATGTCCGTCGCGGAAAACATCGCCTTTCCACTGGAAGTGCGCGGTGTGAGCAAGAAAGATCGACGCAAGCGGGCCGATGAACTGCTTGATCTGATTGCGCTGCCTGATGTTGGCGACAAGAAGGTGCATGAGCTGTCCGGTGGGCAGCGGCAACGGGTTGCCATTGCGCGTGCGCTTGCGGTTGAACCGGATATTCTGCTGCTCGACGAACCATTGTCGGCGCTGGACCTGAAATTGCGCCATCACATGCGTACCGAGCTGCGGGCCATTCAGCAACGTGTCGGCCTGACCTTCATTTACATCACCCATGATCAGGGCGAGGCCTTGACCATGTCGGACCGGGTGGCGGTGATGAATGCGGGCGTGATCGAGCAGGTGGGCGATCCGGAATCCATCTACAATCGTCCGAAAACCGCCTTTGTTGCGTCTTTCGTGGGCGAGAGCAACGCGATCGCTGGCAAGGTCGTGTCGCAAACGGAAAAGCTGGTGACGCTGGACACCCCGCTTGGCACTTTGACGGGCACCGCAGGCGGAGGCCGCAAGTTCCGCAGTGGCGAGCAGTGTTTCCTGTTTATTCGTCCTGAACAACTTGGCATTGCCGTGCAGGCCGCAGGGGAGGGGGCTCCGCTTAACCGGCTGACGACCCAGTGGATCAAGGAAGAGTTTGAAGGCAATTCGCGGTTGATGTTTCTGGAGAAGGACGGCATCGGCCTGCGCATGGCGCGCGTCAACACGGGGGCTCCGGCTCCGATCTTGTCAGACGGCGCGCTCGACGTGACCTTTGGCGCGGATCAGGCTCTGGTGCTGCCGCATGGCGATCTGGCGGGGGCATGAGCATGAATGCCATTTCTGAAAGCCTTCGCACCGTCTCTGGCAAACATGGGCTTGGCGTCGCCTGTTTCGTCGGTTGTGCCATCTTCGCCTGGGTGGTGGTGTTGATCACCCTGCCGCAGGTGGCCATGTTTGATTATTCTTTCAGCCTGAACCTGCCCAAAGCTGATCTTGGTACGGCGAAAGATGTCTATACGCTTGACAACTATCGCTATTTCTTCTTCGGCAATAGTTCCGGTTTTAATACGCTGGATATGGGCATTCTGGTCAAGACGCTGGTGGCGGCCGTCTTCGTGACGATGCTGGACATCGTCATCTGCTACCCCATCGCCTTCATTCTTGCCCATTCGGCCAGTGGCGTTGCGGCGCGCATGATGGTGATCGGCCTGATCGTGCCCTTCTGGATCAATGAGATCCTGCGCGCCTTTGCCTTTCGGGTGCTGTTTGGGACAACAGGCGTCATCAATGGGCTGGGCGCTTATCTGGGCTTGTGGGACACGCCGATTGATTTCATTCGTGCCGATGTGGCGCTCTATTCCGGCCTGACCTACGCTTACATCCTCTTGATGATCTTCCCGATCTTCAATGCTGTCGAGGCGCTGGATCGCAACCAGATCGAGGCGGCGCGCGATATGGGAGCAAGCTGGTGGCGGGTTCACTGGCGCGTGGTGTTGCCCATGGCCAAGCCCGGCATCGCGTCTGGTGCGACCATGGTGTTCATGCTGACGGCGGGCGCTCTGGCCGCACCGCAGATTCTGGGCGGCCCGTCCAGCCTGTGGTTCACCCAGTTGATTTATCAATGGTTCAATGAATCGGCGAATTGGCACCGGGGATCCGCTTATGCGGTGATCCTGCTGGTGGTCTGCCTGTCCTTTGTGCTGGGCATGATGCGCCTGTTCAAGGTGTCGATCGGGGAGATCGGCCGATGAACCGGGCGACAGGCGGTGGCGTGATCGCATTCGGATATTCATGCCTGTTCTTTGCATTCCTGTTCGGACCGCTGGTGATCATGGTGGTCACGGCGTTCAATTCCTCGTCCTTTCCGCGGATCATGCCGTGGGAGTGCTTCACAACCGACTGGTTTCGGGTGCTGGTGCGCGATGATCGGCTGATGTCAGGGCTGGCCAACAGTCTGATCATTGCCGTCGGTGTTGTGCTGATTGCTGTGCCGATCGGTCTGGCGGGCGCGCTCGCCTTGTCGGAACTGGGACCGAAGGTGCGTGCTGGTCTTTATACGGTTCTCATCACGCCGATCCTTATTCCCGGCGTTGTTCTGGGCATCTCGACCATCGTGTTCTGGCGTGGGGTGGGCAGCGTTCTGGGCGGGGGCTATGGCTCCGCCTTTTACAATGGCATGTTCCTGACACTGGTCGGGCAGGTGACCTTCATTGCAGCTTACTCGATGCTGGTGCTGATGGCGCGGTTGCAACGCTTTGATCCCACCCAGACGGAAGCCGCGCTGGACCTTGGCGCCACACCGGGGCAGGCGTTCCGCAAGATCTTGTTGCCGTTTATGGCCCCGGCACTTGGATCGGCTGGATTCCTCGCATTTCTGGCCAGTTTCGAGAACTACAATACAACCGTTTTCACCATTCTGTCGCAGAGCACATTCACTACGGCGCTGGCCTCCAAGGTGCGGTTGGGAACGGACCCGTCTTTGTCGGCGCTGGCGGTGATCATTATCGCATTGACCCTGATCGGAGCCATCGTCCACGAGGCCTATGCCCGTCGCAAGGAAGCACTGCGCAGCGGTCGGGCGGCGCAATCGCGCATTTATGGCAATCCGGTTCTGCGGATCGTTGCCCATCCCCTTGGTGTGCTTGTTCTGTTAGCTGTTGTAGCCTCCATCGCGGTCTATCAGGGCAGTCAGTACAACTCGGATGTCTGTACCGCCAACTTGTTGAAAGTGAAGCGTGAGCGCCAGCAGATGCTGCTCGATGAGCAGATGCGCAAGATCAAGGCACGGCAACAGAAACAGCAGGCGGAGCAGGCGAAAAAGGCAGGTGACGCCAGCCCGTCCACGGCCGGGTCGGGTGCCTTCGGCGGGGCATTTGGCGCAGGGTCTCTGGCGCCTGGTGGCGGGCAGACCAAGGCTGCGCCCGCACCGCCGGCGAACGCGAAGAAAGGTGATGCGGCATCTGGCACTGGCGGTGGTGGCTTCGGCGGTGCTTTCTCGCCCTAGCTCACTTGCGCCGGACCAGTCTTCTGTAGCCTCCGGCAAAGAACCTGAAAACAAGAAGGACGCTGGTGCCTTTGGCGGTGCGTTTTCCCCGGGGAGCCTTGCGCCAGCCAAGTGAGAAGCAATCACGAACGCGCCCGTATCGGGCGCGTTCACGCAATCGGGTGGCCCGACCTTCAGTGTCGTTATGACGCATCTGTTCGGGGTTTATTCATCACACCGAGAGCTATCAGGGTAAATGTCATGAAGCGTTAAAACAGCTGCGCTTAACTCAAGCTGACGCGAGGTTTTTTTGAAATCCCACGACGCTCTCGGCAGGAAGAGGCGGCGTGTTTGGGGTTCCGGGCTACGGTCTTATGTTTTCCAGCTCACTTCAGGAGAGCGTGGTCCGGATCATGGGCCCGCAGAGGCCACAACCCGGCCCTGCGGGCCTTGTTTTTGGGGATGTAGGGCAGGCAGGGATAAGCGCGATTGCCGGAAGCGGGCAGACCAGGTTTCAGGCTCTGGCCGTCCCAAGCAGATCCGCGAGACTGTGGGTGTCTTCGGTGTCGCGTTTCAGGTTGAGGCCGGAAAGCAGATCGACGATGTGGCTCTTCATGATGGCCGAGGCCGCAGGGCCGTTGCCGCTTTCAATGGCGGCAATCAGGGCATCATGGGCGTGGCCCTCGCAGGTTGTGTCGCGGCGTTGCCAGAACAGCGCAATGATCAATGAAGAACGTGACACCAGATCGCGGACGTAATCCGTAAGGATCTGCTGCCCGGCAATCTCGGCAATCAGAATATGAAATTGCGCGCTTTGCAGCAGCGCTTCACTCTCCTGACCAGGCTGATGAGACCTTGTGCTCCTCGTCGATCTGGCGGCGCAGGCGAGCGATGTCGGCGCTGGTGGCGCGTTCGCTTGCAAGACTGGCCAGATAGGGCTCGATCAACGCTCTTGCGTCAAACACCTGTCGGGCTTCTTCCGGCGTTGGCTGGGCGACGAAAGCCCCGCGATTGGGTTGCAGCGAGACAAGGCTGTCATGCGCCAGTGCTTGCAGCACGGATCGGATGATGGTGCGGCTGACGGAATAGATTGTCGCCAGTTCGTCTTCCGAGAGCTTGCGTCCGGGGGCCAGCCGGTGACCAACGATGGCGCTGCGCAGGTCGTTATAAACCACGCTCCAACGCCGCTCTTTCGTTTTGTTGGCCTCGGCCCCGGTTTTGGTTCGCATCATTTTCTCCTGGGCGGTACACTTGTAAGCTGCCCGCGCGGACCACTTCTGACACCTGTCCGCCTGCCATCCCGTTGACACACGGGCCTCAAACGCGCAAGGGCCAGCCCCCGCACATCATCGGCCTTGAATATAGCAAAGATCGTATGAAGTTTGTGCCAACTTTGTATGCAATCTGGTCTGCAATTGTGAGCGAATGCAAAAAATGACAGCAGTTAAGGTTGCGGAAAAGCAGGGGCTCCCGCTTTGCGAGCGTTTTGAATGTATTATGTTTTACAATGTGTTAATCTGATTTAATGGCCTTTTTCAGCAGTTGGCACGGACCTTGCCAATAGAGTAGTGACATGATGCTGATAGAGGTCCGGTTATGACGGCAGCAGCGCTGGAACTGGTTGCACTGACGAAACAATATGGCTCCACCACTGCGGTAGACGCCATCGATCTGAGAATTCCCGCCGGCACTTATTGCTGTTTTCTGGGGCCTTCGGGCTGTGGCAAGTCGTCAACGCTGCGCATGGTCGCAGGCCATGAACGGGTCAGCGAAGGCGATATCATTCTGGGCAATCAGAATGTGACCGATCTGGCACCGGCGCGGCGCGGCACGGCGATGATGTTTCAAAGCTATGCATTGTTTCCGCATCTCAGTGTGCGCGACAATGTGGCCTTCTCGCTCAAGATGAAGGGCAAATCCAAGGCGGAGCGTTTTGCGCGGGCAGATGAAATGCTGGCCCTCGTAGACATGGGGGCATTCGCAGCTCGTTTGCCCTCGCAGTTGTCCGGTGGCCAACAGCAGCGCGTCGCTCTTGCCCGCGCACTCGTCACCAACCCCTCCATTCTGCTGCTGGATGAGCCGCTGTCGGCGCTCGATCCCTTCTTGCGCATCCGGGTGCGTGGAGAACTGAAGCGCATCCAGAAAGAGCTCGGCATTTCATTCATTCACGTCACCCATACGCAGGAAGAAGCGATGGCGCTGGCCGATCTGATCGTCGTGATGAAGGACGGCAAGATCGAGCAGTCGGGCGATGCGCGCACCATTTTCAATGCGCCGCGTACCGAATTTGTGGCGCGCTTCATGGGGGGGCACAACGTCATTCCGCTGGAAGATCGCAAGGTGGCAGTCCGCTCCGATCAGATGCGCATCAACCGCAACGGCAAGGCTGAAGACCTGTCTTTGCCGGGTGTTGTGACCGGCGTCGAATATCAGGGAACAACGGTACATGTGGCGCTTGCCACGCCGTCGGCTGGGGAAATGTCGGTGGTGGTGCCGGACCAGATCTTTTTCAGCCAGCCTTTCGAGGTTGGCGAAAGCATGCATGTCGAGTGGGCGGGCACCGACATGCATTCTCTCGCTCCAAGTGGTGCGCAATAGGCCGAGGCCCGAAACCCTCATTCCAGACAGGGGAAGAATGGAAATGAAATATCGTTTGAACGGAAAGCTGGTGGACCGGCGCAGTTTTCTCAAGGGCACGGCCGCTGCTGCCGGTACGGCTCTGGGTGCGCAGGCCATTACGGGGTTTCCAGCCGTTCTGGCTGCTGAAGGTGTGACGCTGCGCTATCTTGGCACCGCGACCAACCAGTCGATGGCGATTGCCAAGAAGGCCAAGGAAGACACCGGCATCACCATTGAATATATTCCGGTGACCACCGATGACGTCACCAAGCGCATCATCACTCAGCCGAATTCCTTCGATCTGGTGGATACCGAATATTTCTCGCTGCCGAACCTGGTGCCGTCGGGCAACCTGATGGGTATGGACGCCAATAAGATCAAGCTGGCCGATCAGATCACCACGGTCCTCTCCAAGGGCATGATTGATGGCAAGGACATCGGTAATCAGGGCACGGCCCCTTGGAAGACCTATTATCTTGACGGCAAGCATTCCAAGTCCTTTTCCAAGGAGCAGACGGAATGGATGACGTTGATCCCGACGACTTATAACGCCGATTCTCTTGGTGACCGTCCGGATATGATCGACCATGAGATCAAGAACTGGTCGGCTCTTCTTGATCCGAAGCTGAAAGGCAAGGTCGCATTGATCAACATCCCGTCCATCGGCATCATGGACGCTGCGATGGCCATCGAGTCCGCTGGTCTGATTCAGTACAAGGACAAGGGTAATCAGACAAAAGCCGAAATCGACAAGACCATGGAAATCCTGACGAAGGCCAAGAAAGACGGACAGTTCCGGGCTTTCTGGACCGATTTCAATGAATCCGTGAACCTGATGTCGTCCGGCGAAGTTGTGTTGCAGTCCATGTGGTCTCCGGCCGTGACGGCTGTGCGCTCCAAAGGCCTGAAGTGCTCTTATCTGGCGCTTGAAGAAGGCTACCGCGGATGGGCCTCCGGGTTTGCGCTGCCGCGCACCCTGAAGGGCAAGAAGCTTGATGCTGCCTATGAGTTCATCAACTGGTTCCTGTCTGGTTGGGCCGGGGCTTATCTGTCGCGCTAGGGCTATTACCCGGCAGTTCTCGACACAGCCAAGAAGGACATGGAAGGCTATGAGTGGGACTATTGGTACGAAGGCAAGCCTGCGGCCAAGGACATTCATGCACCTGACGGAACGCTGATCGAAAAGGCCGGTGCCGTTCGTGATGGTGGCTCTTATGACACCCGCATGAGCCGTATTGCCTGCTGGAACTCGGTCATGGATGAGAACCAGTATCTCGTCCAGAAGTGGAACGAGTTCATCGCGGCATAACGATCATGAGCACACAGGAACAGACAGGGGCGGCGGTGCCGTCCCACACCGGCTCTGCCGGCACCTCCACCGGGCGCGCACGCGGCAGGAAGACCCGCCCCTTGCGTGACCGGATGGCGGGCTATTGGCAGGCGGCACCGATGGCATTCGTTTTCCTGCTGTTCTTTGTGCTGCCGCTTGTCGTCGTTCTCGTCGTCAGCTTCTGGCGCTTTAACGCCTACTCCATCATCCCGGCATTCACCTTCGACAATTACACCAATGTGTTTTCGTCGTGCATGGTGAAATTGCCGGGATTATGCACCACCTTCGCCACCTATCTGTCGACGTTGAAGTTCTGCTTCCTCGTCTGGGCAGGCACGTTGGTGCTCGGCTTTACCATTGCGTATTTTCTGGCGTTTCATGTCCGCACGCTAACCATGCAGGTGGTGCTGGCGTTGATCTGCATCGTGCCGTTCTGGACATCCAATGTCATTCGCATGATTTCGTGGATCCCCCTGCTTGGACGGGAAGGGTTGATCAACAGCTTCCTGCTCAACATGGGCATCATCGACAAGCCGGTAAACTGGTTTCTCTATTCCGATTTTGCGGTGGTGCTGGCTTTCATTCACCTGTTCACTGCCTTCATGATGGTGCCGATCCTCAACTCCATGTTCCGCATCGACAAAGCGTTGATCGAGGCGGCCTATGACGGCGGCGCCAGCGGTTGGCAGACCTTGTGGAATGTCATCATTCCGCTGTGCAAGCCCGGCATTGCCATCGGCTCTATCTTTGTCATCACCATCGTTATGGGCGATTTCACCACCATTGGCGTGATGGGCGGGCAGCAGATCGCGTCAGTCGGCAAGATCATCAACGTCCAGACCAATTACTTGCAGTTTCCGCTGGCTTCCGCCAATGCAGTGATCCTGCTCATGGTGGTGCTGGCCATCATCTGGGGCATGACCCGCCTCATCGACATTCGCAAGGAGCTTTGAGCCATGAGGGAACGTCGATCCAGATCGTTTTATGTGCTGGCCGCTGTCTTCACGCTGTTTGTGCTGTTCCTCTATGGTCCAGTGCTCACCATCCTGGTGCTGTCGTTTCAAGGTCCGCAAGGCGGTCTGACCTTCCCGATGAATGGCGTGTCGCTGCATTGGTTCAAGCGGCTGACAGAAGGCGTTGGCCTCATTGATATTTCGGTGGGCTTATGGAATTCGCTGGAACTCGGCCTCGTGGTGATGGTCATCACCGTGGTATTTTCGGTCATGGCGGGCCTTGCCTTCCGACATAAGTTCAAGGGCAACACGCTTCTGTTTTACACCGCAGTGGCCAGTCTGATCATGCCGTCGATCATCGTGTCGCTTGGCATCGCGCTGGAATTCCACTTGCTCGACACCTGGGTGATGGATCTGGCGGATACCTTCCAGATCGACTGGATTTACGATCATTTCCAGACCTCGGCCGGGCTGTTTACCTCCGGTCTTGGCGCGCATCTGTCGTGGACATTGCCGTTCGGCCTGCTGATCATGTTTGCCGTCTTCAACCGCTTCAACGTGGCCTACGAAGAAGCGGCACGCGATCTGGGGGCGTCATCGTGGCAGACGATCCGCTATGTCGTGCTGCCGATGATTGCGCCCTCGCTCGTGGGCGTTGCACTTTTCGGCTTTACCCTGTCGTGGGACGAACTGGCCCGCTCCAGTCAGGCGATGGGCTCGGCCAACACCTTGCCGATTGAGTTGAAGGCCCTGACCACCACGGTGACAACGCCGTCGATCTATGCGCTTGGCACTCTGACCACAGCCGTGTCGCTGTTGGTGATCGGACTGGCATTGGCCACGGTGTACATCGTACAGCGGCGGCGGCGTCGCAGTGGCAATGATGCGGGCAGTGGGCTGGTGTGATGGCGCGTATTCTCATCGTCAATCCCAACTCCACGGCCTCCATGACCGAGAAAATTGCCAAGGCGGCGCGGCTGGCCGCCCGACCCGGTACGCAGATCGTCGCCCGCACCTCGAAGGGGGGCCACCGGCCATTCAGGGCGAGGAAGATGGTGCGGCGGCCCTGCCACCGCTGTTTGCTCTGCTGGACAAGGAAATGTCCGAAGCTGACCCGCCGTATGACGCAGTGGTGATTGCCTGTTTCGATGATACGGGTGTGTGGGCGTTAAAAGCACGTTTGTCCGTGCCGGTGATCGGCATTGGGGAGGCGGGCTATTATCTTGCGGCCTTGAGCGCGCAGCGGTTCTCCGTCGTCACGACGCTGGCGGTGTCCTTGCCCGTGCTGAACGACAATCTGGAACGCTTCGGTCTCAACCGGCGCTGTGGCAAGGTGCGTGCGTCCGGCGTGCCGGTTCTGGCGCTTGAGGCCGAAGATCCGAGGGCCGCGCAAGAGCGTGTTCGAGATGAAGTGGCTCTGGCCTTTCGGCAAGATGACGTGGAAGCCGTGGTCCTTGGCTGTGCTGGCATGGCGGATCTGGCGGCAGATTTCTCTGCGATCTTTGGTCGGCCGGTAATCGACGGAGTGGCTGGTGCCATCCGGCTGGCGGAAGCAACGGCCTGCCTCGCACATTCTGATGGCCCGCAAAAATCTGTTGCCGCAGACAGTCTGTCATAGGCTTGCGGCTAGCGACAGAGATCGCCGGCCAGTCTGACGCTTGCGTCGTGTGGCGGCTTTGTCGGGGGCGGGCAAATGGCCTGTGTCGAAACTCCTGAAGACCATCCCGTTGTCTTGCAGACAAAAACCGGTGTCGTTATGGTCGCCGCAACACGCTTGGCGTCCCTCTTGTCAGGCCGGAGCCAGCGTTACATTGGCCACTTGGGAACCCGCACTATGACACGTCGCCCGCCGGAAGAATGCAGCTCCATGGCAGAGCTGCGGATCGAGATTGATGCGCTGGACACGGAACTCGTCAAGTTGCTGGTGGAGCGGGCGACCTACATCGACCGGGCCATCGCGCTGAAGCCGCATGAAGGCCTGCCCGCCCGCATCAAGGATCGGGTCGATGATGTGGTGACAAAGGTATGTCGCACAGCCGTTGAGCACGATCTGGATCCTGCTCTTACAGAGCGTATCTGGACCGACCTCATCGAATGGTCCATTGCCCGCGAAAGCAAAGTGCTGGGCGAAGACTGATAACTTCGACAGGTCCCTCTGGTCGCTGCTGCTTCAAAGGGTGAACCTGTCTGTCTCTCGACCGTGTCTTGGACGTCAAAGCGGTTACGATCTGTCTGCGCGGGCAGCGTGCGTGCGCCTGCTTGGGCGGCGAAATTTTTCACGAAACCCGGATACTGCCAATCTTTTGAGATCACGGTGCTGTGACGTGCAATGTCACCGAAATCGTGCAAATTATTTCAAGTATATTTTTATTTTTACTGATGATTTTACATAAATTCTAATTCTAAATAGGGATATATATTTATGTGCCCGATTTTAAAGAGGAATTTTTTTGGATCGATTTTAGCTCTATTGCTTGTGTCGGGCTGTATGTTGACGGCCCCTGCCGAAGTTGATGCGCCTACGGACTACGTCATGTCAGCGGCTTCATCCATCAAGGCAAATCGCCTGTTTCTCGCGGGCGATACGCGGCGCGATTTGCGATGTGCGGCTATCGATAACGACCATAAGTCGGCGATTTTAACGGGCGCTTTGACGTTCGTTGCGGGGCAAGCGCTGGACTTGGGGCTGAATTATGCCTCCAAGCGCCTGACATCTGAACTGAAGAAATACTCCCATCAGGAAGTTGTTTCGATCCAGACCCGTTTTACAAAGTCGCACGAGTGTCTTGCGGTTAAATCGGAAGGCAAGCTCATCATGATGCTTGAAACCGTTGTCTTCGACAAGTCAATGCTCATGAAGATGCGCCCGATCTGGTTTGACCCCAATGCGTTCAAACCGATCGTCAAGCGTACGGACAAGCAGAACGTTGCCATGGTGATTGCTGCAAGACCTGTGTATGTGGTCAATCATACGACGGTTACCGAGCCAACTGTGCGCCTGCTCTTGACGAAGTTTCCGGCAGCGTTGGCAGGGGATGGACATCGCGGGATCTATATTTCTTATGCGGGCCACGATGATTGGGCCGCTTGGCCCGTCATGGCGGCGCCCCCTCCGCACCAATTGGCGACCTTCAATCTGGATATTTTCAAGGCCCTGGACACGCCTCGGCTTCTTCAGATTTCGCAAAAGTTGCTTGCTGACAACAAAGATAAGATCAAGTCGACTGCACTTGATGGATTGAAGAAATTGACCGAATAACCGCAAAGCACGCTGAGTAAAGGCACCAGCGACCGTTCACTCAGCGTCAGAAGCGGTCAACGCTGAGCGCATCCATTTGCATGAAGGGCGTTTCACCGTTCATGGCCTGAGCCAACAACAGGCCGGAGGTGGGACCGAGCGTGAAGCCCTGATGGCCATGGCCGAACTGCGTCCACAGCCCTTTTGCGCGCTTTGCGGTTCCGATGACGGGCACCATGTCGGGCATACAGGGACGGGCCCCATGCCAGGGAATGTTTTCCAAGGGCGTTCCGAGCGTAAGCAACGTTTCGGCGGCGATTTCCGAGCGTTCAAGCTGCACTGGCGTTTGCTGCGCGTGTTCAAGCGCCAGCTCCGCGCCGGTGGTGATCCGGGTGCCGCGCAGCATCGGTGCCATGACGTAGCCGAATTCAACGTCAAACATCGGCAGGTTCAAGGAAATCGGACTGCGATAGTGCCGGTGGTATCCGCGCTTGCGCAGCATCGGAATGGAATAGCCGAAGGGGCGCAACAATTGCGGCGACCATGGCCCAAGCGCGACAACCACATGCTCGGCCCGCAGCAGCCCTTCCTGGGTCTGGACCGACCATCCATTGCCCGTTGAAAGGCGGCGCAGGGTTTCGGCATTGCCGTCATAATAGCTGCCCCCCTTGGCGTGGAACAGGTCGGCATAAGCGTGGATCAACGCGGCCGGATCACGTGCGCTCAACGGATCGAGCCATTGCAGCGCTCCGGCGGCACCGGTCTTCAGCGCTGGCTCGACATCCATCAATGTCTCTGAATCCAGCGCGACATAATTCACGCCATAGCGATTGTGGAGTGTTTCTGCCTCTCCGAGATCTTTCTCAAGCGTCTGGGGGTCGCGGTAGACCATGCGGAAGCCCCCGGACTGCACCAGATCTTCGGCCCGAGCCTCGGTAATGAGAGTTTGATGGTCACCAATAGCACGGGCTATCAACTGGCTGTAGATGGCCGACGCCCGCTGGTGTCCGGCGGGAGAGGAGTGTCGCCAGTAGGACAAGAGCGGCCGCAGATAACTGGTCAGCCCGTCCGTCTGCATGTGAAAATGGTTGGAGCGGCCAAGAGCCATTGTCATCAGGGTGCGGAAATCACGCGGCATGGCGTAAGGTTCCACAGCTTCGCCCTGGATGATTCCGGCGTTGCCATAGCTGGTTTCCTGCGCCACGCCGAGCCGGTCGACAAGCGCAACGTCCCAGCCACGCTGTTGCAGATGCAGCGCTGTGCCAACTCCGACGGCGCCTGCTCCCAGAATGATCGCTTCCGGCATATTTTGGTGTCTCTCGGCTCGTGGGACACTGTCTGTCCCGTATCAGTCAGATGAAGATGCCTGACGCCGCAAGGCACCAGAATGTCAAAACTCGGGCCCGTCATTTGAGCCGCACTCATGGGCCGGGTCCAAAGGCAGATCGGACGGGAATGCGGCTGCATCCCCGTCCGAAGATCCTGTCGTTTCAAGGGAAACGGATTTATTTCGCTGTCCAGCCATTCAGCGCGTCGATCTTCATCTGGCGGCGCTTGTCGGAGGACAATTTATAGTTGCCTTTGAAGGGAGCGCTTTCAAACGAACCATATTCAGGATTAGGCAGCATCAGCCAGTCCTTGCCCCAATGTGCTGCGTTCTTTTTGAAGACGGCGACCCGGTCGGCGGGCGTGCCCTTGTAGGCATCGGTGAAGTCGCCCAGATTGTCGCCCAGCATCAAAAGAACCCGGTGGTCCTTGGCGACATAAGCGTCGCGGCTGCCCTTGGCAGAGCCCCAGTCCTTCATCTCGCCCTTGGTCATCAGCGTGTCCATGCTGTCGCCCATCGGGAAGCCGAGCTTCTTCATGTTTTCGTAAGTGGCTTTTTCGCCATCCGCCGAGCGATTGGTGATGAAGAACACCTTCACCCCCTTGGACGCAGCGTATTTGGTGAAGGCAACTGCGCCGGGGACAGCAGCAGAATCTTCAGACTTCACATATGCGAGCCATTCCTTGGAGGAGTAGCTCTTGTTTGTCTTGACGAGGTGCGCCTGATAGGTGCCGTTGTCGAGCACCGTCTCGTCGCAATCCAGAATGATCGCAGGCGGCTGATCGCCAAAATTCTTGGCCTGCATGTCGGGCAGGGCGGTCCAGCTCTTGTCCTTCAAGGCTTCCTCAAGGCGGATTTTCGCCAGAGCATAAATAGCTGTGGTGTTGGCTTTGTATTCCGCCGAGGTCTGCATCCACAGCGTTGCGTTGAGCAGATCGTTCTGCGCTACGGCTTCATCGGCGAAAGCGGGAGCCGTCGACAGGAGAGCAAGCGCGGTGGCGCCGCATAAAGCCAATTTGCTGAGGGAGAGATTACGGGTCATACGTGCGTCCTTCTGGCCTTAGTGATCTGTGCCAACGCGATCGGGCGTTCACACATGAAGCCCGTGACGTCCCTCGTCCGAGCTTTGTTTTAGCGCTCACTATACGATGCTGTTTTGCCTTGTGTATATGCCGCTGTCACAATTCGATAGATTTCCCGTATGGACATATGACCTGCCGTTGCGTGACACGACCCATGAATATGAGCCACATATCGCATGCCCCTTGCGCTCACGGGGAGGGCACTCCTAGATAAAGCATTCCGATCCGAAGGTGCGTCCTGTTGACCGGGTTGCCAGCAAGAGGCGCCGGTGATGTTCTGCGCCCTTCATTCCAATCAGCCGGGCTGCCTCAAAAGGGCGGCCCGATCTCACAGGGGTCATCCATGCTGGACAAACGTAAGTTCTATATCAATGGTGCGTGGGTTGATCCCCTTGAGCCGAAAAGTCTGGATGTGATCAATCCGGCGACGGAAAAACCGGTCGCCGTGATTTCGATGGGCAGCGCGCAGGATATTGACCGGGCCGTCAGGGCCGCCCGCGATGCGTTTGAAAGTTATAGCCAGACCAGCAAGGAAGAGCGGTTGGGGCTGCTGGAAAAATTCCTTGAAATTTACGAGCGCCGTCAGGCCGAAATGGCGGAGCTGATCACGCTGGAGCTCGGGGCACCCAAAACCCTGGCGTTCCATGCACAGGCTGCTGTCGGTCTCAGTCATCTCAAGGGGTTCATCGCTGCGCTGAAGCGTCTCGACACCCGCGACGTGTTGCCGAATGGCGACACCGTGCTGCGCGAACCGATGGGCGTTCTCGGGCTGATCACGCCGTGGAACTGGCCGATCAACCAGATCGCGTTGAAGGTGATCCCGGCGCTTGCCACCGGGTCGACCTGCGTTTTGAAGCCGAGCGAGTTTACGCCCTTGAACGCTCTGCTGTATGCCGAGATGATTCATGAGGCTGGCTTTCCGGCGGGCGTGTTCAATCTGGTCAATGGCGACGGGGTGACGGCAGGGGCTGCGCTGTCACAACATGACGGCGTCGACATGATGTCCTTCACCGGCTCTACGCGCGCCGGAATTGCGGTGACCAAGGATGCAGCAGATACGGTGAAGCGTGTGACGCTTGAACTGGGTGGAAAATCGCCCAACCTGCTGTTCGCTGATGCCGATCTGGAAGACCGGGTGGCGTGGAGCGTCACGGAGTGTTTCGAAAACTCCGGCCAGTCGTGCAATTCGCCGACCCGTCTGTTGGTCGAACGCTCGGTTTACGACAAGGTTGTCGATCTGGTGGCGGATGCAGCCCGCAAGGTTGCCGTCGGCCAACCGGATGTTGAAGGCGACCACATTGGTCCGCTGGTCTCTGATGTGCAGTTTGGCCGCGTGCAGACGTTGATCCAGACCGGCATCGACGAGGGCGCGCGACTGGTGGTCGGTGGGACGGGACGGCCAGATGGGTTCACCTTCGGCTATTTCGTCAAGCCGACGGTGTTTGCCGATGTGACCAACGATATGGCCATCGCCCAGCAGGAAATCTTTGGTCCGGTTCTGGCCATCATTCCCTTTGATACGGAAGAAGAGGCGATCCGTATGGCCAATGACACGCCCTACGGCCTGTCAGCCTATATCCAGACGGGAAATGCAGACCGCGCCGCGCGGGTGGCATCGCGTTTGCGTGCTGGCATGGTGCACGTCAACGGCAAGTCGATGTCGTCGGGAAGTCCTTTCGGCGGCTACAAGCAGTCCGGCAATGGCCGCGAGGGCGGCATCTACGGTCTGGAAGAAGTAATGGAGCTCAAAACCCTCCTGACCCCCTTCGCGGTGGCCTGATCTTTTCGCAAGACAGCCTATATAGAGGGCGGTCCCGACGGGGCCGCCCTTTTTGTGAGCGAGATCGCGCAGCATGCTTGACTATAATGATCTGAAGTTTCTGACCGCCGTGGTGGAGCATAACGGGTTTTCCGCCGCTGCACGTGCGCTCAACGTGCCGAAATCGCGGTTGAGCCGTCGGGTGACATTGCTGGAAGAGCATTTGGGCGTGCGTCTTCTGGAACGCAGTACGCGGCAGATGGCGCTGACGGAAGCCGGGCAGATGGTCTACGAGCGGGCCAGATCGGTGGTGCAGGAAGCCGAAGCAGTCGAGGACGTAGCCAACAGTTTGCAGGCAGAGCCGCGGGGTCTGGTGCGGGTTAGTTGTCCCAGTGGCATGGAAATCCTGTTTGTCCGCCATTTACCGGAATTTCTGAAGCTGCATCCAGGCCTGCGGGTGCTTTTTGTCGTGTCCAACCGACGGATGGATCTGATCAACGAAGGCATCGACGTTGCCATCCGTGTGCGCGACAAGCTGGATACGGACAGCGATTTTCTGGTCCGTCGTATCGGTACGGCTTCGCGCTATCTGGCAGCCAGTCCAGAGTACCTGACCTCTGTGCCGTCGATTGCCTCTCCAGCGGACCTGTCTGATCTGTCGCTGCTGTGTCACGAGGAGCAGGCGCTGAATGCCAGCTGGAAGCTGATGAATGGCGACGGGCGCATGGAAACCTTGCGCTTTGCGCCGAGACTGGCGAGCGGCAGCTTTGATTTGCTGTTGAGTGCGGCCAAGGCCGGGGCCGGCATTGCCCTGTTGCCTGAGATGCTGTGCGATCCGGGGTTTGCCGATGGCAGTCTGGTGCGCGTGTTGCCCGGCTGGTCCGGCAGTCAGGGCATTGTGCATGTGATTTATCCGTCGCGTCGGGGAATGCTGCCAAGTGTGCGGGCACTGGTGGAATTTCTGGTTCAGACGTTGATAATTGAGACGACATAGCGAAAAATCGTTCTATCAACGAAACAGCGTGTTGCATCACAGGCGGATTATCACATCCGGAAAAGCTCCGCATATTCAGCGGTGTCAGGGCAGTGAAGGTTGCCCGCAAGGCGGCCGGAGGCAGTGAAGTGATAAGCGATTGCCCGTCCAGACGACCGTTCTCGTCGCTGTTTTCCGGCTCCTTGCAGACACGTTTCAACGTCTTGAATGCCGGAGCTACAAGGTGCAGTCCACTTCCTATTTTCCTTTCATCGGCCGTCTGCTGATCGGCCTTCCTTTCATGATGAGCGGTCTCGGTAAGCTCTTTGCCTATAAGGGCACCGTGGCAATGATCACGGCCGTGGGCATGCCCGTGCCACCGCTGGCCTTCGTGGTCGCAGTGCTGGTCGAGCTGGGAGGCGGTGCGCTGTTGGTTCTCGGCTTCCAGGTGCGCATCGTGGCCTCAGTCATGGCCGTTTTCACGCTGGCAGCCGCACTTTATTTTCATACCAATTTTGCGGATCAGAACCAGATGATTCACTTCCTGAAAAATATCATGATCATCGGAGGCATGTTGCAGATCGTTCACTTCGGAGCTGGTGCATTCAGCCTGGATGCGCGGCGCCGCTCCGTTGCATCCCCGTCGTCGCAGGCAATGGTGTCCTGAGGAGGGAGCCACCTGAACGGGTTATGCGATTGATCCCGGAGTTCTGAAAGCTGCCTGTCGTTCTGCGCAGGCAGCTTTGTTTTTCTACGGGCAGATCGGCCTCCCCCTCAGTGCGAGGATGGTGGCGTCTTGGGAGGGGTGACATTGCGCAGGAATGGCACCAGCATCGTGGCCACCACGAAAGCCAGCATGATGACGATGAAAGCATCCGCATAGGCCATCGTCGAGGCTTCGCGATAGGCAATATGAAAGAGCTGTTTCAGGGCACTGATCTGAGCGGTGTCTGTATCCGCTCCGAAGCTCTGGTAGCGCTCGGCGGTGCCCTGCAGAAATGACATCATCGGCTCGTTGCTTGAGGTCAGGTGAGCTGCGATCGAATGGAAGTGAAAGTTGGTGCGGTTGTTGAGAATAGCCCCACACATGGCAATGCCAACGGCACCTCCCAGATTTCGCATCATGTTGAAGAGGCCACTGGCGTATTTCAGGCGCTCCGGTGGCAAGCTGCCCAGTCCCAGTGTGACACTGGGTGCAACGGCAAACACCTGTGGCAGGCCACGCAGGAACAACGGCGCAAATAACTCGCTGCCTCCCCATTGCGATGTGATGCCGCTGAAGCCCCACATCGACATGCCGAAGGCGGCAAGTCCGATGCCCATCAGCCACCGCAGATCGACTTTCTTGGCCAGCATCACATAAAGCGGCACGCCAATGAGCGAGCCTGCGCCTGTGGCGAAGATGGCCGTGCCCGTTTGCCAGGCATCAAATCCCCGCACATACCCCAGAAACAGCGGGGTCAGGTAGATGGTTGCGAACACGCCAATGCCGGTGATGAAGGACAGGATGCAGCCAATGGTAAAGTTGCGATTGGTAAAGGCTCGCAGATCTGCCACCGGGTTTGCCGCTGTCAGACTGCGGATGACGAACAGCAGCCCTGAAATAGCCGAGATCAAGGTCGTCATCCGGATGGTCTTGTCGTCAAACCAGTTCCAGCGGGAACCTTCCTCCAGCACATATTCCAAAGAGCCCAGAAAGATCGCCATCAGGATGATGCCGGCATAATCAGCTTTTGCCAGTAGCTTGGGGTTTGGCTGATCGATCTTGACAATAAAGGGAATGGTAATGGCAATCAGCGTGCCCGGCACCACATTGACGTAAAACAACCAGTGCCAGTTGAGCGTATCGGTGATCCAGCCGCCGATGACGGGCCCGAGCGCGGGCGCAGTGGATGCAATGGTGCCGATCACGGCGGCGGCATAGACCCGGCGCTGCCCCTGAAAGTAATGGAAGGACGAGGTGAAGACGATCGGGATCATGGACGCGCCGAGCATGCCTTGCAGGGCGCGAAAGACAATCATGCTCTCGATGTTCCAGGAGAGCCCGCACAGCGCACTGGCGATGGTGAAGCCGGCCGCAGACGCCGTGAACAGCCAGCGTGTCGACATCAATTGTGTCAACCATCCCGACAACGGGATCATGATGATCTCGGCGATGAGATAGGCCGTCTGAACCCAACTGATCTGGTCCTGTGCGGCGGAAAGTCCGCCGCCGATGTCTTGCAGGGAAGAGGCCACGATCTGAATGTCCAGAAGAGCAATGAACATGCCGATACACATGATCATGAAAGGAACGATGGAGCGCAGCCAGTTGCTTCCATCCTGTGTGTCGGTCGATGTGTTCATTGGGTGCTGTCCCCATCGCGCCGTGTGTCCACCGTGACCGTCGTGGACAGACCGGGACGCAGAAGCTGTGGCTGGTCGACGACAATGCGGACCGGTACGCGCTGAACGATCTTGGTGAAGTTGCCCGTGGCGTTCTCCGTCGGAATGATGCTGAACACCGATCCGGTTGCCGGAGCAAAACTTGCGACGTGGCCGCTGAGATGCGTGCCCGGCATGGCATCGACACTGAGAGAGACAGGATCACCTACGTGGATGTCGGCGAGTTGATCTTCCTTGAAATTGGCGTCGATCCAAAGCGTATGGTCCGGGACAACCGACAGCAGGTAAACGCCAGGTTGTACATAGGCGCCGATCTGAGCTGAACGGTGCCCGACGATGCCGTCCAGCGGAGTGCTGATGGTGGTGTAGCCAAGGTTCAGTTGGGCGATATGCAGATCGGACTCGGCAGACGTGATCGCTGCCTTTGCCCCCTTGATTTCACTGTCGAGTACCGAAACCTGCTGTTTTTGAGAGGTAAGGCCTGCTTGCGCCGCCTGAATGGCGGCCTGTGCTTGTGCGTTGTCGGCCTCTGCGCGTTGGGCGCTCTGCCTTGAAGCGGCCGAGGTGGAGGCAAGGCTGCGGTAACGATCGGCTTCTTCCTGCGTGAAGCGGGCACTGGCTTGCCGCGACACCAGATCTGCCTGTGCGCTCTGGATCGTGGATTGCTGCACGGTGTATTGCGCCTGCAATGTCGCCAGGTTGGATTGTGCCTTCTGCAACTCTGCCTTGGCTCGGTTGACTGCTGCCACGAAGGGCGCGCTGTCGATCTGGATCAGGGGCGCGCCCGCCTTCACCTTCTGATTGTCATGAACGAAGATCTTTGCAATCCGCCCGGCAATCTGCGGGGACAACGTGGTGACGTTTCCGCCAACATAGGCGTCGTCGGTCGTTATCAGAAAGCGATCCACTGTCCACCAGCGATAGCCGTAAAAGGCGGCCGCTATCACGAGGCCCAGTCCAAGCAGGCGGAAAAACACGGCCTTGCGGCTGCGGCGTGGCGTGGCGACTTCTGCCGTGCCGGGAATGTCGTCGGTAAGCGTCTGGCTCATTGGGTGTAATATCCGAAATCGCAGACCTTAATCATTATGATTATCATGATTAAGGTCATGGCCCGATGCAGGTCGGGCCCAGGATGTTGAAAACGAGGGCATCAACCGGGAAAGCGGTCTTTCAGCGCCTTGCGGGAGGTTTCGAGAATTTCTTCGGACAGCGTCGCATCTTCCACTGTCCGCGACAGCAGCATGGCGCCGACAAGCTGGGACATCAGCACGATGGCCTCATCCCGGCGCTTGTCTTCTGCGGTTGAGGTCATGGCACTGCCCAGCTTCTTCACCAGCCTGCGGAAGCCGCTTTCCATGCTCTGGCGCACGGTTCCGGACTTGCGGGCGACGTCCATTCCAAGGGTCGGCAATGCGCAGCCATTGGCCGGATTGTCACGATGGCGGGTAGAGAGATAGCGGTCGATGAAGGCCTGCACAGAGGCCGGGTTCCCCTCCTCGATACAGGTCCAGATGGAATGATTGTCGGACAGTGAGGCACCTGCCGCCTTGGCCATCAGGTCGTCTTTCGACTTGAAGTGACCATAGAAGCCGCCATGTGTCATGCCGGCAGCCTTCATCAAGTCCGATACACTGACGCCATCAAAGCCGCGCTCCCGGAACAAAGCGCTGGCGCTGCGCACGATTTCCTGGCGGTTTTCCTCTGCCTGAGCCTTGCTGACCTTCATGATGTACCCGATCCGATGTTCTATGTTTTCGTTATATGATGATCATCATGAAAAATACAAGACTCAATAAAAAACCGGGTCCGACGTTGCCGTCAGCCCCGGTCAAGTTGCGCCTTCACAGTGAAAGGCGCGGGTGTCTGTAAACTCCGCGACGCTGGCGCGTAGCCGCCCGTACAGGGGGTCAGCACTGGCAGATAGTCTGCCATCTCGGCGTTATAGAAGTCCTTGGTGCGCGGGCCTGCCAGAATGGGGTCGATCATTTCGACACATTTGCGGTAATGCTCTGTCTTGCGATGATCATCCAATGCTTCATCTGAGCGAAACACCTCGTAGACCATGAACTTGTTCTCATCCGCCGGGTCACGCAGTACATCGAAACGCAGGTTGCCTTAGCTCCATGCGTGTGCCTTCGTAGTTGATCCGGAAGGCTTTGAGGAAAGTGTCGACGTGGCCCGGTTTGACCTGAATATTGACCATCTGAATGAGCATTTTGCGTTCCTGTCTAAATCAAAGTGTTGTCGGTTGAAGCCTTAAAGGCCGGGAGCAGCCCACATCGCGGTGGTGACACCCTCGTCAACCAGTTGCTTTTGCAAGGCATAGGCCTTGGCCCATCGCTCTCCGGCGTTGTCATAGATTTCCTTGTGTTCGCTGTTCGGCTCGAAGTGCTTGTCCCAGCGCACCCAGTCGTCTGCGGCCTGGGCGAAGCTGGAATAATGACCCGCGCCAATCGCAGCCGCCCCGGCGCAGCCAAGGGCGGTGGCCTCCTTGACCACCGGTGTGACGACGGGAAGACCGGTCGCACTGGACAGGATTTGCGCCCAGTGATCAGATTTTGCTGCACCTGCGGCAAAGACGATACGGTCTGGAGTCGTGCCTGCCAGTGAGAAGATTGTCTTCAGATTGCGTGCTGCGACGATGCATGCGTTTTCCTGAAGTGCGCGGAAGATGGCGGCCTTGCCCGACTTCTCGGGATCAACCGAGAGGTTCAGAAGCGAAGGCGCAGCATGATACCAGTTGCCATAGTGCATGACGTCCGAGAACACGGGGATGATGCCATAGGCGCCAGGGGGAATGCGGGCTGCGTCCTGCTCCAGCAGGCTGTAGGCATCGCCGGAGGTGCCAGCGGCGGCAATTTCCTGCGCACCGAAGCTGTCGCGGAACCAGCGCATGACCAGCCCGACAAAGAAACTGATGGCTTCCACCTGGTTCAGACCGTTGATGACATGCGGATTGATGCGCAGGTCCATCGTCGGATCGCTGATCTTTGGGCCGACATTCACCACCTGCTGCCAGAAGGTGCCGCCCAGAATGGCGCAGTCGCCCTCGTTGACCAGTCCGAGCGCCGCCGTGCCGATCTGGCAGTCACCGCCGCCGGTGACAACGGGCGTACCAGCGCTCAGGCCGGTTTCCTCTGCCGCTTTTGCCGTCACCCGTCCGATGATGGTGCCTAGCTCCGCGCACCTTGGGAAGATGTCGGAGCGCATGCCCGCTTTCGTCATGGCGCCCGGTATCCAGTCGCGGGTCACCAGATCCAGAAGGCCGGTGGTACCTGCGTTGGAGGGATCGCTGGCGATTTCACCCGACAGACGCGCCAGAACCCAGTCCGACAACATGCAGATGCGGTCGATACGCTCATAAATGTCTGGCTGATGTTTCTGGATCCAGAGCAGGCGCGGCAGGGCGCCCAGAGCAAACGTCTGGCCACTCTTATGGTACAACTCTGCTTCCAGCGTTGGGAAGGTGGACTTCAGATCGCGCACTTCCTGAATGGCGCGGCTGTCGACATTGGCACAGGCCCAGATTTCGCGGCCCTGGCGATCATAGGCGACAAAAGCCTCGCGCATGCTGGTGGCGCTGACCGAGACGATCTGTTGCGCGGAGATGTCGGCTTTGGCCATGGCCTTGCGAATGGCAGTGGATAGAAGCGCCCAGTTTCCCTCGACATCAAAATCCATCGAACCTTCGAACCGTGGGTCACTCTTGTGCCACCACTCGGATTGCGAGCTGGCAATCTGGTTGCCGTGCGTGTCAAAGATGACAGCGCGACCACTGCCCGTTCCAGCATCAATCGCCAGAAGATAGCTTTTGGTCATCTTGTGATCCTCCCGATTTCAACAGTTCCCGTGCCGTTGTTTCATCCGTAATCAGAATGCCGACGAATTTACCGAGCAGGGCGGAGTGAATGGCTTTCACCTTGGCCTTGCCTGCGGCAGCGGCAATCACCTTCTCTGCCTGAGACAAGGCGGACAGCTTGACGCCGACAACCCGGTCATGCAGGGGCAAAGACAGGGGTTGCCCTTGGTCATCGTAAAACTGGCACAGGATATCTCCGACGGCTCCCTTCCGGCGGAGTGGTTCAACTTCATCCGGTCCGACGTATCCGGACTTCACGACTGTGGAGTCGCCTGACAGTTCGCCAATACCGACGAGCTGGTAAGAGGCATTCAACGCCATATCGAGAAGGTTGGAGACGGCTGGTTCCGAAGACAGGTTGCGTGCCACCTCCGGGTCGCGCACCACAAGCGGGGCGGGAACCAGATGGACGCTGCTGCCCCAATTGGCCGTGCGCATGCCGTCGACATAGGTGCCCACGCCCCCCGTCAGGCTCACCAAGCCGATGTTGCGCTCGTTGGCCAGATGTCCCAGCCGCTGGATTGTGTTGCTGACGGTGACCCCCCAGCCGACGGCCAGCAGGTCATTCTTCTTCAGGCGTTGCATCAGGAACTGCGCGGCAGCCTGGCCCAGACGATCCGCCGGATCTTCCTCGGGAAGTTCAGGCACGACATAGGCTTCCAGGAGGCCGTAGCGATCCTTGATTTGCTGCTCCAGTGTCAGGCAACCTTGATAGCGCGAGTTGATGCGGACCTGGATGATGCCCGAGCGCCTGCCGCTTTCCAGCAGGCGGGACACCTTGATACGAGAGAGATTGAGGCGCTCGCCGATCTCGTTTTGTGTCAGACCATCGTTATAATAGTACCACGCAATCCGGGTGAGGGTTTCCTCGTCCGTATCCGGATGGCTCCATTCTCCGTTGTCTGCCGCCATGTCTCTCACTCGAATTTGAATTGAACAAATGCATAACGCATAAACAAATGATCCGTCAACGGACATTTGTTCAGCTGGCTGTGCCTTCGGGTGAAATGTGATAAAAGCCCACAAATCCTCATATATTTAATACTCTCTATCGACTTTCGGGCAGGGCAGGTTCGATTTATTCATTTGAAACAGTTGACGACTTTTCAGTTGCGTGATCATATGATGTTTACAAAACACAAATGAACAGGTGGGAAATGTTGGAGGAGGCAGCGGCCAAAAAGGCTGCGGTTCTGACGGATATCTGGAAGTCCTTCGGCCCGGTTCCGGTGCTGAGCGGTGTGTCCATTTCCCTGCGTCCGGGCGAAGTTCATGCGTTGCTGGGAGGCAATGGCGCAGGAAAATCGACCCTCATGAAGATCATGTCCGGGGTCATTGCGGCCAATTCGGGCAGTATCGAAATTAATGGCCGCCCGCTGACGCAGGCAGCGCCTGCGCAGGCACAGGCCCTTGGCTTGTATCTCGTGCCGCAGGAAGCGCACATCCTGCCGAACCAGTCGGTGCTGGAAAACATCTGTCTGGGGTTGAAGGCGTCGCCGGGGGCGTTGCGGCCCGAGATTGAGCGGCTGGTCGTCGACCTGTCCGTGTCTCTGGATCTGGATGCGCAGGCCGCCACGCTTGAAATCGCGGAGCGTCAGATCGTCGAGATCATGCGGGGTCTTGTACGTAATGCGCGGGTGCTGATTCTGGATGAACCGACGTCTGCGCTCACGCCTTTTGAAACGCGGGCCCTGTTTGATCGCATTCGCATGTTGCAGGAACAGGGCGTCGGCATTTTCTTCATTTCACACAAGCTGCGTGAAATCCGCGAAGTCTGCGGGTCTATCAGCGTGCTGCGCGACGGTGCGATTGTATTGTCGGGTCCGCTGCCGTCCTTCACGGATGCTCAGATCATTGATGCCATGAGCCGTGTTCAACTGGCTGATACAAAGGGCGCACGGCAAAGCACGCGCAAGGTGGCTCATATCGGTTTGCCGAGGTTGTCGGTCCGTGGACTGAGCGGCGAAGGCTTCCGCGACATTACTCTGGATGTCTGGGGTGGTGAGGTGCTGGGCCTGGCAGGTGTTGTCGGCGCCGGACGTACGGAGTTGGCCGAAACCCTGTTTGGCCTACGGCCCATGAGCGGTGGCGAGGTGCTGCTGGAAGGCAAGCCGCTGACCCACCCATCACCGCGTCGCTGCGTTGATCAGGGGCTGGTCTATCTGCCGGAAGACCGTCAGCAGAATGGTCTGTTTCTGGAAGCGCCGCTGTTCTGGAATGCGTCATCCTATCTGGTTCACAAGCTGCCGTTCTTTCTGCGTCCGGGACAGGAACGGTCAAGCTTTGACGGGTTCCGCAAGAGTATGGCGATCAAATGCAAGGATGCGGCTCAGAGCGCTCGCGGCCTGTCCGGTGGCAATCAACAGAAGGTTTTGATGGCCAAATGCCTCGCAGCCCAGCCCAGGGTTCTCATTCTTGATGAGCCGACCCGCGGTGTGGATGTGGCCGCCCGCCACGACATTTATGAACTCATCCGCTCGCTGGCAGACACCGGCGTGGCCGTGATCCTGATTTCTTCCGATTTCGACGAGATCGAGGAACTGGCCGACCGCGTTCAGGTGATGGCCTTTGGCCAGAACAGTGGCGAGTTGGTTGACACCATTACTGTAGACGCCATTGCGCGTTTGGCCTTCGGCGCCGAGGAGGCCACCCATGCTTGATCTGTTCGCTCGCAACCGCGTTGCGACACTCTTTGTCATCCTGATCGTCGCCTATCTGGGCGTCGGTGCGGTGGCGCCCGGCTATCTTTCCGGGGAAACTCTGTCGCTGGTCGTCGCCAACAGCATGGTGCTGATGCTGGTGTCACTGGGCACCATGGTGGTGATTCTGACACGCAACATTGATGTGTCGAGTGGCTCGGTTCTGGGCCTCAGTGCGGCTGTTTTGGGCCTGGCGCTGAACGCGGGCTACGGGCTGCCGATGGCCATCGGGCTCTGTCTGCTCACCGGCGTGGTCGCGGGGGCGGTTAACGGTCTGCTCATTGCCTTCCTCGGCATTCCGTCAATTGTCGCAACACTTGGCACACTGGGGCTTTTCCGCGGGTTGATGCTGGTGCTGACCGGCGGTCAGTGGCTGGAAGACCTGCCGCAAAACCTGAAGGGGCTGGCAGACAACTTCAGCTTTGGGTTTTCCATGCTGACGATCGTTGTGGCGATTGTGGCTGTTGGCCTCTGGCTTGGACTGCGCAAAACCCGGTTCGGACGCTTCTTCTATGCGGTTGGTGACAACCGGGATGCGGCGCATCATCTGGGTGTGCCGGTGCGGCGGATGCAATTCTATGCCTTCGTCGGTGCGGGGTTCTGCGCGGCGCTGGCTGGACTGGTGTTTGCCGCCAAGATCGGCTTCATCCCCAATCAGGCGGGCAATGGCATCGAGCTGAAGGCCATCGCGGTCAATGTTCTGGGCGGCGTCAGTCTGCTGGGTGGTGTCGGGTCCGTGGCCGGTGTTGTGGCCGCCGTCATCTTCATTACGTCCATCGACAGTGCGCTCGTCTTTCTCAAGATCCCTGCCTACTGGAACGACTTCATTGCCGGGGCAATCCTGCTGATCGTGCTGTTGCTGGATGGTCGCGTGCGCCAACTCATCGAGCGTCGCATCCGTGCTCGTCGTTATGCTGTGCATGAGCGCACGCCAACTGCGACGGCTGAGCCTCTAAAAGACAACATGGTGGTGAAGGCGCAATGATAAAGAAGCTTTTCTATCGTTGGGAAGTCGCGCTGATTGCCCTTCTGGTGCTTGAGTTGCTGGTGTTCGGCGTGCTCAATCCGCGCTTCCTGAATTTCGATGGCCTGATCTACGGCACGTCCGACTTCATTCAGATCGGCATTGTGGCCCTGCCGTTGACACTGGTGATTATCGCTGGGGGCATTGATGTGTCCTTCGCTTCCGTTGTCGGTCTGGCTGCCATCGTCTTCGGCGTTTGCAATTTCTTCGGTCTGCCGTTGCCACTGTCGTTGTTGGCGGCACTGGTGATCGGTGGCCTGTGTGGTCTGCTGAATGCCAGCGTGATCCATTTCTCAAAGATCCAGCCGCTCGTCGTGACGCTGGGCGGGCTGTACCTCTATCAGGGGGCGGCTACGGTGGCTTCCGGCTTCGTCGGTGCCGGTGGCTATGAAGGTATCGGCAACTTCCCGGATGCTTTCACCAGCTTTGGCTATGCCGAGATCGCTGGTCTGCCTGCCTCTCTGGTGTTGTTTCTGGTGCTGGCGGTGGTTCTCGTGGTGCTGTTGCATTTCACCCGCTTCGGACGGGGCGTGTTTCTTGTTGGCCAGTCGGAAACAGCGGCTCGGTTCGCCGGGATCCCAGTGCAGCGCATCCAAACGCTGACCTATGTGATCACGGGCGTTTGCGCCGCCATCGCAGGACTCGTGTTGTCTGCCTATTTCGGCTCGGCCCGTGTTGACCTGGGGTCGTCCACGCTGCTGCCAGCCGTCACGGCCGCCGTGCTTGGGGGAGCCTCCATCTACGGCGGACAGGGGTCTATCTTCGGCACGCTCATTGCGACATTCGTTATCGGCTATCTGCAACAGGGTTTGCAGGCTGTGGGTGTGTCGAGCCAGATTTCCAGCGCACTTTCGGGAGGGTTGCTGGTTGTCGCGGTCGCATTGCGTCATGGGAGCGTGATGCTGACCGATTTTATCGCCGTTGCCAGATTACAGAAAAGAAACAAGGCAACGGTCTCAAGTGGAGGAGAATGAATGTTCAAGAAATTGATGAGTGTAGGGGCCATGTCGGCAGGCTTGCTGGCTGGTACTTTGATGAGCACCGCGGCGGTTCAGGCCAAGGATGCGCAAATTGCCTTCATTCCGAAGCTGGTCGGCGTCGGATACTTCACCAGCGGTGGCAATGGTGCCATGCAGGCTGGTAAAGAGCTGGGCGACAAAGTGACCTATGACGGTCCGACCGAGCCGAGCGTTTCCGGGCAGGTGCGTTTCATCAACAACTACGTCAATCAGGGGTATGACTCAGTCATCGTTGCCAGTGTGTCTCCAGATGGGTTGTGCCCGGCTCTGAAGCGCGCCATGAAGCGTGGTGTCCATAGTCATGACCTGGGACAGTGACGTCAAGCCGGAGTGCCGCAGCTACTATGTCAACCAGGGCACACCGACGCAGCTCGGTAACCTGCTGGTGTCCATGGCCTCTGACGGACTGAAAAAGGACAAGGCCAAGGTTGCCTTCTTCTATTCCAGCCCGACCGTGACAGACCAGAACGCATGGGTGAAGGCTGCAAAAGAGAAGATCCAGAAGGAGCATCCGGGCTGGGAAGTCGTCACGACCCAGTATGGTTACAACGATGCGCAGAAGTCTCTGCAGACGGCTGAAAGCATTCTGCAGACCTATCCGGATCTGGATGCCATCATCGCACCGGATGCCAATGCACTGCCGGCAGCAGCTCAGGCTGCTGAAAATCTTGGCCGTGCAGGCAAGGTCACCATCGTCGGCTTTTCGACGCCGAACGTCATGCGGCCTTACGTCAAGCGCGGCACTGTTGCCCGTTTCGGCCTGTGGGATGTGACCCAGCAGGGCAAGATCTCTGTCTATGTGGCAGACCATGTTCTGAAGCACGGCCCGATGAAGGTTGGCGACACGCTGGATATTCCGGGCGTTGGTACCATCAAGGTCTCGCCGAACTCCGTTCAGGGCTACGACTACGAAGCCAAGAACAACGGCATCGTGCTGCTGCCGCAGCGTACTGTCTTCACCAAGGACAATATCGACAAGTTCGACTTCTAAGCCGGACTGACCCTTTGCGCCAGAGCTGCGGATATCGTGGCTCTGGCGTTTCTTTGATTGGATGAGCTGATATGGAAAGTGCATGGAACACCCAAGATGCCGAGGCTTTTGCGGCGGATGCCGTAAAGACCGGCCTGCCTGCCGACCTGGGTCTGCGCGTCTATACCTCGCGGATCATCGGGCAGAACCCGGATCTGGTGCTGCATGGTGGTGGCAACACCTCGGTCAAGGTGACGGCGGAAGACGGCACGGAGCTGATGCACATCAAGGGCAGCGGCTGGGATCTGGACACGATTGCCGCGCTCTGGCCTTCCCGCAGTCCGGCTGGAGCCGCTGCTGGAAACCCGCCACGGCAAGAAACTGAGTGACCCGGAAATGGTTGCCCTGCTGCGCGACGCCCTGATCGAGAAGGACGCACCGAACCCTTCTGTCGAAGCGCTTCTACACGGTTTCATTCCGTACCGTTTTGTGGATCATACCCACGCCACAGCTATTCTGGCGCTTGCGGATCAGGTGGATATGCGGGCGATTGTCGAGCGTCTCTACAACGGACGCGTGGCCTTTGTTCCCTACGTGATGCCGGGCTTTGATCTGTCGATCGAAGGTGACAAGATCTTCCGTCAGTTTCCGGACTGTGATGGTCTTTGGCTGGAAAATCACGGCCTCTTCACCTTCGCGGATGATGCGAAGACGTCCTACGAGTTGATGATCGAGTTCGTGTCTCTGGCCGAAGATGAACTGGCGTCGAAGGGCATTCGCCTGACCGGCGTTCAGGCCAGCGACCAGAACGCTCCCGAGGGGCTGGAGACCCGGCTGCGCGCGGTCTTCGATACGGAAGCGTCGCCGTTCTCCGGCAAGCTCTTCATGGATTACCGGTCAACGCCAGCCATTCGCATTCACACCAGCAAACCGAATGCAGACGCGATCTCCGGTCGTGGCACGGTGACGCCGGATCACGTGATTCGTATCAAGCCATGGCCGATGACGGTAGACGCAGACGCAAGCGAGGATGATATCGCAGCTATCCTTGCGGCCTATCAGAAGCGTTACACCGATTACTTCGAGCGCAATGCAGCGCGGGCCGAAGAGCCCAAGACGATGCTGGATCCCTATCCGCGCGTCATTATGGTGCGCGGTGCGGGCATGTTTGCACTGGGCACCGCCGAAAAAGCGGCAAAGGTCGGTGGCGACCTGTGTGAACAGGCGACACGCGCGGTCAACGCTGCGGAAGAATACGGCGCGTTCACGCCGATCGGAGAGGCGGACCTTTTCGACATGGAATACTGGTCGCTGGAACAGGCCAAGCTGAAGAAATAAGCCTTCGGTCAGTCAGATTACAACACGAACGGGCCGGGAGCAGTGATGCTCTCCGGCCTGTTTCTTTTATCTGCTGCTTGACTGAAGGGGCATTCAGTCGCTGAGGCCTGCGGTGGCCAGAAGTGCCAGAAGCCCGGCTTTCTGACCGCGCAGGCTTTCAGTCGGCTCGACGTCGATCCATTCGTCCAGGCGGTGAGCATTGCCGCCACTGCCGCCATGGCCGAACTTGACCGCCGGAATGCCGAGCGACATCGGGATGTTGGCATCTGTCGATGAGACTTCCAGAACGGGCGTGAAGCCGAAAGCCGTCAGAGCTGCTTGAGATTGTACAACGATGGCTTCTTTTTCATCCGTGCGGCCTGCCGGGCGGTTGCCGATGCGGGTCATGTCCACGCTGATTGCACCGTTTGTCGTATCGCCACGGTTGTTCTCGAAGGCGACCGCCTGATCCACCAGCGTATGGATCTGTGTGTTCAGATCTTCCAGAACGGTCGGATCTTCAGACCGCAGATCGACTTCCAGCCAGATGGCTTCCGGAATGGCGTTGACCGAGGTGCCGCCCTGCATAACGCTGGCGCAATAGGAACTGCGAGGATTTTCCGGCACCTGAATGGCCGACATGCCTACCAGAAACTGACCCAGCGCATAGGCCGGGTTAACAGTACCGAAGGCACCAAGACTGTGCCCGCCCGGGCCCTTGAAAGTGATGCGATATCGGTAGGAGCCCACTGCGCCGGTGGTAAGATCTTCAGGTTCGATGCCGTCGAATGTGAAGAAGGCGCCGATTTTCTCCCGGAATTCGCCCTTGGTGAAGAGATGGCGGATGCCGCGCAGGTCTCCCTTGCCTTCTTCGCCCACATTGCCGACGAAGAGAATATCCTGCTCGGTGCGGATGTTCGCTGCATCCAGTGCCCGCACGAAGGTCAGAAGCGTGGCGAGCCCGCGAGTATCGTCGCCGACGCCCGGAGCCATCAGTTTTGTGCCTTCGCGGCGTATCGTTACATCTGTGCCTTCCGGAAAGACCGTGTCCAGATGGGCGGCCGCGACAACCAGCGCGCCGTTGCCTGTGCCTCGTCGCAGACCAAGGACGTTGCCGATCTCATCCTGATGCACATTCTCCAGCTTGAGCGCTTGGAACATTTTCTCATAGGCGGCGGCCCGGACGTCCTCCTTGAAAGGGGGCGCAGGGATCTCGGTCAGGGTGATGATGTCTTCGACAAACTGATCATGATTGTTGGTCAGTGTGTCACAGGCCTTGAGAAAGGCAGGATGCTGGCTGAGAGCGGCGGCGTCGTGGGTCATGAGGCACCTTCGGCTGGGCGTGGTGGGCAGAGGTGCCATAGTTGGTAGCGGTTTTCATTTGTCTTGCAAAGGCTTGACGCTCAATGCAGGACAAAGCGGAGCGCGCCTGATGCGTGCCCCGCTGAAATCCCCTGCGTCACTTTCCTGGGCTTGAAGGCGACGGTTTCAGGTGCGATAGGCCGGGCTTGTTTCGTCCAGCACCCGGCGAATGCTTTCCAGATGCATGCGCGCGCTTTCCGGGTCGCCTTCGCGCATCTGGCAGGCGGCTTCGCGGGCGACATCCTCGCGGACCGGCAAGAGCTTTCGTCCACTGGCCATGGCTTTCAACTGAACCTCCGCCGCGCGCTCCAGATAATAGAGATCGTCCCAGGCTTCGGCTATGTTCGGTGCGCAGACCATGACCCCATGATTGCGCATGAAGATGATGTCCGCATCTCCAAGAACCGCTGCGATGCGGTCGCCCTCGCGCTCGTCCAGCGCCAGACCGTTGTAGTCTGTGTCGACGACGGTGCGGCCATAGAACTTCAGAGCGGTCTGTCCCGCCCACACCAGAGGTTCTCCCTCGACCATGCACAGGGCGGTGGCATTGGGCATGTGCGTATGAAAGGCCGCGCCCACGCGCGAAGCCATCTTGTGCAGACGGGCGTGAATGTAGAAGGCAGTTGCTTCCGGCACACCGTCACCGGCGATCACGTGGCCATCAAAGTCGCAGATCAGAAGTGAGGAGGCCGTTGCTTCCTGAAAGGCCCAGCCCAATCGGTTGACGATGAACAGATCCGGGTGACCTGGCACCAGTGCTGAAAAGTGATTGCAGATGCCTTCTTCAAGGCCGTGTCGTGCTGCCATGCGCAGGCAGGCAGCTAGATCCACCCGCGCCTGCCAGATCTCTTCGGTCTCAAGGGGACGGTTGCGCAGAATGGCCGGAGCTTCCGGGTTCAGGGTCAGTTCGTGTGCCATGTCATCATATCCTTTGCGTCAGAGCCAGCCACAGGTTCTGAAAAGTGCGGGCACTTTGTCCAGTGCCGGCACAATGGACTCTGGTTGATAATCGGGCAACGGTTTGCGTCCGGTGCCGCGATCCACCCAGACCGTGCGGAAGCCGAGTGCGCGTGAGGCCGCGAGATCCAGGTGCGGACTGGCGCAAATGTGCACCAGAGCCGTCATGTCAACATCAAGTTGCT